>NZ_CP192037.1:6752500-9269859 GCF_050942485.1 Actinosynnema sp. CS-041913 | reverse complement strand
CTCCGCGCTCCCCTCCCCTCGGTGACTCCCCCGCGGTCAGCCCCCGGGGACTGCCACGACGTGGACACGGAGAATAGAGGCATCCACAGAGTTATCCACAACTGTGCACGAACGCGCGCGTCGGAGTGCAGCGGATCCCCCCGTTGCTCCCGAACACCCAGCGGTGGCGTGTGGCGACGTCTGTGCCGGCCCACGGCCTACCCGCGAAGGCAGCACGCTAACAAGGTGCGGGCCATGCCACAAGGCGTAGGTCGTCGCAAGCGTTTTACGTGCTCGGCACGTCGCCCAACGTGCTCGCCGAGACCCTGCCGGCGACCCCGATTTGAGTCCCGCCCCCGGGGCTGCGTACCCTGGAACGGTCTCCGCTTGCGAGGCGTGCTCTTTGCGCGCGCCCATGGACCCGCCGGGGACGACCACAGACGTTCAGCACCGGGAGTCCGACCGTGAGCAAGGGTAAGCGCACCTTCCAGCCCAACAACCGCCGCCGCGCCAAGACGCACGGGTTCCGGCTGCGTATGCGCACCCGCGCCGGTCGCGCCATTCTGGCCGCGCGCCGCAGCAAGGGCCGCACGCAGCTTTCCGCCTGATCGCCGCAGCGCCGTGCTACCCGCGGCCAACCGGCTGACCCGCAGCCAGGACTTCGGCCTGGTGGTCCGCCGAGGCCGCCGGGCCGGCCGGCCCCGGCTGGTCGTGCACGCCCTGGTGCCGGGCCTTCCGGCCGCGGGCGTCGAGGCGGAGCCGACTCGTACGGCGCAGCCCACCTTGGACCCGTCCAAGGTGGGCTTCGTCGTGAGCAAGGCCGTGGGCAACTCGGTGGTCCGCCACCGGGTGAGCCGCAAGCTCCGGCACGTCGTGCGGGACCGGCTCGGCGACCTGCCCGCCGGCACGTCGCTCGTCGTCCGCGCGCTCGCGCCGGCCGCCGAGGCGAGCAGCGCCGAGCTGGGGCACGACTTCGACGCCGCGCTGCGCAGGCTGCTGCGATGACCGACCGGGTGAGTCCCGTGACGCGGGCGCTGTTGTTGCCGATCCGGTTCTACCGGCGGTTCATCTCCCCCGCGTTGCCCCCGACCTGCCGTTTCCACCCGAGTTGCAGCGCCTACGCGGTGGAAGCGCTGACCGTCCACGGTCCGCTGCGCGGCTCCTGGCTGGCCATCCGCCGGCTGGGCCGCTGCGGACCCTGGCACCCTGGTGGCCTGGACCCCGTTCCGCCGAGGCGAACCACGGTCCCCGACCTTCCTGCCGAGGAGTAGCTAGTGCTCAACTTCATCTACTACCCGGTGTCCTTCATCCTGTGGTGTTGGCACTGGGTGTTCGGCCACATCTTCGGCGAGTCGAGCGGGTTCGCATGGGCGTTGTCCGTGGTGTTCCTCGTCTTCACGCTGCGCGCCCTGCTGTTCAAGCCGTTCGTCGGCCAGGTGCGCTCGATGCGCAAGATGCAGGAGTTCGCGCCGGAACTCCAGAAGATCAAGAAGAAGTACGCGAACGACCGGCAGCGCCAGGCGCAGGAGATGCAGAAGCTCCAGTCCGAGCACGGGGTGAACCCGCTCGGCGGCTGCCTGCCGATGCTGGTGCAGATCCCGGTGTTCATCGGCCTGTTCCACGTGCTGCGCTCGTTCAAGCCCGGCTGGGGCGAGGTCTACTTCTTCGACGCCCAGGGCGTGGAGTCGTTCGTCAACGCCAAGCTGTTCGGCGCGAACCTGTCGACGTTCATCACGATGCCCGCCAACGAGCTGGCGCAGTTCGCGACCTCCCGCAACGCCGTGATGCTGGTGTCGATCCCGTTGATGATCATCGCGTCGATCGCCACCCACTTCACCGCGCGGCACTCGGTGGCCCGGCAGACGCAGGCGGCGGCGGACAACCCGCAGACCGCGATCATGAACAAGCTGACGCTGTACATCTTCCCGGTCGGCGTCCTGGTCGGCGGTCTCTTCTTCCCCGTCGCGATCCTGCTCTACTGGCTGAGCAACAACGCGTGGACGCTGGCGCAGCAGTACGTCGTGTACCACCGCATCGACCGCGAGGAAGCCGCCAAGAAGGCCGAGGCGACGCAGCAGCGCCAGGCGCTCGCGCCCAAGCCCGGCGTGAAGCCGAAGCCGGGCGCCAAGCCCGCGCCGGGTGTGAAGCCGCCGGCCGGCGCGAAGGCGGCCAAGCCCGTCGACCCGAAGCCCGTCGACCCGAAGCCCGTCGACCCGAAGCCGGCGGCCGAGGAGAAGAAGCAGGACACCCCACCGTCGGACGAGCCGGCCGCGAACGGCAAGCCGTCCACCGAGATTCCCGGTCTGAGCCCAGGCCGATCCGCGGGCAAGAAGCAGGGCAACAAGAGGCGTCGTTGACCCTGGAGAGGAGACATCGTGTCGGAGACGTTGCAGGCTACCGACGTGGACACGCCGGAGGCTGACGAAGCCCCACCGGTGCGGTCGGGGAGTTCGGAGGACCTGCTCGTCCAAGAGGGCGACATCGCGGGGGACTACCTGGAGCGGCTGCTCGACCTGCTCGACTACGACGGGGACATCGACCTCGATGTCGAGGCGGGTCGGGCGATCGTGAGCATCGACGGCGGTGACGACTTGGAGAAGCTGGTCGGGCCCCGCGGCACCGTGCTGGAGTCGCTGCAGGAGCTCACCCGGCTGGCCGTGCAGCAGGAGACCGGCGTGCGCAGCCGGCTCATGCTGGACATCGCCGGCTGGCGGGCGGGTCGGCGGGCGGAACTCGCGGACCTCGGCAAGACGACGGCGGAGAAGGTGCTGGCGTCCGGGGAGAAGGTGCGGCTGCACCCGATGACCCCGTTTGAGCGCAAGGTCGTCCACGACGCCGTCGCGGCGGTGGCGGGCGTGCACAGCGAGAGTGAGGGCGAGGAGCCGCAGCGCCGCGTTGTGGTGCTACCCAAGCCCTAGGGTTCTGTCGGAGAGCGGCCCCTGGTTTCACGTGAAACCAGGGGCCGTTTTCGTGTCCGCGTGATGGTCGACTCTGCTTCGGGCGGAGGACTTCCCCTGCTCGTGTTTCACGTGAAACGGTCGCGGCATGACTGAGATCATCCGGAAGCTGCGCGTCGCCGCCTACGCAGTGATCATCGACGAGGGGCGCATCCTGCTCTCGCGATGGCTGGGGCCGGAGCGACCGAGGTGGATCCTGCCAGGCGGCGGCGTCGACCACGGCGAGGACCCGTACGACGCGGTGATCCGCGAGGTGTTCGAGGAGACCGGCTACCACGCCGAAGTCCGCCAGTTGCTCGGCATCCAGAACGTGCACGGTCCGCTCAACCGGGACGGGGTCGATCTCGACTACCACCGCATCCGGATCTTGTACGAGGCGAAGATCGTCGGCGGCGACCTGACCTACGAGGTGGGCGGCACGACCGACCGGGCGGAGTGGTTCCCGCTTGAGGACGTGCCCGCGCTCGACCACGTCGAGTCGGTCGACATCGGACTGGAGATGTACCGCACGCGCCCACTTGACGGCCGGATTGCTCGTTTCACGTGAAACACGCCGTTCTGGTCGTCCTAATTTGGCGTGTCGCCGGGGTGATCCGTCATAGTGGGCGTCGGCACAGTCGTGGGGCGCTCGAAGCCCCCGTGGACGCCCCCATCAACCCACCGGCCGACCACCGCCGTGTGGTTTCACGTGAAACGACGGAGACATGGCCGTAGCTCTGGAGGACCGCGCGAAGCGGGTGTTCGGCGATCACTACCCCAAGGCGGTCGCCTTCACGAACCTGCTCATCGAGCACGGCGTCGAACGCGGCCTCATCGGCCCGCGGGAAGTCGACCGCCTCTGGGACCGGCACATCCTGAATTCGGCCGTTGTCGCGGAGTTGCTCCCCCAGGGTTGCCGCGTCGTGGACGTAGGCTCGGGCGCGGGCCTGCCGGGCATCCCCCTGGCGATCGCCCGACCCGACCTCGACCTGATCCTGCTGGAGCCGATGGCACGTCGGGTGGCGTGGCTGACCGAAGTGGTCGACTCTCTCGGTCTGAGCGCTCGGGTGTTGCGGGGACGAGCCGAGGAGGCGGCGGTGCGGGAGCAGGTGGCCGGCAGCGATGTCGTGACGGCCCGCGCGGTCGCCCCGCTGGAGCGGCTCGCCCGGTGGTGCCTGCCGCTGCTCCGGCCCGGTGGTCAGCTCGTCGCCCTCAAGGGCGAGAGCGCCGGCGAGGAGCTGGAGCGGGACGCCCAGGCGGTGCGGCGGGCCGGGGGTATCGGAGGCCGGGTCACCACCTGTGGTGGCGAACTACTCGAAGTGCCGACGACGGTCGTGCTCGTGGAGCGCGAGGAGCAGGCGAGCCGCCGTGACGGCGCGCGTCGCAAGAGGAAGGATCGGTGACCGTGTATCCCGACCCCCTGCAACCGGTGTTCCACGCGGCCGGTGTTTCACGTGAAACCGACCGGGAGGGCGCGGTGGGCGCGGGTGAAGTGCTCCGCCCCGACAACCGACCGGACGCCGACGGACCGACTGCCAACGGCTCGGACGACAACGCAGGAGACAGCACCGTGTGGACCCCCATCGCGGAGGAAGCAGCGCGCGCTACCCGTGTGCTGCACCCCGACTCCCTCCAACTCCCCAAGCCGACCCACCGCCGCGTCCTCACCGTCGCGAACCAGAAGGGCGGCGTCGGCAAGACGACCAGCACGGTGAACCTCGCCGCCGCGCTCGCCATCCACGGCCTCAAGGTGCTCGTGATCGACCTCGACCCGCAGGGCAACGCGAGCACCGCGCTGGCCGTCGAGCACCGGTCCGGCACGCCGTCCGTGTACGAGGTGCTGATCGGCGAGCTGTCGGTCGCCGAGGCCGCCCAGGTCAGCAACCAGTCCCCCAACCTCTTCTGCGTGCCCGCCACGATCGACCTCGCGGGCGCGGAGATCGAACTCGTCTCGATGGTCGCCCGCGAGTCGCGGCTCAAGGAAGCGCTCAGCCCCGAGGCGCTGGACCCGATCCGCCCGGACTACGTGTTCATCGACTGCCCGCCGTCGCTGGGCCTGCTGACCGTCAACGCGATGGTCGCCGCCCAGGAGGTGCTCATCCCGATCCAGTGCGAGTACTACGCGCTGGAGGGGCTGGGGCAGTTGCTGCGGAACATCGAACTCGTCCAGGCGCACCTCAACCCGACGCTGCTCGTGTCCACGATCTTGCTCACCATGTACGACGGCCGCACGAAGCTGGCCGACCAGGTGACCAGCGAGGTGCGCGGCCACTTCGGCGACACGGTGCTCAAAACGGTGATCCCGCGCAGCGTGAAGGTCTCCGAGGCACCAGGATTCGGTCAGACGGTGCTCACCTACGATCCCGGTTCACGGGGCGCGATGAGCTACCTCGACGCGGCACGGGAGATCGCCGAGTTCGGCGCGGAGATGGGGTCGGCATGACGGAGCAGCGCAAGGGTGGCCTCGGTCGCGGTCTCGCGGCCCTGATCCCGAGCGGCCCACCGGCGGGTGCGCCGACGCCGATCCGGGCCGTCCCGAACGGCGCCACCCCTGCGCCCTCGTCCGACGCGACGCCGTCGGGCGAGGTGGCCGGCGCGGTGTACCAGGAGCTGTCGGTCACGTCGATCCGGACCAACCCGAAGCAGCCCCGGCAGGTGTTCGACGAGGAGGCGCTGCACGAGCTGGAGCACTCCATCCGCGAGTTCGGCCTCATGCAGCCGATCGTGGTGCGGGCGACCGGGCCGGACACCTACGAGCTGGTGATGGGCGAGCGCCGCTGGCGTGCCACCCAGCTCGCGGGTCTGAAAACGATCCCGGCGATCGTCCGGCAGACCGCCGACGACGTGATGCTGCGCGACGCGCTGCTGGAGAACATCCACCGCGTGCAGCTCAACCCGCTGGAGGAGGCGTCGGCGTATCAGCAGCTACTGGAGGAGTTCGGCGTCACGCACGAGGAACTGGCCGACCGCATCGGCCGCAGCCGCCCGGTCGTCACGAACACCATCCGGCTGCTGAAGCTCCCCCTCCCCGTGCAGCGGCGGGTCGCGGCGGGCGTGCTGTCGGCGGGGCACGCGCGGGCGTTGCTCGGGCTGGAGGACCCGGGGGTCCAGGAGGAGCTGGCCACCCGGATCATCGCCGAGGGCATGTCGGTGCGGGCGACCGAGGAAGCGGTGACGCTGGCGAAGTCGGCCGAGCCCGCGAAGGCGAAGCAGGTGCGGCGGAAGCCGATCCAGGCGCCGGGGTTGCAGGAGCTGGCGGAGCGGCTGTCGGACAACTTCGACACGCGGGTGAAGGTCGAGTTGGGGCAGCGGAAGGGTCGGATCGTGGTCGAGTTCGGCTCGGTGGACGATCTTGAGCGGATCATCCACCTCATGGCGCCGGATGCGACAAATCGGACACGTTCTTCGGACGTATGATCACCCACGGGTCTTATGTCACGGTGATGAATACGGCCCGCATCCGAACGGATGCGGGCCGTAGTTGAGTCCTAAGCAATGTTCAACGTGAAACAGCGCGCTCGATGAGCCCCGAGTAGATCTCCCCCAACGACTGTCCGGCCGCCTCGACCGCCATCGGCAGCAGCGAGGTCTCGGTGAGTCCCGGCGACACGTTCACTTCGAGGAAGTGCACCGTGCCGTCGGCCGCGACGATCGCGTCCGTCCGCGACACGTCCCGCAGACCCAACAGCCGGTGCGCCGAGATCGCCAACTCCCCGACCGCCCGCGCCGCGTTCGCGTCCAGCCGTGCCGGCGCGTGGAAGTCGGTCAGCCCGGCGGTGTACCGCGCGTTGTAGTCGTAGATGTCGTTCTCCGGCACGATCTCGACCGGCGGCAGGGCGTAGGGCCCGTCCGGGCCGTCGACCACCGTCACGGCCACCTCGACGCCTTCGACGTACCGCTCCGCCAGCACGGTGTTCCCGTACGCCAGGCAGCCGACCATCGCGGCCGGCAGGTCCGCCGAGTCCCGGACCACCTGGGCGCCGAGCGCGGACCCGCCCTGGTCCGGCTTGAGCATCAGCGGCAGGCCGAGCTTGTCCACCATCGCGTCCAGCACCGGCTGCGCGCCGAGTTCGCGGAACGTCGCGCGCGGCAGCACGGTCCACTCCGGCGTCGTCAGGCCGGCGCGCGTCAGCTCGGCCTTGGCGGTCGGCTTGTCCCACGCCCGGCGGCACGCACGCGAGTCCGTGCCGACGAACGGCACCCCGACGAGTTCCAGGATCGTCTGCACCGACCCGTTCTCGCCCTCGCCCCCGTGCAGCGCCACCACGACGGCATCGGGCCGGTGCTCGCGCAGCTTGGTCAGGAGTTGGGCGTCGGCGTCCCACTCCTCCACGACCAGGCCCGCCGAACGCAGCGCGGCGGAGAGCCGGCGACCGGATCGCAGGCTCACCTCCCGCTCGTGCGACAGACCACCGGACAGCACTGCGACCCAGCGGTCAGACAACTTCTCTTCTCCTGATCAGGCGGTGTGGGGCGACGGGGCTGCGGGCCGTCAGGCGGTGTCGGGTGACGGCGTCTGCAGACCGGGGAGCGATCGCGCGGCCGTGGGCCCGAACGTCTCGTGCAGCTCCAACTCGTCCTTGATGACGTCCGCCAGGCGGCGCACGCCTTCCCGGATGCGCTCCGGCGTCGGGTAGCAGTACGAGATGCGCAGTTGCCTGCTGCCCAACCCGTCCGCGTAGAACCCGGTGCCGGACGCGTACGCCACGCGCTGCGTGATGGCACGCGGCAGCATGGCCTTGGTGTCGATGCCCTCGGGCACGGTCAGCCAGACGTAGAACCCGCCGTTCGGCTTGTTCCACGTGGAACCAGCCGGCATGTGCTGCTCCAGCGCCGAGATCGCCGCGTCCCGGCGTTCCCGGTAGGCCTCGCGGTAGGTCTTGACCTGGCCCTTCCAGTCGTGCGTCGACAGGTAGCGGGACACGATTAGCTGGTTCAGCGTCGGCGGGCACAGCGTGGCGGACTCGGCGGCCAGCACCAGCTTCTCCCGCACGGCGTGCGGCGCGAGCACCCAGCCCACGCGCAGGCCCGCGGCGAACGTCTTGGAGAACGAGCCCAGGTAGACCACGTTGTCCGGGTCGGTGGACCGCAGCGCCGGGTACGTCACGCCGTCGAAGCCCAGCAGCCCGTACGGGTTGTCCTCCACGACCAGGATGCCGTGCGCACGGCAGATATCGAGCACCTCGGCCCGCCGCCGCACGGCCAGCGTGACGCCGGCCGGGTTGTGGAAGTTCGGGATCGTGTAGAGGAACTTGACCCGCTGACCTGCGCGTTCGACCGCGAGGATGGCTTCCTTCAGCGCCTCGGGCACCAGGCCGTCGGCGTCCATGACGACGTGCACGACCTGCGCCTGGTACGCCGAGAACGACCCCAGCGCGCCCACGTACGACGGACCCTCGGCCAGCACGACGTCACCGGGATCACAGAAGATCCTGGTCACCATGTCCAGGCCCATCTGGGAACCCACGGTGACGACGACGTCATCCGGATGGGCGTGGATGCCCTCCAGCGCCATCACGTCGCAGATCTGCTCGCGCAGCTCGGGCACGCCGTGCGCCGAGCCGTACTGCAACGCCACGAGGCCGTCGTGCGCGATCAGGTCGCCGATCTCGGTCGACAGGGACTCCAGGGGGAGCGCCGCCAGGTGGGGCATCCCTCCCGCCAGGGACACCACCTCGGGTCGGCTTGCCACCGCGAACAGCGCCCGGATCTCCGATGCCGTCATCCCCGCCGTGCGCGCCGCGTACCGGCGCAGGTGGGGATCGAGACTCCTGGGCCCTTGCTTGGCGGGCTGTCCGGGCACATTCACGGGGAACTCCGACGTAGTAGCGGTTACCGGCGGGTGTGTTCGTACGGGTTACCGGCGGGTTCGTTCCCGGCTGAGTGTAACCGCCGTCCCGTTCGGGGCATTCGCCTTCCAGACGGGGGCCACCTCCGCCTATCCTTCGTAGGGGTCGCATTCGGGGGTTGGGAGGTCGGGGTGTCGCGACGCGTTGTGGGCGTCACTCTGGACAACCTGGAGCACCTCTCCAAGCACAGCCGGACGTGCGTGTTCTGGGAGCTGGCGCCGCACCTGAAGGACCAGGCCGAGGAGTTCGGGGACACCGAGTTCGAGAAGGAAGCCTGGGTGTCCAGCGTCCTGCTCGAATGGGGCTCGTGCGGCCGGATCATCTACTGCGACGGCATCCCGGCCGGTTCCGTGTTCTACGCGCCGCCGGCGGCCGTGCCGAGGTCGCTCGCCTTCCCCACCTCCCCCGCCAGCCCCGACGCGGTGCTGATGACGGGCCTGGAGGTGCTGCCGGAGTTCCGCGGCGGCGGGCTCGGGCGCGTGCTGGTGCAGACCGTGGCGAAGGACCTGACCCGGCGCGGCGTGAAGGCCATCGAGGCGTTCGGGGACAACCGGCCGGACGAGGCCGAGCGGTCGTGCGTGACGCCGGCCGACTTCCTGCTGCAGGTGGGCTTCAAGACCGTGCGGCCACACCCCCGCTGGCCCCGGCTGCGGCTGGAGCTGCGCAGCGCGTCCTCGTGGAAGGAAGACGTCGAGGCGGCGTTGGAGCGCCTGCTCGACTCGGTGACCGTGTCGACGGCCGAACCGAGCTTCCGTCCCGTCTGATTTCTCGCTCTGACCTGCGGTTTCTTTGGCGTGAGTTGACATGCAGGTATTTGACTGCATTACTGTGGGTGTGGACAAGGTGTTCAAGGCCCTCGCGGACGAGACCCGGCGCTACCTGCTGGACCGGCTCCGCGAGGAGAACGGCCAGACGCTCGGCGAGCTGTGCGCCCGGGTGGGCATGACCCGGCAGTCCGCGACGCAGCACCTGGGCGTGCTGGAGGCCGCGAACCTGATCACCACCGTCCGCCGGGGCAGGGAGAAGCTGCACTACCTCAACCCGGTGCCGCTGCACGAGATCCAGGAACGGTGGATCGGGCGGTTCGACCAACCCCGGCTGCGGGCGTTGAGCGCGATCAAACGACAGGCGGAGGCCGCGATGAAGCCAGAGTTCGTGTACGTGACCTACATCAACAGCACCCCCGAGAAGGTCTGGGAGGCGCTGACCGATGCCGACCTGACGGCCGCCTACTGGGGGCACCACAACGTGTCGGACTGGCAGGTGGGTTCGTCGTGGGCCCACCGCCGGGCGGACGGGTCGGGCATCGACGACGTGGTGGGCGAGGTGCTGGAGAGCGATCCGCCGCACCGCCTGGTGACGACGTGGAAGGACCCGGCGGACGTGGCGGTGTCGTCCACCGTCACGTTCCTCATCCAGCCGTACGGCGAGACTGTGCGGCTCACCGTGACCCACGAGGGCCTGGCCGACGGGGCCGAGCGGGCGCAGGCGGCGTCGGGCTGGGCGGCCGTGCTGTCCAACCTGAAGACGCTGCTGGAGACCGGGCAGGTGCTGCCGTTGCCCCCGTGGGAGATGCCGGAGCGCTGAGGGCTGGGCGGCCGGCCGGTGCGCCGATTACGTTGGCGTCGTGCTGTTCGCGATCATCGCCGTGGTGTCGGCTGTGTTGTTCGGGCTGGGCGTGCGTCGCGACCGGCGTCGGATGGCCAATGCGGTCTGGCTGGGCCTGACGCTGGTGTTCGCGCTGCTCTGGGTGGTGTCGCGGGACGACCTGCCGGCGTGGCTGGACGACGTCATCCGGTCGGCGTTCCTGCTGGGGGCGTTGGGGGCGGGGCTGGTGCTGCCGGTGGCGCTGATCGTCAACGGCGTGGTCATGCTCCGGCGCGAGGGGTGGGGCCTGGCGAACCTGTTGTCGCTGCTCACCGGCCTGGCGATCATCAGTCTGGTGGTCGTGTTCGGGTTCGCCTTGATCGATGACCGGACGTGGGTGCACGCCGTGGTCGGGTCGCTGGTGATCGTCTCGGCGTACGTGGCGTTCCTGTTCGTCAGCCTGCTGCTGTACTCGATCATCTACGGCAAGACCGGCCGCCGCACGGGCTTCGACGCCGTGATCGTCCTCGGAGCAGGCCTCAACGGCTCCCGCGTGCCACCCCTGCTGGCCGGCCGCCTGGACCGCGCCGTCACCGTGTTCCGCCGCGAGGTGGCCGCGGGGCACTCGCCGCTGGTGGTCGTTTCCGGTGGTCAGGGGGCTGATGAGGACGTTTCGGAGGCGGTGGCGATGCGCCGGTACCTGATCGGCCGCGACGTGCCTCCGGCCGCGATCGTGGTGGAGGACCGGGCGACCAGCACCGAGGAGAACCTGCGGTACAGCCGGGCTCTGCTGGACGCGCGCGGGCACAGCGGCCGGACCGTGGCGGTGACCAACAACTTCCACGTGTTCCGAACCGCCGTGCTCGCCCGGCGGATGCGGATGAGGCTGGAGGTCATCGGGTCGCGGACGGCCTGGTACTTCCTGCCGAGTGCGTTCCTGCGGGAGTTCGTGGCTTTGCTGGTGCGGCATCCGATCACGCACACCGTGCTGTGCGGGCTGCTGGTGGCGCTGTACCTGTGGGTCGTGCTGGCTTAGCGCGGCTCGATGGCGGCCAGGAACGCCTGCCACTTGCCCAGGGGGAAAGCAATCACCGGACCGGTGGGGTTCTTCGAGTCGCGGACCGCCACCGCCTGGCCGGCCTGGGCGATCTCGACGCAGTCGGTGTTCGCGCCGCCGCTGTAGCTGCTCTTGCGCCACGTCAGGGCCTTGGTCATCGCGGTCCTCTCGACGGTCGTAGGGCTACGGGTTGCCGCGCCGGGCGAGCCCTTCGCCAAACGGATGGCTTGCTGGAGGTCAGGGTGGTGCGGGACCGTTCGACGTCGATCACGCACCAGCACTCATCGACCTCTTTGTTGGTGGCGTGTGCGATAGTGAGCTTTACGAGGATGAGCGGCACCCACTGCTCCAGGTCGATCTCGATAGTGATCGCGGCGTTGCCGCGAACCTCGCGCAACCGCTTGAGTCGTTGAGGTAGTCGGGTTCGAACGCGACTCCTTTCCAGTACACGGCGCTGGTCTTGCGTTCCGGCCGAGTGGTGGATCCTTCGACGCGGGTGACCCTGCTCCGAGCCATCGTCAGCCGATCAGCCGGAGCGTTCGGAGCACTTCGGTGCGGTTCACATCCGGCAGCGCGCCGAATCTGCCGTGCAGGTAGGCGTTTTCGAGGTTCTGTGACTTTCGCACACGTTCTCCCGCGAACTCCGCCAACGCGCCGAGCCGGGTCGTGCCTTTCTCGGTCTTCTCGGTGAGCCAGACTTCGTCCCGGTTCAGGTGGTTCAGCAGGCTGGTGTCGTGCGAGGTGAAGATCAGTTGCGCGCCTTGGGGGTTCGTCACCGGGTCCTGGAAGAGGCGGATCAGTTGCGCCGACAGTGTCGGGTGCAGACTCGCGTCAAGCTCGTCGAACAGCAGAAGCGAGCCATGTCGGAGGGCCGTCAGGACGGGTCCGATGAGGTGGTACCACGTCTGGGTGCCGGCGGACTCGTCATCCAGTCCGAACGGCACCCGTTCATCATTCGCGGTGCGGTGTACGAGGCGAATCCGGGAGTGCTCGCTCTCGATCATCACGTCATCGATCCCCAGATCGGCCATGCGCAGCATCGCCGTTGACCGGCTGCGGTCCTCCGGATCGTCGAACCATTCGCAGGTCGGCCGGTGCGCAGCCGTGCGCCCGCGCCGCATCAGTCCGAATGCCTGTGTCAGGGCAAGATCACGATAGAAATCGGAGATCAAAGGTTCATCGAAGCGCTGAGCGATGGAGAGTGCGAGTGTTCGCGGGGTCAACAGTTCCCGCGTGCCCGACACGTTGCCCAGACCGCGCTGGAGCTTGAGGTCTTCGCCGTCACGCTCGAATATCCGTCGACGTTTCTTCTCCGGGTAGTGGAACAATCCTTCATAGTGCACGCGCTGCTGATCGAGTTCCACCACGTACTCGTAGCGGACATCTGAGATGACCGATTCCACCGTGAACTCCGTCAGGAGGTCAGAACCGCTCGCGAAGGCAGAGGGCTCGGTGGGAATCCGTTCGTCCCAGAGTCGCAGCGAGTGCTCGACGGCAGCCGTGAGCCAGTTCAGGGCGGCGAGGACGTTCGACTTGCCGGAGGCGTTGGGGCCGTAGATGGCCGCCACGGACAGCAGGCTCTCGTTCAGGTTGGGCACGGGCCGAGCCTCGGGGCGGTCGCGGTCGACGGCGACCATCGAGAGTTCGACCGGGTCCAGGATCGAGCGGAAGTTCGCCACCTCGAACCGGATCAGCACGGTGGTCCCTCTCGGTCGTCCGGGGGCGGTCAGAGCCTGGTTTTCGTCAGGTATGGACGAGAATCGGCCGTTGTCGACAGCTCAGGCGCGGTGAGCCGTGACGAACGCCTGCCACTTGCCCACTGGGAAAGCGATCACTGGTCCGGTGGGGTTCTTGGAGTCTCGGACTGCCACCGCCTGCCCGGCCTGCGCGACCTTGACGCAGTTGCTGCCGCCCTCGCCGCTGTAGCTGCTCTTACGCCATGTCAGGGCCTTGGGCATCGCAGTCCTCTCGACGGTCGTCCGCCTACGGCTACCGCGCTGAGCGCGCGAATCACACTCCACCCCTTGTCGCTGACGGGGAAGCCCGGACGGCGCAGGTGGCACGGCGCATCGTCCGCCCAGTCGCCTTGCTGTGGCGCTCCCTACGGCTGGTGTCGGTGGAGGAACGCCTGCCACTTGCCCAGGGGGAAAGCAATCACCGGACCGGTGGGGTTCTTGGAGTCCCGGACCGCCACCGCCCGCCCGGCTTGGGCGATCTCGACGCAGTCCGTGTTGCCGCCGCCGCTGTAGCTGCTCTTACGCCACGTCAGGGCCTCGGGCATCGCAGTCCTCTCGACGGTCGTAGAAGTCCGCCCAGCGGGCGAACGCCGACCGCGATTGTTCCGCATCGAGCGCGAGGCTTGCGAGTACCTCGCGCTTGCGCTCGTAGGCCTTGATGGCGGCGGGGGCTTCGATGAACACGGTCGCGACGTCCGTCTCGCTGTACGCGACCGGCCCCACCGACGGCTTGAAGGTCATCAGGTTGAACGAGTGGGACAGTGCCGGGTGACCGCCCGCCGACGCCGGGATCAGCCGGGGCTGGACGCGTGCCCAGTTGCACATGAAGGACAGCCGCATCATCTGGTCCTGCATGATCCGGTTGGAGCCGATCCTGCCTGCCAGGCTCGTCTCGTGGATGAAGAACTCGGCGGTCGGCGAGTCCGGCCCGGCCAGCACCGATTGGCGGTCCATCCGGCCTTTCAGCATGAAGGCGAGTTCTTCGGCGGAGTCGACACCGTTCTGAGTGATCACCGTTCGGGCGTAGTCCTCCGTCTGGAGCAGGCCCGGGACGATCATCGGCTCGTACTTGCACATGGTGAGCGCGGCCCGCTCGTGGATGATCAGGCAGGTCAGGTTGTCCGCCAGCCTCCCGTCGTGGGAGCGCAGGAAGTGCCCGAGGTCCTGTTCGTGGATCAGGCGGCGGATGCGGGCGCGGCTGGCCGGGTCTATCTCCAGGCGGCCGAGCAGGGCTCCCAGGTCGAAGTCGCTGGCTCCGCGCTGGCCGTGCTCCAGCCTGCTTACCTTGCTGGCCGACCAGCCCAGCGACTTGGACAGCTTGTCGGCGTTGAGGTTGATCCGGGTGCGGGCCTCGCGGAGTTCCGCACCCAGCTCACGACTGCGGACGGTGGTGAGGCGTTCGGGTTTCACGGCGGTCGACGCTAGTGGCTCCACCGGCCGACAAGCCCTGATCAGGGGTGGAATCCACCCCAAGGGCTCACTTGGTCAGCGGACTTGCCCGGTGGTCACCTCGTGGCGCACGAGGTCGTCCAGGGTGAACGTCCCGGTCGGCTGGTCGTCCTTGCCGAGCAGGTACAGGCGTTTCACCGCCACCAGGATGCCCTCGGCCACCACGTCCCGGAACGACGGGTTCGCCAGCCTCGCCCGGTCTCCATCATTGGTCAGGTAGCCGACCTCCACGCGGACCGCCGTGCAGCGGGTCATCCGGAGCATGTCCCAGGTCTTGGGGTGCGTCCGGCAGTCCAGCAGGCCGGTGCGGGCGACGATCTCGCGCTGGATGAAGCCCGCCAGCGCCTCTCCTACCGTGGACGACGTGCCGTTGCCGGTGCCGAAGTGGAAGGTCGCCACGCCCGACGCCAGCGGTGACGGGTTGGCGTCGGCGTGCAGGGACAGGATCAGGTCCGCGCCCGCCTCGTTGGCGAACTTGGCGCGCTCGCCCTCGTCCGGGCAGTGCCGGGGGCCCCTGGTGAGCAGGGCCTCCATGCCGGTCGCGGCCATCTTGCCCTCTAGGAGGCGGGCCAGGTCGAGCATGACGTCGGCCTCGGACACCCCGTCCACCACGACGCCCCGGTCGGCGCCGCCGTGGCCCGGGTCGATGATGATGCGCTTGCCGGACAGCCTCGGGCCGGCCTTGCGGACCCGCTCCTGCTCGCGCAGGAACACCGGCCGGCCGCCGCGGACCTTCGGCTGGAGCTGGCGCAGCGCCCGCACCGTGTCGGGGCCGCACATGCCGTCCACGATGAGGCCGTAGTCCCGCTGGAAGCTGCGCAGCGCCTGTTCCGTCTGGTGGCCGAACTCGCCGTTCGCCCGGCCCGCGTCGTAGCCGAGTTCCAGCAGGCGTTCCTGGAGCGCGGACACGTCGTCGCCGGTGACCGGCTGGGACATCAGGTAGGCCAGCGGGCGGTCGCCCAGCCGGAAGGTCGCGTCGCGCAGGGCGCGGTAGGTGGCCGGGCCGACGATGCCGTCGGTGATGAGACCCCGCTGCTGTTGGAACGCGCGCACCGCGTGCTCGACCGGCAGGTCGAACACCTGTGACGGCTGTGGATCGGACAGCAGACCGAGCCTGGTCAGGGTGGCCCTGACCTCGGCTACGTCCGGACCGAAATCCCCGCGGCGGAGAAGCGGCATGTACCCCTCGTTCGCTAAGGCGCCGACCTGTGTCGACGCTGAACTGACGCCCTATTGTGCCTTGCTCGCATGGATGGCCCACGCAGGGCTACAGGCAGTGGTTACCCGCCCACAAAAGCGTGACCCGTCCATCTTCGGAAGACGGACGGGTCACGTGGTCGGTTGCACTCAGGAGAGGACCTCGGACAGGTCGTTGAGCAGCGCGGCCTTCGGCTTCGCGCCCACGATCTGCTTCACCGGCTGGCCGCCCTTGAACAGGATCATGGTGGGCACCGACATGATCTGGTAGTCGCGGGCGATCGACGGGTTGGCGTCGATGTCCAGCTTCGCGACGGTGATCTTCTCGGCGTGCTCGGCCGCGATCTCCTCCAGCACCGGCGCGACCATCTTGCACGGGCCGCACCAGGTCGCCCAGAAGTCGACCAGCACCGGCTTCTCGCTCTGCAACACGCTCTCGGTGAACGTGTCGCTGGTCACCGGCACGGTGGCGCCTGCCATGTTGTCTCCTCTTTCAGAAGGGTTTAGCTGGTGGTGACGGCGGGCTCGGCGTAACCGCCGCCGACGTGCTCGGCGGTGACCGCCGCCGCCGCGGTGCCGTGCTCGGCGAGCCAGCGCTCCGCGTCGATCGCGGCGGCGCAGCCCGAGCCGGCGGCGGTGATCGCCTGCCGGTACGTGTGGTCCACCAGGTCGCCGGCGGCGAACACGCCGGCCACGTTCGTGTAGGTGGTCTGCCCCTGCACCTGGACGTAGCCGGCCTCGTCGACGTCGACCTGGCCGCGCACCAGCTCGCTGCGCGGGTCGTGGCCGATGGCGACGAAGAAGCCGGTGAACGGGTGCTCGGTGATCTCACCCGTGCGGGTGTCCCGCGTCTTCACGCCGGACACGGTGCCCTCGCCGACCACCTCGGTGACCTCGGCGTTGAGCAGCCACTTGATCTTCTCGTTGGCGCGGGCGCGGTCCAGCATGATCCGGGAGGAGCGGAACTCCTCGCGGCGGTGGATGATCGTCACCGACCGGGCGAACTTGGTGAGGAAGGTCGCCTCCTCCATCGCCGAGTCGCCGCCGCCGACCACCGCGATGTCCTGGTCGCGGAAGAAGAAGCCGTCGCAGGTCGCGCAGGCCGACACGCCCCGGCCGAGCAGCTCCTGCTCACCGGGCACGTGCAGGTAGCGGGCCGCCGCGCCCATGGCGAGGACGACGGCCTTCGCGGCGTAGCGGGTGCCGTTGGCGTGGACGTACTTGACGTCGCCCGCCAGCTCCAGCTTCTCCACGTCCTCCGCGCGCAGGTCCGCGCCGAACCGCTTGGCCTGCTCGCGCATCTGCTCCATGAGGTCGGGGCCCATGATGCCGTCGCGGAAGCCGGGGTAGTTCTCGACTTCGGTCGTGGTCATCAGCGCCCCGCCGTACTGCGAGCCCTCGAACACCAGCGGTTCGAGCTGCGCGCGGGCCGCGTAGACCGCCGCGGTGTACCCGGCGGGCCCCGATCCCACGACGATCAGGTTCCGAACGTCCGACACCCTCGACCTCCGTTAGTCGCGTGGCAGGCACTGGCCTGCACTGCCTTCAACGGATCGTAGGGTGCGGAGATTCCGCGTCGATCGGGTGAGGTGGACTACTCGGGGGTGATATCGCTCTTGGCGAGTACCCCGTTGGGGTTGTCCGGCCCACACGTCTCGGGGTCGAGCACCACGATCTGGAACGCGCCCGGCTTGCCACCGGGCAGGATCGCCATCACGGCGTCCCGGCCGTCCAGGGTGATCGGGCTGACGCCGAGCGGCTTCGCGCCGACGATGTCCCCGCCCTTCAGACAGCCCGCCAGCTTGTCCTGGTTCTCCAGGGGGCCGTAGTTCTGCGCCTTGAGCACGTCGCCGAAGACCGGCCCGAAGTCGTTGCCCTTGACCGCGAGCCGCTGCGTGACCGGCGTGTTCGTGGTCTGCGGCTGCGCCTGCTGGTCACCGGGCGACGAAGTGGTGCTGCCTTGCGTCGACACGACCACCACGCCGACCGCCACGGCCGCCGCGGCGAGCAGGCCGGCGCCCCAGCCGAGCTGCTTCCTGCGCCGCCGGGCGGCGAGGTCGACCACCGGGGCGGTGGGCCGGGCCTCCTCGGCGAGCGCGGCGTCGATCCGGTCGGCGACCGCCCGCGGCATCGGGATCGGCGGCAGCCCGCGCAGGTCCTCCAGCGTGGCGTCCAGCGCGGCCAGGACCTCCTGCGCCTCGGCGTCGTCCGCGACGACCGCCCGCAGCTCGGCTTCCTGCCGCGGGTCCAGGACACCGGCGTGCAGATCGGCCAGCAGGTCGACGGACCACGGCGGCCCGGAGCGCCGCACATTGCCGGTCATCGTTCCTCCAACTGACGTCCCTGTTGCACCTGCACATCGGTGACTGGGACGTTCGCTTCTGCACTCTGGTTCCGGAGGTGGCCCAGAACTTTGGCCAGCTTCGCGCGCCCGCGGGCACACCGCGACTTGACCGTGCCCTCCGCGATACCCAGGAGCTGGGCCGTCTCCGCGACCGAGTATCCCTCCACGTCGACCAGCACGATCGGGGCGCGCTGCTCCTCCGGCAGCTCGGCCAGCGCCTCCTGGACGACCAGCCGCGTCTCCCGCTCCGCCATCGCGTCCCGCGGTGCGACCGGCTCGCCGGGACCGGCCTCCGGCAGCGGGACGGTCGGCCGGGTCTGCCGCCTGCGCATCCGGTCCAGGCAGGCGTTCACGACTATTCGGTGCAGCCACGTGGTGACCTGCGACTCGGAGCGGAAGCCGGCTGCGGCCCGGAACGCGGAGATGAACGCCTCCTGGAGCGCGTCCGCCGCCTCTTCGGGGTCGCGCAACGTGCGCAACGCCACCGCCCACATCCGATCCCGGTGCCGTTTCACCAACTCCGAGAACGCGTGCGGGTCTCCGGCGGCGTGCGCCGCGATGAGGTCTGCGTCCGAGCTGGCTGCGGCGGTCACGCAGAGAGGGTATCGGCACCCACCAAGGGCACTCCGATCACCCGTTCAGGGCCGCTCTCCAGGTCACTGGGCCCGCGTGTAGACCAGTTCCGCTATTTCGGACTTGTTGTTCCGCCCGCTGCCCGCCAGCTTCGTCACCCATACGAGGACGTGCTGGGTCGCGTCGTGGTCGTTGAGCTGGAGCTGGGTCTGGCCGGCCGACAGGGTCGCGGTGGCGATGACCTTGGTCTCCTCCAGCGGCGCGCCCTCGGCCGCGGCCACCCGGATCTCCACCACGGTGCCCTCGCTGGGCGACGTCACGGTGACCGACGCGAGCTTCACCGGCTCGGCGAAGGACGCCATCAGGCCGATGCCCGGCTTCAGCGACGGGAACGGCTGGAAGTAGTTCTCCGTCTGCCAGACCGTCGTCGGGTTGTTGTCCACCGCCCGGGTCGCCCGGTTCGCGTTGTCCGGCTGGTTCGTCACGTCGTACACGCCCACCGACGCGGGCTGCACCGGCCCGGCCGGGGTCGGCGCGGGTGGCGCGGGCTGGCCGGAGCCCGGCTGGTTGGACTGGCCGATCACCACCGTCGGACCGCCGGTGCCGGCCGGCTCGTCGCTGAAGAAGCTCACGATCTGCACGCCCAGCCACACGATGACGGCCAGCGTCGCGAACGCCAGCACGCCCACGCTGATCATCAGCTTGCGCTTGTGGTCCCTGCCCCGCTCCGGCCGCTGGGTGGTCCACACCGCGCCGTCGTCCGAGGACTCCGGCACCGGCTTGATCATCGCCGTCTGCGCCTCGGACTCGGCGATCTGGTCCAGCACCTGGAGGATCGCCGCGGACGTCCGGATGCCGCCGACGCTCGTGTCCTCCAGCGACCGCACCGCCACCGACGACAGCTCGTGCGGCACGTACGGGTGCAGCACGCTCGGCGCGACCACGGCCCCGTCCGGACCGGTCGGCGCCACCGGCACGCCTTCCGGGCCGCCGGGCAGCGCCCACCGGCCGGTCAGCAGCAGGTAGAGGATCGCGCCCAGGCCCTTGACGTCGTCGCGGGCGATCGCGTCCGGCCGCGGGCCGGGGAACGCCAGCCGCAGCCTGCCGTCCGACGTGACGCGGATGCGCTGCGGGTGGTCGGCCCCGAGCACCAGGCCCGCGTGGTGGGCGCCCTCGATGGCCGCGCCCAGCGGCTCCAGGAGCCTGGTCGCCGCGCCCGCCGGCAGCGGGCCCTCGGCCACCAGGTCCATCAGGTCCGTGCCCTGGGTCCACTCGGCCACGACCATGCCCAGGATGCCCTCGTCGTACCGGATTCCCGCGCCCGGCGTCAGCACGTCGATCACCCGGGCCACGCCGGGGTGGGTGAAGCTGGCCGCGTGCATCGCGCGCTCGGCGGTGCGCTTCGCCCTCGACAGCGCCGCCTGGTCGGTCGGGTTGCCGACCAGGACCGTCAGGGCCACGTCGCGGTTGAGCTGTCCGTCCCGCGCCCGCCACAGGTGCGCGTCGCACCGCTGATCAATGCCGGACGGGGCCAGCAGCCGGTAGCGGCCGTCGCCGATCACCCCGCCGGGCACCAGCGAGGTGTTCTGGATCGGACCGCTGCTCACGCGCCCGAGGGTACGGGAATCGGCTTCACGAGCGCCGTCATCGCCGCCGCACCAGTCGGCTGATCTTGTCCATCACGGGCCTCACCTCGGGTACGCGGAACACGGCCAACAGCGCGAAACTCAGTGGCAGCCCCACCATCGTGAGCACCACCAGCTCCACCCACGCCGTCGCGACCGGGCCCTCGGTTCCCAGCAGCCGGACGGCGAGCCACGCCGCGCCGGTCGCCACCGCGAAGCCGATGGCCGAGGCCACCACGGTGAGGCAGATCGTCCACGCCGTGTACCCGGTGCGCAGCCGTCCCAACCGGATGCGCAGCCACAGTTGGCCGACCAGGCACCCGACGACGAAGCTCAGCGACATCGCGATCGACACGCCGACGGCCAGCTTCTCGCGCGGCGCGAACTCCAGGAACCCGTACAGCAGCGCGATCCGCACCACGACGATGATCCCCTGGATGATCGTCGGCGTCCGCGCGTCCTTGAGCGCGTAGAAAATCCGTAGTTGCAGCAATGTGATCGCGTAAGGCACCAGCCCGAACGCCGACAGCGCGAGCGCCATGCCCATCCGCTCGCCGCCGGCCAGACCCGACTCGCCGTGCGAGAAGATCGCCAGCCCGATCGGCAGGCCGGCCACGGTCATCAGCGCGCTGAACGGCATCAGCAGGATCGCCGACATCCGGTTGCCGAACGACAGGTCGCCCACCAGCGCCCCGATGTCGCCGGCCGCCGCGGAGCGGGACATCCGCGGCATCAACGCGGTCAGCAGCGACACGCCGAGCACGCCGTAAGGCACCTGCGCGACGAGCCACTGGTAGTTGTACGCGACCAGCGCGCCCTCGTCGTTCAGCGCGACCCGCGTCAGGACCATCATGCTGACGAACCCGAGCCCCACGTACAGCAGCACCCAGAACGCCAGCCCGCCGAACTCGCCCAGCCGGTGGTCCCAGCCCCACCGCCAGCGGAACCGGAAGCCCGTGCGCCGCATCGCCGGGATCAGCACGGCCGCCTGCACCGCCACGCCCAGCATCGTGCCGAGGCCCAGCACCAGCAGCTTCGGCTCGCCCATCCGCACCGGGTCGAGCGAGATGTCCCCCGGCAGCAGCCAGTACACGACCAGCGTCGCGATCACCACGACGTTGTTCAGCACGGGCGCCCAGGTGGGCAGGCCGAAGACGTGCCGGGTGTTGAGGATCGCGCCCAGCAGCGCGGACAGGCCGTAGAACACGATGCCCGGCAGCACCAGGTACGCGAACGCGGTGACCAGGGCCGGGTTCGCCTTGTCGGCGCTGCCGGTGAACAGCGCGGTCAGCAGCGGGGCGCAGGCGATCGCGATCAGCGTCCCGAGGCCGAGCAGGACGGCGGCCATGGTGATCAGCCACTGCGCGTAGGACTCGCCGCCGTCCGCGTCCTCCTTCTCGGCGCGCACCAGCAGCGGGATCGCCACCGAGGTCAGCACGCCGCCCAGGAGCAGCTCGTTGATCATGGTCGGCAGCGTGGTGGCGACCTGGTACGAGTCGTTCAGCATGCCCGAGCCGATGATCATGATCAGCAGCAGTTTGGACAGCAGGCCGGACGCGCGGCTGACGATCGTGGCGATGGCCATCGAGCCGGAGGCCCGTGCCACCGACGGGGGTTGGGGCTGCTCGACCACCGTGGGTGTTCCGCTCAACTCGTGCTCGACTTCTCCGGTGTGACGCCTGACGCGTCGTTCGGCACCGCCGCCGCGGCGTCCCGCGAAGCGCGCGCCCGCCGGTAGATGCGCCGGGCGGACAGCAGCACCAGCAGGGCGCCGGCGAGGACGGTGATGACGAGGGTGATGGTCCCGTACGCCGAGGACGACACCTCCAGCCGGGCCCGTTCGCCCAGCTCGACGCCGTCCGGCGTGGTCAGCCGGATGTACACCGGGAACCGCCCGGACCGCAGCACCTCCACCGGCACGGTGACCTGCCGGTCGCCGCGCGCGGGCAGCACCTGGTCCTGGAGCTGCTGGGCCAGGATGCCGGGGGTGTCCTCGACCACGACCCGCACGGTGATCCGCACGTCGAGCCGGTTGCGGATGGTCACCGGGATGGGGCTGTCGCCGGACGCGAGCAGGATCGCGCTGTTCGGCTCGGTCACCGTGACCTGCCCGCGCACCGCGGCGATCTGCTCGCGGGCGGTGTCCAGCGCGATGCGCGCGCCCTCCTCGTTGCCGCGCCACGCGCCGGACACGGACCGCAGCAGGCTCAGCCGCAGCGGCGCGACCAGGTTCCCGGGCTGGGTGGACGCCGCGTCCGGCTGGCTCATCGCGCCGAGCAGCTCCTGGAGTTCCACCCACGACCCGGCGACGTCGGCCGTCACGGCGGGCGGCACCTCCTGCGCGCCCGACTCGACCGGGTAGCTCAACGCCGCGGCCTGCTCCGGCACGGGACCTTCGACCAGGGGCTGGAGCCCGACCGGCGTGGCGAACCCGGCTTGCACCAGCGATTTCGTGACCTGGAGGAACGTGTTGACCTCGCCGGTGGGCGCGTTCCAGCGGCGCGGCGGGCTGAGCACCACGTTCTGGCCGTTGCCCTGGAACGCGACGCGGTAGGCGAGCGCGGCGAGCGCGTTCTGCACGGACACCGGCCGGGTCTCGGTGGGCGTGGTGATGCCCGCGACCGGCCGGGCCACGGCCGCGCCGCGCAGCGCGTCGGACACCATGCCGTCGATCCGCACCGCCGTGACCGCCTTGCCCTGGCCCGCGTCCAGGCGCACCGGGCCGGCGCCGGGGGTGCCCGCGACGGAGGACTGGTCGAGCACCAGCGACTTGACGCCCTGCGCGCCGAGGTCGGCCAGCGTCTGCTGGTCGACCACGCCGTCCTCCGGCCACGCCAGGCCGGGCAGCGCCTGCACCTCCAGCACCTCGCGGACCACGTCGCCGCCCTTGCCCGCGAGCGCCGACAGGTCGGTGAGCCGGGCACGGGACAGCGCGACCAGGTCGGCGCCCGCGTCGGGCAGCGCCATCACGCACCGGCCGCCGGCCAGCAGCCGCAACTGCGCCAGCCACAGCGCGGCCTCGTTGCGGCCCTTGCCCGCGCCCTGGCCGCGCACCTGGTAGCCCTTGCTCATCGCCTGCACGGTGCGCAGCAGGTCGGGGTCCACGGCCAGGCACACGGCGGGGCCCAGCGGACCGTCCAGGGCCGACTCGTAGGCCTTGAGCAGGCCGTACAGCCGGCCACCCAACGCCAGCGAGCCCGCCAGCTCGTCGTCGGCGAGCACCGGCTCCAGCCCGCCGGACACCATCCGGGGACGGTCCGCCAGCGGCCACAGCAGGGTGATTCTGGCCGGGTTCGCGGGCGTGCCCGTCACCGCGCCGCCGGGCGCCGCGAGCACCGGCAGCAGGGTGCTCAGCGCGGCCAGCCGGGCGCGGTCGCCGTAGTCCGGGCGGCCGTTGATGTTGGCCAGCACGGGGTAGACGCCCGGCTGGTCGATGCGCAGCGACGTGGTGCCCGGCCCGTTCAGCGGCACGGTGAGGCTGAACGGCTTGCTCTGCCCCATCCGCAGGTCGTCGGCGACGCGGGTGAACCAGGGCTGCACGTCCTCCGCGCCGGTCGGCTCGCGCAGCGCCTGGCGGACGTCCTCCTCGTCGGTCAGCGCCTTGCCGCGCTCCAGCCGGAGTTCGATGTCGTAGATGTCGCGGTCGCCGACGTTGACGATCTTGCCGGTGACGGTGACGGACTCCGCGCCGGCGGTGACCACCCTCGGCGACAGCTCCTCGATGTCCAGCCGCAGGAGCTGCTGGGCGGTGTTGCCGGGCTGGCTGGACACCGGGCGGGTCGCCCACACCTGCGTCGCGGGCGCCGGCCTGACCGGGATCCGCCCGCCGTCGGCGGGCGTCGCCACGGCTGGTGTGCCGGTGAGCAGGATCCCAGCCGCCGCGAGCGCGGACAGCAGCCGTTTCACGCCTACTCCGCTCCGTCCACGTTGGCGTCGGCCAGGTCGAGCCCGGCCGGGTCGGTTTCGGCGAGCAGTTCGACGGCACGGCGCACCAGGCGCCGCTCGTCCGCGTAGGCGAGCCGTTCGTCCAGTTCGCCAAGGGGCACCCACGCCACCTCGGTGACCTCCACGTCTTCATCGGAGAGCTCGCCGCCCAGCGCTTCGAGGAGGAAGTGGTGGACGGTCTTGTGCACCCGCCGGTCCTCGGCCACGAACCAGTAGTCGATCGAGCCGAGGGGCCGGAGCACCCTGCTATGGATACCGGTCTCCTCGGCGACCTCGCGCACCGCGGTCTGTTCCGCGGTCTCGCCGGCCTCGATGTGACCCTTGGGCAGTGACCAGAGCAGCCTGCCACGCCGGTCCAGCCGGCCGATGATCGCGGCGGCCCGCCGGCGCGCGTCCAGCACCAGTCCGCCCGCCGAGGTCTCGTCCACGGTCTTCAGGCGGCGACCGCGGCGCCGGTGCCGGCGCCTCGGCTTGGGACCGCCGGAGCGACCGGACGAGTGGGGCATGTCCTGATGGTAGTGCCGACCAGCGGTTACGGGGCGTGGCTGCCCGGTTGCCACTGGTGATCAATTCGATGTCGGGCCGCTCGGCCGCGGCCGGCCAGTAGGCTGGCTCCTCGTGTCCGGACCGAACGTGCCCACCGACGTGGTGGAGCTGCTGAGCGCCTTCCCCGTGGCCGACGAGCTGGCCGAGCGGTTCGCCGCCGCGGGCCACCGGCTGTACCTGGTCGGCGGCAGCGTGCGCGACGCGCTGCTGGGGCGGCTCTCCGGCGACCTCGACTTCACCACCGACGCCCGCCCGCCCGCCGTGCAGCGGCTGCTGGCCGGTTGGGCGGACGCGGTCTGGGACACCGGCATCGCGTTCGGCACGGTCGGCGCGACCAGGCGCGGTCAGCCGGTGGAGATCACCACGTTCCGCGCGGACGCCTACGACGGCGTGACCCGCAAGCCCGAGGTGACCTTCGGCGACACCATCGAGGGCGACCTCGTGCGGCGCGACTTCACCGTCAACGCGATGGCGTTCGACCTGCTGGACCGGGTGCTGGTGGACCCGACCGGCGGGCGGGCGGCACTCGCCGCGCAGGTGCTGGACACGCCCGCGACGCCGCAGGAGTCGTTCTCCGACGACCCGCTGCGGATGCTGCGCGCCACCCGGTTCGTGTCCCAGCTCGGCTTCCGGCCCGCGCCGCGCGTGGTCGAGGCGATGACCGCGATGGCGGGCGAGCTGGCCCGGATCACCCCCGAGCGGGTGCAGGCCGAGCTGTCCAAGCTGCTCACCGGCGCGCACCCGCGCGCGGGCGTCGAGCTGATGGTGTCCACCGGGCTGGCGGACGTCGTGCTGCCCGAGCTGCCCGCGATGAAGCTGGAGATCGACGAGCACCACCAGCACAAGGACGTGTTCCACCACTCGCTGGTGGTGCTGGACCAGGCGATCGACCTGGAGGAGGACGGACCGGACCTGGTGCTCCGGATCGCCGCGCTGCTGCACGACATCGGCAAGCCGGACACCCGGCGGTTCGAGGAGGGCGGCGGGGTGTCGTTCCACCACCACGAGGTGGTCGGCGCGAAGATGGTCCGCAAGCGCTTGCGGGCGTTGCGGTACTCGAAGGAGATCGTCGAGGACGTCGCCCAGCTCGTGTACCTCCACCTGCGGTTCCACGGGTACGGCACGGGCGAGTGGACCGACTCGGCGGTGCGCCGGTACGTGACCGACGCCGGCCACCTGCTGCCGCGTCTGCACAAGCTCGTGCGGGCCGACTGCACGACCCGGAACCGGCGCAAGGCCAACGCGTTGCAGCGCACGTACGACGAGCTGGAGCGCCGGATCGCGCGGATCGCCGCCGAGGAGGACCTGCGCCGCGTGCGGCCGGACCTGGACGGCAACGAGATCATGCGGCTGCTCGGCCTGCCGCCCGGTCCCCAGGTGGGCCGGGCGTGGCAGTTCCTGAAGGAGCTGCGCCTGGACCGGGGGCCGCTGGAGCACGACGAGGCGGTGGCCGAGCTGCTCGCGTGGGCGCGGTCGGAGGGCATCGCACCGCCGGCGTGACGGCGGTATCACCCGCTTTCCGTTAGCCAAGTGACAGGCAGTTGCGAGACCATGACTGTGTGCGTCGGACGCACATGGGGGTGGTATCGGATGAACGCTTGGGGACTGTCTGCCGAAGGGGACGCCCAGGTGCAGGGCCTGGCCGCGTTGAGCGACCACCAGCGGGCCGTGCTGCGGTGCTTGGCGAGGGGGTTGGCGGATCATGAGATCGCGCGCGTGCTGGCCGTGAGCCAGCGGCAAGTGGGGGTGGTGGTGGGCGAGATATTGCGGACGCTGAACCTTCGGGACCGGATGGCGGCGGTTGTGTTCGCCCACGAGACGGGGCTGATCCGACTACCCGTGCCGGGCGCTGTGTCTGATTGACCCGGCTCCGCCGGGTCGGGCGAGGTCGCCGGGAAGTCGGCAGGTCGCACCTGATTTCGCGGCGATCGAAGGGCGTGATCGCCGCGAAATGAGTCACGACCTGCCGACGCGACCTCGCCGCGATAGCAGCAGGTAGCCGCTGATTCCTAGTAGGTAGGCGACCGTCGCGGCCACGATCAGGCCGGGTGACCGGCCGTCCAGGGGGACCACGGCCGCGGCGGCTGCCACGGCGGCTACCTGCGTGGCGTTGAACAGCGTGTCGTACAGGGCGAACACCCGCCCGCGGACCTCGTCGCGGATGTCGCTCTGCACGGCCGCGTCCACGCACAGCTTGACGACCTGTCCCGCGAACGTGAGGAAGAACGACGCGGCCAGGATCGTCGGCAGCAGCATGGGCAGCCCGAGGCCGAGCTGGGTCGCGGCGGCCAGGCCGAGCGCCCCGCACACGGTGCCCTTGCGGCCGAGCACGTCCACGATCCGGTCCGTGACCAGGCCCGCGACCAGGATGCCCGCGCCGCCCGCGACGGCGACCTCGCCGAGACCGGCCATGCCCGCCTTCAACGGGCCGACGTCGGTGAACGCGTTGCGCATCAGCAGCAGCGTGAGCAGCAGCGACACGCCGAACGCGGCCCGGTGCGCGAGCAGCGCCAGCAGCGCGGCGGCCACGCTCGGGGTCCGCCACGCGGCCCGTCCGCCGTCCAGCAGGCCCATCGCCACGGCGGTGATCGTCCGGCTCGGCTCGTCCACCGCGTCCGGGCCGAGGGTGCCCTTCGCGAACCGGGACGCCAGGAACGCGGCGACCAGCGACCCCACGACCGCGACCGCCGTGGTCCACGCCGAACCTCCGTCACCCGCGCCGAACAGTTGCCGCAGCCCCACCGCGCAGGCCGCGCCGAGCACGGCGGTGAGCGCGCCGAGCGTGGTGACGAAGGCGTTCGCCTCGACCAGGTGGTTCTCCCCGACGACGTGCGGCAGGGACGCGGACAGACCCGAGCCGACGAACCGGCTCACCCCGGTGACGAACAGCGCGGCCGTGTAGAGCGGGACGCCGTCCAGGCCGAGCCCGACGGCGGAGGCGGTGAGCAGGATGAACACCGCGCGGGTGAGGTTCGCCACGACCAGGACCCGGCGGCGGTCCCACCGGTCGAGCAGCGCGCCCGCGAACGGCCCGACCACCGAGTACGGCAGCAGCAGCACCGCGAACCCGGCGGCGACGGCCAGCGGGTCGGCGTGCCGCTCCGGGTTGAACAGCACCGCGCCGGCCAGACCCGCCTGGAACAACCCGTCGCCCCACTGGGCCGCCAGCCGGGTGGCGAACAGCCTGCGGAACTCCGCGCCGGCGAGGAGCTTCCGGACACCCAGGTGGTGCTTTGCCGTGGTCGTCCCGGCACTGGTCACCCGTGGAGCCTATGCCTTTTCACCGCGAAGGCCGGACCCGCGTGGGGTCCGGCCTCCGGGGTCAGACGCCCGGTCGCCTCTCGGCGGGTTGCGCTACGCGGCTCCAGCCGGACGGTATTCCGCGAAGGCAGTTTATGTTGGGCCCGGGGGACTCGATGGCGCCTGACGGTTCGTACAACGGACACGGTAACCCGGATGTTCCGCTCCCGGTGTGACGTGCGTCGTCTGGGATCATGGTCCGCGTGCGTGCTGATGCCGAAGTCGAACCGGGTTCCCTGCTGGTCGCCGCACCGAGCCTGGTCGACCCGAACTTCCGCCGCACGGTGGTCTACGTCATCGACCACCGGGGCGAGGGCACCCTCGGCGTGGTGTTGAACCGCCCCAGCGAGGTCGCCGTGCACGACGTCCTGCCCGCCTGGGGCCCGCACGCGAGCCGGCCCCAGGCCGTCTACATCGGCGGCCCGGTGGAGCAGAAGACCGCGTTGTGCCTGGCCGCGCTGCGGACGGGCGAGGACCACCGGTCGATCGACGGCGTGGTGAACGTCCACGGCCCGGTCGCGCTGATCGACCTGGACTCCGACCCGGACAGCCTGATGCCCAAGGTCCGGGGCCTGCGGGTGTTCGCGGGCTACTCGGGGTGGGGCGTGGACCAGCTCGCCGGCGAGATCGACCGCGGCGACTGGATCGTGGTGCCCGGCCTGCCCGACGACGTCCTCAGCCCGCCGAACACCGACCTGTGGGGCCGGGTGCTGCGACGGCAGGGCATGCCCACCGCGCTGCTGGCCACGTTCCCGCTCGACGTGCGCCGGAACTGACGCCCGGAACCAGCGCCCGGAACCAGCGCCCGGAACGTCCGCGGCGGGTCGGCAACTCCGGCTCAGGCGCGCTGGAGCACGCCGCACGCCCCGGCGCAGGCGCACCCGCCGCAGCCGGCGGATTCCGGCTCGGGCATGGCCTCGGCCGCGCGGTGGCCCAGCACCCCGCCGGCGGACGCGATCACCAGCGAGCCCACCAGCCCGACCAGCCCGACGACCAGCGCGGTGGCCGGGTTCAGCGCCACCGCCGCCGCCGTCACCAGCGCGATCCCGCCGGCGACCATGGTCGGCACACCGGCGATGCGGTTGGCGAGCGCGAACGTGTCGTCGTCACGCAGCGTGGCCTTGGTCCGCACCCCGAAGAACCGGTTGCGGTGCAGCCGGCCGCGCATCCCCAGGAAGCCGACGGCCCCGAACGCGACGCCGACCAGCCCCAGCACCACGAGCAGCACGATGTTCACACCGTCGAGGGTAAGCGCGGCCGTCGGCCAGGGGCGAACCAGGTGGGCCGAAAGTGGTCACCCGAACGAGCGCTTCCGCCCCACTCGCGGCACCGGCAGGCTCGGGACAATGAGATTTCGATCTTGCCCGGCCGCCGTCGTCGCCGTCGCCGTGGTCGCCGCCACCATCGTCACCGCATTACCGGCCACCGCCGCACCACTGGCGAGCGCCGCACCGGGGACAGCCGCCGCACCGGGCGACAACGCCGCCAGTGCGCGGTACCTCGGCCAGACGACCATCCCGCACAAGTTCCAGTTCGAGGACACCACTGTCGGCGGCCTGTCCGGCATCGACCGCGATCCCAGGACCGGCGACTACGTCCTGATCAGCGACGACCGCTCGTCCCTCGACCCGGCCCGGGTCTACCAAGCCCGGCTCACCGTCGACGCGTCCGGCGTGCACGACGTCGCGATCACCGGCACGGACACCCTCCGCCAACCGGACGGCAGCACCTACCCGCCCCTCCCCTCGCCGCAGGCCGTCGACCCGGAGGACATCCGGGTGGACCCGCTGACCGGCGACTACTGGTGGAGCCAGGAGGGCAACCGCCCGTGGCGGCCGACCGACCCGCAGATCCAGCCGTCCATCCAGCGCGCCACCCGTGACGGCGCGTACAAGTCCACCCTGCCGCTCCCCGCCAACTACGCGTTCGCCGCCGACTCCGGCCCGCGCGGCAACCGGGCGCTGGAAGCCATCACGTTCGACGCCGCCGGCCTCCTGCTCACCAGCATCGTCGAAGGCCCCCTCCTCCAGGACGGCGAGGAGTCCACGGTCGACCACGGCTCCCAGGCCCGCATCACCGTGCAGACCCGCTTCGGCCACGTCCTGTCGCAGCACGTCTACCCGCTGGAACCCCTGTTCGCGGCCCCCGAACCCGGCCCGTGGGGCCCGGACACCGGCGTGCCCGCGATCCTCGCCGACCCGCTGCGCCCCGGCCGCTACCTGACCCTGGAACGGTCCTGGGTGCCCGGCGCGGACTACAAGGTGCGCGTCTACGAGATCGACCTGCGCGGCTCCACCGACGTCAAGGACCTGGCGTCCACCGGGGGCGTGGACCTCGAACCGGTCCGCAAGCGCCTCGTCGCGGACCTCCACGACTTCCCGCTCCCCGCGATCGACAACGTGGAAGGCCTCACCTGGGGCCCGCGCCTGCCGACCGGCGAACGCACCCTCGTGCTGGTCAGCGACGACAACTTCGCGGCCGAGGAGTTCACCCGGTTCATCGCCCTGGCGGTCCGCTGACGGGTTCCGCTGACGCCCGAGTCGGGTGACGTCCTCCGCGCCGCACTCAAGGAGCCGCCGCCGCCGGTCGATCTAGAGGTCCGGGGTGATGAACATGAGCGGCACGCCACATCGTTACGACGGCTACACCTTGGCCGACTGGGAAGCCCTCGACCCGCGGGAAGGGCGTCGGGTCGAACTCGTCAACGGCCGGTTCCGGGTGGACGCGGCGCCCGCCGTCCCGCACCAGCGGGTCGCCGGCCGCCTGTGCCGCCTGCTCGACGCGGCGGTGGAGCCGATCGGGCTGGAGGCCATCGGCGCGATCGGCGTCCGCGTCGGTCAACTCGGCTACATCCCGGACGTGGTCGTGTGCGACCCGCAGGACGCCACCAGCATCTCGTCCGATGCCGTCCACCTGGTGGTCGAGGTGCTGTCCCCGCCGACCGCCTCGATCGACCGGCTGGAGAAGCCCGCCGCCTACGCGGCGGTGGGCGTCCCGGCGTACTGGCTGGTCGAGACGCCGAAGGGCAGCGTGCCGGTGATCCGGTGCAGCACCCTGAACCGGAACGTGTACACCGAGGTCGCGGTGGCCCGGCCGGGTGAGCCGGTGGAGGTCGGGGTGGTCGGCGGCGTGTCGGTGAAGCTGGACGTGGACTCGTTGTTCGCACCCAGGCGCTGACCCGGCGCGTCCCTCGGAGCCACCGCCCGGGGGCGCGTCACCCCGGAGCCACCGCCCCGGGAGGTCACCCCGAAGCCACCACTCCGTCACCCGGATCTGCTGTGCTGGTCCCCATGCTGAGGTTCGCGCTCGTCCCCGCCCTGCTCCTGGCCCTCGCGCCTACACCGGCACAGGCCGACACCGGTACGGAGGTGCGGTTCGTGGCCGAGCACGTCCTCCCCCAGGGCACGACCTTCGAGGGCACGAAGGTCGGAGGGCTGTCCGGCCTCGACCGCGACCCGTGGACCGGCGAGTACGTCCTGATCAGCGACGACCGCGCCGCCGCCCGCTTCTACACGGCCCGGATCTCCGCCCGGGGCGTCCCGACGTTCACCGCCGTCCACGCCCTGCGCGACCGGACCGGCGCCCAGTACCCGCCGAACACCGTCGACCCGGAGGACATCCGCGTCGACCCGCGCACCGGCCGGTACGTCTGGAGCCAGGAAGGCGACCGCGGCACGTCCCTGGTAGACCCGTCGGTCCGGGAGGCCACGCGCACGGGCGAGTTCGTCCGCGAGTACGAACTCGCCGACAACCTGAAGACGCGCCCCGACTCCGGCACCCGCCGCAACGAGGCCTTCGAAGGCCTGGCGCTCGTCCACGGCAAGGCCGTCACCGCCGTCGAAGGCCCGCTCCTCCAGGACGGCCCGCCCGCCGACCACACCCGCGGCGCGGTCTCCCGGATCACCGCGCAGACCCCGGACCGGGTCCTCGCCCAGTACGCCTACCAGCAGGAACCGGTGTTCGCGCCGGGCGGCAGCACGGGCGTCACCGCGATCCTCCCGGACGGCCACGGCCGCTTCCTCGTCCTCGAACGCTCCTTCGTCCCCGACGTGGGCAACAAGGTCCGCCTCTTCGAAGCCACCACCCGCGGCGCGACGAACGTCAAGGACCGGTCCCTCGCCGGCGCCGAGCCGATGCGCAAGCGGCTGCTCGCCGACCTGGCCGACTTCCCGCTGAGCAAGGTGGACAACGTCGAGGGCATGGCCTGGGGTGCGCACCGCACGCTGGTGCTGGTCTCCGACGACAACTTCAGCGCGAGCCAGGTCACCCAGTTCATCGTGCTTGCGCTCCGCTGATACCGTTGACGTCATGAGCACGGCCCGCCTGCTCCTTAGCTAGCCGCGCGGACCCGCGAAGCAGGGTCGGCGCGGCAACCCCTCATGCCCATCCACGGGCTGGGGGGTTTCGTCATGTCAGGGGCCGGCAACCGAAGGGAAATCGCGAGATGAGCACCGACGCGGCGGCTGAGACGCCCGCCTTCCGCTACACCGCCGAGCTGGCGGGCGAGATCGAGCAGCGGTGGCAGCGGGAGTGGGAGGAGCGCGGCACGTTCCACGCGCCCAACCCGGTCGGTCCGCTCAAGGGCGACGTGCCCGCGGACAAGCTGTTCGTGCAGGACATGTTCCCCTACCCGTCGGGCTCCGGGCTGCACGTCGGCCACCCGCTGGGCTTCATCGGCACCGACGTGTACGCCCGGTACCACCGGATGACCGGCCGCAACGTGCTGCACACCATGGGCTTCGACGCGTTCGGCCTGCCCGCCGAGCAGTACGCCGTGCAGACCGGCCAGCACCCCCGGACGACCACCGAGGAGAACATCCGGACCTACCTGCGGCAGATCCGCCGGGTGGGCCTGGGCCACGACGAGCGCCGCCGGATCTCCACCATCGACCCCGGCTACTACAAGTGGACCCAGTGGATCTTCCTGCAGATCTTCAACTCCTGGTACGACGAGGACGCCGGCCGGGCGCGGCCGATCGCCGAGCTGGAGGCCGAGTTCGCGCAGGGCGTGCGCGGCACCCCGGACGGCCGCGCCTGGGGTGAGCTGACCCGCGCCGAGCGGCAGCAGGTGCTGGGCGGGTACCGCCTGGCCTACCTGTCCGAGGCCCCGGTGAACTGGTGCCCCGGCCTGGGCACCGTGCTGGCGAACGAGGAGGTCACCGCCGACGGCCGCAGCGAACGCGGCAACTTCCCGGTGTTCCGCCGGTCGCTGCGCCAGTGGATGATGCGGATCACCGCCTACTCCGACCGCCTGATCGACGACCTGGACCGGCTGGACTGGCCGGAGAAGGTCAAGTCGATGCAGCGCAACTGGATCGGCCGGTCGCACGGCGCGCGGGTGAAGTTCGCCGTGGTGGGTGTCCCGCAGGATGCGGGTGCGGGTGTCCCGCAGGATATCGAGGTCTTCACCACCCGCCCGGACACGCTGTTCGGCGCGACGTACATGGTGCTGGCGCCGGAACACCCGCTGGTGGACGTGATCGCCACGCCCGAGCACGCCGACGCGATCGCCGCGTACCGCCGCGAGGTGTCCCGCAAGTCCGAGCTGGACCGCCAGGAGAACAAGGAGAAGACCGGCGTCTTCACCGGGGCGCACGCGGTGAACCCGGTGAACGGCAAGGAGATCCCGGTCTACGTCGCCGACTACGTGCTGATGGGCTACGGCACCGGCGCGATCATGGCGGTGCCCGGCCAGGACCAGCGGGACTGGGACTTCGCGACGGCGTTCGGCCTGCCGATCGTCCGCACCGTGCAGCCCGCCGAGGGCTTCGAGGGCGAGGCGTACACCGGCGTCGGCCCGGCGATCAATTCGAGCTTCTTGGACGGCCTGGACGTCGACGAGGCCAAGAAGGCGATCATCGAGTGGCTGGAGGAGCACGGCCGCGGCGAGGGCACCGTGCAGTTCAAGCTGCGCGACTGGCTGTTCTCCCGCCAGCGGTACTGGGGCGAGCCGTTCCCCGTCGTGTACGACGAGGACGGCACGCCGGTCGCCGTGCCGGAGTCGATGCTGCCGATCGAGCTGCCCGACGTGGACGACTACTCGCCGCGCACCTTCGACCCGGAGGACGCGAACTCCGAGCCGTCCCCGCCGCTGTCCCGCGCCGCCGACTGGGTCGAGGTCGAGCTGGACCTGGGCGACGGCCGCAAGAAGTACCGCCGCGAGACCAACACCATGCCCAACTGGGCGGGCTCGTGCTGGTACCAGCTCCGGTACGTGGACCCGACGGAGACCGAGCGGTTCGTCAACGCCGAGAACGAGCGCTACTGGCTGGGCCCGCGCGTCGAGGAGCACGGCGCGAACGACCCCGGCGGCGTCGACCTGTACATCGGCGGCGTCGAGCACGCGGTGCTGCACCTGCTGTACGCGCGGTTCTGGCAGAAGGTGCTGTTCGACCTGGGCCACGTGTCCTCCGACGAGCCGTACCGGCGGCTGTTCAACCAGGGCTACATCGAGGCGTACGCGTACCGCGACGCGCGCGGCACGTACGTGCCCGCCGAGCACGTGGAGGAGCGCGACGGCAGGTTCTTCTTCGAGGGCCAGGAGGTCCGGCGCGAGTACGGCAAGATGGGCAAGAGCCTGAAGAACGTCGTCACGCCGGACGACATGTGCGACCGGTACGGCGCGGACACGTTCCGCCTGTACGAGATGTCGATGGGCCCGATGGACGTGTCGCGCCCGTGGGCGACGAAGGACGTCGTCGGCGCGCAGCGGTTCCTGCAACGCCTGTGGCGCAACCTGGTCGACGAGGAGACCGGCGCGCTGCGGGTGACCGACGAGCAGCCGTCCGAGGACGCGCTGCGGCTGCTGCACAAGACGATCGCCGGCGTGCACGACGACTACCGCAACCTGCGCTACAACACGGCGGGCGCGAAGCTGATCGAGCTGAACAACTTCGTCACCAAGCACTACACCGGCGGCGCGCCCCGCGTGCTGGCCGAGCCGCTGGTGCTGCTGCTGGCCCCGCTGTGCCCGCACGTGGCGGAGGAGCTGTGGTCGAAGCTGGGCAACGCCGAGTCGCTGGCGCACGGCCCGTTCCCGCGGGCCGACGAGAAGTACCTGGTGGAGGACACGGTCGAGTACCCGATCCAGGTCAACGGCAAGGTGAAGGCCCGCGTCGTGGTGTCCGCGTCGGCGACGCGGGACGAGGTCGAGGCGGCGGCACTGGGTGACGAGAAGGTGGCCGAGCTGCTGGGCGGCGGCGTGCCGCGCAAGGTCATCGTCGTGCCGGGCCGGTTGGTGAACGTGGTGCTGTAGCGGGAAAGTGGCCGCCCTCCGCCGGAGGGCGGCCATCAAGGCGCTATCGGTCGGTGAAGCCCATCCCGCCGAGGATCTCCGCGAGCATCGAGTCGAACATCGGCTCCGGGTTGGACATCGCGAACGGGAAGCGGCCGAAGACCTCCAGGGCCACGTGCCCGTAGAGCCGGACCCAGGACTGCGTGATGTGGTAGACCGCGCTCAGCGGCAGCAGGTCGGTGTCCGCCGGGACGCCCCGGTCGTTCACCGTGTCGACCAGGACGCGCTGGAACACCTCCAGGTCGGCGTGCAGGCTCTCCGGGACGTCCGGCGGCGTCGAGCCGGCCACCGAGTGGCTCGCGATGAGCCGCCCGGCGACCTCCAGGAACACCCTCCCGAACTGGTCGCCCACCTGGTGCCGGTCGTCCGGCCCGCACGCGCCGAGCGTGGTCTCGGTGGACGCGAACACCAGCGCGAACTCCTGCGGGTGCGCGAGCGCCCACTGCCGGAAGCCCCGGCACACCGCGTAGACCTGCGCGGTCACGTCCTCGGGCGGGATGCGCGCCAGGTCGGCGTCCAGTTCGACGGCGAGGTCGGTGCAGATGTCGTCGGCGAGCTGGTGCAGCAGGTCCTCGCGCGAGTCGTAGTACCGGTAGAGCGCCGGGGCGGTGATCCCGAGTTCGCGGGCGATGGCACGGAGCGTTACGGCGTCCCGGCCGTGCGCCACGAGCAGGGCACGCGCCTGTCGACGGATGTCACGCTCCGTCTCGGCGCGTAGCCGCTCTCGACGGGTGGCCTGGGTCATATGTCACCCCATCGGGTTGTAAACGGTATTCACCGGGGCGTACGGTCGGCGCAGACTTCAGTGAACGGTGTTTACAGAGTTGACGCCAATCACCCAACCGTAACGCATCGACCTGGGAGGACGCGTGTTCGCGAACTGGGGATCGCTGGCGTACCGCCGCCGATGGGTGGTGTTGATCGCGACGGTGGTGCTGGCGGTGGCCGGCGGCGTGTGGGGCCTCGGCGTGTTCGACAAGCTCAGCCAAGGCGGCTACGACGCGCCGTCCAGCGAGTCGGCGCGGGCGAACCAGGTCGCGCAGGACGCGTTCGGCCGCCAGGGCGGCGACGTGGTGGTCGTGTACGACACGGTCGACCCCGCCCGGCTCCAGGCGATCTCCACCCGGCTCGCCGACCTGCCCGCCGACGCGGTGCTCCAGGTGCAGCCGCCGCTGCCGTCGCCGGAGGCCGGCAAGTCGCTGGTCGCGATCACGCTGCGCGGCGCCGACTCCAACTCGCACGTCAAGCAGTACGAGCAGATCGCCGACCGGCTCCAGGTCGACGGCGTGACCGCGCAGGTCGGCGGGCTGGTGCCGACCCAGAAGGCGATCAACGACATCTCGGCGTCCGACCTGACCAAGGCCGAGGCGGTGTCGCTGCCGATCGTGCTGGTGCTGCTGGTGATCATCTTCGGCGGCCTGGTCGCGGCGTCCCTGCCGGTCCTGGTGGGCGGCCTCGCGATCATGGGCTCGCTCGGCGTGCTGCACGCGATCTCGCTCGGCACGGAGGTGAACTCGTTCGCCGTCAACGTGGCCAGCCTGCTCGGCCTCGGCATGGCGATCGACTACGGGCTGTTCATGGTCGGCCGGTTCCGCGAGGAACTCGCCGCCGGCCGCAGCACCCCGGACGCCGTGCGGCGGACCGTCATGTCCGCCGGCCGCACCGTGATGTTCTCGGCGACCCTGCTGGTGATCGCGCTGTCCGGGCTCCTGCTGTTCCCGCACGGGTTCCTGAAGTCCCTCAGCTACGGCGGCATGTCGGCGGTCGCGATCGCGGCGCTGGTGTCGCTGACCCTGCTGCCCGCGCTGCTCGGCATCCTCGGGCACCGCGTCGACAAGCTCGCCGTGCCGTGGCGCAAGGGCAAGGTGGCGTCGGACCAGGGCTGGCGGAAGCTGGCCGGCCGGGTGATGAAGCGGCCGGTGCTGTTCGCGCTGCCGATCGTGGGCGTGCTGCTCGCACTCGGCGCGCCGTTCCTGGGCGTGAAGTTCGGCGAGGTCACGGAGAAGGTGCTGCCCGAGGGCAACTCGGTGCGGGTCGCGACCGAGACCATCAACGAGGACTTCGCCGGGCTCGCGTCCGGCGGGTTCAAGATCGTGGTCACCGGCGACCCGTCGCCCGCCGCCGTGCAGGCGTTCGCGACCGAGGTCGGGGCCGTGCCGGGCGTCGGCGAGGCGCGGATCACCGCCGAGCCGAAGAACGGCGTGTGGCTGCTCAACGCGGGCCTGGAGCACGACCAGCTCGGCGACGAGTCCAAGCAGGCGCTGAAGGACGTCCGGGCGCTGGCCGCGCCGGATTCGGCGGAGGTGCTGGTCGGCGGCAGCACGGCGATGGTGTCGGACAGCCTCGACGCGATCCGCGACAAGCTGCCGTGGATGGTGCTGCTGCTGGTGGGTGCGACGTTCGTGCTGATGTTCCTGGCGTTCGGCTCGATCCTGCTGCCGATCAAGGCGGTCGTGGTCAGCGCGCTGTCGCTGTCGGCCACGTTCGGCGTGCTGGTGTGGGTGTTCCAGGAGGGGCACGGCGCGTCGCTGCTCAACGTGACGCCCGCGCCGCTGGAGTCCGGGATCGTGGTGCTGATGGCGGCCATGGTGTTCGGGCTGTCCACGGACTACGAGGTCTTCCTGCTGTCCCGGATGGTGGAGGCGCGCGGGCGCGGCGCGTCGACCGAGGAGGCGGTGACGGCGGGCCTGGCGAAGACCGGGCGCGTGATCACCGCGGCGGCGCTGCTGCTGATCGTGGTGACCGGCGCGTTCGCGTTCTCGCAGATCACCATGATGCGGTTCGTCGGGGTCGGCATGATCCTGGCGCTGGCCCTGGACGCGACCGTGGTCCGGATGCTGCTGGTGCCGGCGGTGCTGAAGCTGATGGGCAACGCGGCGTGGTGGGCGCCGGGGCCGCTGCGGCGGATCCAGGAGCGCATGGCGATCCACGAGGAGGCGCCGGTGGAGGAGGAGAAGGTCCCCGCCCGGGTCTAGGCAGGCGGATCGGCGGTCGGTGGAGGACCGGGGCGCGTCCGGTCGTCCGGGTCGGCGGTCGGCGGAGGACATGCGTGCCGCTAGCGGGCGGCTTGCTCGAACGCGACGGCCGTGGCGTCGAAGCCGCGGCCGGCGCCGTTCAGGCCGCTGAGCTGGAACGTGTTCAGCACGGTGTGGTCCGCGCTGTCCAGGACCACGGCCGTCCCGCCGGTGGCGAGGAAGACCCGCCGGTCGCCGGGCGCGATGGCCAGGCCCTTCGCCTCGATCCGGAGCCTGCGCTTGGTGCGGGTGGCGGTGTCGAGCTTCGCGACGGACCGGTCCAGCGCCACGTAGACGTGCCGCCCGTCCGAGGTGACGGCGAGGCTGCCCGCGCCCACGCCGACGTCGGCGGACCAGCGGACCTGGCGGCTCGCGGCGTCGATCATGGTGACCGTGCCGGCCTGGTCCGCCAGGCGCAGCGAGCTGACGTAGACCTCGCGGCCGTCCTGGCTCACCGCCACCTGCTGCGGCAGTCCGCCGACCTGGACCGTGGTGATCACCGAGGCGGTGTCGGTGTCCAGCACGCTCACGGTGCCGTCCTGGGCGTTGGCGACGTAGAGTTCCCGGCCGTCCGGCGTGACCGCGATGCCCTGCGGCTGGTTGCCCACCCGGATCGCCGCGATCAGCTTGAACGCCTCCGGTTCGATCACCGCAACCATCGCGTTGCCGCTGCCCGTGACGTACAGGCGCTTCCCGTCCGGCCGGAGCACGGCCTGCGCGAGCCGGGTGCCGATCGCCACGCGGCCCACCACACCCGTGCCGGGGTCGACCGCCGTGACCACGCCGGACCACCCGTTGACCACGTAGACCCGCTCGCCGTGCGGCGCGACGGCCACGCCGGTGGTCGCCGCGCCGGTGTCGTCCTGGGCGAGGACGGTGCCGTCGGAGGTGTCGAGCACCTGGACCTGCCCGCCGCGGGCGACCACGTAGGCCCGGGTCGCCTCCGTGCCGGCGGCGGTGACCACGGTCCGGGCGGGGACCTGGGTGCTGATCGCCGAGCAGACGAGGAGCGCCGCGATGGCGAGGGCCGCTCGTCGTGGGGACATGCGCGCATAGGAGCATTTCCCGGTGGGGACGATCCAGCTTCGTCCTACCGTCGAGTGCTTTCTTCGCCGGACCGGGTGAGGACTGCCGCCCGCGACGGCGGAGCGGGCGGCAGCGCGCCGTGGTGTGCCCGGCGCCGGTCGCTCGGGGGGCGAAACGACCGACGCCGGACCCCTGCCGGTGCGCTGCACCGGTGGTCGTGCCCCGACGACGTAGAACTACCACCAGGTTGACGCAAGGTGGGCCGTTTTGGATCCCGAGAGCTACGAATTAGCCGAAATTCGTCGGGTTGCCACCAACTTGGCGTAACGCGTGCCCGCCGTAAGGAGGACCAGCCCTGCTCCGATGAACGCCAGAACACGGGCGATCCCGTCCAATGCGGACAGGTCGAACAGCAGCAGTTTCGCCACCGCCGCCCCGACCAGCACCAATCCGGCCACGCGGAGTGACCGGACGTCGATGCCCCTGACCAGCAGCACGAGGGCGGCGATCGTCCACGACACCGTCACGATCGAGTGGCCGAACACGAATCCGGTCACGCTCTGCGACACCAGCAGCGCGCCGCACAGCACCACCCCGGCCGCCGCGTAGAGCACGACCAGCCCGATCCCGATCCACGGCAGCGGGTGCCGGCCGAGGACGTCGAGCCGCACGGCCGCCCACGGCAGGGCGATGGCGAGCAGGCCGAGGACGAGCGCGGTCAGCAGCCCGGCCACCAGGTCGCCGTTGCCGACCAGCCGCCACGGCTCCTCCAGCAGCAGCGCGGGCGGCACGGCGTCCTTGATCGTCATGACGAGCCCGAACCCGCCGAACACCGCGGAGCCCAGCAGCGCGCCGCGCGACCCGATCCGCTTGCCCAGGAAGGCCAGCACGAGCGCTTCGGCCAGCACGACCGCGGCCCGGGTGCTGCCTTCGAGGATGACCGCGGTGCTGATGAACAGCGCGAACACCCCGACGCACCCGACACCGGCCGTGAAGGGCACGGGCAGGCTCCGCCGACCGACCGCCCACAGCGCCAGCATGATCACCGCGATGACCCCGGCCAGGCCGGCGGCCCAGTGCTTGTCCAGCACGACGGTCGTGAGCAGGGCGGGCATCGGCGACCCGACCGCGAGGCCGAGCGCCGTGACGTCACCGGGCCGGATCCGGACGGTCAGCACGGCCGCCGCCACGCCGATCACGGCGGCCACCAGCGCGACAGCGGACAGCACGCGCGGGTCGTCGGTCCGGCCGATGGTGGCGATCGTGGCGAGCAGCGGCGGCACACCGGCCGTGACGGCCAGCGAGGGCCAGTCGCGCTTGAGGTGGACCGGGCTCGCGGCCATCTTCAGCACCAGCAGGAACGCCACCAGCAACGGCGTGAAACCCTCGGTCAGGATCGGCGCGCACACCGCGCACGCGCCCACGACGCCGACCGCGAACGCGGCCGAGTCCCACCGCATCGCGAGGAGCAGCCCGGCTGCGGCCACCGCGAGCCCGGCGGCCAGTCCGCCGCCTTCCGGCAGGTAGGAGTAGATCGAGGTCGCGGCGACCACGTCCAGGTAGAGCACGGCGAAGCCGGTCGCGGCGACGGCGAACGCGCCGGTGCGGGAGGTCTCGCTGCGGTGCAGGCGCAGGGCGATGCCGATCAGCGCCGCGCCCAGCGCCGCGCCGCCGATCACGCGCGGCAGCGGGCCAAGGTAGCCGCGCTGGACGGCCAGGATCAGGAGGAGGACGACGCCCAGCAACGTGACCGCGCCGCCGACCCAGGCCAGCAGCTTGCTGCCCGCGCCGGGTTGGCTCAGGCGGTCGAAGAGCGAGGGTGGTGGCGGGACCGGGCGGTTGGTGGCCCAAGGGGTGGGTGGCGGTGCGTGCGGCGGTGCGTGCGGCGGTGGTGCGTTCAGGGGTGGTGCGTTCAGGGGTGGTGCGTTGAAGGGCGGTGGGTTCAAGGGGGGCGGTGCGGCCCAGCCTTGCCACGCGGCGTTGGGCAGGTGCGGCTGATAGGCAGGTGTGGCGGGTTGAGCGGGCTGACTGGTCGCGGCTTCGGGCTCGGCGGCTTCGGGTTCCGCGGCCTCGGGCTCGGCGGCTTCGGGCTCGGCGGCTTCGGGTTCCGCGGCTGCCGGTTCGGCGGTCTCGGGTTTCGCGGCTGCCGGCTCGGCCGTCTCGGGAGCACCGGGCCGCACCGCCGTGAGGGTGCCGACGTTCTTCAGCTCCAAGCCCACCGCTTCCAGGCGGCGGCCGAGGTGGCCGAGTTCGTCTGCCAGCCGTATCAGCGGGTCCTGTCCAGTCATGTGACCAGCCTCGCGCCAGACCGCTGTATCCGGATCCGTACCTCTACTCAATGCCCGTACCGAACAGGTCACGGCGCTGAATCGAGCAACTTGACAGCCTCCCGCGTGTAACCGATTAACTAGCGCCTGTAATCGATACCACGTGACCGAGGAGGTGCGCAGCGTGACTACGATCAAAGACGTGGCGCAACATGCCGGGGTCTCGACGGCGACCGTCTCCCGTGTCCTCAACGGCCATGCCGCGCCCACCCCGGAGACCCGCACCCGCGTCCTCGCCGCCGTCGACGAACTCGGCTACCGCCCCAACGCCCTGGCCCGCTCCCTGCGCACCACCGCCACCACGACCCTCGGCCTGGTGATCAGCGACCTGGTCAACCCGTTCTTCGCCGAGATCGCCCGCGCCGTGGAGGAGGAAGCCCGCGCGCACGGCTACTGCGTGATCGTCGCCAACGCCGACGAGAGCGCCGACCAGCAGGCCACCTACGTCCGCAACCTGCTGGACCGCCGCGTCGACGGCCTCCTGGTCTGCCCCGCGACCGACGACCCGACCTGGGTCGCCGAGGTCGAGGCCAACGGCGTCCCGCTCGTGCTGCTCGACCGCACGGTCCGGGGCGCGACCTGCCCGGTGGTCCGCGCGGACGGCGCGCAAGCGCTTGCCGAGCTGGCGGAAACCCTCCGCGCCGCAGGTCACCGCAAGGTGGGCGTGATCGCGGGCCCGGCCGACACCAGCACCGGGCGCGAGCGTCTGGAGCAGTTCGCCCGAGGCGGGCTGGACCTCGTCGTGGTGCACGGCGACTTCCGGCGGGAGAGCGGCGCACGGGCCGCCGCCGAACTCGTCTCCCGGGCCGACCGCCCCACCGCGCTGGTCGCGATGGACAACCTGATGGGGCTCGGCGCGCTCGAAGAACTGCGCCGCCGCAAGCTGAAGGTGCCCGACGACGTGGGTCTCGCGGTCTACGACGACCAGCCGTGGTTCCCGCTGCTCGACCCGCCGATCACGGTGATCGCCCAGCCCACCGTCGAGATGGGCCGGGAGGCCGCGCGGAGCCTGCTCCGGCTGATCGCGGGCGTGCAGCCGGCCGACGTCCAGCTCACCGCGCGCCTGGTGCCGCGTGGTTCCTGCGGGGAGGCGACCGGTGCTGCTTAGCGCCCGGGACATCACCAAGAGCTTCACCGGCGTCAAGGCGCTCGACGGCGTGGACTTCGACGTCCGCCCCGGTGAGGTGCACGTCCTGCTCGGCGAGAACGGCGCGGGCAAGTCCACGCTGGTCAAGGTGCTGGCCGGGGTCCACGCGCCGGACCGGGGCGCGGTCGAGCTGTCCCCCGGCGCCAAGCTGGCGGTGATCCACCAGGAACTCACGCTGGTCCCCCGGCTGTCGGTGGCGGAGAACCTGTTCCTCGGCCGCCCGCCCCGGCGGTTCGGGATTGTCGACAAAGCGCGAATGCGACAGGACGCCCGCCGGCTGCTGGAACGCGTCGGGCTGGCGGTAGACCCGGACACGGCGGCGCGCGACCTCGGCATCGCGCAGCAGCAGATGATCGAGATCGCCCGTGCCCTCGACCTGGACGCGCAGGTGCTGGTGCTGGACGAGCCCACCGCCGTGCTCACCGACACGGAGACCGACCGGCTGCTGGCGATCATGGCGGAACTGCGGGACCAGGGCGTCGGCCTGGTGTTCATCACGCACCACCTGGACGAGATCCGGCGGATCGCCGACCGCGTCACGGTGCTGCGGGACGGGCGCAGCGTCGGTGTCCTGCCCCGGGGCGCGAGCGTCGAGCGGATGATCGAGCTGATGGTCGGGCGGACGATCGCCGAGCAGTACCCGCGCCGCCGCCAGGACCCCGGCGAGGTGCTGCTCGAAGTCGACGGGCTCACCCGGGACGGTGTCTTCCACGACGTGTCGTTCCACGTGCGCGCGGGCGAGGTCGTCGGGGTCGCGGGGCTGGTCGGAGCCGGGCGCACGGAGGTCGTGCGGGCGGCGTTCGGCGTGGACCGCTACGACTCCGGACGGGTCGCGGTCGCCGGCGAGCCGCTGCCGAAGCACGACGTGCGGGCCGCGCTGCGAGCCGGGCTGGGACTGGTGCCGGAGGACCGCAAGGGCCAGGGCCTGGTGCTGACCTCGACGGTCGGCGACAACCTCGGCCTGGTCACGCTGCGCTCGACGGCGCGGGGCGGGCTGGTCGACCGCAAGGGGCAGCGGGCGCGGGCCGGCGGGATGGCGGAGGCGTTGCGGGTCAAGACCTCCGGGCTCGACCAGGAGGTGCGCGAGCTGTCCGGCGGCAACCAGCAGAAGGTCGTCATCGGGAAGTGGCTGCTGGCCGACCCGAAGGTGCTGGTGCTGGACGAGCCGACGCGCGGCGTCGACGTCGGCGCGAAGGTGGAGATCTACGAGCTGGTCAACCGGATGACCGCGGCCGGCCGCGCCGTGCTGCTGGTGTCGTCCGACCTGCCCGAGGTGATCGGGATGAGCGACCGGATCGTCGTGATGGCGCACGGCCGGGTCGCGGGCGAGCTGCCCGCCGGCACGACCCAGGACAAGGTGATGGCGTTGGCGGTACAGGAGTTCCCGGCATGAGCAGCGCAGTGGGCGGTCGTCAGGTGTTCGCGCGCAAGGCGCTGGCGGAGAACGGCGCGCTCGCCGGCCTGCTGGTGCTGGTCGTCGCGCTGTCCGTGCTGGCGCCGACGTTCCTGAGCACCCAGAACCTGCTGAACGTCGGCGTGCAGGCGGCCGTCGTGGCGGTGCTGGCGTTCGGCTCGACGTTCGTCATCGTGTCCGGCGGCATCGACCTGTCGGTGGGCAGCGTGGCCGCGCTGTCCGCGATGGTCGGCGCGTGGTCGTCCGCCGAGGCCGGGCTGCCCGGACCGCTCGCGCTGCTGCTGGGCCTGGCCACCGGCGTGGTCGCGGGCCTGGTCAACGGGGCGCTCGTGGCCTACGGCAGGCTGCCCGCGTTCATCGCGACCCTGGCCATGCTCAGCGTCGCGCGCGGGCTGACCCTCGTGGTGTCGCAGGGCAGCCCGGTCACCACGCCGGACGTCGTCGGCTTCCTGGGCTCGAACCTCACGCCGTACCTGCCGGTGCCGCTGCTGGTGCTGCTGGTGTTCTTCGGCGTCACGGGCTTCGTGCTGTCCCGCACCTACTCCGGCCGCGCGATGTACGCCATCGGCGGCAACGAGGAGGCCGCGCGGCTGTCCGGCATCGACACCCGGCGGCAGAAGCTCGTCGTCTACGCCCTGTCCGGCCTGTTCGCCGCCGTCGCCGGGATGCTGCTCGCCGGACGCCTGTCGTCCGCGGGCCCGCAGGCCGCCGTCGGCTACGAGCTGGACGCGATCGCGGCCGTCGTCATCGGCGGCGCGTCGCTGTCCGGCGGGGTCGGCCGCGCCACCGGCACGCTGGTCGGCGCGCTCGTCCTGGCCGTCCTCCGCAACGGCCTCAACCAACTGCAGGTGTCCCCGTTCTGGCAGCAGGTCGTGATCGGCGCGGTCATCGCGCTGGCCGTGCTGCTCGACACCCTCCGCCGCCGTACCCGATGAGCCGCCGAACCCGATGAGCCGCCGTACCCGATGAAAGGAAACAGTCTGATGAAGTTCCGCGGTGTCGCCGCGCTGTCCGCCCTCGCTCTGGCGCTGACGGCGTGCGGTTCGGGGACGTCGGCCGGCGGTGGTGACGACATCACCGTCGGGCTGGCGATCTCGACCCTGGACAACCCGTACTTCGTGGCGCTGAAGGCGGGCGCCGAGAAGGCCGCCGCCGAGCTGGGCGTCAAGCTCACCGTCGTGGACGCGCAGAACGACGCGACCAACCAGGTCAACCAGGTCCAGACGTTCACCACGCAGGGCGTCAAGGCGATCGTCCTCAACCCGGTCGACTCCAAGCAGGCCACGCCCGCGGCGAAGGCCGCCGAGAACGCGGCCATCCCGCTGGTCGCGGTGGACCGCTCGGTGGACGAGGGCAAGGTCGCGTCCGAGGTCGCCTCGGACAACGTGCAGGGCGGCACGCTGGCCGCGATCGAACTCGGCCGTGCGGTGAGCGGCGAAGTCGTCCACCTCCAGGGGATTCCCGGCGCGTCGGCGTCCCGGGACCGCGGGCGCGGGTTCGAGCAGGGGCTGAACTCCGGGGGCATCGAGGTCGTCGCGAGCCAGCCGGCGGACTTCAACCGGGCTCGCGGGCTGGATGTCATGACGAACCTGGTGCAGGCCAACCCCGGCATCAAGGGTGTGTTCGCGGACAACGACGAGATGGCGTTGGGCGCGATCAAGGCCCTTGGTGACCGGGCTGGGCGGGAGGTGCACGTGGTCGGGTTCGACGGCACGCCCGACGGGTTGCAGGCCATCGAGGACGGCACGATGACCGCGACCGTTGCGCAGCAGCCTGAGGTGTTGGGGCGGATGGCTGTGGAGCAGGCGGTGAAGGCGGCGCGGGGGGAGACCGTCCAGGCGGTCGTGGACGTCGAGGTGAAGGTCGTGACCAAGCAGAACCTGGCAGAGTTCAAGAAGTGACGGTACTGGTGCTGGGCTCGGCCAACGCGGACCTCGTCGTCGCTGTGCCCCGTCGGCCCGGTGGCGGGGAGACGGTGTTGGGCGGTGACACCGCGGTGATGCCTGGTGGCAAGGGGGCCAACACGGCTGTTGCCGCCGGGCGGCTGGGTTGCTCGGTCGGGTTGGTGGGGGCTGTGGGCCCGGACCAGTACGGGGCGTTGCTGTTGGAGTCGTTGGCTGCTGCCGGGGTGCGTACCTCGTTCGTGCGTACCTCGGCGCGGCCTACCGGGTTGGCCTACATCACGGTTACACCTGATGGGGAGAACTCGATCGTGGTGGCTCCTGGGGCCAATTCGGACGTTTCCGTGTCTGATGTGGATGGTGTGGAGTGGGATGGTGTGACGGTTTTGGCGTGTTCGCTGGAGGTTCCGTTGGGGACTGTGGCGCATGCCTTGGCTGTTGCGGCTTCTCGTGGGGTTCGTCCGGTGCTCAATTTGTCCCCGGTTGTGGGAGTTCCCGCATCGGTGTTGGGGTTGTTGGATCCGTTGATCGTCAATGAGCACGAGGCTCGGGCCTTGCTCGGGTCGGCTGGGTCGTTTGCCGGGTTGTTGGATCTCGGGCCTCGGTCTGCGGTGGTGACGTTGGGTTCTCGGGGGGCGGTGGTGGTTACGCCTTCCGGGGTGTCGTCGGTGTCTGCTCCCTCGGTTACGCCGGTGGACACCACCGGGGCCGGTGATGCCTTTGCCGGTGCGTTGGTGGCTGGATTGGATCGTGGGGAGTCGCTGGTTTCGGCCGCTGGGTTTGCGGCTCGGGTGGCGGCTACTTCGGTTACCCGGCCCGGGGCTCAGCCTTCGTATCCGCTGCCTGGTGAGGTGTTGTGATCGTCGGCTCTTGACGAAGAGACTGCGCGCGCCGCCGCTTCGGGCCGCGTGCGGTGGCGGACTGGTGGGTAGTGGCGTTGGCTGTTCACGTCACGTCTACCCGGAGGGTATGGTCTAGACCATGTCTAGCGCGCGGCTGAGTGGTGTCGGGGTCAGTTCCGGCCGGGCTTCCGGGCCGGTGGTCCGGGTTGCCGAGGCGTTGGGGGAGCCTGCTGCCGGCCCCGCGCCTGCTGATCCCGGTCAGGAGGCTGCTCGTATCCGGCCGGCCGCTGCCGTGGTGGCCGAGCGGCTCTTCGCGCGTGCGGCGGAGGCTGTGGGCGATGCCAAGGCCGTCTTGGAGACCACTGCCGCCATGGCTGCCGATCCCGCGTTGTTGTCGCAGGCCGAGAAGCTCGTCTCCGCCGAGTCGTTGCCTGCCGCGCGGGCCGTCTACCAGGCTGCTGACGGGTTCATCACCGCTCTTGAGGCCGCCGGCGGGTACATGGCCGAGCGGGCGCGGGACGTTCGGGACGTTCGGGATCGGGTGGTCGCCGAGTTGCTCGGGGTGGCTGCTCCTGGGGTGCCCGAGCTGGCCTCTCCCAGTGTTCTCGTGGCTCGTGACCTGGCGCCGGCCGATACCGCCGGGCTTGATCCCGCCAAGGTGTTGGCGCTGGTCACCGAAGAAGGCGGCCCTACCTCGCACACCGCGATCCTGGCTCGTTCGCTGGGTATTCCGGCGGTCGTGGCTTGTCGGGGTGTGCTCGCGCTGGATGCCGACGCGCTCCTCGTGGACGGGGACACCGGGGTGGTCGAGGTGTCCGATGGCGCTGTCCTCGCGGCCCACCTGGCGGGTAAGGCCTCGTGGAACGGGGTCGGCGTGCTTCGTGACGGCCATCGGGTGAAGGTCCTCGGCAACGTTGGCTCGCCTGCCGACGCCGTCGCCGCCGCTGCCGGTGGCGCGGAAGGGGTCGGGCTGTTCCGGACCGAGTTCTGCTTCCTCTCGTCCACTCAGGAGCCGAGCGTGGACGAGCAGCGGGCCGCTTATGGCGCTGTGCTAGCGCCGTTCGCGGGTAAGCCCGTTGTCGTGCGCACGTTGGACGCGGGGGCCGACAAGCCTCTTGCCTTCCTCGAACCGGACGCCGAGCCGAACCCGGCCCTGGGTGTGCGTGGGCTTCGGGTGGCCTTCGACCGGCCGGAGGTGTTGGACCGGCAGTTGGAGGCGATCGCGCTCGCCGCGCAGGACAGCGGCGCCGACGTGTCCGTGATGGCACCCATGGTCGCGACCGCCGCCGAGGCGGAGTGGTTCGTCGAACGGGCCCGCAAGGCCGGTGTCGAGCGGGCCGGGGTGATGATCGAGATTCCTGCTGCCGCGCTGGTGGCGCGGGAGATCTTGAGCGTTGTCGACTTCGTGTCCATCGGCACCAACGACCTCGCCCAGTACGTGTTCGCGGCTGATCGGCAGGTCGGCGCGGTGGCCGCGTTGAACGACCCGTGGCAGCCCGCTTTGTTGCGGCTGGTCAAGCTGGTCTGCGAGGCCGGCACCGAACTGGGCAAGCCGGTCGGGGTGTGTGGTGAGGCGGCGGCCGATCCGTTGCTCGCCTGCGTGCTCACCGGGCTGGGCGTGACCAGCCTGTCCATGAACCACACGGCGTTGGCCGGGGTCGGGGCGAAGCTCGCGAGTACCAGTTTCGACCTGTGCCAGCTCGCGGCACGGGGTGCGGTCGGCGCGGCGGACCCGGCCGCCGCCAAGCTCGCCGCCCGCGCGCCGCACTAGTGTCCTGAGTCGTCACTCCGCCGGCGAAAAGCACAGCGCTACTGGCGGTCGTCGTACGCCGCGCGGGCGGCGTCGATGTGGGGCAGGTGCGTGATGCTCCATTCGAGCAGCGGCGCGGTGGCCTCGCACAACGTCCGGCCCATCGTGGTCAGCTCGTAGCTGACGTGCGGCGGCATGACGTTGCGGACCGTGCGCGTCAGGACCCCGTCGCGCTCAAGGTCGCGCAACGTCACCGTGAGCATGCGCTGGCTGATCCCGTCGATGGACCGCTTGAGCTCGGTGAAGCGCCGCGGGCCGTCCTTGAGCATGCGCACGATCAGCAGCGCCCACTTGTCCCCGACGATCCCGAGGACTTCGCGGGCTCGGCACGGGTCCTGCATGGTTACCTCCTGAGAACCGGGGCACCGGAAAGTGCCGTATTGCCCGGCGCGCGCCGTGTGGATCACGATGTGATCGGTTACCGAAGGGTACCGAGGCACAAGGGGGAACCACTCGACCATGGCCACATTTCTGCTGGTCCACGGCGCCTGGCACAGCGGGCGGAGCTGGGACCGGGTGGTTCCGCTGCTGGCATCGGCCGGGCACCGGGTGCTCGCGCCGTCGCTGACCGGTTACGGCGACAAGGCACACCTGCTGAGCCCCGCGGTCGGGCTCGGCACCCACATCGACGACGTCGCCGGCCTGCTCGACGACGAGCGTCTCGACAACGTCGTGCTCGTCGGGCACAGCTACGCCGGAATGGTCATCTCAGGGGTCGCCCACCGGGCCCCGGAACGGATCGCGCACCTGGTGTTCCTCGACGCGATGGTTCCCGAGGACGGCGAAACCGCGGTCGACGTCCTTCCCGTCACCAAGCAGCTAGTCGACCTCGCCGTAGACGGCTGGCGGGTGCCGCCGATGCCGGAGCAGCCACCACCGCTCGGCCTGTTCGGGGTCACCGATCCCGAGGACATCGCCTGGTTGCGCCCGATGCTGTCGGACCAGCCGGTGCGGTGCCTGCTGGAGCCGGTCCGGCTGGACAACCCGGCCGCGGGCACGATCCCGCGTACGCACATCCACTGCGTCGCGGACCGGCCGGCGGGCATCACCCGACGCCCCGTCCCAGTCGGCGAACGGGTGCGGGAACTGCCCACCGGCCACGACTGCATGATCACCATGCCCGCCGAGCTGGTCGAGCTGCTGATCGAGGCAGCCTAGTGTCCTGAGTCGTTGAGTCGTATGCAGTACGCGGCGAGGGCGTCGAGGACCTGATCCGCGATCTCGGCAACGAATTTCCGACTCAGGACACCAACCCGCGTTTCACGGCTGGGGCTGGGCGGCGGCGGTCAGGGTTTCGCACAGCAGCCGGGTCAGCGGGTGGTCCTCGCTGCCCTTCCGCACTGCCGCGAACACCCGTCGCAAGGGAGCCGTGCCGCGTACCGGGATGCCGCGCAGCGCGTTCCTCGGCACGAGGGCGACGCCCGCGCCGGCGTGCACCAGCGCCCCGATCGCCCGGAAGTCGTTGGACGTCTGGGTGATGCGCGGGGCGAAGCCGGCTTCGCCGCAGGCCAGTTCGACCACGTCCCGCACCGGGTTGCCGGGCGGGGTGGCCACCCAGTCGTCCTCGGCCAGCGCGCGGAGGTCCGCCGACGGCTCGCCGGCCAGCGGGTGGTGCGGCGGCAGCACCACGTCGAACGGCTCGGTGTAGAGCGGGAAGCGGGTCAGCCTGCCGTCGTCGCGGCGGGGCCGGTACTCCTCGGTGATCGCCAGGTCGATCTCGCCGTCCAGCAGCAGCGGCACGCTCGCGTGCCCCTCCACGTCCCGCACCCGCACGGTCACCCCCGGCGCGGACGTCCGCAGCGCGGCGATCGCGGGCGCGACGACCTGCGTGATCGCCGACGCGAAGCTGCCCACCTCGACCCGGCCCGCGGTGCCCGACGCCAGGCCCGCCAGGGTGGCCTGGGCGCGTTCCAGCTCGGCCGCCACCGCGTTCGCGTGGCGCACCAGCAGCTCACCGGCGGAGGTCAGCGACACCCGGCGGCCCCGTCGGCGCAGCAGCTCCTGGCCGACCTCGGACTCCAGCGCCGCCAACTGCTGCGACACCGCCGACGGCGTCAGGTGCAGCGCCTGCGCCGCCGCCGTCACGGTGCCGTGGTCGGCCAGGGCCCGCAGCACGCGCAGCCGTCGGGGATCGATCACCCGCCTATTGTCTGGTCAGCGACATCGTCTGCCGACCCTGGCCCTGGCCGGAATCGAAGGTCAGGTCGATCCGCTGCTGGTGGACCTTCGCCTCCATCGCGCCGCACGGCCCGGCCGTGGTGTTGAACAGCAGGTGGTCGCCGTTCTCCGACGCGGCGCCCGCGCAGTTGAGGGTCATCGAGGGCGGCTGGTTGGCGGGGAAGTCACCCCCGCCCATGTTCGGGAAGTTCCACTCGATCGTGATCCTCAGGTCGAACGCGCCGTCCGCGCCCACGGTCAGCAGCGACGGCGTGTCCCCGACGCTGCCGGACGGCTTCAGCTCCCACGTGCCGACGGCCTCGGCGACGCTCGCGCCGCCCTTCGCGGTGTCCGCCGTGACGGAGTTGTAGACCACCGCCCCGCCGCCGCCGAACAGCGCCACGCCCAGCACGGCGAGGCCCAGACCCTTGAAGCTGAACTTGTTGGTCCGGTGCTTGTCGCCCACGTGCCGGACGCGCACATCGCGTTCCGCCTGGAAGACCCGGTTGTGGTCGCCTTCCACGTGCGACCACTGCTGGTTGCCCTGGGTCATGCCTACCTCCCCTTCTCACCAAGGAGGTAGGCGCACCCCGCGCCGGCGTTACCCGATTCGCTCTAACGGGTTAGTCCGGTTTCCGCATGATTGCGCGTGCGGCGATGAACGCGTCCACCGCCCGGTTCACGTCGTCCGTCGAGTGCGCGGCCGAGAGCTGGGTCCGGATGCGCGCCTTGCCGTGCGGCACCACCGGGTACGAGAAGCCGATGACGTAGATGCCCTGCGCCAGCAGCAGGTCCGCCATCCGGGACGCCTCCGCCGCGTCCCCGATCATCACCGGGATGATCGGGTGCTCGCCGGGCAGCAGGTCGAAGCCCTCGTCGGTCATCCGCCGCCGGAACAGCGCCGTGTTCTCCCGCAGCCGGGTGAGCAGCTCGCCGGACGAGCTGAGCAGGTCCAGCGCGGCGATCGCGGCGGCCGTGATGGACGGCGCGAGCGAGTTCGAGAACAGGTACGGCCGCGATCGCTGCCGCAGCATCTCCACGATCTCCGCCCGCCCGGACGTGTAGCCGCCGCTCGCGCCGCCCAGCGCCTTGCCGAGCGTGCCGGTGACGATGTCCACCCGGTCCTGCACGCCGAACAGCTCGGGCGTGCCGCGCCCGGTCGGGCCGGTGAAGCCGACCGCGTGCGAGTCGTCCACCATGACCAGCGCGTCGTAGCGCTCGGCCAGGTCGCAGATGTCGTCCAGCGGGGCGAGGTAGCCGTCCATGGAGAACACGCCGTCGGTCGCGATCAGGCGGTACCGGGCGTCGGACGAGTCCTTGAGTTGGCGTTCCAGGTCGTCGATGTCGCGGTTCTTGTACCGGTACCGGCGGGCCTTCGACAGCCGCACGCCGTCGATGATCGAGGCGTGGTTCAGCTCGTCGGAGATGATCGCGTCGTCCGCGCCGAGCAGCGTCTCGAACAGGCCGCCGTTGGCGTCGAAGCACGAGCTGTAGAGGATCGTGTCCTCGGTGCCCAGGAACTCGGAGAGGCGCTTTTCCAGCTCCTTGTGCGGCTCCTGCGTGCCGCAGATGAACCGGACCGACGCCATGCCGAAGCCCCAGCGGTCCAGCGCCCGGTGGGCCGCTTCGACCAGCTTCGGGTGGTCGGCCAGGCCGAGGTAGTTGTTGGCGCAGAAGTTCAGCACCTCGTCGCCGTCGCCCACCCGGACGGACGGGTTCTGCGGGGTGCCGATCACCCGTTCCGCCTTGTACAGCCCCGCCGCGCGGATCTCGTCCAAGCCGGTACGCAGGTCGTCGCGCATCGCGCCGAACATGTCAGTGAGCTCCCGTCCAGTCGAGGATGACCTTGCCGCACTTGCCCTCGCGCGCGGTGGCGAAGGCCTCGTCGTAAGCCGTGTAGTCGAACCGGTGCGTGATCACCGGGGTGAGGTCGAGGCCGCGCTGGAGCAGCACGGACATCGAGTACCAGGTCTCGAACATCTCGCGGCCGTAGATGCCCTTGATGTGCAGCATCTTCAGCACGACGCTGCTCCAGTCGACCGGGAACTCCTCGGCGGGCAGGCCCAGCATGGCGATCCGGCCGCCGTGCGCCATGTTGCCGATCATGTCCTGGAGGGCCTGGGGCTTGCCGGACATCTCCATGCCCACGTCGAAGCCCTCGGACATGCCGAGTTCGCCCTGCGCCTCGGCGATGGTCTGCCGGGAGACGTTCAGGGCGGCGTCGACGCCGACCTTCCGCGCGATGTCCAGCCGGTGGTCGCTGACGTCGGTGATGACGACGTTGCGCGCGCCCGCGTGCTTGGCGACGGCGGCGGCCATGATGCCGATCGGGCCCGCGCCGGTGATCAGCACGTCCTCGCCGATGACCGGGAAGGACAGGGCGGTGTGCACGGCGTTGCCGAACGGGTCGAAGATCGCCGCCACGTCCAGGTCCACGGACGCCCGGTGCACCCAGGCGTTCTGCTCGGGCAGCACGACGTACTCGGCGAACGCGCCGTCGCTGTGCACCCCGAGGCCGCGGGTGTGCGCACACAGGTGGCGGCGGCCGGCCTTGCAGTTGCGGCACGTGCCGCACACCAGGTGCCCTTCGCCGCTGACCAGGTCGCCGACCGCGACACCGCTCACCGAAGGCCCGGTCTCGACCACCTCGCCGACGAACTCGTGGCCCAGCACGAGCGGCGCGTGGATGTTGTGCGCGGCCCACTCGTCCCACGAGTCGATGTGCAGGTCGGTGCCGCAGATCCCGGTGCGCAGCACCCGGACGACCACGTCGGTGGGGCCGGGCGTCGGGTCGGGGACGTCGGTCAGCGACAGTCCCGGCCCGGCGGACGCCTTGACCAGTGCCTTCATGCCGGCAGTGTGCTCCCGTCGCGCTTGTGCAGTCCATCAGGACTTTCTGAACTTGCTTGTCAGCTCAGCTTCACTGGCGATGTTGCGGACCATCCCGCCGAACACCAGCCCGTGGAACGGCCACACCAGCCACCAGTAGAGGTGCCCGGCGAGTCCGCGCGGCACGAAGACCGCGCGCTGCCGGTAAGTGGACCCGCCGTCCCGACCGTCCGCCACCCGGAGTTCCAGCCACGCGAGCCCCGGCACCCGCATCTCCGCCCGCAGCCTGAGCAGCCGTCCCCGCTCGATCTCCTCGACCCGCCACCAGTCCAGCGCCTCGCCCACGTGCAGCCGGCGCGGATCCCGCCGCCCCCGGCGCAGCCCGACCCCGCCGACCAGCCGGTCCAGCCACCCGCGCACCGCCCAGGCGAGGGGGAACGAGTACCAGCCGTGCTCGCCGCCGATGCCCTCCACCACGGCCCACAGCCGTTCGGGGGAGGCTTCGGTGTGCCGCTCGCGGTCGTCCACGTAGGACGACCCACCCGACCAGTCCGGGTCCGTGGGCAGCGGGTCGCTCGGCGCGCCCGGCACCGAGGCCCCGGACCACCGCGTCTCCACGTCCGCGTCCCGCACCCTGGCCAGCGCGAGCCCCACCGCCTGGTCGTACCCGGTGGTGGGACCGGGCAGCAGCCGGCGGACGTCGTCCTCCCGGCACACCACCTCGTGCACCAGGGACTCGATCAGCGGCGCGGCGATCGACCGGGGCACCGGCGTCACCAGGTTCACCCAATGTGACGACAGCTTCGGGGTCAGCAGCGGCACCCCGACGACCCGGCGCGGCCGGAGCCCGGCGACCTCCGCGTACCGCAGCATCATGTCCTGGTAGGTCAGCACGTCCGGTCCGCCGATGTCGAACGCCCGGTTGATCCCGACCGGCAGCCCGACGGCCTCCACCAGGTACCGCAGCACGTCCCGCACGGCGATCGGCTGGACCCGGTTGCGCACCCACCGGGGCGTGACCATGACCGGCAGCCGTTCGGTGAGGTAGCGGAGCATCTCGAAACTCGCCGACCCCGACCCGATGATCACGGCGGCCTGGAAGACGACCGCCGGCACGCCGGAGGCGAGGAAGACGTCCCCGACCTCCTTGCGCGAAGCCAGGTGCGGCGACAACGCACCCCCCGGCGGGTGCAGCCCACCCAGGTACACGATCCGCCCGACCCGGGCCTCTTCGGCGGCACGGGCGGCGTTCTCGGCGCCCTTCCGATCGGCGTCGGCGAAGTCCGCCGTGTTCAACGAGTGGACGAGGTAGTGCACGACATCGACACCGGCCACGGCGGGGCGGAGCGACGACTCGTCCAACACGTCCCCGCGGACGATGTCGACCCGGTCGGCCCAGGGCACGTCCCGCAGCTTGGCCGGATCACGCACCAGGCAGCGGACCTGGTGGCCCGCTGCCAGCAGTCGCGGCACGAGCCGCCCACCGAGGTACCCGGTCGCACCGGTGACGAGACAACGCATCCCCTGATCCTGGGCGGCGCGTCGGTGTCACGCACGACAGGCGGGAGGGGCGTCCCCTCCCGCCTGCCCGACTAGCGGTCGAAGCGTCCTGCTTTGAGGCTGCCCACCAGGTCCGCGAACTTCGCCGGCGGGACTGCCAGGACGGGGCCGGAGCGGTTCTTCGAGTCGCGCAAGGCGACCACGCCGGGAACGTGGGCCACCTCGACGCAGTTGTTGTTGCCCTCCGTGTAGCTGGCCTTGCGCCAGCGTGCGGCGGACAGGTTCGGGGCAGACATCCCGAGCGCCCCCTTCGCTACTTGAGTTCACTGATACGTCGATCGAGCCTCTTGGCTGACGCCCTGTCGTCCAGGGCGGTCACCCGAAGCCGGTCGAACGCCAGCGTATACACGTCGGTGTCCTTCGGATGATCAAGATAGTCCGCGTCGGTCAGCCCCTCCAGGTACACGATCGACAAGGCCGGGACGGCAAGCCGGACGAGGGTGAACGGCGTCCCGAGAGCGTGGTGCTCTTCCTTGTCCAAAGGCAGCAACTGGAACGTCACGTGCGGCAGTTCGATCAGCTCACGGAGCCGTTCGAGTTGGGCGCGGAACACCTGCTTGCCACCGACCGGACGCAGCAGCGCCGGTTCCGCGACGACGAGCCAGCAGTCGGGCGGGTTGTCGGACGTCAGCAGTTCTTGACGCGTCGCGCGTTCGCGGGCCGCACGCGCCACGTCGGCCGGCGGGGTCGTCAGCGACATCGACAGCAGGGCCTGCGCGTAGTCCTCGGTCTGGACCGTTCCGGGCAGCACGGTTTCGTAATACAGCTTGATCTCGGACGCGTGCGCTTCCAGCACCTTGTAGGTGTCGCCCCACGCGGGCGTCCGGCCGGCTCCGGTGCGGACGCGGGCCATCCCGCCGAACTCGTTCAGCTTGTCGGCCTCCGGTCCGGTGACCTCGTACATCGCGAGCAGCGTCGCCAACTCGTCCTCGGACAGCCGGACCGTCCCGGCCTCGACCTTGCTCACCTTGGCGACGCCGTACCAGCCGAACCGCCGGGCGACCTCGGTCGGTGTCAGGCCGGCGCGTTCCCGGAGGCTGCGCAGGAAGATGCCGAGCACGACGCGGTAGGTCGTCGCGACTGGTGACGTCATGCGGTGGTCCTCCGAAGGGGTGCGCGGGATGCGGGATACATCCTGCCCTCCGAGCGCCGCGGCGGTATTCACTCGATCGGTTACAAGTTTCCCGACAGCTTACTGACTGAATTCCATTGGTCTACCGTAATCAAACGAGAAACTTCCCGATACCTTTTGATCAACCACAGCCAAGGAGGATGCGCCGTGTTCGCATCAAGGCCGACCATGTGGATGGCGGTCGACTTCGACCAGGAAGTGCGGATCGACCACGAGATCGGTCCCGAGGGTGCGAAGTTCACGTTCCCCGGCGGGAACGTGGAGCTGAACTTCGCCGAAGGGGCGCTGACCAAGATGATCGCCGCGAGCCAGGAAGCGCTCACCGCGCTGCGAGCGGCGGCGGCGAGCTGACGGGCCGGGACGGGGTGGCCACGCCACCCCGTCGCTGTCGAGGTCTACCCCCGCGGGGTTCTCGCGCCCGGCTCAGGCGTGCCGGAGCCAGTTCTTCTTCCGCTTGATCTCCAGCGAGCCCGCCGTGACGTTGCCCCGCAGCACGAAGTGCGGCCGGCCGGGACCGCCGCCCACCTTGTCGCTGAGCGACCCCGCCGAGAGCTGCACCGCGTCCGTGTTCACCGTCGCCCCGTCGGGCAGCACGAGCTTCACCGACCCCGCCGCGATGTCCAGCTCGATGTCCACCACGGCGTGCGGGATGGTCGCCTCGCGGAAGTCGAGGTCCGTCGACCCCATCCGGTTGCGCACGACGAGGGTCCGCGGCACCACCCACGTGCCCTTGCGGCGGACCGACGAGAAGGTCGCCCGCAGCTCCACCGGATCGGCCGCGGCGTGCTGCTCGACGTGCTGCTCGGTGTGCACGACCCCGGACAGGTCCAGCAGCACGGAGTTGAGCTGCGCCCGGGTCCGGGCCGCCAGCGCCGTGTCGGCGCGCTCGGTGAACTCGTCCAGCGTGATGAGCCCGCGCCCGATGGCCTTCTGGAGCACCCCGACCACGTGCTCCCGCTCCGCGTCGGACACCCGCCATTCCCTCGGATCCGTCATGTCCCCTCCGGTTCTACGTCCAGGCCGTGCTCGATGGCGTAGCGCGCCAGCTCGACACGGTTGTGCAGTTGCAGCTTCCGCAGGGTGGACTGCACGTGGTTCTCCACCGTCCGGTGCGAGATCACCAGGCGGTTCGCGATCTGCCGGGCCGTCAGGCCCTTCGCCACGAGCCGCAGCACCTCGGTCTCCCGCTCGGTGAGCTGCGGCTTGTCCTCGTCAGGGGTCGCGGCCATCCGCCGGTACTCGCCGAGCACCAGGCCCGCCAGACCCGCCGTGAACACCGCGTCCCCCGCCGCCGTCCGGTTGACCGCCTCCACCAGCTCCTCGGCCGACGCCGACTTCACCAGGTAACCCGACGCGCCCGCCTTCACGGCCTCCAGCACGTCGTCGTGCTCACCGCTCGCGGACAGCACCAGGACCCGCGTGGCGCTCAGCGATCCGGTGATCAGCGTGGTCGCCTCCACCCCGGACGGGCCGCCCAGGTTGAGGTCCATCAGCACCACGTCGGGCCGCACGGCACGGGCGATGCGCACCGCCGACGCCGCGTCGCCCGCCGTGGCCACCACCTCGAACCCGCGCTCGGCGAGGTCGCGCGCGACGCCGTCACGCCACAGCGGGTGGTCGTCGACCACCATCACGGAAACGCTCATCGGTAGACCCGCACCTCCCACTCCGTGCCCTCCCCCGGGCCGGTCTGCAGCTCCAGCGTCCCACGCAACGCCTCGACCCGGCCCCTGATGGACTGCGCGACACCCATGCGCCCCTCCGCCTCGGCCGACGCCAGCCGCCCCTCCGGAATGCCGGGCCCGTCGTCGCGGACGCTGAGCACGACCTCTTCGCCCAGGTCCTCCAGCAGCACCCAGGCCTTGGCGCCGCCGGCGTGCTTGTCCACATTGGACAGCGCCTCGCGCACCACGGCGGTCAGCTCGAACGCCGTCGCCGCCGGCAGCATCACCTGGGTGGCCGGTGTGGACACCTGCACGCGCGGCGTCGCCAGCAGTTGCAGCGCCGGGCGCAGGTCCGCGTCACCGTCCATTGTCGACTCGGTCGGCGCGGCGGCGACCAGCGACCGCAGCGCGACCTCCTGCTCACCGGCCAGTTCCGCGAGTTCCGCAGCCTCACCGCCGAGTTCCAGGCCGCGCTTGCGCACCCGGGCCAGCACCTGGAGCACACCGTCGTGAATGGACCGTGCGAGACGCTCGCGTTCCGCAGTGGCCGCTTCGGTGCGCAACGCCTGCGCCAGCCGCACCGCCGACCGGCGTGCCGTGCTGGACGCCATGCCGACGACCAGCCCCGCGCCCGCGAGCAGCACCACGTCCCGCACCAGGTCGACGCTCAGCGCGCCCCGGTTCAGGTACGTGCTCAGGCCCACCACCAGCCCGGACAGCGCGCCCGCGAGCTGGCCGCCGAGCGCGCCCGCCGCCACCGCCGGACCGCACGCCCAGATGGTCGTGATCAGGGGGACGTTGTAGAGGAACTGGGTGTCCGTCATGATCAACGGCGACAGGGACATCAACCCGCACGCGACCGCCAGGTCCGCGGACACGACCCACGGTCGGCGGCCGTTCTCCCGGCTGTACGCCTGGATGGTGAACACTGACCACAGCGCCATCGCCCCGATCACGGCCCACGCGAGCCATGGCCGTTCAAAGGTGCTGTGGTGCACGATCGCATTGCCCAAAGCGAACAGGAACGTCACGATGCGTAGCGCTACCGTTCCCCGCCAGAGGTGCGCGACCGGGTCTTCGGTCACCGATGGACCCGCCTGAGCCGGCTTTGTGTGCACGGTGTGCTCCCTTCACCCCCAATCTTGCCGTGTCGGAGTGGTGTGGCTAACCCCCAGGTGGCCGTCTGTTCCGTCACCGACTTGTATGGAAGGCTGGCCAGCATTACTGGGTGTGACTTTCGGGGGACACCGCGCCATTCGACTCCTACGACACCGGGGGGTGGGCTGAGCGTGCGGGATTGGCCACTGTGGACGCTGAGGCGGTCCGCCCTGGCCTACTGGCTGCTCGTCGACGCCCTTGCCCTCGCGGTGGTTGTGTACGTAATCGTCTCCTCGCGGCAGCCGGACTCGGGCGAACTCGCCCGGTTCGGCGCGATCGCGGGCACGGCGGGCGCGGTGATCATCGGCAGCTCCATCTACAGCCACCGGATGGGCGAGTCGGAACGCAACCCGTGGGCCGCGCACCTGTGCTACCTGACGGCGGGCCTGATCGCGCTGCCGTGCAACCTGCTGGTGCTGCTGCTGTTCGGTCCGGCGCTGCACGGCGTGCTGGCCCAACGCCCCGAGTCCCACCGCTGGGTGTTCACGCTGTCCGCCACGGCGTTGTCGGTGTTCGCCACCCGGTACCTGATCGGCTGGGCGGACCCCGCGCCCGGTCTCGGTGGGATGGTGCTGGGCGCGGCGGCGCTGCTGCTCGTGCGGGCGGTCCTGGTCGCCGTGGGCCTGAAGCTGCGCAGTCCGCGCGCGCCGGCCGAGGAGGTCGTCGGCGAGCCGATCGACGCGGTGCTCGGCATCGTCGCGGTGAGCATCGGCGGCCTGATGGGTTTCGTCGCCCTGGCGACCCCCGTGCACGCGCTGATGGCCGCCGCGCCGATGGCGTTGCTGGAACGCGCCGCGCAGTTGCCGCAGTGGCGGCGGTCCGCGCAACGGGACGCGAAGACCGGCCTGGCGAACGCCGTGCACTGGGACGGGCGGGCGAGGTACGAGCTGGCCAAGGCGCGGTCGCGCAGCCGGCCGATGGCCGTGATGCTGCTCGACCTGGACCACTTCAAGCGGGTGAACGACCGGATCGGCCACCTCGCCGGCGACGCGGCGCTGAGCGCGATCGCCGTGCTGCTGTCCGGCACGGTCCGGCGCGGCGACCTGGTGGGCCGGTTCGGCGGCGAGGAGTTCGTGGTGCTGCTGCCCGACGCCGAGCCCGCGATCGCGCGGTCCGTGGCGCAACGCGTGCGGCACGCGGTGGCCGACCTGGCCGTGACGACCGTCGGCACCGACGGCCGCGAACACCTGCTCACCGGGCTGACCGTGAGCATCGGCGTGGCGACGACCCAGCGGTTCGGCTACGAGCTGCCGGACCTGCTGGTCGCCGCCGACGCCGCCCTGCTCGCGGCGAAGGGCTACGGCCGCAACCTGGTGGAGATGGCCTAGCCGGCCGCCTGCGCGGATTCGCCTGCGAGCCGGATTCGCCTTGGAATTAGATTCGCCTGGGAGTCGGATTCGGCTGCGAGTCGGATTCGGCTGGGAGCCGGCCGCACCACCTCGCCGAGCGTGGCAGGCCGGCCGAACCTCGGCTAGCTGTTCGCGCCGCCCTTCGGCCCGCCGTCTCCCGCCCCGGTCTCGCCGTCGATGTCCTCGACCCGCGCCCCACCCGTGTCCGGCGGCCCGGTCTCCTGCGGTTCGTAGACCTCCACCTCCCGCGGCTCGACGGCCTTGTCGGAATCCGACAGCAGTGACCGGATGCCCGAGTTCAGCACCGCCAACAGCGGCACGGACAGCAGGGCTCCCGAGATACCGCCCACCACCAACCCGGCGGTGATCGCCAGCACCACGGCCAGCGGGTGCAGCTTCACCGCGCGGCCCAGCAGGAGCGGCTGGAGCACGTGGCTCTCCAACTGCATGACGCCGATCAGCACCGCCAGCACGATCAGCGCCGCCACCGGCCCCTCGGCCACCAGCGCCACCAGCACCGCCACCGCACCCGTGATCACCGCGCCGATGATCGGGATGAACGCGCCCAGGAACACCAGCGCGGACAGCGGCACGATCAGCGGCACACCGACGATCCACAGCCCGATGCCCACACCGACCGCGTCCACCACGGCCACCAGCGCCGTGGCCCGCACGTAGGACACCAGCGACGCGAAGCCGCGCCGCCCGGCCACGTCCGCCCGGTCCCGCACGTCCGCGGGCACCGCCCGGATCAGGAACCGCCAGATCCCGTCGCCGTCGTGCAGGAAGAAGATCAGCGTGAACAGCGCCAGGAGCAGCCCGGTCAGCAGCTCGCCCACGGTCGCCGCCGTGGTCAGCGCGCCCGACGTGATCTCGGCCTGGTTCTCCTTGACGGTCTGGAGCACCCGGTCCAGGTACTGCTGGAGCTGGAGGTCGCTCAGGTGCAGCGGCCCGTCCCGCAGCCAGCCCCGGATCGTGTCCAGGCTCGCGTTGACCTGCTTCTGCAGCTCCGGCAGGCCGTTGGAGAACTCGGTGATGACGAACGTGAGCACGCCGCCCACCACCGCGATGCCGCCGACCAGCACCAACCCGGTCGCCAGCCCGCGCGGCACCCCCACCTGGACCAACTGGGCCACCGCCGGCGCCAGCAGCGCCGCCAGCAGCAGCGCGATCCCGGCCGGGATCACGATGGTGGTCAGGTACCCGACCACCATGCCCACGACATAGAGCGCGGCGACCACGGCGACGAACCGCCAGCTCAACGCCGCGCTGACCCGCAACAGCCGCGGCACCCGCGCGCTGATCTCCTTCTCACTCCCCGTCACACGATCACCGTAGCCGCCGGCCGCCGCCGCAGGCCGGACAAGTAGCCGACCGCACGGCGAGTTGCGGTTTCCCGCCTCCTCGACTGCCCGGATCCGCGTCTCCTCGATCACCCGAAACCGCCGAATCCTGGTCAACCACGTCGCCGGGATGATCGGATCGGTCCGTGACCGACGCCGAGGAGACGCTCCGGACCGCTTACGCCGCCGGCCGGCGGGTCCGGTTCGACCCCAAGGCGTCCAAACGCGACCGCACGGTGCGCGGCGAGGTCCTGTCGGCGCTGCTCGCCGAACCCGTCCCGGGCGCGGCGCTGAGACTGGTCGGCGCGCACGTGCTGGGCCTGTTCGCGCTGGAAGGCGTTCGAGTCGAGCACGTCGTGGACTTCCAGGACTGCACCTTCGAGCAGCCGCCGGACCTGCGGATGGCCCGCCTGGTCGGCCTGCGGATGCGGGGCTGCAAGGTCCCCGGGCTGTGGGCCCGCAACCTCCGCGTCGGCAGCGACCTGGTGCTGGAGGCGGGATTCACCAGCGACGGCGTGGTGGACCTGACCGACGCGACGGTCGACGGCACGTTGCGGCTGGCGGGTGCGGTGCTGCGGAGCAAGGGCGACCACGCGCTGCTCGCCGCGCGCATCCGGCTGTCGGGCTCGCTCCAGGCCATCGCGCTGCGCGCGGGCGGCGAGGTGCGGCTGCGGGGCGCGAACGTCGGCGGCTCGGTGCACCTGGGTGGCGCGCGGCTGGTCAACCCGGGACAGAGCGCGCTGGACGCGTCCGGCGTGACCATCGCGGGCAACCTGTTCTGCGACGCCGAAGGCGGCCGGTTCACCGCGGAGGGCCGCATCCTGCTCGACGGCGCGCGGGTCGGCGGCAACGTGCTGTTCTCCGGCGCACGGCTGCGCGCGAGCGTGGTCGAACGCCCGGTCCTGGTGATCCCGCGCGGCACCGCGGACGAGGCCGCGGCGCTGGTCGCCGACCGCATCCGGGTCGAGGGCAACGTCGAGCTGGACGACGGCTTCACGTCCAGCGGCACGGTGCGGCTGCCGAACGCGGAGATCGGCGGCTACCTGCGGCTGTCCGGTGCGGTCATCGGCCAGCAGGACGTCGTGGAGGAGTTGGAGGCCCGTGAGGTCGTGGACCACATCCCCGTCGCGTTGCACGCCGACGGCATCCAGGTGCGCGGCGACCTCGAAGCGCGCGGTGCGGTCAACGGCGGGTTTCGGGGCGACGGCGCCCGTGAGTCCGCGTTGCGCGCCTATGGGCAGGTGCGGTTGGTGGACGCGTATGTAAGGGGTAGCGCGAGCCTCTCCGGTGTGCAGCTCCACGGTCCCGGCATCGACGTCCTGTTCGCCGACCGGCTGCGGGTGGGCGGCACGTTGTTCCTCCGGGACCTGCACGCCAAGGGCTCGCTGCGACTCCAGAACGCCGAGATCGGGTCGACCCTGGACTGCTCCGGCGCGACCCTGCTGATGCCGCGCCGCCGACCGGACGGGAGCGTCAAGCCGTCGCTGGACGCGCGGGTCGCCACGATCGGCAAGGACCTGTTGTGCAGCCACGGTTTCACCGCGGTCGGCGGCGTGCGGATACGGCTGGCCGAGGTGGGCAAGATGGCCACGTTCACCGGGGCGCGGCTGGGCGGTGCGGGCAGCGACATCGCGCTGAACGCCTACGGGCTGACCGTCCGGCAACTCGTGCTGCGCCTGTCGGAGGACGCCGTGCCGGTGGGTCGCGTGGTGCTGCGGCGGGTGAGTGCGACGGCCGTGTTGGACGGTCCGGGGTTGTGGGCGGCTTCCGGTGGCGTGGACGTGGAGGACTTCACGTTCGGCTCGATCGCGTCCACGCCGCACGTGGACGTGCACACGAGGTTGCGTTGGCTGCGCGAGGTGCAGCCGGACTTCGCGCCCGGTCCTTACGAGCAGCTCGCGAACGTCTACCGGACCGGCGGCGAGGAGGAACTGGCGCAGCAGGTCCAACTGGAGAAGCAGCACCGCCGGTACTCGGAGCTGGGTCGCGCGGGCCGGGTGTGGGGCTTCCTCCAGCGCTGGACGGTCGGCTACGGCTACCGGCCGTGGCTGGCGATCGCGTGGCTGACGGCGTTCTGGCTGGCCGGGGCGCTGTGGTTCCTCGGGCACGAGATGCCCAAGCTGAACGACGACGAGTCGCCGTCGTGGAACCCGTGGCTGCTGTCGATGGACCTGCTGATCCCGATCGTGGACCTGGGCCAGGACGGCAAGTGGCGGTTCAGCGGGTCCTCGCAGTGGATCTCCAGCTCACTGATCGCGGTCGGCTGGATCCTTGCGTCGACGGCGGCGGCGGGCGCGGCCCGGGTGCTGAAGCGGGTCTGACCTGCGGTCGCTACTCAGCGTTAAAGTCGACAACACGGAGTGTTGATCACACGATCCGGCGAACCGGGCGGCGAACGCGTGCGCCGCGGCGGCTCCTGCGGCACGCTCGACGGCGTCGGCTTGATCACCTTCGATCGACTTGTGCCGACACACCACTGAGCGTTCCAGCGGAGGTACCAGTGTCGTCGTCGGCCGACCAGCGAGCGGGTGCGGGGGTGAGCCGCGTCAAGCGGCTGCTCACCCGTGCCCTGCTGGTCGCCGGCGGCGCGCTGGCTGGCACTGCCGCCGCGTGGGCGCTGGCCACGGCCCCGGCCACCGCCGAGGTGGTCGCCCACGAGGACGCGGTCGCGGCCGTCACGCAGGTCGTGGCGGACCGCCCGTCCGTCCGCGAGCCCGTCCGGGAGACCGTCGCGCCGGTCCGGGAGACCGTGCACCTCCTCGACGCCACGTTGCACGCCCACCGGGCGGGCGACGCGGCGCCGCCCCAGCTCGGCCAGGTCGCGGAAGGCATCCGCGGCGCGGTCGGCGAGATGGGCGCCTGGTTCGAGCAGCGCTCGAACCTGCCGGCCCGCGCCGACGCCCCCACCGGGCGCTCGGTGGCGGTCCAGCGCACCGAGCCCGCACCCACCGCCACCGCCGTGCCGGTTTCCGTCGGCACCCCGGTGGTGCGGGGCGCGTTCGGCAAGCTCAGCGAGACCTGGGCGCACGCGTCGGCGCAGCCGCTCCGCGTGTCGTCCGACGAACCACACGGCTCCCAGCCGGGAGCCCCGGCCGGCCCGCTCGCCCCGTTCGCACCTCCGTCCGGGGTGCCCGCGCACTGCGCGTGCGGTGGCGACGGCGCCGGTTCCGCCGGCGGCAACAGCGGCCCGTTCACGGGCGTGTTCGCCGAAGGCGTCGACTCCGCCACGGCTCGGGCGCTGCTGCCCGCCACCGAGCGGAACACCGTGATGCCCGGCAAGCAGCCCGGCATCACCCCTGACTGATCCCGGAGTGCGGTCCGCGGCGGCTGTCCAGCCGTCCCGGTAATCGACCGACGCGTGCTCCGCGTACCTGAAACCGGTCGAGAAGCCGCGCCACCACCCCCCGATCCGGGTGGTCGTCTGCCTGACGCGTGTTCGCGTCCGACCACCCTTCACCTCCCGCCAGGGACACCCAAGAAGGAGAACCCATGCAAACCTGGGCCAAGCGCGGTATCCAATCCGCACTTGTCACGGGTGGTCTGCTGATGCTCGGTACGGGCATCGCTTCAGCCCAGGAGAACGTGAGCCCCGACGCTCCGCCGCCGCCGATGGACGCGCAGGTGCAACTGCCCATCGAGGTCGACCAGAACAACCTGGGCACTCCGGTCGGCAACCACGACCTGCCGGAGATCAAGCGCGACGTCGACACCGGGGGCGTCCGCGCGCTCGCCCCGGCCAACCCGCTGGTCCGCAGCGCCGAGGGCGGCGCGGACGCGGTCGACACCACCAGTGGCGTCACCCGCGGCAACGTGGTCGACGGCGCCGTCGTCGCGCCGGTCCAGGTGTGCGGCAACGCCATCGCCGCCGGCGGCCCCGCCGACGCCACCAGCGCCTGCGAGCAGTCCGCGACGAGCAGCGGCGACATCCGCACCGACGGCTCGACCGAACCGTTCGCGGGCAACGTCGTCGCCGCGCACGGCACGAACCCCGTGGCGGTCAGCGGCAACGCCGTCGCGGTCGGCAGCAACGCGAACTCCCGGTCCACCACCAAGCAGGACGCCACCGCCGGCGGGGACATCACGACCTCCGGTCCGGACAGCTCGCTGTCCGGCAACATCACCACCGCGCAGGAGTCCCTGCCCGCACAGGTGACGAACAACGCGGTCGCGGCGGGTGGCATGGCCACCAGCACGTCCACCGCCGACAGCACCGCCACCTCGGGCGGCGCGCTCACCACCAACGGCGACCGGGGCACGGGCACCGGCAACGTCGTGGGCGCACCGGTCGCCTCGCTCGTCACCGTCAACGGCAACGGCGTCACCGCCGTCGGCAACGCCGACACGCAGGCCGCGAACACCTCCACCGCCACCGCCGGCGACCAGAAGGTCGCCCGCAACGGCGCGCTCCGGTGGATCGACACCAGCGGCGAGAACGGCACCCTCGCGGGCAACGTGACCGAGCCGCAGTTGGCCGGCCCCGTCTCGGTGGACGACAACGTCGCGGCCGGCGTGGGCAACGCCGACGCCACCAGCACGACCCGGAACCAGGCGAGGGCCGGCGGCGTCACCGACACCAGCGGCAACGACTCCACGGTGTCCGGCAACCTCGGGGACGTGCCGGTGAGCCTCCCGGTGTCCGGCGGCGGCAACGCGCTGTCGGGCGTCGGCAACACCTCCGCCAACCGCGCGACCGGCACCACGTCGTCGGCCGGCGGCGAGACGCTGACCAACGGCGACCGCTCGGTGCTGTCCGGCAACGCGGCGGACGCGCCCCCGGCGGCGGCGATCGACCTGTGCGGCAACGGCGCGACGGCCGGCGGCATCGCGCACGCCGTCTGCGCCAACGACGTCGAGTCCAGCGCGGGCGGCCACACCGGCACCGGCGGCAACGACTCGACCCTGTCCGGCAACGTCGGCGAGACCCCGCTCGGCGTGCCGCTGGAGGGCTTCGGCAACGGCGTGGGCGCGGTGGGCAACGCCTCCGGCACCGCCCGCGAGCACAAGTCGGTCCGCTCCAGCGCCTCGACCGACACCCGTGACGACAACGGCACGGTGTCCAGCAACGTGGTCACCACGCCCACCGCGATCGGCGCGCAGGCGTTCGGCGACGCGGCCGGCCTGGTCGCGAACCCGAACGCGAAGTCCGACAGCGACACCACGGTCGTCACCGGCGGACCGTCCCAGGCGACCGGCAAGCACGGCTCGATGTCCGGCAACATCGTCGAGATCCCGACGTCGAACCCGGCGCAGGTCTTCGGCGACACCGTGGTGGGCGTCGGCAACGGCTCGTCCGACGTGACGAACGAACTCGACTCCCGCTCGGGCGGCTCCGCCGTGTCGACCGGTGACGAGGGCGCGGTCGCGGGCAACGTCGTCTCGCTGCCCGAAGCCTCGTCCCCACAGGTGTTCGGCGGCGCGGTCGGCGCGGTCAGCAACGTGGAGAGCGAGGCGGACAACGACTTCAGCTCGTTCTCCGGCGGCCACGTGCTCACCTCGGGCGACCGGGGCTCGGTGTCCGGCAACGGCCTCACCGCCCAGCCCGCCACCGCGCTGCAGGTGTTCGCCGACACGGCCACCGTCGCCGGCAACGGCACGTCGAAGGTGACCGACGACTCCACCGTGATCGCCGGCGGCGACCACGCCACGAAGGCGTTCGACTCGTCGCTGTCCGGCAACCTGCTCGCGGTGCCCGCGAACGCCAAGCCGGGCGTTTTCGGCCACGCGGCGACCGTGGGAGGCCTGGCCGACGCGGCGGCCGACACCACCAGCCTGACCGAGGCGGACGGCGACACCGACACCAGCGGTCGCGGCGCGGCCAGCGCGCACGACGAGGCGCTACCCGTCGAAACCCGGCCGGTCGTGCACAACGTGCCGGTCGAGGTGCTCGGCACCGCGACCTCCAAGGTGACGGACCGGAGCACCCAGCGCACCGGCGAGGACGATGCCGCCTTCCTGGGCGCACCCACCGGCGTGCCGAACGGCATCGACCTGCCGGTCGGCGTGGACAGCCTGATGGGCATCACCGACGTGCCGACGCTGACCAGCCTGGACCGCCTGTTCTGGTTCGGCAGCCTGGACCGGCTGTCCGACCTCGGCACCTCACGGCACCTGTCCGACTCGGCGCAACTACTCGACTCGACCCGCCTGCTCGACCCGATGCGCCTGCTCGACACGGGCGACCTGGCGGACACGTCCGTCCTGCCGAAGCTGTCCGACCTGAACGGCTACCGGCAGCTCCTCGACCTGAACCAGGCGCCTTTGGGCCAGGCGCCTTTGGGCCAGGCACCCCTGGGCCAGGCACCCCTGAGCCAGGCACCTTTGGGTCAGGCACCTTTGGGCCAGGCACCCTTGGGTGGGCTGCCTTTGGACCAGGCACCTTTGGGTGGGCTGCCCTTGGGTGGGCTGCCCTTGGAGCAGGTGCCCTCGCCCGTTTCGGCGCAGTTCGGCACCCTGGCGACGCCGCAGCCGGACGTGCTGGGCCAGCTAGGCCAGGGCGCGAAGCCCAGGTCGGCCAAGTTCGACGAGACGTCCAAGCTGGAGAAGGCGTCCAAGCTGGGGAAGGCGTCGAAGCTGGAAGAGGCCGCCACGGCCGGCAAGCTGCCGACCGTCACGGACGGGGCCGAGCTGCCGGCCCTGCCCAACCTCGGAAACCCGGCCCTGGGCAACAGCCTGACGACCGTCACCGACCCGAAGGGCCTGGCGGCCCTGTCGCAGGCCACCGAGATGCCGCTCCTGACCGCGCTGTCGCGCCTGACCGAAGCCGGCCTGCCGAGCCTGGTCGACGTCAAGGCGCCGGGCTTGGCCGACACCGGTCTGCCGGCCGCCGGCGGCGAACGCTCGTTCGGCGGCACCCTGCCGCTGCTCGACGGAGGCCTGGGCCGCCTCGCGGCCGTCGAGAGCATGCTGCCACTGCCGAAGGCGCAGCAGCGCAGCCTGCCGACGGCTCCGGTCGCGGTCCCCTCGACGCCGATCGACCTGGCCTCGACGCCGGTCGACCTGACCTCGACGCCGGTCGAACTCCCCTCGGCGCCCGCCGCGGTCCCCGTGGCCCTGCCGTTCGTGCTGCCGGTGCCGGGCATCGCGCAGCCGCGCACGGCCGTCCCGACCCTGCCCGAAACCTCGCTGAGCGGCCTGAAGATCGACCCGCTGAACAGCCTCGCGGCGCCCCTGAAGCCCGAAACCGAGCGCACCTACGCCCCGGCCCTGGCCGGCCTGGACGCCCGGACGGTCTTCGGAGCCCTGGAAGACACCACCGTCATGCCGCGCATCTGACCGCAACACCCACAACCGCAACACCCTTCCGCGCTGAGCCCCTGGCACCCGTGCCAGGGGCTCAGCCCTGTTCCGGCCCCTCCCATCCAGCGAACTTCTGTTGAACGGTCCATTCACCCCAAGCCCGGCCGCCAACCCGAGGCTTTCTGTCGTACCCACCTGGAAGAATGGAAGTCGGGGGCTGCTCAGTTCAGTGCAGCTCGGTCACTGCGGCTCGGTCAGCGCGGCCCAGACCAGTGCGGCTCAGTTCAGTGCGACTCGGTCAGTGCGACTCGGTCAGTGCGACTCAGATCAGCGCGGCTCGATCTCAGGGCCGCAGCCGTTCCTCCACATGAGCGAGCACCGAGTGCACCGGCGCATCGCCGTCACTGGTCACCCAGCACACCCGCACCCCGGGCTGCACCCGCGCCCCGCCGATCCGCACCGCCCGCCCGGCCAACTCCCGCACCCGAGCCGCCACCGCCTCGCCACTCCCGTTCGGGTGCTCGGCCACCACGGCGAACTCGTCCCCGCCATACCGGGCCACCGTGTAATCGTCCCGCAGCCCCTCCCGCAACCGCCCCGCGATCACAGCCAGCAGCTCATCCCCCCGCTCGAACCCGTGCTTCCGGTTCACCGCCGCCAACCGGTGCACGTCCACCAGCACCAAAGACGCCAACGTCCCGTGCGTCCGAGCCCGGATCAACGCCTGGTCGAGCCGGTCCAGCAGCAGCGCCCGCCCCGGCAGCCCGGTCAGCCCGTCCAGCAGGCGAGCGCTGTGCGGCACGTCCGACTGCACCGGCCGCAGCACCACCAGCACCTGCCCCCGCAGTTCGAGCGGGTGGTACTCGGCCCACACCTGCGCGTGCGGCAGGACCATCGGAATGGTCAGCGACGACCCGGTCCGCAGCACCTGCGACGCCAGTTCCGCGCACGACGGCAGCGGCGCGCCGGAAGCGTCCCAAGCCTGCGGCTGCCGCAGACCGGGCAACGCCGACGAGGGCACGTCCATCAGCGTGGCGGCGAGCCGGTTGCCCGCGAGCACCGTGCCGGTCTCGTCCTGGAGCAGCATCCCGACGGGGAGTTCGGAGACGAGTTCGTCCCACACCGCACGGGAAGTCGTTGTCTGCACGGTACTCATAGGACTCGAGCCCTCCGCCGGGTGCAGGCCTGTCCGTGAAAAGCCTCCCCGCAGGTATCGGCCTTTTCAATAGGCCCGACACCACCCGGTCCGGTGATCTTTGGTCACCGCTGTAACGCCCCGACCATCGCCCCGAAGTCCTCTTCGGACACGATCGGCACCCGGTACGCCCGAGCCCGCCGCGCCTTGCCCGACAGCGTGAACGTGTCGGCGGCCACCAGCACCCGCGTAGACCGGGTCACGTACCCCTGGCTGACCAGACCGGCGGCGTGCGCGCGGGAGATCCACACGTCGCGCGGCTCGGTCATCTGCCCGGTGAACACGACCAGGTCACCCCGCCGCAACGGGACCTGCTCGGTCCGCGCCCGCACCACCGCGTGCCCCCGCCGCACCTCGCCGACGTCGTCGCCGGGCAGCCGCGGCCACGGGACGGCGGGCCCGTCCACCGTGCCGTGCCGCAGGTAGTGCGCGGACAGCCGCCCGGTGGCGCGCGCGTCGTGCAAGGCGGAGTGCGCGTCGTCCAGCACGATCCCCGCAGCGTCACAGCAAGCCTGCAACGACCGCTTGGCGCCGGGCAGGAACCGCGCCGCGAGACGCATCGTGCACAGCCCGTCCAGCGCGAGGTCGACCCCCAGGCGCCGGAACTCGGCGGCGAGGAACCGGGCGTCGAAGGCGAGGTTGTGCGCGACCAGCACCCGCCCGGCGAACTGCCGCGCCAACGCACCGGCCGCCTGGGCGAACGTGGGCGCGTCCCACACGTCGGCCGCGCTGATCCGGTGCACGTGCTGCGGCCCGAGATCCCGACCGGGGTTCAGCAGCGTGCACCACTCACCGGTCTGCCGGCCGAGGTCGTCCAACTGCACCACGGCGATCTCGACCACCCGGTCGGACCGCCCCGCCGCGAACCCGGTCGTCTCGACGTCGACCACGGCATACCCCATGATCGGCAGACCTTACCGATCAAGCTCACCCCCGCAGCGCCCGGAGCGTGAGATCGACGACCGTGTCGGAGAACGTCCCGGTCAACGGCCCCGTACGCAGCAACCACCGCTGGTACACGGGACCTAACAACAGCTCCGCCGCAGCCGGCACGTCGACGTCCCCCCGGATCTCCCCGGCCCGCTGAGCAGCCGCCAGCCGCTGCTCCAGGACCACCCGCCGAGGCGTCAACAACAACGTGACGAGATCCGTCCGCGCCTCGTGCACCAACAACCGGCAGACCTGGTCGAACCGCCGCTCGGCCAACTCGTCGATGGCGTCCCGCAACTCCGCCCGCAGGTCGTCCCCCAACTCGCCCCACGGCCGGATCACCCGCCCCGACCCGCCCAGCTCGACGAACGCGTCGAACAACAGCGGCCCCTTGGAAGGCCACCACCGGTAGATCGTCTGCTTCCCCACCCCCGCCCGCGCGGCGACGGCCTCGATGGTCAGCTTCGCGTAGCCCAGCGCCTCGACCAGCTCCAGAGCGGCGGCGAGAATGGCCCGCCTCGAACGGTCGCTGCGCCGCGCCGCGTCGGGTGGCATCCCGTGATCGTATGCGCCATTTTGCGGACGTTCACACCGCTCACACCGAACCACCCGGCCAGACCGTCGACCGGACCGCGCTCGACTGGGCGGGGCGGAGCCGGACTTCGAAGCGCTGTCGGCCGCGGTGGGTGATCCGGTGGTCGAACAGCTCGTCCGCGCACTGCCGGAGGCCGGCGACGCGGACGATCTCTACGCGGAGTCCGCCGCGGCGTTCCTCGCGACGCACCTGCCGACCCGGGGCCGGGGCGAACGCCTGCCGGGGCCCGAGCACGCGGCGGTCCGCGCGGGCATCGCGGTCATGCGGGACCGGCTGGCGGAGCCGTTGGCGCCGGCCGACATCGCCGCCGAAGTGCACTTGAGCGTGTACCACTTCATCCGCGTCTTCCGGGCGGCGACCGGTGAGACGCCCCACCGGTTCCTCACCCGGCTGCGGGTCGACCTCACGCCCACCTCGGACGGCGGCACGGTCATCCACTGGCACGGCACCTGTTCCGCCCGTTGGGGGATGGGCAAGCTGATGAAGGGCGTCATGCAGCGCGTCACGCAGGAGATGGCCGACGGCCTTGCCTCCCACGCGGCGGCGCTGTCGCGCCGGGACTCCGCAGGTTAGGCGCTGTCAGGACGGCCCGCCCACCTCGCTCGGCCGCGCCGGGTGCTGCCAGATCATGGATCATGAAGCATGCGCGCGGACGGCTGGCACATCACCGAAGACGTCGACGACTTCCTCAGCCGGGCCGGGGACTTCCTGCGCTCACGTCCAGCCCTGCACACCATGCCGTTGACGGTGGTCGAGAAACTGCGCACCCGCCGGACGGACGCCGAAGCCACCGTGTTCGGCCTGCTGGAGTGCAGGGGCGAGGTCCACGCCATCTTCTACCGGCGGCCGACCCGCCGCCTGAACCCCACCCGCCTCTCCCCCGAGCAGGCCGACACCCTCGCCGCCCACCTGGCCGACCTCGGCCACCCCCTCGCCGGCGTCACCGCGGACCACGACACCGCCACCGCTTTCGCCGAGGCGTGGCGGCGGCACACCGGCGCGGCGCGGGAACACCGGCTGCGGGTCCGTCTCTATCGTCTCGGCACGCTCACCCCGCCGGAGCCGGTCCCGACGGGCCGGGTTCGCGTGGAGGACGCGCGGGACCGCGAGCAGGTCATCCGCTGGTGCAGCGAGTTCGTCGCCGCCGTCGGAGAGGCGCCCTCCATGGACGCCGCCTCCTGGGCCGCCTCGCGCTACGCCGACAAGCGGTACACGTTCTGGGAGACCCCGGACGGCACGCCCGTCTCGATGGCGGGCTCGACGTCGGTGGTCGCCGGCATGGTCCGGGTGGACCCTGTCTACACCCCGGCCCACCTGCGGGGACGCGGCTACGCGGGTGCCGTCACGGTCGAGGTGAGCCGGGCCGCGCTGGCCGCGGGCGCGACGGACGTGGTGCTGTTCGCGGACCCCGCCAACCCCACCAGCAACGCCCTCTACCAGCGCATCGGCTACGTCCCGGTCACCGACTTCGCCGGCTACGACTTCTCCTGAGCTGCGGTAGCGGTACGCGTATATGGTACTGAGGTGCCACGGGTTGCCGATCATGATCAGCGTCGTGCCCAGATCGCGCGGGCGTTCCAGCGGCTGCTCGCCGCGGAGGGGTTCGCCGGCGTGTCGTTCTCGCGGGTGGCGGCCGGGGCCGGCGTGTCGGTCGGGCTGATCCAGCACTACTTCCCCGGCAAGGACGCGCTGCTCCGCTTCGCCTACGACGACGCCGTGAGCCGGCTGAGCGAGCGGGTGCGGGTCCGGGTCCGCAACGGCGAGGCCGCCCGCCTCCCGATCGAGGAGGTGCTGCTCGACAGCCTGGTCGAACTGCTGCCGCTCGACCCGGAGCGGGACGTCGAGTACCGCGTCCGGCAAGGTCTCCAGGCCCAGGCGCTGCATCACCCCGGTCTGGCCGAGGTCGCGCGGCGGGCGGGTCGAGACCTCCTCGGGTACGTCGCGATGGTGGTCGAGAGCGGCGTGGAGCGCGGTGAGGTCGACCCCGGTGTCGACGCCGGGCCCGCCGCCCGCATGATCCTCGCGACCGCACAGGGTCTGGCCGATCAGCTCGCGCTCTCGGGCGCGGACGCTTTCCCGGCACGGGACGTGCTCCGCCGGGCCGTCGCCGCGGTGTTCACCGGGCATCGCGATCCCTCGCTGTGACGCCCGCGAAAGCTCCGCGACAACACTGAGGCCGTACGGCTACCGTAGCCATATGATCGTATTGCCAAGAGGGTCGGCCGGGGAGCGAAGGCGATGACCGACCACGTGACCGTGCGGCTGAGCACCGGCGCCGTCCGCGGCCTCCGGTTCGACGGACACCTCTCGTTCCGCGGCATCCCCTACGCCGCGCCCCCGGTCGGAGACCGGCGCTGGCGGTCGCCCGCGCCGGTCGCGCCCTGGTCCGGAGTCCGGGACGCGACCGAGCCGGGCAACCCCGCGCCGCAGGTGGCCCAGTCGTTCGCCGACGTCACCTCCGTCGACGAGGACTGCCTGACGCTGGACGTCACCGTGCCGGCGGCGGCCCGCGCAGGGCGTCCGGTGGTGGTCTGGCTGCACGGCGGCGGCGGGACGAACGGCACCGCTGCCACCTCCGATCCCCGGCGGCTCGCCGTCACCGGCGACGTCGTGGTCGTGGCGCCGAACTTCCGGCTCGGCGTGCTCGGGTGCTTCGGCTACCCGGGTCTCCCCGACGGGGGGACCTTCGGCCTGCTGGACCAGCAGGCCGCACTGCGCTGGGTCCAGCGGGAGATCACGCGCTTCGGCGGCGACCCGGCGAACGTGACCCTGGTCGGGGAGTCCTACGGGGCACTGACGATCGCGGCGCACCTGGTGTCGCCCACCTCGGCTGGCCTGTTCCACCGCGCGGTCCTGCAGAGCGCGTTCGGGGTCATGGGCCCGACGCCGGCGCACACCTTCATCCCCGGCGTCCCGACGCTCCCACCGATGTGGTCGCCGGCCGCCGAGCTGGAACGGCTCGGCGCCGCCACCGCCGCCGAGCACGGCTGGATCACGCCGGGCAGCGACCCCGGGTCGGCGCTCGCGCAGCTCCGGCGGGTTCCGGTGGAGGACCTGCTCCAGTCGTCGGCCGCCTTCATCCGGCCGGCCTTCGGCGGACCCACCCTGCCCGAATCGCCCGCGGAGGCGCTGCCCGCCGGACGCTTCCACCGGGTACCGCTGGTGCTGGGCGCCACCCGGGACGAGGCGCGGTTCTTCGTCGGTCTCTTCGCGGACGTCGCCGGCCACCCGGTCACCGCCGAGAGCTACCCGCGCCTGCTGGCCGAGGCGTTCGGTGACGCGGCGGACGAGGTCGCCACGCGCTACCCGCTCGACCACTTCCCGACACCGAGCCTCGCCTGGGCGCAGGTCTGCACGGACCGGGCCTGGGCGCGACCGGCCTGGGACCTGGGCCGAGCCCTCGCCGCACACACCAGAACGTGGTTCTACGAGTTCGCCGACCAGGACGCCCCACCGCTCGTGCCGCTCCCGGGCTTCCCGACCGGCGCGCAGCACTCCAGCGAACTGGTGTACCTGTTCGACTTCCCCGGCGGCCCGTCCCTGTCGGCGGCACAACGCGAACTCGCCGACCGGATGCGCCGGTACTGGGCGGCCTTCGCCACCCACGGCGATCCCGCCCACGCCGACCTGCCGGCCTGGCCCGACTTCGGTGCCGGCCACGTCCAGTCCCTGGCGCCCGACCGGATCGGCGGCACGGACTACCGGACCGACCACTGCCTCGACTTCTGGGCGCGGATGCCCTGAACGATCGCCTGGCGGTCCCACTCGCCTGGTTCCTCGGCACGGGATTGTCGTACCTGTCTGGGAGGCTGCGGGTGTGGAGATGACGTTGCAGCTCACGATCGACTGCGCCGACCCGCAGCGGCTGGTGGCCTTCTGGACCGACGCGCTGGGGTACGTGCCCGAGCCTCCGCCGGGCGGGCACGCCACGTGGCGCGACTACTGGGCGGGGACCGGGGTGCCCGAGGAGGAGCTGCCCGTCGGCGCCGGGGAGACCCCGGAGTCGATCGTCGACCCGGCGGGTCAAGGCCCGCGGATCTGGTTCCAGCAGGTCCCGGAGCCCAAGGTCGCGAAGAACCGCGTCCACCTCGACCTGAAGGTGGGCGGTGGACGGGAGGTCCCGTTGGCGACCCGCACGCAGCGGGTCACGAGCAAGGTGGAACGGCTGACCGAGGCCGGGGCCACCGTGCTGCGGATCATGGACGAGCCCGACATGGAGTACTACGGCGTCGTCCTCCAGGACCCGGAGGGCAATGAGTTCTGCGTGGTCTAGGCACGCCTCGGGACACCCGATCGCCGGCCCTCGGGTCGTCGTGCTCCCACGCGTCCGGCCGGGACGCGATCGCGCATGTCGAAAGCCGGCTGCCTGTCCGGGTCAGCGGGCGAGCTGGTGGAGCCAGTCGCGCAGCAGGGCGGTCTCCGTCGGGCGCATCGGGAGGGCGTCCCGGTCCACGGCGGTGAGGGCGGCATCGAGGGCGAGGGCCCGGGACGCGAGGCCGGGGCCCTCCGGCGAGGGCGGGGGTGGGTCGGTGGTGAGGGAGCCGATGAGGGTGTCGCGCATTCTCGCGGAGATCTCCGGGTCGCGGTCCTGGGCGGGGGCGCTGATCAGCGAGAGGGTGACGCCGGTGACGGCGGCCAGGCACAGGCGGGCGGCGAGGGCGGGCGGAACCCGGAGGCGGCCGGCTGCGGCGGCGCGGTCGAGGAACTTGAGCAGGAGGTCGTGGGCCTCGTCGGCGGCGGGTGGGCGGCGGCCGGGGCGATCGGCGCCGAACATCAGCAGGTAGAAGGCGGGGTGGCGCAGGCCGAAGTCGACGTGGATGTCCCAGCCGCGGCGCATGTCGCCGACCGGGTCGTCGGTGGGCACCAGAGTGTGTTTCTCGGCCAGGTAGCGCTCGAAGGCGTGGATGGCCAGGGCCGCGAGGAGTCCGTCCTTGTCGCCGAAGAGCTGGTAGAGGGAAGCGGCGCGGATACCGGCCGCTGCGGCTACCGAGCGGGTGGAGACAGCCTGGGCGCCCTCCCGTTCCAGGATGCCGGCCGCCACCTCAAGGATATGCCGCCGGGTACGGGTCTTCGCGTCGTCCACCGTTGCAATGCTACGGCACTTGCGGTATCACTGAGACAGGCAGTGCTACGCGGATAGGCGTAGCAGTGATACATCGAGGGAGAACCAGTGAATCGGGTTGGATACGGCGCCATGCAGCTCGCCGGGCCGAACGTGTGGGGGCCGCCGGAGGATCCCGAGTCGGCGCGGCGGGTGCTGCGCCTGGCGGTGGAGCTGGGAGTCACCTTCTTCGACACCGCGAACGCGTATGGGCCGCGTACGGTGAACCGGCTGATCGGAGAGGCGCTGCGACCGTTCCCGGAGGGGGTGATCGTCGGCAACAAGGTCGGCGCCGGGCGCGGTCCGGACGGGTCGTGGATCATCGCCGACCACCCGGACACGGTCCGCCGGCAGGTCCACGAGGCGCTGGCCGACCTGGGTACGCAGGTGAGCGAGCTGACGTACCTGCGGCTCGGCGGCGACGGTCCGGCACCGCCCACCGACGTGCCGCTGGAGGACTCGCTCGGCGTACTCGTCGAGCTGCGCGACCAGGGGTTCATCCGCCGCATCGGGCTGTCCGGCGCGTCGCCACAGGTGCTGGCCCGCGCACAGGAGATGACGCCGATCGCGGCCGTGCAGAACCGTTTCAACCTGCTCGACCGCAGCGGTGTCCAGGTCCTCGCCGACTGCGAGGCGCAGGGCATCATGTTCGTCCCCTACTACCCGCTGGCCTCCGGACGGCTCACCGGTTACGACGAGCTGACCGGCCCCGCGCAGCGCCTCGGTGCGACGCCGGCGCAGGTCGCGCTGGCCTGGCTGCTGCGCCGTTCCCCCGCCGTGGTCGTCATCCCCGGCACGAGCAACCCCGATCACCTACGCGCCAACATCGCCGCGGCCGAGGTCGCGGAGAACCTGACCGACGCCGAGGTGGCCCGCCTGACCGGCCTGGTCGACGAGTCGAAGGCCGTCATCGACCAGCCGCACCAGTCCACGCTCGACGCGCTCAGTTCCTTGGCGCGGAGCCACCGTTGAGCACGTTGAGATGAAGTGGTTGACGAGAAAATGAAACAGGAAATTTGACCCTACGCCGGCGGCGGCTCAGCCCTGGGCGAGGTCGGCGAAGCGGCTGTAGTGCAGTTGGTGCGCCACCGTGATGGTCGCGGTGGGGCCGGCGCGGTGCTTGGCGATGATCAGGTCCGCCTCGCCGGCCCTCGGGTCGTCGCGTTCCCACGCGTCCGGGCGGTTGATCAGGATCACCATGTCGGCGTCCTGTTCCAGGGAGCCGGACTCACGGAGGTCGGAGAGCTGCGGGCGCTTGTCGGTCCGCTGTTCCGGGCCGCGGTTGAGCTGGCTGATCGCGATGACCGGGACTTCCAGTTCCTTCGCGATGAGCTTCAGGTTCCGGGAGAACTCCGAGACCTCCTGCTGGCGGGACTCGCTGCGCTTGCCCGACGACATGAGCTGGAGGTAGTCGACCACCACCAGCCGCAGGTCGTGGCGCTGCTTGAGGCGCCTCGCCTTCGCCCTGATCTCCATCATGGTCAGGTTGGGCGAGTCGTCGACGAACAGCGGCGCCTCGCTGATCTCGCTCATCCGCCTGGCCAGCCTGGTCCAGTCGTCGTCGCTCATCCGGCCGCCGCGCATGTCGCCCAGGCGGATCCTCGCCTCGGCGGACAGCATGCGCATGACGATCTCGGTGCGGCTCATCTCCAGGGAGAAGATCGCGCTGGTCAGACCGTGCTTCACCGAGCACGACCGCGCGAAGTCCAGGCCCAGCGTGGACTTGCCGACACCCGGCCGGGCGGCCACGATGATCATCTGGCCGGGGTGCAGGCCGTTGGTCAGCTCGTCCAGGTCGGCGAAGCCCGTCGGGATGCCCAGGGACGAGCCGCCCCGGGACGCGATCGCGTCGATCTCGTCCATGGTCGGCTGGAGCAGCTCCTCCAGCACGACGTAGTCCTCCGTCGTGCGCCGCTCGGTGACCTCGTAGATCGCGGCCTGCGCCCGGTCCACCACCTCGTCCACGTCGGCGCCCTCCGCGCCGTTGTAGCCGAGCTGCACGATCCTCGTGCCCGCCTCCACCAGGCGCCGCAGCACGGCCTTCTCCGCCACGATCTCGGCGTAGTAGGAGGCGTTGGCGGCGGTCGGCACGGTCGCGATCAGGGTGTGCAGGTACGGCGCGCCGCCGACGCGGAGCAGCTCGCCGCGGCGTTCGAGCTCCGCCGACACGGTGATCGGGTCGGCCGGCTCGCCCCGCCCGTACAGGTCGAGGACGCAGTCGTACACGGCCTGGTGCGCGGGGCGGTAGAAGTCGTTGGGGGCCAGGACTTCGACGACGTCGGCGATGGCGTCCTTGCTCAGCAGCATGCCGCCGAGCACGGACTGCTCCGCCGCCAGGTCCTGTGGCGGCTGCCGTTCGAAACCGGGCTCGGCCATGCCCCGGTCGTCCACCAGCGCCAACGCGAACTCACCCCAATCTGCTCGTGGCCCCAAGTTCTACCTCGCGGGTACGACAATTCCGTGCGGCACACTCAGCTACCTCGCGGACGCTAGAGCCCCCCGGATGGCGCAGGCAAACACGCCTGGGGATAGACCGGTGGACAGCCTGGGGATGGTTCCCGCCGGTTGGCCACAGCACCCTGGAAAGCTGTGGACAACCTGGGTACAACTTGGGCCATGACAGAAGTTTCCGCAGCTCAAGCCCTGTGGATAACTGTGTGGAAAAGTCCTTCGTCACACCCTCGGCGTGTCGCGTGTGACCGCTCGCACGGCGTGTCGCGGCCGACCCGTCACACCGGGTTGTCCACAGCCGGAAGTGCGAAAGCGCCGCCCGACCGGAGTATCCGGCCGGACGGCGCTCTCGGCGTCGAATCGCGGGTGTGGCTCAGACCGCGGCGGCGACCTCGACGGCCAGCGACACGGTGACCTCGGGGTGCAGGCGCACCGAGACGGTGTGCTTGCCGAGGGTCTTGATGTGGCCGCCGATCTCGACCGCGCGCTTGTCCAGCGTCGGGCCGCCCGCGCTGCGCACGGCGGACACGACGTCGGACGAGGTGACCGAGCCGAACAGCTTCTTCGAGCCGACGGCGGCCTTCGCCTTGAGCGTCACGGAGCCCAGGCCCTCCAGCGAGGCCTTGATCTCCTTGGCGTGGTCCAGGTCGCGGACCCGGCGGGTCTCCTGCGCGCGGCGGATGACCTCGACCTGCTTGGCCGCGCCCTTGGTGGCGAGGATCGCCAGGCCGCGGGGCAGCAGGTAGTTGCGGCCGTAGCCGTCCTTGACCTCGACGATGTCGCCGGGGCCACCGAGGCCGCTGACGTCAGCGGTGAGGATGAGCTTCACGGTGTCTCCCCTTTCTCAGCGAGCGGTCGAGGTGTAGGGCAGCAGCGCCATCTCGCGGGCGTTCTTGACCGCGACGGCGACGTCGCGCTGGTGCTGGCTGCAGTTGCCGGTCACCCGGCGGGCACGGATCTTGCCCCGGTCCGAGATGTACTTCCGGAGCAGGGTGGTGTCCTTGTAGTCGATCATGTTGGCGTTGCGGTCCTTGCAGAACGCGCAGACCTTCTTCTTGGGCTTGCGCACAGGCGGCTTGGCCATGTGGGGTCACTCCTGGGATAACGCGGTGAAGTATGGGGTGCGGTCTAGAAGGGGGGCTCGTCGGAGAAGCCGCCGCCGGAACCCGCCGGGGGCGCGGAGCCCCACGGGTCGTCGGCCGGCGCGCCGCCACCGCCGCCGCGAGACTGGTTGCCGGCGCCGAAGCCGCCGCCGCCGTCTCCACGGCTCACCTTGTTGACCTTCGCGGTCGCGTACCGCAGCGAGGGGCCGATCTCGTCGACCTCAAGCTCGATGACGGTGCGCTTCTCGCCTTCCTTCGTCTCGAAGGAACGCTGGCGCAGCCGCCCGCTCACGAGCACTCGCGAACCGCGGGTGAGGGACTCGGCCACGTTCTCCGCGACCTGCCGCCACACGTTGCACCGCAGGAAGAGCGCTTCCCCGTCCTTCCACTCGCCGCTCTGGCGGTCGAAGGTCCGGGGCGTGGAGGCGACCGTGAAGCTCGCCACCGCGGCGCCGGACTGGGTGAAGCGCAGTTCGGGATCGGCGGTCAGGTTGCCGACCACCGTGATCGTCGTCTCGCCGGCCATGTCGGGAGGCTCCTAAGCCTTGGCGGCCGCGGGCTTGGCGGCCTTGGCGGGCTCGCGACGCAGCACCTTGGTCCGGAGCACCGTCTCCTGCAGCCCGAGCTGGCGGTCCAGCTCCTTCACCGCGTCCGGGGTCGAGGTCAGGTCGAGCACCGCGTAGATGCCCTCGGTGTTCTTGTTGATCTCGAAGCTCAACCGGCGCTTGCCCCACACCTCGACCTTCTCGACGTTGCCGCCCGTGGTGCGGATGACGTTGAGGAACGTGTCGAGCGAGGGCGCGATGGTGCGCTCGTCGAGACTGGGGTCCAGGATGACCATCACTTCGTAATGACGCATGAAGACCACTCACCTCCTGTGGGCTCAACGGCCACGGACTTTCCGTGGCAGGAGGGTCGTCGCGTCAGCAACCCGGAGAGGGTAGCAGCGGACCGGGCGAGCGCCGCGCACCGGGGCCTCTTCCGGCTGGTCACGCTCGTCAGTCGGGGGCGGTGGCGTCAGGCGGGAGGAGTCAGGCGCCAGGCGGGAGCGGCTAGGCGGGACCGGGCGCGGCCAGGCGGGAAGCCGGAAGCTAGGCGAGTGCGCGGCGCAGGACCCAGGTGCGGACCAGGGCTCCCGTCACGCAGGACAGCGCGAGCACGGCCAGCAGCACGGGCACCGCCACGCCGCCGCCCATCCGGCCGGTGCCGGGCAGGGCTTGGGCGTGGCCCGCGGTCTGCACGCCGTCGGTGTCCGCGCCGGGCATTCCGTAGCCGGGCCGGTAGCCCGGGACGTTGCCGCCGTACCGCACACCCGGCGACGGGGAGAACTGGCCGGGCATCGCGAACGGCAGGGAGCCGTAGCTGAACAGCGGCACGCGGCCGAAGTTGCCGCTGAACGGGTTCGAGCCGTAGAGCGGGAGGTCCAGCGCGCCGACGCCGCCGACCGGTGTGAAGCCCGACTGGCCGTTCCCCGGCTGAGCGGTGCCGGGCGTGCCACCGGGCTGACCGGTGGTCGGCGGGGTGCCGGGGTTCGGGGTCGGCTTGCCGCCGGGCAGGCCCGGCAGTTGGCCGGTGGCCTGCTGGGACGCGTCCGCGACCGCCTTCGAACCGTCCTGCACGGGCGCGACGGCCGTGTTCACGCCGGTCACCGTCACGCCGCAGAGCTTGGTCAGGGTGGCCTGCACGCTGTGCGTCAACGTGGTGATGATCGGGCCCAGCAACGGGATCTTGTCCAGCTCCGCGACGACCTTGTGCGCGATGTCGCCGCCCGTGATGACGCCGCTCCCGGTCGGGATCGCGCCGATCGGGATGGGCGGCAGGGCGTTGAACGTCGCCCGGAACGGTTCGGCGAGCGGCGGCCCGAGCAGCGGCACGGCCCGGATCAGGTCGACCACCGGCTGCACGACGGCCGCGGGGCTCAGCGACACCGGGGTGCCGGGAGCGCCCTGCACGGTGGTGGCGCAGTCGCCGACCACCACGGGTTCGGCGGCGGAGGCCGGGCCGGCTCCGATCGCGCCCACCGCGCCGACCGCGAACACCACGGCTACCGCGCCCGCCAGCCGGGTGAGTCGGGTCCGCATGTCTGGCCTCCCTGGCCTGCCTCCGCACCGTTTCCTACTTACAAGTAACGAGCGTAAGGCCTAGTGGTGACGTGAGTCATGTCTTCTTTTCACAATTCCCGCGCCACCGGTCCCGGCCGTCTTTGTCGTAGTACCCGACTACTCTCCACTTCCATGCGCATCGGAGCCCACGTCCGGGACGATGACCCCTTGGGCGCCGCAGCCGCTCGCGGGGCCGAGGTCGTCCAGTTCTTCCTCGCCGACCCCCAGGGGTGGAAGGCGCCCAAGCCGCACCCGCAGACCGACCGGCTGCTGGCCTCCGACCTGGACGTCTTCATCCACGCGCCGTACCTGGCGAACGTGGCGTCGCTGAACAACCGGATCCGCATCCCGTCCCGCAAGATGGTCCTCCAGCACGCCGAGGGCGCGGCCGGGGTCGGCGCGAAGGGCCTGATCGTGCACGGCGGCCACGTCGCCAAGGGCGAGGACGCGGCCGACGGCATCGCGAACTGGCGCAAGATGTTCGAGCGGCAGGCGAAGGAAGGCGGCTTCGCGGTCCCGATCCTGATCGAGAACACCGCGGGCGGCGACAACGCCATGGCCCGCACGTTCGACATGCTCGGCAAGCTGTGGGACGCGGTCGGCGAGTTCGGCGCCGGGTTCTGCCTGGACACCTGCCACGCGTTCGCCTCGGGTGAGGACCTGGTCGGCATCGTCGACCGGGTGAAGGCGATCACCGGGCGCATCGACCTGGTGCACCTGAACAGCTCGCGGGACGAGTTCGGCTCCGGCCGCGACCGGCACGCCAACATCGCGTCGGGCACGATCGACCCGGAGCAGCTCGTCGCGGTGGTCGCCGCGGCGGGCGCGCCGGCGCTGGTCGAGACACCGGACGAAGGGCAGGCGGAGGACATCGCGTTCCTCCGCGAGCACCTGGGTCGATGAGCCGCACGCGGGAGGTGGCGGCCTTGCCCGCACGGGTGGTGGGGCGACGGCCGCGGCGGTTCGGCCGGTTCGCGCTGGCCGCGCTGATCCTCCTGTGCGGGCTGACGCTGCTGCTCGGGTTCGCGAACAAGGACCGCTGCACGGGGCCGACGTTCGACCAGTGGGGCCGCAGCGCGCCGGACTACGAGAAGCGCAACAAGTCCGAGGTCTGCTACTCGGACATCCAGCACCTGTGGATCGGCCGGGACATCGACCGGCACGTGTTCCCGTACGTCGACGGCGGCATCGACAGCAAGGGCGTGCTGACCGGCGGCACGGTCGAGTACCCGGTGCTGACCGGCCTGCTGATCTGGGCCGGGGCGGTCTTCGCGCACACCGACGCGGCGTTCCTGCTGTTCTCTGCGCTGCTGATGGCCCCGTTCGGGCTGGCCACGGCGTGGCTGCTGGGGAAGCTCAGCGGGTGGCGGGCGCTGCTGTGGGCGATCGGGCCGCCGATGGTGCTCTACGCGTTCCACAACTGGGACCTGCCGGTGGCGTTCTGCTCGGTGGCGGCGGTGTACGTCGTGCACCGGGGTTGGGGGCGCACGCCGAGACCGCTGGTCGACCGGGCCGTGGTCGCGGCCGTGCTGCTGGGCCTCGGGTTCGCGTTCAAGATCTACCCGGCGGCGTTCGTGCTGCCGCTGTGCCTGTACGTGCTGACCGGCGGGCGCGAGGGCCTGGCGGGGGGCAAGTACGACTGGCCGGGCGCGGTGAAGGTCGCCCTGGCGTCGGCCGTGACGGTGGTGCTGGTCAACCTGCCGTTCGCGGTGCTCGGGTTCGCGGGCTGGCAGGCGTCGTTCACGTTCCAGCAGTTGCGGCGGGTGGACATCACCACCAACTCGATCTGGTTCTGGTCGATGCGGCCGTTCATGCCGGACGAGTCGATGCAGGCCGTGGTGGGCGTCCTGTCGCCGGTGGGCATCCTCGGGTCGTTCGCGCTGGCCTGCTGGCTCGGCTGGCGGCGGTGCCGGCGGGAAGGCGTCTACCCGTGGGTGCCGGTGTCGGCGGCCATGCTGTGCGGGTTCCTGCTGCTGCACAAGGTGCACTCGCCGCAGTACACGCTGTGGCTGGTGCCGATGTTCGTGCTGCTGCGCATCCCGCTGGGGTGGGTGTTCGCGTACTTCGCGGCGGACATCGCGATGGGCGTCGGGATCTTCCGCTGGTACTACGCGATCGAGTTCGGGCAGCCGTCCGGCATCTACGACGGCCTCTCCGCGCAGGCCGTGGTGATCGGGGTGTGGGGGCGCGCGGCGCTGCTCGTGGCGCTGTTCTTCGTGTTCCTGAGAGCCCAGGTCGCGTTCCGGGACCGGCCGCTGGACCGGTTCCTCCCCGTCACGTCGGACGAGAAGGCGAAGCGGTGACCGAGCCGTCGTTCCTGACCACGACCCGGACCGCCTACGACACGGTGGCGGCCGACTACGAGGCGCTGCTGAGGGACGACCTCGCCGGCAACACCATGGACCGGGTGGTGCTCGCGGCGTTCGCGGAACTGGCCGAGGGCGAGGTCGCCGACATCGGCTGCGGCCCCGGCCGGATCACCGCCCACCTCGCGGCCCTCGGCCTGGCCGTGTTCGGCGTCGACCTGTCCCCCGAGATGGTCGCCGTCGCCCGCGACCGGCACCCGGACCTGCGGTTCGAGGTGGGCTCGATGACCGGCCTTGAGCTGCCCGACGGCGGGCTGGGCGGCGTGGTGGCGTGGTACTCGGTGATCCACATCCCGCCGGACCTCCAGCCTGCCGTGTTCGCCGAGTTCCACCGCGTCCTCGCGCCCGGCGGACGCCTGCTGCTGGCGTTCCAGACGGGTGACGAGCGCCGCGACCACACCGAGGGCTACGGGCACCGGATCACCCTGACCGGTTACCGCCTGCCGCCGGAGCGGGTCACCGCACAGCTAGTCGAAGCCGGTTTCGAACCGCACGCCACGCTGGTCCGCGCGCCGGAGCCGCCGAACGAGAAGACACCCCAGGCCTACCTGCTGGCCCGCAAGCCGGGATGACCGCAGCCGGGATGACCGCAGCCGGGTCACCGCAGCCGGGTCAGACCGACCCGACCGGCTCCGCGCGTCGACCCAGCCGCAGCACCCGCCGGTCCGGCGCGCCGTCCAGGAACCCGCCGCACGGGTCGTCGTCGCCCGACCGCCGCACCAGGTCCAGCGACGGCCGGTAGATCTCCCGCACGATGAACACGCACAGCACGACCACCGCGACGTCCCGCAGCAGCACCGCGCCGAGGAACCAGTCGATCGGCAGGCCCTTGTTCTCGGTGCCCAGGTAGAAGTACATCCGGGGCACCCAGACCAGCGCGTCCACCGCCATCCACGCCAGCAGCAGCCGCCAGCGCGGCAGCGCCAGCACGGCCAGCGGCACCAGCCACAGCGAGTACTGCGGGCTCCACACCTTGTTCGTCAGCAGGAACGCCGCCACCACCAGGAACCCGAGCTGCGCCAGCCGCGGCCTGGTCGGGGCGGACAGCGCCACCAGCCCGATCGCCGCGCAGCACACCAGGAACAACACCGCGCTCACCGTGTTCAGCACCTCGGGCGCCTGCCCCTGCACGAGGCCGGGGTCGAAGCCGCGCCAGTCGGTCCACTGCGCCAGCACGTTGTACAGCGAGTCCGGGTCCACCCCGCGCTCGGTGTTGAGCCGGAAGAACTCCCGCCACCCCGCCGGGTACAGGTAGGCGATCGGCGCGTTCACCACCACCCAGGTCGCCAGCGTCGCGCCCAGCGTCGTCAGCCCGGCGCGCATCCGGTCCGACCGCCAGCACAACAGCAGCAGCGGCCCGAGCAGGAACAGCGGGTACAGCTTCGCCGCGCCGCCCAGCCCGAGCAGCACACCGGCCAGCACGGGTTTCTTCCGCGCCCACGCCAACATGCCCGCCGTCGCGAACGCCGTCGCCAGCGTGTCGAAGTTCGTGAACGCGTGCACCACGACCAACGGCGACACGGCCACCATCGCGGCGTCCCACGGCCGCCGCCGGGCCAGCCGCAGCACCGCCCACGTGGTCACCAGCCACGCCAGCGCCAGCCACAGCGCGGTGATGTTGAAGTACACGATCACGGTCATCGGGTTCGGCAGCCAGCCGGTCTCCGCGATCCGCGTCCAGCCCTGCGCCATCCGCGCGTTCAGCCACTGGAACATGCCGGTCAGCACCGGGTACTCCATGTAGCGGACGTGCGCGGTCGCCTTGCCCTCGTCGTCGATCCAGGACGTCCGGTAGGGGAACGTCTCGGGCTTGTCCAGGCGCTCCGCCGTGTACAGCGGCACGGTGTCCGAGTAGCACATGGCGGTGAACTGCTTGCTGCCCCGCCAGTCGAGCTGCACGACACCGTTGCTGTCGACGTACTGCTGCACGCACGGCGACTTCTGCAGCCAGGCGAACGCCAGCGTCACCACGGCCAGCAGCAGCACCACTCGCAACGGCGTCCAGAACCACTGCCTGCCGACCGAGGCGTGCCTGCCGACCGGGCCGCCGAACGGCTTGGCCGCCGCTCGGGCCAACGGCTCGGTCCACGTGGGGCGCACGCGCTCTTCGGGGCTGAGCGAATCGGTGTCGTCGGCGTTCGCCGTTGTGTGCTGCGAAGGGCTGGCCACGTGCCGGATGCTACGGGCAGAGGTCCACAGCGGTGGTGAAGAAGTCCCGTCCGGCTCGGCACGATTCCGGGACGGCAGCGGCTTTCCGCAGGTCGGTGCCGGATCCGGGGTGCCGACAAAGCGGCGAGGCGTGCCGGAGCACGCCTCGCCGAAGGAAAGAGCCGACCTGACCTACCTGGTCGGTGGACTGCCGCCGCCGCCCCCGATCGGGTCGGGGTTCGGATTCGGCTCCGGCTCGGACGTGGTCGTCGTCGGGCACCGCAGGCCGACGCACGGCGTCGTGCGGGTCGTGGTGGTCGTCGTCGGGTCGTCGCGAGTCGTCGTCGGCCTGGTCGAGGTCGTCGTCTTGTTGTTGTCGTCGTCCTTGGGCGTGGTCGTGGTGGTGCCCGTGGGCGTCACCTTGCGGTCCTCGTACTCGCCCATCGGCCTGGCCTTCGGGAACTTCTCCTGCGGCGTTCCCTCCAGGGCCTTGTCCATGAACTTCTTCCAGATCTCGCCCGGCAGGCCGGAGCCGAAGATCGCCTTGCCCTTGGCGTTCACCAGCGGCTCGTCACCCCGGTTGCGGCCCATCCAGACCGACGTCGCGAGCGACGGCGTGTAGCCGACCATCCACGCCTTCGAGTTCTGGTCGGTCGAGCCGGGCAGCTCGTGCGTGCCGGTCTTGCCCGCGCACTCCCGCTTGCCCGCGCAGTCGAGCTTCGAGAACGAGATGACGGGCTTCAGCGACTCCGTCACGTTGTCCGCGATGTCCTGGCTCTTCTGCGGGTCGCTGTCGAACGCGCTGCGCGACTCGTCCACGTGCTGCTTGATCGTCTGGCCGTCGGCGTCGGTGATCTTCGAGATGAAGAACGGCTTGTGGTAGACGCCGCGCGCCGCGAACGTCGCGTAGGCCGAGGCCATGTCGAACGGCCGCACCTGCGCCTCGCCACCGCCGATGGCGATACCGGTGCCGGGCGCGCCGCCGTTCTCGCCGACCAGGAGCTGCTTCTCCTTGCCTTCGACCTTCACCGACCTCGGGATGCCCGCCTCGAACGCCGCGTCGGCCACCGCCTGCGGGCCGATCTCGTTGGCGACCAGGTCGTAGAACACCGTGTTCAGCGACAACTCCATGGCCTTGCGCAACGAGCATTCCTTGCCGCAGTTGCTGGCGGTCGCGTTGCGGATGACCACGTCGTCCTGCGGGCCGGGACCACCGGGGAAGGTCTTCGGCGAGACGCCGTCGTAGGTCGAGCCGAGGCCCTTGCCCCGGTGCAGCGCGGCCACCAGGTCGAACGGCTTGAACGACGACCCGGCCTCCTGGACGGTGCCGCGCGCGTAGTCGATGCCGTTGCCGTCCAGCCCCGCGTGGTACGCCCGCACGGCGCCCGAGTTCGGGTCGATCGCGGTCAGCGACTGCTGGAGGCCCTCGGTCTGGCCCTCCATCACCTCGCTGACCGCTTGCTCCGCGGCGAGCTGCATCTTCGGGTCGATGGTGGTGTGGATCGTGACGCCGGACTGGTGGGCCTGCTCCATGGTCCAGTCCATGTCCTCGGCCATCTCGGCGATGATCTGGTTCTGGATCAGCAGCCGCGTGCCCTCCAGGCCGTTCTGCAGGGCCTCGGCCGCCGGCCGGAGCTGCGGCTGCGGCTGCGAGTCCCGGTATTCCTGGGTGATCCAGCCGAACCGGAGCATCTGGTCCATCGCGTGGTTCCAGCGGAACGAGACGTACTCGGCGTCCTCGGACAGGCTTGGGCTCTGGATCATGCCCGCGATGAGGGCGGACTCGGCCGGCGTCAGGTCGTTCAGGTTGTCCTTGTTGAAGTAGACCTTCGCGGCCTCCTTCACGCCGTACGCCGAACGACCCAGGTAGATGGTGTTCAGGTAGGCGGTGAGGATGTCGTCCTTGTCCTGCTGCTCGGACATCTTGTACGACTTGACCAGCTCGGTGAACTTCCGGCTCAGCGTGTTCTGGTCCTGCTGGCTGGCCTGCTTCACGTACTGCTGGGTGAGGCCCGAGCCACCGCTGTTCCGGTCGGTCACCTGGTACCAGACCGCGCGCGCGATGGCCGTGAAGTCGAAGCCCGGGTTCGTCTCGAACGTCGGGTCCTCGACCGCGAACACGGCCTTCTTCAGGTGGTCGGGCAGGTCCTCGTACTTGACGAGGGTCCGGTTCGCGCCGGACGGGGCGATCTTGGTCATCACCGATTCGTCGGCGTACAGGATGGTGACGGCCTTGTTCTGCTCGAAGGCCACCTGCTCCGGGTTCGGGACGTCCACGAGCTGGTAGGCGATGGCGAACGCGACGATCGGCCCGAGGATCATCAGGAACAGGCCGACGTAGGACACGCGGCGCACCCGGCGCCAGATCTTCTTCCGGCGCAAGGCCTTGGCCTCCTCCGGGGTGGGTTCGTCGTCGTCTTCGTACTCGTCCTCGTAGAACGGCTCGATCGCGATGTCGTCCTCGCGGTGCGTGAGGAGTTCGGGCTCGCGGGCCACGGTCTGGTGCACCGGGGGGAGGAGGTCGGTCGGCTCTTCGCCGGGCCGTCGGGGGCCGCCGGGACCGCCCGCCGGGGGTCGGCCGGGCGCGCCGGGGCCGTTGGGTCCGGGCCGGCGGATGCCGCCGGGAGGCGTGTTGGGCCGTGCCGCGCCCCTGGGAACCTGCCGCGTGGCGTTGGGGTCGGCGTTGGCCGCGCCGGGCACGCCTGGGCCGCCCGCGTTCGGGCCGCCTGGGCTGGGCACTCCTGGGCCGGGCACTCCTGGGCCGCCGGGCCTGCCGCCCTGAGCACCGGGACCACCCGGCTCGGGCAGGCGGCGTCGACCGCCCTGCGGGACGCCGCCCGGTGGAGTGCCTTGGGAGATCCCACCCGGCGGAGTGCCCTGTGGGATGCCGCCCGGTGGGGTGCCGTGGGAGATCCCACCGGGCGGGGTGCCCTGCGGGATGCCGCCCGGCGGGGTGCCCGGTGGCCGGCCGCCCTGGGCCGGACCGCCTTGCCCCGGACCGGGACCGCCCTGGTTCGGGGCACCGTGACCGGGGCCACCGGGGCCACCGGGGCGTGCGGCGCGCGGGATGCCGCCGGAGGGCGTGCCGTGGCGCGGGGCGCCCTGGGGACGCGCGAATCCACCGGGTGGGGTGTTCGGACGCTCCGGCCGATCCCCGGCTCCACGGGTGTGCGCGCCGCCGTCCGGGTCTTCCCCGGTCGGCCACTGCGGCTCCGCGCCACGGTGCCTGTCGTCATGCTGGTCGTTCACGAAAAAGCCTCCCAGACCGGCGTGCCGTCGCACGCGGTTCGGTGGTCGTACGCCGCCGCTCGGGGGTGAGCGGCGCCCGTGGTCGGAGAACGTTCACTCCGCCGCGGTCCTCCTCCGCGGCTTCCGAGAGTTCAGGCCACGTGTTCCCAGGACGTATGACTGCACCAGGTGGTTCCAACTACAGGTGCGGCAAACTTCCACCACATACACGGTGAACTCCTCGAAAAGGTTCGCCATGCGGGTGAGCTCCTCGACGGTGCGCGCGGAGCCGGCCGCGTGCTTGAGCTCGTCGCCGTAGACCCAGGACACCAGGGTCAGGGGTTCCTTGCGGCACACCGGGCACGTGACGTCGCTCGGCCGGCCGTGGAACTTCGCAGCTCGCAGCAGGTACGGGCTGGCGTCGCAGACCTCCATGGTGCCCACCCGGCCCGCGTAGACCTCCGCCAGCAGCGCGCGGCGCTGTAGCGCGTAGTCCACCACCTGCCGTTGGGTCAGCACGGGACCAGAGTACGTGGCGGCCCGACCCCTACGTTGGGCCGTTCAGGGCAGTGGTCGTGATCACGGTGTGACCTTGTGCGGCACGCCACATCTCAAGTCGTGGGCGGATGTATCGCACCGATATACTGAGCACACCCATCGGCGTGCCCGTGCGAGGAGGTGTCGCAATGCTGGAGTTCGCGATCCTCGGCCTGCTGCACGAGGCGCCGATGCACGGCTACGAGCTGCGCAAGCGGTTGCACGAGCTGTTGGGCGCGTTCCGCGCGTTCTCCTACGGCACCCTGTACCCCACGCTGCGCCGGTTGCAACGCGAGGGCTGGATCGTCGAGGAGGCGCCGGAGGAGGTCCGGTCCTGGGGCCGCCGGGCGCGCAAGGTCTACCGGCTGACCGCGGAGGGCAAGGAGCGGTTCGCCGACCTGCTGGCCAACGCGGGCCCCCAGACGTGGGACGACGACTCGTTCGGCGTCCACCTGGCGTTCTTCTCCCGCACGCCCGCCGAGATCAGGATGCGGATCCTCGAAGGGCGGCGCCGGCGGGTCGAGGAGCGGCGGGAAGGGCTGCGGACGACGTTATCGAGCGCGAGCGAGCGGATCGACCGCTACACGCGCGAGCTGCACCGCATGGGGTTGGACAGCACCGAGCGCGAGGTGCGGTGGCTCAACGAGCTGATCGCGCACGAGCAGGCGGAACAGCGCGAACGGGACGAATAGCCCACTGGGCACTGACGGAAACAAGAAGGAGGACTCGGCATGGGCGACAACCGCCGCACCGTTCGAGTGGCCATTGTCGGGGTCGGCAACTGCGCGGCGTCGCTGGTGCAAGGCGTCCACTACTACCGCGACGCCGACCCGAAGACCCGGGTGCCCGGTCTGATGCACGTCGAGTTCGGCGACTACCACGTGCGTGACGTGGAGTTCGTGGCCGCGTTCGACGTGGACGCCAAGAAGGTCGGCGTCGACCTGTCCGAGGCGATCGTGGCCAGCGAGAACAACACGATCAAGATCGCCGACGTGCCGCCGCTGGGCGTCACCGTGCAGCGCGGCCACACGCTGGACGGCCTGGGCCGGTTCTACCGGGAGACCATCGAGGAGTCCGACGAGCAGCCGGTGGACGTGGCGCAGGCGCTGCGCGACGCCGAGGTCGACGTGCTCGTCTCGTACCTCCCGGTGGGCTCGGAGGAGGCGGACCGCCACTACGCGCAGGCCGCGATCGACGCGCGGGTGGCGTTCGTCAACGCGCTGCCGGTGTTCATCGCGTCCGACCCGGAGTGGGCGCGCAAGTTCGAGGAGGCCGGCGTCCCGATCGTCGGGGACGACATCAAGTCCCAGGTCGGCGCGACCATCACGCACCGCGTGCTGGCCAAGCTGTTCGAGGACCGGGGCGTCCAGCTCGACCGCACCATGCAGCTCAACGTGGGCGGCAACATGGACTTCCTGAACATGAAGGAGCTGGAGCGCCTGGAGTCCAAGAAGGTCTCCAAGACGCAGGCGGTCACCTCGCAGGTGGACCGGGAGCTGGGCAAGCGGAACGTGCACATCGGCCCGTCGGACTACGTGGCCTGGCTGGACGACCGCAAGTGGGCGTACGTGCGGCTGGAGGGCCGGGCGTTCGGCGACGTGCCGCTGAACCTGGAGTACAAGCTGGAGGTGTGGGACTCGCCGAACTCGGCGGGGATCATCATCGACGCGGTGCGCGCGGCGAAGATCGCGCTGGACCGGGGCATCGGCGGGCCGATCCTGTCGGCGTCGTCGTACTTCATGAAGTCCCCGCCGGTGCAGTACTCGGACTCGGCGGCGCACGAGGCCGTGGAGGCGTTCATCCGCGGCGACGTGGACCGCTGACCACCATCGGGTGATCACCCCCTTGCCCGCGGGGCCCTGGCCCGGCGGCCAAGGGGGTTTGCCATGTGCGTGCGCTAACGCTTGGACAGGCGGAGGGACTGCCAAGAGCCGTCGGCGGTCCACCCGCCGTCCACGGGCAGCGCGACACCGTTGATGAAGCCGCTCCTCGCCGGGTCCGCGAGGAACGCGACGGCCTGCGCGATGTCGTCCGGGTACGCGAACCGCCCGACCGGCACGTGATCGGTGATGTCGGCGTCGCCGTAGTGCCCGCCGGCCTGCGACTCGACGTCCATCTCCGTCTTCACCCACCCGGGGCAGACGGCGTTGACCCGCACACCCCGCCCGCCCCACTCGACGGCGAGCGTGCGGGTCAGGCCGATCAGCCCGTGCTTGGTGGCGTTGTAGGCGGCCCGGTCGGCGACACCGCGCAGGCCGGCGACGGACGCGATGTTCACCACGGCCCCGGACCCCTGCGCCAGCATGAGCCTGCCCAACGCCCTGGTCAGCAGGAACGGCCCGGTGAGGTTGACGGCGAGCATCCGCTGCCACTGCTCGACCGAGGTGTCCTCGAACGCCCGGATACCCGCGATCCCCGCGTTGTTGACCACCACGTCCACCCGTTCGAGCCCCGCCGCCAACCGCGCGACGTCCGCCTCGGACGACACATCCCCGACCACACCGCCGGGTGTCTCCCTCAGGTCGAACCCGACCACGGAGTACCCGGCCTCCCGCAACACCTCGGAAATCCGCGACCCGATCCCCTGAGCCGCCCCGCTCACCACCGCAACCCGCTGCTCCATGCCCGCGAGGCTAGGTCGCGCTGCTCACCCGGGGCGAGATCCGAACGGCCGGTCCCCGGAGTCCGGTGATCGACGGGGCGAGGCCGGGCGTTCCACCCGGACGGGGGGTGTGCCGCTGTCGCTGCCCGGACGGTGGCCCGGCGCCACCGAATCCGTCCCCCACAAGCGCGGTGTCGGTACCACTCACAGCGGTGGTGGTGTCGGTGTGGGTGGCGGTGGTCGTCACGGGCCGCTGCGTCCCGTGATGATCGGTATTCGCACTGGTCAGCGAGGTTCTCCAGGCGGCGGTAGACACAGCGGTTGCCGGGGTTCGATCGGCCCCGGGACTCGTTCCTCCGCTCGGAAGGGATTCCCCTGATGGCCTTCACCACTCTCCGCCTGGCACTCGTCGTGCCGATCGCGGCGCTGGCCGCCGCCCTGCTCGCACCCGCCGCTCACGCGCAGAACGACCCCGCGTCGCCCGTCGAGATATCGGCGCCGACGGAGCGGGACTACAAGGAGTGTCCGGCTGCCTACGTCTGCGCGTTCCCGCAGAAGAAGGGTGGCGGTACGCCGGTGAAGATCCACCAGAACCAGTCCGGCAAACATCACCTGGACATCGTTGCGCACTCGGTGCAGAACCGGACGTCCAAGGTCGTCACCTTCTACCGGTGGAAGGCCCGGAACGGCTGCGCGAGGCCGAGCTTCACGTTGCAGCCGGGCCAGCGGAGTGACTACGCCGGTGGGGCTCCGATGAACGAGGAAGTGCGGTGCATCGGCATCCCCTGATCGACGTGCGCACGACCCGGGCACACCACGTGCGAGCCAATTTACTTAGCTACCCTAACTGATTTCTGTTAGGGTAGCTAAGTGAATTTCCTCGACCAACCCCGTCAGGTGTGGGTCACGGCGTTCGCCGCGGTGATCGCGTTCATGGGCATCGGGCTCGTCGACCCGATCCTGCTGTCGATCGCGGAAGGCCTGCACGCCACGCCATCGCAAGTCACCCTGCTGTTCTCCTCCTACCTCGGCGTCCAGGTCGTCGCCATGCTCTTCACCGGCGCGGCCGGCGCGAAGTACGGCGCGAAGCGCACGCTGGTCGCCGGTCTGGCTTTGATCGTCGTCGCGACCGCCCTCTGCTCGCTCGCGTCGGACATCACCCAGCTCGTCGGCCTGCGCGCCGTCTGGGGCCTGGGCAACGCGTTCTTCATCGCCACCGCCCTCAGCGTCATCGTCGGCGCGGCCTCCGGCGGGCAGGGCAAGGCGATCCTGCTCTACGAAGCCGCCCTCGGCCTCGGTCTCTCGGTCGGTCCGCTGCTCGGCGCGCTGCTGGGCAGCTTCTCCTGGCGCGGACCGTTCATCGGCACGGCGGTGCTGATGGCCGTCGCCGTCGTGCTGTGCTCGGTCTTCCTCGCCAACGACAAGCCGCAGCACTCGATCCGCCTGCTCGACCCGCTCAAGGCCCTCCGGCATCCCGGCCTGCTGCGCACCGCCGTCGGCTCCGCCCTCTACACCGCCGCCTTCTTCACGGTCCTGGCCTGGTCGCCGTTCGTGCTGGAGTGGGACGCGGTGGCGATCGGACTGATCTTCTTCGGCTGGGGCGTCGGCGTCGCGGTGTCCAGCGTGTGGCTCGCGCCGAAGCTGGCCGGCCGCTGGGGCGAACGCCGCACGACCATCGTCGCCGTCCTCGCGTTCGCGGTGTTGATGCTGGTCATGGCGGTCCCGAACAAGCCGCTGCTGGTGGTCGCGGTGGTCGTCAGCGGCGTGGTGAGCGGGCTGCTGAACACCTTGTTCACCGGCACGGCGATGAGCGTCAGCCCCGCGCCGCGGCCGGTCGCGAGCGCCGGCTACAACTTCCTGCGCTGGCTCGGCGGAGCGCTCGCGGCGACGTTCGTCAGCCACCTCGCCCAGCCGTTCGTGGTCGCCGCGGTCTGCTGCGTGCTGGCCGCCGGGCTGCTGGCGGTCGGGCGGACCCGCGAACGGCCGATCACCGCTCAGGACGTGGTCGTCGGTGAAGAAGTAATGGGTTAACAACGAGTGAACGCCGGCCTACGGTCAGTTGAGCCGAACTGACCGTAGGAGGCGCGGACGTGCGACACCTTCCCCTACTGGCCGACCACTCGCCCGGCCGTGCCGCCGTGACGTGCGAATACCGCTGCGGCGACGCGTGCTTCCACGATGCGCCGAACACGTCGGCCAACCCGTACTTCGGCGACCTGCTCACCCGCCGCACGGCGATCAGGGCCGGCGTCGTCGTCGCCCTCGGCGCGGCGGCCCAATCCGCACCGCCGGCCGCCGCCGCGTCCCCCGCCGCGGGTACAGCCGCCGCCGAAGCGAGCACTGCCGGGCACGGGAAGGCGCGTGGCCTCGACTTCACGCCGGTCCGCCTGAACACCGAGGACGCCGTGGTCGTCCCGGACGGCTACCGGCAGGCGATCGTGATCCGCTGGGGCGACCCGTTGTTCCCTGACGCACCCGGGTTCGACTTCGACCACCAGACGCCCGCCGCGCAGGCCCGCCAGTTCGGGTTCAACTGCGACTTCGCCGCGCTGCTGCCGCTGGATTCGTTGGGGCGCACCAACCTCCTGGTCACCAACCACGAGTACACCAGCGAGAGCTTCATGTTCCGCGGCTACGACCGGGACCACCCCACGCGCGAGCAGGTCGAGATCGCGTGGGCCGCGCACGGCCTGTCCGTCGTCCTCGTGCAGCAGGAGAACGGCCGCCTCAAGCCGAAGTTCTCCCACTACAACCGCCGCGTCACGGCCACCACGCCGTTCGAGGTGCGCGGCCCGGCCGCCGGCTCGCAGTTCCTCAGGACCAGCGCCGACCCGACCGGCACGAGGGTTCTCGGCACGCTGAACAACTGCGCGGGCGGCGTCACGCCGTGGGGCACGATCCTGTCCGGCGAGGAGAACTTCAACCAGTACTTCGCCAACGCGGGCACGGACCCGCGCCACGCCCGCTACGGCATCACCCCCGGCGCCACCACGCGCAAGTGGGAGCGGTTCGACCAGCGCTTCGACCTCGCCCGGGAACCCAACGAGGCCAACAGGTTCGGCTGGGTGGTCGAGCTGGACCCGCACGACCCGGACGCCACGCCGGTCAAGCACACCGCGCTGGGCCGCTTCAAGCACGAGTGCGCCAACGTCCGCATCGCGCGCGACGGCCGCGTGGTCGCGTACTCCGGTGACGACGAGCGCTTCGAGTACATCTACAAGTTCGTCTCCACCGGCAGAGTCCGTCGCGGCAACAGCAAATCCGCCCGCCGGCACAACATGACGCTGCTGGACGACGGCACGCTCCACGTCGCCCGGTTCACCGGCGACAGCGCGCCCGAGGAGATCGACGGCACCGGGAAACTGCCGCGCGACAAGGAGTTCGACGGGCGTGGCGAGTGGATCCCGCTCGCGCGGGGCCACCGCTCGTTCGTCGACGGCATGACCGCCGAAGAGGTCTACGTGTTCACACGCCTGGCCGCCGACAAGGTGGGCGCGACCAGGATGGACCGTCCGGAGGACATCCAGACCCACCCGCACACCGGCACGGTGTACTGCGCGCTGAGCAACAACGTCGAGCGGGGCAAGCCCGGCAAGGAAGGCGCCACCGAGCCGAACCCGCGCGTGGCCAACAAGCACGGCCAGGTGCTGGAGCTCACCGAACGCGGCGGCGACGCGCTCGCGACGGCGTTCACCTGGAGCCTGCTGCTGGTGTGCGGCGACCCGGAGGACCCGAGCACCTACTTCGCGGGCTACGACAAGTCGCGGGTCTCGCCGATCTCCAGCCCGGACAACGTGGCGTTCGACCGGCACGGCAACCTGTGGCTCTCCACCGACTCGGCGGGCGCGCTGAACGGCTGCAACGACGGCCTGTACGCGGTGCCCGTGCACGGGCCGGAACGCGGTCACCTCAAGCTCTTCCTCACCGTGCCGCGGGGCGCGGAGACGTGCGGGCCGGTGATCGGGGAGCGGTTCGTCACGGTCTGCGTGCAGCACCCGGGCGAGGTGGACGGGGCCAGTGCGGACCGCCCCGCGTCGCACTGGCCGGACGGCGGCGACGCCCAGCCCAGGCCGTCCGTCGTGGCGGTGTGGCGCGACGGGTTCGTCGGCGGCTGACGCCGTGCGCTGAGACGTGCGCTGACGCCGTGCGCTGAGACGTGCGCTGAGACGTGCGTCGACATCGCGCTGAGACGTGTGCTGACACGTGCCGTGACCAGCCGGTTCCGGTCGGCGAAGGGGCGAGGTGTTCGCCTGTCGTTCACCTTGACGTCCGCTGGAAGAGGCGTTGCCGACCTACGGTCGCCCAGTTCCCACTGAGCGATCTCGGAGGTCCGCGTGTCCTCATCCACCGATCGGGGCCGGCGTCTGCTGCCCCTGTTGCCCAACCACCCCCTTGGGCGGTCGGCGATCACCTGCAAGTACCGCTGCGGCGACGCCTGCGCGCACGAGGCTCCCAACACGTCCGACAACGCCTACTTCGGCGACGTCGTGGGCGAGGTCGTGCGCCGGCGCGGCCTGCTCAAGGCGGGCGCGGTGCTCGCCGTCGCGGGCGCGGGCGTCGGGCTCGTCGGTGCGGGCACGGCCGCCGCCGCGCCGGAGGCCGCGGAGGCCGTGGAGGCCGACCGCGACCTGGGCGGTGGCCGCCGCCGCGACGGCCTCAACTTCACCGCCGTCGCGCCGAACACCGAGGACCGGATCGTCACGCCCGAGGGCTACGAGTCGGCCGTCGTGATCCGCTGGGGCGACCCGGTGCTGCCCGGCGCGCCCGCGTTCGACTTCGACCGGCAGACGCCCGCCGCGCAGGCGAGGCAGTTCGGCTACAACAACGACTTCTGCGGTCTGGTTCCGCTGAACCACTGGAACCGCTGGCTCATGGTGAGCAACCACGAGTACACGACCGAGGAGTTCCTGTTCAAGGACTGGGACGCCGCCAACCCGACCCGCGAGCAGACCGAGATCGCGTGGGCCGCGCACGGCCTGTCCGTGGTGCTGGTGGAGCGCGAGCACCGCAGCGGCAAGCTGGTGCCGAAGGTGGACCGCCACTACAACCGCCGGATCACCGCCACCACGGAGTTCAAGGTGACCGGGCCGGCGGCCGGCTCGAAGCACCTGAAGACGTCGGCCGACCCGACCGGCACGAAGGTGTTGGGAACGCTGAACAACTGCGCGGGCGGCGTGACCCCGTGGGGCACGATCCTGTCCGGCGAGGAGAATTTCAACCAGTACTTCGCCAACGCGGGCAGCGTCACCGACCCGGTGCAGAAGGCGCGGCTCGCGCGCTACGGCCTGGGCGGCGCGGCGTCCACCCGCAAGTGGGAGCGGTTCGACAAGCGCTTCGACGTGGCGCAGGAGCCCAACGAGGTCAACCGCTTCGGCTGGGTCGTCGAGATCGACCCGCTGGACCCGAAGTCGACGCCGGTCAAGCACACGGCGCTGGGCCGCTTCAAGCACGAGGGCGCGAACGTCATCATCGCCCGCGACGGCCGGGTCGTCGCGTACATGGGTGACGACGAGCGGTTCGACTACATGTACAAGTTCGTCTCGGACGAGCGGTACAAGCCGGGCAACAGCCGCTACGCCCGCGAGCACAACAAGAAGCTGCTCGACCGCGGCACGCTGTACGTCGCGAAGTTCACCGGCGACAGCCCCGCGGCGGAGATCGACGGCACCGGCAAGCTCCCGGCCGACGGCGAGTTCGACGGCGCCGGCCAGTGGATCCCGCTGGCGGCGGGCGACAAGTCCTTTGTGGACGGTTTTACGGCGGAAGAGGTCTACATCTTCACCCGCCAGGCGGCGGACAAGGTCGGGGCGACCAAGATGGACCGCCCGGAGGACGTCGAGCCGAACCCGCGCAACCGCCGTGTCTACGCGGCCCTGACGAACAACACGGACCGCGGCAAGGCCGGCAAGGAAGGCCCGACCGAACCCAACCCGCGGGTGAACAACCGGCACGGCCACGTGCTGGAGCTGGAGGAGCGCCGCGGCGACAACACCGCGTTGACGTTCTCGTGGAAGCTGCTGCTGGTCTGCGGCGACCCGACGTCCCCCGACACGTACTTCGGCGGCTACGACAAGACCCAGGTGTCGCCGATCTCGTGCCCGGACAACGTGGCCTTCGACTCCCACGGCAACCTGTGGATCTCGACCGACGGCAACGCCCTCAAGTCCAACGACGGCCTCTTCGCCGTGCCGGTCGAGGGCCGGTACCGAGGTCGGGTCAAGCAGTTCCTGACGGTGCCGAAGGGCGCCGAGACCTGCGGCCCGGTCGTGGAGGACGACTTCGTCCTGGTCTCGGTCCAGCACCCCGGCGAGATCGACGGCGCGTCGGCGAACAACCCGCTCTCCCACTGGCCGGACGGCGGCGCCACCCAGCCCCGGCCGTCGGTGGTCGTGGCGTGGAAGAAGGACAAGGGCCGCATCTGCGGCTGACCACGCCGAGCACCGGCCGCTGAAGGCACCCGAAGAGCCGGGCAGGCCAAGACCTGTCCGGCTCTTCTGTCGTACCCCCGTGGTTGGCTGTGTATCGGGGGCCCTCACGTCAGGGGTACCCCCGCTTGCGGTGGGTCGAGGGCATACACGTCGGGGTACCTCCGCTCGCGGTGTATCGAGGGCCGGCACGTCAGGGGTACCCCCGCTCGCGCGAGCACGTTGATCACGTGGCGGACCGTGCCGGAGCGGCGAGCACCGGTCGTGCTCCCTAAGGTCCACCCCATGACCGATCGACCCGTTGCACTGATCACCGGCGCGTCCCGAGGCATCGGCCTGGCCATCGCCCGCAAGCTCGCACCCACCCACGACCTCCTGCTGGGCGGCCGGAACACCGAAGCCCTCACGGAAGCCGCGAAGATCCCCGGCTCAACGCCCTGGCCGGTGGAGCTGACCGACGCCGAAGCCCTGCGAGAGGCCACCGCGAAGCTCGACCGCCTGGACGTCCTCGTCCACAGCGCGGGCATCGCCGAACTCGGTCCGCTGGCCGAAGCCACCGCCGACACCTGGCGACGCACCCTGGACATCAACGTGATCGCGGTCGCCGAGCTGACCCGCCTCACGCTGCCCCTGCTCCGCGCGGCCGACGGCCACGTGGTCCTGATCAACTCCGGCGCCGGGCTGCGCGCGAACCCCGACTGGGGCGTCTACGCCGCGAGCAAGTTCGCCCTCCGCGCCTACGCCGACGTCCTGCGCGCCGAGGAGCCGGTCCGCGTCACCTCGATCCACCCCGGCCGGGTGGACACCGACATGCAGCGCGGCGTCCGCACCCAGGAGAACGGCGACTACCAGCCGGACCAGTACCTCACCGCCGACTCGGTCGCCAAGGCCGTCCTCGCCGCCGTCCAGGCCGACGAGGACGCCCACGTCACCGAGATCGTCGTCCGCCCGCGCGCCCGCTAAACGCACCCGCGCGTCCGTCAACTCACCCGCGTGTCCGTCAACGCAACCGCCGGGACACCGCCGCGACCCCCGCCTGGGCCTCACGCCGGTCCACGCGGGTGGTCTCGCCGTCCGCCACGACCTGCTCCCCGGCCACCCACACGTCCTTGACCCGACGCGTGCCGGACGCCCACACGAGGTTCGCCAGCACCTGCTCGTCCGGCGCGTCCAACCCGGTGGCGAAAGCCGGGTCGTCGACGTCCACGTGCACGACGTCGCCCCAGCGCCCGACCTCCAGCGCGCCCAGGTCGTCCCGCCCCAACGCCTCCGCACCACCGCGCGTGGCCAGCAAAAGCGCGTCCGCCGCCCGCATCGCCGTCGCGTCCATCGACGTCACCCGCGCCAGCAACGCCGCCAACCGGGCCTCCTCGAACAGGTCCAGGTCGTCGTTGGACGCCGGCCCGTCGGTGCCCAGCCCGACCGGCACCCCGGCGTCCAGGTACCCGCGCAGCGGCGCGATCCCGGACGCCAGCTTGGTGTTCGACCCGGGGCAGTGCGCGACCCCGACCCGGTGCTCGGCGTAGATGGCGATGTCCTCCGCCGACAAGTGCACGGAGTGCGCCGACAGCACCCGCCCACCGAGCACCCCGGCCTGCTCCAGCAGCCGCGGCACCGAACCGTGCGACGCCCGCTGCGCCCCGTCCTCGTCGGGCGCTTCGGCGACGTGGATCTGCACCAGCGCCCCGCGGTCCCGCGCCTCGCCCGCGACCTGCGCCAACGCGTCCGGCGTCAGCAGGTAGGCGGAGTGCGGACCGTAGGACAGCTCGATCCGCTCGTGCGGCCCGAACCGCAGGCCGTCGGCGTCGATCCACCGCGTGATCTCGTCCGTCATCGGCCGCCACGGCATCCCCGGCAGGTCCATGATCGCCGCGCCGAACAGCACCCGCGACCCGGCCTTCAGCACGGCGTCGGTCAGCTCCGCGCCGTGGAAGTACATCTCCGCGCTCGTCGTCACGCCGTTGCGCAGCATCTCCACCGTGCCGAGCAGCATGCCCGCGCCGATGTCCGACGGCTTCATCCGCGCCTCGGCCGGCCACATCGCCTCGCGCAGCCAGCGCAGCAGCGGCAGGTCGCCGCCCAGGCCGCGGAGCACCACCATCGGGCTGTGCGCGTGGGCGTTCACCAAGCCGGGCAACAGGATTCCGGTCAGCTCGCGGACCTCCCCGTCGAACGCGGGCGCGTCGGCGAACGGGCCGACGTGGGCGACCCGACCGTCGACGACGTCGACCACCGCGTCCCGCAGCACGGCGCAGGACGGATCGCACGGCAGGACCACGGGAGCGTGCAGGCGCAGCGACATGCGCCCGATCCTGCCTCACCCGGCGACGGGCGGTTGCGCCAGGCGCGGCGACATGCGCCCGATCCTGCCTCACTCCGCGATCGGCAGCTCCGCCCGGACCTCCCAGCCGCCGGACGCCCGCCGCCCGGCGGTGAACCGGCCGCCCAGCAGCTCGACCCGTTCCCGCATCCCGACCAGCCCGAACCCGCCCGACCCGCCGACCGGGGCGGTCTTCGGCGCACGCCCGTCGTCGGCGATCACGACGTGCACCACATCGGCCACGACCGCCACCGAGACGTCCACCAGGGACACCCCCTCGGCGTGCTTCCGGGTGTTGGTCAGGGATTCCTGCACCAGCCGCAGCACCGACCGCGCCAACGACGGCGGCACCCCGGACGGCAGGTCCAGGCTCAGCCGCACCGGCTGCCCGGACTGCGCGACCACCTGCCGCACGTCGTCCGCCAGGTCGCTGGTGGCGGCGGGCGCGTCGGTTTCCGACCCGCGCAGCGTGCCCACCAGCCGCCGCATCGCGGTCAGCGCCTCGTTGCCGCTCCGCGCGATGATCGGCAGCACCTCCTGCGCCGCCGCCGGCACGGCCTGCCCCGCCTGCGCGTGCACGACGATCCCGGTCACGTAGTGCGCCACCACGTCGTGCAGCTCCCGCGCCAGCGCCATCCGCTCGGCGTGCTGCGCCGCCGCGACCTCGGACCGCACCAGGGTCGCGCGTTCCCGGTCACGGGCCCGGAAGTACAGACCGGTGCCCACGGACAGCACCAGCAGCACCGTCCCGCCGATCAACTGCTCCGAGGTCCCCGGCCCGTCGTAGGGGATTTCCGTGTAGTGCCGGTGCCAGTACGACGGCCGGGCGGCCTGCGTCACGGACGCCGCCGCGACCAGCGCCACGATCCCGATGAGCGCCCGCTTGACCGACTCCTGCCGCACCACGACCGCGACGACCGCCATCACGGCCGAGCACTCGGACATCGCCATCCCCGAGATCAGCGGCACGGTCGGCGGCTCGTCCGCCAGGCGCAGCAGCGCGGAACCGCCCAGCAGGGCCGTCGCGACCGCCAGCGCCGCGTCGAGCGGGCGGCGCGGGGCGAGCACCGCCAGCGCGCCGACCACCAGCGTGCCGGGCAGTTGCCACCACGTGTCGGCGGCGAGTGTTTCGGTGCCGATGAAGAAGAGCAGGGCGCAGGCCAGTGGCCACTGGCGGCGCGCCAGGGTGCGCCAGCCGAGGTGAGTGCTCTCCACGACACGTCACCGTATGTCCTCCAGGTTGATGCCGCGTCCGTCCGGGGTCGCGCGGGCCGTCATCCGGAGGACTGACCCGAACGCTACCGGAAATACCCCGCTGGCCGATGCCGGAGGACGTTTTCGGGGGTGACTCTGGAGTGGCAGTCGGGGAACGGAGGAACGTGATGCTGAGTGTGGTGGCAACTTGGGCGGGCGCGGTGCTCGGGCTGTTGGTGCTGGTCCTGATGGCGTTGGCGGGTGTGCTGGTCGATTCGCAACGGTGATTCGATCATCTCTCCGCGGGGCGTCGGAGAAGTTCGGCAAGACGTCCTCGGGAATGCGGCCGGGTGGTTTCCGCGGGGCCGCCGGAAAAGCGGGCCGGGCCGCCGGCGCGGGCCCGGCGGGCGGCCATCGGGTCGAGTCGGAACGCGGGGCGGATCCCGGCGTGCTTCTGCCGGGACCGCAGCCAGGACAGCCGGTGCAGCGACTCGGCGTGGTGGTCGGTGACGGTGACCCCGGCGAGGTCGAACGAGTGCAGCACGGCCCGGTTCAGCTCGACCACGGCGCGGTCGCGCCACAGTGAGCGCTCGGCGGACGTGTCGAGGCCGAGTGCCTCGGCGACCGGCCGCGCCGCGCCGTAGGCGTTCTCGTCGGCGAGGCTGCGCGCGCCGATCTCGGAGCCGACGAACCAGGTGTTGAACGGCGCGGCCGGGTAGTCGACGCCGCCGATGGACAGCCGCAGGTTGGTGATCAGCGGCACGGCGTGCCAGCGCAGGTCCATCGCCCCGAACCAGGGCAGGTCGGGGTGCTCCAGGCACACCTCGTGCACCACGTCGGGCGGGATGGCGAACAGCTTCGGCCCCTCGTGGGCGGTCTCCACGACGAGCGGCAGGACGTCGAACGGCGTCGGCGTCCCGGGTGGTCGCCAGCCCATGCCCAGCACGGCTTCGGTGAACTCGCGGTAGCGGCGGTCCCCGGTGCCGTCGGCGTGCCCCGCGTAGCGGACCAATTGCTCGTTCCAGATGACCGGACCGGGCGCGGCCGGGGCGTCCGGCGCGAACACCGTGACCAGGGGGCGGATCTCGCCGCCGTTCGTGGCCAGCCGCAGGTGCTCCACGCACTCGGCGGCCACGGCGGCGGCGTTGCGGAAGCCGCGCAGGTCGCGGACCTTGAGCCGCCGCCACGGCACGCCGCTGGTGCACCAGCCGCTGTCGCGCAGCGCGACGCGCGTGCCGTACGACAGCTCGTGGGTGGTGTGCCGGTAGGTGCCGGTCTCCGCGATCTCGTCGCGGACCTGCGTCAGGCGGGGGCCGACCGGGCCGGCCTCGGGGTGCGCGATGTGGAACATGCGGAGGAAGCCCTCCGCCGCGCCGAGCGTTATCGGTTCGTTGTCGATGGCGGTCACGGGCGGCAACCGTAGTTCCGGATCGCGGTGACGCGTCACTGCCGGACGGGGCACACCGGGTGATCAACACGTCCCACTCGATCAGGTGACGAATCGACCCTGCGTCGCCGCGTCGGCTGGTCGGCGTGGTGACTTTATGACACGGTCAGGTGAGTTCGATCCGGTCGAACACCAGGTCGTGGCTGATCCGGTCCTCTTCGACCGCGCGCTGCTCGAACTTCGTCACCGGCCGCCAGTCGGGGCGCGGGGCCCACGTCTCGTGCCGGTTGCGCAGCAGCGGCTCGGCCGAGCAGACCTCCAGCATCTGCTCCGCGTAGTGCTCCCAGTCGGTGGCCAGGTGCAGCGTGCCGCCGGGGCGGAGGCGGGTCGCGAGCAGGCGCACGAACTCCGGCTGCACGAGGCGGCGCTTGTGGTGCTTCTTCTTGGGCCACGGGTCGGGGAAGAAGATCCGCACGCCGGCCAGGGTGCCCGGCTCGACGTGGTCGGTCAGCAGGTCCACCGCGTCGCCGCGCAGGACGCGCAGGTTGGTGGCTCCGAGCGCTTCCGCGCGCATCAGGAGTTGCGCCAGGCCCGGCTTGTAGACCTCCACGGCCACGTAGTTGACCTCGGGGGCCGCCGCGACCAACTGCGCGGTCGTCTCGCCCATGCCGGAACCGATCTCCAGCAGCACCGGGGCGTCCCGCCCGAACCAGCTTGCGAAGTCGACGGGACCGGCCGGGAGCGCCTTGACCTCACGGCCCAAGCGCTCCCAGTGGCGGTCCCAGGCCCGCTGCTGCCCGACGGTCATCCGTTCACCGCGTTGCACGTAGCTCACGACGGAACGGTGGTGCGGCGGGCGCTGGCTGGACGTCATCACGGGCGCACAGCCTAAGCGGTCGGTCAGGCGATGTTCTCCAGGTCCTCGATCTGCTCGCGCAGGTGGGCCGGGGTGAACTCGATGGGTTGACGCGCACCGGGGCCCCGGTGCGCGGGGAGCAGGTCCACCCAGCCGGTATGCCGGTCGGTGAACTGCACGGTGGTCGGCTCGGCGGGGCCGTACACGCCGCTCTCCGACGGCACGAACTCCCAGTAGCCGACCTCGCCCTCGGCCGCCCACGGCACGAAGACCCAGCCCGGCCGGTCGGCCAGCAGGTCGGACACCTCGTCCTCGACGGCGAAGCCGGCCGCGCGGGAGGCCAGCCGGCCGCGGTCGAGGGCTCTGAGCCACCAGGGAGCCGGGGCCTCCGCGCCCACCGCCCGGTACAGCGCGAGCACCTGCCGCTCGTCGGCCCGGTGGATCCAGGCCCGGCGGGCCTGCGCGGGCGCGGTGGCGATGCCGGCCGCGCCATTGGGTTCGATAGCGTGCGACCATTCCAACGCCATCATCGGTTCGACGCGAAGGGCGTGGTCGCGTTGTCGTGGCAACTCCTTCGACCCGGTGGCCGACGAGTCGGCGTTCAGGTCCGGATCAAGCACCGTCACGGGTTCACCTCCGGTGGGTTCCTTGACGGGTGGTATCCGAATTCGTGTGCGACCGGTCGCCGCCTCACGATTCGTTGCTTTCCATCTGACCTGGTTCAGCCGGACTTGTCATGGTGCTGTGCGGGAGTTCACCCGGTCTTAACAAGGCCCTTACTCCGATTGCCAGACAGTCGGCGGTCGAAACGTGTACGGCTTGGAATATTTGTGACCTCGACCACAGGGGGTTTTCGAGGGATGGTCCGGGCGGGGCTGGTCGTGCTGGTGATCGCGCTATTCGGGGTGGGCCCCGGGACGGCGTGGGCGCAGACGATCACGGAGCAGCAGTGGCATTTGGACGAGTTGCGGGTGCGGGCGGTGCACGACGTCGTGCGCGGGGACGGCGTGGTGGTGGCCGTGGTGGATTCCGGGGTGGACGACACCGTGCCCGACCTGGTGGGTGCGTTGCTGCCGGGCGCCGGGTTCGGGTCGGCCCAGGGCACCGACGGCACCGAGGACAACGACGGGCACGGCACCGCGATGGCGGCGCTGATCGCCGGGCGCGGGGTGGACGGTGGGGCGCTGGGAGTGGCTCCCGGTGTCCGGATCCTCCCCGTTTCGGTGGGTTCGGACGGGGAGAAGTTCACCACCACGGCGGTGGCGGCCGGGATCACCTGGGCGGTGGACAACGGGGCGGACGTGATCAACCTGTCCCTGACCTCGGCCGCCACGCTGACCCCTGACCTGCTGCGGGCGGTGAACTACGCGTTCGACCACGACATCGTGGTGGTGGCCGGGACCGGGAACGACGGGGTCGAGCACGTGGGGGCGCCGGCGAACATCCGCGGGGTGATCGCGGTGGCCGGGACCGAGCCCGGTGGAATTCCGTGGGCTTCTTCCAATGTCGGGCCGGAGACCGTGTTGGCCGCGCCTGCCAAGTCGATCGTCACCGCTATGCCGTTGTCGGTTTCGGATACCGGGTTCGCCTCGGTGGATGGGACTTCCGCCGCCACCGCGTTGGTTTCCGGGGCGGCGGCGCTGGTGCGGGCTCGGTATCCGGAGATGTCCGCCGGGAACGTGGTCAATCGGTTGATCGTCACGGCGGTTGATCTGGTGGGCGGGGGACGCGATTCCGCCACCGGGTTCGGGCTCGTCAACCCGGTCGGGGCCGTTGGGGATTCGGTGCCGTCGGTGGAGCGGAATCCGCTGGCCCCGCCTCCGCGCAGTTCGGCTCCGCCGTCCCCGATTCCTTCGGCTTCTTCGGCGCCGCCGGTGGCCGCGGAAGGGGAATCCGGGGTTCCCGGGCCTCCGGTCGGGTCGGGTGGTCGGTTCGCGGTGGCGTTCGGCGGGTTGTTGTTGGTGGTGGTGTTCGTCGTGGTGGCTGCGCTGCTGTTGGGGCGGCGTCGGCGGCCGGTGGTGGTCCGGGGGCCTCGGGTAGCCGAGTTGCCGCCGCCTTCCGACGACTTCTGGCGGCCTGCCCCGTAGCGCGGCGTCGATCTTGTCGAAGCGCGTCTCGGCGTGGGCGTCACTCGTGGGAGTGGTATTCGACGGACTCCTTGGTTAGCTGCATGAAGGCTTCCTCCAGGGAGCCGAGCTGCGGGCTCAGTTCGTGGAGGGTGATGCCGTGTGCGGCGGCCAGCTCGCCGATGCGGGCGGCCTCCACACCGTGCACGACCAGGGCGTTGTCGGCCGCCGAGTCGGTGACGTGGGCTGTCTGGCCCGTCAGCAGGTCGCGCAGTCGGGCAAGCTGGGGCGACCGCACCTTGACGGTGTCCTCGGTCGCGTCCTTGATGAACTGCGCGGTGCTGGTCTGGGCGATCAGCCTGCCCTTGCCGATGACGATCAGGTCCTGTGCCGTCTGCGCCATCTCGGAGAGCAGGTGGCTGGAGACGAAGACCGTCCGCCCCTGGTCGGCCAGCCGGTGCATGAACTGGCGGATCCAGAGGATGCCCTCCGGGTCCAGGCCGTTCACCGGCTCGTCGAACAGCAGGACCTGCGGGTCGCCCAGCAGGGTGCCGGCGATGCCCAGGCGCTGCGACATGCCCAGCGAGAAGCCGCCTGCCCGGCGTTTGGCCACCTGGGTCAGGCCCACCAGCTCCAGCACCTCGTCCACGCGCTTGGCCGGGAGGTTGTTGGACTTCGCCAGCCACTGGAGGTGGGCCCTCGCCGAGCGGTTGGGGTGGACCCACTTCGCGTCCAGCAGGGCGCCGACCGTCCTCAGTGGACGGTTCAGCTCGTGGTAGTGCTTGCCGTTGATGAGCACCTTGCCGCCGGTCGGGCGGTCCAGGCCGAGGATCATGCGCATGGTCGTGGACTTGCCCGCGCCGTTGGGGCCCAGGAAGCCCGTCACCCGGCCCGCGTCCACCGTGAACGACAGGTCGTCCACGGCTACCGTCCGGCCGTAGTGCTTGGTGAGTCCGGTCGCTTCGATCATGACTTCTCCCGTCTGATCCGCCAGGTCCGAACGTAAACGACGAGAGCTCGGGCCACCCCCCGAAAGGTGACCCGAGCTCCCCTCCTCCCCCTGTCGCCCGGCGGGCCGGCCCCGATTCCGGCCTGCCGGGCGGACTTCCTCAGGCGTCGCGGCGCTTCACGACCACCAGCGAGATGATGTAGATCGCCAGGGCGATCCCCGCGAAGTAGCCGAACGAGCCCCACGGCGACAGGTCGCCGACGGTGGGCGGGCCCGCGCCGTTCGGCATGGCGCTCGGGTCCGGGTCGCCGAAGATGAACTTGCTGACCACGGTGAACGGCATCCACTTCTGGATGTCGTCGCCGATGTTCGGGATGAAGCCGACGACGCTCTCCAGCACCAGCGCGAACACCAGGATGATCGACACCGCGCCGGCGGTCTGCCGGACCAGCGCGCCGATGCCGAGCGCCAGCACCGCGCCCGCCGCGTAGACCAGGCCGACGCCGGCCACGTGCCGCCAGTCGTTGGCGGAGTTCAGGGCGAGTTCCGAGGTGTCGTCCGCCAGCAGCATGCTGATGCCCCACGACCCGAACGCCGCAGCCAGGCCGACCAGGCCGGCCAGCACGGTCACCACGACCGCCTTCGCCACCATCGGCGAGATGCGGTCGGGCACCGCCTGGAACGTGGACTTGATGGTCCCGAAGCGGTACTCCGTGGTCACCGCCAGGGCGGCCATCACCATGATCACGTAGAGGCCGAACGTGTGGGTGAACACCGCGCCGAGCACCGGCATCGGCGAGTTGTTCCAGTTGGCCGCGATGATCGCGGTGATGCCGACGGTCAGGCCGAGGGCGAGCACCATGCACCACCACGGCGAGCGCGTGGTGAAGAGCTTGATCCGTTCAACAGCGAGCAGAGTCATGTCACTTTCCCGTCTCGGCCGCGTGGTACTCGACAGAATCACCGGTGAGCTGCATGAAGGCCTCTTCCAGCGAACCGCGCTGGGGGCTCAGCTCGTGCAGCACCACGCCGCTCGACGCCGCGATGTCACCGATCTGGTCACTGGAGGCGCCCGACACGCTCAACGACGAGTCGGCGTCCTCGCGGACCGTGAAGCCCTTGTCCACGAGCAGCGCGCCGAGCTTGTCCGCGTGCGGGCTGCGCACCCGCACGGTGTTCTCGGTGGACCGCTCCACGAACTCGGTGGTGGAGGACTGCGAGATCAGCTTGCCCCGGCCGATGACCACCAGGTCGGTGGCGGTGACCGCCATCTCGGACAGCAGGTGGCTGGACACCAGCACCGTGCGGCCCTCGGCGGCCAGGCCCTGCATGAACTGGCGGATCCAGAGGATGCCCTCCGGGTCCAGGCCGTTCACCGGCTCGTCGAACAGCAGCACCTTCGGGTCGCCGAGCAGCGCGCCCGCGATGCCCAGGCGCTGCGACATGCCCAGCGAGAAGCCGCCGGCGCGGCGCTTCGCGACCTTGGTCAGGCCGACCAGGTCGAGCACGTCGTCCACGCGGCTGCCGGGCAGCCCGTTGGACTTGGCCAGCCACTGGAGGTGGGCCTTCGCGGACCGGTTCGGGTGCACCCACTTGGCGTCCAGCAGCGCGCCGACGGTCCGCAGGGGACGGTCGAGCTGCGCGTACGGCTTGCCGTCGACGAGCACCTTCCCGGACGTCGGCCGGTCGAGGCCGAGGATCATCCGCATGGTGGTGGACTTGCCCGCGCCGTTGGGACCGAGGAAGCCGGTGACCCGACCCGGCGCGATGGTGAACGACAGGTTGTCCACCGCCACTGTGTTCCCGTAGCGCTTGGTGAGGCCGATCGCCTCGATCATGGTTTCTCCCCTGGACGGCACATCCCCCGATTTCGGCCTGAACTCTGCCTGGTGCCAGGGGTCGACCACATCGGTCTGTAGTTGACTCGTCGGTGCGACTTCAGTCTTATCGTGTTCGCTACCTCGGTTGTAGTAATCCGTGATTACCCTGAGTCGTACCCTGGGACGTTACCGCGTGACTCTCAGGGAACGGGTCGTTCTACGGTGGCGTCATGGGTTACACCGAAGCCCCCGAGGGCTGGTGGCGCGAGTTCGTCTCGGCCACCCCGGCACGAACCGGCAAGCTCGCCGTCGTCCGCAAGGACGGCTCCCCGCACGTCTCGCCCGTCTGGGTGGACCTCGACGGGAGCACCATCGTCTTCACCACCCACCTGGAGTCGATCAAGGGCAGGTCGATCGCGCGCGACGGCCGCATCTCGATCTGCCTGGACGACGAGCAGCCCCCGTTCGCCTTCGTCACGATCTCCGGCCGTGCGGAGATCGTGGACGATCCCGAGCAGGTCCGCTACTGGACCGGCCGCATCGGCGGTCGGTACATGGGCGCGGAGCGGGCCGACGAGTACGCGGAGCGCAACGGGGTCGAGGGCGAGGTCGTGGTCCGCATCCGGGAGGCCCGGATCGTCGCCAAGGTGGGCGTCGCGGAATAAGGCCGCGCGGGACTGCACGTTCCGTTCCGCTCGGCGCACTTACCGGCATGGAGCAGGAGAAGTCGCCGGAGCGCTGGTCGCCCGCTTCGGACGCCGGCGCGGCGGTGGTCGTGGTGAACGCCGTCGTCGCCGGCGTGGGCGGGCTGTACGGAGCCACCGGGTCGATCGCGGTCACGCTGGTGGCCGCCGGGCTGTCGGTGGCGTTGGGACTCGTCGTGTTGCGGAGGCGGACGTGACAGCCGGGCACGACGGGTTCGACGAGTTCTTCCGGGCGGACTTCGCGCGGCTCATCGCCTTCCTGGTCAAGCTCGGCTACCGGTCCCAGGACGCGGAGGACGCCGCCGGCGAGGCCATGGCCTCGCTGTATGCGAACTGGGCCTCGGTCGAGCAGCCCCGAGCGTGGGTTCGGCTCGTTGCCCGTCGCCACGTCCTCCGGTTCGCCCGACGCGATGTCGAACGGTCGGCCCGCGAGGTGCTCGCCCGCCGGTCGCGGGTGGCGCCCGACGAGCGGGCGGACGTGGTCGAGGACGTGCTGTGGCTGGCCGGGATCCTGGAGCAGTTGAGCCCACAGGAACGGGTGGTGATGGTTTTGTCCATGGATGGCTTCACTTCGGTGGAGATCGCCGCCCACATCGGGATCGCCCCGGCGACGGCGCGTTCCCACCTGCACAATGCGCGGAAACGGCTGAAGACCCACCCGCAGTTGGCCGACTTGGCGGCGGTGGCCGAGAGGAGGAGTGCCCGGTGACCGAAGATGTCGACCGACTGATTCGTGCCGACGAGGCGTTGACCGCCGCTGTCGCGGCCACGATCGATGTCGAGGAAGCGCTGCTCAAGGTCAAGCGCGAGGTGCCCGCGCGGCCGGCGGGTCTCACCGCCGGGGACGGGTCGTGCGGGCACCGGCGGGCCGTGAGGCAGCCCGATACGACCTCGACCGCGCCGCCGCGCCGCCGCGCCTCTGCGGCTAGCGCCGCCGGCCCGGCGGGAAGGAGCCGGGCCGGCGGCTAGGCGGCGAACCAGCGGTCGAGTTCGTGGGCTGCCCCGTCCTCCAGCACGGTTCCGGTCACGGCGTCCGCGACCTCCCGCACGGTCGCGGGGGCCTGGCCCATGGCGACGCCGTGCGCCGCCCACCGGAGCATCTCGACGTCGTTGTGCCCGTCGCCGATCGCCAGGGTGTCCTCTTCCGACACCCCGAGCAGCCGCCGCAGGTCCTCCAGCGCCGAACCCTTGGTCACACCGGCGGGTGAGACGGTCAGCCACGGCTCGGTGTTGTCCACCCACCACGTGACGCCGGGCAGCTCGACGTCCAGCATCCGCAGCGCCACCTCGTCGGGCGTCCGGGCCGGCCACCGCATGACCAGCCGGGACGTGGGGTCGGCGGCCAGCTCCTCGGCGGACACCTCGCGCACCTCGCCCCACAGGTCGCCCTCGGGGAACCGGCCGAGCGACAGGTTGCCCACGCCGGTCACCTCGGTGGCGAACACCGCGCCGGGGAACAGGTCGCGCAGCGCCGCGACGGTGGGCCCGGCGTCGAAGCCGAGCTTGCGGATCACCTCGCGGGTCGTCGTGTCCCACCACACCGCGCCGTTGGAGCAGATCGCGGTGGTGCCGCGCAGCTCCAGGTCGTCGACGATCGGCCGGGTGCCGATGAGGCTGCGGCCGGTGGAGAGCACCACGTGCGCGCCGTGGTCGACCGCGCGGTGGATGGCCGCGCGCACGGCGGGCGCCACCTCCTCCTCCCCGACGCGGGTGATGGTGCCGTCGATGTCCAGGGCGATGAGGCGTGGTCTCCAACTCACTGGTGTCAACCTAATGGACGACATTAATGAATCGTGGTTCAATAACTGCGTGGCCAGACCGAAGACCATCGCCGACGAGCGCCTGCTGACCGCCGCCGGCGTGGTGATCGGCCGCAAGGGGCCGGGTTTCACCATCGCCGACGTGGCCGCCGAGGCGGGCGTGTCGGTGGGCACCGTGGCGCAGCGGTTCGGCTCGAAGAGCGGTCTGCTCCAGGCGCTGACCAGGCAGACCACGGTCGACGTCGAACGCCGGATGCACGCGGCGGCCGAGGGCGTCGAGCCGTTGGCCGGCCTGCGGGCGGCGTTGCTGGCGTGGTTCGAGGGCATGACCGACCCGGTGGCGGCGGGCAACCACCTCGCCCAGCTCGGGGTCGACCTGATCGACCCGGAGCTGCGCGTGCTGCTCGGCGACCTCTACGAGCGGACCGGGCGCACGGTGCTCGCGCTCACCCGGCGGGTGGAGCTGCCGCGGGCCCCGTCACCGGAACGGGCGGCGCGGGTGCTCATGGCGCTGCTCCACGGGGTGGCGTTGGACTGGTCGGTCCGGCCGCGCGGGGTGCTGGCCGACCGGCTGGCGCAGGACTTGGACGCGGTGTTGGACGCGTGGAAGGAGAACTGAGTGTCGTTGCGGGGCAAGGTGGCCGCGGTCACGGGGGCGACGCGGGGCGCGGGGCGCGCCATCGCGGTGGAGTTGGGCGCGGCGGGCGCGACGGTGTTCGTCGGGGGTCGTTCGACGCGGGAGCGGAAGTCGCCGATCGGCCGGGACGAGACGATCGAGGAGACCGCCGAGCTGGTCACCGCCGCCGGCGGCCGGGGCATCCCGGTGCGGTGCGACTTCACCGTGCCCGCGGACGTCGACGCGTTCCGGGCGCGCGTCGAGTCCGAAGTGGACGGACAGCTCGACGTGCTGGTGGACGACGTGTGGGGCGGTGAGGCGGACACCGACTTCAAGCCGTTCTGGGAGCAGGACCTGGAGCGGCAGCTCGCCATGTGGCGCAACAGCGTCCAGGCCCACCTGGTCACGCTGCACCGGTTGATCCCGGTGCTGATCCGGCGGCCGGGCGGGCTGCTGGTGGAGGTGACCGACGGCGACGACGAAACGCCGTACTCGGGGATGCTGGCCTACGACTCGGTGAAGGTCGCGATCCGGCGGTTCGGCACGGTGCTGGCGCAGGACCTCGGGAAGTTCGGCACGACCTCGGTCGCCGTGACGCCGGGGTTCCTCCGGTCGGAGCAGATGCTGGACCACTTCGGCGTGACCGAGGAGAACTGGCGGGACGCGATCGCGCAGTCGCCGCACTACGCGATGTCCGAGACGCCCCGGTACGTGGGCCGCGCGGTGGCCGCGCTCGCCGCCGACCCGGAGCGCGAGCGGTTCACCGGCCGGGCGCTGGCGTCGTGGACCCTCATGCGGGAGTACGGCTTCACCGACGTGGACGGTTCCCGGCCGGACTGGGGCCGCTGGTACGAGGAGGTCGTGCGGCCGGGGCTGGACCCGTCGACGGTGGACGCGTCGAAGTACCGCTGACGGCCGCCGGTCGTCCCGCTGGGTGTGGTGGTGTTCCGCAGGGCCGGAACACCACCACAGCGCATATTTCTCCCGCATTGTCTTCGCTCACGCTCGGTCAGCCCCTTCAGTACAACGGTGTACCGCCGCGCACTTCCGCCTGATTCTTGAGTCCGCCGAGTCCCGCACGCATGGAACGCGCCTGGCAGGGGTAGTCGCTGCTGCGCCGGCGACGTGACGGAACTCGGCCCTGAAACACTTTCGCGCGAATTCCCCGCACCGACGTGGTATGGACCCCTTCCTCGCTCGGCGACATTGATTGACCGGTCCTTAGGGTGGGAAGCCGAACGGTGGAGGCGTGATCGCGGAAAGGCACGTCGCCACCGGGGCAGTCGCAACCGGGCAGGTCAGAGGGTTTTTTCATGCAATCGTCACCCGCGTCAGCCGCGCCGGGGGATCGAGGCGGGTAATGGAAACTCGCGCTGAGAATCGAGGGAAGTCGATGATGGAGTTCGCCGGCAGGTCGAGATTTCGCAGTCGATTGTCCCGTGGCACCTACGAACGGGTCGGTGTCGCTCGTCCAGGTGTTATCGCGATAGTGGTCGCGATTCTCCTCACGTCGATGCCCGCCTCGGCGGCGCCTTACCCGCCACGCGTTCAGGTGTTCGTCGCGAACAGCGGCTCCAACTCGGTGACCGTTTTCGACACGCGAATGGGTGAGGTGGTCGGCACTATTCCGGTGGGCGCCACGCCGGTGGGTGTGGGCGCCGCGCCGGGCGGTGACCGGGTGTACGTCACGAACGAGCAGGCCGACACCGTCTCGGTGATCGACCCCCGGCCCCTCGCCGTGGTGGCCACCGTGCCGGTCGGGCGGCACCCGTTCGGCGTCACGGCGACCCCGAGGCACGCGTACGTGACGAACTTCAGCTCGAACTCGGTCACCGTCATCGACGTCGCCACGAACAAACCCGTCCGCGACATCCAGGTCGGCCGGTTCCCGCACACGCCGGCGACGAACCCGGACGGCAGCCGCGTCTACGTCACCAACAACGGCTCGCAGTCCGTGACGGTCATCGACGCCGCCGGTCAGAAGCCGGTCGCCACCATCCCCGTCGGCCGCTTCCCGGCCGGCATCGCCGTCAGCCCGGACGGCAAGCGGGTCTACGTGGCCAACACCGGGTCGAACTCGGTGACCGTGATCGACGCCCGCCGCAACAAGCCGATCGCGACCGTCCCGGTCGGCCGGGCGCCGATCGGGGTGTCGGTCACGCCGGGCGGCCGGGTGTACGTGGCCAACGCGCGCGACGACACCGTCTCGGTCCTCGACCCCTCCGGCGATCCGACCGGGCCCGCCGTCCAGGTGCCGAAGCGCCCGGAGGGTTCCGCCGCCAGCCCCGACGACAGCTTCGTCTACGTCACCAACAACGGGGCCGACTCGATGTCGATCCTGGACGCGGTGACGGCGAAGCTGGTCGGGACCGTGCCCGTCGGCTCACAGCCGGAAGGCCTCGTCGTCACGTCCTGAGCCCGGGAGCCGCGGCAACCGGCCGGCCCTGAGCCCGGGAGCCGCGGCAACCGAACCGTCCTGAGCCCGGGAGCCGCGGCAACCGGCCCGGTCACACGTCGCCGGGCCGGACCAGACCGGTCTCGTAGGCCAGCACCACGGCCTGCACCCGGTCCCGCAGCTCCAGCTTCGCCAGGATGCGGCCCACGTGCGTCTTCACCGTCGCCTCGGACAGGAACAGCTTCCGCGCGATCTCGGTGTTCGACAGCCCCTTGGCGATCAGCACCAGCACCTCGCGCTCGCGCTCGGTCAACGCGTCCAGCACGGCGGCGTCCCGCAGCTCGCCGCCGCTCTCCCCGAGGAACCGGCTCAACAGCCGCTTGGTCACCGAGGGCGACACCACGGCGTCCCCGGACGCCACCGCCCGCAGCGCGGACACCAGGTCACCCGGCGGCGTGTCCTTCAGCAGGAAACCCGAAGCACCGTTGCGCAACGCCGACAACGCGTACTCGTCCATGTCGAAGGTGGTCATGACGAGCACCTTCGCCGTCCCGGCCGCGGCGATCCGCTTGGTCGCCTCCACCCCGTCCAGCACGGGCATCCGGACGTCCATCAGCACCACGTCCGGCCGCAGCGAGGCCGCCATGTGCACGGCGTCGAGACCGTCCCCGGCCTCGCCCACCACGTCGACGTCCTCCTGGGCGCCGAGCACCATCCGGAAGCCCATCCGCATGAGCTCCTGATCGTCCACCAGCAGTACTCGGATCACGTTTCCCACCCTATGACGGCACCAGCGGGAGGACGGCGCGGACCCGCCAGCCGCCGCCGGGGTTCGGCCCGGCCTCCAGCTTGCCGCCCAGCACGCCCGCCCGCTCACGCATCCCGATCAACCCGTTGCCACCCGACACCGCCACCAGGTCGTGCGGCGTCCCGAACCCGTCGTCGGACACCTCCAGCTCGACCCGGTCCTCCCCCTGGGCGACCCGCACCACGGCCGAGGCGCCCGATCCGGCGTGCTTCAACGTGTTCGTCAGCGCCTCCTGCACGATCCGGTAGATCCCCAGCCCCAGCCCGGCGGGCAGCGCACCGAGGTCGCCGGCGGTCTCCAGGCGCACCGGCAGCCCGGCCGCCCGCAGGTTCTCCGCGAGGTCCGCCAGGTCGGCCGCCCCCGGCTGCGGGGCCCACTGCGTCCCCGACTGGTCCTCCGACCGCAGCACGCCCAGCAGCCGGCGCAGCTCGGTCAGCGCCTGCCGCCCGGTGTCGGCGATGGTCCGCATGGCGGCCTCGGCCAGCTCGGGGCTCGACTTGATCGCGTACCCGGCCCCGTCGGCCTGCACGACCATCACGGACACGGCGTGCGCGACCACGTCGTGCAGCTCCCGCGCGATCCGCGACCGCTCCTCGCCCACCGCGATCCGCGCCTGCTGGTCCCGCTCGGTCTCCAGCAGCTTCAGCCGCTGCTCCAGCTCCGAGTGGTACGCCCGCCGCGCGCCGACGAACTCGCCCAGCGCCCAGCTAAACCCGAAGACCACGGCGATGACGAACACCGAGAAGACCGCGTCGACGGACGGCCCGACCCGCCACACCGCCCACGCGAACGTCCCGATCGCCAGCCAGATCGCGTACAGCAGGGCCCGCCGCCGCCCGACGAACGCCACCATCGTGTACAGCGCCACGGCGAGCGCGAAGTCCGCCGGCCGGATCGGGTAGCCGCTGTCCAGGTCGCCGTGCGTGAGGAGCTGGATGATGCCGCCGGCGAGGATCGTGTAGCTGCTGCCCATCGGGTACTTGCGCCGGAACACCACCGGCACGACGAGCAGCAGGCCGACGAAGAAGATCGTGGACGCGGACACCACCTCGGTCGCGGCGGCCGTCGCGACCAGGTCGAACAGGGCGAGGAACCCGGCGATCAGGGAATCCCCGAACGCCGGGTGCGCTCGCATCCACAGGCTCAGCCGCCGCACGTGACCAGGTTAGGCAGCGGTCCGTCCGGCGCGCGTCGCGCCACGGTCTGACCTCGGTCTAGTCCTCCGGACGGATGGCGGCTCAGCGCGTCGTCTTGATCTGCGGCGGGGTCGTCTCGGACGGCTGCACGGGCTCGATGCGCGGCGACTGCGAAGGGACGCCGTGCTCCCGCTCGAACTGCCGGTGGTCCTCGGTCATCTCGTCGGCGAGCTGCTGCTGGAGCTGGCGGTCCCGGATGCGGCCGAGGATCATCATGGTCAGCGCGTGCACCAGGGCCAGCAGCAGGAGCACGATGCCGAGCTTGACGACCACGTTCTTGACCGCGTCACCGGTGTCGACGGAGACGATCGACACGATCGCCAGCAGGCCGAGCACCACGAGGTGGAACAGCACGGTGGCGAGCGCGGTCATGGACCTGGCCGCCTCCGGGTCGCCATACGCCCGGTTCATGTAGGCCCGTCCGCTCCGGTAGATGAGCTGGCCGTCGATCAGCACCAGCACCACGCCGAGCAGCAGGAAAACGGCATAACCCTGTTCCATGACGTGACCTCCCTCTCGGCCCGCGGAATACCCCTCCGCGGCCGTTCGCAAACCGCCGCACACCCTGGCGTGGCACGATCTCCGTCGTGACAGCCCAGGCCCAGCAGCTCGCCGGCCCGCTCTCGGCCGCCGTGGCGAACCTGTGCGCCGGGCTGCGGCAGCAGGTGTCGCCGACCACGGCGGCCGGCCTCGGCGAAGTCCTGCGCCGGCTCTCCGCCCCGCTCCAGGTGGCCGTCGCGGGCCGGATCAAGTCGGGCAAGTCGACCCTCGTCAACGCTTTGATCGGCCGGCGCGTGGCCCCGACGGACGTCGGCGAGTGCACGCGCCTGGTGACGCGGTTCCAGTACGGCACGGTGGACCGGATCGAGGTCGTGTTCACCGACGGCCGCAAGCAGGTGCTGCCGTTCGACGCGGGCGGCAGCATCCCGGCCGACCTCGGCGTCGACATCGAGGAGGTCTCGCACGTCGAGGCCTACCTGACCAACGCCGTGCTGCGGGACCTGACGGTGATCGACACGCCCGGCCTGGGCTCGCTGGACGCGGCGTCGGTCGCCCGCACCGAAGCGCTGCTCGGCGGCGAGCTGGACCCGGTGTCCCGCAACGCGGTCGCGGGCGCGGAGGCCGTCCTCTACGTCGTGACGCAGGGCGTGCGCGGCGACGACCAGCAGGCGCTGGCCGCGTTCACCGCCGCCACCGCGAGCCGCGAAGCCGGTCCGGTGAACGCGATCGCGGTCCTGAACAAGGCCGACACGATCGCCGCCGAGACCGTCGAGGGTGCCGACGGCGACACGTGGCAGGCGGCGGTCCTGCTCGCCGAGCGGCAGGCGCACACGCTCAAGCCGCGGGTCGCGGACGTGCTGCCGGTGATCGGCCTGGTCGCCGAGTCCGTCGAGACCGGCGGCTTCACCTCGGCCGACGCCGACGCCCTGCGCAGGCTCGCCGAGCTGGACGAGGCGACCCGCGAGACGATGCTGATCTCGGCGGACCTGTTCGTCGGCTGGGACTGCGACGTCCCGGTGGGCGTCCGCACCCGGCTGCTGGAGAAGCTCGACCTGTACGGGATCCGCCGCGCGCTCGCCGCGGTGGACGCCGAGCCGGCGATCACGGCGGGCGCGTTGCGGCGCAAGCTGCTCGACGCGTCCGGCCTGGACGGCGTGCGCGGCAAGCTGAACGCCGTCTTCCGGTCCCGCGCGGACGGCATCAAGGCCGCCGCGGCGCTCGCGTCCGTCACCGCGCTGGCCGCCGCCTCCGGTGACCCGAACGAGCGGCAGCGCGTCCACGACGCCATCGAGGTGCTGCTGGCCAAGCCCGAGGCGCACCAGCTACGCCTGCTGGAGGCGTTGACGCTGGTGGCGTCCGGCGCGGTGGCGATGCCCGTGGACCTGGCCGAGGAGGTGCTCCGGTTCGGCACGTCGCCCGACGTGGCCGAGCAGCTCGGCCTGCGCGGCCGGCCGCCGCAGGAGCTGGTCGCCTACGCGCTGGAACGTGCGGGCTGGTGGCGCTCCTTCGCGTCGTTCGGCGCCACGCCCGCGCAGAGCCGGGTGGCGCACGTGGTGCACCGGGCGTACTTCCTGATCTGGCAACAACTCCGGGGGCGGCGATGACAGACGGAACGGAATTCGCGTCGAACACGTCGGAGCCGGACGTGGAGACCATCGCCGGCGAGCTGCTGGACCAGGCTTTGGCGGAGCGGCGCGCCCTGGTGCAGCTCTGCCTGTACGCGCTGGACCGCGCCCGCAGTTCCGGCGTGGTCGAACGGCTCGAAGAGGGCCTGGCCGGCATCGGGGTGACCGCGTGGCGGCCGGACGGCGAGCGGTTCGACCCGTCCGTGCACGAGGCGGGCGGCACGGCGCCGACGGACGACGCGTCGCTGGACGGTGTGGTGGCGGAGACCGAGGTGGTCGGCTTCGTGGACCGCGGCCGGACGCTGCGCGCGCCGATCGTGACCGTGTACACGACGCGATGAGCACCCTCCCGCAGACCGTCCGGCAGACCCGGGAACGGCTGATCACGCTCGTCCGGGGCATCGACCCGCAGGCGGCGTCGTTCGTCGAGACGCGGCGCGGCGGCCCGGCGTCGGTGGTCGTCGTGGGCGAGACCAACCGCGGCAAGAGCTCGCTGGTCAACGCCCTGCTGGCGACGCCGGGCCTGTCGCCCGTGGACGCCGAGGTCGCCACCGCGACCTACCTGGTGTTCCGGCACGGCGCGGACTGGTCGGCCCGCGCCTGCTACGCGGGCTCGATGTCCCCCGTGCCGTTCGACCGCTCGGAGCTGGTCAACTGGGTGTCGGCGGCGCACGAGCTGCCCGAGGGCATGCTGCCGCCCAGGTACGTGGAAGTCGACGCGCCGATTCCCCTGCTGGAGCGGTTGTCCATTGTGGACACACCCGGGGTCGGTGGCCTGGAGTCGGTGCACGGCGAACTCGCGGCCGAGGCGGCGGCGTCCGCGACGGCCCTGCTGTTCGTGGTCGACGCGTCCGCGCCGTTCACCCGCGGCGAGCTGGACTTCCTGGCCACCGTGGGAGAACGCGTCGAGACGGTGGTGTTCGCCCTGACCAAGGTCGACCAGTACCGGGGCTGGCGCACGGTGCTCGAAGCCGACCAGGCCCTGCTGGCCGAACACGCGCCGAGGTTCGCCGGCGCGACGTTCCACCCGGTGTCGTCCCGCATGTTCGAGCTGGCCGCGAAAGCCCCGAACCCGGACGCCGCCGCCATGATCCGCGAGCGGTCCGGCATCGGCGACCTGCAAGGGGCGTTGCAGGAACTGGTCGTCGGCCGGGCGGCGATGCTCGGCGAGGCGAACACGCTGCGCGCCCTGGCGACCGTGCTGGACGAGCTGATCGCGCGCGGCGAGACGGACCAGCGGGCGCTGTCGTCCGGCGAGGAGGAGGCCGAGACGCTGCGCGAGCGGCGCGACGAGCTGAACGCCCAGCGCCGGTCGTCCACCAGGAGCTGGCAGGTGCGGCTGCGCGGCGAGGTGCAGCGGGCCAGGGTCGAGGGCAGCCACGAGGTCAGCCGGCAGATGCGGGACGTGCAGACGTGGTTCCGCTCGGCGATCGACACGGCGTCCCGCGAGCAGTTGGCGGCGCTGCCGCACCAGGTGGACGCGGCGCTGCAGATGGTGTCCGGCCGGATCAGCGGCGGGTTGGCCGGCCGGCTGTCCCGGGTCGCCGACGCGGCGCTGGCGGACCTGTTCTCGGCCGAGGAGCTGGCGGTCATCCGAGGCCAGTTCGCCCGCGGCGCCACCCCGCCGATCGTGCTGCGCCCACCGGACAAGCGAGCGCCGACGGCCGAGGACAAGCTGTTGGTGTTCATGGGCGTCTCGGGCGGCCTGGGCGCCGGACGCCTGGCGGCGATGCCGTTGGCGGGCCTGGGCGTCGCCGCGCTGAACCCCATCGTGCTGCCCGTGACGATCGTGCTGGGTCTCGGCGCGGGCTGGTGGATGGCCCGGACGCGGAAGCACTCGGCGGACAAGCAACACCTCAAGCAGTGGCTGTCGGACGCGATCGCCGATGCGCGGTCCACAGTGGACCAACTGGTGGCCGAGCAGCTCATCGAGGCGGAACAGCAGCTCTCGCTGGCGTTGGACGACGCGCTGGGCAAGCGCGTCGACGCCATCGAGTCGGAGCTGCGCGAGGTCGACAAGGCGCTGCGGATGGAGGCGGGCGAGCGCTCGAAGGCGCTGGGCGCGGTGACCCGCCGGCTGGCCGAGCTGAAAGCGGGACGTGCCAAGGTGGACGAGCTGCTGGGCAGGATCAGGGCACTGCGCGACCGGGTCTGACGGCCTTGACCGGTCAAGTGTAGTCGAGTCCTGACAAAGGGTGACGTGGGTTCCGTAGCGGAACCGAATCGGCATAACGTGAGTCCTAGCGGTACCAGCGCAGGAGGGTGGGATCCGGTGTACATCGACGAGACAGGCGCGACCGACGGCGAGCTGAAGGTCACCGTCGAGGACGAGGAGTACACCGCCGAGGCGACCTACGACCTGAACGACGACGGTGTGGACGAGAGCGCCGTGGTCGAGACCGACGACGGTGGCCACCTGGCGTTCAGCGACACGGACGGCGACGGCGACGCGGACCTGATGACCACGTTCGACAAGGACGGCGAACTGGTCGGCCAGGCGCGGTTCGACGAGGCGTCCGGCGAGTGGATCGCGGTGGACCCGTCGGACTCGCAGCAGGCCAACACCAACGCCGGGCAGTCGATCGTGGTCGACGTCGAGGGCGGGGCGGACCAGAACGTCGGCCCGGCGACCGAGGACACCGACGGCGACGGTCGGGCCGACACGGCGGTCGTGAAGGACGAGCAGGGTGACACCTGGCTGTTCACCGATGCCGATGGTGACGGGAAGGCGGACATCGCCACCGAGATCACCTCGGATGGTGAGGTGACGATGTCCAAGCACACCGGTGATGACGAGTGGACCGAGGTCGAGCACGGTCGGATCGACGAGAACGGCAAGTACGTGCCTGATCCGAAGAACGGCTTGGACAGCGATGAGGCGTGGTCGTCGGGCGAGAAGGTGACGGTGTCGGGCGTGGTGCGCATCGACTCGGTGACCGGCCAGTGGATCAGCCCGAACTGACCGACTCGTTTGTCGACCTCGGGTAGCCCGGTACCGTTGGGTGCCGGAGGTGCACGTGGCTGCCCAGTCTTCGCCGGTCAAGGTGGATCAGGAGACGCACAACCTGATCGCTCATGCGGCCACGGCGCTCCACATGTCCCAGAAGGACCTGCTCGCTGCCGCTGTCCGCGAGTACCTCGGCGCACGCCGCGAAGAGATCAATGCCGCGTTGCGCCGCACGATGCAGGTGCTCGACGGCACTGAAGCCAGTCAGGTCGCCGCCTTGACCGGCTTGTCCCGCGAGCGTCTGGACGAACTCGGCGGGGTCCGCGAACCCTGATGACCATCCGTCCCACGCTGCGATGCCTCCGAGAAGACCTGGGCTTCCACGCATGCCTGAGGGCTACACCGTGCTCCTGACGGCGTTCAGCGCGATCCACAGGGCTGTCCACACCTGTGGAAAACTCGAACAGGCGTTCGATACAGGTCGGATCGGACGCGTGTGGGCTACCCACGCACGGCCGCGACAAACGCCCGCCAAGCACGCCCGGCGAACGAACAGCGCGGCCCGTCGGCGTTCTTGGAGTCCCGTACCCCCACGGTGTCGGGGAAGAACCGCACCTCGACACAGGCGTCACTACTCGCTGCACTGCGGCTGCTCTTGAACCATCCGGTGTCGCGCTTCACGAGCCCACCCGACCCACGAAGGTCGCCCAAGCACGAGCAGTGAAGGAGAACCGAGGTCCGTCCGGGTTCTTGGAGTCCCGCACTCCCACGGTGGCGTCGGTGAACCGCACCTCAACGCAAGCGTTGCTGCCACCGGAACTGCGGGTGCTCTTGAGCCACCCGGTGTCGCGGTTCATCGCTAGCCCTCCCTGATCCGGTCGACCAGCAGCGCGCGAGTGTCCTCGCGGCTCAACGCCAACTCTTCCAGTCGCTTGAAGAGTCGCTGCATCGGCTCGATGTCTTCCGCATGATCGTAGAAGGTTGCGGGGCCGTACAGAACCGGCGCAAAGGTCACCGGAGTGGCTTGTGGGAAGTCCAGCACCACCAGCCCTCCGCCGAGTGCCGGATTGTCGACGGCTGCGTTGGGCACGATCCGGATGCTCAAGCTCCGATGACGTTCGGCCAGTTGGAGCAGGTGCAACACCTGCCCGCGCATCACCGACGGCCCACCGATGACGTGGTCCAAGGTGTCTTCGGTGAACACCACGCTGATGTCCTTGGGGTCACTGGCTTCCAGCACCCGACGCTGGTGCTCCTGCCGATAGGCGATGCGCTCGCTGGTCTCCTCCTCCGAGTCGTCCCAGTAGATCGAGTTCGACAGAGCCATGATCGCCCGGACGTAATCGGGCGACTGGACCAGGCCGGGCACCACCCCGCACTCGTACCAGTTGATCTCGCGCGCGGCGGCCTGGAGTTCGCTCAACCGCTGGAACGGCTCGGGCAGGTTGTCGACGTAAGCCCGTCGAGGAGCGCGTCTCCGAGCCGCCGCGCCCAAGGCCAGGATGGTCTCCCGCTCCGGACCGCGCACACCGTAGAAATCGAGCAACTTGAGCAGCTCGTCCGGTCCCAGGCCGCCCTTGCCGTTCTCCACCTGGCTGAGCCGCCCGCCGGACCGACCGATCGCCTCGGCTGCCTCGCCTTGTGACTTGTTCGCCCGGGACCGGAGCCGGGTGAGGGCCAGACCGAGTTGGAGACGCTCGATAGTCGGCCTGGCAGTGCCCATAGATCGCTCCACTCCATCGGGTTATGGCTCAAAGTCTTACTGCACTCTAAACTTTGAGACATAACTCCACGTGTTCGACCACATACAACCAGGTAAGGAGTCCGTGATGTCCAACGAGGTGTCCGAGCGCCGTGAGTGGCTGCTCCGCTGCGCCACCGAACGCGGCAACCCGGCCGTCTGCTCGATCGAAGTCTCCCGCGGCGTGATCGAGATCTTCGGCCCGGAAGAGCGGTTCGCGTTCGGGCTCGACACGGAGCTGATCGCCGACTTCCGCACCTCCCTCGACGACGCGATCGCCCGAGCCGAAGCGGACGCCGCCCTCGCCTGAACCCACCGCCCTGTGCGACCCTTTGTAACAAGGGGTTGATACAAAGGGGGTGCGGCCGTGTTGCTCTACGGACTGCTCGGCCTGGCGATCCTGCTGGTCCTCTGGCCCACCCGCGCCGGCGGCAACCGGTTCCTCCGCCGCTGGGGCGTCGCCGATCCCACCGAAGAGCAAGCGCTCCACGCCGTCCGCTACCTCCGGAACCGGCGCCTGCTCTACCCGCCGCTGTTCCTCCTCGTCCCCACCGCCACGTCCGCCGCGGCCGACCTGTTCCGCCTGCCCGCACCGCAACCCAGCCCGCTCCACCACCTGACCCCGATCATCGTCGCCCTCCTCCTCGCCGAGGCGATCGCCGCCTTACGACCGGTGCGCGGCCCTCGGATCGCGATGTTGACCTGCCGGCACTGGCGTGACCTGGCACCGCGCTGGGCGATGGGTCTCCTGCTGACCTTCGCCGCCGTCGCGATCCTGCTCACGACCGCCGGTCTGCTCGCCCAGCCGTGGGCGCGTCGGTCGGTGGACGTCTCCGCGAGCATCGCCCCGTGGTTCCGGGCCGAAGTCGTGCAGCCGCTCGGGATACTCGTGATCATCGGGGTCACCGTCGGCATGGCGGCGGTGCTCGGTGTCGTGCGGCCGGCGGTGCGGCGTGGGTCGGTCGCCGATCCGGAGGTCGACGCGGCACTGCGCACGCGCAGCGCGCGGGTGGCCCTGGGCATCGGGATCGCGTGGCTGGGTTGGATGGTGATCCTCGCCAACAACCGCCTCTCCGCGCTGCACGGCCTCCGCCACTCGACCCAGCAGCCCGCGCCGTTCTGGCTGGACTTCGTCCCGGCGCTCGGTCTGCTCGGCGTGATCGCGCTGCTGGTCTCGGCGGCCGGCTGGATCTGGGTGGCGAACCCGTCCACCCCGCGAGCAGGCGCCCGGTGACGCTGATCGCCGTCGACCCGGACAGCGGGGTCGCTCCGTGGCGGCAGGTCCGGGACCAGCTCGTCCACCTGATCCGGACCGGCGGGCTGCCGGTCGGGACGCCGCTGCCGTCGATCCGCCAGTTGGCCCGCGACCTCGGGCTGTCCGCCGGGACGGTCGCCCGGGTCTACCGCGAACTCGAAACCGCCGGCCTCCTGCACACCGCCCGCCGGCGCGGCACGGTGGTGGCCGCCCCTCCCGTTGATCCAAGTCCCGCAACGGATGCGCTCGCTGCCGCCGCCGCCCGGTACGCGGCCGAGGTCCGGGCATTGGGCGTCGATCCGGACACCGCCGTGCAGGCCGTCCGTGCCGCCTGCACACCCCGCTAAACCCGGACATTTCCCGCGCAATTCTTGCGTCACACCGTGAGAGCGCTCTCACACCGTTACCGTATTGCAACCGAGCCGTGTGGTGGTCGCCGCACCCCGCGGCTCTTGCATTCCGCCAACTAAAGCGCAGGTCACAGCCGGGTTTGTGATGATCGGGTGCTGAATCGATTCCAGAATCGGTTTTGTGAGGGAGCCGACAGGTTAGATGGGCGTTACCGAGGATTAACCCGGCTAACCTCCGTCTATCCCTTAACCGGCACGCCCTCCTCCGGGGCGGGCGGAGCCATTCCCGAGGACGTCCCACCCGGACAACGGCGTCCACCGTGGGCTGGCGCTCAGCTAGGAGACGAGACGAGATGACGGCAGTGACCATTCCCGGTCTCGACCAGGCACCGACCAACCACGCGCGGCTGCTCTCCTGGGTGCGCGAGGTGGCCGAGCTGACCTGCCCCGACGAGGTCGTCTGGGCCGACGGTTCCCAGGACGAATGGAACCGTCTCACGGCCAAACTGGTGGACGCCGGCACCTTCGTCCCGCTGAAGAAGAAACCCAACTCCTTCTGGGCGGCCTCGGATCCCACCGACGTGGCGCGGGTGGAGGAGCGCACGTTCATCTGTTCCGTGGACGAGGCCGACTGCGGCCCCACGAACAACTGGATGGACCCCGCCGAGATGAAGGCGATCATGACCGAGCTGTACCGGGGCTCGATGCGTGGTCGCACGATGTACGTGATCCCGTTCTGCATGGGCCCGCTGGACGCCGAGAAGCCGATGCTGGGCGTGGAGATCACCGACTCCGAGTACGTCGTCGTCTCGATGCACATCATGACCCGCATGGGCACGAAGGCCCTCAACCGATTCGGCGAGGACGCCGAGTTCGTCCAGGCGCTGCACTCGATCGGCGCGCCGCTGGAGCCGGGCCAGGCGGACGTTCCGTGGCCCTGCAACGAAACCAAGTACATCACGCAGTTCCCCGAGGAGCGGACGATCTGGTCGTTCGGCTCCGGCTACGGCGGGAACGCGTTGCTGGGCAAGAAGTGCTACTCGCTGCGCATCGCCTCGGTGATGGCGCGCGACGAGGGTTGGCTGGCCGAGCACATGCTGATCCTCAAGCTCACCTCGCCGGAGAACAAGAAGTACTACATCGCCGCCGCGTTCCCGAGCGCCTGCGGCAAGACCAACCTCGCCATGCTGGAGCCGACCATCCCCGGCTGGAAGGTCGAGACCCTCGGCGACGACATCGCGTGGATGCGCTTCGGCGAGGACGGCCGCCTCTACGCCGTCAACCCGGAGAACGGCTTCTTCGGCGTCGCGCCCGGCACGGACTACCACACCAACCCGAACGCCATGCGCACCATCGAGAAGGGCAACTCGCTCTTCACCAACGTGGCGCTGACCGACGACGGCGACGTGTGGTGGGAGGGCATGGGCGAGCCGCCCGCGCACCTCACCTCGTGGAAGAAGCAGGACTGGACGCCGGACAGCGAGGAGCTGTCCTCGCACCCGAACTCGCGCTACTGCACGCCGATCGCCCAGTGCGACATCAAGGCCCCCGAGTGGGAGGACCCGAACGGCGTGCCGATCTCGGCGATCTTCTTCGGCGGCCGGCGGGCCACCACGATCCCGCTGATCACCGAGTCGCGCGACTGGCAGCACGGCGTGTTCATGGGCGCCACGCTGTCCAGCGAGACGACCGCCGCGGCCGTCGGCAAGACCGGCGTCGTGCGCCGCGACCCGATGGCGATGCTGCCGTTCATCGGCTACCACGCCGGTGACTACTTCCAGCACTGGATCGACACCGGCAAGTCGGCCGACGCGGACAAGCTGCCGAAGATCTTCTACGTCAACTGGTTCCGCCGGGGCGAGGACAAGCGCTTCCTGTGGCCCGGGTTCGGCGAGAACTCGCGCGTGCTGAAGTGGGCCATCGAGCGCATCGAGGGCAAGGCCGCCGCGCGGGAGACGCCGATCGGCCACGTGCCGACCGCCGACGAGCTGGACCTGAGCGGGCTGGACGCGCCGCGGGCCGACATCGACGCGGCGCTGGACTTCGACGCCGACGAGTGGCGCGCCGAGATCCCGATGATCGAGGAGTGGTTCGCCAAGATCGGCGACAAGGTGCCGACCTCGCTGCGGGACGAGCTGGAATTGCTGAAGCAGCGCCTGGGCTGAGTTCGGCCGCTGGGCCGGATCGAGGACTTCCCCGCGCGAGACCCGGTGGACAACGGCGTCCACCGGGTCTCTTTTTGATCACCCTCGGTGACTTCTCCACGGGCCGCAGGTACCAAGGAGAGGTGACCCAGCAGGACGATTTCCTCGGCGGCCTGCACTACGACAGCCCTCGCGACGGACCGGTCGGGCCGCGGACCGGGATCGTGCGGTACTACCCGGTCGAGCCTGCCCCGACCCGGCGCGTCTCGCCGTGGTGGCACGTGCTCGGCATCCTCGTGGGCGCGCTCGGCATCGTCGTCGCGGCCTTCGCGTGGGGCTACGGGCTCGACCAGCTCGACCACGTCCGGGTGCGCGGGCTGGTGGCGTTGGGACTCGCGGGACTCGTGGTGGGTCTGATGACATTGGGACGGCTGTCCCCAGCCGCTCCACTGACCGCCGGGCCGGTGTCACTGGCCGGCGCGGTGGCGCACGAACTGGCCGCACTCCCGGTCTTGCCGGTGCTCAGGCCCGTGTTGGACAGCGGTGTGCCGGTCGCGGTGGGCGTGCTGCTGGTCGTGCTGGCGTGCCGGTGGCGGTAGTTGTCCACAGGTTGTGGATGAAGCTGTGCACAGGCTGTGGACTTCACCGGGCGGGCACCGACGCTTAACGCACCGGCCTCACGCCGGCAGGTTTTTCGTCCCCAAACCCCACAGCCTGCCGGTGAACGGGCGGGTCGCCTCGGCGTAGCAGACGACCGTCGTGAAGCCCTCGGACCAGGCTTGGCTGCCGAACGACCGCCACGAGGCGAACACGTCCGGCCGCTCGGCCCCCACGTACCCGGCGACGGCCGTCGCGCAGTGGTCGCCGGCCTGGGCGTTGACCTGCTCCTGGGACGGCGTCGGAGCACCCGGCTCACTCAGCTCCAGCACGCCCGGCACGGCCTCGGCCAGGTGCGGCCCGTCACACGCGGTGATCTTCGGGTCGGCGTCCTTGGCCGGCGAGCCCTGCGCGCAGAGTTGGACCTGGGCGAACCCGGCGGCTTTCAGCAGGCCCTCGACCTTGCCGGTGCGCTTGCGCGGCGAGCCGTCCGGCGCGAACTCGACGGCCGTGCACAGCCACCAGCGGTCGCCCTTCGCCCACCCGTCCCGGCTCGGCCACAGCACGCGGGCCTGGAGCCGGGTCGCGTCGTGGTCCGCGCTGCCGAGGTAGCCGGCCATCGCCTCGCGGCACGCGGGGATCGCCTGGCGGCGGAGGTCCCGGTCACCCGGGAGGTCCGCGCCCAACCCGGTGAACCCGCCGACCCTGACCACCTCGGCGTCGTGCGGTTGGGCGCAGTCCACCGCGGTGAGCGAACCGTCCGTGCACTGCCCGGCTACTGGCAGCTCCGGCACGCCCGGCGTGATCGAGGGCCGCACGACTCCCGCGTCCGGCACGCCCGCGACCTGCGCCGTGCAGCCCGTGACCCAGACGAGCGACAGTCCGAGCACCCCGACCACCGCCCGCCTGTGCCGCACGGCCGTCAGACTACTGCGACCAACGCGACCACCTGGTCCGCGATCTGCCGTCGTTCGGCCTCGAACACCGGGTCGGTCAACGCGGTCGGGGACGCGGGCTGGCCGAGCACCGGCGTGTGGAGGTGCCCGCCGAGGGTGGTGGTCGCGGCGAGCCCGAGCCGGACCCGATTCGCCCGGTACATCGACTCGTTGGACAGGTAGTCGCCACCTCCGCCGACGGCCGCGACGGCACCCGGCGTCGGCTCGTCGGTCCGGCAGTCGGGCGCTCCGACACCCGGCGTGGAGCCGATGGGCCACTCGCAGAACCACGGGTTGAAGTTCACCGGATAGGGCGACGTGCCGGCGTCGATCATCTTCTGCGCGGGCAACGTCGTCTCGATGAACTCGTGCGCGGGCTGCGGCCACCCGGCGGCGTCCGGCACCGTTCCCTTCGCGGCGACGTCGTTGTTGTCCGGCACCCCGCCCCGCCACCGGGCCGCCCACCGCTCGACGTCGAACTGCCCCGGCCGCCCCTGGCTGATCGTCACGAACGCGTCCGGCCTGGCCCCACCGGTGATCGCGCCGCCGTAGAACCGCTCGACCACGCCTTCGTCGAACGCGCCCCACAACACCGGCAGCACGGCCGCCTCGACCACCACCGGTCCCTGCGGCGTGTCGAGCACCTTGCCGTCCAACTGCAACGCCGCGGCGCCGGCCGGGTTGGACCGCCGCACGGACGTGCCATCGAGCTGGAACGGGTCGAACCCCGTGACGGCGACCCGCCGCACCCCGGACCGGAACCGGAGGTCCTCCACCCCGCGCGCGGCGACGTCGACCCGGCGCACCAGGTTCGCGCGCTCGGCGGCGGTCAGCGGGTACCCCCTGGGCTGCCACTGCCGGACCGCCTTGGTGAGCTGCAACCGCGCCCAGTACAGGGGCCGATCATCGAACGAGTCCCACGCCCGAGGCCGTTGCGCCCGCTCGACGGCGGCCCGCCACAGCTCCCGCCCGGCGTGGGCGACGGCCGACTCGGCCTGCTCCTTGGGCAACGTCCCGCACAGCCGCGTCGCGAACCGCCGCACGTCGTCCTCGAACCCGCCGAGCCGCACCAACTCGGGCCCGACCGCGGGCTGGTCCGGAGCCAGCACGTCGTCCAGCCGCTGTTCCTCGACGGTCAGCGGTGCGGCGGCGTCGAAGCACGGCCCGACCCGGGCGGCGGCCACTCCGGGCAGCCCGACCAGGGCCACCCCGACCACCAGGGGAATCACTGTGCGCAGTCGTCTGATCACGGCACAGATCCTTTCGGAACCGGCCCGCACCCGAAACCCGCCAACCGGCCTACCCCGCCACGACGATGCCGGCCAGCCGTAGAGGTGGGGAATTGTTCAACAATCCTGCAATACTTCGTTTGACTTGTAGGGCACTAGACTTCCCCGACATGAGCGTTGAGGCGGACGGCTGGCTCCGGGCACTGGCGAAGGAGCGCGGGGACATCGACCGCTCCAGCACCGCCGAGCGGATCGCGGACAAGCTCCGCACCAACGTCCTGGACGGCGACATCAAGCCCGGCCAGCAGCTCAACGAGAAGGCCCTCGGCGACGTGCTCCGGGTCTCCCGCAACACGCTGCGCGAGGCGTTCCGCCTGCTCACCCACGAACGCCTGCTGGTGCACGAGTACAGCAAGGGCGTCTTCGTCCGGAAGCCCGACTGGCACGACATCGAGGACCTGTACGGGGCCCGCCGGGTCGTCGAAGGCGGTGCGGTCCGCTACTGGCCGCGGGCCGACGAGAAGGCCAAGAACGCGGTCCGGGACGCCGTGGCGCTCGGCCTGACGAGTGCCGAGAAGAGCGACTGGGTCACCGTCGGCACCGCGAACGTCAAGTTCCACCAGGCCATCACCGCGCTCGCGGGCAGCCGGCGGCTCAACGAGGAGATGCAGCGCCTGCTCGCCGAGGTCCGGCTCGCCTTCCACGTGATGGGCGACCCCGAGCGCTTCCACAAGGACTACCTGCCGCTCAACCGCGAGATCCTCGGCCACCTGGAACGGGGCGCGGTCCGGGAGGCCGAGGACAGTCTGGCCGACTACTTCGACCGCGCCGAGAAGCACTTGGTGACGGGCCTGCGCGGGGAGTGAAAGTTGGTCACGATTCCACTACGCAACCGGGAGGCAATCCACCCGACCTCGTGACGGCCGTCCCTCCACAGGCCTAGCATCGCGCGACACCCAGTCACCAGGGCCGCACGGAGGGCGCACATGCCTCGACCATCCAGCCTGCGCTGGCGCAACTGGAACCTGTTGCTGCTGGTTCCGCTGCTCATGCTCGTCACGCCGTGGTTCAACTCCGATGAGCCGAGGCTGTTCGGGCTGCCGTTCTTCTACTGGTACCAGTTCGCCTGGGTTCCGGTCGGCGTCGTGTGCGTCGGCCTCGTCTACGTCAAGACCAGGGACGAGCCCGTCGTCAAGGGCAAGCCCGACCTGCTGAGCGTGGACGACCTGGACGAGGGGGCGAAGTAGATGCGGTGGACCGAGCTGGTCGTCTTCAGCACGCTGTTCCTGCTGGTCACGGTGCTGGGCTTCGTCGCGGCCCGCTGGCGGGCGGGCACCACGCTCGACCACCTCGACGAGTGGGGGCTGGGAGGCCGCAAGTTCGGCTCGTGGGTCACCTGGTTCCTGGTCGGCGGCGACCTCTACACGGCGTACACGTTCGTCGCGGTGCCCGCGCTCGTGTTCGGCGCCGGCGCGACCGGCTTCTTCGCCTTGCCGTACACGGTGATCCTCTACCCGATCGTCTTCCTGCCGCTGGTGCGGATGTGGTCGGTGTCCCGCGTGCACGGCTACGTCACGCCGGCCGACTTCGTGCGCGGCCGGTACGGCTCGCACTGGCTGGCGCTGCTCATCGCGATCACCGGCATCGTCGCGACCATGCCGTACATCGCGTTGCAGCTCGTCGGCCTGGAAGCCGTGCTGCGCACCATGGGCCTCAACGGCTCCGGCGTGCTCGGCCACCTGCCGCTGCTGATCGCGTTCGTGATCCTCGCGCTCTACACGTACCAGTCGGGGCTGCGCGCGCCGGCGCTGATCGCGTTCGTCAAGGACATCCTGATCTACGTGGTGATTCTGGTCGCCGTGGTCTACCTGCCCGCCAAGTTCGGCGGCTGGGGCGCGATCTTCGACAGCGCGCAGGCGAAGTACGACGCCTCCCCGTCGAAGACCGACGGGATCCTGTTGAACGCCAACAACCAGCTCCAGTACGCGACGCTCGCGCTGGGCTCCGCGCTGGCGCTGTTCCTCTACCCGCACTCGCTGACCGGCATCCTCGCCTCGCGCGGTCGCAACGTGATCAAGCGCAACATGGTCGCGCTGCCCGCCTACTCGCTGCTGCTCGGCCTGCTGGCGATGCTGGGCTTCGTGGCGATCAGCGCGGGGGCCAAGCCGATCACCAACCAGGCCACCGGCCGCCCCGACAGCAACACCGTCATCCCGGTGCTGTTCGGCCAGGAGTTCCCGTCCTGGTTCGCCGGCGTCGCGTTCGCCGCGATCGGCATCGGCGCGCTGGTGCCGGCCGCGATCATGTCCATCGCGGCGGCGAACCTGTGGACCCGCAACATCTACAAGGAGTACCTGAAGAAGGGCGCCACGCCGAAGCAGGAGGCCAAGCAGGCCAAGATCGCCTCGCTGGTGGTGAAGTTCGGCGCGGTCGCGTTCATCGTGTTCATCGACCCGCAGTTCTCCATCGACCTCCAGCTCATCGGCGGCGTGATGATCCTCCAGACGTTGCCCGCCGTCGCGATCGCCTTGTACACCAGGTGGTTCCACGTGTACGGCCTGGTGGCCGGGTGGATCGCCGGCATGGGCTGGGGCATGTACCTGCTGTACAACATCAGCACGCCGGACGTCCGGGACGAGGCCACCGGCCGGATCGTCACGGCGGGCCGGCCGCACTTCGCCGGTTCCGCGCTGGCGCTGGACAAGCTGTCGCTGTTCGGCTGGCACCCGTTCGCGGGGTCCACCGTGCAGGTGTACGTCGGCGTGGTCGCCGTCGTGGCGAACCTGGTGGTGGCGGTGATCGTCACGCTGGTCGCCAAGCAGTTGCGCGTGTTCAACGGCACCGACGAGACCAACGCCGACGACTACCACGTGGACGAGGACAGCAACCGGCTGAAGCCGGTCGCCGCGCACTAGCGGGCCTGTCCGCGAGGGAGCGCCACGGGCATCGGTGCGGCCTGTCGGCGAGGAAGACCACCGGGCGGTGACCGTCGGGACGGCCGGCTAGCCTCGGTCCGGAACCGGCTCGACGGCGCCGCCCGCGGTCGCTTCCGGTCTGGTGTGGAGGATCGCGCGGGCCTGCTCCGCGGCGCGGGCGATGCTCTCGGAGACGAAGTCGACGAAACGGGCGATGTTCTCCATGCGGGCGGCGGCCGGGGTGCCGGCACCGAGCACGCCGACGCCCTGCCGCGCGATCTCCACGACGTGGGCGGTGCCGCGGGCGCTGGCCATCATCGACTGGTACCAGACGTCGTCGTCCACGACGTAGCGCTCGCGGCGGCGTTCGTCGCGTTCCCGGCGGACGAGGCCCTGGCTCTCCAGGTACGTGATCGCCTTGGAGATGGACGCCGGGCTGACCTGGAGGCGTTGGCCGAGTTCGGCCGCGGTGAGCCGGCCGGTGTCGGTGATGGTGAGGCAGGCCAGCACCCGGGCCATCATCTTCGGCGTGCCCGCCTGCATGAGCACGGTGGTGAAGGACTCCTCGTACTCGCGCACGGCCTCGGGGTCGCGTCCGTGCGCCTGCGGGAGCGCCTGCGGCCCTCGGGGCACGGACTGCCCGCGCCGGTGCGCGCGGCGTTCGGTGGCGCGGTGGGCCAGGTCGGCGCGGTAGCCGGTGGGGCCGCCGTTCCGCAGCACCTCGCGCGTGATGGTCGAGGTCGGCCGGTCGAGGCCCCTCGCGATCTCCGCGTAGGCCAGTCCGTCGGCCAGCCCCAGCGCGATCTGCTGGCGTTCCTGCTGGGTGAGCCTGCCTCCCGGCATCGCGATCTCCTCCGTGGTCCCTGAGCGGCCTCCAGGGTAGCGTTCACTCCCATCCATTGCAACGTTTGGGAGGTCGGTCGTTGCGTTAGATTCAGAGCCGTTGCAACGATATCTAGCTATCTACCTGCATAGATGTAGATCCTGAGCAATGAACTTGTTGTAGAAACCAGGAATGCAACGTAGCGTTTCCGGTGTCAGAAACAACGAGCCGCAGGAGCGCACGATGCCGAAGTTCGACACCCCCGCCCCCATCTCCGCCGTCCTCGACATCCCCGTGGGACGCGTCCGGTTCATCGCCGCCGACCGGGCCGACACCGCCGTCGAAATCCTGCCCGCGGACGCCTCCAAGGGCCGCGACGTGAAGCTGGCGGAGCAGACCAAGGTCGACTACGGCGACGGCGTCCTGCGCATCGAGGCCCCGGTGAAGAACCACTCCCTCGGCCACCCCGGTGCGATCGAGGTGACGGTTCAGCTACCTGCCGGTTCCCACGTCGAGGCGAAGGCGGCCAGCGCCGAACTGCGGGGCGTCGGACGGCTCGGCGACGTCGCCTTCGAGAGCGCGCAAGGCGAGATCAAGCTCGACGAGGCCGCGAGCGTCCGCCTCACCACCGCCGCCGGTGACGTCTCGGTCGGCCGCCTCGACGGCCCCGCGGAGATCAGCACCCGGAAGGGCGACATCAGTGTCGCCGAGGCCGTGCGCGGCAAGGTCGTGCTGCGCACCGACGCCGGCCAGGTGTCGGTCGGCGCCGCCGCCGGAGTCTCGGCCTCCCTGGACGCCGGCACGTCTTACGGCCGCATCCACAACTCGCTCAAGAACTCCGAAGGCGCCGCCGCCCAGCTCGACATCCACGCGACCACCGCCTACGGCGACATCACCGCCCGCAGCCTCTGACCCGCAACCTCTTTCGAAGGAGCACACGACCATGTCCATCACCACCGACGACCGCACCACGCAGGACCGCCCGGAGCTGCGGCAGGCCATCCAGGAGATCGTCGACTCCGGTTTCACCGGGATCACGCTGCGCGTGCACGACGAGCGGGGCGAGTGGGTCGGCAGCGCCGGGGTGGCCGAGCTGGGCGGAAGCACCCCGCCGCCGACCGACGGACACATCCGGATCGGCAGCAACACCAAGACCTTCACCGCGGCCCTGGTGCTGCGACTGGTGGCCGAGGGCAGGATCGCGCTGGACAACCCGGCGGACGACTACCTGCCCGGGTTCGGGCTGGACCGGCGGATCACCGTGCGGATGCTGTTGCAGCACACCAGCGGGGTGTTCAACTTCACCGGCGAGTACTACGAGGACGGGACGGTCGTGCCGGGAATCCCCTGGCAGGGCAAGGAATGGGTGGACAACCGGTTCCGCACCCACCGGCCGGAGGAGCTGGTGGAGCCGGCGTTGGCGAAGCCGGCGCGGTTCGAGCCGGGGACGGGCTGGAGCTACTCCAACACCAACTACGTGCTGGCCCGGCTGGTGGTCGAGAGGGTCACCGGCCGGTCGTTCGCGGAGGAGATGCAGCGGTTGGTCCTGGGGCCGCTCGGGCTGTCGGGCACCGTGGTGCCGGAAGTCTCACCGGAGATCCCCGAGCCGCACGCCCACGCCTACTACCGGTACGAGGACGCCGGTGAGCAGGAGACGGTCGACGTCACCCGCCAGAACCCCTCCTGGATCTCCACCGGCGGCGACATGATCTCGACCACCGCGGACCTGGCCACGTTCATCTCCGCGCTCGTGGGCGGCAAGCTCCTGCCGGCGCCGCTGCTGGCCGAGATGTGCACCCCGCACCCGACCGGCATCCCGAACATGGACTACGGCCTGGGCGTGTTCGTGCAGGACACGGACGGCGGCGGCACCGTCATCACCCACAACGGCGGCATCGCGGGCCACGGGGCGCTGATGTACAGCACGCCCGACGGCAGCAGGACCCTGACCGCCGCGCTGAACTACGTGGACGACGCCGCGCAGTCCTTGGCCGTGCCGTTCCAGCAGGCGACGCGGAGGCTCGTCACGGAGGTGTTCCGCGGCGGCCAGGGCGATTGAGCACTGCTCGCGGGGCCGTCAGCGCATCTCCTTGTTGATCCAGTCGAGCTGCGGGCCGACGGTGACGAGGATGTCCGGCCCGACCCGGCAGTCGGTGTTGCCGCGGGCGATCACGCCGACCAGGCGCCAGTACCGGCCGTCCGGGTTGCTGATCGCGGGACCGCCCGAGTCCCCGTCGCAGGGCCCGCCGTCCTTGCCCGACCGCTGCACGCAGAACTCGTACACCGCGTTGATCCCGGGGTTGCAGACGCCCGGAGCCACGACCATCGTGTCGAGTTGCTGGAGCATCACCGGGTTCTGGTCGGGGCAGTCGTCGCCGCTGCACGTGTGGCCCCACCCCAGCAGTCTGACCGCCCTGCCCTCGGACGGCCTCGTGGAGCGGATGATCGGGGTGGTCCACTCCGAGCGCTTGAGCTTGATCAGCGCGATGTCCAAGCTGCCGTGGAGCACGAACTTCTCCGGGTAGGTGAGGGATCCGCCTTCTCTGCGGTTCTTGCTGCCGATGCGCAGTTGCAGTGAGTCGGTGCTGAACTGGGCGACGCAATGGGCGGCGGTCAGCACCCAGTAGCGTCCGACCAGTGTTCCGCCGCACCAGTGTTGGCCGTTCCGGAACTGCACCGAGACCATGAAGGAGTACGCCTCGGTCGCCTCCCGGCCGTTGACCATGCGCCCTTCGGCCGGGTCGGCGAGGGCCGACGGCGGGGAGGACACCACCGCGGCCGTCGCGAGCAGCCCGGCGATCTGTGCACGAACCCGTCGTCGCATGAGAAATCCCCTGGTCGAGACCCCGCGAGCGGATGGGGTGGAGTGGTGACCCGAGTGTCGGGCAGGGGTGCCCGGCCCGGCTACGCGGTTCCCACCGTCGAACCGCGAGTCGCCCGTTGTGGGGGACGGGTCGTCACCGTCGGGTGGGCGACGCGTCTCCGCCGAGATCCGCAATCGCCGGATGGTGTGAACCGCGGTGGAATCGGGCCGCGCGGACCGGCGCTAGGGCTGGAGCACCAGCGCCGCCGCGCCGACGAGCCCCGCCTGGCCGCCGAGCCGGGCGGGCTCGACCCGTAGTCCGTCCAAGTAGGACAGTCCACAGTGGATAGAGATGGTGCGGCGGATCGGGTCGAACAGCAGGTCGCCCGCCTGCGCCACCCCGCCGCCGACCACGGCCACGTCCAGGTCGCACACCGCCGCCGTCGCCGCGATGGCCAGCCCCACCGCGTGCCCGGCCCGCTCGTACGCCGCCTTCGGCAGCTCCTCACCGGTCAGCGCCGCCGCCGCGAGGTGCGCCGCGTCCGCGTGCTCCGGCCCCTGCCAGCCCTGTTTCCGCGCCCACGCCACCATCCGCGGCCCGCCGGCGACGGTCTCCGCGCAGCCCCGTCCACCGCACGTGCAGGGTTCACCATCCGGCTCGACCACGACGTGCCCGAGGTGCCCGGCGTTCCCGGTGCGCCCGCCGAACGGCCGCCCGCCCAGCACCAGCCCGCCGCCGACCCCGGTCGACACGACCAGCCCGACCATGAACCGGCTGCCCTGCCCCGCACCCAGCCAGTGCTCGCCCAACGCCATGCACGGCCCGTCGCCGGCCAGCTCCACCGGCACGCCCGGCAGCAGCGCCGAGACCCGGTCGCGCAGCGGGAACCCCTGCCACGCCGGGAGGTTGATCGGACTCGCGGAACCCGCGACGGCGTCCACCGGCCCCGCGCACGCGATGCCGACCCCCGCGACCGTCTCGCCTTCGAGCACCTGCTCGACCACGTCCACGACCGCCCGCCAGGTCAGCTCGGCGTCCTCCGTCGGGGTCGCCACCCGCGCCGCCCGCCGCACCGCGCCGCTCCGGTCCACCAGCCCGCCGGCGATCTTGGTGCCGCCCACGTCCAGTGCCAGCACCAAGTCCGTCACACGAGCACCCTAAGCGACGCCGATCCGGTGACCCCCGTCGCCGTCCACGATCCCGAAGCGGGCGCTACCGCTTGAGCATCCGCGTGAGACCGGCCGCGACCGTCGTCGCCAGCACCCACCCGGTGACGATCAGCCCGGCGGCGATCCACTGCGAGGCGCCCCCGGTCTGCCACCGGTTCTTGTTGCCCAGGTCCACGATCGGCACCACCAGGTCGATCGTGTAGAGCCACGCGTTCCAGGACAGGCGGTCATCGGAGTTGATCACCGTCAGCGGACCGGCGACGGTGAACCAGACGCTGCCGAGCACCCAGGACACCACGAGCCACGCCAGCGCGCGGGCCGGCCGGTAGCCGTAGCCGACCATGTACCGCTGGAGCCAGCTCCACAGCAGCACCAGCGGTCTCAGCCACCGCCGCCCCTCCGCCACCGCCCGGTACCGCAGCCGCTGCTTCTCCACCAGCACGGTCGCGGCGTGCTCGTCGTTGCCGCTCGCCCGCAGCATCTCGGCGAACTGGTCGTACGGCCCCGGCCGGTAGGTGCGCCGCATGGCCTGCCGCAGCCACCGCAGGCGTCGCTCGACCTCCTCGTCGTCCCGCAGGTCGATCGGGTTGCGCAGCGAGTCGTAGCGGAACTCCTCCAGGTCGATCCACCCGGTGGCCGACCAGAACGCCTCGTTGTCGTCCAGCGACGTGCAGCGGACCTGGCGCAGCGTCACGTCGCCGCGCGGCGGGGTGATCGGGGTGAGCACGAGTTCCTGCACCTGGAGGCCGAGCAGGTTGAGCGCGTGGCTGTCCAGCTTGTCGCCGAGCACCGCGCCCGCGAAGTTCGCCATCCGCCCGACCTGCGCCCGCCGGGCCCGCACCCCGCCGTGCGCCACGAACTCCTTCGCGCCGCGCGCGCAGATCAGGTCCCGCCCGATGACCGCGCCGCCGATGTCCAGCGACGGCTTGCCCGCCGGCATGTGCCGGTAGCGCCCGGCCCGGGTGAGCCGGCTGCCGCGCAGGTCGAGGTTCGCGCCGATCCGGACGCCGCGGAGCTGCAACCCGCCCGCCGACTCCAGCTCGCGGGCGGTCAGGTTGCTGCCGATGCCGGACCGGTTGCCCAGCACGGCGTCCGCGTCGGGGTTGTCCATTGTGGACCCGTCGAGGATGAGGCTGCCCTTGACCTGGAGGTCCACCATCCGGATCTGGCCGCGCACGTGCGCCTGGCGGCCGATGATGTCGCCGCCGACCTGCGCGCCGTCCAGGTGCAGGGCCCGGCCGTAGCCGATGGGGTCGCCGGTCCCGGACCTGTCCAGCGCGTCGAACCGGCCGCCGGACAGGGAGAGCGTGCCGCCGAGCGTGGCGTTGACCATCCGGACCGTGCCGGCGCTGGTGAAGCCCCGGTCCAGGTGCACGTCGCCGACCACCGTGACGCGGTCCAGCACGACGGTCGACGTCCGGTCGGCGTGCGGGTCCAGCGCCGCTTCCTCGTCCTCGCGGCCGTCCGTGGAGGTGGCGCCGCGCAGCGACAGCTCCGACTCGACGCGGACGCTGGCCAGCAGCACGGTGCCGCGGATGGCGGAGTTGTTCAGCAGGAAGCTGCCGCCGATGTGGGCGTTGGTGCCCCGGACGGCATAGCCCGCGGGGTTGTCCAGCGTCCCGCCCGCGAAGTTGCAGTAGCCGCCGACGTGCGCGCTGGCCATCCGCAACTCGCCCAGGACGGACACCCGCTGCGCCAGCAACGCGCCCGCGAGCTTCACCCGGTCCGCCTGCACCGCGAGCCCGCCCGGCACGCACAGGCTGCAGTCCCGCAACGACAGCGACGCGGCGATGTCGGCGTCGGTGAGGTCGACCAGCCCTTCGACCGTGCTGCCCGCGAGCGAGACCTCGTTGGCGCTGCTCAGGTTCCGCGCCTGGAGGCCGGGCAGCCAGCAGTCGGCGAACTCGACGCCGGCGAGCTTGCCCTGCCGCAGGTCCGGCGGCTCCTCGAACCGGCAGCGGACGAACTCCAGCAGGTAGTTCAGCTCCACGGCCCGCAGGTCCAGCGTCCCGGTGAGGAACTTGTCCGCCACCCGGATGACCGGCGGCACGTTCGGCTTGCGCCGGGGCAACAGCCGCCCACCCTCGGCCTCGCCCAACCCGCGCAACACGTCCGCCGCGGACATCCGGTGGACGCGCGCCGGGCTGGGGTCGAACACGTCCAGCCCGCGCACGCCCGTCTCGGTCATGTGATCGACAATGCGGGTTCACGCGCCGCGCCCGCAAGGAAATCGACCAAAACCCCGCCCCGCGGGCCCGGAACTTTCCGAGCCGCCGAGCCCCGAACCGCGAGCGCCCGATCCCCGAGCCCCGAACTGCGAGCGCCCGAGCCCCGAGCTGCCGATCCCCGAGCGCCCGAGTCCCGAGCTGCCGATCCCCGAGTGCCCGAGCCCCGAGCTGCCGAACCTCAGTCGTTCGGCCCCTGGTGCGTCGGGTCCAGCACCCGCGCCAGGAACGACTGGGTCCGCTCGTGCTGCGGATCGCCGATCACCTGCGCCGCCGGACCCTCCTCCACCACGTACCCGCCGTCCATGAACAGCACCCGGTCGGCCACCTCGCGCGCGAACTGCATCTCGTGCGTCACCACGAGCATCGTCATGCCCTCGTCCGCGAGCTGCCGCATCACCCCCAGCACGTCCCCCACCAGCTCGGGGTCCAGCGCCGACGTGGGCTCGTCGAACAGCATCACCGACGGGTCCATGGACAGCGCCCGCGCGATCGCCACCCGCTGCTGCTGCCCGCCGGAAAGCTGCGCCGGCATGGCGTTCACCTTCTCCGACAGCCCGACCCGCGCGAGGTTGCGCAGCGCGACCTCCTGCGCCTCCGCCGGCGACCGCTTGAGCACCTTCCGCTGCGCCACGGTCAGGTTGTTCAGCACGCTGAGGTGCGAGAACAGGTTGAACCCCTGGAACACCATGCCGATCCGGGTCCGCGCCCGGTCGATGTCGACGTCCGGGTCGGTCAGCTCGACCCCGTTGACGACGATCCGCCCGCCGGACGGCTCCTCCAGCAGGTTCACGCACCGCAGCAGCGTCGACTTGCCCGAGCCGGACGGCCCGATGATGCACACGACATCACCGCGCTTGACCGCCACGTCGATGCCCTTGAGCACGTCCAGCGTCCCGAACGACTTCTTCAGCCCGGTGACCTCGACGGCCAGGTCCGTTTCCACCGCAGTCATGCCCTACACCCCCGTCGATTCCGGCGTGCTGATCTTCCGCCCGCCCGTGCGCCGCTCCAGGTACCGCGACAGGTGGCCCAGCGGCAGCGTGATGATCAGGTAGCAGAGCCCGACCACCAGGATCGGCGTCAGCGACGGCGACCGGCTCAGCGCCTCCCGGCCGAACTTGGTCAGCTCGTACTCCTCGCGGGCCAGGCCGATGATGTAGATCAGCGACGAGTCCTTGGTGAGCAGGATCAGCTCGTTGGTCAGCGGCGGCAGGATGATCCGGAACGCCTGCGGGATCACCACCGTGATCAGCGTGCGGCCACTCGACATGCCCAGCGACCGGGCCGCCTCGATCTGGCCCTTGGGCACCGCCTGGATGCCCGCGCGGATCGTCTCCGCCATGTAGGCCGCGCCGACGATGCCCAGCGCCAGCATCACCGTGGAGTAGATGTCGAACTGGAGACCGAACGCCAGCGGCACGCCGAAGCTGAGCGCGATGAACACCAGCAGGGCCGGGATGCCGCGGAAGAACTCGATGTAGATCGTCGCCAGCCACCGGTACGGCGGGACGGACGACAGCTTCATCAGCGCCAGCACCAGGCCGAGCACCAGGCCGAACGAGAAGCCCAGCGCGGTGTAGAGGACGGTGTTCTTCAACGCCACCGTGATGACGTTCGGGAACATCGCACCCGCGATGTCCAGGTTGAAGAACGCGCGCTTGACCTCGCCCCAGTCGGCGACCAGCGCCAGGACCGCGACGACGACGACCAGCAGCGCGTACTGGCCGGTGCGGAACACCTTCGCCCGCTGTCGCTTGGTGAGTGCCATGTGGATTCCTCGCGGGAGTGGGGACAAGGGGCGGGGCCGGCGCCTCGTGAGCGCCGGCCCCGCGGTCAGCCGGCTACTTCTTCGCCGGCTTCTTGCCGAACCACTTCTCGTAGATCGTGTCGTACTCGCCGCTGTCCTTGGCCTTCTTGATCACTTCGTCGATCTTGGCCTTGAGGGCGGTGTTGCCCTTCTTCACGCCGATGCCGTACTGCTCGTTGGTGTCGAACTCGGTCGCCACCGCGGTGTCCGGGAACTCCTTGACGTAGTCGTAGAGCACGCCGTTGTCGTTGATGGCGGCGTCCACCGCGCCGGTCCGCACGGCGGTCTCCATCAGCGGCAGGTCCTCGTACTGGACGACCGTGTAGCCGAACTCGGCGGCCTTCTCGTTGGCGTAGATCTCGCCGGTGGTTTCGAGCTGGACGCCGATCTTCTTGCCCTTGAGGTCCGCGAGGCCCTTGACCGGCGAGTCCTTCTTCACCAGCAGCGCCTGCTCGGCGTCGAAGTACGGCTCGGAGAAGTCGATCACCTCGGCGCGGGCGGGCTTGATCGTCATGCCGGCCGCCGCCAGGTCGCACTTCGCGGTGTTGAAGACCTCGCCGGAGGTGATGGTCTCGAACGGCGTGTCGAAGATCTCCTGGGTGACCTTCAGTTCCTTCGCGACCAGGTCGACGAGGTCGACGTCGAAACCGACCGTCTTGTCACCCTCGCTGTACTGGAACGGCTTGTAGGACAGGTGGGTGCAGGTGACCAGCTTCCCGCTCTTGACCAGGGCGATGCCCGACCCGCTGTCCTGCGAGCCGGTGTTGACCTTGGTCGCGCACGCCGTCATCGCCAGCGCGAGCGCGGGGAGCAGGGCGAGCACTGCGTGCCTGGTACGGGCCACGGCGCGTCACTCCTCGTAACTGTGTCGGTCGAGTGTCCGGCATACTGCCACCTGGGTGACGTGGTGCACAGCACGCCAGTGTTACAGCCCGCCGCAGGACATGAATCTTGCGTCACATGGCCTCTTTGGGCACAAATTGTTCAGGCCTTTGGGTTAAATCACACAATAGATGCACCCAGAGCGCCCGTTTGGCGACGATCTGTCAACAAGCTCGCGACCAGCGCGGTCCAGCCCGTCTGATGTGTCGCGCCGAGCCCTTCGCCGGTGTCGCCGTCGAAGTACTCGCTGAAGGTGACGTGTTCGCGCCACAGCGCCGAGTCGGTCGACTCGATGCGCTTGCCGTCGGCCGGCCGCCGCCCGTCGTGGTCCGGCAGGAACAGCGACACCAGGCGTCTGACCAGCTCGTCCGCCGCCTGGCCGGCCGTCACGTGGCGTTGCGAGCGAGTGGGAAGTTCCACGTGGAACCGACCGCCGTGGAACGACTCGACCGTCCGCAGCGCCTCCACCAGCAGGGCGTTGGTGGGGAACCACACCGGGCCGCGCCAGTTCGAGTTGCCGCCGAACATCGGCGTGCGCGACTCGCCCGGCTCGTAGCCCATCCGGTGCTCCTGGTCCGCGACCTGCACCTCCAGGCCCTCGCGGTGCGCGGCGGACAGGCTGCGGATGCCGTGCGGGGACAGGAACTCGCCCTCGTCCAGCATCCGGCGCAGCACGCGGCGCAGCTTGGCGTCGTCCAGCAGCGACAGCAGCACGCGGCCGTCCCGTCGGGTGAGGAACTGGGTCAGCTCGGGCCGGCGGGACAGCAGGTGCTCCAGCCGGCGGCCGAAGCCGGGCAGCTCCTCGAACACCCACGGTTCGAGCACCGCGCACGCCAACACCGGGATGAGGCCCACCATCGACCGCACCCGCACCGGCTGCGACTCGACCGTGCCGTCCGGCAGCCGGCGCGAGACGACGTCGTAGCAGAAGCCGTCCGTCTCGTCCCAGATCCCGCGCCCGCCCGAGCCGAACCGGGTGGACGCCTCGGCGATGCTCAGGAAGTGCTCCACGAACTTCGTGGCCACGTCCTCGTAGGACTCGTCGTGCCGGGCCAGCTCCAGCGCCATCCGCATCAGGTGCAGGCTGTACGCGGCCATCCACGAGGTCGCGTCGGACTGCTCCAGCCGCCACTGGCCGAGCATCGGCTCGGACCGGTTGACCGGGCCGATGTTGTCCATGCCGAGGAACCCGCCCTCGAACAGGTAGCTGCCGTCGGCGTCCTTGCGGTTGACCCACCAGGAGAAGTTGAGCAGCAGCTTGTGGAACACCTTCGCGAGGAACTTCCGGTCCTGGTCGACCTGGAAGACCTGCAACGCGGCCCACGCGTGCACCGGCGGGTTGACGTCGCCGAACTCCCACTCGTAGGCGGGTAGCTGGCCGTTGGGGTGCATCAGCCACTCGCGGCACAGCAGGAGGAGCTGCTCCTTGGCGTACGCCGGGTCGACCATCGCGAGCGGCACCGTGTGGAACGCCAGGTCCCACGCGGCGAACCAGGGGTACTCCCACTCGTCCGGCATGGAGATCACGTCGGCGACGTCGAAGTGCCGCCAGTGCGCGTTGCGGGCGTGCGGGCTCTGCCGCGACTTCGGCGCGGCGGGCTGCGCCGGGTCGCCGTCCAGCCACTCCCTGGTGCGGAACCGGTAGTGCTGCTTGGTCCACATCAGGCCCGCGAGCGCGCGCCGGACCACCTTGGCGCGCGCCGGGTCCAGGCCGGTGTGGTGGAACGCGTCGGCTTCCTCGCGGCGGTCGTCCATGGTCGACTGGAACGTCGGGCCGAACGCGTCGATGTGCCCGTCGCCCTCGATGAGCCGCAGCCGCACGGTGACCGACTCGTGGGGCTCCACCGGGTCGAACGAGTACCAGGCGGCGACCTTCGTGCCGGGCGCGCCGACCTCGTCCGGGCCGGTGACCCGGCAGGCCTTGCGGTCGTCGCGCACGACGTACCGGTCGATGCCGTCCTTGGTGTAGCGGGTGGGGCTGTGCTTCGCGCCGAACAGCTCGACCTCGTTGGTCTCGTTGTCCGTGACCAGCAGCGTCGGCGTGCCCTCGACGTGCAGCGTGTACCGGCCGAGCGCGCCGTGCTCGGCGGTGATCCGCCGCCAGCCGTCCACGGTGGACGCGGTGAGCCGCGGCACGCGGTCGTCGCGGCCCCACGCCCAGGTGTTGCGGAACCATAGCTGGGGCAGCAGGTGCAGCGGAGCCGGGTCCGGCCCGTGGTTGGTGGCGGTCAGCTCGACGCAGATGTCGGTCGGCGACGCCTTGGCGTAGGTCACCTGGACGTCGAAGAACCGGTTCTCGTCCAGCACGCCGGTGTCGGACAGCTCGGGCTCCCGCGCCTGCCGCCCGGCCCGCGCCGCCATCTCCCGCAGCTCGCGGTACGGGAACTCGGCCTGCGGGTACCGGTAGACGACCTGCATCCACGAGTGGGTGGGCGTGCCGTCGGTGACCCACCAGTGCTCTTTGACGTCCTCGCCGTGGTTGCCCTCGTCGTTGGTCAGCCCGAAGTACCGCTCCTTGAGGATGGGGTCGCGGCCGTTCCACAACGCGATGCCGAGGTTGAGGAACCCGTGCACGTCGCAGATGCCCGCGATGCCGTCCTCGCCCCAGCGGTAGGCCCGCGCCCGCGCGTGCTCGAACGGGAAGGAGGTCCAGGCGTCCCCGCCCGCGGAGTAGTCCTCGCGAACGGTGCCCCACTGCCGTCCCGCCAGGTAGGGCCCCCACAGACGCCAGGGCGAGGTGGGGGAGTCCGCCTCCTCCAACCGCGCCCGTTCCGCCTGCTGCCGATGCTCGTTCACCAGGCCAGTGTGCGGCATCGATCCAGTAAACCGGTTACCAGCGGGTAAGCGTCACACCCCAGACCCGGTCGGGGGGCGGTCCCGACCGGGCGTTCGTGCCTGGTGTCGGCGTCGTGCCTGGTCAGGCGTCAGCGGCGGGTGTGGGCGTCCAGCACGACCGCCACCGCCTCGGTGATGCGGGCGGCGTGCGCCAGGTGCAGCCACTCGTCCGGCACGTGGCAGTTGCTGTCCGGCCCGACCGCGCCCGTGACGAGGAACTGCGCGTCCGGGTAGGCCTCGTGCAGCAGGCCCATGAACGGGATCGAGCCGCCCAGCGACACGGTCCGCCACGGCGCGCCGAAGACGTCCTCGCCGATCCGGTCCAGGGTGTCCCGCAGCCACGGCGCCAGGTCGGGCGCGTTCCAGCCGTCGGCGTGCTCGATCCGGGACAGCTCGACCACCGCGCCGTACGGCACGTCCGTGGTGAGCAGCTCCCGGACGGCGTCGAGGGAGGCCTTCGAGTCGGCCGTCGGGGGCAGCCGGAAGCTCAGCACGAGGGTCGTGAACGGCCGCAGCACGTTGCCCGCGTCGTCGGGGGCGGGCAGCCCGTCCGCGCCGGTGATGGACAGCGTGGGCCGCCACCCGGCGTTGAGCGCCAGCTCGACCTCGTCCTCGGCGACCGGCCGCACGCCCGGCGCCCACGGCACGGTGCCGACCTGCACGCCGGGCGCGCTGGCGATGGCCTCGCGCACCTCGGCGACCCGGTTGCCCGGCACGTCGACGTGCATCTCGCGGATCAGCACCTCGCCGGTCGCGGAGTCCTCCAGCCGGTCCAGCAGCCGCCGCGCGACCCGGAACGAACTCGGCACGATCCCGCTGGCCATGCCCGAGTGCAGGCCGCTCTCCAGCACCCGGACCGTCAGGGTGATCTGCGCCAGCCCGCGCAGCGAGGTGGTCAGCCACATGCGGTCGTAGTCGCTGCCGCCCGAGTCCAGGCACACGACGAGCGAGACGTCGCCCAGCCGTGGCCGCAGGTGCTCCAGGTAGGCGGGGAGGTCGGGGCTGCCGGACTCCTCACCGGTCTCCAGCAGCACGACGCACCGGCCGTGAGCGCCGCCCGCCGCGCGCACGGCCTCGATGGCGGCGATGGCCGCGTACCCCGAGTAGCCGTCGTCGGCCGCGCCCCGGCCGTAGAGACGCCCGTCGCGCACGACCGGCGTCCACGGGCCCAGACCTTCGCTCCAGTTCGCCACCGGCGGCTGTTTGTCCAGGTGGCCGTAGAGCAGCACGGTGTCCCGGCTGTCCTCCGCGGCGGTCGTGCCCGGCACGTCGACCAGCAGCAACGGCGTGCGGCCGGCCAATTGGACGACCTCGATCGTCGTGCCGGGCAGGTCGCGGCCGGCGAGCCAGGCGCGCACGTGCTCGATCGCGGCGGCGAGGTGCCCGTGCTCGGCCCACGCGGGGTCGAACGTGGGCGAGATCGCCGGCACGGCGACCAGATCGGAGAGGCTGGGGAGGATGTCGTCATCCCAAAGCCCACGGACGGTACGGGTCAGCACAGAACGGTCCACACGGTGAGTATCCCGCGTTATCGAGGCGGCCTCGCCTGTGGCCGTACCGGGTCGTGGACAACGCCACCGCGCCCGATGGTCGGACGTCCATCGGTGGCGACCCGTGTCCGGCACCCAACTGGCGAGGTCGAGAGCGCGCGAAATGACCAACCGGGTGTGCCCGGTGGCGTACGGACCGTGGTTAACGATCGGTAACCGGGACACGGGCGTTCGATCTCCGGACGTCCTGCTCGGACTGCCGAAGATTGGCCTTCCTATCGTTATCCCTGTTCAGGCGGGTGCGCGCTCGATTACAAACTGGGACGGGGCTCACCATGTCGAGTGAGCCCGTGTCAGGATGTGGATGAGAACTGTGGATGAGAACACCGTCAGCGCCGACGGTTGTCCGACCTCCCTCACCAGGGTGGCGGCGACCGGCGGTGCCGCCGCGCATGGTCGTCACGAGCGACTTGGCGGCCTCGTAGACGAGGAGTAAGGCGCAATGTCGTCCCCTGAGAAATGGACGCACCCGGGGCCGGACAGCCCGCCGGCCACCGCCGCCAAACCGACCGCGGAACAGGTGATCGCAGGCTTGCGAGCGACAGACGAGGGCGGCGCCGACCTGGTGCAGTTGCTCACCCCCGAGGGCGAGCGGGTCCAGCACCCGGACTTCGACATCGACATCTCGGCCGAGGAGCTGCGCGGGCTGTACCGCGACATGGTCCTCGTGCGCCGGATCGACCGCGAGGCCAACGCGTTGCAGCGCAAGGGCGAGCTGGGCCTGTGGGTGCCGCTGCTCGGCCAGGAGGCCGCGCAGATCGGCGCGGGCCGTGCGCTCAAGCCGATGGACATGGCGTTCCCCAGCTACCGCGAGCACGGGGTGGCCTGGTGCCGGGGCGTCCAGCCGGGCGAGATCCTGAGCATGTTCCGGGGCACCGACAACGGCTCGTGGGATCCGGTGGAGCACCGGTTCCACCCGTACACGATCGTCATCGGCAACCAGGTCCTCAACGCCACCGGGTACGCGATGGGCCAGAAGTTCGACGGCAAGGTGGGCGACGCCGACAGCGAGGCCACCATGTGCTTCTTCGGCGACGGTGCGACCAGCCAGGGCGACGTGCACGAGGGCTTCGTGTGGGCGGCGGTGTACGACGCGCCCCTCGTCTTCTTCTGCCAGAACAACCAGTGGGCCATCTCCGAGCCCACCGAGCGCCAGTCCCGCCTCCCGCTCTACCAGCGGGCGCGCGGCTACGGCTTCCCCGGCATCCGGGTCGACGGCAACGACGTGCTGGCGTCCCTCGCGGTCAGCCGCTGGGCGCTGGAGGAGTGCCGCCAGGGCAACGGCCCGATCCTGATCGAGGCCTTCACCTACCGGATGGACGCGCACACCACGTCCGACGACCCGTCCCGCTACCGGCTGTCCGACGAGCTGGAGCTGTGGAAGCTGAAGGACCCGATCGAGCGGGTCAAGGTGCACCTGGTCAAGCAGCAGTGGGCGGACCAGGAGTTCTTCGACGCGGTCGAGGCCGACGCCGAGGCGTTGGCGATCGAGATGCGCGCGCACTGCGTCGGCCTGCCGACGCCGCCCGCGGAGCGGATCTTCAGCCAGGTCTACGCCGAGGGCAACCCCGTGCTGGAGGCCCAGCGCGACGAGTTCCTGGCCTACCACGCCGGTTTCGCTGGAGGTGAGCACTGATGGCTGCTCCGACGATGGACCGCCCCACTTCGGCCGCGCCCGCCGCCAAGCAGACGCTGACCATCGCGAAGGCGATCAACAACGGCCTGCGCGCGGCGATGGAGGCCGACCCGAAGGTCCTCGTGATGGGTGAGGACGTCGGCAAGCTCGGCGGCGTCTTCCGGATCACGGACGGCCTCCAGAAGGACTTCGGCGAGCAGCGCGTGCTCGACACGCCGCTGTCCGAGTCCGGGATCATCGGCACGGCGGTGGGCCTCGCGATCCGCGGCTACCGGCCGGTGTGCGAGATCCAGTTCGAGGGCTTCATCTTCCCCGGCTTCGACCAGATCGTGAGCCAGGTCGCGAAGCTGCACTACCGCACGCAGGGCCGGATCAAGCTGCCGATGGTGATCCGGGTGCCGTTCGGCGGCGGCATCGGCGCGGTCGAGCACCACTCCGAGTCGCCCGAGTCTTACTTCGCGCACACCGCCGGCCTGAAGGTCGTGTCGTGCTCGAACGCGGCCGACGCGTACTGGATGATCCAGCAGGCGATCGACTCCGACGACCCGGTGCTGTTCTTCGAGCCCAAGCGGCGCTACTACGAGAAGGGCGAGGTCGACACGACCGCCGAGCCCGGACCGCTGTACGCGTCGCGGGTGCTGCGCCCCGGCACGGACGCGACCCTGGTGACCTACGGCCCGATGGTCCGCACCTCCCTGGACGCCGCGGCGGCGGCCGAGGAGGAGGGCCGTTCGCTGGAGGTCGTGGACCTGCGCTCGCTGTCCCCGCTGGACCTGGGGCCGGTGTACGAGTCGGTGCGGCGCACCGGGCGGCTGGTCGTGGTGACCGAGGCGCCCAGCGAGGCGTCCATCTCCAGCGAGATCGCGGCGAAGGTGCAGCAGGAGTGCTTCTACTCGCTGGAAGCGCCGGTGCTGCGGGTGACCGGGTTCGACACGCCGTACCCGCCGTCGAAGCTGGAGGAGGAGTTCCTCCCCGACCTCGACCGGGTGCTGCACGCCGTCGACCGCTCACTGGCCTGGTAAGGGGACTTCCGCCGATGCCGCAGTTCAAGCAATTCCCCCTGCCGGACACGGCCGAGGGGCTGACCGAGGCCGAGATCCTCACCTGGCACGTGGGTCCGGGCGACCAGGTCAAGGTCAACGACATCATCGTGGAGATCGAGACCGCCAAGGCGGCGGTCGAGCTGCCGTGCCCGTGGGACGGCGTGGTGACCGAGCTGCTGGCCGAGGTGGGCCAGACGGTCGAGGTCGGCGTGCCGATCATCACGATCGACGTGGACCCGTCCGGCACGGCGTCCGCCGCGCCGGAGACCAACGGCGCGGCGGCGAAACCCGCCGAGGACGGCGGCCGGGTCGCCAACCTGGTCGGCTACGGCCCGAAGTCGGGCCCGGCGAAACGCCGCGCCCGCCGGGACGCGCCCGCGCCGGCCCCGGTCGCCGCGACAGCGGTCCCGTCCGCCCCGCCCGCACCCGCGGTCACGCAGCCGAAACCCACACCCGCCCCGGCCACCGCCTCGGCTTCGGCCACCACCGCGCCCGCGGCCTCGGCTCCGGCCACCGCGCCCGCTGGTTCGGCTCTGGCTCCGGCCGCTGCGCCCGCTGGTTCGGCTCCGGCCGCCAGCGCTGGTTCGGCCGGCAGCGCGTCGGCCACCACCGCGGCCCCGGCCACACCGGGCGGGTACGTGCCGCTGGCCAAGCCCCCGGTCCGCAAACTGGCCAAGGACCTGGGCGTGGACCTCCGCGCCCTGTCCGGCAGCGGCCCCGGCGGCGTGATCACCCGCGAGGACGTGGAACAGGCCCTCGCCGCTCCGAGCGTGCCCGCGGAGTCCATTGTGGACAGCGCGAGCAGGGAGCGCCGGGTGCCCATCAAGGGCGTCCGCAAGGCGACCGCGCAGGCGATGGTGGACAGCGCGTTCACCGCACCGCACGTCACCGAGTTCCTCACCGTCGACGTGACCCCGATGATGGAACTCCGCGCCAGGCTGAAGACTTCGCCCCAGTTCCGCGACGTCAAGCTCACCCCGCTGGCGTTCGCGGCGAAGGCGGTGGTCCTGGCGACCCGCCGCACCCCCGACGTGAACGCGACGTGGGACGCGGCGGCCGGCGAGATCGTCTACAAGGACTACATCCACCTGGGCATCGCCGCCGCCACGCCACGCGGCCTGGTGGTCCCGAAGGTCCGCGACGCGGACGGCATGTCGTTGCGCGAGCTGGCCATCGCGCTAGACGAGCTGGCCACGGTCGCCCGGGACGGCAAGACGACCCCGGCGGACATGCTGAACGGCACGATCACCATCACCAACGTCGGCGTGTTCGGCGTCGACACCGGCACGCCGATCATCAACCCCGGCGAGTCCGCGATCCTCGCCCTGGGCGCGATCCGGGACATGCCGTGGGTGGTGGACGGCCAAGTGGTGCCGCGCAAGGTCTGCCAGCTCGCACTGAGCTTCGACCACCGCGTGGTCGACGGCCAGCAGGGCTCGCAGTTCCTGGCCGACGTCGGCGCGCTGCTGGCCGACCCCGGCGTGGCGATGACGTACTGACGCACCGGACGTACTGACGCACCGAGCACCGAACGGGTGGGAGCCGACCACGGCGCCCACCCGTTTCGCTTCCCCGGCTGCGGCCCCCACCCGGTTCGTTTTCCCGGCCGAGCTAAAAGAGGTTGAAGTTCCAGTAGATGGAAAGTTCAAGGTGGTCCCCGTGACGCACTACTCGATCGGCGAGCTGGCGCGGATGACCGGCCTGTCCACCAGGACGATCCGGTTCTACTCCGACTCCGGTCTGATCCCCGTGACGGGACGGACCGCGGGCGGGTTCCGCACCTACGACGTCGACGGGCTGGCGCGGCTCAAACTCCTGCGGACGCTGCGCGAACTGGGCGTGGACTTGCCCACGGCGCAACGCGTGCTCGCGCGGGAGGTGTCCGTCGCCGAGGTGGCGCGGACGCACGCGGAGGCCATCGACGCGCAGTTGCGCACGCTCCGGCTGCGCCGGGCCGTGCTGCGGGTGGTGGCCCGGAACGGGGAGGTGGAGATGGTGCACGAGTTGGCGCGGCTGTCGGAGGAAGAGCGGCAGGCGATCCTGGACGACTTCTTCGACGAGGTGTTCGGCGGCCTGGACCTGGACCCGGCCTTCCGGGACCGGATGCGGTCGGTCCGGGTAGAGCTGCCCGACGACCCGTCGACCGAGCAGTTGGAGGCGTGGATCGAACTGGTGAACCTAGTGCGCGACCAGGACTTCCGGGCGTCGATCCGGCGGATGTCGGAGCGGCACCAGGAGATGCGCGCCGAGGGCGCCGACCTGTCCGGCGGCGGTTCGCCGGCGCAGGTGGAGGCGTTCCAGCACGCGATCGGCCGGGCGCGGGCGGCGCTGGACGCGGGTGTGCCGCCGACGTCCGACGAGGCCCGCCTGATCGCCGGTGAGATCAACGAGCGCTGGGGCGAAGCCCTGGGCACGCCCGTCGGTCCGGAACTGTCGCGCTGGCTGGACCAGTTCGGCGACCCGAGGGCGGAGCGCTACTGGACGCTGATCGCGAAGATCAACGGCTGGCCGCCGATCCCGGACACCAGCGTGGAACGCGCCTGGCTGGCCGAAGCGGGCCGCTAGCGCGGAACGCGCTCGGTCGGCCGAAGCCGAAGCGCCGCCGGCGCGGAACGCATTCGGCCGACCGAGCGGGCCGCAAGCGCAAAGGCCTCCTTGTCCGCAGCACGCGCGGGCAAGGAGGCCGTCCGCATTTCGTTCCCCGGTGTCTCACTCCCGGACGAGGCAGAACGGGTGCCCGGCGGGGTCGGCGAACACCCACCACACCTCCTGCGAGTCGTCCAGCAACACCCCGCCCAGCCGCAGCACCTCGGCCTTGCCGACACCGAGGTCGTCCACCGCGATGTCCAGGTGGAACTGCTGCGGCCTGGCCGGATCAGGCCACCGGGGAGCGACGTACTCGGCGACCCGCTGGAAGCACAACACCCCGCCGTCCGTGTGGAGCGTCGACCAGTCGGCGTCCAACGACCACTGCTGCCCCGGCCGGTCGACCTCGCCACCGAGCAGCCCCTGGTAGAACCCGGCCAACGCCTTGGGCTCCGGGCAGTCCAGCACGACACACTGCAACGTCCCGATCATGCACCGAAGCGTACGAGTCGAACGGAGCCCCGCTCTCCCGAACGGTGACAGTCACCGAGTCGTGGCGCGTGATCTTGACAGCGCGTGACGGGTTCGAAGGGCCGGAAACAAGGCAATGTGCAGGGTGTGGCACTGATCACGCCGCAGGTCAGCGCGCTGCGCCAGGTGGGTGCGGGCAACGTCACGGGGTGCGGGCGACAAAGGTGGGATGGCTTGAAAGGGTCGATCAGGAGGCGTAAAGCGGGCCAGGGATCCACCCCTACCCCGCCATACGCTTCGACCTGCGACAACACCGGGCTCCGCGAAGAGAACCGACGCGTCACCCACCGAACATTGGGGCCTCGCGCCGTACTGTTCTATCCATTTTTACAGGTTCGCACGGTTCGTCTTCACGGACGTCACATTGCGGGCAACTGCCCGAAACGGGTGACGGGTCGCCCGAAAGTTAAACAACTGTGAACGCAGAGTGTTCATAGCCCAACAGCGCCGACACACCTGATCCCCTCACTCCGGCTATCGCCGACCACGTCACCCGCGTTAGCTCTGGCCCTGACCGGGTCATTACTCCTAGGCTCGATCAACGCTTCAGGGTGGCGACCTAATCCAGCGCCACCAACCCTGTTGCGATTGATTTGCGATACCGGGCTCCGCGAGCAGAACAGGGAAGGGTGATGGCGACTTCTCAAGATCCAGTCCTGGTGATCACGGCCGGGATAGTGGCGTTGGCTTTCCTCGGGTTGATCGGTTTCGTGGTGTGGCGGCTGTCCGTCGCGGCCCCCCGCACCATGGTGCGCGTCCTGGTGGCGCTCGGGGGCGTGCTGGCCGAGATCGCCGTGATCGTGGGCGCGTTCGGCGCGTTCGGCGGGCCGGTCTGAGCGATGAGCGTCGAAGCGCATCCACGCAGGTCGTGGCACCGGGGTTCGTTCACCAGCCGGCTCGGCAAACCGGCGGTCGACGCGTTGTTCGTGGTCGGCCACCAGATCACCTACCCGCCGGGCGCGCGACTGAGCACCCAGGGCGAGGCGACGCCCCCGGTGCGGGTGGTGCTGGACGGCGTGGTCAAGGTGTTCCGCCTCGCCCAACCGGAAGGCTCACCGGTGCTGGTGAACGTCGCAGGCCCCGGCGACCTGCTCAGCGTCGAGGCGGCATTGCTGCGCAGGCAGAGCCACACCTCGCACGTGGCCGGAATACGCACCGATTGTCTGGTGATCAACCAGACAAAGTTCCGCAATTTTGCGGAACGTCATCCCGGCGTGCACAAAGCACTGACCGAGACAATGGCCGCACAAGTAGCCCTCCGGGAAGCGGCGCTCGCCTTCGCCAACTACTCGGTGCGCGGACGGGTGATCGCCTTCCTGTCCCGAATGCAGGCCGTGTTCGGCCGGCCGAGCCCGTGGGGAATCGAACTCGATGTGGGCCTCAGCCACATCGACCTGGCCTCCGCCGTCGGCGCCTCGGTGCACGCGGTGGCCAAAGTCCTGGCGGAACTGCGCAACGAGGGCGTGCTCATCACCGGCTACCGGCGGATGTACGTGAAGGTGGACCTGCGGGAACTGATCAGCAAGGAGAGTTGAGCACGGGTGGGGTCCTCCGCATCCCGAAGGACCCCACCCCTGCCGACTCGCACACGGTCGGCCTTACCTTATCTAGAGACCCGAAATGGCCTGCGCTACCACCAGTCGCTGGATCTCCGAAGTCCCGCGAGAACGGTGAAGATCTTGCGCCGGAGTAGCCCTGATCTGTCCATATCGCCTGGAATGGCTATCTGACCTAGGCATACCCAGTGAACGTTCACAGTCGTTGACCAACCCCGCTCGACCTCTCACGGCTTGTAGACGATCTGAAAGTTGATCACTGCACCAAGCGGACACCGGTGCCAACCGCAACGACTCACGTGCCAAGGTGATGCCCTCCGCTATGCCTGCACACTCGCGTTAGCCGCTGCCGCGGAGCGTCGGTGGGCGTCGATCGCCGTGCCCGGCCGTCCAAGCCGCAGGACCGCGCGATCGTCCCAACCGGTGCCGCTTGGAGCTCGTCGTCCTGTCGGCCGTCGTCGCTTGCGCTCCGCCACCCGATCAAGTGCACCGACCTTCGCGCACGCCCGACGGGCTGGAGCCCGGCGCGCCGTGATGCAGGAGTCGGTGGCAACATCGTTGCCCCGTATCGCGACTTGATCTCATAGAGCCAAGCCCTGCAGCGCGAGACAAAGAGCTGGTCACCTGCGAACTTAACTCGAGACATCGATGAGGGATCGATACAAATCGTACGCCGACGGGTTTATGTTACAACCCTCCACCGATGATCGACAACACGCCGCTCATGTTCCGACCGTCGCGTATCGACGTCTGATCCTCTAGCATCACTTCACAGTCATGAGCCTATGGCGGATCGGCAGGAGAGTAGCGTGGACGAAGAGCACCAGAAGCTGGCCAGAATGATGGTGGCACAAAAGTTCGAGCCTTTTATTCGTCACATTCGCTTTCCGCACTTCCGCAATATTCGTGAAGGTACGCAGATCGAGTTCACCCATCCGATAACTGCCCTTGTCGGACCCAACGGCACAAATAAGACTGCGATCCTTCGGGCTCTGCAAGGTTGTCCCGACTACTACAATGTCGGAAACTACTGGTTCTCGACATCGTTGGACACAATCGACAACGTCGATAGGCACAGGTTCATTCACGGCTATCTGGCGCAGAGCATTGGTGAAATTGTCGAGGTCATCAAAACGCGCATCGTGCGTGAAGAGAACCCAGACTACTTTGAACCGTCGCGCCCCCTCCTCGGTGACGGCATGAAGCGCATGCCCGAGCTGGAGCCAGGAGTGGAACCTCCCCCTGAGCGAACCAAGACTCGATGGAAAGCTATTCAGAAACACGTTACATACCTAGACTTTAGATCGGAACTTTCGGCATACGACAAATTCTTCTTCCACGTTCCCTACAAGAAAGGACTCGCTACACCGGCCGAGAAAAAGGCATTCATCCGTCGTCGTGCAGGTCACATGGCGGAATCTCTAAATACCGGTCGCGACAAGCACAAGCTGTATAGCTCGGATAGGGTCGTAGAGGCCGCGAAGGACGCAACGGAAGAACAGCGTCTCTGGCTCTCTCGAATCATCGGCCGAGATTACAGCTCAGTGCGCATCATGGCGCACAACTATCTGGATGTCGCGGGATCCACCGTAATTCTCCGGTCTCACGATCTAAGGTATTCGGAAGCCTTCGCGGGCAGCGGCGAATTCGCGGCAGCCATCCTCGTCAAGAAGGTCACAGAAGCGCCGAAGCGCTCACTTATACTTTTGGATGAGCCGGAAGTTTCACTTCATCCTGGCGCCCAGCGCAATTTGATGGAGTTCCTGGTGGATCAGGTAAAAAAGCGTAATCATCAAGTGGTCATATCTACGCACGCTCCGGAAATAATCAAGAATCTTCCTTCGAACGCAATAAAAGTTCTGCAACCGTCCACGGCGGACGGCAAAGTTGAACTGGTCGCGCAAACGTCGTACGCTTCTGAAGCGTTCTTTCGGCTTGGGGTTGAGATCACGTGCGACAAGGTGATCTACGTCGAAGACCGACTTGCCGCTGCCCTCGTAAAGCGTGCGACTCGACCACTTGGTCCTGGAGTCAATTTCCGGTTCGAGGTACGGCCGATTCCTGGAGGCGCGGCGAATATTAGGGTACGGTTCATCCCTGCTCTCGCGATCGCCGAGGATAAGCGCTCTCTGGTACTGCTGGATGGAGATCAATATCCAGGCGAGCCAGTACCTCTATCAAGTACGGTTGCGGATGCCGATTTGGAAGACTTCGTGCAGAAGCAGCTCGGCGGCAAACCAGTTCTTGCGCTCAACGGCCAAGGCAATCAAGCGGCGAGCGGCGATCGACCCATTCAACTCCGCAAGGTCTTGTCCTGGCTTCCCGAACACGTTGGGTACCTTCCAGGTCTGAACCCAGATGCGCTGCTCTTGCAGATGGAAGGGCGAAACCCGACCGATGACCCTAAGGGCGTGTGGGTCCAGCGAACGACCCAACAGCTCGGAAGGGCTGAATGGGAGGAAGTTAACGCAGGTGAGATCCTGTCGGAGCAGGAACGAGCACTCGCCTCTATTGACGATTCAGATAGTGTGTTAGAGTCCATCCGCACGCAAGTGCAGACTTTCTTGGAGCGGGACTGAACGGACGAGGCCAGCGTGACGGTTGCAGTGGTGGACTTCTTTTCGGGCTGTGGAGGCACCAGCCTCGGCTTCCGTGAAGCTGGCATGTCCATAGTAGCGGGTATTGATAATGACCCTGATGCTGCTTCTACGTATCGCGCCAACTTCCCTGAAGCGCACTTCTTCGAGCGCGACATCAGGACGCTTACGGTTCAAGAGATTAAGAAGACTCTACCGAAGCGGACGTCAATCCTGTTTTCGGGCTGCGCTCCGTGTCAGCCGTTTTCCGCCCAGAATAGATCCATTTCTCAAGATGATCCTCGGCGGTTTCTCCTCTCTGAGTTCCAAAGGTTCATCCTTGCGTTGAGTCCTGACTTCGTCGTGGTCGAGAATGTGCCTGGTCTGCAGAAGGTTGGCGAGACCGGCCCGTTTAACAGTTTTGTCCAGGCTCTCGAAGACCACGGATATGACGTTGCATGCAAGGTGCTTTCCGCGCTTGACTATGGAGTTCCGCAAATGAGGAAGCGCCTAGTCTTGGTCGCGGCAAGAGGAACAATGGCACTTATTCCGCAGTCAACGCACGGCTCGGGTAACGGTAAAAAAGCCGCGACTTTTCGCGATTGGGCAAGCGGTCTTCCGTATCTTGAAGCCGGAGAAACGGACCCTAATGACCCTGATCATGCCGCTATGTCGCTTTCTCCGCTCAACCTTAAGCGTATTCTTGCCACCGCTGAAGGCAAGGGCCGTGAAACGTGGGGCGAAGACCTACTCCTTGACTGTCACCGCGGCCATTCAGGACACTCGGACGTGTATGGGCGTCTGGCATGGGACCGGCCCGCTTCTGCCATGACAACCAGATGTTTGAGCTACTCTAACGGACGTTATGGCCACCCTGACCAACCGCGGGCAATTAGTCTGCGAGAAGCGGCTTGCCTGCAGACTTTTCCGCGCGACTTCAAGTTTCATGGAACTCTGACGTCGAAAGGGCGCCAGGTAGGCAACGCGGTTCCTCCGCTTCTGGCGCAACGTATCGGTGAAACGATAATTTCCAGCCTTCCCGCTAGAAAGCGGGGAACTCGGACTCGCTCTCAGGCTCATGCTGCATAGCACTAGCACCACGGTTATGCCGTCCATGATTTAAGCAATGTGGACATCGTTGTGACGATTCCGGCCGGACGAACACCTCCGGACGACGAGCCACAACCACCTCCCGCACACGATCTACGAAACCAGTCCGATCCGTCAGGTCCTCACGCCGATTACCGGGTCAACGTTCGGAGATGCAGCACTAGTCAGTTTCGAGAAAGCATCATGCAGGACCTTTTCAAGGTGTTCGTCGGTTTAGTTCGTCGTAACCAAGTTGAGCTTGCTTGGTTGTCGATTATCTACCGTCTGGTGTTTTACTCGGTAAATTAGTGCCAACTCTAGACTGCGCCTATAGTACTGCGGTTCAATTACGCGCCATGATATGGATTGGCTTCAGTCATAAAAAAGCGGCGAACCATTTGGATTGTCGCAAGCAGATTCTGAATAAACTCATGAACTGTTGGCACGGACTGTCGGTGCGGTCAGGTTGGCCATGGCGCCTCAGTCGGCAAGGTTAAGAGGTAAGTCGCTGCCGCGGTTCCCGGAGCTACCCATACATGATCGAGTTGGCACAGTTAGACGCAATCGGACGGGTCTTCCGCGTCCTGAAGACCCGTCCGCGTCCCAGACGGCCTGATGACGGCCTGGGAAGATCAATCAGCGGATGTGCAGCCCCGAAATGGCCCGCGCCACCACCAGTCGCTGGATCTCCGACGTCCCCTCGAAGATGGTGAAGATCTTCGCGTCCCGATGCATCCGCTCCACCGGGTGCTCCCGCGTGTACCCGGCCCCACCGAGGATGTGGATCGCACGCTCAGTGGCCCACACCGACACCTCCCCGGCCTTGAGCTTGGACATGGACCCCTCACCAGCCGTGAACGGCACGTTGTTGCGCCCCATCCAAGCCGCCCGCCACACGAGCAGCCGAGAAGCGTCGATCTCCATCTTCATGTTCGCCAGGTCGAACGCGATGGACTGGTTCTCGATGATCTTCCGGCCGAACGCCGTGCGGTCCTTCGCGTACTCCAGCGCGTACTCGTAGGCCGCCCGCGCCACGCCCACCGCCATCGCGCCCACGGTCGGCCGCGTGGTCTCGAAGGTCGCCATCGCCGCCTGCCCGCCGGCCTTCTGGCCCTCCCGCGCCCGCGCGAGCCGGTGGTCCAGCTTCTCCTTGCCGCCCAGCAGGCAGCGCCCCGGCACGCGCACGTCGTCCAGGAACACGTCGGCCGTGTGGGACGCCCTCATGCCGTGCTTCCTGATCTTCCCCGGCGACGACAGGCCCGGCGTCCCCGGTGGCACGATGAAGCCCGCCTGGCCGCGCGAGCCGAGCGCCGGGTCCACCACGGCGGTGACGACGTGCACGTTCGCGATGCCGCCGTTGGTGGCCCACGCCTTCTGGCCGTTGATCACCCACTCGTCGGTCGCCTCGTCGTAGACCGCGCGGGTGCGGTAGCCGGCCACGTCGGAGCCCGCCTGCGGCTCGGAGGCGCAGAACGCCGCCAGCTTCGGCTCGTCCTCGGTGCCGAAGCACTCCGGCACCCACTCGGCCAGTTGCTCGGGCTCGCCGGACGCGAAGATGCCCGCCGCCGCCAGTCCGGTGCCCATCAGGGCCAGCGCGATGCCCGCGTCACCCCAGAACAGCTCCTCGGTGGCGATCGGCAGGGACAGCCCGATCGGGTCGGCGAACCAGGTGGCCAGCGACTCGAAGCCGTACACGCCGATCTTCGCGGCCTCCTGGATGACCGGCCACGGGGTCTCCTCGCGCTCGTCCCACTCGGCCGCGGCGGGGCGGATCACCTCCTTCGCGAAGCCGTGCACCCACTCCCGCAGGTCTTCCTGGTCCTCGTTCAGCTCCAGCGAAAAGCCGCCCATGTGATCCTCACGCCTTCGGGATGTCGAACAGGCTCATGAACCCCGCCGCGAAGCCGAGGTCCCCCTTGACCTTCAGCTTGCCGGTCATGAACAGCACGGGGGCGGACGCGTTGCCGGTGGCCAGCTTGAGGAACTCGACCGGGCCGAGCGTGACGGTCGCCCGGGACTCGCGGGTGGCGCCCTTGTTGATCGTGCACGCCGCGTCCTCGATGACCGCCTCGTACACGTCGTGGCCGCCGTCGCCGAAGCCGCCGGACAGCCGGAAGTGCACGACGGCGCGGGTGGCGCCGGCGCGGTCGCTGCGGAAGTGGACCTCCATGCGCCGGAACACCTCGTCCAGCACCCGCTCGCGCAGGCCGGCGCGGCCGGTGACGGCGTCGACCTGGTCCTTCGACGCGCGCGAGATGATCCGGGCGAAGTTCTGCGCGTCCATCTTGGCCAGGTCGAGGTCCGCGCCCGCGTCGGCGAGGTCGCCCAGCGTGCCGAGCAGGTCGGCGAACTCGTCCTTGCCGAGCTTCTTCGGGTCGATGCCGCGCGCGATGACGTCGATGTCGACATCCTTCAGCGCGGGATCGGCGGGATCGACCTGCTTGAGCGTTGAGATCAGCTCCCGGGGGCTGAGCTTCGCGATCGCCTCGGTGGTGAGGTCGATGGTCATGGTGGCACCTCCGCTACCTACTCGTTGGTAAGACTACTGACGAGTAGGTAGAGCGACAAGGGGGTCCGATAATCTTGTCCCAGCCTTCAGGGGGTGCGATGCACGCAGAGCAACCGGTCCGTGCCGGCCGAGCCAAGAGACTGCCCCGCGCGGTGCGTGAACGGCAGATCCTGGACGCGGCGGTGGACGTCTTCTCGCGGCTGGGTTTCCACGCCGCGTCGATGGACGAGATCTCCGAGGTCGCGGGCATCTCCAAACCCATGCTGTACGCGTACCTCGGGTCGAAGGAGGAGCTGTTCGCCACCTGCATCCGGCGGGAGGCCACCCGGATGATGGAGGCCATCGCGACCGGCGTCGAGCCCGACCAGCCGCCGGACGTGCAGTTGTGGAGCGGCCTGCGGGCGTTCTTCGGCTTCGTCAGTGGCAACCGGGCGAGCTGGCAGGTCCTGCACCGCCAGGCGTCGTCCCAGGGCGGCCCGTTCGCCGAGGAGCTGGCCGACCTGCGCGGCCGGGCGATCAGCCTGGTGGCGGCGCTGCTGGTGCACTCGTCGGACTTCCCCAACGTGCCTCGCGCGGGCGACAAGGAGGCCGAGTCCCTGGCCGCCGCGCTGGTCGGCGCGGGCGAGTCGCTGGCCGACTGGTGGCTGGACAACCCGGAGGAGCCCGCCGGCGTGGTCGCGGCACGCCTGATGAACCTGGTGTGGATGGGGTTCGGCGACCTGGTGGCGGGCAACGTCTGGCACCCGCCGTCGCGGCGGGCGGCGGAATCCGGCTCGGGCGGCGACTAGCCGGTGATCGTGCCCTCCAGGTGGGGGCGCTCGGACCACAGCGCGAACCGCCACCCGGCGCCCGTGGGCGACGCCGAGAAGTCCACCTCCGCGGGCAGCAGGACCGGGGCCTTGAACCGCACGTCCACCGTGCAGGCGGCGGGCAGCCGGCCCTCGAACGCCGCCACGCACCGCGCCTTCGACCACATGCCGTGCGCGATCGCCCGGCGGAAGCCGAACGCCCGCGCGGTCAGCGCGTGCAGGTGGATCGGGTTGCGGTCGCCGGAGACCTCCGCGTACCGCCGTCCGATGTCCCCGCCGACCTCCCAGACGCCGGTCGGGCGCGGCGGTTCGGGGCGGTCGCCCGGTTCCGTGCCGCCGGAACCCCCGCCCCGGCGGAGATAAGTCGACACATCCACCCACACCTGCTCGCCGTCCACCGAAGCCGTGGACACCACGTCGAACTGCCGCCCGCGCTCGTGCGGACGCAGGTTCTCCACGTGCACGCGCAGGTCCAGCGGTTCCGCCGCGAGCAACGGCCGGTGCTGCGTGATCCGGTTCGCCACGTGCACGAGACCCGGCAGCGGGAACGGGAAGCCGCGCCCGGTCATCAGCTCGATCTGCAACGGGAACGCCAGGACGTGCGGGTAGGTGACGGGCAGCTCCTCACGCACCCCGAACCCGCACACGCGGTCGTACGCGGCCAAGTGCTCGCGGTCGACGGAGACCCGCGCCGTGCGCACGTCGGGCGGCAGCGACGACCCGCGCCGGGTGAACCCGGTCAGCGCGGCCTTCGCGTACAGCCAGGTCAGGTTCGCCATCACGCCCCCAGCAGGCTCTGCCCGCACACGCGGACGACGTTGCCGTTGACGCCGGCCGACGCCGGGTGCGCGAACCACGCGATGGTCTCCGCGACGTCCACCGGCAGGCCGCCCTGGGACAGGCTGTTCATCCGCCGTCCCGCCTCACGGATGACCAGCGGCACGGCGGCGGTCATCTTGGTCTCGATGAAGCCGGGCGCGACCGCGTTGACCGTCGTACCGGTGCCGTCGACCAGCGCGGACAGCGAGTCCACCAGGCCGATCACACCCGCCTTGGTGGTCGCGTAGTTGGTCTGGCCGACGTTGCCCGCGATGCCCGCGATGGACGACACGCCGATGATCCGCCCGTTCGGCCGCAGCGCGCCCGCGTCGAACAGCACCTGGTTGACCCGTTCCTGACTGGCCAGGTTGACCGCGACCACCGCGTCCCACCGGCCCTCGTCCATCCGCCCGAGCGTCCGGTCGCGGGTGATGCCCGCGTTGTGCACGACGACGTCCACGCCGCCGTGCCGCTGGGTGAGGTGTTCGACGACCCTGGCGGGCGCGTCGGCCGACGTGAGGTCGAGCTGCACGGTCGAGCCGTTCACCCGGTTCGCCACGGCGGACAGCGCGTCGCCCTGGCCGGGCATGTCCAGGCAGACGACGTGCGCGCCGTCGCGGCCGAGCACGCCGGCGATCGCCGCCCCGATGCCGCGCGCCGCGCCGGTGACCAGGGCGACCTTGCCGGCGAGCGGCTGCGACCAGTCGTCGGGCGTTTCGACCGGGCCGGCGTCGATGTCGACGACCTGGCCGGACACGTACGCGGACCGCCCGGAGAGCAGGAAGCGCAGGGTGGACTCGACGTTGCCCTCGGCGCCCTCGGCCACGTACACGAGCTGCGCCGTGCCGCCGCGCTTGAGTTCCTTGCCCACACTGCGGGTGAAGCCTTCCAGCGCACGCTGCGCGACCCGGGACGCGGCGGACGCGGGCGGCGTGCCCAGCACGACCACCCGGCCGCACGGTCCGAGCGAGCGGATCACCGGGTGGAAGAACTCGTACAGCTCGCGCAGCCGTTCGGTGCGGTCGATGCCGGTCGCGTCGAACACCAGCGCGCCGTACCGGTCGTCGGTGGCCTGACCTGCGGCGACGTCCAGTCCGATGGACTTGAGCACGGCCCGGACCGGCTCGACCAGCCGTCCGCCGCCGCCGAGCAGCACCGGGCCGTCGAGCGGCGGTCGGGCAGGCGAGTGCCGGCGCAGCGGGTACGGGTCGGGCAGACCGAGCTTGCCGACGACGAACCGGCCGAGGCCGGACCTGGCGAACGACTGGTAGCGATCCATGCGCACATCACACTCCCTACTCAGTAGTAAGTCTACTGACGAGTAGGTAGTATGGGCAACACACTCCCGTACCCGGAGGACGACATGGCCGACATCCGGAGGGTTGCCATCCTGGGCGGCAACCGAATCCCGTTCGCCCGCTCGAACGGCCCCTACGCCACGGCGTCGAACCAGGACATGTTCACCGCCGCGCTGGACGGCCTGGTGAGCCGGTTCGCGTTGCAGGGCGAACGGCTCGGCGAGGTGGTCGCCGGCGCGGTGCTCAAGCACAGCCGCGACTTCAACCTGGTTCGGGAATCCGTACTCGGCAGCGCGCTGTCCGCCGAGACCCCCGGCTACGACCTCCAGCAGGCGTGCGGCACGGGCCTGCAGGCCGTGATCGCGGTGGCCGACAAGATCGCGCTGGGGCACATCGAGTCCGGCATCGCGGGCGGCGTCGACACCACCAGCGACGCGCCGATCGGCGTGAACGAGGACCTGCGCGGCGTGCTCCTGGAGATCAACCGCGCCCGCACCACCGGCGCGAAGCTCAAGGCGGCGGCCAAGCTGCGCCCGAAGCACGTGGTGCCGGACATCCCGCGCAACGGCGAACCGCGCACCGGCCTGTCGATGGGCGAGCACGCCGCCATCACCGCCCGCGAGTGGGGCATCGCGCGCGAAGACCAGGACGCGCTGGCCGCCGCCAGCCACCGCAACCTCGCCGCCGCCTACGACCGGGGCTTCTTCGACGACCTGGTGACGCCGTTCCAGGGTTTGACCCGCGACCAGAACCTGCGGCCGGACTCGTCGGTGGAGAAGTTGGCCAAGCTGAAGCCGGTGTTCGGCCGCGGCGAGGACGCGACCATGACGGCGGGCAACTCGACCCCGTTGAGCGACGGTGCGTCCGTGGTGCTGCTGGCGAGCGAGGAGTGGGCGGCGTCCCGCAACCTGCCGGTGCTGGCGTACCTGACGTTCACCGAGACGGCGGCGGTCGACTACGTGCACGGCGGCGAGGGTCTGCTGATGGCCCCGGCGTACGCGGTGCCCCGGATGCTGGCGCGGGCCGGGGTTTCCTTGCCGGACTTCGACTTCTACGAGATCCACGAGGCGTTCGCGTCGCAGGTCCTGGCGACGCTGAAGGCGTGGGAGGACGCGGACTTCTGCAAGGGGCGACTGGGTCTGGACGCGCCGCTGGGGTCGATCGACCGGTCGAGGCTGAACGTCAACGGCTCGTCACTGGCGGCGGGGCACCCGTTCGCGGCTACCGGTGCGCGGATCGTGGCGACTCTGGCGAAGCTGCTGGCGGAGAAGGGCTCGGGGCGGGGCCTGATCTCGATCTGCGCGGCCGGCGGGCAGGGCGTGACGGCGATCGTGGAGCGGTAATGGTCCAACCAATTCCTGGGTGATTTCGAATAATAGGCCCGCGGCATTGTCGTCTCCAATGTCCGCATACGCTCCTCCGGTGATGTCCCGACACCGGAGGAGCATGCGTGGCGAGTAGTGATTTGCCGGATACGGACAGTGCGTCGGACGACCCGGATCGTGAGCCGGATTCGGTTACCGAGCCGCGTCGCAAAAAGGCGCGGTGGTTCCGCAACGGGACGAACAGGGTGATCGCGATCGCGACCGTGTGCACTGCGCTGATCCCGGTCGCGATGCACTACCTCGTTGACGACGAGGCCTCCGGGCAGGCCGCACCGGCCTCGGCGACGACCGCTTCGGCGACGACTCCCTCGGCCTCGGCCGATCCGGTCGCAGCGCCGCCCGAGCCGGAGTCGTCCCACGCCGTCCCCGGAACCGGACGTGTCAGCGCGCCCGTTCGTCCGGCTACCAGCGCAATCACCCCGTCCGCGGTAGTCGAGGCGCCCCTGGGCACGGTCGCCGACGGCGCGACCACCGTCGCGGTCGCTCCTCCGCCGGCCGATCCGGGCGGTGAGGCCGTCCGGTACCGCGGTTCGCTCACCTTCGGCAGCTACCACCTCGACTTGGCGCAGCCGCGCGATATCGAGGGGATGAACGTCTGGCCGACGCACCGGGACGTCCTGCACGGCGACCCGGACTACCAACTCGTGCAGTGGCTGGACGACGCCCTGCCGGGCCGGGCCGATTGTGCCGGCTACCTTTTCGACCACGCGCGGAAAGACGCCGACAGTTTGATCGTCGGCAGCCGGGTGTGCGGTAGGACGCCCGGTGGTCGGATCTTTCGGATCGAAATCCTCGGCTTCGGTGAGAACAACAGGATCACCGGCCACGTCACCGTGTGGGAATAGCTAGTCCAGCAGCGTCCAGGTGGCGGTGCAGTGGACCGTCACCACGATCTGCTGCGCCTGCAGGTTGAGCTGGTCCATCTGCGGCGGGGCGCCGACCGAGCCGCCGTAGGCCGCCATCGGGCTGCCGATGACGGACTCGGCGGCCCACATCTCGCCGTCCCCGTCGGAGAGCCGTTGCAGCGTGCCCAGGCGTGCGCCCAAGGCTTCCGCGTAGCCCTCGGCACGGCGGCGCGCGTCGAGGACGGCCTCCCGCTGTGCCTCGCGGACCGCATCGGCGTCGGCGGCGAGTTGCCACTGCGGGCCGTTCAGCCACGTCGGCTCGGCGGCCACCAGGGCGGACAGCAGGTCGTCCAGCTTGGTCAGGTCACGCACCCGCAGCACGTACTGCTGGGACGCGCGGCTGCCTGCCCGGCGGCGGCCGTCCCAGTTGTCGTGCACGGCGAGCTGCCGCGACCGCACTTCCACGCCCGGCCGTTCCAGCGCCGGCTCGACGGACGCCACGCGCCCGGTGAGCTGGTCGACCGCCTCGTTGCGGGTCGCGCCGACGGTCTCGAAGTTCACCTGCACCTCGGCCCGGTCGGCGGTGCGCTCGACCTTGCCGGTCCCCTTGGTCACGACTTCAGCCACGCCGTCCAGCCAACCCGCCTACCGGATCATCCGCAACGATATGACCATCTAGCAGAAGCACTAGATAAACGAATACACGCCGACACGCGCCGAGTATTGGATCGGCCGTAGACAGCTCGATACCGTCCGAGGATGGACCCGGTCCGCAACCCGTTCGCCCCCGGCGCGGGGCAGCGACCGCCCGAGCTGGCGGGGCGGGACAAGGAGCTCGGCGCCTTCGAAGTCGTGCTCGAACGGGTGGCGCGCGGCCGGCCGGAGCGGAGCCTCGTGCTCACCGGGCTGCGCGGCGTCGGCAAGACCGTGCTGCTCGGCGAGTTGCGGTCGATGGCGGTGAAGCGGGGGTGGGGCGCGGGCAAGATCGAGGCGCGGCCCGAGGCCGGTCTCCGCCGCCCGCTGTCCGCCGCCCTGCACCGGGCGATCCGCGACCTGGCCGTGCGGCACCGCGCGCCCGACCGGGTGGAGGCCGTGCTCGGCGTGCTGAAGGCGTTCGCGCTGCGCGCCAACCCCGAGGACGCGAAGCTGCGCGACCGGTGGCAGCCGGGCATCGACGTGCCCGCCGCGCAGGGCCGGGCCGACTCCGGGGACATCGAGATCGACCTGGTGGAGCTGTTCACCGAGGTCGCGGAGCTGGCGCAGGACGTGGGCACCGGGGTCGCGCTGCTCATCGACGAGATGCAGGACGTGCCGCCGGACGACATCTCGGCGCTGTGCGCGGCCTGCCACGAGCTGTCGCAGTCCGGCGCGCCGCTGGTCGTGGTCGGCGCGGGGCTGCCGCACCTGCCGACCGTGCTGTCGGCGTCGAAGTCGTACTCGGAACGGCTGTTCCGCTACGTCCGGATCGACCGCCTCGCCCGCGAGGACGCCGACCGGGCCGTGCTCGCGCCCGTCGAACGGGAGGAGGCGGGCATCCAGGACGAGGCGCTGGACGCCCTGTTCGACGCCTCCGGCGGCTACCCGTACTTCATCCAGGCCTACGGCAAGGCCGCGTGGGACGCCGCGCCCGCCGACCCGATCAGCGCGCTGGACGTGGCGGTGGCCGCGCCGGAGGCGGACGCGGAACTCGCGGTCGGGTTCTTCGGGTCGCGGTACGAGCGGGCGACGCCGGCCGAGCGGGAGTACCTGCGGGCGATGGCGGAGCTGACCGACGGCAAGGACGCGGGCGTGAACACCGCGCAGGTGGCCGACCACCTCGGCCGCAAGCCGTCGTCGCTGTCGCCCGCGCGGGACAGCCTCATCAAGAAAGGCCTGGTCTACAGCGCGGAACGCGGTCAGATCGCGTTCACCGTGCCGCACTTCGGCCGGTTCCTGCTGGGGCGCGAGGACTGATCTCCGGTTGCCTGCGGCTCTCTAGCGCTCACGCTAGGGAGTCGTCCTCGGGCTGTCCGGTTCAGGTAGGTGTCTGTCAGGCGAATCGTAGGGGCTGTTCAGGTGGCTGCCGGAGATTCATCGGCCTGTGCGCCAACTCACCGGACAATCGGGTGCGTTCGCCGCGTCAAGGGTGCATACTTGAGGCACACCACCGAGGAACACCTTTGAGAGGGATGAAACCCCGATGAACTTCACTGCGAAGCTCCGCGCTCGTCGTGTCGAGGCTCGCAACCGCAAGGCTGTCGCCCGCGCGATCGACTCGGCGTCCACCCCGGCGATGCGCCACGAGCTGATGGCGATCGCCCAGGCCCAGGTGACCACCCTCCGCTGAAAGCCCTCCGCGCGCGACGACCACCCGATCGACACCGGGTGTGCGCCCCGTCGTCCAGCGCGGTCGGCAAAGGGGGAAATGTCGAAGACCCTGTCGCACCTCCCGCGCGACAGGGTCTTCGGCTATGTTGAGGACGTCGAAACGTGACTTGTGTCACACCCGGTAGTGGATGTAACAGTTCACGATCGTGTCTCGATGTTCATGGTGACCCCGCGATGCTGTCGGACCCCCGACCTGGCAGCACCGCGGGGTTTCCCATATCTCCCCCGACCGCTTAGGACGTGTTCGAACTACGTCGAACTGCTACTTGGACGTGGCCGAGCCGGTCCAGGTGTCCTCGTCCTGTCTGCGGGCATGCCTGATCATCACTATCCCCCTGAATGTGTCTTGTCCCCCATGGACACCATCCATGGTGCCATCGGGGTACGACAGTTTTTTGAGGGTTTGCTGAGAGCATGGCGCGATGAGCCGTCCACTCCTGGTGGTTGACGCCGCAAATGTCATCGGATCCGTGCCCGACGGGTGGTGGCGCGACCGGGAAGGCGCGGCCGTAAAACTGCGAAACTCGCTGGTAGAGGTGGGTGAGCACGGCCTACCCGCCGTCGCCCTGGGCCCGCTCGACGTCGTCTTGGTGGTCGAAGGCAAAGCCCGCCACGTGCAGTCCGTCACAGGCGTCCGTGTGGTCTCCGCCACTACGTCCGGCGACGACGCCATCGTGGAAGTGGTACGCACCGAAGCCGCCGGACGACGGTGCGTGGTGATCACCGCAGACCGAGACCTCCGCCGCCGCGTGACCGAGCTTGGCGCCGACGTCCTGGGCCCCCGCTCCGTGCGATGACCGCCCACCGTTCGAAGATCCAGGGCGCCAGCTCGTCCGGGCTCGCCGGCGGCAGCAGTGTTCTTCCACTTCAAATCGTGGTCAAAGCTTGCGGTAGACCTCGCGGCGATGCGCCACCCGCACGACCGTCACCATTACCTTGGCGTCCTCGACCTGGTAGATGACCCGGTGGTCGCCGATCCTGATCCGCATGACACCGGCGGGTTGGCCGACCAGCGCGCGAGACCCAGGCGGGCGTGGGTCGAGAGCGGAAGCTGCACCGCAACGCGGCCGGCGCGCAGATCCAGGGCATGGTGAGGAGGACGGCCGGCTGGGCTATCTCCCACTCGCGCGGGGCCCGGGTCTGGTCGGCTCGCTTTGGCGCGTGTGAGCGTCCACATCCTGGACCGCGAAATACCAGACTTTGGGCTTCGCGTTGACTCCCGACGTGACGAACGCTCAACGCCGCCGTGCCCGCGTCCGCGCCCCCGAACTCGAAGGACGCGGCTGGCTCAACACCGGTGACCGGGACATCAAGCTCAAAGACCTGCGCGGCAAGGTCGTCCTGCTCGACTTCTGGACCTTCTGCTGCATCAACTGCCTGCACGTGCTGGACGAACTCCGTCCCCTCGAAGCCGAGTTCGCGGACATCCTCGTCACGATCGGCGTCCACTCCCCGAAGTTCGTGCACGAGGCGGACGCCGAAGCGCTGAAAGCCGCCGTCGAGCGGTACGAGGTGCATCACCCCGTGTTGGACGACCCGGAGCTGACCACGTGGCAGAACTACGCCGTCAAGGCGTGGCCCACGTTGGTCCTGGTCGACCCCGAGGGCTACGTCGTCCACGTCGCCGCGGGTGAAGGCCATGTCGACGCGCTGCGCCAGATCATCTCCGAGCTGGTCGAGGAGCACGCCGCCAAAGGCACCCTGCACCGCGGCGACGGCCCCTACGTGCCGCTCGCCCCCGCCGACACCGAGCTGCGCTTCCCGGCCAAGGCCATCGTCACCCCGGGCAACACCCTCCTGGTCAGCGACTCCGCCCACCACAGCCTGGTCGAACTCGCGCTCGACGGCGAAACGGTCCTCCGCCGCATCGGCACGGGCGAGCGCGGGCGGCGGGACGGTGTCGAGCCGACCTTCTCCGAGCCCACCGGGCTCGCCCTGCTGCCCGCGGACGTCGCCGAGCGGGTCGGCTACCACGTGGTCGTCGCCGACACCGTCAACCACCTCCTGCGCGGCCTCGACCTGGACACCGGCGAGGTCACCACGGTCGCCGGCACCGGCGAGCAGTGGCGGGACGGGGCGACCGACGGTCCGGCGCACGAGATCCACCTCACCAGCCCCTGGGACGTGGCCTGGCACGCACCCGCCGGCGGGGTCGTCGTCGCGCTGGCGGGCAACCACACCCTCGGCCTGTTCAAGCCCGCCGAACGCCGCCTCGAACGGTTCGCCGGCACCACCGTCGAAGGGCTCAGCGACGGCCCTCTCGACCAGGCGTTCTTCGCCCAGACCTCGGGCCTCGCCGCCGACGGCGACCGGCTCTGGCTGGTCGACTCCGAGACCTCCGCCCTCCGCTACCTGGAGCACGGCGAGGTCCGCACCGCCGTCGGCAAGGGCCTGTTCGACTTCGGCCACCGCGACGGCGCGGCGGAGCAGGCGCTGCTCCAGCACCCGCTGGGCGTCGCCGTCCTGCCCGACGGCACGGTTGCCGTCGCGGACACGTACAACGGCGCGGTCCGGCGCTACGACCCCGCCACCGGCGAGGTGTCGACGCTCGCCACGGACATCCCCGAGCCCTCCGACGTCCTCTACGTCGACGGCGAGCTGGTGGTCGTCGCCTCCGCCGCGCACCGGCTCGAACGGCCCGTCGCGCCCGGCACGAAGGTCCTCGGCGAGGCCCACCGGGTCCGCCGCCCGCCGACCGTCATCGCGCCCGGTGACCTGGAGCTGAGTGTCGTGTTCACCCCGCCCGCCGGTACGAAGCTGGACGACCGCTACGGGCCGTCGACGCGGCTGGAGATCACCAGTTCCCCGCCCGGACTCCTCGCGGACGGCGCGGGCGTGGGCACCGACCTCACCCGCGCGCTGCGCGTCGCCGAGGGCTTCGCGGAAGGCGTGCTGCACGTCGTCGCACAGGCCGCGAGCTGCACCGACGACCCCGCCGTCGAGCACCCGGTGTGCAAGCTGACCCGCCAGGACTGGGGTGTGCCGGTCCGCGTCGACGCCGCCGGGCCGCACCGGCTGCCCCTGATGATGGGCGGTCTGGACGACGGTGAGCGGAGCGCCACGTAGACTCTCCGGGTGCCCGATGTCAAGCTAGAGGTCCAGATGCTGCACGACCGCGTCATGGTTCGGGTCAAAGGGGAAGACGGTGAGCGACGCAGCAGCGGCGGCATCGTGATCCCCGCGACCGCGCAGATGGCCAAGCGCCTGGCTTGGGGCGACGTCCACGGCGTCGGCACCAGCGTGCGGCACGTCAAGGTCGGTGACCGCGTGCTGTTCAACCCGGAGGACCAGTTCGAGTTCGAGGTGCAGGGCTCGACGTACTTGGTGCTGCGGGAACGCGACGTGCACGCGATCGCCAGCGAGCGGTCGGACCACGGGACCGGGCTCTACCTGTGAACCGCCGAGCGGTGATCGACGCGTGGCGGTGGTCGGGTGAGCGGCCCGGAGGATTGCGGAGAGGTCAGAGGGGGAGCGGTGCCGGAGAACCAGCGACCGGAGTACGACGCTGAGCGGACCAGGACGTTCGAGCCGGTCCGCCCGTCGGGCACCGCTTCGGAGCGCACGACGCAGATCCCGGCGTCGGCCGTCCAGGAGGCCGGGTGGCCGGCCGAGGACGCCTGGCCGCAGGAGGAGCCGGACGAGCCGACAGCGGACCCGACCGTCCGCAACGTGCCCCCGTCCGACGCGACGCGGATCCTGTCCGACGAGGCCACCCGCAACGTCCCGCCGATGCCGGACGCGACGCGCCAAGTTCCGCCGGCCCCGGACACCACGCGCCACGTCCCGCCGACGCCGGACGCCGTGACGCACAAGCTCACCCCGCCGACCCCGGCGGAGCAGACGCGCGCGATCGTCCCGCCGGCCGAGGAGACCCGCGCGTTCGAGGCCGCCCGCCCGTTCCCGCCGGACGACCCGCGCGACCCGGCCCCGTCCGAGCAGACGACGGTGTTCGCCTCCCCGGTCGCCGAGCCCGAGGCCACCGTGCTGGGCCCGATGATGGTGGACGAGCAGACCGAGGCCGAGGAGAGCGACCACCGCCGCCGGAACCGCCGCAAGATCCTCATCGTCGCGGCGAGCGTGCTCGGCCTGCTGGTCGTGCTCTACGGCGCGGACATGCTGATCTCCGGCGGCAACGTGCCGCGCGGCGTGACGGTCGCGGGCGTCGACGTGGGCGGCATGAGCCACGCCGACGCCGAGCAGAAGCTGCGCGACACGATCGGCCCGCGGCTGGCCCAGCCGGTGCAGACCCGGGCGGGCGACGTGACCACCGAGTTCGACCCGAAGGGGGCCGGCCTGGAGCTGGACTGGGCCGCCACCCTGGACCGGGCGGGCGACCAGCCGCTGTCGCCGATCACCCGCGTCACGTCGTTCTTCACGTCCCGCGAGGTCGGCTTCGCCACCCGCAGCGACAACGCGAAGCTCGCCGCCGCGCTGGAGGCGCTGCGCGCCACGACCGACCACGACCCGGCCGAGGGCACCATCCGGTTCGAGGGCGGCACGCCGGTCGCGGTCGACCCGAAGCAGGGCCAGAAGCTGGACGTGCCGGGCGCGACGGACAAGCTGCTCGCCGACTGGGTGAACGGCGGCACCATCGAGCTGCCGGTCGCGACCACGCCGGTGAAGACCACGAAGGAAGGCGTGCGGAAGGCGCTCGAAGAGGTCGCCAAGCCCGCCACCGCGTCGCCCGTCGTCATCAAGGGCGAGGGCAAGGACGCCACGCTCACGCCCGAGCAGCTCGGCGCGACCCTGGTGTTCGAGCCGGCCGACGACGGCGGCCTGACCGCGAAGGTCGACAACAACAAGGTGGTCGAGGCCGCCGGCCCGCAGCTCAAGGACACCGAGAAGGAAGGCAAGGACGCCGAGATCGTCTTCGAGGGCGGCAAGCCGACCGTCAAGGAGTCGGTGGACGGCCTGGGCATCGACTGGGAGAAGTCCCTGGTCCCGTTCATGGACGTGCTGAAGAGCGCGGGCCCGCGCGAGATCAAGGCGGAGTACAAGCACACGCCCGCCAAGGTCACCACCGAGCAGGCCAACAAGATGGGCATCAAGGAAGTCATCGGCGAGTTCTCCACCAGTGGCTTCGCCGCCGACTCCGGCACCAACATCCGGGTGGTCGCGGAGAAGGTGAACGGCGCGATCGTCAAGCCCGGCGAGACGTTCTCGCTCAACGGCCACACCGGTCCGCGCGGCCTGGCGCAGGGCTACGTCGAGGCGGGCATCATCGAGAACGGCGCGCCCGGCCGCGCGGTCGGCGGCGGCATCTCGCAGTTCGCGACCACGCTGTACAACGCGGGCTACCACGCCGGCATGAAGGACGCGGGCCACAAGGAGCACAGCTACTGGATCTCCCGCTACCCGGCGGGTCGCGAGGCCACGGTGTTCATGGACGGGGCGGGCAACAGCCTGATCGACATCAAGTTCACCAACCCGGACGACACGGGCGTGGCGATCCAGACCATCTGGACGCCGTCCTCGATCAGGATCGTGCTGTGGGGGACGAAGAACTACGACGTCAGCGGCTCGACCAGCGAGAAGTCCAACTTCACCGAGCCGAACGAGGTCAAGAAGAACACCCAGCCGTGCGTGAACAGCGCCGGGGCCCAGGGCTTCACGGTCACCGACACCCGCACGATCCGCGACCGCCGGACCGGCCAGACCCGTTCGGAGTCGCGGACCGTCCGCTACGACCCGTCGCCGAAGATCGTGTGCGAGGCCCCGCCCGCCGGGTGACGCCCCGGCGGCGGTTGGGGCTGGTAGTGAGCGGGTATTCACCCGTTCGTGAGCGTTCATGAGGTAAGACGTCACCCGGCCGTGCAAGTGCTCGGCCGGGGAGGCATGGTCTGCTACGGGCTGGTGCACGTGCTGCTCGCCGTGCTCACCGCCCAGGTCGTGCTCGGGGACAGCGGCGAGCGCACCGACCAGAAGGGCGCGGTGGCGACCCTCGCCCAGACCGGGTTCGGCCCGGTGCTGCTGTGGATCGTGGCGGTGGGCCTGTTCGCGTTCGCGGTGTGGCAGGTGACCATGGCGATCTCCGGCTACAACTGGGTTTCGCCGCGGCGCAAGCGGATCGTCCGGCGGCTGGGCTCCGCCGGCCGCGCCGTCACCGCGATCGCGATCGGGGTCGCCGCCGTCGGCTACGCGACCGGCAGCGCCCAGTCCAGCTCCACCGAGCAGTCGCAGACGTGGACGGCGCGCGTGCTGGCGCTCCCGTTCGGCCAGGTCCTGGTCGGCGCGGTTGCGGTGTTCGTCATCGGGCTCGGGATCGCCGTGGCGCGCAAGGGTTTCAAGCGGTCCTTCGAGGACGACCTGGACATGTCCGACCTGCCGTCCGCGACGCGGGTCTGGGTGGAACGGCTCGGCCGCATCGGGTGGATCGGCAAGGGCGTCTCGTACGCGCTGATCGGGATTCTGGTCGGCTTCGCGGCGGTCAGCGCCGACCCGAAGGAGTCCGGCGGCTTGGACAAGGCGCTGCACACGCTCGCCGCCCAGCCGTACGGGATCTTCCTGCTCGCCGTGATCGCCCTGGGATTCCTCGGTTTCGGCGGCTACTGCTTCGCCGCCGCGCGGGCTCACAAGGTCTGACGCCGGCGGTGACGGGCACCGCCGGCGTCGAGGGCGTCGCTACTGGACGTAGCCCTTCTTCTGCCACCCGAACCGGACCAGGTCCGGGTGGCTGCTCCAGGTCGACGTGACCTTGACGAAGTTCGGCAGGCGGACGTTCTTGCTCTTGCCCTTCGCACCCGACTTCTGGTGGTGGACGGTGAACTTGATGGCCAGCGTGATGGTCCGCACGGACACCGGGGCGATCGGCAGCAGCGGCACGTTCGCCACCTTCTGGGTCAGCTTCACCACGCCCTTGTAGTGCGCGGACGAGCCGGTCCTGCTGTTCGCGCCGACGCCCTCCAGCCGGACGTCCATGCCCTGCAACTCGAACGCCAGCGCGTCGCCGGGCGCGGTGGTGGTCGGGGCGCTGGTGAACGCGACCCACGAGCCGGGGTGCTGGTTGGCGCACGGGCGCACCCGGTAGGGCACGGAGGCGGCGTTGGTGGGCTGCACCGACTTGTCCGGGCTGACTAGCTGCACGTAGCTGACGAGCACGACGTCCTTGCAGGACTTGGCCTTGGCGGCGACGAGCTGCACGGCGGGGCCGGGTTGGGCGAACGTCGGGGCGATCAGGCTCACCCCGAGCACGGCGGCCACCGCCAGTCCCAGGCGGGCGGTGCGGGTCTTGAGGGCGTTGCGGGTTTTGAGCGCGTTGCGGGTTTTGAGCGCGGTGCGGAGCACGGTGGTTCCTTCCTGCTTCGGGTCGGGGATCACGCGCCGGGACCGGCGATGGAGTAGGGGACGCCGGCGGGCACCGCCTCGACCAGGCCGTCGGTCAGGATCTCCTGCTGCGGCTCGGCGGACTTGACGGGCTTCTTCGGCTTGTCGGCGGACTTCACCGGCTTCTTCGGTTCGACCGAGCCGGACTTCGCCTTATCGGACTTCGCCTTGTCGGGCTTCTTGTCATTGCCCTTGGGCTTGGTGCCCTTCTTGCCGACCGGCGACGCGTACCCGGTGACCTGCGTCTTGGTGGGGTCGATCTCGGTGGCCTTGTCGACCCGGTCGGTCTTCTTCCCGCTGTTGCCGGAGATGACGGTGATGGTGCCCTTCTTCTTGTTGACCTTGGTGACGATCCCGACGTGGTCGTTCTGGTACTTGCCGTCGTTGAGCCGGTAGGTGACGACGTCGCCGGGCTTGACGTTCTTCAGGCCGGGGCCGTTCTTCCACGTCTTGTTGGCCTTGCCGTAGTCGCGGAAGCTGGCGGCCAGCGAGTTCGTGCCGCTGGTCTTCACGCCGGCCTTGTCCCAGACGTAACGGGCGAAGTCGGCGCACCAGGCCTGGCACTTGGCCCGTGCCACCTGGTCGCTGTAGTAGTTGCAGTTGTAGCCGCCGCTCTCCTTGTTGTGCTTGCCGTTCAGCTCCTTCTGGGCGATGTCGACGATCTTGTCCCGAGTGGACTTGTCGACCGTGTCGGCGGCGGCGACCAGCACCGGCTGTTCGCCGACGGCGCCGCCGAGCAGCCCCACGCCCACCGCGGCGAGGGCGGCGAGGGCGAAGCGGGCGGCCCTGGTCTTCAGCAGGGTTCGCATGGGATCTCCAGTTCGGGTCAGCTCCGGCCGGCGATGATCAGCCGGTCGGCGGAGGAGGGCGCGTCGTAGTGCGTCTCCGGGGCGTCCGGGCACGGGGTGCGGGACGGGATGGTCACGAAGTCGTCCGACGGTCGGGTCAGCTCGGACGCCATCACGGTTGGCGGGAAAGGTTCCGAGAACTCGGAGCGGACCACGGGCCCGTCCAGTGATCGGGCCGGCTCAAGCTCCGGCTCTAGCTCGGGCTCTAGCTCGGGCTGAAGCTCGGGCTCGAACTCCGGTGCCGTCATCGGGAGCGCGATCGGCTCCTCGGTCGTGGTCGTGGTTTCGGCGCGGACAGGAAGCTGTGGCGCAGGTTCACGGGCGGGCTGCTCCTCGGCCGGCCGGTCCTCCGCAGGCTGCTTCGCGGCCGGGATTTCCTCCGCGGGCTCCTCCGGAGCAGGGGTCTCCTCCACGGGCTCTTCCTCGGCCGGGATCTCCTGCGCGGGTTCTTCCGGAGCAGGTGTCTCCTGCGCGGGCTCCTCCGGAACCGGGGTCTCCTGCGCGGGCTGTTCCTCGGGCTGCTCCTGCGGCAGCTCCTCGGGCACCGAAGGGTCCTGCGGCGCCTCGGTGGCCGGCACCGTGCCCTGGGCCGACCCGGAACCCTGCTCATGGCCCAGCAGGAAGGCCGCCACCACCAGCAGCGCGAACGCCGCCAAGGCCACCCAGCGGGGCACCTCGGGCTTCTTGCGCTCGGCCGGCCGAGGTGGGGTGGCGGCGGGCTGCGTTGTTCTCGCTCGCACTGGGCGGGGCATCGCGGAACCTCCGGGATCGCGTGTCGGTGACGCCAGGCAAGCCGTCCGAACAGGCGTCCGACAAGCGCGGACAGGCGTCCGGGACACTCCCGGACAACGCGAAGAGGGCGGCACCCCCGACCGGGGATGCCGCCCTCTCGAAAAGGACTGTCAGGTCAGAACGCGGCCTCGTCCACGTCCATCAGCGAGTTGTCGGTGGTCTCGGCGACCTTGCGGCGCGCCGACAGCTCCGGCAGCACGGACTTCGCGAAGAACGACGCGACCGCCACCTTGCCCTCGTAGAACGCCTTGTCGCGCGCCGACACCTGGCCGTCGAGCTTGGCCAGCGCCACCTCCGCCTGGCGCAGCAGCAGCCAGCCCACCAGCACGTCGCCCGCCGTCATCAGCAGCCGGACGGTGTTCTGGCCGACCTTGTACAGGTTGCGCACGTCCTCCTGCGCGCTGGTCAGGAAGCCGACCAGCGCGCCGAGCATGCCCTGGAGGTCCTCCAGGCCCTGCTTGAGCAGCGCGCGCTCCTCCTTGAGCCGGCCGTTGCCGCCCTCGTTGTCGAGGAACGCCTGGATCTCGCCGTTGAGGAAGCCGAGGGCCTGGCCCTTGTCCCGGATGATCTTGCGGAAGAAGAAGTCCAGGGACTGGATCGCGGTCGTGCCCTCGTACAGGGAGTCGATCTTGGAGTCCCGGATGTACTGCTCGATCGGGTACTCCTGGAGGAAGCCGGAGCCGCCCAGGGTCTGGAGCGACTGCGCGAGCTGCTCGTACGCCCGCTCCGAGCCGACGCCCTTCACGATCGGCAGCAGCAGGTCGTTGACCTTCTCCGCCAGCTCCTTGCCGGCGCCACCGATCGCGATGCGGTCCTGGAACGTCGCGGTGTAGAGGTACACCGCGCGCAGGCCCTCCGCGTACGCCTTCTGGAGCATCAGCGAACGCCGCACGTCCGGGTGGTTCGTGATGGTCACGCGGGGCGCGGTCTTGTCGGTCATCCGGGTCAGGTCGGCGCTCTGCACGCGCTCCTTGGCGTACGCCAGGGCGTTCAGGTAGCCGGTCGACAGGGTGCCGATGGCCTTGGTGCCGACCATCATCCGGGCGTACTCGATGACCTGGAACATCTGCGCGATGCCGTTGTGCACCTCGCCCAGCAGCCAGCCCTTCGCGGGCACGCCGTGCTGGCCGAAGGTCAGCTCGCAGGTCGTCGAGACCTTCAGGCCCATCTTGTGCTCGACGTTGGTGACGAAGGCGCCGTTGCGCTCGCCGGTCGACTCGCCGGTCTCCGGGTCGAAGTGGAACTTCGGCACCAGGAACAGCGACAGGCCCTTCGTGCCGGGCTTGGCCTCGATGCCGGGGCCCTCGGGACGGGCCAGCACGAGGTGCATGATGTTCTCGGTCAGGTCCTGGTCACCCGAGGTGATGAAGCGCTTCACGCCGTCGAGGTGCCACGAGCCGTCCTCCTGGAGCACGGCCTTGGTGCGGCCCGCGCCCACGTCGGAGCCGGCGTCGGGCTCGGTGAGCACCATGGTGGCGCCCCAGCCGCGCTCGATCATCAGCTCGGCCCACTTCTTCTGCCGCTCGGTGCCGTTGCGGTAGACGACCGTCGCGAAGTTGGGGCCGGCCAGGTACATGTAGATCGCCGGGTTGGCGCCCAGGATCAGCTCGGACGCCGCCCACTGCACCGACGGCGGGATGCCGAAGCCGCCCAGCTCGTTGGGCAGGGACAGGCGGTACCACTCGCCGTCCCAGATGGCCTGGTAGGACCGCTTGAACGACTCGGGCAGCGTCGCCGAGTGCGTCTTGGGGTCGAACACCGGCGGGTTGCGGTCGGCGTCGGCGAAGGACTCCGCCAGCGGGCCGACGGCCAGGTTGTTCAGCTCGGCCAGCACGCCGCGGGCGGTGTCCTCGTCGGACTGCTCGAACGGCCCCGTGCCGAGGTGGTCCTGCACGTTGAAGACCTCGAACAGGTTGAATTCGAGGTCCCGGACGTTGCTCTTGTAGTGACCCATCTCGTCTCACTCCATGAAGGTCGGGACTGTCCCCTACTGACCGGTAACAACCAGTTTATTACCTGTCAGTAACCCCGGCAAGGCCGGGTGCCCGATCGTGGCCGGCGAAACCGGCTCACTTCAACTTGCCGCTGAGCAGTCCGGCCTGGTAAGCGAGCGAAACGGCGTGCGTCCGGTCCCGCGCGCGGAGCTTGCGCAGGATGTTCTTCACATGCGTGCGGACGGTCTCCACCGACACGTACAGCTCGTTCGCGACCGCTTGGTTCTCCAGGCCGTCCGCGATCAACTGGAGCACCTCGTACTCGCGGCGGGACAGCGTGCGGCGCGACCCGGCCTCGGCGGTGGGCGTGAAGCCGGCCGCCAGCGGCGCGAGCGTCGGGTCCAGGTACATGCGCTCCTGGTGGCCGCGCACGATGGCCTGGAGCACCTCGCCGATCTCGCCCGCCCTCGGCACCATGCCGCGCACGCCGGCCGCCAGCGCGCCGCGCACGTACTTCGCGGTCCGGTGCGGCTCGCGGACCAGCGAGATCACCAGGAGTTGCGGGTCGTTGCCGGTCAGCAGGGTCGCCAGGTGGCCCTGCGGATCGAGCACGGAGTCGATCAGCAGCACGTCCGGCCGCAGGCGTTCGTGCAGGCGGACGGCCGTGTGCAGGTGGCCGGTCGAACCGAGCCAGTGCAGCCCCGGCGTCCGCCGGACGACGGCCGAGAGGCCTTCGCGGAACAGCGGTACGGGATCCACCAGCGCGATTCCCGGCCCCGTGACAAGCCGACCTGCGCCCGCCGCGGACGGCAGACGCGCGTTGACACCGGTTCGCATGGTGATGGGAGTCGCGAACCGGCCGAACATGACGGTGATTCGCAGAAAACTTTGGGTATGTGCCGAAGTAGGGGCGTTGTGGGCAGTCTCATGCGGTCTGTCCGGCTTGGTGGCCCCACAGTGGAGTGCATGGGTTCGTGGCAGCCGCGGGACGAGGCCGAGTCGGCCGCCGGCTGGCGCCTGTGGCTGGCGCTGAGCGCCCGGGTGTGGCCGGACGCGTCGTGGGACGGCACGCCCGCGTCGGCCGTGGCGGGGTTGCGCGAGATCACGTCGGCGTGCGCCGAGATCAGGTCGGGCTTCCCCGGTGACGCGCCGGTGCTGAGGCTGGTGGACTCGGTGGTGTTCGTGGTCAGCCTGCCGGTGGAGCTGTGGCGTGACGACCACCTGGCGGTGGACGCGGACCGGGCGGCGCTGCTGCACAGCGACCTGGCGGGGGTCGTGGAGCACGCGGCGGACGTGCGGGCGGTGCTGGCGGCCGGCGGGGGCTGGGCGGAGCTGGAGTCCCGGTAGTAGTGTGTGTGCAAATGATTAGTGCACAAACCTTCGAGGAAGACCCGCTGGCCCTGGACCGGCAGGTCTGCTTCGCGCTCTCCATCGCGTCCAGGAACGTGGTGGCGCTGTACCGGCCACTGCTGGAGCCCATGGGCCTGACCCACCCGCAATACCTGGTGATGCTGGCCCTGTGGGGCGAGGCGCCGCTGTCCGTGAAGGAGCTGAGTCACCTGCTGGCGCTGGAGCCCGCGACCCTGTCGCCGCTGCTCAAGCGCCTGGAGTCGGTGGGCTACCTCACCCGGTCGCGGGCCACGTCCGACGAACGCCGGCTGGCCGTGGACCTGACCGGGAAGGGCGCCGCGCTCCGCGAACAGGCGCTGGCGATTCCCCCGGCGGTAGTCGAACGCCTGGGCATGACACTGGCCGAACTACAGGACCTGCACACCGCGCTGACCCGCGTCATCACCGCCACGGACCGCTCATGACCAGGCCACCGCTCGCGCTGCGCGCCTGGTACCTCGTCGGTGGGCGTCTGCCGCTGCGCTACCGGGACTGGGTCTTCCACCAGGCGACCAAGCCTTCATGGCTCGCGTGGTTCATGGTGCGCGCCCTGCTCCAGGTCCTGCCGTTGACGATCGTGATCACCCTGGGCCTGGTCTGGGGCCTGGACTCCCCGCTGCCGCTGGCCGTGGCGTGCGGCTCGCTGGGCCTGGTGGTCGGCGTCTACTTCGCGGTCTCGTACGCGATCGAGAGCACCGACCACCGCATGACCAAGTACGGCTACCCGCGAGCGTCCGCCAGCACATTCCGCAAGGAGCAGTCTTCGGAAACCGACCGGGAGCGGGAACGCCGCTACAACGAGGCCTGGCGAAGCCCGTCCGAGTGACCGGGTCCTGGCTGTGACCCAGGTCGGTGGTTGCCGGCCTGGGCCGCACCGTCAGGGCGTGCCGGGGTGCGAGCGTTCCCCCGCGCCGGATCCGTTGAGGCAGTCTCTACGGAACCAGATCGGCCAGGTCGATGGGCACGGGAACAGGGCCGGGCAGCACGGTTTGGCTGTCACTGCCACGTGGGGGCGCGGGTGTGCGGTCCCGATAACTGCCACCTACCAGCTCGTAGGCGCGTACTGCGGCAGCTCGGCGAACGGCGTGCATCTCCACCGTCCACAAGTAGGGCACACCAGCGATGGCGTACCCGGCGACCTTGGTCTCCCGCTCGTGCGCGCTATTGCCCGGTGACCAGACTTCGACAGCCAGCACCAGAGCTGACGCGGGGAAGCTGGTTGTCGTGGGAGGCGTGTTGAGCAGAGCGACATCCGGGATCAACGCGGTGCGGATCGCGGTGGATATCTCGACACCCACTCCGGTCACCGCGTGCAGCCTGTCGTTCCCCTCCGCCGCACGCCAGAGGGCGCGGTAGAGAGCACCCAAGGCGTACTGGTGGGGACCGCCAGGTGGAGGAGACACGTGGTAGTAACCCCAGATCAACTCAAGCCGCGACCCGTCATCCGGGTGCTCGGCAGCACGCCATGCTTCAACGGTGTACGGGCCGAGGGGGTGGGCGAGATCGGTTGCAGCGGTCACGCGGTCACCTCGTTTCCGGCTCGTCGTCGCTCCCAAGTATCCCACGGCTGTGCTCGGCCGGCTCCGATCGACTCCCACGCCGCTCGTCCGGCCTCTGCCCTGTGACGGGTTTCGGGCGCGAGGGTTTGGGATTGATGAGCGGGCCGGGTACCGAAGGCGAGGACGACGGTGCCCTGACCTGGACACGGCGAAGGCCCAGGTCAACGTGACCTGGGCCTTCGGCTCCACGAGCGGGTGACGGGAATCGAACCCGCCTCTACAGCTTGGGAAGCTGTCGTTCTACCAATGAACTACACCCGCGTGCTGCGGGTCCGATCATACACATAGGCTGTGCCCGTGTTGTTGAGCGACCGTGATCTACGCAAAGAGGTCGACTCCGGCCGTCTGGTGCTGGAGCCGTTCGACGACGTCATGGTGCAGCCGTCCAGCATCGACGTCCGCCTCGACCGGTTCTTCCGCGTGTTCAACAACACCCGGTACACGCACATCGACCCGTCGAGTCAGCAGGACGACCTGACTTCGCTGGTCGAGCCGCACGAGGACGAGCCGTTCGTGTTGCACCCCGGCGAGTTCGTCCTCGGCTCCACCTACGAGACGGTCACGCTGCCCGACGACCTCGCGGGCCGGCTCGAAGGCAAGTCGTCGCTCGGCCGGCTCGGCCTGTTGACGCACTCGACGGCCGGGTTCATCGACCCCGGGTTCTCCGGGCACATCACGTTGGAGCTGTCCAACGTCGCCAACCTCCCGATCACGCTCTGGCCCGGCATGAAGATCGGGCAGCTCTGCCTGTTCCGGCTCAGCAGTTCCGCCGAGTTCCCGTACGGCTCCGCGCAGGCGGGTTCCCGCTACCAGGGGCAGCGCGGGCCCACGCCGTCGCGGGCCTACCTCAACTTCCACCGCACGGACACGCGTCGTTAGAGCACGTTGCCGTACCTGGCCAGCACCCGTGAACGCAGTTCCGGGTCCGTCCTCGGCACGGGTTCGAGGAACACCTCGTCCAGGTCCGGCCACCGGGCGCGCAGGTCGGCGTCGATGCGCACGCACGCCCGCTCCAGATCACCCGCCGACAGGGCGTCGTCGAAGTCCAGTCGTGCGCACAACAGCACCCGGTCCGTGCCGACCGCCATCGTCAGCAGGTCGACCACCTGCTCTACCTCCGGCACGCCGCGCAGGTGGTCCCACACCGCCCGGACCAGGTGGGGGTCCGCCTGCCTGCCGATGAGCAGGCCCCGGTTCGTGCCGGCCAGCACGTACGCCGCCACCGCCAGCAGCACGCCGATCAGCAGCGACGCCACCCCGTCCCACACCGCCGAACCCGTCAGGTGGTGCAGGCCGATCCCGCCGAACGCCAGCAGCAGGCCCACCAGCGCCGCCGAGTCCTCCATGAACACCGTCTTCACCGTCGGGTCGTCGGACACCCGCAGGAACGCGAGCACCGAACGCCCCTCGGCCCGCGCTCCCCTCCGCACCTGGCGCACGGCCTGCGTCCACGACACCGACTCCAGCGCGAACGCGATCGCCAGCACCGCGTACCCGACGCCCGGGTTCGTCTGTTCCGCCGACTCGCCGAAGACCGTGCGGAACCCCTCGTAGAACGCGAACACCGCGCCCGACACGAAGATCGACACGGCCGCCAGCAGCGACCAGAAGTACCGGTCCTTCCCGTACCCGAACGGGTGGCGGCGGTCGGCCGGTCGTTCCGAGCGGCGCAGGGCGGTGAGCAGCAGGCCCTCGGTGAACGTGTCGGCCACCGAGTGCGCCGCCTCCGCGAGCATCGCCGCCGACCCGGTGATCACGCCCGCGATCGCCTTCAGCACCGCGATGGCCAGGTTCACCGCCAGCGCCAGCAGCACGGTGAGCGTGCTCTCCCCGCCCTTGGAACTCATGTCCCGACCGTAGGACGACCGGCTCCGGCCCGCGCGTCGCGACTGTGGGCCAACTCGCGGAACGTGCGACCTGCCCTGATCGATAAGGAGGGAGAGATTCCACATCAGGGGGAAATATTCGTGAGGTACCTGCGTTCGGCGGCTGTGCTGACAGCCGCCCTGATGACGGCGTTGACGGCGGGCACTGCGGGAGCGCAGGAGGACACCGCCACGCTCGAAGGCGTGCTGTGGTTCGACCGCAACGAGAACAACGTGTGGGAAGCGGGCGAGCCTGCCCACCGGAACAGCCGTGGCGTGCGGATCGTGGACGCCGCGTCCCGGGCGGTGCTCGGTGAGTTCCCGACCGACGCGCAAGGCCGCTACCGGGCCGAAGGGCTGCCGAAGGTCGACCTCGACGTCGAGGTGGTGGAGGCCGACCTGTACCGGGTCGGACCGGCCAGGAAGAAACCGGGCACGGTCGACTTCGGACTGGTCGGCGGCACCGTCGAAGGCAAGCTGTTCGTGGACCAGAACGAGGACGGCGTGCACCAGCCCGACGAGTGGGACCTCGCCGTGGCGGCGACGCTGCGCCTCACCCGCGGCCCGGTCGAGCTGCCCCCGCCCGGGGTGCTCGGCGAGGGCGGGTACGTGTTCCGGGACCTGCCCGCCGGCGAGTACGTGCTGGAGGCAGCGGACAAGGAGCCGGCCGCGCACCTCGCCGCACCGCTGACCGACCAGGACATCGACCCGGCCACCCGGCGGAAGACGGTCACCGTCCCGGTCGCCGGCGCGGGGCGCGCCGATGTCCGCTACGTCTGGCAGACCATCGACTTCGCGATGGGCAAGCCCTCCCTGACGCCGGCCAAGGACACCTACGCGCTGGGTGACGAGGTCGAGCTGACCGTGGACGTGACGAACCTGGGTCCGGTCGCGGACCGGGCGAAGTTCACCATGTTCGAGCTGTGGGCCGCCCGGTCGGTGAGCGACAGCCTGGTGATGGCCGCGGACGGGCAGCACTTCGAGCTGCGCGACCCGCTCCAGCCGGGCGGGACCGTCCGGATCGCCATCCGGTACGTGCTGGACAGCGCGGACATCGACCAGTTCCACCTGTTTAGCTGGCCCATGTCGGCGCAGAACTTCCAGGACTTCGACACGTCGAACAACCACGCCATCGTGCCGATCAAGGTGTCGACCGGCACCACGCCGACGTCCTCCGCGACTCCGACGTCGACTCCTACGACCACGGCCACGCCCGGCACGGACACGTCCGCCACGGCCACGACGACGGCCGCGGTGGTGGCCGTGGCGAACGAAGGCGGGCTCGCGAGCACGGGCGCCTCGCCCGGTGTCTTCGCCGTGCTCGGCGGGCTCCTGCTCGGCGGCGGCGCGTTGACCTACTTGGCGGCACGCAGGCGTCGCCGCGCCTGACCCGTTCGGACGACCGCCACCGCTAACCTGCGCGGCATGGGCATTCTGGTGCACGTGCTGCTGACCGCGGTGGCGGTCTGGGTCTCCACGGTCATCCCCGGCATCGACCTGGGCGACGGCTCGACACCCGCCAAGATCGGCACGCTGATCGGCGTGGCGCTGCTGTTCGGACTGGTCAACGCGGTCGTGAAGCCGCTGGTGAAGTTCTTCGGCTGCGTCTTCTACCTGCTGACGCTGGGGCTGATCGGCCTGGTGGTCAACGGCCTGCTGTTCTGGCTCACCGGCTGGCTCGCCGGGGAACTCGGCCTGCCGTTCGAGGTCACCGGCTTCTGGCCCGCGTTCTGGGGCGCGATCATCGTGGCCCTGACGAGCTGGATCCTGAACCTGGTGTACGACCGGATCGCGAACGGGGACTGAGCGCGAACGGGGACTGAGCGCGAACCAAGAGGCCCGCCCGTCCGCAGTGGACGGGCGGGCCTCTTGGTCGGTCAGCGCGGGTCGGCCCTGAAGTGGGTCAGCGCTGAAGCGGGTCGGCCCTGAACGGGTCAGCCCTGCGAGGACGCCTTGTCCTCGTCGGGCAGCGGAGTGCCGGTCGGGACCTCGTCGGTCGGCACGTCCTGGCGCTCCTTGCCCCGCCGCACGGCCGTGAGCAGAAGCTGCGCCACGTCCACGACCTCCACGTGCGAGCCGGCCTGGCCCTCGTTCTGCCGGGCCGTCACGCCGTCGGTGAGCATCACGCGGCAGAACGGGCAGCCCGTCGCGATCTTCGACGGGGCCGTGCCGAGCGCCTCGTCCACGCGGTCGACGTTGATGCGCTTGCCGATGCGCTCCTCCATCCACATCCGCGCGCCGCCCGCGCCGCAGCACATCGAGCGGTCGCCGTGGCGGGGCATCTCGCGCAGCTTCGCGCCGGACGCGCCGACCAGTTCGCGCGGGGCCTCGTAGACCTTGTTGTGGCGGCCCAGGTAGCACGGGTCGTGGTAGGTCACGTCCTCCGCGACCTCGGCGACCGGCACCAGGCGGCGTTCCCGCACCAGGCGGTTCAGTAGCTGGGTGTGGTGCACGACCTCGAACCGGCCGCCGACCTCCGGGTACTCGTTGGCCAGCGTGTTGAAGCAGTGCGCGCAGGTCACGACGATCTTGCGCCGGCCGGCCTCGCGGCCGTCGAAGACCGTGTTGAGCACCTCGACGTTCTGCTGCGCCAGCATCTGGAACAGGAACTCGTTGCCCGCGCGCCGCGCCGGGTCGCCGGTGCAGCTCTCCTCCGGGCCGAGCACCGTGTACTTGACGCCCGCCGTGTGCAGCAGCTCCGCCACGGCCCGCGTGGTCTTCTTCGCCCGGTCCTCGAACGCGCCGGCGCAGCCGACCCAGAACAGGTACTCGGTGTCGCCCAGCTCGCCGTCGAACACCGGCACGTCGAAGTCCAGGCCCTCGGTCCACGCCAGGCGGTCCTTGGCGTTCTGGCCCCACGGGTTGCCCTTGTTCTCCAGGTTCTTGAACATGCCGCCCAGCTCGGACGGGAAGTTCGACTCGATCAGCACCTGGTAGCGGCGCATGTCGACGATGTGGTCGACGTGCTCGATGTCCACCGGGCACTGCTCGACGCACGCGCCGCAGGTGGTGCAGGACCACAGCACCTCGGGGTCGATGACGCCCAGTTCCTCCGCGCCGCCGATCAGCGGGCGCTGGGACTCGGCCATCGCCAGCACGTCGATGGACTCCAGGCGCTTCTGGTAGTCCGCGTACTTGTCCTCGGTCAGGCCGACCTCGTCACCGGCCATGTCCCGGCTGCCGCCCGCCAGCAGGTACGGGGCCTTGGCGAACGCGTGGTCGCGTAGCTGCGTGATCACCAGCTTCGGGGACAGCGGCTTGCCGGTGTTCCACGCCGGGCACTGGGACTGGCAGCGACCGCACTCCGTGCAGGTGCTGAAGTCCAGCCAGCCCTTCCACGAGAAGTCCTCGACCTTGCCGACGCCGAACACGTCCTTGTCCGGGTCGGCCTCCTCCAGGTCGAGGACCTTGCCGCCGCTCATCATCGGCTTCAGGGCGCCGAGCGCGACGCCGCCGTCGTCCTCGCGCTTGAAGTAGATGTTGAAGAACGCGCTGAACCGGTGCCACGCCACGCCCATGGTCAGGTTCCGCCCGACCACGATGAGCCAGACCATGCCGGACAGCAGCTTGACGATCGCCATGATGGAGATCCAGTTGGTGCTGGCGGGCAGGATCTCGCTCAGCGGCTGCGTGACGAACGACGACCACAGCGGCGGGTCCTCCAGGCCGGAGGACTGCTTGAACGCCTTCACGCCGAGGATGCCGAGGCCCTCGATGATCACGACCGCTTCCACGAAGTAGGCGGCCCGGAAGTTCGAGCCCGCGAACCGGGACAGCCGGTCGGCGCGGCGCGGGTGGTTGAGCTGGCGGATGATGGCGAGCGCGACGCCGCCGACCACCGTGCCGATGCCGAGCAGTTCGATCAGCAGCGCCCACAGCGACCACGTGCCGATGACCGGCCAGTGGAACGGCGGGTGGAAGACCTCGCCGTACGCCTCGAACAGGACGGCGGAGCCGATGAGGAAGCCCCACATCACCATCCAGTGCCAGGGGGCGACTTTGCGGAACTTGGCCATCCGCGTGTGCGCGACGAACTCCACGAGCAGGGTGCGCAGGCGCGGCCCGAACGGGCCGTTGCGAGTCGCGTCGGGCTGGCCCAGGCGGATGATCCTGATCATCCGGACCACACCGGCCACGAACAGACCCCAGGCGTACACGCTGACGGCGACGCCGATGGCGCCGAGGGTGAGCTGGAGGGCTCCCATTGTGGTGGCGGCCTTTCTCGTCCGTTCTCCTGGCTGGGCAGCCTACGCCCGATTACTGGCGGGTAACCACCGGAGCGTGGCCGATCACATAAACTAGTGGGACGTTCGTTCAACTTGTTGGAGGCTCGTCGTGGTGTACCTGCTCCTCGCGGTGGCCATCGTGGGTGAGGTCGTGGCGACCGTGTCGCTCAAGCTGTCGGACGGGTTCACCAAGCCGTGGCCGCTGGTGGCGGTGGTCGTCGGGTACCTCGTCGCGTTCACCTCGCTGGGGTTCGTGCTGAAGCTCGGGATGCCCATCGGGGTGGCGTACGCGATCTGGTGCGCGTTCGGCATCGCCGCCGTCGCGGCCGTCGGGGTGGTGCTGTTCAAGGAGCCGGTCAACCTCACCATGGTCGGCGGCCTCGTGCTCGTCGTGCTCGGCGTGGTGGCGATCGAGCTGGGCAGTGCGTCCGCCGGCTGACGGGCGGCGGGCGCGCGGCGACCGCCGGCGGCGGGCGATCCTGGCGGCGACGCTGCGGGTGATCGAGCGGGACGGCGTGGCCGGGGTGTCGCACCGTTCCGTGGCCCGCGAGGCCGGGGTGCCGGTGTCCTCGTCGACCTACTACTTCGCGACTTTGGACGACCTGCTGATCGCGACGCTCACGTGGTCCGCGCGGGAGATGGCGATGGGGTTCGGTGCGGTGGAGCCCACGCCCGGTTCGGTGGCGCGGTTCCTGGCCGAGGCGGTGGGGCCCAACCGGGGCCGGACGCTGGCGGAGTACGAGCTGTACCTGCTGGCGGCGCGGCGTCCCGAGCTGCGGCCGGCGGCCCGGCGGTGGATCACCCTGCTGTCGTCGGTGTTCGGCACGATGGAACCGGCGGCGTTCCTCGGGTTCGTGGCGGCGCTGGACGGGTTGCTGATCCAGGGCCTGATCGCGGATTTCCCCCCAACGGCGGAACTGCTGGAGCCGGTCGTGTCCCTTCTGATGCCCTCGCGATGACCTTCACGCGGGACACTGGGGCCATGAGGTTCGCCGGACGCGAGTCGTGGCAGGTGTCGCACGGGACGAATCAGACGGTCAACACCGCTCTGTTCCTCCGCGACACCCTGGCGCTGTCGGTCGACACCGTGCCGGAACTGCCCGGTCTGGACCCCTCGGTCCCGGTGTTCGTGCCGCCCGGGGTGGATCGGAGCGGGGCGGCGGAGGAGTGGTTGGGCTGGTGGGCCGATGTGCTCGACCACGCTCGGACGGAGCTGCCTGCCGGGTCGCCCATTGATGTTTCCGGGCCGTCGTTGGCTGTTCGGCCTTGTTTGCGGGCTGCGGTGTTGGCGTTGCGGCAGGCGGCTGCGGAGTACGAGCGGGTGTACTCGGGGCGGTCGCCCGGGGCGTTGCCGATCGGGGAAGTGGTGCGGGGGGTGGAGAGTCGGATCGGGCGGTATGTGAAGCCGTTTCGGCTGGTGATCACGGTGGTTTCGGTGCAGGGGCTGGTGTGGGAGCGGATGACCGAGTCGCATGTGATCGCTTCGGAGCGGTATCTGAACGATCCTGCCCGGTGTGCGCCTGCCTTGCGGGCGGTGGTTGAGGCGTTGGCTTGAGGCGTTTGCGAGGGGTCTCGGCGGCTCTTGGTTGAAGAGCGTTCGAGCGTGCTCGCTGGCTCGTGACGAAGAGCGACGCTCGCCGCTGGGCTGGCCGCCAAGGATGATCACAAAAGCAGGACTCGGGCGTCGTGCCATCCCCGTATGACCTGGTCAAAGACCACCACCCTTGGGTGGGGAGCGCAAGCGGAAAGCGTGCTTGCACTCCCCACCCAAGCGCGGTTGCCCTGCGGGCAGGCCATACGGGGATGACACGCAGCCCACCCGGGGGTGTGCGCGCTGCGCGCGCCGACTGCGAAGAGCGCGGAGCGCGCCGGGCGTCGGGTGGTGGCGGTGTGTGGGCGCTGACCGATGAGGTAGGGACAGCCCCCGTATGGGGTCGGGGGCTTTCCCGGTGTCCTGGGGGCGTGGTGGCCCCTAGTTTGGTGGCAATGACCTTGATGCCTGAGGGGGCAGTGGTGGTTAAGCGGATCGCGTTGGCGGCCGTCGCGGCGGTGGCTGTGGCGGGGGCGCTGTCGTCTTGTGTGCGGCTGGTGCAGAACAGTTTCAACGATCGGCACGAGGTGACTGAGACGGTTTCCACTGTTCGGCTCCAGAACGGGTCGGGGAACGTCGTGCTGCGCAGTCGGGACGGGGCTTCCGGCACCGAGGTGAAGCGGAACGTCGAGTACCCCAAGGACGCTGACAAGCCGACCGGGGTCACGCATCGCGTGGAAGGCGACACGCTCGTCCTCGACGGGTGTGGTAGTCGGTGTTCGGTCAACTACGAGGTGACCGTTCCCACCAAGGACGTCAAGGTCCTCGGGGACAACTCGTCCGGTGACGTCACGCTGGACGGGGTGGCCAGTGTCGAGATCAGCGTCGGGTCGGGCAATGCCACCGTGCGCAACGTCGCCGGCGTGGTTCGGGTCGACAACAGCTCCGGGGACGTGACCGCGTCCGACATCGGGGGCGAGTTCAACGGCAAGGTCGGGTCCGGGGACATCCGGCTGTCCAAGATGCGGGGCGCCGTGCTCGTCGACAACAACTCCGGCAACATCGACGTCGAGATGGGCGTCGTGCAGTCCGTCCGGGCCGAGGCCGGCTCCGGCAACGTCAACGTCCGCGTCCCCAAGGGTGCCTACCGGGTGGAGGTCGAGGCCGGCAGTGGGGACAAGACCATCGACGTCAAGAGCGACCCGGGTGCCTCCGTCGAATTGATCCTGCGGTCCAACAGCGGTGACCTGACGTTGCGCGCCGTCTAGGCGTTCTGCTCGTACGCCGCTCGCAGGAGCGCTTCCACCTCTCCGTCCACCTCATCGGTCCCGGTCAGCGACACCTTGTGGGTCGCCTGGCCGGGACCGCCCGCTGTCAGGCGGTCGGTGGGTGGCGGCTCGGTGAAGCGCAGGCCCAGGTCGACGCGGCTCGTCAGGGCTTGGACGGCGGCGAACTGGCGGCCCCGGACGAACGGCACGTAGGTCGACCGGCCTTCTGCCCGCACGTCCTCGCCCAGGGCGAGGGCCAGCACCGCTATCCGGTCGTACACGGGTCGCAGGATCGCCTTGCGTCCGTTGTACTGGGAGTCGACGTACTCCGCGAGAGTCGGTTCCACCCAGCCCGCCGCTCGGGCCGCCGCGTCGGCGATCGCCCACTGCGAGTTCTGCTTCACGCCGTGCGCGTCCCGCAGCCACCCGCGGACCGCCTTCCGGTCGAGTGGGTCCAGGTCCGCTGCCGCGACCAGCGCGACCCATTCGTCCAGCGTGCGGCCGGTGCGTTCGAGCATCGACCCGGTGACGGCGGCCATCATGTCGGCGGGTGAGTCCATGTCCACAGTGTCCCGGATCACCACCCGGCGGGAACACCGGAAGCCTCCCGGTCGTTGGACGAGCAGAAAGATTGAGCCGAGTGGACTCAAGTCCGGGATTCCTGGCAAACTTGAGCCGACACCGCTCAACGCGGGGCTCTCACAGACGCACTACCAGGAGGAATCCAAATGGCGCGAGCGGTCGGCATCGACCTGGGGACGACCAACTCTGTCGTCGCGGTTCTCGAAGGTGGCGAGCCGACGGTCATCGCCAACTCCGAGGGGTCGCGGACCACCCCGTCCATCGTCGCCTTCGCCAAGAACGGCGAGGTGCTCACAGGTCAGCCCGCGAAGAACCAGGCGGTGACCAACGTCGACCGGACGATCCGGTCGGTGAAGCGGCACATCGGCACGAGCTGGACGACCGACGAGATCGACGGCAAGAAGTACACGCCGCAGGAGATCAGCGCGCGCGTGCTGATGAAGCTCAAGCGCGACGCCGAGGCGTACCTGGGCGAGGAGATCACCGACGCGGTGATCACCGTCCCCGCCTACTTCGAGGACGCGCAGCGGCAGGCCACCAAGGAGGCCGGCCAGATCGCGGGCCTCAACGTGCTGCGCATCGTCAACGAGCCCACCTCCGCCGCCCTGGCCTACGGCCTGGACAAGGGCGAGAAGGAGCAGACCATCCTGGTCTTCGACCTCGGTGGCGGCACGTTCGACGTCTCGCTGCTGGAGCTGGGCGACGGCGTGGTCGAGGTGCGTGCGACGTCCGGCGACAACCACCTCGGTGGCGACGACTGGGACCAGCGCATCGTCGACTGGCTGGTGGAGCGCTTCAAGCAGTCCAGCGGCATCGACCTGACCAAGGACAAGATGGCGCTCCAGCGGATCCGCGAGGCCGCCGAGAAGGCGAAGATCGAGCTGTCCAGCTCGAACAACGCCGGCATCAACCTGCCCTACATCACGGTCGACTCGGACAAGAACCCGCTGTTCCTGGACGAGACGCTGTCCCGCGCCGAGTTCCAGCGGATCACCAACGACCTGCTGGAGCGCACCCGCTCGCCGTTCAACAACGTGATCAAGGACGCCGGCATCTCCGTCGGCGACATCGACCACGTGGTGCTGGTCGGCGGCTCCACCCGGATGCCCGCGGTGGCCGAGCTGGTCAAGGAGCTGACCGGCGGCCGGGAGCCGAACAAGGGCGTGAACCCGGACGAGGTCGTCGCGGTCGGCGCGGCGCTCCAGGCCGGTGTGCTGAAGGGCGAGGTCAAGGACGTCCTGCTGCTCGACGTCACCCCGCTGTCCCTGGGCATCGAGACCAAGGGCGGCGTGATGACCAAGCTGATCGAGCGCAACACGACGATCCCGACCAAGCGGTCCGAGATCTTCACGACGGCCGACGACAACCAGCCGTCCGTGCAGATCCAGGTCTTCCAGGGTGAGCGCGACTTCGCGGCGGACAACAAGAAGCTCGGCATGTTCGAGCTGACCGGCCTGCCGCCCGCCCCGCGTGGCGTCCCGCAGATCGAGGTCACCTTCGACATCGACGCGAACGGCATCGTGCACGTGTCCGCGAAGGACATGGGCACGGGCAAGGAGCAGCGGATGACGATCACCGGCGGCTCGGCGCTGCCGAAGGACGACATCGACCGGATGATCAAGGATGCCGAGGCGCACGCCGAGGAGGACAAGCGCCGCCGCGAGGAGGCCGAGGTCCGCAACCAGGCCGAGACGCTCGTCTACCAGACCGAGAAGGTCGTCAAGGAGAACGACGAGAAGATCCCGGCCGACGTCAAGGACAAGGTCAAGGCGGCGATCGAGGAGACCAACGAGGCGCTGAAGGGCACGGACATCGCCAAGGTCCGGTCCGCGGTGGAGAAGCTGGCCACCGAGTCGCAGGCCATCGGGCAGTCCCTGTACGCCAACACGGGCGCGGCCCCGACCGCCGACGCGCCGACCGGTGACACCCCCGGCGCGGCGGGCGCGAAGGCCGACGACGTGGTGGACGCCGAGATCGTGGACGAGGACGAGAAGAAGTGACCCACCCGCACCCGGAAGAGCAGCCACACGTGGTGGTGCGCGACCGCCGTCGCATCGACCCGGAAACCGGCCAGGTGCGCCCTCCCGCCCCGGAGGACGCACCCGGCGCCGGCCCTTCTCAGACCGCGCCGCCCCAGGGCAGCCCGTCCCAGGGCGGGCCGACCGAGGGTGGGCCGGTGCAGGGCGGGCCGGTTGCGGGTGGCGCGGGTCAAAGCGGGCCGACCGAGGGCGGCGGCAAGCACGCCGCTCCCGAGGCCGACTCCACCGTCGGCAACCAGGCCGGTGACCCGGCCGGTGACCCGGCAGGCGACTCGGATGCCGACCCGGCCGCCGAACTGAAGGCCCAGTTGGACGAGCGGACCGCCGACCTCCAACGCCTCACCGCCGAATACGCCAACTACCGCAAGCGCGTAGACCGCGACCGCGAACTGGTGATCACCACCGCCAAGGCCCAGGTGGCGAACGACCTCCTGGCCGTCCTGGACGACATCGAACGAGCAGGCGCCCACGGCGACCTGACCGGCGCGTTCAAGGCCGTGGCCGACAAACTGGTAGGCGCCCTACACGGAGTAGGCCTGGCACCGTTCGGCCACGAGGGCGAACCCTTCGACCCGTCCGTCCACGAGGCAGTGCAACACAGCACCTCCCCGGACGTGACAGGCCCAACCGTGACCGCCGTCCTACGCCGCGGCTACCGCTTCGGCGAACGAGTCCTACGCCCAGCCCTGGTAGCCGTAACCGACCACGAGCCGGCCCCGGAACCACCCGAACAATCCAACGAGTCACCCTCCGAACAACAGCCAGACTGAGCCGCGAGGTCGCGTCGGTAGTTCGTGGCTCATTTCCTGACGATCACGCTTTTCGATCGGCAGGAAATCAGCCGCGAGCTGCCGACTTCCCGGCGACCGAGCCCGCCGTCTGCGGAGCAGCGGCAATCCAACACAGGGGTCCGCGTGAGTGCTAGGGACTGGATCGACAAGGACTTCTACCGCGAGCTGGGCGTCTCCTCCGACGCCTCGGCCGACGAGATCAAGAAGGCGTACCGGAAGCTGGCGCGGGAGCTGCACCCCGACGCCAACCCCGGCGACGCCAAGGCCGAGGCGCGGTTCAAGTCGGTGTCCGAGGCGTACGGCGTCCTGTCGGACCCCGCGAAGCGCAAGCAGTACGAGGAGGCCCGCCGCCTGTTCGCGGGCGGCGGGGGTTTCCCCGGCGGGTTCGGGCAGGGCGGCGGGTTCGACGTCGGCGACCTGTTCGGCCGGCAGCAGCAGGCCGGTGGGATGGGTGGGCTGGGCGACCTGCTCGGCGGCCTGTTCAACCGGCGGGGCGGCACCGCGTCGTCGGCCACCCGGCCGCGGCGGGGCGAGGACGTCGAGACCGACGTCCGGATCGACTTCTCCGAGGCCGTGAAGGGCGCGACGGTGCCGATGCGGCTGTCCAGCCCGGCCACCTGCACCACCTGCGCGGGTTCCGGCGCACGGCCCGGCACGTCGCCGCGCACCTGTCCGAACTGCGGCGGCGCGGGGCTGGTGACCCGCAACCAGGGCGCGTTCGCGTTCTCCGAGCCGTGCGCCGACTGCCGGGGCACCGGGCGGATCGTGGACGACCCGTGCCCGGACTGCGGCGGCGACGGGGTGAGCACCAAGACCCGCACGCTGACCATCCGCATCCCGGCGGGCGTGGACGACGGGCAGCGGATCAGGCTTGCCGGGCAGGGCGAGCCGGGGCGCAACAACGGGCCCAACGGCGACCTGTTCGTCCGCGTGCACGTCAACCCGGACCCGGTGTTCGGGCGGTCGGGCAACAACCTGACCGTGACGGTGCCGGTGACGTTCCCGGAGTTGGCGCTCGGCACGACGTTGACGGTGCCCACGCTGGACGGCAAGGTGACCTTGAAGGTGCCCGCCGGCACGGCGTCCGGCCGGGTGCTGCGGGCCAAGGGCAAGGGCATCGCGAAGCGTGACGGGCAGGTGGGCGACCTGCTGATCACGTTGCAGGTGGCCGTGCCGAACAACATGGACGCCGCCGCGCGCGAGGCGTTGGAGGCGTACGCGGCGAAAACCGCCCACCACGACCCGCGGGCGGACCTCAACGCCTTGGTGGAGAAGAGGTCGACATGACTTTTCCGTTCCCGCCCGGGACGAACGAGGACACCCCGTTCTTCGTGATCTCCGTGGCGGCGCAGCTCTCCGGCCTGCACGCCCAGACACTCCGGTCCTACGACCGGCTGGGCCTGGTGTCGCCGGGGCGCACGTCCGGTGGCGGGCGGCGGTACTCCATGCGGGACATCGTCCTGCTCCGGGAGGTGCAGCGGCTCTCCCAGGAGGACGGTGTCAACCTCGCGGGCATCAAGCGGATCATCGAGCTGGAGAACGAGGTGGGCGCGCTGCGCGCCCGCGTGACTGAGCTGACCGAGGAGCTGGCGTCGGCCCTGGCCGCCGCCGAGCACGCGGCGGCGTCCGTGCACGCTTCCCTGCGCCGCGACCTCGTGCCGGTCCGGCACGAGACGGCCCTGGTGGTCTGGAAACCGAACCGCAAGCGCTGAGCCCCGATCGGTCCGCGTAGCCGCACCGCCGGCTCTGAGCGGGCGGCAATCCGCGTGACCGGGCCGCGAGCGCCGAACCGCGAGCGCCGAGCCGCGAGCGCCGAACCGCCAGCGCCGAGCCGCGAGCGCCGAACCGGCGTCAGTCCAGCGTGAACGGGTCGTACTTGATCCGGTCCAGCGGGGTGCCGGCGACCAGCATCCGGGACACCGTGGCGCGGATCATCGACGGCGAGCCGCACACCAGCACGTCCCGCTCCTCCCACGCCCCGTAGCGGGTGATGACGTCGGCCAGGGTGCCCTGCTCCACGCCGCGCACGCCGGGGTCGGACTCCAGCACCGGCACGACCGTGAGCCACGGGTTGCTCGCCGCGACGCGGTGCAGGTTGTCCAGGTCGTAGAGGTCCTCGCGGGTCCGGCCGCCGACGAACAGGTGCACCCGCGGGTTCTCGCCCCACTGCGCCATCTCGTCGATGATCGCGTGCATGGGCGCGACGCCCGTGCCGCCGGCCACCATGAGCACGTCGTTGCCCGACTTGCGGTCGACGTGCAGGCGGCCCATCGGCGGCCCGAGGCGCCACACGTCGCCGGGCTGCGTGTGGCCCACGACCGACCGGCTCACCCAGCCGCCTTCGACCGAGCGCACGTGGAACTCGATGATGCCGTCGTCGCGCGGGGCGTTGGCGGGTGAGAAGTACCGCCACAGCCGGGGGCGTTGCGGCGTCTCGACGCTCACGTACTGGCCCGCGCGGTAGCCGACGGGGTGGTCGGGCTGGAGTCGCACGACGGCCAGGTCCCAGCTCACCCGCTGGTGCTCCAGCACGGTGGCGTGCCAGTAGGCCGGCCCGTCGTCGGCCGCCGCCGCCTCCTGCATGGCGCGGGCCATGATCGTGTACGCCTCGGCCCAGGCCAGCTCGACCTGCGGCGTCCACGTCGGGCCCGCGTACTTCTTCACGGCCGCCAGCAGGGCGGTGCCCACCGACTCGTAGTGCACGTTGACCACGCCGAACTTCCGGTGGTCGCGGCCGAGTTGGCGGAGGAACGGGATCAGGTCGTCCGGGCGGTCCACCATCTGCACGACGTGGACGAGGGCCCGCAGCAGCCTGCTCCGCTGCACCTCCATGTTGGCGGGGAACATCTCGCGGGTCGCCGGCGCGAGGCTGAACAGCATGCCGTAGAAGAACTTCGCGACCTCGTCCTGGCGCGGCTCGACGACCGCGAAGCTCTCCCGGATCATCCGCACCATCGCGGTGACACCCGGAGGAGGTTCTCGGTGAGGAGGGCTCGGGAGTGGGCTCAACACAGCGTTCGCAGTCATGGTCCGGGCGCAGTCTCCACGTTTCTGGCGGCGCCAGCAAGGCGCTACGTCCTCGTCAAGCTTCCATCCCCGACGGTGCGAGGCTAGCCCGTCGACTGGCCGGTTGACTCCTTGATGCCACCTTCGAGTGCACAGCGATTACGTTTGGTTACTGCCTGTTGCAACAATCGGGCGAAAATTGCCGGACACCTGTACCGGGTACGCCGATTGCGTCCCCCGGTCCGGCGACCCGTCGTACCAGCCGGTATTCCGCGGGTCACGCCCCGCGCCGCGCGGTCCGCGAAGCGGGGCGTCACTCGGGTGGCGGCTGGTTCTCCGCACCGGTGCGGTGTGCCGGAGCGACCTGTGGATTCACACCTGCGGATTGTGGATAACCGCCCCCGCGATGTGGACAACCTCACTACGACATGTGGGTGACGAGGTCAGGAGGTCGCGGCCCGCTCCGCTGCGCTGCGTTCCACGCAGAACTCGTTGCCCTCCGGGTCGGCCAGCACTACCCAGCCCGTGCCGTCCGGCCGGCGCTGGTCGTCGAACAGGGTGGCGCCGATCCCGAGCAGCCGCTCCACCTCCTCGTCCCGCGTGGAGTCGGGCTGGAGGTCGAGGTGGACCCGGTTCTTCACCGACTTGCCCTCGGGCACCTGGATGAACAGCAAGTCGGGACCTTCGGGCAGCGCGATCAGCACCTCCGGGTCGCCGGGTTGGTCGTCGTCGGCCGGCGGCCGGCCGGTCACCAGGCTCCAGAACCGGCCCAGTTCGTAGGCGTCCCGGCAGTCGATCGTGATGTGGCGCACGAGTGAACTCATCCGCCGATCTTCACGGCCGGCCGGCCGGGACGCACCGGAATTACCCCCCGTACGGGACGGTGATGATCTCCAGCCGGTGGCCGTTGGGGTCCTCGAAGTAGACGCCCCGGCCGCCGTCGTTGGTGTTGATCTCGCCGGGCTGCCGGGAGAACGGGTCCGCCCAGTACGGCAGGCCCCGCTCGCGCACCCGGCCGAAGATCTCGTCGAACTCGGCGTCGGACACCAGGAACGCGTAGTGCTGGGAGGTGATCTCGCCGGTCACCGCCATGACGTCCAGCGAGACCTCGTTGGCGGTCTCGACGCACAGGAACGGCCCGAACGGCACGGCGGGCGGGAAGCCGAAGACCTCCACCAGGAAATCGGCGGTGGCCCGGGGGTCGTGAGCGGAAACGATGGTGTGGTTCAGCTTCACGGTCATGTCACGCACCGTAAAACCTCGATGATGGTCGAGGTCAAGGCGTGGCCCACGACACACCCGTTCGGCTAGGTTGAGCGGAACTGACTCAACTTTTCTGCCGTTGAGCGGGATGACGGCCGGTTTGGAACGCTGGCCTGGCGCACGAACACGGCATGACACGGCCGACCGAGGTGAGGAATGGACGCTTTCAACCCGACCACGAAGACCCAGCAGGCGGTGTCCGCCGCGGTGCAGGCGGCAACCGTCGCGGGCAATCCCGACGTCAGCTCGGTCCACCTCCTCGGCGCCCTGCTGGCCCAGGGCGACGGCCTGACCGCGCCGCTGCTGTCCGCCGTGGGCGCCGACCCCCAACTGGTGCGCAAGGAGCTGGAGCAGCTCGGCCGCGGCCTGCCCGCCGCGAGCGGCTCGTCGGTGTCCGCGCCCCAGCTCTCCCGCGACGCGGTCCGCGTGCTCGGCAAGGCCCAGGAGCTGGCGACCGAGATGGGCGACGAGTACGTCTCCACGGAACACCTGCTGGTGGGCCTGTCCGAGCAGGGCGGCCAGGTCGCCGACCTGCTCCGGCGGCACGGCGCGACGCCGGACGCGCTGAAGGAGGCGTTCGGCAAGGTGCGCGGGTCCGCGCGGGTGACCAGCCCGGACCCGGAGGGCACCTACAAGGCGCTGGAGAAGTACGGCGTCGACCTCACCGAGCGCGCCCGCAAGGGCGAGCTGGACCCGGTGATCGGCCGGAACACCGAGATCCGCCGGGTCGTGCAGGTGCTGTCCCGGCGCACCAAGAACAACCCCGTCCTGATCGGCGAGCCCGGCGTGGGCAAGACCGCGATCGTGGAGGGCCTGGCGCAGCGGATCATCGCCGGCGACGTGCCCGAGTCGCTGCGCGGCAAGCGGGTCGTGGCGCTGGACCTGGGCGCGATGGTCGCGGGCGCGAAGTACCGGGGCGAGTTCGAGGAGCGGCTGAAGGCCGTGCTCAAGGAGATCACCGACTCGGCGGGGCAGGTCGTCACGTTCATCGACGAGCTGCACACCATCGTCGGCGCGGGCGCGACCGGCGAGTCCGCCATGGACGCGGGCAACATGATCAAGCCGATGCTGGCGCGCGGCGAGCTGCGCATGGTCGGCGCGACCACGCTGGACGAGTACCGCGAGCACATCGAGAAGGACGCCGCCCTGGAACGCCGGTTCCAGCAGGTCCTGGTGGGCGAGCCGTCCGTGGAGGACACGATCGGCATCCTGCGCGGCCTGAAGGACCGGTACGAGGTGCACCACGGCGTGCGCATCACCGACGCCGCGCTGGTCGCCGCCGCCACGCTGTCCGACCGGTACATCACCGCCCGGTTCCTGCCGGACAAGGCGATCGACCTGGTGGACGAGTCGGCGTCCCGGCTGCGGATGGAGATCGACTCCCGCCCGGTCGAGATCGACGAGGTGGAACGGGCCGTGCGCCGGCTGGAGATCGAGGAGATGGCGCTGGCCAAGGAGTCCGACGCCGCCTCCGTCGAGCGGCTGGCCGCGCTGCGCGCCGAGCTGGCCGAGCAGCGCGAGACGCTGGCCGCGCTGACCGCGCGCTGGCAGAACGAGAAGGGCTCGATCGAGAAGGTCCGCGACCTGAAGGAGCAGTTGGAGCAGCTCCGCGGGGAATCCGAGCGCGCCGAGCGCGACGGCGACCTGGGCCGGGCCGCCGAGCTGCGGTACGGCCGCATCCCGGCGTTGGAGAAGGAGCTGGAGGCCGCGACCCGCACCACCCAGGACGCGGCCGTGATGCTGAAGGAGGAGGTCGGCCCGGACGACGTCGCGGATGTCGTGTCGGCGTGGACCGGCATCCCGGCGGGCCGCCTGCTGGAGGGCGAGACGGCGAAGCTGCTGCGCATGGAGGACGAGCTGGCCAAGCGCGTCGTCGGCCAGGCGGAGGCGGTGCGCGTGGTGTCGGACGCCGTGCGGCGGACCCGCGCGGGCGTGGCCGACCCGGACCGGCCGACCGGCAGCTTCCTGTTCCTCGGCCCGACCGGCGTGGGCAAGACCGAGCTGGCCAAGGCGCTGGCCGAGTTCCTGTTCGACGACGAGCGGGCGATGATCCGGATCGACATGAGCGAGTACTCCGAGAAGCACTCGGTGGCCCGCCTGGTCGGCGCGCCCCCCGGCTACGTCGGCTACGACCAGGGCGGTCAGCTCACCGAGAGCGTCCGGCGGCGGCCGTACAGCGTGGTGCTGCTGGACGAGGTGGAAAAAGCTCACCCGGACGTGTTCGACGTGCTGCTCCAGGTGCTGGACGACGGCAGGCTGACCGACGGCCAGGGCCGCACGGTCGACTTCCGCAACACCATCCTGGTGCTGACCTCGAACCTCGGCTCGCAGGTCATCGCGGACGCCAACCTCGACGAGCGGCAGCGCAACGACGCCGTCATGTCCGTGGTCCGCACGCACTTCAAGCCGGAGTTCCTCAACCGGCTGGACGACGTGGTGGTGTTCCACGCGCTGGCCACCGAGGAGCTGACCTCGATCGTGGACATCCAGGTCGACCGGCTGGCCCGGCGGCTGGCGCAGCGGCGGCTGACGCTGGAGGTCAGCCCCGCCGCGCGGGAGTGGCTGGCGATCAACGGCTTCGACCCGGTCTACGGGGCGCGCCCGCTGCGGCGGCTCGTGCAGTCGTCCATCGGGGACCAGTTGGCGAAGGAGTTGCTGGCCGGTGAGGTGCGGGACGGCGACACGGTCACCGTGGACGTGCTGAACGACCAATCAGGACTGATCGTGGGTAGGAATGGGTAACGGGTTGGGCCGATCACTCGAACCACCCGGCAATTGATCTTCGTTCTGTCGGTCGCTGCCGCTACCCTCGCAGTCGTGGGCATACCGGCGTGGGTCTGGTTCACCGTCGCCGCGGTCGCGGGGGTGGCGGGGTTCGCCCTGCTCGCCACCGACCGGGCGCAGCGAACCGCGCGCAACCGCGAACGGCGGCGGTGGGCGGCGTTGCGCGGGTGGCAGTTCGAGGAGACCGACCACGTGCTGCCCACCCGCTGGGAGAGCGGCGCGATCGCGTACTACGGCACGGGCGTGGCGAAGGACGTGGTGGCGGGCTCGACGTTCACCGCCGACGGCCGCCGCCAGGTCTACGTGCTCGACCACGAGACCGGGGGCAAGGTCAACTCGGTGCTGGTGGGCGTGCGCTGCCGGCGTGCCCTGGGCGTGGTGATCGAGCTGTGGCTGCCCAGCGTGCCGTTCCAGCGCGACCAGATGCCCGACCTGCTCGGCCCGGTCGGCTCGCGGTACGCCTTCGTCGGCGAGCTGCCCGCCGCCCGCAAGCTGATCACGCCGGACCTGGTGGACGCGGCCGAGGAGATCGGCGCGGACGTCACCGTGGTCTGGCTGGAGAACGACTGGGTGCTGGCGGCTGCGCCGCCGAACTCGACACCCGCCCGCCTGGAACGACTGTTGCGCGACCTGGGGGAGTTGGCTGACGTGGTCGACCCGTTCGACGCCGATCCGGAGACCGAAACCGGTGGCGAGGTCCACCGCCCGCAGTTCGGCCGCAAGCCGTGACCCCGCCGCTCGCCCTGGTCACCGGCGCGACGGCCGGGATCGGGGCCGCTTTCGCGCGCCGGCTCGCCGCCGAGGGCCACGACCTGGTGCTGGTCGCCCGCACGGTCGGCCGGCTGGAGGAGACCGCCGGGCAGCTCCGCGCCCGGCACGGCGTGCAGGTGGACGTGCTGCCCGCCGACCTGGCCGCCGAGGACGGCCGCGCCAAGGTCGAGGAGCTGCTGGCGACCCGCCCGATCGACCTCCTGGTGAACAACGCCGGGTTCGCCATTTCGGGTGAATTCTTCACCGCCGACGCGGCCACCCTCCAGGCCCAGCTCGACGTGAACGTCACCAGCGTGCTGCGGCTGACCCGCGCCGCGCTGCCCGGCATGGTGAAGCGCCGCCGGGGCGCGGTGGTCAACGTGTCCAGCATCGCCGGCTTCCTGCCCGGCCGCGGCTCGACCTACAGCGCGGACAAGGCGTGGGTGACGGCGTTCTCCGAGGGCATGGCGCAGGCGACAGCGGGCACCGGCGTGCGCGTGCTGGCGCTGTGCCCCGGCTTCGTGCACACCGAGTTCCACGAGCGCGCGAAGATCGACATGACCGGCACGCCGGACTTCCTCTGGCTGGACGCGGACCGCGTGGTGCACGACTGCCTCGCCGACCTGCGGGCCGGCCGGCAGCTCTCCATCCCCGGCCTCCAGTACAAGGCGATCGCGACGCTGAGCAGGCTCGTCCCGCGCCCGCTGCTGCGCGCGATGGCGTCCCGCGCGGCCGGAGCCCGCGGCCGTACTTGATCACCGGCGGCGATTGCCGCCGCACGGAGGGAACCCGACGACCGTTCGGACCGTCCCACTCCCCGACTTGGAGGAGGAGGAACCGTCCATGGGTGAAGGCTTCAAGGTCGAGCCTGCCGAGTTGCACGGGTACAGCGAACTGCTGACCCGCAACGCGCAGCACTTCCTGACCATCAAGGACCACGCGGTCACCAAGGGCGGTGACACCTCGGGCTTCACGGGTCTGCTCACGCTGCTCCGACCGGTCGTGACCGGCGTGGCGAACCTCTACGGCGAGACGCTCGACTTCGCGAACACGATGATGACCAAGGAAGCCGAAGGGCTCACCAAGGCCGCCGACCTGTACGCCAAGGGCGAGGAAGCCGCGATGAGCCTCCTCGACCAGGTGCTCGCGAAACTCGCCGAGGCCGCGCAGGCGCCCACCCTGGGAGGTGGCCGGTGACCGCGTACGCCGACGTCGAAGACCCCTCGGTCGCGCTCCGGGCCGCCGCCGAGGACCGGCCGGGCAGGCAGACCACCAAGGAACTCATCGAGAAGGCCGGCTGGAAGATCCAGGGCGTCAACTGGATCTATGAGAAGGTCACCGGCGAGAACCTGGTCGAGTCGCTGATCAGCCCGCTGCTGGGCGACTTCGAGAAGATCGACGCCAACGCCAACGCGTGGGACCAGACCGCGAAGGCCCTGGACTCGGTGCGCCACAACGTGGGCGCGGGGGTCGAGCAGCTCTCGCCGCACTGGGACGGCGACGCGGCGCAGGCGTTCGAGCTGCGGATGAACACCATGTGGGTGCTCGCCATCGAGGCGGACTCGCAGGTGGCGCGGATCATCGGCAACAAGTTCCAGTCGATGGCCTCGACCTGCCGCACGGCGACCGGGCTCGCGCTGACCCTGCTGGACAAGCTGGTCACCAAGCTGATGGAAGCCGTGCTGATGGCGCCCATCCCGGTGGTCGGCTGGGGCCGGGCGGTGTGGATGGTCTACGACGCCATCCAGATCGTGGACGCCATCCGCAAGATCATCCTGTCCATCCAGACCATCATCGAGGGCGTGCAGGGCATGGTCGACGGCATCGTCGCCATGGGCACGGCGCTGGCGAAGCTCAAGGACGTGCGCGACGTCAACGACCTGCTCGACGTGGTGGACGGCGTCCAGGACGGCAAGCAGAAGTTCGACAACGGCAAGTCCGCCGTGAAGTCGGGCGCGTTCAGCCTCGCGCTGGACGGCTACGGCCTGAAGAGCGCCGTCGGCGGCACCGGCCGGTACAGCGCGGGCGCGTCCGGCGGTGGCGGTGGCGGTGGAGCGGGCGGTGGCGGCGGTGGTGGCGGTGCTCCGGCTCCCGCCCCGAGCGGCGCCGGTGGCGGAGGTGGGCAGTGACGTTCCCCTATGACCGGGCGCGGTTGGACGCGCTGGTCGCCGACGTGGACCAGCGGATGGCGGACGCCGAGCGGATCTCGCGGGAAGCCGTCCAGGTGAAGCTGAGGTCCAAGGGCCTGTCCGAAGCGGACTACGCCGAGATCTCCCGGTTCGCCAACAGCTCCGCCGCGCCGCCGGAACTGCGTGACCTGGCCCGCCGGATCGACGCGGGCGAGATGACGTGGCAGGACATCGCGTCCGGCGAACGGGCGGGCGACGAGAGCGTGCAGAACGCGTTGCAGTCCGGCGTGCCGGAACTCCAGCGCGCCTACAACGCGCTGGAGGAGGGCAACGACCCCGAGGACGTCGTCGCCGCCGGCACCCCGCGCCCGGCCGGTCGTGACGATGACGACGAGCCGGGGCGGTTCACCGAGGACGCCTGGTAGTTCGCGGTTCCGGCGCAGGGGTTCCGGCGCAGGGTGTCGGCGCAGGGTGTCGGGCTGATGCCGGTCAGGCGGCGGGGAAGTCGAACCCGCCGCCCCCGGTGTGGTTGGTGCCGACGCCTCGGACGATGTCGAAGACCAGCCCGGTCGCGAGTGCGAGCGACCGGGCTGGTTCGGCCGCGCCGGGGTGCAGCCGCAGCACGTCCTGGCGCACCCGCCGGCCGTCGCGCCGCGCGATCGCGCCCTGCGTGAAGCCGGCGACGTCGCCGAAGTAGCAGATCCGCCGGCCGGACGGGTCGAGCAGCGCGTAGTGGCTGCGGCTCTCCTTGCGCACCGAGCCGATCGGCACGCCGTCCGGGCGGGACACCTGCGTCGGCGGCTTGCCCGGTCCTTTCCGGATCAGCAGCAGCGGCTGCCCGAGGTGCGACACCACCAGGTCGAACGTCGTGCGGCCGGAGAAACCGGTGGCGCGCAGGAGTTTGCGCAGCGGCCCCAGGCGCTTCCGCTCGGCCACCGCCACGACCGGCGCGCCGTGCTCGGTGTAGGCGTGGGTCTCGTACCGGGTGCCGAACAGGTGCCGGGCGGCGCCCCACGGCTGCTCGATGACCAGAGTGTCGGGAAGCGTCACGGTGTGCCAGCGTACGGGCGTATGACAGTCTTGGGAGCCGTGCGAACTGAAGTGGTTCTGGACTCCGGCGCCAAGGCTGAACTGGCGCGGCTGGTGAGCGAGTTGGCCGTCGTGCACGGCAGGGTGACGTTGTCCTCGGGGGCCGAGGCCGACTACTACATCGACCTGCGGCGCGCGACGCTCCACCACGCCGCCGCCCCCTTGATCGGCAAGCTCCTGTGCCAGCTCACCGCCGACTGGGACTACGTCGCGGCGGGCGGGCTGACGTTGGGCGCCGATCCCGTCGCGTGCGCGATGATGCACGCCGCCGCCGCGACCGGGGACGTGCTGGACGCGTTCGTGGTGCGCAAGGCGACCAAGCAGCACGGGATGCAGCGCCGGATCGAGGGCATCGAGGTCGCGGGGCAGCGGGTGCTCGCGGTCGAGGACACGTCGACGACCGGTAGCAGCGTGTTGACGGCGGTGGCCGCGTTGCGCGAGGCGGGCGCGCAGGTCGTCGGTGTCGCGACCGTCGTGGACCGGGGCACCGGGGCGCGTGAGGTGATCGAGGCCGAAGGCCTGCCGTACCGCTACCTGCTGGACCTCGCCGATCTCGGTTTGGCCTGATGGCAGGCCTCATCCTGCTACTGGTGGTGCTGGCGATCCTCGGGGCGGGGGTGGCCGTGGGGTTGGCGCGGCGCAAGCGCAACCCGTTCACGAACCGGCAGTTCGTGAACCAGTGGGAGCAGGGGATGCGGGCCCTGGAGGCCTCCCTGGGCTGGCGGTTCGTCGGCGAGGACCAGGGCTTCCAGGAACGCGTGCCGCAGATCGGCCGGATGCTGGAGGCCGACCGGAGCCGGGTGAAGTTCCAGCTCGTCGGCCACTGGCGCGGCGTGCCCGTGCTGGCGGTCGAGGTGGTGCTGCGCGCGGACAACATGGTGACCTCCGAGTACCGGACGTACTCGGTGGTCGTCGTGCCCCGCCCGATGCCGGGTCCGTGGGTGTTGATCAGCCCGCGCAACGACAGCGTGTGGGGCCTGTTCGAGCAGTTCGTGGCCACCGGCGACCCGGCCTTCGACGCCCGCTACGAGGTGCGGCGCAAGAACCCGGCGTTCGCGTCGGCGCTGCTCGCGTCCGGCCTGCCCCAGGCGCTGCTCCAGGACCCGCGGGCGAACGGCGTGGCGATCGCGTTCGACGAGCACAACATGGCGGCGGCCGTGCCGGGCCCGATCCTCCAGGCACCGCTCGGGCACCTGGCCGACCTGCTGCTGGACGTGGCGTCCCGGGTTCCCTGGCAGGCGCTGCCCCGCGGGTGACGCGCGTTATATGGCGCGCACTGGCCGGCAGCCCGGCCTACCCTGGAGTACAGGGAGGTCGCTATGGTCGCGCGCGCGCTCGCCGAACTGGTCGTGGTAGTCCACTTCGGAGTGCTGCTCTTCCTGGTCGTGGGCGGTTTCCTGGCCTGGCGCTGGCCCCGCCTGATCTACCCGCACCTGGCGATGGCGGCGTGGGGCCTGCTGGTCGTCACGTTCCCGCTGGACTGCCCGCTGACGTGGCTGGAGAACACCTTCCGCGCCGCCTCCGGCCAGCCGGCACTGGCCACCGGCTTCATCGACACGTACATCGACGGCGTCCTGTACCCGGAATCCGCGGCGGGCACCGTGCAACTCCTGGTGGGGCTCGTGGTGGTCGGGTCGTGGGCCGGCTACTACCTGAAGCGGCGGGCTCACCACCCGTGCGGTTCCGTGGCGTCCCCCAATCAGCGCTGACGGGCTTCGCCATGATGGCCCGATGAGGGTCACGCTGGAGGGTTTCCACGCGGTCAAGCACGCGCTGCGGTTCGGTGGGGACGTCGATCCCCTCCTGGTGCTCGATGCCGAGAAGGCCTTGGCGTTCGCCCGGTCCCACGCGCCCGACCTGGTCGCTGTCTTCGCGGAACGGGCGCGGGAGGTCGACGCCGCCGAGTTCACCCGGGTGATCGGGCGGGCGCACCCGACCGGTGTCGGCGGGCTGGCCGACCGGCCCGGTTTCGACCCGGGGCTGGTCGCACGGACCGGTTCCGACCCGGGACCGGTCGCACGGACCGCGCCGTTGGTGCTGCTGGACAACCCGCGCAACCTCGGCAACTTCGGCGCGGTGATCCGGGTGGCCGCCGGGCTGGGCGCCGGTGGCGTGGTGTCGGTCGGGGATGTCGACCCGTGGCACCCCAACGTCGTGCGGGGCAGTGCCGGGTTGCACTTCGCCCTGCCGGTGGGCCGGTTGGCCGGCGTCGGTGGTGTCGACGGGCTCGACGGGATCGGCGGCGAGGTGATCGCGTTCGACGCCGACGGCGAAGACCTGCGGGACGTGCGGATACCCGACGACGCCGTGCTGGCGTTCGGGTCCGAGCGGCACGGGTTGTCGGACGCCGTGCGGGAGCGGGCCGACCGGGTCGTGTCGCTGCCGATGCGGCCGAAGGTGTCCAGCTACAACCTGACCACGAGCGTCGCGATGGCGCTCTACCACTGGGAACTGTTCCGGCGAGCTTCTTGAACGGTCAAGTGCGCAAGCTGGTCGGTGTGACGACGCCCAAGCTGCTCGCCGCCCGCGCGGGCGTGGCCGAGCGTGCCGTCCAGTCCCGCCACCTGCGGCGGGTCTGGGGGCTGCCGGGCACCGTGCTCGGCTCGGCAAGCTGGCCGGTGGACTGGCCCGGCAAGCTGCACCTCCGGTTCGGCTACTGGTGGCAGGCGCACCTGCTGGACTGCGTCCTCGACGCGCAGCTTCGCTCGCCCACCGTCGCGCGGCTCGACGTCGTCCGGCGGCTGGTGCGCGGCATCCGGGTGCGCAACCTCGTCGGCTGGACGAACGACTTCTACGACGACATCGCGTGGCTGGGACTGGCGTTGCAGCGCGCCGCCGCGGCCGGTGTCGCGAAGCCCAAGGCCGTCGACGCCATCGCGCGCAGGCTGCGGGACGGGTGGACCGACCACGGCGGCGGCGGGATCTGGTGGCGGCGGAACGACGACTTCAAGAACGTGCCCGCCAACGGCCCGGCGGCGATCTTCTTCGCCCGGCTCGCGGAAACCGGTGGCGCGTACGGGGATCTCGGTCGCGCGCGGTCCATCGTGGACTGGATCGAGGACCACCTCAGGGACGAGGGGACCGGTCTGTACTGGGACGGCCTGCACGTCGACCCGGACGGGTCCATCCGGGAGGTCGAGAAGACCATCTACACCTACTGCCAGGGCGTGGTGCTCGGCGCGTGCGTCGAACTCGGCAGCGCGCAGTACGCCGACCGGGCCGCCCGCCTCATCACGGCCGTGGACGAGAACCTCGCAACCGGGGGCGTGCTGCGCGGCCACGGCGGCGGTGACGGCGGGCTGTTCAGCGGGATCCTGATGCGGTACCTGGCCCTCGCGGCGGTGCGGCTCGACCGGCCGGAAGCCGCTACGGCGGCCGAACTCGTGTTCGCGTCGGCGGAAGCGGTGTGGGAGAACCGGACCTCGGTGGTGAGCGGTCCGCTGTTCAGTCCGGAGTGGACGGAGCCCGCCGGCGAGCCGACGAGGACCAGTGCGGAACGGGACCTGTCCGTCCAGCTCGGCGGGTGGATGGCGCTCGAAGCGGCGGCTTCGTTGGAGCGCAACGGTTTCACGGCGCCACGGCGGTGATCCACGACAGCAGCGCCGCCGCGTCGATCCGGAACCGCTCGGGCGAGTCGTCCGCCACGGACTCCAGCAGCGCGTACCGGTCCACGCCGTCGCGCGCCAGCTCCGCGAGCACCGGGCGCCACAGGTCCTCCCGTGCCGCAAGGGAAAGCCGGTCGTCGGCCGCGTTCCGCGAGAACACGTGCGCGGTGGTCAGCCTCGGCAGCAGCGTGCGCACCTCCTCCACGGCGCTCGCCACGTCCTGCGCACCGCGCGGCTGCCAGCACGGCGCCACCGAGCCGTGCCCGACCTCCGCGTACAGGCGGGTCGCCGACTCCAGCGTGTCGGTCAGCGTGTGCCGGCGGTAGTCCACCGCGATCCGGACCCCGTAGTCCTCGGCCCGCTCCGCCGCGTCACGGATCGCTTGCACCACAACGGAACGCTGCTCCGCCGACGTCTCGGCCGACCCGCTGTCCCCGGCCCGCACCCGGACCTGCGGCGCGCCCAGCTCCGCCGCCGTGGCCACGACGCCGGACCACTCCGCGCGATCCGTCACGCCCGCCCGGTAGCGCGAGCCGTACGACGGGACGGTCAACCCCGCGTCCGCGCAACGGTTCCGCGCGTCCCGCGCGGCCGGCAGGTCGTGCAGCGGCACGTGCACCCCGCCACCCCACTCGACGGCCCACAACCCGCACGACCGCGCCAGATCCACCACTTCGGGAACGGAGAGCGCACGGAAGGTCACCGAAACCAAGCCGGGTACCAACACGGGCGCAACGGTACTAGGGACACCCGCACGATCGGCGGTGTTTGAGCGCGGGCGGCAGCCGGATCGTCTCCGGCGCCCGCTCGGGGTCCGCGATGCGCGCCAGCAGCAGCCGCACCGCCGTCCGCCCGATCTCCTCGACGGGCTGCGCCATGGTGGTCAGCGGCGGGTCGACGAGTTCGGCCCACTCCACCTCGTCGTAGGTCACCAGCGCCAGGTCGGCGCCGATCCGCACGCCCCGCGCGCGAGCCGTGCGCAACACGTCCATCAGCACCTGGTGGTCGCTCACCACGACCGCCGACGCCCGCCCCAGCAGCGGGTCGAGCGACCGCGTGACCAGCTCCTCGTCCCACGCCAGGCCCGCGCGGCCCAGGCCCAGCCGGTAGCCGAGCATCCGCTCGTCGGTGGTCGCGAGCCCCGGCGGTCCGGTGACGAGGCCGATCCGCCGGTGTCCCTGCTCCGCCAGGTGCCGCACCAGCGTGGAGGTGGCCTGCACGTTCTCCGGACCGACCTGGTCCAGGTCCTGCGCGACGGTCAGCCGGTCCACCAGCACCGTCGGCACACCCATCCGGCGCAGCTCGGGCAGCGCCGCGGACCCGGCGGTGGGCGTGAGCAGCACCCCGTCGACCCGACGCGACCGCAGCATCCGGACGGCCGCCTTCTCCGACTCGGCGGAGTCCCGCGTGTCGATCAGCACCAGCGTGTAGCCGGCCCGGGTGGCTTCCCCCTCGATGGCCGCGATCAGCTCCGCGAAGTACGGGTGCGACACCAGGGACACCGCGAGGCCCAGCGATTTCGTGCCGCCGGTGACCAGCGACCGCGCGATGGCGTCACCCGTGTAGCCGGTCTCGTCGATCGCCTTCAGCACCCGTTCCCGGGTGCTCGACGCGACCGACCGCGTCTGGTTGATCACGTGTGAGACCGTGGTGATGGAGACGCCCGCCAGCGCGGCGACCTCCTTCATGGTGACCATGGACGTGCCCCGTTCGGCCTACGCAAGCGATTGCGGGAACCCTACCGGTGTTCACTCGCGGTTGCTGCGTCGGCACGCGAAGCAGCGGCACAATGACACGGTGGAATTCGACTACCTGGTCGAGCGGGCCCGGTCCCTGGCCGAGGCCGGGGAGCGGAAGCTGCTGGGTATCGGCGGTGCGCCCGGCTCGGGCAAGTCGACCCTGGCGCGGCGGCTGGTGGACGCGCTGGGCGGGGTCGCGGCGCTGGTCGGGATGGACGGGTTCCACCTGGCGCAGCGGGAGCTGGAGCGGCTCGGCATCGCCGAGCGGAAGGGCGCGCCGGACACGTTCGACGTCCCCGGCTACGTCGACCTGCTCGGCCGGCTCAAGGCGTGCGGGCCGGACGTGGTCTACGCGCCCGAGTTCCGGCGGGAGATCGAGGAGCCGGTGGCGTGCGCCGTGCCGGTGCCGCCGGACGTGCCGCTGGTCGTGACCGAGGGGAACTACCTGCTGATGCGGTACGACAAGTGGCAGCGCGTGCGGGTGGTGCTGGACGAAGCCTGGTTCCTGCTGATCGACGAGGACCTGCGGGTGGCCCGGCTGATCGACCGGCACGTCCGCTACGGGCGGTCGGTGGAGGAGGCGCGGGACCGCGTGCTCAACGGCCCCGACCACGTCAACGCGCTGCTGGTCAACGCGTCCAGGTCCACCGCCGACCTGCTCATCACCGAGGTGCGCTAGTTGCTCGGCGAGCTGATCTCCTCCTCGACCGGCTTCCGCATCTCCTGCCGGTACCGGAAGAGGCCGTACGCGGTGCCGACGACGAAGAACGCCACGCTCGCGATCACGGCCACCGTCTGGAGCCACGGCACGGCCGTCAGCAGGCCCGCGCCGTAGTACCCGGCCAGGACCAGCGTCGGCACCCAGGCCAGCGCCCCGATGGTGGTCGCCAGCATGAACCTGCGCGGGTCCATCCGGGCCGCGCCGGCGATCATCGGGGCCAGCGTCCGCACCCACGGGATCCACCGCGCGAGCACGATGGCCCAGAAGCCCCGGCGGTCCAGGAAGTCGCGGGCCTTGGCGAGGTTCTCCTTGTTGAGCACCTTGCCGCCGCGCCGGGCGAGCAGCCTGGTCCCGGTGTGCCGGCCGATGTAGTAGCCGATCTGGTTGCCGACCACGGCCACGATCATGGCGGCGACCGAGAGCAGCCACGCGCTCAGCTCGCCGTCGTGCTGCGCGAGCACGACGCCGGCCGCGAACAGCAGCGAGTCGCCGGGCAGGAAAAGGCCGAAGATGAACGCGCACTCGAAGAAGACGAAGCTCAGCGTGATGAGCCACACGGCCAGCGGGCCTGCGGTCTCCAGCGGAGCGAATGCGACAGCTTCGGACGTTGCGGACAACACGACGCCACCCTACGTGGGCTGCCGCCACCGGTAGAGCCACTCCGGGCTAACGCTTGTCGAAAGCTGGGCGACCGGTTCGCTGCGCAGCCACTCGTGCACGGTGCGTTCCGGCGGCTAGCGTGAGGGCATGGAGGCGTTGCTCGCCGAATTGCGCGCGGCCGTGGGTCCGGGTGCGGTGTTGACCGATGCCGACGTGACGTCCGCCTACGAGCGCGACATGATGCCGCTCGCGCCTTTCGGGCAGCCCTTGGCCGTGGTCCTGCCCACGTCCGCCGAGCAGGTCCAGGCCGTGGTCCGGGCCTGTGCCGCGGCCGGGACGCCGATCGTGCCGCGGGGCGCGGGCAGCGGGTTGTCCGGCGCCGCCAACGCCGTTGCCGGGTGTGTGGTGCTGGTCACCACGAAGATGAACGGCATTGTCGAGATCGACCCCGACAACCGGCTGGCCGTGGTGGAGCCGGGGGTGGTGAACCTCGACCTGCGCGGCGCCGTGGAGAAGCACGGGCTGTTCTACCCGCCCGATCCGTCGAGTTATGACTGGTGCACCATCGGCGGAAACCTGTCCACCAATGCGGGCGGGCTGTGCTGTGTGAAATACGGGGTGACCACCGACTCCGTGCTGGGCCTCGAAGTGGTGTTGGCGGACGGCTCGCTGTTGAAGACCGGTCGGCGCACGGTCAAGGGCGTCGCCGGGTACGACCTCACCAAGCTGTTCGTCGGCAGCGAGGGCACGTTGGGCGTCATCACCCGGGCGACCTTGGCGCTGCGCCCGCTGCCGCAGGCCCCTTCGACGCTCGTGGCGACGTTCGACAACACCGCGGACGCGGGTGCGGCGGTGGCCCGGGTCGTGCGCGAGGGCGTGGTGCCGTCGCTGATGGAGATCATGGACCGGACGTCCATCGAGGCCGTCGAGCGGTACCTGAAGACGGACCTGAACGCGGGTGCGGCGTTGTTGATCTGCCAGTCCGACGCCGGCGGGGAGGCCGCGCGGCGCGAGCTGGCCGCCATCGAGCAGGTGTGCGTCGACTCGGGCGCGGACCTGACGTACGCCACCGACGACCTGTCGGAGGGCCGTGACCTGCTGACCGCGCGCCGGGCGGTGTTGACGGCGCTGGAGGTCTACGGCGCTTGGCTGACCGACGACGTGTGCGTGCCCCGGACGCGGATCGCCGAGCTGATCGCCGGGTGCGAGCTGATCAGCGCCGAGGTGCGGCTGCGGATCGCGGTGGTGGGGCACGCCGGCGACGGCAACATGCACCCGACGATCGTGTACGACCCCGGTTCGGAGGACGAGTTCGCGCGGGCGCGGGAGGCGTTCGACCGGATTCTGGGGCTGGGGCTGTCCCTGGGCGGGACGGTGACCGGCGAGCACGGCATCGGCCGGATCAAGCGTGACTGGCTGGCCACCGAGATCGGCCCGGTGGGGCTCCGGGTCCACCGCGAGATCAAGAAGGCGCTGGACCCAGGGAACCTGTTCAACCCCGGCTCGATGTTCAGCCCCTGACCTCGTGTTCAGCCCCCGGCCCGGTGTTCAGCTCGTGAACGGGCGGGCCATGGCGGTGAGCAGGCTGTGCCGGGCGTCGTCGTTGCCCAGTTCCCACATGAACGTGCCGAGCAGCCCCCGGTGCTTGGCGTACCGGGCCCGGATGCCGATCGAGCGCGGGTCCTCGAAGCTCACGAACTTCCGTTCGGCCGCGTGGTAGAGCCAAGGCGACTGCGCCACGGGGTGCCAGTGCTCGCGCCAGCCCGGTGTCGCCTTCAACCGCTGCACCGCGTCCACCCCGTCGACCCAGAACGTGCTCTCGTACGGCTGGTACAGCCCGTGGTCCGGGCCTTCCGAGCGCACCTGGAAGCCCCGCCCGTAGAACGGCGTGCCGAGCACGAGCTTCCGCGGTGACACGCCGTGCTTCAGGTAGTAGTCGACGGCGCCGGCCACGTTGTTCCAGCGCCGGTCCGCGGCGGGCATCGGGTCTTCGCGGACCTCACGCAGCGGGGCGTTGAACGTGGCCACCGGGGAGAAGCTGGTGCCCATGTCGTAGGTCATCAGCGTGATGAAGTCGAGTTCCCGGCCCAGCGCGCCGAGTTCGAAGCTCCGGGCCGGGTCGTAGGAGCCGTCGGTCTGCAACCGGCCGGTGGGCAGGGCCGCCGTGACGAGCGCGCCGCGGGGCAGTTGGCGGCGGAACTCGCGGACCAGCAGGGTCATGTTGCGCTTGTCCGCCGGCCGGTCCGTGATCTCGGTGGGGCCGCCGTAGACCGGGAACTCCCAGTCGACGTCCACGCCGTCGAAGACGCCCTTGTGCTGCTTGAAGAACCGGTCCACGCAGGACCCCACGAACGCCTGCCGCGCCGCGCGGGTCAGCGCCGCGTCGGAGAAGCCGCCCGCGCCCCAGCCGCCGATGGAGATCAGGGCCTTCAGCGACGGCTTGCGGCGCTTGAGGTCCGTGATGTCGGCGAAGTCCTTGGCCGCGGTGGGGGCGTTGAGCGCGCACCGGCCGTCCTCGATCGTGGAGAACGCGTAGAACAGGTGCGTGACGGGGGTGTCCGACGGGATCTGCGAGATGGGCTTCGACCCGCTGTACCAGTTGCCGTAGTACGCCCCGATGACGGCGCGCGGGCCGGCCGCCGTGGCCGCTGCGGGCACCGTCGTGCCGGTCGCCAGGAGCAGGAGGACCGCGCACGCGGTCAGCGCATTACGGAGCACCCCTCAACTGGTACAGACCAATGAGGGGCGCGGTCAACCGCTGATCAGCCGAGCACGGCCGGGAACGGCCGGGAAACCGGCCGTCAGTCGAGGCGCTTGAACTGCTGCGTGATGTCGTCTGCCTCCTGCGCGAGCACGGTCTTGCGCTCCCGCCGGGCCTTGATGACCTCGATGATGATCGGGACGATCGAGATCAGCACGATCAGGATCAGCATCATTTCCAGGTTCTCGCGCACGAACGGGATCTGGCCCAGGAAGTAGCCCAGGACCGTGAGCCCCGCCGCCCACGCCACACCGCCGACGAGCGAGTACGTGAAGTACTTCCGCGCGTCCATCCGGCCCACGCCGGCCATCGCCGTGATGAACGTCCGCACGATCGGCACGAACCGCGCCATCACGATCGCCCGCGCGCCGTACTTGTCGAAGAACTCGTGCGTCTTGTCGACGTACTCCTTCTTGAAGATCTTCGACTCCGGCTTGTTGAACAGCGCCGGTCCCGCGCGCCAGCCGATCCAGTAGCCCACCACGTTGCCCACCAGGGCGCAGACCGTGAGCAGCAGGCACACCAGCCACAGCGGGTAGTCCAGGACGCCGTTCGCCACGAACAGGCCCGCCGTGAACAGCAGCGAGTCGCCGGGCAGGAAGAACCCGACCAGCAGACCGCACTCGGCGAACACGATGAAGCACAGGCCGACCAGCATGTACGGCCCGAGTCCTTCGAGCAGCTTCTGCGGGTCCAGCCACTCCGGGCCGAGGGCGAGCGAGGTGGAGGCGAGCGCGACCGTCACGCGAACCACCGTACAGGCTCAGCGGAGCGTGATCACCGCCACGACCGTTCCGGCCGCCAGCCCGAGCAGCACGGCGAGCAGCAGCACCCACCCCGCGCCCGGCGCCGGCCGGGCCGGGCGGAACGTCGGGGCGGGCACGCTGCCGGTGCTGGTGGCCTGCGCGCGCAGGGCGTCGGCCACCAGCCGCTCGTGGTCGTCGGGCACGCCGGTCAGTCTTTCACCCACTCGCCCCGGCTCATCACCTCGTGCGGCCGGAACTCGGTGTCCAGCACCACCAGGTCGGCGGCCAGGCCGGCCTTGATCTCGCCGGTCCGGCCGGCCAGGCCGAGTAGCTGCGCGGGCCGGGTCGAGGTGGCGTTGACCGCCTCCGCGACGGTCAGGCCGCAGGACTGCACGGCGTTGCGGAACGCCGCGTCCATGGTGAGCGTGCTGCCGGCCAGCGAAGCGCCGCCCGCGAGCGTCGGCACGCCGTCCACGACGCGCACCTCCAGCCCGCCCACGTCGTACACGCCGTCGCCCACGCCCGCCGCCGCGATCGCGTCGGTGACCAGGACGGTCCGCCCCACGCCCGCGTGCCGGGCGGCCAGCCGGACCGCCGTCGGGTGCAGGTGCACCAGGTCGCAGATCAGCTCCACGGTGACCCGCTCGTCGTCCAGCAGCGCGCCGATCGGACCGGGCTCCCGGTGGTGCAGCGGGCGCATCCCGTTGAACAGGTGCGTCGCCACCCTCGCTCCGGCCTCCACGGCGGGCCGGATCTGGGCTTCGGTCGCGTCCGTGTGGCCGATCGCGGCCAGGACATCGTTGTCGACAAGCTGGCGGACCGCCTCGACGCCGTGCTCCAGCTCCGGGGCGATGGTGACCATCCGGACCGTGCCGCGACCGGCTTTGAGGAGCTGGTCGACCGAGTCCGGGTCGGGCGGGCACAGGATGGCGGGATCGTGTGCTCCGCAGCGGGCGGCCGACAGGAACGGCCCTTCCAGGTGGATGCCCGCGACCACGCCGTCCTGCACCAGCTCGGCCAGCGCCTTCACCTGGTCGGCGAGTTCCGGGATCGGGCGGGACACCAGGCTCGCCAGCATCGTCGTCGTGCCGTGCCGGCGGTGCGCGGCGGCGGCCTTGCGCACCCGGTCCGGATCGGCGCTGGTGAACGCCTCACCACCGCCACCGTGGCAGTGGATGTCCACGAACCCCGGCACCAGCCAGCCGCCTCCCAGGTCCGTGGTCGGGCCATCCGGGGCGGCCCCCTCGCCGACGGCGGCGATCATCCCGTCGCGCACCGCCACCCAGCCTCGGTCGAGCACTCCGTCGGGCGTGACGACCCGACCACCGGTCAGGGTCACGTCCACCGGTCCACCCCACGTGCTCATCTCTCCTCCAGCATGTCGATGGCCAGCAGCGCGGCGCCGAGGCAGCCGGCCTCGTCACCCAACGCCGCAAGCCGCAGTTCCGGACGCCGCTGGAAGGTGATCAACCCGTCCAGCCGGTCCCGCAAGGGATCCGTGAGCAGCGGCCCGGCGAGCGCGAGACCACCGCCCAGGACCACCGCCTCCGGACCCAGTAGAGCCGCTACCAGCAGAATGCCCCTAGCCAGGGCATCCACCGCTTCCTGCCACACGGTCACCGCGTCCGGGTCGCCCGCTCGGACCAGTTTCGCGACGTCGGCGGCGCCGCTGACCGGCTGCCCGGTCCGCTCGGCGTACCGGCGCGCGATGGCCGCGGACGAGGCCCGAGCCTCCACACAACCCGTTTGGCCGCAGCCGCACGGGTCGCCGTGGCCGACGTCGACGTGGCCGATCTCGCCGACGCTGCCGTCACCCCGGTAGATCCGCCCGTCCAGCACCAACGCCGCCGCGATACCCGTGCCGATCGGCATGATCACCGCGTCCTGGAGCCCCCGGGCGTTCCCGATGCGCAACTCGGCCAACCCGCCGGCCCGCACATCGTGCCCGAACGAGGTCTTCAACCCGGTCCGGGCCTCGACCTGCTTGACGAACGGGAAGTCCTGCCAGCCCAGGTTGGCCGAGTACACGCCGATGCCGTTGTCCTCGTCCACGACACCCGGGACGACCAGGCCGACCGCCTCCACGTCGACACCGGCACGCAACTCCTCGACCAACGAGACCACTTCATCGACCACCGCCTCGGCATCCCGGGTGGTAGCCCGACGCCGTTGCTTCACCGCTCGCACTTCGCGAGCGGTGCCGGCCACCAGAGCGGCCTTGGTCTCAGTACCGCCGACATCGACGGCTATCACGTGTCTAGTGCGCGCCACGAGGACCGATAGTGCGGCATCCCACCGCCATTGGTCTATACCAAGTGCACGATTCCCCCACCCGGTACAACATCCGCCCACCCTCCGCACCCGCCACAACACACCAGCCCCAACCCCCGGAACCCACCCAAACCCCCCCACCCCGTTCACACACCCACAACACCAACCCGACCGCCCGGCCAGAAGCACAAGCCGACCCACCAGCAAGAAGCCTGCGCGAGCACAAAGAGGGGCCTCGTGTTCTCCCCGTATGGCCTGCCCGCAGGGCTACCGCGCTTGTCCAGGGAGCGCAAGCACGCTTTTCGCTTGCGCTCCCTGGACAAGGGTGGTGGTCTTTGACAAGTCATGCGGGGAGAACGCGACGCCTTGCCCTTCCCTCCCCGGAGGCCTGCCAAGCGGCGAGCGTCCGCTTTTAATCTTTTGAGACGAAGAGCGGACGCGATCGCGCTTCGACGAAGAGCGGCGCTCGCCGCTGGGCAGGCCGCCAAGGATGATCACAAAAGCAGGACTCGGGCGTCGTGCCATCCCCGTATGGCCTGGTCAAAGACCACCACCCTTGTCAAGGAGGTGCAAGCGAAAAGCGTGCTTGCACCTCCTTGACAAGCGCGGTTCCCTGCGGGCAGGCCATACGGGGATGACACGCAGCCCAACCGGGGGTGTGCGCGCTGCGCGCGCCACTGCTGAAGCGTGGGTGTTGCGTGTGGCGTGCTTAGGCGGTGTGTTGTTAGTTGCCGGCCATGATTTTCTGCAAGGCGTCCAGGGCTCTGCTTGCCGTGCTTTTCACGGTGCCCTTGGAGATGCCTGTCGCTTCGGCGATTTCCGCTTCCGAGAGGTCTCCGTAATAGCGCAGCACCAATACCTCGCGTTGGCGGGGCGGTAGCTGGGAGAGTGCCGCGACGACCGCCTGGTGTTCGGCCGTCAGCATGGCGAGGCTCTCCGCCGAACGGGCGTTCGCCACGTGGGGTGGGGTGTAGTCGCGGGCTGTCTTGCGTCTGCGCAGCACGCTGCGTGAGCCGTTGACGACGGCGGTGCGCAGGTAGCCGACTGCCGCTTGGGCGTCCCGGAGGTTGGACCAGTTCCGGTGGAGGCCGGTGAAGGCCTCCTGGACCACGTCTTCCGCCGTGGCCGGCTCGTCCACGAGGAGCAGGGCCAGTCGGACGAGCCTCATCCGGTGTTGGCGGTAGAGGTCCTCCAGTGTCAACGGGCCGGTGGGGGGTGGGGCCACGCCGTCTTGGATGCGCAGGTTCGTGAGCGTGTCCTGCACACGCGCGATGCCGCCGCTGTTCTGTTCCGGACCGACCACGGAAAAGACGGTACCTCGTCGGCGGGTAGCTTCGAGGGCAGCGTTGGTCTCAGTCGGCGTTGGTCCCAGGTGGAGGTGGACGGTGGCCCGGTTCGTGGTCGAGTTGGTGTTCGGGGACAACCAGGATGAACGGGTGGCGGTCCGGCCGGCGCACCGGGACTACCTGGCGACGTTGGTCGAGCAGGGCAAGTTGCTGGTGTCCGGGCCGTACGCGGACCAGTCGGGAGCTGTGCTGGTCTACGACGTCGCGGATGAGGCCGAGTTGAAGGCGGTGCTCGCCGCCGACCCGTACACGCCCGCCGGTGTGGTGGCCGAGACGCGCGTGCACGAGTGGCAGCCGCTCATGGGTGTCTGGCTCTGACGCTGTCTACGGGGCTCTAGCTCCAGCGCTAGCTGTCCACGGGAGTCCGGCTTCAGCGCCGGCTGTCCACGGAGCCTGGCCCTACCGCTTCTTGGGCGCGGGCTTCTTCAGGCCCGCCGCCTGGCCACCGGGTCCGACCAGGCTGGGCAGCTCCGATCGGTCGCCGTTCGCCATCTCCCGGTCGGCGGCGGGCACCTGGCCCGCCGCCTGCTGGTCCACCACCCTCGGGGTGAACGCCCGGAAGATCTTCAAGGCGCCGACCCAGCCGGGCACGTGCACGGCCTTGGACCGGCGCTCGATGGCCCGGACGACGCCCCGGCCGACGTCGGACACCGGGTACTTCTTGCCGGCCAGTCCGGGCATCCCGCTGCGCAGCGGGCCGAACACCGGGTGCTGGTCGGCGCTGTTCACCATGTCGGTCGAGATCCACGAGAAGTACGCGACGCCGACGTCCACGCCCAGGTGCTTGACCTCCGCGCGCAGGCTGTCCGCGAACGCCTCGCAGCCCGCCTTGGCCGCCGAGTAGGCCGCGTTGCCGGGGATGTGCACGATCGCGGCCAGCGACGACACCACCAGGCAGTAGCCCCGGCCGGCGATCAGGTGCGGCAGGCACGCGCGGACGGTCCGCCACACGCCGAGCAGGTTGACCTCGATGACCCGTTCGAACGCGGCCGGGTCGATGGACCGGACGAAGCCGGTCGCGGCGATGCCCGCGTTGGCCACCACCACGTCGATGCCGCCGAAGTGCTCGACCACGCCGTCGACGGCGGTCTCCAGCGCCTGCCAGTCGGTGACGTCGGCCTCCCACGCCCGTCCACCGCACTGCTCGGCGACCTCGCGCAGCTGATCGCCCTCCAGCCCGACGAGCGCCACCTTCGCGCCCTTGGCGGCCAAGCGGCGGGCCACCTCCGCGCCGATGCCCCTCGCCGCGCCGGTGATCAGCACAACTTTGCCCGCAACGTCCACGGTGACCTCCTCGAACGGGTTCGCCTGGAGGTCACCGTAACGCAACTTACCGTCAGTAAGCTACTGCTGAGTTAAGTCACTTGGACAAGGGTTCCCGGTCGGGTCACGAGGCGGTGGGATCGCTCGCGGCGGTCAGCTTGGCCATCTCGTCGGCCTTCAGCTCCAGCTCCAGCGCGGGCAGCAGGTCGGCCAACTGCGCGACGGTCCGCGCGCTGGCAATGGGCGCGGCGACGGTCGGCCGGTCGGCGAGCCAGGCCAGCGCCACGGCCGCGACCGTGGTGTCGCGCGCGGCGGCGACCTCGTCCAGCGCGGCGAGAATCCGCAGGCCGCGGTCGTCCAGGTACTTGGACGCGGCGGTCGCGCGCACGCTCTCCACGGCCACGCCCGGCCGGTACTTCCCGGTCAGGAAGCCTCGCGCGAGCGACCAGTACGGCGCGGACGACAGCCCGGCATCGGCGACGGCGGCCGACAGTTCGCCCTCGTAGGACCGGTCCACGAGGTTGTAGTGCTGCTGGAGCGCCACATACCGGGCGAACCCCTCGCGCTCGGACACCCGGAGCGCGGAGGTCAACCGCGCGGCGGTGAAGTTCGACGCCGCGATGTGCCGGACCTTGCCCGCCTTCACCAGCGCGTCGAACGCCGCCAGCGCCTCCTCCTGCGGCGTCTCCAGGTCGTCCTGGTGGGCGTAGTACAGGTCGATGTGGTCGACACCCAACCGGGTGAGCGAGTTCTCGACGGCGGTGGCGATCGTCGCCGGCTTCAGGTTGTCCAGCCCGCCCACGCCGAGCATCCCGACCTTGGTGGCGACGACGACCCGGTCCCGGTTGCCGCGCGCCCGCAGCCACCGGCCGATGATCGTCTCCGACTCGCCGCCGACGTGCCCCTGACCCCATGCCGAGTACACGTCGGCGGTGTCCACGAAGTTGCCACCGGCCTCGACGTACGCGTCGAGCACGGCGAACGACGCCTCTTCGTCCGCCGTCCACCCGAACACGTTGCCGCCCAGGCTGAGGCGGGACACGTCGAGGTCGCTGGTTCCCAGTCTCGTCATGGGGCGAAGCCAACCCGAAGAACACCGATCGCGCCGAACGTCACAGCCTGGACTAAATGGTGGGGCGGACAGGTTGCCGTGGTCGACCCCGAGTTTCGAGAGGAGTCGGAATGACCGTGGAGCTGGGCAGGTTCGGCGTGTGGGCCATGGCGAGTAGCTGGGAAGGGCGGGCGGACGCCGCGGCCGGGCTGGAGGAACTCGGTTTCGGCACGTTGTGGCTGGGCGCCGCGCCGGACGGCGGCGTCCTGGGGCTGGTGTCGGAGCTGCTCGACGCCACCGACCGGCTGGTCGTGGCGACCGGCATCCTCAACGTGTGGACCACCCCGGCGGCCGAGGTCAACGCGGGCTACCGCGACCTGGCGTGGACCGACCGGTTCCTGGTCGGCATCGGCGCGAGCCACCGGGAGAACCTCGGTGAGGTGTATCACAGCCCGTACCAGAAGCTGGTGCACTACCTGGACGAGCTGGACGTCCCCCGCGACCGCCTCGCCCTGGCCGCCCTCGGCCCCCGCGTGCTGCGCCTGGCCGCCGCGCGCACCAGCGTCGCGCACCCCTACCTGGTGACACCGGAGTACACCGCACGGGCTCGCGAGACGATCGGCGCGGGCACCGTGCTCGCGCCCGAGCAGCACGTGGTGCTGGAGGAGGACCCGGCGAAGGCGCGGGAGATCGGCCGGCAGAACCTCGGCTACTACCTGACGCTGGAGAACTACGCCAACAACTGGCTGCGCAACGGCTTCACCGAGGACGACCTGCGGGACGGCGGCAGCGACCGGCTGGTCGACGCGCTGGTGGCGTGGGGCTCCGTGGACCGGGTCGCGCGCCGGCTGCGCGAACACCACGAGGCGGGGGCCGACCACGTGTCCGTGCAGCTCCTGGGCGAGCGGCAGGACACGTCCGAGGCGTTCCGCGAGCTGGCCGCCGCGCTGGCGGAGCAGCCGTGAGGCCCGGGGCGGCGCGGAACCGCCCCGGGGATCGGACTAGTCGGAGACCTCGACGCCGTGCCAGAAGGCGAGGTGGCCCTTGATGTTGGCCGCCGCCTCCTTGGGCTCCGCGTAGTACCACGCGGCGTCGGGGTTGTCCTCACCGTTCACGTGCAGGGTGTAGTAGTTCGCCGTCCCCTTCCACGGGCACACCGACGTGGTGTCCGACGGCCTCAGGAAGTGGGTGTGCACGGACTCCAGGGGGAAGTAGTGGTTCCCCTCCACCATCTCCGTCTTGTCGCTCTCGGCGATGATCTCGCCGTTCCACCGTGCGATCGCCATGGCTCCACTATGCCGGTGATCGACTTCTCTCGCCGGGCGGTGCCCGTAGGATGCTGCGCGACACCGCGTTCCGGGCACCCGAGGAGGACCACCGATGCCCATCGCAACCCCCGAGGTCTACGTCGAGATGCTTGACCGGGCCAAGGCGAACGAGTTCGCCTACCCCGCGATCAACGTCACCTCGTCCGAGACGCTCAACGCGGCGCTGCGCGGCTTCGCGGAGGCCGAGAGCGACGGCATCATCCAGGTCTCGACCGGTGGTGCCGAGTTCGCCTCGGGCACCAAGGTCAAGGACATGGTGACCGGCGCGGTCGCGCTGGCGGAGTTCGCGCACGTGGTCGCCGAGAAGTACCCGGTGAACATCGCGTTGCACACCGACCACTGCCCGAAGGACAAGCTGGACGGCTACGTCCGCCCCCTGGTCGCGATCAGCCAGGAACGGGTGGACCGCGGCCTGAACCCGCTGTTCCAGTCGCACATGTGGGACGGCTCGGCCGTGCCGCTGGACGAGAACCTGAAGATCGCGGCGGAACTCCTGGAGGCCGCCGCCAAGGCGCGGATCATCCTGGAGATCGAGGTCGGTGTCGTCGGCGGCGAGGAGGACGGCGTCGCCAACGAGATCAACGAGAAGCTGTACACCACGCCCGAGGACTACCTGAAGACGGTGGAGGCCCTCGGCACCGGTGAGAAGGGCCGCTACCTGGTGGCCGCGACGTTCGGCAACGTGCACGGCGTCTACAAGCCGGGCAACGTGAAGCTGCGCCCGGAGATCCTGAAGCAGGGTCAGGACGTGGTGGCCGGGAAGCTGGGCCTGGCCCCCGGCTCGAAGCCGTTCGACCTGGTGTTCCACGGCGGCTCGGGCTCGCTGCTGGAGGAGATCCACGAGGCGGTCTCGTACGGCGTGATCAAGATGAACATCGACACCGACACGCAGTACGCCTTCACCCGCCCGATCGTGGGCCACATGTTCGCCAACTACGACGGCGTGCTCAAGGTGGACGGCGAGGTCGGCAACAAGAAGGCCTACGACCCGCGCAGCTACCTGAAGGCAGCCGAACAGGGCATGGCCGCCCGCATCGCGCAGGCGTGCGAGCACCTGAAGTCCTCGGGCCGGATGATCGCCGGCTGACCCCCGATCGTGTGAAACGGCTCCCTCCTCCGTGGAGGGAGCCGTTTCGTCTTCGAGGTCCTGATCAGCCGAAGTCGAGAGTGGCCGGTGCCAGACGGCCGACCACCGCAGCGGATAGGTGGGTATTGCCCACTTACCCCGCTGGGGGTATCGTCGTTTCTGCACCTGACATGAGGTGAGGAGGGCACATGTCGGTACTCGACGACTTCCGGCCCGTCGCCGAAGTGACCGCTGACGAACGCGCGCGGGTGGCTGTCGGCAAGGCCGGTGCGCACAAGAACGACCGTTACGCGGTTTCCGTCAACGCTGACGGCGCGATCCTGTTGACTCCGTTGGCCAGCATCCCGAAACGCGAACTGGCGGTCTGGGAGAACGAAGAACTGCGCGCCTCCTTGTTCCGTGGCCTGGCGGATGCGGCAGAGGGCAACGTGCGGCGTCTGGACTGGGTCACCGCTGACGATGAGGATGCCGAAGACGCGTGAGCGCTCCACCGTTCGTCCTGCTGTACACCCGTGAGGCCGAGAATGTCATCGAAGATCTCCGGTCCAAGCAGCAGTACGCGCCGAAACTCCAGAAGGTCCGCAAAGCACTTCGCCTGCTGGAGCAGGCCGGGCCGCGTCACCCCGGCCTGCACTCGCACGACTACAAGTCGGTTCCGGGGCCGGATGGTGCCACGTTGTGGGAGTCGTATGTCGAGAACAAGACGCTGTCCGCATGGCGCATCTGGTGGATCTACGGTCCTGGTGATGGTCAGCTGACCGTGATCACGATCGGTCCTCATCCGTAGGCGCGGGCGTGCGCGGCGGAGCTGCCGGGTTCGAGGCTGGGCGGTGGCGTGGTGGATCATGGTGCTACCGTGGTAGTACTCGAAGGCCTACCCTGTCGTTATGGCGGTAGAGAAGTTGAGCGTGTCCCTGCCCGACACGGTGACCGCGCGGGCTCGGCGGGCGGCCGAGCGGGCGGGTGTGCCGTTGTCGACGTGGCTGGCGGAGGCGGCGGAAGCCGCTGCGGACCTGGCCGAAGCCCAGGCCGCTGCCCAGGAGTACGCGGCGAGGTTCGACGAGCCGGATCCGGAGGAGCTGGAGCGGATCCGCGCTCAGCTCGCCGAGGCCGGCGTTGGCGCGCCCGAGTCGCCGGAGGACACGGCGGCGAGGACCGCGGCGCTGGCGCGGTTGCTCGGGTTGCCGAACGAGAGGCGAGCGGGTTGACCACGCGCGGCTTGATCCTGGATGCCGGTGCGCTGATCAACGTCGAGAGAAACCCCAGAGGGCGCGTATACGGAGCATGTCGTGACGCGCTGGAAAAGGGCACGCCCGCACTGTTGCCCACAGTGGTGTTGGCGCAAGTGTGGCGGGCGACCCCTCGGCAGGCGCCGGTGGCAATGCTGCGTCGGATGTGCAGATCTGTTCCGTTCAACGAAGACGTCGCGGAAGCGGTCGGCCGGTTGCTCGCCTTGGCCGGTACCGCGGATGTTGTCGACGCGGCAGTCGTCATCGGGGCGATCAGCCACGGGTGTGCGGTGATGACCTCTGATCCCGGTGACCTGGGGAAGCTCGCCGACGCGGCCGGGGTGCGCCTGCCACTCGTCGTCGTCTGACCTGTGGTCGACACCGGTCAGCCGGTCTTCCCGTACATCCGGCACACGGCCGCGTCGACCATCTCCTCCTGCGCGGCGGCGGCCTCGGGGGTGCGCAACCCGTAGGTGGTGGTGGCCAGCACGGTCACGGTGCGGCGGCCGGTGCGGTCGGTGTAGTTGTGGCTGCGGTAGCCCGGGAAGCCGCCGGAGTGGCCCCAGACCGTGCCGCAGGGGGTGTGCACCTCCATCAGGCCCAGGCCGTAGCCGTCGTCGGAGCCGCCGCCCTGCGGAACGGCCGTCCTCATCTGCTCTAGCTGCGCCCGCGGGATCAGCCGGCCGGACATCAGGGCCGACAGGTAGACGTTCCAGTCGCGGGCGGTCGAGACCAGGCCGCCGGCCGCCCACGCCGCGCTGAGGTCGATGCCGGTCGTGTTCACGCGGTCGTGGTGTTGCGGGCCCGCGAAGCCCTCGCCGATGGGCGTGCCGGGTGGGAACAGCGGGACCAGGTGTTCGGCGTCCGGCTCGTAGCCGTGGGCGTGCCGGCCTTCGAACTCCTCGTCCGTCGGCAGGTAGGTGTCCTTGAGCCGCAGCGGCTTGACGATCCGCTGGGTGACCAGGTCGGTGTACCGCCGGCCGGTGATCTTCTCCAGCACCACGCCCAGCAGGGTGTAGTTGGTGTTGCTGTAGTTCCACCGCTCCCCCGGCGCGAACAGCGGCGGGTGGGCGAACGCCACGGCCAGCAGGTCCGCCGGCCGCCACGGGCGGGAGGTGCGGCCCAGCAGCAGCTCCAGGGTGGCCGCGTCGTTCAGGAAGTCGAACAGGCCGCTGGTCTGGTTGAGCAGCATCCTCAACGTGATCGCCGACGCGTTCGGCACGACGCCCGGCAGCCACCTCCCGACCGGGTCGTCGAGCCCGGCCCGGCCCTCGGCGACGAGCTGCAACAGGATCGTCGCGGTCACGGTCTTGGTGTTGGACGCCATCCGGAACTCGTCGTCGGCCGCCAGCCGGTGGTCGCTCACCGACCACCCCGCCTGCCGCACGATCTCCACCGGCCGGCCGCGGCCGTCGTCCACCCGCACCACCACGCCGGGCACGCCCGCGTCCACGAACCGCTGGGCCGTCCGGGAGAGGTCGCGCGGACCGGCGTCGGCGGCGCCCGCCGTCGCCACGGTCAGGGCGACCGCCAGGACGGCGGCCAGGGCAGCGCGTGGTCGGAAACGTCGGGTCATCGGGGATCCCCCAGGTTCGATCGACAGGAGCGTGATCAATCCTGGGGAATCCCGGCGCTCCGCCGAAGCCGGCGGGCACCCGTCCTCAGAGGGGGTTTGCCCCCACCCGGAAGGGCCGGCCCGCCGCAGGCTCCCAGCGGCGCGCCACCAGGTCGCCGACCGTCCACAGCACGCTGAGCACCACGAACGTCGCCGCCGCCGACGGGTAGAAGATCGGCGGGGCCGCGTCGAGCGCCTGCTGCGCCCAGATCCCGCCGTAGCCGAGGCCGGTGACCGCCGCCGAGCCCAGCACGGCCGCGACCGGCGCGGGCACCCGGCCGAGGTGCGCCGCGTCCACGGCCAGCCCGATCAGCACCAGGAACAGCGGCACGGCCGACAGCGGGAAGTCCGCGCCCGCCAGCAGCGGCCAGATCAGGCACCGGTAGGCCACGTACCCGGCGGCCACCGCGGTCGCCGCCCACCGCCTGCCGATGGTCCGCCGCGCCACCACGAGCACCAGCGCCGCCGCGATCAGGCCCCACACCGGGTAGACCCAGTCGGGGATGGGCAGCGAGAACTGCACGATCGACTCGCGGTCCACCGGACGCCCGATCTGGTCCGCCGCGAACTGCAGCAGGATCGGCTCCGCGTACGGGTCGCCCCGGTCCCACGACGCGATCTCCAGCACGCCGTACTCCTGGTGCTGGTTGGGGAACCACATGTTCTCCAGGAAGAAGAACCACAGCGCGGCCAGTCCGGGCACCCGCCACCGCGACTCCGGGTACGACCGGAGCCACCCGCGCAGCGCGCCCGCCAGCATGATCGCCGTGCCCAGGTACAGCAGGGCGTGCGAGCCGCTCCACGACGTGATGTCCAGGCCGTTGATCCGGTGGTTGATCAGGTCGATGGGCAGCGCCACCAGGAAGATGCCGGTGCCCCACTGCATCAGCCGCAGCGCGCGCCGGTCCGCCCCGTACCCCGTGTACGTGTGGAAGAGCGTCAGCCCGACCACGAGCACCGTGCCGAGCGTGTTGATCATGTGGGGCGGCGCCAGTTCGTCGCGCAGCCACTTGAAGTGCCACGCGACGTCCCAGGACGACCCGAGGAGCTTCAGCAGCAGGCCGAGCAGCCAGAGCTGGTACAGGCCCGCGACCAGCGCGGGCGGGGTGTCCCGCCCCGGCTCGCCCCGGTCCCAGTACTGGTCGCGGAACTGCGCGACGCGTTCGGTAACCCCCGTTTTCACCCGCCCATGATGCGTCCCGGGTGGGTGGTCGGGAAGGGTGACCCGCCCTGGTATTTCCCCGAGTGTCCCCTAGGGGGCGGCGGTGACCAGCGCATTCCTGGGTCGGCCGGCGCGAAAGGGTGACGAGCATTGCTCTGTTCGGTCCAGCACGGCAAGGTGCGGGCCTGAGAGTTCGCTGAGAACACGAGGAGTGCCGATGATGGGCAAGAAGGTCGTCGCCGGGCTCGTGGCGACCGCGCTGGTGCTGGCACTGGTCGCTGCCGCGGCCCGGGTATTCCTATCCTGAGCACATGGAAAACCTGCTCGGCCCTGATTCGACGCTGCTGCCCGACCGGCCGGAGGCGCAGGCCGCCGCCGAGGCGGGCACCGATCCGGCCAAGATCGTCCGCGCCTACCCCGACTTCAGCGAGGCCTGGGCGCTGCTCGCCGAGCGCGCCCTCCAGACCGGTGACCCGGTCGCCGGGTACGCGTTCGCCCGCACCGGCTACCACCGCGGTCTCGACCAGCTCCGCCGCGCCGGCTGGAAGGGCTTCGGCCCGGTGCCCTGGTCGCACCGGGGCAACCAGGGCTTCCTGCGGGCCCTCGCCGCGCTGGCCCGCGCCGCCGACGAGATCGGCGAGGCGGAGGAGTACGAGCGCTGCCGGAAGTTCCTCGCCGACAGCGACCCGGCCGCCCCCGCCGCCCTCGGCCTGGGCTGACCCCCGTGGGCGCCGTGCGCGACGAGGTGACGCGCAGGCTCAAGCGGTGGCAGAGCACGGCCTTGCCGATCGGCCAGGCCGCGCTCGCCGCGGGCCTGTCGTGGCTCGTCGCGACGGCGGTGGTGGGGCACGCGCACCCGTTCTTCGCGCCGATCGCGGCCGTGGTGTGCCTGGGCGTGTCGCTCGGGCAGCGGCTGCGGCGGGTGGTGGAGCTGGTGGTCGGCGTGTCCGTCGGGGTCGGCGTCGGCGACGTGCTGATCTCGCTGATCGGCTCCGGGCCGTGGCAGATCGCGCTGGTCGTGGCCCTGGCCATGTCCACGGCGGTGCTGCTGGACGGCGGCGCGGTGATCGCGTTGCAGTCGGGCTCGTCGGCCGTGCTGGTGGCGACCCTGTTGCCGCCCAGCGCGGGCGGCGGGCTCGACCGGATGGTGGACGCGCTGGTGGGCGGCCTGGTGGGGCTCGCGGTGGCGGCGCTGCTGCCCGCGAACCCGCTGACCGTGGCGCACCGGCAGGCCAAGGTGGTGTTCGGCGAGCTGACGGCCGCGCTGCGCGGCGTGGCCAAGGCGGTCGAGGAGGAGGACGCCGTGCAGGCGGCGGGCGTGCTGGCGCGGCTGCGCGGCAGCCAGGAGGCCGTGGACGACTTCAAGACCGCGTTGCAGACCGGCGGCGAGATCGCGACCATCGCGCCGATCCGCTGGCGTCGGCGGGACGAGCTGGGCCGCTACCGGGCGACCGCCGCGCCGATCGACTACGCCCTGCGCAACACCCGGGTGCTCGCGCGGCGGGCGTCGGCGGCGTTGCGGTACGAGGAGCAGGTGCCCGAGATCCTGCCGGACGTGCTGCGGCAGTACGCGTCCGCGCTCGACCTGCTGCGCACCGAACTCGCCCGTGGCGAGGAGCCGGTGCGGGCCCGTGCGGCGATCCGGGACGCGGCGCGGGTGACGACGGCCCACCAGCTCGGCGGGGAGGGGTTCTCCACCAACGTGATGCTGGCGCAGATCCGGTCGGTCGCGGTGGACGTCCTGCAGGCCACCGGGTTGACCAGGGCGGAGGCAGCGGAGTCGTTGCCGCCCTTGACGCGCAAGGGCGACAACGACATCTAGCCCGCAAGACCCGCGCCGATCCTTGCGCGCAACACCGGCAACGACGCTTGGCGCGCAAGGCCCGCGCCGACATCCAGCCCGCGAAGACCGGCCACGACCCTCGGCGCGCGGAGTGCGCGGAGGTCAGCCGAGGGGGCGGTGCAGCACCCCGAGGAGCACCTCGTGCACGGCGGCGTGGTCACGCGGGTCCACGATCCGGCACGAGGCTCCGGTCACGCCGTACCACTCGTCCGCCCCCTCGTAGCGCACCTCCGCCCGCAGCACGCCGTCCACCAGCGTGGTGCGCAGCTCCAGGTCGCCCGTGACGACGCCGACCTCGTCGGTCATCACGCCACCGGGCCCGGCCACCAGCGGGGACGAGTAGTCGGCCATCAGCACCTTCCGAGCATGGACTGCAACGCGGTCTTCTCGCCGGAGTTGACCTTCAGGCCCCACCGGTACTTGGTGTGCACCCACATCTTGGCGTAGGTGCACCAGTACGAGCTGAGCGGCGGCTTCCACAGCGCCGGGTCCTGGTCGCCCTTGGCCTGGTTCACGTTGTCCGTCACGGCGATCAACTGCGGCCCGGCGAGGTCGTTGGCGAACGACTGCCGGCGGGAGGTGGTCCACGACGCCGCGCCGGACCGCCACGCCTCGGCCAGCGGCACGATGTGGTCGATGTCCACATCGGACGCCGCGCTCCAGGTCGCCCCGTCGTACGGGCTGTACCAGCGGCCGGACGTGGCGGCGCAGTTGGCGTCGGTGACCACGTTCGTGCCGTCGCGCTTGAGCACCGTCTCGCGGGTGTTGCAGGCGCCGGAAACGGTGCTCCAGTGCGGGAACAGGTCGCGCGAGTAGCCCGTCATCGAGCCCTCCGTCGCGACCGTCAGCGACGCCAGTTCGGAGTTCGCCGTGGCGGCGCTGGGGATGCCGGGCGGCGTGGCCGCCGCGGGCGTGGCCAGGCCGAGGGCGAGCGCACCAGCCAGGAGCAGGGGGATCGGGAATCGCGCGGCTTTGTTGACCGTTGACATAATTCCGACCTTCCTAGTTGGAAGCTGTCGGAATTACCTTGGGCTAATTATCCGGCTTTCTCAATGCTTCGGAGTGACACTCGAATGGCTTATGGATAAACCCTTTGTTACTGCAATCCCCTCACCAGCCGAAGATCCTCCGTGTGGCGGTACCAGGTCCACTTGCCCATCGGTCGGGGGTGCGCGACGCCGTCCAGCGTCACCTGCACGGGCAGGCAGCCGAGTTGGAACGCACGCCCTTCGGTGGTCCGCACCTTCCGCGTGAAAAGCCTCTTGTGAATCACGCTCACCAGAAGGCCCAGTCCGTTGTCCGGGTCGGGCGTCACTTCGAGCCGGCTCGCCTGCCCGCGCAGCACCACCGTGTCGTCCGCGTACCCGACGCCGCGCACCGGGCCGAGCGAGCCGAGCCCGAGCAGCACGCCGCCCACGTCGTCCCGGACGAGTGGCACCCGGTCGGGGTCACCCGACAGTGCGAGGTCGAGCGCGCGGCCGGGGTCCGTCGGCAGGCCCCACACCCGGGCCACGTCCGAGTCCGGGTCGGCCGGCACGTACCCGACCGCGACGCGGTCGAGCCGCTCCGTCCGGAGCAGCCGCAGCACCACCGCGTTCAGGTCGGCGTCGGTGCCGTGCACGATGAGACGTCCATCACCCAAATCCGCGAAAACCGGGTCCACCTCGGCCTTTCCCGGCCTGGCGGGCACCTGGCGCACCTCGAACCGGTCACCGTCAGTGATCACCGGCGACTGCGAGTTTCCGCAGGCCAACACGATTCCGCGCACGTTCATCTCCTGGTCTACCCTCAACCACCGGCAAGTGACGGCTGCGCCGTCGTAGGCTCCGCTCTTACCCGTCGAACCGCTTGGAGTTTCACATGCCGGCCGTAGTGCTGATCGGCGCCCAGTGGGGCGACGAGGGCAAGGGCAAGGCCACCGACCTGCTCGGTGAGCGCGTCCAGTGGGTGGTCCGCTACCAGGGTGGCAACAACGCCGGGCACACCGTCGTGCTGCCCGACGGGCAGAAGTTCGCCCTGCACCTCATCCCCTCCGGCATCCTCACCCCCGGCGTCACCAGCGTGATCGGCAACGGCGTCGTGGTCGACCCCGGCGTGCTGCTGGACGAGTTGGCCGGCCTCCAGGACCAGGGCGTGGACACGTCCCGCCTGCTCATCTCCGCCGACGCGCACCTGATCATGCCCTACCACGTGGCGATCGATAAGGTCACCGAGCGCTACCTGGGCAAGGCGAAGATCGGCACCACCGGCCGCGGCATCGGGCCGTGCTACCAGGACAAGATCGCCCGCGTCGGCGTGCGCGCGCAGGACGTGCTGGACGAGAAGATCCTGCGGCAGAAGGTGGAAGCCGCGCTGGACTTCAAGAACCAGGTGCTGGTCAAGGTCTACAACCGCAAGGCGCTCGACCCCGAGCAGGTCGTGGACAGCGTGCTGGAGCACGGGGCCAAGTTCTCCTCCCGCATCGCCGACACCCGGCTGCTGCTCAACCAGGCGCTGGAACGCGGCGAGACCGTGCTGCTGGAAGGCTCGCAGGGCACCCTGCTCGACGTCGACCACGGCACCTACCCGTTCGTCACGTCGTCCAACCCGACCTCCGGCGGCGCGAGCGCGGGCTCGGGCATCGGGCCGACCCGGATCACCACCGTGATCGGCATCCTCAAGGCGTACACGACCCGCGTCGGCTCCGGTCCGTTCCCGACCGAGCTGCACGACGAGATGGGCGAGCACCTGCGCAAGACCGGTGGCGAGTTCGGTGTCACCACGGGGCGTTCGCGGCGGACCGGCTGGTTCGACGCGGTGATCGCGCGGTACGCGTCCCGGGTCAACGGCATCACCGACTACTTCCTGACCAAGCTGGACGTGTTGTCCGGCCTGGAGAAGGTGCCGGTGTGCGTCGGCTACACGGTCGACGGCGAGCGCGTGGACGACATGCCGATGACGCAGACCGACGTGCACCACGCCATTCCGGTGTACGAGGAACTGCCGGGCTGGTTCGAGGACATCAGCCACTGCCGGACGTTCGAGGAACTGCCCGCGAACGCCCGTGCGTACGTGGAGCACCTGGAGTCCATCTCGGGCGCCCGCATCTCCGCGATCGGCGTGGGTCCGGGTCGGGACCAGACGATCGTGCGCCACGACATGTTGGCGTGAAATAGCTTCGTGCGAAGTGCCTCCGGAGCCGATGTTGTCGGCACCGGAGGCACTTTCATCATTCGGGACGGTGCTGTCCGCCCGTTGACTTCTCCTGTCCCGCACCGAAAACTCGGGTCCATGAGCGGGCGTGAAATCCTGGTGGCCCGCCTGCACGTCGACCTCCGGCGGCAGGCGAGCGCGATCTGTCGCACGCGCTGACCCGTACTCGTCCCCCCTTTTTTCGGTGTCCTCGGGAGAAATCGTGTCGATTTCCACCGCGGGTGTTGTCGCGCGCCCGGAAACAGCCACCACCTCGCGCACACCCGTTCGGCAACAGCCCAGAAAACAACGCAGACTGCCCGACCTGGCCCGCTGGCTGAGCCCGGTCGGCCTGATCCTGTTGTGGCAGGCGGCGAGCAGCACCGGCGTGCTGCCGCCCGACAAGCTCGCCTCGCCGCTGACCGTGTTCGAGTCCGGCTACCACCTGGTGCTGGACGGCTCGCTGGTCGACGCGTTCCTGGTGTCGTTGAGCCGGGTCGCGGTCGGGTTCGTGCTCGGCGCGCTGGTCGGCGGCGTCCTCGGGCTGGCGTCCGGCCTGTCCCGCTGGGGTGAGCGGCTGGTCGACCCGCCCGTCCAGATGCTGCGCACGCTGCCGCACCTCGGGTTGATCCCGCTGTTCATCCTGTGGTTCGGCATCGGCGAGGAGCCCAAGCTCGCGCTGGTCGCGGCCGGGGTGGCGTTCCCGCTCTACCTCAACCTGCACGCGGGCATCCGGCAGACCGACCCGGCGCTGCTGGAAGCCGCGCGGGTGCTGGGTTTCACGCGGTTCGAGCGGGTCGCGCACGTCGTGCTGCCGTCCGCCGTGCCGCAGACCCTGGTGGGCCTGCGGATCGCGCTCGGCACGGCGTGGCTCTCGCTGATCGTCGGCGAGCAGATCAACGCGGACGCGGGCATCGGGTTCCTGATCAACAACGCGCGGGAGTTCCTGCGCACGGACGTCGTCGTGGTGGGGCTGGTGGTGTACGCGCTGCTCGGCCTGACCACCGACGCCCTGGTGCGCGGCCTGGAGAGGAGGGTGCTGCGGTGGCGGGCGCGGTGAGCATTCGCGGTCTGGTCAAGGAGTTCGGGTCGCGGCGGGTGCTGGACGGGCTGGACCTGGAGATCGCGCCGGGCGAGTTCGTGGCGCTGCTCGGGCGCAGCGGGTGCGGCAAGTCGACGCTGCTGCGGATCCTGGCCGGGCTGGACGCGGAGGTCGAGGGCGCGTTCTCGGTGCCGGAGCGGGTTTCCGTGGCGTTCCAGCAGCCCCGGCTGCTGCCGTGGCGGCGGGTGTGGCGCAACATCTCGTTGGGGCTGCCCGGGTCCGGCCGGCCGAAGGACTGGTCGCGCCGGGTGGCGGAGAAGGCGTTGGCGGAGGTGCGGTTGAGCGACCACGCCGACGCGTGGCCGTTGACGCTGTCCGGTGGCGAGGCGCAGCGCGTGTCGCTGGCGCGGGCGCTGGTGCGCGAGCCGGAGTTGCTGCTGCTGGACGAGCCGTTCGGCGCGCTGGACGCGTTGACCCGGTCGGCGATGCACCGGCTGGTGGAGCAGCTCTGGCGGGAGCACCGGCCCGCCGTGCTGTTCGTGACGCACGACGTGGACGAGGCGTTGGCGCTGGCCGACCGCGTCGTCGTGCTGGAGGCGGGCCGGCTCGTCGCCGAGCACCGGATCGACCTGCCGCGCCCCCGGCGACGGGCGTCCTTTGTGGACTTGCGGGTGGACGTGCTCGCCGATCTGGGAGTGGATGATGTCGAAGCTGCTTAGCGCGTTGGCCTTGGTGGCGCTGGTGACGAGCGGGTGCGGCGCGGCGGCGTCGTCCGGCGAGGTCGTGCTCAAGGTGGGCGACCAGAAGGGGAACTCGAAGACGCTGCTGACGGCCGCCGGGCTGCTGGACGACTTCCCGTACAAGATCGAGTGGTCCACGTTCACGTCCGGCCCTCCGCTGCTGGAGGCCGCGTCGGCGGGCGCGATCGACATCGGCGGGGTGGGCAACACGCCGCCGATCTTCGCCGCGGCGGCCGACGCCAGGATCGCGATCGTCTACTCCGCCAAGGGGAACGTGGAGAGCGACACGATCCTGGTGCCGGGTGGCTCGGCGCTGCGGAGCGTGCCGGACCTGCGGGGCAAGAGCATCGCGGTGGCCAAGGGGAGTTCGGCGCACGGGCAGGTGCTGCTCACGTTGAGCGCGGCGGGCTTGACCACCAAGGACGTGCGGCTGAACTTCCTCCAGCCGTCCGACGCCTACGCGGCGTTCCAGCAGAAGCGGGTGGACGCGTGGGCGGTGTGGGATCCCTATACGTCGCAGGCGTTGCTGGAGGCCGACGCGCGGGTGCTGACGGACGGTCAGGGCAAGGCGAACGGGTACACGTTCCAGGTGGCGGGCCGCGCGGCGGTGGACGACCCCGGGAAGAGCGCCGCCATCAAGGAGTTCCTGACCCGGTTCGGCAAGGCGCAGCGGTGGGCGGACACCCATCGCGACGAGTGGGCGCGGGCGTGGGCGGCGGAGACCGGGCTGAAGCCCGAGGTGGCGCGGGCGGCCGTGGACCGCGGCGCGGACCTGCCGGTGGCGCTGGACGACGCGGTGATCGCGTCCGAGCAGGAGTTGGCGGACGCGTTCACGGCGGACGGCACGCTGCCCGGCAAGGTCGACTTCAAGAAGTTCGTGGACACGCGCTTCCAGGGAGGACTGTCATGAGCGTTGTGCTGCACTGGTTCCTGCCCACCTCGGGTGACGGCCGGACGGTGGTGGAGCGCTTCCACGCCAACCGGTCCCTCGGCGGGGCCGCTCAGCGCGACCCGGACATCGACTACCTGGCGCAGATCGCCGTCGCGGCGGAGCGCAACGGGTTCACGGGGGTGCTGACGCCGACCGGCACGTGGTGCGAGGACGCCTGGCTGACCACCGCCGCGCTGATCGCGCGGACCGAGCGGCTGAAGTTCCTGGTGGCGTTCCGGCCCGGCGTCATATCGCCCACCCTGGCGGCCCAGATGGCGGCCACCTACCAGCGGATCTCGCGCGGCCGGCTGCTGCTCAACGTCGTCACGGGCGGGGACGCGGTCGAGCAGCGGCGGTTCGGGGACTGGCTCGACCACGACCAGCGGTACGAGCGGACGGACGAGTTCCTGCACATCGTGCGGGCGGTGTGGTCGGGGCGGCCGGTGGACTTCGCCGGGACGCACTACCAGGTCTCCGGGGCGACCCTGCTGGCCGCGCCCTCACCGGTGCCGTCGATCTACTTCGGCGGGTCGTCGGACGCCGCGCTGCCGGTGGCGGCCCGGCGGGCGGATGTGTACTTGACCTGGGGCGAGCCGCCGGCGCAGGTGGCGGAGAAGATCGCGCGGGTGCGTGCGCTGGCCGGGGACCGGCCGATCCGGTTCGGGATCCGGCTGCACACCATCAGCCGGGACACGTCGGCCGAGGCGTGGCGGGAAGCCGAGAAGTTGTTGGCGGCGCTGGATCCCGCGCAGGTGGAGCGGGCGCAGGCGCAGTTGCGGGCCAGCCAGTCCGTGGGGCAGCAGCGGATGGTCGCGCTGCACGGCGGTGATCTGTCGAAGGGTGTGCGCGGGCTGGAGATCCACCCCGGTTTGTGGGCAGGGATCGGGCTGGTTCGTGGTGGTGCGGGAACTGCTCTTGTCGGTAGTCACGCTGAGGTCGCGGATTTGATCGAGGAGTACTACGCGTTGGGGGTGGAGGAGTTCGTGCTCTCCGGGTATCCCCACCTGGAAGAGGCCTACTGGTTCGGCGAAGGCGTGCGCCCGGAGCTGGCAAGGCGCGGCTGTGTTGAATCGTCGCGACTCCGTCGCGACGGCGAGGTCGCCTGGGAGTCGGCAGTTCGAGTCTGATTTCCCGGCGATCGAAAAGCGTGATCGCCGGGAAATGAGCCTCGACCTACCGACGCGACCTCGCTGCCCGGGGTCAGCGGGTCGGGCGGGCTTCCACGGCGGTGTCCGGGTTGTCGGCGAACACGCCGTCCAGGCCGGTCGCGTAGAACTTCGCGTACTCGTCGAAGGCCCGGCCGTACGCGGCCGGGTCGGTCGACGTGCGGAAGTCGGCCGGCAGGAACGTGTTCTCGTTGCGGAACGTCCAGGCGTGCACGATCAGGCCGCGCACGTGCGCGTCCCGGACCAGCGTGGTCGGGGCCTGGAGGAAGCCCTGGGCGTTGCGCGGGATGACGCGGTCCTTGGCCGCGCCGATGCCGGCGGCGTAGGTGCGGATCTCGCGCAGGCCGTCCGGCGTGACGAGGTCGCTGTAGGTGCGCTTGTCACCGGCCTTGACGAAGTCGTAGGGAGCGCCGGAGGAGTTGACGAGCTGCACCAGCGGCACGCGCAGGTGCTTCTTCAGCGCCTTGAGGTTGGCCACCTCGAAGGACTGGACGTAGACCTTCGCGCCGTGCCGGTTCAGGCCGTTGCGGTTGAGCACGTCGACCAGCCGGGGCTCCAGGGCGAGCTTGACGTCCTGGAAGTAGGTGGGGTGCTTGGTCTCCGGGTAGATGCCGATCTCGTGGTGGAGTTCGCGGGACAGCTTGCGGGAGAGGTCGATGACCTCCTGGAGCGTCGGGATCTCGTAGCGGCCGTCGTAGAGGGTGTTGCGCGGCCGGATCTCCGGGATGCGTTCCTTGGCGCGCAACGTCTTCAGCTCCGCGAGCGTGAAGTCCTCGGTGAACCAGCCGGTGACCGACGCGCCGTCGATGACCTTGGTGGTCCTGCGCGCCGCGAACTCCGGCTTGGTGGCGACGTCGGTCGTGCCGCCGATCTCGTTCTCGTGCCGCGCGACGAGCTGACCGTCCTTCGTGGACACCAGGTCGGGCTCGATGTAGTCCGCGCCCATCCGGGCCGCCAGCTCGTACGCGCCGAGCGTGTGCTCCGGCCGGTAGCCCGACGCGCCCCGGTGGCCGATCACGATCGGGCCCTTCGGCTTGTGCGCCGCCGCCGCGGTGTCGTCGTGCGCCGACGCCGACGGCATGGTCACCGCCCCGACCACTGCGAGCGCCGCGAGCGCCGCCCCGACGATCCTCGTCCGCACCATCGCCGACCTCCCTGTTCCGCGAACCAGACCCGCGGGAGCCTGGTTGCGCTCCGCGACGCGCTGATCACCGTAGGGTGAAGTGCAAACCACGTCATGGTGAACGGGTGGTGGGTGCTCACTCGATCGTCACTCCCTGGATATGGCTGCTTCCTCCAGGTCCAATTCGCGCAGGACCCGGAACAACACCTCGTCGTCGATCCGGCCCTCGTCGCGCGCCTCGACGAAGACCTCGCGCTCGGCGTCCAGCATGGTCCGGCGCAGGCGGCGGTAGGAAGCGGCGGGGCTCTCGTCCTCCTGGCGGCCCAGGCGCTCCCAGGCGGCGTTGCCCCGGTGCTCGGCCAGCACGCGGAGCCGTTCCACGATGTGGTCCGGGGTCTGGTCGCCGCTCTCGATCACCTCGTCCAGGCGTTTGACGGCGGCCTGCGCCGCCGCGTGCTGCACCTGCGCTTCGGCGAGCGCGTCCTCCCGTTCCTCGTCGCCCTCCACACCCAGCTTGCGGATCACCCAGGGGAGGGACAGCCCTTGGAGCAGGAGCGTGCCGACCGTGACCACGAACGCGCAGAACACGATCACGTCGCGCCCCGGCAGTTCGTGCGGCAGCGCACTCGCGGCGGCCAGCGAGACGACGCCGCGCATACCGGCCCAGGACAGGACCGTGATGCCCCGCCAGCCCGGAGCCGGCTCCTTCTCCTGGATGCGCCTGGAGAGGAAGCGCGGGATGTAGGCGGCCGGGTACATCCACAGGAACCGGACCGCGATCGTCGCGCCGAGCACCGCCGCGGCTGCTCCCACCAGGTCCGGTGTGATGTCCACGTCCAGCACGATGTTCTTGAGCTGTAGGCCGATCAGCGCGAAGACGAAGGATTCGAGGAGCACGTCTACGGAACGCCACACCGCCGTGTCCTGCAGACGTGTGTAGTAGGAGCTTTTCGGTGCCTGGTGGCCGATGTACAGGCCTGCGACGACCACGGCCAGAACGCCCGAGGAGCCGAGTTCCTCGGCGAACAGGTACGCGCCGAACGGCACCAGCATGCCGAGCGAACTCTCCATCACACCGTCGTCCAGACGGTCGCGGAGCCACCGCACGCCGACGCCGATGGCGAGCCCGATGACGACACCGCCACCCGCGCCGATCACGAACGTGCGGGTGCCGTCGACCCAGGTGGCGGTGGTGCCGAGGGTCGCGGCGATGGCGACTTTGTAGACCGTCAGCGCGGTCGCGTCGTTGATCAGGCTCTCGCCGGTGAGCAGCGTCATCGTGCGTCTCGGCAGGTTGAGCCGCCGCCCGATGGCCGCCGCCGCTACCGCGTCGGGCGGGGCCACCACCGCGCCCAGGACGAGGGCGGCCGGGATGGAGAGGCCGGGGAGGGCGAGGTGGGCCACCCAGCCGACACCGACCGTGGTGGCGACCACCAGGCCCACCGCGAGGAGCCCGATCGGGCGGAGGTTGGCCCGGATGTTGTGGTACGAGCTGTCCAGTGCGGCCGAGTAGAGCAGCGGTGGGAGGACGAGGACGAGGATCAGCTCCGGTTCCAGTGCGAACTCCGGCAGGCCGGGGATGAAGGAGACCGCGAGGCCCGTGGCGACCAGGACCAGTGGGGCCGGCGCGGACAGCCGTTTGGCGACCGCTGTGACGAGCAGCGCGCCGACGAGGAGCAGGAGCAGTTCCGGTCCGTGCATGGCGCAATCTTGCGTGATGATGGCGGGTATGACCTGTCCTCACGTCGCCGACCTGCCTGTGTCGGTCTCCCCGGACGCCCTTGACGGGTGTGCCGACTGCCTGGCTGCTGGGGAGCGCAACTGGGCCCACCTGCGGATGTGCCTGTCTTGTGGGCACGTGGCCTGCTGTGATTCCAGTCCTCGGCGGCACGCTTCGGCGCATTTTCGGGCTGTTGGGCATCCGGTGATGCGGTCGTTCGAGCCCGGGGAGGACTGGCGGTGGTGTTATGAGGATGCTCGGGTGGTGTGAGGCGTCGCGGCTGGTCTTCGGTGGCGCTTCTTTACAGTCCCTTTAGACGGTGGGGCTATGGCTGTGACCGGTGACACAAGTAGCTTCGGTTGCACAGGTTCCGGACGCGACACGAAGGGGTGCGCGTGTCGACCAAGTCGCAGCAGGCCGATGTTGCCGAGTTGATTGCCGAATACGACGAAGAGCGGCCGTCGCGGGTTTTATCGCGGCGGTGGGAGTTGGGGGTTTGGGTAGTTGGGCTTGGGGTTGCCCTGTTGGTCCTCAAGCAGGTTTTCTGGCCGTTCAGCAAGGGTGGCCAGTACTATCTTGTGATCTTTCTTGCCGTCACGTTGCCGTTGGTCTTCCTCTGTTACCGGGGGAAGCGCGGTGGGCGGGAGGATCCCGGGCCGGTGGACTGGGTGTTGGCCGGGGCGGCGTTTCTGGTCGGCTCGTATCCGCTGTTCGGCGGGTTCGACGCTTTTCTCGACCGGCAAGGGCAGTTGACCGGGCTGGACGTTGTCGCGGGCACCGTCCTCCTCTTATTGATCTTGGAGGCGTGTCGTCGCACGACCGGGTGGGTGTTGCCGGTCGTGTGTCTGGGGTTCATCGCTTTTGCCTACTACGGTGGGTACTTGCCGCCGTCTTGGGAGGTTTCCCACGCCGGGGTTGATTTCGGGCAGATCATCAACGGGTTCTACAACGATGCCACCGGTTTTTACGGGACGCCGTTGGACGTGGCCGCCACGTACATCGTGCTCTTCACGATTTACGGGTCCGTGCTCAACGCGTCCGGGGCCGGGGCCTTCTTCGTCGACATCAGTTTCTCCGCCTTCCGCAAGTCGCGGACCGCGCCGGGGCGTACCGCGGCGACGGCCGGGTTCCTGCTCGGCACGGTGTCCGGGTCCGGCACTGCCACCACCGTCTCGTTGGGGGCTGTGACGTGGCCGATGTTGAAGAAGGCCGGCTATCCCAAGGAGAACGCGGGCGGTCTGCTCGCCGCTTCGGGGATCGGGGCGATCCTCTCTCCTCCCACGTTGGGGGCGGCGGCGTTCATCATCGCCGAGTACCTGGAGACCTCCTACCTCCAAGTCCTGATCTGGGCGATCCTGCCCACGTTGCTCTACTACCTCGGGATCGCGCTCGCCGTCGAGATCGACGCGCGGCGATTCGGGGCCAAGGCCGTCGACATCGACGCGCCCAGTCCCCGGGTGTTGCTCAAGCGCGGCGGGTATCACTTCCTGTCGCTCGGTGTGATCGTCGTCTTCCTCGCGTTGGACATCCCGGTGTACTCGGCCGTCGTCTACGCGACCGGGGTCGCTGCGGTGTTCGCCCTTGTGGCACAACGGGGTGACGTGCGCGCTTGGCTTCGGGCGATTGCGGACTCGTTGTCGCTTGGGGTGCGTAGTGCGTTGCCGGTCATCGCGGTGTGTGCTGCTGCCGGTGTCATCACGTCGACCATCACCAAGACCGGGTTGGGGCAGGAGCTTGCGTCCGCGTTGGTGCGCATCGCCGGGTTCGTGTCGACCAACCCGACCGTCGTCCTGTTCGTGACGGTGGTGTTGGCGGCGGTCGCCGTCAGTGTGCTCGGGCTTGCCGTGCCGGTCACCGCGTCGTTCATCATCTCGTGGGTCGTGATCGGGCCCGCGTTGATCGAACTCGGGGTGGCGCGGGAAGAAGCCGCGATGTTCATCTTCTACTACGCGGTGTTGTCCGAGGTGACGCCGCCGACCGCGTTGGCCGCGGTGGCTGCCGCGGCGATCACGGGTGGCGACGTGATGAAGACGATGTGGCGGACGTGGAAGTACACGTTGCCCGCTTTCCTTGTGCCGCTTGCTTTTGTGCTCACCGACAACGGGGCGGCGTTGTTGCTGCGTGCGCCTTTGGTCGACGCGGTATGGGTTTTCGCCGTGTCGGCGGTCGGGGTCGCGGCGTTGGCGGCGCTCACCGGTGGGTGGCTGTTCGGTCCCGCGCGGTGGCCGGAGCGGGTGCTGTGCCTGCCTGCCGCCGTTCTCCTGCTCTACCTGCAGCCGGTCACCGTTGCCGTCGGGCTGGGACTCCTGGGCGCCGCGGTGGCCGTGCACCTGCTCTTGCCGAAGACTTTCTTGCGGGGAAAGGAACAACAAGATGCGTAGCTGGAAGGTCCCTGTCGCCATCCTCGCGGTCGCGTTGGTCGCGGCCGGGTGTGGTGGGAAGCGGGCGGCGAACGACAGTGGTGGTTCCGGGGCCGCCTGTGAGGCGGCCGACGGGCGGATCACCATCGCGACCGGCAACTCCGGCGGCGTCTACTACGTGGTCGGGGGCGGGCTCGCGAAGCTGATCAGCGACAACACGAAGCTCAAGGCGACCGCGGCCGAGACCGGCGCGTCGGTGCAGAACATCCAGCAGCTCGTCGCCGGCGACTACGACATGGCGTTCTCGCTGGCCGACACCGCCGCCGACGCGGTGAACGGCAAGGGCGCGTTCGAGGGCAAGGCGCAGCAGGTGCAGGCGCTGACCCGGCTGTACCCGAACTACACGCAGGTCCTGGTGCGGGCGTCGAGCGGCATCAACTCGATCGCCGACATGAAGGGCAAGCGGATCTCCACCGGGTCGCCGAAGTCCGGCACCGAGGTCATCGCCAACCGGCTGCTGACCGCCGCCGGGCTGAACCCCGAGACGGAGGTCGAGGCGCAGCGGCTCGACCTCGCCAAGACCGCCGACGGCATGAAGGACGGCAGCCTCGACGGGCTGGTGTGGTCCGGCGGCCTGCCGACGGCGCAGATCACCGACCTCACCACGTCGTTGAAGGACCAGGTCAGGTTCATCGACATCACGCCGCTGCTGCCGAAGCTGAAGGAGGTGAACTCGGTCTACGACAAGGGCGTGATCCCGGCCGCGACCTACGGGCAGCCCGCGGACGTGCCGACGGTCGTCGTGCCGAACGTCCTGCTCGTGCGGGCGGACTTCCCGGACGGCGACGCGTGCGCCATCACCAAACTGGTGTTCGACAAGAAGGCCGAGCTGGAGAAGATCCACCCGGCCGCGCGGGACATCGTGAAGGAGAAGGCCGCCTTGACCGATCCCGTGCCGCTGCACGCCGGTTCGCTGGACGCGTTCGGCGGCTGACCGGCCGGGTCATCTAGGCTGGCGCACCGTGCGTGTCCTGGTCATCGGGTCTGGCGCCCGTGAACATGCCCTTGTCCTCGCGTTGTCGCGGGATCCTTCGGTGATCGCGCTGGCCTGCGCGCCCGGCAACGCCGGCATCGCGGGCCTGGCGGAGATCTACGGGGTCGACGCGGGCGACCCGGAGGCGGTCGCCGCGCTGGCCAAGGAGTGGACCGCCGACCTCGTCGTGGTCGGGCCGGAGCAGCCCCTGGTGGCGGGTGCGGCGGACGCCGTGCGCGCCGCCGGTATCCCGTGCTTCGGCCCGTCCGCCGAGGCGGCCCGCATCGAGGGCTCCAAGGCGTTCGCGAAGGACGTCATGGCCGCTGCGGGCGTGCCCACGGCCACGTCGGAGGTCGTCGACAACCCGGCCCGCCTGGACGCGGCCCTGACCCACTTCGGCCCCCGTTGGGTGGTCAAGGACGACGGGCTCGCGGCAGGCAAGGGCGTGGTCGTCACATCCGACCGCGCGGTCGCGCGTGCGCACGCGATGACCTTGCTCGACCACGGCCACCCGGTGCTGCTGGAGTCGTTCCTGGACGGTCCCGAGGTGTCCTTGTTCTGCCTAGTGGACGGCTCGACGGTCGTGCCGCTGCTGCCCGCGCAGGACTTCAAGCGGGTCGGCGACAACGACTCCGGGCCGAACACGGGCGGTATGGGCGCCTACGCGCCGCTGCCGTGGGCGCCTCCCGACCTGGTGACCACGATCGTGTCGACCTGCGTGCAGCCGGTGGTGGACGAACTGGCCGCGCGCGGCACGCCGTTCACCGGGCTGCTGTACGCGGGCCTGGCCCTGACCTCGTCCGGGCCGCAGGTGATCGAGTTCAACTGCCGCTTCGGCGATCCGGAGACGCAGGCCGTCGTGGCGCTGCTGCGGACGCCGTTGGCCGGGCTGTTCCTGGCGGCGGCGCAGGGCACGTTGAGTTCCGTCGAGCCGCTGGAATGGGCTGACGGTTACGCGGTGACGGTGGTCGTCGCGGCCGAGGGGTACCCAGGTCGCCCCCGGACAGGTGACGTGGTGACCGGCGGTGACGCCGAGGGCGTGCTGCACGCGGGCACACGTCGCCGCGAGGACGGGGCCGTGGTCTCGACCGGCGGCCGGGTGCTGTCCGTCGTGGGCACCGGACCGTCCCTGGCGAAAGCCCGAGCCGAGGCCTACCGACGCGTGGAGACCGTGCACCTGACCGGCTCCCACCACCGGACGGACATCGCGTTGCGGGCGGCGAACGGGGAGATCGAAGTCTGAAGGTTTTTCGCGAGGTGCGCGGTGGAACGCCCGCGCACCTCCCTCCGCTACGACATCCGAGCGAGGACGGAACCGCGCGGCGCCTGAGTTCGTCCAACCTCAGACCCGGCTCACGTGGTCGTTGGTAGCCTGCGAACCGGGACCAATCCGTTACCGACCGTACGGGGGATGGGCGTCGTGGCAGAGGAGAACGGCCTACTGGGAGCCGTCGCCGGCGTGGGCGGGGCCATCGGGCGCGCGGTCGGCGACATGTTCGCGGCGGAGAAGCGCCTGAACGCCACCATGGCATCCGCCCCGGGTGCGGGCCAGAAGTTCAACGTCACCAAGGACACCGTCCTCCAGGCCGGCAAGATCATCACCACTCAGCGGGAAGCCCTGCTGGACAGCTACGCCACCGCGTACCGCGAACTGCGGGTGGAGCTGGACGACGGCGACAAGGTCAACCAGGACATCGCGGACGCGTGGAACTCGCGCCTGGTCGACGGCGACGAGTCCTACGCGGGCCGCGTCCAGCAGTACATCGAGAGCCTCGACAACCTGGCCACGCAGCTTCGCGACGTGGCCACGCAGTACGGGTTCACCGAAGACGACGTGAAAGCCTCGTTCGGAGCGGCTAAGTGAATCTCCGAGTTCTGCGCGTCCTCGTGCCCGTGCTGGCCGTCGGTGCGGTGCTGGCGTCGTGCACCGGCACGGAGGGCGGGAAGGCCGGGGCGGAGACCACCACCACCGCGGCAGCCGCCACCACGACGACCGAGTCGACCGGCGCGGCGCGTCCGCGTGAGTTGAAGGTCGACGGCGTCGACCCGTGCAAGCTGCTCACCGCGGACCAGATGGCACAGCTCAAGGTCACCAGGTCGAGCCGCAACGACACCGACATCGTCAAGACCGGCGAGGTGCCCACCTGCGAGTTCCGCGGTGACCTCAGCACCAACTACGGCGTCGCGGTCATCGCCGACAAGGGCATCGACTACTGGACCGGCAAGGGCAACACCGACGTGAGTGAGTCGGAGGTCGCCGGCTTCGCCGCCAAGCAGATCAGCCTGAGCGGTGTCGAGGCGGACTGCGCGGTCGCCGTCGACGTCGCCGATGGCCAACAGCTCTATGTCGACTTCCTTCCGGTGGGCAGCAAGAAGCCGTCGAAGGACGAGATGTGCCGCAACGTGGCGCAGGGCGCCGAGTTCGCGCTCACGACATTGCAGACCTTGAAGTAAGGGGGAGTCATGACCGGTTTCCGGCAGATCAGCGACCACCGCTTCGAGGGGTATGACAACCCTGCCCTGGCCGGCCTGGTCGAGCAGTTCAAGCAGGGTGATGCCGCGCAGAAGTTCAGCGACGCGTCCCACGCCCTGCGCCGGCTCTCCGCGAGCCTCGCGGACACCGACGAGGTGCTGCGCCGCGAGCTGGCCAAGCTCGGCATCGAGTGGCAGGGTGCGGCGGGCGAGAACGCGGGCAAGACCATCACCGCGCAGGCCGACTACGCGGGCGAGGCAGACGACGCGGGCCAGCGGAGTTCGCAGGCCACCGCGGAGCAGAGCGCCAACTACAGCAACTCCCGCAACGGGCTGCCCGAGTCCGATGCGCTGCGCGGGGACACCGAGACGAACCTCTTGGACGACACGCTGGGGTTCGTCGGGTACGAGACCGACCACGCCCAGCAGGTCAAGGAAACCCAGGCGGCGCGGGAACAGGTCATCCGCGGCCTGGACCAGTACGTCGAGGCGAGCCGCGACTCGCTCAACCAGTACCAGAGCATCAACAAGCCGCCGAACTTCGAGGTCACCACGACCTCCAGCGCGGTCGGCACGCCCGTCGCGCCCGTCCACCAGTTCGGCGGCGGCACGCCCACCGTCACCGGCGGCGGTGTGCCGGGCACCCTTCCCGGCGGTGGTCTCCCCGGTGGTCTCCCCGGCGGCACGCCGCTGCCCGGCGGCCAGCCCGGCCTCCCGCCGCAGCTACCCGGTGGCGGCACGACGGGGATCACCCCGCTGCTGCCGGGCCAGACCGGCACGCCTCCCGCCGGGCCCGCGCTGCCGGTCAAGGCCGGTGGGTCGAACCTCGGGCTCGGACTCGGGCTCGGGCTTGCCGGTGGGCTGGCGTTGGGCACGGCCGCGGCGACCGCGCGGGGTGGCAAGGTCGTGCGGAACCCGACGCCGGGCAAGCCCGGCGAAGTGCCGCAGGGCACTGCCAAGGGCACGGCGGCGGCGCCCGGTGGCAAGGGGGTCGGCGGTGTTCCCCCCGGCGCGTTGACCGGCAAGGCCGGGATTTCCGCGACCATCGGCGCCATCGACCCCGACGAGCGCGCGCCCGGACGGTCCGGGGCGGCGGCGGGTTCGGCGGCCGGCAAGGCCGGTGCCGGGTCGATGTTGCAGCCCGCCGCGTCCGGCAAGAGTGCCGAAGGCGAAGACGACGCCGAGCACATCCGCAAGTACGGCGTGGACTCGGACGACGTCTTCGGGGATGAGCGGATGGTCGTGCAGTCCGTCATCGGCGACGAGCCCGAGCAGAAGTGACCGCGGCGGGCACCGTCGTCCTGTCCACGCTCGAATTCGACGTCGCGTGGGAGGCTGAGCGGCTCACCAGGCGCAACGTCGCGCTGGACGTGCCGAGCCCCGGCGTGACGCACACCGAGCGGGCGCGGTTCGTCGAGCAGGCCTGGGGGTCGTTGGAGGCACGCGGGTTGGCGAGCGGGCGGCGGTTGACGCCCGAGTTGGCGGATTCGTTCGCCCTGCTGGCCAATCCGCAGGTCTCCGTCGACCTCTGGATCTGGGTGGACCGGCGCAAGATCAAGGGGCTGGCGGCGGCGGCCGGGGACGCGGCCATGCTCGCCGTGGTCGACGGTGACGAGGTGTGGCTGATCGAGGCACGGGCCAGCGCGCTCGCCGAGGCCGCCGTGTCGGTCACCGGGGACATGCCCGCCGGCTACGGCCGTTCCATCAGCCTGCCCAACGAGGTGCTGCGGGCCGCGTCCGAGGAGTCCGGCCGGGACGCCGAGAAGCTCGTGCTCGCCCTGGAGCGGCACGGGTTGCCGTTGAGCGAAGCCCAGGAGTTGGCCGGCATGTGCGACGGGATGGGCACCCGCGGCCAGTTCGGGGCCGAGCGCGCGCAGCACGGGGGTCCGCCGGTCCGCGCGGGCCGCGTGGTGGCGTGGCACGACACCCCGTCCGGCCGCTACCTGCACCAGGTCCGGCCCAGCTCGGACGGGCGGAACTGGAGCACCATCACGCCCATCGACAACGCGCGGCTCGCGTCCTGCGTGTGGGAACTGGTCCAAGAGGTCTGATCCGGTCATAACCGGGGTGCGCGCGGCGCGGAAACCCTAGTATTCGGAATATGGCGGTCGCGAAGTTCAACGCCGAGGCGATGGAGCAGTGCCGGAGCACGGTGAGCGCGCAGGCGGGACAATTCGGCGCGGTGGGTGACGGGTTCTCCGGTCATTACGCCGATCCGGACATCTTCGGCAAGTTGGCGAATTCGGGCGGCCTTTCCTCGGCCGCCGCCGAACTCGACCGGACGGCCGGCGCGGAGTTCGCGGCGGCCGAGTCGCTGCTGGGCAAGGTGGAACGCGCGCTGGACGCCGTCCAGGCCGCCGTGGTCGACACCGAGGACGCCAACGCGGCCTCGTTCCGGGCGGTGTGAACTGATGAGCGCGGTGGACGAGGTCCGGGGGCTGCCCGGCGGGCAGGCGTTGGCGCAACTCGCGGACAAGGTCGAGAAGGCCCGGCCGGAAGCGGTCGGGGAGATCGCGAACCGGTGGCGGCAGGCCGCCACGAAGAGCGCCGAATCGGGCAACACGCTCCAGCAGTCCGTCGGCCGGCTGGACGGCGCGTGGGAAGGCGGCTCCGCCGACGGATTCGTGGCCTACCTGGGCGAATTCGCCAAGGGCGGCGCCGCGCTGAACGACGCCTTGACCGGCGCGGCGGGTGATCTGGAATCGGCGGCGGCGGCGCTGGAATCGGCGAAGTCGTCGATGACGCGCATTTGTGAGACTTTGCTCGGCCGGGTGCGGCAGTTGCGCGCGCAGAACCAGGGTATGCCGCAGGCGGACGTCGACAGCGCGATCCAGCGGCTGTGCGCGGAGGCCGCCGGTGACGCGCAGCCGGTGATCGCGCAGGCCGAGCAGGCGCTGAGCGGGGCGTTGGGCGCGCTGAAGGGCCGGGCGGGTTCGATCACGCCCGCGTTCTCGACCATGGCCGACCCCGGCACGCAGCCGTTCGTGCCCGCGCCCGGACAGCCGATCGCCTGGAACCCGACGCCCGAACCGGAGACCAAGCCGTCGTCGGCCGAGCCGCAGCCGTCCCAAGCCTCGGGCAACGGCTCGCAGGGCGGCGGCTCGCAAGGCGGTGGTTCCCAGGGCGGCGGCTCGCAAGGCGGTGGTTCCCAGGGCGGCGGCTCAGGCGGCGGTGGTGGTGGCGGTATGGGCGGGCTCGGACCGAGCGGTGGCCCGCCGAGCAGCGGCCCGCCGCCCGGCAACGTCGAGCAGTGGATCCGCGAGGCGATCAAGATCCTCCAGGCCAACGGCATCCCGGTGACCGAGGAGAACATCGACGAGATCTGGACGATCATCGAGAAGGAGTCCGGCGGCAACCCGCACGCGCTCAACGACTGGGATTCGAACGCCGCGAAGGGCACCCCGTCGAAGGGCCTGATGCAGTGCATCGACCCGACGTTCCAGGCCCACAAGCTGGCCGGCCACGACGACATCTGGAACCCGGTGGACAACATCATCGCCGGCGTCCGCTACACGTTCTCCCGCTACGGCGGCTTCGAGGGCCACCCCGGTCTGAAGTCGATGGCGGGCGGGGGCGGGTACCAGGGCTACTAGCCTGGGCACATGCTTGGTGTAGCCGCACGGGCGGACGTGCCGCCGTTCCACGTCATGGAGATCGTGTCCGCCGCCGCACGCCGGCAGCGGACGCACGGGGACGTCGTCTCGCTCGCCGCCGGGCAGCCGGCCGGCCCCGCCCCGGAGCCGGTCCTCCGCGCCGCCGAGCGCGCGCTCCGGGAGCAGAGCCTCGGCTACACCGAGCAACTGGGCATCGTCGAACTCCGCACCGCCCTGGCGGGCCACTACGCACGCCAGTACGGCCTGGACATCACCCCGGACGACGTGGTGGTCACGACCGGCTCGTCCGGCGCGTTCCTGCTCGCGTTCCTCGCGGCGTTCGACGCGGGCGACCGGGTGGCCCTGGCCCGTCCCGGCTACCCCGCCTACCGGAACATCCTGCGCGCCCTCGGCTGCGAGGTGGTCGAACTGCCCTGCGGCCCCGAGACGAGGTTCCAGCCGACGGCCGCCATGCTGGACGAGGCCGGCCCGCTGGACGGCCTCGTGGTGGCCAGCCCCGCCAACCCCACCGGCACCGTGCTGAACCCGCGCGAGCTCCAGCACCTCGCCGAGTGGTGCGCCGAGCACGGCACCCGCCTGGTCAGCGACGAGATCTACCACGGCATCAGCTACGGCACGCCGCTCGCGTGCGCCTGGGAGACGTCCAGGGACGCCATCGTGGTCAACTCGTTCTCCAAGGCCTTCGCGATGACCGGCTGGCGGCTCGGCTGGATGCTCCTGCCGCCGCACCTGCGCCGCGCCGTCGACTGCCTGACCGGCAACTTCACCCTCTGCCCGCCGACGCTCGCCCAGCACGCCGCGGTCGCCGCGTTCGAGCCCGAGTCGTACGCCCAGACCGCCCGCCTGGTCGACGGCTACCGCGTCAACCGGGACGTCCTCCTGCAAGGCCTGAAGGACCTGGGCATCGACAAGGTCGCCCCGGCGGACGGCGCGTTCTACGCCTACGCCGACGTCTCGCACCTGACCGACGACTCCCTGGCGTTCTGCCGGAAACTGCTGGCGGACACGGGTGTGGCGATCGTTCCGGGCATAGACTTCGACCCGGTGCACGGCCACGAGTTCATCCGCCTGTCCTTCGCGGGCTCGGCGGCCGACATCGAGGAAGCGCTGCACCGGCTCAAGGGCTGGGTCTGACCGGAACCCGCACGTCACACCGCACGTTGGAGGGGACATGGTCAAGATAATCCTGTGGCTGCTCGCAGCCTGGCTCGTCCTGTCGCTGGTCGGCGCGGTCGTCAAGGGCCTGTTCTGGCTCGCGATCATCGGCGGTGTGCTGTTCCTCGGCACCGCGGCGTACGGCGCGATCAAGAGCAACGGTCGGAAAGGCATCAAAGGCCCCTGATCGCTGGATAACCGCAGGCCGGGCGTTCACCATGGGGCGGTGTTCGAGACTGATGAACGTCGCCTGGCCCGCTGGGAGCGGCGCGCCGAGTGGCCGCTGACGGCGCTGGCCGTCGTGTTCCTGGTGGCCTACGCCTGGGAAGTGCTCGACGACCGGGCGACGCCGGGGCTGCACGCCGCCCTGGAAGTCGTGCTGTGGGTTGTCTGGCTGGTGTTCGCGCTGGACTACGCGGCCCGGTTCAAGCTGGCCGCGAACAAGCGGAAGTTCTTCGTCTCGCACTTGTTCGACCTGCTCGCGGTCGTGTTGCCGGTCGTCCGCCAGTTACGGGTGCTGCGGCTGCTGACCGTGCTGAAGCTGCTCAACCGCCGGTTCGCGGGCAAGATCCGGCACCAGGTCGGCGTGTACGTCGCGGGTGTCACGGCGCTGGTCGGCCTGTGCGCGTCGCTGGCCGTGCTGGACGCCGAACGCCACCACCCGGACGCCACGATCACCACGTTCGGCGACGCGGTCTGGTGGACGCTGACCACCATCTCCACCGTCGGCTACGGCGACCGCTACCCGGTCACCTGGGAGGGCAGGCTGGTCGCGGCGCTGCTCATGATCGGCGGGATCGCGCTGCTCGGTGTGATCACCGGGACGATCGCGTCGTGGCTGGTGGAGCGGTTGAGCGGGGTCGAGGAGCAGGTGGTGGAGGCGGAACAGACGACGGTGGCCGAACTCCGGTCGGTCCGGGCCGAGCTGGCGGAACTGCGGGCGGAACTCCGCGCGGCGCGGGCCGAGGGCTGACGGCCCAGACCCAGACCCAGGCCCAGGCCCAGGCCCAGACCCAGGCCCAGACCCAGGCCCAGATCCAGATCCAGACAAGGCCAGGGCGAGGGCGAGGCGAAGGTCTAGGCCGGTAAGACGCCGAGCCGCACCAGTTCCTCCCGCGCGTGCGCCGCGTCCTGCCACAGGATGCCGGTCAGCCCGGCCGCCGTGGCGCCGGCCACGTTGTCCGGCCGGTCGTCGAAGAACACGCAGTCCCGCGTGCCCAGCATGGCCGCCAGCGCCGACCAGATCGCCGGCTCGGGTTTGGCGACCCCGAGGTCACCGGAGAACACCAGGTGCCGGAAGTGCTCCGTCCACGGCTGCGCCGACACGACCCGCCCGAACGACGACGGCGCGTTGGACAGCAGCGCCAGCGGGACGTCCGCCGCCGCCAGCTCGACCACCAGCTCCACCGCCGCCGGCGACGGCCGCAGCCACCCTTCCGCGTCCAGCCCGGTCAGCTCGTCCGCCAGCTCCTCGGACATCGGCACGCCCAGCCCATCGGCCACCGACCGCCAGTACTCCAGATCCGGGAGGCCGTGGTCGTAGGCGTTCCGCGAAGCCCAGTAGACCGGCGTGAACCGGTCCTCGGACACCCCGAGCCGGGCCGCCAGGGCACCCAGGGCAGGGGTCTCGCTGATCACCTTGCCGTAGTCGAAGACCACCCACCGGCTCATGAGCTGACCGACTGGATGCGCTTCAACGCCTCGGCCACGTCCGCCGCGTTCACGTCCCGGTGCGTCACGAACCGCACCTTCCCCGCCATCGGCCCGGCGTAGACCCCGAGGTGCCGCAGGCCGGTCAGGGTGACCTCCAGGTCGGGCACACCGGCCATCACGATGTTGGTCTCCGGCTCGTCCACCTGCCAGCCGAGTTCGCGGAGGCCTCCGGCCAGCGTGCGGGCGTTCACGTGGTCGGCGGCGAGGTCGTCGATCCGGTCCAGGCCGACCAGCCCGGCCGCGGCCAGCACCCCGCCCTGCCGCACGCCGCCGCCGAGCATCTTGCGCACCCGCCGCGCCTCGGCCACGAAACCGGACGAACCGGCCACAATGGACCCGACCGGTGCGCCCAGCCCCTTGCTCAGGCACACCTGCACGGTGTCCACGCCCACGGTCAACGCCGCCGGCGGCACGCCCAGTGCCACCGCCGCGTTCCACAGCCTTGCGCCGTCCAGGTGAACTTTCAGTCCGGTCTCGCGGGCGACCGACACCAGCAGCGCGTGCTCGTCGGGCGGTGTCACCGACCCGCCGGCCGCGTTGTGGGTGTTCTCCAGGCACAGCAACGTGGTCCGCAGCGTGTAGTACGGGCCTTCGGCGCCGGCCGCCGCGCGCACCGCGTCCGCCGAGAACCGTCCGGGGGCCTCCCACTCCAGCGGGTGCGGCATCCCGCCGGCGATCCACGAGGCCGTGCCGAGTTCGTTGTCCAGCACGTGCGCGCCGCGGGCGGCCAGGAACCGGTCGCCGCGGCGCAGGTGCACGGTGAGCGCGATGAGGTTGCCCATCGACCCGGACGGCACCCACAGGGCGGCCTCCACGCCGAGCAGGTCGGCGACCCGTTCCTCCAGGGCCCGCATCGTCGGATCGTGTTCGAGCACGTCATCGGCCACGTTGGCGGCCGACATGGCCAGGCGCATGTCCTGGTCCGGTCGGGTGACGGTGTCGGAGCGGAAGTCCAGGGGCGCGAGCTGGGTCACGAAAGGATCACATCACATGCGGCAAGCCCTTACCCAGTCGTGCCCGGCGTACCACGATGGGGGTGACGCAAGTCTCGGGCGACGGGCGTGCAACCGTAGGACGCCCCGGTTCCGTCCGGTAGGTGCAAGCACGACGAGCGGAGAGAGTCCGCGTGGATCAGCGCGACGAGCAGGAGTTCGCGGAGTACTTCGCAGCTCGCCGGGAGGCCGTGCGCCGAACGGCGTTCCTGCTCTGTGGTGACTGGCACCGGGCGGACGACCTCGCGCAGACCGCGTTCGTCGCGCTGCACCGCCGGTGGCGGAAGGTCCGGGACAAGCAGGCCCTGGACGCCTACGTCCGCCGGACCCTGGTGCGCGCGGTGATCGACGAGTCGCGACGGCCCTGGCGGCGGGAGCGCTTCGTGGACGAGGTCCCGGAGACGCCTTCGAACGACGGGGAGATCGCCGACTCGGTGGCGACGCGTGAAGCTCTGGTCGCGGGCTTGAAGCGGGTTCCGCCCCGGCAGCGGGCGGTGCTCGTGCTGCGGTTCCTGGAGGGCTTGGACGTGTCGGCGGCGGCCGAGGCGCTCGGGTGTTCCGAGGGGACCGTGAAGAGCCAGACCTCACGGGGTCTGGAGGCCTTGCGCGAGGCGCTGGGCGACACGCTCGACGATTTGCGGCCCGCGTCGTGAAGGTGAGGTGGAGGTAGTGGACGAGCGCAGGATCGCGGAGCTGTTCCGGGACGCGGCGAACGACGCGCCGCCCGCGTCCTTCGACGTGGGCGACGTCCGGTCGGGTTCGGCGCGGGCGACCGCGCGGCGGCGGGCGCAGGTGGCGCTCGGGTCCACCCTCGCCGTGGTGCTCGCGTTCGGCGGTGTGCTGGTGTCCACCAACCTGCTGACGCAGCAGAACTCCGGGGTCGCGACGTCCGCGGGTTCCGCTGAGGACTCCCTGTCCCCTAACCTCACCCAATCGCCGTTCGCGGCTTCCGAGCCCGGCGGGGAGCACGAGAAGCGTGCCGAACCAGACCTGACCGGCGGCTTGCCGCCCAAGAGCATCCCTGGCGACCCGTCTACGCAGGGGGACGGAACGTCGGGGACAACCGGTCGCCCATCGGCGACCGGTGGCGCCTCCGGGTGCCAGGAGGTGGACCGGGAGCTCGCCGTCGCCCTCGCCAGCGAGCTCCCGGCCGCCGAAGGACTCCAGGCCTCGCACGCGGTGGCGAACTGCCCCGCCGGCGCGCGGGGCGCAGGTTACCTGGTGCGGGACGACCGGGGCGTCTACGGCGTGGTGTCGGTGGTGCTGGTGCCGCCGGGGCAGCAGCCACTGGCGTCGACGTCGACCGCCGAGGGGCGCAGCGACGGTCCGGCCGGCACGGTGTACGTGCTCAGCGAGCCCGCGCAGGGCTCGGCCGCGGGGCCGTTCGAGGCGGAGCTGCCGGTCCTGGCGCAGCGGATCTCGGCCAAGCTCTGAACCGCCGAGTCGCGCGATGGAGAGCCGCACCTCATTCTGGAACGGGTGTACCACTAATTAGGTACGCTCGTGCCAGATTAGTGGAGGTGGTCTGTCATGGCGTGGGCCGTGCTCATCGTGTCCGGGCTGTTCGAGGCCGGCTGGGCGGTCTCGCTGAAGCTGTCCGACGGCTTCAGCAAGCTGTGGTGGACGGTCGCGTTCGCGGCATTCGCGCTGGTCAGCTTCGCGGGACTGGCGTGGGCGATGAAACAGTTGCCCGCCGGACCCGCGTACGCGGTGTGGACCGGCATCGGCGCGGCGCTCACCGCCGTCATCGGGATGATCTGGCTCGGCGACGGGGTGTCGACGCTGAAGATGGTGTCGATCGGGCTCATCGTCAGCGGTGTCATCGGACTCAACCTGGCCGGCGGCGGGCACTAGTACCTTTCCCGAAATGACAGCCGCAACGCCGAAGGGCGAGCGCCGCCGACAGGCGCTGGTCGAAGCCGCCGCGGACCTCCTGGTCGACGGCGGCTTCGGCGCGATCCGGCACCGCGCGGTCGCCGAGCGCGCCGGTCTGCCGCTGGCGTCCACCACGTACTACTTCGACTCGCTGGACGAGCTGATCAGCGCCGCCCTGGAGTTCCACGGCGGCGCGGAACTGGCCTACGGCAAGGCCCGGCTCGCCGAGCTGGACACCGCGGAGTGCGGCGGGGACGCGTTCATCGACCTCGTGCTGGACCTGCTGCTCGGCCCACCCGCCGGCGATCGGGACGCGGAGGCCGTGCTGCTGAGGTACGAGCGGCTGGTGGCCACCGGCCGGCGGCCCTACCTGCGGCCGTTGATGCGCCGGCTCAGCGGCCAGCTCCACGGGCTCCTGCTCGACATCTTCGCCCGCTCCGGCCAGCCGGTCGGCCGGGAACGGGTCGAGGAGCTGATCGCGCTGGTCGACGGCGCCGTGGTGAACGCCCTCATCGAGATCAGCCCCGATCCCCGGGCGGCGGCCAGGCGGATGCTGGCGAAGGCGATGCAACCCCGCTGACCTCCCGCCACGTGTAGTGGGGTGGAGGGCCGAGAGGGGTGGGCATGCGCAAGGCCGACGAACAGGCGTTCCGCGACTTCGCGGTGGGCCACGCCGCCGCGCTGCGGCGGACCGCGTACCTGTTCTGCGGCGACTGGCACACGGCCGAGGACCTGATGCAGGCCAGCCTGCTCAAGCTCTACCAGGCGTGGGAACGGGTGGAGTGGCGCGACAACCCGTCGGCCTACGCGCGCAAGATCCTGCTCCGGACGTGGCTGGACGAGAAGCGCAGACGGTGGCGGCGGGTGGAGCAGCGCGACGGCGAGGTGCCGGACGTGGCGGACTCGTCGGCGGACCCCGAGCAGGCGAGCGAACAGCTTTGGGCGCGCGACCTGGTGCACGCCGCCCTGCTGCACGTGCCGCCCCGGCAGCGGGCGGTGCTGGTGCTGAGGTACTTCGAAGACCTGCCGGTCACCGAGGTCGCGGTGGCCATGGGATGCACCGAGGGGACGGTCAAGAGCCAGACCGCGCGCGGCCTGGTGGCGTTGCGGACGGCAGTGGAGGAGTTGGAAAAGGGGGCGGTGGTGGCCTCATGAGCGAGGCGGAACTGCGGGAACGCCTGCGCGCGGCGGTCGTGGACGAACCGCCGCTGAACTTCGACGCGGATGCCCTGATCTCCCGCGCCCAGGTGGTGCGGAAAAGACGCCGGGCGCTGGTGGCGGTGGGCGTGGCCACGGTGGCGTTGACCGCTACCGTGCTTTCGCTGCCCGGTGCGTTTTCGCCTTCCCGGGGGGTTGATGCCCTGCACGGGTCGGTGTTGACCACTGCTCCGCCGTCGGCCGGTCGGCCGACGGCTCCCGAGGTTTCGGCGTCGCCGGGCGTGGTGGGTGAGCCGTCGGTCGGGCAGACGGAGTCCTTGGCGGTTTATCTGGCCCAGCGGTTCGAGGAGGTCGTGCCCGGGGTGTCCGCGGTGCGGGCCGAGTTCACGGATACCCGGGCGAAGATGGCCGCCGGATATGTGACCGGGTTCGTCTATTTCATCGATCGGGAGGGCAGTAGCGGGGTTGCCGTCCAGTTGAGCAGCCCGCCGTTCCTGATCACCCGGGACGGGTTCTGCGCCGGGGTGAAGTGTGATGCTCCTCGGCGGCAGCCGGATGGCAGTTATCTGGAGTTCGCCACTTCCAGTTCTGTCGACCATGACATGGTCACTCATTCGGTGGCTCATTTTCGGACTGACGGGTCGGTGGTGCAGGTCAGTGGGTTCAATTACGATCCCGCTCGGGTCGGGAAGGTTCGGGACGCGGTTCCGGTTTCCACTGAGCAGTTGATCCGATTGGCTGCTGATCCCAATCTGGTCGTTCGTTGGTAGTCGAGCTTTTTTCCCAGGGCGACGGGTGCTGCCCTTTCGCTGTGCCCGTCGTCCGTCCTGGGGGGCCGTTCCGAGGATCTGTCTGCGCTTCCGCCCCGGGGTTGACACTGCGCCACGACGCTCTCAGCTTCTGAGGCCGGAATTGTCGGTGTCCCGTGGGATGATTGATGTGGGGGCCGGCGGCCACGTTCGTGGTGGCGCGGCGGTGGTGGCGCGGCGGTCGGGCGACGGCTTTGGCGGTGGTGGGCGGGCGGTGCGGTCGGGTGTGTGGCCTGAGGGTCGTGCCGGGGTGGCTATTCTGGCGTCGTGACTAGCAAGCCGCGTATCGCCAACGTTCTCGCAGGTCGTTATGCCTCCGCCGAGTTGGCCACGTTGTGGTCCGCCGAGCACAAGATCGTGTTGGAGCGGCAGTTGTGGCTTGCGGTCCTCCGGGCTCAGGCCGAGTCGGGCATCGACGTCCCGGCCGGGGCCGTACGCGACTACGAGCGGGTGGTAGACCAGGTTGACCTCGGGTCCATCGCCGCCCGGGAGCGGGTCACCCGGCACGATGTCAAGGCTCGGATCGAGGAGTTCAACGCGCTCGCCGGGCATGAGCACGTCCACAAGGGCATGACCTCCCGCGACCTCACCGAGAACGTCGAGCAGCTCCAAATCCTCCGGTCCCTTGAGCACGTCCGCGGCAAGGTGGCGGCGGTGCTCGCCCGGCTGGCGCGGCTCGCGGCCGAGTACGGCGATCTTGTGATGGCCGGGCGCTCGCACAACGTCGCCGCGCAGGCCACGACGCTCGGCAAGAGGTTCGCGTCCGCCGCCGACGAGACGTTGGCCGCCTTCCACCGCCTGGACGAGTTGATCGCCCGCTACCCCCTGCGCGGCATCAAGGGGCCGGTCGGCACCGCTCAGGACATGCTCGACCTGCTCGGCGGCGACCACGAGAAGCTGGCCGAGCTGGAACGGACCGTCGCGGGGCACCTCGGGTTCGAGAAGGTGCTGACCAGCGTCGGGCAGGTGTACCCGCGCTCGCTGGACTTCGACGTCGTGTCCTGCCTGGTCCAGTTGGCCGCCGGGCCGTCCAGCCTGGCCAAGACCATCCGGCTGATGGCCGGCCACGAACTCGTCACCGAGGGCTTCAAGCCCGGCCAGGTCGGGTCCAGTGCCATGCCGCACAAGATGAACACCCGGTCCTGTGAGCGGGTGAACGGGTTCGCCGTCATCCTCCGCGGCCACCTGTCGATGGTCGGCGAGTTGGCCGGTGACCAGTGGAACGAGGGCGACGTCTCCTGCTCCGTCGTGCGGCGGGTCGCGTTGCCGGACGCGTTCTTCGCGTTCGACGGGTTGGTGGAGACGTTCCTGACCGTGCTGGACGAGTTCGGCGCGTACCCGGCCGTCGTCGCCAAGGAACTCGACCGGTACCTGCCGTTCCTCGCCACGACGAAGGTGCTGATGGCCGCGATCCGCCGGGGGGTCGGCCGGGAGACCGCGCACGAGGCGATCAAGGAGAACGCGGTCGCCGTCGCGCTCGCCATGCGGGAGCAGGGCGCGGGCAACGACCTGGTGGAGCGGCTGGCCGCCGACGAGCGGATTCCGCTGGACCGGGTCGAGTTGCAGGCGTTGTTGGACGACCGGCTGTCGTTCACCGGGGTGGCCGGGCGGCAGGTCGCGAGTGTCGTCGCCCAGGTGGAGGAGGTCGTCGCCAAGTTCCCGGCCGCGGCCGGGTACGTGCCGGAGCCGATCCTCTAGTCGGCTAGGGACGGCCCCAGTAGAGCCGGCCCCGTCGGGACTTCTCGCACACCAGCGGGCGGCCGGCGGGGTCGACGGCGGTCGCGCCCTCTTCCTCGCACGGGAAGCCCTGTAGCGCCACTTCGTCGAAGTCCGGCTTGGTGGGCTCCACCTGCGTCTGGGTCGGCTGCACCGGAGCGGGCGGTGGTTCGGCGGGTGGCGGGGGCGGGGGCGGCGGTTCCTCGGTGGTGGCTTCCACGACCGGCCGGGTCGTCGTGGGGAGCGCGCGCACGGAGATCGACGCCACGGCGGGGAGCGACGTCGGCACCGGCGACGTCGAGATGCTGGGGATCGGCACTGGCGTGGGCGCCGCCTGGGTCTTGCCGCACGCGCCCAGCAGCAGCCCGAGTCCGACGCTCGCCGCGGCGAGCGCGACGGGCGTCCGGGGTGCCTTCCGAGCCATCACGGGTAGCCAGGGTAGGGGCAGCCGGTCCGATCCCCAAGCGCCGGTCGGCTGGTCACTCGGCGCGCGGGCCGTCACGGTGCGGCCGGCGGGTGTGTCGGTGAGGGGTCACAGGCGGCCCGCTTCGATGATCCTCCGGAGGAACTGCCTGGTCCGCTCGTGTTCCGGCGAGCCGAGGACCTGTTCCGGCGGGCCGGTCTCGATCAGCCGCCCGCCGTCCAGGAAGCAGACCCGATCGGCGACTTGGCGCGCGAAGCCCATCTCGTGGGTGGCCATCAGGATCGTCCGGCCGTGGCCGGCCAGTTCGCGCACCAGCGACAGCACCTCGCCGACCAGTTCCGGGTCCAGGGCGCTGGTCACCTCGTCCAGCAGCAGCAGCCTCGGCGAGTACGCCAGCGCTCGGGCGATGGCCACCCGCTGCTGCTGGCCGCCGGAGAGCCGGTCCGGGTAGCTGCCCGCCCGGTCGGCCAGGTCGACGCGGTCCAGCAGTTCCAGTGCCCGCCGCTCCGCCTCCTCGCGGGGTACGCCGTGCACCACGCGGGGGGCCAGGGTGATGTTGTCGAGCACGCTCATGTGCGGGAACAGGTTGAACGCCTGGAAGACGATGCCCATGCCGCGCCTCGCCACGTCGGCGTTCACCCGCGGGTCCGAGACGTCTTCGCCGTCCAGCAGGATCTGGCCGTCGTCCAGGTCCTCCAGCAGGTTCACGCAGCGCAGCAAGGTCGACTTGCCCGAGCCGGACGAGCCGATCAGGGCCACCACCTCGTGTTCCCGCACGTCCAGGTCGACGCCGGCCAGCACGGTGTTCGCGCCGTACCGCTTGACCAACCCCCGGACGCTCAGCACCGGTGACGTCATCGTCCCCCCTGACGGCGTTCCGCCCGTCGCGACACGGCGTCGGCGAACCGCGCCGAAGGCACCGCGAGCAGCACGAACAGCAACCCCGCCACGACGTACGGCGTGAAGTTGTAGGACCTCGCCTGCTCGATCTGCGCCGCCCGCACCGCGTCCACCGCACCCAGCACGGAGATCAGTCCGCAGTCCTTCTGCAACGCCACGAAATCGTTCAGCAGCGCCGGCAGCACCCGGCGCACCGCCTGCGGCAGCACGACCAGCCGCATCGTCTTGCGCGGATCCAGGCCCAGCGACCGCGCCGCCGCCACCTGGGAGGGGTGGACCGATTCAATCCCCGCCCGGAACACCTCCGCCACGTACGCCGTGTAGGCCATGACCAGCGCGGCGCCGCCCAGGACCACGTAGTCGTTGGGCACGCCGGCCAGCCTCAGCGCGGGCAGGCCGAAGCCCACCAGGTAGAGCAGGATGATCAACGGCAGGCCGCGGAACAGGTCCACGTACGCCGTGGCCAGCACGCGCAGCGGGAACCACACCGGGCCGCGCAGGGTGCGCACCGCCGCGATGCCCAGCGCCAGCACCAGGATCAGCACGCCGCACACCAGCAGCACCCGCAGGTTCAGCCACAGTCCTTCGAGCACCGCGGGCAGCGAGCGCCACGCGATCTCGACGTTGAAGAACGACTCCCGGACCCTCGGCCAGCCCGGCGCGCGGGTGACGGTGAAGTAGCCGACGACCGCGAACACCGCGGTCGACAGCAGCGCGACCAGGGTGGACCGCCGCGAGCGGGAACGCTTGTAGGCCAAGCGTTCCCGCTGGAGCTTGCTGACCGTCACTTCAGCTCGGGCGCGCTGTCCGCCGATCGCAGCCACTCCTGTTCGAGCTTCGCCAGCGTGCCCTTGGAGCGCAGCGCCTCGACGGCGTTGGACACGCACCCGGTCAGCGCGCTGCCCTTGTCCAGCACGATGCCGAACTGCTCGGGCCGGCCGTCGCCGCCGGGGATCTGGCCGATGATCTGGCCGTCCTCCAACTCGGCGGACGTGATGAAGAACGCGGTGGGCAGGTCCACCACCAGCGCGTCGATCTGCCCGGCCCGCAGGGCGGCCTTGGCGTCGTCGTTGGTGTTGTAGACGGCCACGTCCTGCTCGGTGGACAGGCGTTCGGCGGCCTCGAACGACGTGGTGCCGACCTGGGCGCCGATCTTGACCTGCTTGAGGTCGGCCAGGGACTTCGCGGACGCCGCCTTGGACGACTTGAGCGTGATCACGGTCTGCGCCACGTCGTAGTACGGCGCGGAGAAGTCGACGGCCTGCTTGCGGTCCTCGGTGATGGAGAACTCGTTGATGTCCGCGTCGTAGGTCTTCTTGCCGGGCTGGATGGCCGCGTTGAACGGCACCCGCGTCCACACCACCTCGGCCTTGGCGTAGCCGAGCTCCTCGGCGACCGCGTAGGCGACGGCGGACTCGAAGCCCTTGCCGTTGGTCGGGTCGTCGTCCACGAACCACGGCGAGTAGGCCGGCTGGTCGGTGCCGAAGGTGATCTTGCCCGGCGTCAGGGTCGCCAGCTTGTCCTTCGTGCAGGCGACGCCGTTGACCGCGGTCGGCGTGGTCGCGGTCTGGTCGGCCGGGGCGCAGGCGACCGCGACGAGGGCGGTCACGGTGAGTATCAGTGCGGGTGCGCGCATGGGTGGAATCTTGCCGCAGGTGGGAAGGGCCGCCCATGAGCTGGGACAAGTAGGCTTCGGGCCGTGCCCAAGCTCGCTGATTACCGGCAGGTCGCCGCAGGCAAGGTGCGCCACCTGTACGAGGTGGACGACAAGCTGCTGCTGCTCGTGGCGTCGGACCGGATCTCCGCGTTCGACCACGTGCTGTCCAGCGAGATCCCGGACAAGGGCCGCGTGCTCACCGCGATGAGCGTGTTCTGGTTCGAGAAGTTCGCCGACCTGGTGCCGAACCACCTCGTGGCGTGGGACGACGAGCGGATCCCGGACGAGGTGCGCGGTCGGGCGCTGCTCGTGCGCAAGCTGGACATGGTGCAGGTGGAGTGCGTCGCGCGCGGGTACCTGACCGGGTCGGGCATGGCCGAGTACCGGGAGTCGGGCGCGGTGTGCGGGGTGTCGCTGCCGGCCGGGCTGGTGGAGGCGTCGGAACTGGCCGAGCCGATCTTCACGCCCGCGACGAAGGCCGAGATCGGCGCGCACGACGAGAACGTCTCGTTCGACTACGTCGTGTCGGCGGTCGGGGCGCCGCTCGCCGAGCGGTTGCGGGACGCGACGCTGGAGGTCTACGGGGTAGCCCGCGAGTTCGCCCGGTCGCGTGGGGTGATCCTGGCGGACACGAAGTTCGAGTTCGGCGTGGACGACTCGGGCGCGGTGGTCCTGGGCGACGAGGTGTTGACGCCGGACTCGTCGCGCTACTGGCCCGCCGACGGGTACGAGGCAGGGCGCGTCCAACCATCTTTCGACAAACAGTTCGTCCGCGACTGGTTGACCTCCCCATCCTCTGGCTGGAACCGGTCTTCCGACACACCACCGCCGCCACTGCCGGACGACGTGGTGGCGGCGACCCGCGCGCGGTACATCGAGGCGTACGAGCGGATCACCGGCCTGTCCTTCGCCGACTGGATCGGCGGGCGGTAGCCGAACATCGGTAGGCCAAGCATTGGTGAGCCAATGATCTGTGGGCCGAAGGTTGGCGAGCTGAAGACTTCGAGTCTTCAGCGCGCAATAGTCTGCGTCGCAACAGTTCGCGCGATGGGTTTCGCCGCGTCACCTCGCCGTCAAGCGGGCGACACGCCGGTGCGGCGCACTGGACGACATGGTCGCCACACTGGTGGTTTCGCTGTCCGGCATCGGGCCGAGAACGCTCGCCCGGTGCGCCGACCTGACTCGCGAGCTGGACCGGCGGCAGGTGCCGTTGTCGCTGCTCCTCGCCCCGCGCAAGGCCGTGCCGGGCGAGGCGCTGGACTGGGTCCGCGACCGCGTGCGCGGCCGGGACGTGCTGGTCCTGCACGGTTTCGACCACAACGCCGACCCGTGCCACCGGGCGGTGCCGTTGCACAAGAACCCGACGTCGGTGCGCAGGAAGCCAGTGCTGTTGCGCGGGAAGTCGGTGCCGTTGCGCAAGAAGGCGGAGTTCTCGGCGCTGCCCGCGCACGAGGCGGGCCTGCGGCTGGTCGCGGCCCGTGCCGCGCTGCACCGGCTCGGGCTGGCCACCGACGTGTTCGCGCCGCCGAGTTGGCTCGCGTCGCCGGGCACGCTGGTCGCGTTGCGCCGGCACCGGTTCGCGGTGTGCGCGGACATGGCGGGCGTGCGCGACCTGCGCACCGGCGACGTGCGGGCCGGCCGGGTGCGGATGGCCGGCGAGCACTGGAGCTACCTGCACAGCGTGGGCCGCGCGGCCCGGCGCGGCGGGCTGGTGCGGATCGGCGTGGACGCCGCCGACCTGGACCGGGTCGGGGTGCGGGACATGGTGCTGGACTCCGTCGACCTGGCCCTGCACCACGGGGCCGCGCCCGCGACCTACAGCTCGGCGGACTCGCCGCGCGGCAGCACCCTCAGCTCGACGCCCTCCGGCGCGGTGCCCGCCAGGACGCGGTAGTACAGCTCGGTCCGGGCCAGGATCGCCTCGTGGATCGGCACGGCGACCCGGGGCCTGACGGCGGCCAGGAAGTCGGCGGCGTCGGCGAGCTTCATCCACGGCGCGGCGGTCGGCAGGGCCAGGATGTCCACCCGCTGGTCGGGCACGGTCAGTGAGTCGCCGGGGTGGTAGAACGCGCCGTGGTCGACCAGGTAGCCGACGTTGGCCGGGACCTCCACGGCCGGGTGGATCTGCTCGTGCGGCGCGTCGACCACGTGCACGGTCGCGCCGGCGATCTCCAGCACGTCGCCGGGCCGGGCAGGCGTCGCGCCGTCGAGTTCGTCTGCCGCGAAAAAGTCTGCCTGCGGATTGTCTGCCAGCAGATTAGGCAGCCGATCTGGGTCAAGATGATCTGGGTGTCGATGGGTGATGAACACCGCGTCGAGCCCCGTCACCTCCTCGAAGCCCGTCGACCAGGCGCCGGGATCGAACAGCAGCCGCGCCGTCCCGGTGTCCACGAGCACACACGAGTGTCCGAAGTGGATGATCCGCATCCCTGCTCCCCTTTGCGTGATTCGCGGCGTTCGGCGGCTGACACGATCGTGTGACGTCAGCCACTCTCACGTGGTGTGACCATCTCTGCTCACAACGTGAGGTGAAAACAGTGCGGAGCACCCTGCGCCTCCTCGCTGCCGCCCTGCTCGTTGTACCCGTCTTCACGGGAACCGCAAATGCGGCCGACCACGGGCAGTCCCCGATCCACTTCGAGCAAGCCCGGAAAGTAGGCGAGGACGAGGTCGTCCGGACCGTCCTCGGTGGCGAGATCGCGACGACCACCATCGACCGCCCTGGCTCCTGGTACGTGAAAACCCACTTCACCGGTCTGCGACTGGTCGCAGGCGACGTCCTCACCGTGTCCGACCCCGCAGGCACGGAGACCTACCGCTACACGTCCGACGTGCGCGCATCCGGCACGGCGGCGCTCGATGCCACCGGCTTCTGGGCGATGTCCATCACCGGCGACCGCGCGGTGGTGTCGTTGACCGGCGGTGACGGCGGCCGGGCGCACCCGGCGTCCCGCGTGGAACTCGACAAGATCACCCGCGGCTACACCGAGTCCGAACTGGCCGCGGCGGCGGAGATCGCGCCGAAGAGCATCTGTGGCTCGAACGACTACCGCGACACCCTCTGCTACCGGACCAGCAACCCCACGGAATTCGGCCGCACAAACGCGGTCGCCAGACTGTTGCGCAACGGCGGATCGCTGTGCACGGCGTGGCGCGTCGGGCCGAACAACAGGATGCTCACCAACAACCACTGCTTCACCAGCGGCACGGGCATCGAAGTGTGGTTCAACCACCAGTGCACGACGTGCGGCGGCACCACGTCCGCGACCGTCACGAAGGTGCTGGTGGCGTCGGTCCTCAAGACCAGCATCGCGTTGGACTACACGCTGTTCAGCGTCACCGACTTCCCGACCGTCAGCCAGTTCGGCCACCTGGAACTCGACCCGCGGGTGCCGGCCGTCGGCGAGGAGATGTACGTCATCGGCCACCCGGCCGGGAAGCTGAAGAAGCTGTCCCTGCGCGACGACCAGAACGCCGGCGGCTACTGCAAGGTGTCGGCCGTCCGGGTGCCGGGCGACTCGGCCCAGTCCGACATCGCCTACCGCTGCGACACCGAGGGCGGCTCGTCCGGCTCCCCGGTGCTGTCGCGGCAGACGCACAAGGTGATCGGCCTGCACCACTGGGGCGGGTGTCCCAACCAGGGCGTGCGGGTCGACCTGATCGCGGCGCAGATCAGCCCACTGCTGTGAGCAGCGCGTCCTCATCGTCTCGCGGCAGACCGGCGCGGCGCTGACGATCGGCCCCCAGACCGCGTTCGTACTCCAACGAGTCGAGCGCGGTCTCGGCCGTGGGCCTGACCCGCAGGCCGGCCGACAGCACCGGGCCGGCCTCCCGGAACATCAGGGCGCGGTGCGAGGCGGGCAGCCACAGCGGCAGCGACCTCGGCCCGGACCACGGCGCGATCTCGTGCCGGTGCAGGACGTCCTCCGGAATCCGGACGAGCTCGGTGCCGGGCGGCGCGACGGCCCCGGCGATCTCCCCGAGCACGAGGCTCAGCGGATTGGCCGGCCCGACGGCGTCGAACGTGCCGTTGGTGCGGTTCTCGGCGGAGTCCACGATCCACGCGGCCAGGTCCCGCACGTCGACGTGCTGGGTGGGCTGGTCCGGCACATCGGGAACGGCGACCCGGCCACCACGTGAAAGGCGGTTCGGCCAGTACCCGAACCGATCGCTCGTGTCGCCCGGCCCGGTGATCAACCCGGCGCGGACGATGAGCGCGTCATCGCCGCGGACGTCCCGAACCGCGTTCTCACTGGCCACCTTCACCGACCCGTACCGCTCGGGCGTCATCGGCGCGGCGGGGTCGTCCTCCAGCGGCGGGAGGGTGGCGGTGCTGCCGGGCGTGGTGTGGTCGGCGTAGACGGAACAGGTCGAGACGAACGTCCAGTGCGCGGCGCCCAGCCCGCGAACCGCCTCCCGAACCCACGTCACCGACCGGGCGACGTCGACCACGGCGTCGAACTCCGCGCCGCCCAACGCCCCCAGCCCGTGATTCCGGTCGACCGCGACGTGGACGGCCCCGTCAGCCACCGGCCCGGACTGCCCACGAGCCGCGCAGACCACCTCGTGCCCCCGCCGCACCGCCTCCGCGGCAACCGCCTTGCCCAGGAAGACCGTCCCACCCAGCACCAGCATCCGCATGATCCCCACCCTGGATCGCAACGGCCCCACCCGCCACCGCGTCCGCCCACGGCGAACATGCGCGCTCCGGCGACATCCGGAATCCACGGCCTACCTCACCACCGGCCGCGCAGGCCGCCTCGGGCCGCTGCCGCACCGTCTCGGCGGCAACGGTCTCGTGCAGAACGACCGTTCCCCCCGAACACACGTTCGGGCGGAGTCGTTCCAGTCGGTGTGGGCCGGTGCCGATGCGCAGTCGTGACAGTGCACGCATTCGTCGACGAATCCCGCCGCAACGACACGTACTACTTGGCGGCGGCCGTCGTCCAACCGAGGGACCTGAGCGCTCTGCGAGCGCAGTTGCGTGGTCTTCTCTTCCCCGGTCAGCGGGAACTGCACTTCTACAAGGAGAAACCCGCTCGACGTCGCTTGATCCTCGCGACGGTGTCGAAGCTGCCGTTCCGGGTCGACATCTACCGGGCCGGTTGTCGGAACAGCGAGGAGCACGCCCGACAGCAGTGCCTGGCGAGGCTGACCGACGACATGCTCGACATCGACGGCCGCCGCCTCGTCCTCGACAGCCGTCAGGAGCGGAACGCGCACGACGACCTCACCATCCGGCGGGCACTGGGCAAGCGGGCGCGGGACACGGGCGTCGTGTACGAGCACTTGGACAGCGCGGGTGAGCCGTTGTTGTGGTTGGCGGACATCGCGGTGTGGTGCCATGGCGCGGGTGGTGATTGGGCGCGCAGGGTTTCGCCGGTGATCGGCTCGGTGGTCCGGTTGGACTGAGCCCGGTCAGCGCGAAGCATTGAGCCCGGACAGCGCGAAGCGCGGTCGCCGACCGTCCGGAGGGGGACCGCGCTCACTTCCTCGGCTTACGGGCCGAAGCTGTGATCAGGTTAGCAGCCCCACCGGGCGCCAGACGTGTCCCGATCAGGTGAACATGTGCCGCCCGCCACCTGTGAAGTTGATGAACACCCAGGTCAGGTAGGCTCTGACAGTACCGCCAGTTCTCCTACCAGGGAGCAGCCTGTCGTGGCCCGAGTCGTCGTCGACGTCATGCCGAAGCCCGAAATCCTCGACCCGCAAGGACAGGCGGTGGCCAACGCGCTGCCCCGCCTTGGTTTCGACGGAGTCACCAGTGTCCGCCAGGGCAAGCACTTCGAGTTGGAGGTCGCCGACGACGTCGACGACGCCGCTCTCGCCAAGATCGCCGAGACCTTCCTCGCCAACCCCGTGATCGAGGACTGGGTCGTCACCCGGATCGACGCATGAGGGTCGGGGTCATCACGTTCCCCGGCACGCTGGACGACGTCGACGCCGCCCGTGCCGTCGAGTACGCCGACGGCGAGGCCGTCGCCCTCTGGCACGCCGACCACGACCTCAAGGGCGTCGACGCCGTGATCGTGCCCGGCGGCTTCTCCTACGGGGACTACCTGCGCGCCGGGGCCATCGCCCGCTTCGCCCCGGTGATGCAGGAAGTGGTCGACGCGGCCAGGAAAGGGATGCCCGTCCTCGGCATCTGCAACGGGTTCCAGGTCCTCTGCGAGGCCCACCTGCTGCCCGGCGCCCTCACCCGCAACGACAAGCTGCACTTCGTGTGCCGCGACCAGTGGCTGAAGGTCGAGAACAACGAGACCGCCTGGACGTCCCGGTACGACCGGGGCGCCGAGATCCTCGTCCCGCTCAAGTCCGGCGAGGGCGGCTACCAGGCCGACGAGAAGACCCTCCGCGAACTGGAGGGCGAGGGCCGTGTCGTGTTCCGCTACGCCGGCGGCAACCCGAACGGCTCGCGCAACGACATCGCGGGCATCACCAGCGCCAACGGCCGGGTCGTCGGGCTGATGCCGCACCCGGAGCACGCCATCGACGCCCTCACCGGCCCGACCGACGACGGCCTGGGTGTCTTCCTGTCCCTGCTCGACGCGGTGGTAAGCGCATGACCCTGGACACCGTCAAGAACGCCGAGACCACGCCCGACCAGGAGCAGCCCTACAAGGAGCTGGGCCTGAAGGACGACGAGTACGCCCGCATCCGGGAGATCCTCGGCCGCCGGCCCACGGACGCCGAGCTGGCCATGTACTCGGTGATGTGGAGCGAGCACTGCTCCTACAAGTCGTCCAAGGTGCACCTGAAGTACTTCAGCGACACCACCACGGACGAGATGCGCGCCAAGATGCTCGCGGGCATCGGGGAGAACGCCGGTGTCGTCGACATCGGCGACGGCTGGGCGATCACGTTCAAGGCCGAGAGCCACAACCACCCCTCGTACGTCGAGCCGTACCAGGGCGCGGCGACGGGGGTCGGCGGCATCGTGCGCGACATCCTCGCGATGGGCGCCCGGCCGCTGGCCGTGATGGACCCGCTGCGGTTCGGGCCGGCCGACGCGCCGGACACCCGTCGGGTGCTGCCCGGCATCGTCGCCGGCGTCGGCGGCTACGGCAACTGCCTGGGGCTGCCGAACATCGGCGGCGAGGTCGTGTTCGACCCGACCTATGCGGGCAACCCGCTGGTCAACGCCCTGTGCGTGGGTGCGATGCGGGTCGAGGACCTGCACCTCGCGCACGCCAGCGGCGCCGGCAACAAGATCATCCTGTACGGGGCGCGCACCGGGCTCGACGGCATCGGCGGCGTCAGCGTGCTGGCGAGCGAGACGTTCGACGACACCGCGGGCAAGCGCAAGAAGCTGCCCAGCGTCCAGGTCGGCGACCCGTTCACCGAGAAGGTGCTGATCGAGTGCTCGCTGGAGCTGTTCCGCGAGAAGCTCGTGGTCGGCATCCAGGACCTCGGCGGCGCGGGCCTGTCCTGCGCCACCAGCGAGCTGGCCAGCGCGGGCGACGGTGGTATGCGCGTGCACCTGGACCGCGTTCCCCTGCGCGCCACCGGGATGACGCCGGCCGAGGTGCTGTCCAGCGAGTCGCAGGAGCGCATGTGCGCGGTCGTGCGGCCGGAGGACGTGGACGCGTTCCTGGCGGTCTGCGCGAAGTGGGACGTCATCGCGACCGAGATCGGCGAGGTCACCGAAGGCGACCGGCTGGTGATCACCTGGCACGACGAGGTCGTGGTGGACGTCCCGCCGCGCACCGTCGCGCACGAGGGCCCGGTCTACCGCCGGCCGATCGAGCGGCCGGCGGACCAGGACGACCTCCAGGCGGACACGCCGGACGCCCTGCCCAAGCCCGCCGAGGAAGACCTGCTCGAACTGGTCAAGACCATGGCCGCGGCGCCGAACCTGGCGTCCAAGCGGTGGGTCACCCAGCAGTACGACCGGTACGTGCGCGGCGGCACGGTGCTCGCGCAGCCCGCCGACTCGGGCATGATCCGGATCGACGAGTCGACCAACCGGGGCGTCGCGCTGTCCACGGACTGCAACGGCCGCTACACCAAGCTCGACCCGTACGCGGGCGCGCAGCTCGCGCTGGCCGAGGCGTACCGGAACGTCGCGACGAGCGGCGCGACCCCGGTGGCCGTGACGAACTGCCTGAACTTCGGCTCGCCCGAGGACCCCGGCGTGATGTGGCAGTTCGAGCAGGCCGTGAAGGGCCTCGCGGACGGCTGCGTCGCGCTCGGCATCCCGGTGACCGGCGGCAACGTCAGCTTCTACAACCAGACCGGCGCGACGGCGATCCTGCCGACGCCCGTGGTGGGCGTGCTGGGCGTGATCGACGACGTCCGTCGCCGCATCCCGACCGGGATCGGGGCGGAGGCGGGCGAGACGCTCGTGCTGCTCGGCGAGACCCGGCCCGAGTTCGGCGGCTCGGAGTGGGCGCACGTGGTGCACGGCCACCTGGGCGGCCTGCCGCCGAAGGTGGACCTGACCCGCGAGAAGCTGCTCGGCGAGGTCCTGGTGGCCGGGTCGCGGGACGGGATGCTGTCCGCCGCGCACGACCTGGCCGAGGGCGGCCTGGCGCAGGCGCTGGTGGAGACCTGCCTGATCGGCGAGACCGGTGCGCGGGTGTTCCTGGAGGGCGACCTGTTCACCGAGCTGTTCAGCGAGTCCGCCGGCCGCGTGCTGGTGGCCGTGCCGCGCACGGAGGAGCTGCGGTTCACCGACATGTGCACGGCGCGCGGCCTGCCGTGGCGCAAGGTCGGCGTGGTGGACCCGGAGTCCGACTCGCTGGAGATCCAAGAGCTGGGGCAGTTGCCCTTGGCCGAGCTGCGCGCCGCCTGGGAAGGCACCCTCCCCGCCCTGTTTGATTGAGTTTGGATTGCCGCTGCTCCGCCGTCCGCGGAGCAGCGGCCATTAAATTCCAGCAAGCGCCTGAAGTCGGTCGTAGGCGCCGTTGAACAAATTCTGGTCGCCGGGGAACAGGCCCGCCGCCTGCCACTGCCAGATGGTCTGGTAGGTCCAGCCGTTCGGCAGCGGCCCCAGCACTTCGGCGTAGTGCGCCACCCACAACGGGCTCGTGGAGCCGAACGTCGCCGTCGTGCCGACGCACCGGTTCCACCAACTCGTTGACGTGTAGATCATCGGGTAGCGGCCGGTTCGCTGGAACAGCCGGTCGCCGAACGCCTTCACCCAGCCGCCCATCGCTTCCTGGCTCAACCCGTAACACGTGTCGCCGTAGGGGTTGTACTCCATGTCCAGCGCGCCGGGCAGGGTCTTCCCGTCGGGCGACCAGCCGCCGCCGTTGGCCGCGAAGAAGTCGGCCTGCGCCGCGCCGTCCGACCGGTCGGGCAGGGCGAAGTGGTACGCCCCGCGGATCATGCCGATGTGGTAGGAGCCGTTGTACTGCTGGGTGAAGTTCGGGTTGAGGTACCCCGTCCCCTCGGTGGCCTTCACGTAGGCGAAGCGCGCGCCGTCGGCCCAGGACTTCGCCCAGTCCACGTCACCCTGGTGGCTGCTGACGTCCATGCCCGGCACGGTGCCGGCCGAGTTTGGCCGGGGCACGCCGGAACGTCCCCGGCCCTCGTGCTTGGCGATCTGCGAGCCGGCGAAGTGGTCGGCGGATCCCGCGGGCAGCGCGCGGGCGGGGGCCGGCACGACCGCGAGCATGATCAACGCCGCGCTCAGCCACGCGGTCCAGGTGTGGAGACTGTTCGTCATCGACTCCCCCGACGAGCCTAGGCCGATAATGCTTTCGGCCTAGATCGTCGGCCCTCACACCGGTTTCCGCATCCGGGACGTCACCCGTCCAGACGCTTCAGCTCCTCGTCGGACAGCTCCAGGTGCACCGCGGCGGCCGAGTCCCGAATGCTCTCCGGCCGCGACGAGCCGGGGATCGGGATCACCGTCGGCGACTTGGCCAGCATCCACGCCAGGCACACCTGTTGCGGGCTCACGCCCCGGTCCCGCGCCACCTCGCCGAACGACCCGAACCGGTCGCCGAGCTCGCCGGCCGCGCCGAAGCCGCCGAGCGGGCTCCACGGCAGGAACGCGATGCCGAGTTCCGCGCACAGCGCCAACTCCGGCTCGCTGGACCGGAAGGCGGGCGAGAACTGGTTCTGCACCGCCGCGAGCCGCCCGCCGAGCACCCCGTCCGCCTCCCGGATCTGCGCGGGGTCGAAGTTCGACACGCCCGCGAGCCGGATCTTGCCCTCGTCCAGCAGTTCGGCGAGCGCGCCGACGGACTCGGCGGTCGGCACGTCCGGGTCCGGCCGGTGGAACTGGTACAGGTCGATCGCGTCGACGCCCAGCCTGCGCAGGGACGCCTCGCACGCGGCCTTCAGGTACTCGGGCCGACCGTTCAGGCCCCACCCGCCGCCGGGCGTGCGGGTGTGCCCGCCCTTGGTGGCGACGAGGACGCCGTCCACGCCCTTCAAGGCCTCCGCGATCAGCTTCTCGTTGTGGCCGAAGTCGGTGTCGTCGGCGGAGTACGCGTCCGCCGTGTCGATCAGCGTGACACCCGCTTCGACGGCCGCGCGGATGGTGGCGATGGACCGTTCGCGCGGCGGGCGGCCATCCGTCGACATCGGCAACGCGCCGAGTCCGATGGCGCTGACCTCGACATCCGCGATCCGCCGCTGCTGCATCTCGTCGTCCTCCGCTCGTGGTTCCGGCTGGGCACCCACAGCCTGCGCCTGTCGGTTCGCGCTGTCCAAACGGCCGGCGGCCGGCCGGATCAGTCCTTTGTGGACTCGGGCGGGTCGGTCGCCGTCGCCACCGAGGGAACCGCCTGCTCGGCCCGGTGCTCGTAGACCGCGTGCTCGCCGCCGGCCAGGGTCCACCCGGTCGGGTCCTCCTTCACCCGCGTCGCCTTCGCCACCTTCAGCGTCCCGACCTGCTCGGGAGGGGTCGGCGGCAGGTGCAGGAACAGGTCCACCTCCGCGTCGCGGAAGTCGACCTCCTTCAGGAACGTCGTGGCCTGCAAGGACATCCCGCCCAGGAGCCGCCCGCCGCGCAGGTCCAGCCGGCCCCAGAAGCGCGCGCCGGAGAACAGCGCCGGCTTCGCGCACTGGAGGTCGTGGAACGCCGTGATCCCGTAGAACTGGGTCCGCCGGGCGACCAGGCGGCCGATCCGGCGGCCCTCCAGCCGCAGGTACTCGACGTGCGCGCCGGTCAGGTCCAGGTGGTAGAGCGTCGGATCGGGGTCTTGGCCCCACGGCAGGAGATCGGTGATCAGCCGCTGCGCGGTGAGCCGGACCGTCCGCTCCCGGTCCTGTTCCGCCGGGACCTTCACCGCCTCGTTGTGGTACGCCTGTTCCGGGTCGTCGGACCGCTCGGTGTAGGCGTCGTGCGTGAACGGCCGCCGCAGGTACGCGCACAGCACGTCGAGCACGGTCTGCTTGTACCGGGAGGGCGTGGTCCGCGCCAGCCCGGCCAGCGCGTGCAACGCGCCCACCCGCACCTGGTCGGCCTCGCTGCCCAGCAGCTCCACGGCCCGCGCGAACCGCTCGTCGGCGACCCGGTCGCTCTCCAGCTCGTGCCGCGCCTCCTCGGTGCGCCGCCGCCGGTCGTTGAGCCACAGCGCGTAGAGCGCCACGACCGCGCCGCCCGCGAGGCCGCCGGTCTTGATCGCCTCCGACTTGGACAGCTTCGGCTCCGACCACAGCAGCACGGCGGTCGTCGCCACCGCCACCAGGACCGCGGTCACCACGCTCGCCGTGAGCAGCACCCGCCCGCCCCGCACGTCAGCTCCTCACCAGGCCGGTCAGGTCGTCCCGCCGGTCGACCACCCAGCCCTCGGGCAGGTGGTTCTCGTGCTCCAGCGACACCTTCATCGCGTGCACGCGCGCCACGGCCGGTCGCGCGAGCCGCAGGTCGACGCCGCCCCGGAACTCCGCGCCGGTGAAGTCGATCGGCTCGGCGAACTCGGCGCCCTGGAACGTCACCCGCCCGGTGAACAGCACGCCGGCCAGCTTGTTCGGCCCGAGGAACCGGGTGCGGGCGAAGTCGGCCGTGTCGTGGCACCGGAACCGGCTGAACCAGCCCTTGCCGCGGAACACCACGTCGTGCAGGTAGAGCCGCCCGAAGCTCTCCGCGTCGGTGAACCACGCGCCGCCGTGCACGACGGTGTGGTGGAACGAGTTCGACCGGTGCAGCTTGGCCGCCCGGATCATCAGCTCGCCGACCTGGCGGTGCGAGATGTCGAAGTACTCCAGGTACGCCCTGGTCAGGTTCAGGTCGTAGTGCTCGGCGTCGGCCTCGTCGTCGTGCGGCAGGAGGTCGCCGATCAGGCGTTGCGCGGTCAGCCGGACCTCCAGCTCCCGTTCGCTCTCCTGCGTCAGCGCGGGCGAGGCCGTCTCGGTCTCCGGCGCGAACGGCCGCCGCAGGTACGCGCACAGCACGTCCAGCACGGTCTGCGTGTACTCGGCGCGGGACCGCGCGAGGCCGGCCAGCGCGTGCATCGCGCCCACCCGGACCTGTTCGGCGTCGTGCCCGAGCAATTCCACCGAACGGGCGAACCGCTCGTCGGCGACCCGCGACCGGTCGTGTTCGGCGCGCGCGTCCTCCAACTCCTGCCGCTTCGCCTCGATGAGCTGCCGCTCCTCGTCGGTGCGCCGCCGGCGGTCGTTGAGCCACAGCGCGTACAACGCGACCAGCGCGCCACCCGCGAGGCCGCCGGTTTTGATCGCCTCGTTCTTCGGCGCATTCGGGTCGATGACCAGCAGTCCACCGCCGACCAGCAGGAACGCCCCGAGTGAGCCCACCAGGGTGGGCAGCAGCAGGCTCTTCCCCGCACGTTGCCGAATCACGAACAACACCCCGGCGACGGCAACACCTACCGCGCCCCCGATCCACAGGTAGTTCACAAGGCGGGCATTCTTCCCGGTGACCGCCGAAACGGTGGTCGAATCAGCACGGTAGGCAATCCGACGGTGTGCCAACTCACCGGATTGGCCCATGATGTGTGGGGTCACCGCGACGGTGAGGAACCGAAGGAGAACCCGTGGACAGCGTGGAGCGGCCGAACTGGGCGCCGGGCGACATCGACTTGGCGCGCCCGAGCATCGCGCGGGTCTACGACTACTGGCTGGGCGGCGCGCACAACTTCGCCGTCGACCGGGTGGTGGCCGACAAGGTGCTGGCGGACGTGCCGGTGCTCCGGAGCGTGATCCTCAACCACCGGGCGTTCCTGCGGCGCGCGGTGCGCTACCTGCTGTCGCAGGGCATCCGGCAGTTCCTCGACCTGGGCTCGGGCATCCCCACGGTGGGCAACGTGCACGAGATCGCCCAGGCGGTGGACCCGACCTCGAAGATCGTCTACGTCGACATCGACCCGGTGGCGGTCGCGCACAGCCGGGCCATCCTGACCGGGAACACGCTGGTCAACGTGCTCCAGGCGGACGTGCGGGACGCGCGGGGCGTGCTCAAGGCGCCCGAGGTGCAGAACCTGCTCGACTTCGACCGGCCGATCGCCGTGCTGATGATCGCCCTGCTGCACTTCGTGTCGGACGAGGAGGACCCGCACGGCATCGTCGGCGCCTACCGGGACGCCCTCCCACCAGGCAGCCACCTGGCGCTGTCGCACGCCGGGTACGAGGAGGGCGACTGGGATCCGGCGTGGGACGAGGCCAAGGGCGTCTACAACCGGGGAGTCAGCGAGATGACGTACCGGCGGAAGCAGGACGTGGAGGCCCTGTTCGAGGGCTTCCGGCTGGTCGAGCCGGGGGTGGCGCGGCTGCCGCTGTGGCGCCCCGAGTCGCCGGACGACCTCGACGAGAACTCCTCCCGGTTCCTCGGCTTCGGCGCGATGGGGCGGAAGGTGTGATGGTGTCGTGCGAAATGGTCTGTACCTTGGCTGTCGACCTCGTGCGGCAACCGGCCGTATCCTCTGCGTTGTGGCGGTAGGCCGACGGACATGACGGAACAGGTTGACCATCGGGTGGCGGCACCAGGCCGATCGAACCTCGACCCCGCCGTACTGGCCGGGGCGGAGTCGTTCGCGCGGACCTGGGCCACCGCGGTGATCGGCAGCAGCTACGTCCCGATGACCCGGGCCGAGGTCGCCGAGCACCTCCAGGCGCTGACCGAGATCCTGGTCCAGGCGCTGCACGCCAGCCCGTTCCGCACCGCGCCGGGCTACGAGATCGGCGCGCGCCTGGTGGACGCGCACTTCACCGGAACCGACACGCTCGGGCGGACCATCCAGCTCCTCGGCGACGACCTGCTCAGCGAGCTGGGCATCGCCCCGGACGAGCTGATGCGGTCCCGGCTCGCCGCGTTGCAGGGCGCGCTGTCCGCCGGCTACGCGCGGGCGCTGCGGGAACGGACGCTGGCCGAGCAGGAGGCGATCCGCGCGGCCGTGCTGGACGCCCGTGACCAGGCCGAAGCGGCGCTGCGGGCGTCCGAGGCGCGGTTCCGCGCGATGTTCACCGAGGCCGCGATCGGCATCGGCATCGCCGACATCGAGGGCCGCATCCTGGACGTCAACCAGGCGTTGCAGGACATGCTCGGGTTCAGCGTCGAGGAGATGCGGCAGTACAACATCCGCGACCTGATGCACCCGGAGGACGGCTCCAGCGTCTGGCGGCTCTACGACCAGCTCACCGCCGGCGAGTGCGACCACTACCGGGCGGAGAAGCGGTTCCGGCGGGCCGACGGCGAGCAGGTGTGGACGCACCTGACGCTGTCCCTGGTCCGCGACGACCACGGCGAGCCGCAGTACCAGGTGGCGATGATCGAGGACGTCACCGACCGGCACCTGCTCCAGAACCGGCTGCGCTACCAGGCGCTGCACGACCCGCTGACCGGCCTGCCGAACCGGGCGCTGTTCCTGGAACGCCTCGGCCGCGTGTTCAACAACCGGGCCCGCCGCCGCGCCGGCCTGTGCTACCTGGACCTGGACGGGTTCAAGGTGATCAACGACAGCCTCGGCCACGACATCGGCGACCAGTTGCTGGTCGAGGTCGGGCGTCGGCTGGACCACTCGGTGTCCGGCGACGGCAAGCTGGTCGCGCGGATGGGCGGCGACGAGTTCGTGATCCTGGTGGAGGGCTCGCGGGACACCCAGGACATCGTGAACGTCGCCGACCGGGTGTTACGAGAACTGGAGTCCCCGATCCGGATCGGCGGGCACGAGCTGACCGTCTCGGCGTCCATCGGCATCGTGGAGCGGGCGCTGTCCGGCACCACGGCGGCCGACCTGATGCGGGACGCGGACATCACGCTGTACTGGGCGAAGGCCGACGGCAAGTCGCGCTGGGCGCTGTACGACCCGGAGCGCAACGCCAAGGAGGTCGCCCGGTTCACCCTGTCCGCGACCATGCCGGCGGCGCTGGAGCGGGACGAGTTCTACGTCGACTACCAGCCGCTGGTGCGGCTGGAGGACAGCACCGTGGTGGGCGTCGAGGCGCTGGTGCGCTGGCAGCACCCGGAGTTCGGGCGGCTCGCGCCGGACCGGTTCATCGAGCTGGCCGAGGAGACTGGCCTGATCGTCCCGCTGGGCCGCTGGGTGCTGCGCCGTGCCTGCGAGCAGGCCCGGCGGTGGCTGGAGGAGTTCGACGACGCCGCGCCGTTCGTCTCGGTGAACCTCGCGGTGCGGCAGTCGCGCGACCCGGAGCTGGTGCGGGACGTGAAGCGGATTCTGGACGAGTGCGCGCTGCCGCCGCACCACCTCCAGCTTGAGCTGACCGAGAGCGCCATCATGGGCACCGCCGACGAGCCGCTGGAGGCGCTGCGGGCGTTGTCGGAGATGGGCGTGCGGATCGCGATCGACGACTTCGGCACCGGTTACTCGAACCTGGCGTACCTGAAGCACCTGCCGGTGCACGAGCTGAAGATCGCCGGCTCGTTCATGGAGGGCCTGCGGGCGGCCGACGAGGAGGACGCGGTCGACGCGCAGATCGTGTCGACCCTCGTGCAGCTCGCGCACGCGTTGCAGCTCGGCGTGACGGCGGAGGGCGTGGAGACGCCCGCGCAGGCCAAGCGCCTGCACCGGATCGGCTGCGACACCGGCCAGGGCTGGTTCTTCGCCAAGCCCATGAGGCCGGACGAGATCGACGAACTCCTCCGCCGCTGACCTGGTCTTTTCCTCGGCCCGGCTCGGCCCGCCGGACGTGCTCGACCTGCCGGACGTGCTCGACCTGCCGGACGTGCTCGACCCGCCGGACCTGCCCGACCCGCTGGCCGTGCTCGACCCGCTGGACCTGCGAGCCCGAGGTCTAGCCGAGGTCGATGACCACCTTCACGTCGTCCTTCTGCCGTTCGAGAGCGTCGGTGAACCGCTCCAACGGCACCCGCCGCGTGATCAAGCCTGCCAGCCACTGCCGGTCGGCCCCGGCCAACGCATCGGCGGCGGTCCGATAATCGGCCAACCCAGCATTGACCGTCCCCACAACGGCCTTGTTCCCCAGCACGATGTCGTCGAACACGTGGGGATCGAGCGGAACCGGGTCGTGCGCGCCCGCGATACCCGTCAGCACGGTGACGGAGGCCCGACGCACCGTCTCCCAGATCAGCGACGCGACCCCCGTGCACTCGATCGCCACGTCCACCTCGGCGGTGACCTGCGCCAGGTCGGGGTAGTAGGCCGCGCCCAGCCCCCGGACCAGGTCGGGCTTCGGCCCGTCGGTCACGCGGTCCACGACGTGCACGGCGAACCCCCGTTGCACGCCCAGCAGCGCCGCCAGCAGCCCGATCGGCCCCGCCCCGGTCACCAGCACGGACCGCCCGGCCACGTGAGAGCGCTTCCACTGGAGTTCGGCCTGCGCCCACGCCTTGGCCACCACGGACGCGGGCTCGGTCAGCACCCCGAGTTCGCCCAACGACGGATCGAGCCGGACGGCGAACTTCGGCGGCACACTCCACCGCTGCATCCCGTACCCGTCCAGCTCCTTGATGCCGCGTTCCTGGTAACGCCCGTTCAAGCAGAAGTCCCAGGCATCCACCGCACAAGCCGGACACGGCACCGGATCGGGCCGCCGGACCACGCCGGCGACCAGGTCGCCCACCGAGAGCCCGGACCCGTCCGGCGCGGAAACCACCCGCCCCAGCGACTCGTGGAACGGCACGATCTCGTCCCGCCCCGGCGGCGGCGAGCCGAACCCGTCGCGGATGATCTCGACGTCCGTCCCGCACATCCCGACCAGCAGCCCGTCGACCACGACCTCATCGATGCCCGCGCCGGGGCCCGATTGCTCGACCACTTCGATGTCGACCACGCGCGCCGACTCCGGCTTCCCCGGAACAACCCGCGCCGCCCTGATGGTGCCTCGCCCCGAATCTGCCACGGGGCGAGGCTACGGTCCCGAAGCCCAGTGCACGATCCGAACGCTCAGCGCACGATCCGAACGCCCAGTGCACGATCCGAACGCTCAGCGCACGACCCGAGCGACGTTGTGCCCGAACACCTCCACCACCGGCGTCGCACCGCCGAGGTCCGACGGTCGGTATCGAGCGGTGAGGGTCACCGACTCGCCCGGCCACAGCGTGACGTAGTTGTCGCTCCAGTCCGTCGGCAGCACCTCCGCCCCGCCGGCGCCCTTCCGCACCGACGCCCGCACGAAGAACGCCACCGAACTCCCGGTGTTCCGCAAGGTCACCTCGGTGGCCCCGGCGGAAGACGACGTCGTCACCGAAACCGTCCCCGGCCGCAGGCTGTCGAGCCCCTTCAAGTCCGCGTACGCGGACTGCGGCGTGTGGTACCAGGTCGAGCCGCCGTAGTTGAGCCTGTCGTCCTTCGTCGACAGCCAGTAGACGTTCCGGTCGACCACGCGGCCACTCGCGTCCTTCAGCAGCAGCCGCGCGAAGTACGTCGTGGACAGCCCGCTCGGCGTCGGCAGCGTCCCGACCCGCACGGACCCGTTGCCCCGCGCCGACACCGGCCGGGTCTCGTCCGCCTTCACGGTCCCGTCCAGGTTGAACAGCGTCACCTGCGCGCTCAGCCCCGGCACGTCCGCCAGCCCGGTGTTGACGACCGCCAATGATCTGTCGTCATACGAATACTGGACGTGCAACGGCCGCAACGCGGTCTTGGCGCCGAAGTACGACCCGGCTGTGGCCAGGTAGTAATCGTAGAGATGCCAATAGATTGTCGGCCAAGCGTTGTTCAGCATCCAGTAGATGACACCGGTCGCGGGCCGGGACGGGTCCGAGGAGTTCCGCCCGAACGCCTCGAACTGGGCGCGGTTCGTCTCGTAGTTCGCCAGTTGTGCTTTGCGCACCAACTGTTCGGGCGAAGACGGTTTGCCGTACCGACTGTCCAGCGCCGTGCCCCAGAACGAGAACTTGTTGAACGTCGTGGACGGCGACAGGTGGTACTGCGTGGCGTTGTAGTCGGTCAGCTTCGCGATGTCCGCCGGGGTGAGGAACTTCCGCAGCTCGTCCAGCTCCGGCACGGTCGGTCCCGGCCCGATCTCCGACGCGAAGCCGAACGCGCCGCCCAATTGCTTGTTGTACCAATAGTTGGGCGGCACCCACCAGTACGGCCCCTCCATCTTCATGCCGGGCGAACCGAGCTTCGGCGAAGCCAACGCCTTCGCCGACGAGATCACCGGCAGGTTCCAGTCGGCCCGCGCCAGCGCGTCCAGGTAGACCTTCTCCAGCCCCGCGCCGGGCGCGGCGTCGCTGCCGATCAGGAAGGCCAGCATCGACGGGTGGTTGCGGACGCGGCGCGCCTCGCTCTCCGCCGACTCGCCGGCGACCCGGTTGTCCTCCGCGTCGAACGACGCGTAGTTCTCCCACTTCGAGCAGCACTCCCAGCCGGTGAGCAGCATGATCCCGAGCCGGTCGGCGAGGTCGTACAGCTCGTCGTTCTCCGGTTTGCCCTCCAGCCGGATGGTGTTCAAACCCATGCCGCGCACCAGGTTGAGCTGGTCCTCGATCCGGCGCACGTCGGTGCGCAGGAACAGGTCGGACGCCCACCCGCCGCCGCGCACCAGGAACGGCTCGCCGTTGACGAAGAACTGCCGAGCGCCCTGCACGAGCGACGACGACACCTCGCGGATGCCGAACCGGGTCGACGCGGCATCCGAGCGGACGCCGCCGACGGTCGCCTCCAGCGAGGCCGTGTACAGCGGCTGCGCCCCCATTTGGAACGGCCACCAGACCTTCGGTTGGTCGACGGTCTGTGTGAAGACGATGGTCTTCGTCTCGCGTGCGCCCAATGACACCGACGAGCTGAACGGCGTGAGGCCGATCGTCCCGGACACCTCCGCGGTCACCGGCGAGCCCGTGTTGTTGCGCGCCTCCACCGCCACCGTCACGGTGGCCGACGCCAGGCTCGGCAGCGGCAGGTCGGCCGTGGCGCGCGGGAAGCGCAGCGACACCGGCCCGGACGTGGCCAGCCGCACGTCCCGGAAGATGCCCTGGTTGCGGTCCGGCGGCAACTGCGCCCAATCGATGAAGTGGATCACCAGGTCGTTCTGCGGGTCGGCGGACGACGCCCGGACCGCCAGCACGTTGTCCCCGGCGCGCAGCAGCGGGGTCACGTCGAACTCGTGCGTGGGGTACGCACCGACGACCCGGTCCGACCCGGCGACCAGCGTGCCGTTCAGCCAGACCTCGCCGCGGGAGATCACGCCGCCGTCGAGCTTGAGGGACGTGTGCGTCCCGCTCTCCGGCGCGAACGTGAACGCCTTTCGGTACCACCAGGGCACGGCGAAGTCGTTCCGGTTCACCTGCTTGAGGTTCTCGCCGTGGTTGAGGTCGGGGTAGCGGCCGTTGGCGACCAGTCCGGCGAGCACGGTGGACCGGGCGGGCACGGTGAGCCAGTCGGTGTCCGCGTAGCCGGGGGTCGAGATCACGCCGCCGCTCTGCGGGGCGCGGGCGCTGGACTGCATTCGCCAGTCGGGGACGGTCGTCACCGAGCCGGGTGACGCGGTGACGGTGAAGTCGGACGGTGCGGCGAGTCGTGCGGCGGGTGATGCGGCCGGCGGTGCGGCGAACTGTGCGGCGGGTGATGCGGCCGGCGGTGCGGCGAATCGCGCGGCGGGCGGTGCGGCGGGCTGTGCGACGGCGTCCGGCACGGCGAACGCGAGCGCCAAGGCCGCCACGAGCGGAACTGCTCGTGAGCGCATTGCTCCTCCCCAATCGAGGCGGCGGCTCTTAGTAAGGAAGGTTCCTTTAACGAGGTCGTGCGGCAATGCCGCCAACGAGTGACGCCAGTGCCCCGTTCGCGACGCTCCGTGCGCGGTGATCCGATACGTTGGGCCTCATGCGCCGTGCCGTGCCGCTCTTCGCCGCCGTACTGCTCCTCGCGGGCTGCTCGTCGACCACGACCGGCTCGCCGACGTCGGGCTCCACGCCGGGCTCCACCGCGAGCGAGCCGTCCTCGGCGGGCAAGCCGACGTCCACCGCGAAGGAGCCGGCGAAGCGCCCGAAGACCATCAACGTCCGGGACGTCGACCCGTGCACCCTGCTCACCGAGGCCCAGCGAACCCAGTTCGGCGCGGACCAGCCGCCGACCCCAGGCACCGTGGAGGAGCTGAACTGGGTGACCTGCCACTTCAACCGCGGCGACCGCAAGTACCTCATCGGCACGACCGTGATCGTCACCGAGGGCATCGAGTTCTACACCGAGAGCGCTCAGCGGGACAAGGCGGAGAAACTCGAAGTCGGCGGTTTCCCGGCGGTCCTGATCAAGAACGCGGGTCGCGTGCCCAAGTGCACGATCGCGGTCGACGTGTCCGACGGCCAGATGGTGCAAGCGGGCGTCAGCAGCTTCGACGGGACCGACATCGACGCGCTGTGCCAACTCGTGCCCCAGGTCGCGGGCGCGGTGGTCGCGAATCTCATGGCGAAGTAGAACGAGTGGAACTACTCCCTTTGCTGAGGGAACCGACCACCCGCGTCGTGCATCAGAGCTAGAGTCGTCCCGAATGCACACGATGGGGCATGTGCAGGACTGAGGAGGGTGTGCCGTGTTCATCGCGGATGGTGGTGGTGGGGGCTCCACGCAGACTCCGCCCGAGTACAGCGGGAAGCAGCAGAAGCTCAGCGTCGACCCCACGGCGATCCCGGAGGCGCGCAAGGTGTTCACCGACGCGCTCAACCGGCTGGAGCCGCAGATCCAGAACGCGATAGACGCCGTCGAAGCACGCCCCTGGGCCGGCGACCCGGTCAGCAAGGAGACCGCGCAGGCGTTCAACCGGGAGACCTTCGAGGCCGGCGACGCCGCCGCGTTGAACGCGATCCTGGCGTACCGCGAGCAGTTGCAGGGCGTGGTCGACCAGCTCACCGCGATCGAGGCGGACTACCGCCGGGTCGAGGGCGACAACGTGGCGTCCTGGGGACGCATCAACAAAGACTGACGTGACGGACTACGCACCCGAGGGGGGCGAGCACGATGGGTGACCACCGCTGGCGCGGATATGCCCACCCCGATCTGCACCGCATGATCAACGAAGGGCCCGGCGTCGCCGCCTCCCGGCCCGTGGAGGACGGCTGGAAGGGCCTGTCCGACGCGCTGGCCGAGGTCGACGAGTCGATCCACACGGCGCTGGCCAAGCTCGGCGCGAAGTGGGAGGGCTCCACCGCCGAGGAGACGCAGAACGTGCTGTCCCCGCTGGCCATGTGGGCGGGCGACGCCAAGCAGGGCTCGGACACCATGAAGACGTCCGCGCAGCTCCAGGGCGACTACATCGCGGACGCCCGCAAGGAGATGCCCGAGCCGGTGCCGGTGACCACCGAGGCCCCGTCGACCGGGGACAAGATCCTCGGCGTGCTGGGCGGCCCGGCGGGCATGATGCACGTCATCAAGCAGCAGCAGGACCACGAGGCCGAGGAAGCGGCGCAGGACAACGCCGAGGCCAAGGCCGTCGAGGTGATGAACAACTACCAGTCCAGCAGCGAGTGGAACAGCGACACGCTGGGCGAGTTCGTCCCGCCGCCGCAGGTCGTGGTCGACACCCCGCCGCCCGGCGGCGCGGGCAGCTACAACCAGAGCAGCGCGAACTACACCAGCACGCAGACCTGGACCCCGCCGGGCGACGGCACCACGCGGCCGTCCTGGGCCCCGCCCTCGACGCCGACGCCGCCCCCGGTCGCGCCGCCGCCGCCCGTCGTGCCGCCGGGTGGTGGCAACACCAACCCGTCGTGGGCGCCGCCGACGCCCACGCCCACCCCGCCGCCTCCGCCGATCGCGCCGCCGAAGCCGCCCGTCGTCGGCCCCGTGCCGCCCCCGGTCGGTCCGCCGCCGCCCAACTGGAAGCCTCCGGTCGGTCCCGGTGTGCCGCCGAAGAGCGGTCCGAACGGCCCCGGTGGTCCCCGTCCGGGTGTGCCCACCGGTCCCGGTCCGCGTCCCGGTGGTCCTGGCGGTCCCGGCGGTCGCGGGTTCGGCCCCGGTCCCGGCATGCCGGGTGGTCCCGGTATGCCCGGCGGTCCGGGTAGCGGCAACCCGAGCGGGATGCCCGGTCGTGGCGGCATGGCCGGTGCCGGCGGCTTCGGTCCCGGTGGCCCCGGTGGTCCCGGTGCGGCGGGCCGCCCCGGTGGTCCGGGCGCCGGCGGCATGGCCGGTGGCGCCGGGCACGGCGCGAACGGCGAGGACGACATCGAGCACAAGGCCGCCGACTACCTGGTCGAGACGGACGACGTGTTCGGCGACGACCGCCTGGTCGCCCCGCCGGTGATCGGGGAGAACCCGCAGTAGGTTCGGACGTGTGGCGTCCAGGCCAGGTCCCTCGCGGGTCCTGGCCTGGACTGGCAAGTGGGCCCCATCGTCGGGGTGGGGCCGGAGCTTGTTCGACCTGGAGCAGCAAGTGACCATTTTCGGGGGGCAGGCCGAAAGGGAGCCGATCACCCTTTCCGCCGAGGAGTTCGACGTCCTGTGGGAACGCCTCGACCTCGGCCCCATGCCATTGGTGATCAAGGTCCCGTCACCGGGCAAGACCCACCAGGAGCGGGCCGAGCTGGAACGCCGGGTGTGGCACGGCATCGGCGCGCGCGGGCTCGGCGGGCCGACCGGCCTGCACCCCGAGCTGGACCACCTGCTGCGGCTGTTCTTCCGGCCGGAGCGCGAGGTCGACGGCCGGGTGTGGGTGGGCAAGAGCGTGCGGGTGCTGGCCGTGGCGAACGGCGACGACGGTGCGGTGGCCACGCTGACCGACAACCGGTTGACGTTCCGCCGCGCGGCGGGCAGCGGGCTGCCGAGCGCGGTGCTGGGCACGCTGCCGGCGCACCCGGCGGGTTCCGGGCACTCCGTGACCATGCCGAGCGCCGACCTGGAAGCGGCGGTGAAGAAGTCCGACGGCTCGCCCAAGAGCCTGGAGAACTCGCTGCGCGACCACGGTGTGCGGCAGGAGGACGCGACGACGCTGGTGAAGATGTTCACCGGCCTGGTGCACACCGGCAACTTCGGCGCGGCGGCCCGGGACAAGTACGGGAAGCGCTGCCGCCCGGACCGCGTGGTGGCGTTCTTCGACACCGAGGACGGCCGGTACCTGCAACAGCGCCGCGCGTCCAACGGGACCGTGCCGTGGAGCACGTTCTCGCCGACGGATTCCCGGCGCCTCGCGCACCAGGTGGAGGAACTCCTCGGTGAGGCGCTGCGCGCGGCCAAGTTCTGACCCCACCGCACACCGCTAACCTGGCCTGATGCCGTCGAAACCGGTCGACCCCCACGAGTTGCGCGCCGCCGTGGCCGCCGTGCTGCCCTGGCTGGAGGGCACCGCGGACCAGCCCGAACGGCCGGTGCTCGCGGCGGCGGTCCGGCTCAGCCTGCGCACCCTGGAGCAGGTGGCGCCGGGGCGCAGCGTGGAGGTCAGGGTTCCGCCGTTCGCCGCCGTGCAGTGCGTGGAAGGGCCTCGCCACACCCGCGGCACGCCGCCGAACGTGATCGAGACCGACCCCCGGACGTGGCTGGAGCTCGCGGTCGGCCGGGTCGACTGGGCGGCGGCGGTGGCGGACGCGAAGGTCACCGCGTCCGGGAGCAGGGCGGACCTGTCGGCCCTGCTCCCGGTGCTGCGGTTCTAGCCGTCCGGCGGGCCCGACGTGGCTAAGCTCGGCCGGGTGAAGGCGCTGAAGGTCGGGGTGATCGCGGCTGCGATCGGGTTCCTGTCCACCGGGTGCGGCGGCGGCAGCGAGTGGGCGGGCGACGTGACCTTCAAGGTCACCCGGCTCAACCCGGCCTCCGAGTCCATGGGCAAGGCCGTGCCGCCCTACGCGAACCTGGAGATCGACCAGGAGGAGCCCAGGTCGATCGAGCCGATCAGCACGCGGATCGCCGACCTCGACCAGTTGCCCGACGGGGTCGAGGTCGGCGATGTCGTCGTGTGCGGGGTGCGGCAGACCGACCGGAGCGGGTTCGACCAGGAGGGCGTGCGGACCGACGTCGGTCCGTGCCGCGCCGGCTGATCAGAACCAGGACCCGACCGTCTTGTCCCACACCTCGCCCGCGCCCTCGACCGCGTCACGGCCCAGCTCTACCGCGTCGCCGACGCCGCCCACGACCACGTCCACCGTGTCGTTGAGGGCTTCTTTGCCGGTGTCGAGCAGACCGGTGCCCGCGTCGGACCAGTTGCCGTTCCAGGCGTCCCGGCCGGCGTTGTAGAGCCCGGTGCCCGCGTCGCCGACCAGGTCGGCGGCCCCGACGACCGCGCTGCTCGCGCTGTCGATCACCGGCCCGATCACCGGGATGTGCGAGCCGGGCAGCGAGGGCCCGATCGGCGAGTCGTGCCACTTCTGGTCGGTGACCGCGCCGCCGTTGCCGGTGGCGATCCTGGCCAGGTTGTCCACCGACTCCGAACCGGGGTGGTAGTACTGCGAGTGCGCGCCCAGGGCCGACGTGCCGTCGGCGGTGCCGAACACCTTGGCCCCGAACCGGTCGTCGTACGGGCCGACCGACGAGCCGTCCTGGGTGAACCAGTCGGAACTCGTGCCCTGGACGACCGGGTCGTGCTCGGTCGCGCCCGCGTACACGTGGCCGGGACCGACCGAAAGCTGGTTGACGTTCGACGCGCCGACGCCCGGCGAGCCGACGAACGCGATGTCGTCCGCCGCCAGGCCGTTCATGCCCGCGTAGCCGACCGTCGTGGAGCCGTAGGAGTGGCCGATCACGGTCAGGTGCTGGCCGGGTGCGCCGGCCGCGCGGTAGCCGGCCACGTCGGCGACGAGGTTCGCGCCGCCCTCCCGCGCCTGCGCCGGGTTGTCCACCTCGCCGGGGGACCAGCCGGGCGCGTCGTAGCCGAGCCACTGGATGGTGGCGTTGCCCTCGGCGCCCATGGCGTGCCGGAGATTGCCCGCCTGGTCGACGGAGAAGCTGTCCAGGGTCGAGCCGGTGCCGGGGACGCAGACCGCGACGTTCTTGGCCGTGTCCGGGTTGCCGTAGGCGATGGCGGTCGCTCCATCGCCACGCGGGCCGTACGGATCCCACGCCATGATGCGGACGTCCGGCTCGCCTTTCTCGTTGTACCAGCCCTTTTCCCGCGCCAGCTTCTCCGCGTCGGCGATGCTCTTCTGCACCTTCTCGGCGTTCTCCGCCTTGGTGGCGGCCTCCTGCCGCTGCTCGGACAGGTCCGCGTACAGCGGGTCGTTCATCAGCTTGGTCAGGTCTGCGGACTTGTTCGGGTCGAGCCCGAGTTCGCGGGCGCGGTCGTCCAGCCGCGCCTGGAGTTCGTTGCGCTCGGCCGAGAAGCGTTGCTGGTCGTCCTGGATGCGGGCGCGGTTGGCCTGGTCGAGCACATCCGACGGCAGGCCACGAAGTTGGCCCAGTTCCTGGAACTTGGTGCGCAGCAGCTCGTCCTGCTGCTCCTTCGTCAGCGACTTCCACCACGCCGCGACCTGCTTCGGGTCCGTGCCCGGCCCCGGCACGGCGGCGGTGGTGCGCAGCCGCTGGACGGCGGTGGCCCAGCCCGCGTCCTTGCCCGCCGTCTCCTCGAAACCCGGACGGACCTTCGACAGCGCGGACGCGTAGGAGCGCAGGACGTTCTCGTACCCGTTCTTCACGTTGGTGAGCTGCTCGTTGACCCGGTTCGCCAGGTCACGGGTCTGCGCCTCGTCCAGCGCGGGCGAACGGCCGCGCCAGAACTCGATAAGTTGGTCGGCGCTGCCGCGCATCTGCCCGTACGCGCGGGATGCGGCCTGCACGACGTCGACGCCCGCCCCCAGCCGCTCGCCCGCGACCACGGCGGACCGGCCGGACAGCTCGGCGCGGGCGGCGAACCTGGTCGCGGAGTCGCCCTGCCAGGTCGACGTGGCGGTGCTGCCGCCCGAGGTCACGGCGTCGCGCGCCCGGCTCACCGCGCTCATCGCGCCGCTGATGGGGTCGGCGGCGGCGGCCACCCGGCCGGCGTCGCCCGAGGCGAGCTGCCCGTACAGGGCTTCCGGGTCGACGTAGCTCACGCGAGACCGCCTTCCAGGCCGCGGAACGAGGTGGACGAGTCGTCGTCGGCCCGCTGGTACGCGTCGGCGTTCTCGGTCAGGCCGTCGCCCGCGTCGCGGTACCAGGCCGCGCCCCGGCGCAGGTCGTCGGACTGCTCGCCGGACCACCGGGCGAGGGCGTCGACGAACTCGGCCGCCGCGGGAACCCGGCCCAGCGCGTCCGCGTCAAGCCTGAGCATGGAGATCAGCTCCGCGCCGTCGCCGGTCGCGTCCGCGCCGTCGTGGAACTCCTTCGACGCCGCGCGCAAGGTCTCCGGTCGCACACCGAACACGGTCGCCCACCCTTCGTGCCGCCAGCCGCTCGGGCATGCCCTCGATCCAGAACAGTGCGACGCAGCGGGATGATCGCCGGTTCCCCGCCCCGGCACACCGAAGTGCGGCACGATGACCGACACGGACCTAGGAGGCAGCGCGTGGCCGGAGGTTGGACCACCCAGCGGTGGACCGAGAAGTTCACCGAGCAGGCGGCGATGTTCCGCACGGCGGTCGGCAAGGCCGATCCCGCGGCGAAGGTGCCTAGCTGTCCGGGCTGGACGTTCACCGAGCTGACCTTGCACGTCGGGCGGTTCCTCCAGACCTCGCTGGAGTACCTCCGCAGCGGCAGCACCGTGCAGTTGCGGCTGCCGGCGCCGCCGGTCGACGTCGTGCCGCTGGACTACCTGGACGCCCAGCTCGCGCTGGCCGCCGAAGTGCTGCCGGCGGTGTCCGGCAACCGGCCCGCCTGGACGTTCTCGCCCGCCTCGCCGGACCTGGCCTGGGTGTGGCACCGGCGCATCGCGCACGAGGTCGACCTGCGGCGGTGGGACGCGCAGGCGGCGTTGCGGGAACTCGTCGACGGGGACACGGACTTCGCCGTGGACGGCATCGAGGAATCCCTCGGCACGCTGCTCGCCGCGAAGTACGCCGCCGACGTGCCGCCGAACGCCAAGGGCACCGCGCTGGTCCAGCTCACCGACGTCCCGGAGGCGTGGGTGGTGACGCTGGAGCCCGGTGTCGTGCCCGACGTGCGGGCCGCGTGGCCGGGTGAGGAGACCGACCTCCGGATCACCGGAGAGGCACAGCTCGTGCACTACGGGTTGTGGGGGCGGTCGCCGCTGCGCGCCACCGGGGACCAGAACGTGCTGAGCGTGCTGAAACTGGACTAGCGGAGGTGCGTTTGGTCACTTACCAGGCATCTCGATGGGGGTGGTTCACCCCCCGTTCGCCTTACACTCGAAGTGCAGCCCGACCTCGTCGCTAGGGAGCACTCGGTGGTCACCGACCCGTCAGCAGCCGGCCGAACCGACACCGAAGAGCAAGAGCCCCGGGAGGAATGCGGGGTGTTCGGCGTGTGGGCGCCCGGCGAAGAAGTCGCCAAGCTGACCTACTACGGGCTTTACGCGTTGCAGCACCGCGGCCAGGAGGCGGCGGGCATCTCCGTCGGCGACGGCAGCCAGGTGGTGGTCTTCAAGGACCTCGGCCTGGTCAGCCAGGTGTTCGACGAGCAGGTGCTGTCGTCGTTGCGCGGTCACGTCGCCGTCGGCCACTGCCGCTACTCCACCACGGGTTCCACGACCTGGGAGAACGCGCAGCCGACGTTCCGCACCACCGCCACCGGCTCCGGTTTGTCGTTGGGGCACAACGGCAATCTGGTGAACACCGCCGAGCTGCTGGTGAAGGCCCGCGAGGTGGGCGTCGACACCAGGCACGGCGCGACCACCGACTCCGACCTGGTGTGCGGGCTGCTCGCGGCGGCTGCGGCCGACATCGGCATCGAGCAGGCCGCGATGAAGCTGCTGCCGACGCTGCGGGGCGCGTTCTGCCTCACGTTCTCCGACGAGTCGACCCTGTACGCGGCCCGTGACCCGCACGGCGTCCGGCCGCTGGTGCTCGGTCGCCTGGAACGCGGCTGGGTGGTGGCCAGCGAGACCGCCGCGCTCGACATCGTGGGCGCGTCCTTCGTCCGCGAGGTGGAGCCGGGCGAGCTGATCGCGATCGACGAGAACGGCCTGCGCTCCAGCCGGTTCGCCAGCCCCGAGCCCAAGGGCTGCATCTTCGAGTACGTCTACCTGGCCCGCCCGGACACCACGATCGCCGGCCGGTCGGTGCACGCCACGCGGGTCGAGATCGGCCGCCGGCTGGCGCACGAGCACCCGGTGGAGGCCGACCTGGTCATCCCGGTGCCCGAGTCCGGCACCCCCGCCGCCATCGGCTACGCCCAGGCCTCCGGCATCCCGTACGGGTCCGGCCTGGTCAAGAACGCCTACGTGGGGCGCACGTTCATCCAGCCGTCGCAGACCATCCGGCAGCTCGGCATCCGGCTCAAGCTCAACCCGCTGCGGGACGTGATCCGCGGCAAGCGGCTGGTCGTGGTGGACGACTCGATCGTGCGCGGCAACACCCAGCGCGCCCTGGTGCGGATGCTGCGCGAGGCGGGCGCGCTGGAGGTGCACGTCCGGATCGCGTCCCCGCCGGTCAAGTGGCCGTGCTTCTACGGCATCGACTTCGCCTCCCGCGCCGAACTCATCGCGAACGGCCTGGACGACGACGGCATCCGCCGTTCCATCGGGTCGGACTCGCTGGGCTACGTGTCGCTGGAGCAGCTCATCGCGGCCAGCGAGCAGCCCAAGACGCGGCTGTGCACGGCGTGCTTCGACGGTGACTACCCGATCCCGCTGCCCGAGGACGCGCTGATCGGCAAGCACCTGCTGGAGGGCATCCGGGGTGTCGCGGGCGCGGCCACTCCCGTCTTGGCGAACGGGTACGGTGCCGAGGACGCCCTACGCCGGCCCTGACGACAGCTACGGATGCCCCAGAACATGGAACGAAGTGACGTGACCGACACCGCCAAGGCCACCTACGCCACCGCCGGAGTGAGCATCACCGCAGGTGACGAGGCGGTGGAGAAGCTCAAGCCGTGGGCGGCGAAGGCTCAGCGTCCCGAGGTGCTCGGCGGCATCGGCGGCTTCGCGGGCCTGTTCAAGCTGCGCCTGGACCGCTGGAAGGAGCCGGTGCTCGCGTCGTCCACGGACGGGGTGGGCACGAAGATCGCGGTCGCGCAGGCGTTGGACAAGCACGACACGGTCGGCATCGACCTGGTCGCGATGGTGGTGGACGACCTGGTGGTGTGCGGCGCCGAGCCGCTGTTCCTCCAGGACTACATCGCGGTCGGCCGCGTGGTGCCGGACAAGGTCGCGGCGCTGGTCAAGGGCATCTCCGAGGGCTGCGTGCTGGCGGGCTGCGCGCTGCTGGGCGGCGAGACCGCCGAGCACCCGGGCCTGATGGGCGAGAACGACTACGACATCTCCGGCACCGGCGTGGGCGTCGTGGAGGCGTCCGCGATGCTCGGGCCGGACCGGGTGCGCGACGGTGACGTGGTGATCGCCATGGGTTCGTCCGGATTGCACTCGAACGGGTACTCGTTGGCGCGGCACGTGCTGCTGGACATCGCGCGGATGCCGCTGTCCGGGCACGTGGAGGAGTTCGGCCGGACGCTCGGCGAGGAGATGCTGGAGCCGACCCGCATCTACGCGAAGGACTGCCTGGCGCTGGCGGCGGAGGCCGAGGTGCGGACGTTCGCGCACATCACCGGCGGCGGACTGGCCGCCAACCTGGCCCGCGTGCTGCCGGAGGGCCTGTCCGCGCGGCTGGATCGTGGCACGTGGACCCCGGCGCCCGTGTTCGCGCTGATCGCGCAGCGCGGGCGGGTCGACCGCGAGGAGATGGAGAAGACGTTCAACATGGGCATCGGCATGGTCGCCGTCGTCTCACCGGAAGACGTGGACCGCGCCCTGGCCGTGCTGACCGCCCGCCACGTCCCGGCCTGGGTGCTGGGCGAGGTGAGCCGGTCCGCCGAGCCGACCGCCCTGGTCGGCGACCACCCGAGGTTCTGACGCTGCTGGCCGCGCGTGGGCGGCGAGCTCTCGCAATTCGGTGATCTTGGCGTCGGTGGCGCACCCGTGGACCCCGTCCTCGTTCGCGCCACCGAGCCATATCACCGTTCCGCGTGCTTCCCGTTGCTTCCCGGTCGCTCGCGCGATCATCTCCGAGGCAATCGTGTTCACCGCGAGCGATTCACGCGGGTGGCCGCACGGGTCGATGAAGATCCCGCCTTCGTCGTCGATGACGTCCCAGGCCTGCGTCCAGTGGTCGACGCACCGGCCGTCCGGGTCGGTGACGGCGTAGATGTCCGTGAACAGCCGCCACTGCCACGGTTCGCCGTCGTCGCGGGCGGTGGCGAGCCGGTTCTCCGACTCGTGCACCTCGACCTCGCCGGCGGGAGTGATCGCCACCCACCGCACGATGGGAGCCTCTTCGTTCAACCGGTCATCGACCAGTTCGGGTAGTCCACTCATGGTATCAAGTTACTGAAGTATCTGATGTCTGAATAGTCGCTCGAAAGGTGGATCGTGGCGTGCAGGTGACGTTCAGCCCCAAGGTCGCGCGGCGGGTGCTCCGGTACGAGTTGGAGCGGCTGTACGAGCAGTCCGGCAAGACCCACGCCCAGATCGGCGAACGGCTCGGCGTCACCCGCGCGAACTTCACGCACATGCTGAGCGGCAAGAACCTGCCCAGCAAGCCCGCGATCGAGGTCTTGGCGGACTTCTTCGGACGGCGGGACCGGCTGCCGATGATGCTGGACCTGCTGGCGGCGTCCAAGGCGCGGGCCGACCAGCTCGGCGACCCGCTCAGCACCATGAACGACTTCGAGCTGGTGGTCGGACTCGAAGCGGTCGCGACGAACATCGAGGCGTTCGAGCCGATGCTGGTCACCGGACTGCTCCAGACGGAAGGCTATGCGCGAGCCTTGATCGGGTACCACGCCTCGATCACGCCCGGGGTGGACGTGGAGCAGAGCGTCGCCGTTCGACTGCAACGCCAATCCGCGATCAAGCGTGACGACAACCCGGTCACGCTGTGGTGCGTGCTCGAAGAGCAGGCGTTGCGCCGCCCGGTGGGTGATCCGGAGGTGATGCGCGAACAGCTTGATCACCTGCTGACCATGGCGGACCGACCGAACATCACCCTGCAAGTCGTGCCGCAGAGCGTCGGCCTTCACCCGGCGTTGACCGGTGCGCTCTATCTGCTGCGCTTCGACGACGACTGGAGGGTGGCCTATGAGGAGACGCGGCGTTCCGCCTACTACTACGACTCCGCCGAAGCTGTGGAGGACTATGAGCAGGTGATGAACCATCTGCGTCATCTCGCGCTGGATCCCAAGCGGTCGAGGGGTTTCCTGGCGCAGTTGAGAAAGGATGTGCAGTGATCACCAACTGGCGGAAGTCGGCCCGTAGTGCCAACAACGCGACCTGTGTCGAAGTCGGGTGGTCCGAAAACCGGGTCGGCTACCGGGACTCCAAGCAAGCCGGCCAGGGACCTGTCCTGGTGTTCGGAAAGCGGGCAGGCGGGGCGTTCCTGGCGCTGATCAAGAACCTGGAGCGGTGACGAGGCAACCTCCCGAACCGGTCGCTCCGTACTACGAGGCGACCGAGGGAGGGCGAAGTGGACCGCGATCGCGAGTTCGGGGCGTTCGTAGACGCCCGTGCACGGGTTCTGCGACGGACCGCGTACCTGCTGTGCGGTGACTGGCACCGAGCCGAGGACCTGGTGCAGACGGCGCTCACCAAGCTGTACGTCGCGTGGCCCAGGGTGCGGCGGGACGGCGCGGTGGACGCGTACGCGCGCAAAGTGCTCGTGCGGGCTGCCATCGACGAGTCGCGACGCGGGTTCCGCCGGCGGGAGACGGTCGTGGAGACGTTGCCGGACACCCCTGTGTCGGGTGGCGCCCCCGCCGACTTCGACGTGCGGGACGCGTTGGCGGCGTTGCCTCCGGGACAGCGGACCGTCGTGGTCCTGCGGTACTGGGAGGACCTCAGCGTCACCGAGACCGCCCGCCTCCTCGGTCGGACCGAAGGCACCGTGAAGAGCCAGGCGGCGAAAGGCCTCGCCAGTCTCCGGCAGCTTCTGGGGCGCCACGTATTCGAGGAGCAGCCGTGACCGACATCAAGCAGACCCTGGAAAACGCGTTCGACGACGAGCCGCCGTTGAACCTCGACACGAACGTGATCATGCGGGCCGCCCGCCGCAAGGTGCAGATCCGCCGTTCGGCGAGCGCCGTCGCCGCGTTCGCCACCGTCGCGGCGGTGTGCGTGCCGGCCCTGGTCGGGTCCAGCGGGCAGGGCGGCGGCGTGCAGGTGGCTTCACCGCCGCTCTCCACCGTGGCCACCGTCCCGTCGTCCGGTTCGACACCGCCGGCGACCACACCGCCGTCCACCAGCCAGTCGAACGTGCGGCCGACCTTCGACGGGCCCGTCCCGACGGGGCCGATCACGGCCGAGCACGCCGCCGAACTGGACGGGTTGCTGGTGAAGGCCGGTGTGCCGCAGGCCTACCCGGCGGTGGGTGTGCCGGGCAACCCGAAGGGCGCGTGGGAGTTCGCCAGCACCAACTGGAGCGAGTACAAGGCGGACGCCGAACTGATCGGCCCGCCGCGCGGGACGGTGTCGATCAGGCTCGCCATCCAGCCGTTCGGCTGCGGTATCGGGAAGTGGGAGCACATCGAGTGCGAGGTCCGGCAGTTCGAGGGTAAGACGGTCATGGTCGTCGAATTCGACGACGGGACGACGCAAAAGCTCGGCGTGGGGATGAAGACCCCCGACGGCGGCCTGTTCATCGCCGAAGCCGCCAACACCGCGAGCGGCACCACCGGCGGGGCCGTGCCGCTGACGTACGAGCAGCTAGCAAAGATCGCGACACTGCCGGGGGTGACGTTCTAACCTTGACGGCGTGGCGGAGGACTTGATCGTGACGCGGACGCTGGTGGTGCCGGCGGCCGAGTTGAGCGAGCGGTTCTCCCGGTCCTCCGGCCCCGGCGGACAAGGCGTGAACACGGCGGACAGCCGGGTCGAACTCTCGTTCGACCTGGCTGCCTCGCCGTCCGTGCCGACGTGGTTGCGCGCCCGGATGCTCGGCCGACTGGAGAACCGCCTGGTCAACGGCGTGCTGACGGTCACCGCCAGCGAGCACCGGGCCCAGTTGCAGAACCGCCAGGCGGCCCGGGAGCGCATGGCCCGCCTCCTCCGCGACGCCGCCGCGGCCCCGCCTCCGGTCCGCCGGCCCACCAAGCCGACCAGGGGCTCGCAGGAACGCCGGATCGCCGGCAAGAAGCGCCGCGCGCAGACCAAGCAGGGCCGGCGGGGCGGCGGCTGGGACTAGCCGGTGGTCCACCGATGCGGTGGCCACGCGTGCCGTTGGCTGGGACTAGCCGAGCCACACGTACTGCCGTTCGGGCCGGCCGGCGCCGCCGTACTTCAGGCGCACCTCCGCCTTGCCGGTGGCCACGAAGTGCTCCAGGTACCGCCGCGCGGACACCCGTGACAACGCGGTCGCCTCCGCGCACTCGCTCGCCGACACCCCGCCCGGACGCTCCCGCAGCACCCGCTCGACCAGCCGCGCCGTCTGCGCGGTCAACCCCTTGGGCAGCACGGGAGAACTCCGGGGCCGCGCGCCGAAGACCTGGTCCACGTCCGCCTGGTCCACGTCCGCCCGCCCGGCCGACGCCAGCCGGCCCAGCCTCCGGTCCAGCGCCGCGAAGTGCGCCAACTGGTCCCGCAGAGCCGCGTACTCGAACGGCTTGATCAGGTAGTGCAGCACGCCACCGCGCATGGCGCCGCGCACGGTGTCCACGTCAGTCGCGGCGGTGATCACGATGACGTCCACCTCGTCCCGCACCGCACGCAGCTCGCGCAGCACCCCCAGCCCGTCCAGATCGGGCAGGTAGACGTCCAGCAGCACGAGGTCCGGCCGCAGCTCGCGGGCCAGCCGCAGCGCGTCCGCCCCGGTGTGCGCGACGCCGACCACCTCGAACCCGGGTGTCCGCGTCACGTATCCACTGTGGACTTTCGCGACCATGAAATCGTCGTCCACCACCAGGACCCTGATCACACCGCCACCTCCAAGGGCAGCCGGGCGGTGAAGACCGCGCCGTTCTCGTTGTGCACCTGCACGGAGCCGCCGCGGCGCAGGCAGGTCTGCCGGGTCAGGGCCAGGCCGAGGCCGCGCTGTCCCTGTTCGGCAGCCTTGGTGGTGAACCCGTGCCGGAACACCTCCTCGGCCAGTTCCGGCGCGACACCGGGGCCGGAATCCCTTACCACCACACGGACTTCGTCGGCGACCACGCGCACCGACACCTCGATCCAGCCCCGTTCGCCGGACGCGTCCAGCGCGTTGTCGACAAGGTTTCCCAGCACTGTGACGAGATCCGTGGACAGCACGTCGTCCACGTGGCCGAGCGCGCTGTCCGGGTCCATCCGCAGTCCGATGCCCCGTTCGGCGGCCAGACTGGACTTGGCGATCAGCAGCGCCGCCACCGCCGGGTCGGCGATCCGGGAGCCCACCTCGGTCCGCCACTGGCCCTGAGCCGTGTTGATGCGGTTGATGAAGCCGCGCACCTCGTCGTACTCGCCCAGCTCCACCAGACCGGCGATGGTGTGCAGGCGGTTGCGGAACTCGTGGGCCTGCGCGCGCAACGTGTCGGTGGCGTGGCGGTTCGCGTCCAGTTCGTCCTGGAGGGTCATCAGCTCCGTCCGGTCCCGGAGGGTCACCACGGCGCCGTGCACGTCCAGCGGCATGCGGTTGAGGGTGAGGACCCGGCCTTCGCCGAGCACGAGCTGGTCGGCTCCGGTGGCACGGCCGGTGAGCACGTCCCGCAGCCGTTCGTCCAGGTCCAGGTCTTCCACGGACCGGCCGACGGCGTCCGGCGGCAGCCTCAGCAGGGCGCGGGCGTGGTCGTTGGCGAGCGTGATCCGCTGCTGCGGGTCGAGTGCGACGACGCCCTCCTTGATGCCGTGCAGCAACGCTTCCCGGTACTCCACCAGCGCCGTGATCTCGTGCGGTTCCAAGCCGAGCGTCTGGTTCTTCACCCGCCGGGCCAACAGGAGCGACCCGGCCACGCCGATCACCAGCGCCACGCCCAGCAGCCGCAGCGCGTTGTCCGGCGAGTCCAGCACACCCTCCCAGAACCCGGACGCCCGCTGCCCCGCCGCCACCACGCCGAGCACTTCGCCCCGGTCGCCGATCACCGGGACGTGCGCCACGGTCGCGCCGGCCAGCTCACCCACCCACGAACGGCCTCGGGACGCGGTGCTGCCGCCCATCTCCAGCGGCTCGCCGATCTGACGCGGGTCCGGTGACGTGAGGATGACGCGGTCGGCCCGCGTGATGATCACGTAGCTCGCGCCGGACAGGCTCTGCGCGCTGGTCGCGAACGGGGCCAGCGCGTAGTGCCGCAGCGGGTCGGCGAGGGAGACCCGCACGCCGGCCGTGGCGGCGACGTCCTCGGCCACGGACAGCATCCGGCGTCCCTCGGTCGTGCGGAAATTCGCCCCCGCCTGGACGACGGACAGCACGCCCACCGCGCACAGCAGCGCCACGACCACTACCAGTTGCCACACGAGTAGCTGACGGGCCAGCGACCCACGTCCACCCATCGGCACCTCCGTGACCACAACGACCAAAAAAACCTCTAGGCGCGCAAGCGGGACTTCCCTGTCTACACGAGAGCAACATGTCCAACCACGCGGAAGAGAGGCGGGGGTCACAGTGTCGACACCGACGACCGACGGAGGGCGCACGCCGTCCGGGCGGCTCAAGGTCTGGCTGGCGGTGGCGTGCGCGCTGGCGGTCGTCGTCCTCGTGCCGCCGCTGCTCACGTCCGGTGTGGAGTCGTCGTCCACCCTGCGCAGCCTGCGCGTCCTCGTGCCGAACGCGCCCGGCGGCGGCTACGACGTGACCGCGCGGACCGCCGCCAAGGCGATGGAGGACGCGGAGCTGATCCGCAACGCGGAGGTGTTCAACCTGCCCGGCGCGGGCGGCACCGTCGGGTTGGGACGGACCGTCAACGAGCGCGGCAACGGCAAGCTGGTCATGTCCATGGGCCTCGGCGTGGTGGGCAGCGTCTACACGAACAAGTCGCCGTCGTCGCTGCTGGACACGACCCCGATCGCGAAGCTGATCGAGGAGCCGGACATCGTCGTGGTGGGCAAGGACTCGCCCTACCGGTCGCTGGACCAGCTCCTGACCGCCTGGAAGGCTGATCCCGGCGCGGTGCCGGTCGGCGGGGGCTCGTCGCCCGGCGGGCCGGACCACCTCGCGCCGATGCTGATCGCCAAGGCGGTGGGCCTGGAACCCCGGCAGGTGAACTACATCCCGTTCGACGGCGGCGGCGAGCTGCTGGCGTCCGTGCTGGGCGGGAAGGTCGCGTTCGGCGTGTCCGGCGTCGGCGAGTACCGCGACCAGATCGAGGCCGGGCAGCTCCGGGTGCTGGCGGTGACCAGCGCGACCCGGTTGTCCGGAGTGGACGCTCCCACCCTGCGCGAGGCGGGCGTGGACGTGGAGTTCAACAACTGGCGCGGCGTGGTGGCGCCGCCGGGCATCCCGGACGCCGACCGCGCCCGCCTGGTGGACCTCTTCACGGACCTGCACGGCACCCCGCAGTGGCGGGAAGCGTTGGCGCGCAACGGTTGGACCGACGCCTTCGCGCCCGGCGCGGAGTTCGGGTCCTTCCTGGCAGAGGAGAACGAGCGGGTGGCGACGGTGCTGAAGGACTTGGGGCTGGCATGACGACGGAACCGGAAGCCCGCGATCGCCGGGCGTGGTGGCGGGAGCACTCGGAACTCGGCGTCTGCGCCGTGCTGGTGGCGCTCGGTGTGCTGGTCCTGGTGGACGCGATCCGCATCCACACCGACTTCGCCCAGCGCGGTCCCATCGGTCCGAAAGCCGTGCCGATCGTGGTCGGCACGGCCCTCCTGGTGGTCGCGGCGCTGCTCGCCCGGGACGTCCTGCGCGGTGGCCGGGGTGCGGCGGAAGGCGGCGAGGACGTCGACCTGGACGCGCCCGCCGACTGGCGCACGGTCCTCCTGCTCTGCGGCGCGTTCCTGGCCAACGCCGCCCTGATCGGCGTGGCCGGCTTCCCGATCTCCGGCGCGATCCTGTTCTGGGGCGCGGCCTACGCGCTCGGCAGCCGGCACCTCGTGCGTGATCCGCTGCTCGCCGCCGGCCTGTCCGTCTTGACGTTCCTGGTGTTCAACAACCTGCTCGGCGTCCCGCTGCCCGGCGGTCCTCTGGTGGGGGTGCTCTGACGTGGACTCGTTCGGCAACCTCCTCGACGGGTTCGCCACCGCGCTGACGCCGACGCACCTCGCGCTGGCCGCGCTGGGCGTCCTGCTCGGCACGGCGATCGGCGTGCTGCCCGGCATCGGGCCCGCGATGGCGGTCGCGCTGCTGCTGCCGGTGACCTACGGACTGGAGCCGACCGGGGCGTTCATCATGTTCGCCGGCATCTACTACGGCGGCATGTTCGGCGGCTCGACCACGTCGATCCTGCTCAACACGCCGGGCGAGAGCGCGGCGGTGGTCGCGGCGATCGACGGCAACCCGATGGCCCGGAAGGGCCGCGGTGCGCAAGCGCTTGCGGCGGCTGCCATCGGGCACTTCGTCGGCGGCATCATCGGCACCGTGCTGCTCGTGCTGCTGGCTCCGACGGTTGCCGGGTACGCCGTCGACATCGGCGCGCCCGACTTCTTCGCGATCATGGTGCTGGCGTTCATCGCGGTGACGTCCGTGCTCGGCGCGTCGCGGGTGCGGGGCTTCGCGTCCCTGCTCATCGGCCTCGCCATCGGCCTGGTCGGGCTGGACGAGATGACCGGCCAGCAGCGGCTCACGTTCGGGTCGCTGCACCTGGCGGACGGCATCGACGTGGTCGTGGTGGCCGTGGCGCTGTTCGCGGTGGGCGAGGCGCTGTGGGTGGCGGCGCACCTGCGGCGCACGACGGGCCGGCCGATCCCGGTGGGACGGCCGTGGCTGCACCGTGCCGACCTGAAGCGGGCGTGGAAGCCTTGGCTGCGGGGACCGTTCATCGGGTTCCCGTTCGGCGCGGTGCCGGCCGGCGGTGCGGAGATCCCGACGTTCCTGTCGTACGTGGCGGAGAAGCGGCTGTCCAAGCACCGCGACGAGTTCGGCAAGGGCGCGATCGAGGGCGTGGCGGGCCCGGAGGCGACGGCGTCCGCGTCGGCGGCGGGCACCCTGGTGTCGATGCTGACCCTCGGCCTGCCGACGACGGCGGTGGCGGCGGTGATGCTGGCGGCGTTCCAGCAGTACGGCATCCAGCCCGGCCCGCTGCTGTTCCAGCGGGAGTCGGCGCTGGTGTGGGGCCTGATCGCGTCGCTGTTCATCGGGCTGTGCCTGCTGCTGGTGCTGAACCTGCCGCTGGCCCCGCTGTGGGCGAAGCTGCTGCGCATCCCCCGGCCGTACCTGTACGCGGGCATCCTGTTCTTCGCGAGCGTCGGCGCGTACGCGGTGAACGCCGACGTGTTCGACCTCCTGGTGATGTTCGTGATCGGCGTGCTGGGCTTCGCGATGCGCCGCTACGGCCTGCCGGTCCTGCCCGCGATCATCGGCGTGATCCTCGGGCCCGCGGCCGAGCAGCAGATGCGCAGGGCGTTGCAGTTGTCGGACGGCTCGCTCACCGGACTGGTCAACACGCCTTTCGCGGTGGCGGTGTACGCCGTCGTGGTCATCCTGCTGGCGTGGCCGCTGGTGCGCCGGGCCGTCCGGGCTGGTCGTCGAACAGCGCGGTGATCAGGTCGGCCAACCCCGCCTTGATCGTCGCGGCGGCCGAACCGCGGTGTGACACCAGGTTGGCGGCGAGCGGCCCGAGCAGGGCGTCGGCGGTGAACGCGGCGTCCAGCTCGGGCCGTGCCTGGTTGATCAGCATGGCCAGGTGCTGGTGGTACGCGTCGTAAGCGCCGCCGAAGCGGGCCAGCGGACCGGCGGTCTCCGCCATCAGCAGCAGGTCCAGTTGCGCGAGGGTCCGGTCGGTCAGGGCGTGCAGGAACGCGCGGATGCGGTCGGTGGCGGGCGCGCCGGGGCCCAAGGGCGGCGGGCCCGCCAGGAACGCCTGCTGGAATTCGCGTTCCGAGGCGTCGATGAGGGCGTGCGCCAAACCGGAACGGTCGCCGAAACGCCGGTAGAGCGTGCCGACGCCGACGCCCGAGGCCGCCGCGACCTCGGCCATGCCGAGCCCCTCGATCCCCCGCGTGGCCACGATGTCCGCCGCGGCGGCGAGGATCTTCGCCCGGTTCCGGGCGGCGTCGGCCCGCTCGTTCACCTGGCCAGCCTAAACCAGCCGTGGACAACCGGAACGTGTTCCGCCTAGAGTGATAAGCGGAACACGTTCCGGATATTGGGGGCATCACCATGGGTCAACTCGACGGCAAGACCGCGCTCGTCACCGGGGGCAGCCGGGGTATCGGCGCGGCTGTCGCCACCCGGCTCGCGCAGGAGGGTGCGAACGTCGTGATCACGTACGCCCAGGCCGCCGACCGCGCTCAGGCGGTGGTCGACAGGCTGGCCGTGGTCGGCGCGCGTGCGGCGTCGGACGGGCGTGCGGCGCCAGACGAGCGTTCGGTGGCAGACAGTGCGCTGGCAGACAGTGCGCTGGCAGACAGTGCGCTGGCAGACGGTGCGCTGGCAGACGATGCGCTGGCAGACAGGGCGGCGGCAGACGGTTCGACCGCAGTCGAAAGGCGGGCTGGGAAAGCGCTTTCCGTGCGGGCCGAGGCGTCCGACACGACGCAGCTCCGAGCCGCCGTGACGCGGACCGTGGACACGTTCGGCGGGCTCGACATCCTGGTCAACAACGCCGGCATCGCGCCGTTCGGTCCGTTCGAGGACGTCGCCGAGGAAGACGTCGACCACATCCTGGCCGTACACGCCCGCGCCGCGTTCGTGTTGGCCCAAGCCGCGTCGCCGCACCTGGGCGACGGCGGCCGGATCATCACCATCGGCAGCAGCCTGGCCGAACGCGTGCCGTACCCCGGCTGGGCGCTGTATGCCATGAGCAAGTCCGCGCTCATCGGCCTGACCAAGGGCCTGGCCCGCGACCTCGGCCCGCGCGGCATCACGGTCAACCTCGTCCACCCCGGCTCGACCGACACCGAGATGAACCCGGCCGACGGTCCCGACGCCGACGAGGAACGCCGGTACACCGCGCTGAACCGGTACTGCTCCCCGGAGGACGTCGCCGCGATGGTCGCGCACCTCGCGGGCGAGGGCGGGCGGAACATCACCGGGGCGTCGTTCCTGGTCGACGCCGGGACCGTGGCGTAGCCGTGCCGTGGCTGCTGCTGATCGGCGCCGCCCTGCTGGAAGTCGTGTGGGCGACCGCGCTCGAACGGTCCGAGGGCTTCACCCGGCGGTGGCCCACCGTCGTCGGCATCACGGCCGCCGTGGTCAGCTTCGTCATGTTGACCATGGCGGTCCGCGACCTGCCGCTGGGCACCGCCTATGCGGTGTGGGTCGGGCTCGGCGCGGTCGGCGTCGTGCTGGTGGGGATCTTCGCGCTGGGCGAGAGCGCGTCCCCGCTGCGGCTCGCGTGCCTGGCGTTGATCGTGGCCGGGGTCGTTGGCCTGAAGATCATCTGAGTGTCGATCGTCTGTCCTCAGCCTGGCGCAGTCATCTGAGTGCTGATCGTCTGGGTCCAACGCAACGCACTCGTCTGTGTGTCGATCGTCTGGCTCCAAACTGACCGCCGTTAATCCGAACGAGTGAAACGCCGGGGCTCTCGGGGAGATCCCGCCGGCACCGCGCACGTCCCTCCCGCAAAGGCCGAAACCTCCGGAAGGAAGTGCGCGATGAAGCGGGTCCTCCTCCTGCTCCTGGCGGCGTGCGCGATGGCGGTGGGCGTGGCGACGCCCGCCGCCGCCGTGCCCGCGCCGACCACACCCACCTCGCAGTGCCTGAACAACCAACCGCCCGCCGAGACCGTCACGCACTGGGTGCCGGGCTGGACCTGGGCGTGGCCGTCGCCGATCGAACTCCGCCCCGGTGACGTGCTCAGCGTCAGCGCGGTCGGCGAGGTCGGCACCGGCGGCTGGTCCGGCGTGCACGGCCCGGCGGGCAAGCCCGACCTCACGTGGGGCGGCAACTGGCCGGTGCAGGGCGGCCGGCAGTACGGCCTCTACGGCAAGCTCCGGTCGTCCGGCCAGCGGTTCTTCGTCGGCGACGCCACCGGCTGCCTCATCCCCGAACGGCTGCCGGTGCGCACCGTCGGCGAACGGATCGACTTCGGCATCAACGACGAGAACCCCGGCGACAACGTCGGCGGCTACACCGTCACCGTGAAGGTGTACCGGAACTTCGTCTCCGACGGCGGTTTCGAGGCCCAGCCGCACCGCGGCGTGTCCGCGCCGTGGGGCGTCGAAGGGCCGGACGTCAAGGGCGTCGACATCCGGCTCGGCTTCGCCAACACCGGCCAAAACAACGCGTTCATCCGCACCGGCAGCCGCAACTGGAACGCCGTCACCCAGCAGATCGCGCTGAAACCCCATACGGCGTACCGGATGCGGGTCTTCCTGCGCACCTCGGCCGCGTTCCCCACCGGCTACTTCGGGGTGCGCGGGGCGAGCCCGTGGCTGACCGAACGCCCGTTCGGCGTCATCAACCACTACGACGAGTTGAGCATCGACTTCAGGACCGGCGACAATCCGAACGTCACCGCGTTCCTCGGCTACCAAGCACCCGGCCACGACTCCTGGGTCCAGTTCGACGACTGGTCGATCGTCCGGCTCTGACCGATCCGGCCGGCGGGCCGCCCCAGGCCCGCCGGCTCCCGTAACGGTTCCCCCGCCACTGGAGATGGTGTTCATGATGGCCGACGAGGACTTACCCCTCCTGGACCGCCTCCGTGCCGGCGACAGCACCGCCCGGCACCAGCTCTTCCTGCGCTGCCAAGCGAAGATCCGCCCGTACTTCCACCACCGCACCGACCGCCACGAGGACGTGGACGACCTCGTCAGCGAAGTCGTGGTGCGGGCGCTGGAAGGCATCCGCAACGGGCTGGAGCCCAAGGAACTCGACGCCTGGCTCACCGGCATCGCGCACAACGTGCTCAAGGCCCACTACACCGAGAACGCCCGCCGCGGCGACCGCGAGGTGCCCGAAGACCTCGCGGAGCCGCCGTCGGAGATCGAGGACCTGATCGCGCGCGAGCAGGTGCTGGCCGTGCTCACCGATTCGCTCGACGGCGTGCCGCCGGGCCTGCGGCCGGTGATGGCCACGCACATCCGCCTCACCCTCCGCACCGACCACCTCGTGGTGGGCGGCGAGCTGGCCAAGGAACTGGGCGTCTCCCGCGGACAAGCCGACCGCCAGCTCGACCGCGCCCGCAAGGCGACCGGCAAGGCGATCGCCGCCTACGTCGTGACCCGGGTGGGACAACAGCACTGCGACTCGCTGGCCGCGTTGGCGGCCGGCCCGTTCGACCCCAAGCAGCCCGACATCGTGCTGGATCACGCCAAGACCTGCGAGGTCTGCGCGAAACGGCAGCAGGACGCCCACGACTACGCGCGCTGGGCGCTCGGTCCGGGTCTGCTGGGGCTGGCGGACGACGACGAGAACCGCCGCACGGCGCTGGCGTTCTTCAGCCGCGGCACCGATGTGGCCGCGCCGCGGGCCGGGTTGCTCGGCACGGTCGGCACCAAGGTCGCGAGCATCCCCGGCGTGGACGCGTTCACCCGGCTGGCGCAGGAGAACCCCGCGGTGGTGCGGGTGGCGGCGGGCGCGGTCGGTCTGGTGGCCGCCGCCGTGATCGCGGTCCTGGCCACCGAGAACGACCGCCCGGAAGGGTTGGCCCTGCCCCCGCCCCCGTCGCAGCTCACCGGGATACCGGGTGTGGTGGAGACGATCGTGCCCGAGACGACCACGACACCGGGCGGCGTCACGACGACCCCGACGCAGCCGCCACGTGGCGCGCAACCCATCGTCGTCACCGCGACCACTCCCCGACCGGTGTCGCAGACGCCCACGTCGCCACCCACCTCGCCGTCCTCCCCGACTCCGACGCCGACGTCGGAGACGCCGTTCTCGCCGCCGCCGACTTCGCCGTCGACCTCCACGCCCCCACCACGGCCCGCGAGATGGGCCTACGCCCGCGTGGAACCGGCGGAATCGCCGATCGGCGTCGAGACCGACCTGATCGCGACCTGGCAGTGGGGCACGCCGCAACCCGCCAAGGTGACCAGGGAGAGCACCGGCGTGTACCGGCTTCGCCTGCCGGGCCAGGCTTCTGCAACGGCGGTGGCGCACACGACCGTGACCTACGACCAGTCGGCGCAACCGATGGGCTGCGTGGTGCGGGACAACCGGACCGTCGGCGCGGACCAGATCGTCGTCGTGGCCTGTGCCAACGGCAGCACGCCGATCAACACGAGGTTCAACTTCCTGCTCGCCGAACCGGGCGACCGGGCAGCGGTGATCCCGCCGGACGCACCCGTGCGACGGCTCGGCCCGGGCCTGTACGAGGCCCGGATCAGCGGGTTCACCGGCAACGGGTACGTGCAGATCACCCCGTACGGCACGGATTTCGCGCGCTGCCAGTCCGGCGGCGTCACCGGCACGACGATCCGGGTCCGCTGCACCACGGACACGAAGTGGGCGGCCACGTACGTCGAAGGCGCGCCGCCGGCGGGCGAGATCGGCGCGTACGCCCAGACCACCGGCACCGTGCCGGACCTGCGGATCGACCCCACCCGGTCGTACAACAGCACGGGCGGCGCGTTCCGCCTGCACCGCTTGGGCCTGGGCCACTACCGGGTGCTGGCGAAGGGCGTCGGCACGTGGGGCGGCACGGTGCTGTCCGGCGCGACCGACACCGGCCACTGCCGCACATCCGGCTGGCACGCGTACCCCTACCCGGCCAACGAGATCTGGGTGGACGTCCAGTGCTTCGACGACGCGGGGCAGCGCGCCGACCTCCAGTTCGGCATCGCGGCCGTGCGCAAGCCGCTCGACCCCGGTGAACGGCTCGGCCCGCTCCAGCCCGCCGACCCCGGTCCGCACCGTCCCGGCTGGGGCTACGCCCAGGTCCACCAGTACGGCTACGCGCTGGACGTGCCCGTGCAGCTCCACCCGAACCACCAGTGGTCGACGTGGGGCGGCTACCTGCCGGGCAACGACCACTGGTGGGCGCGGAAGATGAGCCTGCTGCGCACCGACGTGGGCGAGTACACCGTGCGAATGCCGGGATTGGGCTCGCCACAAGCGATCGCGCACGTCACGGCGCACTCCCAGGCGGCAGACACCTGCGTCGTCCGGGAACAGCGGGTCGACGGCATCGACGGTTTGGTGGGCGTGAACTGCTTCGGCCCCAACGGACAGCCGAAGGACCTGACCTTCCACGTGTACCTCGGCGTGCCGGAATCCGGTGCGGTGACCTCGGATTCGGCGACCAGGCTCGGCACCGGTGAGTACGAGGTCGTCGTCCCCGGTGGCCAGGCGGGTTATGTGCAGGTGACTCCGCTCGGCCGCGAGTTCGCCCGGTGCCGGAGCGACGGCGGTCAGGCGGTGGCCGGCGAGGTCCGCGTCCGGGTCCACTGCGATCGGGACGCCCGGTGGCAGTTGAGCCACGTCCACGGCACCGGCCTGCACCAGGACGCCGTGCCCGCCGGGTACCTGACGGTCGACGGGACCGGGCGGATCGAGCGGTCGTACAGCGCCAACGGCGAGACGCCGGTCGTCACCCGCAGCACGACCGGCCGGTACGTCGTGAACTACTCGGCCTTGGGTAACCGGATCTTCTGGCCGGCGGATTCCGTGCAGGTGACCGCACTCGGCGAGGAACCGAGGACCTGCCGGGTGATCGCGCTCAACTCCTACACGACCCCCGGCCAGGTTCGCGGCGAGGTGTGGTGCCACGACCTCGCCGGAAGCCCGGCGGACGCCGACTTCGGCCTTGCCTACGTCCGACCACCGGACCGCTGATCCCCTGGAACGAGGGCGCCGTGCTCAACGGCGCCCTCGTGGCGGTGCGGTAGTGGAGCGGACGATCAGGGCCGGGTGCAGCAGGTGCCGGACCGGCTCCGTGCGTTCCCCGCGCACGCGTTGCAGCAGGGCTTCGGCGGCCAGCCGGCCGAACTCGTTGCGCGGCTGGTCGATCGTGGTCAGGGAGACGTGCCGGAGCGCCGCGAGCGACGTGTTGTCGTACCCCACAACGGAAACGTCCTGCGGCACGCGATAGCCGGCGTCTTCCAGCGCGGAGATCGCGCCGACGGCGTTGAAGTCGTTGCACGAGATGATCGCGGTCGGCACGTCGCCGTCCAGCAGCCCCTGGATGGCCTTGGCCCCCGCCGCGTCGGTGTATTCGCTGCTCACGACGTGCGGCTCCAAGCCATGCGCGGCCATCGCCGCGAGATAGCCGCGCCGCCGGGGCGCGGCCTGGGTGCCCTCGCCGCCGTCCAGGTGGGCGATTCGGCGGTGTCCCAACGAGACCAGGTGGTCCACCGCCAGCGCGATGCCTCGCTCGCCGTCGTCGTTGATTGTGTCCACAATGGACAGACGGGACGATCGGGCCACCAACACTACGGGCGTCTGGTCGACGGCGGCCTTGATCGCGGCGGACGGCACGACCGGTGACAGCAGGGCGAGCCCGGCCGGGCGGAAGGACAGCAGGCTCTGCAACGCCCGCCGTTCGCGGGCGGGGCTGCGTCCCCCGGTGTTGATGATCAGGTCGAAGCCCTGTTCGCGCGCCACCGCGTCCAAGCCGTCCACGACCTCCGCGAAGAACGCGTTGTGCAGGTCGGACACCATCACGCCGAGCACGTGGGACGTGCGGCTGGCCAGCGAGCGGGCCATCGCGTGCGGTGAGTACCCGAGTTCCTCGGCGGCTCTCAGCACGGCGGTGCGCCGCTGGTCGCTCACTTTGGGTGAGCCCCGCATCACCAGTGACACCAGGGCGCGGGACACCCCGGCCCGCGCGGCGACGTCGTCCATCGTCGGCCTGGCCACTGGCACCTCCTTCGGCGGCGGTCGCGAGCCGAAACCCACCCTTGACTTCGGTGTGACGGACGCTACAGCATTGGAGCGCTCCAACGAATAGAGCGCTCTACCGCTCCAACCCTCCTACCAGGACGGAGACCCTGCGGATGCGGATCGGAGTTGCCGGAGTAGGTCGGATCGGCACCATGCACGCCACCAACCTGGCGGCGCTCGACCAGGTCGACGAGGTGCTGCTGTTCGACCCGGCGCCGGATCGCGCCGCGCGGGCGTCGGCCGGTCTGCCCGGCACCAAGAGCGTGCACGACCTGGCGGAGCTGCTCACGGCCAGTGACGGAGTGCTGCTGGCCACGCCGACCGCCACGCACCCCGCGCTGCTGCGCGAGGCGATCGCGGCGGGCGTGCCGACGCTGTGCGAGAAGCCCATCGCGAGCGACCTGGTGGAGATGCGCGCCCTGGTCGAGGAGGTGGCGAAGTCGGGCGTCGAGGTGCTGGTCGGCTTCCAGCGCCGGTTCGACCCGGCGGTGTCCGAGCTGCACCGCCGCGTGCGCGCGGGCGAGGTCGGCGACGTCTACCTGGTGCGCGCTCTCGGCAACGACGCCCAGCCTCCCGATCCCGGCTACCTGCCGCGGTCCGGCGGCATCTTCCGCGACCTGCTCATCCACGACCTGGACGCCGTGCCGTGGCTGGTCGGCGAGCCCGTCGTGGAGGTCTACGCGTCCGGGTCCGTGCTGGTGGACCAGGCTTTCGCGGACGCCGACGACGTGGACAACGCGGTGGTGCTGCTGAAGTTCGCGGGCGGCGCGCACGCCACCCTGGCGGGCGGCCGGCACAACCCGTTGGGCTACGACCACCGCATCGAGGTGTTGGGCAGCAAGGACTCGCTGGCCGTGGGCCTGGACCCGCGCACGCCGCTGACGTCCCTGGAGCCCGACGGTCCGCGGGTGGGCGACGCCTACCCCGGCTTTCCGGAGCGTTTCCACCGCGCCTACCTCAACGAGGTGGCAGTGTTCACCGACGTGGTGGCGGGCAGGGTGGCGAACCCGTCGCCCGCGCGGGAGAGTCTGATCAGCCTCCGGCTCGCCGAGGCCTGCGAGCGGTCGCGGCGAGCCGGCGCTCCCGTCCGGATCGAGGAGGTGACCGCGTGAGGATCGCCGGAGCGCCCATCTCGTGGGGTGTCTGCGAAGTGCCCGGCTGGGGCGAGGTGCCGGCCCCGAAGACCGTGCTGGCGGAGATGGCCTCGCTCGGTCTCCGGGCGACGGAACTCGGCCCGCCCGGCTACCTGCCCACCTCGCCCGACGAGTTGGCGGAGCTTCTGCACGGGCACGGGCTGACGTTGGTCGGCGGCTTCCTCGCGGTCGTGCTGCACGACGACGCGAAGTCCACTGTGGACGAAGCCGGTCGGGTGGCCGCACTGCTCGCGGCGGCGGGCGGGGACGTGCTGGTGCTGGCCGCCGCGACCGGCTCGGCCGGTTACGACGAGCGGCCCGAGCTGACCGACGAGCAGTGGCGGACGTTGATCGACACCGCCGCGAAGGTCCGGGACACCGCCGCCGCACACGGCCTGCGCACCGTGCTGCACCCGCACGTGGGCACGCACGTCGAGCGCGCCGCCGAGGTGGAGCGGTTCCTCGCGGACTCGGACCTCCCGCTCTGCCTGGACACCGGCCACCTGCTGATCGGCGGCACGGACCCGGTGGAGCTGGCCCGCCGCTTCCCCGAGCGGATCGGGCACGTGCACCTGAAGGACGTGCGGGCCGACATCGCGGCCACCGTGCGCGACGGCGGGATCGGCTACACGGCCGCCGTGCGCCGGCGGATGTACGTGCCGCTCGGCGACGGCGACGTGGACGTGCGCGCGTTGGTGGAACTCCTGCGGGACAAGGGTTACACCGGTTGGCTCGTCCTGGAGCAGGACACCGCCCTCGGGGCCGGCGACCCGCTCGACACCCCAGTGCGGGACACCGCGCGCAGCCTCGCGCACCTCACCCAGTTCACCGGCCAGACCGATCCCGGCGAGGAGAGACGATGACGTCCGTCCGCTCGAAGAAAGTGCGCGTGGGCCTCGCGGTCGCGGCGGTCGCGGCCGTGGCCGCGTGCAGCGGCCCCGGCGCGGCCGACCAGACCACGACCCCCGGCACCGGAGCCGCACCACCCTCCGGTGACCTGCGCGTGGCGGTGATCTCGCACGGCACCGCGGGCGACGCTTTCTGGAACGTGGTGAAGAACGGCGCGACCGACGCGGGCAAGCAGCTCGGGGTGACGGTGGACTACAACTCCGACGGCGACCCCGGCCGACAGGCCACGCTGATCGACAACGCGGTGTCGCAGAAGGTCGGCGGCATCGTCGTGTCGATGGCGAACCCGGACGCGCTGAAGACGTCCGTCGAGAAGGCGGTCGCGGCGGGCATCCCGGTTGTCACCATCAACTCCGGCAGCGACCAGAGCGCCTCGTTCGGCGCGCTGGCGCACGTCGGGCAGGAGGAGGGCGTCGCGGGGGAGGAAGCGGGCAAGAAGCTCAAGGCGGCCGGGAAGACCAGGCTGCTGTGCGTGATCCACGAGGCGGGCAACGTCGGCCTCAACCAGCGGTGCGACGGCGCGCGGGCCGGTTTCGGCGGCACGGTCGTGAACCTGCAGGTCGACATCAACAACCCGACCGACGTCGAGGCGCGGATCAAGGGCGCGTTGCAGACGGACACCGCCGTGGACGCGGTGCTCGCGCTGAACCCGCAGGTCGCGGTCAGCTCGGTGAGCGCGGTGAAGGGAGCCTCGGCCAAGGCGGCGGTGGCGACGTTCGACCTCAACGCCGACGTGACGGACGGGATCAAGGCCGTTGACGTGCTGTTCGCCGTCGACCAGCAGCAGTACGAGCAGGGGTACCTGCCGATCGTGATGCTGAAGCTGTTCCGCGACAACGCCAACACCGTCGGCGGCGGCAAGCCGGTGCTCACCGGCCCCGGCTTCGTGGACAAGTCCAATGTGGACAAGGTGGCGGAGTACGCCAAGCGCGGTACCAGGTGATGGCGGAAGCGCTGGACGAGCGGGTGGGCTCGCCCCGGCTGCTCGACCGGCTCGTCCTCCGGCCGGAGATCGGCTCGCTGCTCGGCGCCCTGCTGGTGTTCGTGTTCTTCTCGGTGGTGACCGAGCAGTTCCTGAGCGTCGGCGGGGTGGCGACCTGGCTGGACGACTCGGCCACGCTGGGCATCATGGCGGTCGCGGTGGCGCTGCTCATGATCGGCGGCGAGTTCGACCTGTCCGCCGGCGTGATGACGGCGTCCACCGCGCTGGTCACGGCCATCCTCGCCACGCGGCTCGGCTGGAACGTCTGGCTCGCGCTCGCCGTCTCGCTGGTGTTCGCGCTGGCCGTCGGCGCGGCGAACGGCTGGCTGGTGGTGCGGACCGGGCTGCCGAGCTTCATCGTCACATTGGGCACCTTCCTCGCCCTGCAAGGGCTGAACCTCGGCATCACCCGCCTGGTCACCGGCACCGTGCAGGTGTCCGGCATGCGCTCGACGGCCGGCTACGAGTCGGCGGGCTTCCTGTTCGCGTCGACGTTCTCCGTGGGCGGCACAACGTTCTACGTGTCAATCATTTGGTGGGTGCTGTTCACGGTGGTCGCGGCGACCCTCCTGGTGCGCACCCGGTTCGGCAACTGGATCTTCGCGGTCGGCGGCTCGGCGGCCTCGTCGCGCGCGGTCGGTGTGCCGGTGGCGCGCACCAAGGTGCTGCTGTTCATGACGACGGCGGGCGCGGCGTGGCTGGTCGGGTCGATCAACATCCTGCGGTTCACCAGCGTGCAGGCCAACCAGGGCATCGGGCTGGAGTTCCAGTTCATCATCGCGGCGGTGATCGGCGGCTGCCTGCTCACCGGCGGGTTCGGCTCGGCGGTGGGCGCGGCGGTCGGCGCGCTGATCTTCGGCATGGCGCGGCAGGGCATCGTCTACGCCAACTGGAACAGCGACTGGTTCCAGCTATTCCTCGGCGTGATGCTGCTGGCCGCCGTGCTCGTCAACAACGCCTTGCGGCGCCGGGCGGAAAGGGTGCGGCGATGACCGGGAAGACCCTGATCGAGGTCAAGGGCATCGGCAAGACCTACGGCAGCGTCATCGCGCTGCGGGACGTCTCGACCGTCGTCAACGCCGGCGAGGTCACCTGCGTGCTGGGCGACAACGGCGCGGGCAAGTCGACGCTGATCAAGGTCCTGGCGGGGGTGCACCAGCACGACCAGGGCACGTTCCTGGTGGAGGGCAGGGAGATCCGGTTCTCGTCGCCCCGCGAGGCGCTGGACCACGGCATCGCGACCGTGTACCAGGACTTGGCCGTGGTGCCGCTGATGAGCGTGTGGCGCAACTTCTTCCTCGGCTCGGAGCCGACGGTGGGCTTCGGGCCGTTCCGGTTCCTGGACCGGCGCAAGGGCCGTGCGGTGACGCGGAGCGCGTTGGCCGGGATGGGCATCGACCTGCGGGACGTGGAACAGCCCGTGGGCACGCTGTCCGGTGGTGAGCGGCAGTGCGTGGCGATCGCGCGGGCCGTGCACTTCGGGGCGAAGGTGCTGATCCTGGACGAGCCGACCGCCGCGTTGGGCGTGAAGCAGGCCGGGGTGGTGCTGAAGTACGTGGCCCAGGCCCGCGATCGCGGGCTCGGGGTCGTGCTGATCACCCACAACCCGCACCACGCGTACCCGGTCGGCGACCGGTTCCTGCTGCTCAACCGGGGGCGGGCGCTGGGGTGCCACGAGAAGGCGGACATCGGTCTGGAGGAGCTGACCAGGAAGATGGCGGGCGGTGCGGAGCTGGAGGCGTTGGCGCACGAGTTGCGGGGCGTCGAGGGATGACGACGCCGGTGGAGTTCACGGGATGACCACGCTGGAGGTGCTCGCGGGGTGACCGGGCTGGAGGTGCTCGCGGTCGGGCGGGTCGGGGTGGACCTGTACCCGGAGCAGAGCGGTGTGCCGCTGGCGGAGGTGCGGTCGTTCGCCAAGTCGTTGGGCGGGACGGCGACCAACGTCGCGGTCGCCGCCGCCCGGCTGGGGCGGTCGTCGGCGCTGCTGACCAAGGTCGGTCCGGACGGGTTCGGGCCCTACGTGCGGTCGGCGTTGGCGTCGTTCGGCGTGTCGCCGGAGTACGTCGGCACCGCCGAGGGATTGCGGACGCCCGTGGTGTTCTGCGCCCTGGACCCGCCCGAAGATCCGCCGCTGTTGTTCTACCGGTCGCCCATCGCGCCGGATCTGACGCTGGGCGAGTCGGATGTGCCGTGGGACGTGGTGGCGGACGTGCCGCTGCTGTGGGTCACCGGCACCGGCGTGTCCGCCGAACCCGCGCGGACGACCCAGCGCAAGCTGCTGGAGCACCGGGCCCGGCGCACGCACACCGTGCTGGACCTGGACTACCGGCCGATGTTCTGGTCCGATGTGGACAGTGCACGGCGGGAGATCGGCGCGCTGCTCGACCACGTGACGGTCGCGGTCGGCAACCGGTCCGAGGTCGAAGTCGCCGTCGGCACGGCCGACCCGGACGAGGCCGCTCGGCGGCTGCTCGCGCGCGGATTGGAGTTGGCGCTGGTCAAGAAGGGCGCGGAGGGCGTGTTGGTGGCGACGCCGGAGGGCTCGTGGACCGTGCCGCCGCATCCGGTGGAGGTGGTGTGCGGGCTGGGCGCGGGCGACGCGTTCGGCGGCGCCCTGGCGCACGGCCTGCTCGCGGGCTGGGCACCGGTGCGGATCGCGCGGTACGCCAACGTCGCCGGCGCCCTGGTGGCCTCCCGGCTAGCCTGCGCGGACGCCATGCCCACCCCGGACGAGATCGAGGACCTGCTGTGATCAGCGACGAGCAGTGGTGGGGCCTGCTGGCCACCCGGGCGGGCGACCCGGGTGCGGTGCGCCGGGCGTACCTCGCGCGGCGGCGGCGGGACCGGCTGCTGTCCGAGCGCGGCACGTTGTTCCTGGTGGCGGCCGATCACCCGGCGCGCGGCGCGCTCGGCGTGGGCGGCGACCCGTTGGCGATGGCCGACCGGCGGTCGCTGCTGGACCGGCTGCTCACCGCGCTGGCCAACCCGGCCGTGGACGGGGTGCTCGGCACGCCGGACGTGATCGAGGAGCTGCTGCTGCTCGACGGCCTGCACGACAAGGTCGTCATCGGCTCGATGAACCGGGGCGGGCTGGCCGGCGCGGACTGGGAGATCGACGACCGGTTCACCGCCTACGACCCGACCGCCATCGCGGCGAACGGCCTCGACGGCGGGAAGATGCTGCTGCGCCTGGTCGACTCGGACGCGGGCACCGTCCCGACCCTGGAGAGCTGCGCCGCCGCCGTGTCCGCGCTGGCCGAACGCGGTGTCATGGCGATGGTCGAGCCGCTGCCCTACGAACGCGACCCCGCCGGCAACCTGGTGCTGCGCAAGGACGCCGCCGCGCTGGCACGGGCCGGGAGCATCGCCGCCGGCCTGGGCGTGACCTCCGCCTACACCTGGCTCAAGCTGCCCGCGTCGCCGGACGAGGTGCTGGACGCGACGACGCTGCCCGCCCTGGTGCTGGGCGGTGTCCCCTCGGCGCGGCCCGAGGACGACCTGGCGTCGTGGGGGCGTTCGCTGCGCCACCCGACCGTGCGCGGCCTCGTGGTCGGCCGCGCCCTGCTCTACCCGCCGGACGGCGATGTCGCCCGAGCCGTCGAAGCCGCCGCCGAAGTCCTGCGCACCGCGAGGGGAGCGAGGGTGTGAAGAGCCTGCACCGACCGCTGGGCACGTTGTCCGACGGCGAGAACGCGGTGGAGCTGAGCCCGTCCGAGGCGGGTTGGGAGCACACCGGTCTGCGAGTCCTCCTCCTGCACCCCGGCCAGTCGCGGACCGTCGAGACCGGCGAGTTCGAGGCGTTCGTGCTGCCGCTGTCCGGTGGCTGCACGGTCGAGGTCGACGGCGAGCGGTTCACGTTGGAGGGGCGCGACTCGGTCTTCACGCGGGTCACCGACTTCGCCTATGTGCCGAGAGACGCCCGGGTCGTGCTGTCCACAAAGGACGGTGTCGAGGTGGCGCTGCCGATGGCCCGCTGCGCCAACCGGCTCAGCCCGAGGTACGGCCCCGCGCCCGACGTGCCGGTGGAGGTGCGCGGCGCGGGCAACGCGACCAGGCAGGTGACCAACTTCGGCGTGCCCGGCGTGTGGGACCACGCGGACAAGCTCATCGCGTGCGAGCTGATCACCCCGGACGGCAACTGGTCCTCCTACCCGCCGCACAAGCACGATGACACGTGCGAGGTCGTCAACGAGGAGGTCTACTACTTCCGCATCGCCGGCCGGGACGGCGTGACCCCGTCCCGCGAGGGCTTCGGCTTCCACCGCACCTACACCGACGACGGCACGATCGATGAGGACGTGGTCGTCCGCGACGGCGACGTCTTCCTGATCCCACGCGGCTACCACGGCCCGTGCGTGGCCGCGCCCGGCTACCCGATGTACTACCTGAACGTCCTCGCCGGCCCCGGTGCGCAACGGTCGATGGCGTTCTGCGACGACCCCGCGCACACCTGGGTCCGGGACGGCTGGGCGGCGCAGGACCTCGACCCGCGCTGTCCCGTGACGACCGCCGGAGGACGGGTGTCATGAGGCTCACCACGGCGCAGGCGCTGGTCCGCTGGCTGCTCGTGCAGCGCGCCGAACTCGTCGACGGGCGCGAAGGTCCGTTGTTCCCGGGGGTGTTCGCGATCTTCGGGCACGGCAACGTGCTCGGTCTCGGCACCGCGCTGGAGGAGGTGCGGGCGGAGCTTCCGGTGTGGCGCGGCCACAACGAGCAGGGCATGGCGTTGGCGGCGGTCGGCGTCGCCAAGGCGGCGCACCGCCGGCAGGTCGGCGTGGCGACGTCGTCCATCGGCCCCGGCGCGCTGAACATGGTCACCGCCGCCGGCGTGGCGCACGCGAACCGGCTGCCACTGCTGCTGTTGCCGGGCGACACGTTCGTCGGCCGCGCGCCGGACCCAGTGCTGCAACAGGTCGAGCACTTCGGCGACCCGACCACGACCGTCAACGACGCGTTCCGCGCGGTGAGCCGGTACTTCGACCGGATCACCAGGCCGGAGCAGTTGACGGCGACGCTGCCGCAGGTCGCGCGGGTCCTGACCGACGCGGCCGACTGCGGCCCGGTGGTGCTGGCGCTGCCGCAGGACGTGCAGGCCGAGGCGTACGACTTCCCGGACGCCCTGTTCGCGACCGTCGTGCACCGCCCGGTGCGGACTCGTCCCGACCGGCGTGCGCTGGACACCGCCGCCGCTGCCGTGCGGGCGGCCCGGAAACCGCTGCTGGTGCTGGGCGGCGGTGTCCGCTACTCGGGGGCGGCCGGTCGGGCGCTGCGCTTCGCCGAGCAGCACGGCCTTCCCGTCGTGGAGACCACCGCCGGCCGCACCCTCGTGCCGCACGACCACCCGCTGCACGCCGGTCCGCTGGGCATCACCGGCTCCACGTCGGCGAACGTGCTGGCCGGTGAAGCGGATGTCGTGCTCGCGGTCGGCACCCGGTTGCAGGACTTCACCACGGCGTCGTGGACGGTCTTCCCGCCCGACGTCCGCCTGGTCTCGGTCAACGCCGCCCGGTTCGACGCGGTCAAGCACGGGGCGCTGTCCGTGGTGGCCGACGCCGACGAGGCGTTGCGGGAGCTGACCGACCTGCTGGGCACGTGGCAGGCCGACCGGTCGTGGTCGGCGCGGGCGCGGGAGGAGCGGGAACGCTGGGACGCGCACATCTCCGGCCTGCGTGTCTTCGAGGGCGGGCTGCCGACGTATGCGCAGGTGGTCGGCGTGGTCAACGAGGCGAGCGGGCCCGAGGACTACGTGCTGACCGCCGCCGGCGGGCTGCCCGGAGAGCTGATCGGCGGCTGGCGGGCGGTCGGCGAGTCCACCATGGACGTCGAGTACGGCTTCTCGTGCATGGGGTACGAGCTGGCCGGGGCGTGGGGCGCGGCGATCGCCCGACCCGGGGGCGTGGTCACGACGCTGCTCGGCGACGGCTCGTACCTGATGCTGAACTCGGAGCTGTTCTCCGCCGCGTTCGCCGGGCACGGGTTCGTGGCGGTGGTGTGCGACAACGACGGTTACGCGGTCATCCACCGGTTGCAGACGGGACAGGGCGGTGTGGGCTTCAACAATCTCTACGGAGACTGTCTGACCTCGCACGATCGGCCGCCACGCACCGACTTCGCGGCACACGCGGCGTCGATGGGCTGCGCGGTCTTCCCGGCGGACGGCCTGGCGGAGTTCGCCGAGGCGTACCGGAAGGCACGCGAGGTCGCGCGGTCCGAACACCGCCCGGCCGTGGTGGTGGTCCGCACGCACCCGTCGTCCTGGACGGACGCCGGCGCGTGGTGGGAGGTGGGCGTGCCGGAGGTGTCGCACCGCGCCGAGATCGCCACCGCCCACGCCGAGGTCCGGGCGGGCAAACAACGCCAGGTCCGCTACCTCTGACCGGTTGGCGCAGGTCCGCTACCTCTGACCGGTCGGGGCCAGGTCCGCTACCTCTGACGGACCCGTATCGCCGGAGCCCGGCGGGCGAGGCCGGGCGGGATCATCGCAACGTGATGTCCCGGCCGGCCTGGTAGACGTGGGCCACGGCGTGGTGCACGAAGCAGTCCTCGCCCGCCACCCGCGGTAAGTCCGGGCTCACCGCGTTCAGCACCTCGCGCAGCGACGTGGCCGCCTCCGGGTGCTGCCAGAGCATGGTGTGGATCGAGCCGCGCCACTCCGTGGTGAACTCGGCCCGCGCCTGCTCCAGCCGTATCGGCGGCGCAGTCACGACTCGAATGCGCGCTTCCTCCAGCCGGGCGCTGACCACGTCGAACAACGTCGGCGCGAGCACCGCCGCCACCCCGGTCCGCAGATCCGCCCACAGGTTGGTGTCCACCGCCTTGGCCAGCGCGCTCGCGACGGCGCCGGCCAGCATGCGGAGCGGATCCTCGCGCACCTCGGGTCCTCTCATGGACTCAATCGGCTTCTCCGCCCTTGCGGTAGGTCGGGCCGAAGTGCGAGCCGCGCTGGTCGTTGCGTGCGAAGTTCTGGATCATGTTGGCGTGCTGCGAGGTCGGCACGTGCGCGTCGCGGCCCGCCTGGATCACCGTGGAGCCGCCGCTGGCCTCGGCGTGCTGGTGCACGGCCGGCACCGGTGGCACGGCCGGCGGACCGGTCAGGTTCAACGCGTGCACGTCGCCGTTCGGGATCCACATCCAGCCGTGGCCGTGGAACGTCTTCTCCACCACCTCGACCCGCCGGAAGTCGGTGGGCCGCAGCGTGGTGAGACCGGCCAGCACCAGCGTGGAATACACGATTTCGGACAGCATCACCACCAGGTCCGCGTCCGGGAAATCCTCCAGGGCGATATGCGCCGGTTTGCTGTTGAGCAATCGTGAGACCAACACGGAATCCTGGCCGGGGAAACCGTTCGCGCCGTCCACCACCGCGCCGTGGTGGATCGCGAGCCGCATGCGGGCACGGGCCTCCGGCACGCGGTAGCGGTTCGCCGCCGACAGTTCCGCGTTGAGCGCGCGGACGTAGGCGTCGACGACGACGGGTTCCCGCGTGTCCGGTGGCAGGACGGCCCACTCCTCGTCGCCCTTGGCTTGGCGGTGCCACGTCGACCGGTCCAGACCGGCCGCCTTTCCCGCCCTGTCCAGGCAGCGGACCAGCAGTTCCTGGAGTTCGCGCTGGAGTTGGTCGTCAGCCGCGCCGTAGCGCCTCAGGTCGCAGCAGACCAGCAGACTGCGCCGGAAGGTGGCAGGACTCATGGACTCGGGCCTCTCGACGTGGTGCGGTTGCGTGGCCGGGTGGGGACACCTGGAGTGCAAGGTCACTGTGGAGTACCGCACCGGAGCGAATACCGCAAAACTGCGGACTCACCCTCAGATTCCCGCGAATTTCCGCAAGTTGTCGAGATCGGGCACGAGCACGTCCCTGCGCAGGTGGCTGACGACCACCCCCGCTTTCCGCAGATCGCTGAACGCCTTCTCCGCCGTCCTGGGCTTCATGCCGGCGATGGAAGCCAGCTCGACCTTGGTCAGCGGAATTCCCAGCGTCCAGCCGGCCGGCTCCTCCCGGCCATAGGTCTGCACCAATTCGGCGAGCACTCGGGCCACCCGTTCGGCGGCGGGGTGGGACAGGAAGTCGCGACGGCGCTGGTTGGCCCAGCGCAGCCGGTCGTTGATCATCCCGATCAATTCCACGAACACGTCGTTGCGGCGGTGCAGGAAGCTCATCAGCTCTCCGCTGGTGATCAGCTTCGCCACCACGTCGCCACACGTCACGACGGTGGCCGAGCGCGGCTTCTGGTCCAGCGCCGCCATCTCGCCCACCAGGTCGCCCGCTACGCGGATCGCGAGCAGGGCGGTGTCGCCCGTCTCGTCGGTGGTCTGCACCTTCACCACGCCGTCGAGCAGCAAGAGGACGTGAGTGTCCTTCGCGTCCTGCTCGATGACCTCCCGGTCGGCCGTGTAGCGCACGACCGTGCCGATGTTCAGCAGTTCTTGTCGGGTGTTGTCGCGGAGGCGACCCAGCAGGCTGTTGCTGGGCCACCCTGGATCCGGTGTCATCGTGGTCGGCATGGGCAGCATGTGGATCCTGTTACTGTCGTGACCGGCGGGAACTCAATTCGAGCCGACCTGCGTCGGGCGGCAAGTGATGGTCTCCCCGAACGTGCTGCGGACAGTACACCCGAATGGGCGTAACTGACCCTGTCTGGTAGCGCGTTTTGCGTATCGACCCCTATTCAAGATCACGTGCTAATGCACGCGCAATACCGAATCGAATGGAATTGTCCTGCTCCTGTGCGGTGGGACGGGCGTCACGTGGGGAACAACCTGTCCGATCCGGGACCTTGGACCTGTTGACGGGCCCGAAGGACCCGTTGTCGTGCCGGAACCACCCGAGGAGACGCATGTGAGTGCGCTGTTCAGACCGCTGACCCTCCGTTCGGTCACTCTCCCGAACCGGATCGCCGTCAGTCCGATGTGCCAGTACTCCGCTCGTGACGGCTTCCCCGACGAATGGCACCTCGTGCACCTCGGCTCGCGTGCGGTGGGTGGCGCCGGGCTGGTGCTGTCGGAGGCGACCGCCGTGCAGGCGGTCGGCCGGATCTCACCGGACGACACCGGGCTGTGGGACGACGCCCACATCGAAGCGTGGCGACCCATCACCCGGTTCGTCAGGGCGCACGGCGCCGTGCCCGGCGTGCAGCTCGGCCACGCCGGCCGCAAGGGGTCCACATACGCGCCGTTCGCGCCCCGGCACGGCGGCGTGCCCGACGAAGAAGGCGGCTGGACCCCGGTCGCGCCCAGCGCCGTCCCGTTCAACGAGACGTACCGGGTACCGGCCGAACTGGACGAAGCGGGCATCCGGCAGGTCGTCGTGGACTTCGCCGCCGCCGCCCGCCGGGCCGTCGCCGCCGGTTTCGAGGTCGTCGAGGTGCACGCGGCGCACGGCTACCTGCTGCACGAGTTCCTGTCGCCGCTGAGCAACCGCAGGACCGACGGCTACGGCGGCTCGCTGGAGAACCGGACCCGGATCGTGCGCGAGGTCGTCGCCGCCGTCCGCGCGGCGGTGGGTGAGGACGTGCCGGTGCTCGTGCGCATCTCCGCCACCGACTGGGTCGACGGCGGTTGGACGGTCGAGGACAGCGTCGTGCTCGCGCGCGACCTGGCGGCCGTGGGCGCGGACCTGATCGACGTGTCGACCGGCGGCAACGTGCCCAAGGCGGACATCCCGGTCGGACCGGGCTACCAGGTGCCGTACGCCGAGACCGTGCGACGGAAGGCCGACGTGCCCGTCGGGACCGTCGGCATGATCACCGAGGCCCGGCAGGCCGAGCAGATCGTCGCCGACGGATCGGCCGACCTGGTGCTGCTCGCGCGGGAACTCCTGCGTGACCCGTACTGGCCTCGGCACGCGGCCAGGCAGCTCGGGGCGCAGGTGACTCCGCCGAAGCAGTACGCCAGGGCGTTCTAGGGCCCGCGTCAAAGGTTGGGCTGCCGGTGCGGAACCGGCAGCCCAACCTTCTCAGCGGGTATGGACGCGTCAGCGACGGTAGTCGTCGTACTCGTCGTCCGACGGCTCGTCGTAGCGTTCATCGCTACGGCGTGGGCCGTCGGAATCGCCGGACAGCTCGCGTTGCAAGGCGTCAAAGTCGGTGTTGTGAGAGCTGTACTTCAGCTCCCTCGCCACCTTCGTCTGCTTGGCCTTAGCTCGGCCGCGCCCCATGGCTCGACCCCCTCGCACAGGGACGGGGGCGGCGCCGGGGGAACGGCGGCCCCACTCGTCTCGACAACTAGTTCCTGGTAACTACCGTACCGTGTCGAAGGGGTTCCTCGCGACGCGGTAGGCGTGACACGTGCCGCCAATTCTCCGCGTGGGAGGATGCGCGGGTGCCTCGACCGTTCGTCGCCTACCTCAGGGTGTACGAACCGCTGTCGGCTCTTGACGCACCGTTGGCGGACCAAGCCCGAAAAGCCCTGGAAGCAGGGCCTCTGAGCCGAGCGGACGCCAGTGCCCGCGAGCGGGAGCTGTGGCTCCGATCACAACTCGCCCGCCCTCGCCGCCTGCTCCCCGGCGAACGATCGGACGGGCGTGTCGCACACGACACGCCGATCGACGTGATGACCATCAGCCCGGCCGAGGTCCCCGGCGACGTCGGCCCCGGCCCGCTCGTGTGCCCCCTGGATCTGCGGGCGCGGTCGGCGGCGGCCCTGGTGGGTTTCCTGGCGACCTCCAGCGGCCCGCTGCAGGACGCGGCGCTGTCCGTGTCCCCCGAGACCATCCGGGCACGGGCGACGGCCGTGATGGCGGAGCTGATGGGCGGTGCGGTGCACGTCATCTCGACCACCTGGACCGTGCCGCTGCCCTGGTTCGCCCTGGTGGACCCGGACGCGCGACGCATCGTCCTCGCACCGCGCGACGACCCCGAGCGGCAGGTGTCGTGGCGGGCGTCGATGGCGGACGCGCGGCAGCGGGTGGCCAGGGCGCGGAAGGTCGTGTCGCGGTCCTTGGGCGACGAGGGCCCGGCGAAGGTCCTCACCGACACCGCCCGGTGGCTGGACCACTTCGCGCCCGACTCGGCGGTGGAACTGGACTACGGCGGCCTCGTGCAGCTAATCGAGGACAAGGACCTGCTGGAGGACACGTCCGCGCAGGACGTCAACGCCATCGTGGACGCGCTGGAGGCCGGGGACGCCGAGGAGGTCGCCCTCCGGTACGAACGCCTCCGCGAGTTCTGGGGCGAACTGGCCCGCCGCGAACGCCACGGCTGACGCTCGCCCACGGCTGGCGCTCGCTACGGCGGACGTTGGCTACGGCTGACGTTGGCCGCAGATGACGCTCGCTGGGGCTGACGCTCGCTGCGGCGGCGGGTGCGGCTTGGCGCGGGTGCCGGGAGATTCAGGGGTTCAAGGTTCAGGCCGGCTTGGGTGCCAGGTGGGCCGGTGTGAAGGCGGGGATCAGGAGGACGCGGGCGGCTGTGGCGGCGGCTGCTGCCAGGAGTAGGGCGGCGGGCCAGCCCAGGGTGACCGCCACCCAGGCCGCGAGGGCTGGCGTGATGGTGGCGCTGAGGTAGTTCGCGCTGTTCTGCATGCCCAGTGCCGTGCCGCTGCTGCCCTCCGGGGCGAGTTCGGCGGCTGCGGTGACCGCCAGGCCGTTCCAGCACAGGGCCACGGCCGCGGTGGGGATCAGGACCGTCGCCAGGAGCCAGACCGGTGCTTGGTCCAGCGCCGCGCACACGACGAAGCCTGCCGCGATGACCACGCTCAGCGTCTTCAGCGGGCCTACGCGGTCGCGGACCCGGTCCGACCAGATGCCCACGCCCAACCTGCCCAGGCCGCCCAGCACCTGGGAGGCCCCGAACAGGCCCGCCGCGAGGCCCACCGCCACGCCGCGGTGGTCGTGGAGGAGTTCCACCATCAGCGCGGCAGCGGTGAACTGGGGTACCACCAGTAGCCCGCTAGCCGTGCTGAGGCGGATCAGGTTGCGGTCCGTCAGGATGACGCCGTGGCGGTGGCCGGCTCGCAGCGCGCCCGGTGGTTCCCGCACCAGGAGCGCTACCGCTGCCGCCACGAAGGCCGTGCAGCCCGCCAACGCCAGGAAGGCCGTCGGCACGCCTGCCGTGACCGCCACCAAGGGCAGCACCGCGGCCGTCAGTGCTGCGCCCAGTGGGGTCGCGGTCTGGCGGATGCCCATGGCCAGGCCTCGCCGGTCCGCCGGGAACCACGTCATCACGGCTCGGCCGCTCGCCGCGTTGACGCTGGCCCCGAACAGACCCACGCCGACCAGTGCCAGGCCCGCCACCACCGGCCCGTCGAGGGCCGCCAGGCCCAGGCACGCTGCCGCACCTACTCCGCCGATGGTCATGACCAGGCGTTCGCCCCGCCGGTCGGCGGCCACGCCCCACAGGACGAGGGTGAGCATCGTGCCCAGGTTGACGGCTCCCAGCAGCAGCCCGACCTGGGGCAGTGTCAGGTCGAAGTACTCGCGCAATTGAGGGGTGATCGCCGGGAGTCCGAGGAACACCGCCGCGTTCGTGCCTTGTGCCAGCGCGCCCACGGCCAGAACCACCCAGCGGTACCCCATGGCTGCACGCTAAGGCGACCGCTCAGGATTTGGGAGGGTCATCCCAGGTCTTGGAACATCCAGGGCTGATCACCTCCTCTCGGCTCGCCCTGCGCTGCCCGTTCGTTGCTCCTCAATTATCGAACATGGGTTCGAATAACGGCAAGGTCACGATCGGGTGATCATGGAGAGTCGAGCGGAAGTGGGGCCTGGTACGCGCCGTGCGGTCGGTGCGCCGTGCGGGCGATGCGTGGTCGGGGTGTGGTCGGCACGCGGAGTGGGCGGTGCGCGGAGTGGTCGGTCCCCGGTGCGGCCCGAGGAGGTCCTGACCTCGGAGTCAGGCCTTGCTGCGACCGGGGTTCGTGGGCCAGCCGCGTTCCGCCGCCAGCAACTCGTCCACCGACGCGCTGCCGCTCTGGTACCGGCCCGCGATCTCGGCGTTCAGCCGGTCCACCACGACCTGCACCTCACGCCGCCGCCCGGAGACCGAAGCCTCCTCGTTGACGAACGTCCGCAGCGCCAGATCCAGCTTGTCGTCCGACAGCGAACTCACGTCCGACAAGTCGACATCCGACACCAACGCCTCGACGTGCCGCCGATGCGCCTCCGCCCGCGACGGCTCCTGCGTCTGGTAGCGGCCGAGTCCGGTAGCCGGGCCCACCGCGTTCGACGCCAGGATCGTCGCGAGCTGGTCGACCACCGCCGAACCGCCGTCGGTGCGCCGCGCCTGCTCGGCCCGCACGATGTCGATCCGCGCGTGCAGCAGCCGCCGCAGGTACGACAGGTCGGTCTCCTCCTGCGCTGCTTCGTCGCGCAACGCTCGCACCTCGGCGAGCGGGAGCCGCTCGACCCCCTCCGTGTAGTCGGGGGCGAGCACCCGGTCGATACGGCGGCGTCCGCCAGGACGCACCTCGATCACGTACTCATCCTGAGGCAGTTCCTGTCCACCCGCCAACACAAACCTGCTTCCAAAGTTGTCTCAAACCTGTACCGGACTGCGCACGCCGAGCAGTTCCCGCGCCTCGGCGGGGGACAGCGGCGGCCGTTGGGCGATCTTCGCCAGCCCCGCCGCACGGGCCACCAACTGGGCGTTGTCGCGGACCGGCTGCCCTTTGGCGTATGTGACGGTGTCCTCCATCCCGACCCGCAGGTGCCCGCCGGCGCTCAACGCCGCCAGCATCACCGGCAGCGACGTGCGGCCGATCCCGGTCGCCGAGAACGACGCGCCGTCCGGCAGCAGCCGCAACGCCGCGATCAGGGTCTCCGCGTCACCCGGCATCCCGCCGGGCACGCCCATCACCAAGTCGACGTGCACCTTCCCACCCGCGGGCGGGCCGTGCTTGTCCAGCAGCCGGTGCAGCGAGGCGAGCTGGCCGAGGTCGAAGATCTCGTACTCGGGCACGATCCCGCGTTCCTGCATCGTCTTGTGCAGTGCGACGACGAACTCCCACCGGTTCAGGAAGACGTCCTCGCCGAAGTTCACCGTCCCCATCGTGCAGGACGCCGAGTCGGGCAGAGCGTCGAGTACGCGCAGCCGGTCCGCCTCCGGGTCGGTCACCGCGCCGCCCGTGGACAACTGCACGACCAGGTTCGTCCGTTCGCGCAACGCCTGCACGGTGTCCTTGAGCCGCCCCAGGTCCAGCGTCGGCTCGGCGTCCTCGCCCCGGATGTGGACGTGGACCATCGCCGCGCCCACCTGCTCGCACGATTCGGCGGTCGCGACCAGCTCGTCGAGGGTGACCGGAAGCTGCGGCACGTCGGCCTTGGCGTGCTCGGCCCCGGTGGGGGCGACGGTGAGCAGCGTGCCGTGGGAACCGGGTCGGGACATGTCGTGATCCTGGCACAGAATCCGTCCGGCCCGGCGTCTCTCTCGGCCGGCTTCGCCTTTCGGACAAGGGCGGTGTTTCACCCGGTCGGGCGCTACCGCCCCAGGTTGCGGGCGGCCTGCCGACCCAGACCGGGGGTGTCCGGCGGCACGGAGTCGGGGTCCACGGACGCCTGCACGACCCGGCCCTCGGCGCCGACCAGCAGCTCGGCCTCCACCGGCACGGACCGCTTGACCAGCGCCAACGCGATCGTCCCCAGCTCGTGGTGCAGCGCCACGGACCCGACGCGACCCACCACGCGGTCCCCGGCCAGCACCGGGTCGCCGGTCTCCGGCTGGACCTCGCGGGATCCGTCCAGGTGCAGCAGCAGCATCCGCCGGGGCGGGCGGCCGACGTTGTGCACCTTCGACACGGTCTCCTGGCCCCGGTAGCAGCCCTTGTCCAGGTGGACGGCCGAGCCGACCCAGTTCACCTCGTGCGGGATGGTCTTCTCGTCGGTGTCCACGCCCAGCCGGGGCCGCAGCGCCTCGACCCGCAGCGCCTCGAACGCCCAGCTCCCGGCCGGTCGCGCGCCGCCGTCGGTCAGCTTCCGCCACCACTCGGGGACCGAGCCGCGCGGCACGACCAGGTCGGCCGCGTCGTGGCCGGGCCACGGCATCCGCCGGGCGAACCCGCCGCCGGGCAGCGCCGTGACGCCCAGGACGTCCGGCAGGCTGACGCCCACCTTGTCGAACAGCCCGGCGATCTCCGGGCCGACCACGCTGAGCACCGCGAACTCGGACGTCGCGTCCCGCGGCTCGACCTTCGACCAGAACACCATCCTGGTCAGGTACGCGAGCAGCGCCCCGGCGGTGGCGGCCTCGGTGTCCAGGTAGACCGTGCCGCCGGTGTTCGCCACCACGGCGTGGTGCTCCACCCGCCCCTGCACGTCCAGGATCAGCGCCTCGCTGCCCCGGTCCTCGCCCAACGCCTCGAAGTGCTGGCTGGTCAGCGAGTGCAGCCAGGTCAGCCGGTCGGGGCCGGACACCGCCAGGACGGCCCGGTGCGACCGGTCGAACACCGCGACCGACCGCGCCGCCGACCGTTGCTCCGCGAACGGGTCGCCGAAGTGCCAGGGCACTCCCTGGTCGACGGCGCCCTCGAACGGCGCGACAGCTCCGGGCACGGCCAGCAGCGGTGAGGTCACTAGTTCTCCTTCAAGCAGTCGCGGCAGGTGCCGGACAGCGCGAGGTGGCTTGCATCAAGTTCGAACCCGTAGTCCGCCCCCAGTGTTCCGGCCAGCGGCGAGAGCGTTTCGCACGGCACCTCGTCGATGTGGCCGCACCGGTGGCACACCAGGTGCACGTGCTCGTGTTCGTCCACCGAGTAGTTCGGCGCGCCGTGACCCAGGTGGGTGTGCCGGACCATGCCGAGCCGGTCCAGCAGGTCGAGCGTCCGGTAGATGGTCGTGATGTTCACGGTCGGGGCCGTGACCTGCACTCGCTGGCAGATCTGCTCCGGCGTCGCGTGCCCGAGCGCGCGCACCGCGTCCAGCACGAGCTGGCGCTGGGGCGTCATCCGCATGCCTCGGTCGTGCAGGGTCTTGCGCAGGGCCTTCGGGCCGCTCGCGGTGTCCACGAGACCGATGGTAGGCCGTGAGTAGTCTCACCCCATGCGCGTGCTAGCTCTACTGGATGGAACCCTGGCCGATCCGGACGCCCCGCTGATCCGCGTCGACGATCTCGGCCTCATGCGCGGCGACGGCATCTTCGAGACGGTCCTCGTCGTGGACGGCAAGCCCCGCGAACTGGACCCGCACCTGGACCGGCTGGCCCGCTCGGCGGCCCTGCTGGACCTGCCGGAACCGGATCGCGCCGCGTTCGAGCGGGCGGTGAGCCTGGTCCTGGACAACTGGACCGGTGGCCGGGAGATCGCCCTCAAGCTGGTCTACACGCGCGGCGTCGAGGGCGGTGACGGCACGCCGACCGGGTTCGCGCTGGGCATGGACATCCCGGCGAAGGTGGTCGGCCAGCGCGCCGAGGGCCTCGCGGCGGTCACCCTGGAGCGGGGCATCGAGCCGGGTCTCGCCGAGCGAGCGCCGTGGCTGCTGCTGGGCGCCAAGTCGCTGTCGTACGCGGTCAACATGGCGGGCCTGCGGGAAGCCGAGCGGCGCGGCGCGGCCGAGGTCGTGTTCACCACCTCGTCCGGCTCGGTGCTGGAGGGCCCGACGTCCACGCTGATCATGGTGCGCGGCAGGACGCTGACCACGCCGCCCGCGACCCTGGGCATCCTGCCCGGCACGACGCAGGCCGCGCTGTTCCGGGCCGCCTCGCGGGAAGGCTGGACGGTGGCGGTGCAACCGATCGCGGTGGACGACCTGTACGGGGCCGACGGCGTGTTCCTGGTGTCCAGCGTCCGCAAAATCACCCGCGTGCACACGCTGGACGGCAAAACTTTGCCGGATTCCAGGGAATTGCACGGAAAACTCGTGGATCTGTACGAATCGGAGTACTAGGGCCGAAGCGTGGTCCCCGGCGGACGGATCCGCCGGGGACCACGCGTTCGCCTTACCGCAGGCCGGTGTCGACCGCGTTCATCAGCAATCCGGTGTCACCGGACATTTCCCAGATCATCGCGCCCAGCAGACCGCGCTGCTTCATCCACGCGGTCTTCTTCTGGATCGCCCACACGTCGTCGAACGTCCACCACTGCCCGCCGTTGCCGGTGAAGCAGGACGTCGCCACCGCGGCTTCGTCGTGGTAAACCGTGCAGTTCGGCACGCTGGCCATCAGGTTCGAGTACCCGCGAGTGCCGGCTTCCTCCGCGAACTGGCCCGGTGCGGCGCCGGTCGCGGACTGCCACTCGCCCTTCTTCCCGCCGTCCTGGACGCCCTGCCAGCCACGTCCGTAGAACGCCAGTCCGACGGTGATCTTGCGTGGGCTCACGCCCGCTTCGAGGTAGGCGTTGACCGTGTCCTCGACGCTGAAGTGGAACGAGTACGGGTCGTCCGCGTCCTTGTACAGGTTGCCCTGGTGGCCGGTGCGGTTGGGCTCCCACGAGTTGTCGCTGCCCGAGCCGTGGAAGTCGTAGCCCTGGACGTTGAAGATGTCCATGGACTTCGCCACCTCGCCCAGCTCCCAGCCGGCCTCGATCTTGGCGCGGTCGGCGGGGGTGAACGCGGTGAGCTGGTAGCGCCGGCCGGTGGTCTTGGTCAGCTCGTCCATCTGCTTGCGGAACTCCTCGATCAGGAGGGTGTTGTTCCGCTTGTCGTTCGGGCCGATGTGGTTGCCGGCGTGGCCTTCCGCGCCCGGCCACTCCCAGTCGAGGTCGACGCCGTCGAAGATGCCCGCCGCCGTGCCCGGACCGCCCGCCGCGTTGTACGTCGGCAGGTTGCCCTTGAGGTAGATGTCGATGCAGGACGCGACGAACTTCTTGCGCGCCGCGTCCGTGGCCGCGACGTCCGAGAAGTACTTCGAGTACGTCCAGCCGCCCAGCGAGATGAGGATCTTCAGGTGCGGGTGCTTGGCCTTGAGCTTCTTGAGCTGGTTGTAGTTGCCGCGCAGCGGCTCCCAGCCGGTGTCGGCCACGCCGTCCACGGACTGGCCCGCGCTGAACGGCCTGCTGTAGTCGGCTTCCGCGTCACCGGCGCCGTCACCCTGGTTGGGGTCCTGCGGGTTGGGCGAGGTGCCCTTCGTGACGCCGTGCAGGCACGTCAGGTTGACCGGGTCGATGTTGCCGAACGCGTAGTTGATGTGCGTCAGCTTCGCGGCGGCGCCGTTGGTGTCCAGGTTCTTCACGAAGAACTGGCGGCCGTAGATGCCCCACTGGACGAAGTAGCCGACCTTCGCGTACCCGCCGACGATGTCCGCGGTGGTCACCTTGACGGAGTTGCTCGCGCCGGACACGTTGTCGTAGATGTCCCGTGCCTTCACCGAGAACGTGTACTCGGTGGACGGCGACAGGCCGTCGACCTTCGCGGTGGTCCCGGTGACCGTCGCGCGGACCGTGGCGCCCTGGTAGACGTCGTAGTTCGCGACCTTGTTGTTGTCGCTGGACGCGTCCCACACGAGCGTCACGCTGCCCGCGTCCTTGCCGGTGGAGCGCAGGTTGCCCGGCGTGCTCGGCGGCTGGGTGTCGTCGGCCGGGTTGTTCGTGGTGACGCTGAGCGTGTTGCTCACCGCGGACACGGTTCCCTTGGTGTCCTTGGCCTTCACCGTGAACGAGTACGCGGTGTTCGGGGTGAGGCCGGTGACCGTGGCGCTCGTGCCGGTGACCGTGCTGAACAGGGACGTGCCGTTGAACACCTCGTAGCCCGCGATCGGCAGCGAGCCGGCGGTGGAGGCGTTCCACTCCAGCGAGACGGACTTGGTCGTCTTCACCGGCGAGCGCAGGTCGCCCGGCGCGGTCGGCGGGACGTCCGGCGTGCCGTCGCAGTTGGAGTTGTTGACCCGGCAGGTCACCGGTTCCACCGCGCGGCTCAGGGTGAACGTCGGACTGTAGGGCTCGGTGGTCCGGCGTGCGCCCACGGACTTGTTGTAGTGCACCGGCGTCAGCGTGACCGTCGTGCCGGACTGGCTGACGGCGCCGTGCTGCGCGTTGCTCGCCGTGACGCCGGAGGGCAGCGTGAACGTGATCGCCCAGTCGGCCAGCGTGGCGTCGGTGTTGTTCGCGACGACGAACTTGGCCGTGGTGCCGGCCAGGCTGAAGTCGGCCGTGACCGGCGCGGGCGGTGGCGGCGGTGGGCCGCTGCCGTCGCAGTTCGCGCCGTTGACGGTGCAGGTGGTCGGGTCGACCGCCGAGCTGAGGGTGAACGTCGGGCTGAACGGGTCGGTGTTGCGGCCCGCCTGGAGGGTGTTGATGTAGTAGGCCGGGGTGAGGGTGACCTTCGTGCCGTTCTGGGTGGTGGTCGCGTTCTGCACGCCACTGACCGTCACGCCGGCGGGCACGTCGAATTTGATCGACCAGCCGGTGATGGCGGCCGTCGTCGGGTTGGCGACCACGAACTTGCCCGTGGTGCCGGTTCTGCTGAACGTCGCGGTCAGGCCGGTGGCGGCGGTTGCCGGTACGGCTAGGGCGGCGGTGGCGGCTAGTGCCACCAGCGCGATGGCTAGTCGGCGCATTTCGGTTGTGCCTCTCGATTGACAGGGACAGTCGAGAATCACGGCGGCCTGGTCTGGTCTGAACGTAGGTTGTCGTGCGGCGAATGACAATGGGTCTAGACCAATTGCGTCCGTTCAGCCCTGTGGCCGGAACCGCAGCCGGGTTCCGGGGCGGGCCTGGGCGAGGAGCGGGAGCGCCGCCGGCGGGACCACGCCGATCACCGGGTAGCCGCCCGTGGTCGGGTGGTCGGCGAGGAACACCACCGGCTGGCCGTCCGCCGGGACCTGGACCGCGCCCGTGACCAGGCCTTCGCTCGGCAGCTCGCGGCCACGGCAGGAGGCCGTGCGGTCGAGGGCGGCGCCGTGCAGCCGCACGCCGACGCGGTTGCTCCGGTCGGACACGGTCCAGCGGCCCTCGGCCAGCCGGACCGCCGGATCGTCGAACCACTCGTCCCGGGGACCGAGGTGGACGGGCACCGCCAGCTCGTCCGGGACGTGCACGGGCGGCAGGACGTCCACGCCGGTCGGGATGCCCGCCGGGACGCCGAGCGGCAGTTCGTCGCCGGGCCGGAGCGGGGCGGGGCCGAGGCCGGAGAGCAGGTCGGTGGCGCGGCTGCCCAGCTCGGGCGGGACGGCGATGCCGCCGGAGACGGCGAGGTAGCAGCGCAGGCCGTGCCGCGGGGCGCCGATCGCGAGTTCGTCGCCCGGACGCAGGTGGCAGGGCGAGTCGCGGAGCCGGCCGTTGACCCGCACGGGCGCGGACGGGCCGGTGACGGCGACGGTGCAGGAGGCGTTGGCGCGGAGGGCGAGGCCGCCCAGCAGGACCTCCAGGCCGGCGGCCGTCTCCGGGTTGCCCGCGAGGCGGTTGGCCAGGCGCAGCGACGGCTGGTCGAGCGCGCCGGACGGGGGCACGCCGAGGTGCGCGTTGCCGGGCCGGCCCAAGTCCTGGACCAGGGCTTGGGGGCCGGTGCGCAGGATGGTGAGGGACCTGGCGACGGCTCGTGCCGGGCGGGTTTCCGGGGTCCGGACCGGCACCTCGCCGGTCGTGATCGTCGCGCCTGTCACGGGGCGGCCTCGAAGCGGACGCGGTCACCGGGCGACAGCAGCGCCGGGGCCTCGCGTTCGGGGTCGAACAGAGCGGCGTCGGTGTGGCCGATCAGCCGCCAGCCGCCGGGGGTGGACCTCGGGTAGGCGGCGGTGTACTCGCCGGCCACGCCCACCGAGCCCGCCGGGACCTTGGTGCGGGGCGAGTCGAGCCGGGGCTGGTGGAGCGCTCCGGGCAGTCCGGCCAGGTAGGCGAAGCCCGGCGCGAAGCCGCAGAACGCCACCGAGTACGTCGCCGCCGTGTGCAACCGGATCACCTCGTCCGTGGTGATACCCGCTGTCTCGGCGACCAACTCCAGGTCCGGCCCGTCGTACGTCACCTCGATGGTGATTTCCCGCGAGAACGCCTCGACGCGGTGCGTCAGGTCGACGGTGTCCAGGACCCGCCGCACGGCGGGCAGTCCGCCGGGGCGCGCCGCGATCAGGACCGTGCGGGCGGCCGGCACCAGCTCCACGACCTCGGGCAGGGCCGCCGCCTGCACGGCGGCGCGCACGGCTTCCACCTCGCCGAGCGAGTCCACCTCGACCAGCACCGCGTCGGTGCCGCAACGCCGCAGTCGCATGACTACAGGGTAGGTCCTCGGCGAGGATTGTTGAACAATCCGATCGGGGAACTTTCCAACAAGCGGCTGGTCAGCCGACGACGCGCTTGAGGTGGGCCGAGGTGTGCGGCTGGAGGGGTTGGCCGACCATGGCGCGTTCCTCCACGTACGCCAGGTCGCCGTTGTTGACGATGCCGTACAGCCGCTGCGCCCCGGTGACCTCCTTGGCGGTCGCCGTGCGGACCACCGCGTCGGTGCCCAGCTCCCACGACGTCTGGGTGCGCGGCTTGCCGTAGTACAGCTCCACGATCCCGGTGTTGTGCGTGAGCAGCACTTCGATCGTGTCGTCCGGCAGCGGGCGCCAGAACCCGGTCTCCCGGGCCGCCTGGCGGATCACGTTGCCGTCCGCGTCCAGCAGCCAGGACCGGGCCTCGTAGCAGAGGAACGGGCGGCCGTCGTGGGCGAACGTGACCTGCTGGCCGAACCGGTACGGGCCCTCGATCGTCGGGTACACGACCTCGCCCTCACCGCGCCACACGCCGATCAGCGGCAGCAGGGCCAGGCACGCGTCGTGCAGGGACGGGCCTTCCCGCAGGTTCGCCGTGTCCGCCGGGACCGGCAGGTCGTCGAACTGCGGCAGGTTGCGGGCGCCGGTCACCTGGGCGCGGGAGGCGGCGGCCTGCACGGCCGCGTCACCGCTGCCCGGTACGGGGTTGCTCTCGGTCATCAGCGCTGGTCGGAGTACAGCCGGTACACGACGTACCCGGCGAACCAGGTGATCAGCAGCGACACGAGAACCAGGAGTCCGGTGAAGAAGTGTTCCACCCGCAAACCTTATCGCCCCCGACCGGACCGGAGCACGGTGGCCAACGACACCCGCCGGGAACGAAGCGGAACCCCGGCGTCCAGTGCCGCCGGGGTTCCGCACGAGGTAGCGCCGGGTCAGGCCCGTGCACTCCTCATCGATTGACGAGGATCAGGCCACCGCTACCGAGACGGGGTGCACGCCGGGGCCTTCGGCCGACACCGACGCCTGGCCGTTGCCCGACCGGTGCAGTGCCCGGATCGTCCACGTGCCGGGCGCGGCGTAGAAGCGGAAGTCGCCCTCCGGCGAGGACACGACCTCGGCGGTGAACTCGCCGGACGAGTCGAGCAGCCGCACGTACGCCCCGCCCACCGGGCCGTCGGCCGCGCTGACCTTGCCGGTCAGCACGACCTCGCCCGCGCCCACCTCGATGTCGACACCCTGCACGGGCGCGCCGCAACCGTCGCTCATTCAGTCCTCCTTGCCAGTGCCGAGCTCGACCGGCACGCCGACCAGCGAGCCGTACTCGGTCCAGGAACCGTCGTAGTTCTTCACGTCCTCGTGCCCGAGCAGCTCGTGCAGCGCGAACCAGGTGTGCGAAGAGCGCTCGCCGATCCGGCAGTACGCGATCGTCTTGCGGGAGCCGTCGAAGCCCGCCTCGCCGTAGATCTCGGCCAGCTCCGCGTCGGACTTGAACGTGCCGTCCTCGTTGGCCGCCTTGCTCCACGGCACGTTGATCGCGGACGGGATGTGGCCGGCGCGCTGCGCCTGCTCCTGCGGCAGGTGCGCGGGCGCGAGCAGCTTGCCGGAGAACTCGTCGGGCGAGCGCACGTCGACCAGGTTCTTGTTGCCGATCGCCTCGACGACCTCGTCGCGGAACGCGCGGATCGCGAGGTTCTGCTCCTGCGCCTTGTAGTCGGTCGCGGGACGGGACACCGGCTCCTTGTCCAGCGGACGACCGTCCAGCTCCCACTTCTTGCGCCCGCCGTCGAGCAGCTTGACCGCGTCGTGGCCGTACAGCTTGAAGTACCAGTAGGCGTAGGCGGCGAACCAGTTGTTGTTGCCGCCGTACAGGACGACGGTGTCGTCGTTGGAGATGCCCTTGGCGGACAGGAGCTTCTCGAAGCCCGCGCGGTCCACGAAGTCGCGGCGGACCGGGTCCTGGAGCTCGTTCTTCCAGTCGACCTTCACCGCGCCGGGGAGGTGGCCCCCGTCGTAGGCGGTGGTGTCCTCGTCGACCTCCACGAACACCACACCGGGCGTGTCGAGGTTCTCCTCGGACCAAGCGGCCGAGACCAGGACGTCTTCACGGCTCATCGAGCTGCTCCTGTTTCTGGGAGTGACTACTGCGGGCGGGCGAGGGGTGGGGCGAAGCGGCGCAGGAGCAGGTACATCTCGCAGCCCAGGCACAGGCCGAGCGCGGCGTTGAGCAGCGCGGCGACCAGCGCGGCGGACGTGGCGACCACTCCGAGCGCGGTGAGACCGGTGGCGTACCCGATGGTCCCGACCAGGGCGAAGACGAACCCGACGCCTTGCGCGAACCGCAGCGGGGCGGCCTCTTCACGCTCGGACGTGCGCTTGATCCTCGGCTGGACGGCGAACCGGTAGACGTGGCCCCACGGGTTGAGCTTGAGCGAGATGAACGCGCACAGGCCGAACAGCACGGTCTGCGCCGCGAGCAGCCGCCACGACCCGGTCAGCAGCACGACCGCGAGGATGGCGGTGGTGATCCAGGCGCTGAAGCGCGGACCGCGTGGGTCTACGGGGGCATCTCTCGGCACGGGCGACCTCCTGACGGTGACATGACTGGGCAGTCCGTCTTCAGGCGGTGTAGGGCCGGCCGTGCGCGCCCGTCAAGGGCGTCCGGCCGCCGGGAAACCGCCCGGTCAGCTCGCCACGCGACACAGGCTGCTGCGGACGCGGCAGAGGTCGACCGCGAGTCGCTTGGTCAGCAGCTTGTTCATGGCGACGAGGGTAGCCGGTCGTCCCTTCTGTCGGGAGTGGCGTCCACAACGTGGGAGTTCCCAGGTTCACCCGTTCAGTCGAGGCAGGTATGGGCGCAAAGCCGCAAGAAGCGTGTCCTGTTCCGGCACGCCGCCGACGCGCAGCAGCTCGGTTCCCGTGGCGTCCAAGGCAAGCGTCGTCGGAGTGCGCAACACGCCCAGTCCGGCAGCCACCTCCGGCCGGTCGGTCACGTCGAGTTCGACATGCCGAAGCCCCTCGGTGTTCTCGGCGAGACCGGACAGCACCACGCCGGCGCGCCGGCAGGGCGCGCAGAACGTCGTGGAGATCTGCACGAGCGTCACGGGAACGGGCGGGTCGAGCAGTTCGCGCACCGGCTCCGGCAGCTCCCGGCGCACCGGACGGGCGCGGACCCGGCCGTTCCGCACCCGCAACACCACCCCGATGACCGCCACGACCAGGACCGATCCCAGCAGCGCCCACATCCCGGTCATCGGTCTCAGCCCTGTTCGAGCGGGATGTCGTTGATGGTGCCCTCGACGGTCAGCGCCCCGCTCTCCACCCGGACCGCCGTCGGCGTCACCGTGAAGGGCAGCGCGCCCGGGTCGATGGTCACGCTCAACGCCTGCTTCACCACGCCCAGCACCTCCAGCAGGCCGGTCAGCGGCTGCTCGTCCAGCTCCACGTCGGTCACCGCCACCGCCACCTGGCCGCCGACCAGCGCGACCGTGCCGTACGCGGTGATCTTGATCTCGCGGCTCGCCACCGTGGTGGTGCCGCTGAGCTTCACGGCCGCCTTGGTGGGGTCCGGCTGCACGGGCGCGGGGGTCGGCGTCGCGGCCGGCCGGGTGTCCGGCTCGACCCTCATGTCGCTGAACGGCGTGACCTGGTTGACCAGCCGGTTCAGGTCGTTCGCCTTGATCTTGACGCTGCCGGTGACCTGGTCGATCCGGGCGTCGCGGGTGTTGCCCGCCAACAGGTCGGACAGCCCGATGCGGGTGTGCCGGAGGTTCGCCTGGATCTCCAGGTCGCGCAGCGAGTCGCGCACCGGCACGCCGGTCGCCGTGATCTGGATGTCCCGGTAGTCGCCGGACATCGCCTGGGTGATGAACGGGAACCCGTTGATCCGGACCTGGGGATCGTCGGACAGCCGGAACTTGTCCCGCATCTTCTGCGCGACCTGGTACTCACCCACCGCCGCGAGCGCGAAGTCGGCCGCGACCAGCAGGCCGACCACCACCAGTCCGGCGATGATCAGCTTGCGGCCCCTGGTCGGGCGGCGGGTGGTCGGGGCGGAGGTCATCGCCGTCCTTTACTCGAAGACTGGTGGTCGAGCCAGGTCGCGATCCGGTCTACCAGAGCCGGCGTCATCGCGGACTCCGCATGGCCGATCCGCGGTTCCAGCCACAGCTCGGCGTCCCCGCCCGCCGCACGGTGCAACGCGCGGGCGTGCGCCGGGCCGAAGTAGCGGTCGGCCTCGCCGTGCACGATCAGCAGCGGGGTGGGGGTGATGCGGTGCACCACCTCCAACGGGCTCTCCGGCACGGTCCGCCACGGCGGGCCCAGCCTAACGCCCAGCGCGCGGGCGGCGAGCCGGCCGTGCGGCTGCTCCAGCAGCCAGTGCACCCGGCGCATGGCCACCGTCTCGCGCACCCACCAGCGGGACGGGCTGCTGACCGCCGCGACCGCGTCCGGCCGCTCCTCGTGCAGCGCGGCGTGCCGCAACGCGATGGAGGCGCCCATGGAGAACCCGACGGTCACGACGCGTCGGTACCCGAGACCGCGGGCCAGCGAAACCCCCGCGGCCAGGTCGTGGATCTCGGCGGAGCCGACCGACGAGCGGCCCTGCGACCGGCCGTGCCCCCGGAAGTCCAGCGCGACCACCCCGCCGTGCCTGGCGAAGCGGTCCAGCACCCGCGCCACGAACGGCTTGCGGACGTGGTTGGTGAAGCCGTGCCCCACGACGAACGCCAGGTCCGTCACCGACCGTGTCGGCCGCACGTGCACTCCGTGCAGGCGGACGGCGTCGTGTGACACGGAGGTAACAGGCGTGACGCCTGGGGAAACAACTGTGACCCTGTCCTGCTGACCTGGGTCTTTCGTGGTGCGCACCGGTATCGTCTCCGTCATCCGCAGGCAACGGGGCCCGGTCACCGTACTTCGCGCTGCCTGGTCCGGTGACCGGACACCGGCCGAACGAAGGGCGCCGCGATGGGCATCGACGTGCTGCTGCTGACCACCGACTCCGATCCCGAGGCGGTGCTGCCCGCGCTGTCGCTCCTCCCGCACGAAGTGCGCCCGCTGCGGCCGGAGGTCTCCGCGCTGCTGGAGGCCGGCCCGCACGACATCGTCCTGGTGGACGCCCGCACCGACCTGGCCGCCGCGCGCGGCCTGTGCCGGCTGCTGGACTCCAGCGGCGTGGACGCCCCCGTGGTGGCGGTCGTCACCGAGGGCGGGCTGGTCGCGGTGAACAGCGACTGGAGCGTGGACGAGATCCTGCTGCCCACCTCCGGCCCGGCCGAGGTGGACGCCCGGCTCCGCCTGGTGCGCTCCCGGCGCGGCGCCGCCCAGCCCGGCAACGACGGCTCGTTGCAGCTCGGCGAGCTGGTCATCGACGAGGCCACCTACACGGCCCGGCTGCGCGGCCGTCCGCTCGACCTGACCTACAAGGAGTTCGAGCTGCTGAAGTACCTGGCGCAGCACGCCGGCCGGGTGTTCACCCGCGCCCAGTTGCTCCAGGAGGTCTGGGGCTACGACTTCTTCGGCGGCACCCGCACGGTGGACGTCCACGTGCGGCGCCTACGCGCCAAGCTCGGCCCCGAGCACGAGTCCCTCATCGGCACCGTGCGCAACGTGGGCTACAAGTTCGTCCGCCCGCCCCGTCCGGGCAGCCGGAGCGCCGGTCACCAGACCGAGGCGGGGACGGCCGTGGACGACGCGGAGCTGTTCAGGGTCTGACCGGGCGGCGGTGATCACCGAGTAGTTTCATCGGCGTGGAATCCACTTGGTTCGAGGAGCTGGCCCCCGAGCAGGCCGAAGAGGTCATCGACCTGCTCGGCGACGCCGAGCGCGCGGACGGCGTCGCTCCCGTGGGCGAACAGGTGATCCTGCGGTTCCGCCCCGGCGCCCGGGGCAGCAACCACCTGCTGGTCAGAGAGGACGACGCGCTCGTCGGCTACCTGCACGTGGACCTGCTCGGCGACGCCGACCGGAACAAGGTCGCGGAGCTGGCCGTCCACCCCGGGCACCGCCGCCGCGGTGTGGGCACGTCGCTGGTCGAAGCCGCCGCCGAGCGCGCCGAGCCGTTGCGGATCTGGTCGCACGGCGGGCACCCCGGCGCGCAGGCGCTGGCCGCCAAGCTCGGCTACCGCAAGGTGCGCGAGCTGCTCCGCCTGCGCCGCCCGCTGGACGACACGCTGCCCGAGCCGAAGCTGCCCGACGGCGTCCGGCTGCGCGCGTTCGTGCCCGGCCGGGACGAAGCGGCCGTCGTGTACGTCAACCACAAGGCGTTCTCCTGGCACCCCGAGCAGGGCGCGATGAGCATCGAGGACGTCCGGCAGAAGGAGCACGAGCGCTGGTTCGACCCGAGCGGCTTCCTGCTGGCCGTGGACGGCCAGGAACGGCTGCTGGGCTTCCACTGGACCAAGGCGCACACGCCGGACCTCGGCGAGGTGTACGTGGTGGGCGTGGACCCGGACGCGCAGGGCGGCGGCTTGGGCAAGGCCCTGACGCTGGCCGGGCTCGCGCACCTGCGGAAGGCCGGGTCGCGGGAAGTGATGCTGTACGTCGAAGCGGACAACGCTCCGGCGCTGGCCGTGTACAACCGGTTGGGCTTCACCCGGTGGGACTCGGACGTCCAATACGCCAAGTAGTGACAAACCCATCACGTCACGCATACGTGCAGGTCACGGGACCACCCTAACGGCCGTGTGACTGGTCACCTCCCGTGTGGAGTTCACCCCGCGTTCATCTACTCCTGGGTGCTTGTCCACCAACGCTGCCTACCGTCCGTGTCGAGCGGCGAGGATCGTCGCGTCAATTCCGCTTCCGTCAGGTGGAGGACCCCAGGTGAAGACCAAGCAGCACGGAGCCGTCGTCGGCCTGATCGCGGCCGGTGCGCTTCTGCTCACCGCATGTGGCAGCGACAACAACACCGGGCCCGGCGGTTCGACGACGGGCGCGGCGTCCGGCGTGGCCGTCGAGTGCGGTGGCAAGTCCAAGCTGAACGCAGAGGGCTCCTCCGCGCAGAAGAACGCGATCGACACGTTCATCCAGGCGTACCAGCAGAAGTGCCCGGGGGCCGACCTCGCGTACAACGCCTCGGGCTCCGGCACGGGCGTCAAGAACTTCAACGCCGGCCAGGTCGACTTCGGCGGCTCCGACTCCGCGCTGTCCAAGGACAAGGGCGAGGTCGAGGCGGCGGCCAAGCGCTGCGCGACCAACCCGGCGTGGCACCTCCCGCTGGTCTTCGGCCCGGTCGCCATCGGCTACAAGCTCGGCGACGTCAACGACCTGGTGCTCAACGGCGACGTCACCGCCAAGATCTTCAACGGCGGCATCAAGAAGTGGAACGACCCGGCCATCAAGGCGCTCAACTCCAGCGCCACCCTGCCGGACAAGGACATCACGGTCGTCTACCGCTCCGACGAGTCGGGCACGACGGACAACTTCCAGAAGTACCTGAAGATCGCCTCCAAGGGCTCCTGGACCCAGGGTGACGGCAAGCAGTTCAAGGGTGGTGTCGGCGAGGGCAAGGAGAAGTCCGCCGGCGTCGCGCAGGCCACCGGCTCCGTGGACGGCGCCATCACCTACGTCGAGCTGTCGTTCGCGCAGGAGAACAAGCTGTCGCTGGCCAAGCTGGACAACGGCGCCGGCCCGGTCGAGCTGACCAGCGAGACCGTCGGCAAGGCCATCGACGGCGCGAAGGTCAAGGGCGAGGGCAACGACCTGGTCCTGGACCTCGACTCGATCTACGGCAGCACCACCGCGGGCGCGTACCCGCTGCTGCTGGCCACCTACGAGATCGTCTGCTCGAAGGGCTACGACGCCGACACCGCGAAGGCCATCAAGGCGTTCCTGACCGTGGCGGCGACCGACGGCCAGAGCGGCCTGGAGGCAGCGGGCTACGCTCCGCTGCCCAAGACCTTCCAGGACAAGCTGCTGACCGCCATCAAGGCGATCGCCTGAGCCGGCCGGCACACCCCCTGCCACCGCCATAGCGATGAACGACCGCACTGTGGCCAAGCGCCCCGCGGGCACCGGGACACCCGGTGCCCGCGGGGGCGTTCCGGCCGCTCGACCCGACTCGGAGGCTCCGATTCCCCCGACCACGGAAGCCGAACACCAAGCACCCCACGTCCGGCCGGGTGACCGGATCTTCCGCGGCCTCGCGACCGGTTCGGGCGTCTTCATCGTGGTCCTCATCGGGGCCATCGGCCTGTTCCTGTTGCTGCAGGCCATCCCGTCGCTCGCGCTGGACCAGGTCAGCTTCCTGACCAGCCGCGAGTGGTCCACCGGTGACGTCAACAACATGCGGTACGGCATCCTGGACCTGCTCCTGGTCACCGTGGTGTCGTCCGCGTTCGCCCTGCTCATCGCGATGCCGATCGCGCTGGGCATCGCCCTGTTCCTCACCCAGTACGCGCCGCGCCGGCTCGCCCGGCCGTTCGCGTACGTCATCGACCTGCTGTCCGCCGTGCCGTCGATCATCTACGGCCTGTGGGGCCTGCTGGTGCTCGCGCCCGTGCTGACGCCGATAGGCGAGTGGCTGATCGACTCCCTGGGCTTCATCCCGCTGTTCGCCAAGGGCAACGTCAGCATCGAGCTGGGCGGCACCATCTTCACCGCCGGCATCGTGCTCGCGGTGATGATCCTGCCGATCATCACGGCGGTCAGCCGCGAGGTCTTCGAGCGCACGCCGGCCACCCACATCGAAGGCGCGATCGCGCTCGGCGCGACCAAGTGGGAGGTCGTGCGGACCACCGTCCTGCCGTTCGGCAAGGCCGGCTACGTCAGCGCGTCCATGCTCGGCCTCGGCCGCGCGCTCGGCGAGACCATCGCCCTGATGATCATCCTCAGCGCCACCAACAAGGCGTTCGGCTGGAGCCTGTTCGACGGCGGCGCGACCTTCGCGTCCAAGATCGCGCTGGCCGCGCCGGAGTTCAACGACCCGCGCTCGGCGGGCGCGTACATCGCCGCCGGCCTGGTGCTGTTCGTGCTGACCTTCGTGGTCAACGCCATCGCGCGGGCCATCGTCGCCGGTCACAAGGAGTACGAATGACGACCGAGACGGCGGACCTGAACCGCCTCGCGACGCCGCCGACGTTCCAGAGCGTCAGCGGCGCGCGCAAGTTCAAGAACGGCGTCGCGACCACGTTGATGTACCTGGCGTTCGCGATCGCCATCGTGCCGCTGGTGTGGGTGCTGTGGACCGTCATCCAGCGCGGCCTGCCGGTCGTGCTGGACGGCGACTGGTGGCAGAAGTCGCTGTCCGGGCTGCTGTCCCGGCAGGAGGGCGGCGGTGTCTACCACGCCATCTACGGCACGCTGTCGCAAGGCCTGGTGTGCGGTCTGATCTCGGTGCCGATCGGCCTGTTCGTGGCGATCTACCTGGTCGAGTACGGCGGCCGGTCGCGGCTGTCGAAGGCCACCACGTTCATGGTCGACATCCTGACCGGTGTGCCGTCCATCGTGGCCGCGCTGTTCGTCTACACGCTGTGGATCACCACGTTCGGCTTCGGCCGCAGCGGGTTCGCGGTGTCGCTGGCGCTGGTGCTGCTGATGGTGCCGGTGATCGTGCGGACCACCGAGGAAATGCTCAAGATCGTGCCGGACGAGCTGCGCGAGGCGTCCTACGCGCTGGGCATCCCGAAGTGGAAGACGATCGTGAAGATCGTCATCCCGACCGCGCTGTCCGGCATCCTGACCGGCGTGATGCTCGCCCTGGCCAGGGTCATGGGCGAGACGGCGCCCGTGCTGGTGCTCGCCGCCTACGCGCCGTTCATCAACTACAACCTGTTCGACGGCCCGATGGCGTCGCTGCCGCTGCTGATGGCGACCGAGCGGAACAACCCGACACAGGCGGGTTTCGACCGGATCTGGGGTGCCGCGATCACCCTGGTGCTGATCATCACCCTGTTCAACCTGCTGGCGACCGCGATCTCGCGGTGGCTGGCCCCGAAGACCAAGTGAGCGGGCGGTTATGGCCAAGCGCATCGACGTGAAGGACCTCAACCTGTTCTACGGCAAGTTCCACGCCGTGGACGGGGTTTCGCTTGCCGTGCCGCCGAAGAACGTGACCGCGTTCATCGGCCCGTCCGGTTGCGGGAAGTCCACCGTGCTGCGGTCGCTGAACCGCATGCACGAGGTGGCCACCGGCGCCCGGGTGGAAGGCAAGGTGCTGCTGGACGGCGAGGACATCTACGCGTCCACGGTGGACCCGGTGCAGGTGCGGCGCACCATCGGCATGGTGTTCCAGCGCCCCAACCCGTTCCCGACGATGTCCATCCGGGACAACGTGGTGGCGGGCCTCAAGCTGGCGGGCGAGCGGAACCGCAAGAAGCTCGACGAGGTGGCCGAGCGGTCACTGCGCGGGGCGAACCTGTGGAACGAGGTGAAGGACCGCCTCGACCGCCCCGGCGGCGGGCTGTCCGGTGGTCAGCAGCAGCGCCTGTGCATCGCGCGGGCCATCGCCGTGCAGCCCGACGTGCTGCTGATGGACGAGCCGTGCTCGGCGCTGGACCCGATCTCCACGCTGGCGATCGAGGACCTGATCACGGAGCTGAAGAAGGAATACACGATCGTCATCGTCACCCACAACATGCAGCAGGCGGCGCGGGTCAGCGACCAGACCGCGTTCTTCAACCTGCTCGGCGTCGGCCAGCCCGGTCGGCTGATCGAGGTGGACGACACGGAGAAGATCTTCTCCAACCCCAGCCAGAAGGCGACCGAGGACTACATCTCCGGTCGGTTCGGCTGAGCTTTCACTCGAAGGGGCCTTCCTGCGGTGGTAGGAGGGCCCCTTTGCTGTGTCCCTCGTCACTTTCGGTGAACCCCTGGTGTAGCCCGACCGGGTGCTACGTGTCTGGTCCGGAACCGGGGGGATTCCGGCATCGTCATAGTCGGGACAGGTTCTGACGTGCGCGGTACCGTGATCGTGGGAATCGCGTGATCGCAGGGAGTGGCGGTGCTGGCAGCAGACGGTGGTGGCGGCGCGTGGAGCGCCCGGTCCATGCAGGCCATGACGGCTAACATGCAGGGGCTCAAGCAGGCGGCGGAGTCGGGCCAGTTCGCGATCAGCAAGTCCGGTGCGGAGGCCTACGTCAAGGCCATCGACGACGCCGAGTACGAGCTGAACAGTATCGACGTGCAGCTGAACAGGCTCCAGCAGCCGACCAAGCTCGGAACCAGTCCCGATGCAGAGGCGATGAGCCGCTACAACCTGGAGAGCGCGAGCGGGGGCGGTGGCACCACAGGCATCGTGCCCGCGATCAAGCAGTTGAGGGCTGCTCTGGTTGACGCGAAAGCAGCCCTCCAGAAGGCGATCGACAATTACCGCGAAGTGGACGACGCGGCGGCCAACGGCCTCAAGCGTTACTGAGATGGGGATGCAGTTGACCAGGAATCTGGTGATCCGTGCGGTCCTGCCGATCGCCGTGGCCGGCCTTGTGCTGGCCGGGTGCACGACGAAGGATCCAGGAACCCCGACGTCGACCGGCAGCGCTTCCACCACGACCGAGACATCGGAAGACTCGACCACCACGTCGACGCCCGCCAGCGGTGGCAACAAGCTGGCCAAGTTCGACGGGTGTGCGGAACTGAACGCCGTCGCGAGCCAATTCGCGCTGACCCGGATCGAGAAGGAGGGGCCCCGGGGATGCAAGGCACGGTGGGGACAGACGACGACCGCCGTTCTGGTCGATGCATTCCCCGAGGTGGGCCTCAGCGAGGTCACCGGTGGATCCAGCGCGCGCCTTGCCGACACCACGGTTGGCTCGCGTAAGGCCAAGCGCGTCGAGGCCGGCCTGACCGATGTCTCCTGCCTGATCGCCGTCGAGGTCGACGCCACGTCCAGGGTCGACTTCTACGCGGCGGCGACCACGACGGTCGAGGAGTCCTGCGACGCTGCCAAGAAGCTCGCCGAAGCCGTCGAACCGAAGCTGCCGAAGTAGGACAGGAGTAGCGCAGTGGCACCGCCGAACTCGCAGAACCCGAACGCGACCAAGGTCGACTACGCCGGTCAGACCGAGGCGGAGCTGCGCGCCGAGTACCAGCAGAAGGTTCAGGAGAACCCGGGCTTCGTCAACCTGGTCCCCAACGTCCTCGCCTACGTCGACTACAAGAACAAGTCGGCGCAGAACCAGGCCAAGCAGGAGCAAGAGCTGGAGAAGGTGGTCGAGAACTACCGGCCGCCGATGTCCTCGGCCGGGTCGTTCTACATGGGCTACCCGCACGACCAGCTCAAGTCCATGGTCACCGACAACATGGCCCCCAGCACGGCCAACGAGCAGGGCGAGGCCTGGACGAAGGTCGGCAACACGCTGGTCGACCTCCAGAACAACCTGTCCAAGGCCACCGAGGCCAGCAAGGGCGCCTGGCAGGGCAACGCGGCCGGCGCGGCGCAGGGCTACTTCACGAACATGGCGACCTGGTCCGGCAACGCCGCCCAGGGCGCGCAACTCACCGGCAACAAGCTGTACGAGCAGAGCACGGCCGCCGAGGCCGCCAAGACGAGCATGCCGGAGCCGGTGAAGTTCAGCACGGCCGACGCCTACAAGATGTTCTTCTCCGAGCCCAACCCGTTCAAGTGGGCGGAGACGATCGACAAGATCGAGCAGAAGTTCGAGGAGAAGCAGCAGGCCCACGAGCGGGCGGCCGAGGTCATGACGACCATGTCGACCTCGTTCCAGGAGACCGGCTCCACGATGCCCGCGTTCGCACCGCCTCCCTCGATGGAGGGCTCGGGCGGCGGCACGGGTGACTCGACCAACCCGAACCAGCCCGGCGTCGGCGGGCGACCGTCCATTCCGGACGGTCCCGGTGGCGGCACCGGCGGCACGGGTGTCGCCGGCATCCCCGGTCCCGGCGGTGGCACGGGTGGCGGCAACACCAACCAGTCCGGCTGGAACGGCACAGGCGGCGGCAACACCACCCTCCCCGGTCCCGGCCCCGGCGGAGGTGGTGGCGGCGGTCTGCCGCCCGGTCCCGGCGGCGGTCCCGGCTGGATTCCCGGTCCGGGCCCCGGCGGCGGCCCGGGTGGACGTCCGCCCGGTGGTCCCGGTGGCCGCCCGCCCGGTATCCCCGGTCCCGGTGGCGGCGGACCTGGCGGGCGCGGTCCCGGTGGGGGCGGCTCGGGTGGTGGCCGTGGCGGCATGGGCGGTGGGCCCGGTGGCATGGCGGCGGCCGGCCGGGGCGGCTTCGGGCCCGGTGGTGGCGCGGGCATGCTCGGTGACGCCGGGCGGTCCGGCGTGGGCGGTTTCGGGCCGTCCGGGTCCGGTGGCGGCGGCCTCGGTGGTGGCGGTGTGGGCGGTCGCGGTGGCGCTGCGGGCATGGCCGCGGGCGGTATGGGCGCGGGCGCCGGCCAAGGCCAGGGTGACGAGGACAAAGAGCACAAGGCTGCCTCGTACCTGGTCGAGACCGAGGACGTCTTCGGTGACGGCACGATGGTCGCGCCTCCGGTCATCGGCGGGTGAGCGTGTTCTCGTTCGCCCTGTCCCACGCGGCGGCCGACATGCTCTGGGAAGACCTGAAGCTCGGCAGCCGGCCCTACCCGTTCGACTTCCCGTACCTCGGCCAGACCTACGACGAGCGGCGCGGCATCCGCAACGCTGTCTACCGCGACCTGGAATCCCGCGGCCTGGCCAACCGCGGCCGGGTCGCGGCGGAGGTCGAGGAGGCGCTGAACCTGCTGGTGCGCTTCGACTACTCGCTCAACGCGATCGCCTCACTGGACCCGAAGAACGTGGAGCGCCAACTGCTGGCCCGCAGCGGCGCCCAGGGTGAGCTGGCGGTGCTCGCCGTGCTGGACGACCGGCAGATGAAGGTCGACACCATGCGGTCGTCGGCGCTGCTGCGCGCGGTGGTCGACCTGATCCCGCCGGGACGTCCCGGTCCGGGCCAGTCGCTGACCGTCGCCATGCCGTCGTCCGCGCCGCCGCCCCCGCCCCGTCGGGACGACGACTTCGGCGGCGCGACCTTCACCCAGGCCATGGTGCCACGGTCGACCAGCGGCTCGCAGGTGCGTGCGCTGGAGGCGGTGTTCGAGCGGCCACGGCTGCGCGCCGGCCAGTTCGGCGTCACGGTGCGCGGCAGGCACGGCCGGGAGCAGCGCGCGCCGCAGGTGGCCTGGTTCGACAACGACCAGGGTCGGTACATGTCGCAGACGCGGCAGGGGCAGGACGGCCAGAAGTGGCTCACGCACGCCCCCGCCGACAACGCCCGCATCGCCGCCCAGCTCGCCCAAGAGCTGACCGGCCTGCTCAACTGAGCGGGGCCCGGACCCGACGCGGACGGGCTCAACGCGCCCGGACCCGAGGCGGGGCCGGACCCGATGCGGCAGGGTGCCGCCGAGTCCGACCAGCCTCGAACGGCCCCGCCGAGCCTTGACTTGACGCCGCCGGCGTCACTCAGTCTTCGAGGTCCCCGCCGTAGCCGGGCATCCGACCGGTGACCACGAAGACGGTGCGCTTGGCCACCGACACCGCGTGGTCGGCGAACCGCTCGTAGAAACGGCCCAGCAGCGTCGTGTCCACGGCCGAGGGCACGCCGTGCGGCCACTCCTTGTCCATGATCACCGTGAACAGGTGGCGGTGCAGGTCGTCCATCGCGTCGTCCGCGTCCTCCAGCGAACGCGCCCGCGCGACGTCCTGGGTGCGGATGATGTCGGTCGCCTCCCGCGCGAGTTCGACCGCGATGCGGCCCATCTCGGCGAAGTACGGCTGCACCGTGTCGCCCAGGACGTGGTTGGGGTGCCTGCGCCGCGCGGCTTTCGCCACGTGCAGCGCGAGGTCGCCCATCCGCTCGACGCTCTCCGCGGCGTGGATCACCGCGAGCACGATGCGCAGGTCCGTCGCGACCGGCGCCTGCAGAGCGAGCAGCGCGTACGCCTGCTCCTCGATACTGGCCCGGACTTCGTCGATCTTGGCGTCGTCGCCGATCACCTGCTCGGCCAGGCCGAGATCCGCCTGGAGCAGGGCGGTGGTGGCGCGCTCCATCGCGTCACCGGCCATCCCGCACATGTCGGCGAGTTGGTCGGCGAGCTGTCCGAGCTGGTCGTGGTAGGCCTCACGCATGGGCGTCAGCCTACGTGCAGGTGGTCGCGGCAGCGACATACCCCGGTGAACCGGAGGTGAACCCAAGACGTCCAGATGGTCTAGCGCTACGCGCAGGGATCCTTGGCGGCGTTCACAATGGACACATCCGGCAGCGGCGTGCCCTTGCCCGGCTCGGCGGTCCCGGTCGACTGCGGCGACACGATCTTCCCGTCCCAGTCGGTTCCGATCAGCAAGGTCACCGCGCCGCCCTGGCTCTCGTCGACCTCCAGCGTGGCGCCGGGGATCGCGGCTGCGAGCGTGAACGCCGCGTCCTCGCCGCCCGTGCCATAGCGGATCACGGTCTTCGTGACGGCCTCCGGGTTGCTGCCGCTGTTGACCACCGTGAAGCCCAGTTCCTGCAACGAGCCCTTCGTCCGCGTGGCCGCGCCGAAGTTGTCCTCGTCCCCGTTGAACACCTGGACTTTGAGGCCCTTGGGGTCGATCACCTTGCCCTGCTTGGGCTCCGCGGGCTTGGTGGGGGTGCCGGCCGCCGGCGGGGTGTCGTCCGGGGCCTCATCCGGCAGCGGCGTGCCGTCGATGATCGCCTGGAACAACGCCTTGGTCGCCTCGACCTTCAGCAGTTCCTCGTTGTCGTCATTGGACTTCGTGGGACCTTCGGACGTCTCGTGCGGCACGGTCACGAAGCTGACCCGGCCGGCCTCGATGCCCTGCAACGACTGGGCCAGCGTCAGCATGTCCTTCACGCCGATGTTCTGGCCCGCGGTGGACGCGGCGAACGCGTTGAGGAAGTTGTTGAGCTTGCCGGGGTTCAGCAGCATCTCGGTGGACAACGCCGTGCGCAGCAAGGAGGACAGGAACTTCTGCTGCCGGGTGATCCGGTCGTAGTCGCCGAAGTCCTCGTTCTTCACGTGCCGGGCGCGCACGTAGTCCAGCGCCTTCTGTCCGTCGACCTCGTACTGGCCGGGCTTGTCGAAGATCATGCCCAGCTCGCCGTCGTCCATCACCTTCGGCACGCAGACCTTGATCTTGCCGACCGCGTCGACCATGCCCTTGAACCCGTTGAAGTCGACGGAGATGAAGTGGTTGATGGTCAACCCGGTCAGCTCGGTCATGAAACTGCTGACGCACTTCGGCCCGCCGTCCGCGTAGGCCTCGTTGGCCTTCACGCCCTTGACGGCCGGCAGCATCTCGCCGGTGTACTCACCGGTCTCGTAGTTCCACTTCTCGCACTCGGGCCGGGTGATCTGGAGGTCGCGCGGCACCGACACCACGACGACCCGCTTCCGGTCGGCCGGGATGTGGGCCAGCATTAGGACATCCGACCGCGCGCCCGGTTCCTTCTCCGCGTCGCCGACACCGTCCTCGGGCTTGGCGCCCGCCCGCGTGTCGGACCCGACGATGAGGAAGTTCTCGTCCCCCAACTGCTTCTCCGCCTCGTGGACGGCGGCCGTGTTGGTGTTGAGCGCGTCGATCTCGTTGAACTTGCTGTCCACGTAGAGCATGGCGCCCCACCCGAGCCCGGTGGCGACGAACACCAGCACGGCGGCGGTCAGCGACAGGACCTTGACGGCGCGGACGATCTTGCTCTGCTTGGCGGTCCGGACGCGGCGGCGCGGGGTTTCGAGATCGTCCGCGCCGTCGACGGGCGGCGCGTAGACGGTCGCCTCGTCGTCGTGCTCGACCTTCCACGGCATGAGCTTCTGCCGGCGTTCCTTGCGCTGGCGCTCCTGCTCGGCGAGTTCGTCGTGGACGGCGGAGAACCGGGCGAGCGTGTGGTCGACCTCGCGACGTTTCTTGACGTCGTCGCTGATGGCCTCCATCTCGGTGGTGAGGCTGGCGGGGTCGATCTGGTCGCGGGGCTCGGGAGCCGCCCCGCCGAGCCGCCCGGCGATACCACCGGCGGGCCGGCCGGCGACGCCTTCGGCGGCCTCCGCCGGACGCCGCACACCGTCGCCCACGGGCCGGGGTCCGCTGCCGTCCGGTCCACCGGCCACCCGCCGGGGGCCGGCGCCTTCGGCGTCCGCCGGTCGACGGGGTCCTTCCGGCGAGCCTTCCGCCAGCCGCCGCGGCTTGCCGCCGTCGGGGCCGCCTTCGGCGAGTCGGCGTGGCCCACTGCCGTCCGGTCCGCCTTGAGCGAGTCGTCGTGGTCCGGGGCTGTCGGGTGCGCCTTCGGCGAGTCGTCGCGGGCCACTACCGTCCGGACCGCCTGGCGCGGACCGTCGAGGCACGCTGCCGTCCGGTGCGCCTTCGGCCAGGCGACGTGGGCGAGCCGCGTCAGGGCCGCCTTCAACGGGACGTCGTGGGCCGGCGTTGGGCCCGCCTTCGGCGAGTCGCCGGGGTCCGCTGCCGTCCGCGAGACCACGCGGTGCGTTGGGGGCGACGGGGCCGTCGTGCGCGAGTCGTCGGGGTCCGCTGCCGTCCGGGCCGCCGGCCGGTCGCTGCGGACCGTCCGCGGGCGGCGGGGCCTCGGGCCGCGGACGCCGTCCGGTCGCGTCGGGCCGGCGCGGGTCGTCCGGGGCGAACCGCCGTCCGGGAGCGCTGGCGGCCGGGCGCCTGCCCGCGTCCTCCGGACCGGCCGGATGGGGCCGTCGTCCAGTGGCATCCGGTGCACCCGGGCGGTGGGCGAGGTCATCGGGTGCGTGCGCCGGACCGGCGTTCGGCGGAGCGGGACGCCTGCCGGTGTCCTCGTGCGACCCAGGGCCGGCGGGCCGGGGTCGGCGACCGGTGTTCTCCGGCGGTGCGAACGGATCCGCCGACCGCGCACGACGACCGGCGTCCTCATGCGAGGGACCGCCCTCGGGCCGCGCGCGTCGACCCGTGTCCTCAGGCGACGGCGCGCCGTTGGCCGGGCGTGCCCGGCGGCCGGTGCCTTCAGGAGCCGGGGGCCGTGCGCGATGTCCGGTGTCTTCGGGCGCCGCGCCGTTGGCGGGTCGTGCGCGTCGTCCGGCGTCCTCAGGGGCGAACGCGCCGTTCGTGGGGCGTGCCCGGCGACCGGTGTCTTCGGGGGCCGCGCCGTTGGCGGGCCGTGCGCGACGTCCGGTGTCGTCAGGGGCCACGCCATTCGCGGGTCGTGCCCGGTGGCCGGTGACCTCCGGTGGGACCGCGCCGTCGGCGGGGCGCGCGCGTCGTCCGGTGTCCGCGGGCTCCGGGGCGGCACGCCGGCCGGTCGGCGGAGGCGTGCCGGGCGCCTGGCCCGACGGCTCGGGTCTGCGGCCGTCCGCCGGCACGGGCCGCGGGATGTTCGTGCGGCTGTGCTGTTCCAGCAGCTCGGAGACGCTCAGACCGCCGCCGCCCTCCAGTGAACGGCGCCGGCGGCCGGTCGGCTGGTCGTCGTCGGGGGCCTGGTCACCTCGGGGTCCGGGGCCGCCACGGCGGGGCTCGTCGGGCACCCGGTCTCCCTTCTAGCTTTCGGTCAGTAGCGGGTCGTCATCACGAGTTGACGACATCAAGGACACATTGGTTGCACCAACGGCGTGTCACTTGCCTTGGCGATACTACGGATGACCGCCAGTTCTGACGACCACTCCCGGTGATACAGGGGTCGGGGGTACTCGTTTGCGCGCAGCAGGTTACGCCCGAACGGGCGATCAGCCCAACGGTCTCAGTAACCGGCAACCCGCGGTTCGGCCACCCCGCGCCGCCCGGCGGCGGCCCCGGCCAGGCGCACCCGGCCGTTTTCCCGGTAGGCGACGGCGTTCCGTCCTGACTGCTTGGCGGTGTAGAGCAGGCTGTCCGCCCGCAGCAGTTGCTGATCGGGAGCGACCGGGGGACGCGTCGGCGAGTCACCCTCGGGAGGCTCATAAGCCAACCCGATGCTGACGGTCACTCGCAAACCGGGCGCGAGGGAAGCCCAAGCGTGACGCTCGACACGCGTTCGGGCCGACTCGGCGATCTCCACGCCCGTCAGCGCGTCCACGCCGGGCAGCACGAGCACGAACTCCTCACCGCCGTACCGGGCGCAGAACCCGCCCTCCGGCAGCTCCTCCTGGAGCAGTTCGACCACGCGTTGCAGCACCCGGTCGCCCAAAAGGTGCCCGAAGGTGTCATTGACCTGCTTGAACCAGTCGAGATCGATCAACGCGATGGCCAGCCCGTCGGCGGTGCGCTGCTCCGTCACCATGCCGAGCAGCCGCTGGTCCAGGTATCTGCGGTTGTAGCTGTCGGTGAGGCTGTCGCGCAGGCTCTGCTCACGCGCCTCGGCGTGCTCGCGGCGCAGGCGGTCGACCTCGCGGCGTAGCTGCTCGGGGATCTGCGGCTGGTCGTCCTGGTCGGCGTACGCCAGGTCGAACGCGGAGCGCAGGTGCTGGTAGGCCTGCCGCCACTGGCCCCTGGAGGCGAGCAGCGCGGCGATCGACTCGTGTAGCTGCACCAGACCAGTGCCCTCCGACGCGGGTCGGTCGGGGCCGCTGTCGCGGTCGAAGTCGGCGACCTCGGGTCGCAGTGCGGTCATCGCGCTCACCTCCCTACTTGCCAAGGTGTCGTCCCCTAGGAGGCGGCGCTTGAGCCGGCGGGACGCGTCAACAGAGGATTTCCCTCTACTGGTTGACCGCTCACTGCTCCGAACTGGTGACGTTCGGTGATCAACAAGCCGGAGCGTGCGCCGTGCGTGGTCATTCGGCGTAGCGTCCTCAATTCGCGCAAGGCGCGAAGCCGTAGGCCTTCCCGTTCAGCAGCACGATGTGCTGGGAGCCGATCTGGCTGCCCAGCTCGGTGCCGTCCTGCACGACGGTCAGCGTCACGGCGACCACGAGCACCACGCCGCGCGGGTGCTCGTCCTGGCCGGGCGCGGTCCAGTGCGGGTCGAGGCGCAGCGTGGACAAGGTGGGCTGCACCTTGATCGTGCCGCTGGGCAGCTTGCAGTCGTCGTCGCGGAAATCCGGGTGCTGGGTGTCGGCCAGCAGCTCGCGCTGCTTGGTCACACCCTGCCCGCCCGCCTCGTTGAGCGCGGTGAAGTAGCTGGACACGAGTTCCCGCTCGACGTCGGTGACCTTGAGCGGACGCGGCGTGCCGGTCACCGACGGCCCGCACGCGGCCAGCGCCAGCAGGCAGAGCACAGCAGCGGTGACCCGGGCCATCGGCTCAGCCACCGGAGTGCATCAGGTCTGCCCCTTCGGGCACGGTTGCGTCCTCGGGGTCGTCCAGCCAGCCTTCCGGCAGCACGACCTTGGCGGGCGAACCCTGCCGCCCGCGCGGGCCCTCGGCGTCCTGCGGGAATCCCGCGCCCTGATCGAGCTTGCCCAGCAGGTCGTCCAGCTCGGCGAGCGTCGACACCATCGCGAGACTCCGCCGCAGCTCCGCGCCCACCGGGAAGCCCTTCAGGTACCAGGCCATGTGTTTACGCAGGTCACGCATGCCCTTGTCGGCGCCGAGGTGGTCGGCGAGCAACCGCCCGTGCCGCCCGAGGATGTCGGCGACCCGCCCCAGCGTCGGCCCCGGCGGGACCGGCTCACCCCGGAACGCGGCCTGGAGCTCACCGAACAGCCACGGCCGGCCCAGGCACCCGCGCCCGACGACGACCCCGTCGCACCCGGTCCGGGCCACCATGTCCAACGCGTCCTGAGCACTGAAGATGTCGCCGTTCCCGAGCACGGGGACGGACGTGACCGCCTCCTTGAGCCGGGCGATGGCGGACCAGTCGGCCTGCCCGGAGTACCGCTGGGCCGCGGTCCGGGCGTGCAACGCCACCGCTCGCGCCCCCTCGTCCTCGGCGATCCGCCCGGCGTCGAGGTAGGTGAGGTGCTCGTCGTCGATGCCGATCCGGAACTTGACGGTCACCGGCACCCCGGCGGGCTCGGCGGCCCGGACGGCGGCGCGCACGATCTGCCGGAACAGCCGCCGCTTGTAGGGCAGGGCCGCTCCGCCGCCCTTGCGCGTCACCTTGGGTACGGGGCAGCCGAAGTTCATGTCGACGTGGTCGGCGCGGTCCTCGTCCACGATGATCTTGGTGGCGTCGGCCACGGATTTCGGGTCGACGCCGTAGAGCTGCATCGAGCGCGGGTGCTCGTCCTCACCGAAGGTGATCATTTCCATCGTCTTGGCGTCGCGTTCGACGATGGCGCGGGCGGTGATCATCTCGCACACGTAGAGCGACGTGGGGCTTCCGAACTCGCGGCAGAGCTGCCTGAAGGCCACGTTGGTGATGCCGGCCATGGGTGCGAGCACCACGGCGGGATCGACCACGTACGGGCCGACTTTCAGCGATGGGGTTGCGGTTGCCACGCTTCACAGGGTAACTGCGGCGCCCAGGTGGACCGCCGTCTCGGAAGTCACGGCCCGGTGCGCGTGGAGGTGTAGGCGTTCCTTCTTCTGCACGGGCGGAGGAGGGCGCGCCAGCGTCGCGGCGTTCCCTGGCGGACACCGTCCGCGGGACCGGAGCGTCCTAGCTCAGCCGACGTCCCGGCGGAGCAGGTCTTCCTCCGTCTCGGCTCGAACCAGGACCTTGGTGAGGCCGTTCCGCACACCGATGAGCGCGGGGCGGCCCACCTGGTTGTAGTTCGAGGCGAGCGAGTGGTGGTAGGCGCCGGTCACCGGGACGGCGACCACGTCACCCGGGTGAACGTCCCTCGGCAGCGGGATGTCGGTGGCCAGCACGTCGCCTGCCTCGCAGTGCCTGCCGACCAGCGTCATGGGCGCGGTCGGCCCGCCGCGGAGCAGCCGGGGCTGGTATCGGGCCTGGTAGAGAGCAGGCCGGGCGTTGTCGCTCATGCCGCCGTCGACCGCCACGAACGGGTGTTTGACGCTTATCACCCGGTAGAGGGTGATCCCGGCGCGGGCGACGATCGCGCGGCCTGGCTCGATGGTCAACTCCGGCACGGGGATGCGGTGCCGGGCGCACTCGTACCCGATCGCGCGCGTGATGCGGTCGACGTAGCCCGTGAGGTCGAAGTCCGGTTCATCGCTCGTATACGGCACGCCGAAGCCTCCGCCGAGGTCCAGTTCGCGGATCGGTGTCCGTATACGGGCGATCAACGCGACCATCCGGCGTGCGGCCTGTTCGTAGGTGGCGACGTGCCGTATCTGCGAACCGATGTGGCAGTGCAGTCCTTCGAGCGTCAGATCGGGCCGCGCACCGATCCGTGCGACGGCTTCCTCCAGGTCGGCTTCGCCGAGCCCGAACTTCTGCCCGTTGTCGCCGGTCGCGAGCGCGGGGTGGGTGTCGGCCGCGATGCCGGGCGTGACGCGGAGCAGGACCTTCTGGTCGGTGAGCAGGTCGAGTTCGTGCAGCGAGTCGACCACGACCCGCCCCACCCCGTAGGACTGGGCGGCCTTCAGGTCTTCGGGCGCCTTGGCGTTGCCGTGCAACAGGATCCGTTCGGCGGGGAACCCGATCGACCTGGCCACGGCGAGTTCGCCGGCGGAGCAGACGTCCAGTGACAGCCCTTCCTCCTGCACCCACCGCAGGACGGCCCGGCAGGTGAGGGCCTTGCTCGCGTAGGCGATCCGGGCGTGCGGCAGGGCTTGCCGGAACCGGCGGCACTGGTCGCGGACGGTGTTCTCGTCCAGCACGTAGGTGGGCGTGCCGAACGTGGCGGCGATCCAGGCGAGCTGCCGATCGGACACGTCCGGCCAGAGCTTCGGGTCAGTCCTCGGCGGAAGCGAATGAGTCAACGAGGGCAACAACTCCATCAACGTCATGCCGCCCAGCACACCCCCGACACCGCTCACGTGAGCGGGCCGTGGATGCCTCCCTGACACCTGCGATCCCGATCCTGCCGCCTTCCTTACGCCTCGGTGACGCCCGCCACCCGAGCGGTCCTGGCCGCTCGGGTGGCGGGTCAGGACACCGTTCCCCGGCAGAGGTGGTCACCACCGCCGTGCCCGCGCCCGTGCTCGCGCATCAGGGCCGGTCAGGCAGCGGCGTGGCGGAGAAGATCCCGTTCGGGTCGAAGTGGGCCTTGGCGGCGAGCAGCCGGGTGGCGTTCTGGCCGTAGGCGTGGGTGATCTGGTCGTGGTCGTCGGGGCCGAGCAGGTTGGCGTAACCGCCAGGGAGCGCGTGGGGAGCCAGGGCGGCCGAGAGGTTGTCGGTCCACGCCTGGTGCGCGGTGGCATCGCTGTCGGGTTCCCAGCCGCTGATGATCTCTACGACGAAGTGGTCGCGGCGGAGGCCGAACGCGGTGGCCTCGGCGGCGACGCGGGTGGTGGCGCCGTGGGCGTGGTGGAGGGCGATCCCGGCGTTCGGCGACGTCCGGGTCGAGACTCCGTCAACGAGTGCGGCGACGACGTCGGGGGTGTAGCCGGCCACCGTGCGGGTGCGGATGGCGTAGTGGCGTCCGGAGACGACGTGGCTGTCGAAAAGGCCGAGCATCTCGCCGTAGGTCATGGGGGCGACCTGGGACAGCACCGCGGTGCCGAGCCGCTGCAACTCGTCGATGGCCTTCTCCCCGGTGCGCAGGTCCTCCCCGCTCCACGCCGGGGAGAGGAACATGACCGGGCTGCCATCCGGACCGGAGACGACTCCACTCTGGACGGTCAGTTCGTCAGGCGCGCCGGCGAGCACCTCGCCCAGTCCGCGCCACACGTCGGGCGCCTGGTCCCAGGGGAACAGGATCAGCCCGGCCAGCAGTTGCGGAACCGGGTGCAGCCGAACCCGCATGGAGGTCACGACGCCGAAGTTGCCGCCACCGCCGCGGATCGCCCAGTACAGCTCGGGCTCGTGGGTGGCGTCGGTGGTGACCAGCCGCCCGTCGGCGAGCACGAGGTCGGCGCCGAGCAGGTTGTCCAGGGCGAGACCGAACCGGCCGTTGAGCGGACCGTAGCCGCCGGCGAGGGTCAGCCCGGCCAAGCCGACACCACCGACCGTGCCGGTGGCCGCGACCAGCCCGTGCGGTGCTGCGCCCGCGATCACGTCGCCGGCGGTGGCACCGCCGGCGACCGTGGCGATCCGCTCCGCCCCGTCCACCTCGACGTGCCGCATCCGGGTCAGATCGATGACCAGTCCCCCGGACCGCAGCGCCCGCCCAGCCCAGTCATGGCCGCCGCCGCGCACGGACAGCGGCAGGTCGTGCTTACGCGCCGCGCGGACCGCCGCCTGCACCTCGGCCACGGTCCGCGCCTGGACGATCAGCGCCGGCCGGTGGTCCACCGCACCGTTCCAGATCCGGCAGGCGTCCTCGTAGGCCGGACCGGAGACCAGCACCCGGTCCGGGTCGACCTGAGCCGCCAACTCGCGTGCCGCCGCTGAGCCGTTCGTCGTCATCGTGGTTCCCTCGTTTGTCGCAGGTAGCTGCCACCCGAGGTTATGGGCGCGGAACGTGCGGGCCGTGGTTCGGCGGCGAACTCAGGACCTTCGGGCAACTCGGCACTGGGAGGTCGGGATTCTTCGGGGTCGGTCGACCGCCGAGCCGCTGAAGCGGCCTTCTCCGACCGGGCCGAAGGGCGGGATCAGGAGTCTGACGGCGATCGGCCGCAAGTGAGGTTTGACCTTGAGGCACTGCCGCCCCAGGTCCGGGACCTGGGGCTTTGGTGGGCCGCCAGGGACTCGAACCCTGAACCCGAAGATCGTGAATCTTGCCCGGACGTTCAATGCCGTTGTCTGCCGATGGATACCGCTAGCTGCAATGTTTGCGGACGTGAATGACCATTCCGGATCGCACGATGTGGTCGCTTGCCGTCGTTTGTGGGGGGTAAGTCGGGGACATGATCTTGGATCGGCCGACTTCGAAGCTCCATGGTGCAGCGTTGCGGCGCTAACCGTTTGCGCTGCTAGTGGCAGGTTTGAGCTAGGCGATGAGAACATCGTTCCGTGCATGTTCCGTGAGCGCCGCTGCTCGGGTCGAGGTTCGGCTAGGCAGTGACCGGAAGGGCACGTGCCGCAGCTCGACATTGGGCGCGAAGCGCTATCAACGTCTGGTGGTACGCGCTGTGGCCGTTGTGCTCCAAGTTCAACGGCAGCACCTCGTTGGTGATGAGGTGGCGCTCAAGCGCCCAAGGCTCGTCCTCGACCACGAACGCCACTCGGGCGTGCCCGTCCATCCACTCGCTCAGCTTGGCCTCGCCAGCCTTGGTGAAGGTCAGCCGATCGCCGGTGGTGCCCACCCGGCGAAGCTCGATCCCCAACCGTTCGGTCAGGTGGCAACCCAGCGTCAACCGCAGAGTCGAACCAGCGGCGTTGCCGCTGAAGTGGTAGCGCACCCGTGAACGCAGCCCCTGTCGGCTGGGCCGCCCGCCGTTTGCCGGCGGTGCCTTGGGCGCGATGCCGACATAGAGCAACGTCCCGGCCTCGACCACGCGGCACCCCCAGCCGTGGGCACGCCCGGAGGCACTTCATCGAAGAACCACGCGTAGACCCCCGGCAGTGCGGGGATCGGACAGTCCTTCGGCCGCAGTCGCGCCTCGACACGCGAGTACACCCTGTCAGGGCTCAACAAGCCCTCAGCCTGCGCAGTGTAGAGACCCAACCCACCCGCTGCCTCCCAATCCGAAAGCCCCTACCAGCACTACCCAATCTAACGGCCCACACCGACAACCCACCCTGGCACGAATCAGCAGGTCCACAGACTTACGAGCCAAGCCTTCAACTCGCAGATTCTCGAATGATTTATGCCATTAGTTATCGCAAGTCTTCCATGTGACTTGCCACCTGTATGGACGTACCATTCAATTCGTCACAGTGGACAGTTATCGATCAGCATCCTTGGTCATTTGTGCAGGTAGGGTACAGCGTTGATCTCGCGCTGCTCGGACCCCACAGGCCCTACCGCAGCGCCAGGCTCCGAACCAGGACCAGCACTCTTGAACGTCTTCGTCCCGGACTGTTGACGGCGAGATCAGCGTAGGTTGCACACGAGCACAGAAGGTCGGCGGCTGCCATCTGTGGTCTACCCTTGGCCACCGGCTCGAACCCCGCTCGGAAGGTCAGCCTGTGGGTTGGCCAGCCATCAACAGGGTGATCGACTTCAAGGAACCTCCACATCGTAGGTCTTAGCTCTTATGTACACTCCCCAGGTGCCGCATAAGTCATCGACTTCAGACGGTAGCGATCAGGGCGAAGGGAGCCCTGACGAACCCGGCGAGACCGGGCTTCTACATGAGGCCCAAGACGCGCTAGCAAATGCTGACGAGATGGGCGAGGATAACTCAGCCACGCCTGAGCAAGACGTTGACGATGGGCGCTTGACCACGTCACAGTCGGACAACGATTCGGACGACATAGATTCTGCGATCGCCGATACGATGTTGCCCACGTTCTCAGACATCGACGCTATCCGCGACTCAACCGCTAACACATGGCTGCCCACGTTCCGGGCCATCGACGCCATTCACGACTCAATCGCCGACGCGATGTTGCCCCTATTCCGGACTATCGACCTCTATCGCGACACTACCGTCAACATGATGTTACCCATGATCAAGGCTATCAACCTCTATCGCAACTCAATCGCCGATACGTTGCCGACCACCTTTCCGGGCATCGACGCCATTCGCGACTCCATGGCCAGCACGTTACTGCCTGCGGTCCAGGCCGTCAGCATTTACCAAGACTCGATACTGCAACAAACTCAAACATTTCTAACTGCGGTTGCTGCTATTCGAGAGTCTGCCGACTTGTTGGCGCAGCAAGATAGCGACATAATCATACCCGGTCTCGAGATAACAGAATGTGACAACTACACCGGAGACGAACTTTCGGTAGAGATTGAGCTGGCACTAGCCGTAGAAGCTGAGTCCTCCATTCGGGCTGAGGATCCTGGTCGCGGCCCTACCTACTCCCCCGGCCAGGCATCTGCCGTAGTAGGAACAGGGCTGCTCATTTCACTGTCTATCGCGCTTTACGTAGGGAATAGGGAGTGGTTTGAGGCGATATCGGATACTTTGGGCCTCCCGGCTAACATCCTCGGTGCAATAGCACTGGTGCTATACCTGTATCCACGCAAATAGCCAATCTGTTCGATGCAATCTATTCAAGAGTCGATCGTTGATTTCGCAGTCGGTTCGTTAGCACCGTCCCCACACTAGGAACTGTTTTCCTCAGTCCGATCACCGCTGTGAGTTAAACAGGCAGCCCACCGGCTGCTCGCTCCCACCGGATGGGTGGCGAACACTAAGCAAGTTCCTGTTTCCTGTTGATTAGGTCACTACATGAGTTAAAATATTCCGGTGGAGCCTAGTGATGCACTTCGGTCGATCGAGACCGCGTTGAGACTAGCGATTCGGCAAGCACTCGGTGATGCCTGGCTAGAGTCGAAAGGGGCTCCAGACCGCGTCAAGCTTACCGAACGACTCAAGGAAGAATCCAAGCGACGAGATGGCGCAGTAACCTCGAGCGATCTGCTCGAGTTCACCGAGACCTACCATTTGACAAACTTGATCCTAAACAACTGGCAGAGTTTCAATCCGATTTTTGACGATAAGAAGCGCACTGAAGCCTTCTTTGGTGTAATTGAGGATGTGCGCAACAGTGTTGCACATAGTCGCGATCTAGTCCTTTTCGAGCGCGACCTCATATCGGGCATTGCGGGAATGCTTCGCAACCAGGTGGCACTCTATCGCAGCAATGTTAACAAATCTGCAACCTTCTATCCGCTGATCGAAAGCATCAAGGACAATTTCGGAAGGGAGGGATTGACCGACCGTGAACGTACCATGGGACCTCGCATTTCGGTCGTACGCCTAGAGGTTGGGGATGTACTCAGGTTCGCCGGCTCGGCACACCACGGTAGAGGTAAACCGGTAACATGGCGAATCGTTACCCGCTCGAAAGTCGGCACTCCGCTCTACGATATCCAAGACGTCGCAGTGGGCGATTCGGTAAGGTTCGATTACACGATTAGCGAGGATGATGTCGGCGAGTGGACGGAGTTCAAAGTACAAGTCGTCGCCGATTCCCGCCATCACCGCTACGAGGGTTCAATGGAACGTTCACCGTTCGACGACGAACGCACCTTTGCTTACGCGGTTAATCCACCTGAAGACGCTTAGCCCGACTGGCCAGGAACATCCGTTGGCAAGGCTGTGGGCTGGTCGATGCCGTCTAGGCGTCGAGCTGTCCACAGGTGCGGCAGCCGAGCGCCAAGACCAGCCGACCAACTCGACACCTCGGCGCTCGTCCCAAGCCTGGAACGTCGGAAGCACCTCCGCAGCACAAGCGAACAAGTCCTACCTCGCGGTCCCCTGCGGGGGCCGTTGGCCGTGGCCTCTGGGTGTTGCGGGCGGGCTTCGGTGCCTCGCGTGTCGCGCCCGTGGGCCGCCAGGCCCACGTTGGCGCGACCGAGGACATCGCCGGAGCCTGCCCGCAACAGCCTGAACAGGCACGAACGGCCAGCGGCCCCCGTAGGGGGCCGCCTTGACGAAGAGAAGAAACTGTGAACACGCTGATTGGGCGCGCCAGGCAGTCAGCATCGCTCTGAGGGCTAAAGGTTAGTGAGTCGGGTGCCTACCCGTGCACCGGTCGATGTCGCGCCGTCAGCGCTGGGATTGCGGCGATCTTCTCTGGTGGAAGGTCTTCCCAGTGGAGGCCCTGCGGGCGTTGTGGTTCCGGGCAGCGGATGACGGCTTCCGGGGTGACGATGAGGTCCACGCTGAAGTCGTGGCGGGTTTCGGGGAGCCCGTCGTCTACGACCTGGAGCGAGTGGACCGTTGTCACGATGGTGGTCTGCGGGCCGATGAGTCCGGCTTCTTGGAGCAGGGCCATTTCGATGTCGGAGTAGCCGGCGCCCTTGCCGAGTCGTACGCCGTGGCGGTTCACGGCCACGCTGCCGCACACGATCAGGTCGACGGCCTGCATGGCGTCGACGTCGGTCGGCTTGCCGATCCGGGTGGCGGTGTGTCGGTCGGCCGCCTCGTCAGGTGACACGTCGAGCTTGGCCGGGTCGAGCAGGAGGAACGGTTGCTCGTGGGCCAGCTTTGGCACGGCCATGTAGACGGTCTTGCCTTCGCGCAAGGCTCGGGCGCGTACGGGTTGCTGGGCCGTGTCCGGCACCACCTTGACCACCTGGGCCTTCTGCCACTCCGGCAGTCCGGCAAGCCTGTCGGCGGTTTCTTCTGCACCGAAGAACGACGGGATGCGGCCGTGCACACCAGGTGGAACGGCTTGTTCGTGTTCCAGCAGCGCCCAGACACGCTCGCGGGCTGTCTGCTTGGCCTGGTCGACATCCGCCACCTCGCGGCCTCCTATCGAGCTGCCATCAGGGACATCATCCGGTCGTAGACATCCTGCACGTCGGCCTGTTGCCGCCACGGCTGCATTTCGCGGCAGGTGTCGAACATGATGTTGAGTCCGCCGCCGCCCCAGGTCAGTTCGATCACGTCCATCGCCTTGTGCAACGTGCCTGTTGCCTCGTCCACCTTCCCCTGCCTGAGTCGGGCCAGGCTGAGGTTGCCGAGCACGATCGCTTCGGACTTCGAACGGTTCCGCAGTTGGACGGCGGTGGCTTCGAGGATCGTTTCGGCCTTCCCTGCCTGGCCAAGGAACAGGTAGCACGATCCGGCGAGCCGGCCGTGCTGTGTCGGGGAGAAGAGTTCGAACGCGACGTCGTCGTTGTCGATCTGACCGAATCGGCGGCCAGCCTCTCCGAGCGCCCGTTCACAGTCGGCCTCGTGGCCCATCATGGCGTGCGCCTCGGCCGCGTGGAGCGTGGCGAGACCGGTGAGCACGTGGCTTGTCTGCGTGGTTCTGTCGGCTGCCTGCATCGTCAGCGCCAAGCCGGTTTTCGGGTCCTTCCGGCCGTAGAGCGCGACAAAGCTGCTGCGGAGCAGAGCCAGCCCTTCGACCGTGGAGTCCCGGACCCGCCGGGCAGCCGTACGGGCCTGGTCGAAGTACTGCTGTGCTGAGCGGTGGTCTCGGCGTTGTGAGGCGTCCCAGACGAGTTGACCCATGAGGATGGCGCACTCGGCCTCGACCGTGCTCAGCTCCCGCCTGACGTGATGCGCCTCCGCGTGGGCCGACAGGAACGTGATGCGGCCAAGGGCTTGACCTGTCTCCGCCAGCAGGGAAGTCGACGGCGCTCGGTCGTACCGCTCATCGAGTTCGCGGACGTGCTGTTGCAGTTCGGCAACGGCAACCAAGTCGACGGTGGCCGGATGCCGCAGAGAGCGAGCGAGACGATCATCCGGCGTGGCCTGATTCGAGGTACCTGCTGCGAGCAGTTCGTCAAGCCGATCCAGGGACACCCGCAGCAGCCTGGCCAGCTTCGGCCGCTGATACGGCAACGGTTCGCTGGTGCCGGCTTCCCAGCGCGCCACCGTTGAACGCTCCACATGGGCAGCTTCGGCAAAAGACTCTTGGGTGAAGCCGGACGCTTTCCGAGTGTTGGCCAGTCCAGTTCGCCGTACTGCCATCGGGTGACCTCCTGGCGTGGCTTGCCGTACGTGGCGGAACGCCTTATCGCAGGTCAAGCATACCGGTGAGAAGAACATGCGGCGCTCGTGCCTCCGCTGCGCTCTTTCCAGAGCCCGCCTGCCCGGATTGAGTGGAATGGAATACGGAATCTTAGCGGGCTCGTTGGCTGCGAGGCGAGGTGCGATTCGATATGGCTACAGATCCCTGGTGGTTGCCGATTGCGCTGTTCATCGTTCGGCCACCGTTCCCAGCCGGATTTGACCGGGACGAAGTCCGACACTTCAGTGACGGCTCGCTGTTCCCACTTCCGCCGACCACCGCCGCCGACATGACGGTCACGTGGCTGGTCTCGCCCTGGCAAACCTCAGGCGCACTGCTCAAGGCGGACGAGTTCGCCGAGATCGTGACCGGCGTGGAGACGACCGCAGCATGAGCGACCACATCGCCACGGAACCACTGTGGGACGAACCGGGGTTCGCGGCGTTCCTCCGGGGCCTGGCCGAAGACGACGCTTCGCGGCTGTTCGCCGTGGGCCTGGAGTACGGCGAACGCCATGACGCGCACGTCGCCGCGTATGGCATGGCCTTCGAAGACCACACGGAAGTCATCTCCTGTGACGGCTCGCTCCGGGTGCAGACCGTACGACCGGAGGACGTCCTGCGCCACTTCGATGACGATGGCGCGAAGGCACGCCTCTTGTGGCTTTCGGAGTCACTGCCGATGGAGCCGAGCAAGTGTGCTCCACAAGAAGCGGACCGTGATGCGTGAAATGATCGACAGCACGGCCCAGCAGGGAGGGCCGAAGGCGTGACGGCACGGTTTGATGAGCAGACGGCGCGGGCGGTGTTGGCTCGTGCCTGCGTTGCCGCCCAAGTGGTGTGCACTGACCCGCAACTGCTTCGCTTGGGTGAGAACGCCATCTTCCGGTTGAACGGAACCGGAACGGTCGTTCGGATCGCCCGTGGCGTGGCTCATTGGGACGACGCGGTCAAGGAAGTGAACATCGCCCGATGGTTGGGGCGCAACGACTTCCCGAGTGCCGAACCACTGATCTGCCGCAGCCGATCCTCGTTGATGGTGGCTACCCGGTGACGTTCTGGTCGTTCATCGAGGGCCGGACCGGTGGGCCTGGCGACCTGGGACGTTGGCCGCGTTGCTGCGCCGGCTCCACGCACTCCCCCGTCCCGAGTCGTTCGAGCTGCCGGAACAGGAGCTGCTGGAGCGGGTGGAGCCGCGCATCGAATCGGCTCCGATCGACTCCGATGACAAGGACTTCCTGCTCGGCCACCTCGACCGGCTCAGCGCCGAGATCGCTTATCCCGCTGCCCGACTGGTGCGTGGCGATGCTGGTAGGACGGCGATCGAAGGCGTCTGACGCGGATGGTCCGATCTTCCCCAGCTCGACCCGGCAACATGCGCGAGGTGACCGACATCCGTAACCGTGCCTGGAAGCCGTTCCTCGAGCGTGCGGGCTACGAGTGGGTGACCTTCCGGACCTTCCGGCGGACGGTCGCGACGCTGCTGGACGAGGCGGGCCTGACCGCCCGGCAGATCGCGGACATCCTCGGGCACTCCCGGCCCTCGATGACCCAGGACGTCTACATGGCTCGGCGTTCACCGGATCGTGCGGGAGCCGACGCGCTCGGCGCGGCCATCAGCGACGATCGGCCGTAAGTCGGGGGTAAGTGGGGGCTTCGATCTTGAAACACTGCCACCCCAGGACGCTGACCTGGGGTTTTGGTGGGCCGCCAGGGACTCGAACCCTGAACCCGAAGATTAAAAGTCTCCTGCTCTGCCAATTGAGCTAGCAGCCCTCGCGGTACAGCCTACCGAGGGCGTGGGCCGTTGCGGGCAAGGTGGTGGGATCTCTGGCTGCCGTGCTGGTCAGTGAGGTGTGGCTGGGTGGTCGGGGCCGTGGCGGGTGTGCGGTGGTCGGCCGGGCCGGCGGGGTTGTGTGGTGTGCCGGATGGTGGGTGGGGCTACCTTGGGGTGGTGCGGGTGGCTACTTGGAACGTCAACTCGGTGAAGCAGCGGTTGCCTCGGTTGTTGCCCTGGTTGGATCAGCGGGCTCCTGATGTGGTTTGTCTGCAGGAGACCAAGTTGGCTGATGACGCCTTTGTCGAACTGCTCTCCGCGCCGTTGGCCGACCGTGGTTATCAGGCCGCTGTCCACGGCGAGGGCCGGTGGAACGGGGTGGCCATTCTGTCCAAGGTCGGGTTGGACGATGTGGTGACCGGGGTGGCCGGTGGGCCTGGGTTTCCGCATCCCGAGGCGCGGGCTGTCGCGGCTACTTGTGGTGGGGTTCGGGTCTATTCCGTTTACGTTCCCAACGGACGTGCGCCTGAGTCCGATCATTATCGCTACAAGTTGGCGTGGTTGGCCGCCTTGCGGGACGTTCTCGCCGGTGAGGCCGAGCAGTTGGTGGTGTGCGGGGACGTCAATATCGCTCCCTCGGATGCCGATGTGTTCGATCCGGCCGCTTACGCCGGGCATACGCATGTGACCCCGCCTGAACGGGAAGCGTTGGCCGGGTTGCAGGCTCTCGGGCTGAAGGACGTCGTCCGCGACCGGTGGCCCGAGGAGCGGGTTTTCACGTACTGGGATTACCGGGCCGGTATGTTCCACCAGGACCTCGGTATGCGGATCGACCTGGTCCTGGCCTCGACGCCGGTGGCCGGCCGCGTTCGTGCCGCCTGGGTGGACCGGCACGCCCGCAAAGGCACCGGGCCCAGTGATCACGCGCCGGTGATCGTCGATCTCGATACCGCCCCTGACGGGGATATCGGGCCGATGGTGCCGCCGCCTTCCGCTCCGCGTTCGCGGCGGTCCGTCAAGTTGCCGCAGAGCTAGCCTGCCAGTTCGTCCGGTTCCAGGTCGGCGCTCCACGATTCGCGGGGTTTCGGGGCCAGTGCCAAGGCTGCTTTGAGTGCCGTGTCACGAATGCCGGTGAAATGGCGCAGCCTTGCCAAGCGGTTCAGGGTGAGGGACTGTTTCGTCATGCGTTGGGTTGTGCGGCGGCGGGTTTTGTCGTAGTTGTGCAAGCCCTCTTGGACGTTGTGGGTCTTCAGGAATTTCGCCAGGGTTACCGCGTCGATGATCGCCTGGCAGGCGCCTTGGCCCAAGTCCGGGGTCATGGCGTGGGCCGCGTCTCCGAGCAGTACCGTTCGGCCCTGGTAGTAGCTGCGCAGCGCGGGCAGGTAGTCCAGGGAATGGCGGAGGACGTCCTTCGACTGCGCCAATACCTGTGGGATCGGGTCGTGCCAGCCTTCGAACACGCTTTGCAGGTCCGCGTCCGGGCCGGTCATCGCGTACCAGTTGGTGCGGCCGTCCGCCTGCGGGGTCAGGCCGAACTTCACGCCCTTCCCCCAGGTCTCGCCGCCTGCCTCGACTTCGAGGTCCACGGTTCCGCGCCAGCCGATCGCCCCCGACTGCCGGACGTCGACCCCGAACAGGGCACGGCGCGTCGCGCTGTTGATGCCGTCCGCCGCCACGATCAGGTCCTCGTCGCAGTCCTGCCACGTGACGGCCGCGCCGAACCGGATCGTGTCGGCCGGCAGGGCGTCGGCCAGCAGGTTCAGCAGGGCGGGCCGCGTGAGCAGGTGCACGTCCGCCCTGAGCGCGCCGATCACCTTGCCGTCCGGCTTGCGCAGGCTTCCGTCCGGCTGTTTGCGGCCCGCCCTGCGCGCCGCGTCCGCCAAGCCGAGTTCGTCCAGGGCCTCGATGGCGTTGCGCCAGATGCCCAGACCGGTGCCCGTCGTCGGCAGGGCCGCGGAACGCTCGTAGACGGTCACCTCCCAGCCCGACTTGCGCAGACCGATGGCCGCGGTCAGGCCGCCGACCCCTCCGCCGATCACTGCTGCTCTCATGCCTCGACCGTACTACAGATGTAGTCGCGAATACTACGGGTGTAGTGTCGTGCTCCGTGACGAGGCGGCAGCAGGTGCTCGACGCGGCTATCCGGGTGCTCGGCACCGCCGGCCCCCGCGGCCTGACGCACCGGGCGGTCGATGCCGCCGCCGGGTTGCCGGAGGGCTCTGCCTCCAACCACTTCCGCACGCGGGACGCGTTGGTCGGCGGGATCGTCGACCGATTGCTGGAGCGGGAGACCGAGCTGTGGGGGCGGCTGGCCGGCGACGTCTCGGACCCCGACTCGTTCGCGGCCGTCGTCGGGCGGCTGGTGCGGGAACTCGCCGACGAGCGCGTGATCACGCTGGCCCGCCACGCCGTGTTCGTGGAGGCGAGCATCCGCCCCGAGCTGGGCCTGCGGATCGCGGACGCCCACCGGCGGATCGCGGAGTGGGCGGCGCCGCTCATCGGCGCGCTGGGCTCGGCCGACCCGGTGCGTGATCTCCGGTTGCTGTTGGCCGTGATCGACGGGTTGCTGACCAACCAGTTGGCCAACCCCCAGGACGACTTCGCGCCCGCCGAGGCCATCCGGACGGTGTTGCGGGGAATGCTCCGGCCGGTGTGACAGCGGGAGTCCGGGCGAGGGCCGTCGTCGGCTGCGGTGACACGAGCGCCTCAGAGCCTGCTCGTTTGGTTCCGTGGTCGGACCGACGCGTTCCGTGATTTCCCTGCTGTGACCGCAATCGGGCGGTTACAGTCCCCGCCAAGAAAAGGGGGGTGCATGGGGGAGTTCGTCACAGCCGCGCTCGCCTTTCCGACCGTCATCCTGACCATCCTGTTGGCCGCCGTGGTGTTGTTCTGGGTTCTCGCGGCGTTCGGCGTGGACTTCGACGGCGGTGTCGAACTCGCTTACGGGCTGGGCGGTGTGCCGGCCGGCGTGCTGGTCTCGCTGCTCGTGCCGGTGGCGTGGTTCGGGTGCCTGTCCGCCTCCGTCCTCCTCGACGGGTACGACGTCGTGATCCTCGCCGGGTCGCTGGTGGTCGGCTACCTCGTCGCACGGGTGGCCGTGATGCCGTTGCGGCGCCTGTACCCCACGTTCGCGCCCGCCTCGCGCGGCGACTTCGTCGGCCGGGTCTGCGTGATCCGCACCGGCACCGTCACCGCGCACTTCGGGCAGGCCGAGGTCACCGCCGCCGACGGCTCGTCGGCGATCGTCCAGGTCCGCCAGGCGGGCCAGGACGACCTGACCGCCGGCGTCACCGCGCTGATCTTCGACTACGACCAGGACGGCGAGTTCTTCTGGGTCGCCCCGATCCCCACCTACCCGTCGCGGGAGCACTGATGGATGTCATCACCACCGGCTTCGGCATTCTCGTCGCCGTCGGCCTCGTCGTCCTGATCGCGCTGCTGATCATGGTCAGCCGCCTGTTCCGCAAGATCGAGCAGGGCAAGGCGCTGATCATCTCCAAGGTGCGCAAGGTGGACGTGACGTTCACCGGCGCGATCGTGCTGCCGGTGCTGCACCGGGCCGAGATCATGGACATCTCGGTGAAGACGATCGAGATCCGCCGCGCCGGCACCGAGGGCCTGATCTGCCGGGACAACATCCGCGCCGACATCCGCATCACGTTCTTCGTGCGGGTCAACAAGACCGTCGAGGACGTCATCAAGGTGGCGCAGGCGATCGGCACCGCCCGCGCCTCCGACGAGACGACCCTCCAGGAGCTGTTCAGCGCCAAGTTCTCCGAGGCGCTCAAGACCGTCGGCAAGCAGCTCGACTTCGTCGACCTCTACACCAAGCGCAACGAGTTCCGCGACCAGATCATCCAGGTGATCGGCACCGACCTCAACGGCTACAGCCTGGAGGACGCGGCCATCGACTACCTGGAGCAGACGCCGATGGCGCAGCTCAACCCGTCGAACATCCTGGACGCGCAAGGCATCCGCAAGATCACCGAGCTGACCGCGATCGAGCACGTGCGCACCAACGAGTACCAGCGCGGCGAGGAGAAGGAGATCACCCGCCAGAACGTGGACGCCCGCGAGGCGATCCTCGAACTGGAGCGCCGCCAGGCGGACGCGGAGATCAAGCAGAAGCGCGAGGTCGAGACCATGCGCGCCCGCGAGGAAGCCGAGATCGCCAAGGTGCAGGCGGAGGAGCGGCTCAAGGCCCACACCGCGGGCATCCGCACCGACGAGCAGCTAGGCATCCAGCACGAGAACAAGAACCGCGAGATCGCGGTGGCCGAGAAGAACCGCGAGCGCGTGATCGCCATCGAGACCGAGCGCATCGAGAAGGACCGCCAGTTGGAGGTCATCGGGCGCGAACGGGAGACCCAGCTCACCCGCATCGCCGCCGACAAGGAGCTGGAGGGCGAGAAGCGGGCCATCGCCGAGGTCGTCCGCGAGCGCATCGCGGTGGAGAAGACCGTGGCGGAGCAGGAGGAGAACATCAAGCGGCTGCGGGCGGTGGAGGAGGCCGAGCGGCTGCGCCAGACCACCGTCATCCAGGCCGAGGCCGAGGCGCAGGAGCACCTGGTCAAGGACATCAAGGCGGCCGAGGCCGCCGAGGCGGCGGCGAAGTTCAAGGCCCGCGAGGAACTGCTGCTAGCCGAGGCCCGCCAGCAGGCCGCGGAACTCGACACCCGCGCCATGATCCGGCTCGCCGAGGGCAAGCAGGCCGACGCCGCCGCGTCCGGCCTGGCCGACGTGCAGGTGCGGGAACGGGACGCCGACGCCATCGAGAAGGTCGGCCGCGCGGAAGCCGTCGTGCAGCGGGAGAAGGCCCTGGTGATCGCGGAGGCGATCCGCGAGAAGCTCAAGGGCGAGGCGGAAGGCCTGGCGGACAAGGCGAACGCCATGGCCGCGCTGGACGGCGCGACCCGCGAGCACGAGGAGTACCGGCTCCGGCTGGAGGCCGAGAAGGAAGTCCGGCTGGCCGGCATCGACGTGCAGCGGCAGGTCGCCGAGGCGCAGGCCAAGGTGCTCGCGACGGGGCTGGAGAAGGCCGACATCGACATCGTGGGCGGCGACGGCATGTTCTTCGACCGCCTGGTCGGCGCGATCTCGGTCGGCAAGAGCCTCGACGGGTTCGTGCAGCACTCGGAGGTCGCGCAGTCCCTGGCCACGCCGTGGCTGAACGGCTCGGCGGACTTCACCCAGGACATCGGCCGCATCCTCGGCTCGTTCGGCACCGGCGACCTGAAGAACCTCACCGTGTCCGCCCTGCTGCTCAAGCTGATCAACTCGGGCGGGCCGGACGAGGACAAGCTGCGTGAGCTGCTGGCCGCCGCGCAACGCCTCGGGGTCGCCGAACGGCCGGTGGCCGCGCTCGCCGCCCAGTCGTGACGGCAGTCGTGACCGCGACGCTCGACGCGGGCACCTACGAGGTGCTCAAGGCCCGGCTCGCCGACCAGGCGGCCGGGCTCGCCCGCCGGGCCGAAGCGCTCAACGCGCAACGGCTGGAGGTGTTCGGCAGCGCCGAGCTGACCCTCCTCGGCACCGAACGCATCCGCACCGGGAACAACTGCGTGCCGCGCGACGTCGTCCAGGTGGCCGGGCTGATGTTGTTCGGCTACAACGTGTTCATCGGGCTCAAGCCGGAGACCACGGTCGACGACGTGTTCTCGCTGCACCGCTTCAGCCGGGACGGCGACGCGTTCCGGTTCGAGGACGCCCACGACGAACTGCCCGGCCTGCTGCGTGATCCTCGGTTCGAACGCGATTTCGCCGAGCTGTACCGGTACTACCGCGACACGCGGCTGGTGCAGTTGCGGCGGGTCGAGGGCAAGCTGCTCGCGGTGTTCCAGACCGGCGCGCGCACCGAGGACATCCGCGTGCTGCGGTGGCAGGTCGGGCTCGACGGGACCGTGAAGTACCTGGACAACCGGGGCGAACGGGACCACGTCTTCCCGCCGTCGCACGACTTCGAGTGGACGCCGACCGCGCGCGAGCACCACGTGCTGGGCCGTCACCCGCACATCTCCATCGAGGACGAGGTCTTCGTGGAGACCGTCGGCGGCGACCTCACCATCAAGGTCGAGAACAACACCGAGACCGGCGAGGGCATCTACCGCGAGCCGGTGGACGAGCTGTTGCAGGCGCTGGCCGACGCGGACGTGCAGTACGCGCGGGTCGGATCGCTGATCCTGCTGCGCATCCGCCCGTACAAGGAGACCGCGTGGCGGCACCTGGTGTTCAACACCCGCACCAAGAGCGTGGTGCGGCTGGACGGCATCGGCCAGGCGTGCCAACGGCTCCCGGAGGACCAGGGCCTGATCTTCCCCGGCGGCTACTACCTGGCCACGGGCGTCAGCAAGACGTTCGACACCGAGGTGGACGAGCTGGAGTTCGAGCGGGTCATCCGCTCCACCAACGGCGAGGACGTGCTCTACGTCTTCCACGCCCGCCGCGACGGCCGCTCGCTCCTGCTGCCCTACAACGTGATCCGCAAGGAAGTCGCGAACCCGCTGCCGTGCCACGGGTACTCGCTGTTCGACGACGGCACGCTGGTGGTGTTCCGCGCGCTCGACGACGAGCCGACCCGCGTGCACCCGATGCAGGTGTGGCAGACGCCGTACCTGTCCGACACCTACGCCGCCGCGCAGCCGGTCGGCACCGGGCCGTTGGAGCGGGTCGGCAACGCCGATCTGGTGCGCGGCATCTCGGACTGCCTGTCGGTGAGCCGGATGGTCGGCGAGATGGCGCCGTCCGTGCCGGTGTTCGAGGACCTGATCGCCTCGTGCACCAGGGTCTTCGACGCCTACCACTGGCTGGGCGAGTCCGGGCTGGGCGACCTGCGCACCCCGTTGACCGAGGTCCGGGCCACCGCCGAGCAGGTGCTGGACGAGTTCGAGACCGTCCAGGCGCTGACCGACCAGGCGTCGGCCGCACTCGCCGAGGCGGGCGGGCGGATCGAGTCGATGATCCGCCGCACGCGGGGCGAGGTGCCGGTCAGCGCGGACGCGTGGGTGCGCCAACTGGCCGATCTCCGCGGCGCGCAAGGGCATCTGGTCACGCTCAAGGAACTCCGGTACGTCGACCTGAGCCGCATCGACGAGCTGAGTGGGGAACTGGACGCCGAACTCGGCTCCACGGCCCAGCGCGCGGTCGAGCACCTGCGCCGGGACGACGCGTTCACCGGCTACCACGAGCAGGTCGAAGCGTTGGTGGGCAAGGCGGAAGCGATCCGCACGGTCGCCGAAGCGCAGCCGGTCACCGACGAGCTGGCCGAACGCCAGCAGGGCTTGGAGGTGTTGACCGAGGTCGTCGGCTCGCTCGACATCGCGGACGCCACCGTGCGCACCTCGATCCTCGAACGCATCGGCGAGGTGCTGGGCGGGCTGAACCGCGCGCGGGCCACGCTCGACGGCCGTCGCCGCGAACTCCTCGCCACCGAAGGACGTGCCGAGTTCGCCGCCGAGTTCGCGTTGCTCGGGCAGGCCGTCACCGGTGCGCTCGCGGTGGCCGACACGCCGCAGCGGTGCGACGAACAGCTCGGCCGGCTGCTGCTCCGGCTGGAGAACCTGGAGTCCCGCTTCGGCGAGTTCGACGACTTCCTGGCCCAGTTGGGCGACAAGCGGACCGACGTCTACGAGGCGTTCTCGTCGCGCAAGCAGGCTCTCCTGGACGACCGCGCCCGGCGCGCGGACCGGCTCGCCCTGTCGGCCGACCGGATCCTGGCCGGCGTCACCCGCCGCGTGGCGACGCTCGGGTCGCTGGACGAGGTCAACACCTACTTCGCGTCCGACCCGATGGTCGTCAAGATCCGCGGTGTGGCCGAGGAGCTGCGGGAACTCGGCGACCAGGTGCGGGCCGAGGAGCTGGCCGGCCGGGTGCTCGCCGCCCGGCAGGAGGCGGGCCGCTCGCTGCGCGACCGGCTCGACCTGTTCGACGGCGAGACGATCAGGCTGGGGCGGCACCGGTTCGCGGTCAACACCCAGCCGCTGGACCTGACCCTGGTGCCCAAGGACGGCGGGATGTCGTTCGCCATCACCGGCACCGACTTCCGCGCGCCGGTCAACGACCCGGAGTTCGCCGCCACCAAGCCGTTCTGGGACCAGTCGGTGGTGTCCGAGACAGCCGAGGTGTACCGGGCCGAGCACCTGGCCGCGTCGATCCTCGCCGAACACCCTTTGGCCGGCCTGCACGCCGCCGCGACCGACGGGCGCCTGCTCGACCTGGTCCGCCAGGTCGCGGAAACGCGGCTGGACGAGGGTTACGAGCGCGGTGTGCACGACCACGACGCCGCGAAGATCCTCGACGCGTTGCTGCGCCTGCACGCGGGCGCGGGCGTGCTGCGGTACCCGCCGTCCGCGCGGGCCGCCGCGCAGCTATTCTGGGCGCGGGCCGATGAGAATGCCAAGGCCCAGTGGGAACGCCGGGCCACGTCGCTCGGCCGTGCGCGGTCGATGTTCGGACACACCAGGGCGATCGACGAGCTGTGCTCGGAACTCGCCTCGCGGGCGGGCGATCCGCTCGCGGGTGAGTACTTGTTCGAGGAGCTGTGCAGCGCGCCGTCCGGGTTCGCCACCAGCGCCGCCGCTCGGGCGTTGACGGACGCGTTCCACCGGGCTCTGGGCAACCGCAAGGAGTTCGAGGACGACCTGCGCGCGCTTCCCGACCCGGACGACCGCCGCGAGCTGGTCACCGGCTGGTACGAGGCCTTCCTGGCAGGTCGCGCGGAACCGGACCTGCCCGAGGCGATCGCCCTCGAACTGTGCCGCGACCTGCCCCGACACGAGTCGTCCGCCCAGCTTCAGACCACTGTGGACGGTCTGCTGGGCACGCACCCCCGGATCACGGACCGGAAGCTGGAGATCCGGCTGGACGAGCTGCTGGCCCGGACGCGGCGGTTCCGCGAGGAGCGGGTGCCCGCGTTCCGGGCGTACCAGAAGCGCCGCAACGACCTGGTGGCGAAGGAGAAGCAGCGGCTCCGGCTGGAGGAGTACCAGCCGAAGGTGATGAGCGCGTTCGTGCGCAACCGGTTGCTGGACGAGGTCTACCTGCCGTTGATCGGCGACAACCTGGCCAAGCAGCTCGGCGCGGCGGGCGATGCCAAGCGGACCGACCAACTGGGCCTGCTGCTGCTCATCTCCCCGCCCGGCTACGGCAAGACGACGCTGATGGAGTACGTCGCGAACCGGCTCGGCCTGGTGTTCGTCAAGGTCAACGGACCTTCGCTCGGTCACTCGGTGACGAGCGTGGATCCGGCCGACGCGCCGAACGCGACCGCTCGGCAGGAGGTGGAGAAGATCTCGTTCGCCCTGGAGAGCGGCAACAACGTGCTGCTCTACCTGGACGACATCCAGCACACCTCACCGGAGCTGCTCCAGAAGTTCATCTCCCTGTGTGACGCCCAGCGTCGGATGGAAGGCGTGTGGGACGGGCGGACGCGGACCTACGACCTGCGCGGGAAGCGGTTCGCCGTGTGCATGGCGGGCAATCCTTACACCGAGTCGGGGCAGCGGTTCCGCATCCCGGACATGCTCGCCAACCGGGCGGACGTGTGGAATCTCGGTGACGTGTTGTCGGGGCGGGAAGACTTGTTCGCCCTCAGCTACATCGAGAATGCGCTCACCTCGAACGCCGTGCTCGCTCCACTGTCCACACGGGACAGAGGCGATATTCCGCTGTTGGTGCGGATGGCTCGGGGCGAGGAGGTTCGGGCGGATCGGCTCAGCCACCCGTATTCGTCGGTGGAGTTGGAGCAGGTGCTCGGTGTGTTGCGGAAGCTGTTGCTCGTCCAGGAGGTGGTGTTGGCCAACAACCAGGCTTACATCGCTTCCGCCGCGCAGTCGGCGGATTCCCGGGTCGAGCCGCCGTTCCTGCTCCAGGGGTCTTACCGGAACATGAACAAGCTGGCCGAGAAGGTGGTGCCGGTGATGAACGATGCCGAGTTGGCGGCGGTGATCGATGACCACTACCTCGGTGAGGCTCAGACGTTGACTTCGGGGGCTGAGGCCAACTTGTTGAAGTTGGCCGAGTTGCGGGGGACGTTGACGGGTGAGCAGGCTCGGCGGTGGGAGGCGGTCAAGGCCGGGTATCTGCGGGGTCGGGCGTTGGGTGGGGCTGAGGGTGATCCGATGAGTCGGGCGGTGGGTGCGGTCGGGTTGTTGGCGGATCGGGTGGGTGGGGCGCTTGATCGGTTGGCTGCGCGCGGCTCGGATGGCTCGGATGGCTGAGGGTGCTGCGGCTCGGAATGGTTGAGGGCGGTGCGGGTTGTGGTGGCGCGGCTTGGGGTGGCCGAGGGGGCGGTTGCGGGCGGCGTGTTGCGGTGACGGCCGTACCCGGCGGCTCCAGGGCTTTTCGGTGATGTGGTCCCGTTTCGTAGTGTTCCCGGCTGTGTCCAAGACCTGCGGGCGATGGCCGGCGGTGGCGTTGTGGTCGCTCTTCTGCCGTCAAGCTGCGTAGAAGCCGAAAGCCGGAACGGGGGATCATCCTCTTGGCGTTCTTGGCGTTCTTGGCGTTCTTGGCGTTCTTGGCGTTCTTGGCGTTCTTGGCGTTCTTGGCGTTCTTGGCGTTCTTGGCGTTAGTCGCGCTCGCAGGCGATGCCGTCGAAGTCGCGGTCCAGTCGGTGTCGGTCTCGGCCGCGTACCTCGATGTGGGTCACGCCGTGGACGTGCAGCCACCTGCAGATGTCACGCACGCTCGGTGGGAAACGCCACGGCACGCAGACGCCGTCGGTGACGTAGTTGTCGTCGCAGTTGCCGGGCCTGCTCGGTCTTGATGAGGGCGTCGACGTCGCGGGTGGGGAGGACGGGAGCTGCGAGCTGGGCGGTGGCTCTTCGGTGGTGGACGAGGTGGTCGTCGTGGTGACCGGGGCTGGTCTGGCCGGTGGGGGTGGGGCCATCACGACTGTTGTCGTGGAGTGCCGGACGATGATCGTCGTCGTGTGGCTGGCGCTGAGCACGCCCGGTTGCACGGGGCCCAGGTCCACCCTCCGCACGTCCACCGGACGTGGCTCGTTGACGGTGATCACCATGGTCAGCAAAGCCCCGGACGCCAGCGCTCCGGCCATTCCGGCGAAGGCGACGCGGCTGACCCTGCTCATCCCGATCTCGCTCCAGAAGGCACATCCCGGTGGTCACGTGGAATCGTTCCACCGGCTAATGGCGTTACCGGTCGCGACGTTCGGTCGGATGGAATCACAGCTCGCCCAGGACGGTCGGCGTCGCCGTGGCCTCGGCCGATCGTCGCGGTTGTGACACGATCGGGTTATGCCTGCGGATGTGGGGATCCTGGGACCGGGCACGGTGACGTGGCAGTTGCACGCCGACCCGGCGATGTGGGTGGCGGGGATCGCGAGTCTCTACCTCCAGGCGTTGCACCCCAAGGCCGTCGCGGCGATCATCCAGAACTCGAACTTCCGGCGCGATCCGCTGGGACGGTTGCGGCGCACCGCGAACTTCGTCGGCACGGTCAGCTACGGCACCACCGAGGAGGTGCACGAGGCCGCCGCCAAGGTCCGGTCCGTGCACCGGGTGCTGCGGGCGCAGGACGAGAGCGGGCGCCGTTTCCGGATCGACGACCCCGAGTTGCTGCGGTGGGTGCACTGCGCCGAGGTGCACTCGTTCCTCACGGTGGTGCGCCGCGCCGGGTACCGGCTCACCGACGCCCAGGTCGACCGGTACTACGACGAGCAGCGTCGCGCCGCCGAACTCGTCGGCCTGCACGCGGACGAGGTGCCGGGCAGCGCTCGGGAGATGGCCGACTACTTCGCGGCGGTGCTCCCGGAGTTGCGGCGCACCGCCGATTCCGAGGTGGTGTACCGGTTCCTGCACCGGCCGCCGGTGAACGGCGTGCTGAAGCTCGGCCTGGACGCCTACGAGCCGCTGCTCGGCCACCTCGCGTACTCGGTGCTGCCCCCGTGGGCGGTCGCGCTCCACGGCCACCGCCCGTACCCCGAGCCGGTCGCCACGGCGATGGTGCGCACCGTCCGTGCCGCCGTGCTGCTGGTGCCCCCACCGATCCGCTGGGGCGTGCCGGAGGGGCACGTGAACCGGGCGATCCGGCGGCTCGGGCTGGGCGTCGTGCCTCGTCGTTCCCTGTTGCCGCAGGGGTTCGTTCGACATCACACCGTTTAGTGGACCGGTCGGTCTAGCAGATTGATCCGATGAGACGTTCGTCGCATCAGGGAAGTCGATGCCGGTGCTTAGCATGAGGAATGCCTGGTGCGTCGATCCGCACCGCATACCCGAGCACCGAGAGGTTCGCAGCCAATGCTGTTCCGACGACTGCTGCCCGCGACCGCGGTGGTGGCAGCCCTCACGTTCGCCGCCGCCTGCGGTGGCGCGGCCGACGACACGCTCGCAGGCAAGGCCGAGGACGGCGGCCTCACCATCGGCATCCGGTTCGACCAGCCCGGCATGGCGCAGCGCCGACTGGACGGGAAGTACGTCGGCTTCGACGTCGACGTGGCCAAGTACGTGGCACAGCAGTTCGGTGTGCCCGAGTCCGGCATCACGTGGAAGGAAGCCCGGTCCGCCGACCGGGAGAGGCTGATCGCCAACGGGGACGTGGACTTCGTCGTCGCCACCTACTCGATCACCGACAAGCGCAAGGAGCAGGTCGCCTTCGCGGGACCGTACTTCCAGACCGGCCAAGGCGTGCTGGTCCGCTACACCGAGAACGACATCACCGGCCCGCAGACGCTGAACGGCAAGAGGCTGTGCTCGGTGACCGCGTCGACGTCCGCGCAGAAGGTGAAGTCCGAGTTCGCACAGGGCGTGGAACTGGTGGAGTACGGGCAGTACTCCGACTGCGTGATCGCCTTGCTGGCGGGCAACGTCGACGCCGTGACGACCGACGAGGTGATCCTCGCGGGCTACGTCGCGGAGAACCCGGAGCTGCTGAAGCTGGTGGGCGAGCCGTTCACCACCGAGCGGTACGGCGTGGGGCTGGCCAAGTCCGACGCCGAGGGCCGGGTGGAGGTGAGCGCGGCGATCGAGCGGATGGTCGGTTCCGGCGAATGGCGCAAGTCGTTGGAGCGCAACATCGGTCAGGCCGGTGTGCGTTTGCCGGACCCGCCGCAGGTCACCGAGAAGTAGTGCGGCCGGCTGTTCATCCGCTTGTGGTTCAGTGGTAGTGCTGCGCGTGGTCAACCGATACGCTCGCCTGCGCAGGCCGTGGTTTCTGTGTTCGTGTCTCACGCTCGCGGAACGACACGCGGGCGTGCGCTCCCTGCTGGAGGCGGCGGGGGAAACGCCCCGGGACGGCCGGGGTTGCATGGTGCAACCCCAAGCTTTCCTGCGATGGAGGCAGGTACATGGCACTGGGCACTGTCAAGTGGTTCAACTCCGAGAAGGGCTTCGGCTTCATCGCCCAGGAGAACGGCGGGCCGGACGTCTTCGTCCACTACTCGGAGATCCAGGGTCAGGGATTCCGGACCCTGGAGGAGAACCAGCGGGTCGAGTTCGAGATCGGCCAGGGCACCAAGGGTCCGCAGGCCCAGAACGTGCGCAAGGTCTGATCATCCCTTCGTGACGACAGCAGGCCCCCGACCGGGATCCGGTCGGGGGCCTGTCGCGTTGGTGGGGCCGGTAGATCGCGTGCCTGAGTTGGCGGGTGCGGGCTGAGGGGCGGCGGTCGGCCCCTGAGCTGCCTGCCTTCGCGGCCAAGGGATGGCGGTCGTGGTCGACCGAGCTGCCTGCTTGCGGGCCGAAGGTGGCGGTCGCGGCCGGTCAGGCTGGGCGGTTGGTGTACGGCCGGCCGGGTGGCTCGCGTTCGCGTGGGTCGAGCGGGGTCAGTAGCCGCGCTGGCGGGCTTCCCATTCCAGGCGCTGCATGACCCACTCCGTGGCCAACGCCTGCGGGGAGGTCTGCCGCTCGGCGGCCAGTTCCTTCAACTGCTCGTTCGCCATCAGTTGGAGCCGGAGCTGGTAGACCTGCGCGTTGCCGAAGCTGTTGCCGGCGGTCGTCTCGGCGTCCGTCGACTCGGGGGCCAGCGCCGCCAGGTACGAGGTCAACTCCTCGTCGGGCAGGATTTCCTCCTGCTCTTTGGCGGGTGGGCGATGCCGGCCGGACTTCGAACGACCCAGGGATCCAAGAGGCACCGCGCAACGATAACGGTTGCGTTGCGGAACGGCCCAAACTGTGGTCTGCGTCACAGTCTCGTGCATGGAGAGGCCCCCGCGCCAGGGGGAGGAACGCGGGGGCCGGAGGGGATCTCCACAGGTGCTGACCGGGGGTGTGTCAGCAATTCGGATTGTTGCACGTGCACGTGGGCCTGGGGAGTGGGTTGACCCGAAATCTTCAGCTTGTCGTTGTGCGGAACCCGCGCAGGCGCAGGCTGTTGGTCACCACGAAGAGGCTGGAACCCGCCATCGCCGCGCCCGCGAGCATGGGGTTCAGCAATCCGAGCGCCGCGAGTGGCAAACCCGCCACGTTGTAGGCGAACGCCCAGAAAAGATTTCCCTTGATGGTGCGCAGGGTCCGCCGGGACAGCCGGATGGCGTCCGCCGCCGACCTCAGGTCGCCGCGCACGAGGGTCAGGTCGCCCGCTTCGATCGCCACGTCCGTGCCGGTGCCCATGGCCAGTCCCAGATCGGCCGCCGCGAGGGCGGGCGCGTCGTTCACGCCGTCGCCGACCATCGCCACCACGCGGCCCTCGGCCTGGAGCTTCCGGACCACGTCGACCTTGTCGGCGGGCAGTACCCCGGCGATCACCTCGTCGATCCCGACCTCGGCCGCCACCGCCTCGGCGACGGCCTGGTGGTCGCCGGTCAGCAGCACCGGGCGCAGGCCGAGCGCCCGCAGCTCCCGGACGGCCTGGGCGCTGGTGGGCTTCACGCTGTCCGTCACGGAGAGCAGGCCGAGCGGCCGGCCGTCGGCGGCCACCGCGACGACCGTGCGGCCCTTCCGCTGTTCCTGCCCGGCTCGGGCGAGCAGCGGTTCCGGCAGGTCGACCAGGCTCAGCCGCCCGGCGGTCACCTGCCTGCCGTCCAGCGTCGCCGTGACGCCCAGGCCCTCGCGGTTGGCGAAGCCGGTGACGTCGGGCAGCTTCGGGGTCGCCGTCCGCGCTCCGCGCACGATGGCCGCCGCGATGGGGTGCTCCGAGCCCTGCTCCACCGCGCCGGCGACGGTCAGCAGCTCCTCGCGGGTGACGCCGTCCGCCGGGATCACGTCGACCAGTTCCAGCCGGCCCGTGGTCACGGTGCCCGTCTTGTCCAGCACGACGGTGTCCACCCGGCGGGTCGACTCCAGCACCTCCGGGCCCTTCACCAGGATGCCGAGCTGCGCGCCCCGGCCCGTGCCGACCAGCAGCGCCGTCGGCGTGGCCAGGCCCAACGCGCACGGGCAGGCGATGACCAGCACCGCGACCGCCGCCGTGACCGCGAACTCCAGCGGACGACCGGCCAGCAGCCACCCGCCGAGGGTGAGCACGGCGATCGCCAGCACGACGGGCACGAACACCGCCGAGATCCGGTCGGCCAGCCGCTGCACCCGCGCCTTGCCGGACTGCGCCTGCTCGACCAGTTTCGCCATCCGGGCCAACTGGGTGTCCGGCCCGACCTTCGCGGCCTGGACGACGAGCCGGCCGCCCGCGTTCACCGTGCCGCCGACCACCTCGTCGCCCGCGCGGACCTCCTCGGGCACCGATTCACCGGTCACCATCGAGCGGTCCACCGCCGAAGCGCCTTCTACTACTAGGCCATCCGTGGCGATGCGTTCACCCGGACGCACGACGAACCGTTGACCCACCCTGAGCCGGCTGATCGGGACGCGGGTCTCGACGCCGTTTTCGACGACGTTGACGTCCTTGGCTCCCAGCTCCAGCAGGGCACGCAGCGCGGCGCCCGCCCGGCGCTTGGAACGGGCCTCCAGCCACCGCCCGAGCAGCAGGAACACCGTGACGCCGACCGCGACTTCGAGGTAGCTGTCGCCGGTGGTCGACGGGCGCGGCGCCAGGCTGAACTCGTGCCGCATGCCCAGCGCGCCGGCCTCGCCGAACACCAGCGCGTAGAGCGACCACAGGTAGGCGACGACCACGCCCATCGACACCAGCGTGTCCATGGTGCTCGCGCCGTGCCGGGCGTTGACCGCGGCGGCCTTGTGGAACGGCCACCCGCAGACCCAGACGACCACGCCGGTCAAGGCCAGCGAGAACCACTGCCAGCCGGGGAACTGCCAGGCCGGGACCATGCTGAGGACGACGACCGGCGTGCCCAGGAAGGCCGCGATCGCGACCCGTTCCCCGAGTTCGCCGGCGTCGTGCTCCGCGGGCCGCTCCGGGCTGGCCTCGTAGCCGGCGGCCTCCACCGTGGAGACCAGGTCCGCGACCGTCGTGCCGGCCGGGAACTCGACGCTGGCCTTCTCGGTCGCGTAGTTGACCGAGGCGGTGACGCCGTCGAGCTTGTTGAGCTTGCGCTCGATCCGGTTGGCGCACGACGCGCACGTCATGCCGGTGATGGCCAGCTCGACGCGGCGGGAGGTCTCCGTGGCGGCGGTCATCAGCCGACCAGCTCGTAGCCCGCTTCGGTGACGGCCGCGCTCACCTCGTCCGCGGACAGCTCGCGGGTGCTGGTGACGGTGACCGCGCCGCTGTCGAGCCGCACGTCGACGCTGGTCACGCCGTCCACGGCGGTCAGCTCCTCAGTGACGGAGCTGACGCAGTGGCCGCAGGTCATGCCGTTGACGGTGTACGTGGTGGTGACGGACATGGGGCCCCTCGTTCCGGTCGGCTTGGTGCCGTCCAGGATACCCCTAGGGGGTAGGGCTATCATCCGGCGGGGTTTCGAGCTGGGTGATCTCGCCTTCGAGGCGCACGACCAGCTCCTCCAGGCCCGCCAGCATGCCGTCGAGCTGGGTCATCTTGTCGTTCATCATCGCGTCGATGTCGGCCTCGATCGAGGCGAGCGAGATGCTGCCGAACAGGAGCTGCGGGTCGACGGGAGGGCTCGCGGCCTGCTCGGGGATGCTCGTGGCGCTCTCGGCGGTCGGCGTCGGGTCGGGGTTCGCGGCCTGCTCGGTCTCGGCGGCGTCGGGGTCGGTCGGCCCGGGATCGGCGACGTCGGCGGTGGGTTCGGCTTGAGCGGCGTCGGTCGGTTCGAGGTCAGCGGTCGGTTCGAGGTCGGCGGTCGGTTCGGCGCTGGTCGGCCCCGGGTCGGCGGGGTCGGCGGTCGGCGGGGTCTCGTCGAGCTGCGGACGGGGGTCCGGCTTGGTCATGGGTCCACCCTCTCGTTGTTCGCGCCAAGCACATCACAGCCGCTTGACACCAGGTCGTTTGCACAGAAAGTGACACTCCGTTGCCTTGGAATCACTCTGCGGGGGGCTGCGGCGGTTCGACAGGCTCGCTTAGCCTCGCGCCAACCTCAAGTCGGGGAGGCGTCATGAGCGGGTCTCTCGAAGTACGTCAGTTCCTGTGGAACCAGGACGACATCATGTCCAGGCCGGGCGGTGGGGTGCCCGCGCAACGGACCGGTGAACCATCGCGGATATCGGATGAGCAGGTCCACCGCGCGCGGCTGTCCGTGGCGCGCGGCGCGACCAGTGCCGAGGACTGTCGGCTGCTGCTCGACATGCTCGGGTTGTCACCGGGCGAGGACGGGGGAGCACCACCCGTTCAACGGTAGAACGCGCCGGACGAGCGGCCCACCCGAGACGTGCACCCCCCGGAGCACGTCTCGGGTGGGCCGCTTCGGAACATACCGAGCGGTCTTTTTCAGGGCAATCACACGCGGGTCGCCGGCCGTGGGTGATCGGTGCGGCACCGTGCTTGCGCGGGGCCGTCCGGGGGCGAAGGGTGGGCGGCGCATCGACCGCCCACCAGCTCGGAGCCGTGATGCCGCAGCACCGCGCGCAGGCCACCCGTGAGGCGATCCTCCGCGCGGCGGCCGAGGAGTTCGACCGCTTCGGGTACGAGGGCGCGCCGCTGAGCGCCATCCTGGACCGCAGCGGGGTGACCAAAGGCGCGTTCTACTTCCACTTCATGTCCAAGGAGGCGCTCGCCTCGGCGATCGTGCAGGTCCAGGACGACACGTGGCCGCGCCTGGCGCACGCGTGGCAGGACCGGGGGCTCGACCCGCTGCGGACCGCGGTCGGGCTGTTCGACGAGGCCGTGGTGCTGCTCTCCCGGGACGTCGTGCTGCGCGCGGGGGTGCGGATCGCCGCCGATCGCGAACTCGGCTACCCGGGACTCGCCGGCTCGCACCCGCGCTGGGAGAAGGTGCTCGCCGACCTGCTGTTCGCGGCCCGCGACGAGGGCCAGCTCCGGCCGGGGGTGGACCCGGAGGCCGCCGCGCGGACGTTGACCGCCGCCGCCCTGGGCGCCCGCCTGATCTCCACGGCGACCTCCCGCTGCGCCGACTACCCGGACCGGATGCGCGAGGTGTGGCGGCTCGTGCTGCCCGGCGTCGCCACCGACGAGTGGTGCGCCGCGGCGTTCCGGATGTTCGCCGACCCGGAGCCGCCCTGACCCGGTCGACCGAACGGAGACGGAATCGCAGGTCAACAGCTCGTGCCACCCCCGTTTTGGAGTAGCCGGTGTGCGTGCCCTATGCTTACGATGCTTCCACCGGACAGCGTGGAGGGCCTGGGAAAGAAGGTGGCCCAAGAGGCTGCTGGCGGAACCTGGTCCCCATCGTCTAGCGGCCTAGGACCCCGCCCTTTCAAGGCGGTAGCGCGGGTTCGAATCCCGTTGGGGGCACGTAGTAAAGCAAGGCCCAGTGGCGCAGTTGGTTAGCGCGTCGCCCTGTCACGGCGAAGGTCGCGGGTTCGAGTCCCGTCTGGGTCGCAAGGCTGTTCGGCTGCATGGCCGGGCCGCTACCTGGCCAGGTAGCTCAGTTGGTACGAGCGACCGCCTGAAAAGCGGTAGGTCGGCGGTTCGACCCCGCCCCTGGCCACCAGACCTGCGGAAACCCCACGCGATCCGATCGCGTGGGGTTTCCGCTATTCGGCGGCCCTTCCGGGGCTCACCAGGGATCTCGCGGATTTCCGGCGTTTTCGGGGACGAATCGCAGCACCGCGAGCGCCTGGTCGTCGTGCACTTTCGACCGCCGCCACCGGACGCGTTCCGGATCGGCCGCCTCGGCTTCCCGGATCGCGTCCAGCACCGCTTCGGGCCCTTTCGCGAATGTGATGTCCAACACGGTCTGCCAATCGGCGAACAGGCCGTAGTCGTCCACTCCGCACGACACGCCGTCGGTGGCCATCAGGACGGCGCGCACCTCGTCCCGTCGCCACGACCGCCGCACGGCCTGGTGGGCGGCCCGCGGGTCGGCCTCGGCGACCCAGAAGCCGCCGTCGCGGTTGCGCCAGTCGGTGATCCGGTCGACCTTGCCGCGCAGGTTGCGCAGGCGGTCGTCGGCGAGGACTTCCGCGCGTTCGCCGAACACCACGACGGGGCTGTCCGCGAGCACCAGGGCGTCGACGGTGTCGTCGGTCCAGCGGACCATCGCGACCGTGCTGGACGGCGCGTCGCCGGGGGTGAGGCCGTGCTTCGCGGCGAGTCGGCCGATGGCCTGGGCGAGTTCGTCGGCGAGGTCCCCGCGCAGGCTGCGCAGCTCGTCCGCGAGGGCTCTGGAGTGCCAGCCGCCGTCCCGTTCGCGGGGTGTCGGGGAGGTCGCGCCGTCCAGCAGGACCACGGCGTTCGGCAGCACGACGATCCGGTCCTCGGTGGGCCTGGGCTTGCCGTCCAGGCCCACCCCGGCGCGTTCGGCGGTGGTGATCTCGGGCATCGACTTCGAGCTTAGTGTCAACCTGGGTTGACAAGTGCGCGGTTGTCAACCAAAGTTGACGGCATGACGGAGGCAACGGAACTCGCCTCGGCGGCGGGCGACCAGGACCCGAAGGTGGGGCTGCGAGCGGTCAGCGCGTTGCGCAGGCTGTGCGAGCAGCTCGAAGCGGTCCAGGTGCGCAATGCCCGCGTCCGGGGCTGGTCGTGGCAGGAGATCGCGGCCGAGCTGGGTGTGAGCAGGCAGGCCGTCCACAAGAAGCACGGGGGAAGGCGATGATCGCGGAACGGTTCACCAGGGAGGCCCGCCAGGCGGTGCGGGGCGCGGTCGAGGAGGCCGAGCGCGTGGCGGCGCGGGAGATCGGGCCGGAGCACCTGCTGCTCGCGTTGCTGGACACGCCGGTGCTGGCGTCGTTCGACGTGTCGCGGGAGGCGGTCGAGGCCACTTTGCGGGAGGTGCGGCGCAAGGGCGGGCTGACCGACGCCGACACGCAGGCGTTGCGGGGGTTGGGGATCGACGTCGACGAGATCGTGGCGTCGGTCGAGCGGTCGCTGGGCGAGGGCGCGTTGGCCGGTGCGCCGCCGGCCAGGCGGCGGCTGTTCGGGCCGCCGTTCAACTCGGCGGCGAAGCAGGTGTTGACGCGCAGCCTGGTCGAAGCCCGCGACCTCGGCCACGGGACGCTCGGCAAGGAGCACCTGGTGCTGGCGCTGCTGTCCGGGCGGGGGCTCGTGGCCGAGGTGTTGGAGGCGCGCGGGGTCAGCTATCCCGAGATCCGGCAGCGGGTCGCGAACTCGCCCAGGTGACCAGCGGCAGGAACGCCTGGGTGAGCGGGCCGATGGCGAGGGCGTAGAGGACGGTGCCGATGCCGATCGTGCCGCCCAGCAGCCAGCCGCCGGCCAGCACGGTCAGTTCGACCACGGTCCGGACCAGCCGCAGCGAGGTCCCGGTCCGCGCGCAGAAACCGGTGGTGAGGCCGTCGCGCGGGCCGGGGCCGAGCCGCGCTCCGATGTAGACGGCGGCGGCCAGTCCGTTCAGGACGATGCCGCCGACCAGGAACAGGATGCGCGGCAGGAGGTCGGCCGGGGTGGGGAGGAGGGCGAGCGTCACGTCGACCGCGACGCCGATCAGGACGACGTTGCTGACGGTGCCGACGCCGGGGCGCTGACGGAGCGGGATCCAGCAGAGCAGGACCAGGGCGCCGACGATGATCGTGATGGTGCCGAAGCTCAGGCCGGTGCGCGTGGTCAGGCCTTCGTGCAGCACGTCCCACGGGTCCAGGCCGAGGGTCGCGCGGATCTGGAGCGCCATGCTCGCGCCGTAGAGCCAGAGCCCCGCGAAGAGCTGGGGAAGGCGGCGGACGGGTGCGACGGTGACGGGGACCTGGGTGAGTGCGGCGAGCATGTGGCCATCTTCAGTGGCGATTGGCCTTGTGTTCCAGAGCCAAAACTCAATAATTGGCCTTATGAACCACGACGTCCCACCAGGTGGACGTATATCCGGCTTCCGACTGGCTCGCCTGCTCGGCGAGTGGCGACGGCGCGGCGCGCGCCAGGGCTCCGCCGACCTGGCGGCTGCGATCCGGATGCTCGTCCTGGACGGCCGGCTGCCCGCCGGCACCCGCCTGCCCGCCGAACGCGAGATGGCCGACGCCCTCCCGGTGAGCCGGACGATGGTCACGGCGGCCCTGGACCAACTGCGGTCGGAGGGGCTGGTCGCCAGCCGGCGGGGCGCGGGGTCGTGGATCAGCCTGCCCACGGGCTCGCTCGGGATCGCACCCGACACCCCGCTGGTCGGCCACAGCATGGTCGACTTCGCCCGCGCCGCGCCGCCCGCGATCCCCGGCACGCTGGCGGCGTTCGACTCGACCCGGCTGCGCCTGCCGGAGCAGTTGGCCGACCACGGTTACTACGAGCACGGCCTGCCCGAGCTGCGCAGGCGCATCGCCGCGCGGTTCGAGGCCCGCGGCCTGCCGACGTCACCGGACCAGATCGTGGTCACCAGCGGCGCCCAGCACGCCTTGGCGCTGGTGCTGCGCCTGCTGGCCGGCCCCGGCGACCGGGTGCTGGTGGAACAGCCCAGCTACCCCAACGCGCTGGACTCGATCAAGGCGGTCTCGGCCATCCCCGTGCCGGTGGCGATGACCCCGACCGGGTGGGACCTGCCGGGCATCGCCGCCGCCCTGCGCCAAGCCGCGCCGCGGATGGCGTACCTGGTCCTGGACTTCCACAACCCGACCGCCCACCGGCTGGACGCCGAGGGCCGGGCGGAACTCGCCGGCATCGCCCGCCGCGCGCGGACGCCGCTGGTCGTCGACGAGACCGTGGTCGAACTGGACCTGGACGGCGACCCGCTGGACGGCCCGCCGCCGATGGCGTCCTACGCCGAAGACCTGGTCGTGACGCTGGGGTCGGCCAGCAAGGCGTACTGGGGCGGCCTGCGCATCGGCTGGATCCGGGCGTCGGCGGAGATCGTGCACCGCCTGATCTCCACCCGGACCGCGCTGGACCTGGGCTCGGCCGTGGTCGAGCAACTGGTGCTGGCCGACCTGATGGCCGATCCGGACCAGGCGCTGGCCGGCCGCCGCGCCCTGCTGGCCACGCAGCGGGACGTGCTGATGGCGGGCCTGCGCGAGCACTGTCCACAGTGGCGCTTCCGCCGCCCGTCCGGCGGGCTGAGCGTGTGGTGCGAACTGGACGCGCCGATCAGCACCAGGGTGGCCGTGGTGGCCCAGAACCACGGCATCCGCCTGGCGCCCGGCTCGCGGTTCGGCGCGCACGGCGGTTTCGAGCGCTGGCTGCGACTGCCATACGTGCTGCCGGCCGACGTGCTGCGGGACGCGGTGCGCAGGCTCGGCCTGGTCGCGGCCTCGGTGGCCGGCGCCGGCGTGCCCGGCGAGGTCGACGCCACCATGCCCGTCGCCTGACCACGCGGTTCGAGGACGTCATGACCGTCGGGCTCCGGCGCAGCCCCTCGATGAGCCGGAGCCCGACGGTGGTCCGTGGACCTGCGGTGGGGACGCACCAGGGAGGGCGTCCCCGACCGCAGGTTCCCGTGGATCCCGTCGGCACAGGGGCAGCGTGACGGCGGGATCTGCCCGTCCTGCCGGGGCGCGGTCGGCAGGACGGGGAGCTTTTACGGGGGTACGACATGGGGTGACCGGGGGTGGGGAGGAACGACCGGTGTGGCGGCGGGTGCCCGGGCTCGATGTCCGGGATCGATGCCCGAGTCGATGCCCGAGTCGATGCTCCGAGCCGATGCTCCGAGCCGATGCCCTGAGCCGATGCCTCAGGCCGCAGTCCGGGTGGACGCTGCTCCGGGCAGACCGGTGCCGTCGGACTCAGTCGGGTGACGTGCTCGGCAGGCCTTCGACGCTGCCGGGGGACCGCCAGTCGTCGCGCTGCTCGGCCGACCACGAGGTGGGCGGCGTCAGCCGGTGCTGGCTGGTGACCGAGGCGATCACGCCGCCCCGATGGCCGTTCGAGTTGTCCTGCATGCTTGACGACGCCGTGGTCGGCGCGGTGGGCGCGGGGGCCTGTTTCGGCGCCGGCGCCGGGGTGGTCGGTTCTGGTTTTTCCCAGTTCACAGTGGTGGTGGCCGCGTCCACGGGTGACTCTTTGGTCGCGGCCGGGGTGGGTTCGGAGTGCTCCGCCGGGAGCGCCGGGGTGGTCGGTTCGACGACCTGCGCCGGCGCGGCCTGCGCCGGCGCGGGCGGTGGGGCGAAGGCCGCTTGGCGGGCGGTCTCCTTGGCCGCGACCTTCGCCTCGTACATCTCCGCGGGCATGGTGTTCTCCACCGTCCCGGAGTGGCTGTACCCGGGGCTCCCGGTGCCGCCCGAGTAGCTGTACTGCCCGGTCTGCTCCTCCGGCGCGTCCTCGTCGGCCGCCGCCATCGCCTCGACCTGCTCCACCTGGAGCGGGGCGAGCGGCATCCCGAGCGGCGGCAGCGCGATCGAGGGCATGGCGACCAGAGACATCGCGACCGGGGCCGGCGCGGGGAACGGGTCGGCCGGCGCGGGCTCGGTCGTGAGCGGGAGGTCGACGGGGACGGCGAGCACGCCGGCCAGCAGGTCGGCCGTCGCCGTGTGCTGCCGGTCGATGGCGGCGTTCACCACGTCGAGGGTCTTCGACACCTCGTCCGGGTGGTCTTGGCCCTCGGCGGACGCCGCGGTGCCGCACACCAGCCACGCCGCCGTCGCCAACCCGCCCACGGCCAGCACCCGGAGCAGCAGCGATCCGCTGCGGCGCACCGCGTCGGAGCCTGCCACTGGAGATCACCACCGTTCCGGTCACGGCGAACGGGACGGACCGTTCGAGGTCGACGTTCCGCTATGTCTAGCACTGGTCACGGCATTTTCGAACGTTCCGGCGCGGAACCCACTCGGAAGGGCGGCGCGGTGCGGCTGTCCGGGTTGTCGCGCCCGTCCGTGAACACCGTCCGTCGTGTTCATCGCATCGAGTGACCACGACACGCGTCCGGTGTGGACACCGGGCATTGTGTCCGGTGTGGACAGTCCTGACGTCATCTCGCTGGCGGAACTCGCCGAGCGCTGGCGGGCCGAGGAGCCCGACCTGACCGTGCACGACCCCGGTGGACCACACGAGTGTCTCGTCCGTTCGGGTGAACTTCTAGTCAGATCGGACGGCGCGCCGGCGGCGGTCGACCGGTTGCGCCGCTGGGTCGATCGAGCGGAGGAAACGGCGGAGTCGAAGGTCGTCCGCCTGCGCCTGCGGCCGGGTGGGGATCCGGTGCGGATCGCCGCCGACAGCGGGCCGGCCGTCGCGCCGAACCACGTGCACGTCGGCAGCCCGATCATGATCGGCACCGCGAGGCCGCTGCCCCGGTCCGCCCCACCGCCGCCGACGCCCGCCGACGAGACGTGGCCGGTCACCGCCGCAGTGCTGGACACCGGTCTGGACCCGCACCCGTGGTTCGCCGGCCGGTCGTGGTTCGCGGCGTCGGGGCACTCGCCCGAGGTGCTGGACGCGGACGGGCGGCCCGGACAGGACCGGCAGGCCGGGCACGGCACGTTCGTGACCGGCGTCCTGCTGCAACACGCGCCTGGTGTGCAGATCCGGCATCGGCGCGTGCTGTCGTCGCTCGGGTTGTCCGATGACGCCACGGTCGCGCGTGGTCTGCGGGCGGTGCGCGGGGCGGCCGACATCGTGGTGTTGACGGCGGGCTGCCACACGTCCGACGACCAGTGCCCGCCCGTGTTGCGGCACGAGGTCGAGCGGTCGGGCGCCGTGGTGGTGGCCGCTGCGGGCAACGGCGGCACGTCCCGTCCGGTGTGGCCGGCGGCCCTGCCCCCGGTGGTCGCGGTGGGGGCGGACGCGTCGTTCTCCAACCACGGGGCCTGGGTGGACGCCATCGCGCCCGGGGTGGACGTGACCAGCAGTTTCGTTCGGCTCACGCCGTCGCGGGGTGGCGGTCCGGGCACCGAGGAACGGGAGTACGGCTATGCGTGCTGGAGCGGCACGTCGTTCGCCGCGCCCCGGGTCGCGGCCGACATCGCCTGCCTGCTGCGCCTCCGCGTGCCGCCGGAAGAGGCGGTCGAGCGGGTCACCGCGCTGCCGGCCACGTGATCGGTTCATCCTGCGCCGACGCACACGAAGCCCAGGTCACCGTGTGTCTGCTGGGCTTGGGCAAGCGATTGCGCCGGGGTGTGCAGACCAGCGTGCAGGTCCACCATGAGCCCGACGACCCGATCGTCCGGCACTGCCCGCACGCTCGCGATCACCGCTCGGACCCCTCGGCGCAGCAGCACCGGGGCCAGTCCCGAGTCGCACGCGGACAGCACCACCACGGACGGCGCGTTCTCCAGGCGGTCGAAGTCGTAGCCGTGCATCGGGCCGTCGTCGAGTTCCAGGTGGGAGAACAATGGCAAGTCGGTCCGCCGGACGCCGTGCGCGGCGATGTGCACGACGTCCGATCGGTCCATCTCGTTGAGGGTCTCGCCGACCGTGGACGCCCGGGTGCCGCCGTGACTCCGTTGCAGCGACTCGACCTCCCGCTCGGCATGGCGGAGTGAGGGACCGGCGACCCACGTCCGCCGGTCCACCGCGAGCGGCTTCCGGGTGGCGTCCAGCCAGCACTGTGCCGAGGGGACGACGGACACCTCACGGCCACGGCAGGACGGCAGCGACGCCCAGGGCACTCGGTCGAGTTCACCGCTCGGCACGATCACGAGTGCGCGATCGCCGGCGGGGCCGGTCAGCCGGTCCAGTTCGGTGAGGACGTCCGGGCAGTCCGCGAGTTCCAGGCGTTTCGCCTGCCTCGCGATGGTCCGGGCGTCGCCGAGGTCGTGCAGTCTGGTTCTGCCGGCGGTCACGGACACTGCCGCCAACCGTCCGTTGTGGCCGGCGAAGCTGAGCATCGCCTTGTCCGCCAGCGAGTCCGTCAGGTCCTTCAGGGTGAGCGCGGTGCGGCGGACCGTGCCGGCGGCGAGTGCGAGCCGGCGGATCTCACGCTCCAGCGACACGATCCGGCGGTGGTCGTCCCGGGCACGGGCCAGCCGCAGTTCGGTGAGGGCGTCGGCGGTCTCCCGGCTCGGCGCCGGCGGGTCGGCGCGGCGGCGTTCGGTCCAGAGCAGGGCGGCTCGGGCGTCGCCGCCGGCCAGCGCGTGGCCCAGGGCGATGTCGGCGAGTTCGGCGCCGGGCCACGTGCTCGGGTCGTGCAGGCGCAGGCCCGCCCGGCAGGCGGCGACCGCGTCGCGGCGGGTGGTCGCCAGGCGGGCGCGGGCGAGCCAGCCGATGGCTCGTGACCTGGTGGTGCCGTGGTGACGGGGGATGGTCCGGGGTGAGGCCGTCAGGCGCAGTTCGGCCGCGTCGTCGTGGTGGCCCTGTCGTGCGCAGGCGGCGGCGATGGCCGTCGGCGAGCCGGGTGCGCCCGCCCGGAGTGCCAGCGCCTGTGCGGCGGGGATCCAGCGGAGCCGGTGTTGGCGTCGGAACAGGGCTTCGGCGCGTTCGGCGAGGGTGCGGGCGGTGCCGGGGTCGTTGTCGCGCAACGCGCAGCGGGCTGCCAGGAGAAGGGCTTCGGGCAGCCGGGAACCTCGGTCGCACTGGTCCAGGAGCTGCACGGCCGGGTGCAGGACGGTGCGGGCTTCCCGGATCAGACCGGCGCTGAGCAGGGCTTCCGCCCGGTCGATCAGCGCTTCCGGGCGGCGGGTGGTGCGCAGGCCCTGGCGGGCCGCGTGTTCGTAGTGGCGCAGGGCGGTGGGCAGGTCGCCCGCGAGCATGGCGACGAAACCCTTGTTGTGCAGGCACATCGCCGCTCGCTCGGGTTCGCCGAGGGAGGTCAGGATGGCGTGCGCGGCGGTGAAGTCGGCGTCCGCTTCGGGTAGGCGGAGGGTGTAGGCGCGGGCGATTCCGCGGCCGGTCAACGCGTTCGCGAGCCAGCGGTGGTCGCCGTGGCGGCGCAGGGCGTGGATCGTCCGGGAGAGGCCGGTGATCGCCAGCCGGGGATCCGCCTGCTGGCACAGCAGGAGTCCGCGCAGGCACTGTGCCCGGGTCCGGTCGAGGCCGGTGAAGGTGGTCGCGTCCAGGTGCCGCGCGCACGTTTCGGCGTCGCCCCGGTCCAGGGCGATCCAGGCCAGGGTGAGGTGGAGCTGTGGGTTGTTCGTGCCGGCCAGCGCCTGGTGGGCGAGGTCCCGGGCTTCGGTGAGGCGACCCAGTTCGACCAGCGCCAGGCTGCGTTCGTGCGGGTCGTCGCTGTGGGTCAGGGTGTGGTGGGGAGCGGTGCTGGGGGTCATGCGACGAACCAGCGGGTCGCTCGGTACAGGTGGCCTCCCTGGCGGAGGACGAACCGGATCGGGCCCGGTGGGACGTGGTCCACGTGGAACCAGCCGGCGGAGTCGATGTCGGTCGTCACCGTGCCGCCCGGCCAGTGCGTGACGGCTTGGCTGCCGGCACGGGCCAGGCCGGTGACGTGCAGGCCGGTCGCGGTGGGTTCCAGGTGGAGGTCGAGGTCGGTGAAGCGCATGGTGCGGACGCAATCGGTGCCGCGCGTTCCGCCGCGGGTGGTGTGGGCGGAGTCGGTGAGCAGGCGGGACAGGTCGGCCTCGCAGCGTTCGGCCAGCGCCTGCTGGGCTTGTGCGGCGAGGTGCGCCGGGGGCGGGTCGAGGCGGTCGAGCAGGTCGGCCAGTGAGGTCAGCAGGTCCTGGTGGCTCATCCGACGGTCTCCGTGGTCATGCGGCGGCGGAGGACTTCGAGGCAGCGGCCACGGGTGGGGCCCAGGCTGTTCGGCGGGATGCCCACGGCCTCCGCCATCTGCCGGAACGACAGTTCGGGCGCGAACGCGATGAGGTGCAGGATCTTGCGGCAGCGGTCGGTGAGGGTGGTGTACGCGCGCCACAGGCGGGAGTCGGTGTCGTTGCCGAGGGCGAGGTCCTCGGGGTTCGGGCTGGTGTCGGCCGGTTCCCACAGGTCGGTCGGCTCTTCCCGGCCACGCAGGCGGAGCACGGCCAGCGACTCGCGCCGGGCCGTCGTGGTGAGCCACGCGCTCAGCCGGTCCGGCCGGCGGATCCTGGTCAGGTTCTCGGCCAGGATCAGCCACACCGCCTGGTGGACGTCCGCCGCGTCCTCGGGGCTCAGCCGGTGCGACCGGGCGACCGCCCACACCAGGCGGAGGTGCCGCCGGACGATCTCGCGCCACGCCTCCTGGTCGCCGTCGTGTGCTTTGGCCAGCAGTTCGGCGTTGTCTTGATCTCGCATGCCTGATGTGAGGGTTGCTCGGTCTGTTCGGCTCCCGGTGTCCTCCGATGGTGTGGCTCGCGGGATGTCCTCCACGATCTGCGCGTCCACCAGTGCTATTCGGCTGTCGGCGCGAATGCCGGGTTATTCGGTCCGGAGGCTGTCCGGGCGGATCGCGTGCCGCAGGGCGGGCAGTGTGCACAGCGACACGACCAGCACCACGACGGCGGCGGTCGCGACGGTGGTGGCCAGTTCCGTCCAGTCGACGCGGAAGCGTTCCGCCGGCACGACCAGCCACGCCGTGCCGAGACCGGTCGGGATGGCGAGCGCGATGCCGAGCGCGGTGGGTATCGCCGACTGCCACAGCGCCGCCGCGGCGAGGATGCGGTGCGGGACGCCGTTCGCGGTGAGGACGGCCGTGTGGCGGCGGCGTTCCCACACCTGGTCGACGGCGGCGGCGGCGAGGCCTACCACGGCGAGCAGGGTGAGCAGCACGGAGCCGCCGATCACGCCGCTGCGCAGGGACGTGAACAGCTCCACCTGCCCGGCCCGGAACGTCGACCGCAGCACCACGCCCCGGTCGACCCGGCCGGTCGCGGCGAGCAGGCTGTCGCCGAACGCCTTGTCCGGATCGCCGACCACCACCAGCTCGGCCGGCGGGACGGCGCCCAGCACCGGGTCGCTGCCGCTCGCCACGTACAGGCCGGGAGCATTGCCCGGCACGACTCGGTATCGCGGCACCTGCCAGGTGTGCCCGTCGATGGTCAGCCGCGTGCCGGCCGGGGGGACACCGACGCCGGCGAAGGTCCGGTACGCGGAGCCGGGCACGCAGTCGTGCACCCTGAGCCGGGCCCTGATCTCCGCGCAGTCCGTGGCCACCAGTTGCACCGCCGCTTGGCCGCGCGGCACGTACGTCCGCACCTCGCTGACCCGCCGCACGCCGCCGACCAGCGCGATCGCCTCCTCCAGCGACCGGACGGGCGTGTGCTCGGACAGGTCCAGCACCCACCGGTCCGCCGCGGACCTGGCGCCGTGCGCCGACTCGGCGGTGAACTGCGCCGCCACGCCGAGCAGGATCTGCAACGTCAGCGACCCGGTCAGCACCACGACCACGCCGGACAGCACGCGCGGCATCCCCGAGTCGGACCGCAGCCCGCGCACCGCGAGCATCGGCGCGACCTGCTCCGGGTGCAGCCGCTCGGCCACCCGCCCGACCAGCCACGGCAGCACCGCACCGGTGCCGGCGAGCACCAGCCCGATCCCCGCCCCGAGCGCGACCGCCATGGTCGAGTCCGCCATGACCCGCCAGAAGCTGCCGACCGCCGCGATCACCACCAGCACCAGCGCGCCCACGCCGACCAGCGCGAACCGCCACCACCACCGGCGCACCGGCGCGTCGACGGCCTTGACCAGCCCCAACGGCCCGATGTCGACCGTGCGCAGCGCCACCAGCGCCGACACCACCGCGACCACCGGGACGCCGACCGCGATCACCGCGCCCAGCAGCGGATCGGGCAGCAGGTCGGTCGGGAAGAACCCGACCCCCTCGACCTCGATGAACCGCGCCAGCGGCCGTGCGGCGAAGAACAACGCGACCCCGACCGACAGCCCGAGCACCGCCCCGGTCAGCGTCTCACCGCTCGCGATCCACCGGACCTGCGCCCGGCTCGCCCCGACCAGCCGGATCGCGGCCAGCCGCTGATCGCGCCCGGTCGCGCCGAGCCGGGTGGCGACCAGCACGAAGATCCCGAGCGGGACCAGCAACGCGCCGATCGCCGCGACCATGAGCAGGCGGTAGGCGGGCAGCAGCGTCGAACCCCGGTGGTCGACCCCGAAGCCGGCGGCCGGGTGCGCGCCGGCGTGGTGGGCGTCCGACAGGCCCGCGTAGAACAGCAGGGACTTGGGCCTGGGCAGCCCGACGTCCGCGATGACCCCGATGACCCGTTCCGGGAACCGGGCCCGCACCGCGTCGTCGGTCTCGATGAGGTGCAGCAGCTCGGGCGACACCACCACCTCGCCGGGCTGGGGCAGCCTGCCGACCCCGGGTGGGGCGGGCCTGTCGGCTCCGGTGGCGGCGAGTTCGACGCCGACGATGTGGCGGCCTTGCCAGGACACCACCACTTCCCGGGCGCGGAGCGGACCGGTCTCCTTGGTCAGGTTCAGCGCGGCGGCCTGGACCCGTTCGGACTTGGCTTCCCGCGCCGGGCCGATGGAGGCGGCGAGGAGCAGCACGACCACACCCAGGCCGACGCCGGCGGCGGTCAGCGCCAACCTGGCCCACGAGGTCCGGCTGCCCCCGACAGCCAGTCGGACCCCGAGGACCAGGTCGGCGACCCACCTCGACTTCACCGGAGCCCACCCCGATCACGACGGGCTTCGGCTTCCACCCTCCGTGTCGCTTGAGGTGAGGCGGCACGGAGGGAGCATGGGGGTGAGGAACGATCGCGGTCCACACCTTTAAAGACGCCGCAGGCGGTGTTTTCGTGGTCTGCCCCGGCCACCGGGTTGACGAGTAAGTCGCCGAGTCTGTGATCGCCGAGCCCGTGACCGCTCGTTCTGTGATCGCCGTGTCTGCGGTTGCCTGGACTGCCGGCCTCGGCAGACCGGGCGGCCCTGCCGGGCCCGCCCGGTCTGCCGGTTGCGGTGGAAAGCGGGCTGTGGTCGGCGGCACGGCGGCCGGGAGTGGCTAAGAGGCCTTCCCGATGGTCGGCGGGGTGGCCTGCGCCGCCGCCCGTGAGGGCGGCGTGGGCGGCGGCGCGTGCTGGGGTGGGGATCATTCCGAGCGCAGTCCCAACGCTCCGGTCGCCCTCCGCACCGACGGGAGGGTCAACGCCGTCACGACCACGACCAGGATGGCGGAGGCTGTGCTGAGCACGGCCATGCCCGGCCAGTCGAGGACGATCGGCTGGGAGATGATGTCCAGCAGCAGCACGGCCAGGCCGCTGCCCACGGCGATGGCCACCGCCAGGGCCAACAGCAGCGGCACGGCGTTCTGCCAGAGCAGCGACCGGCTCAGGGTTCCCCTCGGCACGCCGCTCGCGGCCAGCACCGCCAGCGGGCGCCGGCGTTCCCGCACCTGTTCCAGCGCCAGGACCAGCAGGCTGCCGCCCGCCAGCAGCAGGGTGAGCAGGGAGCCGGCCAGCAGGCCCTGCCGGATGCTCTGGAACTGCTGGATGCGTTCGCTCAGGTCGGTTTGGCCGTAGTGGTACGAGTAGGTGCGCCAGGCCAGCGGTGCGATCGCGTTGCGCACCTGCTCGGCGGTGTCCGCCGTGGCCGGGTCGATCCGCACGTGGATCGTGGTGTTGCGCAGCGGCGCGTCAACGCCCTTCAGCGCTCCCGGCGTGAGCAGCAGGCCCCGATCGGAGTTGTCGTGGACCCCCGCCGGCGGGTCGGCCTGGCGGTAGGCCGGGATGGTCCACTGTGGACCGACCACCTCCTCCTCGCCATAGCCCTGGGTCAAGGTCACCCGGGTTCCCGGCTCGATCTTCTCCTCATGGGGGTCGCTGGACGGGATGCCGCTGCCGACGTAGAACGCGTCGCCGTCTTGGCAGCTCGGCAGGCTCGCCATGGTCTTCAGGGCTTCGCACCCGGCCACGGTCGCCGAGTAGGTGTTCTTCTCGCCGACCTTGAACTGGATGTACGACAGCGGGTGGACGCGTTCGACGCCCACCGAACGCTCCAGCAGACCGATGGCCCGGTCGGGCAGCCCGGCGGTCGAGTCGTTCAGGCTCACCACCATCAACCCCCGGTCGGCCTCGGGGATCGGACGGTCGATGATCTCGGTCTCCGCGCTGGCCAGCACCGACTGGAGGGCGATGCCGCCGGCCAGGACGACCGCCACCCCGCCGACCACGCGGGCCGCCGTGCCGCTCTCCAACTGAAGCCGGCGGATCGCCAACTGCCACGACGGCGCACCGCCGCGCAGCCTGCCCACCGCGCGCTCCACGACCCACGGCAGCAGCAGCGGGATGCTCAGCAGCAGCATGAGGATGCCGCCGATCACGATCGGCTCCGACGCGTTGTTCCGCGTGTCGCCCAACGCGCCCGACTGGCTGACCAGGGCCACCGTGCCGATGAAGATCGGCACGGTCCGCCACCACAGCACCCGGCGGACCGGTTTGGCGCGGCGCACCACACCCAGCGGCTCGATCACCGTGCGGCGCATGGCGACTATCGACGTCACCACCGCCAACACCGGCACCAGCACGGCGATCAGCACCGCCAACGGCAGCGACGGCGTCAGGTCGCTGACGAACACGCTGATGCCCATCAGCTCCACCCGCTCCACGAACTGCCGGGTGACCAGGAACAGCACCGCGCCGACGGCCAACCCCGTCACCGCGCCGAGCAACGCCTCGCCCGCCGCGATCCGGCGCACCCGCTGCGCGCCCGCGCCGACCAGCCGCAGCGCCGCCAGCCGCCGGTCGCGCTCGCTGCCGGCCAGCCGCGTGCTGATGCCCACGAAGACCAGGACGGGGAACAGCAGCGCGACCACCCCGACCATGACCAGCAGCGTCAGCAACGGGTCGAGCTGCCGCTCGCGCACCGCGCCGCCGAACGAGAGGACGGCCCGCTTCGCGGCTCGTTCGACGCTCGCGTCGCCGGCGACGAAGAGCAGGTCGTGCGGCGCTTGCAGGCCTTGCTGCGTGATCAGGCCGATCCGCCGCTGGGGGAAGCGCTCGCGCAGCAGTTCGCCCTGCGGTGAGTCGAGCAAGGACGCGAGCGCGGGCGAGACGACGATCTCGCCGTCGCCGGGCACCCTCGACACGCCCGGCGGCACGGGCGCTCCCGGCCCGCTCCCGACGACGAAGTCGCCGGAGATCGACCGACCGTGGAACTCGGTCATCCAGTCCTTGGTGTACAGGACGTCCGCGCCCGCCGGGGGCTCGCCGCGCACACCGTCGGCGGCGGCGCTGCGCTCGGCCCGCTCGGACTGCATCGTCGGGACCGAGGACGCCGTGAGCAGCACCGCCACCCCGATGCCGATGCCCGCGCCGGTCAGCGCGAGCCGGACCCACGACGTGCGACCGCCGCCCAGCGCGAGCCGGACGCCCAAGGCCAAGTCGGACAGCCAGCGCCTCATCGGACCCGCTCCGGGCCGTGCGGACGGGCGGCGGCGCGGGCGGCCGATGCCTTGCGGCGGGCGGGGCGGCGCTCGACCTCCGGTCCGGACGGCACGCTGCGGAGCGCTGGCCGGAGCCGGGGCCGGGTGTCGTTCGGCGGGGTGGAGTCGAGCAGCGGGTGGTGCGGCGAAGTCCGGTGCTCCAGCGTCGCCGGAGCGAGCCGGGTGTGCTTCGGCGAGGCCTGCGCGGGCTGCCGGGTGGCGTGCTGGGCCACGGTGAGGCGGACTCGGTGCGCCACGCTGGTGAGGAAGGCGGACAGGCGGGTCATGCGACGGGCTCCACTTCCCTGGACCGGCCGTCGCGGACCACGACCTCGCGGTCGGAGTACGCCGCCACGCGTGCCTCGTGGGTCACCAGGACGACGGCGGCGTTGGTCTCCTTCGCGGCGGTGGTGAGCAGTTGCATCACGCGTTCGCCGTTGAGGGAGTCCAGGGCGCCGGTCGGCTCGTCGGCGAAGATCACCCGAGGGCCCGTCACCAGGGCGCGTGCCACCGCCACCCGCTGGCCCTGGCCGCCGGACGTCTCGCCGGGCCGCTTGTCCGCCACGTCCGACACCTCCAGCCGCTCCAGCCAGCCGTTGGCGCGGGACTCGGCCTCCCGGCGCTTCATGCCGCCCAACCTCAGCGGCAGGGCCACGTTCTCCAGGCAGCTCAGCTCGGGCACGAGCTGGCCGAACTGGAACACGAAGCCGAAATCGGTGCGCCGCAGCTCGCTGCGCTCGCCGTCGCCCATCGCGCTCAGCTCGGCGTCCCGGTACCGCACCACGCCCGAATCCGGGGTCAGGATCCCGGCCAGGCAGTGCAGCAGGGTCGACTTGCCCGAGCCCGACGGGCCCATCACGGCCACCACCTCGCCCGCGTGCACGCTCAGCCCCGCGCCGTCCAGCGCGGGCGTCGGGCCGAACGACTTGCGCAGGTCCACGGCCTCCAACAGGGCGCTCACCGGTGCACCTCCGAAAGCTGCGCGGAGAGCTGCCCCAAGCGGGCGGCGGTCAGCTCCAACCAGCGCAGATCGGCCTCCAGGTGGAACAGGGCGTGGTCGCAGATCAACTGGTCGGCCAGGTCGCCGGCGGCCTTCCGCCTGGTCAGCTCGCGCATGGTGTGCAGGTGCGCGGACCGCTGCACGTCCAGCACGTCGTCGGCGCTGCGACCGGACAGCAGGGCCAGCACGACCTTCGCGTACAGCGTGTTCTGCAGGTAGGGCTCCGGTTTCTCCGGTGTGCCCAGCCACGACTCCACGTCCGTCACGCCCGCGTCCGTGATCGCGTACCGCTTGCGCTCCGGACCGTCACCGGACTCCACCCCGGCCTCCTCGACGAGACCATTGCGCAGCAGCCGGGACAGCGTTGTGTAGACCTGCCCGTAGTGCAGCGGCCGGTCTTGGCCGAAGCGCTCGTCGTAGGCCTTCTTCAGGTCGTATCCGTGCCGAGGGCCCTTCTCCAGCAGGCCCAGCAGGGTGTGTCCGATCGACATGTCCGCGACTATACACACAAGGTATACATAGGGTTCATAGCCTGATCGGCGGTCGCCCGAACGGGCAATGGCTTAACCAGCGAAAGTGACTTGACGGTTACTTCGCCACATCGCGACGCGCCGACGCCTACAGTGGAGGTGTGACTGGTCTGGCGGCCGGCTGGGACCACGCGACTTTTGCGCAGAGTCGAGCCGGCGATGCGGAACACGATGTGGAGCTGCTGCTCGCTTTCCTGAACACCCGAGATCTCGAACTCGGCACGGACGTCCTCGACAACGCCGCCGCCTGGCGCGCGTGGGTCACCGAACGCGGCCTAGGCGACGTCGGCGACCTGGCAGAGGCCCGTGCCGTCCGCACCTCGCTGCGGGCTTCGCTGGGTGAACGGCACGACGGCCCCGACCCCACCCACACCGCGGGGCTGATCCGGGTCGACCTCAGCCACGGTGTGCCCACGATGTCCAGCGACGACGCCCTCGGCGCGGTGCTGGGCGCGGCGGCCCGGCTGGCGGTGCTCGGGTCGTGGGAGCGGTTCAAGATCTGCCAGGCGGACGGCTGCCTGTGGGCGTTCTTCGACCGTTCCCGGAACCGCTCGCGCATGTGGTGCTCGATGCAGGTGTGCGGGAACCGCGAGAAGGCACGCAACTTCCGGGAACGGCGCGCGCTCAGCGTGTCCTGAGCGCTCCCGGGCGGTCCGGCGCCTCAGACCACAAGCTGCCCGATCGTGTAGATCACCAGGCCCGCCAGGGCGCCCACCACCGTGCCGTTGATGCGGATGAACTGCAGGTCGCGGCCGACCTGCAGCTCGATCTTGCGCGAGGTCTCCTCGGCGTCCCAGCGCTCGACGGTGTCGGTGATCAGCGTGGTGATCTCGTCGCGGTAGTTGCCGACGACGTGCCCGGCCGCGCCTTCGAGCCACCCGTCGACCTTCGCCCGCATGGACTCGTCGGACACCAGCCGCCGCCCGAACGACAGCAAGCCCTCCCGCATGCGTTTGCGCAGCTCGGAGGACGGGTCCTCGGCGGCGGTGAGCAGCATGCCCTTGGCCGTGCCCCACGCGGACCCGATCAGGCGCTGCACGTCGGGGTGGTCGATGACCTGCTGCTTCACCGCGTCGGCCCGGTGCATGGTGGCCGGGTCGTGCTGGAGGTCGGTCGAGAACGAGATCAGGAAGTGGTCCACCGCCTGCCGCATCGGGTGGTTGACGTCGGTCTTCACCGCCCACGCGAAGTTCAGCAGCTCGGTGTAGACCTTGTCGCCGAGCAGCGAGTCCATGAACTTCGGCGACCACACCGGCGAGCGTTCGGTGACCAGCCCGATGATCTTGTCGTGGTTGTCCCGCACCCAGTCGTAGGCCCGGTCGCACATCAGGTCCACGAGCTTGTGGTGCGCGCCGTCGGTGAGCACCTGGCCGAGCAGCCTGCCCAGCGGCGGGCCCCACGGCTGGTCGGTCAGCCGCCGCACCACCGCCTGCTCCACGATGGCCTGCACGTCGTCATCCCGAAGCACCGTGATGGCGCCCTTGACCACGTTCGCCAGCTCCGATGTCACCCGTTCGGCGTGATCCGGCTCGGCCAGCCACACGCCGACCCGCTGCGCCACCCCGACCCGCCGCAGCTTGTCCCGCACCACGTCCTCGGACAGGAAGTTGGTGCCGACGAACGACCCCAGCGCGTCCCCGAACGTGTCCTTGCGGCTCGGGATGATCGCGGTGTGCGGGATCGGCAGCCCCAGCGGCCTGCGGAAGAGCGCCGTCACGGCGAACCAGTCGGCCAGCGCGCCGACCATGCCCGCCTCGGCCGCCGCCCGCAGGTAGCCGACCCACGCCGGGCCGCCCTCCTCGAACAGCAGCGCGACGATGAAGATCGCCGTCGCGGCCAGGAAGAAGCCCGTGGCGACGAGTTTCATCCGGCGCAGGCCGGTGCGCTTGAGCTGGTCGGCGGCCGTCAGTTGCTCCACCACCTCATTGTCCGTGAAGATTCGGACTTGTGCGGGAACCAGCGCTAGTCACCAGGATGCGGCCGTTCACCTCGACGATCTTCGCGGAGATGACCGCGTTGGCGAACCGCACCGGGGCGGTGAACCTCGGGCAGGGCTTCCCGGACACCGACGGCCCGGCCGGGATGCTCGCGGTGGCCAAGGACTCCATCGACGGCGGCCTCAACCAGTACCCGCCCGGCACCGGCATGCCGGTGCTGCGCCAGGCGATCGCCGAACACCGCACGCGGTTCGGGACCGACTACGACCCGGACACCGAGATCCTGGTCACGGTCGGCGCGACGGAAGCCATCGCGGCGTCCCTCCTGGCGCTGGTGGAGCCGGGTGACGAGGTCGTGCTGATCGAGCCGTACTACGACTCGTACGCGGCCTCCGTGGCGCTGGCGGGCGCGACCCGCCGCACCGTCGGCCTGGTGGAGGAACCCGGCACGGGCCGGCTGGGCCTGGACGTCCAGGCGCTCCGCGACGCCGTCGGCCCGCGGACCAAGGCCATCCTGCTCAACACGCCGCACAACCCCACCGGCACCGTGCTCGACCGCGCCGAGCTGGCGGAAGTCGCCCGGCTGTGCGTCCGGCACGACGTGATCGCGATCACCGACGAGGTCTACGAGCACCTGGTGTTCGACGGTCGGGAGCACGTCCCGCTGGCGACCCTGCCGGGCATGGCCGAGCGCACGGTCACCATCTCGGGCGCGGGCAAGACGTTCAACTGCACGGGCTGGAAGATCGGCTGGGTGTGCGCGCCCGCCGAGCTGGTGGGCGCGGTCCGGGCCGCCAAGCAGTTCCTGACCTTCGTGGGCGGCGCGCCGTTCCAGCCCGCTGTGGCGCACGCGCTGCGCAACGAGCTGCCCTGGGTGGAGGAGCTGCGGACGTCGTTGCAGAACAAGCGCTCCCGACTCGCCGCGGGCCTCACCGAGGCCGGTTTCGCCGTGCGCCCGAGCGAAGGCACGTACTTCATCACCGCCGACGTCCGCCCACTCGGCTTCACGGACGGCGCGCAACTGTGCCGTGAGCTGCCGGAACGCATCGGCGTGGCGGGCGTGCCGGTCCAGGTGTTCACCGATCACCCGGACCGGTGGCAGCACCTGGTGCGGTTCGCGTTCTGCAAGAAGGACGAGGTCCTGGACGAGGCGATCCGCCGGCTGCGCAAGCTAGGCGCCTGACCGCACGGAGGTCCGGGCGCCCGCGAGCCGCTCCTGCACGAGCGCGTGCCGGAACTGGTAGCAGGCGCCTGTTTGCCGCAACACGCCGAGCTTGCGGGCGTCGTCCAGGAACACCATCAACTCCCACGGTAGCTTGCCCCTGAACGCCAGCCAGACCCGTGCGACGGTGAACCACCACCACCGCAGGTGCAGCACGGACAACGTGAACCCGAGCATCAGCCCACAGGCCAGCCCCAACCCCACCATGCCGGTCTGGTTGGGCCCGAACACCAGCCCGGCAGCCGCCCCGAACACCACGGCGAGCACGAGCGAACCCGTCCACACGGCGATCCGGTCCCGCGCCATGGTCCACTTCGGACTGGACGGGTGGGTCAACTCGGCACTGCTGCTCAACGCGAACCGCAGTGCCACGGCGACGCCCAGCCCCAACCCGACCACCAGACCCGCGGAGAGCCCGTACAGAGCACCGAAGACAAGCCCGATCGCCGTCCCGAGCACACCGCTGACGACCACGAGACTGCGCCAGACACCCAACCGCGGCTTCGGCTCCCGATCCCGAGAGGCGAAGAGCGCGGCCACCGCCACCGCGACACCGGCGACGAGACCCGTGACCGGCGCGAATTTCGGCGTGCTCGCGTAAGCCATCAGCCACCCGACCCCGAGCCCGCCGATCGACCCGAGCACCACCGCGCCCAACACGGCCAACCACCGCTTGCCGACCGACCGCCGCAACTCCCACCAGGCCAGATCGGTGATCTCGCGAGACCGCATCTCGTGCGCGAGGAACGTCAGCCACCTGGTGGCCTTGTCCCGTGGCCACACCTGACTGGCCCGAGCCTGGTGGGCCACGGCACGATCCCCGAACGCGCCCGAGACCAGCGTGTCGACCAAGTGGTCCTCGATCGACTGCCGATCGGGGAACCGACCGCGGTCGAGCAGCTCGCTGGGCTCGCCGTACGCGTAGACGACCCCGGCCAGCCACACGGCGAGTGGCGTGGCGAGCGCGTCGGCCAGCCGCCCGTCCGGCTCGGCGCGCAGGTGGAGGAAGATCGGCTCCCAGCGGGCAGCCGTCACGGGGTCGGCGTGCGCGCGCAGGTAGCCCGCGATCTCCTCGTGGTCCAGCGGGTGCAACTGGACGACGTCCGCACCCGCGACGGCGACGCCGGCCTCGAAGAACTCATCCACCCGACTGGTCAGCACCAACGGCGCGGACGAGGGGAAAGCCCGGTTGATCCGGCTGAGCGCCTCGACCCGCTTGGCGGCGGGAATCCGGTCGAGCCCGTCCAGGATCGGGAGCACGAGGCGCTGCTCGACCAGCAGGTCACCGGCGTAGCTGCCGTACAGCTCGGTGTTGCGCAGCGCGGGGTGCTCCTCGTAGAGCCGGCGGGTCATCCAGGTGCGGACGTCCTCGGCCTCGGGATCCCAAGTGGACAGTGAGAGCAGCAGGGGCACCGGCCCACCCTGGTACCGATCCAGCAACCCGATGGTGAGCAACATGGCAATGGTGCTCTTCCCCGCGCCGGCCTCACCGAGGAACACCAGCCGAGGCTGCCGCTCGAACGCGCCGACCACGGCGTCACTGCGCCCAGGACGCCCGTTCAGCGAACTCCAGTGCAGGTCGAGGATCTCCTCACCCAGCCCACGGGCACGACACTCCTCCGTCCACTGGGCGTGCAGGGCGACGGCAAGCGCCCGCGTGGCGGCATCGAGGTTGTCGTCGGTGGCAAGACCGGCAGCCCGCCGCCGATGCAACCAGGGGTCGACAACAGCGAGAAACGCCAAGAACCCGACCGCGAGCCCGGACAACCAGAGGTCGGGCTCGATGCCGTAGTCGGTGACGAACAACCCGGCCGCCGCGAGCAGGGCGGCCAGGACACACCCCACAAGCACGGCGCGCTGACGAAATCCGGACACGAGGGCATAATGACCCACCTGTCACTCCAGGTGGTGACACGGTCACCCTTGTGTCGTGCGTACCCTCGGGTATGTGATCTGCCCCAAGTGCCAGGACCTGATGCGCACCATCACGCGCGGAGCCGTCCACATCGAGCAGTGCGACAACTGCAAGGGTGTGTTCCTGGACGGCGGCGAACTGGAACAGATCGTCGCAGCCGAGCGCGAACACTACGCCACCCCACCACCGCCATACCCGGGCGGCGGCGCCACCACCACCGCACCGCCACCCGCCCCACCACCTGCCCCGACCGGCGCCCCACCGCCCTACCAGCCCCCGCCGGGCACCGTGCCAGGCCCGCCACCACCGGCCTACCCGGGCGGCTACTACGACCACAACCAGTACGGCCAACGCCGGCGACGAAGCTTCCTGGAAGAACTGCTCGACTAACACACGCCGATCACCACAGGGACAGCGGCCAAGCCGGCACACGCCGCGCGCAGCGCACACCCCGAGCTGGGCTGCGTGTCATCCCCGTATGGCCTGCCCGCAGGGAACCGCGCTTGTCCAGGGAGTGCAAGCACGCTCTTCGCTTGCGCTCCCTGGACAAGGGTGGTGGTCTTTGACCAGGCCATACGGGGATGACACGACGCCCGAGTCCTGCTTTTGTGATCATCCTTGGCGGCCAGCCCAGCGGCGAGCGCGCTCTTCGTCACGAACCAGCGAGCACGCTTGACGCACTTCGACCCGATCCGGGGCGAGCGACGCCCGAACTGGGCCCGCAAGTGCTCAAAGAGGCCAAGTCAAGGACGTGCCGTCCAACGCGAAGTACTGGGCAGAAGCCGTAGCCGTGAACGTGAAGTGCTGCCGACGAGGCCGACCAAGCGCCCGCCACTCCCGATAAGCCGACTCGGCCAACGTCCACAACTCACGAGCCCCACCCTGGTCCACCACCGCCCCCCGATGCCGAACCCAAGACCCATCAGGGTGAACCAACCGAAGGGGATCGGTCCCCACCACCACCCCGGACAACACCAACCCGGCGAAGAACTCGAACCCGGAACCCGGATCGAGCACCGCCCGAGCAGGCAGCAAAGTAGTCCGAGTGGAAAGAGGAGAAGCCGACGAAGCGTGCAACAAAGCAGCATCGGCCCACCGCTGACTGTGCGCCCGAAGAGGCATGAACCGGCCGTCCTCCGACATCACCCGCCCGACGGCGACCCCGTCCCGCACCCGGAGCCGGACCAACCCGGCCCCGATGGCCCGGTTGAAGGTGGTGACGATCAACCCGTCCGTAGAGACCTGCTCCAACCAGGCAGCAGGCACCCGCGACACCGCACAAGTGCCCAGGATCCGCGAATACGGAGCACGAGCCGCGTACCCGGACTCACCATCCCCGGCCACGCAGACCGGGTCGTACCCGGCCTCCCGCAGCAAAGCCGAAGCACGCGCGTGAACCCCGGGATCGACGTCGATCGAGGTGACCGCCGAACCCCCGAGAACGGTGCTGAGCAGGGCCGCGTTGTAGCCCGTCCCGGTGCCGATCTCCAGCACCGTCTGCCCGCGTGAGACGTCCAGCGCCGCCAGCATGATCGCCATGATCGTGGGCATGCTGGACGAGCTGGTGGGCACCCCGGTCACCGGACCGCCCGCGAGTGCTTGCTCCCAAGCCGCGTCCGTCCCGTTCAACTGGGTCACGCACACCTGGTTCCGGTAGGCCAGCGACAGGTGGTCCGGGTGCGCGGACGTGATCGGCTCCCACCGCCCGTCCTCGCCCTGCACGAAGAAACCCGGCAGGAACGCATGGCGCGGGACCTCGCGAAACGCCGCGACCCACCGCTGGTCGGCGAGCACGCCGGTGGTGCGCAGCGTGTCGACCAGCTCTTGGCGCAGCTTGGCGGCGACGTCCACGAGCCTCACCGTAGCGCTGTGGGCGAGCGCACGTCCGGGTTGCTAGCTGAGCGCTTGCAGGAGCTAGCACTCGCGCGTACCGTCGAAGGCGGACCGAGGAGGTGCCGCGAGTTGGACAAGTCCATCGACAAGGCGGTCGTCGATCTCGGCCGCGACATCGGCGAGTACATCCGCCAGCAGCGCAGCACCGCGAAGATCTCGCTGCGCCAACTGGCGAAGCTCGCCGGGGTGTCCAACCCTTACCTCAGCCAGATCGAGCGGGGCCTGCGCAAACCCAGCGCCGAAATCCTGCAGCAGATCGCCAAGGGGCTGCGGATCTCGGCGGAGGCGCTGTACGTCGAGGCCGGGATCCTGGAGCAGCGCGAAGGCGGCGCGCTGGCGGACGCCATCGTCACCGCCCCGGACCTGACGGAGCGGCAGAAGCAGGTGCTGCTCGACGTCTACGAGTCGTTCCGGCGGGAGAACGCCGCCAACCAACCCAAGTCCGAGGAGTGATCTCCATGCCGAACCTGCCCACCACCGAGGAGCTGCGCAAGGCGGGCGAGCAGGCCGTCGCCGCCGCGCGCACGCCGCTGCTGGCCGCCCTGGGCGCCGGCGACCTGGCCGCGAAGGCCGTGGTCGACGCGCTGAGCAAGGCCAAGGAGCGCGCCGAGGCCGCGCGGACCGCCGCCGAGTCGGCCGACCTCAAGGACCTCCGCGAGAAGTTCGACCCGGCCGAGCTGCGCAAGGTCGTGGACGCGTACACGCAGTCCGCGCTGAACCTGTACCAGTTCCTGGCCGAGCACGGCCAGGAGGCGCTGGACAAGCTGAAGGCCCAGCCGCAGGTCCAGAAGGCCCTGCACCAGGTCGAGGAAGCCGTCGAGACCGCGCAGAAGCGCACCGAGGCCGCCGCGAGCGACGCCCGCGAGATCGCCGACGACGTGCTCGGCAAGGTGAGCCGCCGCACCCGTTCGACCGGCGAGAAGGTCGCCCACGAGGTGGACGAGGCCGGCGGGAAGCTCGCCGAGGCCGTCGCCGAGACCGGTGACGACGTCGCGCACGAGGTGCGCAGCACCACGCGCAAGGCCGCGAACCGCACCGCGTCCGCGCGCTCCACGACTCCCGCGCGCAAGCCGGCCACCACCCGGTCCACCCCGGTGAAGAAGCCCGGCGACACCACCAAGTGAGCGCCCGGTCACGGGGCGTCCCGACAGGGGGCGCCCCGTTCCGGCTATCCCCGGGGCACCGTGCGCACGTAGTCTGGGGGTGTGTTCTTCTCGTTTCCGCCCCCGGACCTGATCTTTCTCGACTTGTGGATCATGTTCCTGGCGTACTACGCCGGGCTGATCCTGGGCGTCTTCGCGTTCGCGCACGCCGTGTCGCAACGGGCGGACGCCTACACCGCGGCGGAGCGCCTGACCAAGCCGGCGTGGCTCGGCATCACCGGCGGCGGCACGTTCGCGTTGCTGCTGTTCAACCTCTCCGGCCCCGGCGCGATGTTCTGGCTGGCCGGGCTGGTCGCGGTGATGGTGTACATGGTCGACGTCCGCCCGCGGCTGATCGAGGTCCAGCGCGGCCCGCGGTGGTGACCTACCGGAGCTACGGCTCCGGTGCGCCGGTCACCCTGGTCGGGCACGGGCTGGGCGCGACGCCCGGTGAGGCGCGCCTGCCCACGTCCGGCCTGCCCGGCACGAAAGTCGTGGTCACCCTCCCGTCGCACGGCGACGCCCCGGACGCGCCGGCGGGGTACTGGACCTACCGGCGCATCGCCGCCGACCTGCGCGCGGTCGCCCGTGAAGTGGGCGCGACCCGGGCGATCGGCGTGTCCCTGACCTCGGGCGCGCTGCTCTCCCTGCTGGCCGACGAGCCGGACGCGTTCGAGAAGGTCGCGCTCCTGCTGCCCGCCGTGCTGGACGAACCACGCAGGCCGCTCGCCCGCGAGTACGCGATCACCGTCATCGGCGGGCCGCCCGAGTACCTGGCGGAACGGCGCCAGGCGTTCCGCAGGCTCGACCGGGCGCTGGCCGAACTGCCCGGCCAGACCGCCGTCCCCGACCGCTCGCTGCTGCACGCGGTGCGGATCCCGGTGCTGGTCGTCGGCGCGACGGAGGACCCGCTGCACCCCGAGGACGTCGCCAAGGCCACCGCCGCCGCGTTCCCGGACGGTCGGCTGGAACTGGTGCCCTCGTGGTTGACCCATCGGGGTGACGTCCGCGGGTGGTTGGGCGATTTCCTGCGCGGGTAGCCGAACGGCATGGCCGAACAGAAGAAGATCGCATTCCTGGTCGACACGGAGGGGATCGAGCAGGTCGAGCTGACCGACCCCTGGCAGCACGTCGAGAAGGCGGGTGCGACGCCCCGGCTGCTCGCGCCGAAGCTCGGCCAGGTCCAGGGCTTCCACCACCTCACCCCGGCCGACACGTTCGACGTGGACGTGCCGTTCGCGCAGGCCGACCCGAAGGACTACGACGGCGTCGTGATCCCGGGCGGCGTGGCCAACGCGGACTTCCTGCGGATGGACCGCGACGCGGTGGCGTTCGTGCAGGGGTACGTGGCCGAGGGCAAGCCGGTCGCGTCGATCTGCCACGGGCCGTGGCTGCTGGTCGAGGCGAACGTGGTGCGCGGCAAGATGCTCACGTCGTTCCCGAGCCTGGCCACGGACATCCGCAACGCCGGCGCGCAGTGGGACGACCTGGAGGTCCAGGTCTGCGACATGAACGGCTGGACCCTCGTGACCAGCCGGAAGCCCGACGACCTGCCCGCGTTCAACCGCGAGGCGCTGAAAGCCTTTGGGCTGTGAGTCCCGGGCGGTGATCTCCGAGCCCTGACCCACGGGGATGTGCACCTCCCCGCGGGCAGTGCCGACCTGTCGAAGGCAGGTCAGTCCACTACAGCCGAGCCTGGGCGTAGGCCGCGATCGCGTCTCGCACCCACTCGGCGAACCCCTCGGCGTGGGCGTCGAACTGGACCTTGAAGTCCGGCGCGTCGACATATAGCCGACCCAGCCCCGTGTAGGACTCGCGGTTCGGCGTCCAGCTAAGGCAGATCCACCGGTAGTGCCGGTCGGTCACCTCCAGCGCTTCCGGCGCGTCGGCCGCGACACCCGCGTCGAACAGCTCGCCGTACGCCTTCGCGATGGCCTTCCACTCGGCCGTGAACTTGTCGGCGTCCTCGCGCTTCCAGTCCCGCATCCGGCGCTTGCTCTCGTCGATGTGCTCCCGCACGCCCTCGCCGAGGCGCTCCACCAGGTCCGCCTCGTAGCGGGCCTGGCGGTCGGCGTCGAAGCCCTCGAACAGCTCTTCCATCTTCATGTCGTGCTCATCCCCTTCCAGTTCCCGGATCGTCCTGGTGACGGTCTCGGCCAGCCGCGCCAGCCGCTCCTGCTCCGTGCGCAGCCACTGCCGGTGGTTGCGCAGCACGTCCACCGTGCGGTGGCGGCCGTCGAGCACCTCGGACACCGTGTCGAGGTTCAGCCCGAGGTCGCGCAGCAGGAGGATCTGCTGGAGCCGCAGCAGTTGCTCGCGCTCGTAGTACCGGTAGCCGTTGCTCCCGATCCACGCCGGTTCGAGCAGCCCGATCCGGTCGTAGTGCCGCAACGTCCGTGAAGTCACCTTCGACATCCGCGCGACCTGTGCGATCGACCAGGCCATGACCGTCACCTCCCCTGTGCGGACCACGGTAGATGTTGACGTAACGTCAAGGTCAAGCCGAGCCGGCAGGATGGTCGGCGTGTGGACCATCGCAGGAACCCTGACCCCCGTGCCCGCGCTCGACCGGCTGGACCTGGTGGCCGACCCGGTGGCCGCCGCGCTCCGCTCGATGGCGGACGCGGGCCGCCTCGCGGTCAGCGGGATCGACCCCACGCTCGCCGACACGGCCGAGTTCTGCGCGCACTACGGCTCGCCGCTGGAGGCGTCGGCGAACTGCGTGATCGTCGCGGGTAAGCGGGGCGAGTCGGTGCGGTACGCGGCGTGCGTGGTGCCGGCCACGACGAGGGCCGACGTGAACGGCGTGGTGCGGCGGCGGCTGGACGCGCGGCGGGCGTCGTTCGCGCCGATGGACGACGCGGTGGCGCTGACCGGCATGGAGTACGGCGGCATCACGCCCGTCGGGCTGCCCGCCGACTGGCCGGTGCTGTTGTCGCCCGAGGTCGCCGCCGCGCCCGAGCTGGTGATCGGCAGCGGCATCCGGGGCAGCAAGCTGCTCGTGCCCGGCGACGTGCTGGCGAAGCTGCCCGGCGCGGAAGTGGTCGAGGGGCTAGCCCGCTAGCCGCGCGACCAGCACCTCGCGCGCCTGCCGGGGCGTGAGGTGCCCGATCAGCACGTGCGTGGTCAGGCCGTCGGCCAGCGCCAGGACCGTGCGCGCCTCCAGCGGGTCGCCGAGCAGCCTGGTGAACATCCGGTGCAGGTCGGCGTAGTTGGCGCGGAGCACCGGGGCGAGGGTCGGGCTCACCGCGGCCTGCGCGACGAACGCGAGCCACACCTTGGCCTCGGCCCGTTCCGGCAGGGCGATCGCCAGGGCGGCTTCGGACGCCGTCTCGCCGACCCTCCCGAGGATTCGTCTGCCGACTTCCTCCAGCGCGAACTTCAGCATCTCGTCCTTGGTGCGGAAGCACCGCTGCACCGCGCCCAGCGACACCTCCGCGCGGCCCGCCACGTCCCGCAGGTTCACACCCTCCAGGCCGCGTTCGTCGGCGAGCAGGCACACGGCGTCCGCGATTTGCCTGCGCCTGCTGTCCTGGTCGACCACCTTCGGCACGGGTGGATCGTATCCGATACAGTCGTATCGAATACGGGGGTGTGCGATGTGGCAGTGGACGGCCGCCGACCAGGCGGCGGCGGTGCGGTCGGGCCGGGTGTCGGCCGTCGACCTGGTGGAACGGCACCTGGAGCGGATCGCGGAGGTGAACCCGCAGGTCAACGCCGTCACGCAGGTGTTGGCCGAGCAGGCCGCGGCGGACGCTCGGGCGCTGGACCGCAGGCGGTCGGCCGGTGAGGACGTCGGGCCGCTCGCGGGCGTGCCCTTCACCGTCAAGGAGAGCATCGGGATTCGCGGCGTGCCGACCACCCACGGCGCGGTGCGGCTGAAGGACTTCGTGGCCACCGAAGACGCGCCGCCGGTGGCACGGCTGCGGGCGGCGGGCGCGATCCCGATCGGCCACGCCAACATGCCGACGCTCACGCTGGCCGGGATGCACACCCGCAGCGAGCTGTTCGGCGACACCGTGAACCCGTGGGACGCCGGGGTCACGCCCGGCGGCTCCAGCGGCGGCGACGGGGTCGCGGTGGCCACCGGCATGGCCGCACTGGGGCTGGGCAACGACTCCGGCGGCTCGGTGCGCGTGCCGGCGTCGTTCTGCGGCATCGCCGGGCTCAAGCCCACCTACGGGCGGTTCGCCGCCGACCACCGGCTGAGGGCCGAGGACGAGCCGGCGTTGGGCGCGCAGCTCTTCGTGGTCGACGGGCCGCTGGCGCGGACGGTCGGCGACCTGAGGGCGGCGTTCGAGGTGCTGGCGGGCGCGTCGCCGCGCGACCCCCGCGCGGTGCCCGCTCCGCTGCGCGGCGAACCCGTGCCGCGTCGGGTCGCGGTGGTCGCCGACCCCGGTGGACGGGGCGTGCACCCGACCGTGCGGACCGGGGTCGAACGGGCCGCGGGCGCGCTGTCGGACGCCGGGTACGAGGTGGTGGAAGTCCCGGACGTGCCGATGCTGGACGAGGCGCTGTCCGCGTACGGGCGCCTGCTGATGACCGAGTTCGCCCCGGCCTGGCCGGTGGTCCGCACGCTGCTCGGCGAGGGCGGCCACCGGTACATCGAGATGTCGATGGCCAAGGCGGAACCGGTGGACGTGGTCGAGTACCTCAGGCTGACCGGCGTCGTGCTGGCCGTGAAGCGGGCGTGGGCGGAGTTCCTCGACCGGTGGCCGCTGCTGCTCGGACCGGTGTTCACCGAGCCGCCGGTCGAGCCCGGCATCGAGTCGCGGGACGCCGCCGGGCACGACCTGGTGGGCACGGCGATGCGGCTGTGCACCGCGACCAGCTTCGCCGGCCTGCCCGCCGTGGCGGTGCCGACCGGACTGGTCGACGGGCTGCCCACCGGGGTGCAGCTCATCGGCCGCGCCTACCGCGAGGACGTGTGCCTCGACGCGGCGTCCGCGGTGGAGCGGCGGTTCGGGGTGCTCACGCCGATGAGTACGCCTGCAGGAACCCGACCGCTTCGGTGATGTCGTCGGTCACCAGGATCCAGCGTTCCGCCTCCCGGCCGCGCGCGAGCTGCTGCACGAGCGGCGCGGCCGGGACCTCGTCGACCCAGAAGTCCTTGCCCAGGAACACCATCGGCGCGGCGGGGCCCACCGAGCCGTAGTGGTTCTGGGTGTAGTCCTGGAAGACTTCCTGCACCGTGCCCGCGCTGCCCGGCGTGTAGACGACGCCGCCGGTCGCGACGGTGAGCAGGCCCTCTTCGCGCACCGAGTTGGCGAAGTATTTGGCGTGCAGCTCGCACGCCGGGTTCGGCGGCTCGTGGCCGTAGAACCAGGTCGGGATGCCGATGGTGCGCGGCCGGTCGAACCGGGGCAGGTCGGTCGGGAACGCGGCGATCCACCGGCCGATGGACTCGGTGTCACCGCCGAACTTCGGCGCTCGCGCCAGGTCCCTGAGCACCTCGGGGTCCTCGCCGACCCGCACGCCCAGCGGCACGGCCTCCATCGCGCCCGGCCCGCCGCCGGTCAGCACGGTGAATCCGGCTTCGCCGAGCGCCGCGCCCAAGCCGACCGCACGCCGGTAGCCCGGCGTGTCCCGGCCCAGCGCGTGCCCGCCCATCACCGCCACCGGCGAGCCGTCCAGCACCTCGTCCAGGGCTTCGGTGATGGCGTGGTCGTGGAGGCGTTCGGCGAGGGCGTGCAGCGGGTCCGGATGGTGGCCCTGCTGCCTGCTGTGCCGGTAGATGCGCGCGTCGGGGGTGTCGGCGTACGACTCGGGGCGGGCCGGGTCGAAGCCGTCGAACAGCTCGGCCGGCGTGTACAGGGCCGACCGGTACACCGAGTACGGCACGTCGGGGATGTTCGGGAACACCAGCGCGCCCGCCGCGTCGGCCCGGCGCTGCCCGGAGGGCGGCAGCACACACCCCAGGAACAGCGCCCCGTCCAACGGAACCCGCAGGTCCTCGCCGCTCAAATCCAGCCCGACGAGGACCGCGCCACGCAGGTCCTCGGCCGCGCGGACCTGCTCCAGGTCCCTGATCTCGGTGCGCACGCCGGGGAGCCTACGTCTCGCGGTACCCCGCGGTGCACGTGCAGGGGGAACCGGGTCCTCGTCAGCCGAAGAACACGGACTTGGGGCCGGTGGGGAAGCCGAGCGCGGTCACGTCCGCCACGTCGTCGGTGACGACCTTCGCCGTGCCCTTGCAGTTCGGCTCGGACCACAGCTTGAGCGAGCCGGCGACGGTGAGCGAGAGGAAGTCGCCGTCGGTGTTCTGGCAGCCCTTGCCGGCCAGCCCGCGCGCGAAGTTGTCGCCGCTGGTGTCGTCGAAGTCCTTGCCGGTGAACAAGGTCACGGAGGTCGCCGGCTTCACGGCGGGGTCCGACGGCCGCGTCGGCTGCGGCTTGCCGGTGCCCTGGGGCGCGCCGGCCTTCCGGCCGTCCGGCGTGACGCCGAACCAGGTGCCGCCGACGCCGTGCCCGAGCGTGTCGCCGGGCTTGGCGTCCTTGCTGAACAGGTACACGGGCCAGCCCTTGACCGTGACCTGCAACCGGCCGTCGTCCCGCTTCACCACGCCGACGTCGGACTTCCGCACGCCGGCGACGATCACCTTGCCGCCCTTGGCGATGGTCACCGGCGGCCACGTCTTGGCGCAGTCGCCGTCGCAGGTCGCCTTGGACGGGTTCGCGGTGTCCGGGTCGAAGCGGTAGAGGGTCATGCCCGCGCCGTTGACCACGACGGGATTCAGCTCGCCCGCCTTGGTGGCGCGCAACTGCACCCATTTGTCCTTCACGTCCTGGGCGGCGTTCTTCGGCGCCAGGTCGCCGGTCTTCTCGTCGGCCTTGTTGGAGCGGGCCGTCCCGGACAGCAGCGACAGTTCCGACGACCCGCCGGACTCCTCCGAACCGCTGTTCTCCCGCTGTTGCGGCGCGGTGGGCTGGGCCGCGTCACCGGTCCCGCAGGCGGACAATGCGATGGCGCCGAACGCCATCAGGGCGGCAAGGGGCGCGACATGCTTGCGCAGCATGGGAATTCTCCGATTTTTGTGGGGTTGATCGCCGATCTCCCGACCGGCTGACATCCCTGACACGGAGGGCGCGCCGGGTCGGTTCAACCCGATCTCGACGGAGCGTCTCGGCTGGTTCCCCGGCCTAGAAGATGACGGTCTGGTTGCCGTGCACCAGCACCCGGTCCTCCAGGTGCCAGCGCAGACCGCGCGCGAGCACGACCTTCTCGATGTCCCGGCCCTTGCGCACCATGTCCGGGATCGAGTCGGTGTGGTCCACCCGGATCACGTCCTGCTCGATGATCGGGCCCTGGTCCAGTTCGGCGGTCACGTAGTGGCAGGTCGCGCCGACCAGCTTCACGCCCCGGCTGTGCGCCTGGTGGTAGGGCCGCGCGCCGACGAACGACGGCAGGAAGCTGTGGTGGATGTTCAGCGCCCGCCCCGCCCAGTCCGCGCACAGCTCGGTCGGCAGCACCTGCATGAACCGCGCCAGCACCACGGCGTGCGGCCGGTGCGCGTCCACCAGTTGCCGTAGCTGCGCGAACGCCGCCTGCCTGCCCTCGGGGTCGCCGGCCGGGAACGGCACGTGGTGGAACGGGATGCCGTGCGCCCGCGTGATGCCCGCCAGGTCGGTGTGGTTGCCGATCACCGCCGGCACGTCCACGTCCAGCTCGCGCGACGCGACCCGCCCCAGCAGGTCGTACAGGCAGTGCCCCTCCTTGGACACCAGCAGCACCACGCGCCGCCGCTCACCGGTGTCGGTGACCCGCCAGTTGGCGTTCGCGCCCAGCTCGCGCGCCACCAGCCCGAACCGCTCGCGCAGCTCGGCCACGCCGAACGGCAGCGAGTCGGCGCGCACCTCCTGGCGGGTGAAGAACCAGTTCGTCGCCGGATCGGTGTGGTAGGCCGCCTCGACGATCCAGCCGCCGTGCTCGGCCAGGAACGAGGAGATCCTGGCCACGATGCCGGTGCGGTCCGGGCAGCCGAAGGTGATCACGTAGCGTCGTTCGGGCTGAGGCACGGTTCAGCAGTATCTACGGTCGCGGCAGCGAGTCGAGCAGCGACCTGTCCCCGGACACGATCGCGCCGCTCGGCCTGCCCCACGCCACCCGGTAGAGCGCGTCGGCCGTGCCCGCGACCGTCGTGTCCTCGTCGGTGGCGGAGTCGGTGATCGGACCCGCCGCCGGCACTTCGCCGGGCGTGACGCGCAGCTCCCACGCCCGGCCCGCGTCGGCGGCGTGGAACAGCAGGCGGCCTTCCCCCGTGATGGGGCGGACCTGCGCGGCCCTCGGCAGCAGCAGGGTCAGGTACTCGTCCACGCCGTCGGCCGCGAGGTCCGTGTCGAACAGCAGGGACGGCACCTCCGGGCCGTGCAGGGCGTGCTCGGCGTCCAGCCGGTGGATGGCGATCTCGTGGGCCTGGCGGCGAGCCCAGAAGCCGATCGTTTTGGGCCCGATGAACGTCCACACGGGCGTGTCCGGCGTGGACGCGGCGAGCACTTCGTTCATCTCGGTGAACCGTTCGTCCCACCAGGCCAGCAGCTCCTCCCACCCCTCCGGACGCGGCACGGCCTTCGGTCGCTCACCGTCGACCGGGGTCCGCAGGGCCGCCAATGCCCACGAGTGGACGCCCGCGAGGTGGTGCACCAACTTGTGCACGTCCCAGCCGGGACAGGTCGGCACGGGCGTCTCCGGCCCGGCGGCGATCGCGGCGGCGCGGAGCGCGCGGTACTGGACGTGCGCCTGGTCGAGGAAGTCCTGGTGTTCCACCCGGTCGAGCCTAGGGGTTCAGAGCGGCCGGACGGACTCCCAGGGCACGGTCACTTCGCCGAGCCGCCACCGCTTCCGATCGTCGAGCACCGGCCAACCGCGCTGCGCCAGCAACCTGATCGCCTCCACCCACCGGGCACGAGGCCCGAACGGCGCGAAGGTCGCGGCCGTGGCCCAGCAGACGTCGAGTTCGGTGAGCAGGGCGTGGACGCGTTCACCGGGCACGTTGCGGTGGATGAGCGCCTTGGGCAGCCGTTCGGCCAGGTCACCGGGCGTCTCCAGATCGGCGGGCAGGCAGGAGAAGGTGAACGTCCGAGGCCCGTCGGCGTCGAGCGCCACCCAGGAACACCGCCGGCCGATCTCGTCGCACGTGCCCTCGACCAGGACACCGCCGGGAGCGAGCCGCCCGAGCATGGTGGCCCACGCCTCGGCCGCCTGCTCCTCGGTGTACTGGCGCAGGACGTTGAACGCCCGCAACAGCAACGGGCGGCGTCCGGCGAGTTCGAAACCGCCCCGGCGGAACTCCAGCCACGGCGGGTCGGCCGCCGCCTCACCGGCCGCGACGCGTTCGGCGTCCAGCTCCAGCCCGAGGACGCGGAGCCGCGGGTTCAGCGGGCGCAGGCGGGCAGCCAGCTCGACCGTCGTGACCGGCGAGGAGCCGTAGCCCAGGTCGATCACGAGCGGGTCGTCGGCGTGCTCGACCAGCGGGCGGTAGGTGTGGCGCAGCCACCGGTCGACCCGGCGGAGGCGGTTCGGGTTGGTCGTTCCCCTGGTCGGCAGGCCGAGCGCGCGGGCTCGGCCCGCGGCTAGGCGCGGCGGGCGAGCCATTCGGCGGTGAACTCGGATTCCTTGTCCAGCAGCAGGGCCACCTGCTCGACGATCAGGTCCTCCAGCTTGCCGCCCACCAGTGGGATGGACACCTTGACCTGACCCACGAGGGTGAGTTCGCTCCCGTCGCCGTCGGTGTCGGCCAGCGTGATGGTGCCGTCCAGCCGCCCCGGAACGCCGTTCAGGACCACCTCGACGGTCCCCGTGTAGCCGGCCTCGGTCCACGCCTCGGCCCGGTCGATCACCAGGTCGCCACCCAGGATGCCGCGCGCCACCGAAGGCAGCCTGTCCGCCGGCACACCCTGCTTGAGCTGGTACGACGTCGTCCCGACGGTCCGGTTGAACGCGACCAGCTCCGCACCCGTCCCGCCGAGGACGGCGAGGCGGTCGCGCAGGTAGGCCTCGTCCACCAGGGCGGCGTACACGTCGGACGCGGGCCAGCGGGACGTCGTCAGGTGCTCGATGCGGCGTGCCATGTCGCGGAGGCTACCGTTGACGGCCGTGACCACCCCGCTGTCCAGTGCCCAGGTACGCACCCGCGTGCCGCTCGCCGAGCGCACCACGCTACGGCTCGGTGGCCCGGCGGCGCGGTTCGTGCGCGCGGCCACGGCCGCTGAGCTGGTCGAAGCCGTGCGCGCGCTCGACGCGTCCGCCGAACCCGTGCTGCTGCTCGGCGGCGGCTCCAACCTGGTGATCGCCGACCGGGGCTTCGCCGGGACCGTCGTGCAGGTGGGCACCGAGGGCCGCCGCCTGGACCCGTTGGGCGACGGTCTGGTGCAGCTCACCGTGGAGGCGGGCGAGGACTGGGACGCCGTCGTCGCGGAAGCCGTGTCGCAGGGCCTGGGCGGGTTGGAGTGCCTGTCCGGCATCCCCGGTCTGGTCGGCGCCACGCCGGTGCAGAACGTCGGCGCGTACGGGGTGGAGATCTCCCAGGTCCTGACGTCGGTGGACCTGCTGGACCGCCGGACCGGGCGGGTGCACCAGGTGCCGGCCGAGTCGTTGGGGCTGGCCTACCGGACCAGCGTGCTGAAGGGCACGGACCAGGCCGTCGTGCTGCGCGCGCGGTTCGCGTTGACGTCGGGCGGCCAGTCCGCGCCGATCCGGTACGCCGAGCTGGCCCGCGTGCTCGGGGTGGCCCAAGGCGATCGCGTGCCCGCCGACGCCGCCCGCAAGGCGGTGCTGGAGTTGCGGCGCGGCAAGGGCATGGTGCTCGACGCGGCCGACCACGACACGTGGAGCGCGGGGTCGTTCTTCACCAACCCGCTGTTGGACGACTCGACGCTGACCGGGGTGCTGATCCGGATCGCGGAGCGGTTGGGGCGGCACGTCGAGGTGCCCACCTACCCGGCCGGTCCGGGGCACCGGAAGCTGTCCGCGGCGTGGCTGATCGAGCGGGCCGGGTTCACCCGCGGGTACCGCGGTCCGGGCGGTCGGGTCGCGTTGTCGGGCAAGCACACGCTGGCGCTGACGAATCGTGGTGGGGCGTCCACCGAGGACCTGCTCGACCTGGCCCGTGAAGTCCGGGACGGGGTGCGTTCGGCGTTCGGCGTGGAACTCCGCCCGGAGCCCGTGCTGGTGGCCTGCGACCTGTCCTGACGGCGGACCCCGTCCGGCGCCGCGCCATGGGGGGACAACCGAACGGCCGAACGGGTGACTCCGTGTGACGAAACCTCACTCCTCGCGTTTCATGGAGGTAGAGCGTAGTTGGAGGTCGTCATGGCAGGCGACGCGCGCGCGGTGGTGAGGTCGATCAAGCGGCTGGTCGAGGACGATTTCCTGAGCCGGCCCGGGGTCATCGGGGTTGATCTCGGTGAGAAGGTCGTCGGCGGGCGGGGTGTCGGCGTGCTCGGGATCATCGTGTACGTGCGGCGGAAGGGCCGGTCCGCGCAGTTCACCATCCCGCCGGAGGTCCTCGGCGTGCCCACGGACGTCGTGGAGGACTCGTTCTGCCCGCACCACACGCTGGCGTCCCCCGAGGGCGTGAGCGGGGCCGAGCGGCACGAGTTCCTGCTCGGCGGGATCGGGGTCGGGCCGAGCCGGGCCGTGCGGTTCGTGCCGCCGGACGTCGCGGAGGCCGACGACTACCTGGTGGCCGGGACGTTGGGCGCCCTGGTCACGCCGCGCACCAGGAGGCGGACGATGGCCCTGACCTCGTTCCACATCGCCTGCGTGGACGACGCCTGGGCGGTCGGCGACCCGATGGTGCACCCCTCGCGGGTCGACGGCGGGCACCCGTACCGGGACCGGATCGGGGTCCTCGCGCGGGCCGCGCTGTCCGGAACCGTCGACGCGGCGGCGATCCTGCTCACCACGCCCCGTGCCCGCGCCGAGGTGGTCGGGGTCGGTCCGGTTGCGGGACAGGGGAAAGCGCGCGTCGGGCAGCGGGTCCGCAAGCGCGGGCGGACGACCGCGCTGACCGAGGGCGTGGTGGCGTCCACGGACGCCGCGATCACGCTGGACTTCGGCGTCGGGCTGGGTGTGCGGACCCTGCGGGGTCAGATCCGGGTGGAAGGGGCGTTCGCCGACCACGGCGACTCCGGGGCGGTGCTGCTGGACGACGACAACCGCGTGGTCGGGCTGTACTGCGGCGGCAGCCGGCTGCGCGGGTTCGCCAACCCCATCGCGAACGTCCTCGACCAGCTCGACGTGGATCTGCTAGCCGTGGAGGCATGACCCGCACCGCCTGGGACGAGGACGGTCGGACGAGTACCCGCGCCTCCGGAGCCTTGCGCACCGGACCGGGCCGGGCGCTGATCGAGCAGGTCCCGACCGAACATCCCTACCTGCTCAGCCCCGGTGCACCCGCGTCGCCGACGCCTGCGCCCGGGGCTTGAGCACGATCTGGTCCAGGTTCACGTGCGAGGGCCTGGTCACCGCGAACGCGATCACGTCGGCCACGTCGTCGGCGGTGAGCGGTGTCACGTCGGCGTAGACGGCCGCAGCCCGCGCCGCGTCGCCGTCGAAGCGGTTGACCGAGAAGTCGGTCTCCACCATCCCCGGCAGGACTTCCGTCACGCGGACCGGCCGGCCCAGCAGTTCGCCGCGCAGCGTGCGGTGCAGGGCGGACTGGGCGTGCTTGGCCGACGTGTAGCCCGAGCCGTTGTCGTAGGCCTCGTACGCCGCCACGGACGTCACCGTCACGACGTGGCCGTCACCGGACGCGATCAGCGCCGGCAGCAGGCCCTTGGTGACGCGCAGCGTGCCGAGGACGTTGGTCTCCCACATCCACCGCCAGTCGTCCTCGTCGGCCGTCGCCACCGGGTCCAGGCCGCGCGCGCCGCCCGCGTTGTTGATCAGCACCCGCGCCGCGGGGACGGCGTCGACGAACTCCGCGACCGACGAGGCGGAGGTCACGTCGAGTTCCACCGCCGTGCCGCCGATGTCATCCGCGATATTCTTGAGCAGGTCGAGCCGTCGGGCGCCCAGCACGACGTGGAAGCCCTCGGCGGCGAGCCTGCGGGCGGTGGCCTCACCGATACCCGCGCTGGCTCCGGTGACGACTGCGATAGGACGGGTCACAGCGGTGATCCTAGGTGTGTGATGCGGATCACTCGCACCGAATGACCCCAGTGCGCGTCCTTCGTTCGGGAGGTCGAGACAGTGCGCAAGAGACTGGCTGCTCTGCTGCTAGGTGTGGTGTTCCTCGCCGGCTGCTCCGCCAAGGTGGAGCAGGGCGCGGCCAAGCCGGAGGGCGGCGACCAGCCGCCGGTGGCGAAGTTCACCACCGTGCCCGCCGACGGCGCGACCGGGGTGCCGGTCAACGTGCCGGTGCAGGTCAGCGTCGCCGAGGGCACGATCGACCAGGTCGCGGTGACCAACCCGGAGGGCAAGCCGGTCGAGGGCGCGCTGGCCCCCGACAAGAAGACCTGGGCGAGCACCGAGCCGCTCGGCTTCGGCAAGAGCTACACCTACGCCGGCCAGGCCACCGGCACCGACGGCAAGAGGGTCGAGCTGAAGGGCGCGTTCACCACGCTCACCGCTGCCTCCCAGGTGCGGGCCACGCTGTTCCCCAGTGACGACCAGACGGTCGGCGTCGCCGCCCCGATCATGGTCAGGTTCGAGGCCGACGTGTCCGACCGGGCCAGTGCGGAGAAGGCGCTGACGGTGACCAACACGGCCGACGTCAAGGGAAGCTGGGCCTGGCTGAACTCCCGTGAGGTGCACTACCGCCCCGAGACGTACTGGCCGGCGAACACCAAGGTGCACGTCGAGGCCAAGCTCTACGGCGTCCCCTACGGCGGCGGCGCGTACGGCAAGGCGGACGTGACCAGCGACTTCACCATCGGCCGCAACCAGGTCGTGAAGATCGACACCCCGTCGCACCAGCTCGTGGTGCAGCGCGACGGCGCGACCGTGGCGACCTACCCGGCGTCGTTCGGCAAGGACGCCGACCCGGAGCTGACCACCCCGAACGGCACGTTCGTGGTGATGCAGAAGGACCCGGAGTTCAGCTTCGACAACCCGCGCTACGGCTACACCAACGTGCTGAAGAAGTGGGCCGTCCGGTTCTCCAACCACGGCGAGTTCATCCACGAGAACAACGACAACGCGGCCAACATCGGCCGGAACAACACCTCGCACGGCTGCGTGAACCTGCTGGAGGCCGACGCCAAGGCGTACTACGACAGCGCCCTGGTGGGTGACCCGGTGGAGGTCACCGGCTCGATCACCACGCTGCCGGCCCAGTACGACTGGTACGACTGGCAGATCCCGTGGGCGCAGTGGCAGACGATGTCCGCCCTCTGACCGGTGACCCGCTGTGATGTGCGCATACATCGGGAAGCGATGGGTCGGCGCGCGCGTTGAGCTAAGGCGTGCTGACTTCTCTCCTCACCGCTGAGGGCGTGCGGCTGTCCGCCCGGGAGGCGGGCCCCGCTCACGGCCCGGCCGTGGTGCTGGTGCACGGCTGGGCGCAGTCCGGGGAGGTGTGGTCGCACCAGCTCGCCGACCCGCCGTTCCACGCCTGCGCGCCGGACCTGCGCGGGCACGGCGGATCGGACGTGCCGCGGGACGGCTACCGGGACTCGGCGACGTGGGCGGGCGACCTCGCGACCGTGCTGGACCACACCGGTCCCGCGGTGCTGGTCGGCTGGTCCTACGGCGGCCTGGTGATCGCGGACTACCTGCGCGCGCACGGCACGTCCCGGGTGCACGGGCTGGTGCTGGTCGGCGCGGTCACCGAGATCGGCCGCGGCCGGCCCGGCGGGGTGACCGGGCGGGTGATGCGCGAGGCGCTGCCCGGCGCGCTGTCCGACGACCCGGCGGTGGCCGTCCCGGCGCTGCACCGGTTCTGCGCGGAACAGGCCGCGGGCCTGTCCGGCGAGGTCGTCCAACGCCTGCTGGGCACGGCGCTGCGGGTGCCGGCCCGGGTGCGCGGCGAGCTGTTCCGCCGCGACGTGGACAGCGCCGACGTGCTGAGAGCGGTCGACAAGCCGACACTGGTGCTGCACGGGACCGCCGACGAGGTGGTCGACCCGGCCGCCGGCGAGTACGCGGCGGCCACCATCCCCGGAGCCGAATTGCGCCGGTACGAGGACGTCGGGCACGCGCCGTTCCTGGAGCGCCCCGAGCGGTTCAGCGCGGACCTCGCCGCGTTCGTGGCGGAGGTCGGCCGGTGAAGCGGGTCGCGGTGCTGTCCGTGCACACCTCGCCGCTGGAGCAGCCCGGCACGGGCGACGCGGGCGGCATGAACGTCTACATCGTGCAGACCGCCACGCGGATGGCGCGGCGCGGCATCGAGGTGGAGATCTTCACCCGCGCCACCTCCTCGGACCTGCCGCCGGTGGCGGAACTCGCGCCGGGCGTGCAGGTGCGGCACGTGGTGGCCGGCCCGTTCGAGGGCCTGGGCAAGGAGGAGCTGCCGGGCCAGCTCTGCGCGTTCACGGCGGGCGTGCTGCGGGCCGAGGCGCGGCACGACCCGGGCCACTACGACGTCGTGCACTCGCACTACTGGCTGTCCGGCCAGGTCGGGTGGCTGGCGCGGGAGCGCTGGGCGGTGCCGCTCGTGCACACCGCGCACACCCTGGCGAAGGTGAAGAACGCCAACCTGGCCTCGTGCGACACGCCGGAGCCCCGGATGCGGCTGATCGGCGAGGAGCAGGTGGTCGCGGAGGCGGACCGGCTGGTCGCCAACACCGACGTCGAGGCGGGCGAGCTGATCAAGCTCTACGCCGCCGACCCGGGGAAGGTGATGGTCGTGCCGCCGGGCGTGGACCTGGACCGGTTCGCGCCGGGTGACCGGGACGCCGCGCGGGCCGCGCTGGGGCTGCGGCCGGACGCCGTGGTGCTCGCGTTCGTGGGCCGCATCCAGGCGTTGAAGGCGCCGGACGTGCTGCTGCGGGCCGCCGCCGAGCTGCTGTTCCACGCGCCGGGGTTGCGGGACCGGCTGGTGGTGATGATCGTCGGCGGGCCGTCCGGCAGCGGTCTGAAGACACCCGAGGAGCTGAAGCGGCTGGCCGGCGAGCTGGGCATCGCGGACGTGGTGCGGTTCCTGCCGCCGCAGGGCGGCGACGCGCTGGCGCGGGTGTACCGGGCGGCCGACGTGGTCGCCGTGCCCAGCCACAACGAGTCGTTCGGGCTGGTCGCGCTGGAGGCGCAGGCGTGCGGCACGCCGGTGGTGGCGGCGGCGGTCGGCGGGCTGCCGGTGGCCGTGCGGGACGGCGTGTCGGGCCTGCTGGTCGAAGGGCACGAGGCCGAGCCGTGGGCGCGCACGTTGGGGGCGATCGCGCTGCACCCCGCGTACCGGGAGGAGCTGGCCGCCAACGCGGTCGGCCACGCCCGCCGGTTCTCCTGGGACCGCACGACTGATTCACTGCTGGCGGGGTACGCCGAAGCCCGGGACGTGTTCCGCGAGGAGGTTTTCGCTTGAGCCTGGACGAGATCATCGGATCCGCCCTGGACGACCGCGAGCTGGGGTACCAGCACAAGGAGCCCGGGAAGTTCTTCGTGACGCTGCCCGGCACGAAGAAGCTCCAGACCAACTGCTGGCTGGTGGTCGGCCGGCACGCCCTGGTGGTCGAGGCTTTCGTGTGCCGCAAGCCGGACGAGGCGCGCGAGGATGTGTACCGGTTCTTGTTGCGGCGCAACGCGAAGCTCTACGGCGTGCACTACACGATCGACGCTCGGGGCGATATCTACCTGGTGGGTCGGATCGCTCTGCACGCCGTGGACGCCGACGAGTTGGACCGGGTGCTCGGGCAGGTCGTGGAAGCCGCCGACGGCGACTTCAACACCTTGCTGGAGATCGGGTTCAAGGGCGCGATCCAGCGCGAGTGGGACTGGCGCGTATCACGCGGCGAATCACTGGCGAACTTGAAGGCCTTCCAACACCTGGTGTCCGAAGCTGTGTTGGATTGACCCGCCTTCGGCGGGTCGGGCTCGGCCGCCGGAAGTCGGCAGTTCGTGCCTGATTTCTCGACGATCGAAAAGCGTGATCGTCGAGAAATGAGTCACGACCTCCCGACGCGGCCTCGCGGGGGCGTGGCGAGGCGTGGCGAGGTATGGCGGGGTGTCCGAATCGTGATCCATTGCGCGCAACTGTCGTGCTCCTGAGGTCCGTCCCACGGGGACAAGACCACAGGAGGGGAACATGCGCAGACGGGTGGGAGTGGCGGTAGCGCTGGCGGTGCTGGCGTTGGCGGGGTGTTCGAGCGGGAGCAGCGGCGGCTCGGAGGCTGCCGTCGCGCCGCAGGCGGACCAGGCCAGGCCGGGCGCGGCCACGCAGCCCAAGGGTGGCGCCACGCAGGGCACTGGGCAGAACTCGGGGCAGCACACGGCCGCCGAGACGATCGCCCAGAACCGGCAACTGGTGCGCACCGCGACGATGGACCTGCGCACGTCGGACGTCACGGGCGTGCTGGCCAGGGCCAAGGAGCTGGCCATCGCGGAGGGCGGGTTCCCGGCGCAGGAGAACGCCACCCAAGGCCACGGCACGGTGACCCTGCGGGTGCCCGGCGACCGGCTGGACGCGGTGCTGAAGTCGCTGACCGAGCTGTCCGGCGTCGACGTCGCCCGGCGCGAGGTGCGCACCGAGGACGTGACCGAGCAGGTCGTGGACATCGAGGCGCGGCTGGCCAACCAGCGCGCGAGCGTCGAGCGGGTGCGCGGGCTGCTGGAGCGGGCCAGCAGCACGTCGGAGATCACCCAGATCGAGTCCGAGCTGACTAAGCGGCAGACCGAGCTGGAGTCGCTCCAGCGGCGGCACGACTCGCTCAAGGGACAGGTCGCCTTGTCGACGTTGACCGTGACGGTGGCGTCCAAGGGCGCCCCCGTGAACGTGCCCGAGGAGGAGAACTTCCTGACCGCGTTGGGCGGCGGCTGGGACGCGTTGGTCGGCGCGGTCTCCTGGCTGCTCGTCGTCGTCGGCGCCGTGCTGCCGTTCGCCGTGGTGCTCGGGACGCCGCTGGTCGCCTACTTCGTGTGGCGTCGTCGCCGCAAGGCCGCGGTCATCCCCTGACACCGGAAAGAGGGGTGCTTTCAGAGCGAGGAGTTACTGGGAGTGGCCTCCGGCGGGAGCGCGGGGCGGCTTGGGAGAGAGGGGGAGTCGCGAGCTCAAGCCGCCCCACGTCAGTCCCCGCTACTGGTGGATCCGGGCGGGGGGAGCCCGGGAATCCCAGCGGGCCGCGGTTCGACGGGGGGATGGCAAACCGCGGTTGTGCCGACCAGGTCGTTGGAGTGCGTGGGAGCCGACCCGTTCGGCCCTGCCAACTTGGCAGATCGCCGTTGATCACCACAAGGCCCTGCGCTGCTCCATTCGAGTGTTATCGATCGAGGTACATAACGCCCCTGCGACCATCGGCTTGCCTTGACCGGCGTTGTGTCGTGGCTCACGATGTCGGGATCGTCGTTACCAACGAGTAAGTGAGGCTGCCGCATGGTCTTCCGCAGTCCGTTCCCCGACGTCGAGGTGCCGGACGTCTCGCTGCACGAGCTGCTGTTCGCCGACCTCGGCGACCGCGCGGACCGGGTGGCGCTGATCGACGGCTCGTCGGGCGCGTCCCTCACCTACGCCCAGCTCGCGGGAGCCGTCGACCGGCTCGCCGCGGCGCTCACCGAACGGGGCATCGGCAAAGGCGACGTGGTGGGCATCCTCAGCCCCAACACCCCGTACTACGCGGTCGTCTTCCACGGCATCCTCCGCGCCGGCGCGACCGCGACCACCGTCAACGCGCTCTACACCGCGGACGAGGTCGCCCACCAGCTATCGGACGCGGGCGCGAAGATGCTGTTCACGGTGTCCGTGCTGCTGCCCAACGCCGCTCCGGGAGCCGAGCAGGCGGGCGTCTCCGACGTCGTCGTGCTGGACGGGGCCGAGGGCTACCCGAGCCTGCCGGACCTGCTGGCCTCCACCGGCCCCGTGCCCGAGGTGACCGTCGACCCGGCCGAGGACGTGGCCGTGCTGCCGTACTCGTCCGGCACCACCGGGCGGGCCAAGGGCGTCATGCTGACCCACCGGAACCTGGTCGCGAACATCGTCCAGTGCGGCCCGCTGCTGCAGGTCGGCGAGAACACCCGCATCCTCGCCGTGCTGCCGTTCTTCCACATCTACGGCATGCAGGTGCTGATGAACAACGGCCTGCACGTGGGCGCGACGGTGGTGACGCTGCCGAAGTTCGACCTGGCCGAGTTCCTGCGCGTCATCCAGGACCACCGCACCGACCGCGTCTACATCGCGCCCCCGGTGGCCGTGGCGCTGGCCAAGCACCCGCTGGTGGACCAGTACGACCTGGCCGGCCTCGACACGATCTTCTCCGGCGCCGCGCCGCTGGACGCCGACCTGGCGGCGGCCGTCGCGAAGCGCCTGGGCTGCCGCGTCTCGCAGGGCTACGGCATGACCGAGATGAGCCCGGTCAGCCACGCCATCCCGGACGACCGCGACGACATCCCGGTCGGCACGGTCGGCGTCATCGCGCCGAACATGGAGTGCCGCTTCGTGGACCCGGCGACCGGCGAGGACGTGGGCGTGGGCGAACGCGGCGAACTCTGGTGCCGCGGCCCGAACGTCATGAAGGGCTACCTGAACGACCCCGACGCGACCGCCGTGACCTTGGACGAGGAGGGCTGGCTGCACACCGGCGACGTGGCGGTGATCGACTCGGAGGGCCTGGTCAGCATCGTGGACCGGGTCAAGGAGCTGATCAAGTACAAGGGCTACCAGGTGCCGCCCGCCGAGCTGGAGGCGCTGCTGCTGACCCACCCGGACATCGCGGACGCGGCCGTGGTGGGCGTGCGCGACCCGGAGGGCGAGGAGGTGCCCAAGGCGTTCGTCGTCCTGCAGGCGGGCTCGGCGCTGGACGCCGACGGCGTGATGTCGTTCGTGGCGGACCAGGTCGCGCCGCACAAGAAGGTGCGGGTGGTGGAGTTCATCGAGACCATCCCGAAGTCCGCTTCGGGCAAGATCCTCCGCAAGGATCTGCGGGCCCGAGAGGCGCGCTGACGACCGGGGCCGCGCCTCCCTGCCCTCTCCACACCGCCCCGCGGCGAGCCCTCGCTCGCGACGTCACAAGCCGGACACCGACAATCACTCACGAAGAGTGATCAGCCTTCACGAGGCGCTAGGCTGCCGATATACTGGGCAGGAGTGTTGCTCCGCCCAAATGCGAGCGGAGCAACACTCACGGTAATCAGTTTGGTGAGCAGAGGCGTACCAGGCACTCTGTCACCGGCTGTTACCGCACTGCTGGGAATTACCTACCGCTACCGGATCCTTCACACCAGACGCGGAAGCCCAGCACAAGCAGCCCGGCTGCCGCGATGTGCGGGGCCGGGTTGCTGCTGAGCAGGATCAGCGCCTCCAGAAGCAGCACGAGCGCGATCACGACAGCTCGCTGTGGAGGATCGGGATCTCGCTGCGGCACTGCTCGCGCAAAGGTACCCACCATTTCTCACCTCCTTTCTCTGTCGTCGGCAATCACCGCCGGGATCAGCGGTGGTCTTCGTCCGGGTTCGCCGGGAACCGGCGCGGACCAAGTGGAGGAACGACCTCGTCGTGCGCACCGTCGATCATCCCGCCAAGGCGGGAATGCGATCCCCCAGTCGTTCCCGCAGGGCGGTGATGTCCTCGTGGTCCTTGGGTCGGTGCATTTCCTCTTTGTAGCGGAGCACCTCGCTCAGTCGCGCGAACCGGAGGCCGCGGAACACATCCGCTTCCGCTATCAGGGTGTCGGTGTCGAAGTCGTCGGATATCCAGCGTTCCGAGAACTGGATGCGCCCGCCGCAGAACTGCCACACGATGTCGCCGGTGTGCTCACCGACGGCAGGCGTGCCCGACCGCACGACTTCCTCCCACGCGCTGCCCCTGGCCAGCACGTCCAGGTCCGGGACGTCGGCGCGCAGGCCGTGCACGAACAGCGGAGCGCTGCCGAAGACCACGAAGTGCGCTGGATCGAGTTCCATCCGCAGGAGCCACCGCAGGAGGCGGTCTCCTTCCCTGCCTTCGGGTTCCGGTTGACGCTCCACGCCGACTCCCACTCGGTTGAAGATCACCTAGGCGATCGCGGTTTCGTTGCCCGAAGCGATCTCTTCGAGCACCTGTTGGTTCCAGATTTCGACGGTCTGCCTGCCGGTGTCCAGGATCTTCGCTTCGCGGAGCCTGCGGATGATTTTCTTGACGGCGTCGAGTGAAGCGGCGGTGAGCGAGGCCAGGTCGCGCTGGCTGAAGCGGAGGACGTACCTGTCGCCCACGCGTTCACCCAGGTTGAGGGAGAGCAGTTCGATCAACACCTGGGCGAGCTTCCGCTCCACCGCGGAGTCGGAGCTGACGAATTTCTTCGTCGCCTGGTCCAACCGCTCATCGGCCGCCACCAGTTGGGCGTGCATGGCGCGGGGAAATTTGTAGAGGAAGTTCAACCAGCTCTGGCCGGAGATGCGCAGGACGTGCACTTCGTCGTACGCGATGAGACTGGCCGAGCGCGGCTTGCGCCGCAGGAATGCCATCTCGCCGATGATGTCGCCCGGTTTGCGGATGGCCGCGATGTGCCCCGGCTTGCCGGCGACGACCTTCACATGTCCGCTTTTTATCAGCAGGACCTCGTCGGTCTCCTCGCCTTCCTGGAAGAAGACGTGTCCCGGTGGACGCGGGCCGAGCGGTGTGCCGATCGAGTCGAGATATGCCAGCTCATCGCCGTTGAGGAGCGGGAAGCCCTCCTCGGCCCCGTAGTTCCGCACGTCCGACTGTGCCGCTCCCATGAGTCCAGAGTGTACATGTACACCTAGTGGCCGACAACGACGCCCTGTCAGAGGTGTACCGCGCCGTCCTCCCGCAGGCGTCACCAAGGCGCAGAACTGCGGACCGCCGTCACTCGGAAGTGTTGATGACCGGACTTCGGGTCGCGGGCCCGGCCGGCTGCACCCAGGATCGGGGGTCGTTCCTGCACACCCATCGTTCGGAGATCACATGCGTATCCTCGGCAAGCTCGCCGCGTTCACGGCCGCTGCCCTCATCCTCACCGCACCGGTCGCCAACGCCGCCCCTGCCGGCGGGGGCGGCGGTGGACTCGGTGGACTCGGCGGCGGGGGTCTCGGCGGCCTCACCGGTCTGCTCGGGCCGGTGAAGGGGATCGCCGACCAGGTGGCCAAGCCGCTGCTCGGCGGGCTGACCGGCGGCGGGACGCGCGGCTGACACCGCTGTGGTGGGAGGCCCCCGGCGCGGGTTGCCGGGGGCCTTCGACGTCACCGGCCTCGACGCTCCGCGAGAACCGCGAGCGCAACGGCCTGGACGAGCGCCCTGGACGAAAGCCCGGCGGTCTAGCGGAAAGATGCGGCGTGTTCGGCCGCCCAGGACGCGAAGGATCGGGGCGGGCGTCCCAGGACGTCCTCCACCGCCGATGTCACGGTGTACGCCTCGGGCGGCGGATTCCCGTGCCACGTCAGCAGGAGCTCGATCAGCTCCGGCGACAGGCCGGCCTGCCGCGACCGTTCCCGCGCCTGGTCCGTGGACAGCTCGTCGAACGTGAGCGGACGCCCGACCGCCGTGCCGATCATCGCCAGCTTCTCCCGCGGCGACAACGCTGCCGGCCCGGTCAGCGAGTACCGCCGCCCCGCGTGCCCGTCCCGCGTGAGCACCGCCGCCGCGACCGCGCCGACATCGCCCTCGTCCACCACGGCCGTCCGCACGTCCGCGAACGGCTCGTCCACCACGCCCGAAGCCCGGATCCGCGCGGCCCACGTCAACGTGTTGCTCATGAAGTCCGTCGGCTGCAACACCGTCCACTCCAGCCCGCTCGCCTCGACCGCCTCCTCCACCGGACCAGGCTCGCCGTTCCACAGCACGGACACCCGCCGCACCCCGGACGCCGCCGCCAACGCCATGATCTCCGGCCCGGTGGTCAGCGTCGCGTAGTCGTCACCGCCCACGGTCAGCAGGTGGACGCCCGTGACGCCCTCGAACGCCTCCTTCAGCGTGTCGGGCTCGGTGAGGTCGCCCCGCACCACCTCCACGCCCGGCAGGTCGGCCCGCGCGGGGTCGCGGGTCAGCGCCCGGACCCGGTGCCCGTCCCGCAGCAGGTGCGCCACGACCTGCCGTCCCGCCTTGCCGGTCGCGCCGGTCACCAGATATGTCATGCGGACCCCTCCCGGATCTCCGATAGCGGGACCGACGCTAGGATCTCCAGTTAGCTGGAGGTCAACATCATCGATCCAGCGTCGGCTGTCACAGCCGACGAGACCCGGGGCAGGTCATCTGGCAGGCTTGCCGCCATGGCTGTCGGAACCCTGGTGCTGCTCCGCCACGGCGAGAGCGTCTGGAACGCGGAGAACCTGTTCACCGGCTGGGTGGACGTCCCCCTGTCGGAGAAGGGCGTGCGGGAGGCGGAGCGCGGCGGCGTGCTGCTGCGCGAGGCGGGCATCCTCCCCGAGGTGGTGCACACGTCACTGCTGCGCCGCGCGATCACCACGGCCAACCTGGCGCTGGACGCGGCCGACCGCCACTGGATCCCGGTGCGCCGCGACTGGCGGCTCAACGAGCGGCACTACGGCGCGCTGCAGGGCAAGAACAAGAAGCAGACCCTGGAGGAGTTCGGCGAGGAGCAGTTCATGCTCTGGCGCCGCTCCTACGACACCCCGCCGCCGCCGATCGAGCCGGGCGCCGAGTTCAGCCAGGACGCCGACCCGCGCTACGCCGACCTCGGCCCCGACCTGCCGCTCACCGAGTGCCTGCTGGACGTGGTCAAGCGGATGATCCCGTACTGGGACGCGGAGATCGTGCCGGACCTGCGCGCGGGCAGGACGGTGCTCGTGGCGGCGCACGGCAACTCGCTGCGCGCGCTCGTGAAGCACCTCGACAACATCTCGGACGAGGCGATCGCGGGCCTGAACATCCCGACCGGCATCCCCCTGCGCTACGACCTGGACGAGTCCCTGAAGCCGGTCAAACCGGGCGGCACCTACCTGGACCCGGCCGCAGCCGCCGACGCCATCAAGTCCGTAGCCAACCAGGGCCGCTAACCCCCACCCCGCACCCCGCACCCCGCACCCCGCACCCCCACCCCGCGCGCCGCGAGGCCGCGTCGGTAGGTCGAGCCTCATTTCCCGGCGATCACGCTTTTCGATCGCCGGGAAATCAGGGTCGAACTGCCGACTTCAGGCGGCCGAGCCCGCCGTCTGCGAAGCAGCGGCCATCCAACACCGTCACGTTTGGGTGAACGAGAACCGTCCGCCGGGAGAACTCCGGTGCCGGACGGTGTCGCCGGTGTCACGAACCACGCCTGCGGGCTAGGCCGCACCCGCCCTGACCTGCTTACCATGCGTCCGTGACCGCAACGGGTTACCTCGTCCTGTCGATCGGCGCTCTGCTGGTCGGCGGTGCGGCGTTTTTCCTCGGGCGGGCGACCGCGCACCCGCGACCGGAACGCCCCACCGGCCTCACCGTCGCCGACCTCATGGCCATGGTGGTCCAGTCCTCCCACGACGGCATCGTCGTCCTCAACACCTTCGGGGACGTCGTGCTGCACAACCCGCGCGCCGAGGACCTCGGTGTCGTGCGCAACAACCGCGTCGACGACCGGGCCCGGCGGGCCGCCGCGCTGGCCCGGCAGACCGGCGAGCTGGTCAACGTCGACCTGTCCTCGCTGGAGGTCAAGGGCCGCCAGCCGGAGGCCGTGCACGCCCAGGTCAAGCTGATCACCGACGGCTTCGTCGTGGTGGACGCCTCGGACGAGTCCGAGGCCGTCCGCCTCGAAGCCACCCGGCGGGACTTCGTGGCCAACGTCAGCCACGAGCTGAAGACCCCGGTCGGCGCGCTCGCGCTGCTCGCCGAGGCCGTCCTGGACGCCGCCGACGACCAGGTGGAGGTGCGCCGGTTCAGCGCCAAGATCATGCAGGAGGCCACCCGGCTCGGCACCCTGGTCACCGAGCTGATCGCGCTCTCCCGCCTCCAGGGCGCCGAGAAGCTGCCCGAGCTGAACCGGGTCGAGGTGGACGTCGTGATCAACGAGGCGATGAGCCGCTCCAAGCTCGCCGCCGAGTCCGCCGGCATCGAGATCGCCACCGACGAGCCCAGCGGGCTCGAAGTCGAGGGCGACCGGACGCTGCTGGTCACCGCGTTGAGCAACCTGCTGGACAACGCGGTCGCGTACTCGCCGCCCGGCAGCCCGGTGTCGGTCAGCCGCAAGCAGGTCGCGGGCTTCATCGAGATCGCCGTCACCGACCGGGGCATCGGCATCGCGGAAGACCAGCAGACCCGCGTGTTCGAACGGTTCTACCGGGTGGACAGGGCCCGGTCGCGCGCCACCGGGGGCACCGGCCTCGGCCTCGCGATCGTCAAGCACGTCGCCGCCAACCACGGCGGCGAGGTGAAGCTGTGGAGCCTGCCCGGCACCGGCTCCACGTTCACGCTGCGCATCCCGGCCCACCCGGATCCGGAGGATCGCACCGCCGACCTACCCAAGCCGGAACTCGCCATCCCTGTGCCGACCAGCGCGGGCAAACCCGGAGGAGACCTGTGACCAGGGTGCTCATCGTGGAGGACGAGGAGTCCTTCGCCGATCCGCTCGCCTTCCTGCTGCGCAAGGAGGGCTTCACCGCGGCGCTCGCGGCCACCGGCCAGGAGGCGCTGGAGGAGTTCGACCGCAACGGTGCGGACATCGTGCTGCTCGACCTGATGCTGCCCGGCATGAGCGGCACGGACGTGTGCAAGCAGCTCCGCCAGCGCTCGGCCGTGCCCGTGATCATGGTCACGGCGCGGGACAGCGAGATCGACAAGGTGGTCGGCCTGGAACTGGGCGCGGACGACTACGTCACCAAGCCGTACTCCGCACGCGAGCTGATCGCCCGCATCCGCGCCGTGCTGCGCCGCGGCGGCGAGTCCGAGGAGCTGTTGCCGCAGGTCCTGGAGGCGGGGCCGGTGCGGATGGACGTCGAACGGCACGTCGTGACGGTCGACGGCGGCGAGGTCAACCTGCCGCTCAAGGAGTTCGACCTGCTGGAGTACCTGCTGCGCAACGTCGGCCGGGTGCTCACCCGCGGCCAGCTCATCGACCGGGTGTGGGGCGCGGACTACGTCGGCGACACCAAGACGCTGGACGTGCACGTCAAGCGGCTGCGGTCGAAGATCGAGCCGGACCCGTCGACGCCGCGCCACCTGGTGACGGTGCGCGGACTGGGCTACAAGTTCGAGTCCTGACGCACCCGACCAGGTACGGTGCACGCCGTGCGCCTAGGGGTGCTTGATGTCGGGTCGAACACCGTCCACCTCTTGGTGGTGGACGCCCATCGGGGTGCCCACCCGACGCCGATGAGTTCGGAGAAGTCCGTGCTGCGGCTCGCCGAGCAGCTCGACGGCGACGGCCAGCTCACCAAGGCGGGCGCGGACCAGCTCGTACGCACCGTCGCGGCCACCAAGGCGTCGGCGGCCCGGCTGGGCTGCGCGGACCTGATGGCGTTCGCGACGTCCGCCGTGCGCGAGGCGGGCAACTCGGCCGACGTGCTGGACCGGGTGCGCACCGAGACCGGCGTGGACCTCCAGGTGCTCACCGGCGAGGACGAGGCCCGGTACACGTTCCTCGCGGTGCGCCGCTGGTACGGGTGGTCCGCCGGGCGGCTGCTGTGCCTGGACATCGGCGGCGGCTCGCTGGAGCTGGCGGCCGGCGTGGACGAGGAACCCGAAGAGGCGTTCTCGGTGCCGCTCGGCGCGGGCAGGCTGACCCGGACCCGGTTCCGGCACGACCCGCCGAGCCGGTCGGAGATCCGGGAGACCACCGAGTGGCTGGACGACCAGCTCGCGCCGGTGGTGAAGAAGCTGCGCCGAGTGGGTACGCCCGATCGTGTGGTTGCGACATCAAAGACCTTCCGGACGCTGGCCCGCCTGACCGGCGCCGCGCCGTCCTCGGCCGGCCCGCACGCCCGCCGCGTCCTCACCCACGCCGGCCTGCGGCAGCTCACCGGGTTCATCTCCCGGATGTCCGCGCACGACCTGGCGGAGCTGGAGGGCGTGAGCGCGAGCCGGGCCCACCAGCTCGTGGCGGGCGCGCTCGTGGCGGAGGCCACCATGCGAGCCCTGTCACTCGGCGAGCTGGAGATTTGCCCCTGGGCGCTGCGGGAAGGTGTCATCCTGCGTCGGCTGGACCACACTAATGGCTCGGACAGCGACGCGGAGCGGGACACCCCTACGGCCCGCACCCGCCGGCCGGGTGACACTGGACGGACTGGCCGCCACGGGGCACGGTGGAGTTGATGAGTCGAGAGAGCGAGTCGGAGCAGACCCAGCGCACCGTCGCGGAGCTGCTCGCCCAGTACGGCGCGGGCTCCGGCGAGGTGACGCCGCGTCGGCGACGCCGCCGTGCCGAGGACGCCTCGGACACCGCTCCCCAGGCGATCATCGACCGGGTCAACTCCGACAGCGGCCGGCTGCTGCCGATCCGCGACGAGCCGCCCCCGCCGTCGCGCTCCACCGAGGCCGAGCGCACGGCCTACCAGCCCCCGGTCCGCCCGGAACAGCCCAAGCCGGCCGCCCGGCCCGAGCCGCCCACCGGCCGCCCGGACCTGCCGCTGGGCCGAGGAGATCGCGCCGACCCGCCGCTGGGCCGGGCCGATTCCCGCGCCGATTCCAGGGCCGACTCGCACGCCCGGCCGGAGCCGCCCGCGTCCCGGCTCGACGCGCCGCTCGGCACCCGCGCCGAGCCCGGCCGCCACGAGCCGCCGCACGGCCGCGCCGACTCGCACGCGCGACCGGAACCACCGGCGTCCCGGCTGGACGCTCCACCCGGGTCGCCGGCCTCCCGGCTCGACCCGCTGTCCCGCCTGGACCAGTCCGCGCCCGACCGCCGTCGTGCCGTGCCGCCCGCGCCGAGCCCGGCCGAGGAGACCCGCCAGGTCCCGCCGATCACCGACGACTACACGGGCGGCGACTACGACGACTTCGACTACGCGGGGGAGTCGTCCCGGCCGAACATGCCGAAGCCGAGCCTCGCCCCGCCCACCCAGGGCCCCCCGAAGCCCGGCCCCCCGAAGCCCGGGCCGCTCAAACCCGGCCCGCTCGCCCCGGGGCAGCCGAAACCACTTGCGGACGGCAGCCGCGCGAACCTCGTCCGCCCGGGAGCGCCGCCGGTCGGCCAGCCCCCGGTCCGCGAGCCGGTGACCGAAGTCCTGCCGCGCATCTCGGACAAGCTCACGCCGAACGTGCCGCTGGAGTCGCTGCCCACCGAGTCGGTGCTGATCGTCCCGCCCGCGCCGCCCGCGCTGCCGGAGCCGCTGCCCGACCAGTCGGCCGAGGACTGGTTCGGCGACGACGAGGACGAGGAGCGCCCCGCCGAGCCGGAGAGCACCCAGTTCCACCCTTACGTCGACCTGGACGAGGAAGACGAGGACGACTACCCGCCACCGCGCCGCGACGCGCGGGCCTTCGAGGACGACGAGCCCGCCGGTCTCGCCGACGTCGACCCCGACGAGGACGAGGACGAGGACCGTTCGCCCGGCAAGGAGTGGCTGGTCATGATCGGCCAGTTGGCGGTCGGCGTGGTCGGCGGCGCGGCCCTGTGGCTGGGCTTCAGCTTCCTGTGGCGGACGCTCGCGCCCGCCGCGCTGGTGGTGGCGCTCGCCGTCACCGTCGGGCTGGTCATGCTGGTGCGCAAGATCCGCCGCGCCGACGACCTCCAGACCACCATCCTGGCCGTGCTGGTCGGCCTGATCGTGACCGTCTCACCAGCAGCGATGCTGCTGGTGAAATCTTGATCCCGGTCGGGCTGTCCACTGCTGCGGTGTGGCCGCAGCCGGCGGGCACGGCGTTCGAAGCCGCCGCCGAACTCGGGTACGACGGCGTCGAGGTCATGGTGTGGGCCGATCCGGTCAGCCAGGACGTCCGGGCCTTGCAGCGGCTGGCGAACAGCACCGTGCCGGTGCTCGCGGTGCACGCCCCGTGCCTGCTGATCAGCCAGCGCGTGTGGTCGCCCGACCCGGCGGAGCGGCTGCGGCGCAGCGTGCAGGCCGCGCAGGAGCTGGGCGCCCGCACGGTCGTGGTGCACCCGCCGTTCCTGTGGCAGCGCCGGTACGCCGAGGGCTTCGCGGACCTGGTCGCCGAGCTGGAGGACGCGAGCGGCGTCGCCATCGCGGTGGAGAACATGTTCCCGGTGCGGCGCAAGCTCGGCCGGGGCCGTTCGGTGCAGGTGACGGCGTTCCGGCCGTCGATCGACCCCACCGACGTCGGCCACCGCAACTACACGCTCGACCTGTCGCACGCCTCGGCCGCACACGCGGACGTCATGGAATTGGCCAAACGGATGGGTGACAACCTCACTCACGTCCACCTGGCCGATGGCACCGGACTGCCGAAGGACGAGCACCTGATCCCCGGACGGGGCAACCAGCCCTGCGCCGAACTGTGTCAGAGCCTGACCCGTTCGGGCTTCTCGGGACAGGTTGTGCTGGAGGTCAACACCCGCAAAGCGCGGACAGCCGCCGAACGCCGCGAGCTGTTGGCCGAGTCCCTGCTTTTCGCCCGGCTGCACCTCTGACCCGCTGCTTTCCCGTCAAGTACCGACTAGGGTCTTGATCGTGAACCCGCTTCGCTCGTTGATCCTCGCCGCCGCGGGCAACGACGCGGTACGGCGAGCCGTCGCGACCGCGCCGCTCAGCCGCGGGGTGGTGCGCCGCTTCGTGGCAGGCGAGACGGTGGCCTCGGCCGTCGACGTGACCGGCGACCTGGTCGAGCACGGCCTCCGGGTGACCCTCGACTACCTGGGCGAGGACACCACCGACCGCGAGGTCGCGGAGCGGACCGTGCAGGCCTACCTGTCGCTGCTGGACCAGCTACACGACACCGGCCTCGCCGTCGACGCCGAGGTGAGCGTCAAGCTGTCGGCCGTCGGCCAGGCCCTGGACGAACGCCTGGCGCTGGACAACGCGTCCCGCATCTGCGCCGCCGCCGAACAAGGCGGCACCACCGTCACGCTGGACATGGAAGACCACACCACGACCGACTCGACCTTGCGCGTGCTGACCGAACTGCACCGCTCGTGGCCGTCCACGGGCGCGGTGCTCCAGGCTTATCTGCGCAGGACGTCGGACGACTGCAAGGCTTTGTCCGGCTCACGCGTCCGATTGTGCAAGGGCGCTTATGCCGAACCCGCTTCGGTGGCATTCACCGACCCGCACGAAGTCGACCTGAATTACGTGCGCTGCGCCAACATCCTGCTGGCAGGCAGCGGATACCCGATGTTCGCCACCCACGACCCGAGACTGGTCGAAATCGTGGCCGAACGAGCCCGTTGGCACGACAAGTCGCCGGAACACTTCGAATACCAGTTGCTCTACGGCATCCGCCCGACCGAACAGGCCCTCCTAGCGGCGGAAGGACACGTAGTGCGCGTCTACGTGCCCTTCGGCGAGCAGTGGTACGGGTACTTGATGCGCAGGCTGGCCGAACGCCCGGCCAACGTGGCGTTCTTCCTGCGTTCACTGGTCAGCCGCTCGTGAGGAGCCCAGTGTCATTCTCGCTAGCCACTGCCGTACGCCCATTGGGCGACGGCACCTACATCGCCACCCTCCCCGCCGAATGGACCATCGGCCCGAAACCCCACGGAGGCTTCCTACTGGCCCTGGCAGCGCGCGCGGCGGTCCACTCGGCCACCACCGCGATGCCCGCCATCGAGGACCTGGCGCCGTTGGCGGTCAGCGCCCAATTCCTCCGCGCACCGGAGGTGGGCCCCGTGTTGTTGAGGACCGAAATCCGCAAGGCGGGCCGCACGGCAACCGTCGTCTCGTCCTGTCTCGAACAACGGGGCCGAAGCTGCGTCGAATCGACGGTGACCGTCGGCAGGCTCCCCTCGCAGTCCCCGGACTACGCGGACCTGCCGGACATCCCCGCAGCGCCGCCTGCGGACGCCATCGACCTGTCCACCCTCGGTCCGGGCGGCGTGTACAAGCTGGGTTCCGTGTGCGACGTGCGCTTGGACAAGGAAGGCGCGGGCTTCCTGTCGGGCCGTTCCGACGACCCATTGGTGCTACGCCTCTGGGTACGCCCTTTCAGTGAACGAGCGGACCCGTATTTCGCCCTGATCGCCGGCGACATCTCCATGCCGGTGACCTTCAACATGGGCCGTTTCGGGTGGTCACCCACCGTGCAATTGACGGCACTACTACGAGCCAATCCCGCTCCCGGTTGGCTGCGGGTGCAGGTCTCGTGCAGCGCGGTGCACGGACAATGGTTCGACGAGGACGCAGTCGTCATCGACTCGGCCGGCCGCCTGATCTGCCAGGCAAGACAACTAGCCCTGACCCCAGCCGGCTGACCTGAGCACCAGCGCGCTACGCGCTCTTGCAGTGGCGCGCGCAGCGCGCACACCGGTCGGTGGGCTGCGTGTCATCCCCGTATGGCCTGCCCGCAGGGAACCGCGCTTTTCCTGGGAATGCAAGCACGCTTTTCGCTTGCGTTCCCAGGAAAAGGGTGGTTGTCTTTGACCAGGTCATGCGGGGATGACACGACGCCCGAGTCTTGCTTTTGTGTACATCCTTGGCGGCCTGCCTGTCCGGCGAGGACGCTTTTAGCTTTCGTCTAAAAGCGAAAAGCGACGCTCGCCGCTTGGCAGGCCTCCGGGGAGGAAATGCCAAGGCGTCGTGTTCTCCCCGTATGACCTGGTCAAAGACCACCACACTTGTCAAGGAGGCGCAAGCGAAAAGCGTGCTTGCACCTCCTTGACAAGCGCGGTTGCCCTGCGGGCAGGCCATACGGGGAGAACACGAGGCCCCTTTGTGTGCTCGCGCAGGCTCCTTGCTGCTGTGCTTGCGCAGGCTTCGGGGTTGGTTGGTTGGTTGTCTGCTGCTGCTGTGGCTGGCGGATAGTCGTGCCTGCCGAACGGCGGAGGCGTGGCAGGCTTAGGTCCATGACGACGATCGCGGTGTTGGGGGCTGGGAAGATCGGGGAAGCGCTGTTGTCCGGGCTGCTGCAAGGTGGTCGGGCGGCGGAGGAGTTGTTGTTCACCGAGAAGCACCCGGATCGGGCCGCTGAGTTGACCAAGCAGTACGGGGTCGAAGGGGTGGACGTCGCGTCTGCCGCTTCGCGGGCCGACGTGTTGATCGTGGCGGTCAAGCCGCAGGACATCGAGCCGTTGTTGGACGACATGGCGCCGGTGATCAAGCCTGGCACGTTGGTCGTGTCGCTGTGCGCCGGTCTGCCGACCTCGCTCTACGAGCGCCGGTTGCCCGAAGGGACACCGGTTGTCCGGGTCATGCCCAACACGCCGATGGTCGTGGGTGAGGCGATGAGTGCCATCTCCGCCGGCAAGTACGCACGGGCCGAGCACCTGAACCTCGTGGACGACATGCTCCAGACCGTGGGGAAGGTGGCCCGCGTCCCCGAGAACCAGCAGGACGCCGTCACGGCGCTCTCCGGGTCCGGGCCCGCCTACTTCTTCTACCTGGTCGAGGCCATGATCGACGCGGGCATCCTGCTCGGCATCCCGCGTGACCTCGCCACGCGGCTGATCATCCAGTCGGCGGTCGGGGCCGCGCAGATGCTGAGCCAGAACGACCAGCACCCCGTCATCCTGCGCGAGGCCGTCACCTCGCCCGCCGGGACGACCATCATGGCCATCCGCGAGTTGGAGAAGCACGGGGTCCGCGCCGCCCTGCTCGCGGCCATCGAGGCTGCTCGGGACCGTTCGGTGGAGCTGGGACAGGCCCACGAGGCGGATTGATCCCGCCATTGGCCGTCGCACCAGTCCCACCTGTCCCGTTACCCTCATGGGAGCACGTGCGTGTCGAACCGTCGGTGGGGAAGCTGACGGCACGACGCGTGTCGAAGGACGCGGTGATCCATGCCGGAGGACAACGATCGAGCACCACTGGTCCAGGTGAAGTTCCTGACCGTCGCCGAGGTGGCGTTGGTGATGCGTGTGTCGAAGATGACGGTGTACCGGCTGGTGCACTCGGGCGAGCTCACGGCGGTGCGCGTGGGCAAGTCGTTCCGCGTGCCGGAGAAGGCCGTGCACGAGTACCTGCGGAACGCCTACTTCGACGCCGGGTGAGGGCACGCGCCGGCAGCCGGGTAAACTGACAGGCCGTTCGTGCCTGGTGTCGGCGCGCCCAACTGACGGGTGTCTCCACCGGCGCGTGGAGACCATCGTCTAGTCGTGAGTGAGGACCCCGCATGGGCTCGGTCATCAAGAAGCGCCGCAAGCGCATGTCGAAGAAGAAGCACCGCAAGCTGCTGCGCAAGACCCGCGTCCAGCGTCGCAAGCGCGGCAAGTAGACCCCAGCGGGTTTTCCGGCGCCGGCCTCCCCTCGCGGGGGGCCGGCGCCGTTTCATGCCGTTCGCACGAGTGGGGGTCCGCTGTCCGCGCTCCTGCGGGCGGCCATCCGGGTGAACGCCGCGGTCTGCGCCAAGACGGTGCCTGCGGAGCGATAGGGTCTCCGTTTTCCTGGGTAACATCCACGAGTCGCACCGCACCCAGGCACGGAGTCGCATGGCGCCCAAGGTCGTTCTCGTCACCGGTTGCAGCCGCTTCCTCGGCGGCCACCTCGCGGCGCGGTTCGCCGCCAACCCCGACATCGACCGGGTGCTCGGGGTGGACACCGAGCCGCCGTCACGCGACCTGCTGCGGCGGATGGGGCGGGCCGAGTTCGTGCGCGCCGACATCCGCAACCCGCTCATCGCCAAGGTCATCGCCACCGCGCAGGTGGACACCGTCGTGCACGCGTCGGTGACCGCCAACCCGGCCGGGCCGACCGGTCGGACGGTGATGAAGGAGATGAACGTCATCGGCACCATGCAGTTGCTGGCGGCGTGCCAGAAGTCGCCGCACGTGCGAAAGCTGGTGGTGAAGTCGACCAGTGCCGTCTACGGGTCCAGCTCGCGCGACCCGGCGGTGTTCACCGAGGACATGGGCCCGAAGGACCTGCCGTCGAGCGGGTACGCCAAGGACGCCGTCGAGGTCGAGGGCTACGTGCGGGGCTTCGCGCGCCGGCGGCCGGACGTGGCCGTGACGGCGCTGCGCTTCACCAACTTCATCGGCCCGCGCATCGACACCGTGCTGACCAGGTACTTCGCCCTGCCGGTGGTGCCGACGATCATGGGCTACGACGCGCGCGTGCAGCTCCTGCACTCGGAGGACGCGCTGGCCGTCCTGGAACGCGCCACGCTGCACGACCTGCCCGGCGTGTTCAACGTCGGCGGCGACGGGGTACTCCTGCTGTCACAGGCGATCCGCCGCGCGGGCAAGCTGCCGCTGCCGGTGCCCAGCTCCGCCGTCCCCGCGGTGGGCCGGTTCTTCCGCAGCGCGCGGCTGGTGGACTTCTCGCCCGACCAGATGCGGTTCCTCAACTGGGGCCGAGTGGTGGACACCGGCCTGCTCAAGCGCGAGTTCGGCTTCGCGCCGAGGTGGACGACGCAGCAGGCGTTCGACGACTACGTGAGCGGTCGCGGCATGCGACCGCTGATCGACCCGGACGTGGTGACGTCGGTGGAGCGCGGTGTGCTCGACGCGGCGGCCAGATTCCGGTGAACCCGGCGGAGGAGGTGGACGTGGCAGAGGCACGGGTGATCCCGCTGCACGCCCCGGACCGGGGGCGTCCGAGGCCGGAGGTGGTGGCCGACCCGGTCGAGGCCGAGCAAGCCCCCACCGGCTGGGAGCAGCGCCTGACGGACCTGCTGTCCTTCGCCCGCCGCCGCCTCCAGGGCGACTACGAGGTCGACGAGTTCGGCTTCGACCGGGACCTGACCGACAACGTCCTGATGCCGCCGCTGAAGCCGCTGTACGAGAAGTGGTTCCGGGTGGAGACCATCGGCCTGCACAACGTGCCCGCCGAGGGCGGCGCGCTGATCGTGGCGAACCACTCGGGCACCCTGCCGCTGGACGCGACCATGACGGCGTACGCCGTCCGAGCGGACCACCCGGCCCGCCGGCACCTGCGGATGCTCGGCGCGGACCTGGTGTTCAAGACCCCGGTCCTGGGCGCCCTGGCCCGCAAGTCCGGCCAGACCCTGGCCTGCAACCCGGACGCGGAACGCCTGCTGCGCTCCGGCGAACTGGTGGGCGTGTGGCCGGAGGGGTTCAAGGGAATCGGCAAGCCGTTCAAGGACCGGTACAAGCTGCAACGCTTCGGCCGGGGCGGCTTCGTGTCGGCGGCGCTGAACACCGGAGCGCCGATCATCCCGTGCTCGATCGTGGGCGCGGAGGAGATCTACCCGATGATCGGCGACCTCAAGGCCCTGGCAAGGCTGCTCGGCTTCCCGTACTTCCCGGTGACACCGTTCTTCCCGCTACTGGGCCCCCTCGGCGCCATTCCGCTGCCGTCGAAGTGGTACATCGAGTTCGGCGAGCCGATCCGGACCGACGTCTACGGCGAACACGCGGCCGACGACCCGATGCTGGTGTTCAACCTGACAGACCAGGTGCGAGAGACGATCCAACAGACCTTGTACCGACTCCTGACCCAACGCCGGAACGTGTTCCTGGGCTAGGCCTTCCCGGAGTCCGCAGGCACCACGATGACCTGGTCGGCGTCTTCGTAGACGACCACACCAGGATCGTCGGAGGTGACGCGCTCACAGCCCACACCGTGTGCCGCAAGAATTCCCAAATACCCGTCGATCCGTTCGATCAGGTGCCCGGCGGAAGACTTGAACCAGGCCACCGCCCCGGGATTCACCTCCCGGTCGTAAACCAGCGGGTCAACCGTGGTCGGATCGGTGTAAGCAGCGTCGTACCAGGCGTTGTTGACCCGGCGGAAAGCCTCCTGCCCGGCGGTCAGCCGCCCTTCCCGAGCCAGCCCGTTGATCAGCCCGAACACACCGGGATAGATGCCTCGTTGATTGCGGACGGTGGCCTGGAACCGCACATACCGCTCACCCACGGCGTCGATAAGCCAATCCCACCGCGACAGCCCCCGCCACCGCCCCCGCCCCCAACACCGACGGCACCCAGATCTGGGCGGCCTTCCGCCCGGTGCGGAAGTCCCGGATCTCCCAGCCCCGCTTGCGGGCCGTGTCGCGCAACCCGGAATCGGGGTTCACGGCCACCGCCGTGCCGACCACGGACAGCATCGGCACGTCGTTCACCGAGTCCGAATAAGCAGTGCACCGCCGCAGGTCGAGCCCCTCCTTGGCGGCCAACGCGCGCACCGCGTGGGCCTTGGCGCGCCCGTGCAGGAGGTCGCCCACGAGCTTGCCGGTGTAGATGCCGTCCTCGCTCTCGGACACGGTGCCCAGCGCGCCGGTCAGCCCGAGCCGCCGGGCGATGATCTGGGCCAGCTCCACCGGCGTCGCGGTGACCAGCCACACCCGCTGGCCGGCGTCCAGGTGCATCTGCGCCAGCGCCTGCGTCCCGGTCCAGATCTTGTCGGCCATCAGCTCGTCGTAGATCTCCTCGCCGAGGCTGACCAGCTCCGCCACCGAGCGCCCCGCCACGAACGACAGGGCCTGCTCGCGGGACGCCTTGACGCTCTGCGGGTCCTCCCGGCCGCCGACCCGGAACTTGATCTGCTGCCACGCGAAACCCGCGAGGTCCGAGTTCCGGAAGTACTTGCGGGCCGCCAGGCCGCGCGCGAAGTGGAAGATCGACGCGCCCATCATCATCGTGTTGTCCACGTCGAAGAACGCGGCGGCGGTCAGGTCGGTGGGAACCCCCGGCGACGGTTCGAGTGCGGGTGTGGCCAGCGCGGCCTCGGCCGAGGCCTCACCGGCCAGCTCGGCGAGCCTCTCCCGCTCCGCCGAGCCCTCCACCACACGCCTTCTCACCACGTCAGCGCCTCCCGGGGTCCGATGGGGACAGGGTAGCGATCAGCCGGTGAGGCCGGGCAGCGGCAGCGAGGGCAGCGTCAGGGTAGGTAGCTGGACGGGCGGCGTGATCGACACGGTCAACGACGGCAGCGGCAGGGTCGGCTCCGTCGTGCGCGGTGGGACGCCGGGTGTCGTCCCTGCGCCGGGGGGCGCGGGCGCGGTGGTCGGCGGGACGCCGGAGGTGGCCGGGGGCGACGCCGGCACGGCGGGCAGGTCGGTCGTCGACGTGGTCGTCGGCTCGACCGGTGGCGCGACGCAGTCGCCGGTCGCGGGCACCGGGCCGACCTGGTCGAACCGGCCGGACGTCACGGTGGCGCACTGGCCGCGGGCCGCGAGGTCGGCGGCGCGCTGCGCGATGCGGGCCAGCAGGTCCAGCGACGTGCCGGCGCGGGTGGCGGCGTCCACCGGCAGGCTGCCGCGCAGGCCGCCCAGCCGGGTGGTGTGGGACGTCGCCCAGTCGCGCAGCGAGCCGAGCGCGCGCCGGTCCGAGCCCGACCCGAACGCGGCCAGCACGCGGGAACCGGCCGCGGCGTCGGCGTCGAAGTCGGCCAGCGCCGTGAGGTAGCCGCCCAGCGGGCCGCCGCCGGCGTCGCGGTACCGGTCGACCAGGATCTCCAGCTCGGAGACGCGGGCCGAGGCGAACTCCAGGCGCTTGTACCCCTTGGACTCCTCGCCGAAGGTCAGGCCCAGCGAGGCCGACTCGGCGGTGCGCTTGACGCCGTACAGCGCGTCGCCGGGCAACGCGTCGCGGGACAGCAGGAGGCTCATCCCGGCGAGTGAGAACACCAGGCACAACGCGGCAACCAGGGCTACCGCTAATCGGCCGTGCGCTCCGCTGCGCGGACGCCGCCGGTCGACCTTGGTGGGTGGGGACGGGCTCGCGCCGAGCACCCGTTCCCGCATCCGCGCCCTGGTCGCCTCGTCCGGGCCGCTCGTCGCTGCGGCTTCCCGCAGCAGCGTGACGACGGCCAGCTCGTCGGCGAACGCCGGGTCGGTGTCCCCGGGCAGCGCTTCGACGGCGCGGGCGAACTGCTCGCGCTGCCTGTGACGCCATAGCGGCGTGATCCCTCTGCCCACCATCCCGCACCGACTCGTCAGGAGTTCCTGTCCCGAGTAACGAAAGCGAAGGCGCCGGGGTTACGCGGGCGCGATCGGCGCGTCGGCGGTCACCGTAGCCAGTTCGGCAGCAGTTGGGCCAGCCGACGCACCGCGCGGTGCTGCAAGGCTTTGATGGCGCCTTCGTTGCGCCCCATCTTCGCGGCCGTCTCGGCCACGGACAAGCCCTGGATGAAGCGGAGAGTGATGCACTCTCGCTGGTCGTCACCGAGTTGCGCCACGCAGCGGAGCAGCTCGGCGTTCGCCGCGTCGGTCAGCACCTCCTGCTCCGGACCGCTCGTGACCTCGCGGTTGTCCGCCAGCTCGGCGGTGGTGACCTCCAGCCGGTAGCGGCTGGACTTCACGTGGTCGAACACGATGTTCCGGGCGATCGTGACGAACCAGGCGCCGACGTCCCGGCCCTGGTAGCTGATGGACCCGATGCTGCGCAGCGCGCGCAGGAACGTCTCGCTGGTCACGTCCTCGGCCAGCGTCCGGTCGCCGACGCGGAACAGGACGTACCGGTACACGACGTCCACGTACCGGTCGTAGAGCGCGCCGAACGCGTCCGTGTCGCCCGCCTGGGCCGCACGCACGAGGTTCCACGGCTCTCCCGCCGCGCCCGTCTCCACGCTCTCGATCGTGCTGGACTGCCCTCCAGTGCTCCACATCGAACGGAGCCTCCGGGTGGCTCCGACTGTGATCCGTCCGTCGGACGTGTTCTCGCGTGCCCTGGCGCTCATCGGCTCGCGGCACCTCCACAGAGTCGCCGTCCGGGCAGCATACGTGTTGTTACTCCGTAGTAGGTAGCGGCAACCGGTCTCGAATCCGCGACGCGTTCGGAGGCACTGCGTGACGCCGCCCACGCGTGACAGACTGCGCGGAGGCCGCTGTCGTTCCCCAGGAGGTCGACTTGACCGCTTCTGCCCGCAACGTCGCCGACCTGGTTCGCGCTTCCGCGCACCGTGGACCCAAGCACGCGGCACTGGTCGATGTCACGACTGCGAACAGTTATACCTGGGCCGAATTGGACTCGTTCGTGGATCGCGAGGCGCATCGACTGGTGGACGCGGGCGTCGAGCCCGGTGACCGCGTGGTCGTGCGGCTGCCCACCGGACCGGCGTTCTGCGTGGCCGTGTTCGGCGTGCTGCGCGCGGGCGGCGTGGTGGTGCCCGCCGGCCCCGGCCAGCCCGCCCGCGAGCTGCAACGCCTGGTCGCCGACAGCGGCGCGCGGCTGCTCGTCGGCGACGGCGCCGGGTCGGACGCCGAGGTGCTGGGCGAGCCGGAGCTGCTGGCCGGCGAGGAGTTCCCGGCCATCCGGTCGGGCGAGGACCTGGCCGTCCTCGGGTACACCTCCGGCACGTCGGGCGTGCCGCGCGGGGCGATGCTGTCGCACCGGGCGCTGCTGGCCAACGTCGACCAGTGCGCGTCGCTCCGGCCCGCGCCGGTGACCGCCGGGGACCGGGTGCTGCTGGCGCTGCCGCTGTTCCACGTCTACGGGCTGGGGCCGGGGTTGTTCCAGGTGGCGGGCGCGGGGGCGACGGCCGTGCTGCTGGAGCGGTTCGACCCGGACGGCGCGCTGACCGCCATCCGCGAGCACCGGGTGACCACCGTGGTCGGGGTGCCGCCGATGTACCAGGCGATCCTGGCCAAGCCGGTGGAGCGGCTGCGCGAGGACCTGGCGACCGTGCGGCTGTTCACCTCCGGGGCCGCGCCGCTGGCGGTCGGGCTGCTGGACACGATGCGGCAGGCCGTGGGGTTGCCGGTGTACGAGGGGTACGGGCTGACCGAGACCGGGCCCGTGCTGACGTCGACGCTGGTGGGCGGGCTGCCCAAGGCCGGGTCGGTGGGGCAGGCGCTGCCCGGCGTGCAGGTGCGGCTGGTGGACAGCGACGGCCGGCCGTTGGACCAGGACGAGGACGAGCCCGGCACCGGGCTGGTGGCGGCCAAGGGCGACAACCTGTTCAGCGGGTACTGGCCGGACGGGGCGCACGGGCCGGACGCGGACGGCTGGTTCCGGACCGGGGACGTGGGGTACGTGGACGCCGACGGCGACCTGCACCTGGTGGACCGGGCCGGGGACCTGATCATCGTCAACGGGTTCAACGTGTACCCGCACGAGGTCGAGCAGGTGTTGTCGGAGTTGGACGAGGTTGCCGAGGCCGCCGCGGTCGGGGTGCCGGACGAGCGGACCGGGGAGTCGGTCAAGGTCGTGATCGTGCTCGGTGAGGGCGCTTCGCTCAGCGCGGACGCGGTGAAGGACCACTGCGCTGCCCGGTTGGCGAAGTTCAAGGTGCCCACGGTGGTGGAGTTCGCTCCCGCGTTGCCGCACTCGCCGACCGGGAAGCTGGCCCGCGCCCGGTTGCGGTTGCCGTCGGCCTGAGGCTGCCGGGCTGGGATGATGTGTGGGTGAGCCACCACGTGACGTTGCTGAGCCGGGTCGACTGCCATGCCTGTGAGCAGGCGGAAGCCGACCTCGCGCGGATCTGCGGCGAGTTGGGTGTGCCGTGGGAGGTGCAGGACGTCGACGGTGATCGGGAACTGCGGGCCGAGTACGGCGACCGGGTGCCGGTGATCCTCGTCGACGGGGCCGAGCACGGGTACTGGTCGGTCGAGGAGGCCCGGCTGCGGGCCGCCCTGGCCGGCTGATCTCCGGGCTGATCTCCGGGGCTGATTACCGGGGGCTTACGGAATCACCGAACCGGTCGGGGTCGGGTGTCGAATCAACGGTATGACGCGTTGGACCGCTGCCCTGCTCGGGATCCTCGGTGTGGCTGCCGCCTTGGCCGCCGGGCACCTCGTCGCGGGGCTGGTGGGGCCCACGGCGTCGCCGTTCCTGGCGGTGGGGAACACCGCCATCGACTTCACGCCCAGTCCGCTCAAGGACTTCGCCGTCCGCACGTTCGGCACGTACGACAAGCTGGTCCTGCTGGTCGGCATGGCCGTGGTGATCGTCGCCCTCGCGGTCGTGGCCGGGTTGCTGTCGCGCGAGAGCCCGCTGCCCGGCACGGTGCTGGCGTCGGCGCTCGGCGTGGTCGGGGTCGCGGCCGTCCTCTACCGCCCCGACCTGGGGCAGCTCGGTGTCCTCGCGCCGGTCGCGGCCGGTGTCGTCGGGGTGCTGGTGTTCCGGTGGCTGCACGGGCTTGCGTCCCGGCCGCAGGTCCGCAGCGAGAGCCGGCGGGGGCTCCTGATCGTGGCCGGCGCGAGTGTGATCGCCGGGGTCGGCGGGCAGTTCGTCGGCACGCGGACCGATGTCGAGGGGTCTCGTCGGGCCGTCGGCGAGTTGAAGCCCGTGCGGCCGGCTCCCGCGATCCCGGACGGCGCGGACTTCGTCGGTGACGGCACGCCGGGGTTCATCACCTCGAACCAGGACTTCTACCGCGTCGATACAGCGCTCAGCGTGCCCCGGCTCCGGGCCGAGGACTGGGTGCTGCGCGTGCACGGGATGGTCGACCGCGAACTCAACCTCCGTTACGAAGACCTGCGCCGCCGTGACCTGGTGGAACGCACCATCACCCTGACGTGCGTCTCCAACGAGGTCGGCGGGCCTTACGTCTCGACCGCGAACTTCGTCGGCGTGCCGTTGCGGGACGTCCTCGCGGAAGCCGGTGTCCGGTCCGGCGCGGACCAGTTGTTCTCGACCAGCGCCGACGGCTGGACGGCGGGCACGCCGGTCGACGTGGTCATGGAGGAGGACCGGGGCGCGTTGATCGCGTTGGGCATGAACGGCGAGCCGCTGCCCGTCGAGCACGGCTTCCCGGCCCGGCTGGTCGTGCCCGGCCTGTACGGGTTCGTGTCGGCCACGAAGTGGGTGGTCGACCTGGAGCTGACCACGTTCGCGGCGAAGCGGGCCTACTGGCTCGACCGCGGCTGGGCGGAGAAGGCCCCGATCAAGACCATGTCCCGCATCGACCGGCCCAAGGGGCTGGCCAAGGTGCCGGGCAGGGTCACCGTCGCGGGGGTGGCGTGGGCGCAGCCGACCGGGGTCGCGAAGGTCGAGGTGCGGGTCGACGGCGGGCCGTGGCAGGACGCCCGGCTCGCCGCCGCCGTGAACGGCTCGACGTGGCGGATGTGGCGGGTCGAGCTGGACCTCGCGCCCGGCGGGCACACCGTCGAGAGCCGGGCCACCGACAACTCCGGGTTCACCCAGCCTCAGGAGCGGGTGGAGCCCGTCCCGGACGGCGCGACCGGCTGGCACTCGATTTTCTTCACCGTCGAGTGATTCACCCGAACCGGACGGCCCCCTACTTCGAACGTCTCAGTGAATACCGAGTCCGGTAAACCTGAGGAGTGATCCGCCGTGCGGAACAGCAAGCTCGCCATCGTCGGCGCCATCGCCGCCGCCGCCCTGTCAGCCGTGGCGTGCGGGAGCGGCAACACCGCGTCCAGCACGACCACCACCGCCGCGCCGACCACCACCACGACGACCACCCAGGCGATGGCCGACGGGGTCACCAAGACCACGGACGTGTTCGGCCCCGGCTGTGCGGGCGTCCCGCAGGACCCGTCCGACGAGGGCTCGCTCCAGGGCATGGTCGACGACCCGGTGGCCACCGCCGCGAGCAGCAACCCGCTGCTCACGAAGCTGGTCGCGGCGGTCAAGGCGGCCGGTCTGGTGGACACCCTGAACTCGCAGGAGGCCATCACGGTCTTCGCGCCCGCCGACCCCGCGTTCGCCGAGCTGGGTGACGCGAAGTTCACCGAACTGGCGAACGACCCGGCCACGCTGGGCAAGATCCTCCAGTACCACGTGGTCGGCAAGCGCTACGACGCGGAAGGGCTGGCTTCCGCCGGCGGCGTCAAGGCGCTGACCGGCCAGGAGTTGAAGATCTCCGGCACCGGCGACGGGATGACCGTCAACGGCGTGCCCGTGCTGTGCGGCAACGTCCCGACCAAGAACGCGACGGTGTTCGTGATCGGCAAGGTGCTCTCGCCCCCGGCCGCGTAACCGGCTGGATCGGCCCGCCTCCGGTGAGGCCCACGTTCAGGTGAGCCGAGTCTCCGCGTATCCCAGCGGCGGTTCGGCTCACCTTTCTCGTGGGGGGATGTTCCATGGGGGTAGCGCGGGATCGAGTTGTCGGGCAGGGGCCGGGCCGCCGACTTTGTGCATACGTTCACAAGCGGTACGGTGGTCGTATCACTCCGCTGGTGACGATGCCCGGCGGGTCAGTGCGTCGGATGTCGAGGAGAGCCAGCGTGGTGGGTCGGCGGGGCGAAGGTGACGAGGTCGTGACCACCGCCACGCCGCCGAAAACCGACGGGAAAACCGCCGAGACGCCCGCCGACGTCCGGGAGCGGGCGCGGGCGATCCCGGAGGCGGCGGTCGCGCGGCTCGCGGTCTACCTCCGCGTGCTGTCCGGGATGGTCGAGCAGGGCGTGACCACGATCTCCAGCGAGGAGCTCGCGGGCGCGGCCGGGGTCAACTCGGCGAAGCTCCGCAAGGACCTGTCCTACGTCGGGTCGTACGGCACGCGGGGCGTCGGGTACGACGTCGAGGTGCTCGTGAGCCACATCGAGCGCATCCTCGGACTCACCCGCAAGCACTCCGTCGCGGTCGTCGGAATCGGTAATCTTGGTCACGCGCTGGCCAATTACGGCGGGTTCCCGAGCCGCGGCTTCCCGGTCGCCGCGCTGTTCGACATCGACCCGGACCTGACCGGTGTGCCGGTAGGCGGCATACCTGTCAACCACATCGACGACATCACGTCGGTCTGCGCCGAACGCGAGGTCTCGATCGGCGTGATCGCGACGCCGCCGCAGGCCGCCCAGGCCGTCTGCGACCGTTTGGTATCCGCCGGAGTCCAGTGCATCCTGAACTTCGCACCTGTCGTACTCCAAGTGCCGGATTACGTCGAGGTGCGCAAGGTCGACCTGGCGGTCGAGATGCAGATCCTGTCGTTCCACGTCGCTCGGCGGGCTGATGAGGCCGCTGTCGACGTGGTCAACGGCGTCGGTGTGGACGGGGTGGTGATTCGCCCGTGATCGTGCGGGTAGTGAGCCGAACGGCTCCGCGTGGCACGTCGGCGAAGCCGACCATGGATTCAGTGGCGAAGCCGACCATGCGCTCAGTGGCGAAGCCGACCATGCACTCTGTGGCGCAGCCGACCACGGGCACCACGGGCTCGGTGGCGGCATGAGCGTCCTCGTCGTCGGGCTGTCCCACCGCACCACGCCGGTTCCCGTGCTGGAACGCGTCGCCGTCGCCGACTCCGACCTCGGCAAGCTGCTCGACCGGCTGCTGAAGGCCCCGAGCGTGTCCGAGGCCGTGCTGCTCTCGACCTGCAACCGGGTCGAGGTGTACGCGGTCGTCGAGACCTTCCACGGCGGCATGAACGAGGTCGTGGAGGTGCTCGCCCGCCAAGCGGGGGCCGAGCCCGGCGACCTGTTCGAACACCTCTACGTGCACTACTCCGCCGCCGCCGTCGAGCACCTGTTCTCGGTCGCGGGCGGCCTGGACTCGATGGTGGTCGGCGAGGCGCAGATCCTGGGCCAGTTGCGCACCGCCTACAACCGCGCGGACGAGGCCGGTGTCGTCGGCCGCACCCTGCACGAGCTGACCCAGCAGGCGCTGCGGGTCGGCAAGCGGGTGCACACCGAGACCGACATCGACCACGCGGGCGGGTCCGTCGTGTCCGAGGCGCTGGCCGACGCCGCCGAAGCGCTGGGCGGGCTGACCGGCCGGCAGGCGCTGATCGTGGGCGCGGGCTCGATGGGCGGCCTGGCCGCCGCGCACCTGCGCCGCGCCGGCATCGGCGAGGTCGTCATCGCGAACCGGACCGCGGCCAACGGCGCCCGGCTGGCGACCGCGCTGGCCGCCGACGGCGTGCCGGCCCGCTCCACGGGACTGTCGGACCTGACCGCCGAGATCGCGCGGGCGGACGTGCTGTTCGCCTGCACCGGCTCGGTGGACGTCGTCGTGGGCGCCGAGCTGATCGGCGACCGCGAGCCCGGCCGGCCGCTGGTCGTGTGCGACCTCGGCCTGCCCAAGGACGTCGACCCGGCCGCCGCGCTGCTGTCCGGCGTGCGCGTGGTCGACCTGGAGACCCTGCAACGCAGGCTGTCCGACGCCCCCGCGGGCCAGGGCACCCTGCGCGCGGCGGAGATCGTGGCCGAGGAGGTCCGCGGCTACCTGGCCGGGCAGCGCTCGGCCGAGGTCACGCCCACCGTGACGGCGCTGCGCAAGCGGGCCGCCGAGGTCGTGGACACCGAGCTGCTGCGGCTGGACTCGCGGCTGCCCGAGCTGGACGGGGCGGTCCGCGACGAACTGGCCAAGACCGTGCGCCGCGTGGTCGACAAGCTCCTGCACACGCCGACGGTGCGGGTCAAGGAGCTGGCCGCCGCGCCCGGCGGCGCCGGGTACGCCGAGGCGCTGCGCGAGCTGTTCGGCCTCGACCCGCAGAAACCCGCCGCCGTCAGCACACCCCATTCGACGCAGGACGCTACCCAGACCAAAGGTGAGAAGCGGTGAACCGCACGCTGAGGATCGGCACGCGCGGCAGTGCGCTGGCACTCGCGCAGACCGGTCACGTGGCCGACGCGTTGCGCGCCGCCGGCGCCGACGTGGAGATCGTGACCATCTCCACCCCCGGCGACCGGTCGTCCGCGCCGGTCGCCGAGATCGGCATCGGGGTCTTCACCTCGGCGCTGCGCGACGCGCTGGCGAACGGCGAGATCGACATCGCCGTCCACTCGTACAAGGACCTGCCCACCGCGCGTGACCCGCGGCTCGCGCCGGCCGCCGTCCCGCCGCGGGAGGACCCGCGCGACGCGCTGGTCGCCCGCGACGGCCTGACCCTGGGCGAGCTGCCCACCGGGTCGAAGGTCGGCACCGGCTCGCCCCGCCGGGCCGCGCAGCTCGAAGCGCTGGGCCTGGGCCTTGAAGTCGTCCCGCTGCGCGGCAACGTGGACACCCGCATCCGCAAGGTGGCGGACGGCGAGCTGGACGCCGTCGTGCTGGCCCGCGCCGGTATCGCCCGGCTCGGCCGCACCGCCGAGATCACCGAGACACTGGAGCCCATCCAGATGCTTCCCGCGCCCGCCCAGGGCGCCCTCGCAGTGGAGTGCCGGGTCGACGACGTCGACACCGAGCACCTCCTCCAGTCCACGCTGGACGATTCGGCCAGTCGGGCCGCTGTCACCGCCGAGCGGGCCATGCTGGCCGAGCTCGAAGCGGGGTGCAGCGCGCCGGTCGGCGCACTGGCCGATGTGGTGGAAGACCTTGACGACCAGGGAGCGGTAGTCCTCCGCCTGTCCCTGCGCGGGGTCATGGCGACGGAGGACGGCGACCTCCTCCGTGCGTCCGCCACCGGTGACTTGACCGCAGCAGAGGAACTCGGCCGCGCGCTGGCCGCCGAGTTGCTCGACCTCTCCGGCCTCGCCGCTGCGCGGTCGGAGGGGCGTAGTTGATGGGGAGTGCCCTGATGACCCGCGCACGCAAGACCCCCGGCCGTGTCGCTTTCGTGGGCTCCGGCCCCGGCGACACCGGCCTGCTCACGTGCCGTGCCCGTGACCTGCTCGGCAAGGCCGAGCTGGTGGTGACGGACCCGGACGTGCCGTCCGAGGTGGTCGCCCTCGTCCCGGACGGCGTGGAGATCCGACCCGCCGTCGGCGACCCGGCGGACGTGGCGAAAGACCTGGTGGCCGAGGCGAAGAACGGCCACGCCGTGGTCCGGCTGGTGGCGGGCGACCCGCTGACGCTGGACTCGGTGGTCAAGGAGGCGCACGCCGTCTCCCGCACGACGATCGCGTTCGACGTGGTGCCGGGTGTCCCGGCGGGCACGGCGGTGCCCGCGTACGCGGGTGTGGCGCTGGGCGCCGTGCACACCGAGGCCGACGTCCGGGGTGTGACGGACTGGGCGAGCCTGGCCGCCGCGCCCGGCACGCTCGTGCTGCACGCCACCAACAGCCACCTCGCCGAGGCCGCGTCCTCGCTGGTGGAGCACGGTGTCGCGCCGCAGACCCCGGTCGCGGTGACGGTCGACGGCACCGGTTTCGGGCAGCGGACGGTGGACACCACGCTGGCGTCCCTGGCCGCCGACGCGGGCGACCTGGGCGGCCCGCTGGTCGTCACGGTCGGCAGCGCCGTCGCCGGCCGCGCCAAGCTGTCCTGGTGGGAGTCGCGCGCCCTGTACGGGTGGCGCGTGCTCGTGCCGCGCACCAAGGAGCAGGCGGGCGCGATGAGCGACCGGCTGCACTCGCACGGCGCGATCCCGGTGGAGGTGCCGACCATCTCGGTCGAGCCGCCGCGCAGCCCGGCGCAGATGGAGCGCTCGGTGAAGGGTTTGGTCGACGGCCGCTATCAGTGGGTGGTGTTCACCTCGACCAACGCCGTGCGCGCGGTGTGGGAGAAGTTCCGCGAGTTCGGCCTGGACGCGCGGGCGTTCTCCGGCGTGAAGATCGCCTGCGTGGGCGAGTCGACGGCGGCGAAGGTGCGGTCGTTCGGGATCATCCCCGAGCTGGTGCCGTCCGGCGAGCAGTCGTCCGAGGGCCTGCTGGCCGACTTCCCGCCGTACGACGACATCCTGGACCCGGTGGACCGGGTGCTGCTGCCGCGGGCCGACATCGCCACCGAGACCTTGGCGGCGGGCCTGCGGGACCGCGGCTGGGAGATCGACGACGTGACGGCCTACCGCACGGTGCGGGCCGCCCCGCCGCCCGCCGACACCCGCGAGATGATCAAGTCGGGCGGGTTCGACGCGGTGTGCTTCACCTCGTCGTCCACGGTCCGGAACCTGGTCGGGATCGCGGGCAAGCCGCACGCCCGGACGCTGGTGGCGTGCATCGGCCCGCAGACGGCCGAGACGGCGCGCGAGTTCGGCCTGCGGGTCGACGTGCAGCCGGAGGACGCCAACGTGCCCGCCCTGGTGGACGCGCTGGCCCAGCACGCGGCCCGGCTTCGCGCCGAAGGCGCCTTGCCGCCACCTCGCAAGACCAAGCGTCTACGCCGTTCATAAGCAGTCAGGTCGGGGCCACTTCCGGGTGGCCCCGACCTGTTTCTCTCGGCTCTTTGTAGGGAGTGCCGCCCGTGTTCCCCGCCCACCGTCCCCGCCGCCTGCGCACCACGCCGGCCATGCGTCGCCTGGTCAGCGAGACCACCGTGCGGCCCCGGCAGCTCGTGCTGCCCATGTTCGTGAAGGAAGGCGCCGCCGCGCCGGTCGCGATCGCCTCGATGCCCGGCGTCGTCCAGCACACCCGCGAGTCGCTGCGCAAAGCCGCCGTGGAGGCCGTGCAGGCCGGGGTCGGCGGCCTCATGCTGTTCGGCGTGCCCGCGGAGCGGGACGCGGTCGGCTCCGGCGCGACCGACCCGGACGGCATCCTCAACGCCGCCCTCCAGGACCTGCGCGCCGAACTCGGCGACAGCACCGTGCTGATGTCGGACTGCTGCCTGGACGAGTTCACCGACCACGGCCACTGCGGCGTGCTCACCCCGACCGGCGAAGTGGACAACGACGCCACGCTGGAGGTCTACGGCGAGATGGCGGTGGCCCAGGCGCGGGCCGGGGCGCACCTGGTCGGCCCCAGCGGCATGATGGACGGCCAGATCGGGTTCATCCGCAAGGCGCTGGACGAGGCGGGGTTCACCGACACCGGCATCCTGGCCTACTCGGCGAAGTACGCGTCCGCGCTGTACGGGCCGTTCCGGGAAGCCGTCGAGTCGCAGCTCCAAGGCGACCGCAAGACCTACCAGCAGGACCCGGCGAACGCGCGGGAGGCGTTGCGTGAGGTCGAGCTGGACCTCGCCGAGGGCGCGGACATGGTGATGGTCAAGCCCGCCCTGCCGTACCTGGACGTGCTGCGGGCCGTTCGCGAGGTCGCGGACGTGCCGGTCGCGGCGTACCAGATCTCCGGCGAGTACGCGATGGTCGAGGCCGCCGCCCGCAACGGCTGGATCGAGCGCGAGCGGACCGTGCTGGAGACGCTGACGTCGATCCGGCGGGCCGGCGCGGACATCGTGCTCACCTACTGGGCCGTGGAGGCGGCACGGTGGCTGGACCGCGGGTGAAGCCGCCGGCTTCGCCGCCGCCGAAGCTGGTCGACCTGGCGCGCTGGCTGTGGATCGCGAGCGCGGTGGTCGGCCTGGGCCGGTTCCTGGTGCAGCTCGCCGACCGGGAGATGCTGATCGACCAGTTGCGCGCGCAGCAGCCGGGGCTGAGCCAGGACGAGCTGGACGCGGCGGCGTCCGGCGGCATCGTGTTCGGCCTCCTGCTGGGCGGGCTGCTGGTCCTGGTGTACGCGTTGCTGGCCAACCGGATGGCGGGCGGGCGGAACTGGGCGCGGATCGTGCTGACCGTGTTCGGGGGCGCCGGGATCGTCCTCGGCGTGGTCCGGACGCTTGCCGTGGCGTCCGGTGTGGCGGCGGCCTTCGGCCTGGTCATCAGCCCGGTGGACCTGGTGTTCGGACTGATCACGATGGCCGTCGACGCGGTGGCGCTGGTGCTGATGTACCTGCCATCAGTTTCCGGGCACTTCCGATCACAGCGGTCCGTCAGCGCGAAACCACCCCAGGTAGCTAACGGATTGTGATTTCCGGTCGACGCGGGCTGCCTGCCCTTTTACGGTCCGCGCATGACCACTCCTCACGACCCCTCCGGCCAGCAGGGCGGCTATCCGCAGCAGCCCGGTGGCCAGCCTCCCCAGGGCCAGCCGCAGGGCTTCCCGCAGCAGCCCGGATACCCGCCCCAGGCGCCTCCGCTGTCGCCGGGCGAGCTGAGCCGGCCGGCCCGGCCCAAGTCCGTCGACACGGCGTTCCTGCTGTGGATGATCAGCGCGGGGCTCGGCATCCTGTCGACCATCGTCAGCTTCCTGACCGCCGAAGAGCTGGCCAAGGCCACGGCGGAGCGGCTCCTCGGCACCAGCGTCGACCCGGTGCTGGTCGAGGGCGCCCAGCCGTCCTACGGCAGCGGCATCTTCAGCCTGATCCTGTTCGCGCTGTGGATCGTGGTCGTCTTCCAGATGCGCAACGGCGCGAACTGGGCGCGCATCGTCCTCGCCGTGCTGGGCGGCCTGGGCGTGCTGGGCGGCATCCTCGGCCTGTTCGCGATGGGCCTGCTGTTCGGCCTCGGCTTCCTCGGCGTGATCCAGGTGCTGTTCAACCTGGTCCAGTTGGCGCTCACCATCGGCGCCCTGGTCTTCATGTTCAAGTCGGAGAGCAACTACTACTTCAAGGCGAGCTGACCCGGGATCGCCCCGGTCGCCGTCCGCCGGTCGTGGCGGCGGCGACGGGGGCGGGGCCGACCGAAGTCGCGCCGGCGGGCGACCTTCGTCGACTCTTCCCGCGAGGTCCGTCGCGCACCCGCCGGCCCCGGTGGACAGCGACCTTGCGTGGTTCTAGCGTTTCCCGGTGTGACGACGCCACAGGATCCCGACGGCGGGCAGCAGCAGCCGTACATCCCTCCACCTCCGCCGTTGAGCGAGTCCGAGCTCCAGGGCTCCTCCGACGCCCCCGCGCGGCCGGTGCCCATCGAGGTGAAGGTTTCGTTCTGGATCTGGATCGCGGGCGCGGTGCTGTCGGTGGTCGGCGCGCTGCTGGCGTTGACGCAGCGTGAGGAGATTTCCGAGGCGCTGCGTGCGACGCCGCAGTTCGCCCAGAGCACGCCGGAGCAGTTGGACGCCGCCGTCTCCATGACGATCATGTTCACCCTCGTCGTCGGCATCGTGCTCGCCGGGCTCTACGTGCTGTTCGCCTTCAAAGCGCGCGCCGGGCGGAACTGGGCCCGGGTCGTGCTGACCGTGCTGACCGCGCTCGGGCTGCTGACGATGCTGTTCCGCCCGTCGCCCTCCGCCCTGATCACGTCGTTGATCAGCGTGGTGGCCGTGGTGCTGCTCTACGTGCCCAACTCCAAGGCCTACTACGACTCGGTGAAGCGGGCCCGGTGACCGAGCAGGCGCCGTCCGCTCGGGCGGCGGTGGCGCTCTGGTACGCGCTCGGCGTGTTCGGCGTGCTCAACGTCGCCTACCTGTGGGTGCGGCGGGACGCGCTGGACGCCGCCGCGCGGGACGGGGTGGCCGTCACGGCACTGCTGGTGCAGCTCACGGCGCTCGCGGTGGTGTTCGGCGCCGGGTACGTGGTGTTCGCCCGGTTCCTGTGGCAGCGCAAGGGATGGGCGCGGGGCGCGCTCACCGTCGTGGCCGCGGTGCACGTGCTGTGGATCGTCCTGTCCCGTGCCGCGGCGCCGAACGTCGTGGTGCTGCTGCTGATCGCGGCCGGATTGGCGCTCACCTGGCTGCGCGGTACGGCAGAGTGGGTGAAGCAGCACTAGCTTCCACCCGGAGACGCGCATGTCCGAGCCCGACCCGTTCGCCTCGCCGTTCCACCAGGTCAACCTGCCGGGCCAGCCGAGCACGCCGATGCCCGCCGGGTTCGCCGGCTACCCGTTGCCGATGCCGGAGGCCGACTCGCGGGCGCTCGCCCCGTCCCGGCCCGCCGCGCTGACGGCCGCGTTCTGGTGCTGGATCGTCGGCACGGTGCTGGTGGTCGTCGTCCTGCCGGCGGTGTTCACCACCGGCGGTGGCGCGCTGGCCGACGAGCTGCACGCCAACTCGCAGACCGACCCGGAGCCGATGTCGCACGCCGAAGCCGAGTTCGCCGCGCAGCTCACACCCGTCCTGTTCGCGTTCGGGTTCGCGGTGCCGGCGGTGTTGTTCGTGGTCGCGGCGGTGAAGCTGCGGTCCGGCCGGAACTGGGCGCGCGTGCTGCTGGCCGTGCTGGGCGGCCTGGCGGTGGTGTTCGGGCTGCTCGCGCTCGTCGGCTTCGCGTCGGGCGAAGTGCGCTACGCGGACTGGCTGATCGGCACCGTGTGGGCGCTGGTCTTCCTGGCGTCGGTCATGCTGGGCACCGTGGCGATGTTCCTCCCCCCGTCCAACGCTTACGTGAGGTCGGTGAGCCGCCGATGACCCAGCCGCCGTTCGACCCCTTCGAGCACCCGATGCGCCCGGTGAACCTGCCGCAGCCGGGTCCGCAGCAGCCCGTCGGCTTTCCCGGCGCGATGCGCGGCGTCGACCAGCACACCACCGCCTTCGTGCGGCCCGGCGTGGTGTTCGCGGCGTTCGTGTGCTGGCTGCTCGCGGCTCTGATGTGGCCGGTGGGCACGGTGATCCGGGTGCTCGCGGAGGACGGCGCCTTCGCGAGCTTCGGCGCGGTGATGACCCTCTTCGCGACCGGCTGCCTGGCCGTGGGCGGGGTGTGGGGCGCGATCGCGTTCCTGGGCGGGAGCTACTACGCCCGGATCGCGCTGTGCGGCGGGTACCTGGTGGTCGGCATCCTGGCGGTGGCGGCGGCGATCGTCGCGTCGCGGGACGCCGACACCGAGCCCGCGTCCTGGGCGGTGATCGTGCTGCGGCTGGCGCTGCCCGCCGTGGCCGCCGTGCTGAGCTTCCTGGCCGGCGCCCGGAGCTACTTCGCGGGGAACCTCGGCTAGTGGACCAGCCCGTCCTGTACTCCGAACCCGGCGCGTCCTGGTGGCCGCTGCTGTGGGGACCGGTGTTCGCGCTGCTCGGCGTCGGCGCGGAGGCGTTGACCGGGTCCGTGTGGTTGACGCTGTGGCTGTTGGTGGCGGTCGCGCTGTTCGTGCCGACCCTGCTGTGGGTGCAGGGCCGGCGGCGCGTCTACGGGGTGCGGCTCACGCCGGTCGCGTTGCACCAGGGTCGGGAGGAGGTGCCGGTGCGCGACATCGCCGCGGTGTCCGGTGTGGAGCCCCGGTCCGGCGCGAAGGTGCTCGGCGGCGGCTGGACCCTGCCGCGTGGCACGGACCCGATGCCGATCAGGCTGGCGGACGGCTCGGTGGTGCTCGGCTGGGCCCGTGACGCCGACGCGTTGCGGGACGCCCTGGACCGCCTGTTGGCGCACCGGGCCTGATGTCGATCTCCCGACCACTGAGGACACCTCGGCGCGGAAGTCCGCGGTCGACGAAGCCGGTGTGCGGCGCGCTCCCCGGCCCGGCGTGAGAGGCTGACCACCGTGACCGCTGCCACCCCCGATGCAGGCACACCTGCCGCAGGCGTCCCCGTCGCGCCGGCGCCCGAGCCCGCACCGAGGCTGCACCAGCCGAAACGCGCCCTCATCGCCGTCGGCGAGGTGGTGGCCGTCGTGGCGCTGGCGTTCCTCGCGGTCTGGTGCTGGAACCGGGGCGTGGTGCGGTCCAGCTACCCGGTCGACGGCCGCGCGCCGCTGGAGTCGACCCGCTACCTCGGCAACTGGATCAGCGGGTCCATCGGGCTGGCCACGGCGGCCGGTGTGCTGCTGCTCGACGCCGTCCGCCAGACCCTGCTCGCGGTCCGCACCCGTGGTCGGGAGCAGGGCGCCGAACCGGACGTGTGAGACTGGGCCTCGTGACTTCCACGCGATCCCAGGCACTGTTCGAGCGCGCGGCGGCGGTGATCCCCGGTGGCGTCAACTCGCCCGTGCGGGCCTTCCACTCGGTCGGCGGCACGCCCCGGTTCATGGTGCGCGGCGAAGGCCCGCACCTGTGGGACGCCGACGGCAACCGGTACGTGGACCTGGTGTCCTCGTGGGGCCCGATGATCCTCGGGCACGCCCACCCGGACGTCGTGCGGGCCGTCCGCGACGCCGCCGTCCGCGGCCTGTCCTTCGGCACGCCCACCGAGGGCGAGATCGAACTCGCCGAGGAGATCGTCGACCGGGTCGCGCCGGTCAACCAGGTGCGGCTGGTCAACTCCGGCACCGAGGCCACGATGAGCGCGATCCGCCTCGCCCGCGGTTTCACCGGCCGCCGCAAGATCATCAAGTTCGCGGGCTGCTACCACGGCCACGTGGACGCGCTGCTCGCCCAGGCGGGCTCCGGCGTCGCCACGCTCGGCCTGCCCACCTCGCCCGGTGTCACGGGCGCGCAGGCCGCCGACACGCTCGTGCTGCCCTACGACGACCTGGACGCCGTGCGGGCCGCGTTCGCCGAGCACCCGGACGAGATCGCGTGCGTGATCACCGAGGCGGCGGCGGGCAACATGGGCGCGGTCGCGCCCCGGCACAACGCCGGCCTGCGTGACCTCTGCCACGCCAACGGCGCGCTGCTGATCATGGACGAGGTGATGACCGGCTTCCGGGTGTCGCGCTCGGGCTGGTTCGGCCTGGAGAACGTGGCCGGCGACCTCTACACGTTCGGCAAGGTCATGTCCGGCGGCCTGCCCGCCGCCGCGTTCGGCGGCCGGGCCGACGTGATGGCGAAGCTCGCCCCCGCCGGCCCCGTCTACCAGGCGGGCACGCTGTCCGGGAACCCTGTCGCGGTCGCGGCGGGCCTCGCCACGCTGCGGGCCGCCACCGACGAGGTCTACCTGGCCCTGGACGCCAACGCGACCCGGCTCGGCGCGCTGTTCACCACCGCCCTGACCGACGCCGGCGTCCCGCACCGAGTGCAGTACGCGGGCAACCTGCTCAGCGTCTTCTTCACCGCGGACGAGGTCACCGACTACGCGGGCGCGCAAGCCGCCCAGACCTGGCGGTTCCCGCCGTTCTTCCACGCCCTGCTGGAGCGCGGCGTGTACCCGCCGCCGAGCGCGTTCGAGGCGTGGTTCGTCAACGCGGCCATGACGGAGGAGGACTTCGCGGTGATCGCGGAGGCCCTGCCCCACGCGGCCCGCGCCGCGGCGGAGGCCGCGCGGTGAGCGGCATCCGAACCGTCGTGCACATGCTCCGCCACGGTGAGGTGCACAACCCGACCGGCATCCTGTACGGCCGCCTACCGGGGTTCAAGCTGTCCGAACGCGGCCAGCAGCAGGCGCTGATCGTCGCCGAGCACCTGGCCGACCACGACATCGCGCACGTCGTGGCGTCCCCGCTGGACCGCGCCCAACAGACGGCCGCGCCGATCGCCGACTCGCACCGGCTGGAACTGGCCACCGACGACCGGCTGATCGAGGCGGACAACAAGTTCGAGGGTCTGAAGGTCGCCGTCGGCGACGGCGCGCTGCGGTCACCCAAGCACTGGCCGAAGCTGATCAACCCGCTGCGGCCGTCGTGGGGCGAGCCGTACCTGGAGATCGCGCACCGGATGCTCGGCGCGGTGCAGCGGGCCCGTGCGGCGGCCGAGGGCCACGAGGCCGTGTGCGTGTCGCACCAACTCCCGATCTGGACGCTGCGCCGGTTCCTGGAGGGCAAGCGCATGTGGCACGACCCACGCCGCCGCGAGTGCTCGTTGGCGTCCCTGACCAGCCTGGTGTTCGAGGGCGAGGAGCTGGTGAAACTCGTCTACACCGAGCCCGCCGGCGCGACCAACCCGAGGGTGACGGGCGCGTGAAACGGCTCCTGCTGGTCCTGCTGCTGCTGGTCACGTCCTGCACCACCGGCGACGACGCCGTGCTCGCCGGTTCGGAGTTCCAACTCGTCGCGCCCGCCGGCCAGGTCCGCATCCGCTATGACGGCGACCAGCGCAAGGTCGTGAAGGGCCTCACCGGGCCGTCCGTGATGGAGTCGGGCAAGACGATCACCCTGGACGACTACGCGGGCAAGGTCGTCGTGGTCAACATCTGGGGTTCCTGGTGTCCGCCGTGCCGGACGGAGGCTCCGGAACTCCAGAAGGTGCAGGACGAGACGGGCTCGTCGGGCGTGCAGGTGTTGGGGGTGAGCGTGAAGGAATCCTCCGCCGACGCGCCCCGTGACTTCATGGGCAACCGGAAGCTCGGGTACCCGTCGATCTATGACGAATCCGGTCGGTCTCTGCTGGTGTTCAAGGGGCTGCCGCCGAACACCGTGCCGTCCACCTTTGTGCTGGACAAGCAGCATCGGGTGGCGGCGGCGTTCCTGGAGGGCGTCATCGCCTCCGACCTCGTGCCGTTGGTGAAGGAGCTTGCGGCGGAGGCGTAGCGGGGCGCCGAGGCGGGTCAGCGCAGTTCGGGGATCTTCTCCTTGAACGCGGTGATCATCGCCTCGCGGCCGATGAGGTTGAACTCGCGGCCCAGGGTGCGCATGATCGAGTTCTCGGTGGGGCGGTACAGGCCGAACTTGTAGTACCGGCTGCCCTCGTAGGCGCCTACGACGCCGCCGTCCGGGGACGGCTGGCCCAGGTAGCGGGACCACTTCGCGCCGGTCGGGTCGTTGGTCGTGTTCGGCTCGACCGGGTCGCTGCCGGTGTACCGGTCGTAGGGGTAGTCGTACTCGTCGGCCAGTTCGCCGATGGAGTGGCCGAGTTCGTGCACGGCGATCTGGCCGGCCTGGGCATTCGCCCCGGACGCGGTCGCGACCCCGCCGCCCGCGCCGCCGTACTTGGTGGTGTTGCCGAGGGCGATGACCTGGTCGGCCTGCGGGGCGAGGGCGCCGAACTGGGTCGCCTTGGTCTGGTTCACGCACAGCAGGCGCTCGGTGTTGACGTCGCGGCCCTGGCACCAGAAGCCCATGTCCAGCGCGGTGTCCTTGGCCGACCCGAGGGTGGGGTCGTTGTCCACGCCGGACTCGTTGGAGACGACGTTGACCTGCCACACGTTGAAGTACTGCTTGTACGTCTTGAACGGCTCCACGGCGGACAGCTCGTCCCACTTGCCCACCACGTGTTCGTGGTAGGCGCCCAGTTCGGACGCCGTGTAGCCGTCCCCGACGAACACCAGGTCGTAGCGCTGGTCCGCCGCGCCGGTCTGCTGGATCGGGACGACCTCGGCGTCGACTTCCGCCGGCGCCGCTCTCGCCTCGACCGCCACCGGGACGGCTACCTGAGTGATGGTGCCGTCGGGCGAGAACACCTCCCGCCACTCCACGGGCGACTCGGCCGCGCCACCGGGTGCCGGGGCGGTGACGACGACGAGTGCGATGGCCAAGACCGGCAGGGTCAGTCGGCGAACGCGCATGGTGTCACGCTATGAAGTTCCTCACTCACCCACAAGAGTGGAAAGTCGGGTCTAACCAATAAGGGCACCGCAACCCAACACCAGTGCGCGGCTCTCAGGATGGCGTATCTACTCTGTTCGGCGTGGATCCGACCGACCTCGCCACCTCCGGCCCGCTGCTGCTGGCTACCGGTGTGGCGCTGTTGGCAGGAGCGATCTCGTTCGCTTCCCCTTGCGTGGTCCCGTTGGTCCCCGGCTACCTGGCGTACCTCGCGGGTCTCGTGGGTGCGGAAGCGCCGGCCGTGGACAGCGCGGAGGACCGCAAGGCCGGCCGGTGGCGGGTGGCCGGGGCGGCTCTGCTGTTCGTGCTCGGGTTCACGATCGTGTTCGCCCTGATGTCGTTCGTCGTGCTGGGCCTCACCACGGCCCTCTACTTCGACGCGGACCTGCTCCAGCGCATCGGCGGCGTGATCACCATCGCCATGGGCCTCGTGTTCATCGGCCTCATCCCAGCCCTCCAGAAGGACGTCCGCCTGCACCGCACGCCACGCGGCGGCCTGATCGGCGCGCCGCTGCTCGGCGGGGTGTTCGCGCTGGGCTGGACGCCGTGCGTCGGCCCGACCCTCTCCGGTGTGCTCGCGTTGGCGCGCAGCACGGAGGTCGGCTCGGCCACCGCGCGCGGCGCGGTGCTGGTGTTGGCCTACTGCCTCGGGCTCGGGGTGCCGTTCGTGTTGATCGCGCTGGGCGCGCGGTGGGCGGTCCGGGTCAGCGGGTGGTTGCGGGCGCACGGCCGGCAGGTCCAGGTGTTCGGCGGCGCGCTGCTGATCCTGGTCGGTGTCGCGTTGGTCACCGGGCTGTGGGGCGAGTTCGTGTTCTGGCTGCGGGACGCCGTGGTCAACGATCTGAAGCTGCCGTTGTAGTGCGAGCGCTCTTGGCCTTCCTGCGCAACACGTGGCGTGGTCTCACCGCCATGCGCACGGCGTTGACCCTGCTGTTCCTGCTCGCGCTCGGCGCGATGCCCGGCGCGTTGCTGCCGCAGCGGTCGCTCAACGCGCAGAAGGTGGCCGAGTACATCGCCGAGAACGGCTGGTGGGGTCGGCTGCTCGACCGGCTCCAGTTCTTCGACGTCTACGCCAGCTACTGGTTCTCCGCCGTCTACGTGCTGCTGTTCGTGTCGCTGGTCGGCTGCCTGCTGCCGCGCACGTGGGAGTACTTCAAGCAGATGCGGGCCAAACCCGTGCTCACGCCGCGCAACCTGGGCAGGCTGCCGCACCACGCGTCCAAGGAACTCGGCCTCGGTCCGGAAGCCGTGGTGGCGCAGGCCAGGCAGCGGCTCAAGGGCTGGCGGCTGGTCGAGCGCGAAGAGGCCGGCGGCGCGCGCAGCGTCAGCGCCGAGCGCGGTTTCCTGCGCGAGACCGGCAACCTCGTCTTCCACTTTTCGCTGCTGGGCCTGCTGGTGGCGTTCGCGCTGGGCAAGATGTTCGGCTACGAGGGCCAGGTCATCGTGCAGACCGGCGGCGGCCAGTTCTGCAACTCCGGGGTGTTCAACTACGACACGTTCCGGCCGGGCCTGCGGGTCGACGGCACGGACCTGAACCAGTTCTGCGTGAAGGTGGACGACTTCCACGCCACCTACCTGCACAACGGCCAGGCGCAGACGTTCCGCGCGAACATCGGGTACCAGTCCGGCGCGGACCTGGACAGCGGCACGTGGCGGCCCTACCCGCTGGAGGTCAACAGCCCGCTGCGGACCGCCGGCGACCGCGTCTACCTGCTCGGCCACGGCTACACGCCGCTGTTCACCGTCACCTTCCCCAACGGCGTCACGCGCACCGGCGCGACCCAGTGGCGGCCGGTGGACGACGTGACGCTGGCGTCCGAGGGCGCGACCAAGTTCGACCCGCCCGGGGTGACCGACGTCGAGCAGCGGCGCACGAGCCAGCTCGCCATCACCGGCCTGCTCGCGCCCACCGCCGCCTTCCGGGGTGAGCTGCTCGACTCGGCGTTCCCCGAGGCCCGCGACCCGGCGGTGGCGGTCGACGTCTACCGGGGCGACCTGGGCACCGACTCCGGGCGCGGCCAGTCCATCTTCTCCATCGACCGGAACCAGGTGGAGAGCGGCAAGCTGGTCAAGGTCGCCCGCCAGAACCTGAAGACGGGCGACGTCATCACGCTGGACGACGGCACCGTGATCCGCTTCGACGGGGTGCGGGACTGGGTGTCGCTCCAGGTGTCGCACGACCCGACCCAGACCTGGGTGCTCGCCTTCTCGGTGCTGGTCATCCTCGGTCTCGGCACGTCGCTGACCATCAAGCGGCGCCGGGTGTGGGTGCGGGCGACGCCCCAGGAGGACGGGCGTACGGTGGTCGAGGTCGGTGGCCTCGCGCGCACCGACCAGGCCGGGTACGGCGAGGAGTTCACCGCACTGTCCCGCGACCTGCTCAAGGAGGAGAGCTGATGCCGGTCAACGCGACGCTGGCGACGTACAGCGACTGGACCTACGGCGCGGCCGTGGCCGTGTACGTGATCGCGGCCGTGTTCTACCTGTGCGAGCAGGCCTTCACCAAGAACAAGGCCAAGGAGCGCGAGCTGGTCGCGGCGGGCACGCAGGTCGCGGGCACCGCCGAGGACGGCACGTGGACGCCCGGCCTGGTGGTGCGGGAGCAGCCGACGCGGGCCGAGCGGCTGGGGCGCATGGGCGTCGCGATGACGTTGCTCGGCGTGGTGCTGCACGGCGCTTCCCTGGCGCTGCGCGGTTTCGCGACCGGGCGCGCGCCGTGGGGCAACATGTACGAGTACACGGCGCTGCTGACGTTCGCCGCCGTGGTCGGCTGGCTGGTGCTGACGCGGATGTTCCCGGTGCGCCGGCTCGGCGGGTTCGTGCTGGTGCCGATCGGCATCCTGATGTTCCTCGGCGGCACCGTGCTGTATGCCGAGGCCGCGCCCGTGCAGCCGGCGTTGCAGTCGTACTGGCTCGTGGTGCACGTGTCGGTGATCTCGGTGTCCAGCGGGCTGTTCCTGCTGCCCGGTGTGGCCAGTGTGCTGTACCTGCTGAAGTCCTCGGGCCGGGCGCGGTTCGTGAAGCTGCCCGACGCGGACGTGCTGGACCGCTTGGCCTACCGCAGCACGGTGTTCGCCTTCCCGCTGTTCACGCTGGGCCTCATCTGCGGCGCGATCTGGGCCGAGGCGGCGTGGGGCCGGTTCTGGGGCTGGGATCCCAAGGAGACCGTGTCGTTCGTGGCGTGGGTCGTCTACGCGGCGTACCTGCACGCCCGTGCGACCGCCGGGTGGCGTGGCCGTCCCGCCGCCTGGGTCAACGCGCTGGGCTTCGCGCTCACCGTGTTCAACCTGTTCTTCATCAACCTGGTCACAACCGGATTGCACTCTTACGCGGGAGTGCAGTAGACCCCGCACCCAGTGTCGTGGAACCGCTGCCCGCCGACTACCGTCGCAATCGTGAGGTCGGGGAGGGCTCGATCCGCTTTGCGCAGGGAGGACCCCAGCGGTGACCGGTCGCTACGAGAATCCTGAGTCGTCGTGGCAGCCGCCGTCCGGCGCGGAGGGGCAGCAGCCCAACCCGAACCAGTCGGGCGGTTACCCGGTCGAGCCGGGATCGGGTGCCCACTACGTCGACCCCGCGACGAGGTACCTCGACCCGTCGACGTCCGGCCCGGTGACCGGCCCTCCCAGCGGCGGTTTTCCGGCGCAGGGAACCCCGTCCGGTTCCTACCCCGTCGCCGGGCAGTCCGGCCCGTACCACGTGGGCGGCCCGTCCGGCGCCTACCAAGTGGGCAACCAGAGCGGCCCGTACCAGGTGGGTGGGCAGAGCGGCCCCTACCAGGTGGGTGGGCAGCCGGGGCAGTCCGGCCCGCACCACTTCGACCCGAACGCGCAGCAGGCGCAGTTCCAGGGCCCGTTCCCGAACAACTTCCCGCAGAGCATCCAGCCGCAGCGGCCCCAGCAGGCCAGCGCGCACGACGTCTCGTCGCAGCAGTTGATCAAGCGGGCCAAGCGCCCGCCGCAGTCGGGCTGGCGCAAGACCGTGCACGCGGTGACCGGTGGTCTGGTCAACCTCGGCGAGAGCCCGGCGGACGTGCGGCGGCGCGAGCTGATCGCCCGGATCAACCAGCCGCTGCGCGGGTGCTACAAGATCGCGATGCTGAGCCTGAAGGGCGGCGTGGGCAAGACCACGACCACCACCACGCTCGGCTCCACCTTCTCGTCGCTGCGCGGCGACCGGGTGATCGCGGTGGACGCCAACCCCGACCGCGGCACGCTGGCGCTGAAGGTCCCGCGCGAGACCACGGCCACCGTGCGGCACCTGCTGCGCGACGCGTCGCGGATCACCAAGTACAGCGATGTCCGCGCGTACACCTCGCAGTCCCCGAGCCGGCTGGAGATCCTGGCCTCCGAGCAGGACCCGGCGGTGTCCGAGGCGTTCAGCGACCAGGACTACCTGCGCACGGTGGCCCTGCTGGAACTCTTCTACAACATCGTGCTCACGGACTGCGGCACCGGCCTGATGCACTCGGCCATGAAGGGCGTGCTGGACCAGGCCGACTCGCTGGTGCTGGTGTCGTCCGGCTCGGTGGACGGCGCGCAGACGTCGGCCGCGACGCTGGACTGGCTGGACGCGCACGGCTACCGCGACCTGGTGGCCAAGTCGGTCGCGGTGATCAACTCGGTGCGGCCGGGCTCGGGCAAGGTCGACCTCGACAAGCTGGCCGCGCACTTCTCCCAGCGGTGCCGCGCCGTCGTGCGCATCCCGTTCGACGCGCACCTGGAGGAGGGCGCGGAGATCGAACTGGACAAGCTCGCCGCGGAGACCCGGCTGGCGCTGCTGGAACTCGCCGCGACGGTCGCCGACGACTTCCCGAACAAGGTTAGCTGACCCATGGGCCAAGGGGCCTCGGTCGAGGCCCCTCGGTCCGTGACTACTCCTCGTCCGGACGCTTCTTCTGCTCACCCAGCTTGCGCAGGAACTCCGGGTCGTCGTCCGGCGCGACGACGCGGCGGCTGGGGGCGGTCTCGACCCGGTCCGGTCCGAACGCGCGCCACAGCAGCACCGCGATCGTCAGCGCACCGACCAGCGCGAGCACGTAGAGCATGGTCGCCACCTCCTTTGCCACGAGATTACCCGTGTCATGGAGGTAAACGGCGTCACTGCCGCACCGGTTCGGTCGCTTCGGTGGTCAACTGGGAAAGCAGGGCCTGCACCTCGGACTCCCGGAACCGGCGGTGGCCGCCGGGCGTGCGGATGGATCCGATGCGGCCCGCGGTGGCCCAGCGGGTCACCGTCTTCGGGTCGACGCGGAAGAGGTTGGCCACCTCACCCGGTGTGAGCAGCCGTTCCCCCTGGTGTCCCTGCGTCACGGTCACGGTCTTCCTCCCCGATGCCGAACAGACGTACCGGACGCATCGTGGCATCCCGACCTTCGGGTACTCGAACACTTGGGTGATGGTAAAGAGGTAGTAAGGGACGAAGCGCGCGGTTCGGACATCGCGGCCGGTGGCCCTAGGCTGGGCCGGTGGACGCACTTGATCGCCAGATCATCGCCGCCCTCCGGGCGAACGGCCGGGCCACCTACGCCGATCTGGGGCGCAAGGTCGGGCTGTCCGCCTCGGCCGTGCACGAGCGGGTCGGCAAGCTGGAGGCCACCGGGGTCATCGTCGGCTACCACGCGGTGGTCGACCCGAGCGCGGTCGGCCTGGGGGTGACGGCGCTGGTCAGCATCCACCCCACGGACACGGCGGACGACGACGAGCTGGCCGGGTCGCTGGGCGAGCTGATCGAGGTCGAGTCCTGCTACCGGGTGGCGGGCGACGAGTCGTTCATCGTGAAGGTCCGCGTCGCCACCGTGGACGACCTGGAGCGGTCGCTGGGGCGGCTGCGGCGCATCCCGGGCGTCGCCCGCACCCGCACCACGGTCGTGCTGTCCACGCGTTTCGAGGGCCGTCCCAACACCGCGGCGGGTGCTCCCGAGGGCACCGCGTAACCTGGGTAATCGTGCACCTGGGTCGTGATGTGACGCTGTACGTCTGCGCGCGGCTGGGCCTGGTCGCCGTGGTCACCGCGGTGCTGGTCCTGGTCAACGTGCCGCTGCTGGTCGCCTTGGCGGTCGGGGTGGTGGTGGCGCTGCCCGCCTCGATGTTCCTGTTCCGCGGGCTGCGGACGCGGGTCGCGCGTGGGCTGGAGGAGCGGCAGGCCGTGCGTCGGGCCGAGCGGGAGAAGCTGCGCGCGCAGCTCCGTGGCGAGGCCGGCTAGCCGGTTCGACGGAAGTCGCGTGGCGGGCCGGCTAGACGAGCAGGAGCAGCCCGCCGCCGAGGTTGGCGAGCAGCAGCACGGCCAGCACGGCGGTGATGTGCCTGCTCTCGCGCAGTCGGAGGGCGATCGCGAGCAGGCCGATGGGGAGCATGACCGGTCCTTTCCGGGTTCTCGCCACGCGGAGCGCGCCGAACGCGATGCCCAGCGGCGACAGTCCCAGTTCGGGCGCGCCGAGCACGTCGGCACGCCATTGTTCCCGGTAGCGGGCTCGTTCCGCGGGCTTGAGGAAGGCCGCGGCGAAGCCGATCAGGGCCAGTGCGAGGCGGGTCATTCCGCCACCTGCGGCTTCATGGTCGCGTTGAGCGTTCCGACGTTGCGTTGCGCGATGTTGCGTTGTGCCGCGTTTCGTATTGCGGTGTTTCGTTTTGCGGCGTGGCGGGCGCACACCTTGACCGCCTCCCGCGCTCCCTCGGGCGTGAGCACGTACATCCGGCGGCGGGGGCCGCGCCGGTCGGCGTCGTCGTCCCAGTCGGACGTGACCCAGCCGGCCCGCTCCAGGCGGTCCAGCAGCGGGTAGACGCTGCCGGACGGGCGTCCGGTCAGCTTGATGATCTCCAGTCCCCAGCGGGGATCGCTGCCGTCGAGCAGCACTTCGAGCACATCGACGGTGGCCTTGCCGATCCGTTCGAGTGGTTCCACGCCCGCTATGCTACCTATGTAGATTAAGCGCGTCCAGGGTCGTCTCCGGGCGATCGGCCGAACACCTCGGCGGCTTCGGCGGCCAGGCGTTCCACCACGTCCGCGAGTTCCAGCTCGGTCAGCCAGTGCTCCGGGATCGCCGCCACGCCGTCCCGTGCGCCCAGCAGGTTCCCGCACAGCGCGCCGGTCGAGTCGCTGTCCCCAGAGTGGTTCACGGCGAGCAGCAGCCCGTCCGCCAGGCTCTCCGCCGCCAGCGCCGTGAGCACCGCGATCGCCAGCGCCTCCTCGCCGACCCAGCCGCCGCCGAGCGTCGTCTCGATCACCTCCGGCGTCGGCCGCACGCCCCGGGTGGCCATCTCCAGGGCCAGGTCGAGCAGCACCAACTGCTCCTCGTTCCCCGGCCACCGCTGGAGCTCCCCGTGGGCCACCTCGATCGCCCCGGTCAGCTCCGCGCCGGCCAGGAGCTGCTGCACAAGCACCGCGAGCACGCCCGCCGACAGGTAGCCGCTGGGGTGGCCGTGGGTGAGCGCGCCGGTCGCCGTGGCCAGCGCGAACACCTCGCGCGGGTCGTCGGACCACAGCGCGACGGGCGCCGCGCGCATCACCGCGCCGCAGCCCTTCGAGTCGTTGATCGGGCTCTCGACGGTGCCGAACACGCCGGACCGCAGCGCCGTCAGGCAGGTGTTGCCGGGCGCGCGGGCCTGGTGCAGCTCGGGCACGTCCAGCAGCCACCCGTCGGACGGCACCACGGGCCCGCCCTGGGTGCGCAGCCACCGGCCGTAGGCGACCCGCACCTCGTGCACCGGGTCGCTGCCGCGCCGACGTGCCAGCACCAGCCCTTCCAGCGTGAACAGGGTCATCTGGGTGTCGTCGGTGATCGCGCCGAGCCTGCCGTACGCGGGCGCGTAGTCGGTCAGGCCGGACGGGCCGAACCGGCCCCGGATGCGGTCGATGCGGTCGAACTCGATCGAGCCGCCCAGCGCGTCGCCGACGGCGCCGGCGAGCAGGCTGCCCCGCAGAGAACTGCTGCCACGTGAGGTCACGCCGCAGAAGTTATCGTGCCGGCGTGACCAATTCGGTAGACCGATGTAGCTCCCGTACCAGGGAATGGGTGTGCGAGGCCGTCCGGATCATCGAGGCGGACGCCAACCGCAGCGCCGACACGCACCTGCTGCACTTCCCCCTCCCACTGGAATGGGGGATCGATCTGTACCTCAAGGACGAGTCGACCCACCCCACCGGCTCGCTCAAGCACCGCCTCGCGCGGTCGCTGTTCCTGTACGCCATCTGCAACGGCTGGGTGGTCGGTGGCACGCCGGTGATCGAGGCGTCCTCCGGCTCCACGGCCGTGTCCGAGGCCTACTTCGCAAGGCTGCTCGGACTGCCGTTCATCGCGGTGATGCCCCGCTCCACCAGCCAGGAGAAGGTGACCCTGATCGAGCGCCAGGGCGGCCGGTGCCACTTCGTGGACGAGCCCAGCGCGATCTACGACGAGTCCCGGCGGCTCGCGGCCGAACTCGGCGGGCACTTCATGGACCAGTTCACGCACGCCGAGCGCGCCACGGACTGGCGCGGCAACAACAACATCGCCGAGTCGGTGTTCCAGCAGATGGCCCTGGAAGCCGCGCCGGAACCGGAGTGGGTGGTCGTCGGCGCGGGCACCGGCGGCACCAGCGCCACCATCGGCCGCTACATCCACTACCGCAAGCTGCGCTCCCGGCTGGCCGTGGTCGATCCGGAGCACTCGGTGTTCTTCGACGCCTGGCGGGACGGCGACCCCACGTTGGTCGGCAGTCGCGGGTCCGGGATCGAGGGCATCGGCCGGCCGCGGGTGGAGCCGTCGTTCGTGGGGCAGGTGATCGATCGGATGATCAAGGTGCCGGATGCGGCTTCGGTCGCGACCATCCGGTTCGTGGAGTCCCTTTTGGGGCGGCGTGTTGGTGGTTCTACCGGCACGAACCTGTGGGGGGCGTTCCAGTTGATCGCCGAGATGAGGGCTTCGCGGTTGCGCGGCAGTGTGGTCACTCTGCTGTGCGATGGCGGGGAGCGGTATGCCAACAGCTACTACGACGATGCCTGGGTGGTGGGGCAGGGGATGGATCTGGAGCCCTATCGGGCGGTGTTGGAGCGGTTCCTGGGTACTGGGATGTGGTCGGCTTAGGGATTTCTCGGGTTGGGGGAACGTAAGGCCGGTGTTCGGCGTCGCAGCGTGCAGCGTGGCGTGTCGGGAGGGGTTGCCGTGAGTGGGTGGCGGACCGCGGAGGTGCTGGCGGCTGAGGATGTGTTGGCCAGGTCTGTGGCGGCTGCCGACCAGGCGTTGCGCGAGGCGGCCAAGGTGCGCCCGGCTTGTGAGCCTTCTGCCGCGGATGTTCGGCGGGTGATGTTGTTCGCCAAGTCTGCTGAGGCTTCGCCTGAGTTGCGGGCTTTGCAGCGGCGGATCGCTGGGGGGTATCTGAGTTGGCGGCAGGTGTTGTCGGGGGAGGCTGCTGATGATCAGGGGGTTCGGGCTGCGTTTTCTGCGGATCGGGAGTGGTTGGCGGCGTTGTGTCGGGGGGAGGAGCCTCGGGTTGATCGGGTTGAGCCTCCGCTGGGGCGGGATGACGAGCCGCCGCTGAGTTTTACTGAGGATGCTTGGTAGTCGCGTTCGGGTTGGGGTCGAACTGCTTTCAAGCGTCCTCGCCGGACTGGCAGGCCGCCAAGGATGATCACAAAAGCAGGACTCGGGCGTCGTGTCATCCCCGTATGACCTGGTCAAAGACCACCACCCTTGTCCAGGGAGTGCAAGCGAAAAGCGTGCTTGCACTCCCTGGACAAGCGCGGTTCCCTGCGGGCAGGCCATACGGGGATGACACGCAGCCCACCTGGGGGTGTGCGCGGCTGCGCGCGCCACGGCAAGAGCGCGTTGCGCGCCACTGCGAAGTGCGCGGAGCGTGCCGAGCGTCAGGGGCAGGGGTTAGCCGATGGCTAGGGCGGTGGTTGTCGCGATTGCCCATAGGAGCATGGCCAGGCCTGTGTGTTGCAGTACCGGGATCAGGTCGCGGCCCTTGTTGCCCTTTGCCACTCGGCGTGCGCCCAGGATTGCCAGCGGGAGGGCTAGGAAGGCTCCCAGTGCCATCGGTTCGCGTAGGCCGATGGCCAGTGTGATGACGAACGGGATGGTGGTCAGGGCCAGGTAGAGGCGGCGGGAGTCCTTGTCGCCCAGGGTTGTTGCCAGGGTTCGTTTGCCCGCTTGGATGTCTGTCGGGATGTCGCGCAGGCTGTTCGCGATCATGACTGCCGTCGAGAACGCGCCCATCGCGATTGCTCCGCCGATGCCGATGCCGGTGATCTCGCCGGTCTGCACGTACAGGGTTCCCAGGACTGCTGCCGGGCCGAAGAAGACGAACACCGCCAGTTCGCCCAGGCCCGCGTATCCGTACGGTTTCCTGCCTCCGGTGTAGAACCAGGCTGCCGCTACGCACACCGCGCCGAACAGGACCATCCAGTAGCGGCCGGTGAGGGCGATCAGGGTCAGGCCTGCCGCCGCTGCCGCGCCCAGGGCCGCGAATGCCGCTGTGCGCACCGCTTTCGGGTTCGCCGCTCCTGAGCCGACCAGGCGGAACGGGCCTACGCGGTGGGTGTCGGTGCCTCGGATTCCGTCCGAGTAGTCGTTGGCGTAGTTGACGCCGATCTGGAGGGCCACCGACACCAGCAGTGCCAGTAGCGACCAGGTCGGGTTGAACCCGTCGATGTGGTGGGCCGCGCCGGCGCCCACCAGGACCGGCGCGATGGAGTTCGGCAGGGTGCGGGGGCGGGTTCCCGAGATCCACTGGGCGACTGTGGCCATGTCGTTCATCCTCCGACATGGATCTCGGGGGGCCGCTGCGGGGTACGGGGTCGGGTCAGCAGGCCGTGGCGCCTTCGACGTCGGACACGTAGGCCTTCGCCACGTACTTGTCCGTCGCGATGCGGTACCAGATGTCCGACGTGCCCTGGGAGCCGGTCACGGGCTCGCCGGTCAGTTGGCACTCGACGCGGACCTGTGCGTGGTTCGCGGCCAGGCCTGCCCGGGGTGCGGTGGTGGTTGCGCCGTTGCGGACGTCGAGCGGGTCGCCTGCCGTTCGGACGAAGCCTGCTGGGCCTTCGACCGTCCACAGGTACGTGACGGTCACCCAGGCGTTGGCGGTGAGTTCCAGGCCGTCCCAGAAGGTGCCGTCGGCCAGGTCGATGCCCGCCGGGTTGGTCACCTTGCGGCCGAACTGGTCCTTGCCGCCGTGGTAGCCGTCCTGGTGGGCGGCTTGGGCTTCCGGTGTGCCCTGCGGCAGGTCCTGCCACATTTCGCGGGTGGCGGGCGGGTTCCAGTAGTCGTCTTTCGTGTTCCACGGGCCGACGTCCCAGACCGGCGCCCATTCGCAGCGGTCGTTGTCGGCGCAGACCTGGACGCTGTAGGCGCCGGTCGCCTTCGGCGACAGGCCTCGGCGGGAGGGCAGGGCGGCGAAGTGGTCGCGGTCGACGATGACGTGGCCGTTCGCTGTCGTGCCGCCCACCAGGCCTTCGCGGGTGGCGTAGACGCGGTAGGAGTGGCCGGTCGATTCCCTGGTGGACGTCCTGGTGGTGGATGGGGTGAGGGTCAGGTCGCTGATCTCGGGGCTCTGCGGGCCGGTCGAGGTGAGGGCCAGGCGGACCTGCACGGTGTCGACCGTGGTGGGTAGGGCGGCGGGGGTGTCGGGGCGGGCTTCGACCCATTCGGTCCACTGGTCGCCGCCCAGGGCGCCTCGGACGTCTACCGCCAACTCTGTGCCGTCCGGGATCTGGCTGGTTGCGGTGGCGGCGATGGTGTTCGCCGGTGTCGCGAGTCTGTGGGGTGTCAGGTGGAGGTAGCCGGTGCGGAGGGCCGTGCGGGTGCTCGCAGGGATCGCAGCGGACCGGTCCAGGCGGACGGTGTGGCCGTTCGAGGTGACACCGCTGTCGTCGGCGTCCACCATGGACAGATCGGCTCGCCAGGACTCCGCTCCGCGATGCTGCCCGGCCTCGGCGGCGGGGACGGCGAAGGTGGTGGTCAGGGCTGCCGTCACGGCCAGCGGGAGCAGGTAGCGCCTCGTCATCGCAGCACTCCTCGATCCGGACGGGCGGAGCGGAGGGCACCGCTACAGGGCTACCCGTACGGCTGGGTCGAGCCAAGCGCGGCGCTGCGTTACCTGTCAACCAACAAGCGTCGCCGTATGAGAAAAATTCACCCGAACGTGCGGGCCACGGCTGCCCGGTCGACCTTGCCCGGACCCTTGAGCGGCAGTTCCGGGAGGTAGGCGACCTGCTTCGGCGCGGCGCACCGGCCCACGGCGGCGCGGACCGCCGCGGCGAGGTCGTCCTCGGCAGGTGGTGTGTCGGGGTCGGTCGGCACGACGGCGGCGGCGACCGCCTGGCCCCACTCCGGGTCGGGCACGCCCACCACGCACACCTCGTGCACGCCCGGTTGGGCGGCGAGGACGCGTTCCACCTCGGTCGGGGAGACGTTCTCCCCGCCGCTGATGATCACGTCGTCGGCGCGGCCGATCACCTCCAGTCGGCCGTCGGTGAGGCGGCCCAGGTCTCCGGTGCGGAACCACTCGCCGAACGGCTCGCCGCCCTGGTAGCCGAGGGCCAGGACCGGGCCGGCGATCTCGATGCGCCCGTCGTTCAGGCGGAGGCGGACGCCGTCCAGCGGGACGCCGTCGTACACGCAGCCGCCGGCGGTCTCGCTCATGCCGTAGGTGGTGACCACGCGGACCCCGGCGGCCCGTGCGCGGGCGAGGAGGGACGGTGGGGTGGCGGCTCCGCCGATCAGGACGGCGTCGAACTCGCGGATCGCGGCCAGGCCGGGACCGTCGGTGGCGACCAGGCGGGCCAGTTGGGTCGGGACCAGCGCGGTGTAGTGCGGGCCCGGGCGGGTCAGCACGGCGCGGGCGGCGGTGGCGAAGCCGGACGCGCGGAAGCCCGTGGAGAGGTCCATGACGCCGGGTTCGGTGCCCGCGACGACCGAGCGGACCAGGACCTGCACGCCCGCGATGTGGCCGGTGGGCAGCGCCAGCAGCCACGTGCCCGGTCCGCCCAGCCGGGCGTGGGTCAGTTCCGCCGAGGCGACGAGCGCCGCGGCGGACAGCAGGACGACTTTCGGGTCGCCGGTCGAGCCGGACGTGCCGACCGCCAGGGCGGCCTTCGTCTCCCAGCCCCGGAGGTCCCTCGGGCTCGCCGCCCGGCCCTCGGGCAGCGCCACCACCAGTGGTGGCCTGTCGGACCCGCCGGCCGTGCCCGCTTCGCCGGGCTGTGGGGCCAGAGCCCGGCGGAGGTCGCTGAGGCTGGTCATCGGGCAGCCTCAGTAGTAGTACGGGTAGTCGGACCAGTCCGGCGCCCGCTTTTCCAGGAATGCGTCCCTGCCCTCGACCGCCTCGTCCGTCATGTAGGCCAAACGGGTCGTCTCACCGGCGAAGAGTTGCTGGCCGACCAGACCGTCGTCGATGAGGTTGAAGGCGTATTTCAGCATTCGCTGCGCGGTGGGGGATTTGCCGTTGATCTCCTTCGCCCACTCCAGCGCGGTCGTTTCGAGTTCCGCGTGCGGGACCACCGCGTTCACCGCGCCCATCCGGTGCATTTCCGCGGCGCTGTAGGTCCGGCCGAGGAAGAAGATCTCGCGCGCGAATTTCTGGCCCACCTGCCTCGCCAGGTAGGCCGAGCCGTAGCCGCCGTCGAAGCTGCCGACGTCGGCGTCGGTCTGCTTGAACTTCGCGTGCTCCTCGCTCGCCAACGTCAGGTCGCACACCACGTGCAGGCTGTGGCCGCCGCCGGCCGCCCAGCCCGGCACGACCGCGATGACCACTTTCGGCATGAACCTGATCAGGCGCTGGCACTCCAGGATGTGCAGCCGGCCGGCGCGGGCGGGGTCGACGGTGTCCGCCGTCTCGCCCGACGCGTACCGGTAGCCGCTCCGGCCCCGGATGCGCTGGTCGCCGCCCGAGCAGAACGCCCAGCCGCCGTCGCGCGGGGACGGGCCGTTGCCGGTGAGGAGGACGCAGCCCACGTCCGGGCTCATCCGGGCGTGGTCCAGCGCGCGGTACAGCTCGTCCACCGTGTGCGGGCGGAAGGCGTTGCGCACCTCGGGACGGTGGAACGCGATGCGCACCGTGCCCTGGTCCACCGCCCGGTGGTAGGTGATGTCGGTGAAGTCGAAGCCTTCGACCGGCTTCCAGCGGGTCGGGTCGAACAGCTCGGAGACGCCGTGATCTGCCACGGCACGGACAATATGCCCGTGCCGAAGCTGAGAGTGGCCCAGGCCGCCCGCCGGCCCGGAACGGGTGTTCGCGCAGTGTGACGCTCCGGTGTCCGCTGTTCGAACAGGCGTACGACTCAGCAAGCGGAATCACCGGTTCGTGGACTGAGCGACAATGTGCCGGTGAACCCGTCCACCGCGCAGGCCAGGGTGCTTGTCGACGAACTCGTCCGCAACGACGTCCGGCACGTCGTGCTCAGCCCCGGATCTCGCAACGCTCCGCTGTCGTTCGCCTTGGCCGAGGCCGCGGCAGCCGGACGGCTCACCCTCCACGTCCGGATCGACGAGCGCAGCGCCGGGTTCCTCGCGCTGGGCCTCGCCAAGGGCAGCGGCGAGGTCACCGCCGTGACCTGCACGTCCGGCACGGCCGTCGCGAACCTGCACCCCGCCGTCCTGGAGGCCCGGCACGCCCGCGTCCCGCTGATCGCCCTCACCGCCGACCGACCGGTCGAGCTGTACCGCACGGGCGCCAGCCAGACCGTCGACCAGCAGCGCGTGTTCGGCATCGACACCCTCCAGTTCCCCATCGCCGAACGCCGCCGGGGCCAGAACGGCCTGTGGCGCTCCCTGGTCTGCCGTGCCGTCGCGAACGCCCGCGAACAGGGCCCCGTGCACGTCAACGTCCCCTTCCGGGAGCCGTTGGTGCCGGACGACACACAGTGGGTCGAGCCACTCGACGGACGCCCGTTCGACATGCCCTGGACCCGTGCGGCGGCCCGGACCACGACCTCCCTGCACCCCGCCGACCACCTCGGGCCCCGCACGCTGGTCGTCGTCGGCGACAACGGGGACGACATCACCGACCTGGCCGAGCGCGCGGGCTGGCCGGTGATCGCCGAGCCCACCGCGCACGGTCTGCGGCACGGCACGCTGCTGCTCAACGCCGGCGAACTGCCCGCCGAGCTGAAACCGGACGCCGTGGTGGTGGTGGGCCGCCCCACGCTGTCGCGGGGCGTGATGAAGCTCATCGCCGCCACGAACGTCGTCCACGTGCTGTCCGACGAGCCGGACTGGCCGGACCCGCAGTTCGCCGCCACCCACGCCTCCACGGGCCTGGTCCTGGGCGAGCACGAGGTGGACGACGACTGGCTGACCGCCTGGGAGCACGCCGACAAGGCCGCCGCCGACGTGGTGGACGAGCTGCTGGCCGGCGAGCCGTGGCCCACCGGCCTCCAGGTGGCGAGGGACCTGGTCGCGGCCCTGCCCGCGCACGCCACCCTGTTCCTGGGCTCGTCCAACCCGGTCCGCGACGTGGACCTGGTGGCCGCGCCCCGCCACGACGTCCGGGTGCACGCGAACCGCGGTGTGGCGGGCATCGACGGCAGCGTCTCCACGGCTGCCGGCATCGCGCTCACCCGCGGCCCCACGTTCGCCCTGATCGGCGACCTGACGTTCCTGCACGACACGAACGGCCTGCTGATCGGCCCGGACGAGCCGCGCCCCGACCTGACCGTGGTGGTGCTCAACGACGACGGCGGCGGCATCTTCACGCTGCTCGAACAGGGCGCCCCGGAGCACGCGAGCGCGTTCGAGCGGGTTTTCGGCACCCCTCACGGCGTCGACCTGGCCCACTTGTGCGCGGCGCACCACGTCCCGCACACGAGGGTGGAGAACGCGGACCAATTGAGACGTGCGTTGGCGCCGCCGAGCGGAATCCGGGTGGTGGAAATCCGGGCGGAACGGTCCGAATTGCGCGGTCTGCACACCCGTCTGAAGGCCGCGGTGTCAACTGCATTCCAATAGCCAGGAACCTACATTCGGGGGTACAGCGGCACGTTCGGCGGAGCTAGCTTCGGCGCCATGTCCCTCAGAGCGAAGCTCACGCTAGCCACCGCCACCGCGGCTTCACTGCTGCTGCTGGCGGGCACCGCGTCCGCCGCCGAACCGGGCGCGCCGGGCATCGGAGACCCCTACTACCCGAATGCCGGAAACGGCGGGTACGACGTTTCCCACTACGACATCCGGCTGAACTACCAGCCGTCGAGCGACACCCTTTCCGGCACCACCACGATCCTGGCCAAGAGCACCCAGGACCTGACCCGGTTCAACCTGGACTTCGCGCTGAACGCGAGTTCGGTCCGGGTCAACAACAAGCGCGCCCAGTTCACGCAGGCGGGCGGCGAGCTGGTGGTCGACCCGCGGGGCAACCTCCGCAAGGGCGCCGACCTGACCATCGTCGTCACCTACTCCGACGTCCCGTCCAGCCGCGAGATCGACGGCTTCACGGGCTGGAAGCGCACCGCGGACGGAGCGCTGGCCATCGACGAGCCGGACATCGCGCAGTGGTGGTTCCCGAGCAACAACCACCCGACGGACAAGGCCACGTTCGACGTGTCGGTGGCCGTGCCGGACGGCGTCGAGGTGATCTCCAACGGCCTGTTCAACGGGACCGCCCGGACGCTCAACGGCTGGACCCGCTGGCGCTACCGCAGCACCCAGCCGCAGGCCACCTACCTGGCGTTCGTGGCGATCGGCCAGTTCGAGGTGCGCCAGTCCACCGCGCCCGACGGCAAGCCGGTGCTCAACGCGTACTCGCTGAACCTGGGCGCGGACGACAGCGCGGCGAAGGCCAGCGTCGAGCGCACGCCGGAGGTCACGGAGTTCCTGGAGGAGAACTTCGGCCCGTACCCGTTCGAGGCGCAGGGCGGCGTGGTCGCGCCCGGCATCGGCTTCGCGCTGGAGAACCAGACCCGCTCGACCTACGACCCGGCGTTCTTCCGGCGCGGCTCGAACACTTACGTGGTGGCGCACGAGGTGGGGCACCAGTGGTTCGGCGACTCGGTGTCGGTGCGCACCTGGCGGGACATCTGGCTGAACGAGGGCTTCGCGAGCTACGCCGAGTTCCTGTGGTCGGAGCACGTGGGCGAGGGCACGGCGCAGGAGAACGCCGAGTTCACTTACGACTCGTACCCGGCGGAGAGCGACTTCTGGCAGGTCCTGCCCGGTGATCCGGGCGCGGCGAACCAGTTCCACGGCGCCGTGTACGACCGGGGCGCGCTGACCGTGCACGCGCTGCGGGTCGCGGTGGGCGACGAGGACTTCTTCACCATCCTGAAGCAGTGGACGCACACCAAGAAGTTCGGCAACGCGACCATCGAGGAGTTCATCGCGCTGTCGGAGCGGGTGTCCGGGCAGCAACTGGACGAGCTGTTCCGGACGTGGCTGTTCACCAAGGGCAAGCCGGCGGCCGTGCCGGGCGGCGCGACGTTCGCGACCGCGGCGGCGGTCGCGGAGCCGAAGGCGTTCCAGAAGATCCGCCACACGCACGAGCTGCTCGCCGGGCACGTGCACTGAGCCGGACCCGTGGCCGCGCCCGAGGTCAGGGCGCGGCCACGGTCTTCCCGGGAGTGGTCAGCCGGTCTCGCCGAGGCTGTTCACGACCTTCGTGGTGATGGAGCTGAAGCCGGTCACGGTGCCCGGCGTGATCCACGCGTCGTGCGGCTGGGGGCCTGCCACGGTGCGTTCGCCGATGAACTCGCCGGTCGCCGGGTCGACGATCAGGTCGCGGCGCTCGTGCACGTCCTCGATGCCGATCGCCGTGCCGGTCCGGCCGTCGAGGGTGACCGCCGCGTCGTAGACCGTCACGCCGTCCAGCAGCGCGAGCGCCCGGTACCAGGAGGCGCGCAGGTCGGCGGGCATGAGGCCGGCGCGGAGGATCTCCACGCCCCAGTGGAACATCGTCGCCGGGGCCGAGCCGCGGTGCGCGGTGGCCTCGCGCAGGTACTCCACGATCGCCTCGGGGTCGCGCGGCAGGGCGGTGTAGAACTCCGGGCTGTCCCAGTCGGTGGGGTCGCCGCAGACCTTCCGGGGCTGGGACTTCGGGAAGAAGTCGCCGCACTTGCCGCGCCGTTCACCGGTGTCGGTGTCCATCGCCCGCGGCTCGTCGGCCTCGGACTGCGGGATGCTGCCGCCGAGCCACCGCACGCCGGGCAGCCAGCTCCGCTTCTCCAGCCAGTCCTGCGTCTGGTCCTGCGGGATCCACACCTCGCGGGCGGTCTCCTTGAGGTACGTGTAGCCCTTGATGGTCTGGTCGGGGGCGTCCACGGACACGCCGTGCTGCACGCCGCGCGAGTACCAGGCGTGCTCGGCGATGTAGCGGTACTGGCCGGGAGCGAGCTGCGGGTCGACGGTCTTGATCGCGTCGGCCGCGTTGTTGAGCATCTCCCGCGCGGACAGCAGCGTGACGTCGGGCACGACGGACGTCGTGGCGCCCGGCAGGGCCTGCGTGCCGCCGGTCGACGGCTGCGGGGCCGGCTCGCCGCGGGTGACCACTGTCCCGGCGATCAGGGCTGCCGCAGCCGCTGCGGCGACGGGCAGAAACCACCGCCGGGAACGGTGGGCGCGGCGCGGGGACTCCTCGGCCGCCGCGGCGGCCAGCACGCGGGCCCGGACGTCGCCCAGGGGCGCGTCGGAGTGGCGGGCGGCGTGGTTGAGCTGGTCGAGCGCGTCGTCGAGATCACGCATCAGCGGTTCTCCTCGGTGAGCAGGGCTTGCAGCCTGGTGCGGACGCGGTGCAGGCGGGAGCGGATGGTGCTGGCGGGTTCGCCGAGGGCCTCGGCGACCTCGGCCGGGGTCAGCCCGGCCCACGACGTGAGCAGGAGCGCGTCCCGGTCCTCGTCGCGCAGGTCGGCCAACGCCCGCGCGAGCACCCGGGACGCCCGTTGCGCGTCCACCCGGTCGGCCACGAACGCGCCGTGGTCGGGTTCGGGGCGGCCGACGGCGCGCAGCCCGGCCCGGCGGCCACGCGTCTCCCGGCGCACGTGCTCGCGCACGAGGTTGGTCGCGATGCCGTACAGCCAGCCCTTGACCGGGGCCTGCTCCGGGTCGTAGCTGTGTCGCCGCCGCAGGGCCACCAGGAACGTCTCGGCCACCAGGTCGTCGGCGGCGGACTCGCCGACCCGGCCGGCCAGGTAGCCGCGGAGCTGCCGCGCGTGCGCGTCGAACAGCTCGGCGAACACGGCCGTGACGTCCGGCCCGCGCAGGTCCGGCGGTTTCTCCAGTGCTGTGGTCACACCCCGGTTGACCGCAGGGCCCTCCGGCGTCCCGGTGACCTCGGTCACCTGCCTTCGAGGGCTTCCCGGAACGGCCGCATCTTGGCGTGCGCCTCCCGCACCTCGGAGTCCGGGTCGGACTCGGCGACCAGCCCGCAGCCGGCGAACAGCCGCGCCGTCCGGCCCTCCACCACCGCGCAGCGCAGGGCGACGCCCAGCTCGCCGTCGCCGTTGCCGTCGATCCAGCCCACGGGGCCCGCGTACCGGCCCCGGTCCATGCCCTCCAGCTCCTCGATCACGGCCATCGCGTCCGCGCGCGGCGTGCCGCCGACGGCCGCCGTGGGGTGCAGCGCCGCGCCGAGCCGCAGCAGCGACGGCGTGCCGCGCAGGGTGCCGATGACGTCGCTGGACAGGTGCGACACGTTCGGCAGCCGCAGCACCGACGGCCCGTCGACGGACATCGTGGCGCAGAACGGCCGCAGCGCCTCGGCCAGCGACGCCACCGCGTACTCGTGCTCCTCGCGGTTCTTGCCGGACGCCAGCAGGGCCGCCGCCAGCTCGTCGTCGGGCACCCCGTCGTGCGGCCACGTCGTGCCCGCGAGCACCCGCGAGTCGACCACCTGGCCGGAGCGGCGCAGCAACAGCTCGGGGGTCGCGCCGATCAGCCCGTCCACCGCGTACACCCAGCACTCGGGGTAGCGCCGGGCCAGGCCCTCCAGCACGAAGCGGTGGTCGATCGGCACGTCGGCGACCGCCACCAGGTCGTGCGCGAGGACGACCTTGGCCAGCTCGCCGGCCCTCATCCGGGCGACCGCGGCGCGCACCGCCTCCCGATAAGCCGTCACCGGCAGCCGCCCGTCGGAGTACCGCACGGTCGACGGGCGGCGGACCGGCCGGACCTCGGACGCCGCGCCCGCGCCGATCGTGGTCACCCACGACCGGCCGTCCCGGACGCCCACCACCACCTCCGGCACCACCAGCACCGAGTGGCCGGGCCGGTCGGCGAACGCGAGCGAGGTGAACGCCACCGGACCGCTGCCCGGCACGCCGACCTCGTCCGCCACGTCGAGCCCGGCGGTGAACTCGCGCCACCAGGTGTCCGCGGCGGCGAACCGGCCAGGCCCGGACACCTCGAACCGTGCCGCCTCGCCCCACCCGACCAGGCCTTCCCCGTCCCGCACCCAGGCCAGCGCGCCGGTCGGCGCGGGCAGCCTGCCCAGCAGTCCGGAGTCCGCGACGTGCCTGGTGCGGACGCGCAGCCGGGGTCGGGTCCGGGAGGCGGGGGCTGAGGTCACGTGACCGAGGGTATGGACTCGTCCCTGAGATTCCGCGCGTGGCCGCCTCTAGACTGCCCGGTTGTGGCGGACAACGCAGTGCGAACCGGTGGTCGCCGGAAGGCAGGGCCGCTGGTCGTCCGGGCGCTGCTGGTCCTCGGCGCGGTGGTGACGCTGATCGGCGTGATCCTGCTGGGCGCGTGCCTGCGCGACGACCTGGCGATCGAGCAGCGGATGGGCCGGGAGAACGCCGAGGTGGTGTCGGTCTCGTTCCAGCGCACGGTGGTGCGGTTCGCGACACCCGACGGCGCGGTGCACAGCCCGGCGCAGGGCGTGCTGTACCCGGAGGGGCTGGAGCCCGGCCAGTGGGTGCGCATCGAGTACGACACCGCCGACCCGGAGGTGGCGCGGGTCGCCGAGCGCACCTGGACGCTGGCGATCCTGCCGATCGGGACGTTCCTGCTCGCCGTGTGGGCGGTGCTGTTGCCGCTGGTCTGGTGGATCCGCCGGCGCTTGTGACACTTGTTCCCGTAATCGGTCTCCAGGTGTAACATCGGTCGCATGGACCTGGAGGCCGAGTTCGAGCGCACCGTGGCGGCGGAGCACCGCGTGGAGCCGCGCGACTGGATGCCCGACGGCTACCGCAAGACGCTGATCAGGCAGATCGCCCAGCACGCGCACTCCGAGATCATCGGCATGCAGCCCGAGGGCAACTGGATCAGCCGCGCGCCGTCGCTGCGCCGCAAGGCGATCCTGCTGGCCAAGGTCCAGGACGAGGCGGGCCACGGGCTCTACCTGTACGCCGCGACCGAGACGCTCGGCGCGGACCGGGGCGAGCTGACCGAGAAGCTGATCTCGGGACGGCAGAAGTACTCGTCCATCTTCAACTACCCGACCCTCTCGTACGCCGACGTCGGCACCATCGGCTGGCTGGTGGACGGCGCGGCGATCTGCAACCAGGTGCCGCTGTGCCGCACCTCGTACGGCCCCTACGCGCGGGCCATGATCCGGATCTGCAAGGAGGAGTCGTTCCACCAGCGGCAGGGCTACGAGCTGCTGATGACGATGATGCGCGGCACCGACGCGCAGCGCGCCATGGTGCAGGAGTCGGTGGACCGGTTCTGGTGGCCGTCGCTGATGATGTTCGGCCCGCCGGACGGCGAGAGCGCCAACACCGAGCAGTCGATGGCGTGGCGGATCAAGCGCAACACCAACGACGAGCTGCGGCAGAAGTTCGTCGACATGACCGTGCCGCAGGCCGAGAAGCTCGGCGTGACGCTCCCCGACCCGGCGTTGGCGTGGAACGCGGAACGCGGGCACTACGACTTCGGGCAGCCCGACTGGGACGAGTTCTGGCAGGTCGTCGGCGGCAACGGGCCGACGAACGCGCAGCGCGTCGCGCATCGGCGCAAGGCGCACGAGGACGGCGAGTGGGTGCGTGCCGCCGCCGCGGCGTACGCGGCGAAGCGTTCCCGTCAAGAGGAAACCCGAGTGATCGGACAGAGCGCATGAGTTCGTCGTGGCCGCTGTGGGAAGTGTTCGTGCGCGGCAAGCGCGGGCTCAACCACGTGCACGTCGGGTCCCTGCACGCGCCGGACGCCGAGATGGCCCTGCGCAACGCGCGTGACGTGTACACGCGGCGCAACGAGGGCGTGTCGATCTGGGTCGTGCCCGCGTCGGCGATCACCGCGTCGTCACCGGACGAGAAGGACCCGTTCTTCGCGCCCAGCGGCGACAAGGTCTACCGGCACCCGACGTTCTACGCGATCCCCGAGGACGTGCCGCACCTATGAGCTTCGACAACGCCTACGAGTCGCTGATCGACCACGAGGACACGCACTGGGCGTTCGGGACGGGGTTCACGGAGGCGCTGGGCGGGGTCGACCGCGCGGTTCCGCCCACCGCGGACCCGGCGGACCTGTCCGCCTACTGCCTGATGCTCGGCGACGACGCGCTGGTGCTGTCCCACCGGCTGGCGGAGTGGTGTTCCCGCGCGCCCGAGCTGGAAGAGGACGTGGCGCTCGCCAACATCGCGCTGGACCTGCTCGGGCAGGCCCGGCTGCTGCTGACCCGGGCCGGCGAGGTCGAGGGCGCGGGGCGGGACGAGGACGCGTTGGCGTACCTGCGCGACGAGCGCGCGTTCCGCAACGTGCACCTGGCGGAGATCGAGTGCGGGCCGTTCGCCGGCGGGGACTTCGCGACCACCATGGCACGGCTGCTGGTGTTCTCGTCGTGGAAGATCGCGCAGTACACGCGGCTGCTGACGTTCGAGGACCCGGTAGTGGCCGCCGTCGCCGCCAAGGGTCTGAAGGAACTGGCCTACCACCGCGACCACGCGGCGCAGTGGGTCGTGCGGCTGGGTGACGGCACACCCGAGTCGCACGAGCGGATGCGGGCCGGCGTGCGGCGCGTGTGGCCCTACCTGGACGAGCTGTTCACCGCTCACGCCGTCGAACTGCGGCTGGGCGTGGACCCTGCCGACCTCCGGTCCGAAGTGGACGGTGTGCTGGACGCCGTGTTGACGGCCGCCCGGCTCGAACGCCCGGAGCCCGTGCCTGCCGCGCGGGTCAACGGGCTGGCCGGGCGCGACGGCGTGCACACCGAGGCCATGGGCTACCTGTTGGCCGAGATGCAGCACCTGCACCGGTCGCTGCCGGGCGCGGCATGGTGACCGCGCTGGACGTCGCGTCGCAGGTCCGCGACCCGGAGCTGCCCGTGCTGACGCTGGCCGACCTGGGCGTGCTGCGGGACGTGGCGGTCGAGGGCGGACGGGTGCTGGTGACCATCACGCCCACCTACTCCGGCTGCCCCGCCATCGAGGAGATGGGCGCCGACCTGCGGCGCTCGCTGCACGCGGCCGGTTTCCCGGACGTCGAGGTGCGGCTGTCGCTGTCGCCCGCGTGGACCACGGACTGGATCAGCGAGGACGGCCGGCGCAAGCTCGCCGAAGCCGGGATCGCGCCGCCGTCCCGGATCGGGCCGCGAGCGGTCGGGCCGGTGCCGCTGAACCTCGTGCCGCCGTCCCGGCAGGTCCCCTGCCCGCGTTGCGGGTCGTCGCGGACCACCGAGCTGTCCCGGTTCGGGTCGACGGCGTGCAAGGCGCTGCGGCGGTGCGCGGACTGCGCCGAGCCCTTCGAGCACCTCAAGGAGATCTAGATGGCGCGGCCGGTGTTCCACAAGCTGACCGTGGCCGCCGTCGACCGGCTGTGCGAGGACGCGGTCGCGGTGACGTTCGACGTGCCGGACGAGCTGGCCGGCACGTTCGCCTTCCGGGCCGGGCAGTACGTGACGCTGCGGATCGGGGAGGAACGGCGGTCGTACTCGATCTGCGCTCCGGTGGGCTCGCCACTGCGGATCGGCGTGCGGCGGGTCGACGGGGGGCTGTTCTCCGAACACCTGGTGGACCGGGTGCAGCGCGGTGACGTGCTGGAAGTCCTGCCGCCGCTGGGCAGGTTCTCGCCCGCTGCCGGCTCGCATCACGGGCTGGTCGTGGCGGGTTCGGGCATCACACCCGCGCTGTCGATCGCGGGCACCGTGCTGGCCTCCGGCGCCCGGGTGACCCTGCTGTACGGCAACCGGCGGGCGGACACGGTGATGTTCGCGGACGAACTGGCGGACCTGAAAGACCGCTATCCGTCGCGGTTCCAACTGGTGCACGTGCTGTCCCGCGAGCCGCGCGACGTGGAGCTGTTCAGCGGCCGACTGGACGCGGCGAAACTCCGCGCGCTGTTCACCTCGGTGGTGCCGTTCCAGTCCGTCGACCAGTGGTGGTTGTGCGGGCCTTACGGGCTGGTGCGCGACGCGGAGGACGTGCTGTCGTCACTGGACGTGGACCCGACCGCCGTGCACCACGAGCTGTTCTACGTCGACGAGCCACCACCCCCGCCGCGTCGGGCGGAGGAAGTGCCGGCGTCCGCCGCCGAGGGCACGGTGATCCTGGACGGCCGGACCACCGCCGTGCCCCTGCCGCCGGACACACCGATCCTCGACGCGGCGCAACGCGTCCGTTCCGACCTGCCGTTCGCGTGCAAGGGCGGGGTGTGCGGGACGTGCCGGGCGCTGGTCGTGTCGGGGTCGGTGGACATGCGGCGCAACTACGCCCTGGAGCCGCGTGAAGTGGCGGCGGGCTTCGTGCTGACGTGCCAGTCGGTGCCCGTGACCCCTTCGGTCACGGTCGATTTCGACGCCTGATCTGGCACCATGCCCACCATGGGGCGATCGGTGCTGGCGGGCTTGCTCATCGGCACTTTGGCGATGGCTGCGTTGATCGTGGTGATGATGTCGGTGCCGACGAGCGACTGGTCCGAGTCGTTCGCGATCGACTTCCTGGCGGTGAGCTTCGTGTCCGTGCTGACCGGTGGTCTACCGGGCAGTCTGGTGGGGCTGGTGGTGGGCGCACTGCGCATCCACATCCGCCGGCCCGCCGTGCCCCCGCCGCCGCCGCCGGTGGTGACCGACCGGTGGGCGGCCCTGGTGGCGCGTGCCGAGCTGTCCGTGCGGCGGGTGCACGCGGTGGTGGAGACCGTGCCGCCGTCGCCGGTCCGGGAGTGGATGGAGCGGATCGCGGGGCAGTTCGCGGGCGAGTCGGGGAACGTGCGCCGGATCGCCGAACTGGGGCGGGCCCTGGACGCGGACCACCACCACCCGGTGTCGCTGCGGCTGCACTCGGTGGTCCGTGACTTCACGGCGTTCGAGGACGAAGTGGGCCGGGTGGCGTTGGAGATGGTCGACCAGCCGTCCTTGGACGCGGTCCGCGTGCACCTGGAGGTGTTGGAGCGGCAGCTTCCGCACCTGGGCGAACACTAAGCCGCGCCGGGAAGTGCCCCGGCCTGGAAGTGTCCCGGGCAGCGCGAAACCCGGCAACCGACCGTCCGGACGGTGAACCGGGCTCACTTCCGGTCCCTATTGGGTCCGGCGAGAAAACCATACCGCAGATGGGCCGAACGGACTAACGGGCCGTCGAAGACTGCCACCACCCCAGGACTTCCTCCGCCACCTCCGGCATGGCGACGAGCAGGCCGTCCACCGGCAGCGGGTCGTCCTCGCCGCGGCGGTCCAGCACGGCCGCGCCCGACTCCACGGCCAGCGCCACCGCACCGGCCACGTCCCACTCGTGATAGCTGTGCAGCACGGCCGCCGCCGCGTGCCCGAGCGCCACCTGCGCCACCGCGAGCGCCTTCGAACCCAGCACCCGCACCCCGGTGCCCGCCACGGCCGCCCGCGAGATGAACTCCCCCATCCCCGGCCACGGCCCGGTGCGCGTCATCTCCGTGCAGACGATCGAACTCATCGCCTGGCCGCCGAGCTTCACCGGAGTCCCGTTCGCCCGCATGCCCCGCCCCCGCGCGGCGGCGTAGATCTGCGCCCGGTACGGGTCCGCCACCACGCCGACCACCGGACCCCAGCGGTCCACCAGAGCCAGGCTGTAGGCGCACCACGGGACACCCGCCACGTAGTTCGCCGTGCCGTCCACCGGGTCGACCACCCAGCGGAACTCGGCGTCCGACGCCACGTCCGCGTCGGTGTCCTCGCAGAACACCGGGATGTCGGGGAACTCCGCGGTCAGCACACGTCTGGTGTGCCGTTCGAGGGTCCGGTCGGTGTCGGTCACCCAGTCGAACGGGGACGTGTCGTCATCAGGACGGGCGCCGCGGCCCGCCGTCGCCATGATGACGTCGGACGCGTCGTTGGCGAGACGGCCCGCTATCTCCAGCGCGATCGACACCAGTCCGGGATCGACGGGCTGAGTGGGCCGGGACGACAAGACGGTCATGCCGCACTAGTGTCACCGCCCCCGGTGACCGTGACACGTCCACCAGGTGAAGCGATGACGATCTCCCGGTCAACGTCAACCGTGACGCGAGGAGTTCGACCTTCGTTCCTCGATCCGTCACGCCCCCGTGTCCTTCGCACCTCAAGGTGATCGACGTGCGTGTAGCGATCGTCACCGAGAGCTTCCTGCCCCAGGTGAACGGGGTGACCAACTCCGTCCTGCGCGTGCTGGAGCACCTCCGCGCGCACGGCCACCAGGCCCTGGTCGTCGCACCCGGCGCGGGGGCCGACCAGCACCACGGCACCCCCGTGGTGCGCGTCCCGGCAGTGGACCTGCCGCGGTTCAGCTCGCTGCCGGTCGGCGTGCCCACCCGCAAGGTGCTGACCGCCCTCGCCGACTTCCGGCCCGACGTCGTGCACCTGGCCAGCCCGTTCGTGATGGGCGCCAGAGGGGTGTCGGCGGCGCGCCGGCTCGGCCTGCCGACGGTCGCCGTCTACCAGACCGACATCGCCGGGTTCGCCGGCCACTACGGCCTCGGCCTGACCGCACGCGCCGCGTGGCGGTGGACCCGCCGCCTGCACGCACAGGCCGACCGCACGCTCGCCCCGTCGACGTCGGCGGTGGAGGCGTTGCGCGAACACGGCGTTCCGCGCGTCCACCGGTGGGGTCGAGGGGTCGATGTGGAACTGTTCGCGCCGCACCGGCGGGACGACGCCCTGCGCCGTTCACTCGCACCCGACGGCTCGCTGCTCGTCGGGTACGTGGGCCGGCTGTCGCCGGAGAAGCGGGTCGAGCGGCTGCGGGTGCTCAACGACGTGCCCGGCGTCCGGGTGGTGATCGTCGGGGAGGGGCCGGAGGAGGCCGCCCTGCGGCGCGAACTGCCGGACGCGGCGTTCCTCGGGTTCCGGGGCGGGGTGGACCTGGCGGCGGCGTACGCGTCACTCGACGTGTTCGTGCACACCGGCCCGCACGAGACGTTCTGCCAGGCCGTGCAGGAGGCGCTGGCGAGCGGCGTGCCGGTGGTGGCGCCGGACGCGGGCGGGCCGCGCGACCTCGTGCAACCGGACACCGGCTACCTGTTCACGTCGGACGCGGAACTGAGGTCCGCCGTCCTCGAACTCCGCGACCCGCTGCGCCGCAAGCGCTTCGGCAACGCCGCCCGCCGCTGGGTCCGCGGCCGGACGTGGTCGGCCGTGTGCGACGAGCTGCTCGGCCACTACGCCGCGGTCCTGGGCCTGCCGGAGCGACGCGCTGCATGAGGATCGTGCAACTGGCGAACTTCTACGGCCCCCGGTCAGGTGGTCTGCGCACCGCGCTGCACCACCTCGGCTCGGGCTACGCGGCGGCAGGCCACCGGGTGACCCTCGTCGTGCCCGGCCCGGCGCACGCCGATGACCACCTGGCCGCCGGCGTCCGCCGCATCACGCTGCCCGCGCCCCGGATTCCGGGCACGGGCGGCTACCGGGCCGTGGACCCGTGGCGCGTGCGAACCCTGCTGGACCACCTGGCCCCGGACCGCCTCGAAGTCTCGGACCGCTTGACGCTGCGCGGGATGGGGCACTGGGCGGCGGCGCGGGACGTGCCGAGCGTGGTGATCTCACACGAACGCCTCGACCGCCTGATGGAGCAGTTCCTCCTGCCGCCGCGCCTGGCCCGGCGAGGCGCGGACTGGGCGAACGCGAGGATGGCGGCGTCGTACGACACGGTCGTGTGCACCACGGCGTTCGCGCGCGAGGAATTCGACCGGATAGGCGCCCGCAACGTCGCCCGCGTTCCCCTGGGCGTCGACCTGCACACCTTCACCCCCACCCGCCACGACCGCTCGCTGAAGGCGGACCTGTCCCGGGGCGCAGACGCCCTCCTGGTCCACTGCGGCCGGCTGTCACCGGAAAAGCACGTGGAACGCAGCGTCGACACCACCGCCGAACTCCACGCCGCCGGCCACCACGTGCGCCTGGTCATCGCCGGCGACGGCCCGCGCCGCGAGGCCCTGGAGCGCCGCGCGGCCGGCCTGCCGGTGACGTTCCTGGGCTTCGTGGGCCGCCGAACCGACGTGGCGAACCTCCTGGCAACCGCCGACGTGTCCCTCGCACCGGGCCCGCACGAGACGTTCGGCCTGGCGGCCTTGGAGGCACTGGCCTCCGGAACGCCGGTCGTGGTCTCCGCGTCGTCGGCACTGCGCGAGATCGTCCGCCCCGGCTGCGGTGCGGCAGTGCCGGACCACGCGCCCGCCTTCGCGGGGGCGGTCAACGCGCTCCTCGACAACCCCGAACCCGCCCGCCGTTCGGCGGCCCGCGCACGTGCGGAGGAGTACCCGTGGCAGGCGGCGGTGGACGGGATGCTCACGGCCCTTCGCGCGACCTGAGCCTCGCGGTTGCGCTCGCTGTGACTCGTGCCGCGCTGTGACTCGCGGTTGCGGACTTCGCGGTTGCGCTGAGGCTCGCTCTCGCGGCTTGGCTTGGGACCGAAGCCTGCGTGCGAGCCTGCGCATGTCCCAGGACTGCGCATGGCCCGGTGCCGCGTCGCCTGGGGCCAGGGTTGGGCGTCGCCTGGGGCGAGGGTTGGTAGGGCCCTGGGTGAGGGCAGCGTCCAACCTTGTGACGCCTGTGCCTGGTGCCTCGGTGCCTCCCGCCGTGCCGCCTCCTCTTCTTTACGGCAACGTTGGCGGGGGCTGGAAAGTGCCCCGTTCCCGGTTGATTCGCGATATCGGGTGAAAGTTCGGCACAAGGACAACCCGGAGCCGGTCCGGACCACTGAAAAGACTACCTGTTTCCGCAGCTCAAGGCAGGTGCGGGAGGACGGGATGTCGGGGTTGGCGGGCGTCACCTACGCTTTCTCCATGTCGCGTGCAGGTTTGGACAAGAACCCCCGCGAGGTTGCCGAGATGTTCGACGGCGTGGCCAAGGGCTACGACCGCACGAACTCCGTCATGACGTTGGGGTTCGACCGGCGTTGGCGGGAGTGGAGTCGGCGGGTATTGGATGCTCGGGCCGGTGAGCGGGTGTTGGACCTCGCGGCCGGTACTGCCGTGTCCACCGTCGAGTACGCCTCGTCCGGCGCCTGGTGTGTCGCGGCTGACTTCTCGCTCGGCATGTTGCTCGGCGGGGCTCATCGGCCCGTGCCCAAAGTCGCGGCCGACGCCCTTCGCCTGCCGTTCGCCGACGGGGTGTTCGACGCCGTCACGGTCTCGTTCGGGATCCGGAACTTCAACGACACCGAGGCCGCCCTCCGCGAGATGGCCCGCGTCGTCCGGCCGGGTGGGCGGCTCGTGATCTGCGAGGTGTCCACGCCCACGTTCCGGCCGTTCCGGTTCGTCTACATGCGCTACCTGCTCCGGGTACTGCCGTTCATCGGACGGTTCGTGTCGTCCAACCCCGACGCCTACCAGTACCTCGCCGAGTCCATGCGCACGTGGCCGGACCAGCGGGCGCTCGCTGAGATCATCGCCAACGCCGGGTGGGACGACGTCGCCTGGCTCAACCTCACCGGTGGTGTCGTCGCGCTGCACCGGGCGACCAAGCCCGAGCCGCAGTCCGGCCCGCAGTCCGAGCCGCAGTCCGAGACCGAGCCGGGTCCGGAGGCCACGGATGAACCGGAGCCGGCCGGGGCCTGACGTTCGGAACGCGGCGGAGGTCACCGGGGAACACCCAGCAGAGGAGTCGGAGTGCAGGTCGGGATCATCGGCGCGGGGAACATCGGTACCGCTGTCGCCACCAAGCTGGCACGCGCCGGGCACGACGTGGTGATCAGCAACAGTCGTGGGCCGGAGTCGTTGCCCCCGCTCGACGGCGTCACCCCCGGCACGGTGGCGGACGCGGTGCGGCGGGAGATCACCATCCTCGCCGTGCCGTGGGTCGCCCTGGATCTCGCCACGCAGGGGCACGACTGGAGCGGCAAGGTCGTGGTCGACGCCAGTAATCCGATCCTGCCCGGTTTCGTCGTCGCCGACCTGGGCGGACAGCCGTCCAGCGCGATCGTGGCGGCGAAACTGCCCGGTGCCTTGCTGGTCAAGGGGTTCAACACGTTGAGCCCCGAGCGGTTGCTGGCCGACGGGGCCACGGTGATCTTCCTGTCCGGCGACCACCCCGAGGCCACCGCCAAGGTCGCCGAACTGGTCGAGAGTTCCGGCTGGGCCGCGATCGACCTCGGGCCGTTGGCCGAGGGCGGGCGGTTGCAGCAGTACCCCGGCGGGCCGCTGCCGGGCCTCAGCCTCGTCAGGCAGTGAGACCGGGCCGAGCAGTCCGGGGAGAAAGCCGGGAAGACCGGGCCGGTGGCGACGAGCCCGCCGGGCCAGGGGCGCCGCACGGTCGGCCGGCGGGCTCTCAGCGGCCCGCAAGTAGACTCGCGCTCGACTTTGTGAATCCAGGCACAAGGAGCGGGAATGACGACTCCCAGCCGCCGCAAGGCAGGCGAGGACGCCGAGGTGATCGTGGTCGGCGCGGGCCCGGCGGGCTCGACCGCAGCGACCTACCTGGCCCGCGCGGGCCTTGACGTGCTGCTGTTGGAGAAGTCCACGTTCCCCCGGGAGAAGGTCTGCGGCGACGGGTTGACGCCGCGCGGGGTCAAGCAGCTCATCGACCTGGGCGTCGACACCCGCGAGGAAGCGGGCTGGCTGCACAACCGGGGTCTGCGGGTCGTCGGCGGCGGGGTCACGCTCGAACTCGACTGGCCCGACCTGGCCACCTTCCCGCCCTACGGCGTGGTGCGCCCCCGGCAGGACTTCGACGAGATGCTGGCCAAGACCGCCCAGCAGGCCGGCGCCCGGCTCTACCAGCAGACCACCGTCACCGGGGCCGTCGTGGAGAACGGCCGGGTGGTCGGGGTCACCGCCAAGACCGGGCCGGACAAGCAGGCGGTCACCTACCGGGCCCCGATCGTCGTGGGCTGCGACGGCGTGAGCGCGCGGCTCGCGCTCAGCGTCGGCATCCAGAAGGACGACGCCAAGCCGATGGGCGTCGCGGTCCGCCGCTACTACGCCAGCCCCCGCACCAAGGACGACTACCTGGAGTCGCACCTGGAGCTGTGGGACCGGACCAACGACGTCCTGCTCCCCGGCTACGGCTGGATCTTCGGCATGGGCGACGGCACGGTGAACGTCGGCCTCGGCATCCTCAGCACCTCCAAGGCCTACGGGACCACGGACTACCGCGCCCTGCTGAAGTCCTGGCTCGACGGCACCCCCGAGGAGTGGGGCTTCCGCGAGGAGAACGCCACCGGCAAGATCGGCGGCGCCGCCCTGCCCATGGGCCTCAACCGCAAGCCGCACTACCGGGACGGCCTGCTGCTGGTCGGCGACGCGGGCGGCATGGTCAACCCGTTCAACGGCGAGGGCATCGGCTACGCCATGGAGTCGGCCCGGATCGCCGCGGAGACCGTCGTGCAGGCGCTCGCCCGGACCGGCCACAGCCGGGAACGGGCCCTGCACGGCTACCCGGTGCGCATCGAGCAGGCGCTGGGCAGCTACTACCGCCTGGGCAACGTCTTCAGCCGCCTGATCGGCCACCCGACCATCATGCGCACCGCGACCAAGTACGGCCTACCTCGGAAAACGCTGATGAAGCTGGTCCTGAAGCTGCTCGCGGGCCTTTACGACCCGAAGGACGGCGACGCCTTCGACCGCATCATCGCCGCCACCACGAAATTCACCCCTACGGCCTAACGGCCTTCGGCTACTTGACGCAGCGTCGACATCCGTGTCGGCGCTGTTTCGTTTTCGCTGTGCCGCCGTTCACTCCCCGGTCGCAAAGCTGTGGATCTGCACCGTGTAAGCCCAGGTCAAGGTATGTGCAGGGGGTGCCCGTCACGCCTCTGTGTGACGTTCTACACTGGCCTGCAGGTCTTGTGAATCAGTTCACAACCGGCTGAGATGCCTTGTGAAGTGTTTCACAAGCGGCCTGAGGAGCGTTAGGCACGCCTAACTTCCGGAGGGCGCAAGAACACCCCATAGGGTGCGCAACGGTCGGCGGTGCACCACCACCGCGACACGCGAGGAAAGGACGACGGAGAGTGCTGGACCCTTACCTCCCCCTCGTATTGATGTTCGCCCTCGCCGCGGCCTTCGCGCTGTTCTCCGTGACGGCCGCGCCGTACATCGGTCCCCGCCGCTACAACCGCGCGAAGCTCGACGCGTACGAGTGCGGCATCGAGCCGTCACCGCAGCCCGTGGTGGGCGGTGGCCGGATGCCGGTCGCCTACTACCTCACGGCGATGCTGTTCATCCTGTTCGACATCGAAATGGTGTTCCTCTACCCCTTCGCGGTCTCCGCGGACCGGCTCGGCCTGTTCGGCCTGGTGGAGATCGCACTGTTCGTCGCGACGGTCGGCTTCGCGTACGCCTACGTGTGGCGGCGCGGCGGCCTCGACTGGAACTGAGGGGGAAGACCCGTGGGTCTCGAAGAGAAGCTCCCGAACGGCATCCTGCTCGCCAGTGTGGAGAAGCTGGTCAACTGGACCCGCAAGTCCTCGCTCTGGCCGGCCACGTTCGGCCTCGCCTGCTGCGCCATCGAGATGATGACCACCGGCGGTCCGCGCTACGACCTCGCGCGGTTCGGCATGGAGGTCTTCCGCGCGTCTCCGCGCCAGGCCGACCTGATGATCGTCGCGGGCCGGGTGACCAACAAGATGGCGCCGGTGCTGCGCCAGATCTACGACCAGATGCCCGAGCCGCGCTGGGTGCTGGCGATGGGCGTGTGCGCCTCCAGCGGCGGCATGTTCAACAACTACGCGGTGGTGCAGGGCGTGGACCACGTCGTGCCGGTCGACATGTACCTGCCGGGCTGCCCGCCGCGGCCGGAGATGCTGATCGACGCGATCCTCAAGATCCACGCCAAGATCATGGACGAGCCGCTGGGCGCGAACCGCGCCGCGCTGCTGGCCGAGTCCGGCCGCACCACGGACCTCATCCCGTCCTCCCAGCGGTTTGCGAAGAAGTGAGCGGTATGGCTGACGACAAGCGCGAGGTCGACAAGACGCCCGGCGCGGACAACCCCGCGGTGAACGGGAAGTCCGAGGCCCTCAGCTCGGCGAGCATGAACGAGGCCCAGCACGAGGAGCACGAGGAGCGCGGCGGCGTCGTCGCGGGCAAGGCCCGGCAGGGCATGTTCGGCATCTCCGGCAGCGGCGACACGTCCGGCTTCGGCGGCCTGCGGCTGCCCGCCCACGTCGCCGCGCCCAGCGAGCGGCCGTTCGGCGGCTGGTTCGACGAGGTCGCCGACGAGCTGCTGGCGGCGATCCACGAGCGGGGCCTGCCCGCCGACACCGTGCAGCAGATCACCGTCGACCGCGGCGAGATCACGTTCTACCTGCGCCGGGAGAACCTGGTCGAGGTGGCGCGGATCCTGCGCGACGACCCGGCGCTGCGCTTCGAGCTGTGCAGCTCGGTGTCCGGGGTGGACTACGGGGTGGACGCGCCGCAGCGGCTGCACTCGGTCTACCACCTGACGTCGATGACCTACCGCCGCCGCATCCGGCTGGAGGTCGCGGTCGACGTCGACGACGCGCACATCCCCAGCGTGGTCGCGGTCTACCCGACCGCGGACTGGCAGGAGCGCGAGGCCTGGGACATGTTCGGGATCGTCTACGACGGACACCCCGGCCTGACCCGGATCCTCATGCCGGACGACTGGGACGGCCACCCGCAGCGCAAGGACTACCCGCTCGGCGGCATCCCGGTGGAGTACAAGGGCGCGGAGATCCCCCCGCCAGACCAGAGGCGGTCCTACTCATGACCGAACGGCATCCCGAAGACCTGCGTGCAGGGTCGAGCAGGCTCTCCGACGTGACCACCGGCACCGACACCAGTGCCGCCGGCCGCGACAGCGACTCGTACGGCGCGAACCAGCAGGCCGACCCGTACGCCGCCTCGTCCCGCCAGACCACCGAGGGCACCGTCTACACGGTGACCGGCGGCGACTGGGACGAGGTGCTGGCCGACGCGGCGGGCGACGAGCGCATCATCATGAACCTGGGCCCGCAGCACCCGTCGACGCACGGCGTGCTGCGCCTGGTGCTGGAGCTGGAGGGCGAGACCGTCACCCAGGCCCGCAGCGTCATCGGCTACCTGCACACCGGTATCGAGAAGAACGTCGAGTACCGCAACTGGACCCAGGGCGTCACGTTCGTGACGCGGATGGACTACCTGGCCCCGCTGCACAACGAGGCCGCGTACTGCCTCGCCGTGGAGAAGCTGCTCGGCATCACGGTCCCGGAGCGCGCGCAGACCGTCCGCGTGCTGCTGATGGAGCTGAACCGGATCAGCTCGCACCTGGTGGCCCTGGCCACCGGCGGCATGGAGCTGGGCGCGCTGACCGGCATGACGGCCGGCTTCCGCGAGCGCGAGGAAGTCCTGCACCTGCTGGAGTTCCTGACCGGCCTGCGGATGAACCACGCCTTCATCCGCCCCGGCGGCCTGGCGCAGGACCTCCCGGCCGACGCCCCGCAGCGCATCCGCGACTTCATCAAGGTGATGGACTCGCGGCTGCCGGACTACGACAAGCTGCTCACCGGCCAGCCGATCTGGCGCAACCGGTTGCAGGGCATCGGCTACCTGCCGGTGGACGCGTGCCTCGCGCTCGGCATCACCGGCCCGATCCTGCGGTCCGCCGGCCTGCCGTGGGACCTGCGCAAGATCGAGCCGTACTCGGGCTACGAGAACTACCGGTTCGACGTGCCGACCTCCAACGAGGCCGACTCGTTCGCCCGGTACCGGCTGCGGGTCGAAGAGATCCACGAGTCGCTCAAGATCGTGCGGCAGGCGGTGGACCGGCTGGAGCCGGGCCCGGTCATGGTGGAGGACGCCAAGGTCGCGTGGCCCGCGCAGCTCACCATCGGCCCGGACGGCATGGGCAACTCGCTGGAGCACGTCCGCAAGATCATGGGCCAGTCCATGGAGTCCCTGATCCACCACTTCAAGCTGGTGACCGAGGGCTTCCAGGTGCCGGCCGGCCAGGTGTACGTGCCGATCGAGTCGCCGCGCGGCGAGCTGGGCTACCACGTGGTGTCCGACGGCGGCACCCGGCCGATGCGCGTGCACGTGCGCGAACCCAGCTTCGTGAACCTCCAGTCGATGCCCGCGATGTGCGAGGGCGGCATGGTCGCCGACGTCATCGCGTCGGTGGCCTCTATCGACCCGGTGATGGGTGGTTGTGACCGATGAGCACTCCGGAAAACGTCCTCGCGGCCTCGCCGCTCGACCCCGGGTCGACGGGGCGGCTGGTCCACGAGACGCCGGCGGACACCGGCGTCTTCGACGCCGACACGGTGGCGCGGGCGCGGGCGCTCATCGCGCGCTACCCGCAGTCCCGGTCGGCGTTGCTGCCGATGCTGCACCTCGTGCAGTCCGTGGAGGGCTACGTCAGCCAGGAGGGCATCGCGTTCTGCGCGGGGCAGCTCGACCTGAGCCTCGCCGAGGTCAGCGCGGTCGCGACGTTCTACACCATGTACAAGCGCCGCCCGTGCGGCGAGCACCTGGTCAGCGTCTGCACGAACACGCTGTGCGCGGCGCTCGGCGGTGACGCGATCTACGCCAAGCTGCGCGAGCACCTGGGCGCGGACGGCAGGCCGCTGGGCCACGAGGAGACCTCGGGCGAGCCGGGCGCGCCGGGCTCGATCACGCTGGAGCACGCCGAGTGCCTGGCGGCCTGCGACCTGGGGCCGGTGCTCCAGGTGAACTACGAGTTCTACGACAACCAGACCCCGGAGAAGGCGCTGGAGCTGGTGAAGTCGTTGCAGGCCGGGGAGAAGCCGCACCCGACGCGGGGCGCGCCGCTGACCGACTTCCGGCAGGCCGAGTTGCAGCTCGCGGGCTTCTTCGAGGGCCGGGAGGCGGACCTGGACGGCCCGTCGGCGGCGCCGGAGACGGTGCGCGGCGCGGCCATCGCCGCCGACCGCGGCTGGACGGCGCCCGCGATGCCGGAGAACCCCGAGTTCCCGGCCCTGCCGGAAAAGAAGTAGGGGGACGCCGACATGGTCGACAATCTGACTCCCGTCCTCACCAAGCGCTGGCTGTCGCCGCGCTCGTGGACGCTGAAGACCTACGAACAACTGGAGGGGTACACGGCGCTGCGCAAGGCGCTGAAGGCCCACCCGGACCAGCTCATCCAGCAGTGCAAGGACTCCGGCCTGCGCGGCCGGGGCGGCGCGGGCTTCCCCACCGGCATGAAGTGGGGCTTCATCCCCCAAGGCGACGGCAAGCCGCACTACCTCGTCATCAACGCCGACGAGGGCGAGCCGGGCACCTGCAAGGACATCCCGCTGATGATGGCGGACCCGCACTCGCTGATCGAGGGCATCATCATCACCTCGTACGCGATCCGCGCGAACTTCGCCGCGATCTACGTGCGCGGCGAGGTGCTGCACTGCATCCGGCGGCTGAACGCGGCTGTGCAGGAGGCGTACGCGGCGGGCTACCTGGGCAAGGACATCCTCGGCTCCGGCTTCGACCTGGACGTCGTCGTGCACGCGGGCGCGGGCGCGTACATCTGCGGCGAGGAGACGGCCCTCCTCGACTCGCTGGAGGGCAAGCGCGGCCAGCCCCGCCTCAAGCCCCCCTTCCCGGCCACCGCCGGCCTCTACGCGTCGCCCACCGTGGTGAACAACGTCGAGACCATCGCCTCGGTTCCCTACATCGTGAACGGCGGCGCGGACTGGTTCCGCACCATGGGCCGCGAGCGGTCGCCGGGGCCGAAGATCTACTCGCTGTCCGGGCACGTCGAGAAGCCCGGCCAGTACGAGGCCCCGATGGGCACCACGCTGCGTGAGCTGCTGGACCTGGCGGGCGGCATGAAGGACGGCATCCCGCTGAAGTTCTGGACGCCCGGCGGCTCGTCGACCCCGCTGTTCACCGCCGAGCACCTGGACGTCCCGCTGGACTTCGAGGGCGCGGCGGAAGCCGGGTCGATGCTGGGCACCACCGCGCTGCAGATCTTCAACGAGACGGTGTCCGTGCCGTGGGCGGTCATGAAGTGGACCGAGTTCTACAAGCACGAGTCGTGCGGCAAGTGCACGCCGTGCCGCGAGGGCACCTACTGGCTCGTGCAGATCCTCCAGCGGATGAACCGCAACGAGGGCACCGCCGGTGACATCGACACGCTGCTGGACATCTGCGACAACATCCTGGGCCGCTCGTTCTGCGCGCTCGGCGACGGCGCGGTCAGCCCGATCACCAGCGGCATCAAGTACTTCAAGGACGAGTTCCTGGCGCTGTGCGACCGGAACTCCCAGGTCTTGGCGGGAGCAAGCGCATGACCATCGCGCCTGACAAGAGCGCCACCGGGCAGGTCGTCCCCGAGGGCCACGTCAAGCTCGTCATCGACGGCCTGGAGGTCGTCGCGCCCAAGGGCGAGCTGCTGATCCGCACCGCGGAGCGGCTGGGCATCGTCGTGCCGCGGTTCTGCGACCACCCGCTGCTGGAGCCCGCGGGCGCCTGCCGGCAGTGCCTGGTCGAGGTGGAGATGGGCGGCCGGCCGATGCCGAAGCCGCAGGCCTCCTGCACCATGACGGTGGCCGACGGCATGGTGGTGAAGACCCAGCTCACCTCGCCGGTGGCGGACAAGGCGCAGCAGGGCGTGATGGAGCTGCTGCTCATCAACCACCCGCTGGACTGCCCGATCTGCGACAAGGGCGGCGAGTGCCCGTTGCAGAACCAGGCGCTCAAGCACGGCCGCGCGGACTCCCGGTTCCACGAGCACAAGCGGACGTTCCCGAAGCCGATCCCGATCAGCACGCAGGTGCTCCTGGACCGCGAGCGGTGCGTGCTGTGCCAGCGGTGCACGCGGTTCTCGGCGCAGATCGCGGGCGACCCGTTCATCGAGCTGCTGGAGCGCGGGTCGCAGCAGCAGATCGGCGTGGCGCAGGACAAGCCGTTCCAGTCGTACTTCTCCGGCAACACCATCCAGATCTGCCCGGTGGGCGCGCTGACGTCCGCCGCGTACCGGTTCCGGGCGCGGCCGTTCGACCTGGTGTCCACGCCGAGCGTGTGCGAGCACTGCTCGTCCGGCTGCGCGGAGCGCACCGACTGGCGGCGCGGCAAGGTGCAGCGCAAGCTGGCCGGCGACGACCCCGAGGTCAACGAGGAGTGGATCTGCGACAAGGGCCGCTTCGCGTTCCGCTACGCCACCGCCGACGACCGGATCACCCGGCCCCTGGTGCGCGACGCGGAGTCCGGCGAGCTGCGCGAGTCGTCGTGGACGGAGGCGTTGCAGGTCGCGGCGACGGGGCTGGCGAAGGCGCGGGACGGCAAGGGCGCCGGTGTGCTCGCCGGCGGCCGGCTGACCGTCGAGGACGCCTACGCGTACTCGAAGTTCGCCCGGATCGCGTTGCGCACCAACGACGTCGACTTCCGCGCGCGGGCGCACTCGAACGAGGAGCTGGAGTTCCTCACCTCCTCGGTGCTGGGCACCACGCCGGAGGACGGCGTGACGTTCAAGGGCATCGAGGCCGCGCCCGCCGCGCTGCTCGTGGCGTTCGAGCCGGAGGAGGAAGCGCCGATCGTCTTCCTGCGGCTGCGCAAGGCGGCCCGCGCGAAGAAGACCAAGGTGTTCCACCTGGGCCAGTTCACCTCGCCCGCGGTGGAGAAGACCTACGGCACGCTGCTCGCGTGCGTGCCCGGCGGCGAGCCCGCCGCGCTGAACGCCCTGCCCGAGCACGCCGCCGACGTGGTGGCCGAGCTGGCCAAGCCGGGCGCGGTGATCCTGGTCGGCGAGCGCGCCGCCGAGGTGCCGGGCCTGTTCTCCGCCGTCGCGGCGCTGGCCGGGCGGACCGGCGCGAAGGTCGCCTGGATCCCGCGCCGGGCCGGTGAGCGCGGCGCGCTGGAAGCCGGCCTGCTGCCGACGCTGCTGCCCGGCGGGCGGCTGGTGTCCGACGCCGACGCCCGTGCGCAGGTCGAGCAGGCCTGGGGCCTGGAGGCGGGCGCGCTGCCCACGCGGCCCGGCCGGGACACCACCGCCATCCTGACCGCCGCCGCGAGCGGGGGCCTCGACGCGCTGGTGGTCGGCGGCGTCGACCCGTTCGACCTGCCGGACCCGGCGCTGGCCGAGCGCGCGCTGGACTTCGTGGGCTTCGTGGTGAGCCTGGAGCTGCGGCACAGCGCGGTGACCGCGTACGCCGACGTCGTGCTTCCCGTCGCCCCGGCGGTGGAGAAGGCGGGCAGCTACCTCAACTGGGAGGGCCGCCACCGCCCGTTCGGCACCACGCTCGAAGGCACCGGCGCCCTGCCCGACGGGCGGGTGCTGGACACGCTGGCCGTCGAGATGGAGGCCGACCTGTTCACGCAGACCCCGGCGGCGGCCGGCGCGGACTTCGCGCGCCTGGGCCGCGGCACGCTGACCGCCGCCGTCCCGACGGTCCCCGCGCCGCTGCTGTCCCAGCCCAAGGACGGCCAGGCGGCGCTCGCGACCTGGCGGCGGCTGTTGGACAACGGCTCGCTGCAGGACGGCGAGCCGAACCTGGCGGGCACCGCGCGCCCCGTGGTGGCCAAGCTGTCCGAGGCCACCGCGCGGCGCCTCGGTGTGGCGCTCGGCGGCGTGATCACCGTGTCGACCGAGCGCGGCGAGGTCTCGCTGCCGGTCGAGGCGGCCGACCTGCCCGACGGCGTCGTGTGGCTGCCCGGCAACTCCGGCGCGGTCACCGTGCGGCGCAACCTGGTCGCCGGCCACGGCTCCGTGGTGGCCGTGTCCGCCGCGCCCGACGCCGCGGAGGAAACCACCTCGCCCGGAGGCAAGGCATGAGCACCGCACAACTCCTCGCCGACGACCCCGTCTGGCTGGTCTTGATCAAGGTCGTGGGGATCTTCGCGTTCCTCGTCGTGATGACCCTGTTCATGATCAACTGGGAGCGCAAGGTCGTCGCCCGGATGCAGCAGCGGCCCGGGCCCAACCGGGTCGGGCCGGGCGGCTGGCTCCAGTCGCTGGCGGACGGCCTGAAGCTGGCGTTCAAGGAGGACATCCGCCCCGTCCTGGCGGACAAGTGGGTGTTCTTCCTCGCCCCGGTCATCTCGTGCATCCCGGCGTTCGTCGCGTTCTCCGTGATCCCGCTCGGCGGCAAGGTCGAGATGTTCGGCCACGAGACCGCGCTCCAGCTCGTCGACCTGCCGGTCGGCGTGCTGGTCGTGCTCGCGTGCTCCTCGCTGGGCGTCTACGGCATCGTGCTGGCCGGCTGGGCGTCCGGCTCGCCGTACCCGCTGCTGGGCGCGCTGCGGTCGGCCGCGCAGGTCATCTCCTACGAGATCGCGATGGGCCTGGCCATCGTCGCGGTCGTGATGAGCTCGCACTCGCTGTCCACGGCGGACATCGTCGGCACCCAGTCCGGCACCATCGCCTGGGGCGCGCTGCCCGCGTGGAACGCGATCCTGCTGCCGGTCAGCTTCATCATCTACGTGATCGCCATGGTCGGCGAGACCAACCGCGCGCCGTTCGACCTCCCCGAGGCCGAGTCGGAGCTGGTCGGCGGCTTCCACACGGAGTACAGCTCGCTGAAGTTCGCGCTGTTCTTCCTTGCCGAGTACGTGAACATGGTGACCGTGTCGGCGCTCGCCACCACGCTGTTCCTGGGCGGCTGGCAGTTCCCGATCGTCGGCCCGGACCACGTGCTCAACAGCGGCTGGTGGGGCCTGCTCTGGTTCGTGCTCAAGACGCTGGCGTTCCTGTTCCTGTTCATCTGGCTGCGCGGCACGCTGCCCCGCCTGCGCTACGACCAGTTCATGCGGCTGGGCTGGAAGTTCCTCGTCCCGATCGCGCTGTTCTGGTTCGTCGCGGTGGCGTTCACCCGGTACTTCAACCAGGAGCGCATGGCGGGCAACATCGGCACCGGGCTGGTGCTGGCCGTGTTCGGCATCGTGCTCGGCGTGATCCTGGTGGTCGCGTTCCTGCTGCCGGACAAGCGCGAGCACCGCGACCCGAACGCCGTGCCGATCACCGGCGGCGGGTTCCCCGTGCCGCCGCTGGACCTGAAAGTGCCCAAGTCGCCGCCGCGCCGGCAGGTGCCGGTGGCCACGCTGCCGACCGCCGACCGGACGGCGGAGCCCGCGGCGGTAGCCGCATCAGCGAAGGAGGCCGGCGATGGGGATGCTTGATCCCGTCAAGGGGTTCGGCGTGACCTTCGGGACGATGTTCAAGAAGGTCGTCACCGAGGAGTACCCCGAGGTCAAGAAGGTCACCGCGCCGCGGTTCCACGGCCGGCACCAGCTCAACCGACACCCGGACGGGCTGGAGAAGTGCGTCGGCTGCGAGCTGTGCGCGTGGGCCTGCCCGGCGGACGCGATCTTCGTCGAGGGCGGCGACAACACCGAGGACGAGCGCTACTCGCCCGGTGAGCGGTTCGGCCTGGACTACCAGATCAACTACCTGCGCTGCATCGGCTGCGGCCTGTGCATCGAGGCGTGCCCGACCCGTTCGCTGACCATGACGAACGAGTACGAGCTGGCCGACGACGACCGGCAGAAGCTGATCTTCACCAAGGAGGACCTGCTCGCGCCGCTGCTGCCCGGCATGGAGCAGCCGCCGCACCCGATGCGGCTGGGCGAGCACGAGCAGGACTACTACGTGAACGGCCCGGCGCTGGCCCGGCAGGCCGGGGTGCCGGCCGGGGCGACCGTCGAGACAGGCCCCGAGGAGGCGCGGAAGTGAGCGCGATCCTCTCGTTCCTGGCGCAGCAGCCGGAACAGGTGCAGCGCGCGGTCGACACCGTGACCACGGGCGAGGCCGTCGCGTTCTGGGTCCTCGGCCCGCTGGCGCTGGCCGGCGCGCTGGGGATGCTGTTCGCCCGCAACGCCGTGCACTCGGCGCTGTGGCTGGTGCTGACCATGCTCAGCCTCGGTGTGCTCTACATGGTCCAGCAGGCGCCGTTCCTCGGCTTCGTGCAGATCATCGTCTACACCGGCGCGATCATGATGCTGTTCCTGTTCGTGCTGATGCTGGTCGGCCGGGACAGCTCGGACTCGGTGGTCGAGGTGCTGCGCGGGCAGCGGCTCGCGGCGATCGTGCTCGGCATCGGGTTCGCCGGCCTGGTCGTCGGCTCGCTGGCGCGGGCGCTGACCGACGTCGAGCCGGTCGGGCTGGCGCAGCAGAACACCCAGGGCGGCGGCAACGTCGCCAACATCGGCGAGGCGCTGTTCACCGACTACCTGTTCCCGTTCGAGCTGACGTCGGCCCTGCTGATCACGGCGGCGATCGGCGCGATGGTGCTCGCGTTCGCCTCGCGGGTGGGCAAGGACGCGAAGAAGACGCAGCGCGAACTGGTCGAGGAGCGCTTCCACGGCGACCGGGTCGGCTCCCTGCCCGGCCCCGGTGTCTTCGCCACGGCCAACTCCGTCGCCACCCCGGCGCTGCTGCCGGACGGCTCGGTGGCCGCCGAGTCGCTCTCGGAGCTGATCGAGACGACCGCCAAGGAGACCCTGGACGACGACGTCGCCGAGGTCTCCGGGACCGGCCACCAGGCCGACGCGCACGCCCTCAAGGGAGAGCAGCCGTGACCCCTACCTACTACCTGCTGCTGTCCGCGCTGCTGTTCAGCCTCGGCGCGGTGGGCGTGCTGGTGCGGCGCAACGCCATCGTGGTGTTCATGTGCGTCGAGCTGATGCTCAACGCGGTGAACCTCAGCCTCGTCACGTTCGCCCGGATCAACGGCGCGCTCGACGGCCAGGTGATGGCGTTCTTCGTGATGGTCGTGGCCGCCGCCGAGGTCGTGGTCGGCCTGACGATCATCATGGCGATCTTCAAGACGCGTCGCTCGGCCTCGGTCGACGACTCCAACCTGCTGAAGTACTGAGGGGTCACCGGTGACGGAACCTATTGCCGCCGGCGGGCTCGGCGGTCTCGCCTGGCTGCTGCTCGCCCTGCCCGCGTTCGGCGCGCTGGTGCTGCTGCTCGGTGGCCGGCGCACCGACAAGTGGGGCCACCTGCTCGGCTGCGCCACCGTGATCGCGACGTTCGGCTACGGCGTGGCGCTGTTCTTCGAGACGCTCGGCCGGAGCGACCGCACCAGCGAGCTGCACCTGTTCGACTGGGTGTCGGTGAACGCGCTGAACGTCGAGTTCGCCCTGCGCCTCGACCCGCTGTCGCTGACCTTCGTCCTGCTGATCACCGGTGTCGGGTCGCTGATCCACATCTACTCGATCGGCTACATGGCGCACGAGGCCGGGCGGCGGAAGTTCTTCGGCTACCTGAACCTGTTCGTCGCCGCGATGCTCCTGCTGGTGCTGGGCAACGGGTTCGTGACCCTGTACTTCGGCTGGGAGGGCGTGGGTCTCGCCTCCTACCTGCTGATCGGCTGGTACCAGCACAAGCCGGAAGCCGCGAGCGCCGCGAAGAAGGCGTTCCTGATGAACCGGGTCGGCGACCTGGGTCTCGCGATCGCGATCTTCATCCTGTTCAAGGAACTCGGCACCACCCAGTACACCGAGGTGTTCGCGCGGGTCGGCGAGCTGTCCGCCGCCGAGGTCACCGCGGTGACGCTGCTGCTCCTGCTCGGCGCGTGCGGCAAGTCCGGCCAGTTCCCGCTCCAGGCGTGGCTCCCGGACGCGATGGCCGGCCCCACGCCGGTCTCCGCCCTGATCCACGCGGCGACCATGGTCACGGCCGGCGTCTACCTGATCGCCCGGTCCAACCCGATCTACAACGCGTCCGCCGACGGCCGGCTGGTCGTGATGATCATCGGCGCGGTCACCCTGATCATCGGGTGCCTCATCGGCTGCGCCTACGACGACTTCAAGAAAGTCCTCGCCTACTCGACGGTCAGCCAGATCGGCTACATGATCCTCGCCGTCGGCCTCGGCCCGGTCGGCTACGCGCTGGGCATCATGCACCTGCTCACGCACGGCTTCTTCAAGGCCGGGCTGTTCCTCGGGGCCGGCTCGGTCATGCACGGCATGAACGACGAGGGCAACATCCGCCGGATGGGCGGGCTGGCGAAGAAGATGCCGATCACGTTCGTCACCTGGACGCTCGGCTACCTCGCCCTGATCGGCTTCCCGTTCCTGTCCGGCTACTTCTCCAAGGACGCCATCATCGCGGCGGCGTTCAGCGAGCCGGGCTGGCGGGGCTGGGTGTTCGGCGGCGCGGCGGCGCTGGGCGCGGGCATCACCGCGTTCTACATGACCCGCCTGCTGATCCTGGTCTTCCTGGGCAAGCCGCGCTGGACGGACCTGGAGTCCGAGGACGGCCGCGCCTACCACCCGCACGAGTCGCCGCTGTCCATGACCGTGCCGATGATCCTGCTGGCGGTCGGCTCGGTCGGCGCGGGGTTCTTCTTCGAGACCAACCACAACCTGGCGGGCTGGCTCACGCCGTCGCTGGGCGAGCTGCAGGAGCAGCACGGCGTGCTCTCGCACAGCGTGGTGAACTTCCTGGTGCTCGGCCTGTCGGCGCTGGGCGTGCTGGTGGCGTTCCTGCTGTTCGGCCGCAAGCCGCAGCCGGTGGCCCGCCCGGAGCGGGTGTCGTTCCCGGTCCGCGCCGCGCGCGCCGACCTGTACGGCAACGCGCTCAACGAGGCGTTGTTCGCGCGGCCGGGCACCTGGCTCACCCGCGCGCTGGTGTTCGTGGACAACAAGGGCGTGGACGGCCTGGTCAACGGGTCGGCCGCGCTGCTGGGCGGTAGCTCGGGCCGGTTGCGCAGGCTCCAGACCGGATTCGTGCGCTCGTACGCGCTCTCCATGCTCCTGGGTGCGATCTTCGTCCTGGGCGCGCTGCTGATGGTGAGGTTCTCGTGAGCTGGACGCTGATCGCGCTGCTCCTGCTGCCCCTGGTGGGCAGCGTGGTGGTGGCCTTCCTGCGGCGCAACGACCGGATCGCGAAGACGGTCGCGCTGGCCGTCGCGCTGGGCGAGCTGGCGATCGCCGTGCTCGCCTGGGTCGGCTTCGACCCGTCGTCGGACGAGCGGCTCCAGCTCACCAGCTCGGCCGACTGGATCCCGGCGTTCGGCGTGCACCTGTCGTTCGGCGTGGACGGCATCGCGCTGGTGATGATCGCGCTGATCGCGTTCCTGGTGCCGGTGGTCATCGGCGGCTCGTGGGCGGACAAGCTGCCCGAGGGCCGCAGCGCGGGCGGGTTCTTCGCGCTGCTGCTGGCCATGGAGACCGGCATGGTCGGCGTGTTCGCGGCCACCGACGTGTTCGTGTTCTACGTGTTCTTCGAGGCTGTGCTGGTCCCGATGTACTTCCTGATCGGCCGCTTCGGCGGCCCGAACCGGCAGTACGCGGCGATGAAGTTCTTCCTGTACTCGCTGCTCGGCGGCCTGGTCATGCTGGCCTCGGTGATCGGCGTGTACGTCGCGGCGGCGGACCGGCTGGGCGCCGGCACGTTCGACTGGGCCACCCTGGTCACGGTCACTCGCGAGCTGCCGCTGTCCACGCAGATCTGGCTGTTCCTCGGGTTCTTCGTCGCGTTCGCGATCAAGGCCCCGCTGGTGCCGCTGCACACCTGGCTGCCCGACGCCGGCGCGGAGGCCCCGGTCGGCGCGGGCGTGCTGCTGGTCGGCATCCTGGACAAGATCGGCACGTTCGGCTTCCTGCGCTACTGCCTGCCGCTGTTCCCGCTGGCCAGCCAGGAACTCGCGCCGCTGATCCTGGTCCTGGCCGTGGCGGGCATCCTCTACGGCTCGCTGCTCGCGGTCGGCCAGTCGGACCTGAAGCGGTTCGTCGCGTACACGTCCATCGCGCACTTCGGCTTCATCGCGCTGGGCATCTTCGCGTTCAGCTCGCAGGCCGGGGCCGGCGCGGTGCTGTACATGGTCAACCACGGCATCTCCACCGGCATGCTGTTCCTGGTCGTCGGCATGGTGATGGCCCGCGGCGGGTCGCGCCTGATCGAGGACTACGGCGGCATGGCGAAGCTGACGCCGGTCCTCGGCGGCCTGTTCTTCGTGGCCGGCCTGTCGTCGCTGGCGCTGCCCGGCACCAACTCGTTCGTCAGCGAGTTCCTGGTGCTCGTCGGCTCCTACCCGAACCAGCCGGTGTACACGATCCTGGCCGCGCTGGGCATGGTGCTGGCCGCGCTCTACATCCTGTGGCTGTACCAGCGGGTGTTCCAGGGCCCGGTGCGCGGCACGGCGCTGATCGGCGCGACCGGCGGGCCCGGCGCGACGGTCGATCCGGAACGCGCCCCGGTGCGCGACCTGGACAAGCGGGAACTGGCGGTGCTCGCGCCGCTGGTGGCCCTGATCCTGGTGCTCGGGTTCTACCCGAAGCCGGTGTTGGACGTGATCACCCCGTCCGTCGGGGCGACGCTCAGCGAGGTCGGGGTGGCCGACCCGGTCGCGCAGGAAGGCAAGTGACGTGACGTTCCTCGCTCAGACCCAGCGGCTCCAGGCGCCGGAGATCGACTACCTCGCGGTCGCGCCGATCCTGATCGTGCTCGGCGCGGCCTGCCTCAGCGTGCTGGTCGAGGCCTTCCTGCCGAAGGCGCAGCGGTGGAGCAGCCAGGTCGTGCTGACCCTGCTGACGCTCGCCGCGGCGGGCGGCGCGCTGGCCTGGTACGGCGGCTCCGCCGACACCCCGGAGCAGGGCAAGGTGACCCTCGCGGGCGCCATCGCCGTGGACCAGCCGGTGATCTTCCTGTGGGGCACCCTGCTGGTGCTCGGCTTCGGCGCGGTGCTGCTCATCGCGGACCGCTCGGTGGAGCCCGGCGGCGCGTTCGTCGCCGACGCGGCCATCCGGCCAGGCACCGTCCAGGACCGCGCCCAGGCGGGCCGGTTCGGGATGCAGACCGAGGTGTTCCCGCTCACCCTGTTCGCGCTCGGCGGCATGATGGTGTTCGTCGCCGCGAACGACCTGCTGACCATGTTCATCGCGCTGGAAGTGCTGTCCCTGCCGCTGTACCTGATGTGCGGCCTGGCCCGCCGGCGGCGGCTGCTGTCGCAGGAGGCGGCGGTCAAGTACTTCCTGCTCGGCGCGTTCGCCTCGGCGTTCTTCCTGTACGGCGTGGCCCTGCTGTACGGCTTCGCGGGCTCGGTGAAGCTCGCCGACATCGCCGCCGCGACCGCCGGCAACGACCGGCCCGACACGCTGCTGTACGCGGGTTTCGGCCTGCTGGTGGTGGGCCTGCTGTTCAAGGCGTCGGTCGGCCCGTTCCACGCGTGGACCCCCGACGTGTACCAGGGCGCGCCGACGCCGATCACGGCGTTCATGGCGGCCTGCACGAAGGTCGCGGCGTTCGGCGGCATCCTGCGGGTGCTGTTCGTGGCGTTCGAGAAGTCGAGCTGGGAGTGGAACGGCGTGTTGTGGGGCGTGGCGATCGCGTCCATGGTCATCGGCGCGGTGCTCGGCCTCACCCAGACCGACGTGAAGCGGATGATCGCCTACTCGTCGGTGGCGCACGCGGGCTTCCTGCTGGTCGGGTCCATCTCGCTGAGCAGCGAGGGCCTGTCCGGCACGATGTTCTACCTGATGGCGTACGGGTTCACCACGATCGCCGCGTTCGGCGTGGTGTCGCTGGTCCGCAACGCCGACGGCGAGGCCACCCACCTGTCCCAGTGGGCGGGGCTGGCGAAGCGCTCGCCGATCGCCGCCGCGGTGTTCACGTTCCTGCTGCTCGCGTTGGCGGGCATTCCGCTGACCAGCGGGTTCATCGGCAAGTTCGTGGTGTTCGCGGCGGCGCTGCAGAGCGGCATGGCGCCGCTGGTGGTGATCGCGCTGGTGGCCTCGGCCGTGGCCGCGTTCTTCTACCTGCGGGTCATCGTGCTGATGTACTTCAGCGAGCCGGCGCCGGACGGCCCCACGGTGAGCGTGCCCGGCGCGTTCACCTCGGTGGCCATCACGCTGGGCGCGGCGATCACGCTCATCCTCGGTGTCTGGCCCGCGTTCGCCCTCGATTGGGCGGGTGCCGGCGGGTTCATCTTCTAGCGGTACGTAGGCTTCAGGAGTGACCAGTAGCGAGCGGGCGGGGACGGGGTTCCGGTTGGCGGACCCCGTGCTCGCGGAGGTGGTGCAGGCCGGGCTGGCCGAGGTCGAGCAGGTGCTGCACAAAGTGGTGCAGAGCGACTTCCCCCCGGTGATGGAGACGTCGCTGCACTTGGTGGACGCGGGCGGCAAACGCATCCGCCCCCTGTTCACCATCCTGTCCGCCCAGTTCGGCACCACGTGGGACCGGGACAGCGTCATCAAGGCGGCGGCCGTGGTGGAGCTGACCCACCTGGCCACGCTGTACCACGACGACGTGATGGACGAGGCCACCATGCGCCGCGGCGCGGCGTCGGCCAACGCCAAGTGGGACAACAGCATCGCCATCCTGACCGGCGACTACCTGTTCGCGCACGCCTCGGCGCTGGTCGCCGACCTCGGCACGCGGGCGGCGCGGATCATCGCGGAGACGTTCTCCGAGCTGGTCACCGGCCAGATGCGGGAGACCATGGGCCCGCGCGGGGGCGAGGACCCGATCGCGCACTACCTGACCACGATCGCCGAGAAGACCGGCTCGCTGATCGCCACGGCGGCCCGGTTCGGCGCGATGTTCTCCGACACCACGCCCAGACAGGTCGAGGCGCTGCAGGCGTACGGCGACATCATCGGCGCGGCGTTCCAGATCTCCGACGACGTGATCGACATCGCCAGCCCGTCCACGGAGTCCGGCAAGACGCCGGGCACCGACCTGCGCGAGGGCGTGAAGACGCTGCCCATGCTGTACGCGCTGGCCGACGAGCCGGACTCGCGGCTGGCCCGGCTCCTGGCGCAGCCGCTGACCGACGACGCCGAGGTGGACGAGGCGTTGGCGCTGCTGCGGTCGTCACCCGGCCTGGTCCGGGCGCGGCGGACGCTGGAGGACTACGCGGCCCGTGCCCGTGCCACGCTGCACGACTTGCCCGAGGGTGCCGCGCGGGACGCGCTGGAGTCCGTCAGCGAGTACGTGGTCACCCGTTCCCACTGACCGCCGCGTTGCCACGGACCGCCGGGTTCCCATGGGCCGTCGGGCTCCCACCGACTCCGGCTCCCACCGCCCCCGGCTCACTCGATCGGCGCGAGCAGGCGCGGCCTGCGACGGGACCGCAGGGCGTCGACGGTGAACACCACCAGCGCCGCCCACACCAGCGCGAACCCGAACCAGCGCGACGGCGGCATCGGCTCGTGCTTCACGAACACGCCCCACGAGAACTGGAGGATCGGGGCGAGGTACTGGAGCATCCCCATGGTGATCAGCGGGATGCGCCGCGCGCCCGCCCCGAACAGCATCAGCGGGATGGCCGTCACCACACCCGCCGACGCGAGGATCAGCGCATGCCCGGCGCCGTGGTCGAGGAACGTCCCGGCGGGGCCGAGCCAGAGCAGGTAGCCGACGGCGATCGGGGCCAGCACGATGCTCTCCGCGGTGAGGCTCGCGGTGGCGTCCAGCGGCACGGTCTTCTTCAGCAGCCCGTACAGGCCGAACGAGCAGGCCAGCGTCAGCGAGATCCACGGCAGCCGCCCGTAGTCCACGGCCAGCACCACCACCGCCACCACGGCGATCGCGATGGCGGCGAACTGCGCGCCACGCAGCTTCTCCCGCAGCACCACCACCCCGAGCAGGACGCTGACCAGCGGGTTGATGAAGTAGCCGAGCGCGGACTCGACGACGTGCCCGGTGTTGACGGCGTGGATGTAGACGCCCCAGTTGACCGCGATCAGCACGGACGCGCCGGTCACCATCAGCCAGCCGCGCCGGGACAGCGTCCGCAGCCCGGCCCACCGGCCGAGGACCGCCGTGATCAGCACCATCACCAGCAGCGACCAGGCGATCCGGTGCGCCAGGATCTCCACCGCGCCGGCCGGGGCGAGCAGCGGCCAGTAGGCGGGCACGATGCCCCAGATGACATAGGCGCCGACGCCGAAGGCGACACCCCGGTTGGCGTGGTGAGTTTCCGCCGCGACGGCGGAGGAGTTCGTCAACGGCGGCACGAAGGCTACTCTACGCCGACCGTTTTGCCTGGTCAGTTGCTCCAGGTGGCCTACTATTCCAGTATCGGCCGACTCCGGCCGGCCGCACGCGCCGGGCCGGGTGGTCAGGGTAGTTTTGCACCGCTTCCCCTACCGGGTGACGGCTCGGGAGCGGAGCGCGTCGGGGTGTGACAGGACTGTGCTGTGGGAGGGTCTCCCGTGAGTTCGCTCTTCGGGCAGGTGTGGTTGTGGAGCCTGCTGTCGTTCGTGGCAGGCGTCGCGCTGACCTGGCTCGTGCTGGTCCGTCCGGCCAAGAAGGAGCTGGAGGACCTGGAGGAGCGCCTGCTCGACTCCCCACGGCCGACCGCCCCGCCGCCGAAGGCCGCCCGGGACGAGTTCGACGACTGGCACGTCGACCGCCGCTCCCCGGTCGAGGACCTGCTACAGGACGAGCCGCCGCGCTACGACGTGGCGAACATGAAGCTCGACCGGCGTGACGAGCTGCTCGAAGAACTGGACGACGAACACCGCCCGCTGTCCGACTTCGAGGAGCAGCACGACTTCCCGGAACTTGAGGACGACCGCCCCCGCAGCCTGTTCGAACGCCTGACCCCCGGCGCCACCGGCCCGGTGCCCGAGCAGGCACTCCGCGCCGAGGAAACCCACCTGATCCCGGCCGCCGGCCCGGTGGCCGAGCCGGCGACGCCGCAACCCGAGCCGACCGCGCCGCCGGAGGTGGAGGCCTTCCAGCCGCGCGAGGTGTGGCGCGAGGAGCAGGCCGGCGTGCCGGAGGTGTACGGCGAGGACGAGGACCCGGCCGAGGGCCCGGGGGAAGAGGACGAGCCGGAAACGCCGGCGGCGGAACAGACCACCCTCATCCCGGCGACCGCACTGGCCCGTGCCATCGCGGAGGTGGACGCGACCGAGGACGACCGGCGGCGGGAGGACGACGCCGACGAGCCCGCCTGGCAGATCCATCCGGACACCGGCTCCGCGGACGAGCCCGTCTGGCAGACGCAGTCGGACACGATCCACACCGACGACGAGCCCGAGCGGCCCCGCGACGGCAGCCACCACGCCGAGCCGACCTGGACCCCGACCGGGCCACCGCCCGCCGGAAACCAGGACCAGCCCACGACCACCTGGCGATCCGACGGGATGGGTGCGAGCGAACCGCAACTCTGGCCCGACCACGACCTGACCGGCGAATACCCGGCGATCCGCGCGGAACTCCCGCTCCCCGAACCCGACCCGGCCGGCTTCTACGCGGAGCTGACCGCACAACAGGAGTCCGCCCCCCGCCACCGCGACCAGGACCCGTCGGCCTCGCGCACGGAACTCCTCGCACCCATCCCGGCGGACCCGCTCGCCGAGCCACCCCCCACACCCACGGCCCGACACGCCGAACCTGCCGCGCACCCCGAGCCTGCCCTGCACCCAGAGCCGGCCGCGCACGCCGAGCCCGCCAACCTCGACCCGGAGCCGACCGCCCGCCACGCCGAACCACCCGCCGCACACGCCCAGCCCACCGAACCGCCCGCCGATTCGGCCACGTTCGTGGAGCCCGAGGCCAAGCCGGAACCCACCCACCCCGAACCGTTCACTCCACACGCGGAGCCGTTCGCCGCGCATGCCGAGCAGGCCTCCGCCCGCCCCGAGCCGTTCGCGGCCCATGCCGAGCAAACCCCCGCGCGCCCCGAGCAGGCCGCACCCGCCGAGCCCGCGCCCCCGCGCCCGGAGCCCGCCAAGCCCGCCGCCCAGGCCAAGCCCGAACAGCCCAAGGAACCGACCCGCCCCCGCTCCCTCTTCGAACCCCTCCTCACCCCCGAAGACATCGAGGACGAACCCCCGGCCCCGCCGAAACCAACCTCCTCGGCCAACGACCAACCGTTCGTCCCCAAACTCGCCCCGGAACTCCTGGCCTCGGCGGGCAACGGCCTCCCGCAACGCCCCACCCGCCCGGCGAACGGCCCGAACAGCCCACACATCCCGCACATCCCGCCGCCACCGCCGCCCGTGTCGCAGCCGATCAACCCGCCCCCGCCCCGCCCGGTCCGCCCCCGCCCGGTCGGCTTCAGCCCCAGCACGGGCGGCCGTCCGGCGAACAGCGCGACCACCCGCTACCAGCAGCCGGAGGGCTTCAACCCGCGCTCGCCGTTCGGGCCGGGCTCGGTGCTGCCGAAGTCCGACGGCATGGCCCCCGCGCCGGACTTCTACGTCAAAGCGACCCTCACCGGCCGCCGCTACTACACGAACGACTCCGCGAACTTCCGCGAGACCAGGGCGGACGTCTGGTTCCGCACCATCTCCGATGCGGAGAAAGCCGGCTTCCGCCCCGCGCCGTGAGCTGACCGGCGCCACAGGTTCCCTGGGGAGGGAACGCGAAGGGCCCCTGTTCCGGGAGACGGAACAGGGGCCCTTCCGTGGAGACGTCTAGACGACGGTCCAGGTGTCCTTGCCGCGCAGCAGCCCCGCCAGGTCGGGGGCCTTGGCCGACTTGGCGGCCTCCACCTGCGACCGCGCCGCGTCGTCGTACGTGGCGCGCGTCGTGTTGCGGAACACCCCGGTCACGGTGTGCTGGAGGTCCTGCGTCGACAGCCGCGACAGCGCGAACGCCAGGTTCAGGTCGGACGCGTCGTGCACGACCACGTCCCCCGGAGCCACCTCCGACGCCTTCGCCACGGCCAGCCCGAACCCGTCCCGCACCACGGCGTACTCGCCGTTGCCGAACGTGATGGGCTCCCCGTCCACGACGTTGATGATCCGCCGCGCGGCCTCGTCGGCGTCCTTCAGCACGTCGAACGCGCCGTCGTTGAAGATCGGGCAGTTCTGGTAGATCTCCACCAGCGCCGACCCCCGGTGCTCGGCCGCCTGCCGCAGCACGGTGGTCAGCCCCGCCCGGTCCGAGTCGACCGCCCGCCCGACGAACGTGGCCTCCGCGCCCAGCGCCAGCGACACCGGGTTGAACGGGTGGTCCAGCGACCCGAGCGGCGTGGACTTGGTGACCTTGCCCTCTTCGGACGTCGGCGAGTACTGGCCCTTGGTCAGCCCGTAGATCCGGTTGTTGAACAGCAGGATCTTCAGGTTCACGTTGCGCCGCAGCGTGTGGATGAGGTGGTTGCCGCCGATGGACAGCGCGTCGCCGTCACCGGTCACCACCCACACCGACAGGTCCGGCCGCGCCACGGCGAGACCGGTCGCGATGGCCGGCGCCCGCCCGTGGATCGAATGCATCCCGTAGGTGTTCATGTAGTACGGGAACCGCGACGAGCAGCCGATCCCCGAGATGAACACGATGTTCTCGCGCTTGAGCCCCAGCGTGGGCAGGAACGACTGGACGGCGTTGAGCACCACGTAGTCGCCGCAGCCGGGGCACCAGCGCACTTCCTGGTCCGACTTGTAGTCCTTGGCCTTCTGCGGCTCAAGGGCGATCGGAACTCCGGCAAGGCCCCCCAGGCCGGGCAGACCGAGATCGGTCGCTGTCACTCGGACACTCCCTTGATCACATCGGCGAGCACGTCCTGCAGTTCCTCCGCCTTGAAGGGCAGACCCTGCACCTTGGTGTAGCTGATCGCGTCCACCAGGTACTTCGCTCGCAACAACAACGCCAGTTGGCCGAGGTTCATCTCCGGCACGACGACCCGCTCGTACCGGGAGAGCACCTCGCCCAGGTTCTTCGGGAACGGGTTCAGGTGACGCAGGTGGGCGTGCGCCACCGGCATGCCCAGCTTCCGCACCCGGCGGGCGGCGGCCCCGATCGGGCCGTACGACGAGCCCCAGCCCACGACCAGCACCTTCGCGGCCCCCGACGGGTCGTCGACGACCACGTCCGGCACCTCGATGCCGTCGATCTTCCGCTGCCGCACCCGCACCATGTGGTCGTGGTTGGCCGGGTCGTAGGAGATGTTGCCGTTCCCGTCGGCCTTCTCCAGGCCGCCGATCCGGTGCTGCAACCCCGCCGTGCCGGGCACCGCCCACGGCCGCGCCAGCGTCTCCGGGTCGCGCAGGTACGGCCAGAACTCGCCGTCCGGCCCGTTCGGCTCGGTGGCGAAATCCACCGTCAGGTCCGGCAGGTCGGCCACGTCCGGGATCAGCCACGGCTCGGAGCCGTTCGCGATCGCGCCGTCGGACAGCAGCAGCACCGGCGTGCGGTACGTCAGCGCGATCCGCACCGCGTCCAGCGCGGCGTCGAAGCAGTCGGCGGGCGACTGGGGCGCGACGATCGGCACCGGCGACTCGCCGTTGCGGCCGTACATGGCCTGGAGCAGGTCGGCCTGCTCGGTCTTGGTCGGCAGGCCGGTGGACGGGCCGCCGCGCTGCACGTCGATCACGACCAGCGGCAGCTCGGTCATCACCGCGAGGCCGATGGTCTCCGACTTCAGCGCCACACCCGGGCCGGACGTGGACGTCACGCCGAGCGCACCGCCGTAGGACGCGCCCAGGGCCGCGCCGATGCCCGCGATCTCGTCCTCGGCCTGGAACGTCGTGATGCCGAAGTTCTTGTGCTTGGACAGCTCGTGCAGGATGTCCGACGCCGGGGTGATCGGGTAGGTGCCCAGCACGATCGACAGCTTCGACTGCTGCCCGGCGGCCACGATCCCGTAGGCGAGCGCGGTGTTGCCGGTGATCTGCCGGTAGGTGCCCTGGTTGAGCTTGGCCGGCGCGACCTCGTAGGTGACCGCGAACGACTCGGTGGTCTCGCCGTAGTTCCAGCCCGCCCGGAACGCCAGCACGTTGGCCTCGGCGATGTCGGGCTTCTTGGCGAACTTCTCGCGCAGGAACCGCTCGGTGCCCTCGGTGGGCCGGTGGTACATCCAGGACAGCAGGCCGAGGGCGAACATGTTCTTCGCCCGCTCCGCGTCCTTCTTGCCCAGGCCGGTGTTCTCCAGCGCGCCGATGGTCAGGGTGGCCATGGCCACCTTGTGCACCTGGTAGGCCTCCGTGAGGGAGTTGTCCTCCAGGGGGTCGGCCGCGTAGCCGACCTTCGTCAGGTTGCGCTTGCTGAACTCGTCGGTGTTGACGATCAGGATCCCGCCCTTGGGCAGGTCGTCGATGTTCGCCTTGAGCGCCGCCGGGTTCATCGCCACGAGCACGTCGGGGCGGTCGCCGGGGGTGAGGATGTCGTAGTCCGCGAAGTGGAGCTGGAAGCTCGACACGCCGGGCAGGGTGCCCTGGGGCGCCCGGATCTCGGCCGGGAAGTTCGGCTGGGTCGCGAGGTCGTTGCCGAAGGCCGCGGCCTCGGAGGTGAACCGGTCGCCCGTGAGCTGCATCCCGTCGCCGGAGTCACCGGCGAACCGGATAACCACCCGGTCGAGCTTGCGGACTTCGGCGCCACCACCTGGCGCGGCGCCGTTACCAACGTCGGTAGTCATGTCCTCCGCCGATCCCTCTCTTCACGCCCGCTGGAGGCAAGTCGCCCCTACCCCTTCGCGAGGGTAGTCGTGCCCGGGCATGGGCCGGTCTCCGCTGTACCACTGTGCGGGACACTTCGTCCCACCTGGTGTGACGGCGGCCAACCGCGCGGTAATCACCGCCGGTTCGGGCGTACCCACTAGTAACTGTTACTGAAAGTTACAGGTACCTCGGGTGCCCTGTCCAGGTCCTGTCCGGATCCTGCTCGGGTCCGGTCCGTTGCCGGCCCGCCGGTCAGGCCCGACCGCTGATCCGGGCCTTCATCGCGGCGAGCTTGGCGGCGAACTCCGGGGTGTCGATGGAGGCGACCTGAGGGGTGATCTCGGCGTCCACGGCGTCCGCGTGCGCGTCCAGCACCGCGGTCTTCCGCATGGTCGCCTTGATGGTGCGGACCAGGTCGCGCGGAGCTTCGGCCGAAGCCTTCGCCAGCTCGACGGCCGAGGCGACCAGCTCGTCGTGCCCGCCGTCGACCCGTTCCCAGGCCAGGCCGTGCCGGACGGCCGCGTCGGCGTCCGGGATCTGCCCGAACAACGTCATCGCGATCGCGGTCTGCGGCCCGACGAGCCGTTGCAGCATCCAGGTCATCCCGCCGCCGGGGTGGATGCCGAGCTGGAGGAACCGGGCGTCGAACCGCGCCTCGGGCCCGACCACCCGCACGTCGCAGGCGAGCGCCAGGTTCAGCCCGGCGCCCACCGCCGCACCGCCCACGGCGGCGACCGTGGGCAGCGCGCAGTCCGCCACCGCCAGGAAGCCCGCGTAGATGCGCCGCAAGCCCTCCTCGCGGGCCGCGCCCAACGCCGTCAGGTCCGCGCCCGCGCAGAACGCCGGTGGCGTGCCGGTCACCACCACGGCGTGGACACCGGCATCCCGCTCGCACTCCTCGACCGCCGCGACCAGCCGGTCGGACAGGTCGAGCGTCAACGCGTTGCGCCGCTCCGGGTCGTGCACGGTGATCACGGCGACCCGGTCGGAACGCTCCAACAGCACCTCGGACATGGCCGCGACTCTAGGGCGCGGGCGGACGGTCCAGCAGGCGGGACAGCACCACGGTCGACACGGTCCGGTCGATGATCTCGACGGCCCGCAGCCGTTCCAGGGCGGTCTCCAGGTGGTGGATGTTGGCGGCCCGCAGGTGAACGATCGCGTCGGCCGCCCCGGACACCGTGTAGGCGGCCATCACCTCGGCCATCGGCTCCAGCCGCTGCTGGATGTCGTGGGGCGCCACGTTGCCCCGGCAGTGCACCTCGACGAAGGCCTCGGTGCCCCATCCGAGCGCCTCGGGGTCCACGACGGCGGTGAAGCCGCGCAGCACCCCGGTGTCGAGCAGCTTGTCCACGCGACGCTTGACGGCGGGCGCGGACAGCCCGACCTCCTTGCCGATGTCGGCGTAGCTGGAGCGGGCGTTGGCCATCAGGCACGAAATGATCCGCTGGTCAATCGAGTCCACACGCAACATTCTGCACTACCAGACGCAATACTGCGGCATTGTTCGCTGGTCAGAAGCCTATTTACCCTTCGATCCATGACTTCGGTATCCCTCCTGGGCTCCGGCGACGAGCCGATCGTGCTGGGCGTCACCACGCCCACGGCCCCCGTGCGCGTGCCGACCACCCGTCGGTACCTCATGTGCCCGCCGGAGTACTTCACGGTGGAGTACGCGATCAACCCGTGGATGGACCCGACCCAGCCGATCGACACGGCGCTGGCGGTCGAGCAGTGGACGAACCTGAAGGACACCTACGAACGCCTGGGCCACCAGGTGGCCCTGATCGACCCCCAGCCGGGCCTGCCGGACATGGTCTTCGCGGCCAACTCCGGCACGGTCATCGACGGCCAAGTCCTGGGCTCCCGCTTCCGGGCCGAACAACGAGCCCCGGAAGCCGACCACTTCCGCCGCTGGTTCCTGTCCAACGGCTACCGGTCAGTGGTCATGCCGGAACGCACCAACGAAGCCGAAGGCGACTTCACCTGGACCGGCCGCTACCTGCTGGCCGGCACCGGCTTCCGCACCGACCCGTCGGCCCACGCGGAGGCCCAGGAAGTCCTAGGCGTGCCGGTCGTCTCCCTGCAACTCACCGACCCGCGCTACTACCACCTGGACGTGGCCCTGTTCGTGCTGGCGGAGGACCTGGTCGCCTACTACCCGGACGCCTTCTCACCCGGCTCACAACGCGTCCTGCGCCGCCTGTTCCCCGACGCGGTCATCGGGACGGCCGAGGACGCGGCCTGCCTGGGCCTCAACGCGGTCTCCGACGGCCGCAACGTGATCCTGCCGGTGGAGGCGACGTCGTTGGCCGACCAGGTCGCCAGGCGAGGCTTCGAGCCCGTCTTCGTGGACATCTCAGAACTCCGCAAATCCGGCGGCGGCCCGAAGTGCTGCACCATGGAACTTCGGGATTGAAACAGCCTGATCCGGCGTCTTGCGGTCTGCGCTGGTCAATGTGGAATAGCCATGCTGACCAGCACAAACCTTCTCCGTCGTTGACTCGGACGTAGGTGAGTGACCGTCACTTACTGCGGTCTTCTGTCACCGCTCACGGAACATGCACGGAACAACGAAGACCCCCAGAAAGATCAATCTTCACCGTTCAACAGGTCCTCGATCTTGCGGTTCGACGGCTCGCGCTGACCGTCTAGCACCTTCGCGTAGACCTTGAGCAACACCTCCACGGTGTGGCCGGCGCGCTCAGCGACCTCGGCGGGGGAGACCCCGGCAGTGAGCCAGGTCGACACCGCCGCATGACGAAGGTCATACGGGTCCTCTCCCAGCGGTGATCGGGCTTGCTGAGGGCTGAGACCGATCAGCCGAGCTTTCCGCCACACGTCGCAGTACACCGACGCAGCCACCGGGTCACCGGTCTTGAGGCCCCGGAACAGCCGCCCATCGGAGGTGACCCCGAATGTCTCGATGTGCTCGCGGAGGATTTCGACCAGTTGCGGTGGGATGGGGACGGGCCGGACAGTGCCCTGCGCCCGCCGCTTGAGGTTGCGCGCCTCCCACTTCTGCCCGGAGTCGACAAAACGACTGGGCGCGCGTGAGGCGGACTTCTCCAACAGCAGCTCGCCCCACCCGGACTCGGGCAGCTTGCAATCCTCCTCGCGGAGGCGGTTGACCTCACATGGCCGTAGACCCGCGTAGTACATCGAGGCGAAGAAGCCGTAGAGGTAACTGAACCTGCCGGGCCTGCCACCCGCGTAGGTCACGCCGGCCAAGCAGTTGCGCGCCTGCGTCGGGTTGAGCACCACACGCGGGTCTACTTCGCTGTTCCCGCGCTGGATCGCGGCCCTGTTGCCGGACACCGGGTTGAAAGCAAGCTCACCGACGTCCACCGCGAAGCTGAGCAGGTTGTGCAGCGTTCCGCGCCGAGTGCGCACGGTCCAGTCCGCCGCCGGCTTGCCGTTGATGTTCCGGCCGAGCGAACGAAGGAGCGACGCGGTTTCGATCTTGTCCAGTTCACGGACAGGCCGTGACGCCGCCTCGATCCACCGAGCCGCCGCTTCCTCCTCCGGCGCGAGCGCGCGGACTCGTGCGTTGGGAGGAACCAGGAGGTGAGCGGTCAGCGTGCGTCGCAAAGTAGCGCGGTCTGGCGCACCCTTGGTCGAGGTGACGAACGCGGCAACCGAGACTGCCAAGGTGTCCACGTTCCGCTTCCGGGTGTTGGGTGCCGCCCCCTCCCACTCGTGATTGATGAATTCCTGGGCCAGCCGCAGAAGCGACCGCGCCGCAGCCTTCTCCGCTTCGGACTTCGGCAGGCCGGTTTCGACGTCGAACGGCTCTCCCGCCTCAGTGGCACTGATCAGCTTGTTGCGCCGCCGATCGGCCAGTGTCTTGGTCCGATACCACTCGGAGTGTTCGCGCCCGGCAGTGATCCACCGGACGCCGTAGGGCTTGGGCCGTCTCTTGCCGGTCTTGTCCGGCTTGAGCGTCTTCAACTCCCAGATGTTGACCTTGTAGGTGAGGTTCACGCGGCTTCACTCCTCAACGTGGTCAACCAGGCGTTGAAGTCGGTGGCGGAGATGCGCAGCGATCCGTTGGGCAGCTTGTGCGCGACAGGCGCGGCTCCGGGAATCTGCCGCCACTTGTAGAAGGTGTCTTTGGAAATCCGGAGCTTGGCGCAGAACTCGGTCACGGTCAGGAAGTCACTCGGGTCAGGTAGCGGCGACAGGTCCATCTGGTTCCCCCTCTCGTGCGTACTTGCGTTGTCGTTGGTTGCGGAGTCGTTCGGCGAGGGCTGCGGCTAGTTCGCGTTCGGCGTCGTTGGCGTAGCCGGAGCCGCTGTAGGTCCAGTCGTTGACGACGATCACCGAGTCGGTGTCGAGGCCGAGGCGTTCGAGGACTTCGGCGGCCCGGTAGGCGCGGCGGTCTTCACGGATGCGCTTGAACGTCGTTGAGTAGTGCTTCGACTTCGTCAGGAAGTGGCCCCGGAACCCGAGCATGTGTGCCCATTTCCGCAGGTTGAGTTCTGCGTAGAAGCCGAGGTCGCCGAGGTCCCAGGCGGTTTGGATCATGCGTCGGTGATGTGCCGACACCCGTAGGTGGTCGAGGTCGAGCTGCGACCGGATGGGCCGGTCCGGGGTGTCGCGTGCCCCCGTGCCTTTGGTGGCGTACTTGGCCACGTAGCCGGCCAACCGGGCGTCACTGACCGCGCCCGCCTGGTCCTCCAGCTCAGCGGCTGAACTCGCCCTGATCGGGCGCACGTCGACCTGGTCACCCCACACAAGGCCGAGCACGGTGCCGTCCGGGCGATGGGATTCGACCAGGACCGATCGGGCAGCGGTCCGTACCGCCTGGCCCACCAGGTCCACGGTCGCCCAGGCGGGGGCCGGGTCGGTGGAGCCGTCCGGGCCGTCGACCCGGATCACTGCGTGAAAGTGGACCAGGCCCCGCCGCTGGTACTCGGCGACCTTGGCGTACGACACCCGCGCGTGGTGTCGGAAGTCCCGCACGGTCAGTCCGGCTGCACGGGCGAGGGCGCGGCGGAGGGCGATGGTGAACCGGTGCCACAGCTTGCCCGCGTGTGCCTGCCACAGCACCGCCCCGATGTAGTCGTAGCTGTCCGGCTCGACCGGGCCGCCGAGACGCGGGTCGTCCGGGTGGTGGAACTGGCCGCACCCGGTGCACGGCCGGGCCTTGCCCGCCGGGGTGGTGGGCCGGTTGTGGACCGCGCCGAACGACGGGGCCGTGAGCGTGGCGAACACGCGTGGTTTCTCGGCGACCGTGACCGGGACGCCTTTGCTGCCGCCGGCCAGGCCCGCCCGCATCAGGTGGTAGGCATCGGCGGCGTACCGGTCTGAGCAGGCCGGGCAGACCGAGGCGCGCCGGTTGCCGCAGGGCACCATCACGTCGCCGCCCAGGTGCGCCAACACCTTCGTGGAATCAAGGTCGTGGAGCTGCCAGGCCCCGAACAGACGGATCGGCTGGGCGCACCCGCCGATGGCGGTGACCTTGTCGCGCCAGTCCCGGTAGTCAGCCCGCCGGACCCTGTCCGCGATGCGATCGTGAAGCGTGAGGACCAAAAGGCTCCCCCTTCCCGGTAGTGGTGGTGGATCAAGCGTTGAGCTGGTCGGCAAGGGCAGCGGCGAAGGCGTCAGGGACGTTCACGGCCGCTTGCACGTCGGCCGGGGTGATGGCACGGCCCTGCTCACGCACCTCAGCGGCTTTCGCGCCGAGCACGGCTTGTAGGTGCGCCGGAAGCTTCAGCGCCGCACGAGGTGCAGCAGGAGCCACCGGAGTGAGGGCAGACGGTTTGGAGGGGGTGCTGGCCATCACCCGGTCCCGCGCCGCGTTGCAACGGTGCTGGATGACCGGCATGACCTCTGCGATGAGGAAGACAACCAACGGCACCACGACGTGGAGGAACACCACGCCGTACTCGACCGAGCCGGACGGCGGGCGCAGCGACGACCACACATTGGTCACGAGGGTTGCGCCGAGCAGGAGCCGCTTCAGCCAGACGACCGGGGCGGCATCGACGGCCAGGCCCCGAGACAACATCTCCGCTTCCCAACGCAGCAGCGTGACGAGGATGCCCGCCAAGGCGGGTTCAACCAGCCACGCGCCCCACCAGAGCGCGTCGACCGGCGACAGGTGGCCGGCTAGGAACTCGTGCACGCCCGTGGTGGTGAACCCCAGCCCCAAGGCGAGGAAGAACCACATGGAGCGGGTCACGGAGACGCGGAAGCGCTCCAGTCGGACGGCGAGCAAGAGCGGGTCGGAAGTTAACCCGTGGAGCTGGTGAGACTCGGCGAGACGTGCCCGGAGCCTGCGCACCGCCCGAGTCTCACCAGCATCCCCCGGCGCGGCACCGGTCATGCCGCGATGCCCGCGACCCGTGCACGGCGAGCGGCCACGGCACGGCCGAGGTGGACCAGGCGCGCGACCTCCTCGTACGTCACGGGCTCGACCACCAGGACCGCCAGGCGGAAGGAACCGGCGAGGGTCACCGCGGCTTTCTCCGCCGGGGCGGCGTCGAAGTCGGACACGTCCGCCGAGGCGGTCAGGCCGAACGCCAGCCCGGCCCCGTTCCGGGCGGTCGCCGCCAGGGTGAGTGTGTTGTCCGGCCGCAACGTCCACGTGAGCGTGAGGCCGTCCAGCCGGGAGGACCACAGCAGCAGTGAGGCGAAACGATCCGGCGCGGTCCCGGAGGCGAACTCGGCGTGCACCGAGCCGGACCGGGCGGAGATGACCAACCGGTCCGGCCGGGGCAGGCCAGAGGAGCGCATGAACGACCGCAGGGTGCGGATGATCCGGTCCAGCGAACGGTTGGAAGGCATGGCGAACCTCCAGCAGTGAGAAGGAAAAGTCAGGCGACGACGCGCAGTCCGGAGTCGGCAGGACCGGCCTTGACGAAGGCGACCAGCTCGTCCACGTCTCGGTCACTCGTGTAGGCAGCACGCACCCGGCGCGGCGTGCGGGACCGGCCGTCGACCCGGAAGCCGATACCGGCGGTGGACTCGTCTGCCGCGATCTCGTCAGCGATCGCACCGCGTTCACGGGCACCCTCGCCCAACACCATGTCCGGGTGCCGTTCGGAGGTCACCCGCAGGCACACGCGGTGCGGGAGCAAGTCCCGGATGGGCAGCACGTCCTTGGACGGCTCTTGCACGTAGATGTCCAGCACGTCATTGGTCGCGCGGCCCATGGACGAGATGACCGCGCACGCGTTGGTGATCTCGTGCGCGTGCTCGGAGTTGTAGGCCATCAGGTAGCCGACTTCGTCCAGGATCAGCCAGTCGACGGGGTGTTCCCGCGATACCGGCACAGACCGCTTTCCCTTGCGCTGCAACCGCTTCTGCTTGCGCTCCATGTTCGACACGAACCGAGCGATCAACTCGGCGCAGTCCTCGGGAGAGTCCGCGTACCGGCCGTCGAGGATGGGCTTGAGCGCGACGAACTCGAACAGCTTCGGGTCACACACCCACGGCCGGACCAAGCCGTCACGGATCATCGGTGCGACGGCCCGCAACTTCGCCATGACGACCGAGTTCTTGCCCGAGCCGGTCGCGCCGGCGGTCAGGTGTTGGGTGCCGATCAGCGGCTCGCGCCACTCCCCGCCCAACTCCGTCTCCCCCAGGCACAACGACCGCAGGTCCACCGCGTCCGAGGACTCCGGCATCTCCGGTGCCGGGATGACCCGGTCGAACGGCTCGTCACGCTGAACGATCAGCACGACCTCACCCGGCTTGCCCTGCTCGACCGCGACCCGTTGCGCTTTGAGCGTCGCGGTCAGCTCGGGCAGCACCGCCGAAAAGGCGCGCAACGCCTGACCGGCCACCAGGCGTACCCGAACCGTGTCGATCGACGGGGACCACGCCCGCACCCGCAACACACGCGGCACCAACGTTTCCCCGGTCCGGTGATGCACCTTGGTCAGGCCACACGAGCCCATGAGGTTCACCCACCGACGACCGGTGTAGGCACCGGCCCACCGACGCCGCCACGCTCGCAGCACCGGCGCGGCCCAGACGTCGAACGAATCGGGATGGCCCCGATACCAAGCCGCCGCGCCCATCGTCAGACCGCCGACGACGCCACCGGTAGCGACCGCGCCCAGCTCGTGCAGCGAGGCCCCGACCGCGCCCGGCCCGACCATCGCGCCGGGGTGCCGGACCAACCACCGCACCGTGCGGAACTCCCACCCGACCGAACGTCGGGATGCGCCCGAAGGCAGTTCAGCCATGTACTTGCTCCTTGGGTTCGAGCACGGCAACGGCCGACCACCAGGACGCAGTGATCGGCCGTTGCCGTGACGTGCTTGTGTGCTACTTGCGTGGACTCCCCCGCCGACGCCGCCGCGCGGACTCCGATTCGAGCTGCGAGCGGGAGTAGGACAACGAGGTCCGCAGCACCGCGACCGACCGCACGAACGCGTTGTGGTCGCCCTTGAAGCCCTCACGTCGGTAAGGAATGTCCAAAGTGGCCTGACGAAGTTGCCGCATGGCCTTGTCCAGGCAGTCCAGGGCCGTGATCAGTTGCTGTGACATCAGACCTTCCATTCGCGGGTCTTCAACTCGGTTTCGTAGCGGACCGCCCGCTCCTTCAACGCGGTCAGGTTCTGCTGCACCTTGGCCAGCAGCTTCCTCAGCTCATCCGGAGGCGTGACCCGCCAGGACCCAGGCGGAGCCGGGTTCTCCCGCATCTTCGCGATGAGCTTGTCCAGCGGACCGAACTGCTCGGTTACGAAGTCGATCGAGTTGACCAGGTTCGCGTACCGCTCTTCGGCACGCTTGTTGCTCGTCATCTGCCGTCGTGCCCTCCTCTCGTTAGTAGAAAACCTCGGCGCACCAGGCAAGTGCGCCGGATTCAGGCATGGCTCTACCCACTATGGAATTCACAAAGAACAAGCAGCCCAAGGAAACGGCTTAGGAAAGCCCGAGAGAGCGGACAGAAGAGGTGCGGCGATCAGGCCGCGTTGCGCACCGAACGCGCCACCGGCTTCAGACCGGCCGCCTTAAACCACAGACCCGCCGAGGCGATCTTGCGCGGGTCCACGCGGTCCGGGATCTCGTAGGTGTTCACCACGACGTTGACCAGCTCCACGTACATGCCCTCTTCGAACCCCTCGCCGGGGTCACCGGGCAGGTTGACGCGGATCTCCTCGCCCTTGCCCGCCTTGCGGCCTTCCACAGGCAGCGGCTTGGCGAACAGCGTCACCACGTACTGCACCTCACCGGACATGCGGTCAACGACCGGCGTCACGGTGCCGTCCTCGGCTTCGCGCATCTTCGCGGCCGGAGCCTCCGTGATCATCAGCCGGTAGCCGTTCAGCATGACCGGCAGGTCCTGAAGTGCCATCCCGATACCTCCACACGACGCAGGCGACCCGCTGTCGCCCACCTACTACTACCAACATAGCTAGTAGAGTTAGCAGTTTCACTAGGCCGATCAGGTGACTTCCAGCTCAGCTAGCTTTGTCGCTACAGTTCGTGTATGGCTCTTGACGCGGCAGACCCGCGACCGGCGTACCAGCAGATCGCTGACGACCTGCGTCGTTTCGTCGCGTCCGATGAAGCCCAGGTAGGGGACAAGCTTCCCTCGCTGGCCGAGCTGCAAGCCCAGTACGGCCGCGCCGTGATGACGTTGCAGAAGGCCCTGGACGTGCTCCGCAGCGAAGGACTGGTGATCTCCCGACAGGGAGAGGGAACGATCATCGTCAAAAAGCCGGAAGCCCATGCGGGGGACGACGGTCCCTCACCGCATGAGCTCCGGCAGATGTTCGAGCGCATCAACAGCGCCCTGGACGACCTCAGCCAGCGTGTTTCCGCTGTCGAGGCGGAGCTTTTCGGCCCCACTTCAGACGATCCTCAATCCGGGTCAGCCGGTCGTTGAGGTCCGCCATGCGAGCCAACAGCAGCTCCGTGACGGCGCGCATGTTCCGCCAGTCTTCATCCGTCCACTTGTTCTCGCCGGACATCGTGCCCCCAGGTCGTTGGTTGACGTTGCTGCTCTGCGGACCGGTGCGATCAAGGCGAGCCGTCCGGCCGGCTGGCACTGGTCTCGGCGAACCACGGCGTGTCGACCACTTTCGGCGACTCGTCGTCCAAGGCGTGCCTGCCGATGGCCCTGTCGACCGCCTCGGGCGTCGTCCCGACCGCAGCAGTCAGGGCCTCGAAGTCGAGCGGCGCCAACTTCGTCAACGCCTGGCACCGATCAGCGAACGCCGCCGCAGCCCGCGCCAGCTCCCGCGCGAAGTTGATCGCGAGTTCCGCACCGCCGTCACGCCCGGCGATCTGCACCGTGATCTGCGACCCGGCCGACATCACCAGCAACGACGGATGCCCCTGCGCGTGCTCGACCAGCGACGCCTCCGCGTCCTCCTCGGGTTGCAACAGCACGTAGAACCCCATCGACCCACCTCCGCGCTCAGCCACTGCTTCCACAACCACAGTCGTCCGCGCGGAAGATCGATCCCATACCAATGAGCGATGCGGATATCGGCGACACCACTAACCGCAGCTCAGCCCAGTAGTCAGCGGGTTACACTCCGAAATGGAAGCAGCTTGAAGGGGGAGCGGGTGAACACGGGCAAGCGTCGCTGTCGCACGTGTGACACCTGGCTGGCCACCGACAACCGGGGCACCCAGTGCGGACGCTGCGCCGCTGCCCAGGCCATGCACGCACCGACGTTGCCCGCCGACTTCTGGAACCAACCGGCCATCCGCGAAGCGTTCGAGTCCCGCAACATCGGCCACGTCTTCCGCGCCTACCGCCAGGCCCAGAGCCCCACACTGCCTCAAGCCACGCTCGCAGCCTGGCTGGACTTGACGCAGGGACGCGTGAGCGAGGTCGAACGCTCCCGCCGGCCGGTCACCGACCTGGAACGCCTGGAACGCTGGTGCAACGCCCTGCGCGTGCCGCGCCACCTCCGGTGGTTCAACGGAGGGGTGCACGATGTCCGCGATGCGGAAACCCAAGGGGCGCAAGATAAATCACTAGCCGACCTCGGGCTCTCGTACGCGGCATCACTCCCGGCTACGGTGGAAGTAGTGGCCGAACTCGGGAGGCACGACATGGAGCGCAGGACTTTCCTCACCGGCGCACTGTTCAGCGTCGCCGCATCCGTCGCCCCCAGCCGTGACTGGCTGCTCGCCACCCTGGACGAGGCAGGCGCGGCGCGAGGCAAGGTCAGCAGCGAGCAGGTAGAAGCGATCCGCCGCACGTTCGGCGTCTTCCAGGAGCTGGACGTCATGCGCGGCGGCGGCCACGCGCGCGAACAGCTCTCGACGTACCTGACTTCACAAGTCGTCCCGCTGCTGCGCAGCAACGACCCGACCACCGAGACCGGCCGGGCACTGTTCGAGGCCGCCGCGGAACAGCTCTACCTGCTGGGCTGGATGGCCTTCGACAACGGCGAACACTCGCTGGCCCAGCGCTACCTCATCCAGTCCCTGCGCCTGGCCCAAGCCGCCAACAGCCCCGAACTAGGCGCACACGTCCTGGCAGGCCTGTCCGACCAGGCCACCCTCACCGGCCACCCGGACCACGCCGTACAACTCGCCAAGGCAGGCCGAGCCGGTCTAGCGCAAGGCCACTCCGACGCCGCTCTCGCCGACCTGTGGGCATTGCAGGCCCGCGCCGAGGCAGCCATGGGCGACGCCAAGGCCGCAGCCCGCAGCGTGCACCTGTCCGAAACCGCGTTCGGCAACGTCAACCACGACAACGAACCCGAGTGGGCCCGCTTCATCGACCCGGCCTACCTCAACGGCGAATACGCCCACGCCTTCCGCGACCTCCAACGCCCCGAGGAAGCCGCCCACTTCGCCGGCCTGTCGATCACCGAATCCGAACGCCAAAACCGCGCCCGCCGAGGCTCCATGGCCCAGGCAGCCCTGTCACGTTCCGCGATCGACAACCACGACCTGGAAGCAGCCGCCTCCGCCGGCATGGCCGCCGCCAAACTCGCAGCGACTGTCAAGTCCTCCCGCTCCGTCGAAGCAGTCGCCGACCTCCGCACCCGCCTACGCGAACACCGCGACTCACCCGCCGTCCGTGATTTCCTGGACGTGTCCGGCGCACTACTGCCCGCGATGGGTCCGCGAGTCTAGGCACGAGCCGGGAGCCGATGTCGCACGCGTCCCCGGCCCCAGGATTGCTCACCAGCCACCCCGCGCACCTCATAATCAGTCGACCCATAGGGCTGATCAGCGGATAGTGGCACCTCCGATACCGTATCGGTAATTGGTATGGAATCTCTCGCCCTTGCCCACGAGTGTGGTCGCACCACCATAGGCAACACGAAGGCAAATCCACATGACCACGCTCGCCGATATGATCGCACAAGTTCCGAACGTCTACGCGGTAGTAGACGAGGACAGGGAGGTTGCAGCCTGGATCATCGAGCTTCCCGACCACGTCCTTGGCATCTTCCCTGATGGAACCTCAACCTACGCCACCGACAGCACCCGACGCGCACTCGAATTCGTCAACCGCTCGGAGGGGATTGACGGCCAACTGGTCGCTACGGCGGCAGGGCCGAGTCCAGCCGTTCCATCAGGGAAGTCAACGAGCTGCTGCAACCACGTCCTCTCATGAGCCGATCAAACCAGCTACACGCAGGGCACGGCCCCAACACCACCACGAGGCCGAGTTGGCGCTAACCATCAAGCTGCGGGCCAACGCTTTCCAAAAGGCATCGGCCCTCGCAGGTTTCACAAGTATCTACGGCCTAGCAAAGGCAATGGAAGTCAACCGCAGCACCCTGAAACGGGTATTGGACGGCACTTTGAGCCCAGGTGCGGCGTTCATCGCAGGAGCGGTCACAGCGCTGACACCGTTCGCATTCGATGATCTGTTCGAGGTGGTCACACGAACTCCTCGTCAGAACCTAGACGACGAAACCGACGGCTGGTAGGGCCGGCACCTGCCCCGTAACGTCTAGCTTGCTCGACAATCGTGTTCAGAGTTTCTTTTCTTGGTCAAGGCGGCCCCCTGCGGGGGCCGCTGGCCGTTCGTGCCCTTGAAGGCTGTTGTGGGCAGGCTCCGGCGGTGTTGTCGGTCGCGCCAACGTGGGCCTGGCGGCCCACGGGCGCGACGCGCGAGGCACCGGAACCCGCCCACAACAGCCGGAGGCCACGGCCAGCAGCCCCCGCAGGGAACCGTGTGGTCGGACCGATTCGCTTGTGTTGCGGTCATGCTTCCGGCGTTCGGAGCTTGGGACGAGCGCCGAGGTGTTGGCTTGGTCGAGCTGGTCTTGGCGCTCGGCTGCCGCACCTGTGGCCAGCTCGACGCCTTAGCGGCATCGACCAGCCCACAGGCTTGCCGACGTCTGTTTGGGGGCTGGTGGGTGTGCGGCTATTTGGGAGGTCGGCTGCGGTTGGTGCGTTCGGCGAGTGATTGTGCCTGTTCGGTGTGCCCAAGTTCTCGTAGGAGTGTGGCGAGGTTGTTGAAGCGGATGGCGACGGTGGGGTGGTCGGGTCCGTACGCGGCCTCGTCGATGGCCAGAGCCCGCTCGAACAAGGGCCGTGCGTCGGCGGGTCGGCCGAGGTCGCTCAACGCGCCGGCGAGGTTGTTCAGGCAGGTGGCGACGGTGGGGTGGTCGGGTCCGTACGTGGTCTCGGTAATAGCCAGAGCCCGCTCGAACAAGGGCCGTGCGTCGGGAGGTTGGCCGAGGTCGCTCAACGCGCTGGCGAGGTTGTTCAGGCGGTTGGCGACGGTGGGGTGGTCGGGTCCGTACGCGGCCTCGTCGATGGCCAGAGCCCGCTCGAACAAGGGCCGTGCGTCGGCGGGTCGGCCGAGGTCGCTCAACGCGCCGGCGAGGTTGTTCAGGCAGGTGGCGACTTCGGGGTGGTCGGGTCCGCACGTGGTCTCGGTAATGGCCAGAGCCCGCTCGAGCAAGGGCCGTGTGTCGGCGGGTCGGCCGAGGTCGCTCAACGCGAGGCCGAGGTTGCTCAGGCGGTTGGCGACGGTGGGGTGGTCGGGTCCGTACGCGGCCTCGTCGATGGCCAGAGCCCGCTCGAACAAGGGCCGTGCGTCGGCGGGTCGGCCGAGGTCGCTCAACGCGCCGGCGAGGTTGTTCAGGCAGGTGGCGACGGTGGGGTGGTCGGGTCCGTACGTGGTCTCGGTAATAGCCAGAGCCCGCTCGAACAAGGGCCGTGCGTCGGCGGGTCGGCCGAGGTCGCTCAACGCGCCGGCGAGGTTGTTCAGGCAGGTGGCGACTTCGGGGTGGTCGGGTCCGTACGTGGTCTCGGTAATGGCCAGAGCCCGCTCGAACAAGGGCCGTGCGTCGGCGGGTCGGCCGAGGTCGCTCAACGCGAGGCCGAGGTTGCTCAGGCGGTTGGCGACGGTGGGGTGGTCGGGTCCGTACGTGGTCTCGGTAATAGCCAGAGCCCGCTCGAACAAGGGCCGTGCGTCGGCGGGTCGGCCGAGGTCGCTCAACGCGAGGCCGAGGTTGTTCAGGCGGGTGGCGACGGTGGGGTGGTCGGGTCCGTAGGCGGTCTCGGCGATAGCCAGAGCCCGCTCGAACAGGGGCCGGGCCTCACTGGGGCGGCCGTGGGTCTGGAGGTAGGTGGCTGCGCGGTCGAGTAGCCAGGCGCTGTGTTTGGTGGTGGCGACAGGGGTTGTCGTGATGTCTTCGTGCATGGTCAGGACGTGGGGAAGGAGCGCACGCCACCGTGGCCAGTTCTCCGGAGTGGTCATGATTTGGCTGGGTAGGTCGGCCGCGAGCAGTTCTTGTACTGCTGCGGCCGGGGGCGCGGGGTTTTGTGTCGGTGCTGGCGGTGTGGTGCGGGAACGAAGTGATTGTTGGAGCAGTCGGTGGGCGATGGTCACCTCGTGGCCGGACCGACGGGCCAGGAACCAGCCGACCAACGCACCGACTGTCTCCGTAAACCGGACCGGGTCCGCAGCGACCTCTGCCAACGGGGCGGGAAGGGCGTCCGGGTGGGTGGTGAACAGGTCCAAGGGAACGGGTTCGGGCGCCATCCACGCCAGCAGGTCCAACAATTGCACCGCCGCCCGGTCCTGCTTGTCCAGGGCCGTCAGCGACACACTCCACAACGTCGCCAGTGTCTCCTCACGACCGGCGACCCGGCCCCGGCCGAACATCTCGGCGGTGCGGGTACGCAACAAGTCCAGATAATCGATGATCGGCAGGTCCGTGGCCTCCAGGTAAGCCGACGCCTGTTCCAGCGCCAGGGGCAGATCACCCAGCCATTCGGCCAGCGCATCGGCGTCCTCGACGGTCGCCTCCGGAATGCGACGCCGCAGCAGCGCCACACTCTCCGCACGATCCAACACGTCCACGTCCAGCACCGTGCCCAGCGAACGAAACCCGTTGCGGCGGGTGGTGACCAGCACCCGCCCGTCCCCGGACGGCAGATACGGCCGCAGGGCGTCGGGGTCCTCGGCGTTGTCGAACACCAACAACCACCGCCGACGCCTCCGCAGCTCGGCCAGCACCCTCGCCACCGTCGCGGTGGTATCGACACCCGCGTCCACACCCAACGCCGCGCCCAGGTTGACCAGGTGGTCAGGGATCAACGAGGGCTGCTCGGCGGGAACCCACCACACCATGTCGAAATCAGCAGCGAACCGGTGGACGTACTCGATGGCCAGTTGGGACTTGCCGACCCCGCCCAGACCCCGCAGCGAGTGCACCGCCACCGTCGTAGCCGACCGCATCGCCTCCCGCAATCCCGACAGCGATGCCACACGGCCGGTGAAGTTCGGATTCCTCGCCGGCACGCTCCACACCTCGGGTACTGCACCTGGGAAACGCGGCTCCCGGACCACCGCCCGCCCCCGCCCTGGGAACCCCGGCGCGACTTCGGGCTTCAACCGCCCCTCGACAGCGCCCTTCACCACCCGCAACAGCCGCCCACGAGCCTCGTCAGGCGGTAGGTCGAAGAGGTCCTCCGACACCACCGACCCCAGCAGCCCCGGCCGCTCGCAGTCCTCCACCCGCACCACGAGCAACTTGCGGTCCCCGCCCACCGGGTCATCACGCCACGCGGCCTGCCACTCCGCCGCCCCGAACGTCGACCGCGCGTAAGCCGACGACAACACCGCCACCGTGCGCTCCGACCGGCGCACACCCTCCTGCATCGAAGCAACCCAGTTACTGCCCGGCACGATGTCCCACGCCTGGATCAGGACCCGGTGACCGGCCTCCTCCAACTCCCACGCGACCCACTCGGCCCACGGCCGATCATCCTGCGTATACGAGACGAAGAAGTCCCAGCCGTCCACCACCGCACCACCCACCCTCACGCCCTGTACCCGGACACATCGTGCCCGGCGAACAGCGGGTTACGACGACCAACACACCCCCTCAACCCGGATGGCGGAACACCGACGGAACAACCCCACGACAACCGGGCCGGAACAAGGAACCACCAGGCAAAACAGCGAGCACCGCAGCGCTGCACGATGGAGCTGCGGGATTGATTCATAGCGCTTCCAGTCGCGGTCGTTCCTGGTCAGATCCGTGCATCAGATCTGACCAGCACGATCGTTTCGCCCGTCGTCAATGAGGCTTCGTCCAGTGACCGTTCGGCGGGCTCGACGCAGCCGCACCAGACAGGGGTTACAGCCCGTATCGGTCGCAGTTTCGGAGGACTGCGGTCAGGTTCGGCAGTGCCTGGTCGGCGAACTTGACGGCCTCGGCTGTCAGACCTTCCGGTGGGGGGTCCAGTTTGCCGGTCAGGTGGGTTGGTGGCAGTAGGGCACGGCTCAGGGCTGTTCCGTAGCGGATTTCCGGGTTTGCGCTGGTGTAGAAAACGTCCAGCACCTTCCCCAGTCTATCGGCGATTTCCCAGTTGGTAATGCCTTCGAAGTCCGCGAGTGCCTCGCTGACCTCGGGGGTGGTTTCGCCAATCGTGTTGATCTTCTCGGCCAGGTCGCGGCTGTCGCGGAGCAGCGTGGTGCAGAAGGCGAGCAGGCCCGAGTCGGCTCTCATCCGCATCAGCGTCTTGAGAGCCCGATCGATCGCCGATACGCCCCAGGTGTTCAGGGCGCGTTCGGTCACGACGACCACCGCTTCCGGGCCGCCGATCTTGCGCAGGCCCTCCAGCGCCGCCTTCTCCACGGTCTGGTCGTGCTGGTGCAGCGCGTACGGCCGCAGGGCCGCTGCCGACCTGAGCATGTCCTTGGGATCGCGCAGCCGGGCGAGCAGTTCGGCGCGTTGCCGGCGTTCGGGTTTGATCAGGTCGACCAGCTCTTCGACGCTCGCCCGGTAATTGTCCGGGTCCAGCAGCAGGCACTTCTTGGCTCGCAAGTCCACCGGGAGGCCGCCGACGTGCAGCCCCGCCACGAGAGCGGGCACGACCCGGACTCCCTCCCGCTCAATCTCCAGCAGCATCCCTGAGGTGAGTTCGTACTTCACCCAATTCGACTGCAGCGCGGAGGGGGACAGGACCGCGAGGAAGTAGCCGGCCGACGTGATGCCGTCGTTGATCCGGTCGCGGATGAAGTCGCCGGGCTTCATCTCCCAGGCATCCCACCACACCCGCACGTCGAAGCGGCGCAGGTCATCGGCCAACTTGCGCACCAGGGGACGGTCTTCGGTGTTGTAGCTGATGAACAAGTCGTATTCGGTCCGCCTGCGCAATGCCGCTCCCGCCTCGTGCACGTGCTACGCCGACCGAACCCAGTCTGCCGGCTCCGCGCCCGTCGCGGACCAAGGTGCGCACGGGGGCCTCACAGCTTTGCACCATGGAACTCCGAGGCTGATCCTGCGTTGCGAAACGAAGGCCCCGGTGAGGTCGTCACCAGGGCCTTCCGCCACGCGGCGGCCGTCAGCCGTTGACCTCGCGTGCCGCCGCGAGCTGCTGATCCCTGTGCCCCCGCTCCCGAGCCAGGTCGGGGCCGTGTCGGCTGATGAGCACGTCCTGTACGGCGCGCTCGACCGCGACCCACGTCCTGACCCACTCGACGCGCTCCTTGCACCGCACGTCCTGCGTGGCGACGGCGATCTCGTGTTCGGACGGACGGCCCGCGCTGAACGCCGGATCGTTGATCGCATTGTCCGGATTGTCGTAATCAAAACCGACCTCCGCCATGCACAACGACCACGCGGCGGCAGCCGCCGTCACCGGTGGGGTGGTTCGGGTGATCTCGTGACTCCGGCGGCTCAGTCCGAAGCTCACCGGCTCCTGGCCGGGTTTCGCGTCGGCCGCAAGCGTCCGGTCCGCCTCGCCCGCGCAACCTCCGGGCGGCACGTCGCGTCCGCCGACCTTGCCGTGGCGCGTGCCGGTGATCACCGAGACGACGTCGGGCGTTGGCTCAACGGCCCGTGTGGGGCCGCGCGTGGCGAACACCGCCGGGTCGCGGTAGCCGTAGGCCGCTGCCTCGCCCGCGTCGACCAGGCCGTGTCGTCTCGGCTTGTTGGCGTGCCGCGCGGGATCGACCGGGGGGAAGGTGAACGTCATTCCGTGGTTCGTGAGGCATCGCTCCATCAGCGTGTTGCGTGCCTTGATGACCTCCAGTTCCTCGACCGGAGCCAGCAGTGACCGGTCGAGGGGGAGGTCGAGGCCGTGTACCGACGACACGTCCGCGGGCACCCTCGCGAGCGCCGCGTCGAGGTCGGCCGTGTCGAACTCGGGCTTGGCCGAGTCCGACGCGGTGACGGACGTGGCGGTGGGCGGCGTCGAGCATCCGGCGAGTGCGAAGACCGTTACGGCCGCCGCTAAGGCGTTGGTGGCGCGGTGGGTCAGGCGGCGCGGCGGGTGGTCGGATGTGACCACGGCTGGACCTCCGATGTGCGGTCGGGGTCGCGCCGCGTTGGCGCGACCCCGATCCTGCCGGCTAGAACTGGTCGCGGTTAGCGCAGTCGCTGTAGACGCTCCAGCTCTCGGGCCACCTGAAGCTCGCGTTCTCGTTCTTCATGACCGCGTTGAAGTTGCTCGCGGAATACGTGCCGAACGACTGCGACGCGAAGCTGCCGTTGCAGCCGCTGTTGTAGTAGACCGTCGCGGTGTAGGACCAGTTGTTGACCACCGAGGCGGCATTGTTCTTCACCTGGACGCCTTGGCCGTTTGAACCGCCCTTGTTGAACGTCTCGTTTTCCAGGTTGCCGTCCGAACGCAGGTAATCGGCGCGGGCACCTTCGTAGTTGCTGTTGAAGTAGAAGCAGAAGTAGACCTCCGGGCATCCGTGGATGGTCGCGGCGGAGGCCGCCGGAGCGGAGATGACGCTCCCGGTGATCGAGGCGATCATCGCCGCGAGGCCGATCAACACTCTCTTAGCGCGCATTGATTCGTTCTCCTCATTCGTCGCCGGCGTCGCGTGCCGCGGGTGCTGATCGTCCGCGCTCCGTCCGGCGTTCTTCGGGACGAGAACCACCGTGTCGTGGCCCGTCACCACGCCGTCATCACGGCGTCCTCATCGCCGTCGCCGCCCGCTTCCACCTGCACTTTCGCCGTAATCACCGCAGGCAAGGGCAGGGCACGTCCGCGCCACGGAAGGTGATCGGTCTCGTCCGCGATTCCGGATACCGCCGGCCGCGTGCGCACGCCGGGCGCACCCCGCGGTCGGTCAGCCCTTCACCCATAGGACTGACCGGGCTAGCGGGGCGGGGGGTGGGAGTGCTCCGATCGACGGCACTCGCTGTCGACCAAGGTAGGGAGCGCGCCATGAACGACCTCGACGACCGGCGGCCGTCGCCTCAGCCCCAGCAGCAGCAGGAGGAGCGGGTGGAACGGGAGAGGAGAGAGGTTCCCAAGCAGCTCAGCGGCTTGGAGTGGCTGGTTCGGCAGGCGCAGCGGCAGCGGCGGGCCCGATCGGCCTGACCGCTAGTCGGCCACCTCGCGCTGGAACGCCGCCCACAGCAGGTTGAGCGGGTGGTCGGACGGGAACTTCGCCCGCTCCTCCTTGCGGGCGAAGACCCCGACCAGGCGTTCCAGCACCGGTTTCCGGTCGTTCTTCAGCTCCACCACCCGCAGGCCCGAGCCCTCGCGGAGTTCGTTGTTCGCGGCCACCACGCCCAGCCCGGAGGTGACGATCATGCAGCCCTCGACCAGGCCCGAGCGCAGCAGCGACATCCCGTACTGGATCTCGTCGATCTCCGCGGCGATGTCCAACTCGTTCCGGTAGTCCGGCCCGAACCAGCCGCGCAGGAACTCCGCGATCAGCCCGTCGCCCGGCACCACCAGCGGCAGCTTCGGCAACTCCCCGGTGCCGACGCTCGCGCCCAGCCGGTGTTCCGGCAGGTTCGTCAGCAGCGCCAGCCCGCCGCGCCGCCACTCGATCACGTCGAAGTCCGCGAAGTCCGAGCCGCCCCCGGCCGGCGTCACGACGCTCCCGCAGACGATGTCGACCTCCTTGCTCTCCAGCTTGTGCCAGATGTCCTTGGTCCGGATGTGCACGACCTTCAGCTCCACGTCCCGCCGCCGGAAGTCGTCGGCCACGTGGTGCCACGCCTTCGCCAGCGAGTCGAGCATGAACCGCGTGGTGCCCACGGTGAGCGTGGTGCCGAGCTTGCGGCGGCACTCGTGAATCGAATCCAGCCAGTCACTCAGCGTCTGCTTCGCCAATTCCACCAACGCCTCGCCGGTCGGCGTGATCAGCACGTCTTTTCCCCGGCCCTGCTTGACGACCAGGGGCTCGCCGCAGAGCGACTTGAAGTTCCGGTTGAGCGTGTCGAGCTGCTTCTGCACGCTGGACTGCTCACGGCCGAGCACGCGTGCGGCCCGCAGCGCAGACCGGGTCTCGTGCACCGTGATCAGGGTCCTGAGCTGGTCCAACGTGGTGTCCAGCAGCAGTGGCGAGGTGTGCAGGAGCCTGCTGAGCTGGTTGCCCGCGGGGAGCAGCAGCCGGGCCGAGGTGGACATCGGGGCCTCTCGGGTCGGGGCGAAGTGTTCTACCGATTAGTTGTACTGAACTTGACCACAGTTGGCGGTGAAATTATCCGAAGATCTTGACCGCTTTCCCTGGACAGGTATACGCGATCCGTAAGAGACTTCTGCGGCAACCAGTTGCGAGTCCGCCTGGGAGCAATCATGGGGGAGTATTGGGGGGTTGGGGGCCCGCCGGGCGCAAGCCTGGCGGGCCCCCACGTATTAACCTGACCCGATGTGACGGTTTCCACCCTGGACTGGGGCACGACGTACCGGGTCACCGTGCTGGACCTCGGGCTCGCCTGCTGCGGCGTCGAGGTCATGGCGGCGCTCGAAGGCGGCCGGCCGCACGACCTGACCGCGCTGGGGGTCGACGTGGCGCACGCCGCCGGCGAGGCCCACGTGCTGATCGTCTCCGGCACGGTCACCGATGCCATGTTGCCCGCGGTGATCGCCACGTACCAGGAGATGCCGGAACCCCGTTACGTCCTGTCCGTCGGCGCGTGCAGCAACACCGGCGGGCCGTACTGGGACTCCTACAGCGTCACCAAGGGCATCGACCAGGCCCTGCCGGTGCACGTCGCCGTCCCCGGCTGCCCGCCCCGCCCCGAGGCGCTGCTCGAAGGCCTCGCCGCCCTCCACCGGCTCGTGTCATGACCGCCGCCTCCGCCGACCTGGCCGCCCGCATCCCGCACGCCACCGTCAAGACGGCCTTCGGCCAGACCACCGCGCACGTGCCGCCGGAACACTGGCTCGACGCCGCCCGAGCCGCCCACGACCTGGGCTGCGTCGCGTTCGACTGGCTCGGCGTCGAGGACGCGGGCCGCCCCGGCGCGTCCGGCCTGCGCCACGCCGTCCTGCTGCACGTGCTGCACCCGGACACCAAGCAGGGCGTCCTGCTGCGCACCGAGCTGGGCGACGAGACGCTGCCCAGCGTGGCGGGGCTGTGGGCGGGCGCGGCGTGGCACGAGCGGGAAGCCGCCGAGATGTTCGGCATCGCACTGGCCGAGCCGGTGGAACGCCTCCTGCTGCCCGCGACGTTCGCCGGCTTCCCCCTGCGCAAGGATTTCGTGCTCGCCTCGCGGGTGGTCAGACCATGGCCGGGACGACTCGAACCCGGTGAAGACGGCTCCTCCGCCCCCAGCCGTCGCCGCGCCGCGCCGCCCGGCGTGCCCGACCCGTCCTGGGGCCCTCGACGTGAAGGTGAGAACCGTGCCTGACCTGCCACCCCGCACCCGGGGCGTGATCGCGCTGCTGGAGGCCAACTGCACGGTCTGCATGATCTGCGCGCGCGAGTGCCCCGACTGGTGCATCCACATCGACTCGCACACCGAGGTCGAGCAGCAGCCCGGCTCCGCCCGGCCCAGGGCGCGCAACGTGCTCGACCGGTTCGCCATCGACTACGGGCAGTGCCTGTACTGCGGGATCTGCGTCGAGGCCTGCCCGTTCGACGCGCTGCACTGGGCGCCCGACTTCTCCTACCCCGGCACGGGCACCCCGGACGGCGTCGGGGCGGTCGCCGAACTCGTCCACGAACGGGACGTCCTGAGCACGTGGGTGGCGCACGTGCCACCGCCGCCGAAGCTCGATCCGGCCGCCGAACCCGCCCCGGAAACCGCCGCCACGCGCCCGGGACGTGGGGGTTCCGGAACCCCGGGCCGCCCTGGCGCGTTGAGGGAGAGGAAGTAGGAACCCGGAGGCGAAGCAACGTGCACAAGCACTACAACGGGTTGAAGACCGCGTTGCTGCTCGGCGCCATGGGCGCGCTGATCGTCGGGATCAGCTCGCTGTTCGGACGGACCGCCCTGGTCATCGGCCTGCTCGTGGCGCTGGGCGTGAACGCCTACGCGTACTTCAACTCCGACAAGCTCGCGCTGCGCGCGATGCGGGCCAGGCCCGTGTCGGAGGTCGAGCAGCCCGCGATGTACCGCATCGTCCGCGAACTGGCGATGACCGCCCGGCAACCCATGCCCCGGCTCTACCTCAGCCAGACCGCGGCTCCCAACGCGTTCGCGACGGGCCGCAACCCGCGCAACGCGGCCGTGTGCTGCACCACCGGCATCCTGGAGCTGCTGGACGAGCGGGAGCTGCGCGCCGTGCTCGGGCACGAGCTGTCGCACGTGTACAACCGCGACATCCTCATCTCGTGCGTCGCGGGGGCGCTGGCGAGCGCCGTGAGCATGCTGGCGAACCTGGCGATCTTCGCGAGCGTCTTCGGCGGTGACGACGAGGACCGGCCCAACCCGTTCGCGGTGCTGCTCATCGCCATCCTCGGCCCCATCGCCGCCGCCATCGTGCAGCTCGCCGTCAGCCGGTCGCGCGAGTACCAGGCGGACGCGTCCGGCGCGGAACTCACCGGCGACCCGCTCGCGCTGGCGTCGGCGCTGCGCAAGCTGGAGTACGGCACGCAGGCCGCACCGCTGGCCCCGGAACCGGCCGTGGTGTCGCAGTCGCACCTGATGATCGCGTCGCCGTTCCGGGCGGGGGAGAACCTGGCCAGGCTGTTCTCCACCCACCCGCCGATCGCGGACCGCGTGCGACGGCTCGAAGAACTCGCGCGCCGCTCCTGACCCGGTGCGTTCCCGGTGTGCCGGGCAGGCTCGCGCTGAGCAGGTGTGCTGAGCAGGTGCTGAACAGGTGCGCCGAGCAGGCCGGGAGCCACCGGCCGGGGTCGGTGGCTCCCCGACGGGAGGTTCAGCGGACCTCGCGGGCCACGTTCATCAGGTACTGGCCGTAACCGGACTTCGCCAGCTTCTCGCCCAGCGCGTAGCACTCGTCCGCGGTGATGAAGCCCATCCGCAGCGCGATCTCCTCCGGGCACGCGATGCGCACGCCCTGCCGGTGCTCCAGCACCTGCACGAACTGGCCGGCCTCCAGCAGCGAGTCGTGCGTGCCGGTGTCCAGCCAGGCGAAGCCGCGGCCCAGGTCCACCAGGTGCGCACGGCCCTCGCGCAGGTAGGCCAGGTTGACGTCGGTGATCTCCAGCTCGCCGCGCGGCGACGGCTTCAGGGCGCGGGCGATCTCCACGACCTGGTTGTCGTAGAAGTACAGGCCGGTGATCGCCTTGTTGGACTTCGGCCGCGCGGGCTTCTCCTCGATGGAGACCAGCCGGCCGTCCGCGTCGACCTCGCCCACGCCGTAGCGCTCGGGGTCGCGCACCGGGTAGCCGAACAGCACGCAGCCGTCCAGCGTCGCCGCGTGGTGCTGGAGGACCTTCGAGAAGCCCTGGCCGTAGAAGATGTTGTCGCCCAGCACGAGGGACACGTCGTCGTCGCCGACGAAGTCCGCGCCGATGACGAACGCCTCCGCCAGGCCGTTCGGCTGAGCCTGCTCGGCGTACTCGATGCGGAGGCCGAACTGCGTGCCGTCGCCGAGGAGCCGGCGGAACAGCGGCAGGTCGACCGGCGTCGAGATGAGCAGCACGTCCCGGATGCCGGCCAGCATCAACACCGACAGCGGGTAGTAGACCATCGGCTTGTCGTACACCGGGAGTAACTGCTTCGACACGGCCTGGGTGATCGGGTGCAGCCGGGTGCCGCTCCCGCCCGCCAGGATGATGCCCTTCATCGGTAGTTGGTGAACTGGAGGGCGATCCCGAAGTCGGAGTTCTTGAGCAGCGTGATGACGTCCTGCAGGTGGTCCTTCTTCTTGCCCGAGATGCGCAACTGGTCGCCCTGGATCTGCGCCTGCACGCCCTTGGGCGCTTCGTCGCGGACCTTCTTGGCGATCTCCTTGGCCTTCTCGCTGGAGATGCCCTGGACCACGTTGCCGGTGACCTTGTACACCTTGCCGGAGACGGCGGGCTCGCCGACCTCGAACGCCTTCATCGAGATGCCGCGCTTGACCAGCTTCTCCTGGAAGACGTCGATCGCCGCACGGCAGCGCTCCTCCGTCTCGGACTGGAAGGAGATCGCCTCCTCGCCCGCCCACGCCACCTGGGTGCCGGTGCCCCGGAAGTCGAACCGGGTGCTCAGCTCCTTGGCGGCCTGGTTGAGCGCGTTGTCGACTTCCTGCCGGTCGACCTTGCTCACCACGTCGAACGACGGGTCTGCCACGTGCCCGGTACCTCCGCGTAGGTGTGTCTGGAACCGCCTGGCAGCCTACCGGGGTATCCCGGTTGCGGGGGGCCGCGTGGGCCTATGTATTCTCTCCTCCGCACCCGGCAGTGCCGGGAGCGGGGCGGGTTGCCCGAGCGGCCAATGGGAGCGGACTGTAAATCCGTCGCGAAAGCTACAGAGGTTCGAATCCTCTACCCGCCACAACACCAGGAAAGCCCCCGTGACCAGGGAGACAGGTCACGGGGGCTTTCTTTGTGCTGTCCGGCGGTGTCCGGTCGAATCCGGAGTTCTACGGGTGGCTGTACCGAGGGCGTGCCGAAGTCGCGTTCGGGCGCGTCGGTGTTCCGGTGCCGGCCTGTGCGGAAGGTGAGGCCGACGCGCAAGCGCTTCCTCTCGCTTGCGTGCCGGCCCCACGTCACAGCATAACCCATGTCGAACGTATGTTCGAGGGTTACGCGAGGGCAGCTCGTCCCAAGTCCGTCAGCTCCGCGTCCGTCCGCTCGTCCAGGCTCACCGCGCGCCGGGCGCGCAGGAGGCCTCCGTGGACGAGGTCGTGGGTTGCGGTCCGGTCGCAGCACGGCAGGCCGTCGACGTAGAGGTCCGGTTCCCGGCCGCCCGACAGTTGGCCCCTGCCCGCCGCCACCGCGCGCAGCATGGCCTTCGCCCGGCCGGAGAGTTCCTTCGTGATGATCATGGCGACCCCCTCGCCTTGTCCTTCCGTCCTGTCCCCTTGTCCTGTAGGAGGTCTCGACCCGTCCGCTGAGTACCCTCCGAACGGGTGGTAAACCGGTTCGCCGGCCGATTCACCCACTCTGGTCCACACGACCGTTCGGGTCACGTCGCCGCGCCGATCGGTTGGGCTGTTCGGTCGAACCGAAGTCGACCCGACCTCTCGGCGCTGGGAAGGGTCCTGCCGCCGTATACCGGCCGTGGGGCCGCCCGGCGGGGGCGAGACTCGAACCCATGAGCGACTTCTGGATCGTCCTGGCCGCCCTCGTCGTCGGTGTCGTCCTAGGCGCGGTCGTCCGGGTTCGGAGAGCGGCGTGGGCTCCGGCGAGCCGGCAGACCCCGGATGTTCAGCAGCGCAACCGGTTGCGGGAGTTGCTCAACGCCGCCGACGACCTCGAATACGGGCTCAACGCGGTGCTCAACTTCGGGCCGCTGTCGGCTACCGAGCTGATCTCCGTCGACCTGCCCGCCAAGCTCGAACGGGTCGCCCGGACCGGCGCTGTCGACCGTGACACGCTGCGCGACCTGCGCGGCCACGCCGAGCGCATCGCCCTGCACCCCTATCCCGAGCCGGGCGAGCTGCTCACCGCGGTCCGCGAGGACGACGCCTCGGCCTGGCTCGTGATCCGGGAAGCCGTGGGCAGTGGCGCGGCTCAGCACCTGGCCGCCGGGAAGGCCCGCGAGTGCCTGGACGTGATCCGCGACGGCCTTCGTCGGGACCTCGACGTGCGGCAGGAGCTGGTCACCGCCTAGCCGTGCGGCCCGGCTAGGCGCGGGCGGGGCGGCGTTGCCACGTCGTCCACAGTGGACGGTAGCCGTGGGAGTACCAGAACGGCGTCGAGCGCGGGTTGGGCAGGGCGTGGTGCAGCAGGGTCACGGCGACGCCCGCCTCGTCCAGCCGGCGGTGCGCGTGCGCCACCAGGGCGCTGCCCACGCCGCCGCCCCGGACCGCCTCCCGGACCCCGAGCAGCCCGAGGTACGCGACAGGTGACGCGGACGTCCGGCCGGCCATCCGGTCCGAGTGCGGCGGCAGGTCGTAATAGAGCAGTCCGACCGGTTCACCGTCCCGTTCCGCCAGGCACAGGCCGGGGTCGTCCCACGACAGCCGGGACTCGATGTGCTCGCGCAGCCGGTCGGCGGTCGACGGGCGCTCGTTGACCATCCCGAACTTGGCGTCGTACCGGATCGTCTCCACGTTGATCGACACCGCCACGTCGACGTCGCCCGGCGTCACCGGCCGGATGCGCACGTCGGACGACGGCCGTCCGCCGGGCCGGCCCGCGCGCCGCGCCGCGATCACCAGCAGGGGCGCGAAGCCGTGCCGGACCAGGACGTCCGCCGCCTCCACGGCCCGGCTCGGCACGGTCACCAGCGCCGCCGTCTCGGGATCCCCGGTCCCGGTCAGCGCCCAGTGCCGCAACTGGTCGTCCAGGTCGGCGGCGGGGTGCCAGGTCAGCGAGTGGGTCCGCAGCGCGCTCCAGGTGGCGTTCAACGCGTCCGGGGACAGCTCGGCGAACGCGTAGGGGTCGTCCACTGGGTTGACTGCCGGCAGCAACGAGTCCATACCTGAACGTAACCTGCCAGGGTGCGGATCTACGTGGTCGACGCCTTCACCGATCGGGCGTTCGCGGGCAACCCCGCGGGCGTCGTGCTGCTGGACGAGCCGGCCGACGACCACTGGATGCAGTCGGTCGCGGCCGAGATGAAGCACGCCGAGACGGCCTTCGTGCGGCTCGCCGACGACGGCCCACTGCCGCTGCGCTGGTTCACCCCGGTCGCCGAGGTCGACCTGTGCGGGCACGCGACGCTGGCCGCCGCGCACGTCCTGGCCGGCGACCGCACCTTCAGCACCCGCAGCGGCCTCCTCACCTGCACGTCCCACGAGGGCTGGGTCGAGATGGACTTCCCGGCCGATCCGGCTCAGCCGATCGAGATCACAACGCCGCTCCGGGCGGGCCTGCCGGGCGTCACCGTGCGGGCCGTCGCGCAGGCCGTGTCGGACGTCCTCGTGGAGGCCGCGAGCGCCGCCGAGGTCCGCGCGCTGCGCCCCGACCACGCCGCGCTGAGCGAGGTGCCGGGGCGCGGCGTGATCGTCACCGCGCCCGGCGACCGGCCCGGCCTGGACGTCGTGAGCCGCTGTTTCTACCCGTCGTACGGGGTTGCGGAGGACTCGGTGACCGGTTCCGCGCACTGCACGCTCGCCTCGTGGTGGGCGCCGCGGCTGGGCCGCGCTGAACTGCTCGCCGAGCAGGCCTCGCCGCGCGGCGGGCGGGTCCGGGCGACCTTGGCGGGTGATCGGGTGCGGCTCGCCGGGCAGGCGGTGACGGTGCTGGCCGGAGAGCTGATCGTGTGAGTCGTGTTGTTACTTGTCGTGGTAATCGGCTCATCGACCTGCCATTTCGTCGCCCAACCGGGGTACATTGACAACCCTGGAGGGGTCTCGGTCGGTGTTCGGGGCCCCTCAGTCACGCCAGGAGTTCGTGGGCCGCGACCCGGCCGACCGCGACGACGGCCGACGAGGAGGCTGGATGTCCGACCACGCGTCGGCCACGGCGTCGAACGCGCCGTCCCGGTCCACGAACCGCGCGTTCAGCGTGTTCGCCTACCTGCTCCTCGTGGCGGGTGGACTGTCCGCGTTGGCCGTCGGGATGTGGCTGCCGAGGGCCGACCCGGGCAACCTGCTGCTGACCGGCCCGCTGCTGGTGGTCGGGTTCCTGCTGGCCGAGCAGTTGGCCATCAACGTGGACGTGCGCAGCGGCGTGGCGTGGACCATCTCGTTCACCGAGATCCCGCTCGTGCTCGGCCTGCTGGTCGCGCCGTTCGAAGTGGTGCTGGCGGCGCACGTCGTCGCGGGCGTCGGCACGCTGTTGGGTCGGCGAGTGCTGGACCGAGCGGTCTACAACGCGGGCCTGATGTTCATGGAGATATCGGTGGCCTTCGCGGTCGCCCACTCCGTCAAGCAGTTCGTCGGCGACAGCGGGCCGTTCTGGGCCGGCGCGTTCCTCGGCACCATCGCGGTGCCGCTGCTGGCCAGCGTGCTCGGGCTGGCCGCGTTGCGGCTGATGGGCAAGGGCATGCGGGTCGCGCCGAGCCTGCGGCTGGTGCTCCAGACGCTGGTCGTGGCGCTGCTGAACACCTCCGCCGGCCTGGCGGGCTACGAGATCGCGACCAAGGCGCCGTGGGGCGGGCTGCTGATCGCCCTCGTGTTCACCGGTATCACCGCCATCTACCTCGCGTACTCCGGGCTGTTGCGCGAACAGCGCGACCTGGAGGCGCTGAGCGAGGTCTCGCTGCGGGTCGCCCGTTCGGGACGGCACGCCACCGGTCCGCGCGGCGCGACGCCGGACAGCGGCGACGGGCAGGCCGAGGACGACGACGAGTGGCAGTTGATCGCCGAGCGCATCCGCGAGCAGCTCAACGCCAACCGCGTGGTGCTCCGGCTGCGCACCGACCCGCAGGCGCCGATGCGCACGCTGGTCGCGGGCGAGCCGCTGCCGCCCGGCATGCGCCGCGACGACCCGCGCCAACTCCGTGAGGACGCACTCCTGCAACTGCCCGGCTCGCAGGTGCGGTACTGCCGCATCGTCGACGCCGGCGAGGACGTGTCCGAGGCGCTGTCCCGCCGCGACGCGCAGGAAGCGCTGGTGGTGCCGCTGCGCGGCGCGACCCAGCTACTCGGCGCGGTCGAGGTGCACGACCGGCTCAGCCGGTGGCGCGGCTTCGGCAAGGCCGACCTCCAGCTTCTCCGCACGCTCGCCAGCCACCTCTCGACCGCCGTGGACAACCGGCGGCTGCTCGCCCGGCTCCGGCACGACGCCTACCACGACCCGCTGACCGGCCTGCTCAACCGGCCCGGCCTCCGGGAGGCCGCGAGCGAGCCGATGCGGCAGGCCGGCACGTCGGTGGTGGTGCGGATCGACCTCGACGTGCTGTCCACCGTGTCCGACGCGCTCGGCCAGGCGTGGGGCAACCGGATGGTGGTCGCGGCCGGCCGCCGGCTGCGCGACGAACTCGGCCCCGAGGTGCCGCTGGCCCGGCTGGAAGGCGGGGCGTTCGCCGCCCTGCTGCTCGACCGACAGGCCGAGCGCATCCAGGAGATCGCCGAACGCCTGCGGGCCGCGCTGTCCGTGCCGTACCCGGTGGACCGGCTCACCGTCGAGGCGGGCGCGGTGGCCGGCTGGGCGTCCACGGCGAACTGCGAGATCGAGGACCCCGACCCGGACGCCCTGCTCCAGCGCGCCGACGTGGCCGTGCGGGCGACCAGCGAGGGCGAGCCGCTGCGGGCGTACGCGCCGAGCATGGGCCAGATCTTCCTGCGCCGGTTCCAGCTCGTCACCCAGTTCCGGTCGGCGCTGGAGACCGGCCAGGTGTCGGTGCACTACCAGCCGAAGGTCGCGCTGCCGAGCAGGCAGGTGGTCGGCGCGGAAGCGCTGGTGCGGTGGAAGCACCCGGAGTTCGGCCGCGTCGACCCGGACGAGTTCGTGCCCGCCGTCGAGGCCACCGGCCTGGTCGACGTGCTGACCGACTTCGTGATGGACAAGGCCCTGGAACGGGTCCGCCGCTGGATCGACCGCGGGCTGCGGATGTCCATCGCGGTCAACCTGTCCGTGCGGACGCTGGCCGACGAGGAGTTCCCGGACCGCGTGGCGGCGGCGCTGACCCGGCACGACGTGCCGCCGGAGCTGCTGACCTTCGAGCTGACCGAGTCCGGCGTGATGGCCGACCCCGAGCGGGCGCTGCCCGTGCTGCGGCGGCTGCACACCATGGGCGTCGTGCTCGCCGTGGACGACTTCGGCACCGGCTACTCGTCGCTGGCCTACCTGCGGCAGCTCCCGGTGGACGAGGTGAAGATCGACAAGAGCTTCGTGCTCGGCATGGGCACCGACCTCGGCGACATGGCCGTGGTGCGGTCGATCGTCGAGCTGGGCCACTCGCTGAGCCTCACCGTGGTCGCCGAAGGCGTCGAGGACGACGCCGCGCGGGACCAGCTCGTGTCCATGGGCTGCGACGTGGCGCAGGGCTACCTGATCTCCCGGCCGCTGTCCGAGGAGCGCTTCGAGGCGTGGCTGCGGGCGCGAACGGTGCAGGTCAGGGGTGCCCGCGATGAGACGGTGCTCACCTTGGTCCACTGAGCAGGACCCCCGATTTCACAAGCGCCCCTTGCGTTGTGTAGAGTTCTCCTCGCTCCGCAAGAACAAGAGAGCAAGCCCCTTTAGCTCAGTCGGCAGAGCGTCTCCATGGTAAGGAGAAGGTCTACGGTTCGATTCCGTAAAGGGGCTCCACGACTTGGCCGCGGTGCACTGGCATCGCGGCCGTGTTGTGTAAAGCGGTGTAGCTCAGTTGGTAGAGCAAGCGGCTCATAATCGCTGTGTCGCCGGTTCAAGTCCGGCCACCGCTACGCGAGGGGTGAACTGTGTCCGCGGAACGCGCGGACCTGCTCGCTCCGCATCACACCGGGGGCGCGGCCCCCGGACCCCGCCCAAGGGGGCTTGCCCCCTTGGAACCCCCGGCGGCGTCGGTTGGCTGTCCGTTGATCGGTGGTCGACCTGGTCGGTGGGGTGGTGTTACCGAGGGGCTTCGTCCCTCGGTGTTGTGCCCGCCAGGCGGTAAGCCCGTACTGGGGTTTCGGGTTCCATGTGCTCTAGGAAGGCAAGGCCGTGGCTGCAACCGACGTACGCCCGAAGATCACCCTCGCGTGCGAGGAGTGCAAGCACCGGAACTACATCACCAGGAAGAACCGGCGCAACGACCCGGATCGGCTGGAGATCAAGAAGTTCTGCCCGAACTGCAAGACGCATCGGGCGCACAAGGAGACTCGCTGAGGGTTGCGGGTCTTCTCGCGGCGTGTGGTTCGAGGCCCGTCCCCGGTTAGGGGGCGGGCCTTGTCGCGTAGCCTGCTCCGGTGCCTCTCGACCAGTCGTTCATCGGGCGGGTCTACCCGCCCTCGCCGCCCTACGAAGTGGGACGCGAGAAGATCCGCGAGTTCGCCGACGCGGTCGGCGAGACCAGTCCGGTGCACCGTGATCCCGAGGTCGCCCGCGCGGCGGGTTACCGGGACGTCATCGCGCCGCCCACGTTCGCGATCATCGTGTCGCTGAAGGCGAACGACGTGCTGGTGGACGACCCCGAGCTGGGCCTGGACTACAGCCGTGTGGTGCACGGCGACCAGACGTTCACCCACCACCGCCCCATCACGGCCGGCGACCGGCTGGTGGTCGAGCTGCACGTGGACGGCATCCAGTCCCGCATGGGCAACGACATGCTCGCCATCCGCGCCGAGGTCAGCACCGACGAGGGCGAGCGCGTGACCACCGGTCGCTGCACGCTCGTGGTCCGGGGGGAGGACGCGTGATCCGCGCCGCAGACGTGACCGTCGGCGACGAGCTGCCGCCGCTGTCGCTCCGCATCACCCGCGCCGACCTGGTCCGCTACGCCGGCGCGTCCGGCGACTTCAACCCGATCCACTGGAGCGACCGGTTCGCCGCCGGGGTGGGTCTGCCGGGCGTCATCGCGCACGGGATGCTCACCATGGGCCTGGCCGGCCGGATCGTCACCGAGTGGGCGGGCGACCCCGGCGCCGTCGTGGAGTACGGCGTGCGGTTCGGGCGGCCCGTGCCGGTGCCCGACGACGACGAGGGCGCGCTGGTGGAGGTGACCGGGAAGGTCACCAAGGCCTTGGAGGACGGGACGTTCAAGGTCAACGTGACGGCCTCGTTCGAGGGCAAGTCGGTGCTCGGCGGCGCGTCCGCCCGGGTCCGCCTGTCCTGACGCCGTTCTAGAAGCCGTTGCACAGCGCGCTGGTGAGCGGTCCGGTGGCGGTGGCGGCCTTGCGCTCGACCCCGTCGACGCTGATCTTGCACGCCACCGAGCCGCCCTCCGCGCCGATCGTCACGGTCAGCACGCCGTCGCTCACGTCACCGTCCACGCGCAGCTCCCGGTACCACGGGAAGGTGGTCAGCTCGACCTGCCGGGTGGGGCTGTCCCGCTCGTCGAACGTCGAGTAGGTGACGGTGGCGCGGCGGGTCTCGCCCGACACCTCGTAGACCACGACGGACGGCTGGTCCGCCGGTCTGGCGACCCACACCGCCAGCGCCAGCGCGCCCAGCACCAGCACCGCCGCCCCGACGAGCACGGGCCACCGCTGCGCGGGGCGGCCGTCGGGTCCGGGCAGGTCGGCCTCCGCCATGTGTCGTCTCCTCGGGTGCTGGACGGTTGATCTGAATAGTCCATCGGTGTAGTTCTACCGAGGGTTACGAAGTTCACCCATTGGGATTACGTTCCGCAAGGAGAGGGCCACCCGGGCGATCGCCCGAGTGGCCCTGCGGAGGGTTGCGGAGGGGTTGCGTCAGGAGAAGTTCGTGCAGGTCGCCTGGGCGAACGGTCCGGTTGCGGTCTCGGACCTCTTCTCCACGCCGTCGATCTTGACCTTGCAGGTCACCGTGCCGCCCTCGGCCCCGGTCATCGCGGTCAGCGAGCCGCCGCTGAAGAAGCCCTTCACGGTCAGCTCCTTCGTCCAGGGGAGCTTGGTGGTGTCCTCCTTGTTCGTGGTGCTGCCGCCGTCGCTGTAGGTCGTGTAGCTCACGCTCGCCTTCGGCGCGTCGCCACTGATCTCGTAGACGACCCTGGACTCCTTGTTCGCCGCCTGCTCCAGGTCGTCCAGGGTGCCCTTGGCGTCGCTCGCGGCCTTGCTGAACACGGCCACCCACAGGATGCAGACGACCAGACCGGCGGCGGAGAGCACCACGCCGGCCACGGCGAGGCCCTTGTTGGTCGCCCGCCCGCTGCTCGCGCGCACGATGCCCACCGCGCCCAGGACGAGGCCCAGGATCACCAGCGGCCACGCCACCAGGCCGATCACGGGCAGGAAGCTGAACAGCAGGCCGAGCAGGCCGAGCACGAAACCGGCCGTGCCGAGCCCGTTCTGCGGAGGAACGGGCGCGGCGTGCTGGGGGTGTGTCGTCGGCGGTTGGGGTAAGGCCATGGGCGCTCCTTGAGGGATGCGGCTCGGCGAGCCGGACGACCGGACCATCGAGCGGCCCCGCGTTCCGGTTACTGGTCTTCACCGGAACGTGTCCAAAGACGACGAAAAGGCGCCCTCGGGAGGGCGCCTTCTCGTGCGGGAGCGTCGTACCGCAGGCCTGGGGAGCTGCTTCGGCTTGATCTCGCCCAGCAGGTCGGCGGGCCTGGGGCCGCTACGGCTGGATCTCGCGCGGAGCGGGTCGGCAAGTCCGGGGGCTGCTACAGCGGGATCTCGCCCAGCAGGTCGGCCATGCGGGTGATGCCGGTCTTGAGGTCGTCGTCGCCCAGGGCGTAGGAGAGCCGCAGGTAGCCCGGCGTGCCGAACGCCTCGCCCGGCACCACGGCCACCTCGGCGTGCTCCAGGATCAGCGCCGCGAGCTGCACCGTGTCGGTGATCTCCGTGCCGCGCAGCGTCTTGCCGATCAGCGCCTTCACCGACGGGTACACGTAGAACGCGCCCTTCGGCGTCGGGCACTCCACACCGGGGATCGCCGACAGCAGGTCCACGATCGTGCGTCGCCGCCGGTCGAACGCCGCCCGCATCTCGTGCGCGGCGTCCAGCGGCCCGGAGACGGCCTCCAGCGCGGCGCGCTGCGAGACGTTCGCCACGTTGGAGGTCAGGTGCGACTGGAGGTTCGCGGCGGCCTTGACGACGTCGGCGGGGCCGATCAGCCAGCCCACCCGCCAGCCGGTCATCGCGTAGGTCTTCGCCACGCCGTTCAGCACGATCGTCCGGTCCGCCATCGCGGGCACGGCGACCGGCAGCGACACCGGCTCGGCGCCGTCGTAGACCAGGTGCTCGTAGATCTCGTCCGTGATCACCCACAGGCCGTGCTCCAGCGCCCACTCGCCGATCGCGGTGATCTGCTCGCGGGAGTACACCGAGCCGGTCGGGTTGGAGGGCGAGCAGAGCAGCAGGACCTTGGTCTTCGGGGTCCGCGCCGCCTCGAGCTGGGTCACCGTCACCAGGTAGTCGGCCGACTCGTCCGCCGTGACCTGCACCGGGACGCCGCCCGCGAGCGTGATCGCCTCGGGGTAGGTGGTCCAGTACGGCGCGGGCAGCAGCACCTCGTCACCGGGGTCCAGGACGGTCGCGAACGCCTGGTACACCGCCTGCTTGCCGCCGTTGGTGATCAGCACCTGCGCGGCGGTCACGACATACCCGGAGTCGCGCAGCGTCTTGGCGGCTACGGCTTCCCGCAGCTCGGGCAGGCCGGCGGCGGGCGTGTAGCGGTGGTTCTTCGGGTCCGCGCACGCGGCCTGGGCAGCGGTGACGATGGCTTCCGGGGTCGGGAAGTCGGGCTCGCCCGCACCGAAGCCGATCACCGGCCGCCCGGCCGCCTTCAGCGCCTTCGCCTTCGCGTCCACCGCGAGCGTCGCGGACTCGGCGATGCCGCCGATCCGCTTCGAGATCCGGGGGAACGCGGAGGTGTCGGGGGCGGAGGTCGTCTCAGGTGAGGCCATGCCCCAATCGTGGCAGACGGCACAATCCGATTGGTCCCGGCACCCTCGCTGACCGGGCCGGTTGGAAGGAGGGGCACCCGGTGCCGTATGCTTCGAGTCCGGGAACGTCCAGCCGCTGCCTCACGAGCCACGTGAGGAGGGTGCAAGACGTCCTCAGCCAGGGGTTCCCCACGTGGGATCCCAAAGGGGTGTAGCTCAACTGGCAGAGCAGCGGTCTCCAAAACCGCAGGTTGCAGGTTCAAGTCCTGTCGCCCCTGCGTCGAAGCGCGATGGTGAGCGGAGGACGGCATGAGCGAGGGCCGCGAGCAGGACCAGCCGGAAGAGCGCGAGAGCGCGGCCCGGCCGGTCACCGCCGCTGCACGCCGCGAGCGCCGCGGTTCCGTGCGCCCGGCGGGTCGCAAGGACTCCGCCGCACGTCCCTCCGAGGCCGACTCGGACGCCGCGGAGGAGAAGAAGGGCCGCCCCACGCGCGCCAGGGGTGACCAGGAGAAGCGGCCGGGCATCTTCGCGAGGATCGTCCGCTACGTCCGTGAAGTGGTCAGCGAGCTGCGGAAGGTCATCTGGCCGACCCGCAAGCAGATGATCACCTACACCTCGGTCGTGTTGGTCTTCGTGGCCTTCATGGTGGCGTTGGTGTTCGGCCTGGATTCGGCCTTCGCCTGGGGCGTGTTCAAGGTGTTCGCCTGAGTCGAACACCCGCCGCCGCCCGAGGGCAGCGGCTGGAGCACGTGATGCATGAAAGGAAGCGAGACCCACAGTGACCTCCGAGAACGGCGTTGACGCCCAGGAGCTGACCGACCTGACCGACGGGCAGGACCTCGACGGTGGCGTCGAGGACGTCGAGCAGGACGAGGCGACGGAGGACACCGCGGAATCCGCGCCCGCTGTCGAGTCCGGCGGTGACGTCGAGTCGGGCGGCGACATCGAGTCCGCCGCCGTCGAGTCCGGTGCCGTCGAGTCCGGCGGCGATGTCGAGTCGGGCGGTGACGTCGAATCCGGTGGCGACATCGAGTCCGCCGCCGTCGTCGACGAGACCCCGATCGACGCCGAGCCCGCCGACCCGGCCGCCGAGATGCGCGAGGCCCTGCGGCACGCGCCCGGCGACTGGTACGTCGTGCACTCGTACGCGGGCTACGAGAACAAGGTCAAGACCAACCTCGAAACGCGCATCCAGACGCTCGACATGGAGGACTACATCTTCCAGGTCGAGGTGCCGACCGAGGAAGTCACCGAGATCAAGAACGGCCAGCGCAAGCAGGTGCAGCGCAAGGTGCTGCCCGGCTACATCCTGGTCCGGATGGAGCTGAACGACGCCTCGTGGAGCGCGGTGCGCAACACGCCGGGCGTGACCGGCTTCGTCGGCGCGACCTCGAAGCCGTCGCCGCTGACCCTCGACGAGGTGCTGAAGTTCCTGCTGCCCCAGGTCGAGCGGGAGAAGCCGGCCGCGGGCAAGAAGGCCTCTTCCACCCCGACGAAGACGGCCGTCGAGGTCGACTTCGAGGTCGGCGAGTCGGTCACCGTCATGGACGGCCCGTTCGCCACGCTGCCCGCGACGATCAGCGAGGTCAACGCGGACGGCCAGAAGCTGAAGGTCCTGGTGTCGATCTTCGGCCGCGAGACTCCGGTCGAGCTGTCGTTCAGCCAGGTCTCCAAGATCTGACCGGTCCCTACTGGCGTAGGGGCCGGCAGCCACGCTGCGGCCGGCAGGGCCGCGCGCGGACACCGCAATATGAGGAAGCACTGAGATGCCACCCAAGAAGAAGAAGCTCGCAGCGGTCATCAAGCTGCAGATCAAGGCCGGGGCCGCGAACCCCGCGCCGCCCGTCGGCCCCGCGCTGGGTCAGCACGGCGTCAACATCATGGAGTTCTGCAAGGCGTACAACGCGGCGACCGAGTCGCAGCGCGGCACGGTCGTGCCCGTCGAGATCTCCGTGTACGAAGACCGCTCGTTCGACTTCAAGCTCAAGACCCCGCCGGCCGCGAAGCTGATCCTCAAGGCCGCCGGTGTCGAGAAGGGCAGCGGCGAGCCGCACCGCGTCAAGGTCGCCAAGGTGACCATGGACCAGGTGCGCGAGATCGCGCAGACCAAGATGGTCGACCTGAACGCGAACGACGTCGACCAGGCCGCGAAGATCATCGCCGGCACGGCCCGCTCCATGGGCATCACGGTCGAAGGCTGATCTTTCCCGAAACCCGTGGGAGAGCCACGCGCTGGCTCGTCACCACAACTGTTGTTAAGGACAGAAGCATGAAGCGCAGCAAGGCGTACAAGAACGCTGCCGAGCTGGTGGACCGGGAGCGGCTGTACTCGCCGCTGGAGGCCGCCAAGCTCGCCAAGGAAACGTCCAAGGTGAAGCTGGACGCGACCGTCGAGGTCGCCATCCGACTCGGCGTCGACCCCCGCAAGGCCGACCAGATGGTCCGCGGCACCGTGAACCTGCCGCACGGTACGGGCAAGACCGCCCGCGTGATCGTCTTCGCGACCGGTGACAAGGCCGCCGAGGCCGAGGCCGCCGGCGCGGACGCGGTCGGCTCCGAGGATCTGATCGAGCGCATCCAGGGTGGCTGGCTCGACTTCGACGCCGCGATCGCGACCCCCGACCAGATGGCGAAGGTCGGCCGCATCGCCCGCATCCTCGGCCCGCGCGGCCTGATGCCGAACCCGAAGACCGGCACCGTGACACCCGACGTCACGAAGGCCGTGGTGGACATCAAGGGCGGCAAGATCAACTTTCGCGTCGACAAGCAGGCGAACCTGCACCTGGTGATCGGCAAGGTGTCGTTCGACTCGGAGAAGCTGGTCGAGAACTACGCGGCGGCGCTGGACGAGATCCTGCGCGCCAAGCCGTCCGCGGCGAAGGGCCGCTACCTGAAGAAGGTCACGGTCTCCACCACGATGGGCCCGGGCATCCCGGTAGACCCGAACCGCACGCGCAACCTGCTGACCGACGAAGCCACGATCTGACCCGGCTCCCGCTCAGCGGAAAAGCCCCTCGGCCTCCCGCCGAGGGGCTTTTCCCTTGCCTGGCCCGGGTCCGTCGGTCCGGCGGTCAGCCGGTGCGGCAGTCGGCGGGCTGCGCCTCGTAGTCGGTGATCGCCCACGCGCCGCTCGGCTCCAGCTTCGTCAGCACGAACCGCCCGAGGCGAGGACCGCCGCGCACGTCCAGATCGCAGGAGGAGACCTCGACCCTGGTCACCTGCTGCCCGGTGTCCACGGGGTAGGCCTTCTCGTACTGGTCGACGTTCGTGACCTGCTTCTTCAACATGTGGATGGCCGACTCGCAGTCGGGTGCGCCGATCGCGTCGGCGAACTTCTTCTTCGCCGCGCCGTCGCGCGCGAACAGGAGGCAGCCCTGGTCCGCGATGTCGTGGCCCACGTGCTGGTACAGCCTGCCGATCGTGCCGTTCAAGCCCCAGGGCGTCTTGGGGATCCGGGCCACCTGCTCCTGGTTGCCCTGGGCGCGCGGTTCACCGCTTTCGTCGCTCGTGCCGAAGTAGTGGTTGTAGGCGATCGACAGGATGAGCAGCACCACCAGCAAGTAGATCAGCCGCCGGAACGCCTTGCTGCCCAACAGGATCAGCCACAGGGGCTTGCGCAGGGGCTTGGCCGGCGCGGCGGGTGGGGGTGCGATCGGCGGCGGGGTCGACGTGCCCGGTGGGAGGGCTTGGACGCCCTGGGTCTGCTGGAAGCGCTGGTACTCCTGGAACCGTTGGAACTCCTGGAACTGCCGGAGCTGTTCCGGGTCCAGGTCCGGGGGCGGCGGGTTCCTCGGTGGCTCTTCGGTCACGGGTCACATCATGCCGATTTGGAGCCGCCGGGACACGTCCCGTACCCTGAATAGCGGTTCCACCGAAGACCGCTGGTCTTCCCGCTCCCCCCAGGGTGCGGGGACGAAGGGTTCGCTTGGCGAACGGCCCGCGCAGGAGGACGAGGTTCGTTGGGTGCGCGAGCACCCGTCCGCCCCGTGCTGCTGTGCGCCGGGGCGTTTTTCATGCCTTCTCTTCGGTTGGCCGGTGGTCACCCACAGCCCAGAGAGGAGGCGATCATGGCGAAGCCCAGCAAGGTCTCGGCCGTCGCCGAGCTCACGGACAAGTTCCGCGGTAGCTCGGCCGCTGTCGTCACCGAGTACCGTGGCCTCTCCATGGCGCAGCTCACCACGCTGCGTCGCGCTCTCGGCGCGGGCACCACGTACACCGTCGCGAAGAACACGCTGGTCAAGCGGGCCGCTGAGGATGCCGGCGTGTCGGGTCTGGAAGACCTGCTCGTCGGCCCGACCGCCATCGCCTTTGTCGAAGGCGAGCCGGTCGACGCGGCCAAGGCGCTGCGTGACTTCGCGAAGGACAACAAGGCCCTGGTCATCAAGGGCGGCTTCATGGACGGCCGCCCGCTCTCGGTCGACGAGGTCACCGCCATCGCGGACCTCGAGACCCGTGAGGTGCTGCTCGCCAAGCTGGCGGGCGCGATGAAGGGCAACCTGGCCAAGGCCGCGGGTCTGTTCAACGCCCCGGCCTCCCAGGTCGCCCGCCTGGCCGCTGCCCTCCAGGAGAAGAAGGCCGCGGAGGCGCCTGCCGCCGCCGAGGCCGACGCTCCGGCCGAAAGCTGATCACCCGACACACTCCGCGTCCCGGCCGCAGTTCGGGCGTTGACAGAAAGGACCGCCGATCATGGCGAAGCTCAGCACCGACGAGCTGCTCGACGCGTTCAAGGAGATGACCCTCCTGGAGCTGTCGAAGTTCGTGAAGGACTTCGAGGAGACCTTCGAGGTCACCGCCGCGGCTCCGGTCGCCGTCGCCGCTGCCCCGGCCGCCGGTGGCGCTGCCCCCGCCGAGGAGGAGAAGGACGAGTTCACCGTCGTCCTCGAAGGCGCCGGCGACAAGAAGATCCAGGTCATCAAGGTCGTCCGCGAGGTCGTCTCGGGTCTGGGCCTGAAGGAGGCGAAGGAGCTGGTCGAGTCCGCTCCGAAGCCGCTGCTGGAGAACGTGGCGAAGGACGTCGCCGACGCCGCCAAGGAGAAGCTGGAAGCGGCCGGCGCCAAGATCTCGCTCAAGTGATCTTCGCGCCCCTGGCGCATGCTTGAACGGCTCGTGAAGAGGGCGGGCACCCCATCGGGGGTGCCCGCCCTCTTCGTTGTCGGGGACCTCATCGGGGTGCGCTCTCTTTGTCGCCGTGGCTGTCCCGGAGAGCCATCCGGGGCCCTTCGGAGGGCCGTGTGGGGTGGATCTCAAGGTTATGTTTCCGTTACCGGCGCTAACCCAACTGGGGAGTAACCACTTCAGGCGGGGCTCGTTGCACGGGTATGGCGTCCTGCTGCGCGGGGCTGTCGGGCGTGGTGGCCGGTGACCTGGAGGTGCGATGGGCGTCGAGGTGGTCGTCGAGGGCCTGACCAAGTCCTTCGGCAAGCAGACCATCTGGCGGGACGTCACGCTCACCCTGCCGCCGGGCGAGGTCAGCGTGATGCTCGGTCCGTCCGGAACCGGCAAGTCGGTCTTCTTGAAGTCGCTCGTCGGATTGCTGAAGCCCGAGCGCGGCAAGATCACCATCAATGGCACCGACCTCGTCCGCTGTGCCGAGCACAAGCTGTACGAGATCCGGAAGCTGTTCGGCGTCCTCTTCCAGGACGGCGCGTTGTTCGGGTCGATGAACCTGTTCGACAACGTCGCGTTCCCGCTGCGCGAGCACACCCGCAAGACCGAGGCCGAGGTCCGGCGGATCGTGCTGGAGAAGATGGAGATGGTCGGCCTGGTCGGGGCCGAGAAGAAACTACCCGGGGAGATTTCCGGCGGTATGCGCAAGCGCGCCGGGTTGGCTCGGGCGCTGGTGTTGGACCCGGAGATCATCTTGTGCGACGAGCCCGATTCCGGGCTCGACCCGGTGCGCACCGCCTATCTCTCGCAGTTGTTGATCGACCTCAATTCGCAGATCGACGCAACCATTCTGATCGTCACGCACAACATCACGGTGGCGCGCACCGTGCCGGACAACCTCGGCATGTTGTTCCGGCGTGAACTGGTCATGTTCGGGCCCCGGGAAGTGCTGTTGACCAGTGACGAGCCGGTGGTCGAGCAGTTCCTCAACGGGCGGCGGATCGGGCCCATCGGCATGTCCGAGGAGAAGGACCAGGCCACGATGGCCGCCGAGCTGGCGCACAAGGAGGCCGGGCACGCGGACGGGCCGCCCGACGAGGACGTGCGCGGGGTCGTGCCGCAGCTTGAGCCGACGCCCGGTCTGCCTCCCCGTGGTGCTGTCCGGCGGCGCAAGGACCGGGTCATGAGCATCATCCACACGCTGCCGCCCGAAGCGCAGCAGGGGATCATCGCCAGTCTCACGCCTGACGAGCAGCGGCACTACCGGGTGTTGGCCGGGGTCGACCTCGGCGCGGCGACGGTGCCCGGCACCCGGCAGACGCCCAGCCCGTGGCCTCGGCAGGGGGGCGTGCTGTGAGTTCGCCGGCGACCTTCCCCGGCGTCGGCGCCCTGCGGGAGACGGGCCGGATGTTCGCGCTCGGCATCGACGTCACCCGCAACGCGTTCCGGCGCCCGTTCCAGGTGCGCGAGTTCATCCAGCAGTGCTGGTTCGTGGTCAGCGTGACGGTGCTGCCCACGGCGCTGGTGTCGATCCCGTTCGGCGCGGTCATCGCGCTCCAGATCGGTTCGCTGACCCGGCAGATCGGCGCGCAGTCGTTCACCGGCGCGGCGAGCGTGCTGGCGATCATCCAGCAGGCCAGCCCCATCGTGACCGCCCTGCTGATCGCGGGCGCGGGCGGTTCCGCCATCTGCGCCGACCTCGGCTCGCGGAAGATCCGCGAGGAGATCGACGCCATGGAGGTGCTGGGCGTCTCGCCGATCCAGCGCCTGGTGGTGCCCCGCGTGCTCGCCGCGATGCTGGTGTCCGTGCTGCTCAACGGCATGGTCAGCGTCGTCGGCGTGATGGGCGGCTACTTCTTCAACGTGATCCTCCAGGACGGCACGCCCGGCGCGTACCTCGCCAGCTTCTCCGCCCTCGCGCAGCTACCCGACCTGTGGATCTCCGAGATCAAAGCGCTGATCTTCGGCTTCATCGCGGGCATCGTGGCCGCCTACCGGGGCCTGAACCCCGCGGGCGGGCCGAAGGGCGTGGGCGACGCGGTGAACCAGGCCGTGGTCATCACGTTCCTGCTGCTGTTCTTCGTGAACTTCGTGCTGACCACGATCTACCTGCAGGTCGTCCCGGCGAAGGGGAGCTGAGATGGCCACGGTCAACAGCCGGTTCCGGAAGGCGGCCAACGCCCCGCTGTCCCTGCTGGACACGTTCGGCGACCAGCTCTGGTTCTACCTGCGCGCGCTCGCCTGGACGCCCCGCACGCTGCGCCGCTACCTGCGGGAGACGCTGCGGCTGCTGGCCGAGGTCAGCTTCGGCTCCGGCGCGCTCGCGGTCATCGGCGGCACGATCGGCGTGATGGTCGGGTTGTCGGTGTTCACCGGCACCGTGGTCGGCCTCCAGGGGTTCACCGCGTTGAACCAGATCGGCACGTCCGCGTTCGCGGGCTTCGTGTCGGCCTACTTCAACACCCGCGAGATCGCGCCGCTGGTGGCCGGTCTGGCGCTGTCGGCCACGGTGGGGTCCGGGTTCACCGCCCAGCTCGGCGCGATGCGGATCTCGGAGGAGATCGACGCGCTGGAGGTCATGGGCATCCCCAGCCTGCCGTTCCTGGTCACCACCCGGATCATCGCGGGCTTCATCGCGATCATCCCGCTGTACGTGATCGGCCTGCTGACCTCCTACCTCGCGGCCCGAATAATCACCGTCGAGTTCTACGGGCAGTCGGCCGGCACCTACGACCACTACTTCAACCTCTTCCTACCCCCGGTCGACGTGCTCTGGTCGTTCGGCAAGGTGCTCGTCTTCGCCGTGGTGATCATCCTGACGCACTGCTACTACGGCTACCGCGCCAGCGGCGGACCGGCGGGCGTGGGCGTCGCGGTCGGCCGGGCGGTGCGCACCGCGATCGTCACCACCAGCCTGTTGGACTTCTTCCTCAGCATGGCGATCTGGGGCACCACGACGACGGTGAGGATCGCCGGATGACCATCTTCTCGGCGGAGGCGGCATGGTGCTGAAGCGACGGCTCCTGGGCGTCGTGTTCCTCGCGGTGATCGCCCTCTTCCTCACCCTCACCGTGGCGCTGTACAACGACGCCTTCACCAAGGTCGTGAAGGTGACGCTGAAGACCGACCGGGTCGGCAACCAGTTGCTGGTCGACTCGGACGTGAAGGTCCGGGGCATGATCGTCGGCGAGGTGAAGCAGATCCGCACCTCCGGCGACGGCGCCGAGCTGGAGCTGGCGCTGCGCCCCGACCAGGTCGAGCACATCCCCGGCAACGTCTCGGCGCGGCTGCTGCCCAAGACGCTGTTCGGCGAGCGGTACGTGAACCTCGTGCTGCCGCAGCGGCCCGACCTGGGCGACCACCTGGCCGAGGGCGACGTCATCGAGCAGGACCGCTCCAGCAGCGCCATCGAGCTGGAACGGGTGCTGGACGACCTGCTGCCGGTGCTCCAGGCCGTGCAGCCGGAGAAGCTGGCCACCACGCTGACCGCGATGTCGCAGGCGCTGGACAACCGGGGCAAGCCGCTCGGCGAGACGCTGGTGCAGCTCGACGCCTACCTCGGCGAGCTGAACCCGCAACTGCCCAAGCTCAAGGAGGGCATCAGCCGGCTCGCGGACGTCTCGAACGTCTACGCCGACGCCGCGCCCGACCTCGTCCAAGCCCTCAGCGACGCCACGGTCACCAGCCGCACGCTGGTCGACCAGCGGGACAAGCTGCTGGCCATGTACGGCACGCTGACCACCACGTCGGTCGACCTGACCAGCTTCGTCACGGTGAACAGGAACAACCTGATCCAGCTCGCCGACGTGTCGCGGCCGACGCTGGAGCTGCTGGCCGAGTACGCGCCCGAGTACCCGTGCCTGCTCAAGGGCCTGAGCGAGTTCAAGCCGATCATGGACCAGGTGTTCGGCAAGGGCACGAACGAGCCGGGCCTGCACATCACGCTGGAGATCACCGCCAACCGCGGCAAGTACGAGCCGGGCAAGGACGAGCCGGAGTACGCCGACAAGCGCGGCCCGCGCTGCTACGACATCGTGCCGCGGCCGGACCCGTTCCCGCAGTACCCGCCGGAGGGCGCGGTCAAGGACGGTTCGACGCCGCCGCCGCCCGCGCGGGTCGCGAACGACGGCGTGCTGCCGCCCGCCACCGGCTTCAACGCGATGGGCGACACCACGTCCCCGTCGTCGGTCGGCGGTTTCCAGGCGCCCAGCCTGGCGAACTCGCCGGAGGAGCAGGACTTCCTGGCCGCGCTGCTCGCGCCCCAGTTCGGTGTCCGGAAGTCGGAGATGCCGAGCTTCACGGCGTTGCTGCTGGGGCCGCTGTACCGGGGAGCGGAGGTGACGGTGTGAGGTCCCTGGTCGCGCCGCTGGTCAAGCTGGCGATCTTCGCCGCCGTCACGATCCTCGCGACGACGATGCTCGCGGTGACCATCTCGAACGTGAACTTCAACGGCGCCACCACGTTCACCGCCCGGTTCACCGACGTGACGGCCCTCAACGAGGGCGACGACGTCCGCATCGCGGGCGTCCGGGTCGGCCAGGTCGAGGGCATCGCGGTGGTGGACCGCCGGATCGCCGAGGTCGAGTTCTCCATCGACGGCGAGCGCACCCTGCCCGCCTCGGTGACCGCGACCATCAAGTACCGCAACCTGGTGGGCCAGCGGTACATCGCGCTGGAGCACGGCGTGGGCGACTCGTCCGCGCTGCGGGCGGGCGACGTGATCCCGCTGGAGCGCACCAAACCCGCGCTGGACCTGACCGTGCTGTTCAACGGCTTCAAGCCGCTGTTCCAGGCGCTGAACCCGGAGGACGTCAACCAGCTCTCCAGCGAGATCATCCAGGTCCTGCAGGGCGAGGGCGGCACGATCGACAGCCTGCTCCGGCACACCGCGTCGCTGACCTCGACGCTGGCCGCGCGCGACCAGGTGATCGGCGAGGTCATCGACAACCTGAACGCCGTGCTGGACACCGTGAACAGCCGTACCGACCAGGTGTCGACGCTGGTCACGACGCTCCAGGAGCTGACGACGGGGCTGGCGGGCGACCGGCAGCCGATCGGCGAGGCGATCAGCGCGCTGGGCGACCTGACCAACACCACGGCGGGTCTGCTCGACGAGGCTCGGCAGCCGCTCAAGGACGACATCGCGAACCTCGGCCTGGTGTCGCGGACGCTGGCCGACAACGAGGCGATCGTGGAGGGCGTCATCCAGCGCCTGCCGAACAAGATCGAGGCCATGGCGCGCACCGCGTCCTACGGCTCCTGGTTCAACTTCTTCCTCTGCGAGGCCACCGGGCAGGTCGCCGTCCCGCCGGTGATCAACGACCCGATCCCGATCACGGCGCTGCCGGTCACGCAATCGAGGTGTCGCCCGTGAGAAGAGAGCGGAACCCCGTCACGGTCGGCGCGGTCGGCCTGACCGTGATCGCGCTGCTGCTGCTCGCCGCCTTCTACTCCGACGACCTGCCGATCATCAGCGGCGGCACCACGTACTCGGCGGAGTTCACCGAGGCCGCGGGCCTGGTCCCGGCGAACGAGGTGCGGGTCGCGGGCGTGAAGGTCGGCAAGGTCACCAAGGTGGAGCTGGCCGGCGACAAGGTGCTGGTGTCGTTCCGGGTGAAGGACGCCTGGGTGGGCGACCGGTCGACGGCGACCATCCGCATCAAGACCCTGCTCGGCCAGAAGTTCCTGGCGCTGGACCCGCAGGGCTCGCAGCCGCTGGACCCCGGCGACCCGATCCCGCGCGACCGCACGCTGTCCCCGTACGACGTGCAGGAGGCGTTCAACGGCCTCGCGTCCACGGTCGGCCAGATCGACACCAAGCAGCTCGCGGACAGCTTCCAGGTGCTGTCGGAGACCTTCGAGGGCTCGGCGGGCAGCGTCCGCGGCGCGTTGGACGGCCTGTCCGCGCTGTCGAAGACGATCTCGTCGCGCGACGAGCAGCTCGCGGAGCTGCTGGCCAACACCAAGCAGATCACCCAGACCCTGTCCGACCGCAACGAGCAGTTCGAGAAGCTGCTGGCCGACGGCAACCTGCTGCTCGGCGAGCTGCGCAAGCGCAAGGACGCGATCGGCGCGCTGCTCACCGGCACCCGGGAGCTGTCCAAGGAGCTGTCCGGCCTGGTCGCGGACAACAACGCGCAGCTCAAGCCCGCGCTGGAGCAGCTCGACCGGGTGGCCACGATGTTGCAGCGCAACCAGGACACGCTCAGCCGCGGCCTGGCGCTGATGGCCCCGTTCTACCGGGTCTTCGCGAACACGCTGGGCAACGGCCGGTGGTTCGACGTCTACATCTGCGGCCTGCTGCCGCCCGCGGTGAACCTGGGCGTGGTCGGCTTCAACGAAGAGGGCTGCCTGCCCCCCGGCGTGCAGCGCTCGGCTCCTTCCGGGGGTGGGAAGTGACGGCGACCAGTCGCGTGGGACGTGGCCTCGGACGGGCCCTGGCGATCGCGTGCGTGCTCGCGCTCGTCGCCGCGGCGGCGATGTGGTGGGCGTTCTCCGGGGTGAACAGCCGCAAGGTGACCGCGCTGTTCGGCGCGGCGGTGGGTGTCTACCCCGGCTCGGACGTGCGGGTGCTCGGCGTGCGGATCGGGTCGATCGAGGACGTCGAGCCGCAGGGCGAGCTGGTCAGGGTCACCATGTCGATCGACCGCACGGTCGAGGTGCCCGCGGACGCCCAAGCCGTCGTGGTCGCGCCGAGCGTGGTGTCCGACCGGTACGTGCAGCTTGCCCCCGTGTACACCGGTGGGCAGACCATGGGCGACAACGCGATGATCCCGCGCGAGCGCACCGCGACCCCGGTCGAGCTGGACGAGCTGTACGCGAGCCTCGACAAGCTGACCACCGCGCTCGGCCCGAACGGCGCGAACAAGGACGGAGCGCTGTCGGACCTGCTCGACGCGGCGGCGAAGAACCTCGACGGCAACGGCCAGGCGCTCGGCGACACCATCAAGCAGCTCGGCGACGCCACCCGCACGCTGTCCGGCTCGAAGGACGACCTGTTCGGCACCGTGGACAACCTCCAGAAGTTCACCGGCATGCTGGCCGCGAACGACAGCCAGGTCCGCGACTTCAACCGGCAGCTCGCCGAGGTCGCCGGGTTCCTCGCCGACGAGCGGGAGAACCTGGCGGGCGCGCTGACCGAGCTGGCCACCGCACTGGGTCAGGTGCAGGGCTTCATCAACGACAACCGCGCGGTGATCAAGTCCAACGTGGACAAGCTGACCGGCATCACGCAGGTGCTGGTGGACCAGCGGGCGGCGCTGGCCGAGACGCTGGACGTGGCCCCGCTCGCGCTGGGCAACCTGCAGAACGCGTACAACGCGGCGTCCGGCACGCTCGACACCCGGGCCGACATCAACGAGCTGAACCAGCCGCCGATCGTGCTGGTCTGCAAGCTGATGCAGTCCGTGGAGCCGGGCAGGGTGCCGTTGCCGCTGTCCCAGGCGTGCGCGCAGCTTGAGCCGATCCTGTCCGGCGCGGTGCCGTTGAAGACGCCCGCCGAGGTGATCGGCGACCTGTCCCAGGGCAAGGTGCCGTTGCCCCTGCCGCTCGCGGGGGTGCCCCGGTGACGATCAGACGACTCGCCCTGCTGGCGTCCGCCGGGCTGCTCCTGGCCGGCTGCGGCGCGGGCGGCTTCGACGGCGTCTACAACATGCCGCTGCCCGGCGGCGCGGACGTGGGCGACCACCCGTACTCGGTGAAAGTCCAGTTCAAGGACGTCCTGGACCTCGTGCCGCAGGCCGGCGTGAAGGTCGATGACGTGCCGGTGGGCCGCGTGGACCGGATCGACCTGGCCGCCGACGGCTGGACCGCCGAGGTGACCGTGCTGGTCAACGGCGGTGTCCGGCTGCCCGCGAACGCGATCGCCAAGCTGCGCCAGTCCGCGCTGCTCGGCGAGAAGTACGTGGAGCTGGCCAAGCCCGCCGAGGGCCGCGAGGAGGGCACGCTCGCCGACGGCGCGACCATCCCGGTGGAGCGGACCAACCGCAACCCCGAGGTGGAAGAGGTCTTCGGCGCGCTGTCCATGCTGCTCAACGGCGGCGGCATCGCCCAACTCCAGAACATCAGCCGCGAGCTGAACGCCGCCCTGGAGGGCAACGAGCCGGAGATCCGCTCGCTGCTGGCCAACCTGAACACGCTGGTCGGCGAGCTGGACGAGCACAAGACCGAGATCACCAGGGCCCTGGACGGCATCAACCGGCTCGGCGGGACGCTCAACGCGCAGCGCGCGCAGATCACCGGCGTGCTGGACGGGTTGGAGCCCGGCCTGAAGGTGCTCAGCGAGCAGCGCGCCCAGTTGGTGACCCTGCTCCAGTCGCTGGACGCCCTGTCCGACGTCGCCGTGGACACGGTGAACCGGTCGAAGGACGACATCGTGGCCGACCTGAAGGCGCTGGCACCGACGTTGCAGAAGCTGGTCGAGGCGGGCACGAACCTGCCGAACGCGTTCGAGCTGCTGCTGACCTACCCGTTCCCGGACTCGGCGGTCGACGGCATCAAGGGCGACTACACCAACCTGTACGCCGACGTGGACCTGAACCTGGGCGCCATCGTGGACAACCTGGGCCGGTCGCGGCAGAGCCCGCTGCCGACGCTGCCAGGCATCGACGGCAACGCGCCGTCCCTGCCGCTGCCGCTGCCCAACCTGCCGCTGCCCGGCGTGGGCGGCGGCACCGGCCTCGGTGACCTGCTGGGCGGGCTGCTGGGAGGTGGTCGGCGGTGATCCCCGGCAAGGTCAAGCTGCAGATCGGCGTGTTCGTGCTGGTCGCGCTGGTGGGCGTGAGCTACGTGGGCGCCCGGTACGTGGGCCTGGGGCGGGTGTTCGGCGCGTCCGGCTACGTGGTGACCCTGCAACTCGCCGACTCCGGCGGGGTGTTCACCAACGCCGAGGTCACGTACCGGGGTGTCGCGGTCGGCCGGGTCGGCGAGATGCGCCTGACCTCCGACGGCCTGGACGTCGACCTGGACATCGACCCCAGCGCGCCCCGCATCCCGGCCGACCTGGAGGCCGTGGTCGCGAACCGCTCGGCGGTGGGCGAGCAGTTCGTCGACCTGCGCCCGCGCGGCGAGGACGGCCCGTACCTGGCGGCCGGCTCGGTCATCCCGAAGTCCGCGACCAAGACCCCGCCCCCGGTCGACGGCCTGCTGACCAACCTGGACGCGTTCGCCAAGTCCGTCCCGACCGACTCGCTGCGCACCGTCGTGGACGAGCTGGACAAGGCGTTCAACCAGACCGGCCCCGACCTCCAGGTGCTCCTGGACAACACGCGCACGTTCACCCAGGCCGCCACGCAGCACCTGCCGCAGACCAAGGCGTTGATCAACGACGGCCTGATCGTGCTCAACACCCAGGCGACCCAGGGCAGCGCGATCCGGTCGTTCAGCACGGATTTGAAGGCGCTGGCCGAGGAGCTGAAGAACTCCGACGGCGACCTGCGCCGGCTGATCGGCATCTCACCCCAGGCGGCCGAACAGCTCTCCGCGCTGCTCCGGGAGTCCGGGCCCAACCTGGGCGTGGTCATGGCGAACCTGCTGACCACCGGCAACATCCTGGTGACCAGGCTGGACGGCCTGGAGCAGATCGCGGTGACCTACCCCATCGCCGTGGGCGGGGGGTTCAGCGTGGCGAAGGGCGACGGCACCGGCGCCCACTTCGGCTTGGCCGTCAACGTCTTCGACCCGCCCCCGTGCACCGTGGGCTACGAGGGGACCAAGATCCGCCAGGGCACCGACACCAGCCCCGTGCAGCTCAACACCCAGGCGTACTGCGCGCTGGCCCGGGGCAGCGCCACCGCCGTGCGCGGTGCGCAGAACGCGCCCTACGGCGGCACACCCACGACGCCGACCGGCAACGAGACGTCCCAGCCCGGCCGGGAGCCGTCCGGGCAGCGGCCCGAGGCGCCCGTGCTGACCAGCCTGGGACAGCTACTCGGACTGCCGGGCTGAGTTGGAGGACACCGTGCGACGTTATTTCCTGCCGATCACGGCGGTCCTGGTCGTGCTGGCCGCGGGCTACGCGATCTGGGCCGGCGTGTCCTGGTTGAACTCCACGACCAACGACTCGGTGGAGTTCTCCCGGGAACGCGAAGAGGTGCTGCGGGTGGGCCGGGTCGGCCTAGCGAACTTCACGACCCTGGACTACAAGAAGGTGGACGAGGACCTGAACCGCTGGCTCGACTCGTCCACCGGCGACCTGCGCACGGAGATCGAGTCGAGCCGCGACGGTCGTAAGAAGCAGATCGAGGACGCCAAGACGGTCACCGTCAGCCGGGTGCTCGACGCGGCGGTCACCGACCTGGACGCGAGGGCGGGCAAGGCCCACCTGATAGCCGTGGTCGAGACGACGGTGACCCCGGACAGCGGCCAGTCGGTGAAGAAGGTCAACCGGTACCAGACCGACCTGACCCGCACCGACGCCGGCTGGAAGCTCAGCGCACTGGGGCCGGTAGCGGCCGGCGGCGCGTGACCGAGGATCGGACCAAACCCATGCCACCCACCCGCCGCCGCCCAGTCCCGTCCCCGCCGACCGGCCGCCCCCGGGTCGCCGGCCTCCGCAAACGCCCGGACCTGCGGACACCGGACCCCACCCCGACCGAGTCCTCGGTCCAAGACACTTCGGCCCAGGACACCGCCGTCCACGACACCCCGGTCCAGGACACTCCGACCCAGGACCTCACCCCGTCCCCCTTCGTGGAGGACGTGGCCGACAAGCCGAGCCCGACCCCGACCCCGAAACCCCGCCCCACCGGCCGCCGAAAGCGGACGGGGCAGACCGTCGGCACGAGCGTCCTGACCGAACGCAGGGCCCCCAAGCCGACCGAGCCCACCGCCACGACCAGCACTTCGCTACCCATCGCGCTGGTCGTGCTAGCGGCCGTGCTGGTGGGCCTGGGCGTGTGGCTGCAAGGCCGGGCACACGGCGAGACGCAACACAACGAGGCCCTGGTGGACAGCGCCGGGACGACCGAGGTGTCAGGCCAGGTGCGAGAGGCCGTCGAAAAGGCCTTCTCGTACAACTTCGCCGACGTGGGTTCGACCGAGAAGGCCGCCAACGAACTCCTCATGGGCAAGGCGAAGTGCCAGTACAACGCCATCTTCGGCCCCGTGAAGACGCTGGCCCCGGAACAGAAGCTGGTGGTCACGGTGAAGGCGGTGTCCAGCGGCGTCACCGCCCTCGACAACGACCGGGCAACCGTCCTGCTGTTCCTGGACCAGGTCACAACGAGGACGACGGACGGCCAAAGCGGCGGCGGCATCGCCATGATGAGGGCAGGCGCCCAGAAGACAGACGGCCGCTGGAAGGTCGACAACATGGAAATGTTCGGCCCCACCGGCGACCAGTCCGCCGAACTGGCCAAGTGCAACTAACCCACACCCGAAGCCCATCGCCCTCAGCCCTAACCCAACGCCGAAACGCGAGCTTCACGCTCTCGCCCTTGGCGCGCTCCGTGCTCTGAGCCGTGGCGCGCTTCGCGCTCTTGCCGTTGCGCGCTTCGCTCTTGCCGTTGCGCGCTTCGCGCTTGCCGTGGCGCGCGCAGCCGCGCACACCTGTCGGTGGGCTGCGTGTCATCCCCGTATGGCCTGCCCGCAGGGCAACCGCGCTTGGGTGGGGAGCGCAAGCACGCTTTCCGCTTGCGCTCCCCACCCAAGGGTGGTGGTCTTTGACCAGGCCATACGGGGATGGCACGACGCCCGAGTCCTGCCCTTGTGATCATCCTTGGCGGCCTGCCTGTCCGGCGAGGACGCTTGTAGCTCTTCGTCGAAGCGCGATCGCGACCGCCTCAAGACCAAAGATCAAAAGCGGGCGCTCGCCGCTGGGCAGGCCTCCGGGGAGGAAGGGCAAGGCGTCGTGTTCTCCCCGTATGACCTGTCAAAGACCACCACCCTTGTCCAGGGAGCGCAAGCGAAAAGCGTGCTTGCGCTCCCTGGACAAGCGCGGTAGCCCTGCGGGCAGGCCATACGGGGAGAACACGAGGCCCCTCTTTGTGCTCGCGCAAGCTTCTAGCTGCGGTGCTCGCGCCGGCCTCGGGTACGCGGTGCTCGCGCCAGCCTCGGGCGTGCGGTGGCTCGCGCAACGGGCATGCGGCTGCCAACCCCAACGCGATCAAGCCCTCACCTCGGCCCAAGGGGTCCGTTGTGGACTGAACGGGCCGCCGGCAACCATCACGTACAGTGATCTCCGCCACACTTTTACGAAGGTAACCGAACGGAATCGCGGGGTTCTCCCTTCGGACGACGAACACCCGCCAACAGTTCACGGTGGCCCACAACCGTGTAATTCCGCAGGTCACGGCGATAACGCCGAGTAAGCCTCGCTTGCGCCACGAGGGTGATCGCCGCGTGGCATCTTGACTGTGGGCGTCGGCAGGGTCACTCTGTCGGTGACGACGAGAAAGGTCCTTCCAGGTGCCTCTCGACAGTTGGCATGCGCGTGGCTAGACTGCCCCTTTGCGCTGCCCTCTTTCCGTTTGCCCTTCGCCGAGAGCTGGATTGCCGGGCATCGCCGCACCCTTGACAGCCGTGCTAGCCCGCTGCTAGCCAGCTACCTGTCCCTGGAAGGACGCATCTTGGCGATCTCTCGCGCGACCAAGGCCACTGCTGCGACCAACTCCACGTCGGGGATCCCCGGAGCGCCCAAGCGGGTTTCATTCGCGAAGATCCACGAACCGCTTCAGACGCCCAACCTGCTCGACCTGCAGATCCAGTCCTTCGAATGGCTCACCGGCGACGAGGCGTGGTTCCAGCGCCGCGTCGACGAAGGTGACGAGACGCCGACGGGCGGTCTCGAAGAGGTGCTCAACGAGATCTCGCCGATCGAGGACTTCTCCGGCTCGATGTCGCTCTCCTTCTCCGACCCGCGCTTCGACGAGGTCAAGGCCTCGACCGAGGAGTGCAAGGACAAGGACATGACGTACGCCGCCCCGTTGTTCGTCACGGCGGAGTTCACCAACCACACCACTGGCGAGATCAAGAGCCAGACGGTGTTCATGGGTGACTTCCCGATGATGACCGACAAGGGCACGTTCATCATCAACGGCACCGAGCGGGTCGTGGTCTCCCAGCTCGTCCGCTCGCCGGGTGTCTACTACGACACCGCGATCGACAAGACGACCGACAAGGACGTCTTCAGCGTCAAGATCATCCCGTCCCGGGGTGCCTGGCTGGAGTTCGACGTCGACAAGCGCGACACCGTCGGCGTCCGCATCGACCGCAAGCGCCGCCAGCCGGTGACGGTGCTGCTGAAGGCGCTGGGTTGGAGCACCGAGCAGATCCGCGAGCGGTTCTCGTTCTCCGAGACGCTGCTGACGACGCTGGAGAAGGACCACACCGCGGGCACCGACGAAGCGCTGCTCGACATCTACCGCAAGCTGCGTCCGGGCGAGCCGCCGACGAAGGAGTCCGCGCAGGCCCTGCTGGAGAACCTGTTCTTCAAGGACAAGCGCTACGACCTGGCCAAGGTGGGCCGCTACAAGGTCAACAAGAAGCTGGGCCTGGACCTCCCGATCTCCACGGGTGTGCTGACCGAGGACGACATCGTCACGACGATCGAGTACCTGGTCCGCCTGCACGCCGGTGAGACCACGATGAAGCCGGGCGAGACCGAGGTCCCGGTCGAGGTGGACGACATCGACCACTTCGGCAACCGGCGGCTGCGCACGGTCGGCGAGCTGATCCAGAACCAGATCCGGGTCGGCCTGTCCCGCATGGAGCGCGTCGTGCGCGAGCGCATGACGACCCAGGACGTCGAGGCCATCACGCCGCAGACCCTGATCAACATCCGCCCGGTGGTGGCGGCGATCAAGGAGTTCTTCGGCACCTCGCAGCTCTCGCAGTTCATGGACCAGACGAACCCGCTCGCGGGCCTGACCCACAAGCGCCGCCTGTCGGCCCTGGGCCCCGGCGGTCTGTCCCGGGAACGGGCCGGCATGGAGGTCCGCGACGTCCACCCGTCGCACTACGGCCGCATGTGCCCGATCGAGACGCCGGAAGGCCCGAACATCGGCCTCATCGGCTCGCTGTCGAGCTACGGCCGGGTCAACCCGTTCGGCTTCATCGAGACGCCGTACCGCAAGGTCATCGACGGCCGGGTCACCGACCAGATCGACTACCTGACGGCGGACGAGGAAGACCGCTACGTCAAGGCGCAGGCCAACGCCAAGATCGACGACGAGGGCAACTTCCTGGAAGCCAAGGTCCTGGTCCGCAAGAAGGGCGGCGAGGTCGAGCAGATCGACCCGCTCGACGTCGACTACATGGACGTGTCGCCGCGGCAGATGGTGTCCGCCGCGACCGCGATGATCCCGTTCCTGGAGCACGACGACGCGAACCGCGCGCTGATGGGCGCGAACATGCAGCGCCAGGCGGTGCCGCTGCTGCGCAGCGAGTCGCCGCTGGTCGGCACCGGCATGGAGCTGCGCGCCGCGGTCGACGCCGGTGACGTCGTGGTGGCCAAGAAGACGGGCGTGGTGGAGGAGATCTCCGCCGACTACGTCACGGTCATGGCCGACGACGGCTCCCGGCAGACCTACGGGCTGCACAAGTTCCGCCGCAGCAACCAGGGCACCTGCATCAACCAGAAGCCCATCGTGAACGAGGGCGACCGGGTGCGGGAGGGCCAGGTCCTCGCGGACGGGCCGTGCACCGAGCACGGCGAGATGGCGCTGGGCAAGAACCTGCTCGTCGCGATCATGCCGTGGGAGGGCCACAACTACGAGGACGCGATCATCCTGTCGCAGCGCCTCGTCCAGGACGACGTCCTGACCTCGATCCACATCGAGGAGCACGAGATCGACGCGCGGGACACCAAGCTGGGCGCCGAGGAGATCACCCGGGACATCCCGAACGTCTCCGAGGAGGTCCTGGCCGACCTGGACGAGCGGGGCATCATCCGCATCGGCGCCGAGGTCCAGCCGGGCGACATCCTGGTCGGCAAGGTCACGCCGAAGGGCGAGACGGAGCTGACCCCGGAGGAGCGCCTGCTGCGCGCGATCTTCGGCGAGAAGGCCCGCGAGGTGCGCGACACGTCGCTGAAGGTGCCGCACGGCGAGTACGGCAAGGTCATCGGCATCCGCGTGTTCAGCCGTGAGGACGACGACGAGCTGCCCCCGGGCGTGAACGAGCTGGTCCGCGTCTACGTGGCGCAGAAGCGCAAGATCCAGGACGGCGACAAGCTCGCCGGCCGCCACGGCAACAAGGGCGTCATCGGCAAGATCCTCCCCGTCGAGGACATGCCGTTCCTGGAGGACGGCACGCCGGTGGACATCGTGCTGAACACGCACGGCGTCCCGCGCCGGATGAACATCGGCCAGGTGCTGGAGACCCACCTCGGGTGGATCGCCAAGCAGGGCTGGAGCATCAACGGCGACCCGGACTGGGCGAAGAACCTGCCCGGCGACCTGTACGAGGTGGAGCCCGGCACGAAGACCGCCACCCCGGTGTTCGACGGCGCGCGCGAGGACGAGATCACGGGCCTGCTGGGCTCGACGGTCCCCAACCGCGACGGCGAGCGGATGGTCAAGGAGAACGGCAAGGCGCAGCTCTTCGACGGGCGCAGCGGCGAGCCGTACCCGTTCCCGGTGTCGGTCGGCTACATGTACATCCTGAAGCTGCTGCACCTGGTGGACGACAAGATCCACGCCCGGTCCACCGGCCCGTACTCGATGATCACCCAGCAGCCGCTGGGCGGCAAGGCGCAGTTCGGCGGCCAGCGCTTCGGTGAGATGGAGTGCTGGGCCATGCAGGCCTACGGCGCCGCCTACACGCTCCAGGAACTGCTCACCATCAAGTCCGACGACGTGCTCGGCCGCGTGAAGGTGTACGAGGCCATCGTCAAGGGCGAGAACATCCCGGAGCCCGGTATCCCGGAGTCCTTCAAGGTGCTGCTCAAGGAGCTCCAGTCGCTGTGCCTCAACGTCGAGGTGCTGTCTTCGGACGGCGCCGCGATCGAGATGCGCGACGGCGACGACGAAGACCTGGAGCGCGCGGCCGCGAACCTCGGCATCAACCTGTCGAGGACCGAGTCGCCGTCCGTGGACGACGTCGTCAACTGACCCTCGCCGGTCACCGCGCGGGATGCCTCCCGCGTCCCGCGCGGTGACCAGCCACCAGCTCCTGTGCCAGCCCCGCTGGGGCAACCGATCCAAAAAAGGGGAAGAGAGTAGACGTGCTCGACGTCAACTTCTTCGATGAGCTCCGCATCGGTCTCGCGACCGCGGACGACATCCGCCAGTGGTCCTTCGGCGAGGTCAAGAAGCCCGAGACCATCAACTACCGCACGCTCAAGCCCGAGAAGGACGGCTTGTTCTGCGAGAAGATCTTCGGTCCCACCCGGGACTGGGAGTGCTACTGCGGCAAGTACAAGCGGGTGCGCTTCAAGGGCATCATCTGCGAGCGCTGCGGCGTCGAGGTGACCCGCGCCAAGGTGCGCCGCGAGCGGATGGGCCACATCGAACTGGCCGCCCCGGTCACCCACATCTGGTACTTCAAGGGCGTCCCCAGCCGGTTGGGCTACCTGCTCGACCTGGCCCCCAAGGACCTTGAGAAGATCATCTACTTCGCCGCCTACGTGATCGTGGGCGTGAACACCGAGCTGCGCCACAACGACCTGCCGACGCTCGAGAACGAGATGCAGGTCGAGCGCAAGCGGGTGGAGAACAAGCGCGACGCCGACGTGGAGGCGCGTGCCCAGAAGCTGGAAGCCGACCTGGCCGAGCTGGAGGCGGAGGGCGCCAAGTCCGACGTCCGCCGCAAGGTCAAGGAGGGCGGCGAGCGCGAGATGCGCCAGCTCCGCGACCGGGCCCAGCGCGAGCTGGACCGGCTCGACGAGATCTGGTCCACGTTCACCAAGCTGGAGCGCGCGCAGCTCATCGCGGACGAGCTGCTCTACCGCGAGCTGTACGACCGCTACGGCGACTACTTCACCGGCGCCATGGGCGCCGAGGCCATCCAGAAGCTGCTGGGTGACTACGACGTGGACGCCGAGGCCGACGTGCTGCGCGAGACGATCCGCAGCGGCAAGGGCCAGAAGAAGCTGCGCGCCCTCAAGCGGCTGAAGGTCGTGGCCGCCTTCCAGGCGACCCGCAACAACCCGCAGGGCATGGTGCTGGACTGCGTCCCGGTCATCCCGCCGGACCTGCGCCCGATGGTGCAGCTCGACGGTGGCCGCTTCGCCACGTCCGACCTGAACGACCTGTACCGCCGGGTGATCAACCGGAACAACCGCCTCAAGCGGCTGATCGACCTCGGCGCGCCCGAGATCATCGTCAACAACGAGAAGCGGATGCTCCAGGAGGCCGTCGACGCGCTGTTCGACAACGGCCGCCGCGGTCGTCCGGTGACGGGTCCGGGCAACCGGCCGCTGAAGTCGCTGTCCGACCTGCTGAAGGGCAAGCAGGGCCGGTTCCGCCAGAACCTGCTCGGCAAGCGCGTCGACTACTCCGGCCGTTCGGTCATCGTGGTCGGCCCGCAGCTCAAGCTGCACCAGTGCGGCCTGCCCAAGCAGATGGCGCTGGAGCTGTTCAAGCCGTTCGTGATGAAGCGGCTGGTGGACCTCAACCACGCGCAGAACATCAAGTCCGCCAAGCGGATGGTCGAGCGCGCCCGCCCGGCCGTGTGGGACGTGCTGGAAGAGGTCATCACCGAGCACCCGGTGCTGCTCAACCGCGCGCCCACGCTGCACCGCCTCGGCATCCAGGCCTTCGAGCCGCAGCTCGTCGAGGGCAAGGCCATCCAGCTCCACCCGCTGGTCTGTGAAGCGTTCAACGCCGACTTCGACGGTGACCAGATGGCGGTCCACCTGCCGCTGTCCGCCGAGGCGCAGGCCGAGGCGCGCGTGCTGATGCTGTCGTCGAACAACATCCTCTCGCCCGCGTCGGGCAAGCCGCTGGCCATGCCGCGACTGGACATGGTGACCGGCCTGTACCACCTGACCAGGCACAAGGAAGGCGACATCGGCGAGGGCCTGGCGTACTCGTCGCCCGCCGAGGCGCTGATGGCGTTCGACCGCAAGGTCCTGGGCCTCCAGGCGATGGTCAAGATCCGGATCAACGACAAGAACCCGCCGAAGGGCCAGGAGCCGGAGGGCTGGGAGCCCGGTCAGCCGTGGCTGGCCAAGACCACCCTCGGCCGCGTGCTGTTCAACGAGGTCCTGCCGCAGGACTACCCGTTCCTGAACGAGGTCATGCCCAAGAAGCGGCAGGCCACGGTCATCAACGACCTCGCCGAGCGGTACCCGATGGTCACCGTCGCCCGGACGCTGGACAAGCTGAAGGACGCCGGCTTCTACTGGGCCACCCGGTCGGGTGTCACGGTCGCGATCTCCGACGTGCTCGTGCCGGAGGCCAAGCAGGGCATCCTGGACGAGTACGAGAAGCTCGCCGACGCGGTGGAGAAGCGCTACCAGCGCGGTCAGCTCTCCTACATCGAGCGCAACAACGAGCTGGTCAAGGTGTGGACCAAGGCGACGGAAGAGGTCGCCGAGGTGATGGAGGCCAACTTCCCCGAGGACAACTCGATCCGCATGATCGTGAAGTCCGGGGCGGCGGGCAACATGACCCAGGTCCGCTCGCTGGCCGGTATGCGCGGTCTGGTGACGAACCCGAAGGGCGAGTACATCCCGCGCCCGATCAAGAACTCGTTCCGCGAGGGCTTGTCGGTGCTGGAGTACTTCATCGCCACGCACGGCGCCCGCAAGGGCCTGGCCGACACCGCGCTGCGCACCGCCGACTCGGGCTACCTGACCCGTCGTCTGGTGGACGTGTCGCAGGACGTCATCATCCGCGAGGTCGACTGCGGCACCACCCGCGGCGTGAACATGACCGTGGGCGAGAAGCTGGGCGACAAGGTCGGCCTGGCCGAGTTCGCGCAGACCTCCGTGTACGCGCGGACGCTGGCCGACGACATCACCGACGCCAACGGCAACCTCGTGCTCAACCGCGGCGACGACCTCGGCGACCCGGCCCTGGCGACCCTCGTCGAGGCGGGCGTCACCAGGGTGAAGGTCCGCTCGGTGCTGACCTGCGAGTCGGCGGTCGGCGTGTGCGCGTCCTGCTACGGCCGCTCGATGGCGACCGGCAAGCTGGTCGACGTCGGCGAGGCGGTCGGCATCGTGGCCGCCCAGTCGATCGGTGAGCCCGGCACGCAGCTCACCATGCGCACCTTCCACCAGGGTGGTGTGGCCGGCGACGACATCACGACGGGTCTGCCCCGCGTGCAGGAGCTGTTCGAGGCCCGCGTGCCGAAGGGCAAGGCGCCCATCGCGGACGTCGACGGCCGCGTGCGCATCGAGGACGGCGACCGCTTCTGGAAGATCACCCTCATCCCGGACGACGGGTCCGAGGAGATCATCTTCGAGAAGCTGTCGAAGCGCCAGCGCCTGGCCAACACGGCCACCGGCCCACTGCAGGACGGCGACCACGTGGCCGTCGGCCAGCAGTTGCTGGAGGGCACGCCCGACCCGCACGAGGTGCTCCGCGTCATGGGCCCGCGCGAGGCCCAGTTGCACCTGGTGCAGGAGGTCCAGAAGGTCTACCGGGCCCAGGGCGTGGCGATCCACGACAAGCACATCGAGGTCATCGTCCGCCAGATGCTGCGTCGAGTCACGATCATCGACTCCGGCGCGACGGAATTCCTGCCGGGCTCGCTGGTCGAGCGCGCGGAATTCGAGTCCGGCAACCGCGCCGTGGTCGCCGAGGGCGGCGAGCCGGCAGCCGGCCGCCCGGTCCTGATGGGCATCACGAAGGCGTCGCTCGCGACGGACTCGTGGCTCTCGGCGGCGTCGTTCCAGGAGACGACGAGGGTCCTGACCGACGCGGCCATCAACGGCCGTTCGGACAAGCTCATCGGTCTGAAGGAAAACGTCATCATCGGCAAGCTGATCCCGGCCGGCACCGGCATCAACCGGTACCGGAACATCCAGGTGCAGCCGACGGAGGAAGCACGGGCCGCGGCCTACGCCATCCCGTCCTACGACGACGGCTACTACACGCCGGACGTCTTCGGCACCGGAACGGGCGCAGCGGTCCCGCTGGACGACTACGACTTCGGCCGCGATTACCGCTGACGAAGTCCGAATAACCGCACAGCAAGCCAGAACGGTCCCCGAAGCCTCCCGCTCCGGGGGCCGTTCCCTTTGCCGGGCCACGACAGGCGGCCTGTGCAAACACCCAGCCACCAGCCTGAGCGAGCACCGCAACCCGAGGCTTGCGCGAGCACAAAGAAGGGGCCTCGTGTTCTCCCCGTATGGCCTGCCCGCAGGGCAACCGCGCTTGTCAAGGAGGTGCAAGCACGCTTTTCGCTTGCGCCTCCTTGACAAGTGTGGTGGTCTTTGACCAGGCCATACGGGGAGAACACGACGCCTTGGCATTTCCTCCCCGGAGGCCTGCCAAGCGGCGAGCGTCGCTTTTCGCTCTTAGACGAAAAGCTAAAGAGTCCTCGCCGGACAGGCAGGCCGCCAAGGATGATCACAAAAGCAAGACTCGGGCGTCGTGCCATCCCCGCATGACCTGGTCAAAAGACAACCGCGCTTTTCCTGGGAATGCAAGCGAAAAGCGTGCTTGCATTCCCAGGAAAAGCGCGGTTCCCTGCGGGCAGGCCATACGGGGATGACACGCAGCCCACCGACCGGTGTGCGCGCTGCGCGCGCCACTGCGAAAAGCGCGGAGCGCGCCAAGGGGAGAGTGCGGTGCGCGCCAAGGGGAGAGTGCGGTGCGCGCCGGGGGGTAGAAGCGCGGAGCGCGCCGGGGGCGAGAGCGCGGAGCGCGTCACTGCGAAGATCGGTGCGGTCGGAGGCGCGAGCGCAGTCCTCGGCCTGTCCAGATCCGCCCTTGACACCCGCAACCGAGCGGCTTCGGCGCTAGCGCAGCGTAAAGGTCGTTGCGGCATTCGGGTGATGCCCCGGTAGGCCTCTTGCCTCCCCTACTGGGTAGTAGATAACGTCCGGCTTGGGCGTGATCTTGCGTCCGAGGCCGCGATCCGGCCGCAATCGAGGTACCTCCGCCGCCAATCGGACCCTCGACTCGATCAGGAACCACGATGTTTCGTGTGCTGCTGGTCGCCGTCGTGTCGGTGTTTGCCGTCACGTCGTGCGCCGGCCCCGAACCACAGCCTCGGCCCGTCGCCGTCGACGTGCAGTCGTTCGCTTCGTTGCCCGAGGCCACTACCTTCGCCAAGATCGAAAACCTGCCTCGGGACGAGGACTCGTCGCCGACCGCAGGGCAGGTGTTGCGGGCCAGGAAGGACGTGCCGGTCTACGACGCCGTAGGCGGGAAGACAGTGGCCAGGCTGCCTGCCACGCAGCTCGGTTCGCCGACGTGGGTGCCCGAGGTCGACCGTCGTGACGGTTGGTCGAGGGTGTTGCTCCCGGCTCGGCCCAACCGGTCCAGTGGGTGGGTGTTCACCGGCTCGGACGACTTCGAGAGGGCCGAGAACGACTTCCTGGTCACGGTCGACCTGGCCGCGTTCCGGATGGACGTGACCGAGCGGGGCGAGTCGCTCGGTTCTTGGACCATCGGCACCGGCAAGCCCGAGCACCCGACGCCGGTCGGGCGGACCTACATCATGGCCTCCATCAGGGAGACCGTGGCCACGTTCAGCCCGTACGTCCTGCCGCTCGGCGCGCACTCGGACAGCCACGAGACCTTCGGCGGCGGGCCCGGCACCGTCGCGTTGCACGGCTGGCCGGACGCCAGTCCGTTCGGCGTCGCGGGCAGCGACGGGTGCATCCGCGTGCCCGACGACGCCCTCGACCTCCTCCTCACCCTTCCGCTGGGGACTGTGGTGATCGTCAAGTGACCAAGCATCCCCGGAAAGGCAAAACGTTGCTGTCCAAGAGAAACGTGGCTGTGCTGACGGCCGCGCTGTGCGTGTTCGCCGCGCCTTCGGCGTTCGCCGCCACGACCAGTTCCGCCTTCGCGCTGTCGGCGTCCGGTCTGCTCGCCATCGAGCCGCTGGCCGCGTTGGACGGCTCGAAGGGCTTCCGGCAGACGTCCGTGGCCTCGGTGCGACTGCCGGACGCCAAGGCGCCCATCGTCTCCGTCGGGGTGCTGAACTCCGAAGTGGACGCGGGCCGGGCTCGGGCCAGTGTGAAGGACCTCAAGGCGCAGCTCGGTTTCCTCAAGCTGCCCGGTGACTTCGGCTCGCTGACCGCCGAGACGATCAGCGCCTCCTGCGTGGACGGTGTCGGCGAGGCCACCTTGGCGGGCGCGAAGATCGGCACGGTCGGGCTGGAGGTGCAGCCTGGCGCGAACACCGAGGTGCAGGTTCCCGGCCTGCTGTCCGTGGTGCTCAACAAGCAGACCGTCGCCGCGGACGGCTCGCTTACCGTCGTCGCGGTGTCCATCGAGGTCGCGGGGGTGCAGAAGATCGACATCGCCTCCGCCACGTGCGCCAAGGCGGACGAGCCGGAGACCACCGCCCCGCCGGCCCCGACCACGTCCTCCACGCCGGCCGAGCCGGCCACCACCAGCCCGGCCCCGGCCGCGCCGGGCAAGGCTCCGCGTCCGACTCCCGTCGACGGCCACCTGGCCGTCACGGGCTGATCGCGCGGTCCACGGGTGTGGCGAGGGGCCCCGACCCCCTCGCCACACCCGCGCACGGCCGGCCCGTGTTCCGAAGGTGGGGTCGAGGACGAGGTGACTGCTGGGTGCCGAGGACGAGGTGACTGCCGGCGTGGCTAGCCGCGACGCAACCGGTCGGGGAAGTGCTCGGCCACGTCGACCAGGAAGTCCAGCAGCGCGAAGAAGCCCTGCGTGGTCTGGTCGGTGAACGGGGCGCTGATCCGGTCGTCGCCGGTGGTCAGGGTCGCGGCGGGGCCACGGCCCGCCAGCCAGTGGTCGAACCCCTCGTCCCGCAACGCCCGCGCGACGCCCTCGTCGGCCTCGATCCGCGCGCACCTGCCCGCGATGACGAACCGGGCGGCGGGCAACCCGCCCACCCCGTGCAGCGTGAGCACGCTCTCCGGCCGGGCGCTAGGCGGCGTGTCCGACCGGGCGGCTTCGGCCACCGGTTCCTCGACGTCCACCAGCACGAACCGCACGCCCCGGTGCTCACCGGCCACCCGGAGCCCCTTCGGTGACGCGCGGTACTCCCAACCCCGCCGCTTGGCCACCCGCGGCAGCCCGTAACCCCAGAACGACCCTCCACGCGTCGCGTGCGCACCCCGCCGGACCAGCCACGCGACGGCCCAGCCGAGCGCCGGCGCGCACGCGAGCGGCACGGACACCTGCCAGGGCCAGTCCTGCCGACCGCCGGCGACCAGCACGGCGGCCGGCCAGACCAGCAGCCCGGCCACGGCCCACAGCACGACCCGCATCACGGTTCCAGGTCGTCGGAACCGCTCTCGTCCGCCCGGAACCCGCTCACGACCGGTCGTCCCGCACGCCGCGGTCTTCGGTGGCCGGCGTCCCGGGGCCGGCATCGGTGCGCGGCACCGTCGTGTCCGGCACCGTCGTGTCCGGCACGTCGGCCCCGGTGCGCGGCGCTGCGGCGCCCGGCCCGTCGACCGGGGTGCGCAGCACCTGCTCCAGCCCCGGCAGGTCCTCGCCCACGTAGCGCTCGACGATCTCGGCCTGCCGGCGGGCCGCCGCCGCGACCGCCTGGTGCAGCACGCCCGCCGCGGTCACGCCCAGCGCCTCCGCGCCCTGTGCCAGCGCCCGCTCGGTGAACCGGATGGCCTTCACCGAGCCGCCCGGCCCCGCCGTGACGGTGATCGCCCGGTCGGGGGACTCCGCGGTGGCCTCCAGCGCGGCGATCTCGGCGGCCATGCCGTCGAACCGCGTGCCCGGAGCGCCGGCTGTCCGCAGGCCCGCCCGGAATCGCTCGAACTCCCGGACGAGTTCCTCGAAGTCGCGCATCCGTGCTCCCTGATCGGCTTGCTCCGTTCAGCCGAGTATTCCGACAACCGCGGGTGGTCCGCCCGCTGAAACGGCGCGACGCGCGGGCGGTGCGGCGGAAAATCCCCGTCAGGGGCGGCGGCGGGATTTCGCCAGCGCGCGGGCGCGGGCCACGAGGTCGTCCACCAGGTCCTCGTCGGCGGTCGGCGGCGTGCCGTCGCTGCAGCACGGGGGCTTGGTGCGGCGCTCGTTGAGGCGCGGGCGGACACCGGCCAGCTCGTACAGGGCGTCGTACAGGTTGCGGCCGGGGTCGTCCTCGTGGGTGCCGACCAGCAGCACCCAGGCCTCATCGGGGTTCGGGAACGCCACGACCACGCGGTCGGCGCCGCGGAGGTGCTTCACGCACAGGCGGGGGAGCGGCTCCGGACCGGTCACGCGGTAGCCGAGGGCCGCGCAGCCGCGGTGCGACAGTTCGTCCAGGAAGCGTTCGTACGCCAGGCGGGCGGGGCCGCGGAGCAGGGCGGCTTGAGCGCCGGCCACCGGCGTCTCCACGACGTTGATCAAGCTGAGCGGACTACCCGTCCTTCACCACGGCGCAACTGCGACAGGCTCGTCGCCAGGTCCTCGCGGTCGAGCAGCGCCTGGTCGGAGATCCTGCGGTGCACCTCGTCCAACAGGCCGCGGGTGCGGCCGGCCCGGCGCAGCTCCGACACCACGTGCAGCACCTCGTGCAGCCGCACGGCGTCCAGGAGCAGCCGGGGCTCCCGGCTGTGGATGGCCAGCACGCCCTCGCGGGCCCAGGCCTTGACCGTCTTCTCGGTCAGGTCGAGCAGCTCGCCGGCCACCACCGGCCGGACCGGTGGCGCCGTGCGCAGGGCACGGGCCACCACCCCGTCGAGCTTGTGCCGCCGCTCGTCGTCCGCGGACAGACTGGAGGCGACCTCCTCGATCTCCTCGATCTGGTCGAAGAGATCCCGGATCTGCGCGGCCTCCGTTGCGACGGACATGGCGACCTCCCTGAGTCACTACCGAGTATCACCCAGTTTTTCGGGAGTCGCAACGGAGGCGGCGGAACCGGGCCCGGGGTGCGCCGGGACCGGCCGGGACCGGGGTCAGGACGAGAAGAACAGACCCGACAGACCGTTGCGCTTGCGGTGGCCGTAACCGCCGTGGCCGCCGTAGTGCGGCTGTGCACCCCAGCCCGGCTGCTGGACCGGCTGCACGTAGTGGACCTGGGCGGGCGCCGGCGCGGCCGGCGGCGGGGGCGGAGGGGCCATCTGGGTCTCCAGGCGGGTGATGGCCTCCAGCTCGCCGTAGTCGAGGAAGACCCCGCGGCAGCCGTCGCACTGCTCGATGTGTACGCCCATGCGGTCGAAGGTGCGCATGTTCGCATGACACTTGGGACACTGCATCGTGTGAGCCTCCTGCTCTCGGTGCGATGTGCGCGATATTAGCCGCGCCGAATGGGTTCATGCTCGGACACGATGCGGCCACACGCGTCGATCAACGCGTCCTGCGCTTCGGTCAGCGGTTTGTCGTCGCGCTGCGCGGCCGTGAGGGCACGCGCCGCCATCTGCACGACCAGCGCCCGCGCCGGCATCTCCAGCCGCGCCCACGGGTCGTCCCGCCGCACGGCCGTGCCGCCCGCGTCCAGGTAGGCGTCCAGCAGCCGGCTCCAGGAGCCCGGGTCGAGCACGCCCGCCGCGAACAGCGCCGCCGGCCGCGCCAGGTCCCACGCCGGGTCGCCCACGCCGAGGTCGTCCACGTCGATCAGCCGCCACCCGTCCCGCCACACGAGCTGGCCGAGGTGCCAGTCGCCGTGGATCAGGGTGTCGCCACCGGTCGGCGGCTCCAGCGTGGCGAACGCCCGCCGCACCAGCGGCGCGGCGGGACCGTCCGGCAGTTCCCGCACGGCCCGCTCCATCCGTGCCCGCGACCCGGCCGGCGGCACCGGCGGCGCGAAGTCGGCCCGGCGGAACGCGTGCAGCGCCGCGAGCTGCCGGCCGGCCTGCTCCATCGGCAGCGTCTCGGGCTCGCCCTGTGGTACCGGCGTCCCGATCGGCCACGTGGTGACCACCCGGCCGGCGACGATCGCCGGCGCCGAGCGCGGCGGCAGCAGCAGTTCACCCAACCGTGGATCGCCGGCCAGCCTCAGCCGCGCGGACAGCACCGCCAGGTCCGTGCCGGCCTCGTGCGCCTTGAGCACCACGTCGCCCACCCGCACGACCACGACGTCCCCGCGCACGGCGAGCACCTCGGGCAGCGCGTCGGCGGCCACCAACGCGGCCATCCCCGCGACGAGATCGGAATTCACCCCACCAGTGTGGTTCACCCGGACAGGGGCCCGGTCCGGGTGGGGTGGCGCGGGCCACGCCGGACCCCCGGAGCACCGCCGGCGCCGAATCCGCGGGGATGAGACCGGAATCACGATCGCGGGCGCCGGCGCGGCCGTGCGGGGGCGCATCCGGTCGGGGCTGGTCAAGGCGGTCCGCCGGGGCCGGGCCGGAATGGGCGTGCGGCCCCGTCTACCTGGTCGTAAGCTGTGAGGGGCCCGTTTTGACCGGTGGGAACCGGGCGGGGTATCTTTGGTACTCGTGCCCGACCCATGTCGGGCCGCTCCGCGTGCCTACGCGCCAGTGGTGCTGGATAGCCGGCCGCGGTGACCTCCACACGTAGGGGCATCCTGGGATGTCGCCTGCGGACCTGGGGCCAGCCCGTGTGGATCTCCTCGGTTCGCCGAAGGGGAGCGACACGCCCGACCTCGGGTGCAGAGAGGGACCAGGTAAACAGTGGTCGACGTCCCCAAGACGACGGGCACTCGAACGGAAGAAGCAGCCGGCGTATGCCAACGATCCAGCAACTGGTCCGAAAGGGCCGGACGGACAAGGTCGCCAAGCAGAAGACCGCGGCGCTCAAGGGCAGCCCGCAGCGGCGCGGTGTGTGCACCCGCGTCTACACGACCACGCCCAAGAAGCCGAACTCGGCGCTCCGCAAGGTCGCCCGCGTGAAGCTGACGAGCGGCATCGAGGTCACGGCCTACATCCCCGGTGAGGGCCACAACCTCCAGGAGCACTCGATGGTGCTCGTGCGCGGCGGTCGTGTGAAGGACCTGCCCGGTGTCCGCTACAAGATCATCCGCGGTTCCCTCGACACGCAGGGCGTGAAGAACCGCAAGCAGGCTCGCAGCCGCTACGGCGCGAAGAAGGAGAAGAGCTGATGCCCCGCAAGGGACCGGCCCCGAAGCGGCCGCTGATCTCCGACCCGGTCTACAGCTCTCCGCTGGTGACCCAGCTCATCAACAAGGTGCTGGTCGACGGCAAGCGCTCGGTGGCCGAGCGGATCGTGTACGGCGCCCTCGAAGGTGCCCGCGACAAGACGGGCACCGACCCGGTCGTCACGCTCAAGCGCGCGCTGGACAACGTCAAGCCCGCCCTAGAGGTGAAGAGCCGCCGCGTCGGTGGCGCCACCTACCAGGTGCCGATCGAGGTCAAGCCCGGTCGCGCGACGACGCTGGCGCTGCGCTGGCTGATCACCTTCTCCCGGCAGCGCCGGGAGAAGACCATGATCGAGCGCCTGATGAACGAGCTGCTCGACGCGAGCAACGGCCTGGGCGCGAGCGTCAAGCGCCGCGAGGACACCCACAAGATGGCCGAGTCGAACAAGGCCTTCGCCCACTACCGCTGGTGACGTGACGCCCGGCCGGTTCCCCGAGGACCGGCCGGGCTCTCCCAGCCCTAGTGAGCCTGCGAGCTCAAGACAGGGGAAGACAGCCGTGGCACAGGACGTGCTCACCGACCTGGCCAAGGTCCGCAACATCGGGATCATGGCCCACATCGACGCGGGCAAGACCACGACGACCGAGCGGATCCTCTTCTACACGGGGATCAACTACAAGATCGGCGAGGTCCACGACGGCGCCGCCACGATGGACTGGATGGAGCAGGAGCAGGAGCGCGGCATCACGATCACGTCCGCCGCGACGACCTGTTTCTGGAAGAACCACCAGATCAACCTCATCGACACGCCCGGCCACGTCGACTTCACCGTCGAGGTGGAGCGCAACCTCCGCGTGCTCGACGGCGCGGTGGCGGTGTTCGACGGCAAGGAAGGCGTCGAGCCCCAGTCCGAGCAGGTGTGGCGCCAGGCGACCAAGTACGACGTCCCCCGCATCTGCTTCGTCAACAAGATGGACAAGCTGGGCGCCGACTTCTACTTCACCGTGCGCACCATCTCCGAGCGCCTGGGCGCGAAGCCGCTCCCGATCCAGCTCCCGATCGGCGCGGAGAGCGACTTCATCGGCGTCATCGACCTGGTCGAGATGCGCGCGCTGACCTGGCGCGGCGAGGTCCAGAAGGGCGAGGACTACGCGGTCGAGGAGATCCCGGCCGACCTCGTGGACAAGGCGAACGAGTACCGCGAGAAGCTCGTCGAGGCCGTCGCCGAGACCGACGACGCCCTGATGGAGCTCTACCTCGGTGGCGAGGAACTGACCGTCGAGCAGATCAAGACGGGCATCCGCAAGATCGTCACCGACGCCTCGGCGTACCCGGTGCTGTGCGGCTCGGCGTTCAAGAACAAGGGCGTGCAGCCCATGCTCGACGCCGTGATCGACTACCTGCCGGCTCCGCTGGACCTCCCGCCGGTCGAGGGCACGCTGCAGGACGGCGAGACGCCGGCCTTCCGCAAGCCGTCGACGGACGAGCCGTTCTCGGCGCTCGCGTTCAAGATCGCCGCCCACCCGTTCTTCGGCAAGCTGACCTACATCCGGGTCTACTCGGGCAAGGTCTCCGCCGGCACCCAGGTCATCAACTCGACCAAGGACCGCAAGGAGCGCATCGGGAAGATCTTCCAGATGCACGCCAACAAGGAGAACCCGGTCGACGAGGCCATCGCGGGCCACATCTACGCCGTGATCGGCCTGAAGGACACCACCACCGGTGAGACCCTGAGCGACGCCCAGGCGCCCATCGTGCTGGAGTCCATGACCTTCCCCGAGCCGGTCATCGAGGTGGCGATCGAGCCCAAGACGAAGGCCGACCAGGAGAAGCTCAGCACGGCGATCCAGAAGCTGGCGGAGGAGGACCCGACCTTCCGCGTCAAGCAGGACGACGAGACCGGGCAGACGATCATCGCCGGCATGGGCGAGCTCCACCTGGACATCCTGGTGGACCGCATGCGCCGCGAGTTCAAGGTCGAGGCGAACATCGGCAAGCCGCAGGTGGCGTACCGCGAGACGATCCGCCGCAAGGTGGAGAAGTACTCGTACACGCACAAGAAGCAGACCGGTGGCTCGGGCCAGTTCGCCAAGGTCCTGGTCAACATCGAGCCGCTGGAGAAGAACGAGGCGGGCGCGCTCTACGAGTTCGTGAACGCGGTGACCGGTGGCCGCATCCCGCGGGAGTACATCCCGTCGGTGGACGCCGGCGCCCAGGACGCGATGCAGTACGGCGTGCTGGCGGGCTACCCGCTGGTCGGCATCAAGGTCACGCTGGTCGACGGCGCCTACCACGAAGTCGACTCGTCCGAGATGGCGTTCAAGATCGCCGGTTCGATGGCGCTCAAGGAAGCCGCCCGGAAGGCCGACCCGGCCCTCCTAGAGCCGATGATGGCGGTCGAAGTGACCACGCCCGAGGAGTACATGGGCGACGTCATCGGCGACCTGAACTCCCGCCGTGGCCAGATCCAGGCCATGGAGGAGCGCAGCGGCACCCGTGTCGTCAAGGCACTGGTCCCGCTGTCGGAGATGTTCGGGTACGTCGGCGACCTGCGGTCCAAGACCCAGGGTCGTGCGAACTACTCGATGACCTTTGACTCCTACGCCGAGGTTCCCACGAACGTCGCGAAGGAGATCATCGCGAAGGCGACGGGCGAGTAACCCCAACCGGAGCACCGCAGCACCACGCGGGCTCTCCGGGGTCTCTCGTCCCTGGGGTCCGCAGAACCCTGACGTGACGCCCGGTGGGTGGCAACGCAACCCACCCGCCGGGCAAAGCAATAGAAGTCCAGGAGGACAATCCAGTGGCGAAGGCGAAGTTCGAGCGGACGAAGCCGCACGTCAACATCGGCACCATCGGTCATATCGACCACGGTAAGACGACGCTGACCGCGGCGATCTCCAAGGTCCTGCACGACAAGTACCCGGACCTGAACCCCTTCACGCCGTTCGACCAGATCGACAAGGCGCCGGAGGAGAAGCAGCGCGGCATCACGATCTCGATCGCGCACATCGAGTACCAGACCGACAAGCGCCACTACGCGCACGTCGACTGCCCGGGTCACGCCGACTACATCAAGAACATGATCACCGGTGCGGCGCAGATGGACGGCGCCATCCTGGTGGTCGCGGCGACCGACGGCCCGATGCCGCAGACGAAGGAGCACGTCCTCCTGGCCCGCCAGGTCGGTGTGCCCTACATCGTGGTGGCCCTCAACAAGGCCGACATGGTGGACGACGAGGAGATCCTGGAGCTCGTCGAGCTCGAGGTCCGCGAGCTGCTCTCCGAGTACGAGTTCCCGGGCGACGACCTGCCGGTCGTGCGCGTCTCCGCGCTGAAGGCGCTGGAGGGCGACGCCGAGTGGGGCGAGAAGCTCATCGGTCTGATGGACGCCGTGGACGAGAACATCCCGGAGCCCGAGCGTGAGGTCGACCGGCCGTTCCTGATGCCGGTCGAGGACGTCTTCACGATCACCGGCCGCGGCACCGTCGTGACCGGTCGCATCGAGCGCGGCATCATCAAGGTCAACGAAGAGGTCGAGATCGTCGGCATCAAGGAGACCTCGAAGAAGACCACGGTCACCTCGATCGAGATGTTCAAGAAGTTCCTCGACGAGGGTCGCGCGGGCGACAACGCCGCCCTGCTGCTGCGCGGCATCAAGCGCGAGGAGGTGGAGCGCGGCATGGTCATCGTGAAGCCGGGCACCACCACCCCGCACACCGAGTTCGAGGCGCAGGTCTACATCCTGTCGAAGGACGAGGGTGGCCGGCACACGCCGTTCTTCAACAACTACCGCCCGCAGTTCTACTTCCGCACCACCGACGTGACCGGCGTCGTGACCCTCCCCGAGGGCACCGAGATGGTCATGCCGGGCGACACCACCTCCATGTCCGTGAAGCTGATCCAGCCGATCGCCATGGACGAGGGTCTGCGGTTCGCCATCCGCGAGGGTGGCCGGACGGTCGGCGCGGGCTCGGTCACCAAGATCCTCAAGTGACCTTGCTCCAACAACTCCACCCCCGATTTGGTCTGCGCACCCTCGTGTGCGACCATTGACGGGTTGCTCGTCGGGGCGGCCGGTTCCGTTCGGAACTCGGCCGCCCCGTCACGAGGGGATCGACAGCAAGACAATCCCACAGGTTTCATCAGTGGGACCGGTCTGTGGCCGAGGGCGCGACACGCCCGACCGCGTGGACCGGGCACCGTGACACCGCTGAGGTGTCAGTCCTGAATAGGGGGCGGTACGCGCCGGAGGTCTTCAACGGCCTCATTCCGGTTGCCCGCACCGCAGCGGTATCGAGAAGCAGAGGAACGGCAAGCCATCATGGCGGGACAGAAGATCCGCATCCGGCTCAAGGCCTACGACCACGAGGCGATCGACGCGTCCGCGCGCAAGATCGTCGAGACCGTGACGCGCACCGGCGCTCGGGTCGTCGGGCCTGTGCCGCTGCCCACTGAGAAGAACGTCTACTGCGTCATCCGCTCGCCGCACAAGTACAAGGACTCGCGCGAGCACTTCGAGATGCGCACGCACAAGCGTCTGATCGACATCCTCGACCCGACGCCGAAGACGGTGGACGCGCTCATGCGCATCGACCTGCCGGCGAGCGTCGACGTCAACATCCAGTAAGCGTTGGACGCGGAGAGTAACGAGACCAATGTCTGACAGGCAGGTTAAGGGCCTCCTGGGCACCAAGCTCGGCATGACTCAGGTCTTCGACGAGAACAACCGGATCGTCCCGGTCACCGTCGTCAAGGCAGAGCCGAACGTGGTCACCCAGGTCCGGACCCAGGAGAACGACGGCTACTCGGCCGTGCAGCTCGCCTTCGGCGCGATCGACCCGCGCAAGGTGAAGAAGCCCGTCGCGGGCCACTTCGCCAAGGCCGGGGTCACGCCCCGTCGCCAGTTGGCGGAGCTGCGCACCACGGACGCATCCGAGTACCAGGTCGGCCAGGAGGTCACCGCTGAGGTGTTCGAGGCCGGCGCTGTGGTCGACGTGGTCGGCACCAGCAAGGGCAAGGGCACCGCTGGTGTGATGAAGCGCCACGGCTTCCACGGCCTCGGCGCGAGCCACGGCACCCAGCGCAAGCACCGCTCGCCCGGCTCCATCGGCGGCTGCGCCACGCCCGGCCGCGTGTTCAAGGGCGTGCGCATGGCGGGCCGCATGGGCCACGTGCGCGTGACCACCCAGAACCTGAAGGTGCACAAGGTCGACGTCGAGTCCGGCCTGCTGCTCATCAAGGGCGCGGTGCCCGGCCCCAAGGGCGGCACCGTGTTCGTCAAGACCGCTGCGAAGGGTGGTGCCTGATCATGACTTCCGTTGAGATCCGCACCCCGGAGGGCAAGACCGACGGCAACGTCGAGCTGCCCGCCGCGATCTTCGACGCGCAGGCGAACGTCGCGCTGCTGCACCAGGTCGTCGTGGCCCAGCTCGCCGCGGCACGCCAGGGCACGCACTCGACGAAGACCCGCGGCGAGGTGTCCGGCGGTGGCAAGAAGCCGTACCGGCAGAAGGGCACCGGCCGCGCCCGCCAGGGCTCGACCCGCGCGCCGCAGTTCGCCGGCGGTGGCATCGTGCACGGTCCCCAGCCGCGCGACTACAGCCAGCGCACCCCCAAGAAGATGAAGGCCGCCGCCCTGCGCGGCGCCCTCTCCGACCGGGCGCGCGCCGGGCAGGTCCACGTGGTGAGCGGCTTCGTCGCGGGTGACACCCCGTCGACCAAGACCGCCCGCAAGGTGCTGGACTCCGTGACCGAGGCCCGCCGGGTGCTGGCCGTGCTGTTGCGCACCGAAGAGGTCTCGTGGGTCAGCCTGCGCAACCTGCCGCACGTGCACATCATCGCCCCGGACCAGCTGAACACCTACGACGTGCTGGTCAACGACGACGTGGTGTTCACCAAGGACGCTCTGGACGTGTTCCTGGCCAGCAGGGCCCAGCAGGGCCCCGGCTCGGCCGAGGCGATCGCCGGTTCGTCCGAAGTGGAGGACGAGAAGTGATCCCCGACCACAGGGACATCCTGCTCGCGCCGGTCATCTCCGAGAAGTCCTACGGGCTCCTGGAGGAGAACAAGTACACCTTCGTGGTGGCTCCCGGCTCGAACAAGACCCAGATCAAGATTGCCGTGGAGAAGGTCTTCGGCGTCAAGGTCGTCAGCGTCAACACGATCAACCGCCAGGGCAAGCGCAAGCGCACCCGGACGGGCTTCGGCAAGCGCAAGGACACCAAGCGCGCCATCGTGACGCTGTCCGCCGAGAGCAAGCCGATCGAGATCTTCGGCGGCCCGGCCGCCTGATGACGACGAGGACTGCGTAGAGATGGGCATTCGCAAGTACAAGCCGACGACCCCCGGTCGTCGCGGTGCGAGCGTCTCCGACTTCGCCGAGATCACTCGGTCGACGCCGGAGAAGTCGCTGATCCGCCCGCTGCACGGCCGCGGTGGCCGCAACGCGTCGGGCAAGATCACGACGCGGCACAAGGGTGGCGGTCACAAGCGGGCGTACCGCCTGATCGACTTCCGCCGCACCGACAAGGACGGCGTCCCGGCCAAGGTCGCTCACATCGAGTACGACCCCAACCGCACCGCGCGCATCGCGCTGCTGCACTACGTCGACGGCGAGAAGCGCTACATCATCGCCCCGGCCAAGCTCAAGCAGGGTGACCGGATCGAGAACGGCCCCAAGGCCGACATCAAGCCGGGCAACAACCTGCCGCTGCGCAACATCCCGGTCGGCACCGTGGTGCACGCGATCGAGCTCCGCCCCGGCGGCGGCGCGAAGATCGCCCGCTCGGCGGGCGCCAGCGTGCAGCTCGTCGCCAAGGACGGCCCGTACGCCCAGTTGCGGATGCCCTCGGGCGAGATCCGCAACGTGGACGTCCGCTGCCGCGCCACGGTCGGCGAGGTCGGCAACGCCGAGCACCAGAACATCAACTGGGGCAAGGCGGGCCGCATGCGGTGGAAGGGCAGGAAGCCCACCGTCCGCGGTGTCGCCATGAACCCGGTCGACCACCCGCACGGCGGTGGTGAGGGCAAGACCTCCGGTGGTCGCCACCCGGTGAACCCGGCCGGCAAGCCCGAAGGCCGTACCCGCCGCCGCAAGGCAAGCGACAAGCTCATCGTCCGGCGTCGTCGCACCGGTAAGAAGCGCTGAGCAGGGAGGGAGTGAAGGATGCCACGCAGCCTTAAGAAGGGCCCCTTCGTCGACGACCACCTGCTCAAGAAGGTGGACGTCCTCAACGAGTCGGGCAAGAAGACCGTCATCAAGACCTGGTCCCGCCGGTCGACGATCATCCCCGACATGCTGGGCCACACGATCGCGGTGCACGACGGCCGCAAGCACGTGCCGGTGTTCGTGACGGAGGCGATGGTCGGGCACAAGCTCGGCGAGTTCGCGCCCACGCGCACGTTCAAGGGTCACATCAAGGACGACCGGAAGTCGCGCCGCCGCTAGGCGACGAACTAGAGGAAGAGCAAGGGGAAGCAGCGATGAACGCCCGTAACGAAGCTGAGGCGCAGGAGTTCCCGCGCGCCGTGGCTCGGGCTCGCTACGTCCGCGACACGCCGATGAAGGTGCGCCGCGTCGTCGAGCTCATCAGGGGCCGTAGCGCCGGCGAAGCCTTGGCCGTGCTCCAGTTCGCGCCTCAGGCGGCAAGTGAGCCGGTCCGCAAGGTGCTCGCGAGCGCCGTGGCCAACGCCGAGAACAACCTGTCCCTGGACCCGGACACCCTGTGGGTGTCGAAGGTCTACGTGGACGAAGGCCCGACCCTCAAGCGGTTCCGCCCGCGGGCCCAGGGCCGCGCGTACCGGATCCGCAAGCGGACGAGCCACATCACCGTCGAGGTGGAGTCCCGTCCGAAGAAGACCAGCGCGAAGGCCGGCGCTGACTCGAAGAAGGGGGCTCGGTAGTGGGCCAGAAGATCAACCCACACGGGTTCCGGCTGGGCATCACCACCGACTGGAAGTCCCGCTGGTACGCCGACAAGCAGTACGCCGAGTACGTGGCCGAGGACGTCAAGATCCGCAAGCTGCTCTCGCGCGGCATGGAGCGCGCCGGCATCTCCAAGGTGGAGATCGAGCGCACCCGCGACCGGGTCCGCGTCGACATCCACACCGCCCGGCCGGGCATCGTCATCGGCCGGCGCGGCGCGGAGGCCGACCGCATCCGCGGTGAGCTGGAGAAGCTCACCAAGAAGCAGGTGCAGCTCAACATCCTTGAGGTGAAGAGCCCGGAGTCGGACGCGCAGCTCGTCGCGCAGGGCGTGGCCGAGCAGCTTTCCAACCGCGTGGCCTTCCGCCGCGCGATGCGCAAGGCCATCCAGTCGGCCATGCGCTCGCCGCAGGTGAAGGGCATCCGCGTGCAGTGCGGCGGCCGTCTCGGCGGCGCCGAGATGTCCCGCTCCGAGCACTACCGCGACGGCCGCGTGCCGCTGCACACGCTGCGCGCCGACATCGACTACGGCTTCTTCGAGGCCCGCACCACGTTCGGCCGGATCGGCGTGAAGGTGTGGATCTACAAGGGCGACATCGTCGGTGGCATCAGCGCGAAGCGCGAGCGGGACGCCGCGCCGTCGTCGGCCGAGCGCGCACCGCGGCGCGACCGCGGCGACCGCCCGAACCGGGCCCGCCGTTCCGGCGCCAGCGGCACCACGGCGACGAGCACCGAGGCCGGACGGGCCGCGGCCGACGCACAGGCCACGGACGCCCCGGCCGCGACCGAACAGAAGACGGAGGGCTGAGTCGTGCTCATCCCGCGCAGGGTTAAGCACCGCAAGCAGCACCACCCCGGTCGGTCCGGTGCTGCCAAGGGCGGCACGAGGGTCACCTTCGGCGAGTACGGCATCCAGGCTCTGGAGCCCGCTTACGTGACCAACCGGCAGATCGAGTCGGCGCGTATCGCCATCACGCGGCACATCCGCCGTGGTGGCAAGGTCTGGATCAACATCTTCCCGGACCGCCCGCTGACCAAGAAGCCGGCCGAGACCCGCATGGGTTCCGGCAAGGGCTCGCCCGAGTGGTGGGTCGCGAACGTCAAGCCGGGTCGCGTGCTCTTCGAGATGAGCTTCCCGAACGAGACGGTGGCCCGCGAGGCGCTCCGCCGCGCGATCCACAAGCTCCCGATGAAGTGCCGCATCGTTACGCGTGAGGGTGGTGAGTTCTAGCCAATGGCAAGCACTGAAGCGGGTTCCGCGGCTTCGTTGCTGCGTGAGCTCACCGAGGAAGAGCTCGTGCTGCGCCTGAGGGAGGCGAAGGAGGAGCTGTTCAACCTCCGTTTCCAGATGGCCACCGGGCAGTTGGACAACAACCGCCGTCTCCGGACGGTCCGGCACGAGATCGCCCGGATCTACACCGTGATGCGGGAGCGGGAGCTGGGTCTCTCGACCTCTCCTGACGGGGTTTCCACTGGTGAGGGTGCGGCATGACCGAGAGCAACGAAGTGACTGAGACCCAGACGCGCAACGACCGCAAGGTCCGCGAGGGCTACGTCGTGTCCGACAAGATGGACAAGACGATCGTCGTCGCGCTGGAGGACCGGAAGAAGCACCGCCGGTACGCCAAGGTCCTGCGCTCCACCACCAAGGTGAAGGCGCACGACGAGCAGAACACCGCCGGCGTCGGCGACCGGGTGCTCCTGATGGAGACCCGGCCGCTGTCGGCCACCAAGCGCTGGCGCCTTGTCGAGATCCTCGAGAAGGCCAAGTAAGCCCGAACCGGGCACCACGGACCGAGCCCGTCAGGTCGGCAATCTGGCGGGCCAGGAATGGTCAAGGAGTAGGTAAGTGATCCAGCAGGAGTCGCGGCTGCGCGTCGCCGACAACACCGGTGCGAAGGAGATCCTCTGCATCCGTGTTCTCGGTGGCTCGGGCCGCCGCTACGCGGGTATCGGGGACATCATCGTCGCCACGGTGAAGCAGGCCATCCCCGGCGCCGGCGTGAAGAAGGGCGACGTGGTCAAGGCCGTCATCGTCCGCACCGTCAAGGAGAAGCGCCGTCCCGACGGCTCTTACATCCGGTTCGACGAGAACGCCGCGGTGCTCATCAAGAACGACAACGAGCCGCGGGGCACCCGCATCTTCGGCCCGGTCGGTCGAGAGCTGCGCGACAAGAAGTTCATGAAGATCATCTCGTTGGCGCCGGAGGTGCTCTGATGAAGGTGAAAAAGGGCGACACGGTCGTCGTCATCGCCGGTAAGGACAAGGGTGCGCGCGGCAAGGTCATCATGGCCTACCCGGCGCAGAACCGGATCCTGGTCGAGGGCGTCAACCGGATCAAGAAGCACACCCGGATCACGCAGACCCAGCGCGGCGCGCAGTCGGGCGGCATCGTGACCCAGGAGGCCTCCATCCACGTGTCGAACGTGATGGTGGTCGACTCGGACGGCAAGCCGACCCGGGTGGGCTACCGGACGAACGACGAGGGCAAGCGGGTCCGCATTTCCCGTCGTAACGGGAAGGACATCTGATGACCACCGTTGAGAAGACCATTCCTCGGCTGAAGACGCGCTACCGCGAGGAGATCGTCGCGGAGCTGCGCAAGCAGTTCGAGTACGGCAACGTGATGCAGATCCCGGGCGTCGTGAAGGTCGTCGTCAACATGGGTGTCGGCGACGCCGCCCGCGACGGCAAGCTGATCGAGGGCGCCGTCAAGGACCTCTCCATCATCACCGGCCAGCGCCCCGAGGTCCGCAAGGCCCGGAAGTCCATCGCGCAGTTCAAGCTGCGCGAGGGCATGCCGATCGGTGCGCGCGTCACGCTGCGCGGCGACCGTATGTGGGAGTTCCTGGACCGGCTGCTGACCATCGCGCTGCCCCGTATCCGCGACTTCCGCGGCCTGTCGGCCAAGCAGTTCGACGGCAACGGCAACTACACGTTCGGTCTCAACGAGCAGTCGATGTTCCACGAGATCGACCCGGACGCGATCGACCGTCCCCGCGGTATGGACATCACCGTGGTCACGACCGCGACCAACGACGACGAGGGCCGGGCGCTGCTGAAGCTCCTGGGCTTCCCGTTCAAGGAGCAGTGACCCGATGTCCGTTGCCGAGCGTTGCAACAAGGAGAACTGAGAATGGCCAAGAAGGCGCTAGTCAACAAGGCCGCGGCCAAGCCGAAGTTCAAGGTGCGGGGTTACACCCGCTGCCAGCGTTGCGGTCGCCCCCACTCGGTGTTCCGCAAGTTCGGCCTGTGCCGGATCTGCCTCCGCGAGATGGCGCACCGCGGCGAGCTGCCCGGTGTGAACAAGTCAAGCTGGTAGTCCCGGCTCGGCGCAGTCTTTTCGAATATTCCACTTCGCTGTAGGCCCGCTCACGACCAGCCGGCCGCAAGGCAGGCTCGGACCCTGACTGGGGAACCGCAGCGAGAAAGGTTGACCAGGTCACCATGACGATGACCGACCCGATCGCAGACATGTTGACGCGTCTGCGGAACGCGAACTCGGCTTACCACGACAAGGTCGTGATGCCGCACTCGAAGCTGAAGGCGAACATCGCCGAGATCCTCAAGCGCGAGGGCTACATCGCGAGCTACCGCGACGAGCAGGGCGAAGTTGCGAAGAACCTGGTGGTCGAGCTGAAGTACGGCCCGAACCGGGAGCGCAGCATCGCCGGTCTCCGGCGCGTGTCCAAGCCCGGTCTGCGGGTCTACGCGAAGTCGACCAACCTGCCGAAGGTCCTCGGCGGCCTCGGCGTCGCGATCATTTCGACCTCTGGCGGTCTGCTGACCGACCGCCAGGCCAACAAGCAGGGCGTGGGCGGAGAAGTCCTCGCCTACGTCTGGTGAGGGAGGGGGACTAGGCATGTCGCGCATCGGAAAGCTGCCGATCACCGTCCCCTCCGGGGTCGACGTGGACATCGCGGGCCGGGCCGTCAGCGTGAAGGGGCCCAAGGGCACCCTGTCGCTGACGATCGCCGAGCCGATCATCATCGAGAAGGTCGAGGACGGCACCCTTGAGGTGAAGCGTCCCAACGACGAGCGTCGGAGCCGTTCGCTCCACGGCCTGTCCCGCACCCTGGTGCAGAACATGGTCATCGGCGTGACCCAGGGCTACGAGAAGAAGATGGAAATCCACGGGGTCGGCTACCGTGTCGCGCTGAAGGGCTCCGACCTGGAGTTCGCGCTCGGCTACAGCCACCCGGTGAAGGTCGAGGCCCCCGACGGCATCACCTTCGCGGTGGAGACCCCGACCCGGTTCTCCGTGTCGGGCATCGACAAGCAGCTCGTGGGCGAGGTCGCCGCCAACATCCGCAAGCTGCGCAAGCCCGACCCGTACAAGGGCAAGGGTGTCCGCTACGCGGGCGAGAAGATCCGCCGCAAGGTCGGAAAGACGGGTAAGTGACATGAGCGAGACTGCAACCAAGCGGAAGCCGGTCGGCAAGGACATCTCGACCACGCGCCGCATCGCCAAGACCCGCCGTCACTTCCGCCTGCGCAAGAAGGTCAGCGGCACCGCCGAGCGTCCTCGCCTGGTCGTGCACCGGTCGTCGAAGCACATCACCGTGCAGATCATCGACGACCTGGCCGGCCACACCCTGGCGGCTGCCTCCTCGGTGGAGGCGGACGTCCGCGCGGTCGACGGCGACAAGAAGGCCCGTGCCGCGAAGGTCGGCCAACTGGCCGCGGCCCGTGCCAAGGACGCCGGCATCACCAAGGTCGTGTTCGACCGCGGCGGCAACGCCTACCACGGTCGGATCGCCGCTCTGGCCGACGCTGCCCGCGAGGCAGGGCTGGAGTTCTGACCGTGTACAACAACGCGAACATCATCCGAATTGAGAGGGACGCCTGATGCCAGGACGCACGCGTCGCGAAGGCGGCGGGGGCGAGCGCGGAGAGCGTCGCGACCGTCGTGACGGCGGCCGCGGCGGCGCGGCCCAGGAGAAGACCCCGCACCTGGAGCGCGTGGTTGCGATCAACCGCGTCTCCAAGGTCGTGAAGGGTGGTCGTCGCTTCAGCTTCACCGCTCTGGTCGTGGTCGGCGACGGCGACGGCATGGTCGGTGTCGGCTACGGCAAGGCCAAGGAAGTGCCGGCCGCGATCGCCAAGGGTGTCGAGGAGGCGAAGAAGAACTTCTTCCGCGTCCCCCGCATCGCGGGCACGATCCCGCACCCCGTGCAGGGCGAGAAGGCGGCCGGCGTGGTGCTGCTGCGCCCGGCCTCGGCCGGTACCGGCGTCATCGCCGGTGGCGCGGTCCGCGCGGTGCTGGAGTGCGCCGGCGTCCACGACGTGCTGAGCAAGTCGCTGGGCTCCGACAACGCCATCAACATCGTGCACGCCACCGTGGCGGCCCTGAAGGGCCTCCAGCGTCCCGAGGAAGTCGCGGCCCGCCGCGGCCTGCCCCTGGAGGACGTGGCTCCCGCCGGCATGCTCCGCGCCCGCGCAGGGGCGGTGTGACCCCATGGCACAACAGCTCAAGGTCACCCAGGTGAAGAGCAGCATCGGTAGCAAGCACAACCACCGTGAGTCCCTGCGGACCCTGGGGTTGCGCAAGATCCGCCAGTCGGTGGTCCGCGAGGACACGCCGCAGGTGCGCGGCCTGATCCACGCCGTGCGCCACCTGGTGGTCGTCGAGGAGGTCCAGTCGTGACCATCAAGATCCATGACCTGCGTCCGGCCCCCGGCGCCAAGACCGCGAAGACCCGAGTCGGTCGCGGTGAGGGCTCGAAGGGCAAGACGGCAGGCCGAGGCACGAAGGGCACCGGCGCGCGGAAGAACGTCTCCCCGCGCTTCGAAGGTGGCCAGATGCCCCTGCACATGCGCCTGCCGAAGCTGAAGGGCTTCCGCAACCCGTTCCGGACCGAGTACCAGGTCGTGAACGTGGGCGACCTGGCCCGGGTCTTCCCGGACGGCGGCCGGGTCGACGTGGACGCACTGATCCACGCGGGCCTGGTGCGGAAGAACGAGCTGGTGAAGGTCCTCGGCAACGGAGACCTGAACGGCGTGAAGCTGGACGTCGTGGCCAACAAGTTCTCCGGCAGCGCGGTCGACAAGATCGCAGCCGCCGGCGGCACCACGACGGTGCTCTAGACAAGACCAGAACCAAGCACCACCAGAAAGGCCCTCGGAAGCCTCAAGCTCCGGGGGCCTTTCGCTACGCGCTACGCGCACACCCCCGGTTGGCTACGCGCTACGCGCACACTCCCGGTCGGGCTGCGCGCAGCGCACACCCCGAGCTGGGCTGCGTGTCATCCCCGTATGGCCTGCCCGCAGGGAACCGCGCTTGTCCAGGGAGCGCAAGCACGCTTTTCGCTTGCGCTCCCTGGACAAGGGTGGTGGTCTTTGACCAGGCCATACGGGGATGACACGACGCCCGAGTCCTGCCCTTGTGATCATCCTTGGCGGCCTGCCAGTCCGGCGAGGACGCTTGAACGCACTTCGACCAAGCGCCCGCCGAGACCCCCTGCAACCCCACCGTTCGCGCAGGGCGTAAAACAACTTGCCCCACCTTTTAACGTCACCCCCATGTGGCTAGCAGTCTTCTTCGGCGCCTCCCTGGCGGTAGCCCTGACCCCGGGAGCGAACAACCTCCTAGGCCTGCACCACGCGGTACACCACGGCCCAACCAGGGCCACCACCGCCCTATCAGGCCGCCTAGCCGCCTTCACGATCATGATCGCGGCAGTAGTAGCAGGCCTGGGCCCCGTACTGGCGGCCTCCCACACCGCCCTGCTGATCATCAAATGGCTGGGCGTGGTTTACCTGACCTACCTGGCGGCACGCATCTTCTTCACACCTACACACCCCGAAAGAGCACCCGAACAGGGCCACCCGCTACGCAAAGAGTTCCTGACCGCGATCACCAACCCGAAGGCACTGTTGATCTTCACCGCCTTCGTCCCCCAGTTCGTGGACCCGGCCAGAGGCGACGTCCCCACCCAACTGGCCCTCCTGGGCGCGGTCTACCTGGCAGCAGAAGCCCTGGCAGGCACCGGTTACATCACCATCGGCACGATCATCCGCAAGGCCGACCTCACCAAGAAGGCCAGGCGCCGCCTGGACCTGGGCACCGGCACGGTCCTCCTAGCCATGGCCGGCCTGCTGGCCACCACCGCCACCACCGCCACCACCCCCACCCCCGGCCGAACTTGATCCATTCGGGGGCTTGCGAACCGGCGTAGTCGATCAGGTACGAAGTGTGAAGGACGACTGACTACGGCGATCGGCCAAGCGGCTGTTAAAGTCGCGGGCTGAACCCGGATGTCCTCCGGGTCGGTCGCGGCTACCCGTCGCGTCCGCCACCGCCGGCGCGGCCGGCGGAAAGACCGCAAGACTGTGCCGGCAACACAGCCGGTACCGCAGGATGCCGACCCCGGCGGGGCGGCAACGCTGATGGAGGTTCGCGTGCTCGGCGCATTCCGCTCGGCTCTCGCGACGCCGGACCTACGGAAGAAGATCCTGTTCACACTCGGGATCGTCGTGGTGTACCGGCTGGGCGCGACCATGCCCGCGCCGGGCGTCTCCTTCAAGAACGTGAAAGCGTGTGTCGAACAGGTCGACCAGCAGGGCATCTACTCCCTGATCAACCTGTTCAGCGGCGGCGCGCTGCTCAACCTGTCGATCTTCGCGCTGGGCATCATGCCCTACATCACCGCGAGCATCATCGTGCAGCTCCTCACCGTGGTCATCCCGCGGTTCGAGCAGTTGAAGAAGGAAGGTCAGGCGGGTCAGGGCAAGCTGACCCAGTACACCCGGTACCTGACCATCGCGCTCGCGGTCCTCCAGTCCACGGGCATCGTGGCCCTCGCGGTGCGCGGCCAGCTATTCGCGAACTGCGACGTCCCGGTCATCCCGGCGCAGGACGTCTGGACCCTCATCGTCCTGATCGTGACGATGACCGCGGGCACCAGCGTCATCATGTGGCTCGGCGAGATCATCACCGAGAAGGGGATCGGCAACGGCATGTCGCTGCTGATCTTCACCGGCATCGCGGCGCGCATCCCGGCCGAGGGCCAGCTCATCCTCAACCGCGGCGGCCTGACCTTCTTCCTGGTCTGCGTCGCGGCACTGCTCATCATCGCCAGCGTCATCTACGTGGAGCAGGCCCAGCGCCGCATCCCGGTGCAGTACGCGAAGCGCATGATCGGCCGCCGGATGTACGGCGGCACCTCGACCTACCTGCCGCTCAAGGTGAACCAGGCCGGTGTCATCCCGGTCATCTTCGCCTCGTCGCTGCTCTACCTGCCCGACCTGATCTCGCGGCTGACCGCCTCGACCGACGGGTCGGCGCCCGGCTGGTTCGCGACCTTCGTCGCCACCCACCTGGTCACCCAGTCCAGCCCGGTGCACATCGCGCTGTACTTCCTGCTGATCGTCTTCTTCACCTACTTCTACGTCGGCATCACGTTCAACCCGGACGAGCGTGCGGACGAGATGAAGAAGTTCGGTGGGTTCATCCCGGGTATCCGACCGGGTCGACCCACCGCCGAGTACCTCCGCTTCGTCCTGGGGCGGATCACGCTGCCTGGCTCGATCTACCTGGGCATCGTCGCCATCCTGCCGAACTTCTTCCTGGACATCACCGACCAGGGGCAGAACCAGAACTTCCCGTTCGGCGGCACGGCGGTGCTGATCATGGTGGGTGTCGGCCTCGACACTGTTAAGCAGATCGAGAGCCAGCTCATGCAGCGCAATTACGAAGGGTTCCTCCGCTAGTGCGACTCGTTCTCGTCGGCCCGCCCGGAGCGGGCAAGGGCACTCAGGCCGAACTGATCAAGAACAAGCTCGGCGTGCCGCACATCTCCACCGGGGACCTCTTCCGCGCTCACATCAGCCAGCAGACCGATCTCGGCAAGGAGGTCCAGGAATACCTGGACGCCGGCGAGCTGGTGCCGGACGAGGTGACCAACGAGATGGTCCGGGCCCGCCTGGCCCAGCCCGACGCGGCGGACGGCTTCCTGCTCGACGGGTTCCCGCGCAACACCGCCCAGGCGGGCGTGCTCGGCGAGATCCTCGCCGCCGAGGGCCACCGCCTGGACGCCGTGCTGGAGTTCCGGATCGACGAGGACGTCGTCGTGGAGCGCCTGCTGGCCCGTGGCCGGGCGGACGACAAGGAAGAGGTCATCCGCCACCGCCAGCAGGTGTACCGCTCGGAGACCGCGCCGCTGCTCGACTACTACTCCGGCATCGTCGTGACCATCGACGCGGTCGGCGACGTGGAGGAGATCAGCGAGCGGGCGCTGCGCGCGCTGCGCGGCGAGAAGTGACCGGTGGCCTCCTCCATGCTCTGCGCAACGTCGTGCCGGGCGGTCGCGACCGCATGATCGAGATCAAGAGCCGCGGCCAGCTAGAGGCCATGCGGGCCGCCGGCCTGGTCGTGGCGCGGACCCTGGCCCTGCTCGCCGAGCACACCAAGGTCGGCGTCAGCACGGGCGAGCTGGACGAGCTGGCCGAGCAGAGCATCCGGGACGCGGGCGCGATCCCGAGCTTCAAGGGCTACCACGGGTTCCCGGCGAGCATCTGCGCGTCGGTCAACGAGCAGGTCGTCCACGGGATCCCGAGCAGGACCCAGGTCCTGGCCGAGGGTGACCTCATCTCGATCGACTGCGGCGCCATCCTGGACGGCTGGCACGGCGACTCGGCCGTCACCCTGCCGGTGGGCGTGGTGACGGCGGCCGAGACGAGCCTGTCCGACGCCACCCGCGCCTCGATGCTCGCGGGCATCGAGGCGGCCGTGCCGGGCGGGCGGCTCAGCGACATCTCGTTCGCCATCGAGTCGGCCACCATCCTGGCCGGCGAGCGGGACGGCGTCGAGTACGGCATCGTGGAGGGCTACGGCGGCCACGGCATCGGCACCAAGATGCACATGGACCCGTTCCTGCCGAACTACGGCAAGCCCGGCAAGGGCCCGCGCCTGAAGGTCGGCATGGCGATCGCCATCGAGCCGATGCTGACCCTGGGCAGCGAGCGGACCGTGGAGCTGGACGACGGCTGGACCGTGGTCACCGCGGACGGGTCGCGGGCGGCGCACTGGGAGCACAGCGTGGCCATCACCGACGACGGCCCGTGGGTCCTCACCGCACCGGCGGACTGACCCGGCCGGTGGACCGACCCCGGTTGGCAGACCGACCTGGCCTGTGGGCCGACGCAGCCCGTGGACCGGCCCAGTCGGCGCGGCGGGGGCCGGCCACCGCCCCAAGCGGGGGGCTAGCCCCCTTCTTGGCCACCACCGGTCCGGGCCACCATGGACGGGTGACGCATCCTGTGCGGCCCGAGGACATGCGGGCCTCCGACGCCGAGCGCGAAGTGGTACAGCAGTGGCTCCACCGGGCGCATGCCGATGGCAGCCTCGACCTCGCCGAGTTCGACCAGCGGGTCGTGCGCACCTGGCAGGCGAAGACCCGGGGTGAGCTGGCGGCCCTCACCGCCGACCTGCCGCAGACCGCCCTCACCCAGACCGGCGTGGTCCGCGAGCCACCGCCGAAGCCGGTGGTCGCCAAGCGCGGCTCCGGCGGGAAGACCGCGCTCCGGGTGCTGACCACGATCTGGATGAGCGTGAGCGCGTTCAACTTCGCCATCTGGCTGCTGGTCAGCCTGCTCGGCGGGCAGGGCCTGGTGCACCCGTGGTTCCTGTGGGTCGCGGTGCCCGCCGGGTCCGTGCTGGGCGTCGTCTGGCTGGTGACCGTCCGGCCGGCCAGGTGACCGACTTCCGGCGCGACGACCGCGCGGCCGTCGCCGACGAACTCTCCCGGGCCAGGGCCGAGGGGAGGCTCACCGACGCCGAGTACGCGGAGCGCATCCGGCTGGTGGCCGCCGCGGACAGCTACGCCGAGCTGACCGCCCTGACCGCCGACCTGCCCCGGGAAGGGCTGCCGGCCACGCCGGTCAGGCGGTCGAAGAAGAAGCGGTTCGCGGTCTACCTGGTGGTGACCTCGGTGAACTTCCTGGTGTGGGGCATCCTCAGCCTCTCGCTGGGCGACGTGCTCCACCCGTGGTGGGTCTGGGTCGCCGTGTTCTGGGGCCTGCTGGTCCTCATCGCACCCTAGATCCCGCGACCGGGCGTGACCGACGACACCGCCCGCGGACCGGCCGGACGGGGTCGATTTGGGCAAACCCGCAGACCCGCGTACTATGGACAGGTGGCGCACACGTAGCGCCGGTTCCGCCATGCCTGTGACGCAACTCCACGGCTGGCAGGGTTCGCGAGGGCCTTGAAGGAGTCGGGGCCGGCGCGTGCCCGCAACCCACCAGTGAAGTACCCACCGTCACGAAACGCGGAGGACATGGGCAAGAAGGACGGGGCCATTGAGGTCGAGGGCCGCGTAATCGAACCGCTTCCCAACGCGATGTTCCGCGTCGAGTTGGAGAACGGTCACAAGGTCCTGGCACACATCAGCGGCAAGATGCGTCAGCACTACATCCGCATCCTCCCCGAGGACCGGGTTGTCGTGGAGCTCTCGCCCTACGACCTGTCCCGCGGGCGCATCGTCTACCGCTACAAGTGACCTCCACGGTGCCCCCGAAGCCTCGTGGGCACCTGGCGACAAGCAGGAGAGCTCAGGCGTGAAGGTCCAGCCGAGCGTCAAGAAGATCTGCGACAAGTGCAAGGTGATCCGCCGTCACGGCCGGGTCATGGTGATCTGCGAGAACCTGCGCCACAAGCAGCGCCAGGGCTGACCAGAGCCCCCTAGCACGACGTCGCGGTCCTCGCCGGACGCGACACACAAGCAAGCCTCTTCGCACCTGCCCCGCCCCTCACCGGGCAGGGCACACCCCCGGACTCCAGGCCGGGGCCGGGACACCGGCCGTGAGAGCGGTCGGTACTGACACAGCGAGTCAGTCCCGGAATCGGGCGAGGAGCAGACCTGGAGCGAAACCGACAGGAGCAAGCGCCGTATGGCACGACTCGCTGGCGTCGACCTCCCCCGCGACAAGCGGATGGAGATCGCGCTCACCTACATCTTCGGCATTGGTCGCACCCGCTCCAAGGAGCTGCTGACCGCCACCGAGATCTCCCCTGACCTGCGCGTCAAGGACCTCGGGGACGACGACCTCGCCAAGTTGCGGGACTACATCGAGAACCACTTCAAGGTCGAGGGTGACCTCCGCCGCGAGGTTCAGGCCGACATCCGCCGCAAGATGGAAATCGGCTGCTACGAGGGCCTGCGCCACCGTCGCAACCTGCCCGTCCGCGGGCAGCGCACCAAGACGAACGCGCGCACTCGTAAGGGTCCGAAGAAGACCGTGGCGGGCAAGAAGAAGGCCGGCAAGAAGTAAGACCTCGCGAACTTAAGTAGGAGATCACCCAGAGATGCCACCCAAGTCCCGCACGGGCGCCGGGGTCAAGAAGGTCCGGCGCAAGGAAAAGAAGAACGTCTCGCACGGCCAGGCGCACATCAAGAGCACGTTCAACAACACCATCGTGTCCATCACGGACCCGCTGGGGAACGTGATTAGCTGGGCGTCCGCCGGCCACGTCGGCTTCAAGGGCTCCCGGAAGTCCACGCCGTTCGCCGCGCAGATGGCCGCCGAGAACGCCGCCCGCAAGGCCGCCGAGCACGGCATGCGCAAGGTGGACGTGTTCGTCAAGGGCCCCGGCTCCGGCCGCGAGACCGCGATCCGTTCGCTCCAGGCCGCCGGCCTGGAGGTCGGCACCATCCAGGACGTGACCCCGCAGCCCCACAACGGCTGCCGCCCGCCCAAGCGGCGCCGGGTCTGAGGCACGGGGAGGAGTAAGAACACATGGCTCGCTACACGGGACCAGCCACCCGCATCTCGCGCCGTCTCAAGGTCGACCTCGTCGGCGGGGACCAGGCGTTCGAGCGCCGTCCTTACCCGCCCGGCCAGCACGGTCGCGGTCGGATCAAGGAGTCCGAGTACCTCCTGCAGTTGCAGGAGAAGCAGAAGGCCCGCTACACGTACGGCGTGCTGGAGAAGCAGTTCCGCCGCTACTACGAGGAAGCGGTCCGCCGCACCGGCAAGACCGGTGAGAACCTGCTCCAGATCCTGGAGTCGCGGCTGGACAACGTGGTGTACCGCGCGGGTCTCGCGCGCACCCGTCGCCAGGCGCGCCAGCTCGTCAGCCACGGGCACTTCCTGGTCAACGGCCAGAAGGTGAACATCCCCAGCTACCGGGTGTCGAAGTTCGACATCATCGACGTGAAGCCGAAGTCGCTGCCCACGCTGCCCTTCGAGGCCGCGCGCGTGTCGTTCGGCGACCGTCCGATCCCGGCGTGGCTCCAGGTCGTGCAGTCCAACCTGCGCATCCTGGTCCACCAGTTGCCCGAGCGGGCGCAGATCGACACGCCCGTCACCGAGCAGCTCATCGTCGAGCTCTACTCGAAGTGATCCTCCTGGGGGGCGTTCGGCCCGATCGCCCCCCAGTCGGATCGCGCGACGGCACGGAATGGTGTGCCGCACGCGTTCGCCGGTCTCCGCGACCGGCATTCCCGGCGTCATATGGCGGTCGCCGGGTTGAGAAGGGAAGAACCCAATGCTGATTTCCCAGCGCCCCTCGCTCAGCGAGGAAGCGGTCAACGAGACCCGCTCCCGGTTCGTCATCGAGCCGCTGGAGCCGGGCTTCGGCTACACCCTCGGCAACTCCATCCGCCGCACCCTGCTGTCGTCCATCCCCGGCGCGGCCGTGACCAGCATCCGCATCGACGGTGTGCTGCACGAGTTCACGACCGTCCCCGGTGTGAAGGAAGACGTCACCGACATCATCCTCAACCTCAAGGAGCTGGTCGTCAGCTCCGAGGAGGACGAGCCGGTGACCATGTACCTGCGCAAGCAGGGGCCGGGCGCGGTGACCGCCGGCGACATCGTGCCCCCGGCCGGTGTCACGGTGCACAACCCCGACCTGCACATCGCGACCCTGAACGGCAAGGGCAAGCTGGAGATCGAGCTCGTGGTCGAGCGCGGTCGCGGCTACGTCCCCGCCGTGCAGAACAAGCAGGCCGGAGCCGAGATCGGCCGCATCCCCGTCGACTCGATCTACTCGCCCGTCATGAAGGTGACCTACAAGGTCGAGGCCACCCGTGTCGAGCAGCGGACCGACTTCGACAAGCTGATCCTCGACGTCGAGACCAAGCCCTCCATCACGCCGCGTGACGCTGTGGCGTCGGCGGGCAAGACGCTGGTGGAGCTGTTCGGGCTCGCGCGCGAGCTGAACGTCGACGCCGAGGGCATCGAGATCGGACCTTCGCCCGCCGAGGCGGACACCATCGCGGCGTTCGCGATGCCGATCGAGGACCTGGACCTCACCGTCCGGTCCTACAACTGCCTCAAGCGCGAGGGCATCCACACGGTGGGCGAGCTGGTCTCGCGCAGCGAGGCGGACCTGCTGGACATCCGGAACTTCGGTGCGAAGTCGATCGACGAGGTCAAGATGAAGCTCGTCGGCCTCGGCTTGGCGCTGAAGGACAGCCCCCCCGGGTTCGACCCCTCGGCCGCCGCGTCCGACTACCCCTCCGAGGGTTGGGGCGCGGACCCCGGCGTGGACAGCCACGACGACGGCCAGGACTACGCGGAGACCGAGCAGCTCTGAGGCCGCCAGCGGCCGGGCCGGAGCAGAGGATCAGAAAGTAATCCGAGGAGCAATTCGATGCCTACCCCCACCAAGGGACCGCGTCTCGGGGGCTCGCCGGCCCACGAGCGGCTCATGCTGGCCAACCTGGCCACTTCGCTGTTCACCCACGGTCGGATCACGACCACGGAGGCGAAGGCCAAGCGGCTGCGTCCCTACGCCGAGAAGCTGATCAGCAAGGCGAAGGTCGGCGACCTGCACAACCGTCGCGAGATCCTCAAGGTCATCCGCGACAAGGACATCGTGCACAAGCTGTTCGCCGAGATCGGCCCGCAGTTCGCGGATCGTCCGGGCGGCTACACCCGCATCACCAAGACGCTGGCGCGCAAGGGCGACAACGCCCCCATGGCCGTGATCGAGCTGGTGCAGGAGAAGACGGTCACCTCCGAGGCCGAGCGGGCCCGGAAGACCAAGTTCGCCAAGGACGAGGCCCCGAAGGCCGCCGCGACCGACGAGGTCGAGGAGACCAAGGCCGCCGAGGTCGCCGACCAGGACGCGGACGCGCCCGAGTCGGCCACCAAGGACGCCGCCGAGGAGCCCGCCGAGGGCGCTTCGGACGACGAGCCGAAGGCCGAGGACAAGAAGAAGGACGAGTCCTGACCGACTCTTCCGCCGACGAGCCCGTCGTTCCCGCTGGGGGCGACGGGCTCGTTCGTGTGCGCTTGGACCTGGCGTACGACGGCACCGACTTCTCCGGGTGGGCGCGGCAGCCGGCGCGGCGCACGGTGTGCGGGGTGCTGGAGGACACCATGTCCACGGTGCTGCGGGAGGACGTGACCCTCACCGTGGCGGGCCGGACGGACGCCGGGGTGCACGCGGCCGGCCAGGTGGCGCACGCCGACCTGTCGTCCGCCGTGGACGTCGCCGGGCTGCCCCGCCGGCTCGCGCGGGCGCTGCCCGGGGACGTCCGGGTGTTCTCGGCCCGGGTGGTCCCCGCCGCTTTCGACGCGCGGTTCTCGGCGTTGCGGCGGCACTACGAGTACCGGGTGTCGGACGCGGCCCACGGCGCGCACCCGTTGCGGCGCTTGGACACCTTGGCGTGGCCGCGTCCGCTCGACGTGGCGGCGCTGACCGAGGCCTCGGCGTTGTTGTTGGGGGAACAGGACTTCCGCGCGTTCTGCCGGCGGCGCGAGGGCGCCACCACGATCCGCGAGTTGCAGCGGCTGTCGTGGGAGCGTGCCGGGGACGTGCTGACGGCTTCCGTGTCGGCGGACGCCTTCTGTCACTCGATGGTGCGGAGCCTGGTGGGCGCGCTGCTGGCCGTGGGCGAAGGGCGGAAACCCGTGGGGTGGCCCGCTTCGCTGCTGTCGTCGACCGCCCGGTCCAGCGCGGTGACGGTCGCGCCGCCGCACGGTTTGTCACTCGTGCGGGTGGACTACCCGGACGACTCCGACCTGGCCGCGCGGGCGCTCGTCACGCGGAACGTGCGCGTCGGACGTGCCAGCTCAGCCACACCACACCGCCCATCGGGATCTCGATGAGGTAGGTGAAGAACGCGAACAACACCACGCCCGCGACCGCCGGCGCGGCGGGTGTGCCGAGCGCGACGAGCAGCGCGATGGTGCCGTTCTCGCTGACCCCGAAGCCGCCGGGGGTGATCACGGCGAGGGTGAGCAGGCGGCTCACCGCGAAGGCGGCGATCAGCGCGGGCACCGTCAGTCGGCTGCCGGTGACGGCGAGGCAGCACCACAGCAGCAGGGCTTGCAGCACCAGGTAGGCGATCATGCCGAGGGTCATGCCCACCCAGCTTGCGCGGACGACCTGGCCGGTGTCGCGGTGCAGGCGGATCAGGAAGCGGCGGGCCCTGCCCTTGAGCAGGCCGCTCAGCTTGCGCAGGCCCACCAGGACCACGATGGCGGTCGTCAGGGCGGCGGCGGACGCCACCGTCGCGGCGAGGACGCCGTTGCCGAGGACCGCCGCGCCTTGGACGGCGAGCGCGAGCAGCGGGAGGGCTACCCGGAACAGGGTGTTCCAGAGGCCGCTGACGATGGTGGACGTGGTGATGGCGCGGGCGCCGTGGCCCCAGCTCGCGGCCATGACGGCGGTGACCGCCACGCCTGCCGCGCCGCCGAAGGGGAGCAGGTTGCTGACCGCGCTGCCGGCCGCGTTGAGGCTGAACGCCCTGGTGTGGGTCAGGCCGGGGAGGGAGCCGGTGAGGACGTAGGTGTACGCCCAGAGGCCGGTGAGCCAGAGGGCGGTGAGGCCGAGCAGGGCGGTCGGACCGACTTGGGCGAGGCGGTCCGCGATGGTCGCCCAGCCCACGCCGCCGATGGTGGGGATCAGGGCTATGACCAGCCACGCTGCCAGGGTCAGGGAGGCCAGGGAGGCGGTGGCGCGGAGCCACGTCCTGGTGCGGGTTTTCGCTGGTGGTCGGGCTTGTTCGGGTCGGGTTTCGGCTGGTGGTTCGGGGACCTCGGCGTGGGTTTCGGCCGATGGGTTCCGGTCGGGGGTCACCGGGCGCGCAAGCGCTTGCGTTCGATGTACCACTCCGTGCCCATGACCAGGGTGAACAGGGGTTTCGGCAGGCTCAGCAGGGCGGTCAGGGTTCTGGTCCGGTCACCGCCGGTGGTCTGGGTCGCGTGGGCCGCCAGGGCGGCTCGCTTCTGGGTCGTGTAGCGCCGTACGTCCACCGTGTGGGTGATCTCCGGGCGCGGTGTGTAGGCCGTCCTGAACGGGGTCAGGTCGAAGCGGCGGGCCAGTCGCGCCAGCCGCAGACCGCGCAGCAGCAGGGTCCGGTCGACCGTCGCCTCCCACACCCTCGGGGTGCCCGCGAGTTCCGCCGCCAGCGCGCCCACGCGGTGCACCTGCACGTGATCGGGGTGCCCGTAGCCGCCGGCCGGGTCGTAGGTGGTGAGCAGGTCCGCGCGTTCCTCGTGCAGCAGTTCCGCCAGCCCGCCCGCCGCCTCGGCCACGTCCGCCCGCGCGAAGCCCATCGCCCCGTCCAGCCCGAAGCCCGTCGCCCCGTCCAGTCCGGGGCACATCGCCCCGTCCAGCCCGGAGTCCTGGTATCCGAGGAACTCGACCCGTGCGCACCCCAACGCCTTGGCCGACGCGTGCGCCTCCCGCGTCCGCACCGCGCCCAAGTCCTGCCGTGACGCCGACAGCCCGCGCTCGCCCGCCGTCGCCACGACCAGCACGACCCGGTGCCCCTCGGCCGCGAGGCGCGCCATCGTCCCGCCGGTCAGCAGGGCTTCGTCATCAGGATGGGCGTGGAAGAACACGCACGTTCGGCTCACAGGTGTAAGAGTGTCAGTTGCTCTGTTCGGCGGCTTGACGGGAGTGCCCGTGTCGATCATCCACGTCACCGACTGCTTCCTCCCGCGCCTGGGCGGGATCGAGGTGCAGGTCGCCGGCCTGGCCGACGCGCAACGCCGAGCCGGTGAACGGGTGCACGTCGTCACCGCGACCCGGCACGCCGAACAACCGCCCGGCTACGCCGTGCACCAGGTCGCCATGCGCCTGCCGTGGAACCTCCCGGTCCACCCCCGCGCGGCCGGGCACCTGGACCGCATCCTGGGCGAGTCACGGCCCGAAGTGGTCTACGCGCACGTGGGCGCGGTGTCGCCGTTCGCGTGGTCCGGCATCCGCTCGGCGCTGAAGCTCGGCCTGCCGACGGTCGCCGTCGTGCACAGCATGTGGGATCCGTCGGTGCAGCGCGTCTACCGCTGGTTGGACCGACTGGACGGCTGGACCCGCAGGCCGCTGGTGTGGGGCGCGGTCAGCACGGCCGCCGCGGACCGGATGCGGACGGCGCTGCCGGGCGTCGAGGTGGCGGTGGTGCCGAACGGCATCACGCCCGTGCTGTGGCGGAGGGGCATCCCGGAACAGCGGCCGGACGACGCCGTGCACGTCGTGTCCGTGGGGCGGCTGGCGCCGCGCAAGCAGCCGATGCACCTGCTGGCGGTGCTGCGGGAGGCGCAGGAACGCGTCGGGAACCTGCGCGCCACCATCGTCGGCGCGGGTCCGGAGATGCCCGCGATGCGGCGTTACCTGCGGCGGCACGGGATGGGCTGGGTGACGCTGGCGGGCCGGCTGGACCGGGAGGCGATCGGGCGGCTGCTGTCGGGGGCGGACGTGTTCGTCAACCCGACGGTGGCGGAGGCGTTCGGGCTGGCGACCCTGGAGGCGCGGACGGCCGGGGTGCCGGTGATCGCGCGGCCGGGGACCGGTGTGGCGGACTTCGTGCGCCACGGGGTGGAGGGGCTGCTGTCGGACGACCTCGTGGACGCCTTGGCGCGCTTGGCTGTCGACCGGGAGGAACGTCAGCGCATCGCCCGGCACAACCGCGACACCGAGCCGCCTTGCACGTGGCCGCGGGTGTTGGCGGCGCTGCGGGCGTGCCGGGAGCGGGCCGTGCGTCCAGTGGAGGCGGCCGGCCGGCGTTGTTAGGCGATCAGGTCGGCCAGGTCGAGCGTGATCGGGACCGGCGACGCGGTGATGGTGGCGGCCTCACCGGGCTTGAGGACGTTCTCCTCTTCGTAGCGGCCGTTGTCCAGGCGGTACGCGGTCAGCCGCAGTTCGTTGAGCTTGCTCGGCTGGTCGATCGCCCAGAAGAACGGCACCCCGGCCCCGGCATAGCCGAGCATCTTGAACTCCCGTTCGGCGCGGGGGTTCCCGGGCCACCAGACCTCCACCGCGAGTGCCAGGGCCGCCGCCGGGAAGCTCACCATGGTCGGCTTCTGCTTTAAGATCACTACATCGGGGATCAGCGCGGTGCGGAAGGCGGTGGCGATCTCCACGTTCACCGCCGCGACGACGTAGAGGCCGGTTTGCTCGGCGGCGGCGATGGCGTCTTCCAGCGGCCGGATGAGCCTGCTCGCCGCGTACTGGTGTCCGCCGGACGGCGCGGGAGTCACGTGGAGGTCTCCGAGGATCAGCTCGATACGCGAACCGTCGACGGTCGAGGGCAGGGCCAGCCAGTCCTCGACGGTGTACGGGCCGATCGCCGGGTACGGCCGTTCCGGCCAGGGCTCGTACCCGTGCTCCGGAGCTGCGGACACGACTTCACCTCCTGGCTCGGGTTCGACCTCAGTCTTCCATGGCCCACCAAACGGGTGAGGGTGCGAAGCGGCCCTCCACGGGACACCCGCGACGGGGCGTCATCTGCCCCGTCATCGGATGGATCGGGCGGCGCTGTCAGGCGATCAGGTCGGCCAGGTCGGCCAGGTCGAGCGTGATCGGGACCGGCGACGCGGTGATTGCCTCCGGACCGACGGATTCGAGGATGTTCTCCTCCTTGTACAGGCCGTTCTCCAGCCGGTGCGCGGTCAGCCGCAGTCCACTGAGCTTGCTCGGCAGGTCGATCGCCCAGAAGAACGGCACTCCCGCATCGGCGTAGCCGGCGACCTTGGTCTCGCGCTCGGCGCGAGGATTGCCGGGCGACCAGACCTCCACCGCAAGTTCCAGCGCTTCCGCCGGGACGCTCGCGCCTGCCACCTTTCGGTCGAGCACCACCACATCAGGGATCACAGCCGTGCGCATCGCCGCAGAAATCCGCACGCCCACCGCCGGAACGACGCGGAGGTCTGTTCGTCCGGCCTCTCGGATCGCCTCCTGGATGAGCACGGCGAGGTGGAAGGCGACGGTTTGGTGCTCGATGGAGGGCAGGGGAGTCACGAAGAGGTGTCCCAGGATCAGCTCGGTGCGTGACCCGTCCTCTGCGGGTTCGAGGTCCAGCCAGTCCTCGACGGTGTGCGGGCCGAGCGACGCGCGCGGCGGAGCGAACTGAGGTTCGTCCCCGGGAGCTGCGGCCACGACTTCACCTCTTCGCTCGGGTTCGACATCAGTCTTCCATAGTCCACCAAACGGGTGATGGGTGTGGAGCGGCCCCTCACCCGGCGGAAGTGGGTGAGGGGCCGTGTTGACGAACTCGTCCCGGACGGCCGGTCCGTTACAGGTCGAGGGTCCAGGTGTCGATGTAGCCGGTGTCCTGGCGGTACGTGTCGCGCACCCGTAGCTGCCAGTTGCCGTTCGCGTTCTCGGCCGACAGGTTCACCGTGTAGGTGGCGTCGACGTTGTCCGCCCCGTCCGAGCCGCTCTGCACCTTGAGCTGCCTGACCGCACCGCTCGGGGCCACCAGGTCGATCGCCAGGTCACCGCGGTAGGTGTGCTTGACGTGCACCTCCACCGTGGCGGTCGCGCCGGCCTTGCCCGCGCAGTCCGTGACGGAGATGGTGCTGGTGCCGGTGCCCAGGTCGGGCACGTTCACGTCGGTCGCGTTGGTCTTCGCCGGGCAGCCGGTGGGCGGTGGGGTGGTGCTGCCGACGACGCGCAGCAGCTTGTTCGGCGAGCCGGTGCCGGGGTTGGTCACAACTCCGCTGGTGGCGCCGTTGACCAGGGCGTCACGGACCTGCTGCGGGGTCGCGGCGGGGTTCGCGGCCAGGTAGACCGCCGCCGCGCCGACCACGTGCGGGGTCGCCATCGAGGTGCCGCTGATGGTGTTGGTGGCCGTGTCGTTGGTGTACCAGGCCGACGTGATGTTCGAGCCCGGCGCGAAGATGTCCACGCACGTGCCGGTGTTCGAGAACGACGAGCGCGCGTCGGTGTTCGTCGTCGAGCCCACCGTGATGCCCTCGGTGGTGCGGGCGGGCGAGTAGTTGCACGCGTTCGCGCCGTTGTCGTTGCCCGCGGCCAGGCCGTAGGTCACGCCGGCCGCGATCGAGTTGCGGACCGCCTGGTCGACGGTCGCGTCCGCGCCGCCGCCCAGGGACATGTTCGCCACGGCCGGCTTGACGGCGTTGGCGGTCACCCAGTCGATGCCCGCGATGACGCCCGCGTAGCTGCCGGAGCCGGCGCAGTTCAGCACCCGGACGCCGACCAGCTTGGCCTTCTTGGCCACGCCGTGCCCGGTGCCGCCGACGGTGCCCGCGACGTGCGTGCCGTGGCCGTTGCAGTCGGTGGCGTCGTTGTCGTTGTCCACGGTGTCGCGGCCCGACGTGGCGCGCCCGCCGAAGTCGGTGTGCGAGAAGCGGATGCCCGTGTCGATGATGTAGGCGGTGACGCCCTCGCCCTCGTTCGGGTAGGTGTACGAGTTGTCCAGCGGCAGGCCGGCCTGGTCGATCCGGTCCAGGCCCCAGGACGGGGTCGGCGACTGGGTGCCGGAGATCTTGACCTCGGCGTCCTGCTGGACGTACGAGACCGCCGGGTCGGCGGCCAGCTTGCGGGCCTGCGCCTCGGACATGGTCGCGGAGAAACCACGCAGGGCGCTGGTGTAGGTGTGCTTGACGGTGGCCCGGTACTTGGCGCTCAGCGTGCCGACGCCGGCGGCGCCCACGTCCTTGAGCACCACGATGTAGCTGTCCTTCACCGCGTTCTCGGCGCCGAGGCCGCGGATGTCGCCTTCGGCGGTGGCGGTGGAGGTGGTGAGCGCGGCGGTCACCGCGAACGCCGTGCCGGTGGCCAGCCCGACACCGGCCAGCCGTTTGGTCCAAGACGCGCGAACGTCTGCCATGGCAGGGGTCTCCTCTTTCGCAGGGTGTGCGTCCGGCCGGATTCGCCTCCGATACCGGTCGGACACAGTGAGTAGTTCCTAGTTCGCCCTGCGGTGCGCGCGCAAGAATCCGCCGTGAATTAGGGGATGGAAGGCTCTCCACAGAATTTATTCGTGCTGTGAACGCATCGACGCGGAGCGTGATCGAAGCCGCCGCGCACGACAGTGCCCCGGACACCGGTCCGGGGCACTGGTCGAAGCAGGTCGCGGGATCAGTCGCCGCGGCGGACGGCGCCCAGGATCTGCTGCTCGCCCGGCGTCGTCACCAGCCGCAGCGGACGCCACAGGTTCGCGCCCAGCGCGATCACCTGGTCGTCCTTCAACGTGGTGAGCTGGTGCGCCATCTGCGGCGGCAGCCGCCAGATCTGGCTCGCCAACTGCGCCTGGCCGACCGGCAGCCGCTGCAGCAGCACGAGGTCCGCGGTGTTCGCCGTGCTCGCCGCCTGCGGGTGCAGGTACGGCAGCACGTACATCGTGGTCTGCCACGGTGACCGCGGCGGGAACAGCTCCTGCGGCACGTGGCCGCCGTCGTGCACGACCAGCAGCGGGCTGTCCTCCGACGGCCGGGGCAGCTCGACCGGGCTCAGCCGGCGAAGCTGCACCGCCGGCGAGGGACGCCCGTCCGGGCCCACGCCCGCCGCCCGCACCACCGGCTGCCACGCCTGCGGCCGGCCGGTCGCGATGATTACCCACGCCCCGGTCGCCATGGCGCGCAACGCGATCTGCCGCGCCAGGTACAGGCCGCCGACCACCACCATGCGGGTCGGCGCGTTCCGCAGCACGGAGATCGTCAGCGGCTCGCCCTTCAGGCCCGAGCCGAGCACCATGCCGCCCCGGTCGCCGGACGGCGACACCACGTCCAGAAGCTGCGGCGCGACCAGGAACTCCGGCGCCACGCCCTTGCCCTGGCCACGGGTGTCCAACAGCCTCGAACTGCTCACGCGACACCTCCGAGCGGCAGGGTGGCGGCCAGGCCCGCGACCTGGAGGCCGTTCAACGGGGTCAGGGTGATGTCCAGCTTGTCCGCCAACGCCTTCAGCCGGTCGTCGGCGCGGTCCAGTTCGGACGGCGTGCGGGCGGACACCCGCACCATGCCGCGCAGGCCGACCTGGCCCTGCTCGCTGCTCGGCGAGATCGTCATGGACAGCGTCGAGGACAGCGCCCGCACACCGGTCAGCGCGTTCAGGTTGTTCCGCATCCCCTTGGCCGGCCAGCCGGTGATCGCGTACGACGCGTGCCCGACACCGCCCGCCGTGACGCCGGACCACTTCTCCCGCAGCGACACGGAGTTGTTCGAGCCCGCCACGGAGGTCAGCTCGGCGGCCGAGATGCCGGCGCGGATCAGCTCGTCCGAGTCCAGCGGCCGGATCGCCACGCCCGCCGACTCCAGGGCGTTGCGGACCCGGGACAGCGCGCCGATCAGCGCCCGGTGCGCGCCCACGACGCCGCCGCCGCGCTCCCGGATCGCCGCCGCGCACCGCCTCGGGTCCAGCCGGACCGCGATCCACGTGGTGCGCCGGGACGCCGCCGGCAGCGGGCCCAGCACCTCCATGTACGAGTTGAGCGCCGGCGAGTTCGCCGGCAGCGCCGCGCTGCCCGGGTAGCAGTGCCAGATCACCGAGATGGCGTCCAGCACCACGCCCCGGTCCTCCAGGGTCGGCGCGAGCGCGCCCAGCGGCAGCGCCGGAGCGCTGCCCACCGCGGTGATCAGGCCGGGCGCCGGGTCGACCAGCAGCACGGCCGTCCACGCGCCCTGGTGCCAGGCCATGCCCAGCGGACGGCGCTCGTGGTCGACGCCCTTGGCCACCACCAGGTCCGGCACGGCCAGCCGCAGCAGCGCCACCCGCGGGTCGTCCGGGCCGATGACCGAGGCCTCTTCCTCCGACGGCGGCTTCATCTCCACCGGTCCGCTGCGCTTGGCGGTGCGGGTGTGGCCGCGGAAGTTGTAGCGGACGACCAGGCCGATCCACTGGGTCAGCCAGCGGCCCCGGGAGCGGGCGAACGCGAGGATCAGGGCGACCAGCACGATGCCGCCCGCCGTGTACATCAGGGCGGGCGCGACCCGGTCGCCGGTGGTGCCGATCGCGAGCAGGATCAGGCCCACCGCGACGCCGACCTCCAGGACCACCAGGTTGGCGACCGGCAGCGCGCCGAGGCTGGCCCCGGTCGCGCGGCGCCGCGCCCGGAGCAGGGCGGCGCGCACGGCGCCGCCCGCGGCTTGCGCGCGGGCCATGGCAGGGTTGGGCGGGCCCGGATGTGGGGTGGTCACGGACATCCGATCTGGTTCTCTTTCCCGTCGGCGTTCGGCCGGTGGACCGATCGGGTCTGACCAACCCGCACACGCGCCACCCGCCGTCCGGCTATCGTGCAGACCGTACCGCGACTGGGAGAGCAGCGAGCCGAGAATGGCATCAACACCCACCACCAAGTCACAGGTCCAGGCCTACCGCTTCGTGCTGCGCCGCATGCAGTCCGCCCTGGTGCGCAGAGACGCGGTGATGCTGCACGACCCGATGCGCACCCACTCGCGCGCGACGGCGGTGGGCGTGCTGCTCGGCATCATCGGCATGATCGGGTTCCTGGTGTTCGGCTTCTTCTCGCCGGACCCGAAGATCGACGACCAGACCCAGATCGCGATCAGCAAGGAGACCGGGCAGGTCTACGTGGTGCGGCGCAGCCCCACCCAGCTAGTCCCGATGACCAACCTCGCGTCGGCCCGGCTGCTGATCCTCAACCAGCAGAACCCGGACAAGGCCCAGTCGGCGGTCGGCGGCGGTGACGCGCAGGCCGGGCAGGTCAACGCCGCGCCCGCGGCGGCCGGCGGCGAGCCGAAGCTGGTCAGCGAGAAGGCCCTCGCGCGGATGCCGAAGGGCCGGCTGACCGGCATCCCGGACGGCCCGGACGTGCTGCCCGCCAAGCCGGAGGACCGGATCGGCTCCGAGTGGAGCGTGTGCGACACGCTCGACCTGGACGACACGCTGAACAACCCGGCGTCCAAGGGCAAGTTCGAGACCACGGTGCTCGCCGGCATGAGCGGCGGCCAGCTACTGGACGGCAACAAGGCGCTGCTGGTCCGCGCGGGCACCGACGACAAGCAGGCCTACCTGATCTACAAGGCCCCGGTCGACTCGAAGATCACCTCGACGTCCACCGTGCGGGCCAAGGTGGACCTGAGCCGGCCCGAGGTGCTGACCGCGCTGAACCTGCGCAACAAGACGGTGCGCGCGATCAGCTCCGGCCTGCTCAACGCGATCCCCGAGGCGAAGCCGCTGCGCGCGCCGGAGATCCCCGGCCTCGGCGACCCGGTGACCTACATCACCGGCGCGAACCTCGAAGTGGGCGACGTGATCGAGGTCGTGCGCACCGGCTCGCAGCCGGTGTTCTACGTCGCGCTGAAGGACGCGCTCCAGGAGATCAGCCGGGCGGCGGGCGACCTGATCCGCGCCGCCTACGCCCAGGGCGCGGACGCCAAGAGGGTCGACATCGCCCGCATCGACACCAAGAAGCCGGCCCAGCCGCTGGACTTCCTGGACTACCCGACCGAGGTCCCGGACACCCTGGAGCCCAACCAGAACAACCGGGTCGTCTGCCTGAACTGGCGGGCGGAGAACGTCAACGCGGACAACCGGTCCCAGCACACCCAGGTGACGATCGCGCCGTCGCTGCCGGTGCCGGGCGACGCGGTGGCCGTCGACATCAACCAGGTCGGCGCGACCGGCGAGGTCGTGGGCAAGTTCATGATGGCCCCCGGCAGGTCCGCGGTGGTCCGCTCGGCGACGTCCACCCAGGACTTCCGCAGCGGCCCCATCCATCTGGTGACCGGCCGCGGCGTGAAGTACGGCGTGCCGGACACGATGGTCAGCGGCGCGCTCGGCCTCGGCGACCAGTTCACGCCGGGCCCGGAGTCGATCCTGCGCCTGCTGCCGAACGGGCCGCAGCTCAACCGCAACGACGCCTCGCGTAGCTGGGACTCCATCCCGGTGCCGAAGAACCTGAGCCAGCTCCCGGAGGACCAGCAGAAGAAGGCGTCCGGCGGCTGACCGTCTTTCGTGCTCCTGGTGGCGGAACCGGCTCCGGCCGGGGACCGTCACAGGGGGCAGGGAGGTGTCCGGGTTGAACGAGGTGTCACGACACGCCGCCCCGGCGCGCACCACCGGGAAGATCGCGGTGGACGCGCGCTGGGTCGAGCTGTACGCGAAGCGGGTGGACGAGGCCGCGGCGGAACTGTCCCGCGCCCGCACCGAACTGCGGGCCGCCCCGGTGCGCGCGCAGAGCTTCGGCGAACTCGGCCGGACCCTGCGCAGCGACGAGGCGTACCGCCGCGCGGCCGGGATGCTCAACCAGCAGCTCGACCGGGCGTGCGAGGTGCTCACGTCGGCGGCCCGCGGCCTGCACGAGGTGGCGGAGCACTACGGCTCGCAGGACGAAGAGGCCGTGGCGTTGATCAAGAAGGCCGACCGCCGCCTGGGAGGGTCCTGATGCCGGGGCAGGACGGCCGCCAGCTCGCCGCGTCCGTCGGGCCGGAGCTGGACTACCTGTCCGGGCTCAGTCGGCGGCTGGGCGTGCAGGACCTGGTGGAGGACTACTTCCGGCCGGTCGTCGGCTCGTGGAACGACCTGCACGACGAGGCCGAGCGGTGGCGCGCGGCCGGCCTGGTCGCGGAACACGTGACGCGGGACCTGACCAAGCCGCTGGGGAAGCTCGACTCGGCCTGGCAGGGCAAGGACGCCGAGTCGTTCGTGGCGCACATGCAGTCGGTCGGGCTGGCCGGGCACGACATGTCCGACGCGATGCACGCCATGGGCGACGCGCTGGACCAGACGGCCGACGGGATCCGGGACATCGTCTCGGACATGTCCCGGATGTTCGCCGACGCCGCCGACTCGGTGTCCGGCGCGGCGGCCCTGCCGCTGGACGGGGACCGTCGGGTGATCGAGGCCCTGGACGAGCTGCGGGGCCCGGCGAAGGAGCTGCACGAGTCCGTCCGGGACATCCTGGAGGCTTTCCTGCGGCTGTGCGACGGGGTGTCGGGGGCTTCGGACTTCGCCGACGTGAAGATGGAGCACAAGTACCCGGAGCGGGACTGGACGTTCACCGAGCCCGCGAAGCCCGCCGCGCCTCCGCCGTCCGGTGGTGGAGCCGACAAGCCCGCCGCGGCGGTGGCTCCTCCCGGTGGCGGCGCTCCGGGCGGTGGTTCGCCGGGCGGTGGTTCGCCCGGTGGCGGTGGCGTCGGCGGAGGCGGTGTCGGTGGGGGCGTAGGTGGTGGCGTTCCGGGTGGCGGTGCGACGCCGGAACCCCAGCTCCAGCCTGGCGGCTCGACCACGGTCCAGGAACCCAAGCCGGTCGACGGCGGCCCACGTCCTGCGGCGGCGGGGGTGGCCGGCGGCGGTGGTGGCGCCCCTGGTGGCGCTCCCGGCGGCATGATGGGCGGCGGGATGATGGGCGGCATGGGCGCGGGCGGCCAGCAGGGGGGTGACAAGGACCACAAGGCGAAGGTCCGCATCACCGGGACCACCGAAGAGCTGTTCGGCAAGCCCAAGAAGACCGCTCCGCCGATCCTCGGCGAGGACGACTGAGGCCGGGAACTTCGCCATCCCGCGCCGGAGACCGCTTGAGGCCGGGAACTTCCCGCCATCCCGCGCCGGAGATCCCTTGAGGCCGGGAACTTCCCGCGCCGGAGATCGCTCAGGACCGACGAACCCCGCGCCCGAAGTCTGTTCAAGGGCCTCGGGCGCGGGGTTCGAGCGTTGTCGGTCAGATCACGCGGTAGCTCAGATCACGCTGCGCTTCGCCGGCACGACGCGTCGCGCCCGGTTGCGGTTGACCGTGTGGACGATGAAGAGGGTCAGCAGCAGCAGGCCCACGCCCGCGCCCGTGCCGGACAGCGCCACGATCAGCGGCGTGTGGTCCGGGGGGTTCAGCGGGTCCAGGTTGGTCATCACCTGGGGTGGGTTGGTGGCCTTCGCGCCCTTCTCGGACGGCAGTTCCGCGGTCAGCGCCGCCACCGGGTTGATCATGCCGGCGCCGACCTTGTGGTCACGGCCGCTCGGGTTGCCGGGGTGCTGCGCGGTCGCCTTGATGCGGTCCATCACCTGGTGGGCATTGAGGTTCGGGAAACGCTGGCGCACCAACGCGACCACGCCCGCCACGTAAGGCGACGCGAAGCTGGTGCCCTGGATGCGGCTCGCCCCGCCGCGCTCGTCCAGGCGCACGTTGGACAGGCCCTGGCCCGCCGGGTCCAGGGTGGTGATGTCCTCGCCGGGGGCCGCGATGCTGATCCACGGGCCCCACACCGAGAACTGCGAGACCTCGCCCGACGCGGCCATCGACGCCACCGACAGGACGTTGTCCGAGTACCACGGCGGGGACGCGACGACGTTGACGGTGTCCACGTTCTGGTTGTCGTTCTGCACCGAGCAGCCGTCCTCCGGCTTCCCGATGTTGCCCGCCGCCGTCACGATCACGACGTTCTTCTCGTTGACCGCCCAGTGGATCGCGGCCTGCAGCTCGCGTTCCTGGTCGCTCGGCGCGTGCGGCGGCTCGCAGGACGTCAGCGAGATGTTGATGACCTTCGCCTCCGCCTCCACGGCGGCCACGATCGCCTCCGCCAGGGTGCGCACCTTGCCCGCCGAGCCGCGGTTGTCCCGGCCGGACGGGTCCTCGAACTTGTAGTGGTTGCTGGTCTGGCGGAACGCGATGATCTCCGCCTCCGGCGCCGCGCCGACGAAGCCCGTCGCGTCGTCCTTGCTCGCCGCCGCGATGCCCGCCACCTCGGTGCCGTGGCCGTCGCAGTCGAAGACGCCGTTCCGCTCGGTCTCCACGTAGTCGCCGCCGGGGATCACCCGGCCCTTCAGGCGCGGGTGCTCGGCGTTCACGCCGGTGTCGATGACGGCCAGCTTGACGCCCGCGCCGGTGGCGAAGCGGTGCGCCTCCTCCAGCCGCAACTGCATCTGGCCCCACGGCTTGTTGGGGAGCGGCCGGTTGCCGGTGCCCGACGTGATGCACAGGGTCTTCGGGGTGTAGTTGACGTCCTCGGCGGGCGGCTTGAACGGCTTGAGGAACGACATGTCGACCGGCGGCGGAACGGAGTTCGGCCGGGTCGACGCGGCGGTCGTGGTCGGCTGCGCGTACGCGCCGGGCGCGGTCGCCAGGGTCAGCGCCACGGCCGTGAGGGCGGCGATCTTCCGTGCGGTGCGCTTCATGGGCTCAGGCCGGGATCAGCGAGCGCATGGCCACGTACAGGTCCATCACGGCGAGCGCCAGCGGCAGCACCGCGGCGATCAGGATGGCTTCCAGGACGTCCACCGTGCGGCGCAGCACGGGCGAGAACTTCTGGTGGGGGAAGATCACACCGAGCACCAGCGCCAGCACGCCGACCACCACGAGGGCGCCGAACACGAACAGCAGCCGGTCCGCCGCGCTGGACTCCATCAGCCACCCGAGGAGCACGCCCGCGCCCGCCACCATGCCGGACACCAGCAGCGCCACCGCCTGCGCGCCGTTGGCGTAGGCCCGGCCGCGCAGCAGCAGGACCAGGGTCACCACGATCGCCAGGATCGGGCCGAACACCGTGTCGGCGCTCGCCGCGATCACCGAGAACACCGCCGCGACGCCGCCGCAGCCGATGATCATGCCGGTCAGGTACTCGTGGGCGTTCGCGGTGCGCCGCTCGATCACCGCGTACTCCGGGAAGCCGGTGTCCTCCTTGAGGTCCTCGGCACTGCCCGGCACGGTCGGCAGCGGCAGCTTGGCAAGCTGGATGGTCAGCCGGGGCAGCGCGGACAGCGCAGCCAGCGACACCGCCGCGGTGGCCGCCGCGATGCCCACCACCGGGTGGTCGACGAAGATGCCGATGAGGAACGCCAGGCCGCTCAGCGCGCCCGCGGTGGCCGCCGCGATGAACACCGTGATGCCGCGCCCGATCAGCATGATCGCGGCGGACGCGAAGATCAGCACCAGGACGCTGGCCAGCAGCAGGTTCGGCCGGCCGATCGCGCCCGGCACGATGTACAGCCCGGCCACGTACGCCATCGGCAGCCCGCCGGCGGCGGCGATCAGCACGCCGGTCCCGGTCGCGTTGTAGGAGCGGGCCACGACCGCGCCCGCCGCCAGCGCGATGATCGCCACCGCGCCCGCGCAGATCGCCGGCCACAGGCCGTCGCCGCCCGCGAGCGGACCGGACAGCAGCACCGCGACGGCCGCCGCGATCAGCGCCAGCGCGCCCGCGATGTGGCCGTACCGGCGCGCCGTGTCCTTGGTCCACGGGCGGAAGCTGTCCGGGTCGGACTCGGCGATCGCGTCGACCACGTCGTCGTACAGCGGGGGAGGCGGCGTCTCGTTGCGCTTGCGCAGTTGCAGCAGCTCGCCGTCCACCACACCGAGCGAGGCCAGCGTGCGGCTCGGGTCGAGCGGGCTGTCGCCCAGCTTGGCCAGCGTCCACCCGCCGTGCCGCACGCCGCCGTCCGGAGTGGCCTCCTTGGCCATGTCCAGCAGCATCGGCAGCAGGTCGGCCACCGCGACGTCGGCGGGCAGCGCGACGTCGATACGCGTTCGCGGCGCAACCACCGTAACCCGGCTGAACACCGTAGTACCGGTCGCCACCAGCGCCCCCTAAGTCCTGATCACGTGTGCTTGCGGGCCGTCCCGACCTTATTAGTCCGCTCGGGGGCCCATCGGGCGGCCCCAAGTATGGCCGCACGCGGCGTCCCGGCAGGGCGGTTCGGCGGAACACGTTCGACAGGGATTTTCCCGGACCCACCTTCGCCCGCTGCCGGGATGCGCCATAGTGTCGGTTGCGACTGGTGGGCGCACCCTGCGTGCGTAGGTACGAGAGTGTGAAGAGGTGCCTGTTAGGTGAGCACGTTGCAGTTCAAACGCACGGCACGCCTCGCTGCTCCCCGTCCGCCGGGCGGTGAGGTCCACCTCGAACCGCCACCCGAGGTGCCCCGGATCATCCCCGGCAACATCATGATGAAGGCCATGCCGGCGGTCATGATCGTCGCCTCCATCGGGATGATGGTCCTGATGTTCAGCTACAGCAATCGCAGCCCGGCGGCGATGATCATGCCGGGCATGATGCTGGTGTCGACGGTCGGCATGATGGCCGGCGGCATGGGCTCGGGCAAGGGCCAGAAGAAGGCCGAGATGAACGAGGACCGCAAGGACTACCTGCGCTACCTCGGCCAGATGCGCGACCGCGCCCGCGAGGCGGCCAACGAGCAGCGCGCCGAGCGCGAGTGGGTGCACCCCGACCCGCAGATGCTGTGGTCGCTGGCCACCACCCGCCGGATGTGGGAACGCCGCCAGAACGACCCGGACTTCTGCCACCTGCGCGCGGGCCGCGGCTCGCAGCGCCTGGCGACCCGCCTGGTGCCGCCGCAGACCGGCCCGGTGGAGGAGCTGGAGCCGATCGCGACGCTGGCGCTGCGCCGGTTCGTGCGCGCCCACTCGCTGGTGCCGGACCTGCCGATCTCCATCGCGCTGCGCGGGTTCGCCGCCGTCGGCCTGCTGGGCGAGATCAACGAGAAGCGCGGCCTGGCCCGCGCCCTGCTGGCCCAGATGGCGACCTTCCACTCGCCGGACGACCTGCTGATCGCCGTCGTCACCACCGGCCGCACCAAGGCCGAGTGGGAGTGGATGAAGTGGCTGCCGCACGTGCAGCACCCGTCCATCATGGACGGCATCGGCCAGATGCGGATGATGGCGGGCTCGCTGGCCGAGGTCGAGCAGATGCTGGACGAGCAGCTCCGCGACCGGCAGCGGTTCACCCGCAACGCGCCACCGCCCGCCGACCAGCCGCACGTCGTGATCGTGATCGACGACGGCGACGTCACCCGGGAAGAGCAGATCATCCTCGAAGAGGGCCTGGTCGGGGTGACCCTGCTGGACCTGTCGGAGTCGCTGGGCAACCTGACCGCGCGGCGCGGCCTGCGGCTGGTGATCGAGGACGGCAAGCTCGGCGCGCGCAGCGCCAGCGGCGTCGAGTGGTTCGGCGCGCCGGACTGGCTGAGCGTCGTGGAGGCCGAGGCGCTGGCGCGGCGGCTCGCGCCGTACCGGGTCGGCGGCGTCGACGCCGGCGGCAGCGACGAGGACCCGCTGTCGATGAGCAACAACCCGCCGCTCATCGAGTTCCTGGGGCTCCCGGGCGACCCGATGACGTTCGACGTGCAGCAGGCGTGGCGGCCCCGGCCGGTGCGCGACCGCTACCGGGTGCCGTTCGGCATCGGCGAGTTCGGCCAGCAGGTCGAGCTGGACATCAAGGAAGCGGCGATGGAGGGCATGGGCCCGCACGGCCTGTGCATCGGCGCGACCGGTTCCGGCAAGTCGGAGTTCCTGCGCACGCTCGTGCTGGGGCTGCTGGCGACGCACTCGTCCACCACGCTCAACATGATCCTGGTCGACTTCAAGGGTGGCGCGACGTTCCTGGGGCTGGACAAGGCCCCGCACGTCGCCGCGACCATCACCAACCTGGCGGGCGACCTCACCCTGGTCGACCGCATGAAGGACGCCATCGCCGGCGAGGTGTCGCGGCGGCAGGAGGTCCTGGCCAAGGGCAACTACAAGAACGTCTGGGACTACGAGAAGGCCCGCGAGAACGGCGCCGACCTCGACCCGCTGCCCGCGTTGTTCATCTGCATCGACGAGTTCTCCGAGATGCTGACCGCGAAGCCGGACTTCATCGACATCTTCCTCCAGATCGGCCGCGTCGGCCGGTCGCTGCAGATGCACATGCTGCTCGCGTCGCAGCGGCTGGAGGAGGGCAAGCTGCGCGGCCTGGACACGTTCCTGTCCTACCGGATCGGTCTGAAGACGTTCTCCGCCGCCGAGTCGCGGGCCGCGATCGGCGTGCCCGACGCGTACGAGCTGCCGCCCATCCCCGGCTCCGGGTACCTGGGCGTGCAGGGCTCGCCGCTGACCCGGTTCAAGGCGCTGTACGTGTCCGGCCCGTACCGGCCCGCCGGCATCCAGGTGGCCGGCCCGTCGGCCGTGGTGTCCAGCGACAAGCGGCCCCGGTTCTTCGTGCCGGACTACATCGAGGTGCCCAAGGAGCCGGTCAAGCCGCTGGAGCCGGTCAAGCAGGAGAAGAAGGAAGACGACAGCAACGAGCCCAGCGAGCTGGAAGTCATCGTCGAGCGCCTGGTGGGCCAGGGCCCGCCCGCGCACGAGGTGTGGCTGCCGCCGCTGAACGAGCCGCCGTCGCTGGACACCCTGCTGCCGCCGTTGCAGGCGACCGAGGACCGGGGCCTGACCTCGCCCGGCTTCTTCTCCAACAGCAAGCTCCAGGTGCCGCTCGGCGTGGTGGACAAGCCGTTCGAGCAGCGGCGCGACCTGCTGTGGGCGGACTTCTCCGGCGCGGCCGGCCACGGCGCGATCGTCGGCGGCCCGCAGTCCGGCAAGTCGATGATGCTGCGCACCCTGATCACGTCCATGGCGCTCACCCACACCGCCGAGGAAGTGCAGTTCTACTGCCTCGACCTCGGTGGCGGCACGCTCGCCGCGCTGGAGAACCTGCCGCACGTCGGTGGCTTCGCGTCGCGGCTGGACGTCGACAAGGCCCGCCGCATGGTGGCCGAGCTGACCGGCCTGATCTCCGAGCGCGAACTCCGGTTCCGCGCGCAGGGCATCGACTCGATGGTCGAGTTCCGCAACCGCAAGCGGCGCGGCGAGATCCGGGACGACAACTTCGGCGACGCGTTCCTGGTCGTGGACGGCTGGATGAACTTCCGGCAGGAGTTCGAGACGCTGGAGCCGATGGTCCAGGCGCTCGCCGCGCAGGGCCTGTCCTACGGCGTGCACGTGGTCGTGGCGGCCAACCGGTGGGCGGAGATCCGGCCCGCGATGAAGGACCTGCTGGGCACCCGGTTCGAGCTGCGGCTCGGCGACCCGAGCGAGTCCGACGTGGACCGCAAGGTCGCCGTGAACATCCCGGCGGGCCGGCCGGGCCGCGGCCTGTCGCCGCAGAAGCTGCACTTCCTGACCGCGCTGCCGCGCATCGACGCGTCCTCCGACGCGGAGAACGTGGCGGCCGGCGTGCAGGACATGATCGCCAAGGTGTCCGCCGCCTGGCGCGGCAGGCGCGCGCCGCAGGTCCGCCTGCTGCCCGACCTGCTGCCGCACGCCGACTTCATGGCGCAGGTGCAGCAGATCAAGCCGAACCGGGGGCACCTGGTGCCCATCGGCGTCAACGAGGACGAGCTGGCGCCGGTTTACCTGGACTTCGACGCCGACCCGCACTTCATGTGCCTGGCCGACGGCGAGTCCGGCAAGACGAACCTGTTGCGCACCATCGTCCGCGGCATCATGAACAGCTACACCTCCAACGAGGCGCTGATCATGCTGGTCGACTACCGGCGCACCATGCTGGGCTTCGTGGACACCGACCACCTGCTGTCCTACGCGGTGTCGTCGGCGCAGCTCACCGACATGATCAAGGACGTGCGCGGCTCGATGGTGGGCCGCCTGCCCGGTCCGGACGTGACCCAGGACCAGTTGCGCAACCGCTCCTGGTGGAAGGGCCCGGAGCTGTTCGTGGTGGTCGACGACTACGACCTGGTGGCGCCGCAGGGCGGGCAGAACCCGTTGCAGCCGCTGTCGGAGTTCATCCCGCAGGCCAAGGACGTCGGTCTGCACGTCATCGCGGTCCGGCGGATGGGTGGCGTCTCGCGCGCCCTGTACGACCCGATCCTGGGCAAGCTCAAGGAGATCTCGGCGCCGATCATGGTCGGCTCGGGCTCGAAGGAGGAGGGTGCGATCGTGGGCAACCTCAAGCCCTCGCCGCAGCCACCGGGCCGGGGCACGCTGGTCACCCGGAAGTTCGGCCAGCAGCGCATCCAGGTGGCGTGGATCCAGCCGGACTGACGCCCGCACGCCGGGGTTCGGGCGGAGCCCGAGTTCCGGGGAAACGACGACACAGCCGAAAGGCCCCGCCGCGGCGGGGCCTTTCGCCTTGCCGGACGGCGACACCCCCCGGTGCCCGCCGTCCGGAGCCTTTCGCCCGCCGGTCGGGGTTTCCGCCTAGCGCCTGCGCGAACACCGAGCGGTCGCGCCGGCGGCCGTACCGCCGGACGGCCCGCTCGGCGGCGGCGCGGACCGGCGCGGGGTCCGGCAGCGCCACGGCCACCGGCTCGGTCAGGCGATCGCGCTCCGCTGCCCGCGCCATCCAGGCGGAGGCACGTCTCCTCCGGGCTGCCGGGCACGGGCAGCCCCCGCAGACGCGATCCCGCGCAGCCCCCGCACCGACGCGATCCCGCGCAGCCCCCGCACCGACGCGATCCCGCGCAGCGCGCGCGTCCAGCCGGCGGCGTACCGCCGCGCGTGTTCCCCGGTCAGCGAGTGCAGGCCGGGTAACGCCGGGTCCGTGGTCATGAGTCCCCCTGACGTCGGCCGGAGGCGGGACGGGGGTCGGGGGGACGCCCGTCCCGCCTCCGGGCTTCGACCAGCCCGCGGTGCGGGTGATCGGCATACATCGCCCCCTCCGACCGTTCGGAGGAGGAGAGGACGGCGCGTGCGTCCCGCGATCCATCCTGGTGAGCGGCGCTCACACATGGGTCACGCCCGCCTCACCGGACACCGCCGTCCGTAGACTGACCGCGTCCGAGGGAGGGACATGGCCACACGGTTCACAGTGCTCGGGCCTCTCGAAGTCCGGCACGACGACCGGTTGATCCCCTTGCCGACCGGGCAGGCGCGGGTGCTGCTGGCGAACCTGCTGCTGCGGGCCGGGGAGATCGTGCCGATGGACATCCTCGTCGACCGGCTGTGGGACGGCGTCGCGACCGATCCGCGCCGGGCACGCGCCAGCCTGCACATGGTGATGACCCGGCTGCGGCAGGCGTTGGGCGAGGCGAACGCCGCCGTGCGCACCGCCACCAACGGCTACGCCGTGGACGTCGAGCCCGGCGCGCTGGATCTGCACGTGTTCCGCGAGCTGGCCGAGCAGGGCCGCTACGCCGAGGCGCTGGAGCTGTGGCGGGGCGAGCCGCTGTCCGACGTCCGCTCGGACACCCTGCACCGCGAGGAGGTCGTGCCGCTGCTGGAGGAGCGGCTGGCCGTCCTCGAACAGCGCGTCGACGCCGACCTCGCGGCCGGGCGGTCGGCGGAGCTGGTGGCCGAGCTGCGCGGCCTGACCCGGGACCACCCGTTGCGGGAACGGTTCTGGGGTCAGCTCATGCTCGCCCTGTACCGGTCCGACCAGCAGGCCGAGGCGCTGGCCGCGTACCGCGCGGTGAGCGGGCTGCTGGTCGAGGCGCTGGGCGTGGACCCCGGCCCGCGCCTCCAGGAGCTGCACCACAAGATCCTCACCGCCGCGCCGGACATCGCCGGCGGCGTGCCGACCGCGCCCGCGCCCCGGCAGCTACCCGTGCACACCCGGTACTTCGTCGGGCGCGAGCACGAGCTGGAGGCGTTGTGGCGGCTGCTCGACTCGGCCGCGGCGGCGGGCGGCGCGGTGGTGATCTCCGCGATCAACGGCACGGCCGGCGTCGGCAAGACCACGCTGGCGCTGCACTGGGCCGCGCAGAGCCAGGAGCGGTTCCCGGACGGCCAGCTCTACGCGAACCTGCGCGGCTTCGACCCGACCGGCCTGCCGGCGAGCCCGGACGAGGCGCTGCGCGGCTTCCTCGGCGCGTTGGGCGTGCCGCACGAGCAGATCCCGGCCGGGCTGGACGAGCAGGTCGGCGTGTACCGGACGCTGCTGGCCGACCGGCGGGTGCTGGTGGTGCTGGACAACGCCGCCGACAGCGAGCAGGTCCGCCCGCTGCTGCCCGGCGGGCCGGGCTGCTTCACCCTGGTCACCAGCCGCAACCAGCTCGACGGCCTGGTGGTCCGGGAGGGCGCGCAGCCGCTCGCGCTGGGCGTGCTGAGCGACGCCGAGTCCGTCGCGCTGCTGGAGCGGCAGCTCGGCGTGCGCCGGGTGGCCGCCGAGCCGGCGGCGGTGCGGGAGCTGGTCGGGCACTGCGCCGGTCTGCCGCTGGCCCTCGCGGTGGTCGCGGCGCGGGCGTGCGCGCACCCCGACTTCCCGTTGCGGGCGCTGGCGGACGAACTCGCCGACGAGCGGACCCGGCTGGAGGCCCTGGACACCGGTGAGGCGACGACCAGCGTCAAGACCGTCTTCTCGTGGTCCTACGAGCGGCTGACGCCCGCCGCCGCCCGGATGTTCGAGCTGCTCGGCCTGCACCGCGGACCGGACCTGTCGCTGCCGGCGGCGGCCAGCCTGGCGGGCGTCCCGACGCGGACCGCGCGCACGATCATGGGCGAGCTGCGCCGGATGCACCTGGTCGTGGAGCACGTGCCGGGCCGCTTCTCGCTGCACGACCTGGTGCACGCCTACGCCCGCGACCTGGCGCTGGCCGACCCGGACCGGACCGCGCCGCGCGAGGGCGTGCGGCGGCTGCTGGACCACTACCTGCACAGCGCCGACGCGGCCGACCGGCTGCTCTACCCGCACCGGGACGAGATCACGCCGGCCCCGCCCGCGCCGGGCGCGGTGGTGACCGAGCCGGCCGACCGGGCGGACGCGCTGTCCTGGTTCGGGATCGAGTACCCGGTGCTGGTCGCGGCCGTCGCGCAGGCCGCCGACCACGGTTTCGAGCAGCACGCCTGGCAGCTCGCGTGGACGGCCACGTCGTTCGCCCGGCTGCGTGGCCACTGGCTGGTCCAGGTGCGCTGCCAGGATATCGCGCTGGTGGCGGCCAAGCGGCTGGGCGACCGGGTGGCGCAGGCGTTCACGCACCGCGCGCTGGGCCGGATGTTCATCATGCTGCGCCGCCCCAACGAGGCCGAGTACCACCTGCTGGCCGCGCTCGACCTGGTGCGCAAGCTCGGCGACCGGCACAGCCAGGCCAACATCCACCGCCACCTCGGCGGCCTGTACGAGGTGGCGGACCGGGTGGAGGACGCCCTCTGCCACACCGAGGAGGCGTTGGAGGTGTTCCAGGAGCTCGGCGACCTCGCGGGCTGCGCGCGGGCGCTGAACGCGGTCGGCTGGAACCGGGCCATGCTCGGCGACCACCGCCGCGCGCTGGCGGACTGCACCGCCGCGCTGGAGCTGTTCCGGCAGGTGAACGACGTCCTCGGGGAGGCGGCGACCTGGGACAGCCTGGGCTACGTCCACCACCACCTGGGAGACCTCGGCGAGGCCGTGCGGTGCTACCGGCAGGCCCTGCCGCTGTACCGGGAGAGCGGCGACCGGCTGGAGGAGGCGGCGACCCTCGGCCGGCTCGGCGACACCCACGCGCAGGACGGCGACCACCAGGCGGCCGTCGAGGCGTGGCGGCAGGCCGTGGCCATCCTGGACGAGCTGGACCACGACACGGCCGACGAGGTCCGGGCGAAGGTCGCCGCGCTGCGGTGAGCCCCGCCGGGCGGCCGACGGGAGGAGGAGGCGCCGGAGCACAGCCACGGGCACCCGTCCTGTTCCGGGACGACGGAACGGGCGCCACCACGGCCGCGCGACCACCGCGGCGAGCACGACGACGAGCCGTTACCGCGGGCGCCTTCCTCGGGGGAGCGTGGAAGACGCCCGCGGGTGCGGCGTCACCACCGCGAGCCAAGTCCGCGCGTCGGCCCCCCTGGATTACGACACGCGGACCCGTCGGGCCGGCAGACCCCCCTCGAACCGATGTGCCGGCCCACGGCCCCTGGGAGAGCGGTGGTGAACGATGCCCACTCTGCGCGAGCCGCCTCACAGTCGGCTCACAGCGGACTCACCGGCTTGGAGTTGTTCGTGTCGATCGAGTTCAAGGTCCTCGGCCCGCTTCAGGTCCGGGTCGACGGACGGGTGCTCCCGCTGCCCGCCGGCCGTGCCCGGATCCTGCTCGCCGCGCTGCTGCTGCACGCGGGCGAGGTGGTGTCGGCCGACCGCCTGGTGCACTGGCTGTGGGACGGCGCCCCGCCCAACCCGGCGCGGGCCAAGGCGACGCTCCAGATGGTGGTGACGCGGCTGCGCCAGGCCCTGGGCGAGGCGAACGTGATCCGCACGGTTGCCGACGGCTACCTCGCCGAAGTGCCACCGGGCGGCCTGGACCTGCACCGCTACCGGGACTTGGTGGAGCGCGGCCGGACCGCCGAGGCGCTGGCGCTGTGGAGCGACGACCCGCTGTCGGACGTCCGCTCGGACACCCTGCACCGGGACGAGGTCGAGCCGCTGCTGGAACACCGGCTGGCGGTGCTGGAACAGCGCCTGGCGATGGACCTGGAGGCCGGGCGGGCCGCCGGTGTGGTGCCCGAGCTGCGGGCGCTGACCCGGCGGCACCCGGTGCGGGAACGGTTCTGGGAGCTGCTGGTGCGGGCGTTGCGGCAGGCGGAGCGGCAGGCGGAGGCGCTCGCCGCGTACCAGGAGGCGCGGGAACGGCTGACCGCCGAGCTGGGCGTCGGCCCGGGACCGGCACTGCGCGAGCAGCACCGGCTGATCCTGAACGCCGAACCGCCGTCCCCCGCTCCGTCCAGGCCGCACGGGTCCAGCCAGTCGCCGGCATCGCACCCGCCGGGCCTGTCGGCTGCCCCGATGTCGCACCCTCCGCGCCAGTCGCACCTTTCGCCACCCGGGCCCAGCGTCCCGCGTCAACTACCCGCTCCGCCGGAGTCGTTCGTGGGCCGGGACGAGGCGCTGCGCGAGCTGTCCGCGGCAGCGGCCGGCGAGGCGGTGGTGATCTCCGCGATCAACGGCACGGCCGGCATCGGAAAGACCGCCCTCGCTGTCCACTGGGCGCACCAGGTCGCCGAGCGCTTCCCGGACGGCCAGCTCTACGCGAACCTGCGCGGCTTCGACCCGTCCGGCCGGCCGTCGTCGCCGTCGGACGTGCTGCGCGGGTTCCTCGAAGCCCTCGGTGTGCCGCGCGGCCGGATCCCGGCCACCGTCGACGAGCAGGCCGCGCTGTACCGCAGCATGCTCGCCGACCGGTCCGTCCTGGTGCTGCTGGACAACGCCCGCGACGTCGACCAGGTCCGCCCGCTGCTGCCCGGCACCCCCGGCTGCCTGGTCCTGGTGACCAGCCGCGACCGGCTGACCGGCCTGGTGGTGCGGGAGGGCGCGCGCCCGGTGCGGCTGGGGCTGCTCAGCCGGCAGGAGTCCGTCGCCCTGCTGGAGGCCCGGCTGGGCCGGTCGCGACCGGCGGCCGAGCCGGCGGCGGTGGACGTCCTGGTGGACCGGTGCGCGGGTCTGCCCCTCGCCCTGGCGGTGGTCGCCGCCCGCACGGCCGGAGCGCCGGCCGCGCCGCTGAGCGCGTTCGCCGGGGAACTCGCCGCCGACCGGACCCGGCTGGACGCGCTGACGACGGTGTGGGACGTGTTCTCCTGGTCCTACGAACACCTGGGCGACTGCGCCGCGCGGCTGTTCCGGCTGCTGGGCGTGCACCCCGGACCGGACGTGTCGCTGCCCGCCGCGGCCAGTCTCGCCGCGATGACCGCCACCCGGGCCCGCCGGGCGCTCGCCGAGCTGGTGCAGGCGCACCTGGTCACCGAGCACCTGCCCGGCCGGTACACGATCCACGACCTGCTGCGCGCCTACGCGGCCGACCGGGCGGGCGACGAACCTGGCACCGGACTGCGCGAGGCCGAAGAACGGCTGCTCGACCACCTGCTGCACACCGCCGAGCACGCCGACCGGGTGCTCTACCCGCAGCGGGAACCCGTGGAGCTGCCGCCGGCCGGGCCGGGTGTCACGCCCGAGCCGATGGCGTCGCACGCCGCCGCGCTGGACTGGTTCCACGCCGAGTTCCGGGTGCTCGCCGCCGCCGCGGCACGGGCCGCCGAGCGCGGGTCCGACGCGCACGCGTGGCGGATCCCGCAGTGCATGGCGACGTGGCTGCACTCCAGCGGCCACTGGCTGGAGTGGCTCGACCTGTGCGCGGCGGGCCTCGCGGCGGCGGAACGCCTCGGCGACCCGCGCGGCCGGGCGGAGATGCACCGGGGCCTGGGCCGCGCGAACACGCTGCTGCACCGCTGGGACGAGGGTGAGCGGCACCTCAACGCGGCGCTGCGGCTGTTCGAGGAGCTGGGCGAGCGCGCCTTGGCGGCCTACGTGCACGTGAACCTCGGCGGGGTGTGCGAGCTGCGCAACCAGCACGCCGAAAGCCTGCGCCGATACCTGCGCGGACTGGCGTTGTTCCGGGAACTCGGCCACGCCGCCGGTGAGGCGCGGGCGCTGACCGCGGTCGCGTACATCCACCACGAGCTGCGGCAGCACGAGGAGGCGGTGCGGCAGGCAATGGCGGCGCTCGCGCTCTACGAGCGGCTGGCCGACCTGCCCGGCCAGGCCGCCGTGACGGAGAACCTCGGCCTGGCGTGCCGCGAGCTGGGACGGATGACCGAGGCCGTCGCCTACCAGCGGCGCGGGCTGGAGCTGTTCGCGCGCTCCGGCGAGCGGTACTACGAGGCGGGCGCGTGGCGGGGGCTGGGCGAGACCTATCGGCGGCTCGGCGACCTCGACGCCGCGCGGGACGCGTTGCGCCACTCGCTGGACCTCTTCACGGACCTGCGGCACCCCCACGCCGACGACGTGCGAGCCGAGCTGACCGACCTCGGAATTGCGCGGTGACGGCGGAGTCCGATGTGCCCGCGCCGCGACCATCGGCCGGCAGACGATCGCCGGCCGGCCCGCGACCATCGGTTGGCCCGCGACGATTGGCGGACAGACGATCGCTGGCCGACACGCGACCATCGGCCGGTCCCCGACCATCGGTCGACAGACGATCCGGCCGGCCCGCGACCACCGGCCGACACGCGGGCACCGCCTTCCCCGGCGAAGCGTCCCGGCGGCACGATCCGGTATGCATATGCGGGCACGCCGACCCCGGCGAACGAGGGGATGACCGATGACCTTGCGCGTGGCGGTCGACTTCGGCACGTCCAGCACCTGCGTCGCCATCTCGGTCAACGGCCGGGAGCCCCAGGTGGTCGTGGTGGACGGCCAGCCGATCCTGCCCTCGGCCGTGTACGCCGCGCCGGACGGCACGCTGTTCGTCGGCCAGGAGGCCGAACGACAGGCGGCGGTCGACCCGTCCCGGTACGAGCCGCACCCCAAGCGCCGGGTCGACGAGGGCGAGCTGCTGCTGGGTTCCACCGTCCTGCCGGTCGCCGACGTGGTGCGGGCGGTGCTCACCCGCGTGGTCACCGAGGCCCGGCACGTCGCGGGCGGCGCGCCGGTCGACCTGCTGGTGCTCACCCACCCGGCCGACTGGGGCGCGATCCGCACCCGCGTGCTGCTCCAAGCCGCCCGCGGGCTGGGCCAGGACCTGCGGCTGGTGCCCGAGCCGGTCGCGGCGGCGGTGTTCCACTCCGCGACGCACGCCATCCCGGACGGCGCGGCGCTGGCCGTGCTCGACCTGGGCGGCGGCACCGTGGACGCCAGCGTGGTGGCCCGGCAGGGCGACGCGTTCCGGGTGCTGGCCACCAAGGGCGACCCGACGTTCGGCGGCGCGGACGTCGACCAGGCGCTGCTGGAGCACGTCGGCTCGCTGGTCTCGCCCGGCGACCCGGAGGCGTGGCAAGAGCTGGTCGAGGGCCGCGGCATGGCCGACCGGCGCAAGCGGCGCGTGCTGCGGCAGGACGTGCGGGGCGCGAAGGAGACGCTGTCCCGACACTCCTACACCGACGTGCCGATGCCACCGCCGTTCCCCGACGCCCACGTGACCCGGACCGACCTGGAGAGCCTGATCACCACGCCGCTGAACCGGGCGGCGGCGCTGCTGGCGACGGCCGTGCGGGACGCCGGGCTGGACCCGCGCGGACTGGCCGGCGTGTTCCTGGTCGGCGGCTCCAGCCGGATCCCGCTGGTGGCCCGGCTGGTGCTGGAGCGGACCGGCGTGGTGCCGACCAGCATCGACCAGCCGGAGACCGTGGTGGCGCGGGGCGCGCTGCGCGCGGTGACGGTCGACCCGATGCGCACCGGCGCGCTGCCCGACCAGGGCGACCTGACGCGGAAGATCACCGACGACGCGACCCGCAAGCTCACCCGCCGCATCACGTCGGCCCCGTCGCCCGCGGCCGGCTTCCCGCGGCCGGCGTACTTCCCGCCGCCCGCCCCGCCGCCGACCCGGCCGAAGAACCGCACGCCGCTGGTGGCGGGCGTGGCGGTCGCGCTCGTCGTGGTGGTCGCCGGCTCGGTGGCGTACGCGCTGACCAGGCACAGCGGCGGCACGCCCGGCACCACCGCGACCAGTGCGCCGGCGGGCAAGACGATCGCCCAGTACGACTACAGCTTCACCGCGCCGGAAGGCTGGGTGCAGACCGGGGGCATTGCCGAGACCCGGCAGGTGTTCCTCAAACCCGAAACCCCGGAGTCGACCGACGACGTGATCTCGGTGACCGAGCAGAAGCTCGTCTACGACTCGACCGCGAACCGGCAACGGGCCGAAACCGAATTGCGCGCCAAATACGACCAGGGCGCGAACCTGTCCGGTTTCGACGCTTCCGCGAGCTTCGGCGGCAAGGATGTCGTTTACTACCGGGAAGAGGCGGGCTCGGCCACCATCGACTGGTACGTGCTGTTCCAGGGCGACGCCCAGGTCAGCGTCGGCTGCCAGTACCCCCCGTCCGGGGAGGACCGGGTCCGCCCGGCGTGCGAGCGCGTGGTCCGCACGCTGACCGTGACCAACTGAGTTTTGTGGGGACAGACTGATGACCGGCATCCCGGAGGCCTTCGCCCGGTTCCGCTCGGACCTCGACGCCGCCGTGACCAGAGGCCGCCGGGCCGCCGCCGCGGCGGGTGCGAGGAACGCCGCCCAGCGCGACCGCAACCGGGAACTCGCCGAACAGGCCAGGAGCCGCCGCGTCGAGCCCGAGCGGCACGCCCCGACCCCCGGCGACGTCCAGCGGGTCGCGACCGGCTTCCGGGAGCACCGGGGGCTGCCCGTGGAGCGGCTGCCGACCGGCGCGGAGCTCCTCGCGCCCGAAGAATCGCAGAAGCGAACGGACGCGAATGCAAATACCGCGCCGCCGGCGGTGCCGCTCGGTTCTCGCGCGGTCGCCGGCCCGAGCGGTCAACTCCCGCCGGACAGGGATGATGACGAGGACTTTTCGCAAGCGCGAATCCTCTACTGACGGCGGATCGCCACCCGGCCCGTTTACTAGCGCAACTACTTCCCGAGAAGCCGCGACAGGGTGGAACCGATCATGGGAGGGTCTGCGTCGGAAGAGGCGTACGAACCGAGAAGGGGCGTACGACCTGATCTCGCCGACTTAGGGGGTTACACCCAATGACTGGTTACGCAACCGGTGTCCCGGAGCTCATGCGCGCTTCCGAGGACGTCATGAACACGAACGAAAGCGTTCAGGCTGTCCTCAACCAGCTCCGCAACACGATCGACACGGTCAGCGGCGCCTGGAAGGGCACGGCGGCGGACGCCTTCAACTCGCTCATGGCCCGGTTCAACGACGACGCGGCCAAGCTGCAGGAGGCCCTGGTCGGCATCGCCGAGCAGATCAGCGGCACCACGCAGACCTACGTGCAGGAGGAAGAGCAGCAGGCGCAGGAAATGTCGACCATCATGGGCCGCCTCGGCGGTAGCTGATAGTCCGGCGATTTCTGCTCGCCCGCCTCACCGCTTTGCCGTAATTCCCGTCGAAATTGCGTCTTAACCTCCAAGGGGAGATCATGAACGACCAGATCCAGGTCAGCTTCGGCGCCCTCGGTGCCGCCGCCTCGGAAATCAGCAGCCAGGCGAGCCAGGTCCAGCAGCAGCTCGACGACCTGAAGTCCCGCCTCACCCCGGTCATCGCCCAGTGGGAAGGTGGCACGTCCGAGGCCTACCAGGTCATCCAGAAGAAGTGGGACGACTCGGCCGCCGACATCCAGCAGGTCCTCGCCGCGATCGGCACCGCCGTCGCCTCGGCGAACGACGCCTACAGCGCCGCGGAGTCCAAGAACACCGCGCGTTGGTGAACCGCGTCACCGCGTGACCTCGCGGGCCCCCGGACCACCCCTGGTCCCGGGGGCCCGCGTACGTGTTCGGCCGCCGGCTCGAAGCCGGCGGGAGGGGTGGCCCGAGGCCCGCGCACGTGTTCCGCCGCCGGCTTGAAACCGGTAGGAGGGCCTGGCCCGAGGGGTCCGCGCACGTGTTCCCACCGCCGGCTCGAAGCCGGTAAGAGGGGGCCGTTTTGACCGGCCACACCCCAACCGGTATCTTCCTACGTTGTTGTGCGGTACCAGGTGCGCCCTCGCGTACCCCGTGTTCTGGTCCACTTGCCCACCTGGGGTGTCTGGCCTGAGCAAGCCGCCGCAATGACCCCAGACGCAAGTGACGACGAGGTAGACCCGTGCGCACGTACAGCCCGAAGCCCGGCGAGGTGACCCGAGCCTGGCACGTGATCGACGCCCAGGACGTGGTGCTCGGTCGGCTCGCCACCCAGGCCGCGACGCTGCTGCGCGGCAAGCACAAGCCGACTTACGCCCCCCACGTTGACACTGGCGACTTCGTCGTCATCATCAACGCGGACAAGGTGGCGCTGACCGGCAACAAGCGCGATCAGGAGTTCGTGTACCGGCACTCCGGCCACCCCGGCGGCCTGCGCCAGCGGTCGTTCGGCGAGGTGCTCGACACCCGTGCCGACCGGCTGGTCGAGAAGGCGATCAAGGGCATGCTGCCCAAGAACCGCCTCGGCCGCGTGATCGCCGGCAAGCTCAAGGTCTACACGGGCCCGACCCACCCGCACGCGGCGCAGCAGCCCCAGCCGTTCGAGATCAAGAAGGTCGCGCAGTGACCGAGCCGAACACCGAGGAAAACGACGTGACCACCCCTGAGGCCGAGGTCGACGCGGTCGAGGCCGACGTCGTCGAGCCCGCCGACGTCGAGGCCCCGGAGGCCGTCGAAGCCGACGCCGCCGAGACCAGCGCCGCGGACACCGACGCCACGGACACCGACGAGGCGGCCGAGCCCGCCCCCGCGCCCGTGGTCCGCCCCGTGCTCAGCGCGGGCGCGCACCACCTGGCGCAGACCGTCGGCCGCCGCAAGCAGGCGATCGTCCGGGTGCGCCTGCTGCCCGGCACCGGCAAGTTCACCCTGAACGGGAAGTCGCTGGAGCAGTACTTCCCGAACAAGGTGCACCAGCAGCTCATCCGCGAGCCCCTGGTCACGCTGGAGAAGCCGGAGACGTTCGACGTCATCGCGATCCTGCACGGCGGCGGCACCACCGGTCAGGCGGGCGCGCTGCGCCTGGCGATCGCCCGCGCGCTGATCGCCGTGGACTCCGAGGACCGTCCGGCGCTGAAGAAGGCCGGCTTCCTCACCCGTGACCCGAGGGTCAAGGAGCGCAAGAAGTACGGTCTGAAGAAGGCCCGCAAGGCGCCTCAGTACAGCAAGCGCTGACCTCACGGTCGCGTTCTCAGCACCACCCTGCGGGAGCAGCCAGTTCTTGTCGAACTGCTGCTCCCGCAGTGCTTTACGCCCGGAGTTGTGCGGTTCATCACGGAGGTCACGGCGATCATGGCTCGGCTGTTCGGCACCGACGGCGTACGTGGTCTGGCGAATGCCGACCTGACTCCGGAGCTCGCGCTCTCGGTGGCCGCCTCGGCCGCGCGCGTGCTGGCCGAACACGACCGCTCGCACCGCCCGGTCGCCGTGGTGGGCCGCGACCCGCGGGCCAGCGGCGAGATGCTGGAGGCCGCCGTGGTGGCGGGCCTGACGGCGTCCGGCGCGGACGTGCTGCGGGCGGGCGTGCTGCCGACGCCGGCCGTCGCGTACCTGGTGGCGGCGCTGGGCGCGGACATGGGCGTGATGATCTCCGCCTCGCACAACCCGATGCCGGACAACGGCGTGAAGCTGTTCGGCGCGGGCGGGCACAAGCTGGCGGACGCGGTCGAGGACGAGATCGAGCGCAAGATGGGCGAGCACGCGCACCGGCCGACCGGCGCGGGCATCGGCCGGGTGCGGGAGGTCGAGGACGCCGAGGGCCAATACGTGCAGCACCTGCTGAAGGTGACGCCGCACCGGCTGGACGGCCTGAAGGTGGTCGTGGACTGCGCGAACGGGGCGGCGTCGGTCGCCGCGCCGGACGCCTACCGCCGGGCGGGCGCGGACGTGGTGGAGATCCACTCGGAGCCGGACGGCCTGAACATCAACGACGGCTGCGGCTCCACCCACCTGGACCTGGTGCGGGCCGCGGTGCTGGAGCACGGGGCCGACCTGGGCATCGCGCACGACGGCGACGCCGACCGCTGCCTGGCCGTGGACGCGGACGGCAACGAGGTCGACGGCGACCAGATCATGGCGGTCATCGCGCTGGCCATGAAGGAAGCCGGCGAGCTGACCGACGACACGCTCGTCGCGACCGTGATGAGCAACCTCGGTCTGCACCTCGCGATGCGCGAGCACGGTGTGACGCTGCGCACCACCGCCGTGGGTGACCGGTACGTGCTGGAGGAGCTGCACGCGGGCGGTTTCGCGCTCGGCGGCGAGCAGTCCGGGCACGTGGTGCTGCCCGCGCACGCCACCACCGGCGACGGCCTGCTGACCGCGCTGCGGCTGATGTCCCGGATGGCGGAGACCGGCCGGTCGCTGGCCGAGCTGGCGGGCGTGATGCGGCGGCTGCCGCAGGTGCTGATCAACGTGGTGGTCGGGGACAAGGCGGCGGTGGCGCGGGACACGTCGGTGAACGACGCCGTGGCCGCCGTGACCGAGGAACTCGGCGACACCGGCCGCGTCCTGCTGCGCCCGTCGGGCACCGAGCAGCTTGTCCGCGTGATGGTGGAGGCGTCGACGCACGAACTGGCGGAGTCCGCCGCGCGCCGCTTGGCAGGTGTGGTTTCCTCGGTGGGCTGACACTCACCGGTCGGGGGTACTCGAATGGGTCTGGGCTACATCCCGCTCGCGGGAATCGTGCTGGTCGTCATCGCGGTCGTGGTGGTGATCGTGGTGCTGGTCAAGAAGAGCAAGTCCAACGCGGCCCGACCGCCGTACCCGCCGCAGCACCCCTACGGCCAGCCGCCGAACCAGTACGGGCCGGCCACCCAACTGCCCCCGCCCGGTCAGGGTTGGCCCGGTCAGGTCCAGCCCGGTCAGGGTCAGCCGGGCCAGGGACAGCCGGGCCACGCGTCAGGCCCCTACGGTCAACAGCCGCCGCAGGGTCATCCGCCCCAGAATCCGCCGCAGGGGTATTTCCCGCCCCAGCCCCCTCCCGGACCGGGACAGCCCCCTCGGCAGGGCTGACGTCCGCGGGATCGCCGTTTACACCTGCAAGGAGCAGCGCGGAAAGGCCGTCCGGCACACCCACCGGGTGCCACCATGGGAACCGGGCGCCGGAGCGTCGCGTCGTAACGGACGAGTTCGGTCGAGGGTCGTGGCGGTGAGCCACGGAGGGGAGTGAAGCGCCGTGGCCGGTTACGGCACCAGCACCGAGGCCATGCAAAAAGCCTCGAAGGGCATTTCCGACGCTGCGAAGGACACGGCGGAAGACCTCAAGAAGGTCGGCCAGACCGAAACCATCGAGCGTGATTTCGGGGAAGCGCACAAACAGCACTTCGCGAAGTACAAGACCGGCATCGAGAACTTCGGCAAGGGGATCACCAACATGTCGGGGACGCTCGGCGGGTTCGCGGGCAAGATCGCCTCCGGCGCGGCCACCTACGGTGACGTCGAAGCCACGAACGCGGGCAACGTGGGGAGCCAGTACTGATGGGCAACCCGAGCTGGAACGACGTGCAGAAGGTTCTCGACGACCCGAACGTGTCGGAGGACAAAAAGGCGGATCTCATGCACGCCTATGTCTCCGCCACCCCACCGTGGGACATCCCCGACGGCGCCGACGCCTACAAGGAGCGCTACGACACCTCCAGCTTCTGGAACTGGGGCGACCACGCCGGCCGCGGCGACAACCTGCAGGACCGGCTGGACGAGGCCAAGGCCGAGAGCGACACCAAGGGCTACAACAGCCGCGAGCAGACGAAGGCCGTCGACGAGGGCCAGAAGACGCTGGACGGCAAGCAGCCGCCGACCGCGTCCGGCTCCGGCACGAAGCTGTCCGACGAGCTGTTCGACGCGGGCAAGGCGGGCCTGAAGGTCTTCGAGAAGTTCCTGCCGATCTGGAACAACCGGCCCGGCGACTGCCTCGGCAACACGTCCAACCTGGACTTCGCCAACCACATCCAGAAGCCGTACGACGAGCAGCGCGGCATCAACTTCCACAAGCTGCTGATGGAAGCGGACGAGTTCAGCACCGCGAAGTCGAAGATCGACGAGATGAAGTCGGACGTCGACGCGAAGCTGAAGACGCTGTACGGCGAGTGGGAGGGCAAGGCCGCCACCAAGTCGTACGAGCACTACACGGACCAGATCGTCCCGAAGATCACCGAACTGGGTGACGGCCTGAACGGCGCGGCCGACCTGACCCGCACCGCCGTCTCGGGCGTGTACCAGCTCTGCAAGGGCAAGGCCGACGAGGTCCTGGAGATGTACCGGGAGCGGATCGCCAAGGCCGACACGTACATGGCGGAGAAGGTCGTCTCGTTCGCGCGCGGCGAGGGCGAGTTCTCCAAGGACCGCGTGCGGGAGATCGCCGGCTGGGTCGACTCGGTGGTCGAGGGCAGCAACATCGCCGAGCGCCTCAACGACGACGACTGCAAGCTGAACGACGAGAACAAAGAATACGCGATCAACCAGTGCAAGCGGTGGATCCAGCAGTCGTTCAACGTCGAGTTCTGGGGCCTCTACGAGCAGTTCAAGAGCTGCTGCTCGGACACCAAGACGTCCGTGGACGCGAAGTGGGAGACCCTCGCGTCCTACATGGCCGAATTCGAGAACCCGTTCCCCGCGCCCGCCGATGACAAGGGCGGCGACAAGGAGGGCAACGGGAACGGCAACGGAAACGGCAATGGGAGCGGCAACGGCACCGGTGGTGGCGGCGGGTCCGGCACCGGTGGTGGCGGGTCGGGTTCCGGCGGCGGTGGCGGCGGCACCCCGCCGCCCGTGCCGGAGATCCCGAAGCCGGAGAACCCCCTGGACAAGGACGGCGACGGCAAGCCGGACGACGTCAAGATCCCGGGCGACACCGACGGCGACGGCAAGCCCGACGACCTGGACGGCGACGGGAAGCCGGACGACCTGGACGGCGACGGGAAGCCGGACGACCAGGACGGCGACGGCAAGCCGGACGGCGTGAAGGGCGAGGAAGAGCCCGAGACCGTCACCATCAAGAGCGGCGACAACGAGATCAAGATCACGGAGCCGGACGAGAACGGCCACGTGCAGATCACCGTCGACACGCCGACCACCGAGCCGAAGACCTACGACGTCGACTTCAGCAACAACCCCGACGCGCTGAAGGCGTTGACCGGCCAGAACGGCGGAGCGGCCCTGGCGACGGCACTGGCCGGCGCGACCTCCGCGACACCGGGCACGCCGGGGGCGGCTCCCGCCGCGCCGACCACGCCCGGCGCGGCGATCAGCGGTGGCGGCGGCGCGGAAGGGGCGATCCCGATCGAGGCGGGCGCCGACGGCAAGGCGCTGATCGAGGCGGACGGCCTGTCGATCACGGCTGAAGTCGACCCGCTGACCGGTGAGATCAACCTCACGGTCGACAACGGCGACGGCACCCCCGAGGAGTACGGCGTCGAATTCGGCGAGGACAAGGCGGACGAGGGCACGCCGAGCATCCCGGGCATGGACGACGCGGTGCCACTGCCGGCCGAGGCGGACCCACTGACGCTGGACGACAGCGTGACCACGATGCCCGCCCAGGCAGACCCGTTGATCGGCCAGCCCGAAAACGCTTTCGGCGCCGCCGAACCCCGACCGGACCAGGGCTTCGCGCCAGGTTTCGCGGAGCCGGCGATCGCGGATCAGGGCTTTGCACCGGGCTTCACCGAGCCGGCGATCGCGGATCAGGGCTTCGCGCCGGGCTTCACCGAGCCCGCCATCGCCGATCCCGGCTTCGCGCCGGGCGTGACCGAACCCGCGGGTGCGAACGCGCCCGGCGGTGCGGGCTTCGCGCCCGGCGTGGCCGAGCCTGCCTTCACCACCATGCCGGCCCCCGACAGCGGTGGCTTCGCGCCGGGCTTCACCGAGCCCTCGCAGGCCCAGCCGCAGTTCCAGTCGCAGCCGTTCCAGCCGCAGCAGTTCGAGTCGCCGCAGTTCCAGCCCGCGTCCGCCCAGTTCACGGGCCAGTTCGACCAGGGCTTCGCCGCGGCGGCGTCCACCGACTCGGGCGGCACCACCACCACGTCCGGCGCGTCGGTGTTCGGCGGCGGCTCGGGCGGCTTCAACGGCGCGGACTCGGTGCTGGGCGGCAGCCCGTCCGGTTCGGACAGCACGTGGAGCAGCCCGTCGAACACCGCCGACCAAGGCCTGGCCGCCGACACCAACGCCTCCACCGCGGGCCAGGCGGGCTCGGCGAGCCTGCCGTCCATGCAGGACGCGCACGGCCAGTCGGCCGCCGCGTCACCCACGGGCGGCATGATGGGCGGCGGAATGCCACCCATGGGCGGCGGCATGGCGGGCGGCGGCCAGCAGCAGGGCGGCGACACCGAGCGCAGCCCCGGCCAGTGGCGCACGACCGGTTCGCTGTTCGACGACGATGTGAACCTCAGCCGCGTGCAAGGCGTGCTGGGCGAGGAGGGCCGATGAGCGTCGCGTCCGACCGGCTGGCGGCGGCGAAGAGCCGCATGGACGACATCTCCCGGGAACACGCCGACCGCCGTGAACTGCGCGAACGCCGTTCCCGTGAGGCACGGGACAAGGCAGGCGACAGCCTGAACAAGCAGGCGGCCATCGCGGAGAAGACGATCGAGCGCATCCAGGAGGCCGGCAAGCGCCAGAAGGCGGCCGGCGGCTGGGGCACGACCGCGGCGACCGAGAAGAAGGGCGGCGAGTTCCGCTTCGGCACCGAGGACGAGGAATCGACCTACGAGGCCCCGCCCCCCGGCACGGGCTGGGTCTCAGGCCCGACGGCAACCCCGCCCGCACCGCCCGCACCACCCCCGCCCCCGGTAGCCCCGCCGCCACCGCCACCCCCGGCCCGTCCCGCCCCACGCAGGCCCGCGCCGGTGGACGATGACGACGACTTCGGCGGCCAGAGCTGGCTGACCTGACCGGCGACGAACCGGCCCCCGCCCCGACTCAGGTCGAAGCGGGGGCCGGTTCCACATTCGACCCATCAGCCCACTGATCGTCGGCCCACTGATCGTCGGCCTGCTGACTGTCCGCCTGCTGACTGTCGGCCCACTGATCGTCGGACCGCTGTCGGCGGCGAAGCCGAGTCAGCGGCGGGCGAGCGCTCCGCGCTGGAAGAGCAGCGGCACACCCTTCACGTCGTCCTCCAGCAGGACGTCCCACTTCTTCTCGCCCTTGAGGATCCGCAGCAGGAACGCGGTCACCATCGCCCTGGCCACCTTCTGCGCGGCCCGCTCACCCTTGCCGTCCAGCAGCAACTCGCTCCAGTGCCGCCCCTCGGCGAACCCGAGGTGACTCGCCTTGGGCAACATCCGCAACTGCACCGGCCCGAGCCAAGCCTGCGCGATCGCCTCGGCGTGCCCGACCGGCGGCGCGATCCGGTCCTCGCCCGCCGCGAGGTGCAGCCCCGGCACGCCGACCCGCCGCGCGGCGTCGAGCGCCGACGGCCGGGTCTCGGACGCGGCCAACGTCACCACGGCCCGCACCCGCTCGTCGTCGGCCGCCGCGAGGACCGCGGAACCGCCGCCCATCGAGTGCCCGGCGACCGCGAGCCGTTCGGGGTCGACGCTGATCCCGCCCTCGCCGAGCCGCACCCCGGTGCAGATGTCCAACGTGGTCCGCAAGTTGCCCGCGAGCAGCCGGGACGACATCAGCGGCCCGCGCTGCGTGCCCGGCGCAGCCGCGACGATGCCCCACGACGCGAGGTGCCGCAGCAGCGCCCGGTACCGGTTGACCGGCTGCAACCAGCCGTGCCCGAACGCCACCGCGGGCAGTCCGAGGCCCGACGCCGGGGTGTAGACCAGGCCGGGCAGGCCGACCAGGGCCAGGTCGCCGCGCAGCACCGGGTGCCCGCCGGGCTTGCTGAGCTGGTCGAGCACCTGCTTCGCCGAGTAGCCGCTCACCGGGTGAACGGTAGTCGATCGAGGTGGCGCACCGCACACCTTGATTGGTCTACACCACTTGATGTGCTGACCTGCGGAAACGTCGTGAAGTGGCCCTTTCGGGTGAGACCTCTGGTCTGGTTACGCTGTGCGGCGTGTGCGGAATCGTGGGATACGTGGGCCATCGCCCGGCGCTGGACGTCGTGCTCGACGGGCTCCGGCGGCTGGAGTACCGGGGCTACGACTCGGCCGGCGTCGCCGTGCTCGACGGCACCGGCGGTCTCGCCGTGGAGCGCAAGGCGGGTCGGCTGACCAACCTGGAGGACCGGCTGGACGAGGTCGGCCGGGAGGGGTTCGCCGGCACCGCCGGCATGGGCCACACCCGGTGGGCCACGCACGGCGCGCCCATCGACCGCAACTCGCACCCGCACCGCGACGTGACCGGCCGGGTCGCCGTGGTGCACAACGGGATCATCGAGAACTTCGCCGCCCTGCGCGCCGAACTCGAAGCCCGCGGCGTCGAGATGAGCAGCGACACCGACACGGAGACGACCGCGCACCTGATTGCGTTCGCCTACGACGAGGGCGACACGAAGGGCGACCTGGCGGCCAGCGTGCGCGCCGTGGTCCGGCGGCTGGAAGGCGCGTTCACCCTCGTGGTGACGCACGCCGACGAGCCGGACACCGTGGTCGCCGCCCGCCGCTCGTCGCCGCTGGTGGTGGGTGTCGGCGAGGGCGAGACGTTCGTCGCGTCGGACGTGTCGGCGTTCATCGAGCACACCCGCGAGGCCGTCGAACTCGGCCAGGACCAGGTCGTGGTGATCGACCGGTCCGGCTACGCGGTCACCGACTTCACCGGCGAGCCCGCCGAGGCCAAGCCGTTCACGGTGAACTGGGACCTGTCGGCCGCCGAGAAGGGCGGCCACGAGTACTTCATGCTCAAGGAGATCGAGGAGCAGCCCGAGGCGCTGGCGAACACGCTGCGCGGCCACTTCCGCGACGGCCGGATCACGCTGGACGAGCAGCGCCTGTCCGACCAGGACCTGCGGGACGTGGACAAGGTCTTCGTGGTGGCGTGCGGCTCGGCGTACCACTCGGGCCTGGTGGCGAAGTACGCGATCGAGCACTGGACCCGCCTCCCGGTGGAGGTGGAACTGGCCTCGGAGTTCCGCTACCGCGACCCGGTGCTCGACCGGGACACGCTGGTGGTGGCGGTGTCGCAGTCCGGTGAGACCGCCGACACCCTGGAAGCCGTGCGGCACGCGCGTGCCCAGAAGGCGCGGGTCCTGGCGGTGTGCAACACCAACGGCGCGCAGATCCCCCGCGAGTCGGACGCGGTGCTGTACACGCACGCCGGGCCGGAGATCGGGGTCGCGTCGACCAAGGCGTTCCTGGCGCAGATCGCGGCGAACTACCTCGTGGGTCTGGCGCTGGCGCAGGCGCGCGGCACCAAGTACCCGGACGAGGTGGGCCGCGAGTTCCACGACCTGGAGTCCATGCCGGACGCCGTGCAGCGGGTGCTCGGGACGGTCGACCAGGTGCGGGCGCTGGGGCGTGAGCTGGCGGACTCGAAGGCCGTGCTGTTCCTCGGCCGGCACGTCGGGTACCCGGTGGCGTTGGAAGGCGCGTTGAAGCTGAAGGAACTGGCGTACATGCACGCCGAGGGCTTCGCGGCCGGCGAGCTGAAGCACGGTCCGATCGCGCTGATCGAAGAAGGTCTGCCGGTGGTCGTGGTGATGCCGTCGCCGAAGGGCCGCGCGGTGCTGCACTCGAAGCTGCTGTCGAACATCAGCGAGATCCAGGCCCGCGGCGCCCGCACGATCGTGATCGCGGAAGAGGGCGACGAGACCGTCCGACCGTTCGCAGACCACCTGATCGAGGTGCCGGCCGTGTCGACCCTCCTGCAGCCGCTGGTGTCCACGGTGCCGTTGCAGGTGCTCGCGGCGGAGATCGCCCGCAGCCGCGGCTACGACGTGGACAAGCCCCGCAACCTGGCGAAGTCCGTGACGGTCGAATAATCCGTCTGACCACCAACGATCTGCCGACCAACAAGAAAGTAGGTTGGCCGACAGACGATCGCCCACCCAACAGTCGCCCCCGACACGCCGTCCCGGGACGGTGCGCCGAAGTCACGCAACGGGCAGGCTGTCCCGCTATGCGGGGACTGTGGACCACTGCGCGGGTGAGAACGGCCGAGGACCGGGTGATGGCGAGGGTGCCCGCCGGCTCGCTGATGCGGCGGGCGGCGTTCGGCGTGGCGACGGTCGCGCTGGAAGTGCTGAACGGCGGGCGCCGCGTAGGGCTCCTGGTAGGCGCCGGCAACAACGGCGGAGACGCCCTCTGGGCCGGCTACTACCTGCGCAGACGGGGCATCGCCGTCTCGGCCGTCCTGCTCGACCCACCCCGGGCGCACGCCGAGGGCCTGGCCGCCTTCCGCCGGGCAGGCGGCCGGATCGTGGACCGACTCGGCGAGGTCGACCTGGCGATCGACGGCATAGTCGGCCTGTCCGGCAGAGGCCCGCTACGCCCGGACGCGGCCGAGCACGTGGCCCACCTCAACGCGCCCATCCTGGCCGTCGACTCGCCGAGCGGCGTGGACCCGGACACCGGAGCCGTCAACGGCCCGGCAGTGCAAGCGGCGGTCACCGTGACGTTCGGCTGCCTGAAACCGGTGCACGCACTGGCCGACTGCGGCGACGTCCGCCTGGTGGACATCGGCCTGACCCCCGAACTGGCAGGCCCGGACCTGGGCGAGTTGGAAGTGTCGGACGTCGGCACGGCCTGGCCCGTGCCAGGCCCCACCGACGACAAGTACACCCAAGGCGTGACCGGCGTAGCGGCCGGCTCGGCGACCTATCCGGGCGCGGCGGTCCTGACCACCGGCGCAGCCCTGCTGGCGACGTCCGGCATGGTCCGCTACGCAGGCGCCGCGGCGGAAGACGTACGCGCCCGCTGGCCCGAAGCGATCTGCACCGGCTCGATCACCGACGCGGGCCGCGTCCAGGCGTGGGTGGCAGGGCCGGGCCTGGGGACGGGCCTAGGAGCTGAGGACGTCCTGCGCACGGTCCTGGACGCCGGCGTGCCGGTCTGCGCGGACGCGGACGCCATCACCATGCTCGCGAACAACCCGGACCTGTGGGACGCCCGAGACCCGGACACCCCACTGGTGCTCACCCCTCACGACCGCGAATACGAACGCCTGGCGGGCGAAGTAGGCGACGACCGCGTGGCGGCGGCAAGGCGCGCGGCGGAGAAGTTCAACGCCGTAGTGCTCCTCAAAGGACACGCGACGGTGATCGCAGCCCCGGACGGCCGCGTCCTGGTGAACCGGGCGCGGACGTCGTGGGCCGCCACAGCAGGCTCAGGCGACGTCCTGTCCGGCTTGATCGGCGCCCTGCTGGCCGCCGGCCTGGACCCCTTGCTGGCAGCGGGCAGCGCGGCAAAAGTGCACGTGCTCGCCGCGGAACTGGCAGCCGACGGCGCCCCCATCCCGGCGACATCCCTGCTGACAGCCGTCCCGGACGCAATCCGAGCCGTCCGCCCCCTCCCCACCCGATGACCAACCGCCAACCATCCCACCCCCCACCGACACTCCGCCCCCGAGCACCCCTGGGGCCAAGCCTGCCGGCCGGGCACGACAAACCAGGGCCGTGAAGCTGAGAGACGGCTCAGGGGCAATCGCCCGCCCGACCGGCCGCACACGACCTGGAGCTGACCAGCCACACGCGCAACCAGACCGCTGGCCAGTCCCCGCTGGCCAGTCGCACGCCACCGGGCGTCGCCTGATCGCGCACGGCCCGGCCGACTGCGCATGGCCGAGCGCCGACTGATCTCGCCCGCCCCTGATCGACTGCGCACTGCCGAGCGTCGACTGATCCCGCCCGCCCTGACCGCGCACTGCCGAGCGCCGACTACGCGGGGTGGGCACGATGGATCGGGCGTACCCCTGGTGTGAAGTGGCCCCCGGCAAATAGCCAACCACAGCGGTACGACAGGGCTGTGTCACCATGAAAGGCGTTATGGCTGCTCCTCGCGCTGAGGTCGTGATCGACCTCGACAATCTCCGGCACAACGTCTCGTTCCTGGCCGGGCTCGCGCCCGGTGCCGACACGATGGCCGTGGTCAAAGCGGATGGGTACGGGCACGGGGCCGTGGAGGTTGCCAGAGCCGCGCTGGAGGCCGGGGCCTCGTGGCTCGGCTCGTGTTCGCTCGTCGAGGCTCTGCACCTGCGGAACGCCGGGATCACTGCCCCGGTGCTGGCCTGGCTGGATCCCGTCGGCACGGACTACGCGCCAGGTGTCGCGGCCGATGTCGACCTCTCCGCCTCGTCGGTTCGGCAGTTGGCCGAGATCGCCGAGGCCGCCCGCTCGGTGGGTAGGCAGGCTCGCGTCCACCTCAAGATCGACACTGGTTTGTCGCGCAACGGTTGTGCGGCAGATGATTGGGGCGCCCTCGTGGAGAAGGCCGCCGCCACGCCCGAGGTCCGGGTGCACGCGATCTGGTCACACCTCGCCTGCGCCGACGAGATCGGGCATCCCGCCACGGACGCCCAGGCCGAGCGGTTCGACGACGCGTACCGCGAAGCGGTCGCCGCCGGGCTGGAGCCGCTGCGGCACATCGCCAACTCCGCCGCCCTGCTCACCCGGCCCGACCTGCACTTCGACCTGGTCCGACCGGGGATCGCGGTGTACGGGCTCAACCCGGTGCCCGAGCCGTTCGACCTGCGGCCGGTGATGACGTTCCGCTCCTCCGTCGCGTTCGCCAAGCGCATCCCGGCCGGCGAGTCCGTGTCCTACGGGCTTAGCTGGACCGCCAAGAGCGACACGACGCTGGCCCTGGTCCCCGTCGGGTACGCGGACGGTGTGCCGCGCAGCCTCTCCCACCGGATGCACGTCTGGGTGGCCGGTCGCCGCCGTCCCGTGGTCGGGCGGGTGTGCATGGACCAGGTCGTGGTGGACTGCGGTGACGACGTCGTGGCGGAGGGGGACGAAGTGGTGCTGTTCGGGACCGGCGCGCACGGCGAGCCGACCGCCCGGGAGTGGGCCGACATCACCGGGACCATCGACTACGAGATCGTCACCGGCATGTACCGGCCGCGCGTGGCCAGGACCTACCGGTGAACACGCTGTGGAAGGCCGTCGGCTGGGCGGGCGGCATCCTCGGCGCGGCGGCCACCGGTGTCGCGGTCGGCGTCGCGGCGAACCAGAAGAAGGTCTCCAATGATCGGCGTGCAGACGATCCGTTGGCAGACGAACCACTTGGTCTGCTCACCCCCGATCGGGAGTCGACGGTTGCCGCCGACGACGGCGTGCCGCTGTCGGTCGAGGAGGTCGACCCGGCGGACGGCGGCGAGCCGGACCTGACCGTCGTGCTGGTGCACGGGTTCGCGCTGGACCGGCGCTGCTGGCACTTCCAGCGTCGCGACCTCGCGCAACTGGCCGAGCCGAGGGTTCGCCAGGTGCTCTACGACCAGCGGGGTCACGGGCGGTCCGGGCGGTCGGGTGCCGAGTCCAGCACGATCGAGCAGCTTGCGCACGACCTGGACTCGGTGCTGCGGTCGGTCGTGCCCACGGGGCCGCTGGTGCTGGTCGGGCACTCGATGGGCGGCATGACGATCATGGCGCTGGCCGAGCAGCAGCCCGAGCTGTTCGCCGACCGGGTGCGGGGTGTCGCGCTGGTCGGCACGGCGGCGGGCGCGGTCGGCGGCGTGGGGCTGCCCAAGTCGGTGCTGTCCCGCTACAACCCGGTCACGCTGGGCGTCGGCCGGTTGGCCGGGCTCCAGCCGGGCTTCGTGGAGTGGGTCCGGCGGCGGGCGAGCACGTTGACGTGGAGCGGGATCCGGGCGTTGGCCTTCGGCGACCGCGACGTCAGCGCGTCGCTGGTCGACCTGATGGAGCAGATGATCAACGGCACCACGGTGCAGGTGCTCACCGAGTTCCTGGAGACCCTGGGCACGCACAACCGGTACAAGGCCCTGGCCGGGCTCCGGCACTGCGAGGTGTTGGTGATCAGCGGCGACGCCGACCGGATGACGCCGTTCTCGCACGCGGAGCGGATGGCCGAGGAGATGCCGCACGGTGAACTGGTCCGCGTGCCCGGCGCGGGCCACATGGTGATGATGGAACAGCCCGACCTGGTGACCGGGCACCTGGTCGGCTTGGTTCGGCGCAGTGCCGTCGAACGGGCGGAAAGCAGGCGGCCGTGGTGGCGACGAGCGTGACACTTCCCAAGGTGGAGGACACCGAGGAGTTCGGGCGCAGGCTCGGCGGACTGGTGCGCGGCGGCGACCTGCTGCTGCTGGCCGGTCCACTGGGCGCGGGCAAGACGGCCTTGGTCCGTGGACTGGCAGACGGTCTGGGCGTCAACGGTCGGGTGAGTTCACCGACGTTCGTCATCGCCCGCGTCCACGACCCCGCGCCCGGCGGCCGAGGTGTGCCGCTGGTGCACGTCGATGCCTACCGGCTGGGCGGGCACCTGGACGAACTGGACGACCTCGACCTGGACACCGACCTGGTGGACGCGGTCGTGGCCGTCGAGTGGGGTGAGGGGCTGGCAGAACGTCTGTCCGAAGACCATCTGCTGATCAAGCTGGAACGCCACGACGACGATGTCCGCACGGCCCACCTCCTGCCGCACGGCTCGTGGAATGGACGAGAGCTGCCGGCCTGAAGCACGCCCGCACACCACGATCGCGGTCTTCGCGAGCGTGCCCGTGGACACCCGCCCTGAGCGTGTGGAAGCGCTCTCATGTGCCTGGAAGCGCTCCCGCGCTCGGATCGTCGAGACCGATGCGGCCCGATACGGAGGGCGCGTCGCCGACCCCTCAGCGGCCGGAGATTCCTTTGACGACGCCGAGTTCCACCAAGTCCTGTGGCCGTAGCCGGAGGTCGTCGGCGAGTGTCCGGATGTCGTCGCGTTTTAGAATCGCGGCGGCAAGTTCCGGCGCGATCACGGAGAAGTAGGCGTTCGGGGTGATCCACGTGTGTTCCGGCGACGACAGCGCCAGCGCGCCGCCGGAGCCGCCCTCGCCGATCACCAGGGTGGTGATCGGCACTCGCGCCTCCGCGACCACGCCGAACAGTTCCGCGATGGCCGCGCCGACACCGGCTCGTTCGGCCGCCGCGTCGTTGGCCGCGCCGGGAGTGTCCACCAAGGTCAGGACCGGCAGGGCCAAGCGTCCGGCCAGGCGGATCAGTCGGCTCGCGGTCCGGAAGCCCGCCGGGGTCGTGGCGGTGCCGGTCTGGGCCGCGTAGGCGATGGATCGCGCCCCCCTCTTCCCGATGCCGCACAGCATCCCGGGGTCGACTCCGCCCGCCCGGTCGCCGCTGATGGCCATCCGGTGCTCGAAGTAGTCGTCCAGGTACGCCTGTGCCCGAGGGCGGTGATGGGCCCGGGCGCGACAGACTGCGCTCCAACCGTCTGCGGGGAGATCGTCTGCCTGGTGATTGTCGGCGTGGTGATGGTCGGCGTGGTGATGGTCTGCCTGGTGATGGTCTGCGCCCAGCGCGCGTGGTACTTCTGCGGGCACTCTGCCGGACCCTGTCGCGTCGCCGCTGGTCAGCAGGTCCAACAGCCTGGTCACGGTCGTGTCCACCTCGTCGGGGGACACGACCACGTCCACGGTCCCGGCGGCGAACTGACCCTCCGCCGTGTAGGCCGGATCGTCGGCGGGACGCACCCGGCTCCCTGCGAAACCCACCTGTGCCCCAACCACCGCGACCACCACGTCCGCGCCCGCACCGAGTGAAGCCCACAGGCCGCCGGTCGTCGGGTCGCGGAGCACCGACACGTGCGGCAGCCCTGCCTCCCGGTGCGTCGCACACAACCGCGCCACGCGCTGGAGTTGGCGCAGCGACAACATCCCCTCCTGCATCCGGCTGCCGCCGGTCGCGATCAGCGACACCACCGGCAACCGGTGCGCGAGGGCCGTGGTGAACGCCTCCTCGATCAACGCGCCGGTCGCCGTGCCCACCGAACCGCCCAGGAAGCGGAAGTCGAACGTGATCACGACGGCATCGGAGTTCCGTTGCCACGCCACGGACTCCGTGCCTCCCGTGCGCTCCCGCGCCCGCTCCAGTTGCGCCTCGTACCCCGGCCAGCCCAGCGGGTTCACCGCAGCTCCCGCTTCAGCACCTTGCCCATGTCGTTGCGCGGCAAGGACTCCACGTAACGGACCACCCTCGGCCGCTTGTGCGGTGTCAGCAGCCGGGCCACGTGATCTGCCAGGTCCTGCGCGGTGGAAGGGACTTCGGTCGCCACCACCCACGCGACGACCCGCTCGCCGAGGTCGTCGTCCGGCTCGCCGGTCACCGCGACCTCGGCCACGCCGGGGTGCTCCAGCAGGGCGTTCTCGATCTCGCCCGCGCCGATCTTGTACCCACCGCTCTTGATCAGGTCGGTCGCCCGCCGCCCCACGATCCGCAGGTACCCGTCGGGCTCGACCACGGCCAGGTCGCCGGTCCGGAACCAGCCGTCCGCGAACGCCTCGCGGGTCGCGTCCGGCCGGTTCAGGTACTCCAGGAACAGGTTCGGCCCGCGCACCTCGATCTCGCCCGGCTCCTCGCCGACCACCCGCACATCGACCCCGTCCAGCGGCGGCCCCACCGTGCCCGGACGGCGGTCGCCGGACGCCCGCACGCTGGTGTTCATCAACGTCTCGGTCATGCCGTACCGCTCGACCACCCGCTGGCCGGTCAACGCTTCGAGCCGTTCGTGCAGCGTCGCGGGCAGCGGGGCGGAGCCCGACACCAGCAGCCGGGCCTTGGCGAACGCCGACGCGTGCTCGGGGGAGGCCGCGATCCGGTGGTACATCGTCGGCACGCCGAACATCATCGTGCCGACGGTTTCCAGCGCCTCGGCCGCCGCGCCGACGCTGAACGACCCGAGGTGGTGCACGGTGCCGCCGCGCCGCAACGGCCCGAGCACCCCGACCCCGAGCCCGTGCACGTGGAACAGCGGCAGCCCGTGCACCACCACGTCGTCGGCGGTCCACTCCCAGGCGCCGGCGAGGGCGTCCAGGTTCGACGCCAGCGCCCGGCGCGGCAGCACCACGCCCTTGGGCGGACCGGTGGTGCCCGAGGTGTAGACGATCAGCGCGGGCGCCTCGCCGTCCGGCTCGGGAAGATCGACGGGGAGACCGTCGGGCAACAGATCGTCTATCACCAGATCAGGCGCGCTGTCGGTCAGGATGTGGTCGAGTTCCCGCTCACCGAGCTTCGGGTTGAGCGGCACCACCGGCACACCCGCCAGCAGCGCGCCCACCACCACGACGCACGTCCGGACGTCCGGCCGCGCCCACACCGCGATCCGCCGCCTGCCCACCAGCCCGTGGGCGACCGCACGGGCCTGCGACGCGAGTTCGGCGTAGGTCAGCTCGTGGCCGGGGAAGCGCAGGGCCACTTTCGCGGGCGTCGTCGCCAAGGCGGGCAGCAGCATCTGCCCACCTTGGCCGCCGCCCGCGCGCCGTGCATCACAAGTGTGGTTCGAGCCACGCCAGTAGCTGCTGCTTCGGGCGCGCGCCGACGATCTGCGCGACGAGCGTTCCGTCGCGGTAGAGCTGGAGCGTCGGCATCCCCATCACCCCGAGATCACGCGCGGTCCGGGGGTGCTCGTCGGTGTCGATCTTGGCGAAGGTCACCGCGGTCAGCTCGCGGTCCAGCTCCGCGAGCACCGGCTCGATCATCCGGCACGGCGGGCACCAGCTCGCGGTGAACTCCACGAGCACCGCGCCGTCCCGGGTCGCCTCGGTGAACGTCTCGTCGGTCAGGGTCTGCACGGACGGCTCCTCTGTTCGGCCTGGTCGAGTTGCGCGCGCACCCGTTCCCGGGCGTCCTCCAGCCGGGCGATGCACTCGTCCAGCTCGGCCAGCTTGCGCCGGTACACCGCGACCGACGCGGGACACGCGTCGCCGCTGGTGTGCCCGGTCCGCAGGCACTCCACGAACGGCCGGGTGTCCTCCAGCGCGAACCCGATGCCGGTCAGCGAGCGGATCTCCGCCACCAGCCGCAGGTCGTGCTCGTCGTACTCCCGCTGCCCGTTGGCCGACCGCCGCGCGGTGAGCAGACCCAGGGACTCGTAATAGCGCAGCGCCCTGGTGGTCGTCCCACCCCGCCGAGCCAGTTCACCGATGCGCACGATGCCGATCCTCCGACTTGACGCCTACGTCAAGTCCAGTGTGACCGCCCGCACCGGGAGGCCGACCGCGCGACGGAGCCCGCCTCGCCGGAGCGCAGGCGGTTCGACGCCGTACTCTTGACGATTGTGCTAGTGCTCGCCTTGGACACCGCGACCCCCGCGGTCACCGCCGGTGTCGTGGAACTCACGCCCGACCAGCCGCCGCGCCTGCTCGCCCAACGGGTCACGGTGAACGCCAAGGCGCACGGCGAGCTGCTGACGCCCCACCTCCAGGAAGCCATGGCCGAAGCGGGCCACCGGCTGTCCGAGCTGGACGCCATCGTCGTCGGCTCCGGCCCCGGCCCGTTCACCGGCCTGCGCGTCGGCCTGGCCACCGCCGCCGCCCTCGGCCAGGCGCTCAACCGCCCGGTCTACCCGGTGCCCACGCCGGACGCCATCGCGCTGGACGCCCACACCGGCACGCCGCTCCTGGTGGCCACCGACGCGCGCCGCAAGGAGGTCTACTGGGCCGCCTACGACGCCGCCGGCCGCCGCACGGACGGCCCGCACGTGGACCGCCCCGCCGACGTGCCGCCGAAACTCACCACGGTCACCCAGGCCGCCGGCGAAGGCGCGCGGATCTACGCGGACGTGCTGAACCTGCCCGTGGTCGACGCCACCTACCCGTCGCCGGCCTCCCTGGTCGCCGCCGCGGCCGAAGAACTCCTCTCCGGCGCCCGCCCGGCCGCCCTCACCCCCCTCTACCTGCGCCGACCCGACGCCGTCGAACCCGCGAGCCGCAAGCGGGTGACGAGATGAGCACCGGCATGGTCACCATCGCGCCGTTGCGCCACGAGGACGCCGCGCGGTGCGCCGAGATCGAGCGCGCCCTGTTCCCCGGTGACGACCCGTGGAGCGAGAACGCGTTCCGCAGCGAGCTGGACAACGGCAACTTCTACGTCGGCGCGTACGCGGACGGCGAGCTGATCGGGTACGCCGGCCTCGGCCTCACGGACTTCGAGTCGAGCGTGCTCACCATCGCCGTGGTCACCGACCGGCAGGGCGGCGGGGTCGGCCGGACGCTCCTGCGGACCCTGCTGGCGAAAGCGGACGAGCAGGGACTGCCGGTGTTCCTGGAGGTCCGCACGGACAACGCGCCCGCGATCTCCCTCTACCTGGCGCACGGCTTCGAGCACCTCGGCCTGCGCCGCCGCTACTACCAGCCGTCGGGCGCCGACGCGTACACGATGGGAAGGCCCGCGAACCGTGACTGACCGGCTCATCCTCGGTATCGAGAGCTCGTGCGACGAGACGGGCGTCGGCATCGTCCGGCTCGGCCCGGACGGCGCGCTGGAACTGCTCGCCGACGAGGTCGCCTCCAGCGTCGAGGAGCACGCCCGGTTCGGCGGCGTCGTGCCCGAGGTCGCGTCGCGGGCGCACCTGGAGGCGATGGTGCCCACCATGCGCCGGGCCGTGGAGCAGGCCGGGATCGAGCTGTCCGACATCCACTCCATCGCCGTCACCGCCGGCCCGGGGCTCGCGGGCGCGCTGCTGGTCGGCGTGGCGGCGGCCAAGGCGTACGCGGCGGCGCTGGACAAGCCGCTCTACGGCGTGAACCACCTGGCGGGGCACGTCGCGGCGGACACCCTCCAGCACGGACCGCTGCCCAAGCGGTGCGTGGCGCTGCTGGTGTCCGGCGGGCACTCGCAGCTCCTGCTGGTGGAAGGTCTGGCGGACAAGATCACCGAGATCGGGTCCACCGTGGACGACGCGGCGGGCGAGGCGTACGACAAGGTGGCCCGGCTGCTCGACCTCCCGTACCCCGGCGGCCCGCCGATCGACAAGCTGGCCAAGCAGGGCAACGGGTGCGCGATCGCGTTCCCGCGCGGCCTGACCGGTCCGCGGGACTCGAAGTACGACTTCTCGTTCTCCGGCTTGAAGACCTCGGTCGCGCGGTGGGTGGAGAAGCGCGAACGGGCGGGTGAGGAGATCCCGCTGGCGGACGTCGCCGCGTCGTTCCAGGAGGCCGTGGCGGACGTGCTGACGGCGAAGGCGATCCGGGCGTGCCAGGACCTCGGCGTGGACACCATGGTGATCTCCGGCGGGGTCGCGGCGAACTCGCGGCTGTCCGGTCTGGCCGCCGAACGGTGCGCCGAGGCCGGCATCGAGCTGCGCGTGCCCCGGCCGCGCCTGTGCACCGACAACGGCGCGATGATCGCCGCGCTGGGCGCGCACCTGGTGGCGGCGGGCGCGAAGCCGTCCCCGATGGACCTGTCCACCACGCCCGGACTACCGGTCGGCACTGTCCAGATCCTCTAGTGCCAGATCCTTGAGGCCCAGATCGTCTACGCCTAGATCGCCGCGATCGTTGAGGTCCAGATCGTTTGGGCTCAAACCGTCCAGGCCCTGCTGGAACGCCGCGTCGAACAGCTCGTCGCCCAACGCTCCCCGGGCGACGGCGGTGATCCGGTCGACGTCGCAGCGCTGGGACTCGGGCAGCGGCACGCCCACCGACAGCCGGTGCGCGGTCGCCCGGCCCAGCAGCCGCGCGGCCTCCTCGTGCTCGCCGGCGAGCGCCCGCGCACCGGCCAAGCCCTCCTGGCCCAACGCGATGGCGCGCGGGTCGCCGGTCTGCCGCGCCAGGTGCAGCCCCTCCTCCTGGAGCTTCAGCGCTTTGTCGACATCGCCGCGCAGTTCGGCGACGAAGCCCCGCTCGGCCAGGATCAGCGCCGCGCCCGCCTCGAAGCCGACCCGCCGGTGCCACTGTTGGATGCGCAGCAGCAGCCGTTCGGCCTCGTCCAGCAGGCCCTCCTGCCGAGCGCCGAGCGCCAGTCCCGTCTCCGCGTACATCTCGCCGGGTGAGAAGCCCTGGTCGGCGGCCAGCCGGCGGGCGCGTTCGTGGAGCGTGCGGGCCCGCGCGAAGTCCTGCGTCAGCAACGCGACCCGGCCCAGCCACGACAGCGTGTACGACACCTCGGGCCACGACTGGAGCTCCTCGGCCAGCCGCAGGCCTTCCTCGTGCACCCGGGTGGCCGTGTCGTAGTCGCCGACCAGTTGGGCCAGCGTGCCCAGGGCGAACGCCGTCTGGAGCCGTCCCCACCGGTCGCCGAGCGCGGCGAACGTCTCGCCGGCCCGTTCGGCGGCGTCCTGTGCCCCGTCGATGTCGCCCTTGGCCATGGCCTGGCTGAACCGGTCGCTGAGCGCCGCCGCCACGCCCCAGTCGTCGCGCCGGGCCCGGAACTCGGCGTGGGCGCGGTCGGTGAGCTTCTCGGCGGTGGACATGTCGCCCACCGTCGACAGCACGTAGCCGAGGAACCACAGGGCACGCGGGTCGGTGATGGCGTCGGCGTCGAAGGGCTCCGCCGAACCGCCCGCGAGCACCCGGAAGCCGATCCGCCACGGGCCGGTGAGGTGGCGGCCGGCCTCCTGCACACGGCCGCGCAGGAACCAGTACCAGGCGAGGTGCTCGGCCAGGTCCGGGGCGAGTTCGAGGGCGGCGCGGAGGTTGGCCGTGTCGGCGTCCAGGCGGTCCAGCCAGGCGAGCTGGTCGGGGCCGCGCAGCTCGGGGTCGGCGCGTTCGGCGAGGGACCGGTAGTACTCGGCGTGCCGGGCGCGGACGGCGTCCAGCTCACCGGCCGCCCGGAGGCGTTCGCGGCCGTAGTCGGAGACCGACTCCAGGAGGCGGTAGCGGGGCTGCGGGCCTTGGTCGGGCGCGACCACGAGCGAGCGGTTGACCAGTCCGGTGAGCAGGTCGAGCACGTCCTCCCGCCGCACGTCGCCGCCCGCGCAGATCGCCTCGGCGGCGTCCAGCGTGCAGCCTTCGACGGTGCCGGCCAGCCGGCGCAGGACGGTCTGCTCCGGCCCGGTCAGGAGGTCCCAGCTCCAGTCGATCATGGCGCGGAGGGTGCGCTGGCGGGCCGGGGCGTCGCGGTGGCCGGTGGCGAGGAGGCGGAAGCGGTCGTCCAGGCGGGTCAGGAGGGCGTCGACGCCCAGCGCGCGGACCCTGGTGGCGGCCAGTTCGAGGGCCAGCGGGAGGCCGTCGAGGCGGCGGCAGATCGCGGCGACGGCGTCCTGGTTGGCCGGGGACAGGGCGAAGCCGGGCGCGGCGGCGGTGGCGCGGGTGGTGAAGAGGCGGATCGCATCGGGCGGGTCCAGCGGCGGGACGGACCAGACGGCTTCCGCGGCCAGGCCCAGGGGCTCCTGGCTGGTGGCGAGGACGCGGAGGTCGGGCGCGGCGCGCAGGAGGGCCGAGACGAGGTTGGCCACCGGCTCTACCAGGCGCTCGCAGTTGTCGAGGACCAGCAGGAGTGCCCGGCCGCGCACGGCTTCGACGACCCGGTCGGCCAGCCGGTGGGACATGCCGAGGGAGAAGCCGCCGGGCGCGTCTTCACGAACGCCCAGGACCGCGGCCATCGCTCCCGCGACCTGCTCGGCGACGGCCGATCCGGTCGACTCGCCGGTGTCGGTGCCCGTGCCGGGTGGTTCGGCGCGGTCCAAGCCCGCGAGTTCCACCAACCACACGCCGTCGGCGGCGGTGTCGGTCAAGGTGCGTGCCGTTTCCACCGCGAGCCGCGTCTTCCCGACCCCGCCCGGCCCGGTCAGCGTGACCAGCCGGGACGTCCCCAGCAGCGCGCCGACCTCGCGGATCGCCTCCGCACGCCCCACCAGCTCCGTCACCGCGGCGGGCAGGTTCATGCGCGGCCGGGAGACCTCGTGGCTCAACAGCGCCTGGTGCACGGCCGCCAGCTCGGGCCCGGGTTCCAGGCCCTGCTCGTCCGCCAACTGCCGCCGCAGCTCGGCGTAGCTCTCCAGCGCCTCCACCTGCCGCCCCGCCAGGAACAGCGCCCGCATGTGCAAGCCGCGCAACCGTTCCCGCAACGGGTGCCGCGCCACCTCGTCCGCCAACGACACCGGCAGCCCGGCCGCCAGCCGCGCCTGCGCCCAGTCCTCCACCACGGTCAGCCGCTCCTCGGCCATCCGCCGCGCGAACCCGACCGCGAACGGCTCGGCCCCGAACTCCGCCAACGGCTCACCGCGCCACAGCGCCAGCGCACCGTCGTGGTCACCCGCCGCCACCCGCGCCCGGAACTCCAGCAGGTCCGACGACTCCGCGTCGACCCGCAGCACGTACCCCGGCGGCACCCAGGCGATCACGTCCCGCCCGAGCACCCGCCGCAGCGCGGACACCTTCGTCTGCAACGTGTTCGCGGGATTTCCCGGCGGCTGACCGCCCCACAGCGTCGACCCCAGCGCTTCCACCGACACCGGTTTGCCCTCGGCGATCAGCAGGTGCGCCAGCAGCGCCCGGACCTTCGCCTCCGGCACTCGGACCGGCGTCCCGTCCGCCGCCCACACCGCCAAGGGCCCCAACACGCCGAATCGCACATGTCGACGTTAACCCGCGCGCTGACGGTGCCGGGCGGGCGACCCGCAGCGGACCCGCAGCGAGCCGTGCGCGGGGTTCCGCACCATCGAGGACACCGACGAGGAAAGCGAGAAACAAGATGAGCACGCCGCTGACGGTGATCGGACTCGGCCCGATGGGGCAGGCCATGGTCGGCAAGTTCCTGGCGCACGGTCACCCCACGACGGTCTGGAACCGGACCGCGAGCCGAGCCGACGCACTGGTCGAGAAGGGCGCCACGCGGGCCGCCACCCCGCAGGAGGCCCTGGAAGCGAACAAGCTGATCGTCTTGAGCCTGACGGATTACGCCGCGATGTACGACATCCTTGGCGACCAGACGATTGCCGGTAAGACGATTGTCAACCTGAGCTCCGACACCCCGGAGCAGACCCTGAAGGCCGCCGCGTGGCTCGCCGAGCGGGGCGCGGAACTGCTGGCGGGCGGCGTGATGGTGCCCGCTCCGCTGGTCGGCGAGGAGGGCGCGTACGTCTTCTACAGCGGACCGAAGGAGGTCTTCGAGGCCCACCAGGACACCTTGAAGGTCATCGGTCGAACCGACTATCTGGGCGAAGACCATTCGCTGGCCCAGCTCTTCTACCAGGCGCAGCTCGACTACTTCCTGACCACGCTGGCCGGGATGCTGCACAGCATCGCCCTGGTCAAGACGGCCGGCGTGACCGCGGCGCAGTTCGCGCCGTACCTGCGGGACAACGCCGAATCGATGACCATGTACCTCGACGAGACGGTCCGCGACATCGACCGCGGCGAACACCCGGGCGACCTGGCGAACATCCTGATGATGGGCGCCACCGCCGACCACGTCGTCGGCGCCAGCGAGGCGACCGGCGTGGACGCCGAGCTGCCGAAGGCGGTCCAGTCGCTCTACCGGCGCGGCATCGAAGCCGGGCACGGCCGGGACAACTGGACCGCCCTCTACAACGTGATGAAGCCGTCTGCTGGCTGACGATCGTCCGACTGACCATCGTCGCTCAGACGATCACGGACCGGTGGCCTCTCCACGCCGACGACCATCGGCGCGGAGAGGCCACCGCGCATCACCGCTGCGCCAGGACCACCGACAGGCGGTGGCGATCGCCCAGACCGGTCCGGGAATGCCCAGACCGGCTAAGAAAGCTCAGACCGGGTTCAGGCCGGGGTTGCGGTCCTCCACCACGAACGACTTGAGCGTCACGGCCTCGGCCCCCGGCGTCCGCACGAACGGCAGCGTGCGGAAGTCCGCCCGCATCTCCGACGAGGAGAACCGGGTCCGCACATACCCGCGTCGGCGGCTGTGCAGCTTGATGTGCGGGTTCAACCGCAACTGCGTCTGGTCCACGGTGTCGTTGCCGTCACCGCCGGAAGTGACCGACGTGCACACCAACTCGGTGCCGACCGTCCGCGACGCCGGGTCGTTCCAGTCGGCCTTGACGTCCGCCGCGTAGTGCGCGTGCACGTCACCGGTCAGCACGACGGTGTTGCGCACGCGGGCGTCCACCCAACCGCGCGTGATGCGGTCCCGGGACGCCAGGTAGCCGTCCCACGAGTCCATGGACAGCTCCTTCTCCGGCCCGTCCTTGCGGTCGCGCTCGGCGAAGAACACCTGCTGCCCCAGCACGTCCCACCGCGACCGCGACCGCCGGAACCCGTCCAGCAGCCACGCCTCCTGCGCGGCGCCGGTGATGGTCCGGGTCGGCGAACCCGCGTCCGCGCAGGTCTTCCAGCCGTCCCCGCACGCCTGGTCGTCCCGGTACTGCCGGGTGTCGAGCATGTGGAACGTCGCCAGGTTGCCCCACCGCACCCGCCGGTAGAGCTGCATGTCGATGCCGTTGGGCCGGGCGCCGCGCCGCAGCGGCATGTTCTCGTAGTAGGCCTGGAACGCCGCCGCCCGCCGTGCCGCGAAATCCGGGTCCGGCTGCTCGGGCACCTCGTCCGCCCAGTTGTTCTCGGTCTCATGATCATCCCAGACGACCAGCCAGGGCGCGACGGAGTGCGCGAACTGGAGGTCGGCGTCCGTCTTGTACTGGGCGTGCCGCAGCCGGTAGTCGGCCAGCGTGCGGGTCTCCGGCCCGAGCACGACCCGCGCGTCGGACGCCTTGGCCGCGTACTCGTACTGGTAGTCGCCCAGGTGCAGCACCAGGTCGGGGTCGTCCTCGGCGAGCCGCCGGTACGCCGTGAAGTACCCCTCCCCGAAGTGCGCGCAGGACGCGAAGCACATGGTCAGGTCCGACCCGATCGCCCACGGCTCGGGCGCGGTCCGGGTGCGCCCGACCGGCGAGACGTGCCCGTCCACCCGGAACCGGTAGAAGTACTCGCGGCCGGCACGCAGCCCGAACGGCTCCACGTGCACGCTGTGCGCCGACTGCGGCCGGGCCAGTTCCACGCCCCGCCGCACCACCCGGCGGAACCGCTCGTCCTCGGCCAGTTCCCAGTGCACCGGCACGACCCGGTTCGGCATCCCGCCGAGGCCGTCCTCGTTCACCGGCTTGGGCGCCAGCCTGGTCCACAGCACCACGCCGTCGTGGCTCGGGTCGCCGGACGCGACGCCGAGCGTGAAGGGGTTGTCCAGCTTGGCCACGCCGGCACCCGCCGTGGCCAGGGCCACGCCGCCGATGATCAGGGAACGCCGTGTCACGGAAGTCATGCCCCAGACCGTCACCCATCAGGGTGGCGTCCAAGTGAACTGGAGCGTGCCAACAGCCGACAGCTCCACTTCTCCCACGCAGCTCGGCCGGTCGCGGCGCAGGCGGGTGAACCCGGCACCGCGCCACCCGATCGGGTGGCAGGGCTCCCTGTCCGGGGAGACTGGGAGGGGCTCGTTGAAGCGTTGGCACTCGCATGGGTAGAGTGCTAGATGCACGGCACCAGCAACCGCCCCGACCCCCGCGACGGCGGGGTGGCAGGAGCCGTAAACGCAACCTGCCAACGCTTTCGACGACCGTGGAGGTCAGCCCGGTGAGCGTGAACATCAAGCCGCTCGAGGACAAGATCGTCGTCCAGGCCAGCGAGGCCGAGACCACGACGGCTTCCGGCCTTGTGATCCCGGACACCGCGAAGGAGAAGCCCCAGGAGGGCAAGGTCCTCGCGGTCGGCCCCGGCCGGATCGACGACAAGGGCAACCGCATCCCCGTGGACGTGGCTGTCGGCGATGTCGTCATCTACTCCAAGTACGGCGGCACCGAGGTCAAGTACAACGGCGAGGAGTACCTCATCCTCTCCGCCCGCGACGTGCTGGCCGTCATCAACTGACGTTCGGCTGACACGCAGGACGCCCCGGCGACCCCACTCGTTCGCGACCGGGGATACCGGGGCGTTTCGCGCTTCTGAGAGAGGCCAGGTAATGCCCAAGCAGATCAGCTTCGACGAGGACGCTCGTCGGGCTCTTGAGCGCGGCGTGAACAAGCTCGCGGACACGGTCAAGGTGACCCTCGGTCCGCGCGGCCGGCACGTGGTGCTCGACAAGAAGTTCGGTGGGCCGACGGTCACCAACGACGGTGTGACCATCGCCCGCGAGATCGAGCTGGAAGACCCGTTCGAGAACCTCGGCGCCCAGCTCGCGAAGAGCGTGGCCACCAAGACCAACGACGTGGCCGGCGACGGCACGACGACCGCGACCGTGCTGGCCCAGGCCATGGTGCGGGTCGGTCTGCGCAACGTCGCCGCGGGCGCGAACCCGACCTCGCTCGGCCGCGGCATCCAGGCCGCCGCCGACGCCGTCGTGGACGCGCTGAAGGGCAAGGCCACCCCGGTCAAGGGCCGCGACAACATCGCCCAGGTGGGCACCGTGTCGTCGCGTGACGCGTCGATCGGCAACCTGCTCGGCGAGGCCATCGAGAAGGTCGGCGAGGACGGTGTGATCACCGTCGAGGAGTCCTCGTCGCTGGCCACCGAGCTGCAGATCACCGAGGGCGTGCAGTTCGACAAGGGCTACATCTCGGCGCACTTCGCGACCGACCTCGAAGCGCAGGAGACGGTGTTCGAGGACGCCCGCATCCTGCTGCACCGCGAGAAGATCGGCGCCCTGGCCGACCTGCTGCCCATCCTGGAGAAGGTGGCCGAGGCGGGCAAGCCGCTGGTCATCATCGCCGAGGACGTCGAGGGCGAGGCGCTGTCCACCCTCGTGGTCAACGCCCTGCGCAAGACGCTGCGCGTGGTCGCGGTCAAGGCGCCGTACTTCGGCGACCGCCGCAAGGCGTTCCTGGACGACCTCGCGGTCGTCACCGGCGGCCAGGTCATCGCCGCCGAGGTGGGCCTGAAGCTGTCCGAGGCCGGCCTGGACGTGCTGGGCTCGGCGCGGCGCATCGTGGTGTCCAAGGACAACACGACCATCGTCGACGGCGGCGGCGCGAAGGCCGACGTGGCGGGTCGCGCGGAGCAGTTGCGCCGCGAGATCGAGGCCACGGACTCCGACTGGGACCGCGAGAAGCTCCAGGAGCGGCTCGCCAAGCTGTCCGGCGGCATCGCGGTGATCAAGGTCGGCGCGGCCACCGAGACCGAGCTGAAGGAGCGCAAGCACCGCATCGAGGACGCGGTGGCGGCGACCAAGGCGGCGGTCGAGGAGGGCATCGTGCCCGGCGGCGGTTCGGCGCTGGTGCACGCGGCCAAGGTGCTCGACGGCGACCTGGACCTGACCGGCGACGAGGCGACCGGCGTCGCCGTGGTCCGCGAGGCCCTCGGCTCGGCGCTGTTCTGGATCGCGGCGAACGCCGGCCTGGAAGGCGCGGTCGTGGTCAACAAGGTCCGCGAGCAGGACTGGGGCTTCGGCCTCAACGCGGCCACCCTGACCTACGGCGACCTGCTCGAAGCAGGCATCATCGACCCGGTCAAGGTCACCCGCTCGGCCGTTTCGAACGCCGCTTCCATCGCGCGCATGGTGCTCACCACGGAGAGCGCCGTCGTGGAGAAGAAGGAAGAGGAGCCCGCCGCGGCCGGTCACGGCCACGGTCACGGCCACGGCCACTGAGCCGGCCGGCTCACCTGGCTGAACCGGCGCCGGCTCCACCAGCCGACCCGGTCCGACGAGCCGAACGACCGCCCGAAGGGGCGGCGCCCACCGGGGTGCCGCCCCTTCGGCGTTCCCGGAGCACGGACGTGGCTTCGTGACCATGAAGGCGGCTTGATGCGCCCTCCGACTCCGCGAGCGACCCGCCGACTCCGCGAGTGACCCGCTGGCCGAGCCTGGCCGAGCCTGGTCTGGGCGGGCCTGGGCGGGCCTGGGCGGGCTGGCCTGGCCGCGCCGCGTGAACCGGCCCGTCGCGCACCGTCCAGCGGTAATCGCGTCGGCCATCCGCCTCGCACGGCCACCACCCTCCTGAAGCACGTCGAAGGGGCAGGCATCCGTGGATGCCGCCCCCTCCGCGTGGCTGTCTCCCGTGCCCGCACGCGTCAGGTCAACGCCAACTGCCGCTTGCGCGCCTTGATGATGCTGTCGCGTTCGGATTCCGAGAGACCACCCCAGATCCCGTACGGCTCCTGCACCGCCAGCGCGTGTCGCCGGCACATCTCCAACACGGGACACGACAGGCACACGGCTTTCGCCCGTGCCTCCCGCCTGGCCCTCGCCGGGCCGCGCTCGCCGTCCGGGTGGAAGAAGAACGCGCTGTCCATCCCGCGGCACGAGCCGCGCATCTGCCAGTCCCACAGATCGGCGTTGGGACCGGGAAGCCTTCGGGTGTCCGCCATCGAGACCGCCTCCTTGGCCCACTGACGTGAACTGCTCCATTCGGCTTAACGATGATCCACCGTAGAACCGCGCCAAAACTTGTTCAAGGGGGTCAGGGGCAGAAATAGGGCAATTCATTCGATGGGTGATCAGTCCGCGTCACCCCAGGAGTTGCCCGTGACGTCAGGTGAACGGACGATGTCAGCGTGATGACGCCCCCCGAGCACACCGCGGCGATGCCGGACGGCGAGCGGGAAACCGTTGCGGCAGAAGACGATCCTGCGCATTCGGTGACCTTGTCGGTGGCCGCGGTCGCCCGGCGGCTGGGCGTCGCGCCGGCTACTTTGCGCACGTGGGACCGGCGGTACGGCCTCGGACCCAGTGATCACACCACCGGGCGACACCGGAAGTACGCACCCACGGACGTGGCGCGGTTGGAGCTGATGCAGCGGGCACTGCTCCGGGGGGCCTCCAGCGCCGAGGCGGCCAAGTATGCCCTCGCCACGCCGGTGCCGCAGCCACGACTCGTCGTCCGGCCGCCTGAGGTCGCGCCGGCGGTGTTGGCCGGTGGCGAGTTCGACACCGGCTCGCCGCCTGCCGGTGGTCGCGGGCTCAAGCTGCCGGGCGCCGGGCGGTTGGCACGGGGGGTGGGCCGGGCGGCGTTGGCGATGGATTCGTCTGCGGTCCAATTGTTGTTGGCCGACTCGATCGCGCAGGACGGCGTGGTCGCGACCTGGAACGACGTCGTCCGGCCGGTCCTCAGCGCGATCGCCGCGCGCTGGGAGCATTCCGGCGCGGGCGTCGAGGTGTCGCACCTGCTGGACGAGTGCGTGCTGGCCGCGATGATCCGTGCCACGCCGATCGTCGCCGAGCCGCGCAACCACCGGCCGGTGCTGCTGGCGTGCATGCCGGAGGAACGGCACAACCTGCCGCTCTACCCGTTGGCGGCGGTGCTCGCCGAGCGTGGTGTGGGCGTCCGCCAGCTCGGTGCGGCCCTCCCGCTGGACGCCCTCTCCTCCGCCGTGCGCCGTACCGCGCCCTCGGCGGTCGTGCTGTGGGCGCAGCTCCCGCGCTACGCCGATCCGGGCGCGGTGTCGGCGTTGCCGCGGACCCGGCAGCAGGTGCGGGTGTTCGTCGGCGGGCCGGGGTGGACGCGCGGGGTCGTGCCCGCGCCGGCCGAGCGGGTCAAGGACTTGGTGGAGGCGGCGGACGCCATCGAACGGGCCGTCTGCTGATCAACCATCTGTTGATCAATGATTTCGCGGACAATGGTTCATGTGGACTCCCTACGCGCGGCGGCGTTCGGCGACCGGCCCGAGGCCGATGTGCGGCACGCGGCGGCCGGCACGCCCCGGGAACGCTGGCTCGCCGCGGTCGTCCTGGGCGGCCAAGGGCACTACGCCGCCGCCGCGACCCTGCTGGGCACGCTGGTCCGGTCCGGTGATCGTCTGATCGCTTCGCTGGCCGCCTCCACCCTCGCCTCGCACCGCCGCCAACTCGGCGGCCACGCCGCCGCCCGCAAGCTCGACGCCCTGGCCCTCGCGACCCTGCCGCCGGCGAATCGTCTGGCCGCAGACAGATTGGCCGCTGACTATTCGGCTGCTGACAGTCCGGACGGCCTGGCGGGCGTGTGGGACGAAGACGGTGTGGATCTTGCCGGGGCGCGGGGTGACGCCTTGCTCGGGCTGGCGGCCGACGCCCTGGGCGCCGGCAGGCTCGGGGAGGCGCGGCGGCTGCACGCTCTGGTCGAACCGCGGAGTTGGCGCACCACCGTCCGCAAGCACTGGGTGGCCGCCGAGATCGAGCTGGCCGGTGGTCACGCGGAGCGAGCGGTCGGGCCGGCCGAGGCCGCCGTTCGGCACGCCGAAACGGCCGACGCAACGCGACACATCCTCAAGTCCCGCCTCGTCCTGGGGACCGCGTTAGTGGTGTGGGGGACACCCGAAAGCGTCGAGCGGGGCGCGCGAACGCTGTGGTGTGACCTAAATCACACTGACCGCAGAGGCCTTTTCTCGTTGTCCTGGCCGACGGCACTCGTGCTCCTGACCAGCCCTGTTGTCCGCAATCCTGCGGATAGCGAAAACGTCCGGAAATCCGCCGTCAACGCTCTGAGCTGCGTGTTACGCAGAGCTGATCCGATCAGCCGACGACTCGCGGCACACTCTCCGTGGATCCCGATGGCGCTGCTCCGTTCCGGGGAACCCCCGAACGCAGACGCTGAGACGAACTTCTTGACGGATTAAGCACCGGATCGTGTCAAGGTTCCGCCCCTAGCGTCCGATAGGGGAAGTGGAACGTCACTCGGCTGCAGGAAGGAGTCCCCGTGACCACGGTCCTTATTTGCGACGACCGGCGCAGTGTGCGGGAGGGTCTCACCCGCGTGATGTCGGCTGTCCCAGGGGTTAGCCGCATCGACTGCGTAGCGCACGGTGACGAGTTGTTGGCTCGCTTCTCCAGGCAGCCGGTCGACGTGGTGCTGGTGGGAACCCAGCGCGCCGTCCCGACCGGGGTCGAAGCGACCCGGCGACTCGTCTCGGCCAACCCGCAGGCAAACGTCATCGTGTTCGGCGCGCCGGACGACGCGGGCAGCATCGCCGCCGCCATCGCGGGCGGCGCCCGCGGCTACCTCCGCTGGGACGCCTCGCGCCCAGAGTTGGTGGCCGCGCTCGCGCACACGCTGGCGAGCACCTCCGTGCCCGCTCCGCGTCAGCCGTCGGACCCGGGGGTCCAGCTCACCGAGCGGGAGCTCCAGGTGTTGCGCGGGATGAGCCAGGGCAAGAGCAACGGGCAGATCGGGCGCGAGCTCTACCTGTCGGAGGACACCGTCAAGACCCACGCGCGCCGGCTGTTCCGCAAGCTCGGCGTCCGCGACCGCGCCCAGGCCGTCGCGCACGGCTTCCGGCGCGGTCTGGTGTCGTAACCGCCGGGTCACCCCAACCGGCACTCCTTCCTCCGGTCAGCCCGGTGACGCATGCCGTCGCCGGGCTGGTTCGTGTTCGGGCGTGTCGGCAGGTCCGGTGGGGTCTTTGGACCCCATTTGCGCACAACCAAACCCGCGACAGGTACGGTTAGTGTCACCGGTACGGGCGACGTCGATCGTCCCGTGCCGTTCGTTGTCGGTACGCCTACACGTAACACCAGGGCTGTTGTCTGCGATGACCAACTTGGGGGACGGACTGGACGCCGAAGTGGGCGCAGCCGTCGATGGCGACCGCCACGCGATCGAGCGACTGCTGGCATCCATTCGTCCCCTGGTGGTGCGGTACTGCCGCGCCCGAGTCGGAAGGCAGGAGAGGTCTTTCGCTTCGGCGGACGACGTGGCCCAGGAGGTGTGTCTCGCGGTGCTGACGGCCCTGCCCAGCTATCGCGACCAGGGTCGGCCGTTCTTGGCGTTCGTCTACGGGATCGCAGCGCACAAGGTCGCCGACGCTCATCGCTCAGCCGCCCGGAACCGGTCCGAACCGGTCCCGGAGGTGCCGGACGCCCCCGAGATGGAGGCCGGCCCGGAACAGCGCGCCATGCAGGGCGAGCTGTCGGGTCGGATGGCCCAGCTCCTGAAGATCCTTCCCGAGAAGCAGCGGGAAATCCTGCTGCTCCGAGTGGTCGTCGGCCTGTCGGCCGAAGAAACCGCCGACGCGGTCGGCTCCACGCCGGGCGCGGTGCGGGTGGCGCAACACCGCGCCTTGGCCCGCCTTCGCAAGACGTTGGCAGCGGAGGAGGTGGTCTGAGTGGCCGACCAGCACGAGAAGGGCGATGGACAAGTCGTGCGCGGACCGGATGAGAGAACCCCCCTCACTTCCGATGACCCCCAGGTGGAGCCCGGCGACGACCTCGCGGGCATCCGGGCTGATGACGCGTTGCTGGACGCGCTCGGCGGGCGTGGCCAGACCGACGCGTTGGTCGAGGATGAGCTGAACGCGCTGCTGCTCGCCTGGCGGCAGGAGGTCGACAGCCGCCCCATGGGCGAACTGGTCGACACCGACACCGCCGTGGCGACGATCGCCGCCGCCCGCCCCCTGTCACGGAGCCGGCACCGCTTCCTGATCCCGCTCGCGAGCGCCGCCGCCGTGCTGGCGATCGCGTTCACCGGGATGAGCCTGGTCGCACGCGACGCCCAGCCGGGTGACGCGCTCTGGAGCCTGACCAGGGTCCTCTACTCCGACCACGCGCGGTCGGTGGAAGCAGCCGTGAAGGTCAGCAGCGACCTGGAGACCGCCCGCAACGCGATGAGCGCGGGCCGGTACAGCGAAGCCCGCGACCTGCTGGACAAGGCGGGTGAGGTGCTGCCCTCCATCGCGGCGGACGACGGCAAGGCCGATCTGACGAAGAAGCGCGAGTCGCTGCTGCGCGAACTGACCAGCACGACACCGCAGCCGCCGAACACGCCGTCCAGCCACACGACGTCCACGACGCCGGCCCTGCCGACGGAGCCGAGCGCGCCGTCGTCCACCACGCAGTCGACGTCGACCACGGCACCCACCACGACCACCGTGCCGACCACGACGACGACCACCGTGCCGACCACGGACGGCACGGCCGTGCCGCCGCCGCCGAGCGGTGAGCCGCCCGCCGGTGAGACCCGCAGCGAACCCGGCACGAACAACGAGCCCAACGGCACGGTGTCCACCGGCTGACCGCCGGGAGTCCAAGGCTCCGACGGACTGCCCGCTCCTCGCCACGAGGAGCGGGCAGTCCCGTTCATCGGGTCGTGAGCACCGGGTCCGACACTCGCGAAGGCGAGGATTGTTGAACGATCCTCCGCAGGTTTGGCGAAGCGGGTGACGAGTGATTCGTCACACCTCGAAGGGCGCGGGGCGTCGGCTCAGCGGGCGCTCTCGGTCGCCGTCACGCCGTCCGCGTAGCCGCGGCAGTACTCCCAGCTCACGTACGAGACCGGATCCGGGTCGTAGGCGGGCTCGTGGGGACGCATCCGGCCGTCCGCCAGCAACTGCTCCAGGCTCGACCGCAGCAGCGCCCAGTCGTGGTAGTGCGGCTCCTGGCATTCGCCGCAGTCCACCACGATTCCTCTGACACCACGGGGTTCCAGCAGCGCCTGGTACACGGCGAGGTCGCTCAGGTCGCCGATCAGCTCGGCCCGCTCGACGTCGTCCATCGGCGGGTGGTCGTGGTCGTCGTCCGGAGCGCCCAGGGCCCGCGCCGGGTCCTCGGGGTCGCCCGCGAACGGGTCTGGTGGCAACGCGTCGTGCGGCACGACCACGCACGGTACCGGGCGGACCCCCGACCACGTCCAGATACCATGGGCTGAACCCATCGCCGCCTGCGGAAAACCCCTCCGCGCGGGCGGCGGGATCACCGCACGACGGAAGGCAAGCCAGCCGCCATGACCAGCGAGCTCAACGCTGACGGAGTCCCGCCCAAGTTCGCCATGCTGGGACTGACCTTCGACGATGTACTGCTGCTGCCCGCTGAGTCCGAGATCGTGCCGAGCGGCGTGGACACCAGCACCAGGCTCTCCCGCAACATCACCCTCCGCGTCCCGCTGGCGTCCGCCGCGATGGACACCGTGACCGAGGGCCGGATGGCCATCTCGATGGCCCGCCAGGGCGGCATCGGCGTGCTGCACCGCAACCTGTCCGTCGAGGAGCAGGCCCGCCAGGCCGAGACGGTGAAGCGCTCCGAGGCCGGCATGGTCAGCGACCCGGTCACCTGCACCCCCGACGACACCATCAAGCACGTCGACGACCTGTGCGCCCGCTACCGCATCTCCGGCGTCCCGGTGACGGACGGCAGCGGCAAGCTGGTCGGCATCATCACCAACCGGGACATGCGGTTCGAGGTGGACCACTCCCGCAAGGTGAGCGAGGTCATGACCAAGGGCCCGCTGGTCACCGCGCAGGTCGGCGTCTCCGCCGAGGCCGCGCTGGGCCTGCTGCGCCGCCACAAGATCGAGAAGCTGCCGATCGTGGACGGCGACGGCAAGCTGCGCGGCCTGATCACCGTCAAGGACTTCGTCAAGACCGAGCAGTACCCGAACGCCTCCAAGGACCCGGACGGCCGCCTGCTGTGCGCCGCGGCGATCGGCGTCGGCGAGGACAGCTTCGCCCGCGCGATGGCGCTGGCCGACGCGGGCATCGACGTGATCATGGTGGACACCGCGCACGGCCACCAGCGCAACGTGCTGGAGATGGTCGCCCGGGTGAAGAAGGAGCTGGGCGAGGAGGTCGACGTCGTCGGCGGCAACGTGGCGACCCGCGCGGGCGCGCAGGCGCTGGTGGACGCGGGCGCGGACGGCGTGAAGGTGGGCGTCGGCCCCGGCTCGATCTGCACCACGCGCGTGGTCGCGGGTGTCGGTGTGCCGCAGATCTCCGCGATCTACGAGGCGAGCCTGGCGTGCGCGCCGGCGGGCGTCCCGGTGATCGGCGACGGCGGCATCCAGTACTCGGGCGACATCGCGAAGGCGATCGCGGCCGGCGCGAGCACGGTCATGCTGGGCAGCCTGCTCGCGGGCACCGCCGAGGCCCCGGGCGAGCTGGTGCTGGTCAACGGCAAGCAGTTCAAGACCTACCGGGGCATGGGCTCGCTGAGCGCGTTGCAGGGCCGTGGCGAGGCCAAGTCGTACTCCAAGGACCGCTACTTCCAGGACGACGTGCTGTCCGAGGACAAGCTCGTGCCGGAGGGCATCGAGGGCCGCACGCCGTTCCGCGGCCCGCTGTCGTCGGTGGTGCACCAGCTCGTCGGCGGCCTGCGCGCGGCCATGGGCTACACCGGCTCGAAGACGGTCTCCGACCTCCAGCGCAAGCAGCTTGTGCGGATCACCGCGGCGGGGCTGAAGGAAAGCCACCCGCACGACATCACGATGACCGTAGAGGCTCCGAACTACACGACCCGTTGAGCTAGGGTCCTCTGGTTCCGCTAGCTCCACGAGAGGACGACAAAGGTGCGCGATCTGGTCGAGATCGGCATGGGCCGGACCGCGAGGCGGGCCTACGAGCTGGACGACGTCGAGATCATCCCGTCCCGCCGGACCCGGTCATCGAAGGACGTCTCGACGGCGTGGCAGATCGACGCCTACCGGTTCGAGATCCCGCTGATCACCCACCCCACGGACGCGATCATGTCGCCGGGCACGGCGGTGGCGGTCGGCGAGCTGGGCGGCTTGGGCGTGCTCAACGCCGAGGGCCTGTGGGCGCGCCACGGCGACGTGGACGAGGCGTTGTTCCGGCTGGTGCAGGCGGTGGAGGACACCGACGACCCGGCCGGCCCGGTCAAGGTGCTCCAGGAGTTGCACTCCGCGCCGGTCCGCCTGGACCTGATCGCCGAGGCGATCAAGCAGGTGCGCGAGTCGGGTGTGACGGTGGCGGTGCGGGTGAGCCCCCAGCGGGCCGCCGAGCTGACGCCGGACCTGCTCGCGGCGGGCGTGGAGATCCTGGTCGTCCAGGGCACGATCATCTCGGCCGAGCACGTCTCGCGGGACGGCGAGCCGCTGAACCTCAAGTCGTTCATCGCGGACCTGGACATCCCGGTCATCGCGGGCGGTGTCGGTGACTACCGGACGGCGATGCACCTGATGCGCACCGGCGCGGCGGGCGTGATCGTCGGCTACGGCTACACGCCCGGCGTGACCACGACGGACTCGGTGCTCGGCATCGGCGTCCCGATGGCGACCGCGATCGCGGACGCGGCGGCGGCCCGGCGGGACTACCTGGACGAGACCGGTGGCCGGTACGTGCACGTCATCGCCGACGGTGGCGTGCTGACCAGCGGTGACGTCGCCAAGTCGATCGCCTGCGGCGCGGACGCGGTGATGCTCGGCGAGCCGCTGGCGGCTGCCGCCGAGGCACCCGGCCAGGGGCTGTACTGGACGGCGTCGTCGGCGCACCCGTCAGTGCCGCGCAGCCACGTGTCGACCGGGGTGGACCAGGTGGTGGACCTGCGCAGCCTGCTGTTCGGGCCGTCGGTGGACCCGCGCGGCGTGACGAACCTGTTCGGCTCGCTGCGCCGGGCGATGGCGAAGACCGGCTACTCGGACATCAAGGAGTTCCAGAAGGTCGGCCTCACCGTCCGCGGCTGACCGTCCGGCTGACCGTCTGTCCGGCGACAGACTGTTGGGAAACTGATCGTCTGCTCTGTTAGGCAACAGAACGTTGGCCAACAGATTGTTGGGTGCGAGAGCCCTCGCTGCGGCGAGGGCCTTGCCGTGCTCCGGCGTCTGAACCGATTGGGACTAGCTGTTACTCGAAGTTACCCCTAATCTCGCAGCCATGGGTGAACTCGCCGGTAACAAGACCGATTACGACGTCGTCGTCGTGGGTTCAGGCTTCGGCGGCAGCGTCGCGGCCCTCCGCCTCACCGAGAAGGGCTACCGCGTCGCGGTGATCGAGGCGGGTCGGCGGTTCGCCGACGACGAGTTCGCCAAGACGTCGTGGGACCTGCGGCGCTACCTGTGGGCGCCGGCGCTCGGCTGTTACGGCATCCAGCGCATCCACGCCCTGCGCAACGTGGTGGTCCTGGCCGGCTCCGGCGTCGGCGGCGGGTCGCTGGTCTACGCGAACACCCTCTACCGCCCGCTCAAGCCGTTCTACCGGGACCGCCAGTGGGCGCACATCACCGACTGGGAGGCCGAACTCGCCCCGTTCTACGACCAGGCGAGCCGGATGCTGGGCGTGGTGGAGAACCCGACGACCACGCCGTCCGACGAGGTCATGCGGAAGGTCGCCGAGGACATGGGCGTGGCCGGGAGCTACCACGCCACGCCGGTCGGCGTGTTCTTCGGCGAGCCGGGCACGGAGGTCGAAGACCCCTACTTCGGTGGCGCGGGGCCGAAGCGCACCGGGTGCGTGGAGTGCGGCGAGTGCATGACCGGCTGCCGGGTGGGCGCGAAGAACACTCTGGTCAAGAACTATCTGTACCTCGCCGAACGCAACGGCGCGCAGGTGCTGCCGCTCACCACGGTCACCGACCTCCGCCAGGCGCGGGACGGCACGTGGTCGATCAGCACCCGTCGCACGGGCGGCAAGGTGCGCAAGGGTCGTCGCACCATCACCGCCGGCCAGGTCGTGCTGGCGGCGGGCACCTGGGGCACCCAGGAGCTGCTGCACCGGATGAAGGCCGAGGGCAAGCTGCCCCGGCTGTCGGCGAAGCTGGGCGAGCTGACGCGGACCAACTCCGAGTCGATCATCGGCGCGGGTCGGTTCACCGTGGACGAGAACCGGAACTTCAGCCAGGGCGTGGCGATCACCTCCTCCATCCACCCGGACGAGCAGACCCACATCGAGCCGGTCCGCTACGGCAAGGGCAGCAACGCCATGGGGCTGCTCCAGACGTTGTCCACGGACGGCGCGAAGAGCACGCCGCGCGTGCTCCAGTTCCTCGGGCAGGCGTTGCGGCACCCGGTGCAGTTCGCGCGGATCGTGTCCGTGCGCCGCTGGAGCGAGCGGACGGTGATCCTGCTGGTGATGCAGAGCCTGGACAACTCGATCACGACGTTCAGCAAGAAGGGCCTGTTCCGCCGCAAGCTCTCCTCCAAGCAGGGCCACGGCGAGCCGAACCCGGCGTTCATCCCGGCCGGCTACCAGGCGAACCTGTTGGCGGCCAAGCACATCGGCGGCGTGGCGGGTGGCACGTGGGGCGAGCTGTTCAACGTCCCCCTCACCGCGCACTTCATCGGCGGGTGCCCGATCGGCTCGGACGCCGACCACGGCGTGATCGACCCGTACCACCGGGTCTACGGCTACCCCGGCCTGTCGGTGGTGGACGGGGCGGCGATCTCGGCGAACCTCGGCGTGAACCCGTCGCTGACCATCACGGCGCAGGCGGAGCGGGCGTTTTCGCTGTGGCCCAACAAGGGTGAGGCCGATCGGCGGCCGGCCCAGGGCGAGGGGTACCGGCGCGTGCCGGCGGTGAGCCCGGTGCGGCCCGCCGTGCCGGCGTCGGCGGTCGGGGCGTTGCGGCTGCCGATCGTCGAGGTGAGGACGTCGTAGGCGCGCCGACTGTTGTGCTGAAGAGTTTCGCGGCGTGAAGAGTTCGCAGCGACACGGCCGCCACGCCCGTCCTATGGTGGGAGGCGTGGCAGCGAAGCCGTTTGCGTCCAGTGCCGACCTCGCACCCAAGGACGAGGTGTTCGTCCAGCTCGCGGAGGGCGTCTACGCGCTCACCGCCGAAGGTGACCCGAACGTGGGCGCCATCGAGGGCGAGGACTTCCTCGTCTGCATCGAAGCCAGAGCCACCCCGGTGGCCGCGCGGCGCTGGCTGGACATGCTGCGCGAGCACACCGACAAGCCCGTCCGGTACCTGGTGCTGAGCCACTACCACGCGGTGCGGACGTTGGGCGCCGCTGCGTTCGGGGCGGACGAGATCATCGCGCACGAGCTGACCAGGACGCTGATCGCCGAACGCGGCGCGCAGGACTGGGCCAGCGAGTACGGCCGGATGCCGCGGCTGTTCGAGGAGCCCGCCTCGATCCCCGGCCTGACGTGGCCGACGCTGACGTTCTCCGACCGGCTCACCATCCCGCTCGGCGGCGACCGGGGCGACCTCGAACTGCGCTACTGCGGACGTGGCCACACCGCCGGCGACATCGTGGCGTGGCTGCCGCACCAGCGGATCCTGTTCGCGGGCGACCTGGTGGAGTCACAGGCCGCGCTGTACACCGGGGACGCGTTCCACAACGACTGGGCAACGTCCACTTTGGACAACGTGCGGGCGTTGGGCGCGGAGGTGCTGGTCGGCGGGCGTGGCGCGGTCGCGCGGGACCGGGGCGAGGTGGACGCGGCCATCGCGCAGTCCCGCCACTTCCTGGACGAGTTGCGGCGCACGGTCGGGTCCGTGCACGTCGGCGGCGGCACGGTGGCCGAGGCGTTCGCCGCCGCGCACGAGGCGCTCGCCCCGCGCTACGGCCGGTGGCCGATCTTCGAGCACTGCCTGCCGTTCGACGTGCAGCGGTACTGGGACGAGTGCGAAGGCGTGGACTGGCCCCGAATTTGGACCGCCGAACGGGACCGCGAGGTGTGGGCGGCGTTGCAGTGACCCCGGTGCTGGTGATCGGCGCGGGCCCGGTCGGCATGACGGCCGCGCTGCTGCTGGCCCGCGCGGGTGTGCCGAGCGTGATCCTGGAGGCGGCCGGGGAACGCGTCGCCGTGGGCAGCCGGGCGATCTGCGTGCAGCACGACGTGCTCAACATCCTGGAACGCGTCGGCGCGGGCCAAGCCGTCGTGGACGCCGGGGTGACCTGGTACCGCGGTCGCACGTTCTTCCGGGACCGCGAGGTCATGACCGTCGAACTGCCGAAGCGGCAAGGCTTTCCGCCGTTCGTCAACACGCCGCAGACCGACGTCGAACGCATCCTGGAGGACCGCGTCCGGGCGGAACCGCTGATCGAACTCCGTTACGGGCAACGGGTCGTAGACCTCCGGCAAGGCGACAACGTCCGTGTCACAACGGAAACGACGACGTACGAAGGCTCGCACTGCCTGGCCGCTGACGGCGTCAAGTCCACGGTGCGCGACCTGCTCGGCATCGGCTTCGAAGGGCACTCGTTCGACGACCTGTTCGTGATCGCCGACATCAGGTTCGACCTCGGCCGGCGGGAGCCGGAACGCCTGTTCTACTTCGACCCGGTCTGGAATCCCGGTCGCCAGGTGCTCCTGCACCCGCAGCCGAACGGCGTTTACCGGGTCGACTGGCAGGTGCCTGCCGGGTTCCGGTTGGAGGACAAGCACATTCGGGAGATCACCGGCGACCGCCCGTACGAGGTGCTGTGGCAGTCCACCTACCGCTTCCACCAGCGCCGCGCCACGAAGCTCCGCGACGGCCGCGTGCTGCTCGTCGGCGACTCGGCGCACGTGATGAGCCCGTTCGGCGCACGGGGCCTGAACTCCGGCATCTGCGACGCGGACAACGCGACGTGGAAGATCGCGCTGGACCGCCGGGGTGCGGCCGGGCCTGCGCTGCTGCCGTCCTACGAACAGGAACGCGGCGCGGCGGCCGACGAGAACCTGCGAGTCACCGGCGACACCATGCGTTTCCTCGTGCCGGCAACGGAAGCCGAGCGGGCGAACCGGCTGGACGTGCTGGAACGCGGCGACACCGGGAAAATCGACTCGGGGCGGCTGTTCGAGCCGTTCGCCTACCGCGACTCGCCGCTCACCAGTCCCGGCTGCACGGGCGAACTCGCGCGCGACAGCAAGAGGTTCGGTCCCGGCTTCACGGTGGAGGGCGACGTCCTGATCCGCCCCGACGGCCACCTCGCCGCCGTCGGGACCGATTCCGACATCGCCCTCCGGCGGGCCAAGGGCTTCACCGACGGCCTGAACCCGGCGTGAGCCGACGGCCCGGACCGGACGTGATCAGCAGAAGAGTGGTTAACAGAAAGTTGGCCAGCAGAAAGTTGATCGGCCACCGAGTTGATCAACGAGCGAGCTGATCACAGGGCGATGCCGGTCAGCACCATGGTCCGCTCCTCGGTGAAGTCCACCATCGCCGACCGCACGCCTTCACGCCCGGTCCCCGAGCCCTTCACCCCGCCGTACGGCATCTGGTCCGCCCGGTACGACGGCACGTCGCCGATGATCACCCCGCCGACCTCCAGCTCGGCCGCCGCCTCGAACGCCACCGTCACGTCCCGCGTGAACACCCCGGCCTGCAACCCGTAGTCGGTGGCGTTGGCCCGCTCGAACGCCTCGCCCACCGAGTCCACCACGGACACCGCCAACACCGGCCCGAACACCTCCTGGTGCCACAGCCGGGCCGACACCGGCACGTCCTGCACCACGGTGGGCTCGACCGACGTCCCAGACCGCCCGCCGCCGACGTGCAGCGTCGCCCCGCCGGACACGGCCTCGGCGACCCACTCCTCGACCCGCCGCGCGTTGTCCTCGTCGATCAACGGCCCCACCTCGACCTCGGGGTCGTGCGGGTCGCCGGTCCGCAACGCCCGCACCGCGGCCACCAGCTTGGGCACGAACTCCGCCGCCACGTCCCGGTGCACCAGCACCCGCTGCACCGCGATGCACGACTGCCCCGCCTGGTAGTTGCCGAACGTCGCGATCCGCGAGGCCGCGTAGTCCAGGTCCGGCCAGTCCGGGCACACGATCGCCGCCGAGTTCGACCCCAGCTCCATCAGCACGTGCTTGCGCGGCGCCGAATCCGTCAACGACCAGCCCACGCCGGTCGACCCGGTGAACGAGATCACCGGCAGCCGCTCGTCCGTGACCAGGGACTTCATGTCCGAGCCCCGCACCGGGAGGATGGAGAACGCCCCCTCGGGCAGGTCCGTCTCGGCCAGCAGCTCACCCAGCAGCAGCGCGGACAGCGGCGTCGCCGACGCGGGCTTCACGATCACCGGCGCGCCCACCGCCAGCGCGGGCGCGACCTTGTGCGCCACCAGGTTCAGCGGGAAGTTGAACGGCGCCACCGCCAGCACCGGGCCGCGCGGGATCCGCCGCACCAGGGCCAGCCGCCCCTCGCCGTTGGCGTCGGTGTCGAGCCGCTGAAGTTCCCCGGCGAACCGCCGGGCCTCCTCGGCCGCGAACCGGAACGTGTTCACCGCCCGCGTCACCTCGATGTTCGCCCACTTGAGCGGCTTGCCGTTCTCGGCGGTGATCGTCTCGGCGATCTCCTCGGCCCGCTCCGCGAGCTTGAGGGACACCTGGAGCAACGCCTGGGCGCGCACGTGCGCGGGTGTGCGGCGGAACTCCCTGGCCACCGCAGCCGCCGCCGCGACCGCCCGTTCCACCTGGTCAGGACCGGGTACGGCGACCGACGCCACCTCCGTTCCGTCGAACGGGTGGTACACCGTGGTGGCCTGCGCGCCCTGCTCCGGGTGTCCGGCGATCCAGCAGGGTCGTGGCTGCGGGGTAATCGCGTCCATAGGCCACAACCTAGGCCGTTCTGAGGATCCGGTGCAGGTCTGAGACGATGTCAGCCGTGTCTGAGAGCAGCAGCCGCCCAGTTCTGGTCATCGACTTCGGTGCGCAGTACGCACAGCTAATCGCCCGTCGGGTACGGGAAGCGCAGGTGTACTCGGAGGTAGTGCCGCACACCGCGACCGTGGCGGAACTGCTGGACAAGGACCCGGCGGCGATCGTCCTGTCCGGCGGCCCGTCGAGTGTGTACGAGCCGGGCGCGCCCCAGGTCGACCCGAAGCTGTTCGACGTCGGCGTGCCGGTGTTCGGCATCTGCTACGGCTTCCAGGCCATGGCGGGAGCGCTCGGCGGGACCGTCGAGCACACCGGCACCCGCGAGTACGGCCGCACCGAGCTGGGCGTCACGGAGAACGGCGGCCTGCTGCACGAGGAGCTGCCCGGCACCCACCCGGTGTGGATGAGCCACGGCGACTGCGTGACCGAGGCCCCCGACGGCTTCACCGTCACCGCGACCAGCGACGGCGCCCCCGTGGCCGCGTTCGAGAACCGGGAACGCCGCTTCGCCGGCGTCCAATATCACCCGGAAGTGGGCCACTCGCCCCACGGCCAAGAGGTCCTGCGCCGGTTCCTGCACGAGATCGCGGGCATCCGCCCGCAGTGGACCACGTCCTCGATCGTGGACGAGCAGGTCACCCGAATCCGCGAGCAGATCGGCGACGGCAAGGCCATCTGCGGCCTGTCCGGCGGCGTCGACTCGGCCGTCGCGGCGGCCCTCGTGCAACGCGCCATCGGCGACCGTCTGACCTGTGTCTTCGTGGACCACGGTCTGCTGCGCGCGGGCGAGCGCGCCCAAGTCGAACGCGACTACGTGGCCGCGACCGGGGTCCGGCTGGTGACCGTGGACGCGCGCGAACGCTTCCTGAACGCCTTGGCGGGCGTCACCGACCCGGAGGAGAAGCGCAAGATCATCGGCCGCGAATTCATCCGCGTCTTCGAACAGGCGGAACGGGATTTGAAGGCCGAAGGCGACTACCGGTTCCTGGTGCAGGGCACCCTGTACCCGGACGTGGTCGAGTCCGGCGGCGGCGCGGGCACGGCGAACATCAAGAGCCACCACAACGTGGGCGGCCTGCCGGACGACTTGCAGTTCACCCTGGTGGAACCGCTGCGGGCACTCTTCAAGGACGAGGTCCGACGCGTGGGCACCGAACTGGGCCTGCCGGAAACCATCGTCCAACGCCAGCCCTTCCCAGGCCCGGGACTCGGCATCCGCATCATCGGCGAGGTCACGGCGGAACGCCTGGAAATCCTCCGCAAGGCAGACGGCATCGCCCGGGAAGAACTGACCAGCGCGGGCCTCGACCGAACCATCTGGCAGTGCCCGGTCGTGCTCTTGGCCGACGTCCGAAGCGTCGGCGTGCAAGGCGACGGCCGAACCTACGGCCACCCGGTCGTCCTCAGGCCGGTGTCCAGCGAAGACGCGATGACCGCAGACTGGACCCGACTCCCTTACGACGTGCTGGAACGCATCTCGACCCGAATCACCAACGAAGTGGCAGAAGTAAACCGCGTAGTGCTCGACGTGACGAGCAAGCCCCCCGGCACCATCGAGTGGGAGTAACCCCACACACCGGTCGGTGGGCTGCGTGTCATCCCCGTATGGCCTGCCCGCAGGGAACCGCGCTTTTCCTGGGAATGCAAGCACGCTCTTCGCTTGCATTCCCAGGAAAAGGGTGGTTGTCTTTGACCAGGTTATGCGGGGATGGCACGACGCCCGAGTCTTGCTTTTGTGTACATCCTTGGCGGCCTGCCTGTCCGGCGAGGACGCTTTTAGCTTTTCGTCTATGAGTAGTCGCGACCGCTTTTTGTCTTAAAAGATTAAAAGCGACGCTCGCCGCTTGGCAGGCCTCCGGGGAGGAAATGCCAAGGCGTCGTGTTCTCCCCGTATGGCCTGGTCAAAGACCACCACACTTGTTCAGGGAGCGCAAGCGAAAAGCGTGCTTGCGCTCCCTGAACAAGCGCGGTTCCCTGCGGGCAGGCCATACGGGGAGAACACGAGGCCCCTTTTGTGTGCTCGCGCAGGCTTTGGTGTTCGGCGCTTGCGTTTGGCTTCTGGCTTCTAGCGGCGTCGTCTTGCCGATCCTGCCAAGAGGCCCAGGCCGATTACCATTGCGCCGCCTGCCAGGACCCACCTCAGGTCCAGGAAGTCCGGCCACGAGGCGCCGTCGGACAGCATGTAGGCGGAGGCGACGAGGGCTGCTGCCCCGAAGACCAAGCCCACTACGTCGATGCCACGCTTTTCACTCAGTTCCTGGTCAGCCACGGCTCACGACCACCTTTCCGACTCCTGCCCTGACATCCAGTTCCAGTTCCGGTCCGCCCTTGCCGTCCTGGCCCAGGTCGGTGACGGTCTCCGTGCGGTCCCGGCCGTTGCTTTCCGTGCCGAGGCATTCCACCGAGCCCAGGCCGGTGTGGCAGGTGACCACTACGTCGGCGTTGGCCGGGACGCGGATGTCCACGCTGCCTACTCCGACCTCCACCTCGGTCTTCACCGGTTCGGTCGCCACCAGGCCGGTCAGGTCCAGGGTGATTTCGCCCGCGTTCGTGTCGTAACGGTCCTGGACCTGTTCGATCGACGCGGGGCGGGCCGCCACGTCGCCTACGTGGTCCGAGTCGCCGATTGTGTCGAAGTCGATGCTGGTCATGGCTACCCCGACCAGGCTCAGGGGCACGACCAGGCCGATCAGGCCGCGTCCGCCGCCGCCTCGGAACGCGCCGACCAGGAGGCCCAGGCCCAGGGTGGCGACCACCAGGCCGATGGTGTGGGTGGGGGTGAACCAGGTGCTGTACGACGACGCCACCAGTGAGCCGGCGAGGACTACCAGGGACAGGCCGAACGTCAGCCCGCCCACGCGGGAGCGTCGTCGGGGTGGGCGGGACGGCTGCACCGGCACCACCGTGGGGGTGGGTTCGGGCAGGTCCCACGCGAAGGGCGCAGCGCCCAACGGATCCCAGGCGGGGGGTGTCGATCTGGTGGTCTGGGTGGTGGTCGGGTCCACGGGGTTCACCTCGTTGACGGCGGTCGGGCGGTTCAGTGCGCCTCGGTTGCGGTGCAGCAGGTAGATCGAGCCGACGGACAGCAGGACGCCGCCGACCATGGTGAAGCCGCCGTCCACGAAGAAGCCGGTCGCGGGGATGCACGCGAGGCCCAGCAGGATGGTCAGCGGCACGGGGGTCGAGCTGCGGCCCCGGCCGATCAGGGCCTCGGCCGCCGACACCTCGTCGTCCTTCTGCGCCAGCCACAGCCAGCCCAGCAGGTAGATGAGGATGCCCGCGCCGTTGCACAGCGCCATGGCCACGAACGCCACCCGGACGATGACCGGGTCGATCTGGTACCGCTCCGCGATACCGGCGGCGACACCGGCGACCTTGCGCCCTTCGTGTGGCCGCCTGGGCCGGCTGACCCAGAAGTCCTTCAGCGTCTCTTCGACGCCGGCTGTGCTCAGGTTCCCGCTCACGGTGTCGAGCATGCTTCCCCACAGGCCCGTCGCGCATCGGGGGCGCACCCTGAACCGGGCATCGGGTGGAACCCTGATGAAACAGGTCCTCGCGCGTGTGACGATCGGAGGGTGAGTTCGCAGGTGGATACCGTCCCGGCCAAGCAGGTGGCCAAGCCCTTCGAGCCGGTGCGCAGGCGCCGGTCCGGGCGGGTGGTCGCGGGCGTGGCCGGGGGTGTGGCCGATCACCTCGGCATCGAGGTGTTCTGGGTGCGGGCGGCGTTCGCCGCGTTGACCGCGCTCAACGGCGTCGGTGTGGTGGCGTACGGCCTGCTGTGGCTGTTCGTGCCGCAGCGTTCCGTGTCCGCGCCCGAGAAGCCGTCGACCAACCCCAAGGAACGCCAGCAGGCGCTCGGCCTGGTGGCGCTCGGCATCGGCGCGGCGGTCATCAGCGGCCTGCTGTCCGGGCCGGTCAGCGGCTGGATCGTCGGACCGCTCGCGGTGGCGCTGGTCGGCGCGGCCGTGGTCTGGCGGGAGGCGGACGAGGCGCAGCGCCGGCGGTGGCGGGACGGGGCGAAGTCCGGGTTCCTGGGCACCGGCCGGTCCGCCGTCGTCCGGGTGCTGGCGGGGGTGGCGCTGGTCGCGATCGGCATCGGTGTGCTGCTGGTCAGCAACTACGGCGTCGACCAACTGCGGTTCGCGCTGCTGGCCGTGGTGGCGACGCTGGGCGGCGTGGCGGTGCTCACCGTGCCGCTGTGGATCAAGCTGATCAACGACCTGGGCGAGGAGCGCCGGGTCCGCATCCGGACCGAGGAACGCGCCGAGATCGCCGCCCACCTGCACGACTCCGTGCTGCAAACGCTTGCGCTGATCCAGAAGCAGTCCGAGAGCCCGCGCGAGGTCAAGCGCCTCGCCCGTGGCCAGGAACGGCAACTGCGGGACTGGCTGTACGGGCGCAGCGTGGACGAGACCGACCGCCCGACCACGCTGTCCGCCGCGATCGCGAAGGCGTCCGGGGAGGTGGAGGACCAGTTCGCGCTCACCGTCCAGCAGGTCGTGGTGGGCGACTGCGAGCTGGACCACAACCTGCTCGCCGTCGTGCAGGCGGCCCGCGAGGCGGTGGTGAACGCGGCCAAGCACGCGGGCGTCGGCGAGATCAGCGTGTACGGCGAGGTGGAGCCCGATCGGGTGACGGTGTTCGTGCGCGACCGGGGCAAGGGGTTCGACCCGGACCTGGTTCCGGAGGACCGGCATGGCCTGGCGGACTCGATCCGGGGGAGGATGGACCGGCACGGTGGCGAAGTCCGGCTGCGCACCACCCCCGGCGAGGGGACCGAGGTGCAGCTCATGATGCCGAGGAAGGCGTCCGCCGGGAGCCAGCCGAACCCCGGCGCGGCAGGGAACTAGACACGGAGGCCAGGACGTGACAGGCCAGAAGACGGCGGTGCGGGTGTTCCTGGTGGACGACCACGCGTTGTTCCGCGCGGGAGTGCGGGCCGAACTCGACTCGATCACCGACGAGGTGGACGTGGTCGGCGAGGCCGGTTCGGTGGCCGAGGCCGTGGTCGGCATCAACCACCTGAAGCCGGACGTGGTGCTGCTGGACGTGCACATGCCGGACGGCGGCGGCGCGGAGGTGCTGCGGCAGGTCCGCACGGCGCTGCCCGACGTGGTGTTCCTCGCCCTGTCGGTGTCCGACGCGGCCGAGGACGTCATCGCGGTCATCCGGGCGGGCGCGCGCGGCTACGTCACCAAGACCATCTCCAGCCAGGAGCTGGTGCGCGCGGTGGTCCGGGTGTCCGACGGCGACGCGGTGTTCAGCCCGCGCCTGGCCGGGTTCGTGCTGGACGCGTTCGCCGACCGTCCCGGCGCGGCCCCGATCAGCGACCCCGAGCTGGACCTGCTGACGCCGCGCGAGCGGGACGTGCTGCGGCTGCTGGCGCGCGGCTACGCGTACAAGGAGATCGCGTCCGAGCTGTTCATCTCGGTGAAGACGGTCGAGACGCACGTGTCGAGCGTGCTGCGCAAGACCCAGCTCTCCAACCGCTACGAGCTGTCCCGCTGGGCGTCGGACCGCCGCCTGGTCTAGGCCTGCTCCGAGCTGACGATCAGCAGCCCGCCGTCGACCGGCTCGACCCCGAGCCGGTACCGCCCCACGGACACGAAGCCGGCCCGCTCGAACGCCAGGCTCACCTCGACGTTGAACAGCGCGCTCGGCCGGGACACCGTGACGTGGTCCACCCGGAGCCCGTCGTACTGGCCCCAGAACGAGGCGTACTCCTCGATGTCGGGCCGGAACGACCCCGACAGGTTGTGCCACGCCGCGTGCGGGTCGCTCGCCACCAGCGCGTAGTGGGCGCGGACGAACTCGCCGACCTGCTCCTCGGTGTACTCGTCCGGGTACTCGCCCGGCTGCACCGGCGTGGACGTCGGCGCAGAGGTCGGCGCAGAGGTCGGTGTGGAGGTCGGTGTGGACGTGGACGTGGGGCCCGACACACCCGCGGACGGCGAGTTCAGCGACACCGCCGTGATGGTCCCCACCACGACGAGCAGGATCGCCGCGGCCACGGCGGGCGCGAGCCAGCCCGGACGGGGCCGGTCCGCGGGCCGGTTCGGGTGCGGGTTCGCGGGCCGGTTCGGCTGCGGGTGCGGGTTCGCCAGCAGCCGCGCGGTGTCGGCGGCGGTGGGCCGCTGTGCCGGGTCCACGGCCAGCAGGCGGGTCAGCACGGCGGTCAGCGGGCCGGCCCGGGTCGGCGGCTCGATCTCGCCGTTCGCGGCCCGGTAGATCAGTGCCAGGCTGTTGTCGGATGTGCCGTACGGCGACCGCCCCTCGGTCGCCGCGTACAGCGTCGCGCCGAGCGAGAACACGTCGGCCGCGCGGCCGGGCACCTCGCCGCGCGCCACCTCGGGAGCGAGGTACGCGGGCGTGCCGGTGATCATGCCGCTTTCGGTGAGCGTGCCGTCGCCGGTGGCGCGGGAGATGCCGAAGTCGGTGAGCTTCACCGCGCCGTCGTGGCCGATCAGCACGTTGGACGGCTTCACGTCCCGGTGTGCGATGCCCGCCGCGTGCGCCGCCGCCAGCGCTTGCGCCACGTGCCCGCAGATCCGGGCGGCCTCGGCCGGGCTGAGGGGGCCCTGTTCGGCCAGCAGCTCGGACAGGCTGCGCGCGGACAGGTACTCCATGACCAGCCACGGCCGGTCGTCCTGGACCACCACGTCGAACACGGTGATCGCGTGCGGGTGGTGCAGGCGGGCGGCGTTGCGCGCCTCGCGCATGGCCCGCGCCTTGGCCACCTCCGCCTCGGCGGGGGCCAGATCAGGCCAGCGGAGCTGCTTCACGGCGACCTCGCGGTCCAGCACGGGGTCGTGCGCCCGCCACACGATGCCCATGGCGCCGGCGCCGATCCGCTCACCCAGCCGGTACCGGCCGCCTAACGTCCCTTCGAAGGGCCTGTGCACCCGATGAGACTAGCGACCGGTCAGTTGGTCGAGACCAGCTTGGCCAGCTCGCGGTCGAAGTCGATCCACAGGTCCTCCTCGCCGGGCTGGACGACGTCGTACGTCATGTCCAGGAAGTCGGCGATGGCCTCGGCCTGCGCCGACAGGATGGCGAACCCGGTGGGCGCGTTCAGCTCCAGCAGGACCCGCTCGGGGTCGTCGGCGGCCGGGCGGACCAGGATGTCGCCCTCGCCGGACGGCGTGAGCAGGCCGTCGGCCAGCAGGTCGCGCGCGAAGATCCACTCGACCTTGCCCTGACCGGTGTGGAAGAGGACGGCGACCGCGTACGGGTCTTCCGGTTCGTAGTGCAGCTCGGCTTCCACCGGCGCCGGTGCGACGCCGGGGACGAGGAGGTGGAACGTCGTCCTGGTGGTGATGCTGTCGGTGCTCATGTCCCCTGGTTCCTTCCTGTGTTCATCCCTCACAGAGAGGAGACGTCCGACGAGGCGGATCGGGACGTGGTTCGGCCCAATACCACGCTATCGGGGGAGACCTGGGTCTCAGGTCCACCCGTTTGCCCACCCCGCTCGTCTCAACTGGCCGTACCAGTGGGTAACCGAGTGTTATCGCAGGTCACTTGAGCGTAGTCGCCGGCTCCCGGTCGACCGGGATGATCGCCGTGGCGGGCTGCCGGCGGGTCAGCGCGACCCCCACCAGCACCACGACCATGCCGGCCACGACGCGCAGGTTCAAATCCTCGCCGAGGAACGCCGCGCCGAGCAGCACGGACACCACGGGCAGCAGGTAGCCGACCGTCGAGGCGTTGGTGGGGCCCTCGTCCGCGATCAGCCGGTAGTTGATGACGAACGCCAGTCCGGTGCCGAACACGCCCAGGATCGCCACCGCCACCAGCGGCTGCCAGCCCAGGTGCATCGGCTCCAGCCCGCCCACCGGCACCACCAGCAGGGTCAGCCCGCTCGCCGCGACGAGCTGGGTCGAGGAGAGCTGGAACGCCGACGCGCTGCCGGCCACCGTGCGGCCGATGTAGGTGTAGGCCACCGCGTACGAGGCGGCGGCGGCCAGGCACGCCAGCGCGCCCCAGCTCGCCAGGCCCGCCTGCTGCCACGGCGCGAAGATCAGCAGGGTGCCCGCGAAGCCCAGCACGAGGCCGACGAGCCGGGCGGCGTTGCGCTGCCGCTCGAAGCCCAGCGCCAGCCCGATCGCGAGCATCCACAGCGGCGTGGTGGCGTTGAGCACACCCGCGACGCCGGAGTCCACGGTCTCCTCGCCCAGCGCGAACAGCACGAACGGGATGACGTTGCCGAACACGGCGGCGAACGCCAGGTGGCCCCAGACCTTCCGGGCGCGGGGCAGCCGCTCGCCCTGCGCGTAGGCGAGCACGACCAGCACGGCGGCTCCCAGGACGGTGCGCGCCAGGGCGATCTGGACCGGCGACAGCCCGGTCAGCGCGATCTTGATCCAGAGGAAGCTGGAACCCCAGAACAGGGCGAGGACGCCCATCCTGACCAGCGTGCCGGGTCTGTTCACGACCACATGCTGCGCGAAGCGAACCATCAGGACAAGTGAATAGAACTGCACTACCGTTAAGCTGCGCTGTACGGTTGGGTTCATGCTGGACGTGCGACGCATGCAGGTGCTCCGGGCCGTGGTCACCACCGGCTCCATCACCGCCGCCGCGGTGAACCTCGGCTACACCCCGTCCGCGATCAGCCAGCAGGTCGCCGCCCTGGAGAAACAGGCCGGCCTGCCGCTGCTGGACCGCGTCGGGAGGGGCGTGCGGCCCACCGTCGCGGGCCGCATGCTCACCGAGCACGCGGCGCACATCACCGACCGGCTGGTGGAGGCCGAGGCCGCGCTCGCGGACCTGCGGGCGGGCCGCACCGGGCGGCTGCGGGTCCGCTACTTCGCCACCGCCGGGGCGGCCCTGGTGCCGCCCGCCGTGGCCGCGTTCAAGGCCCGGCACGCCGACGTGCAGCTAGACCTCAAGCTGATCGAGCCGGACGACCCCATGGTGGAGATCGAGGCGGGCCGCGCGGACGTGGCGCTGAGCGTGTTCCCGCGCGGGTCGGAGGCCCCGCGCGGTGTGCACGTCGTGCACCTGCTCGATGACCCGTACCTGGCCGTGCTGCCGCGTGGGCACGACCTGGTCCGCAAGCGCGTGGTGGACCTCGCCGACCTGGCCGACGAGCCGTGGGTGGACGCCGTGAGCCCGCCCGGACCGTGCCGCGACATCGTGCTCGACGCGTGCGCCGCCGCCGGCTTCGCGCCGAACTTCGTGCTGGAGTCCGACGACTACCCGACCGCGCAGGGCTTCGTGGCCGCCGGGCTGGGCGTCACCATCGTGCCCAAGCTCGGGCTGGGCGTCATCCACCCCGGCGTGGTGGTGCGCCGGCTGCGCCACCCGGAGCCGAGCCGCACCATCCTCGCGGCGATCCGGGCGGACAGCCTCGGGTCGCCCGCGGTGCGGACCTTGCTGGACGCCCTGAAAGCGGCCGTGTCGTAGATCGGTAACGGGCCCGGGGGCGCGATCGCGCCGAAGCCTGGAGTGTCGCGAGCTGGACGGGGCCGTCCAGGAGCCGGGAAGCCGGCGGGTAGCTAGCCCTTGCCCAGGGTCTGGTCCTTGGCGATGTACAGGCCCTGGTTCTCCCACTTGAGCACGATCAGCTTGCGCTCTCGGGCGACCGAGTTGTCCTTCATGTTGTAGGTGATCTCGATCTCGTACGCGTACGGCGAGTTGATCTTCACGCTGATCAGCTCGACCGACCGGACGAGGCTCCACCAGCTCTTGTAGCCCTCGATCCCGCCCGTGCTGCTCTTCATCTCGGCGGTGAGCCGGTTGAAGCCGTCCTCCACGTTGGTCGGCATCAGCGCGAAGTAGTCCCGGATCGCCTGTTCCTGCTGCTCCGGCGTCGGATCGCTGGTGATCTTCGGCGGCGGCGCGGTGGTCTTCCTGGTGGGCGTGCTCGACGGCTCGGCGCCGCCCGCCTGCTTCGCGCTCGTCGTGGTCTGCCCGGCCTGGGTGTTGTCACCATCGCCGGAGAACATGCTGGCCAGCATGATCCCGACCACGGCGGCGGCGACGATCGCCAGCGCCGTGACCGCCGCGGACCGCTTGCTCTTGATCGGACCCCGGCCCGCCGGCCTGCCCGCGGGACGCGGTGCGGCGGCCGGCCGCGAGGGCGGCGGCAGCGGGTTGACCGGGCGCGGCGGCGTCGGCGTCGGCGAGATCCGGGTGGCGGGCGGCGCGGGCGCGATGGCCCTGGTCGCCGCTGTGGCGGGCTGCTGCACGGGCGTGCCCTGCCACGACGGCGGGTGCGTCTGGGGCAGCGCCACCGGGAACTCCGGCGCGGCCCGGCCGGCGGCCACTGCCGCCAGCGCCTCCCTCGCCTCCGCCATCGTGGGCCGGTCCTCCGGCTCGGCGCGCAGCAGGCGCATCAGCAGCGCGGTCAGCGGACCGGCCTGCTTCGGCGGCGTGACCTTGCCCGAGGCGACCTGGTGCAGCAGCGCGATGGTGTTCTCGTTCAGCCCGAACGGGGGCATGCCCTCGATCGCCGCGTACAGCGTGGAGCCCAGCGAGAACACGTCCGCCGGCGGACCGGGGTCGTAGCCCTTCGCGACCTCCGGGGCCAGGTAGGCGGGGGTGCCGGCGAGCATCCCGGTCGCGGTGACGGTGACGTCGCCGGTCGCGCGGGAGATGCCGAAGTCGGTGATCTTGACCGTGCCCTCGTGGCCGAGCAGCACGTTGCCGGGCTTGATGTCCCGGTGCACGATGCCCGCGTTGTGCGCGGCGGCCAGCGCCGAGGCGACCTGGGAGCCGATCGACGCCACGTCGCGGGGCGACAGCGTGCCGCGCTCGGACAGGACCGTGGACAGGCTCTTGGACGGCAGGTACTCCATCACCAGCCACGGCTGGCCGTCGTCCTCCGCCACGTCGTAGACCGCGATGGCGTGCGGGTGCTGCAACCGGGCGGCGATCCGGCCCTCGCGCATGGCCCGCCGCTTCGCCTCGTCCGTGTCCGCCTCGGCCAGGCCCGGCTGGAGCAGGAGCTGCTTGACGGCGACCGTGCGGTGCAGGCGCTCGTCGTGCGCCTGCCAGACGATGCCCATCGCTCCGCTGCCGATCCGCTGGCCCAGTCGGTAGCGGCCGGCAACCAGGCGGCCATCGTCGGTCACAGGGGACTCCAAAGCTGCTCGGGCTACTTCAGTGGCGAACACCGGTGACATCGCCACTAGGACAAGAACGTTGCGTCACCCGATCGGGTTCGGCTCCACCTTACGAGGTCTGCCCACCATGCCCTATGTGGTGGGCAGCGCCGGAGATGTCGTGGTGGTCGTTGTCGTGGTGGTCGTCGTCGGCTTGGGCGTGGTCGTCGTGGTGGTTGTCGTCGTTGTCGTGGTGGTGGTCGTCTGCGGAGGCGGCGTGGTGGTCGTCGTCGTCTCCTCGGTCGTGATCCGTGGCGGCACTGTAGTCGTGGGCTCGACGGTCGTGGTGGTCGTCGGCGCGGGAGTGCTCGACGAACTCGTGTTGCCCGCCGGCGGCACTTCGGGGTCCTTGTTGTCGAACACGCCCAACGCGACCAACAGGAAGCCCAGCAGGAGCAGGCAGCCCAGCACGACGGCGGTGATGACCAGCGGGCGGGTGTTGTTCTTCGTCGGCGCGGGCGGCGGCGCGACGGGGGTCGTCGGACCGGTCGTGCGCGGGTTCGGCCGCACCACGCGAGTGCGGTCGGCGTCCATGACGGTCGTCGCGCTCGCGATCGGGTCCACCAGCGGCGCCGCGCGCAGCCCGGTGAGGCTGGGGTTCCGGCCGTGGGCGACCGCGTAGAGCATGTCGCGGGCCTGCGCCATGGTCGGGCGCTCGTCCGGGTCGTAGTTGAGCAGGACGAGCAGGACGTCGGTCAGCGGCCCGTCGAGCGAAGGCGGGTTGATCCGGCCCGCGGCGACGGCGTGCAGCACACCGAGGGTGTTCTCGCTCAGCCCGAACGGCGGCTCGCCCTCGGCCGCCGCGTAGAGCGTCGACCCGAGCGAGAACACGTCCGAGGCAGGCGTCGGGTCCTGGCCGCGCGCGATCTCCGGCGCGAGGTAGGCCGGGGTGCCCGCGATCAGGCCGGTCTTGGTGACGGTGACGTCGTCACTGGCCCGGGAGATGCCGAAGTCGGTGATCTTGACCAGGCCGTTGTCGGCGAGCAGCACGTTGCCGGGCTTCACGTCCCGGTGCACGATCCCGGCGGCGTGGGCGGCGGCGAGCGCGGACGCGGCCTGGGTGCCGATCTGGGCGACTTCGAGCGGGTCGAGCGGACCGTGCTCGGCCATCGTGTCGGCCAGGCTGCTGGACGGGAGGTACTCCATGACCAGGCACGGAGCGCCGTTCTCCTCGACCACGTCGTAGACCGCGATCGCGTTCGGGTGGTGCAGCTTGGCGGCGATCCGGCCCTCGCGCATGGCGCGCTGGATGGCCTCGTCCTGCTCGGTGGTGTCGAGGCTGGGCTGGAGCAGCAGTTGCTTGACCGCGACGATCCGCCCGAGGCGCTCGTCCTGGGCGCGCCAGACCACGCCCATGGCACCGCTGCCGATCCGGTCCAGGAATCGGTAGCGCTCGGCGATGAGCCGGCCGTCAGTGGTCACCGGACCACCTCGTCGGGGCGCTGCGTGACCGCGGCAAGGGCAGCAGGTCTCACGCTAGGGCTCCTCGTCGTGCGGATCGATGCGCGGACAGCCTACCCCGGCGGTGACGACGGCTTTCGGACCGTTGCGCAGGTCACGCGAGCTACGTTCGGACCGGGAAGGGATACCCGAAACCGGGTCAATCGGCCACCTGTTCGGGTGAAGATCGCCGCAAGTGGCTCCAAACGGCCCAGTTTGGTTGGTGCCGGGCGGACCTGGCATTTCGGAACCGGGGTGGCTCCTGATTCGCCGCCTCGTCTTGGTCCGAGCGGCCCTGGGTTGAGCGGCCCTGGTTTGCCCGGCGAGTTGCGGCTCGACGGCGTGTCTCGCGTTCCGGCTCGGCGAGTTGCGGCTCAGCGAGTTGCGGCTTGGCGTGCGAGTTGCGTGTCGCGGCCAAGCTGAATCCTCGGCGCGAGCCGCCCGGACCGCACTGCCCGACGCGAGTCGCCCAGAGTGAGCTGCTCAGGGCGAGGCGCTCAGAGCGAGTCGTCCAGAGTGAGCGCTGTCCAGGGCGAGGCGAGGCGAGCCGTCCGCCCTACTTGGCCGGTGCGAAGAAGTCGAACCCACCGAGCGGGTTCAGGATGCCGCCCAAGTCGATGCCGATCCCGACCCCCGGCGTCTCCGACGACGGCGGCGGGGTGGTGGTGCCCGAAGACGGGGGCGGCGTGCTGTCCGAGGACGGCGGCGGCGTCGTGGTGCTCGTGGGCGGCGGCGGGGTCGTCTCGGGGGGTGTCGTCGTGCCGGGCGCCGGGGTGGTGGTGCTGGGCGGCTGCTCGGTGGTGGGGGCCGGCGCCTGCTCCGTGGTGGTCGTCGTGGCCGGCGCGGGCTGCTGGGTCGCGCGCGGGCGTTTGGTGGAGCTTTGGGTGGGCGTCGTGGTCGACGTCTCGGTCTGGTCCTGGGTTTGCGGCGTTTCCTGCTTCGCCGCGGCTGCCGCCAGGTCGTTGCCGATGGTGTTCGTGCTCCGCGCCTGCGGCCGGGTGTCGAAGCGGACCTCCGCCAGCGGGCGTTCGTCCGGGGACGACAGGAGGTTCGTCGCGGTGAACGCCACGGTGCCCGCCAGCACCACGCCGCCGCTCGCCATCGCCACCAGCTTCGGCACGGAGAAGCCACCGCCGCCGCGCTCTTCCTCGCCGGCGCGGCCTTCGCGGCGCAGCAGCTCGGTGATGTGCAGTTCGCGCCCCGAGAGGTTCGTCGCCGCCTTGAACCGGACGGTGTCCTCCTCGGTGCTCCTCGGCCGGACGGTGTCCTCCTCGGTGATCCTCGGGATGGGCTGGGTCTCGGCCTCGCGCCGGGCGATCAACTCGCCGACGGAGAGCTGGGCCGTCGAGCCATCCCGCCGACGCCGTTTGTCGTCGTTCGACACCGAAGGTCACCTTCCCGGAGAGTGCGTTGCGCTACTAACCGGGACCATGGATACCGAATCGTGACCGACTTCGTAACCCCTTTGGGTGAACTTTCCTAATCAACAACTGACGGAATACACAGTCCGTGAGCTTCTACGGCATGATCGTCACTCAGTGTCAGCTACGTTGGGCTGAAAGGACCTGCGTCCCGACAATGCGAGGACGGGTCGTGTCGGTGAGCCAGAAGAGCTGCTCGACCCTCATCCACCGCCCCGACAGCTCCTGCAGCGACACCACCGCGTGCACCGCGCCGTCCGGCCGGAGGGAGGTCGACTCGATCGTGATCGCCTGGATCCGGCCCCACGACGCCACGAAGTCCCGCGCGTTCCCGCCGACCAGGTCGGGCGTCAGCAACTGCGCCGCGTCGGCGGGCTTGGCCGGCAGCAGCTCGTAGAAGTGCCGCACCACGCCGACCTGCGGCTTGGACCTGGTCGCGGTCTCCGGCGGCGGCGCCACGTCGATCTCCGGCGGCACGTCCACCGGCACCTCCACGGGCACGTCGACCACCATCGGCGCGGGCTCGGCCGGCGGCGGCGACGGGTTTGGCGCGCCGCCCAGTTCCGCCGCCAGCACGTCCGGCCGCAGCGCGGACGACCCGGTGATCTCCGCGGGCGGCTCGACGGACGGCCGGGACGGGCTGTCGGCCCGGGCTCCGACCAGGATCGACGCCGTCGCGACGGACGCCAGCAGCACCAGCGCGCCGGCGGCCAGCCCGACGGCCTTGGCGGCCCGGTTGGACGGGCGTGGCGGGCACTGGTGCGCGGCGGGCTCCCCGAGCAGCTCGGCGATCAGCCCGTCGGTGGCCGCCTGCTCGCGCGACGGGATGCGCACCGGAGCGGGGTGCTTCCTGATCAGTTCGGCCACCGAGACCGAGCCGGCGCGGCTGTGCCTGCGACCGCCTGGCGTAGGGCGTTGCACTGGCGACTCCCTCGGACCTGTGTCGTCAGCGAGAACTCGTACCGTGCCCGACCAGCGCAAAGCCAGCCAAACTGGCGGGTTCACCCGTTCGTGGCGGCCAGCGGTCCGAGGGTGTCGCTCGATCGGGCGATCAAGTCCGAGCTGTACGTTCGCGAACGACCGCTAGGCGTCGCCGACCGGCCGCTCGGCGGTGATCAGCGGGTCGTCGGTGGTGGTGAAGAACAGTTCGCGCTTCTCGGTGGTCGTCGTCCCGTCCTTCATCGTCACGTGCAGCGTGCTGACCGTGACGCCGTTCGCCGGGTCCACGCTGATCTCGGTCACGCGGATCAGCGCCACCTCCGCGAACCGCTTCGCCAGCAACGCCTCGACGTCCACCCGGAACGGGTCGGCGACCAGCTCCAGCGCGGTGGCCGGGTCGAACGCCGCGTCCTCGTAGAACCACTCCGTCATGGCCGCGAGCGCGGCCCCGTCCACCACCGGCCGCGCGCTGTTCGGCACGGTCGTGACGGTCGGCGGCGGGGGCGCGTCCGGCGTCGTGCCCACCTCCGGCGCCAAGGCGGCGGGCTGGGGCGGACCGGGGAGCAGGTGCGCGGTGGACAGGACGGCCTCGGACCGCTGGACCGGGGTGCCGTCCGGCCTGCCGACGACCGCGTCCTGCCGGTGCGACGGCACGGGGCTGGTGGCGAACCCGGTCAGGATCGGCGCGGTGGTCGGGTAGCCGGGCATCCCCAGCTCTTCGTCCGGTGCGTTCGTCCCGACCAGCTTGGACGCCGCGAACGCCAGCCCGATCAGCACGGCCGCGGACGACAGCACGGCGAACCAGGCGGCCCGCTGCCACGTCACCGGCGGCGTCACGGACGCGGGCACCAGGCCGATGTTGAAGTTGCGCAGCCCCATCGCGTCGGTGTCGACCAAGGGGTCACGGGTGCGCTGCACGGGGAACACGTCCCGCCGCATGACCGCCTGCACGTCCCCCCGCACGACAGCCCGCACGCGCCGCACGACGGCCTGCGTGCCCGGCCGCGTGTCCGGCCGCACGACTGCCTGCCTGACCGTGCCCGGCCGAGGGTTCGGCCGCCCGACGTCGGGTGTGCCGGCCCGCGCCACCGGCATCACGGGCGTGTGGTCCAGCTCACTGCTCAGGGGCAGCCACCAAGCCGCCCGGTCGTCCGCCGTACGAAGCCTGCCCGACCGTTCCGGTTCCCCGATGTCCATGCCTGTGCGAACCTCTCCCGCCCCCGGACGCACGCCGGTCCGGCTGTAGTTCGGCTGGTCAGAGGCAGGGAATCGGGGTGGGACGGCGAGACCCTGCGCCTACCACAGGGTAGGTGCACGGCCTGCGGGCGGCTGGTCGGATCAGCCTTGCGGTACCGAGGTGGCACACGTGCGAGTGAAGTTCAGCTACCGCTGTTCAGTCGCTTCCGGCTGCTCTGCAAGGCGTTGGTCGCGGCCAGCCCCGCGCCGCCGGCCAGCAGTGCGCCGATGATGTCGGGGGCGATGTTCTCGCCCGTGGTGATCAGCAGCCCGACCAGCGCGATGACCGTGGTCACGCCCGCGACCGTCCACCGGCTGCGCACGTATTGCGCGACCGGCGCACCCGCGGCGCGCTTGGACTTGGCTGCCGAGCCCAGCATGGCCAGGTAGCCGTCGTGTGCCAGCGTGGCGAGCACGCCGAGGATTGCGATGAGACCCATGATGAGGCCGATGACGCCCATACACCTAGTGTGCCTGCGCTTATTCGACTTGGCCCATGGGTGATCGCCCTGATATCCCCCTGGTGTGGAGTTGTTCTGGCATGACGCCTGTCTGGAGCACGACACCGGCGCGGGTCTGTGGGAGCTGCCCGGCCGGTGGGAGTGGTTGGACGCGCCCGAGCCGCACCCGGAGAACGCGGCCCGCCTGCGCACGTTCCGGCACGCCCTGGCGCACGGCCCGGTGGCGCCGCACCTCACCTGGTCGAGCGGCCGGTTCGCCACGGACGAGGAGCTGGCCCGCGTCCACGCGACCGAATACCTCACCTATCTATATAGGGCGTGCTCCGGCGAGGGCCGCGTCGCGCTGGAGACCAACACCGTCGTCGGCCCCGGCTCGTGGGACGCGATCCGTGCCGCCGCGGGCACCGCCCTCGCCGCGTACGAGGCGGTGGCGTCGGGTCGGACCCGCCTGGCGTACGCGCTCGTCCGCCCGCCCGGCCACCACGCGCAACGGGCGCTCCCGGACGGCTACTGCCTGGTCAACAACGCGGCCCTGGTCGCCGAGACGGCCCGCCGCGCCGGCCGCCGGGTGGCGGTCCTCGACTGGGACGTCCACCACGGCAACGGCACCCAGGACATCTTCCGGGACGCCGACGACGTGCTCACCGTCTCCGTCCACATGCGGCACGGCCCGTGGGGCGCGAACCACACCCAGACCGGCGGCCCGGAGGAGAGCGACGGCGCGAACCTCAACATCGAGCTGTCCCTGGGCGCGGGCGACACCGCCTACCGCCGCGCGTTGGCCGAACTCGCCCTGCCGGCGATCCGCGACCACGGCGCGGACTTCCTCGTCTGCGCCTCCGGGTTCGACGGCTCGGCGTTCGATCCGAACGGGCGGCACAACCTGACCGCCGCCGGGTACCGGGACATCGGCCGGGAGGTGGCGGCGCTGGACCTCCCGACCGTGCTCACCCAGGAGGGCGGCTACCTGCGTGGCTACGCGGCGCTGTGCCTGCACGCCCTGGTCGAGGGCCTCGTGGGGACCGCCCCGCTGCTCGACGATCCCCTCGCCTACCTGCCCGACGACGCCCAACTGGTGGACCGGGACCTGGCCAGGGCCGCTACCGGCCGAGCGGGCCGCGACCGAGCTTGAGCAGGATCATCGCCAGGTCCCGGCCCTCGGGGCCGAGTTCCCGGTAGCGGTTGAGGACGTCGATCTCGCGGTTGTGCACGATCTTCGTGCCGCCGGCCGCCATCCGGGCCGCGCCGATGGTCTTGGAGATCTCCACGCGTCGTTTGACCAGGCGCAGCAGCTCCGCGTCCAGGTAGTCGATCTCCTGCCGCAGCGCGTCGATGTCCTCGTTGGCGGGCGCGGTGTCGGTGCTGTTCATCGGGGTGACCTCTCGACTCTGGAGTGGAGTCCCGGTCCGGAAGCGACGAAGCCCCGGAATCCGAGGACTCCGGGGCTTCGTGGGTGGCTGGGTGCGCTAGCGGTCCACGGGAGCCGGAGTCCGGATCCCGTAGAAAAACTCGAAGTGAGCCGAGCGCATGCCGTCATCATGCCACAGCCGCGGACTGTCGGGGGTACCCGGTAACGTGAACGCACGATGAGCGCCTTGTTCGACTTGCCTCCAAGTCCCCCTGCTTCCCGGTCCTCGCGGCTGCTGGCCGACCTCAACCCGGCGCAGCGCCGCGCGGTCGAGCACGCCGGGTCGCCGCTGCTGGTCGTCGCGGGCGCGGGCTCGGGCAAGACCCGCGTGCTCACCCGCCGCATCGCCTACCTGCTCGCCGAGCGCAAGGTCCACCCCGGCGAGGTCATGGCGATCACGTTCACCAACAAGGCGGCGGCCGAGATGAAGGAGCGCGTCGCCGACCTGGTGGGCGCGCGCGCCCGCTCGATGTGGGTGTCGACGTTCCACTCGATGTGCGTCCGGGTCATGCGCCGCGAGGCGAAGACCCTCGGCCTGTCCTCGAACTTCTCCATCTACGACGCCGACGACACGCGCCGGCTGATCACGCTGGTGGCGCGCGACCTCGACCTGGACCCGAAGCGGTACCCGGCCCGCACCCTCGCCATCCACATCTCGAACCTGAAGAACGAGCTGGTGGACGTCGAGACCGCCAAGGAGCAGGCGGGCAACGACCTGGAGCGCCGGGTCGCCGAGGTCTACGAGAGCTACCAGCGCCGGCTCACCGAGTCGAACTCGCTGGACTTCGACGACCTGATCATGCGCACGGTCGAGCTGCTCCAGCACTACCCGGACGTGGCCGAGCACTACCGCCGCCGGTTCCGGCACGTGCTGGTGGACGAGTACCAGGACACCAACCACGCCCAGTACACGCTGGTCCGCGAGCTGGTCGGCACCGGCCGGGCCGGCGTCGCGCCGGGCGAGCTGTGCGTGGTGGGCGACGCCGACCAGTCGATCTACGCCTTCCGCGGCGCGACCATCCGCAACATCGTGGAGTTCGAGCGCGACTACCCGCAGGCGACGACGATCCTGCTGGAGCAGAACTACCGGTCCACGCAGACCATCCTGTCCGCCGCGAACGCCGTCATCTCGCGCAACCCGGACCGCCGGGACAAGCGGCTGTGGAGCGAGCTGGGCGACGGCGAGAAGATCGTCGGCTACGTCGCGGACAACGAGCACGACGAGGCGGCGTTCGTCGCGCGCGAGATCGACCGGCTGGTCGACGGCGGCGACGCGAACAACGGCGAGATCGCCGTGTTCTACCGGACGAACAACCAGTCCCGCGTGTTCGAGGAGATCTTCATCCGGCTCGGCCTGCCGTACCGGGTGGTCGGCGGCGTGCGGTTCTACGAGCGGCGCGAGGTGCGGGACGCGCTGGCGTACCTGCGGACGCTGGCGAACCCCGACGACACGGTGTCGCTGCGGCGCATCCTCAACGTGCCCAAGCGCGGCATCGGCGACCGCGCGGAGGCGTGCGTCTCGACCTACGCCGAGCGGGAGCGGATCAGCTTCGCGGCGGCGCTGCGGGAGGCCGTGCGGGGCAAGGTCCCGATGCTGAACCCCCGGTCGCAGAAGGCCATCGCGGGCTTCGTCGAGCTGCTGGACGAGCTGGGCGAGCTGGTGGAGCGCGGCGACGACGTGGCCGACATCCTGGAGGCCGTGCTGGACCGCACGGCGTACCGGGCGGAGCTGGAGGCCAGCGAGGACCCGCAGGACCACACCCGCGTGGAGAACCTGAACGAGCTGGTCACGGTGGCCCGCGAGTTCACCGACCTGGGCGCGGTGACCCAGGTCCCGGCCGAGGACGAGGGCCTGCCCGCCGAGGGCTCGCTGGGCGCGTTCCTGGAGCGGGTGTCGCTGGTCGCGGACGCCGACCAGGTGCCGGACGCGGAGTCGGACGGCGTGGTCACGCTGATGACCCTGCACACCGCCAAGGGCCTGGAGTACCCGGTGGTGTTCTGCACCGGCTGGGAGGACGGCGTCTTCCCGCACCTGAGGGCGCTCGGCGACCCGACGGAGCTGGCCGAGGAGCGCCGCCTGGCGTACGTGGGCATCACGCGGGCCCGGCAGCGCCTGTACCTGTCGCGGGCGCTGGTGCGCTCGGCGTGGGGCCAGCCGTCCGCGAACCCGGCGTCGCGCTTCCTGGACGAGATCCCGGCCGACCTGGTCGAGTGGCGGCGGGTGGAGCCGCAGCGCTCCGCGCCGTCCACCGCGACGACGTGGGGCCGCCGCTCGGACGGGCCCTCGCGTCCCGCGCCGACGAACACGGCCTGGAAGGACACGCCCGCGCTCAAGCTGGACGTGGGCGACCGGGTCAGCCACGACAAGTACGGGCTGGGCAGCGTGGTCGCGGTGGACGGCTCGGGCCCCCGCGCCACCGCCACGATCGACTTCGGCACCGCGGGGAAGGTCCGGCTCATGCTGATCGGCGGCGTGCCCCTCGTGAAGCTGTGACGGCGGCCAGCAGCCCCGCCGCGACCGGGACGAGCACGGCCAGCCGGTAGCCCTCCAGCGGGGTGTCGCCGAGCGTGGCGACGGCCGTCACGCCCGCGACCCCGAGGGCCGCGCCGAACTGGAACGACGTGTTGAGCAGGCCTCCGGCGAGGCCCTGTTCGGCGTCCGCGATGCCGTCCGTGGCGACGATCGTCAGCGGGCCGTAGGCCAGCGCGAACGCGAAGCCGAGCAGCACCAGGGTGGGCAGCAGCCGCCAGTAGTCCCAGCCGTGGTCCAGGGGCAGGAACAGCGCGTAGGCGGCGGTCGCGGAGAGCAGCCCGGCGGTCGTCACCTTGATCAGGCCGAACCGCCTCACCAGGCGCGGCGTGAGGGTCGGCGCGAGCACCGCGTCGATGCCCACGACGAGCAGCGTCAGGCCGGTCTCCAGCGCGGACCAGCCCAGCACCTGCTGGAGGTAGAGCACGGCGACGAGCTGGAAACCGAAGAACGACGCCGCGAACAGCAGGGCGGCGATGTTCGTGCCGACGAGGTTCCGCACCCGGAAGACGCCGAGCCGCACCAGGGGCTCCGCGGCCCGCCGTTCGATCACCACGAACGCCGCCAGCAGCGCCAGACCGCCCGCCAGCGCCGGCCAGACGCCTTCGGCGATGGCCAGCACGAGCAGCAGCATCCCGCCGGTGACGGTGACCGCGCCCGCGACGTCGAACCGGCCCTGCGCGCGGTCGGCGCTCTTCGGGATCGCCTTCACGGCGGCGAAGAGGATCACCAGCGCGAGGACGACGGGCGCGAAGAACACCCACCGCCAGTCCAGCACGGTGAGCAGCCCGCCGACGACCATGCCGAGGGAGAAGCCGGCCGCGCCGACCCCGCCGTACACCAGGAGGGCCTGATCGCGCCGTGGGCCGTCGAACGTGGTGGTGATGATGGACAGACCCGCCGGCGTGAGGAACGCGGCGCTGAGGCCCGTCACGAACCGGGCCACGATCAGCACCCAGCCGTCCTGCGCGAGCCCGCCGAGGCCGGAGAACAGCACGAAGACGGCGAGCCAGCACAGGAACACCCGCCGCCTGCCGAGCAGGTCCGCCGCCCGGCCGCCGAGCAGCATGAAGCCGCCGTAGCCCAGCACGTAGGCGCTGACCACCCATTGCAGGGCGCCGGGCGTCATGCCCAGCTCGGCCTGGATGGACGGCAGGGCGACGCCCATCATCGAGACGTCGACGCCCTCCAGGAAGATCGCACCGCACAGCACCAGCCGGACGCCCCACTCGCGTCCGCTCAGCCGCGCGGTGGTTTCCGTTGTGGTCACAGCTCCTCCTCGTTCCTTGCATGTGCATGCAATGCTGCGGGAGGATCTCCGCTTGTGGAAGAGGGCACTGTGAAGTCACCGGGGCACTGCGAGGGAACCGACGACGACGACGACCCCAGGCAGTGGGACACGCGGTCGGACTGCCTGGTCCGGGACATGCTGGACCGGGTAGCCGACAAGTGGTCGCTGCTGGTCATCGGCTACCTGGAGGAACGGCGGCACCGGTTCAGCGAGCTGCGCCGCAAGATCGACGGGGTGAGCCAGCGGATGCTCACCGTCACCCTGCGCCAGTTGGAGCGGGACGGGCTCGTGCGGCGCACCGTGCACCCGACCGTGCCGCTGCGGGTGGACTACGAGCTGACGCCGCTCGGCGCGACCCTGCACACCACCCTGTGCCCGCTCGTGGTGTGGGCGACCGAGCACGAAGCCGAGGTCACGGCCGCGCGCGCGGCGTTCGACACCCGCGCCGGGGCCGCCTGACACGGCCCTCCCGGACTGATCCACGAGTCGCACGCAACCCGAATATGACGTGTGCGTCTTATGGGGTGTCACAAGCGGAATGACCGGGGCATTCGGGGTGAACCGGGCAGAGGGAGCCGCTTGCGGGCAGCACTGAAGGACGCGGGAGCCGCTTCGGGGGCGGCGAGCGCGACCAGGGATCACCAGGGGGCGGTCCAGGGGGACGAAAGGCCGGGTCGCGCAGGCGACCCGGCCTTTTCACGCGCTCGTGCGCGCCTTGTCACATGCTCGTGCCCACGCGCGGAGCCTTCGTCGGCTCAGACGCTGATGCCCTTGGCGTTCAGCCAGGACAGCGGGTTGATCTTCTTGCCGTCCGGGTTCCAGACCTCGAAGTGGAGGTGCGGACCGGTGGAGAAGCCCCGGTTGCCCATCCGCGCGATCTGCTCGCCGGCCTGGACGACCTGGCCCTTGCGCACCGAGTAGGTGTCCACGTGGCCGTAGACGGTGACCGTGCCGTCGCTGTGCTCGACCTTGACCCACAGGCCGAACCCGCTGGCCGAACCGGCCTCGATCACGACGCCGTCCGCGGCGGACAGGATCGGCGTGCCGATGGGGCCCGCGATGTCGATGCCGTAGTGCATCTCGCCCCAGCGGCCACCGAAGCCCGAGGAGAACTCGCCGGCGGCGGGCCGGGCGTACTTCGGCCGCTGGGCCTCGGCCTCTGCCGCCTCGCGGTCCTCGGTGATCTTGGCGCTCTTGGTGAGCTTCTGCGCCTCGGCGGCGGGGTCGACGGTCTTCGCGACCGGGAGGATGTGCGGCGAGGCGGGGCCGGTGCCCCCGACGCCGAACGCGGCTGCGCCGTCCGAGGCGCTCGCGAGGGGCGTGACCTCGTCCGATGGTGCGTCCGAGCTGGAGCCGAGCGCGTGCAGCGTCTGGCCTGCGCCGGCCGCGGCGAACGCGCCGACGGCTACGGCGGCGACGACGATCCGGCCACGCAGCGCCGAAGGGGGTGGTGGGAGCCGGTGCGATCCCACTGGACGCACGGAGACGCGGTCGTCCGCATCTTCGAGCACAGCGGGACTGCTATGGCCGCCGGGGGAGCGGTGTCGAGACAAAACCTGGCCTTCCGTCTTCGGGGAGTCCGGTCGACACCGGGCGGGGGATCCCGGGTGAGCCAGTCGGGGTACCGGCTCGTTGTCTTGCTTGTGACCAGACCGTGACAACGGACCGGGGGAAGATAACGGGGCGGAAGCCTCGTAGGCAATCCCCGGCCGCGATGTCTACCGATTAGCGGTTAGAGGGAAGGCTGGACATGTGCGCTGTAACCCTCGGTCACCTGAGAGCTACTAAACCCCTCACTTACAGGCAAGATGGGGTGAGGCTCGGGGTCATGCGGACGGGTGATGGCCGTCACAACGACGTGAAGTGCGCGGGTGTCAACCGATAGCGAAAGGTGACCTGAATCACGTATCTGATGCTCCTCTACGACCAACGAGGAGTGCTCCAACCGGGCGTGCCGCTGCGGGATGACCACCTGGTCCATCTCGCTCCACACCACGACGAACCTCGTCCGGCACGGTGGGCACGGTGCGGCCAATTCGGACAAAAGCTCTGAACCGGGGCGCAACTGCCGGGTCAGCGGGGTCGGGAGCAGGTAGGCGGCCACCGTGCCGCCGTGCGGGGTGCCCAACGTGACCAGCGTCCGCACCCGCGCGTCGCCGTGCAGCCGCTGCACGTAGTAGCGGGCGATCAACCCGCCGAGCGAGTGCCCGACGACGTGGACCCGGTCGGACCCGGTCTGCGCGCAGATCCGCTCGATGTGCTCGCCCAGCAGTGCCGCCGAGCGCCGGACGTCCCCGGTCAACGCCGTCAACACGCTGTAGTTGACGGCGTGCACCACCCCGAAGCCACGCCTTCGCAGCGCCCCCGACAGCACTGCGAAGGCGGACCGGTTGTCCCCGATGCCATGCACCAACACGATGGGAGTGCCCGCCGCCTCCATGGCCGAAACCACCAGGCCCCGCCGGCGCGGCGGGAGGTCGTCGGTGCGGTAGTGCCGGAAGTGCCCGTCGGGCCGGAGCTGCTGCTCAAGCGCTCCCCACGGGTAGAGCACGGTGTGCGCGGCCAGCCACGCGGCCTCCACCACCACGCCGCGCACGCCACCGGGCGAGGTGACGCCGCGGGCGACCTCGGCCGCACCGCCGAGCACGCCGACCGCCACCTCGCTCCCGGCCCCGATCGCACTTCGGACCGTGCTCCCGATCGCTCCGGCCGCGGTGTCGACCGCGCCCCGGACCGTGCTCCCGACCGTTTCGGCCGTCGTGTCGACCGCGCCCCGGACCGCGTCGAACCCGGCTCTCAGCCCGGCTGCGAACCGGCCCGGCGCCGAGTCGGCCGCATCACCCATAGGACTGAAGGTAGGTGAAGCTTCCACGAAAACGGGCTACCCAATGCCGGCCTCCGACATTCCCGGCCGACCTTCCCGGCCGGGCGGTTCGCCGCCGTTTTGCTAGCGTCGAGCCGATGATCCGAACCGCAGAAGCGGCGTCGCCGGCGCCCACCAAGCTCCGCCTGGCGTTCGGGCTCGCGGCGGTGGGCGCGGTCTGCGGCGCCGTCGGGCCGGTGGTGTCGGTGGTCGACGGCGGCGCGCCGCCCGCGTTCACCGCGTGGCCGCTGCTCGCCGTGCTCGCCCTGCTGCCGGTCGGCGTCGCCGGTTTCTTCCTGGCCCGGAACCAGGAGACGACCGCCGCCGCCGTGCTCGTCCCGGCCGGGGTCGTGGCGGTGGGCCGCTTCCTGGTCGACCTCCAGATCCTGCGCGACCCGGTCGGCGCGGTCCGGCCCGAGCTGTTCCGCCCGACCACCCTCGCCACGCCGAGCGTGACCGCCGGCCTCTGGCTGCTGCTCGCCGGCCACGTCCTCACCCTCGCCGCGGGCTGCCTGGCCGCCACCCGGACCGACCCGGAAGGCGGCCGGGCCGAGCGCTTCGGCCTCCCGACCACGGCGGGCGTGGTCGCGGCCGTGGGGCTGTTCATGGCGCCGTTCGGCTCGTCCGACGCCTTCATCCCCGCCGGCGGACCGCTGGACGCCCCGGCGCTCGCCCTCGCCGGCGGGCTGCTCGTCACGCTCGCCGTCCCGGTCCTGGCAATGCTCGCGGCCAGTTCGGGCAACGCCGACACCCGCCGGGGCGGCCTGCTGGGCATCGCCGCCGTCCTGGTCGCGCTCGCCCTGCCCGGCCTCGCGACCGCCGTCGCCGTGGACCGGGTCGACGTGGCCCCGGGGCCGTTGCTGGTCCTCGGCGCGGCGGCGGCCCTCGGGTGGTCGACCACCACCAAGAAGGAGCACGACCTCGAACTGCCGGGACGCCGCAAGCTGGACCTGATCGCCGCGTCCCTGGGCGTCGCGACCGGCGCCTGCGCCGCGATCGGGGCGCTCACCGACCACCTGAACGTCCCGGAGGGCGTGCCGGCGCCGACCGACTACGCCGCCCGCCTGCTCTGGCCGGTGGCGATCGCCGCCACCCTCTTGGCGCTGATCCCGAAGGCCCGGCCGGCGTTCATCACGGCGCTGGCGGCCGTTCCGCTGGCCGCCGGGTTGGCGCTGGACGCGGTGTTCAACGCGACCCGCGTGCCCCTGGTCGAACCCGGCCCCGGGGTCTGGTTCACCGCGCTCGCCGTGGTGCTCGGGTCCGCCGCCGCGATCACCGCCGCGCTGGCCGGGGCCGTGGAGCGGGACGAGGAGGGCACTGCCCGGACCTCGCCGCCGCTGCCGCTGGTCGCGACGAACCTGACCGCCGCGCTGTTGGCGCTGGGCGCGTTCGGCCTGCCGCTGTTGGAGGCGCCCGACTACGTGCCGATCACGGCGTTCGGCCTGCGGGTCGGGTCCTGGGGGCTGCTGATCGCGCTGGTGGCCGTGCTGGCGGCGATCGGCCTCGCGCTGGTGTCGCGGCCGGGCAAGGGCGCGGCCCTGCTGCTCGGGGCGGCCTGCGTCACCGCGACCCGTGCGCTCGAATACCCGCTCACCGAGTCCCGCGCCGCCGAGACCGCGCCCGGCCCCGGCCTGTGGCTCGCGCTGGCGACGACCGCGGCCCTGCTCATCGCGGCGGCCGTGCGCACCACCCGTTGACGAGCACCCCTCGCGGAATCTCCCCTCCGGCGGCCCGCCGGATCGGTGGGGTGATCGACCTCACCACCTTTATGACCGACCTCACGGGTATGGGGTGCGGAGTGGTCCACGCAGGTCGATAGTGTTCTGCGCAGCCGCGTCGAGCCGGTCCCCCCACGGCTATGCCGGCGTTCCAGGTGATGCCTGGTACGTGTGGGCACCAGGCCCCAGCCTGGAGCGCCGGACCTATCGAGGACCGCACCATGACGCGGTGTCCGACACCGACGTCGCAGGAGACCCGAGTGGACCTGTACGAGTACCAGGCGAAGGACCTCTTCGCCGCCCACGATGTCCCGGTGCTGCCGGGCGACGTGGCGCGCACCCCTGCCGAGGCCAAGGCCATCGCCGAGCGCTTCGGTCAGACCGTCGTCGTCAAGGCCCAGGTCAAGACGGGTGGCCGTGGCAAGGCGGGTGGCGTCAAGCTCGCCGAGACCCCGGACGAGACCGAGGTCAAGGCCGACGCGATCCTCGGCCTGGACATCAAGGGGCACATCGTTCACCGCGTGCTGGTGACCCCCGCGTCCGACATCGCCGAGGAGTACTACTTCTCCTTCCTCCTGGACCGCGCCAACCGCACGTTCCTGGCGATGGCGTCCGTCGAGGGCGGCATGGACATCGAAGAGGTGGCCGCGACCAAGCCCGAGGCGCTGGCGAAGGTGCCGGTGGACGCCGTCAAGGGCGTCGACCGCGCCAAGGCGGAGGAGATCGTCGCCGCCGCCAAGTTCCCCGCCGAGGTGGCCGACCAGGTCGCCGACGTGATCGTGAAGCTGTGGGAGACCTTCGTCTCCGAGGACGCGACCCTGGTCGAGGTCAACCCGCTGGTCCGCGACCCCGAGGGCAAGATCGTCGCGCTGGACGGCAAGGTCACGCTGGACGAGAACGCCTCCTTCCGCCACCCCGCCCACGAGGCCCTGGTCGACAAGCAGGCCGAGGACCCGCTGGAGGCGAAGGCCAAGGAGAAGGGCCTCAACTACGTCAAGCTCGACGGCCAGGTCGGCATCATCGGCAACGGCGCCGGGCTGGTCATGTCCACGCTGGACGTGGTGGCCTACGCGGGCGAGAAGCACAACGGCGTGAAGCCCGCGAACTTCCTGGACATCGGCGGCGGCGCGTCCGCCGAGGTGATGGCCAACGGGCTGGACATCATCCTGCACGACCCGGACGTGCGCAGCGTCTTCGTGAACGTGTTCGGCGGCATCACCGCCTGCGACGCGGTGGCGAACGGCATCGTCGCGGCGCTGGGCATCCTGGGCGACGAGGCATCCAAGCCGCTGGTCGTCCGCCTCGACGGCAACAACGTGGAGGAGGGCCGCCGCATCCTCGCGGAGGCGAACCACCCGCTGGTGACCGTGGTTGACACGATGGACAACGCGGCCGACAAGGCCGCCGAGCTCGCGGCTGCGGGGGTCTGACGATGGCTATCTTCATCAACAAGGACAGCAAGGTCATCGTCCAGGGCATGACCGGCGCCGAGGGCACCAAGCACACCAAGCGGATGCTGGCGTCCGGCACCAACATCGTCGGCGGCGTCAACCCGCGCAAGGCGGGCGAGAAGGTCGATTTCGACGGCAACGTGCTGCCGGTGTTCGGCACGGTGTCCGAGGCCATCGAGGCGACCGGCGCGGACGTCACCGTGATCTTCGTCCCGCCGGCCTACGCGAAGGCCGCCGTGATCGAGGCGATCGACTCGGGCATCGGCCTGGCCGTCGTGATCACCGAGGGCATCCCGGTGCACGACACCGCGGTGTTCTGGGCGCACGCCGTGGCCACCGGCAACAAGACCCGGATCATCGGCCCGAACTGCCCCGGCCTGATCAGCCCCGGGCAGTCCAACGCGGGCATCATCCCGGCGAACATCTCGGGCGCCGGCAAGGTCGGCCTGGTGTCCAAGTCGGGCACGCTGACCTACCAGATGATGTACGAGCTGCGTGACTTCGGCTTCTCCACCGCCATCGGCATCGGTGGCGACCCGATCATCGGCACCACGCACATCGACGCGCTGGAGGCCTTCGAGGCCGATCCGGACACCGCGGCGATCGTGATGATCGGCGAGATCGGCGGCGACGCCGAGGAGCGGGCCGCGGCCTACATCAAGGAGCACGTCACCAAGCCCGTCGTGGGCTACGTGGCGGGCTTCACCGCCCCCGAGGGCAAGACGATGGGCCACGCGGGCGCGATCGTGTCCGGCTCGGCGGGCACCGCCCAGGCGAAGAAGGAAGCCCTGGAGGCGGCGGGCGTGAAGGTCGGCAAGACGCCGTCCGAGACCGCCGTGCTGATGCGGGAGATCATGCAGTCGATCGGCTGATCACCCACCCGTTCGTGAAGGTCATCTCCCGTGTGGAGGTGGCCTTCACGGCGTTCGGAGGAGGGTTGGGCGAGCCGATTCGCACATCCGGGGGAACCATGGAGGTCCGGTCGTCGTCGGAGAGTGTGCATCGGCTAGCGTTCCGTTGTCGCAAGTTAGTCCGTCGGTGGAGGAGGAGACCTCGCCATGTCCGTGCCGTACGGCGCCCCTCAGCAGCAGCCGGGTCCGGCGCAGCAGCCGGCGGTGGGCGTCAACCTGACCCTCATCCTTCCGCTGGTCGCGGCCGGTCTGGGGCTCATCGCCTACCTGTTGGCCTTCGCCGACGACGTCTCGTCGTTCGGCACCATCGAGTACCTGCTCGCCGCCGCCGCCCTCGCGGGCCTGACGGTGCTGCCCAAGGCGCAGAAGCTGCTGCCCGCGGCGGCGGTCCTGTCGGCCGTGCCGACGCTGCTGTTCCTGCAGGGCATCATCAAGAGCACTGCCGATGTCAAGGGCATGCAGATCGTCGTGCTGATCATCGCGCTGCTGGAGACGGCGGCGATCGTGCTCAGCCTGCTGGTCGACTCGGGTGTGGTGAAGTTCGAGCCGAAGCCCGCGAACCCGTACGGCGGCGGCCAGCCCGGTGGCTGGAACCCGCAGACCGGCGGCTTCCCGCAGCCCGGCCAGCAGCAGCCCGGCCAGTACGGCCCGCCGTCCGGCCAGTTCGGGGCCCCGGTGCAGCCGCAGCAACAGCAGCCCGGCGCGCCGCAGCCGACCTCGTACATGCCGCAGCCCGGTCAGTTCAACCAGCCCGGCGGTGGCCAAGGCACCCCGCCCGGCGGGTTCGGCGGCCAGGGTCAGCAGCAGAGCTGAGCCGGCCGAGGGCAGGCAGCAGAGCTGGTCCGGCCGCTGGAGCGGCAGCAGAGCTGAGCCGGCCGCTGGAGCGGCGGCAGAGCTGACTCCGGCCGAGGCCGGCGGCAGAGCTGGTCCAGTCGTGCGAGGGGTGGCACCGCGGCGTCGGTGCCACCCCTTTCCGCGTGCGCGGCGTGCCTCGCCCGAACGGCCGATCCCTCCTGAGACAGTGGAAAGATGCCGGTGCTGCAATCGCCTTCGCACGGCGCCGTGACGGACTCCGTGCGCCCGCCCGAGTTCTCCCGCGCCGAACGGGCCAGGGTGCTCGCCATGACGGCCGCCGGCTCGGTCGTGGTCAGCTACGCGGCCGTCGCCGCCGTGCTGGCGCTGGTGTCGTCCACGGCCGCGCACGCGCAGTTCTCCACCACCGGCGTGCTGTCGGCGTCCGCACCGGCCTGGCTGGTCGCGCACCACGTGCCGCTGCGGTTCGACGGCGGTCAGCTAGGCGTGCTGCCGCTGCTGCCGACGGTGCTGCTGATGCTCCTGGTGTCGCGGGCGGCGGCGGGTGCGGCGGACCGGCTGGGCCTGTTCGAGCCGTTGCAGGCGCGGGGCGTGGTGTTCAGCATCGCCGGCGCGCACGCCGTGGTCGGCGGGGTGATCGCGTTCCTGATGGGTGACGGTGGCGTGGTGCGGGCGACGCCCGCCGTGGCGTTCTTCGGGTGTGCGGCGGTGTCCGGGGTCGCGGCGGTGGCCGGTGTGGCGCAGCGCTGCGGCCTGGTGGAAGTGGTGTTCGAGCGGATCGACCCGGTGGCCCGGCGTGGGCTGCGGGCGGGTGCGCTGGCGTTGTTCGCGCTGACCGCCGCCGGGGCGCTGCTGCTGGCGTTCGGCCTGCTGGTGTCGTGGCCGCTGACCAGCAGTCTGTTCGACCAGGCGGGCGGGACGCTCGGCACCGGGCTGGGCATCTGGCTGATGTGCCTGGCCTACCTGCCGAACGCGGTGGTCGGGGCCATGTCGTACGTGGTGGGCTCCGGGTTCTCCATCGGCGCGGTGACCATCAGCCCGACCGTGTTCGTCGGCGGACCCGTGCCGGCGGTGCCGCTGCTGGCCGCGTTGCCGGAGCAGCAGTCCGGCCTGTTGCCGCTGGTGCTGATCCTGCCCGGCGTGGTCGGCGTGCTGGTGGGGCTGTCCTTGCGGGACGCCGCCGAGACGCCCCGCGCGCGGGTGCGGGCCGTGCTGGTGGCGGCCGTGACCGGTGGCGTGGGGACGCTGGTGCTGGCCGCGGTCGCGGGTGGCAACCTCGGCGGCGGCGTGTTCAACCCGGTGACCATCCCGGCGGGCCTGCTGGCCGTGCTGACGGTGGGCTGGATCGCCGTGCCGGGGGCGGTCGTGGCGTGGTTCGCCGGTGCTCGTCCCGCGCCGGTCGTGGAGCCGGAGCCCGAAGCCGTCGATGTCGCCGAAGACGATCTCGAAGAAGACGATCTGTCTGCCGATGATCTTGACGATCTCGAAGAAGACGATCTCGGTGAAGACGATGAGGACTTCGACGACTACGACGACGAGGAGGAGTACGAGGACGAGTTCGAGGAGCTGGCGGAAGAGGCCGAACTCGAAGAAGAAGAGGACGAGTCCGACGCCGAGACCGACGCCGAGTCCGATCCCGACCCCGAAGCTGACCCGGACCTGGCCGACAAGCGCGACTAGCCAACGCCTAGGCTGCTCCTGAGCTGCTGTGACAGTCCCCAGCAAGGAGAAGCACGCTGAGCGCCGCGACCACACTCCGGCTTCCTGTCCCCGCGCGGGTCGTCGTCCTCGTCTCCGGCTCCGGCACCCTCTTGCAGGCGCTGCTGGACGCCGCGGCCGACCCCGGCTACCCCGTCGAGGTGGTGGCCGTCGGTGCGGACCGGGACGGCATCGAAGGGCTCGACCGCGCCGAACGCGCCGGCGTGCCCGGCTTCGCGGTGAAGCTGCGCGACCACCCCTCCCGTGACGAGTGGGACACCGCGCTGGCCGCGGCGGTGGCCGCGCACGAACCCGACCTGGTGGTCTCCGCCGGGTTCATGAAGATCCTCGGACCCGCCTTCCTGGCCCGCTTCGGCGGCCGGATGGTCAACACCCATCCCGCGCTGCTGCCCGCCTTCCCCGGCGCGCACGGCGTCCGCGATGCCGTCGACTACGGCGTCAAGGTCACCGGGGCGACCGTGCACCTGGTGGACGGCGGCGTGGACACCGGGCCGATCCTGGCCCAGGAAGCCGTCGTCGTCGGTGACGGTGACGACGTCGACAGCCTGCACGAGCGCATCAAGGTGGTGGAGCGGCGGCTGCTGGTGGACGTCGTCGCCCGCCTGGCCCGCGAGGGCTGCACCGTGAACGGACGAAAGGTGAGCATCCCGTGACCACTCCTGCCGAGAGGCGACCGGTTCGTCGGGCCCTGATCGGGGTGTCCGACAAGTCGGGGCTGCTGGAACTGGCCACCGGCCTGCACGCGGCCGGAGTCGAGATCGTGTCCACCGGCGGCACGGCGAAGACGCTGGCCGACGCGGGCGTGCCGGTGACCCCGGTGGAGGACGTGACCGGGTTCCCGGAGGTGCTCGACGGCCGGGTCAAGACGCTGCACCCGCGCGTGCACGCGGGCCTGCTCGCCGACACCCGGCGGCCGGAGCACGTGGCGAAGCTGCGCGAGCTGGACATCGCGCCGTTCGACCTGCTGGTGGTGAACCTCTACCCGTTCGCGCGGACCGTGGCGTCGGGCGCGGCGCCGGAGGAGTGCGTCGAGCAGATCGACATCGGCGGGCCCGCGATGGTGCGCGCGGCGGCGAAGAACCACGCCAGTGTGGCCGTCGTGGTGGACCCGGCGCGGTACGCGTGGGTGTTGGAGCAGGTGTCCGGCGGCGGTTTCACGTTGGCGGACCGGCAGTCGCTGGCGGCGGCGGCGTTCCGGCACACCGCGTCCTACGACGTGGCCGTGGCGTCGTGGATGGGCAGTGCGCTGAGCCCTGACGACGAGGGCTCGGGCTTCCCCGGCTGGGTCGGCGCGACGTGGACCCGCAAGCAGGTGCTGCGGTACGGCGAGAACCCGCACCAGAGGGCCGCGCTGTACACGGGAGGCGACGGGCGTGTCGGCCTGGCGACCGCGCGGCAGCTACACGGCAAGGAGATGTCGTACAACAACTTCGTCGACGCGGACGCGGCGTGGCGCGCGGCGTGGGACCACTCGCTGCCGTGCGTCGCGATTATCAAGCACGCCAACCCGTGCGGCATCGCGGTGTCCTCTGTGGACGGTCCGGGCGCGATCGCGGACGCGCACCGCAAGGCGCACGCGTGCGACCCGGTGTCGGCGTTCGGCGGGGTGATCGCGGCCAACCGCGAGGTGACCGTGGAGCTGGCCGAGCAGGTCGCGGACATCTTCACCGAGGTGATCATCGCGCCCTCGTTCGCCGACGGCGCGGTGGACGTGCTGGCGCGCAAGAAGAACGTGCGGATCCTGGTCGCTTCGGAGCCGGTCCGCGGCGGGGTCGAGATGCGCGCGGTGTCCGGTGGGCTGCTGGTGCAGACCGCGGACACCATCGAGGCCGAGGGCGACGACCCGGCCAAGTGGACGCTGGCGTGCGGGACTCCGCTGGACGCGGAAGGCTTGGCGGACTTGGCGTTCGTGTGGCGGGCGTGCCGCGCGGTGAAGTCGAACGCGATCCTGCTGGCGTCCGGCGGCGCGACCGTCGGCGCGGGCATGGGGCAGGTCAACCGGGTCGACGCGGCGCGGCTCGCGGTGGCGCGGGCCGGTGACCGGGCGCGTGGCTCGGTGGCGGCGTCGGACGCGTTCTTCCCGTTCCCGGACGGGCTGGAGGTGCTGCTGGAGGCCGGTGTGCGGGCGGTCGTGCAGCCCGGCGGGTCGGTGCGGGACGCGGAGGTGATCGCGGCGGCCGAGGCGGCGGGCGCGACCGTGTACCTGACCGGCACGCGGCACTTCGCGCACTGAATCTCCGCGTCGGTGGGGGCTCTCTTCCGGGAGCCCCCACCGGCGTTTCAGCGCTGGGGTTTCAGCGCTTGGTCAGTTCCTCGGCGGCCTTGCGCACCACGGCCTCGGCGTCGGCCAGCGGGAACTCCGAGTCACTGAAGAAACCCTTGTCGTGCCCGGAGTACTGGACCGAGTAGACGACTTCGCCCTGGCGCACCACCAGGGTGAGGTCGGTGAGGTCGGTCTTGGGGCCGGGCACGACGTACAGCGCCTCGTCGCCGAGCCCGTCGGTGGGCTTGGCCTGGTCGCCCGGCATCGGGAACGCCGTCTGACTGGCGTAGGTGCTCTTGGCCTGCTCCAGGTTGCGGTCCTTCTTCTGGGAGAACACCCGGTAGTCGTAGACGTGGATGCCCAGCGTCCGGGTGTCCCGGCCGTCCTTGCCCTTGGTCTGCTCCCACATGCACAGGCTGTGCTTGAGGCCTGATTTGCCGTCGTCCGGCGGGATGGCGAGCCGGAAGCTGCTGACCTTGGCCTGCTTCTTCAGGTCGTCGCTGATGGCGCACGCCTCGGTAGGCTCGTCGCCGGGGCCGCCGCCGACGTCCGCGGTGTAGTTCATGTACATCACGCCGAACACGCCGCCGACGATCAGCACGACGGCCCCCACCGCCAGTCCGACGATCAGCCCGGTCCGCTTCTTCCTGGGCGGCTGCGCGCCGTACCCGCCGGGCTGCGGTGGCCCGTATCCCGGCTGTGGGGCTTGGCCGAAGCCCGGCGGTCCGGGTGGTCCGGGTTGTGGAGGCCAGTTCTGAGGAGCGTTCACGGTTCCCCCCGTGCGTCGCGGAAGCTGCGCGGAGCAGTGTGCCAGTCACCCGACCGTGGGCATTGACACCGGGTGGTCGGGAGGGGATAAGATCGCTCCGTCGTTCGAACAAGTGTTCGACGGACAGGTCGCCGGCTTCCCACGGCGGTCCGCGCACAGGGGTGCGCGCGGATTCGTGGGAGGAGGGTTGGTGTCCAGGTCGGCAACGGCGACGTTGGTCGCGCTCGGGGTAGGCGCGGCCGGCGAGTCGGCCATGGCACCGGCTCGGGTCCTGCCGGTTCGCGGGGAACTGGCGGACCTCCTCCCGTGGGGCGGCCTGCGGCGGGGCAGCACGGTGTCGGTGCGTGGTTCGACATCGTTGCTGCTCACGCTGTTGGCCGAGGCGACAGCGGAAGGGTGCTGGGCGGCCGTTGCAGGCCTGCCGCGGTGTGGGGCACTCGCGGCGGCCGAACTGGGGGTGGCCGTCCATCGACTCGCTCTGGTCCCTCGTCCTGGGAGGGGCCGGAGCGAGGTCGAACGCACCGTGGCGGCCCTGCTGGACGGCTTCGACCTGGTCTCGGTGGCCACCCCGGTGACACCCGCGACCGCCCGCAAACTCTCCGCCCGCGCCCGCCAGCGCAAGGCCGTCCTGCTGCCGTTCGGGTCGTCGTGGCCGGGCGCGGACGTGGAACTGCGCGCGTCCTTCGGGCCGTGGAGCGGCCTGGGCGAGGGCCACGGCCTGCTCGCCACCCGCACGGCGACCGTGCACGCGAGCGGCCGGGGAGCGGCTGCGCGGGAGAGGACGACGTCCCTGCCGCTGCCCGGTCGGGAAAACCCCGAACCAACTCGTCCGGCCCTCCGCCCGGTCGCCGTGGCGGCGGGGTGATCGCCATGCGCCCGCCGCCAGCCCTCGGCCACGCACCGCGCTTGCCGCCCGCGGCCGGCGCCTACCAACCGCGCACCGCGCTTGCCGCCGGCGCCTGCCGTCCACGCACCGCGCCTGCGCCCGCGTCCGGCACCCACCGCTCGTGCCTGCCGTCCGCGCGCACCAAGCCCGACCCGGAGGGAAGCCGATGTCCCGCCGCCTGCTGACCGCCGCCTGCGCCTGGCTCCGGGCCGTCACCCCGGACAGCGCGCCCCAACTGGCCCCGTGGCGTCCCGGCGGCCTGACCCGAGGAACGAGGTGACCCCGATGCGCACGCTCGCCGTGTGGTGCCCGGACTGGCCGGTGGTGGCGGCGTCGGCGGAAGCCGCCCTGCTGCCGCACGTGCCCGCCGCCGTGGTCCGGGTGAACGAGGTCGTCGCGTGCTCCGCCATGGCCCGCGCGGAAGGCGTGCGGCGTGGCCAGCGCAAGCGCACGGCCGAGAGCCAGTGCCCCGAACTGGTCGTCTTCGACTACGACGAGGTCCGCGACGCCCGCCTGTTCGAGCCGGTCGCCGCCGCCGTCGAGGAACTCGCGCCCGGCATCGAGGTGGTGCGCCCCGGCCTGGTCACGGTCGCCGCCCAAGGGCCCGTCGGCTACTACGGATCACCCGAACGGGCGGCGGAGCGGCTGGTCGACCACATCGCCGCCCAGACCGGCGTCGAAGCGCAGGTCGGCATCGCGGACGGCCTGTTCGCCGCGACCCTCGCCGCGCAGCGCGGCCTGGTCGTCCCGCCCGGCGGGACCGGGGACTTCCTCGCCCCGCTGGGCATCCACGAACTCGACCCGCCCGCCGAGCACCGCGAGGACCGCGCCGAACTGGTCGACCTGCTGCGCCGGCTCGGCCTGCGCACGCTGGGCGCGTTCGCGGGCATCCCGGAACGCGACGTCGCCAGCCGCTTCGGCCGGCAGGCGGTGCTGGCCCACCGGATGGCCTCGGGCGTGATCGAACGCCCCCGCGTCCGCCGCCGCCCACCGGCCGAGCTGACCGTCACCCAGACCCTGGACCCGCCCGTCGAACGGGTCGACGCCGCCGCGTTCGCCGCGAAAGCCCTCGCCGAACGCCTGCACCGGGTCCTCGCCGACCGCGGCCTGGCCTGCACCCGGCTGGGCATCCAGGCCACCACCGAGCACGGTGAGGAGCTGCGCCGGGTGTGGCGGTGCGCGGACCCCCTGACGCCGCAGGGCATCGCGGACCGGGTGCGCTGGCAGCTCGACGGCTGGCTGACCAGGGAGCGGCTGACCGCCGGCATCCACCTCCTCCAGCTCGACCCGGAGGAGATCGTGGACGCGGGCGCCCTGCAACCGGGCCTGTGGCCGGGCGCGGGACAGGACCAGGGCGAAGCCGCCGAGCGCGCCGCCCGCGCCATGGTCCACGTGCAGGGGCTGCTCGGCCCGGACTCGGTGGTCACCCCCGTGCCGCAGGGCGGTCGGGGGCCGGTGGAGCGGATCCGGCTGGTGCCGTGGGGCGACGAGCGCACGCCCGCCGCCGACCCGGCGCAGCCGTGGCCGGGTCGGCTGCCCGCGCCGTCGCCCGCGACGGTGTTCGCCGAGCCGGAGCCGGTGGCGCTGGTGGACGAGGCGGGCGCGGACGTCGTGGTCACCGGGTACGCCGAGCTGGTCGTCCGGCCGCACCGGATCGTGCACGGCGGCCAGGCCCGGCAGGTCGTGGCGTGGGCGGGGCCGTGGCCGGTGGACGAGCGGTGGTGGGACGACCAGCACGCCGTGCGGGCCGCCCGCCTCCAGGTGCTCGGCGCCGCGCCGAACGGGGAAGAGCTGGCGTTCCTGCTGATCCGCGCGGGCGGGAAGTGGGCGGTGGAAGGGGTGTACGACTGATGTCCGGTGACTTTTCCGACGACTACCAGGGCCTGGCGGACTGGCTGGACGGCTTCGAGTTCGGCGGCTCGGACGGCGAGCCCGCCTACCCGGCGAGCTTCGGCTGGACGCCGCCGCTGATCCCGCTGCCCCGCCGGGCTCCCGACGAGGTGTTCTGACGTGGGCTGGAACAACCCGCCGGTCCGCTGGTCGGAGCTGGAACGAGCGCTGTCCGGCAAGCCGCAGCAGCCCGACGGCGGCGACGGCCCGGCGTGGACGCGGCGCCGTGAGCGGTACGAGGCCCCGTCGGACTTCGCGGTCAAGGTCGACGAACTGGGCGCGACCCGGTCCCGGGTGCCGTACGTGGAGCTGCACTGCCACTCGAACTTCAGCTTCCTGGACGGCGCGAGCCACCCGGAGGAGCTGGTGGAGGCGGCGCAGCAGCTCGGCCTGGACGGGGTGGCGATCACCGACCACGACGGGATGTACGGCGTGGTGCGGTTCGCGGAGGCGGCCCGGGAACTCGGCGTGCGCACCGTGTTCGGCACCGAGCTGAGCCTCGGGCTTTCCGCGCCGCAGAACGGTTTCCCCGACCCGGAGGGCGAGCACCTGCTGCTGCTGGCGACCGGGCGGCCCGGCTACCACGCGCTGTGCCGCACCATCACCACCGGCCAGCTCGCGGAAGGCAGCGAGAAGGGGCGTCCGGTGTACTCGCCGGAGCAGGTGGTCGCGGACACCCGTGACGAGTGCGTCGTGCTCACCGGGTGCCGCAAGGGCGCGGTGCGGCGGGCGTTGGCCGCCGGTGGTCCGGAAGCGGCGTTCGAGCAGTTGCGCAGGCTCGTGGGGTGGTACGGCGCGGACCGGGTGTTCGTGGAGCTGACCGACCACGGCTACCCGGAGGACGGGCCGCGCAACGACCTGCTGTGGGGCATGGCGCACGAGCTGGGGCTGCCGACCGTGGCGACGAACGCCGTGCACTACGCGGTGCCCGCGCGGGGTCGGCTGGCGGCGGCGATGGCGGCGGTGCGGGCGCGGCGCAGCCTGGACGAGATGACCGGCTGGCTGCCGCCGGGGCGCACGGCGTGCCTGCGGTCGGGGGAGGAGATGGCCCGCCGGTTCGCCCGGTTCCCCGGCGCCGTGCACCGGGCGGCCGTGCTGGGGATGCAGTGCCAGTTCGACCTGAAGCTCATCGCGCCCGAACTGCCGCCGTTCGACGTGCCCGCGGGGGAGACCGAGAACAGCCACCTGCGCAAGCTCACCTACGCGGGCGCTTCGCGGCGTTACGGCTCGATGGACGAGAACCCCAGGGCGTACGAGCAGCTCGAACACGAGTTGCGGGTCATCGAGGAACTGGGTTTCCCGGGTTACTTCCTGGTGGTGCACGACATCGTGCGGTTCTGCCGGGAGAACGACATCCTCTGCCAGGGCCGGGGCTCGGCGGCGAACTCCGCGGTCTGCTACGCCCTGGGCATCACGAACGTCGACGCGGTCCGCTTCGACCTGCTCTTCGAACGCTTCCTGGCCCCGGCCCGCGACGGCCCGCCGGACATCGACCTGGACATCGAGTCGGACCGCCGCGAGGAGGCCATCCAGTTCGTCTACGGCAAGTACGGGCGTCGGCACGCCGCCCAGGTGGCGAACGTCATCAGCTACCGAGCCCGGTCGGCGATCCGGGACGTGGCACGGGCCCTCGGCCACTCGGCCGGCCAGCAGGACGCGTGGAGCAAGCAGATCGACCGCTGGGGCCCGCTGCGGTCCGCGGTGGAGGAGCGCGGCATCCCCGGCCCGGTGCTGGAGCTGGCCGCGCAGCTAGAGAACGCGCCCCGCCACCTCGGCATCCACTCCGGGGGGATGGTCATCTGCGACCGCCCGGTGAGCGAGGTGTGCCCGGTGGAACGGGGCCGCATGGCCGACCGCACGGTGTTGCAGTGGGACAAGGACGACTGCGCGTCCATCGGCCTGGTCAAGTTCGACCTGCTCGGCCTGGGGATGCTGTCGGCGCTGCACTACGCGATCGACCTGGTGCGCGAGCACGAGGGCGTCGAGGTCGACCTGGGCACGCTGAACCTGGCCGACCAGAACGTCTACGACATGCTCTGCGAAGCCGACTCGGTCGGCGTGTTCCAGGTCGAGAGCCGCGCGCAGATGGCCACGCTGCCCAGGCTCAAACCCCGCGAGTTCTACGACCTCGTGGTGGAGGTCGCGCTGATCCGGCCAGGTCCCATCCAGGGCGGCTCGGTGCACCCGTACATCCGCCGCCGCAGCGGCGAGGAGCAGTGGGACCACGACCACCCGCTGCTGAAAGGCGCGCTGGACAAGACTCTGGGCGTGCCGCTGTTCCAGGAGCAGCTCATGCAGATCGCCGTGGACGTGGCCGACTTCAGCCCCGCCGAGGCGGACGAGCTGCGCCGGGCGATGGGCGCGAAACGCTCGACGCACCGCATGGAACGCCTGCGCGAGCGGTTCTACCGGGGCGCGAAGGCGAACGGCGTGGACGGGGTGCTGGCCGAGCAGATCTACGCGAAGCTGTTGGCGTTCGCCAACTTCGGCTTCCCCGAGAGCCACGCGCTGAGCTTCGCCCACCTGGTGTTCGTCAGCGCGTGGTTCAAGCTGTACCACCCGGCGGCGTTCTGCGCGGCACTGCTCCGGGCCCAGCCCATGGGCTTCTACTCGCCGCAGTCCCTGGTGGCCGACGCCCGCCGGCACGGTGTGCGCGTGCTGGGGCCGGACGTCAACGCCAGCCTGCCCCACGCCACCCTGGAACGGGTCGACGGCGAGCAGGCCGTGCGCATCGGCCTGGCCGGCGTGCGAACCATCGGCCAACAGGTGGCGGAGGACATCGTGGCGCACCGGCGATCGGCCCCGTACCGGGACATGGCCGACTTCGGCGGGCGGGTCCGCCTGACCACGGCCCAGGTGGAGGCCTTGGCCACCGCCGGCGCGTTCACCGGCTTCGGCCTGGACCGGCGCGCGGCGCTGTGGGCGGCGGGAGCGGTGGCCAGGATCCGCCCGGACCGCCTACCGCACACCGTGGTGGGCACCGACGCCCCCGCGCTGCCGGGCATGGACGAGGTGGAGCTGGCGGTGGCGGACGTCTGGGCGATGAACCTGTCCCCGGACAGCTTCCCGACCCAGTTCGTCCGCGACCACCTGACCTCCCTGGGCGCCGTGACCACCGCGGCCCTGGCAGACGCGTCGAACGGCGACCGGGTCCTGATAGGCGGAGCGGTGACCCACCGCCAACGCCCGGCCACCGCGGGCGGCGTGACCTTCCTGAACATCGAAGACGAAACCGGCATGGTCAACGTCGTCTGCACGACCGGCCTGTGGGCCAGGTACCGCAAGATCGCCAGATCGAGTCCCGCCCTGCTCATCAGGGGAGTCGTGGAGAAGGCGGAAGGGGTGGTCAGCATCCGGGCGGAACGCCTGCAAACCCTGAACCTCCGCATCCCCTCCCGGTCCAGGGACTTCCGCTGACCCGAACACCGCGTGCCGCCGCCGCCATTTCCCGGTGGTCTTGGCACCTGATCGGCACTGGTGGCGCGACTAGTCGACGCCGGCCAGCCAGATGTCCTCCATGTGGAGGGTGGCTTCTTCGGTGTGGCGCACGCGGAAGTAGGACATTCGGAGTTGTGCGAACCCCCAGGGGTTGTACGGATCCAGCAATTGACGGCCGAAGTGCTCCCAGGGAACGCTCGAAGGCTCCTCGTCGAGGTCGATGTAGGCCGCGGCGAGGGCTTCGGTACTGATGCCGAGTGCGCGCACGATGGCGTGCGGGTCGCCCTCGATGTGGAATTGATCGACGGCGGGCCAGCCTTCGGTGTGCAGCTTCAGCCCGCACGGCAGGTGGACGGCGGTCTCGTCGTGGTTCTCCCCGCGGTCGATGTTTGCCGCCCCGATGATCCTGGCCTCGGGGTGGCGCTCGGCCAGGGCGCTGGTCACGTTCAACAGTGTCCAGTCGAGGCCGTCGTCGGCGAGTGCGAAGTCGGAGATGGCGATGACGTCACCCCAGCAACCGACCGCGACGAGGTCCAGGTCGTCTCGCGTGTGCGGGGACGTGGAGACGGCGTTGGTGTGGGGAAGCTCTTCAAGGACGGCCTCGATGGTGGGGAAGGCCTCGGCGAAGGCTCGGGCACGTGCCGGGTCGTGGGGAGCGAAGTTCGCCGGCGAGCTGCGTGAGTGGGGACGGAACGGGGGGAGGACGAGGGCTATGGTGCTCTCGCCGTGGCCGTTGACTTCCCGGTCGTCGATCACGACACCACGGTAGTCAAAGCCGCCGCTCCGGCTCGCGGATATCGCTGATCGCGAGCACGCCACACCCACCCCAGCGGCACCGGTCGAGTGCTCACCACGGTGAGAGCAAAGCCGATCGCCGTCCGAGCGGTGACCCAGAGCCGTGTCGTCGCCAACCGACCCTGCGCACGACAGGCCTCCGCAGGGTCGCCACTATCTGCCGAAATCCCCAGGCCGCAGGCGCAATGCAGCCCCGTCCGCACCGCACGTCCGCACCGTCGGTCCAGAGCACCTTCGCAGGAAGTGATGAGGCTCGCGCACCGACCCGGCCCCTACCTGCTGCGACAGGTAGGCGCCGCCCGGCCGCAGCACACGGCCCACCTCGTCCCAGCGCGTCACGACCGGGTGCCTGCTCACCACCAGGTTGAAAGACGCGTCCGGGAACGGCAGCGGTGCGTCGTCGGCGACCTTGACCACGCTCGCCCCGACGGTGCGGAGGTTCCGTCGGGCGCTCTCGACGTTCGGCGGCCAGGGCTCGGTCGCCGCCAGGACTCGGTCGCCGCGAGGACTCGGTCGCCGCTAGCACGGCGGGCAGGTGCGGGATCCCGGCCGGCACCTCGCCGCCGCCGGTTGGGTGTCGAGTGCCGCGGACACGGTGGCCATCCGCTCCGCGAGCAGCTTCGAATATCCCCACGACGGCCGTTGCTCGCTCGTCCGGCCTTCGAACCAGGAGGAATCCCAGCCCTCGGCCGGCACCGACGCGCCTTCGGCGACCAGCTCGTCGAACGTCCTGCTTACGCCTTCGTATAGGTAACAAAGACCACCCCCGTCGTGAACGTCCGTGCCGCGGCCTTCGCGAACTGCGCCACCGGGAACTCCCCGTCGAACAACGGGATGCCCTTGCCCAACACGATCGGGTGGATCTTGAGGATCAGCCGGTCGATCTCCGGTAGCAAGGATGCGGCGAGCTTCCCCCCACCGCACAGCCAGAGGTCCAGCCCGTCCTCGGCTTTGAGCTCGCGGACCTTCGCGAGCACGTCACCGGGCACGACCTCCACGTCCGCCGGTGTGCCGCTGAGCGTGCTGGACACGACGTACTGCCGCAGGTGCGGGTACGGGCTGGGCAGCCCGCCCGGCACCTCGTACGTCGCCCGACCCATCAGGACGGTGTCGAAGTTCGTGTTGGGCGCGTCGATGCCGAGCGCCTCCCGCAGTTGCGCGGGCAGCGCGTCCGGGTACTCCTCGACGATCGCGGCCATGTGGTCGCCTTCGAACAGGAAGTCCGCGAAGCCACCGTCCGGCGCCGCGATGAACCCGTCCAAGGACATCGCGACCAGGTAAGTCAAATTTCTCATCAGTTCCCCTCCCTTGACCACTCCCACTGTAGTACTATGAGTGCAGTGGTTGTCAAGGAGGGGTCATGACCAGAAATCCGGCCAGGCGGACCGCGCTGGTCAACGCGGCGATCGAGGTGCTCGCCCGGGAAGGCGCGCGGGGCTTGACGTTCCGTGCCGTCGACGCGGAGGCGGGCGTGCCCACGGGCACCGCGTCGAACTACTTCACCAACCGCGACGACCTGCTGCGACAGGTCGGGGAACACATCCACGTCCGACTCCAACCCGCACCCGAGCGACTGGCCAGGATCGCGCGGGCGCGCAAGGACAAGGGCCTGCTGGTCCAGTTGATGCAGGAGCTGGTGGATCGACTCGAACAGGACCGCGCCGGGTACCTGGCGCTGCTCGAACTGCGGCTGGAGGCGACCCGGCGTCCCCAGTTGCAGGAGTCGCTGACCAAGACGATCAGCGAGAGCCTGGAGGAGAACATCCGCTTCCACGTCGACGCGGGCCTGCCCGGAGACCGCACCACCGTCGTGTCGCTGTACCTGGCGATGAGCGGTCTCGCCGTAGAACATCTCACTCTTCCGGAGGTGTTGCCCACGTCTACTTTGGACGACCTGATCGTGGCACTAGTCGACCGTGTCTAGGGCCGGGCCGGCTCGGACCTGGACACGGTGTGACGCGGCGGTGTGACGCGGCGGCCACAGCAGCGAGCAGAAAGGCCACCGGCAAACATCTGGAATGCCTCTCCTCGCGAGTCGGCGGCCACCGCCCGCCCAACCCAGGGCGAGGCGAGAGGCTCACATGGGAAGGTTCAGCGGGAGGCTCGCAGTGGTGGGCTGGACGGACGGCTTGCGCGCGAGCCGAGGCCGTCCCGCACACCATCCAAGGTGTCCCGAGGGATCACGGCTCAGGGGTTCAGCGGCCTGCGGGCTCAACGGCTGAGGGGGCCGCCGATGATGGTCATCGCCACGACGATCACGGCGAATCCCAGGCCGGAGTAGAGGAGTGCGTCGACGCTTCTGCTCCGGATCGCGATCAGGCCTGCCTGCTCGTCCGTCACCAGCACCCGCAGCAGTGCCGCGAGCAGCAGGGCCACGCCGATCAGGACCGCGCCCTGCCGCCAGTGGTACATGACGATGCGCACGATTCCCAACACGACCACACCGAGCACCAGCACGAACGGCAGGTGTTGCCCCGCCGCTGACCGCCAGCGCTGTTCCGGCATCAGCTCCACCGCTTCCGCCCTCAGACCGTCGCCAGGTTGCGTTCGGCCGCCTCGACCGTATTGGTCAGCAGCATCGCAATGGTCATCGGTCCCGCGCCACCCGGGATCGGGGCCAGGTGACCCGCTACCGACGCCACGTCCGGGTGCACGTCGCCCACCAGGCCGGCGTCGGTGCGGGTGATGCCGACGTCCACGACGGCCGCGCCGGGCTTCACCATGTCGGCGGTGATCAGGCCGGGGCTGCCCGCGCCGGCGACCACGATGTCCGCCCGGCGCACTTCGGCCGCCAGGTCCTTGGTCCCGGTGTGGCACAGGGTCACGGTCGCGTTCTCGCTGCGCCTGGTCAGCAGCAGGCCGATCGGGCGGCCCACGGTCACGCCGCGGCCGACGACGGTCACGTTCGCGCCCGCGATCGGCACCTCGTACCGGCGCAGCAGCTCCACCACGCCGCGTGGCGTCGCGGGCAGCGGGGCCTCGTCGCCGAGGACGAGTTTGCCCAGGTTGACCGGGTGCAGGCCGTCGCCGTCCTTGTGCGGGTCGATGCGCTCCAGGATCGCGTTGGCGTCCAAGTGCTTCGGCAGCGGCAACTGCACGATGTACGCGGTGCAGGCCGGGTCGGCGTTGAGTTCGTCGATGACGGCTTCGAGCTGTTCCTGCGTGGTCTCCGCGGGCAGGTCGCGGCGGATCGACGTGATGCCGACCTTCGCGCACGCGGCGTGCTTGCCCTTGACGTACGAGTGCGAACCGGGGTCGTCGCCGACCAGCACCGTGGCCAGGCCCGGCGTCACTCCTCGCTCGACCAGCGCCGCGACTCGCGCGCGCAGGTCTTCGAAGATCGCGTCCCGAGTGGCCCTGCCGTTGAGGATCGTCGCCGTCACGCGCCCTATCTTCGCATCACCGCCGGCCGGTGAGCGCGGCGACCGTTGCCGACGCCGACGACTCGCCGTCGACCGCAAGCGCGGGGACGACCCTCGTGGAAAGGTCTGGCCGCAGACCTGGAGGGCGGGAACCAGTTTCGTCGGGAGGACCTCGCCACGCACGGAAGCGTGGGGAACGATTTTCGTCGGCAGGTCCTCATCACCGATCGGGAAGCGCGGCGACCGCTACCGCGACCAGAGTCAGCACCGTCCCGACCACGGTCACCGCCGCGAGCCGCTCACCGGCCGCCGGAGCGATCAGGTCCACCGCCACCGCGCCGACCAACTGCCCCGCGACCTGTCCCAACCCGACCAGCAGCACACCGCTCCAACGCACCGCCACCACAGCGGTCCCGATGGTCACGATGCCCAGCACCCCACCCAGGTAGAACCACGGCGAGGACGGCGCGGCGGACGGCAAACCCCGCGTGGCCACGTCCACCGCGCACACGGCCAGCAGCACGGCCGTCCCGGTCGCGAAGTTGACCAAAGTCGTCACCCTGATGCTCCGCGCGGCCTCCCGGACCAGGCCGTTCACCGCCTGCTGCCACCCCAGCCCGATGCCCGCCACCGCGGGCAGCAGGGCGAGCCACAGCGACGACGGCTGCCCGAACTCGTCCGACACCGCCACCCCGACCGCGACCACGGCGAGCCCCGCGCCGGCGACTCGTGGCCACGTGAACGGCTGCGGACGGGCCGGACCCAGGCCTGCGCGGTCCACCAGCAGGCTGCTCACCACCTGCGCGGCCACCACCGACACGGTGAACGCGGCCACGCCCAGCGACGCGATCGTCAATCCCTGCGTGGACACGAAGAACGCCCCGCACGCCCCGCCGACGCACTGCCACCACCGGATGTCGCCGCGTCGCAACGCCGAGCGCAGCCGGGCCACTCCCGCCCGCCCGGAGGCCGACGTCAGCACCGCGAGCAGCAACAACGCCAATCCACCGCCGAACGACACGAGCGCCGCCAGGAACCCGTCCCGGAACACGTGTCCCAACTCGCCGTTGAGCCGTCCCTGCACGGCGAGGAACACCCCGCCCACGAACACCAGGAACGTCCCGGCCAACCGGACCGAAGACTGCTCAGCCAACGGCACTGCCCGTCAACGAAGGCTTCACCACACGCACCCGGCTCGCCAGCAGCACTCCCAGCACCGCCGCCGCGGCACTCGCCCCGGCCGCCGCCGCGAGTCCGACGTGGTCGAGCAGCCACCCCGCGATCGGCAGGATCAGCGCCGCCCCGGCCGTGGTGAACGCGCTCATCCACCCGAACGCCTCGGCTTTGCGCCCGTCCGGCGCGAGGTCGCTGACGCGTCCGTTGTTGGCGGCGATCGCGGGTGCGATGGCCAACCCGCCGACGCACAGCACCAGCCCGATCAGCCATACCGACGACGGCTCCATGATCGGCGGCAGCACCGGCACCAACGCCACCACGCCCAGCGCCAGCAGCACCATCCGCCGGGTGAACCGGACCTCGCCGCTCATCCCGCCGACCACCAGCCCGCCCAACACCGAGCCGACGCCCCACACCGCCGTGAGCACCCCGGCCATCAGCGGATTGCCGAGGTCACGGGCCCACGCGATGACCACCATGTCGATCGTCACCAGTGAGGCGACGATGCACAACGCCGTGACCAGCGCGAACACCATCGAACGGTCGGCCAGCAAGGTTCGTCCGCCGTGCGTGTGCTCGTGCGCCACCGGGTCGTCCAGCCCGGCCCGACGCATCGCCGCGCGGAACCCGAAGGCCCCGAGCACGGCCATCGCGCCGCACGTCCACAGCGCGACCTGCGGGTTCACCACCGCCACGACGATCGCCACCAGCGCGGGCCCGAAGATGTACATGACCTCCTGCATGGACGCCTCGACGGTGAACACGGCCTGCCGCGCCGACCCCTGGGCCAGCCTCGGGAAACTCGCCCGACTTAGCTGTGTCACCGGCGGCATCGACATCCCCGCCAGCGCCGCCACCAGCACCGACAACGGCCACCAGGACGGCGAGAGCAGCGTCGGGAGCAGCCCCGCCACGCCGATCGCCACCGCGTAGCCCAACGTCGTGACCAGCAACAAGCGGCTCGCCGGGCTCCGGTCCGCGGCACGCCCGCGCAACGGGCTCGCCACACCCAGACCGAGTGAGAACGCACCGCCGACCAGCCCGGCCGCCGCGTACGACCCGGTCCACCCGGCGATGAGGAACGACGTGGCCAGCGGCGTGCCGGGGATGTGCACCCGCCCCAGCAACGACCACAGCAGCAACGCGGGCAGTCCCGGGATGGCGGCGAGTTCGCGATAGGGCCGGAGCACGTCGACCACTCTGCACCGGAGCACCGACAAAACCGTCGTGGATATCCGCGGGAACCCGGACGCCTCGGTTAGCGTCAGCACCCTCTAGAGGCACAAGCGAGGGGAAGCTGTGACCGATCCCACCGGGCGCAGGGCCGAGTTGGAGGCCCGCAACGCCGCCATGCGCGAACAGGTCGACTCTCTCCTCGCGGAGCTGAAGACGAAGACCGCCGAGCTGCGGGAAACCCAGGAACGCGTGCAGGCGATCACCGCGTCCGCGGTGTCCAAGGACGGTTCGGTGCGCGCTTCGGTCGACTCCACGGGCGCGTTGACGTCGCTGGAGTTCTCGGCCAACGCCTTCGAGCGCACCACCCCGGACAAGCTGGCCCGGCTCACCACCGAAACGGTCCTCCAAGCCGTCGCGAAGGCGCGCGCCGAGCTGACCGAAGTGGTCACGCCCGCGCAGCAGGGCGCCAGCGTCGACCTGTCGGAGATGCTGCCCGGCGTGCCGTCGCTGGCCGACCTCATCCCGAAGCCACCCGCCGTCCCGCAGCCGCAAGGGGCGCCGCCGCGTCGTCCCGCGCCGCCCCAGGACGACGAGGACGGCGACAGCTTCATGGACAGGAGTGGCTGGTGACCGGCGGTTTCGAGGTAGACGTCCCCGGCCTGCGCCGGGGCGGCGCCCAGTTCAGCGCGGCGGGCGACTCGCTCGACGGCGTGTTCCAGGCGCTCGACGGCGCGTTGCAGGCCGAGGGCCAGTGCTGGGGCGGCGACGAGTCCGGGCAGGCGTTCGCCAAGGAGTACGTGCCGAACTCCACGGCCACGCTCGACGCGTTCAAGAACCTCGCCAAGGCGCTCCAGGACATCCGCACCGGCATCGACCAGTCGGCCGACGCCTACGAGGGTTCCGACCAGGGCAACGCGACCGGGATCTCCCGGACCTACTGACCGGTCCACGCCGGACTTACTGAGGGGCACAGCGGTGGGCATCGAGATCCCGAGCGAGGTCACCTGGCTCTTCCCGATCGTGGTCGGGCAGAGCTGGCCGGAGGGCGACGAGACGGCGCTGCGGCGCATGGCCGACGCCTACCGCACCGCCGCGCAGGGCGTGAAGTCGGTGATCGACGAGGCGAACGGCGCCGCGTCGACGGTCACGAGCAGCCAGACTGGCGAAGCCGTGCAGCGCTTCGAGGAGTACTGGAAGAAGTTCGCGGACGGCGACGAGTCGTACCTGCCGAAGCTCCAGAAGATCTGCGAGCAGCTCGCGGAGAGCTGCGACAACACCGCGCTCGAGGTCGAGTACACCAAGCTGTCGATCATCGCCTCGCTGATCGCGCTGGCCATCGAGATCGCCGCCCTGATCGCGGCGGCGTTCGGCACGTTCGGCGCGTCGACGGCGGGCATCCCGATCGCCCAGCAGGCGACCCGCCTGATTGTGCAGTTCACGTTCCGCCAGCTAATCCTCGCGATCCTCAAGGAGGTCGCGATCTCGGTCGGCATCGACGTGGCCATCCAGGGCATCCAGACGCTGCGCGGCGACCGCCAGGACTGGGACTGGGGCAAGACCGGCGAGGCGGCGGTGTCCGGCGCGGTCTCGGGTCTGGTCGGCGGTGTTTCCGGCGGCCTCAAGTTCGAGGGTGGCGGTCTGCCCGGCCAGGTGGCGGTGGGCGCGACGCGCGGCGCCGTCGAGGGCGCGGTGTCGACCGTCGGCACGGCGGCCGTGATGGGGCAGGACATCAGTGCGCGGGACGTGCTCATGGGCGCGTCGGCCGGCGCGGTGTCCGGCGGCATCGGCGGGGCGAAGGACGGCCTGACCGTCGAACCGCCCCGCGTGAACGTCGGCGGCCCGGACGGCGGCCCACCCAACCTCGGCAACACCTCCGGACCGCCCGACCTCGGCCCGGCCGGTTCTTCTCCCGGCGGCACGCCTGGTGGTGCTCCCGCCGGTTCTCCCAATGGTGCGCCCGGTGGTGCTCCTGGCGGTTCTCCCGGTGGTGCGCCCGGCGGTCCGACGGTCAACCGCGACGGGCTCAACCGCCCCGGCAACGGTCCCGACGCGACCACGGCTTCCTCGGTCGCCGCGCCGCCTGCGCCTTCGGCTCCGGTCGGGGCGCCGCCGTCGATCGGTGGAGGGGACCACTCGCCTGCTCCTGGTGCTTCGGCTCCTTCGGGGTTGTCGGGGACTCCTGCTTCGGGACCTCCTGCTGGTAGGCCTTCGGGCGGGTCGCTGCCGACGTCTCCCGGCACCGGGGGTGGTGGGCCTTCGATCAGCGGTCGGCTCGGGGCGGCTACCGCGCCCGGTGGTGGTTTGCCCGGTGGTGCTTTGCCCGGCGGTGGTTCGCTTGGCGGTGGCAACCTGCCCGGGTCTGGCGGTTCGACGCCTGGTGGTGCGCCCGGTGGGACGCCTGGTGGGACGCCTGGTGGGACGCCTGGTGGGCGTGCGGCCGGTGGGTTCCCGGCTGGTGGTGGGGTGCCTGGCGGGTCGGCGTTCAGCACTGGTGGGCCTTCGCATGGTGGCTTGCCTCCTGGTGGCGGTATTCCGGGCGGTACTCCGGGCGGCCCGACTCCTGGTGGCGGCACTCCGGGTGTTCCGGCTCCGGGTGGGGCTGTTCCCGGGGCTTCGGTGCCCGCCGGGGGTGCCGTTCCCGGCGGGAGCGTGCCTGGTGCCGGACCTACGCCCGGTGTGACCGGTGGGCCTACGCCCGGAGTGGCTCCGGTTGGCGGGCCGGCTCCGGCACCTGTCACGGGAGCCGGTGGGCCTGTTGCGGGTGGGACGGGTTCCGGTGGTCCGGCGGCCGGCTCTTCCTCGGCTGGGGTCGGTGCGCCGATGGCCGGTGGTGGCGGGTTCGCTCCTCCGCCTGCCAACGCGGGTGGCGGGAGTGCCGGTGGGGGCGGTGGGCGTGGTCCGTCCGCGGTTTCCGGGACCGGACTCTTCTCGGATCCGGCTCCGGGTGGGCGTGAGCAGAACGTCCGCGGGACCGACGCGGTCAGTGCCAGTTCGGTGACGGGGGTGCCGGTCCAGCCGTTCCAGAACGTCGGGCCTGCTCCTCAGCACACCGGGCCCGCGATGCCTGAGCAGCGTGGTCCGGTTGGCGGGCCTGGTCCGCAGCCGGGTGGTTTCGGACCCCAGCCGGGTGGTTTCGGACCCCAGCCGGGTGGTTTCGGGCCTCAGCCTGGAGGCTTCGGGCCGGTCGGCCACCAGCCCGGCGTCGGTGCGCCTCCGGTCCGGCCGGACGCCTCCGCTCCGGCTCCCCGACCCGGCCCGACACCGGCTCCGATGCCTGCGCCCACGCCTCCTCCGGCTGGTCCGGCCCCGGCCTCGCGCGGTGCTGATCAGACGCCTCGCACGGACGGCCCGTCCCCGGTCACCGAAAGCCCGGCCCGGACTTCGGACAGCCCGGCCGGGGACAAGCCGGTTCCCGGTAACCCGATTCCCAGCAACCCGAGTCCTGATAGCCCGATTTCCGATAATGCGGCACCTGGCAATCCGGACAGCCCGACTCCGGATGCCGACCCGGCCGGCACACCTGGCGACGAGCACTCCCCGGCCTCCAGCCACGAGTGGCCCGCCGACACCGACGCCACCACCGACCCGACAACCGACCCGACAACCGACCCGACCACGACGGACCCGGCGACCGGCCCGACGGGCACGGATCCGTTCCCCCACAAGGGCGTCTGGGGCAACCCCGCCGGCGTGGTGCCGGGCTTCTCGCAGGACGGCCCCTACCACTCCGTCCACGACAGCACCGGCCCGACCGACCGCGAAGTGGGCACCTACGACCAGCGCGCCGCCGCGATCGTCGAACCCACCTACCAGCCCTACGGCCCGTACGGCAGCTACCAGCCGTTCATCGACGCCCACTCCAGGCCCGACGGCTCCATCGCCTGGCCCCCGAACCAAGGCGCGGGCGGCCCCCGGGTGGTGGTCGAACTCCCCGCGGGCACGGTGTTGGACCGGTTCGGCAGCCCCAACGGCGACTTCCTGTCGCCCCTGCGCCCGGACGGTCAGCCGTACGGCTTCGGGGAGCGCGCGATCCTCCCCGACAGCCTCGGCAAGGGCTACCACGTCTACGTCCTGGACGCCCCGCTCACCGTCGAACTCGCCCCGGTCGCCCCGGCGTTCGACCAGCCCGGCGGCGCGCGTCAGCTCCAGCCCGTCGTCGACCCCGCGCTGATCGACCCCGCCACCGGCGGGATGAGCGTCCAGCGCCTGCTCGACCTCGGCGTCCTGCGCGAGGTCGACGTGCCGCCCGCCGACGGGCGGGTCCTGGCGCCCGACTTCGGCACGTTCGACCGCGAAGGCAACGTCCTCCGGCCCGACCCGGCCACCGTCGCCGACGCCCGGAGCGGCGCGTTCGACGACTACACCCCGGCCGACGGCCCCGCCACGCACACGCCGAACCCGGACCTCGGACCGGTCGCCCACCAGGGCCCGATCCCGCTCGGCGAGGTCTCCCAGCGCGTCGACCAGGCCATCCGCAACAGCCAGGTCACCGACTCCGGTGTCGCCCTGCACACCGAGGACCGGCTCCGGGACCTGGCCGGCCGCATCCCGGCTACGGACGGCCACGCCGTGCTGGACATCCACACCGACGGCGACGGCGTCCGCATCGGCGACACCCGCTACACCCGCGCCGAACTGGTCGAGCTGATCAACCACCACCCGGACCTCGCGGGCCGGCCGATCGTGTTCGTCGGCTGCGACGCCGCGGCCGGCGGTGAGCACAGCCTGGCCGCGCACGTCGCCCGCGAGACCGGTCAGCCGGTCACCGCGCCGGACCGCCTCGCCTGGTCCGACCAGCACGGCAACGTCTACGCCAGCTCCCCGACCGAGACCGGCGGCCCGCGGATCCCGCCGGACGGCGGCTGGCACACGTTCGAGCCGGACGGCACCAGCACCGCCGTCGGCGAGCACGGGATGCCGCCCGGCCACGAGCCGAAGGGCGACCTGGCCGACACCGGCGACCAGGCGCACCGGGGCCGCCAGGACATCGAGCCGCAGGTCCAGACCCCGTGGCAGGAGCCGGAGACGCAGCACCGGCAGACCGTCCGGCTCGGCGACGACCAGTCGCTGTTCGACGGCCGCGAGCTGCCCCGCGACACGCGCATCGAGGTGCGGAACCCGAACGGCGAGGTCCGGACGGTCGTGCACGTGGACGCGGACGGCAACGTCCACGTCGACGCGGTGGCCCCGAACACCCGCCACGGCGACAACCCCGAGGTCCGGCACCCCGCGCCGAACGCCCACTACCGCGTCGAGACCGGCCACCGGCACGACGCGTTCGTGGCCAACGCCGACGGCACCCGGCAGACCACCCCGGACACCGTCCGGGTCGGCGGCCAGGACGTCCCGATCCAGCGCACGAACATCATCGACCCGCCGCCGAACCCGGCGAACGGCCGCGTGACCATCGGCCCGGACCACCCGCTGGCCCCGCGGCCTGGCGAGCCGTTCACCGCGCGCACGGACCTCCCCCGGGACACCCGCATGGAGGTCCACGACACCGACGGCGACTACCGCGGCACGGTGCAGACCGACGCCACCGGCCGGCCGCAGTGGATCGCCGCGCCGGACTTCATCGGCGACCGCCGCAATCCCGAGGTCACGCACCCGATCGGCGGGGCCAACTACAACATCGACCGCGGCCCGCTGCACCAGGAGTTCACCACCGACGCGAACGGCCACCCGCAGAACGCGGTGGACGGCGTCGCGCCGGAGGCCGGCCACCGGCAGTCCGTGGACGACGTCCGGCAGGGCGAGCCGTTCAGCCGTCCCGGCCAGGTGCACGACGCCGACACCGAGTACACCGTCACCGACGAGCACGGCCAGCGCCGCGGCCGGTTCATCACCGACGACGCCGGCCACGTCGTGTTCGAGGAGACCCATTCGGGCCAGCGCAGCCGGGTGAACTCGGAGATCACCCAGGCCCCGGCGGGCGCCCAGGTCACCTCGGACGGCTTCTACGGGCTCGGCCGCGCCGAACAGCCGGCTCGGACGTGGCCCGCGCCGGCGAACGGCGAGGTCCAGTTGCGGGCGCAGCGGACCAGGGTGGGCGACGAGTACGTGTACTCGGTGGCGGTCGTCGGCGGGATGCCCGCGCACTGGACGCCGGAGCAGCGCGCGGCGGTGAGCAGGCCGTTCAACAACAGCGACCCGTTCGCGGCCCGGCGGGACCTGCCGCCGAACACCCGGTTCGCGCTGGACGACCACAAGAAGCAGGGCTACGGCACGTTCCAGACCGGCGACGCCGGCGAGGTGTCGCACGTCCACACGTTCCGCCCGTTCAGCCCGGACCTGAACAACCCGCTGCCGAACGCCACCCTGACCGCCGACGACGGCATGTGGCGGGCCCGCACGAACGGCGACGGCGAGACGGTCGCCACCACCGGCCGGCCGGACCGCTCCTCCGGCGGCGCTATTCGCCGGGACGGCAGCGCCCAGGTCGAGGTCGGCAGCCACGGCGAGATCGACCGCAACGGGAAGAAGCTGTCCGACGGCGGCCACCACCAGGGCAACGAACTCGGCTTCCCGGCCGAGGCCGCGAACCAGTCCAGCCAGCAGCGGGACCAGAACCAGGGCAACGGCCGCCCCGCGTTCGCGTCCGCCGAGACCTGGCACCGGATGGAGCGGGACCGGTCGAAGTTCATCAGGGCCGGCGGTACGGTCGAGATCATCGACACCTTCGCCCTGCGCGACCCGCTCCAGCGCCACCCGCACACGTACCAGACCCGCTGGCGCGTGACGCTCGCCGACGGCACGACCGAGATCTACGTCAGGAGCTACCCGAATGAGCACAACGCAGCCCTCTGGCCGGCCGACTTCTGAGCAGCGGCACGACGAGCTGCTCCAGCGGATCGGCGGCCTGCTGCTGGACGCCGCTCCGGAGGACTTCCGACGCGTCGACCTGCTGGTGCGGATGACGGTCTCGGTGCAGGACCTGGCGCTCACGGTGTACCGGCCGGACGGGTCGACGCCGGAGATGCTGCCGCCCGCCGAGCTGACGGCGGCGTTCCAGGAGATGCGCCAGGTGCTCTACCAGCCGGGCCGGGGCGCGTGGTTCTCGTGCCGGTGCGTGGTGAACGCGCCGGTCCGGATCGACATCACCTACAACTTCGACCACGACCCGCAGTTCTCCCCTCCGGTGCCCGCCGCGGACTTCGCGCGCGACCTGGAGGTCTTCCCCCGCGACGAGGCCTTCATCCCGGACTGGCTGCGCGCGAAGCTGGCCGAGGCCGCTACCGAGGAGCAGAACGCATGACCGCGCCGCAGTTGGACATCGAGGACCAGAACGCGATCCTCGGCTCGGTCACCACGCTGCTCGTGCAGCGGCTGCCCGGCGACTGGGAGCAGCTCTTCATCGAGGTCCGGATGGCGGGCCGCCACCTGGAGACCGAGGCGTCCGGCCTGACGATCTTCGGCGGGTCGTTCCAGTGGCCGCTGCCGGACGAGTCGCTGCCGTTCTTCGTGCGGCTGCGCGAGGGCATGGCGCGGCCGGGCAAGGGCACCTGGCTCTCGATGAAGCTGCACCTGGTGCACCCGGACACGTACTCGGCGGAGTTCAACCGCGACCACGAGCCGGACTGGACGTCGCCGCCCCCGGCCGAGCAGTACGCGGAGGAGCTGGCACGCCACCCGCGCGAGGTCGTGCCGGACTGGCTGCTGGTGAGGACCGGCCAGGCCCCGGCCACCGCGCAGGGCGGCCTGATCGCCGCTCCGGTGTTCGACGGCGTCGACGTGCAGGGCCTCCCGACCGGCGACCGGCCCCGCGTGCACCCGCAGGAGCTGGACGACGTCCTGAACTACCTGGAGAACGCGCCCGTCGTGCTGGCGGCCCGGTCCTACGGCCCGGACGCGTTCAAGCCGGACGCGACGCCCGCCGTGCCGATGTCCTTCCACACCGACGGCACGTGGGTGTGGCCCGGCAGCGTGGCCTACTACCTGCGCAACCACCACATCCCGCCGGCCCCGCAGCTCGTCCAGCACATCCGGGACAACGACTACGCGCCGCCGGCGGAGGTGTCCCCGGAGGCGGGCAGCGCCGCCACGGCCATCGCGACCGGCCAGGCGGAGAGCGCGCCACTGCCCGAGCACCGGCCCCGGGCGATCAGCGAGGCCGATCAGCGTGCGCTCGACCACCTGAAGAACCGCCTGGACCACTACGGCGTGAACGAGCACGAGTACGGGATCGTCGAGCCGAAGCCGGACGCGTTCGTGCTGGAGCCCGCGCCCGGCCAGGCGGGCTGGCAGGTCCAGTTCTGGGACGCCGACCGCGGTCCGCACGGCCGTCCGAGGGTCTACGAGCACGCCGTGGACGCGGCGAAGGCGCTGCTCGCGCAACTGCTGTGGCGGGACGACCTGGACGAGGCCCGGGGAGGTAGTCGCGCGCAGGTCGTGCAGCCGGTCGCCGACATCCAGCCGCTGCCGGACGAGCCGCCGCTGTCGCTGTTCCGCGACCGCGAGGCCGCCGTGCTGCCCGTGGGCGCCGAACTCGACCGGTTCGGCGCGGACACCGGCAACCTGGTCTACGCGGCGGGCACCATGTACGGCAACCGGTCACTGCCACCGGATTGGCTGAATCGTCGCTACCACGTGTATCGGGTGCAGAAGCCGGTGCCGGCGCTCAAGGGCGTCGCGGTGCCGTGGTTCGGCCAGGTCGGCGGCGGCACCGGGTACTTCCTGGCGCGTGCGGTGCGCGAGCTGGTGGCCGATGGGAGCCTCGTCGAGGTGGCCGAGGCGACCACCGAGCCGCCCGCACCGGAGGTCTAGACACCCTCGCCCGGCGTGGTTCGTCCATTCGGCGCAGCGGGGGCCCGTGCGAGCACAGGGAGTCGCGGGGGAAGATGATGCACGTGTCCGAGCCGAAGCCGTTGAACCCGACCGAGCAGGACGCGCTGGTCAAGCAGATCGGCCTCACGCTGATGCGGGCCGCCCCGGAGGACTGGCGGCACGTGACGGCGGAATACCGCGCGACCGGTCGGTACTTCGAGCTGGCCGCCGAAGTGCGGTCGGCCGACGGCACCATGCGCGTCTGGTCCCCGCCGCAGGAGGTGGCGGGGCTGTTCTCGCGCCTGCGCGCCGGGATGTACCGGGAGGGTCGGGGGAGCTGGTCCAACGCCCGCTACCAGCTCGACCACCCGTCCAGCTACAACCTGGACTTCGACCGCGCGGAACCCGCGTGGCAGACCCCACCGCCGCCGCAGGCGTACGTGGACGAGATGCGGTTCTTCCCGCGCTCCGAGGAGAACGTGCCGGACTGGCTGCGCCGCCGGCTCGCCCAGCAGCCCGTGCCGCCGCGCGGCTTCCGCACCGCCCGCGTGTTCGACGGCGCGGGCCCCGGCGGACGCCCGTCGGTCAACCGGCCCCCGGTGCCGGAGGCCGAGCACGAGCTGCTGCTGAGCTACCTGGACCGCGCGCCGGTCGCGGTCGTCGGGCGCGGCTTCGACGCCGACGTGCTGAACCCGGACGCGCCGTCCGTGGTGCCGGTGGCGTTCCAGACCGACGGCCACTGGATCTGGCCCGCCGCCGTGGGCTACTACCTGCGCGCGTACGGCGTGCCGCCCGAGCCGGAGCTGGTCGAGCGGGCCAAGGCGAACGACTATGTGCTGCCCGAGGTGCCCGAGGACGCCCGGATCGCCGCCGCCGCGAACCTCGGCGCGCCCGCCGCGCCGCGGGACACCGCGCTGCCGGTGGCCGAGGTCCCGGAGCCGGCGCCCGAGGCGTTCGGTGATCAGTTCGCGGAGCACGAGGAGCCGGTGGAGGTGGGCGCGACGGTCGCCGCGCCGCTGCCCGAGCTGCTCGCCGACGAGCCTTCCCCGCCGGCCGTGCCCACCGAGCCCGAGGCCGCCCCGCCGGCCGACGTCGAGGAGACCGCGAACCTCACCGAGATCAAGCCGGAGGTCATCGAGTTCGCGCAGGACGGCCCGCCGTACCGGGTGCGGTTCGAGGAGGACGGCCCGGTCATCGACGAGCGCTACCGGCGCGAGTCGTACGTGGACGGCATGGACCTGTTCGCACCCGCGACCTACGACCGCGAGCTGAACGACACCCAGGCGTGGAGCCCGTTCGCCGAGGAGGAGCCCGAGCCGGCGGAGCACACCGCCGAGGCGGAGGCGGTCACCCGGGAGCCGGTGCTGGAGGAGCCGTCGGAGGAGGAGCCGGACCTCGCCGACGTCCCGGTGGCGGAGGCCGGCGCGGAGCAGGCGGAGGACGAGCCGGAGGAGACCGAGCGGACCACCGAGTTCGAGGTCGACCAGGACGAGCTGTTCCCCGAGCAGGCGTACGCGGAGCAGCCGTACACCGAGCAGCCGTACACCGAGCAGCAGACGTTCGCCCAGCAGCCTTTCGCGGATCAACAGCAGTTCGCGGAGCAGCCTTTCGTCGAGCAGCAGCCCCAGTTCGCCGAGCAGCCCCAGTTCGCCGAGCAGCAGCAGTTCGCCGAGCAAGAGCAGTTCGGGGAACAGCAGCAGTTCACCGACGAGGCCGACTTCACCGACGAGTCCTTCGAGGACGACGAGCCGTTGCCGGCGGTCGAGCCGAGGCAGGTCACGCCGGACGAGGAACGAGAACTGTCCGGGGTCCGCCGGGCGCTGGACGACCTGGACGTCCCACCCGCCGCCTACCGCTTCGGCGAACCCGCCGACCGCACGTGGCTGCTGCGCACCGAGGGCCAGGACTGGGAGGTGTCGTGGTTCGACCACGGCCCGACCAACCCGGTCCGCTTCGACCGCGTGGAGGACGCCGCCGCCTACCTGATCGGCAAACTCGTCCTCACCGGCCGCCGAACCCCGCGCCCACTGCCCCCGCCCCCACCCCGCAACCAGCCCCCGCGCCCGCCGGCCAACGACGGCTTCGACCCCCAGCGCCCGCCGCACCCCGAAGGCTTCCGCGACGAGCAGCACCGACCGCACGTCGAAGGCTTCCGCGACGAACCGCCGCGTCCGCCGGTCAACGACGGCTTCCGCGACGAGCAGCACCGCCCGCACGCCGAGGGCTTCCGCGACGAACCGCCGCGCCCGCCGATGAACAACGGCTTCCGCGACGAGCGCCGCCCCGTCCCGCCACCGCCGCCGCGCCAGGAGGCCCAGGACAGCCCCAAGGTCCGTAGCTGGCCGATCACCCCCATGAACGGCGAACCCCCGCTCACCCTCTTCCGCCACAAGCAGATGGTCGAGCTGCCCGCCGGCATGGAGGTCGACCGCTTCGGCGACGGCAACGGCAACCTGGTCTACGCCGCCGGCACCCCGTTCCCGGAACGCTCCCTGGTCCCGTCGTGGATCAACCGCCCCTACCGCGTGTACCGCCTGCGCCGCCCGGTCGAGGTGCTGACCGGCGTCGCGGTGCCGTGGTTCGAGCAGCCCGGCGGCGGCACCGCCTACCTGATGCCGAAGTCGGTCGAGGACATGCTGGCCGACGGCGTCCTGGTGGAGGTCGCGAACCAGGAGGCCCCGACCCCCTAGTCCACCCGCAGCCCGTGCGCGGCGGCGAAGGCCACGGCGGTCTCCAGGTCCACCCGCGCCCCGCGCAGGTTGCCCGCGACCAGCCCGTCGGCGCTCAACCGCGCGCCGCGCAGGTCCGCGCCCTCGAACCGGCAGTCCCGCAACCGGGCCCCGGTGAGGTCGGCGTCCCGCAGGTCCGCGTCGCGCAGGTCGGCGCTCTCGAAGTTGGCCTCGCGCAGCCGCAGACCGCGCAGCTCCGCCTTCCGCAACAACGCCTGCGACAGCCCGACCAGCGTGAGATCCGTCTCCTCCAGCGAGATCGGCCGCAGCGCGCAGTCCACGAACGTCGAACCCAGCAACGTGCACGACCGGAACGACGCCGACGCCAGCACCGCCCCGGTGAACCGGCACGACCGGAACGCCGTCGCGGTGTGCGAAGAGTCACCCAGGTCCGTGCGGTCGAACCGGCACTCGGTGAACGTGCACCCCGACGTCACCAGTCCCCGCAGGTCCGCTTCGGTGAAGTCGCACCGCAGGAAGGAACGCCCTTCCCACCGCTGTCCGGCCAGCACGGTGTCGCTGTAGTCCTCGTCCGCCTCGATGATGTCCACTGTCACACCTTGTCATCGTTCAACGGTTGGTAACCTCACCGCGTCGGGCAAACCGCCCGATGCGCCGGTCCCGGAGTAGAGACCGCCGCTGACAGGTGCAGCCTGCCTAGTGGTCGTGCCCGAGGACTGAAGCCATTGGATCGTCATTCGGGAAGGCTCATGACCCGCACGCCCGTGAACGTCACCGTCACCGGTGCGGCCGGCCAGATCGGCTACGCACTGCTGTTCCGCATCGCCTCCGGCCACCTGCTGGGCCCCGATGTGCCGGTCCGCCTGCGCCTGCTGGAGATTCCGCAGGCGGTGAAGGCCGCCGAGGGCACCGCGATGGAGTTGGACGACTGCGCGTTCCCTCTGCTGTCCGGCATCGACATCACCGACGACGCCAAGACGGCGTTCGACGGTGTCAACGTGGCGCTGCTGGTCGGCGCCCGCCCGCGCACCAAGGGCATGGAGCGGGGCGACCTGCTGGAGGCCAACGGCGGCATCTTCAAGCCGCAGGGCGAGGCGATCAACGCGGGCGCGGCGGACGACGTGCGCGTGCTGGTGGTCGGCAACCCGGCCAACACCAACGCCCTCATCGCTCAGCAGCACGCGCCGGACGTGCCGGCCGAGCGCTTCACCGCGATGACCCGCCTGGACCACAACCGGGCGCTGTCGCAGCTTGCGAAGAAGCTGGGCGTGTCGGTGACCGACATCAAGAAGCTCACCATCTGGGGCAACCACTCGGCGACCCAGTACCCGGACCTGTTCCACGCCGAGGTGAACGGCCGGATCGCCGCGCAGGCCGTGAACGACCAGGCCTGGCTGGAGGGCGAGTTCATCCCGACCGTGGCGAAGCGCGGCGCGGCGATCATCGAGGCGCGGGGCGCGTCCTCGGCGGCGTCGGCGGCGAACGCGGCCATCGACCACGTCTTCACCTGGGTCAACGGCACCGCCGAGGGCGACTGGACGTCGGCGGCGGTCGTGTCGGACGGCTCCTACGGCGTGCCGCAGGGCCTGATCTCGTCCTTCCCGGTGACGGCCAAGGACGGCAAGTACGAGATCGTGCAGGGCCTGGAGATCGACGACTTCTCCCGTGGCCGCATCGACGCCTCGGTGAACGAGTTGGTCGAGGAGCGCGACGCAGTCAAGGCCCTAGGTCTGATCTGAGTTGGATTGACCTGGCTCCGCCAGGTCGGGCGAGGTCGCCGGGGAGTCGGCAGTTCGCCGCCGATTTCCCGGCGATCGAAAAGCGTGATCGCCGGGAAATGGGCGGCGACCTACCGACGCGACCTCGCGTGGTGGTTGGCTCGTGGTCGTGACCAAGAACCCGTGGCCCGTCCCGGAGCCCGAACTCACGCAAGACGTCCACCCCGCGCTCGCGGCAACCGCACGTGCGGCATCCCGCGCGTATCAGGAAGCCCGGCAGCTACACACCCGTGCCGAACTGCGTGAAGAGGTCGCCGACGGCGCCGACGGCACTCCCACGATGCGGGTGGACGAGATAGTTGAGGCAGCGATCGTCGAGGCGGCGACGAATGCCGGCGTCAACCTGCTGTCGGAGGAAGCCGGGTTCGTGGACAACGGCTCCGCCGCCACCCTCGTCATCGACCCCGTGGACGGCTCGGCGAACGCGGCCGTCGGCGTCCCGCTGTCCTGCTTCGCGGGCGCGCTGGTCATCGACACCGAACCGGTCGAAGCGCTCACGGTCTGGTTCGACACCGGCCGCGCCTGGTCGGCCAAGGCCGGTCAGCCGACCCCGTTCCGCACGTCCGGCCGCACGCGGCTCAAGGGCGCGTCCCTCTGCATGATGCGTCCGAAGCGCGGCACCGAGGACGCCTGGATGCGGCTGGCGAACACCGCCGACCGCATCCGGATCCTGTGCACGACCTGCCTGGAGACCATGCTGGTGGCGGAGGGCGCGGTGGACGCGTTCGCCGATCCCGGCTCGGACACCCACCGCCTGATGGACCTGATCGCCGCCCTGGTCACGGTGCCCGCGGCCGGCGGAGCGCTGCTCGACCTGCACGGCCGCCCGCTGACCTTCGACCTCGACCTGTCCCGCCGCTGGTCCGGCATCGCCGCCGCGACCCCGGCCCTGGCCGACGAGCTGATCACCACGATCCTCGGCTGACGCGCCGCGCCGCCGAGGGCGCGGGCAACCGACCGGCCGACGCGGTACTCCACCCGAACGGGTGACAGCGCGGCCCCCGCGCCCGGTCGGCCGACATAGGGTCTACCCGGCACGGCCTGTGCCGCACCGAGGACAGGGGTCTGCCCCGGCACGGCCCGTGCCGCGCCGAGGTGGATACCCGGTGTCGAACGGCTAGTCGCCGGTCCGGGGCTCGACCAGGCTGTCCGGGCCGGGGTAGACCAGCCCTTCGTGGCCGTCGGAGAAGCGGACCAGGTACGGCGGAGCACCTTCCTGCCCGCGGACTTCCACGATCTCGCCGATCCTCTCGTCGAGACCCACCGCGCGGCTGTGGACGTGCAACCGGTCACCTACTGTCGCGTGCATCTGCAACACCTCCGGTGCGTCAGAGCTTAGGACGGTTCCGAAGGTACCGACAGCCTGGCAATTCCGCTCAGCGCGCGACCCGTACGGGTCAGCCGCAGGCGGCGGACAGCTTGGCGACCTGGTCCACCTTCTTCTGGGTCCAGTCGGCGAGCCGCGTCGGGTCCAGGTCGTTCAGCGTCACGTTGGACATGGTGTCCGAGACGCCGTTGATGGCGTCCTTGAGCGTGGCGTCGCCCGCCTTCTCCGCGAGCTTGTTCAGCTCCTCCGCCTTGGCCTGGGTCTCGTCCAGCGCCTTCTGCGGGTCGCTCACGTTCGGCGTGAACCCGGCCAGCGAGAGCGCCTCGACGCATAGCTGCGCCTTGTCGGCGGCGGCCCCGACCTGGTTGGCGGTGTCGTTCGCCTGCTGCACCGCCCCACACCCGGACACCGCGCCGACGAGTCCCAGCGCCAGCAGGATGGTGGCGACCGGACGACCTGCGCGCATGGCTACTCCCGTGTGACTCGACTTGCTCGATGACCGTTTCGCCCGACTCTACCGACGCGCGTAGAGCCTGCGCACCACATCGTCGATCTCGGGTTCCTCCACGACGAGGTCGTGCACCTCGGCCCGCGCCGCGACGGCCGCGATCAGCGCCGCCGCGGTGGTGTCGGCCCGGCGGAACGCGAGGTGCTGTCGCAACCCGCCCAGCTCGGTCCGCACCGCCACCACGCCGGGCAGGTCGGCCAGCGGGTCGGCCGGCTTCTCCAGGTCCACCACCAGCACCCGCTCCGGCGCGACCTCGGCGCGCAGCTCCTCCAACGGCCCGTCCGCCAGCACCGTGCCCCGGTCGATCACCACCAGCCGCGGGCAGAGCCGTTCGATGTCGTCCAGGTCGTGCGTGGTCAGCAGCAGCGTGGTGCCGCGCGAGGTGTTGAGGTCGACCAGGAACTCGCGCAGCCGCTCCTTGGACTCCAGGTCGAGCCCGATGGTCGGCTCGTCCAGCACCAGCAGCTCGGGCCCGTGCAGCAGGGCGGCGGTCACCTCGCCGCGCATCCGCTGCCCCAGGGAAAGCTGGCGCACCGGCGTGTCCAGGAACGCGGACAGCTCCAGCAGCTCGACGCACTCCCGCAACCGCCGCGCGTAGTCGCCCGCGCCCACCCGGTAGATCGCCCGCAGCAGGTCGAAGCTGTCCTGCAGCGGCAGGTCCCACCAGAGCTGGCTGCGCTGCCCGAACACCACGCCGATCCGCCGCGCCAGCTCCCGCCGCGACCGGGAGGGGGCGACGCCGGACACCCGCACGTGCCCGGAGGTCGGCACCAGGATGCCGGTGAGCATCTTGATGGTGGTCGACTTCCCGGCCCCGTTGGGCCCGACGTACCCCACGGCCTCGCCGGCGGCGACGTCGAACGACACCGAGTCCACCGCGCGGACCGTCCGCCTGGTCCGCCGGAAGCGCCCGGCCTTGGTGGTGACCGTGAACTCCCGGCGCAGCTCCCGCACTTCGATCATGACCCGGTCCCTCGGTAGTGGCGAACGGCGGAGCGCCACACCAGCCCGGCCACGCAGGCGGCGGCGAGTGCGACGAGAGGTGAGATCCAGCCGAGGAGAGCGGGCCCGCCCAACGGGTCGGCGCGGTCCAGCAGGGCCAAGCCGGGGTAGTAGGCGACGAACGCGCCGGGCACCACGAACGCCATGAACCGCCGCAACCACCCGGAGTACACGGTGATCGGGTAGGAGGTGAACGCGTTGCTGCCGTAGGTGACGGTGTTCGCCAGCTCCTGCGCCTCGACCAGCCAGAAGCAGACGGCGCAGGCCACCACCCAGACCGACGAGAAGATCACCGCGCCGGCCAGCGGCGCGACCACGACCAGCAACGCCGTCCACGGTGACCACGCGATGTCGTTGTGCGTCAAGGCGAACACCAGCGTCACCACGCCGGCGGCGACCCGTCCCAACCGCCGCAACCGGACGTCCGACACCACGATCTGCGGCAGGGTTCCCAAGGGCCGCAACAGGAGCACGTCGAACTTGCCGGTCCGGATGTAGTCCGGCAGCTCGTTGAGCTGCCCGGCGACCAGGTCCGCGATCCCGAACGCGGTGGCCGCGATGGCGTACATCAGGACCACCTCGGACGCGGAGAACCCGCCCAGCGCGTCGATCCGGTGGAACACCACGAGGATGATCACCAGCTCCATCGCCTGGGCGAACGCCTGCCCGACGCACTCCAGCGCGAACGAGGCCCGGTACGACACCTGGCCGCGCAACCGCGCCCCGATGAGCTTCGGGTAGACCCGGTCACCCACCCTGCACCACCAGCTTCCGCACGGCCCGGCGCAGCACCAGGTGCCCGGCGACCGACACCGCGACCGCCCAGAAAGCCTGGTGCGCCAGCACGGTCCACTGTGGACCGTGGTTCAGGTAGACGTCGATCGGCGCTTGGATGACGGTCGGGAAAGGAGTCGCCCACAACAGGTCCTGAGCCCAGTCGGGGAAGAACGCCAACGGCACGCTCAAGCAGAAGACGTTGGTCGACACCATGTAGATGGTGGTCACGCCACGACTGTCCAGCAGCCAGAACGCGGTGGCGTTGACCAGGAACCGCAACCCGAAACTGACCACCAGCGCCAGCACGGCGCTGATCGCGAACAACGGCCAGGTGCCGGGCTCGGGCCAGTGGAACGGGAAGACCAGCGCGCCGATCAGGATCGGCGGCGCCAGCCGCACGAACACGCAGAAACCGGCCCGCCCCACGTCCTCGGCGAACAGCGCGGCCTGGAGGTGCCAGGGCCGGTAGAGGTCGACCACGACATCACCGCTGCGAATGCGCTCGGCCAGCCGGGAATCGTTCCAGAGCTGGACGAACGCCACCAGACCCTGCCCCAGCCACACGTACGCGACGGCGGCGGGCACGTCGTACCCGGCAATGGGAGCCGCCCCGACCGCCGCGATCATCACCGCGGTGCGGAGCATGCCGAACATGACGTTCGCGGCCAAGCCCGCGAACATCGCTTGTCGATAGGTGGAGTAACGGCGGAATCCGGCGAGCGCGAGTTGCGCGTAAGCGCGCACGTCTAACAACCTTAGGAACCCGCGCAAACCAATTTCCGCGGCGCGGCCCGGAGGTCTAGTGCGGCGCGGCCAGGACCCCGTCGAGCAGGCCGGGATAGAGGGCGTTCAGATCATCGCGGCGCAGACTGCTGATCCGGGACGTCCCGCGGGGCCTCACGTGCACGACGCCCGCCTCCCGCAACGTGCGCACGTGGTGGGTGAGCGTGGACGCGGCGACGCCCAGGTCCAGCACCCCGCACGAGATGCCGTCCTCGCACTCCGCGAGCGCGCGGACGATGCGCAGCCGCACCGGGTCGGCGAGGGCGGACAGCACAGCCTCTATCCGGATCTCGTCACGCGCGGGATGAGGGAGGACGCTCTGCATGCGTTTCATAGTACGAGAAGTATCGAACTTCGACTGTTGTCGTAGTACGGTCGCCATGGAACATCACTCCACCGGGGGAATCCACATGTCTGCCCGCACCTACCTGCTCACAGCCGGGGCGTTCGCCATCGGCACGAGCGGGTACATCGTCTCCGGCATCCTGCCCGCCGTGAGCCGGGAGTTGCACGTCTCGGAAGCCACCGCGGGGCAACTGCTCACGGCGTTCGCCATCGCCTACGCGATCTCGTCGCCCCTGCTCGCCGCCGTCACCGGCCGGTGGGAACGCCGCACCCTGCTCGTCGTCGCGCTCGGCGTCTCGGCCGTGGGCAACCTGCTCGCCGCACTCGCCCCGAACTACCCGTTGCTGCTGGTGGCACGCGTGATCAGCGCCCTCGGCGCGGCCGTCTACACGCCCGGCGCGACACTCGTGGCGACCGTGCTCAGCCCGCCGGACCGCCGTGGCCGCGCCGTCGCGCTGGTGTTCGGCGGTTTGACGTTCTCGCTGGTACTGGGCATCCCGGCGGGCAACCTGCTGGGCGGTCCGCTCGGCTACCAGGGCGTGTTCGGGCTGATCGCGGCCATCACGGCGGTCGCCGCCGTCGCCGTGCGCGTCGGCCTGCCACGCGTGGACCCGCCGCCTGCGGTGAGCCTGCGGGAGCGTTTCGCGCCCGCTGCGGACCGGCGTGTGGTGATGGTGCTGGCGCTGACCGTGCTCGCGTGCCTGTCGGTGTTCGCGGTGTTCAACTACATCGCGCCGCTGCTCACCGCCACCGCGCACGTGGAGGGCGCGGTGATCAGCGCGCTGCTCGTGGCGTACGGCGTCGGCGGGGCGTTCGGCAACTGGGCGGCGGGCCGACTGACCGACCGGTTCGACACCCGCAAACTGCTCGTGGTGCTGTTCAGCTTCTTCATCGTGGTGCTGGCGACGTTGCCGCTGACCCTGACCACCGTCGTGGGGGCGGCCGTGGCGCTGTTCGTGTGGGGCGCGCTGACCTGGGCGTCCAACCCGCCGATCCAGGCGTGGCTGATCGAGCTGGCGCCCGCGAACAGCGGCCTGCTGCTGTCCCTGAACGCGTCCGCGATCTACCTGGGCGTCGGGCTGTCCGGTGTGGTCGGCGGCGTGGTGATCAGCTCGGTCGGCCTGCTGCCGCTGGCGCCGATCGCGTCGCTGCTCGCCGTGGCCGCGCTGGTGCTGCTGGTCTTCGCGCTGCGGCCGGCGCCTCCTCAGGACCCTTCCGACCCGAACGCGCTGGTGGTCGTCTCACCGACTTCGGGGTCCTTGGCGAAGCAGTGGAAGTAGTTCCGGTCGCCCTCGCTGAACGCGACGGCGGTGATCTCCCAGGTCGACGTGTCCACGGTGGGGCGGGTGTTGGCCTTCATCGCTGCGGCCGTGCACACGCCCTTGACCTCGGGCGCGGTGACGAGCTCGTCGTTGTCGACCTGGGGGATCGAGCCGGACAGCCAGCCGCCGGCGAACGCCTCCCAGAAGTGCGGGATGGAGCAGTCCCCGGCGCGCCTCGCGGTGGCGGCACGTCCGCCGATGGAGATGACGCCGTGGTAGCACGTGGGTTCGGCGACGCAGTAGCCCGTGCCGCACCCCTTGAGCCGCGGCGGGGCGGACTCGGCGACGTCCTGGACGGTCGGCGCGTTCCCGGCGTTCCCGGAGTCCTTGTCTTTCGTCGTCCACCACCACGTGCCGACCGCGACCACGGCCGCGAGCGCCGCCGCCGCGATCACCAGCGGCCACGGCTTCCGTCTGGGCACGGCGGACTGGTGCGGACCAGGCCCCGACTGGAGCGGGGTGGGCCCGGTCTGGATCGGTGTGGGTCCGGCCTGGATCGGTGTGGGTCCGGACTGCAAAGGCGTGAACCCCGGCTGCACAGGCGCGGGCCAGGGCGCGACCTGCTTCAGCTCGTCCCGCAACCGCGCGGCACTGGACGTCCGATATGAGATGTCCGGGTTGAGCGCCCGGACCAGCGTCTCGTGCAGATCACGCGGCACCCCGGCCACCGGGGGCACCGGCGACCGCAGCACCTCACCGAGGTGGTCGAACGACTCGATGGGCCAAGGCACCGGCCGGGGCGGCTTGCCGGCCAACAGGTCGTACAGCGTCGCGGCCAGCGCGTACACGTCGACGGCCGGCGTCGGCTGGGCCATCGCGAACGCCTCGGGCGGGGCGTAACTCGGACTCAACGCGTCCCGCGTGACGGTGGAACTGCCTTCGGCGTCCAACAAGGCGGCCAACCCGAAATCCGCGAGCTTCGCGGTCCCGTACCGGTCGAGCAGGATGTTGCCCGGCTTGATGTCCCGGTGCAGCACCCCTTCCGCGTGGGCGGCGGCCAACGCGTCGGCCAACTGCACACCGAGCTGCCGGACGCGGTCGGCGGGCAACGGCCCGTCCCGCCGGATGAGGTCGGCCAAGGAGCCGCCGGCGCAGAGTTCCATGACGAGGTAAGGCGTGCCCTGGGGCGTGAAGTCGGCGTCGTGCACGGAGACGACGTGCGGATGCCCGGACAACCGCGCGGCGGCATGGGCCTCCCGCAGGAACCGCCGCCGGTCACGCTCGGTCTGGAGCACCCGGTTGTCGATCTTGACGGCGACGTCCCGGTTCAACTGGACCTGGCGGGCTTTGTAGACGGTGGCGAACCCGCCCTGCCCCAACGGCGTGAGATCGGCCAACCCCCGCAGCTTCACGCGGGGACTCTAACCCGAGCCCCCGACATCACCCCTGCTTGGCCGCGGCCTTGGCAGCCTTCTTGAAGTCCCTGACCTCGACCAACGACTTGGCGTCCACGACATCGGCGACACTCCGCCGCGACCCGTCCTCGCCGTAGGCGCCGGCGGCCTCCCGCCACCCGTCCGGCCGGACACCGAACTGCTTGCCCAACAGAGCCAAGAAAATCTTCGCCTTCTGCTCCCCGAACCCGGGCAACCCCTTGAGCCGCTTCAAGACAGCAGCCCCGTCACCCTCACCCCAAATCCGCCCGACATCCCCGCCATACCCATCCAGGACCGCTTGAGCCAACGCCTGGACCCTCTTGGCCATCGACCCCGGGAACCGGTGCACGGCGGGCGGCACGGCCATGGTGGCGGCGAACTCCTCCGGGTCGGCTTCGGCGATCAGCTCGGGCGACAACCCGCCGAGCCGGTCAGCCAACACCTTCGGGCCGCTGAACGCCTTCTCCATCGGGATCTGCTGGTCCAGCAGCATCCCCAGGAGCAGGGCGAACATGTCGTTGGCCAGCAGCTCGTCCGCTTCCGGGTTCTGGGCCAGGCACACCTTCGGGCTCATGGCGGTGATGCTCTCACGCGCACGCCGCTCATGCTTCAGGTGCGTTCCTCGCTCGCAGCCCCCGCTGTGCGATGTCGTACGCCCAAGTGTGGGTCGAAGGGTTGTTCTTGATGCCGGCGTGACTTTTGGTGGCTTCGGCCAAGACTTCGTGGTCTCCGAAATGAGATCCTGTCACTCCACAGATCCGAAGTCCTCGGATTGTCAAGAGGACGGCCCACCGAGGCGGCGGTGGCGGTTTTGGCGGTAGTCGTCGACCCATTTCTTGCTGCTGCGCCACAGCCCGTCGTCGCCCTTGATCGCACGTAGACGGCCTCGTATGGAGGCCACTCGGAGTGCGTTCTCGGTCAGGTCGCTGGTGGCGAGCGCCGCAAGTGGCACGAGTTTCACCGGGCCGGCGACGGCTGGGATGACGAACTTGTACAGGTTCGACGTGACGCTGCGGGCGATCAGTTCGCCGAGCGGGCCGTGCTCGCCGCGGTCCGCGCGTCTCATCGCTTGGAGGTATTTGTCGCGATCCCTCTTGAAGATGATCGCGGGCGGATAGCCGAGGCGTCCCAGCAACAGGTTGAGGACCAGTCGGCCCGCTCTTCCGTTGCCGTCCAGGAAGGGGTGTATCTGTTCCAAGGTGTTGTGGGCGCGGGCCAGTGCTTCCGGAAGCGGTTCGTCGCTGGTGGCGCGCAAACTGCCGGTCTCTCCGACCCAGTCGCGCATCAGGTGGTCCACGTCGGTCCAGGACGGCGGCTTCATGCCTCCGGGGAAGGCCGCGATCTCGTGGCGCCGGAAGCTGCCGGGGCTCTCCCCATCGGTCGCGTGCGGGTGGGGATCGATGGTCCACACCGGGGTCATGCAGAGGTGGTGGATGTGGCGGACCTCCTGCAGCGAGATGAGGTCGCCTGTCTGCCAGTCGCCCGGGTCGAGGGCTTGTCCGTAGACCCATCGTGCGGCGTCACCGTAGCCGCGCACTTCCATGTAGTCCCGGAGTGGCTTCGCACCCACCGCGCGGCCTTCATCCAGCAGGCGTTCGACTTCCTGCAGGACGAGGGTGTTGCCTTCGAGCGCGGTGCTGTTGTGGGCTTCCTGGTGCAAGATGTTGGAAAGTTGTTCGGATCAAGCCTCTCGAACTGTACCGAACAACTAGCTCCAGTTGTTCGCGACCCGTCGAGTGAATCAAACCGAACAACTAAGCGGCGTGAGGAGGGGTGCCTGGCTGACTAGCGGCCGACATCGGCTGGTCCTGGGCCAGGCACACCTTCGGGCTCATGGCGGAAGCATCCCACGACCGCTCAAGCGGTGCCCGTGTCAGGCGCGGGGAGCGGGTTGGGTCCAGGCCGGCGCGTGGGTCGAAGCGGGGTGGATCTTGTGGGATGGTTTTCGTCCTGCCGGAGGTGTTCAGGGGAGTGCGACGGTGCGCAGGGGCGACGAGGGGCCGGACGAGGTCAGCCAGCAGGCTCAGGCGTCGGACCGCAGTCACGTCCAGCAGGCCGGGCGGGATATCTACAACTGGTATCACGCGCCGGCGGCGTTTGTGCCGTTGCCTCGTCGTGGGCTGCCGCGGGTGGCTGCCGGGGTGTGGGGTGTGCTGAGTTTCGTCCTCGCCAACGGCGTTGTGGTGTTGCCGTACGTCCAAGGCCCGCGCTCGCCCGGTAGCGCGTTGGCCGGGCTCGTGTTGATGCTGGTCGCCGCGCCGGTTGCCTGGTACGTGTCCGGGGTCGTCGTCTACCTGTCGGTGCGGACGTTGTTGAGCAACCGGGCGCGGGACGGGTTCACTCGGTGGTGGGTGCGTGGGCTGGTGGGCAAGGTTGTCGTTGCCGGGTTGGCCTGGTGGTTGGTCGGTGTGTTGTTGCGGGCGGTCTGAGGTCAGGCGAATTCCGGGATCAGGTCGCCGATCAGTCTGAGGCTCGTCAGCACGTCCTCGTGGGACAGGTTGCCCACTTGGTGGAACGCCATCAGGCGGTCGATGCCCAGGTCGGCGTAGGTGCGCAGCTTCTTCCGGCACGTTTCCGGGCTGCCGACGATCAGTGAGTCCTGCTCGTTCAGCGCCTCGAAGATCTCCTCGTCGGGGACGTCCTCGCCCTGGAGCACGCGGCCGATCACTAGCTGTGCGCGGTTCGGGCCGGTGAACGCCGCGGCTTCCGCTCGGAGGAAGTCGCCGGTCCGGCCGCTCGTCGGGTCGGCCATCAGTTTCTGTTGGTGCGCAACGGTTTCCACGAACGTGTCCGCCGCCTCGAAGAACCTCAGCGCCTGCACGGTGTACCAGGCGGCTGCGGCCACGGCGCCGTTGCGGACGGCCTGCTCGTCGGTTTCCGCGCAGTGCACGAACGTGAAGAACGCGACCTGGTCGTTGACGAACGACCCCACCGGCTCCGTGCACGCCGCCGCCGCGTCGCGGTACAGGGCGACCATGCGGCGCACGCGTTCGATCGGCTCCCAGATGGTCGTGCCGAGCACGCCCACCCCGCGCCGGCCCGCTTCCTCGAACGACGCGGGCGTCGCCGCCGCCTGCCACAGCGGAGGATGGGGCTGTTGCAGGGGTTTCGGGACGATCGGCACGTCGTGGATCTCGAAGTCCTCGCCGGAGTACGAGAACCGGTCCTGCGTCCACATCCTCGGCACCATCTCGAACGCCTGCTGCGTCTGGCGCCGCACGTCACCCGGGTCGATGCCGAACAGCCGCCACTCCGGGGCGGTCGACCGGGTGAGGCCGAGTTCCAGGCGGCCGTTGCTGAGGTGGTCCAGCACGGCGGCCCGTTCGGCTACCCGGATCGGGTGGTTGAACTTCGCCGGCGCCAGGACGGCCGAGTGGCCGAGGCGGATGCGGGAGGTGTGCTGCGAGATGGCCGCCAGCAGCAGTTCCGGGGCGGACGAGAGGCTGAACTCCTCCGCGCCGTGGTGCTCCACCTGCCACCAGCAGCCGTAGCCCAGTTCGTCGGCGAGTTTCGCCTGCTCCAGGGCCTGGTTGAGGCGCGTGTGCTGGTGGCCTTCCGACCACGGGCGGGGGTCTTGGATCTCGTTGAAGACGTCCACCTTCATTCGGGCTCCTCCCACCGCGGGTCAAGATCCGCAGAACGTAGCCCGCCGGTCGCGCCGCCGGCAGCGGCCATTCGGCTGCTCCGTCCCGCGTCCGGGTGGCTCCGTCCCGGTTCAGCTCGCGCGGGTGATGGGCACGACCTGGGCCACCAGCAGGCGCAGCGCCTCGCGGTCGACGGTGGCCGGGTCCTCGGCCAGCCAGTCGCCGACCTCGGCCACGAACTGCGCGGGGGTCATCGGCGGGATCAGGGTGTCGGCGGGTTCCTCGGTGGTGATCTCGCCGGCGCGGCTCGGGTAGACCAGCAGCACGGTGCGGATGTCCAGCCACGGCAGCAGCTTCCGGTACACGGCCAGGCTGCGGGGCAGGCGCATGCCACCACCGCGGAACGGGTGGCCGTTGCGCCACAGCGTGCCGTCGTCCTCGGCCGCGTAGTGGCCCGGCAGCCAGGACTTCGACTCGATCAGCACCAGTCTGCGCCCGCAGAGCACGGCGTGGTCGACGTCGGCGAACACCGAGCCCGGCCAGGCGAGGCCGTGGAAGATCCGGGCGCCGGGCAGGCGGGTCAGGTACCGGCTGAGCAGGTCCGCGGTGAGTCGTTCGCACGGGCGGTCGTCGGTGGTGCCGTGGACCGCGCCCGCGTCGACCTCGGTGGCGAATCGCCGGTCCGCCTTGGTCGCGGTCAGGTAGCGGCGCACGAGACGGAACGCGGCCACCGCCGCCGCGGCGACCACCAGCAGCCACAGGGTCAGCGTCAACGGCGAGAAGTCGACCGCGATCACCGGCAGCAGGAGGAAGAACCACCCGCAGAGCGCGGCCAGGGCCGGCGCGTGTCCGGGACCGGCGGCCGGCGCGTAGCGGACGCGCTGCGCCACGTCGACCAGGTGCCACCAGGGGAGGCTGTCCGGGTCGACGGACGGCTTCGGGGGCACGAAGTCCGGGTCCTCGCCGAAGTTGCGCAGCCTGCCCGTCCGGCCGGTGCGTGGCGGGCGGGTCGGCGCCGTCGGTGAGTGCGGACGGGTGAACGACCAGCCCCGGTCGTAGTCGCGGCGGAGGGTCGGGTCGCGGAGCGTGTCGTAGGCCTCCTGGAGCATGCGGAAGGTCAGTGACGAGCCGCCCGCGTCGGGGTGCATGACCTTGGCCAGCGACCGGTAGGCGGATTTGATCTCCGTTGTGGACGCGTTGCGGCCCACCCCGAGGAGCTCGTAGTAGTCGACCCCGCGCACCCGGCAGACCTTAGCGGCCCGGGGTCAGGCCGTTGGTTCGGCCGTTGGTTCGGCACTGTCTTCGGGCGCGGGGTGGTGGTTAGGGTTGGGACGAGCCCGGTAGCGCAGTGGTTGTCGCGCCCTCATGCGATGGGGGAGGACGCCGGTTCGAGTCCGGCCCGGCTCGTCGTGGACCTGTAGCGCAGTGGTTGACGCGCCCGTGTCGTTCGGACTCGGGAGGACGCCGGTTCGAGTCCGGCCTGGTCCGCTGTCGTCGGTTCGAGTTGCCGGGGGCGTGGGGGTGTTGCAGGGTGCGCCCATGGCGACTTGTGACGTCTGCGGGAACGACTATTGGATGGCGTTCGAGGTGCGGACCGTCGGTGGCGGGGTGCACACGTTCGACAGTTTCGAGTGCGCGATCCAGCGGTTGGCGCCGAGGTGCGAGCACTGCGACTGCCGGATCCTCGGGCACGGGGTCGAGGTGGAGGGGCGGTTCTTCTGCTGCGCCCACTGCGCCCGCAGTGCCGACCGGCTGGGCGGGCAGATCCGGGACACCGTGGGCGCGCACCCCGGCTAGTCGCAGCCGGGCACCGGGCGGCCGTCGGCCTGGTCACGGCTGAGACCAGGCCGCCGTCGGCCTAGTCGCAGCTCAGCACCAGGCGGCCGTTGACGAACGACGGCTGCAGGTCGCCGCGCGCGTCCACGCTCTTGATGCCGTGCGGCACGACGTCCTCTATCGCGCTGAACGCCAGGATGTCCGACACGCCGTACCGGCCGCGCAGGGACCGCTGGCCCGGGAAGCGCAGGGCTCTGCCCTCCTTGCGGTCCCGGTGCGCCATGGCGGCCCGCAGGGCGCCCCTGGCCAGGGGTTCCGGGCCGGCCAGGCGTTGCAGCCTGCCGTGGTGGACCGCCACCCCGTAGCCGCGTTCGATGAGGGTCGACACCGTGTTCTCGGACGGGTCGTCGGTCAGGCGGAACGACATCGCGTGGTGGTCGCCCACCGCGTGCACGCACACCACGTGGGCGTGGAACAGCAGCGACTCGTACAGCGCCACCGCGGTCTTGTCCGCTGTGCCGGGGTCGTCGTGACCCGCGTTCAGGCCGAGCCAGGTTGTCATCGGACGTCCACGAAGATCGTTCCTGCGCCTTCCGGGAGGACGAGCCCGCCGGGCTTGGCCGCGGCTCCCGGCGAGGCTAGTCCGATCGGGTGAGGTCCAGGTAGCCTACGAATGGCTGTTGTCCGAAATCTAGATCGGGAGCAGATCGAAGCCCGTCAGGAACGGCAGCGCGCCCGCCTGCTGGAGCGCCGCCGCGGACAGCCAGACGGACAGAATCGTGATCAATGGTCCCACAACCGCCATTTCCACGGTTCCGCCGGTCTGCATGCGGAGGATCTTCGGCGGGGCCACCGGGAACCAGGTCTTGCCCGCCAGCGGGATCGGCCACAGGATCGGGCAGCCCTGCTCGGTGATCGCGTCCCCCATGTAGTGCGCGACGCAGCCGATGCCGACCGCCACCCCGCACGCCGCCGCGCTGGCCGGGGTCCGCGCCGTCCACGCCAGGCACAGGCCGGTGATCGCGGCGGACACCACGGTGATCAGCAGGGCGTCCCGCTGCGGGCACCAGTCGTTCATGATCCCGCGCACGGCCAGGCCCGCGAACACGAACATGAGCGCCGGCAGCGCCCACTTCTGCGACTGCTGGACCACGGCGGTCGTCCCCACGGCCGCCGCCAGGGCGAACGCCAGCGTGTGGGTGAGCCCCCGGTGCCCGCCGTCGCGGTTGGAGTCCCTGCGGGTGCGGGTGGTGCGGTAGACGAACGAGCTGATGGTGTTGATGGCCGCCGACGCGCCCTGGCTGATCGGGCCGAACGTCCGGGAGATCGTCGACGACGGGTGGTCCAGGTCCGGCAGCAGCGCCGCGCCGGTCGCCAGCACCGCGCCGACGGCCCAGCTCTGCGGACTGAGCTGGCCGATGGGATGGTTGTCGGCGAGCGCGGTCACCGCCGCCCAAGCCAGCAAGCCGCTCATGGCGTGCGTCGGTCCGGTCGACATGGTGCCCCCTCCAAGATCGTGAGTGGAGGCTAAGGCATTGTGACCCCGTTCCCATTTGAGTCGGGTGGGTCACCAGCGGCCGGACATAGCAGTACGCTTGTCTTGCTTGCATCGTCGCGAGAGGAGCGCCCTGAGTATGGGCAAGATCAAGGTTCAGGGGACCGTCGTCGAACTCGACGGCGACGAGATGACCCGGATCATCTGGCAGTTCATCAAGGACAAGCTGATCCACCCGTACCTGGACGTCAACCTGGAGTACTACGACCTGGGCATCGAGCACCGGGACGCCACCGACGACCAGGTCACCGTCGACTCCGCGCACGCCATCAAGAAGCACGGCGTGGGCGTCAAGTGCGCCACCATCACGCCGGACGAGGCGCGGGTCGAGGAGTTCGGCCTCAAGAAGATGTGGGTCTCGCCGAACGGCACGATCCGCAACATCCTCGGCGGCGTCGTGTTCCGCGAGCCGATCATCATCTCCAACATCCCGCGGCTGGTGCCGGGCTGGACCAAGCCGATCATCATCGGCCGCCACGCCCACGGCGACCAGTACAAGGCCACCAACTTCAAGGTGCCCGGCGCGGGTGAGCTGACGATCACGTACACGCCCGAGGACGGCTCCGAGCCGATCCGGCACGTGGTGGCCAACTACGGCCCCGACGGCGGCGTGGCGATGGGCATGTACAACTTCAACAAGTCCATCGAGGACTTCGCGCGGGCTTCGTTCGCCTACGGGCTGCAGCGGAACTACCCGGTGTACATGTCGACCAAGAACACGATCCTCAAGGCGTACGACGGCGCGTTCAAGGACATCTTCCAGGCGGTCTTCGAGTCCGAGTTCAAGGACAAGTTCGACGCCGCCGGCCTCACCTACGAGCACCGCCTGATCGACGACATGGTCGCGGCGGCGCTGAAGTGGGAGGGCGGCTACGTCTGGGCCTGCAAGAACTACGACGGCGACGTCCAGTCCGACACCGTGGCGCAGGGCTTCGGCTCGCTGGGCCTGATGACGTCGGTCCTGATGACGCCGGACGGCCGCACCGTCGAGGCCGAGGCGGCGCACGGCACCGTGACCCGGCACTACCGCCAGCACCAGGCGGGCAAGCCGACCTCCACGAACCCGATCGCGTCGATCTACGCGTGGACCGGTGGCTTGAAGCACCGCGGCAAGCTGGACGGCACCCCCGAGGTGACGGGCTTCGCCGAGACGCTGGAGCAGGTCATCATCGAGACCGTCGAGAGCGGTCGGATGACCAAGGACCTGGCCCTGCTGGTCGGACCGGACCAGGAGTGGCTGACCACCGAGGACTTCCTCGGCACGCTGGACGAGAACCTGCAGAAGCGCATGGCCGGCTGACCGCCGTCGCCGGACCGGCCCAGGCCGGTGCTGTGGAGGGGACCGCTTTCGGGCGGTCCCCTTCGCCGTTCCGGCGGGTCGGGTCGCACCGGCGGGTAGTCGGCGTCACCCGGTCGGTTCCCCTGCGGGGTGGAATCGCGTCCCGGACCTGCTGCGGGGCTGGTTGTCGCGCTATATCTGCACCTCAGGAGCGGTGTCGGGAGGCGTGGCGATGTTCGGGATTCCTGTGCGCGGGCTGATCGTGATCGGGGTGCTGGGTGTGGCGGGGGCGATGTACGTCGCCAACGGCGGCAAGCCGCTGGGGGAGGCGGGCACGGGCAAGGCGTGCCGGGTCACCGTGACCGCCGACATCCTCAACGTGCGGGCCGGGCCGGCGGACACCCAGCCGATCGTCTCGACGATCCCGCGGGACACCGTGGTCGAGGCCGACCGGAGGATCGAGAACGGGTTCCGGCTGCTGAAGGACGGGCAGTGGGTGAACAACGACTTCATCACGCCGACCTCGGACAGCGACTGCGGGTGAGGCGCTCCGGCAGCGGGTGGGTCGTGGAGCGGCCGGCCGTGGTGGTGTGATGGTCGGCATGTTCTTCCGATGGCGCTCCACGCGCCGGAACGCGGTCACCACGTGCGCGTGTGCGCCCGAATGGCCGGAGCTGCGCGCGGAGTTGGACGGGCACGCGCTGCGCGGGGTGCCGTCACCGGGTGGTAGCAGCCCGCTGGTGTGGCAGCTAGGTCTGGAGGCGTCCTGCGTCGGGTGCGGCGCGTCCTACCCGCACGGCTGGGCCGTCGCCGAACGGCACTAGGCTGCTGTCCCGTGCTCACCGTGTCCACCGTGAACGTCAACGGCCTGCGGGCTGCCGCCAAGAAGGGCTACCTGGAGTGGCTGGCCGCGACGTCCGCCGACGTCGTGTGCATCCAGGAGGTGCGCGCCGAGCCGGGCCAGCTCAGCGACGACGTCCGGTCGCCCGAGGGGTGGCACGTGGCGCACGCGCACTCGGAGGTCAAGGGGCGCAACGGGGTCGCCGTGCTGACCCGGCAGGCGCCCGAGGCGGTCCGGATCGGTTTCGGGGCCCCCGAGTTCGAGCACTCCGGGCGGTACGTGGAGGTGGAGCTGCCGTCCGTGGTGGTGGCGAGCCTGTACTTGCCGAGCGGCGACGTCGGCACGCCCCGGCAGGACGAGAAGGAGCGGTTCATGGCCGCGTTCCTGCCGTACCTGGTGGAGTTGCGGGAGAAGGCGGCGGCGGACGGGCGTGCGGTCGTGGTGTGCGGCGACTGGAACATCGCGCACCGCGAGGCGGACCTGAAGGCTTGGAAGACCAACCAGAAGTCGTCGGGGTTCCTGCCTTCGGAGCGGGCTTGGCTGTCCGAGGTGTTCTCGTCCGGGTACGTGGATGTGGTGCGCTCCCTGCATCCCGACGCCGTGGGGCCGTACTCGTGGTGGTCTTACCGGGGGAAGGCGTTCGACAACGACTCCGGGTGGCGGATCGACCTGGTCGTCGGGACGGACGGGATCGCGGCCACGGCTACCGGCGCGGTGGTGGAGCGGGCCGCTTCCTATGGTGAGCGGTGGTCGGACCATGCGCCGGTCACGGTGAGTTTTGACTGGCCGAGGACCTGAGATCGGGCACAATCGTGGCCAGGAGGTGACGGGAGTGCACGAGATCATCGCGGCCAAGTTGCCCGAGGTCGAGGACCTGTGTCGCGTGTTGGGCGTTCGTCGCCTCGACGTGTTCGGGTCCGCTGTCGGTGACTCGTTCGACGTGGTGTCCAGTGACGTGGACGTTCTCGTGGAGTTCGACGCCGGACCGGGCTTCGACTACTTCGGCAGCTACTTCGCCCTGAAGGAAGGGCTGGAGCAGATCTTCGGCCGACCCGTCGATCTCGTGAGCGGTTCCAGCATCCGCAACCCGTACTTCCGGCAGCGAGTGATGGAGACCAAGGAAGAGCTGTACGCGGCCTGATTCCCACGCATAAGGACGGGGATCGCGGTCCGCGGTGGTGGAACGCGCTGCTTCTTATGGGGAGCGGTGGTCGGATCACGCGCCGGTGACCGTGACGTTCGACTGGCCCCAGTCCTAGTCGTCGGCCTTCCAACGATCTACCTGCCGATCGTCTTCGCTCGTTCGGCCGCACTTCACCCGGTGTTGGTGACTCCCCACCGCAAATCGTGAAACTCTTTCACCAATTCGAGGTGAGGAGCGGTCGATGGCGGGGATCAACCGACGGCGTTTCTTCCAGGCGGCCGGGGTCGCGGGTGTGGCGGTCCTGTGGGGTGGGGTGCCCGCCTCCGCCGTCGCCACCGGCACCACGTTGGACCGTGCCGCGATGCCCGTCGGCGCCACCGGGTACCGCAGGCTCGCGGCTGGGCCCGGGTGGCCGTTGGTGGTGCGCGGGGACATTGCCGTCCCCGACGCCGGGCGGGTCGACCGGCGGCGGGCGTTGGCGTGTTTCGTGCAGTTCACCGACATGCACATGGTCGACGCGCAGAGTCCTGCCCGGTTCGAGTACACGCACCCGCTCCTGGGGGCCGGGGCGTTCCGCGCGCACGAGACGCTCGCTCAGCACACGTCGGCCGCGTTGGTGCGCAAGGTCAACGCGCTGGCCGGCGGGCCGTTCACCGGGCGTCCCATCGACTTCATGATGACCACCGGCGACAACACCGACAACCACGAGCAGGTCGAGCTGGACTGGTTCCTCACCGTCCTCAACGGCGGGCGGATCACGGCCAACACCGGCGACTCCCGGTACGAAGGCGTGCAGAACTCCGGCGTCAAGGCCTACTGGAACCCCGAGAGCGCCCTCGTGGACGACTACAAGGCCAAGGGCTTCCCGCGCGTCCCGAACCTGCTGGACGCCGCCCTCCGTCCGTTCGACAGCCCCGGCCTGCGCATCCCGTGGTACTGCACGTTCGGCAACCACGACGACAGCGTGGTCGGCTCGCTCCCCGACGGCATCCCCTTCATCGACGCCCTCTACACCGGCCGCCACAAGGTCATGGGGTTCCCGGACGCCGACTCCGCCCGGATCGCCCGCGCCATGACCGACCCCGCCCACGTGGGCGACGCGGCGGCCGTGCTGGCGGCCAACGCCGGTCTGGTCCGCACCGTCACGCCGGACGCCCGGCGCAGGCCGTTCAGCACCGCCGGGTTCGTCCAGGCCCACCTCGACCCGCGCAACACCGGCCCCGGACCGGTCGGCCACGGGTTCACCCCGGACAACGCCGACGGCGTGGACGTCTTCTACACGTTCCGCATCGCGCCCGGCGTCACCGGCATCAGCCTGGACACCACGACCACCGCCGGGTTCGCGGACGGCTCCATCGGCCTGCACCAGTACCGGTGGCTGGAGAAGACCCTGCGCCGCAACAGCTCCCGCTACTACGACGTCTTCGGCTTCCGGCAGACCCAGGCCGTCACCGACGAGCTGTTCGTCCTGTTCAGCCACCACACGAGCTGGACCATGGGCAACGTCCTGCCCGACCGCCGCCGCCCGCTCGACCCGCGCCTGGCCGGCAACGCCCTGGTCGCCCTGCTCCAGCGCTTCCCGAACGTCGTCGCCTGGGTCAACGGGCACACCCACGAGAACCGGATCGTCCCGCACGGCACCGGCGAGCGGGCGTTCTGGGAGATCAACACCGCCGCCCACGTGGACCACCCGCAGCACGCCCGGATCATCGAGCTGGCGGACAACGGCGACGGCACGCTGTCGCTGTTCACCACGCTCGTGGAAGGGGACGCCCCGTACGCCGCCGACTACGACGACTTCTCCCCGGCGGGGCTCGCCTCCCTCGCCCGCGAGTTCGCGTTCAACGATCCGCACGCCGACCCGGGCGCGGTCGGCGCGCCCACCGATCGGAACACCGAACTGCTCGTGGCCGGGCGGTCACCCGCGCCGGCCTGACGGCTCCCACGATCGTGCGCCACGTCACTCCCGACCTCGGACGTGGAATTTTGGCCGCCTAGTGTCGTTGACGTGGCAGTGGACATCTCGATCACCCCGCCCGAGTCCCGGCCGAGCGCGGCGGCCATGAGGCGCGCGCTGCGCCGTGCCGCCGACGGCGCAGTGTTGGACGTGACCGAGGCGTCCGTGCTGTTGCAGGCCCGCGGTGACGACCTCGACGCGCTGCTCGCGGCGGCGGGCCGGGTGCGTGACGCCCACCTGCTGGCCGAGGGCCGTCCGGGGGTCGTGACCTACAGCCGCAACGCGTTCATCCCGCTGACCCGGCTGTGTCGCGACCGGTGCCACTACTGCACGTTCGCGACGGTGCCGCACAAGTTGCCGGCGGCGTTCCTGGAGCGCGACGAGGTGCTGGACATCGCGCGCCGGGCCGCCGCGCAGGGTTGCAAGGAAGCCCTGTTCACGCTGGGCGACCGGCCCGAGGAGCGCTGGCCCCAGGCCAAGGAGTGGCTGGAGGCCCGCGGCTACGCGTCCACCCTGGACTACGTCCGGGCCTCGGCGATCGCGGTCCTCGAAGAGACCGGGCTGCTGCCGCACCTCAACCCCGGCGTGCTGAGCTGGGAGGAGTTGCAACGGCTGCGGCCGGTGGCGGCCAGCATGGGCATGATGCTGGAGACCACCGCCGAGCGGCTGTGGAGCGAGAAGGGCGGCCCGCACTACGGCAGCCCCGACAAGGAGCCCGCCGTCCGGCTGCGGGTCCTCACCGACGCCGGACGGGTCAACGTCCCGTTCACCACCGGCATCCTGATCGGGATCGGCGAGACGATCACCGAGCGCGCCGAGAGCCTGCTCGCGATGCGCGGGATCGCCCGGCAGTACGGGCACATCCAGGAAGTGATCATCCAGAACTTCCGGGCCAAGCCGGACACCGCGATGCGCGGGATGCCCGACGCCGACCTCCACGAACTCGCCGCCACGATCGCGGTCGCCCGGCTGGTGATGCCCTCGTCCACCAGCGTGCAGGCCCCGCCGAACCTGGTCGGCGACGAGTTCGGGCTGATGCTGCGCGCCGGGATCGACGACTGGGGCGGCGTGTCGCCGGTGACACCCGACCACGTCAACCCGGAACGCCCGTGGCCCCAGGTCGACACGCTGGGCCGGCTCACCCGGACCGCCGGGTTCGACCTGCGGGAACGCCTCGCGGTCTACCCGGGTTACGTCCGCGCCGCGCCGGGGCAGTGGATCGACACCCGCCTCACCGCGCACGTGCGGGCGCTGGCCCGGCCGGACGGCCTGGCCGACCCGGACGCCGAGGTGGCGGGCCGCGAGTGGCAGGAGCCCGACGGCGGGCTGGACACCTACGGCCGCGCCGACCTGCACACCGCGATCGACACCGAGGGTCGCACCGGCGACCGGCGGGGCGACTTCGACTCCGTCTACGGCGACTGGGCCTCCCTGACCGTGCCGAAGGCCGCCGAACGCCTGCCCGAGGACGCCGCCCGAGCCCTCCGGCTGGCCGCCGACGACCCGGCGAAGCTGCTGGACGACACCGACGCGGCGATGGCGCTGCTGACCGCCGACGGCGAAGCGCTGGAGACCATGGCCCGGCTCGCCGACGAGCTGCGGGCGGACGTCGTGGGCGACGACGTCACCTACGTGGTCAACCGCAACATCAACTTCTCCAACGTCTGCTACGTCGGCTGCCGGTTCTGCGCCTTCGCCCAGCGCGAGCGCGACGCCGACGCGTTCCGGCTGAGCATCGACGAGGTCGCCGACCGCGCCCAGGAGGCCTGGGACGCGGGCGCGACCGAGGTCTGCATGCAGGGCGGCATCGACCCGAAGCTGCCGGTCACCTACTACGCCGACGTCGTCCGGGCGATCAAGGCCAAGGTGCCCGGTATGCACGTGCACGCCTTCAGCCCGATGGAGATCGTCAGCGCGGCGGCCAAGGCGGGCGTGAGCGTGCGGGAGTGGCTCACCGACCTCAAGGAGGCCGGTCTCGACACCATCCCCGGCACGGCGGCGGAGATCCTGGACGACGACGTCCGCTGGGTGCTCACCAAGGGCAAGCTGCCCGCCGCCACCTGGCTGGAGGTCGTCGCCACCGCGCACGAGGTGGGCATCCGGTCGTCGTCCACGATGATGTACGGCCACGTCGACCACCCCGGCCACTGGCTCGGCCACTTCCGCGCGCTCGCCGCGCTCCAGGACCGCACCGGCGGCCTGACCGAGTTCGTCGGCCTGCCCTTCGTGCACCGCAACGCCCCCATCTACCTGGCGGGCGTGGCCCGGCCCGGACCGACCCGGCGGGACAACCGCGCCATCCACGCGTTCGCGCGGCTGGCCCTGCACGGGCGGATCGGCAACATCCAGTGCTCGTGGGTCAAGCTCGGCGACGAAGGCACCGCTGAAGTGCTGAAAGGCGGAGCCAACGACCTCGGCGGCACGTTGATGGAGGAGACCATCAGCCGGATGGCGGGCTCCGAGCACGGCTCGGCGCGGACCGTCCGGCAGCTCCACGCGACCGCCGCGCTGGCCGGTCGGCAGGCCCGCCAGCGGACTACGACATATGGCCGAGTCGACGCGGTGAGGTAACCCCCACGAGCGAGCCGGTGACGCGCCGCGGTTAGTCTGCCGCCGGACGTGTTCACCCGAACCCCGTACCGGAGTCCAACAGCTTCGGTAGGTTCGCGGCCGTCCGTCAACAGGGTTCACCCGTAGTGGTGACGCGGTGTTGGTGAGGGAGGCTCGGCAGTGCGCGGTCGCAGTGCAGCACTGGGTGTGGTCGTCGGCACGGTGTCGACCCTGGTCACGGTGGGTGTCGCGGATGCGGGCACCAGCACGGTGGCCCTGGGCGCGACGTCGGTGAACACGCCGGTGGGCGTCGCCGCCGTCGCGATGGGCGTGGTCGGCCTGGTCGCCGGCCTGGTCCGGCGCCGCCGGGCGGCCGTGGTGCGGGCCAAGTCCGAGGCGGCGGCCGTCGCCGTCGCGCAGGCCGCGATCGAGCCCGCTCCCACGCGCGCCTGATCCGCCTGGGAGAATCGGGTCGTGGCACCTGAGACCTCCGTCGAGCACACCGCCGTCCCGGTGAGCCGTCCCCGCGTCCTGTCCGGCATCCAGCCGACGGCGGGGTCGTTCCACCTCGGCAACTACCTCGGCGCGATCCGGCAGTGGGTCGCGCTCCAGGAGACCCACGACGCGTTCTACTGCGTGGTGGACCTGCACGCCATCACCGTCGAGCAGGATCCGAAGATCCTGCGGCAGAACACCCGCGTGTCGGCGGCGCAGCTACTCGCGCTGGGCATCGACCCCGACCACGCCACGCTGTTCGTGCAGAGCCACGTGCCCGAGCACGCCCAGCTCGCCTGGGTGCTCCAGTGCCTGACCGGGTTCGGCGAGGCCGGCCGGATGACCCAGTTCAAGGACAAGTCGGCGCGGCAGGAGGCGCAGGTCGGCGTCGGACTGTTCACCTACCCGATCCTCCAGGCCGCCGACATCCTGCTGTACCAGGCGCACCACGTGCCGGTCGGCGAGGACCAGCGCCAGCACCTGGAGCTGACCCGCGACCTCGCGCAGCGCTTCAACACCCGCTACGGCAAGACGTTCCGGCTGCCCGAGGTGTACATCGTCAAGGACACCGCCAAGATCTACGACCTCCAGGACCCGACGTCGAAGATGAGCAAGTCGGTGCCGGCCGGCGTGGTGGAGCTGCTGGAGGACCCCAAGCGGGGCGCGAAGAAGATCCGCTCGGCGGTCACCGACACCGGGCGGGAGATCGTCTACGACCCCGCCGGGAAGGCCGGCGTCAGCAACCTGCTGGTGATCTACTCGGCGCTGAGCGGGCGGACCGTGGACGACCTCGTGGCCGCGTACGAGGGCAAGGGGTACGGGGACCTGAAGAAGGACCTCGGCGAGGTGTACACGGAGTTCGTGACGCCCTTGCAGGAACGCGTCCAGCACTACCTGTCCGACCTGGCGGAGCTGGACAAGGTCCTGGCGCGCGGGGCGGAACGGGCGCGTGAGGTGGCATCGAAGACGTTGGGCCGGGCTTACGACCGCATCGGGTTCCTGGCCGGTCCCTGATCACCCCGTCGAGTGGCGGTTGATCACCGGACGGCTTAACGTCGTCCCGTGGCGCAACAGCCGGGGCCGGCGGAGAAGTCAGGGGCGACGGCGGCGACCAGGTCGAAGCCGGCGGTGAAGTCGAAATCCGGGGCGTCGGCGGCGAGGTCGAAGTCGGCGGGTGAAGCGGCGGCCAGGCCGAAATCCGGGGCGTCGGCGGTGGAGTCGGGGGCGTCGGCGGCGGCGAAGCCGGCGGAGGAGTCGAAGCTCCAGCGGCTGCGCCGGGAGCGTCCCTGGCTGGACCACCTGCTCCGCGCCGCCCAGCGCTACAGCGAGCAGTACGGCGCGCACTACGCCGCCGCGGTGACGTACTTCAGCGTCCTGTCGCTGGTCCCGATGCTGATGATCGGCTTCGCCATCGCCGGTTTCGTGCTGTCGTCGCAGCCGGAGCTGCTGGACGAGCTGAAGGGCGGCATCGCCGAGGCCGTGCCGGGCGCGCTGGGCGTGACCGTCAACAACGTGGTCAACCAGGCGATCGAGTCCAAGGGCACGGTCGGCGTGTTCGGCCTGCTCGGCGCGGCCTACTCGGGCCTCGGCTGGATGAGCAACCTGCGGGACGCGCTGACCGCGCAGTGGGGCCACGCCAAGGAGGACCTGCCGTTCCTGAAGACGGCCCTGAAGGACCTGCTGGCGCTGCTCAGCCTCGGCGTGGCGCTGGTGGTGTCGTTCGGCCTCACCGCCGTCGGCAGCGGGTTCGGGCACCTGGTGCTGGAGTTCGTCGGCCTGGACGGCGTGCGGTGGGCCGAGGTGCTGCTCAAGATCGGCACGATCGTCCTGGCGCTGGCGGCGAACTGGCTGGTGTTCCTGTGGGTGCTGGCGAAGCTGCCGCGCAAGGCCGTGGGGTGGCGCAGCGCGGTGAAGGGCGCTGCAGCCGCCGCGGTCGGCTTCGAGGTGCTCAAGCAGGTCGGGACGATCTACCTCACGGTGGTGACGACGTCGCCGGCCGGCGCCGCGTTCGGCCCGGTGATCGGTGTGCTGGTGTTCGCCAACCTGGTGGCCCAGTTCCTGCTGTTCATCACGGCTTGGACGGCCACCGCGCGGGAGAACCTGCTCCGCGACCTGCCCGCCCCGCCGCCGCCCGCGGTGATTCAGCCGATCGTGGAGGTGCACCGGTCGCCGAGCCCCCGCGCCGCCGTGGGGCTGGTCGGCGCGGGGGTCCTGCTGGGTGCGCTGTTCCGGCGTCGGTGAGGTCTGGGGTCAGGTCCAGAAGACCGCGACGCCGACGTTGAGGACCACCAGCCCGGCCAGGGTCGGGATGAGCCAGGACGCGACCTTCTGCTTGTTCAGGTTCGCCGCGACCAGACCCGCGATCACCACGAGGACCAGCAGCTTCACACCGACCTTGACGTGGTCGTAGTCCTTGTCGGTGAGCGGCGCGAGGCCGACCAGGGCCACGCCGGTCAGCAGTTGCAGCGCCGAACCGTGCAGCCAGCCCTTGTTCAGCGGCCCGTCCTTGGCCACGCGGTTCTGGACGAAGAACATGGCGACGAGCATGCCCATGCCCAGCAGGTGCAGGAACACCAGCAACAGGCGCACGAACTCCACGGCGGAGCCTCCAGGGGGTGTGGTGGGTTACTTGAGCAGGGTGAAGAACGCGGTCAGGCCGGCGTCGCACGAACGGGGGTCCTTCCGGATGTTGCGCAGGAAGGTCGACCAGAGCACCCGGGACCACACCCCGAAGGCTGCCGGGAACACGGACATGCCACGGGAGAGCTTCACGGATGCAGTATCGGACGTGGCGGGTGCGCGTCACTCAACCGGGGTGGATAGCCTGGGCGGGTGCGTTCCCCCGCGTCCCGACGGCCCGTTGCCCTGGTGCTGGCTGCCTGCACGCTGATGGCCACCGCAGTGTTCGGTGCCTCGGCCGCACAGGCACAGCCCGCTCCGTGCGATAACCGCGTGTCACCGCCACCGGCGGTGGACACATCCGAACAGGTGGCCCCCGGCGCCAAGCCGCCCGTGCCGCTGCCGGTCCCGGAGAACCCGGTCGGCGGCGACCGGCTGGGCGAGTGCGGCCTCGTGCTGCCCGCCAACGCCCAGAAGCTGCCGGACGACATCACGGCCAGGAGCTGGCTCATCGCCGACATGGACTCCGGGGCGGTGCTCGCGGCCTACGACCCGCACGGCCGCCAGCGGCCCGCGTCGGTGATCAAGGTGCTGCTGGCGATGGTGGTGGCGAAGGAACTCGCCCCGGACGCGACCATCGCGGCCAACGCCGACGACATCGCGCAGGAGTGCACGTGCGTCGGCCTGCGCAACGGCGCCGAGTACACCGTGGAGCAGTTGCTCCAGGCGCTGGTGATGGCTTCAGGCAACGACGTGGCCCACGCGCTGGCACGGCGGCTGGGCGGGCTGCCGAGCGCGATCCGCAAGATGAACGCGTTGGCGGCGGAGCTGGGCGCCCTGGACACCCGTGCGGTGACGCCTTCCGGGCTGGACGCTCCGGGAACCAGCACTTCGGCCTACGACGTGGCGCTGATCTTCCGGGCCGCCATGAAGTACCCGGACTTCGCCAAGGCCGTGGTGATGCAGCGCATCGACTTCCCGGCGGCCAGCGGTGTCGGCACCGTGCCGGTGATCAACGACAACAGGCTGCTCACCACGTACGAGGGTGCGCTCGGGGGTAAGTCCGGGTTCACGGACGACGCCCAGCACACCTACGTCGGGGCTGCCGAGCGGGGTGGGCGTCGGCTCGTGGTGGTCATGTTGCGGGGGCAGCAGCAGCCCGTCCGGATCACCGACCAGGCCGCCAGCCTGCTGGACTACGGGTTCGACCTGGCTTCCGCGGAGCCGGTCGGGCGGCTGGTGGACGGTGCGCCTCAGGCCAGGAAGAAGACGCTTGAGCCCAAGCCGACGCCGACCAGCGCCGCGGTGGGTGAGGTCGCCGACTCCCGGAATACCCAGCACAACGCGATGACCACCGCCTTTGGCAATGTCGGCGGGCCCATTACGGCGGTGGCCGGCCTCGGGGTGGTGTTGGCGTTCGTGATGTACCTGCGGAATCGGCGCGCCAAGGCGGCTCGGGCCGCTCGGGCTGCTCAGCAGTCGAACTGAATTCCGCGGGGTTTCCCGACGAGCTGGACATGCGTCGAGGGCGGGGCCTTGGTGGCCCCGCCCTCGACGCGCTTGTGGTTGTCGCGGTCGGTCTCCGCGTCAGACGCGCTTGAAGAGCAGTGCGCGCTTCACTTCCTGGATCGCCTTGGTGACCTGGATGCCTCGCGGGCAGGCGTCGGTGCAGTTGAACGTCGTCCGGCAGCGCCACACGCCGTCGATGTCGTTCAGGATGTCCAGGCGTTCTTCGGCGCCCTCGTCGCGCGAGTCGAAGATGAAGCGGTGCGCGTTGACGATCGCCGCGGGCCCGAAGTAGGAGCCCTCGGTCCAGTAGACCGGGCAGCTCGTCGTGCAGCAGGCGCACAGGATGCACTTCGTGGTGTCGTCGAAGCGTTCGCGGTCCGCCACCGACTGCACGCGTTCGCGGGTCGGCTCGTTGCCGTAGGTGATCAGGTACGGCTTGACCGCCCGGAACGCCTCGAAGAACGGCTCCATGTCGACCAGCAGGTCCTTGTGCACCGGCAGGCCCTTGATGGGCTCGATGGTGATCGTGGTCTGCTTGCCGCCGCCTGCCAGCAGGTCCTTCAGCAGCACCTTGCACGCCAGGCGGTTGACGCCGTTGATGCGCATCGCGTCCGAGCCGCAGATGCCGTGCGCGCACGACCGGCGGAACGTCAGGGTTCCGTCGATGTACCACTTCACGTAGTGCAGCAGGTTCAGCACCCGGTCCGACGGGAGGGCCGGGATCTCGAACGAGTCCCAGCGCGGCTCGTCGTCGAACTCCGGGTTGAACCGGCGGACCTTCAGGGTGACGGTGATCGCGCCGTCCGGCACCGGCGGCTGCGCGCCGCGCGAGCCCGTGGACACTTCAGCGGTAGCGGTCATCAGTACTTGCGCTCCATCGGCTGGTACCGGGTGAACGTCACGGGCTTGTAGTCCAGGCGGATGTCCGCCGCCAAGCCCTCACCCTGCTTGTAGTACATGCTGTGGCGCATGAAGTTCGTGTCGTCGCGGTTCGGGTAGTCCTCGCGGGCGTGGCCGCCGCGGGACTCCTTGCGCGCCAGCGCGCCGACGACCAGGACTTCGGCCAGTTCCAGCAGGAAGCCCAGCTCCACGGCTTCCAGGAGGTCGGTGTTGAACCGCTTCCCCTTGTCCTGCACGGTGATCCGCTGGTAACGCTCCTTCAGCGCCTGCACGTCGTGCAGGGCCTGCTTGAGCGTGTCCTCGGTGCGGTACACCGACGCGTTGGCGTCCATGGTGGCCTGGAGCTCGGTGCGGATGTCCGCCACCCGCTCCTCGCCGTGCTCGGACAGCACCAGCGCGACCTGCGCCTCGACCTGCGCGGCCGGGTTCTCCGGCAGTTCGATGTGCTCGTGGGCGTTGGCGTACTCGGCGGCGGCGATGCCCGCGCGGCGGCCGAACACGTTGATGTCCAGCAGCGAGTTGGTGCCCAGGCGGTTCGCGCCGTGCACCGAGACGCACGCGCACTCGCCCGCCGCGTACAGGCCGGGGATCACGTGGTCGTTGTCCCGCAGCACTTCGCCGTGGACGTTGGTCGGGATGCCGCCCATCGCGTAGTGCGCCGTCGGGTAGACCGGCACCGGCTCCGTCACCGGGTCGACTGCCAGGTAGGTGCGGGCGAACTCGGTGATGTCGGGGAGCTTCGTCTCCAGCACCTCGGCGCCCAGGTGGGTGCAGTCCAGCAGCACGTAGTCCTTGTTCGGGCCCGCGCCGCGGCCTTCCAGCACTTCCAGCGCCATCGAGCGGGCCACGATGTCGCGGGGCGCCAGGTCCTTGATGGTCGGGGCGTAGCGCTCCATGAACCGCTCGCCGGACGCGTTGCGCAGGATTGCGCCCTCGCCGCGCGCGCCCTCCGTGAGGAGGATGCCGAGGCCCGCGAGACCGGTCGGGTGGAACTGGTAGAACTCCATGTCCTCCAAGGGAAGGCCCTTGCGGAACACGATGCCCATGCCGTCGCCGGTCAGCGTGTGGGCGTTCGACGTGGTCTTGAAGACCTTGCCGAAACCGCCCGTCGCGAACACCACGGACTTGGCCTGGAAGACGTGGATCTCGCCGGTCGCCAGCTCGTAGGCGACCGCGCCGGTGCAGACCGGGCCGTCCGCGGTCTCGGTCAGGCAGATGTCGAGCACGTAGAACTCGTTGAAGAACTCGATGCCGTGCTTGACGCAGTTCTGGTACAGCGTCTGGAGGATCATGTGGCCGGTGCGGTCGGCCGCGTAGCACGCCCGGCGCACGGCCGCCTCGCCGTGGTTGCGGGTGTGGCCGCCGAACCGCCGCTGGTCGATCCTGCCCTCGGGCGTGCGGTTGAACGGCAGGCCCATCTTCTCCAGGTCCAGGACCGCGTCGATGGCCTCCTTCGCCATGATCTCGGCGGCGTCCTGGTCGACCAGGTAGTCACCGCCCTTGATGGTGTCGAAGGTGTGCCACTCCCAGTTGTCCTCCTCCACGTTCGCCAGCGCGGCGCACATGCCGCCCTGCGCGGCGCCCGTGTGGGAACGCGTGGGGTAGAGCTTGGTGAGCACCGCCGTGCGGGCGCGCTGGCCGGACTCGATCGCCGCGCGCATCCCGGCGCCGCCGGCGCCGATGATCACGACGTCGTACTTGTGGAACTGCATTTCGAGGTACTCCCCGCGGCGATCAGTCGGTGATGTTCGGGTCGAAGGTGAAGATCACGTACGTGCCGAGGGAGATGATCAGCACCATCGACGCGTAGAGCAGCACCTTGAGCCAGAACCGGGTGGCGTCCTTGCGGGCGTAGTCGTTGATGACGGTGCGCAGGCCGTTGCCGCCGTGGATCTGCGCCAGCCACAGCATCGCCAGGTCCCAGAACTGCCAGAACGGCGAGGCCCAGCGGCCCGCCACGAAACCGAAGTTGATGCGGTGCACACCGCCGTCGAGGATGTTCATGATGAACAGGTGGCCCAGCACCAGCACCACCAGCGCCACGCCGGAGATGCGCATGAACAGCCAGCTATACAGCTCGCCGTTGCTGCGGCGGGCGGCGGGGCGGCGCGGGGAGCGCGGCTTGTCGAGGACGAGGTCGCTCATGGTCAGTGACCCCCGAACATCTCGGACACCGTGCGGACCATCATGAAGTAGGCGCCCGGGATCATCACGAGCAGCCAGACGGCGAGGATCGCCCAGAGCATCTGCCGCTGGTACTTCGGGCCCTTGGCCCAGAAGTCGACGAGCATCACCCGGATGCCGTTGAGCGCGTGGTAGAGCACCGCGCCGACGAGGCCGACCTCGAACAGGTTGACGATCGGGTTCTTGTAGGTCTCGATGACCTTGTCGTACGCGTCCGGCGACACCCGCACCAGTGCGGTGTCCAGGACGTGCGCGAACAGGAAGAAGAACGTCAACACACCGGTGATGCGGTGGGCGACCCAGGACCACATGCCCAGATCGCCACGGTAGAGCGTGCCGCCTCCTCGGGAGGTGCCCGACCGCTCGGTTGCGGTGGTGCCGGCCATGCGCAACGGCCTCCAGCGTCAGTGGTGGACTGGTCTCCCGTGCTAAGGGGACCTTGACCCTCGGATGCTAGACCCGCGTGCTCCGCGCGACCCAACGGCCGCCGCCGTCTGTGAGCCATAGAACAGTGTTGGATTGCCCCTCCTTCGTCGGGGCGGGCTCGGTCGCCGGGGAGTCGGCAGGTCGCGCCTGATTTCCGGCAATCGAAGAGCGTGATTGCCGGAAATGAGTCGCGACCTCCCGACGCGACCTCGCGGTTTGGGGTCTGGATCAATTCACCTGAGACGTGGGTTACCCGATTTGTGTCGCTGTCCACATGGGATGTTGCGATCAGCGGTAGTGGATCACGTGGAGGTTCAGCACGCCCTCGTCGGTTAGCTGTAGAGGGGTGGGGCGGGTGCCGTCGGCGAGTTGGAGGCCGCCTTCCACGCGTTGGGCGTTGATCACCAGGCCTACGGTCTCGCGGCCCCGTCGGTCGAGTCGGCGGATCCAGACGAGGGCCGTCGAGCCGGTCGGGCGGGTGGTGAACTCGTCGAAAACCTCACTCCACCGGGTGTGCGTGCTGGTGCCCGTGACCTCGCCCAGCCGGCTGAGGGTGGGCGTGAACCAGGCGGCCGGGCCGGGGTGTGGCGTGGGCGGCAGGCCGGGGTCGCCTGCGTCCCAGCGTTCCAGCCACCGCCACGGGTCGGCGTTGGGCAGGCCGAACGGCTCGTGGTGCGGGTTCTTCGGCACCACCAGCGCCGCGTCGAGGAGCTGGTCGCGGAAGTCGCCGGATGCCAGGTAGGCGCGGGTCGCGCAGGCGAACAGCCAGCCCCGGTCCAGTTCGTCGGCCGGTGACGGGTCGACCAGCGCCACCTGGTCGCCGTACGCGTCGGCGAGCCAGGCCTCGGCCCGGCGGACCGCCGATCCCAGGTCCGGGTCGGCGTCCGGGCGGGTGCGGTGGAACCTCGCCAGCACGAGCCGGCCGACCGTCGCGGTCTCCAGGTCGGCCGGGCCGCCGCGCAGGCCGTCCAGGACCGCCACGTCGGTACCCGTGTGGTGCGCGTAGAGGAGGTGGCCGGTGATCTCGACGCCGGCGAGCTGCCGCCGCACCCAGACCACGCCCCTGGTGTCCGGGCCGCCCGCGCGGACGGCGGCCAGCACCTCGTCCCAGTCGGCGCAGTCCGAGGTCTCCGCGTCCGGGAAGTGGTTCCCACGCAGGCGGTCCCACCAGCCCGGACGTTCGTCGTCGGGCTGCCACGGCAGCGCGGAGGCGGGCGAGCGGTCCACCACCGCGTCGACCGTGACGACGCAGTTGCGGGCGTTGAGCCGCCACCGCCAGTCCCGTTCGGCGGGGGCCCGCCAGTCGCCGGGGTCGTCCTCGCCGACGCCGAGGTCGGCGAACGGGCGGTCGTTGGGTAGCGGGAACGGCGCGTCCCCGTTCACCGGCACGGCGAGCGCGCCGGCCAGCATGGGCCGGGTCTCGTCGCGGAACCGGCAGCCGAACACCGCGACCCGCGCGGTCTCCAGCAGCGCGTACCGGGTCGGCTCGACCGCGCCGCCGTAGACCCGGTCGAGCCACTGTTCGGCGGTGGTCCGTGGTGGTGTCACGCGTACCTCATCGGTTGGTCGGTCGGGCTACGGGACCGTTGACGGCGGTGGCTGGGCCGAACTCGCGGTCGGGACCGGCTGGTTGCTCTCGGCCGGCCAACTGGTCGTGGGTGGCTGGGTGGTCGTGAGTGGCTGGGCGGTCAGGGGTGGCCGGGTCGTCGGCAGGTCGGGCAGCGGGATGAACTGGATGCGGACCGCGTCGCGTTCCAGCCGGGCCGGGCGGTTGTTCTGGGAGTCGTAGAAGGTCACGTTCTGCCCGTCGTGCCACCCGTTGAACACGTGGCCCGTGCCGTCGCTGCGGGTGATGCCCACGCTGACGTGCGCGCCCGGTTTCGCGGTGAGGTGGTCCACGACCTCGTGGTAGTTCGCGGCGGGCCGGAAGGTCGTGCCGAAGTGGTTCTCCAGGTAGCTGCCCTGCGCCGGAGCGGGCAGCGGCGGCGCGGCGACCGGTCGGCCGTGCAGCGTCTCGTGGGTCGCGATGACGCAGTTCGTGCAGTTGACGTCGTGGCCGGGCGCGCTCGCCGCGAACCGCGCCCGGTTGACCTGGGCCAGGCCGGGGTAGTTGTCGTCCGCCCACTTCCCGGCCGCCGCGTCGTCGGCGAAGGCGTCGAAGTGCTTGGTGTCGGCGGGCAGCCACTTCCGCAGCTCGGCCTGGTGCTCGGCGTCCTGCCGGGCGTTCAGCCGCTGCTCGATCAGCTCCCGCTCGGCCAGCTTGTGGGCGTCGAGCTGCTTCTCGACCTGTTCCCGTTCGAGCTGCTGCCGGGCTTTGAGGTCCTGTTCGGCCTTCTGCCGTTCGAGGTCCTGCCGGGCCTTGAGCTGCCGGGCGGCTTGGTGGCGCTCGGCGAGCTGGTGGTGGTCGAACCGCAGTTCGGCCTGTCGGCGTTCCTGTTCCAGCCTGGTGTTGAGCTGTTGCTCGATGTTCTGGCGTTCGACCTTCTGTTGGCCGATGATCTGTTGCTCGACGTTTTGGCGGGTGTTCTCCTGGTTGGTCAGCAGCCGCTGCCAGAGCTGGTTCGGGTCGAACGAGCCCGGTGCCTGGGCCAGGTGCGCCCGGAGCTGCGCCGCGTACTGCTGCTGCTCCAGCTCCTGGTTCCGGACCACCTGGCTGACGACCTGCTGCTGCCGCGCCAACTGGTTTTCGGCCAGCTCCTGGGTGACGCGCTGGTGCTCGGCGCGGAGCCGGTCCGCCAGCTCGTTGCCGGCGGTGGTGCGGTCCGCCTGCTGCTTGGCGGCCAGGTCAGCTTCGGCCTGGAGGCGTTCGGCGTCGAGCTTCGCGGCCAGGGCGGTGCTCGCGGTGTGGTACTCGGCCTGTTGCTTGGTGGTCAGATCGTTGGACGCCTGCCGTTTCTCGGCCGCCTGCCGGGCTGCCACGGCGTTGCTCTCGGCGGTCCGCTCGGCCGCCTGCTTGGCCGCGAGGTCGGCGACAGCCTTGTCCCGCTGGGCTTTGCGCTCGGCGGGGGATGGGGCGGAGTCCGGCGTTCGGGCCGGGGTGGCGATGGCGGCCGTGCCGTCGACCGGGGCTCCGAAGCCACGGGTCAGGGTGGCCGTCGGGCCGCCGAAGGTCTGGGAGGAAATGGTCGTCGGGGCCTTGAACGCCTTCGAGGTCGATGCCTCCGCCGGTGTCACGGTGAGGGTTGGCGCCGGCGTCACGGTGAGGGACGGCGGGGGTGTCACGGTGAGGGTTGGCGGGGGTGTCACGGTGAGGGTTGGCGCCGGTGTCACGGTGGGGGACGGCGAGGGTGTCGGCGAAGGCGGCGTGGGAGGTGGCGGGGTGTTGAACGTGCCGACCTGGCGGTCTGCCGCGGTCTTCGCGGCCCACCACCTGGCCTGTTCGGCGTCCGCCGCCGCCCGCCGCTGCGCCAGCTCCGCCTGCGCCGCCGTGATCTCGACGTCCAGCTCGGCGACCTTCCGCTCCGCCTGCTGGTGGGCCCGCTCCGCCTCGATCCGCGCCTGATCGGCCTTCCGGGCGACGTCGCGGGCGGCGCGGGCCTGCTGCGCGGCCTCGTCCAGTTTCCACTGCGCCGCCTCGGCGGTCCGTTCGGCGGTCTCCAGATCCGTCTTGGCCCGCACTACCGCGTTCGTGGTCTCCCGGACGTTCTGCGCGGCGATCGTCTGCTGCTCAACGGCCGCGTCGTGCTTCTCCCGCGCCTCCGCCAGCTCGTCCGCGACCTTCGCCTGCTCGGTCCGCCACCCGTCCCGCGTCCCGGTGGCGGCCTCGACGCCGTCCGCCAGGCCCGTGCGGGTCGGGTCGCCGGGGGGTGGGTTGGTCGCGTTGAAGTCCGCCAGCGCGGTGGTCGCGGCGTGCAGCGACTTCTCCGCTTCGCCGAGCAGGTTGTCGACGCTCTCGGCCCGGAGTTCCAGTGCCTGCACCGTCTCGCCCTCGAACCGCACCCTCTCGTCCGCGTCGCGCAGCGCGATGTCGGCCCGCCGGGACGCGCGGTCCAGCGCGCCGGCCGTCGTCTCCAGGTCTTCGACCGCGGAGTTCGCCGTGTCGCGCTCGTCGCGGGCGGTGTTGACGGCCGTGTCCCGCTCGCCGACCACCTCGAACGTCGTCTCGACCGTCGCCAGCCGGTTGTCCAGCACGGTCCTGAGGTTGGCGGCTGCGGTGTCCGCCTCCACCCGCTCGGTGAGCAGGTCCTGGGTCCGGTGGCGGGTGGCGTCGACGGCGGCCTGCGCGGTCCGCCAGGTCTTCGCGGTGTCGCGCACGGCGTTCTGCGCGGCGGCCAGGCCGGGGTCGATGGGACGGCCCAGGACGGCCTCCACGTCGGCCAAGGGCATCCGCAGGTCCGCCGAGCCGGGGACGGTCAGGTCGTAGACGCCGACCCTGCCGCCGACCTCCGCGACGAACCGGTACTCGACGTCGAACTCGACCAGGCCGGTGCGGCCGGCCGGCTTGAGGTTCTGCGCCGTGCCGCCGGTCGGGCCGCCGGCGTCGGTGGTGGCGTCCTCGCCGGAATGCTTGAACTCCACGCCGGTGCCGGAGAAGTTGACCGACTTCGGCAGGTCCGGGTTGCCCTGCGCGTCCTCGGTCTTCTTGCCGAGCCCGCCGGCGGGCACGCCCACCGTGACGTCCCCGGACTGCGCGTGCTTGACCTCCGACGTGGTGGCGTGCGTGGTGGCGGACGGGTTCTCCAGCTTCACGCCGTCGCTGAGCGAGTCGAGCTTGGGGTTGACCAGCTTCGCGTACACCTTGAGGTTCGCGTGCTGCGCCTTGAGCAGCGTCGACTCGTGCAGGCCGGGCACGTCCAGCGGCCCGGCGGTCATGCCGGGCAGGGTCGATTGGAGGGTCTCCGAGCTGAGCGTCGCCAGCAGGGCGTTGAGCGAGCCGGTGCCCCTGCCGGTGATGCCCTTGCCGGCACCCGCCTTTTCGAGCGCCGCGATGGCCGCGAGCCGGATGTCCTGCGCGCCGCGCATGCCTTCCACGGACGAACCCGGCGGCGGTGTGACCGGCGTGCCGGCCTGCTGCCACGCGGCCATGTTGGCGGGGTTCCGCTGGGAGTCCGGCCGGCTGGTGGCCTCCGCCCCGTACGGGCGGCTGCTGTCCGGCACGGTCGGCGCGTCCACCCGCACGTTGTCGGCGTGCAGCCGGACGGTCATCGGGGCCTGGTCGCTGGTGGCCCGCCCGATCTCCTGGTCTCCCTTGTGCACCACCAGTTCGAACGCGACGGGCACCTGGTAGCGCACGGCCGGTCCGGTGGCGGTGTGCTTGTGGCCGGACTGCTCGGTGGTGGTGTCGGTGGTGGTCTTGCTCTGCGACCAGCCCAGGCCCGCGCCGACCGCGCCGCCGACCGACGGCGACATGCCGTTGCGCACGTCCGGCAGGTGCAGCCCGGCGGCCTTGGCGTTGAGACCCCACGACGTGCCCTTTGTGAGCCCGTCGGAGTCCTTCTTCGTGCCGGCCGTGATGTGCTCGATGTCGTAGCCGTCGTTGACGGCCTCCAGAAACTTCGGCGCGTCGGTCTTCGCCTTCAGGGTGACTTGGTAGGTGTCCTTGCCGATCACCGTGCCCGGCTTGTGCAGCAGCAGCGGCACCCCGCCGTCCAGCGCGCTGTCGATGAGGCCCTTGACGCTGGTCGGCGAGGTGAAGTCGACCAAGCGCCGGAGGTTGCGCATGGAGTCGTCCAGCACCGAGTCCGGGATGAGCCCGGAACCGATCCTGCCCTGCGTCTGCTGGTTGACGGCCGCGGTGAGGTCGGAGACCACCTTCGACATGTCGGGCACGTCGTCCACCAGGCTGAGCCCCAGCGACGACGGCTGGTTCGGCGCGAGCCGCTTGGGTCCGCGCATGTCGCCGAACTCGGGCGGGTCGTGCGGCGGCACGTCCGGCAGCAGGTCCATGTCGCGCGCGACCTGCTCGCTGACCCGCACGAACACGCCGCCGGGCAGCGTCACGGTCGCGGCCTTGGCCTGGGTCGTGCCGGCGTGCACCGCGTTGCCCGCCCGGCTCTCGCCGACGATCTTGAAGTCGGCGTCCAACTGCACCAGCACGGTGCGCTCGCCGGGCGGGCGGACCAGTTTGCGGTCGACGTTGCCGCCGACCTCCTTGGCGGTCGTCTCGGTCCTGGACCACGGCGTCCACTTGGCGCTCGCGTTGAACGTGCCGCCGCCCTGCGGGGTGGTGTCGCCCGGCTTGCCGCCGAACGCGACGCCGACCGTGCCCTCCCCGGACTTGCTCTTTGCGGTGCTCTCGCCCGCCTTGAACCCGCCGCCGGTCCACACCTCGGTCGGTGTGGTGTCCGAAATGGACACCAGCTTGGCGTTGCCGAAGGTGACCGACATGCCCAGCGCGCCGGTCCGGTCGGTGACCCGGCGGTCGAACCGGAGGCTGTCCTCCACGACCCCGGTCTCGGCCATCCGGCGCAGGTTGGCCTTGAGGTTCTCCGGGCTGAACATCTTGTCGATCTGGTTGCGCGCCACCGTGCCGGGGACGGTCAGCGAGGTGTCCGGCCCGGCCGCCGCGTCGAGCAGCTTGATCGCGTTGTCCCGCAACGCGTCCGCGTTCGCCACCGCTTCGACGTGCAGCCACTCGTCGCGCGGCGGGCGGGTCTCGCCGGGTTTGAGCAGCGAGGTGATCGTGGTGTCGGCCGGGAGCGGGGTGACCACCGGGGGCTTCGGCGCGAGGTCGGCGGGATTCGTCTTGAGCGCCGAGCCGTCGGGCACCCACAGGTGGACCTTGCCCTGCACCTTGTCGATGATCTTCGGGTTGTTCCGGGCGGTGGGGTCGACCGGGCGGGCCGGGTCCGGCGTCCGCACGACGGTCCTGCCGTCCGGCACCTTCAGGAACGGCGAGCCCGGCGTGATCCGCTTGACCCACGACCGGTTGCGGCTGAACTCGGTGATCTCGATCTCGAACTCGACGTCGTGCGCGAAGACCTGCGCCTTCGCGTCGCCGACGTTGAGCGCCACGTCGTTCACGGTCGGACCGGCGGTCGTCTTGGTCGACGTGGTGCTGCTCTGCTTCACCGCCGCGGTCGCGGTCGGGGCCAGGCTCGCGCCTCCGGGCTTGACGTTCGCCCCGCCGCGGGCTTCGACGCCGACGCTCCAGCCCTTCGCCGTGGTGGTGGCGCTGTCCAGCTTCGGCGCGGCCGAGTTCAGGCCGCGCACATTGCGCGCGTCGGCCTCGCCGAGGTGCTTCGGGGCGCTCAGCTTGGCCTTCACCGTGACGTTCACGAAGTCGTTCGTGGTCACGCCCTGCCGCTTGAGCTGCACCTGCACACCCGGCCCGAGCAGGCTGTCCATTGTGGACTTGAGTGCGGTCGGTGACAGCTCGGCGTCCAGCTTGCGCTGGTTGGCGAGCTGCTCGGCCACGTCGGCGAAGTTCTTGCCGTCCGCCCGCGGGTCGGTGTCCCGGTTCCACGTCGGCAGAAAGCCGGCGAACCCGTCCAGGCCCTTGAGCGCGGTCTCCACCTCGGACCGCACGTCGGTGTCGGTCGTGGTGAACTCGCCCACCCGGATGTTGCCCGCGGCCAGTCCGGCGGCGAGGTAGGGCGGCTCGAACCGGGTGTCGGCGGTGCCCGGCTTGGTGATGCCGGCCTGCGTGCCGGGCGGCACGGGCAGCCGGTGCGCGGCGGCTTCCGGCAGACCCAGTCGCACGTAGCCGGTGGCGGGCACGGTCACCGGCGGGCCGTTGGGGGTGCGCACGTCGATGTTGACGGTCACCTTGTACATGCCGGTCTGGCCGCCGACCTGGATGCCCGCGCGGTTGACCGCGGTGGCGCCGGCCGACGAGGACTCCGTGGTCTTCGCGGACACCGAACCGGTGATGCCGCCCGAGCCGATGTGCACGCCGGGCGTGCCGACACCACCGCCGACCGCCGCGTTCACCTCGACGCCCGCGCTGGTGGACGCGGTGACGCCGGTGGTGGTGGTCGCGGTGTCGTGCATGCGGAACTGCGCGCCGCCGTGCGTGCCGACGAGTTCCGCGCCGACCAGGGTGGCCTTCATCTGCACGGCCGCGCCGTAGCTCGCGTTCGGGCTGGTCAGGTTGGGCGAGGTGACCCAGCCGTTGAGCATCACGTGCAGGTTGTCGCGGATGTTCGTGGCGCTGAGGAAGTCCCGCAGCACCGTGCGGCCGTCCGCGCCCGGCTTGACCACCGAGGGGTGCAGGTTCGCCGCGACGTCCTTGAACGCCTGGTCGGCATCGAGGTCCGTGATCGCCTCCGGCACGAGGTGCTCGACCTCGGCGCTCCACGTGACGTCGTCCACGGGCTTCGTGCCGAAGTCGTTGTCGGTGTTCGCGAGGTTGCGCAGGTCGTCCGGGACCTGGAGGGCCACCGTGGTCGGGTTCGCCGCGTCGCCTTGGACCACCGTGTTGGCGATGGTGACGTCCTGCGCGTTGGTGAGGCTGATCGTGTAGCTGACCGGGACGTCGTACTTGGTCGACGGGTCACCGCCGCGCACCTCGCGATCGTCCACTGTGGAGGAGGTCGTGGTGGAGGTGGTGACCGGGGTGGAGAGCGTGGTCTTCACGCCCAGCGTCCCGTACGCGCCCACGCCCTGGCCGGCGGTCGCGGTGAGCGACAGGTCGTTGCCGGTGCTCAGGTTGGTGGTGGTGGACGTGGTCGTGCCGCTGTCCACCCGGCTGTCGACCTTCGCGGGCGACGCCGTGCCGTTGCCGGTGACCGGGTTGAGCACCGCCTTGACGTTGGCGTCGAACCAGTCCTTGCCGATCTTGATCTGGAACGTGCGGCCGTTGCCGAGGAAGGACTCGAAGTTCGCGTCCAGCTCCCGGCCGATGTGGTCGACGCCCTCCGGCGTCACGCCGTCGACCGTCGGGAGCAGGGTGGTGATCGTCCCGGTGACCTGGTCGACGCCCTGCACGCCGTTGGTCGCGATGGTGCCCAGCGCCTGGTTGCTCTGGAAGAACGCCGGCATGGGCGTGTTCGGCAGCACCGGCGGGAGCGGGCCGGTGACCGGCAGCGGGGGTGCGGGAGTGGCCGGGGGCGGCGTGCGCTTGAAGAAGCTCGGCGCGTTCGGCGGTTGGACTGTCGTGTCCACAGTGGACAGCGTCGGCTGCGGCGCGACGGATTCCAGCGCGTTCAGCCGGTTCTCGATCAGCACCAGGTTGCGCGGCTTGAGCGCGGCGTCGTCGGCGTCGATGCCGTCGGTCATCGGCCCGTTGTCGTCGACGACCCTGCCCTGGCCGTCCTTGTGCTGGAAGATCGGCTTGACGTCGTCGGTCTCGAAGTACTCGTCGTGCAGGCCGAGGAAGTGGCCGACCTCATGGGCGAGCCGGCGCGGGTCGGTGTCCACCGGCCAGGTCAACTGGTTGGCGCGGCCGTCCGGGTCGCCGATCTCGATGGTGCTGTGCGCGTCGGCGGCGTTGTCGGTGAACTCGACCGTGACGTTGAACTGCGCTCCGGTGGGCAGTTTGTTGCCCTGGTTGAAGAACGCGTCGACGCCCGCCTTGGCCCGCTCCTCCAGGTCGGTGATCTGCTGCGGGTTCGCGTTGCCCTTCGGGTCCAGGTGCAGCCTGACCGTGAAGTCCGTGACCTTCGCGCCGTTCACGTCGAGGTTGCGGACGTCGTAGGCGATCGGGCCGCGCCACGCCTCCAGGTTCACGCCGTCCGCGGTGATCGTGGAATTCGACAGCACACCGCCGTCCTCGCCCCGGACGGTGCTGGTGACCGGCGTGTTGGCGCGGACGTCGGCGATGTCCTGGGCGGAGGCCGGGTTGTCCACGTCGAACCACGGCGCGTTCGCCGCGGTGCTGTGCTTCCAGCCGAGGTCGTCCAGGATCGGGTGCGGGCCTTGCGGGGCGGGGGACGTGATGACGGTGTCGGTGACCTTCGTGCCGACCGGGGCGGCCGGGGGGACGTAGTCGGCGGGGCGCTTGAGGTCCCAGTCGACCTTGACGTCCGCGCCGTTGTCCCGGCCGGGGGTCACCTTGGCGTCGATGCCCTGGTCGGCCAGCGTGTTCGCGATGGTCCGGGCGTTCGCGCCGGAGACTTCGACGGTCGGCGGCAGGTAGCCGAGCCGGTCGCGCTTGGCGTTCGCCTCGGCCAGGTCGGTGGCGAGGGTCTGGAGGTCGGCGGCCTGGGTGTCGGTGAGGGTGTCCGTGCCGGGGGCGAAGTCGAAGGACTTCTCCGGTGTGGGGCCGCGCCTCGGGTCGGGGGCGGACGATGGGGTGGGAGTTGCCGGGGTCGACGGGATCGAGCGGCTGGTCGGCGTGCCGGTGGGTGGCGCGGTCGGCGGGGTCGGCTGAGCTGTCTTGCTGGAAGAGGCTTCCGCATTCTGCTGGACCGGCTGCTGGTTCTGCGGGTCTTGGCCTTCCGGCGTGTTCTGTGCCTGCTCGTCCGGCGGAGGGCTGTTGAAGGCGTCGAGTTGCTGGTCGAGCGCCTTCTTGGCGTCCCACCACTTCTGCTGCTGGGGCGGGACGTCGTTGCGCCGGTTCTCCAGGGTCTCCTTCAGCCCCGGCCGCTGCTGGACGAGGGCGTCCTTGGCGTCCCGCGCGGCATCGAGCTTGTCCTGGGCCTCGTCCAGTTTCGCCTCGGCCGCGTCGGCGATCTCCTTGGCGTCGTCCAGTTTCTTGTTCGCCGCCTCGGCGGCGTCGTTCTTGGCCTGGACGTCTTTCTCGGCGGCCTCGAAGAGCTTCTGCGCCTCCTTGAGGGCGGCGTCCGCATCCTTGACCTGCTGTTCGAGCGCGGGCAGCCCGGCCTTCCTGCCGTCGAGTTCCTGGTTGGCCGCGGTGGACTTGTCCTGCAAGTCCTGCAACGCTTCCTGCTTCGCCGCCAGGTCGGCCTTCGCGTCCACGACCTGATCGGCGAGGTCGGTCTCCACCGGATCCGGTGCGGGGGCCTGGCCCTCCGGCGGCGCGGGGCGGTTGGTCTGGTGGTCGGTCAGCGCCTGCTCGGCCGCCTTCACGGCGCCGTCGGCGGTCTTCACGTCCTTCGCCGCGGTGTCGATCTCGATGTTCAGCTCGGCGAGCGCGGCGGTCTTCTCCCCGATCTCCGCCTTCGCGTCGGCGAGCGCGGTGTTCGCCGTCTCCAGGTTGTTCCCGGCGGCGTCGAGTTCCCCGCCCCGCGTGTCGCGCACCTCGTGCGCGGTGTCGAGGTCCGTTTCCGCTTTGCCTGCCGCGGTTTCGAGCGGGGGCAGTTTCGCGGCCTCGGCGTCGTACTTGGTCCTGGCGTCGTTGACCGCGGCCTCCGCGCCCTTGATCGCGGTCGAGCCGGCTTTGATCTTCAGTTCGAGGTCGTCCACCGCGTGCTGGGCCTTCTCGACCGCGACTTCCGCGGCGCGCCAGTCGGCGCCGGCCTTCTTCACGGCGTCCTGGAACGGGTCGAGGTCGGCGAGCTGCTTGTCCAGCAGGGTCTGCGCCTCCAGCGCGGGCATCCGGACCTGCGCCGAGCCCGGCACCGTCAGCTCGACCACACCGGTCCTGCCCTTGCCCAGGTCCGCGACGATCCGGTACTCGACGTCGAACTCGACCAGACCGGTGCGGCCTTCCCGCTTGAGGTCGTTGATCTTGTTGTTCGACGCCCCGCCGACCTGGGCATCCGACACCTCGCCCGCGTGCTTGAACTCCAGGCCGGGGCTGCTGAACAGGGCTCCCTCGTTGGCCTTGGTCGTCAGACCGCCGGTCGGGCCGCCCACGACCACGTCGTTGATCTCGGTCTTCTTGGCTTCGCTGGAGGTCGTCTTGACCGTCGTCCGCGGGTTCTCCAGCTTGACGCCGTCGCTCAGCCCGGCGAGCGTCGGGTTGACCATCTTGGCGTAGACCTTGACGTCCGCGTGCTGGCTGAAGGTCAGCGCCGCCTCGTGCATGCCGGGCACGGTCAGCGGCCCGGTGAGCATCCCCGGTAGCTGCGGCTGGAGGTTCTCCGAGCTGAGCGCGGAGTACAGCGAGTTCAGCGAGCCGGTGCCCTTGTCGGTGAGGCCGGGCTTCGCGCCCGCCTTCTGCAACGCCTCGACGGCCGCGGCACGGAGGTCCTTCGCACCGCGCAGGGTCTCCACCGACGCGGACGGCGGCAGGGGCTTCGCCGCACCATCCGTCTGCCATGCCTTGGCGTCGGCGTTCGGGGTCGCGCTCGGCGGCAGTGGGGGGCTGACCGGCGTGGTGGTGGGGTTCGGTGCGGTGCCGTCGTTCGCGGTGGTGTTGGGAGTCGGAGGCTCGACGGCGATCTTCTGGTTGTCCGCGTGCAGCCGCACGCCCATGTCCAGCGTCGGCGTCTTGGCCGTCCCGACCGACTGGTTCCCCTTCTCCACCACCAGTTCGAAGGTGACCGGCACGTCGAACTTGGCGACCGGCCCGCCGGCGACCCGCTTGTGGCCGACCTGGGTCGTGGTGGCGTCGGTGACCGCGCTGTTCCTGGCCTGGCTGTGGTTCACCGCCACCGACGCGCCCGCCGAGCCGGACTGGTTCGGCAGCGTGCTGCTCGGCAGGCCCGCGCCGGGCACCTTGAGGCCGACGCCCCAGGCGGTCCCCTTGCCCTGGCCGACGGTGGTCTTCGTGCTGCCGGCGATGATGTGCTCGACGTCCACGCCGTCGTTCGCCATGCCGGTGAACTTCGGGTCGCCGGTCACCGCCTTCAGCGTGACCTGGTAGGTGTCCTTGCCGAACGTGCCGGGCTTGTGCACCAGCAGCGGCACGCCGCCGTCCAGCGCGCTGTCCATGAGCGCCTTGACGCTGGTCGGCGAGGTCAGGTCGACCAGCCGCTGGAAGTTGTTCATCGAGTCGTCCAGCACGGACGGCGGGATGAGGTCCGTGCCGTTCTTCTTCAGGTCCGCGGCCAGGTCGTCGACCAGCTTGGGCAGGTCGTGCGGCAGCTTCTCGATCATGCCCAGGCCGAGTGAGCCCGGCCGGCCGGGGCGCAACGACTTCGGCGGCGCGAGTTCGCCGAAGTCGTTGGCGTTGTCGGTGGTGTTGTCGGCGTCGACGGTGATGTCGTCCGGGTTGCCGGTGGTGGCCTGGTCCGGGTTCGGCTCGGGGGTGTTCTGCTCCGGGTTGGCGCCGCCGGCCTGGTCCGGTTCCGGGTCCAGCACGCCGAGGTCCCGCGCCACGTCCTCGCTGACCCGCACGAACACGCCACCGGGCAGGTCGACCTCGATGCCGTCCGTGTCGGTCCTGCCCTTGGACACCGTGTTGCCCGCGCGGCTCTCGGCGACGACCGTCACCTTCGCGTCCATCTGCACCAAGACGGTCCGCCCGGACGCCGGCACGATCTTGACCCGGTCGACGTTGCCGCCGACCTCGGCGCCGGTGCTGCTCGACTTCGACCACGGCGTCCACTTCGCGTTGACACCCACCGCGCCCTGGCCGGTCGGGCTCGCGGTCGGCTTCGCGGGCAGGTTCAGCCCGGCCGCGAACTCCACCGCCTTCGTGTCGACCGTGCTGTCACTGGCCTTGAACCCACCGCTGGTGGTCGTCTCGGTGCCGGTCTTGTCCGAGACGGAGACGAGCTTGGCCCCGCTCAGCTCGACCTTCGCGCCGATCGCGCCGATCCGGTCCTGGTACCGGCGGCCGTACTTCAGGCCGCCTTCCTGCACCCCGGTCTCGGCCATCTTCGTCAGGTTGGCCTTCATGGCCTCCGGGCTGAACAGCTTGTCGATCTGGTTGCGGGCCGCGGTGCCCGGCACGGTCAGCGCGGAGTCGCCGTTGGCGGCGTTGGTCAGCGCGGTGATCGCCGCCTGCTTCACGGCTTCGGTGTTCGCCACCGCCTCGACGTGCAGGATCTCCGGCGCGGGCGGCCGGGGTCCGGTGAGCATCTGCTTGATGTCGGTCTTGGTGGCCAACGGGGTCGGGACCGGTGTGCCGGGCTTGTTCGCCTGCTGGTCGGTGTCGAACGTCGAGCTGTCCGACGCCCACAGCTTGACCTTGCCGTTGATCTCCCCGATGTCGACCACCTTGGGCCCGTCGCCACCGGTCTTCGCGACCACTTGCGGCTTCGGCGGCTGGGCGCCCGGCAAGCCCGGCGTGATCCGCTTGACCCACGCCCGGTTGCGGCTGAACTCGGTGATCTCGACCTTGATCGTCACGTCGTGCTCGAACACCTGGGCGTTGGACGCGCCGACGTTGAGCCCGGAGCTGTTCACCGCCGGGCCCGCGGTGGTCTTGACCGACGTGGTGTCGCTGTACTTCACGCCGGCGGAGGGCGTGGGGGTGAGGTCGGTGGAGCCGGGTGTGGTGGGGACGGAGACCTTCGCCTCCAGCCCGATGTTCCCGCCCTTCTGGACGGTCGTGGAGCTGTCCAGCTTCGGACCGGAGCCGCCCCAGTTGCGCACGTTGTGGGCGTCGACCTGGCCGAGGTGCTTGACGTTGGAGAGTTCCGCGGTGACCTTGATGTTGACGAAGTCGTTGGTGGCCAGGCCTTGTCGCTTGAGCTGCACGTTCACGCCGGGGCCGAGCAGGCTGTCCATCTTCGCCTTCAGCGCGGTCGGCGACAGCTCGGTGTTCAGCTTGCGCTGGTTGTTGAGCTGCTCGACCAGATCGGCGAAGTTCTTGCCGCCCTTGGGCGGATCGGCCTTCGGGGCTGCGGTCGGGTTGGTGGCAGCGTTCGCGGCCGGATTGACGGTGGCGTCGGCCGCTGGGTTGGTGACGGGGTTGGCCGTGGTGTTGGTGGCGGGGTTGGTAGCGGGGTTGGCCGTGGTGTTGGTGGCGGGGTTGGCGGTCGGGTTCGTCTTCGGGTCGCCCCAGCCGGGCAGGAACTTCTCGAAGCCGGGCAGTTTCCGCAACGCCGCCTCCACCTCGGCCTGTACCTGGCTCGCGGGCGCGAACTCGCCCACCTTGACGTTGCCCGCCGCCAGCTCGGAGGTCAGGTAGGGCGCCTCGAACTTGGTGTCCGCGGTGCCCGGCTTGGTCAGCGTGGTCGGTCCGTCGTCCGGTGTCGGCAGTCCCTGCGCGGCTGCTTCGGGCAGGCCGATGCGCATGTAGGTGGTCGCGGAGACGGGCACGCTGGCGCCGTTGGAGGTCCGCACCTCCAGTTGCACGCCCACCTTGTACAGCCCGGTGTCGCTCTTCACCTGGATGCCGGACCGGTTGCCGGTGTTCGTGCCCACGTTCGAGGTCTCGGTGATCCTGGACGAGAAACCGCCGACCACACCGCCCGTGCCGCCGAGCTTTCCGGAGACCTGGACGCCGCCGCCGACCCCGACCGTGACGTCGAAGCCGCTCTTGGTGTTGGTGCTGACCCCGGTGCTGGTGTTCGCGATGTCGTGCAGGCGCAACTGGGCGCCGGGGTTGGTGCCCAGCAGCTCGACGTCCGTCAGGGTCGCCTTCATCTGCACCGCGCCCGCGTAACTGGAGTTCGGGCTCGCCAGCTCCGGCGAGGTGACCCAGCCGTTGAGCATCGTGCCGAGGTTGTCGCGGATCGTGGTGGGGCTCAGGAAGTCCTGCAACGCGGTCCGCCCCGGCGCGCCGAGCTTCGTCACCGACGGGTGGAGCTTGCCGGCGACCTTGTCGAACACGTCGTTGTCGACGTCGGTGACCGCCTCCGGGGCCACGTGCTCGACCTTGGCGCCCCAGTCGGCGCTCGGGGCGACGGCCGGCTTGATCGGAACGTGCGGGGTCGGGCTGACCAGCTCGTTGGGGATCTGGACCGTGGTGTCGACGTCCGCGCCCGGCTGCGACGTGACCGTGGTGGGCGTGCCGACCGGCTGGTTGTTCGCGTCGGTCAGGGTGACGGTGTACGTCACCGGGATCTTGGCGATGGTCGAGTTCTCACCGGACCGGATCGCCCGCTGGTCCACTGTGGACGTCTGCACGCTGGTCGACGCGGCCGGCCGGGCGAGCGGGACCTTGCCGCCCACCGTCACGTACGGACCGGCGCCCCGGCCGGCCGTGGCGGAGAACGCCAGTTCGCCGCTGGTGGCGACGGACGTGGTGGTGTTCGCCGTCGCGCCGCTGTTCGCGGTGAAGTCGACCTTGGTCTTGGTGGTGGGCCTGCTGATCGCGTCGGCGTCGCTGGGCGGGGTGTCGAGGTGCGCTTGGACGTTCGCCTCGAACCACTTGTTGCCGACCCTGAGCGGGAAGTTCCGGCCTTTGCCGAGGAACGACTCGAAGTCGTTGGTGAGCGCCGATTCGATCTGGTCCACGCCGACGGGGGTGGCGTTGGGGTTGTTCGGGAGCAGGTTCGTCACGGCGGTCGTGACGGCGGGCGCGCCGTTGACGTTCGTGACCGCGATCGCGCCCAGTGCCTGGCCGGTCTGGAAGAAGTCGGGGAGGTTCTGGGAGGGCAGGACCTTGGTCGGCGCGGGCAGGTTCTCCTGGTTCGGGTTCGGGTTCGGGTTCTGATTCTGGTCTGGGTTTTGGTCTTGGCCCTGATTCGGATTCGGGTTCTGGTCGGGGTTCGGATTCGGGTTCTGGTCTGTGTTGGTGTTCACCGGCTGCATTTCCATGCTGTTGCCGGCGTTCGACTTGCTGCTGGATGCGAACGGGTTCTTGAAGGAGGACTTCGGTTTGGGGGCCGACGGGGGTTGTGGTGTGCCGGAGCTCTTCTTCGGTGCGGGCGGCTGACTGCTGTTGGACTGGGAGACGACCGGCGGGGTGACGATCGTCGAGGTGGACGGAGATGAGGCCGGGGCTTTGCTGATCGTGCCGTCGCCGGCCTTGGGCGGGGGCGCGTCGAACGTGCCCTTGCCCGGTCCGCCGGTGTACTTGCTCGACTTCTCCGAGACTCCCGCTCCGCCCGATGCGCCCGGTGTGCCACCGGGAGTCATCGGGGGGATCGTGCTCGGCTGGGTCGAGGGTGTGCCGGTGCTCGTGATCGTCGGCTTCGGGGCCGGCGGTGGGGTGGAGGAGGAACTGGTCGGGGCCTTGCTGATGGTGCCGTTGCCCGGCGGTGGGGTGGGCGCGTCGAACGTGCCCTTGCCCGGTCCGCCGGTGTACTTGCTCGACCGTTCCGACGCTCCCGCGCCACCGGGCGCACCGGGCGCGCCACCCATCGGCGGCACGCCGCCGGCCGGCGGAGGTGCGCCACCGCCCTTGGCCGGTGGAGGAGTGGCACCCGTCGGAGGCGGAGTCAGCGCCGCGCCGCCCACCGCGGTCTTCCCGCCGGGAGGCAGGTCGGCCGCGCCCGGAGTCCCGACGCCCTTCCCGCCGCCCGGAATGCCGGCCCCACCGGGAATCCCGGTTCCGCCACCCTTGGAGCCTCCGGGAACGCCGCTCGGAGTGCCGCCTGGAACGCCGGCTGGGGTGCCGCCCGGAACGCCGATGCCGCTGGGCGTTGCGCCCTTCCCGCCGGGGACTCCGCCTGGGGTGCCGCCTGGGGTGCCGATGCCGCTGGGCGTTGCGCCCTTCCCGCCAGGGGCTCCGCCTGGGGTGCCGCCCGGAACGCCAACACCGCTGGGCGTTGCGCCCTTCCCGCCGGCGACTCCACCCGGGACACCGACGCCGCCAGGGCCGCCCTTCCCACCGGGAGTCCCACCCGGGATCCCCACACCGCCAGGCGTTCCGCCACCACCCTTGGGCGCGTTGACCGGCCCGACCGCAGGCCCACCTGGACTCTTGGGCGCACCCGAAGGTCCGGTCCCAGCACCACCCTTGGGCGCGTTGGCGGGTCCGACCGCAGGCCCACCAGCCCCCTTGGGCGCACCCGAAGGTCCGGTCCCAGCACCACCTTTAGGCGCGTTGGCGGGTCCGACCGCAGGCCCACCGGCCCCCTTGGGCCCACCCGACGCGCCAGGACCGCCGCCACCCGTGTGCCCCTGCGAAGGAGTGACCGAAGGACCACCCGTCTTGGGACCACCGACCGGCCCGCCGCCGGGCTGCCCGGGTGGCCGCTGGGCGTTCGCGTCAGGGTTGAACTTGGTGAACTCGCGGCCGCTGTTGGCGTCCGTGCTGACGTGTGTCTGCTGCGTGGCCTTCAGACCCGCCTGGACGTTGCCGAACGTCGTCGCCGCCCGTTCCGCCTGCGACACCGAGTTGTTGTTGGACGAATTCAGCGCAGGCACGGCGAACAAGCCGATCGGGCCCAGCGAGTTGGGGCTGAGCTGCAGGCCGCGCAGCCCCCCGGTGATCGCGTTCAGCCTGGACTGGAAGTCGCCCGCCTTGCCCTGCAGGCCTTCCATGGCGGAACCGCTCATGCCGAACCCGGACGTGCCCGTCGGCCCGCCCACCGGTGGTGGCGGTGGGCCGGGGGTGGGGGACGGGCTGGGGCTCGGTGACGGGTTCGGGTTGCCGCCGCCGGGGTTCTTGGGTGCCATGAGCGGTTCTCTCCGGACGACTAGGCGGTACTAGACCTGGACGGAGGGCGCGTCGGTGCGGGTGTCGGGCTTGTTCGGGTACTTCGACTGGTAGTCGTCGTACGAGGACTTGGCCGCGTCGCCGGACGACTTCGCCTGCGCACCGGCCGTCTCGGCCCGCTTGCCCGCCGCTTCGGCCTCCTCCGAGGCACGCTTGGCGGCGGCGATGTCGGCCTCGCTGCCGGTCTGGAACGCCTTCGCGTTGGCCTCGGACGCTTTGGCGTTGGCCTCCGTGAAGTCGACGTTCGCCTTCTCGTACGCGGCGTTGGCTTCCTTGGCGGCGTTGTTCTTGGCGGTCAGGTCGTTCTCCGCCGAGGTCTTGCCCGGGTCCTGGGGGCCTCCGGGGTTCTTCTGCTGGTAGTCCTCGTACGCCTTCTGCTGGGCGTCGTCGGTCGGCTTGGTGGCGTCCAGCGCCGCGTTCGACTCCTTCGACGCGTTCGCCAGGTCGCGTGCCTCCTTGGCCGCGCCGGACGCCGCGGTCGCCGCTTCGGCGCGGGCCGCGTCCGCTTCGGCCTTGGCCGCGTCGTACTTGGCCTTCGCCGCGTCGAACTTCGCCTGGTCGCCGGACTCCGCCGCCTTGTTCACCTCCTCGGCCGCGTCGTTGGCCTTCTTGTTGGCGGCGGCGGCCTTGTCCGAGGCGTCGTTGAGCTTCTCGTTGGCCGTCTTGGTTTCCTCGGCCTCCTTCTGCTCGTTCTTCTTGGCGTCCTCGTACTTCTGGTTGGCGTCCTTGGCGTCCTTGTTCGCCTTGTCGACCACGTCCTGGTCGTCGTCCTGCTTCTTGCCCTTGTCGATGGCCTCGTCCACGTCGCCGGCGGCTTTGTAGCCCTCCCAGGCGATCTCGGCGACGTCGGCGATGTTCTCGAACCGGTCCCAGCCCTTGCCGATCTTCTCCACGATGCCGTCGAGGTTCTTGATCCGGCCCATCTGCCTGCTCAGCGCGGCGACCAGGCGCGCGATGCGGGACGCGACGTTGGTGGCGAGCGCGACGCCCCGGCCGACCGCGAAGCCGATGAAGGCGGCAATGGACGCGCCGACGGTGGGGATCGCGGCGGCTGCGGCGGCCAGCGCGCCCGCGATCAGCGAGCCGAGGAACTGGGCGATCATGTCGCGCACGATGTCCCGCAGGACCTGCACCAGCATGCCGCACACGGCGACGATCTTGGCCTTGGTCTCGACGGCGCTCGCGAGGTCGTCGAGCTCCTTGCCCATCGCCTCCATGCTGGCCGAGAACCGCTCCGACGCCTGCCCGGTCCACCCGTCGAAGGTGACCAGGCCCTGCTTGTGGTCCTCGGCGAGCACGCGGATGTCGACCGCCTGCTTCTTGGTGGCCTCGACGTTCGCCTGGATGTCCTCGGGGTCGCCCATGAGCTGGTCGAAGCCCTCGCGGATGAACGTGATGTGCTCGATCAGCCACCCGATGCCCGCGCCCAGGATGGAGCCGAACGGGTCGGTGGCGAACATCGCCACCGAGGACGCCGCGCCGATGGCGTTGAACGTGATGTCCAGGACGCGTTCGGTCTCCGACTCGGCGTCCTTGCCGATCGAGTCGATCAGCCCGTCGAACGCCTCGATGAACATCGAGCCCTTGAACTTGTTCTCCTCGGTGATCTCGATACCGGGAGGCGCCGCGATCGGCGTGTCGGGGGCGGTCATGGCACGGCCTTCCTAGGTCACCAGGGCTGGTTGTCGTCGTCGTCTTCGTCGTCCCGGCGCGCGGGGCGGACCGGGCGCGGCGGCGCGGCGGGCTGGGGCCTGGCCTGGGCCCGCGGCGGCTGCGGCTGCGGCTCCGGTTCGGGGTCCGGGTCGTGGTCGTCGGTGTCGGCCGGGTCGTCGACGGCGGTGGTCATCGAGTCGATGACGAACCGCATCGCCTCGGTGCCGGCGCCCAGCGGCTCGAACGCCTCCACGACCCTCTGCGCCGCCTGCTTCTGGGCGGTGCGGGCGGTGGTCATGATCAGCGCGGTGAGGCGGGCGGGGCCGAGGTCGCAGGCGCGGTGGCCGAGCTGGAGGTCCAGCAGCCCGCCGTTGGGACCGACCGTGACGGTGACCGCGCCGTCGCTGCTGGTGACCCGGGCGTTGGCCGCGGCGTAGTTCTCCTGCAGGTCGGCCGACTTCTGCTTCAGGTCGGCCAGGCGCGACTCGTAGTCGTCCAGCCATTGCCGGGGGTCCAAGGCAGCCTCCTCGGGTGGATACCGGTGCAGCCTGGAGTCCACCGAAGCCCGCCAACGCCGTCCCAACGCCTCACCAACGGGCGACTCGCCGGCGGGGTACCGAACCCCCGAACGGGTGACGTGCCACCCCCGCCTCCAGCGCCTCCGCCCCCTGCGGCCTCCGCCCCCTGCGGCCTCCCCTGTCTCCCCATGCGAGGCCGCGTCGGTGTGTCACGGCGCGTCCTCGGCCGATCACGCTTTTCGATCGGCCGAGGACGACCCGTGACGCGCCGACTCCTCGGCGGCCGAGCCGTCCGAGCGGAGCGAGGACCATCAAACACAGCACCAACGATTAGGTCACGTGCGGGCCGGTACGCGCGCGGTGGTCGTTACTACGGGGTACGGTTCGCCACTCGGAAGCCCGACAACGCTGTCGGGATTTGTCTGCTCGATGAGCAGGGAGGGAGACGAGCCGTGCGTCGTCGAATGCGTGGCATCGCGGTGGCCGCGATCGCGCTGACCAGCGTTCTGTCGATGGCCGCCTGTGCCAAGGACAACGGTGGGACCGGAACCGGTGGTTCGACCGACAGCGCCTCCGGTGGCTGCAAGCTGGCGGACAAGCCGCCCGCCGCCGCCGGCAGCACCAGCAGCTCCTCGGCCGGCGACAAGGTGGACGGCAGCGCCCTCAAGGTCGGTCTCGCCTACGACATCGGCGGGCGTGGCGACGCGTCGTTCAACGACTCCGCCGCCGCCGGGCTGGACAAGGCCAAGGCCGACTTCGGCGTCTCCGAGGTCAAGGAGCTGACCGCCGCCCCGAACGAGCCGGAGGCCGCCAAGGAGACCCGGCTCCGCCAGCTCGCGAGCGAGGGCTTCAGCCCGATCATCGGCGTCGGCTTCGCGTACGCCGAGTCGCTGAAGGTCGTCGCGCCGGAGTTCCCGAACGTCAAGTTCGCCATCGTGGACGGCGCGGTCGAGGGTGCGGCGAACGTCACCCCGCTCGTGTTCGCCGAGGAAGAGGGCTCGTTCCTGGCCGGCGTGATCGCCGCCTACCAGTCCAAGTCCTGCCACGTCGGCTTCATCGGCGGTGTGAAGATCCCGCTGATCCAGAAGTTCGACGCGGGCTTCGAGCAGGGCGCCAAGGCCGCCGCGCCGGACATCAAGATCGAGAAGCAGTACCTGACCCCGGCGGGCGACTTCACCGGCTTCCAGGACCCGACCAAGGGCCAGGAGGCCGCGAAGGGCCAGATCGAGTCCGGCTCCGACGTGCTCTACCACGCCGCCGGCGCGTCCGGCAAGGGCGTCTTCTCCGCCGCGAAGGCCGCGAACGTCAAGGCCATCGGCGTCGACTCCGACCAGTACAACCAGTCCACCGTCGCCGAGTCCAAGGACGTGATCGTCTCGTCCATGCTCAAGCGCGTCGACGTGGCGGTGTACGACTTCGTCAAGGCGGTCGCCAAGAACGACCTCGCCAACCTGCCGAAGGTGTTCAACCTCAAGGTGGACGGCGTCGGCTACGCCACGTCCGGCGGCAAGATCGACGACAGCCTGAAGGCCGTGCTGGACGGCTACAAGGCCCAGATCGTCGAGGGCAAGATCAAGGTCTCGGACAAGCCGACCGGCTGATCCCGGCCGTCACCGCAGTGGGCCTCGCGAGACACTTCCTCGCGAGGCCCACTGCGTGGTTTCCACCCCGGCCCTGCCGGAGATCAGACGGAGCCCTGAATGAGCACTAGCACCCCTGCCGCCGGCACCCCGGCCGTCGTCCTCTCGGGCATCACCAAGCGGTTCCCCGGTGTGGTCGCCAACAGCGACGTGCACCTGACCGTGCGGGCCGGCGAAGTGCACGCGCTGTGCGGTGAGAACGGCGCGGGCAAGTCCACGCTGATGAAGATCCTGTACGGGATGCAGCAGCCCGACGAGGGCACCATCGAGGTGGCCGGCGAACAGGTCCGGTTCCGGACCCCGGCGGACGCCATCCGGGCCGGCATCGGCATGGTGCACCAGCACTTCATGCTGGCCGACAACCTGACCGTGCAGGAGAACGTCGTGCTCGGCGCGGAGGCGCGGCACGGCATCGGCGGCAAGGCCCGCAAGGTCATCCAGGGCCTGGCGGAGGCCACCGGCCTCACCGTCGACCCCGGTGTGCTGGTCGAACGCCTCGGCGTCGCCGACCGCCAGCGGGTGGAGATCCTGAAGGTGCTCTACCGGGGCGCCAAGGTGATCATCCTGGACGAGCCGACGGCCGTGCTGGTGCCGCAGGAGGTGGACGAGCTGTTCGCCACCCTGCGCGGGATGCAGGAGCAGGGCTTCACGTTCCTGTTCATCTCGCACAAGCTGGACGAGGTGCGCGCGATCGCCGACTCGGTGACGGTGATCCGGCGCGGCACCACGGTCGGCACCGCCGACCCGAAGACGGTCAGCTCCCGCCAGCTCGCGGAGATGATGGTGGGCAGCGAGCTGCCCAGCCCGGAGAGCCGCGAGTCCACGGTCACCGACCGGGTGGTGCTGACCGTGGAGAACCTCGGCCTGGTCGCGGCGGAGGGCACCCGCCCCGTGCTGGACGGCATCGACCTGGTCGTGCGGTCCGGCGAGGTGGTCGGCATCGCGGGCGTCGAGGGCAACGGCCAGACCGAGCTGGTCGAGACGATCATGGGGATGCGCAAGGCGTCCCACGGCCGCGTGCTGCTCGGCGACCGCGACCTGACGAGGCTCGGCACGCTCGCCCGGCGCGAGGCGGGCATCGGCTACGTGCCGGAGGACCGGCACCGGCAGGGCCTGCTGCTCACGCAGCCGCTGTGGGCCAACCGCATCCTCGGCCACCAGACCCGCGAGCCGGTCTCGAAGGGCCAGTGGCTGGACCTCGCCGGCGCGAAGCAGGACACCCGGCGGATCGTCGCCGAGTTCGACGTCCGCACGCCCGGCATCGACGTGCCCGCCGCCGCGCTGTCCGGCGGCAACCAGCAGAAGCTCGTGGTGGGGCGGGAGCTGTCCGGCGACCCGGTGCTGCTCATCGCCTCCCACCCGACGCGCGGCGTGGACGTCGGCGCGCAGGCGCTGATCTGGGAGGAGATCAAGCGGGCGCGGGCGCGCGGCCTGGCCGTGCTGCTGATCTCCGCCGACCTGGACGAGCTGATCGGCTTGTCGGACACGATCAAGGTCATGCTGCGCGGACGCCTCGTCGCCGACGCGGACCCGGCCTCGGTCACCCCGGAGGACCTCGGCAGCGCGATGACCGGCGCGGGCGCCACCAGCGCCGCCGTCGCGGAACTGGAAGGCGAGTAATGGGAATCCTGCGCGGCAAGCTGCTGCCGCCCGCACTGGCGATCCTGTTCTCCGCACTGCTGTGCGGCATCGCGCTGGTGGTGTCCGGCGCGAACCCGTTCGAGGCGTTCGGCGCGATGGTGTCCCAGGTCGGCGAGGGCACGACCGCGGTGAACATCGTCAACAGCACCGGCACGTACTACATCGCGGCGCTGGCCGTGGCCATCGGGTTCCAGATGAACCTGTTCAACATCGGTGTCGAGGGCCAGTACCGGGTGGCGGCGGTGGTCGCGGCGGTGGTCGGCGGCTCGATCGCGCTGCCGCCGGGCCTGCACTCGCTGGTGGTCATCCTGGTGGCGGCGGTGGCCGGCGCGCTGTGGGCGGCGATCCCGGCGGTCCTCAAGGTCACCCGGGGCGTGAACGAGGTCATCTCCACGATCATGATGAACGGCCTGGCGCTCGGCCTGGCCGCGTACCTGATCCGGGACGACGTGTTCGGCGAGTTGCGGGGCAACAACATCCGCACGCCGGAGATCCCGGAGAGCGGCTGGGTGCCGGGGATCTCGTTCGGCTCGTCCGGCACGGTCTTCGGCCTGGTGTTCCTGGCCGCGCTCCTGGGCATCGGGTACTGGGTGATGATGAACCGCACCCGGTTCGGCTTCGAGCTGAAGGCGTCCGGCGAGTCCGCGACCGCCGCGGCGGCCGGCGGCGTCAGCGCGAAGAAGATGGTGCTGATCGCGATGCTGCTGTCCGGCGGCATCGCGGGCCTGGTGTCGATGCCGGAGATCCTCGGCCGCGACCACACCTACAACCTGAACTTCCCGGCGGGCATCGGCTTCTCCGGGATCGCGATCGCCCTGCTCGGCCGCAACCACCCCGGCGGCATCGCGTTCGGCGCGCTGCTGTGGGCGTTCCTCGACCAGTCGGGCCTGGCGCTGGACAACATCGGGGTGGCGAGGGAGATCGTGACGATCATGCAGGGCGCGATCGTGCTGTCGGTCGTCGTCGCGTACGAGGTGGTCCGCCGGCTGGAGCTGGCCGCCGAACAGCGCCGGGTCGGCAAGGAACTGGGGACGGTGGCGGCATGAGCACCTCTTTGATGAATCCTTCGGAAGCCCCGGCCACCGTCCCTCCGCCGCGCAAGTCCCGCCGCGTTCCCGGCTGGGCCGTCGGCGTGCTCGGCGTGGTCGGCGCGATCGTGCTGCTGTCGACCACGTCCTACCTGACCGGCCTGCCGCAGCTCACGTCCACCGGCACGACCCAGACCGCCGTGCGCCTGGCGCTCCCGATCCTCCTCGCCGGCCTCGGCGGGCTGTGGGCGGAACGCGCGGGCGTGGTGAACATCGGCCTCGAAGGCATGATGATCATGGGCACGTGGGGCGCCGCGTGGGGCGGCTACCAGTGGGGCCCGTGGGCCGCGCTGCTGGCCGCCGCCGTGTTCGGCGCGCTGGGCGGCCTGCTGCACGCGATCGCCACGGTCACCTTCGGCGTCAACCACATCGTGTCCGGTGTGGCGATCAACCTGCTCGGCGCGGGCCTCACCAAGTACCTGTCGACGCTGATCTTCTTCCCGCTCTCGCACAACCCGCGCGAGTCGCCCGCCGTGCCGAAGTTCGACACCTACTCCGCGCCGGGCCTGTCCGAGTGGCTGGCCGACCTCGAAGCGCAGCAGCGGGTGGGGATCTCCGACGTGGCCGGCATCCTGCGGGGCCTGATCACCGGTGTGTCGCCGCTGACGATGCTGGCGATCGCGCTGGTCGTCGGCAGCTACCTGGTGCTGTGGCGGACGCGGTTCGGCCTGCGGCTGCGGTCGTGCGGCGAGAACCCGGTCGCGGCGGAATCCCTCGGTGTCAACGTCTACCGGCACAAGTACCTCGCGGTGATCGCGTCCGGCGCGCTGGCCGGCATCGGCGGCGCGGCCCTCGTGCTCAACCCCGGCCAGCCGGGCTACCTGGAGGGCCAGACCAACGGCCGCGGCTTCATCGGCCTGGCGGCGATGATCTTCGGCAACTGGCGTCCCGGCGGCCTGCTGGGCGGCGCGGCGCTGTTCGGCTACGCGGACGGCCTGCAACTGCGCAGCGGCGGCAAGACGTTCCTGGCGCTGATCTACGGCGCGGTGCTGCTGCTGGCCGTGATCGTGATCTGGCAGCTCGTCCGCCGCCGCTGGTTCGCGGCGGCCGGCGGGATCGTCGCGGCGGCGGCGCTCTACGCGGTGTACTACAGCGTGGACGAGGTGCCGTCTGAGCTGACGACCTACGCCCCGCACCTGGTGACGCTGATCGTGCTCGCCGTCGCGTCGCAGCGATTGCGCATGCCCGCCGCCGACGGGGTGGTGTACCGCCGTGGTTGACCGCGACGCCGTCGACTGGGACGACCTGCGGGCGCGGGCGGTGGCCGCCGCGCAGTCGGCGTACTGCCCGTACTCGGGCCTGCGAGTCGGCTCGGCGGCCGTGTGCGACGACGGCCGGATCGTCGTCGGCTGCAACGTGGAGAACGCCTCGTACGGCGTGGGCCTCTGCGCCGAGTGCACCATGGCCGGGCAGCTCCGCCTGACCGGCGGCGGGAAGTTCGTCGCCGTCGCCTGCCGCGGTGGTGACGGCGAACTGCTCATGCCGTGCGGGCGGTGCCGGCAGGTGCTCTACGAGCTGGGCGGCCCCGACTGCCTGGTCGACACGCCGTCCGGCGTGCTGCCCATGAGCCGGGTGCTGCCCGACGCGTTCGGACCGGAGGACCTGCCATGACCCACACCGCGGTCGACGTGATCAGGGCGAAGCGGGACGGCCACGAGCTGTCCGACGCCCAGATCGACTGGGTGGTCGACGCCTACACCAAGGGCGTCGTCGCCGACGAGCAGATGTCGGCGCTGGCCATGGCGATCTTCCTGAACGGCATGAACACGGCGGAGACGGCCCGCTGGACCCGCGCCATGGTCCGCTCCGGCGCGACGCTGTCCCTGGACGTCGGCCGGCCCACCGTCGACAAGCACTCGACGGGCGGCGTGGGCGACAAGATCACGTTGCCGCTGGCTCCCCTGGTGGCCGCGTGCGGCGCGGCGGTGCCGCAGCTATCCGGACGCGGCCTGGGGCACACCGGCGGGACGCTGGACAAGCTGGAGGCCATCCCCGGCTGGCGGGCGCAGCTCTCCGTGGACGAGGTGACCGCTCAGTTGCGCGACGTCGGCGCGGTGATCTGCGCGGCGACGGAGGGCCTGGCCCCGGCGGACCGGAAGCTCTACGCGCTGCGGGACGTCACCGGAACGGTCGAGTCCATCCCGCTGATCGCCGGCTCGATCATGTCGAAGAAGATCGCCGAAGGCGCCGAGGCGCTGGTGCTGGACGTGAAGGTCGGGTCCGGGGCGTTCATGAAGACCGAGGAGCAGGCGCGGGCGCTGGCCCAGGCCCTCGTGTCGATCGGCGTGGACCACGGCCTGAAGGTCTCGGCGCTGTTGACGGACATGTCGGTGCCGCTGGGACGTGCGGTCGGCAACGCCGTGGAGGTCGCCGAAGCGGTGGAGGTGCTGCGCGGCGGCGGTCCGGCGGACGTCGTGGAGCTGACCGTGGCGCTGGCGGCGGAAATGCTGTCCCAGGCCGGGATCTCGGCCGATCCGGCGGCGGTGCTGGCCAGTGGCGAGGCTTTCGAGACGTGGGCGCGGATGATCCGGGCGCAGGGCGGAGACCCTGACGCCGCGTTGCCGGCCGGTGCGCACAAGCACGTGGTGGAGGCTCCGGAGTCCGGCGTGCTCACCAGGTTGGACGCCTACGCGGTGGGTGTGGCTGCCTGGCGGCTGGGCGCGGGCCGTGCCCGCAAGGAGGACCCGGTGCAGGCCGGGGCCGGTGTGCTGTGCCAGGCGAAGCCCGGGGCCGAGGTCGTCAAGGGCCAGCCGTTGCTGGAGCTGCACACCGACACACCGGACGCCTTGGCCGGTGCGTTGGCGGCACTCGAAGGCGCTTACGCCATCGGTGACACCGCTCCGCCGCCGAGGCCGTTGGTCATCGACACCATCCGGGGCTGACCGCGTTGTGCGGCATCGGGTGAACGGCTGAATCCGTGCGCGCCGGGGAGTAGAAACCCTGCCATGAAGCGACTCGGGGTTCTGCTGCTGGTGTTGTGCGCGCTGTTGGGTCTGGCGGTGCCGGCTTCGGCTTCCGTCCGGCGGTACGAGGGCGAGATCGGTGGTGCGGCGTACCGGGTGATGGTGCCGGCCGACTGGAACGGCACGCTGGTGCTGTGGAGTCACGGCGCGTACGGCGCGCCGCCGTCGAGAATCGCGCTGACCGACCAGCCGGCGACCGAGGACTACCTGCTGGCACAGGGGTTCGCGCTGGCCGGCTCGCAGTTCCGCACGCCCGTCGGGTGGTCGGTGGAAGACGGGTTGCGGGACCAGGTCGCGCTGCTGGACTGGTTCCGGCGCACGGTGGGCCCGCCTCGCCGCACCATCTCGGCCGGCGAGTCGGTGGGTGGCGCGACGGCGACCGTGCTGGCCGAGCGGAACCCCCGGCGGTTCGACGGAGTGCTCACGCTGTGCGGCGCGGTGGGCGGCGGGGCGTCGTACTGGAACTCCGGGCTCGACGTGATGTTCGCGGTGAAGACGTTGCTGGGCGCGGACTTCGAGTTGGTGAAGATCGCCGACCCGAAGGCCAACGGGACCAGGGCCGCCGCGGCGATCGCCGCCGCCGGGAACGACCCGGCCGGGCGGGCGCGGATCGCGTTGGCGAGTGCGCTGGGCGACATCCCCGGCTGGTTCGACCCGACCGCGCCCCGGCCCGCCGGACTGGCCGAGCAGCTCGACTGGATGCGGGTGTGGACCCAGTACCTGCGCACGTGGGCCGTGGACGTCGGTCGTGCCGACCTGGAGCGGTGGGCGGGCGGCAACCCGAGCTGGAACACCGGCATCGACTACCGGCGGGTGCTCGACCGGTCCAGTGAGAAGTCGTTGGTGCGGCAGGCCTACGCGGCGGCCGGCCTGGACCTCGGCGCCGACCTCGCCCGGCTGGCCGGTGCGCCACGCATCGCCGCCGACCCGTCCGCGGTGGCGTACCTGGCCAGGACCAGCCTGCCGATCGGCCGCAACCCCTGGCCGGTGGTGGCGGTGCACAACGTCGCCGACGGCCTGCTGCCGATCTCCAACCAGACCGCGTACGGCGACCGCGTGCACCGCAAGTCCGACCTGCGCCAGTTCCCGGTCGACCGGGCGGGGCACTGCCGGTTCACCGCCTCCGAGGAGATCACGGCGTTCACCACGTTGTTCGACCGGTTGGACGACGGGGTCTGGCCCGCCACCGACCCGGCCACGCTGAACACCGCCGCGTCCGCCTTCGGGCCGGACAAGCAGCTCGTGACCAACCCGCTGACCGGCGCGGACGCCCTGGTCCGACCGACGTTCTCCGGCTACCGACCCGGACCCTACCCGCGCTCCCTGCCGTTCTGAGCCACTGCCGTCCTGTACGGCGAAAGCCCGGCTCTCCGTGAGGGGAGCCGGGCTTTCTGCGGAGCTTCGGGCGTCAGGCGCCTTCGGCGGTCAGGTCGTCGTCGTCCACGTTCCGGTTGTCGGACGGCTTCGGGCCGTTCTTCCGGGTGCGCCGCTGCGGGCGGGGCAGGGCGGTGGGCGGCGGGGGAGGCGTGGGCGAGCCGCCGCCGAGGATGAGTTCCGCGAACGTCGCCATGGCCTCGTCGAGCTGGCCGCCGATGCGGAGTTCGGACTCCTGGTTGCTCTTGCGGACCATGGTCGCCAGCGAGTCGGCGTCCGGCCGGGCCGACACGGTGCCCTCGACCTTGGCGATGCCCTGCTCCACGACGCCGGTCAGGTCGCCGAGGCGGGCCGCGAAGTCGTCCTCCACCGAGTCCAGGCGGGTGGTCATGGTGTCCAGGCGGGACGTGACCTGCTCCAGGCGCTGGGCCAGCGCTTCGAGGCGGTCCGTCGCGTCGACCTGGTCGCGGGTCTCGTCCAGGGCCGCGTGCAGCGCCTCGCGGGCCTCGTCCAGCTTGCCGTGCACGGTGCTGCGGGTGTCGGCCAGCGACGCCGCGAGGGTCTCCCGGGTGTTGTCGAGCGAGCCGGACAGCGCCTCGCGGGTCTCGTTGAGCGAGCCGGTGAGCTGGTCACGGGTCTCGTTCAGCGAGCCGGCCAGCTTCTCCCGGGTGTCGTTGAGCGACGAGAACAGCGAGTCGCGCGTGCTGTTGAGGTTGTCGCGGGTCTCGTCCAGCTTGCCGTGCAGCGAGGACGACGTGTCGGACACCGAGCGCTGCAACGCCTCGCGGGTGCCGTCGAGGTGCTCGTGCACGCCCTCGTCCACCTCGTCCAGGCGACCGCGCAGCGCGGCTTCCAGCGTCTCGATGCGCTCCCGCAGCGGACCGGTCACCGCGCCCGGCACGGCGTCGACCTTGCCGTCCTGCTTGTCCAGGTGCAGTTCCAGGTCGTCCAGCCGCTTGTGGATGTGGGAGAGCTTGTCCTCCAGGCCGTCCATCCGCCCGGCGACGCCCTCGAAGCGGCCGGCCACGCCGTCCAGCCTGCCGTCGAGCTGCGCGAACGGCTTGGCGAGCTTGTCGACCAGGCCGTCGACCGCCCGGCCGATGCCCTGCACCGCGTTGTCCTGCGCCTCCAGCCGCGCGAGCGTCTCGTCCAGCCGCTCGGCCAGCACGCTGACCTCGGTCCGGTCCGGCAGCTCGGACAGGCGCTTGCGAACGGAACCCAGCGACTCCAGCGGGGACATCCGGGCGTGGATCTCGTCCAGTGCATCGAAGATCTGCTGCTGTTCGCTCTCACGGATCTCCGCGGCGCGCGTCAGCATGTTGCGCATCCGATCGAAGGACATCGTGGAGTTGCTGTTCTCGTTCACGGCTTGAATGCCTTCGTCCAGGGGAGGGGAGACCTCCGGGAGCCTAACCGCGTCGGGGGCCTGGCCAATACCACCCCCTAGGGCACAGCGCCCGCTCTGCGCCCGGTCTTACTCCATTCGGGTTACGTCGACCGACCCTACTCGAAGGTAACCGCCGGCGCACCCTTGAGTGCTCCTCGTGACCATCGCCCGTGCGAGTGACGCGGACCAGGTGATCGGTAGCGGAAAGTTCTGCATCACGACTGCACAACGACGATGGGGTCGCCCAACCGGGTGGTTGTCGTCACAGCGGACGCCTTCGCGGTGATCCTAGCGTGCAAGATCATCGCCATCCGGACCCGGTCCGCCGCATCGCCGGTACGGTGAGCCGCATGCCTACCCCGCTTTCCCCGGAGGCCATCCGCAGCGCGCCGAAGGTGCTCCTGCACGACCACCTCGACGGTGGCCTCCGCCCCCAGACGGTGATCGAACTCGCCGACGCCTCGGGCCACCAGGGCCTGCCCACCACCGATCCCGGCGTGCTGGGCGACTGGTTCCGCGACAACGCCAACTCCGGCTCGCTGGTGCGCTACCTGGAGGGCTTCGCGCACACGTGCGGCGTCATGCAGGACGAGGCGGCGCTGGTCCGCGTCGCCTCCGAGGCCGCGCAGGACCTCGCGGCGGACGGCGTGGTGTACGCCGAGATCCGCTACGCCCCCGAATTGTTCACGGACAAGGGCTTGAGCCTGGAGCAGGCCGTGGAGGCCGTGCAGGAGGGCTTCCGCCAGGGCGAGGCCGCCTCCGGCAACCGGATCAAGGTCGGCGCGCTGCTGTGCGCCATGCGCCAGAACGACGGCTGGCAGCGCATCGCCGACCTGGTGGTCCGCTACCGGGACGCGGGCGTCGTCGGCTTCGACATCGCCGGCCCCGAGCTGGGCTTCCCGGCCACCCGCGAGCTGTCCGCGTTCGAGTACCTGCGCCGGCAGAACGCGCACTTCACGATCCACGCGGGCGAGGCCGACGGCCCCGAGTCGATCTGGCAGGCCGTGCAGTTCTGCGGCGCCGAGCGGCTGGGGCACGGGGTGCGCCTCGCGGAGGACATCAAGGATGACACCGTCGGCCACCTCGCCGCGTACGTGCGGGACCGGCGGATCGCGCTGGAGATGTGCCCGACGTCCAACGTGCAGACCGGCGCGGTGGCGTCGCTCGACGAGCACCCGATCAAGCGACTGCACGACCTGGGCTTCCGGGTCACCGTCAACACCGACAACCGGCTGATGAGCGACTGCACGATGTCCGGCGAGTTCGCGACCGTCGTGGAGCGGTTCGGCTTCGGCTGGGACGACCTGCGCCGCTTCACGGTCAACGCCGCCAAGGCCGCGTTCCTGCCGCTGGACGAGCGCCGCGCCCTGATCCAGGACGTGATCGAGCCCGGCTACGCCGCCCTCCAGAAGTAGCGGCGGACCTCGACGCGATCGGGCCGGACACCTCGCGTGTCCGGCCCGATCGGCGTCAACGTTCCTTTAGTGGACCTTGAGCCGGTCCTCGAACGCCGCCACCAGCGCCCGCCACGCCGTCACCTCGGCCTCGTAAGGCGCGCTGGGCGCGAGCCGCGTCGGGTCCGGCTTCAGGACGTAGGACACCAGCCAGCCCAACGACTCGGACTGGTTGAGGGCCACCTTCACGGCGTCGTCGCCCGCCCACTCGCCGGCGTCCTCCAGCAGCTCCACCGCCAGGTCGAGCTGCGTCGGGTCGACCCCGTCCGGCCCGTCGGCGATGTCCTCGTCCAGACCCGTCAGCACGTAGACGTTGTCCGGGTCGACCTCGACCTCCAGGTCGCCGCCGGTCGCCTTGACCACCAGCTCGCCCCACGTGGCCACCTCGGCGAGGTCGTTGTCGTCGGCCTCCACGATGAACCGGGCCAGCGCGCGCGGCGAGCCGAACACGTCGATCCGGCCCTTGCGGCCGAGGAACAGCGGCTGGTCGTCCAGGTAGCAGCGCAGCGTGTAGTACTCGCCGGCCCCCGTGATGATCTTGATCGGGTCGATGCCCACCTCGGACCAGAACCCGACCGGCTCGGCCCCGTCCTCGGCGTCCTCCGCCTCGGCGTCCAGCGCGGCGGCGGCGGCGTTGGCCTCCTCGAACGCCGCCAGCTCCTCCTGGGCGACCTTGAGCGCGGCCTCGTCCACCTCCGGCGCGGTGACGACCTCGTCGATCGCGTCGAGCACCTCGTCCCACTTCTCGGAGACGACCTCGGCGATCTCGGTCCACAGCGCCGCGCCCTCGCGCCCGGTGAACGGCAGGGTGCCCTGCGGCAGCAGGGAGAAGCCCTCCGCCGAGTCCAGCACCTCGTGCACCTTCTCCAGGTCGCACACGTCGGCCAGCGAGCGCACGATCGCGACCACGTCGGCGAGTTCGCCGATGACCCAGGTGTCCGGTTCCTCGGCGACCAGCTCCGGCACGCCCACCAGGTCGAACTGGTGGTTGTCGTCCGGCGACAGCTCACCGACGGACAGCCCCGGCACGACGTGCCACGCGGGGTGGTCGGTCAGGTCGTGCTCTTCGGCCTCGCGCACGAACGCCGCCAGGTGCGCGGCGTCCGGAAAGGCGTACAGGTCCTCCTCGTGGCCGAGGAATGCCTCCCACTCCTCGCCCTCTTCCCGCCAGCGCGGGGCCCACAGGGTGACGACATCACCCTGGGTGAGCCCCAGCTCGATCGGGACGATGTCCTGTGCCATCCGACCTCCCGGTCACGCCATGCCCCTTTGCGATGCGGGGGAAAGACTACGGGGTGGATCTCCGGCTACTGCCGTTGACCACGGAAAGGGTCCGCGAAGAAGTCGTCTTCGTCGTCTTCGACCGGCGGACGAGGGCGTTGCGCGGGCTTCGGCGGCTGCGCTGACCACGGACGAGTCGTCTCCGGCCGGTTCGGCGCGGATGCTCCGGGAACCTGCGGCTGTCCGTATTCCTGCGGTTGTCCGGCCCCTGGCGCCGGCCGGGCTCCGGGCGTCCGAACGGCCCCGTGCCCCTGCCGCTGCCCGTACTCCGGCACGGCTCCGGGAGCCTGCGGTTGTCCGTAGGCCGGCGCGGCTCCGGGCGTCCGCCGGGCCCCGAACGCCGGCGGGCCCTGCGGCGGTTGCGGCGCGGCCGGTTCCTGGCGGTGCAGCGGCGGCGGGCCGGCGAAGTCCTCGATCGCCATCGCCATGCTGTCGCCGAGCGTCTTCGCCAACTCGTTGTAGCTCGTCTGCACGGCCGCGTCGGTGGCCAGCCGGGCGGTCTCGGCGACCATCCGGCCCACCGCGTCCGGACCCTGCCCGAGCGCCGCCGGCTCCAGCCGCACGGCCTTCAGCGCCCCCACCGCCGACGCCGTCACGGTCACCAGCCCGGACTCGTGCGAAGCCGTCCCGGTGACCCGTGCCAGCACGTCGGTCAGCCGGTCGGCGGCGGCGATCCGTTCCTCCTGCACGCTCATCGCGGCCCCCTCGGGTAGGAAGAGTCGAAGTCCTCTTCGACACCGGCCGCCGGGAAGCCGATCTCGTCCAACGCCCGCGCGGTCGCCGGGTCCATCAGCCGCGCCAGCGACCGGTGCATCCGCGCGGCGGCGTCGGCGGCGGCCCGCGCGGCGACGCGCACGATCTCGTCGCCCAACGCCGGAGCGCCCATGGCCAACGCGCCCGCCGAGATGCGGATCTCCCGCGGCGGCGCGCCCGGCGCGCACACCACGGTGACCGCTCCGTCCGAAGAGGACGCCCGCCCGAACACCGGCCCGGTGCGCGCGATGTGCTCGGAAACCTGTGCTTCCACGTCCGCGACCCGGTGGGCCGCGCGTGTCGTCTCGTCCACGTTCTCAGCCCGTCGGTCGGTAGAAGCCCATGAAACCCATGCCGATGTTGTCCGTGCGGATCGGGTTCACCTGCACCGGGTCGCCCGCCTCCACCATCTGCCCGTTGCCGATCACCATCGCCACGTGCCCGTCCCACACCACGAGGTCGCCGGGCAGGAGCTGGTTCGGCGGCACGGACGCGCCCATCGCCTGGGACGACGCGGGCCTCGGGATGTCGAACCCGGCTCCCTTGTACGCCCACTGCGTGAGGCCCGAGCAGTCCGTGCCCTGCGGCGGGTTCGCGCCGCCCCACACGTACGGCGTGCCCAGAGCGGACAACGCGTTGCGCACGGCCCGCGCGGCGGTCTCGTTCGGAGCTTCGGCGGAGCTGCCGTCCGGCAGGTTCACGCCCACCCCGGTGCCGGGCTGCGGTGGAATGGCCACCGGCAGCCGAGGCCCGACCGCGCCACCACCGCCGCCGCCACCACCGCCGCCACCACCGGAGCCGCCGCCGGAACCCGCACCGCCGCCACCCGAGCCGCCACCCCCGCCACCGGGTCCGCCGGGCGACGAAGGATCGCGCTTGCCGTCGTCACCGGCGCTCGAAGTCGACGTGGTGCCACCGGAATCCTCGCCCAGCGGGTCGCCGAGCCCCGTGAAGTCGGGTTTCGCCAAGCCGTTCAGCGTCGCCACGACGGCGGTCAGCTCGGACCGGACCTTGTCCAGCTCCTGCTTCGACCTGCCCTCGTACTCGCGGGCCTTCGCGGTCACGTCGGCGGCGACCGCGAGCACCGCGCCGAGCCCGCCGAACAGCGACGCCGCGACGGCGGCGGCCAGCCGGGGCTGCGCCCACCCGGTGAAGTCGTCGATCAGGCCCTGGATCGCGGCCCGGCCGCCGGTCACCGCGTTCACGGCGGTCGTCGCGGCGGTCTGGGTCGCGGTCGCGTTGCGGGCCAGCGTCCCCACCCCGCCGGAGAACGCCGCCACCCGCTGCTGGAACGCGTTCGCGCGCTCGCCGTACCAGGTGCCGAGCGCCGCGTTGGCCGCGCCGGTGTGCCGTCCGTCGATCTCGGTCAGCGCCGAGGAGGCCCGACCGAAGGCGTCCGCCGCGCGTGACGCGCCGCCCGTGTCGCCCTCCAGCTTGGCCAGGTCGTCCTTCATCGGCCGCACCAGGGCGGCCAGGAATCCCGCGACGTCCATCCCTAGACCCGGTACGACTTGGCGAAGTCGGCGCCGTGCTGCGCCTCCTGCTCGGTGTACGCGGCGCCCGCCTTCGACACGGCGGTGGCGAACGCCGACAGCCCGTCGGACGCGGCCGTGGCTCCGTCCACTTGGGCCTGTGCCGCCTGCTGGAACGCCGCGCCCAGGCCGACCTCGTCACCGATCTTGCCGAAACTGCCCGCCGCGAGCGTCGTGGTGCCGGCCAACGTCGACGTGCCGACCGCGCCCACTTCGCCGGCCAGCCCGGACGCCGTGCCGCTGTACGCGGACAGCGCGGCGAGGTCGACGCCGAAACCCCGTTCCACTACATCCCCCTCTGCTCCGACGTTCGCGATACTGCCCCATCGGACGGCCGGCCGTGCGGCGTTTGGGGCAGATCCTCCCCTGATGAGCGGTACCCCTCGGAGGCGTCCTCAGGTGATCATGTGTGGGTGGGTGTTCAGCGCCATTGGGAGCGGATCGTGGCGTGGCTGGAAGACCACGCCCCCTCGACCGGTTCGGCCTTCGTCCCGAGTGAGGACGTCGCGGCGGTCGAGGCGCTGGCCGACGCGAGCGGCCTGGAACCGCCCGAGGACCTGCGTGCGTGGTGGGCCGTCTGCGGCGGCACCGCCGACCTGGCGTTCGCCGAAGTCCTGCCGCCCTTCTACACGCCGCTGGGGCCGACGAACGCCCTGCGCTCGTGGCGGCTCAAGGAGCGGTTCTGGCCGGCGGACCTGGACTCCGAGGCGGGCACGCCCACGTCCGGCTTCCACCCGAGGTGGCTGCCGATCGCGTTCGACGGCTGCGGCGACGCGCTGGCGGTGGACCTCCGGTCGGGCGTTCTGTCGGGTTGCGTGGTGGAGTGGGACCGGGAGCGCGGCGAGATGCTCAAACCCGAGTGGACCAGCCTGGACGAGATGCTGGACCAGATCGCGACGGCGCTGGAGCACCGCAGCCGGCTCGGCCACTGCGAGCCGCTCGTCACCGCGGACGGCAAGCTGGGCTGGCGGACCGATTGACCGGACTTCGCACGTTCGTTCCGGTATCATGGTGTTGACGGTTTTCCCTGTTCAGCGGCGATGGAGCAGGTATGGCGGACGTGCACGACGTGGCCGCGGCGGTGCTCGACGCCACCGGGCCCGAATCGCCGATGAAGTTGCAGAAGCTGCTCTACTACGCCCAGGCGTGGCACTTGGCGAAGTACGGCGAGCCGATGTTCGACGCGCGCATCGAGGCCTGGCGGCGAGGTCCCGTGGTGCCGGAGGTGTACCACCGGCACCGTGGCCAGTCCGAGGTCGGCTCGTGGGACGAGGGCGACCCGCGCGGGTTGACCGAGCGGGAGCGCTCGGTGGTGGGCGACGTGGTCGAGCGGTACGGCGGGTTCAGCCGGCACGAGCTGAGTGACATGGCGCACGCCGAGGAGCCCTGGCGCGCGGCGCGCGGCGCCCTGCCGGAGTCCGAGCCCAGCAGCGCGCCCCTGTCGAACAAGGTGATGGCCCGCTACTTCCGCCGGCTGACGAGCTGCCCGGAGGACGCGTTCGCGGACGCGGTGGCGAGCGTCCGGCTGGAGGGCCTGGAGGTCCCGGACGACACCCGGGCGACCATGAGGGCCGTCGCGGCGGGCGAGTTGACCATGGACGAGGCGATCGCGCGGGAGATCGAGGCTCTGCGGCGGTCGTGACCTTCGAAGACCCCTATACGGACCCGGCGACCGGAGTTCTCCGCAACCACCTGGGCCTGACCGACAAGCACGCGTGCGACACGGCCGAAGCCCGGCTCAGCGCGCTGCGGATCGGCCAGTTGGAGATCACCCCGTTACCCGGTCTGTACGACCTGGCCCACTTGCGGGCGTTCCACCGGCACATCTTCGGCGATCTGTACCCGTGGGCGGGTGAGGTGCGCGTGGTGGACATCGCGCGGACCTCGTCGTTCGCGCACTGGCGGCACATCGACACCTATGCCGAGTACCTGTTCGGGCGGCTGCGCGAGGAGCGGCACCTGATCGGCCTGGATCGCGACACGTTCTGCGACCGGTTCACCTACTACTTCGCCGAGACGAACGCCCTGCACCCGTTCCGCGAGGGCAACGGCCGCGCGCAGCGGGCGTTCTTCCGGCAGTTGGCGCTGCACGCGGGGTGGCAGGTGGACTTCGCGCTGGTCGACATCGAGAAGTACGCGGAAGCGTGCCGGATGAGCCTCATCGGGCCGTCCGACCTGCTCCGGGCCCTGCTCGACCCGGTGGTCAGCCCGGCCTAGCCGCCGGCAGGGGCGGCCACCTTGCCCGAGGTCTGCCCTCGCCGCCCTGTTCCGGCTCTCCGGCCTGGAATAGGCATGTGGGGTCGATGCACTGCTCCGGACGGAGATCGCCATGCACGTCCACGACACGCCGGAACGGCGTGACGTTTCCCAGCAGCGCGCGGTCGTGCCTGCCCGGGGTGCCCGCCCGGCGAACGGGGCGCTGTCGCCGGCGGAGCTGCTGGCGTTGCAGCGCACGGTCGGCAACGCCGCCGTCTCCGGGCTGATCGCCGAGCGGCACCCCGTCCAGCGCGCCGTCGTCCACTACAACCGGGAGACCGACACCACCGAACGCGTGACGCTCGACCAGCTCAAAGCCATGCCCGAGTTCCGGAACCTGTCACCCGGCCAGGAAGCCGGCGTGGCCGCGAAGGTCGCATCGAGCGACTTCTTCCAGCTCACGGAGCTGCTCGACCAGGTGCGGGGCCGGAGCACGGTGATCGGAGCGGTCAGCGGACCCCACGAGCGCGAGGGCAACTTCCTCGCCGAGATGGCCGACAAGCGGAGCCCCGTCTTCGCCTACGACCCGGAGATGCAGACCGAGGAACTGCTCAAGGTGCTTGAGGACGAGATGGTGAACGAGGGCGCCGTGCTGCTCCAGCGGCAATCCATCACCGCGTTCGGCGAGCACGTGCCCGACATCGACGTCTTCGTGCCCAACCCGGGACCGTGGCTGTACGCCGCACCGCTCGCGACGGACCTGGCCGCCTGCCTGAACACGGTGCTGGGGAAGAACAGCCACGCGTGGGTGCTGACCGACAACGAGCCGTACAGCAGGCAGGCGGCGACCCTGGAGAGCCGGCTCGACGAGATCAACAGGGATAACGCGGCCCAGTCGGGATACCTGCCGTTGCGCGTGACCTCCAAGCGGGAGTTGAACACGAGCAGCCTGGGCGCACGAGGGCAGCTCGAACTCGGCGCCGAGGCCGGGCGGGACGGGGTCGAGTTCGAGGTCGGCCACAGCCCCGACTACTGCCTGCTCAAGATCAGCCGCCACTGAGACCCTGCGCACCGGCACTGACGCGGTGCGCACCGGCCGATTCCCCCGGACCGGGCCACAATGGCAGCCATGCCCAAGGTGTTCGTCGCGGGACCGGTGTCGTGGAACCACCTGGTGCTGCTGGACCGGCTGCCCGAGCCGAAGCCGCACACCGTGTTCGCCCGAGGCCACCGGACCGCGGTGGGCGGCACGTCCGCGGGCAAGGCGCTCAACCTCGCCCACCTCGGCGCGGACGTCACCCTGCGCACCGTCGTCGGCGACGACGAGGCAGGGCACGCGATCGCGGAAGTCCTCACCGCCGCCGGGGTCGAGCTGATCGCCGAGGTGGCGCCGGGCGCGAGCGAACAACACCTGAACCTGATGTCCCCGGAGGGCGGCCGGGTGTCGATCTACCTCGAACTGCCCGAACTCGCGCACCCCCGGCACGACGACCGCGCACTGGCCGCCCTCGCCGAGGCCGACGCCGCCGTGATCGACCTGGCCGACCACGCCCGACCGCTGCTGGCCGCCGCCGAGCGGGCCGGTGTCCCGGTGTGGTGCGACGTGCACGACTACGACGGCACGGCCGACTACCACCGGGACTTCGTCCGAGCCGCCGACTACCTGTTCCTCAACGACGACGGCATGTGCCACTCGGACCTGCTCGCGTTCCTCCGCCAACGGGTCGCCGACGGAACCCGCACCGCCGTGGCGACGCGCGGCGCACAAGGTGCGGTGGCCGCGGTGGCGGACGGCCTGCACCACGTCCCGGCCGCGCCGGTCGAACGGATCGTGGACACCAACGGCGCGGGCGACGCGTTCTTCGCCGGCTTCCTGGTGGCGCACCTCGGCGGGGCGGACACCCCCACCGCACTGGAGGCGGGCGCAACCCAGGCCGCGAAGTGCCTCGGCTCACCCGACCTCGCACCGGACCTCGCCTGAAGCTCCGACCCCGTGCCGGACGTGCCCTGAGCCCCGACCCCGTGCCGGACCTGGCCTGAAGCCCCCGACCCCTTGCCGGACGTGCCTTGAAGCCCCGGCCCCTTGCCGGACGTGCCCGAAATCCCGTGACCCCTCACACCCCGACCGGGTGCCAGACCGTCTTCGACTCCAGGAACGCCCGCAACCGAGCCAGATCCGGCTCCCGCGTGAAGTCCTCCGAAGCCCGCGCCCGCAGCACCCGCTTCACCGTCCCCGCCGCCGACCGCTCCAGATCCGCCCGCATGGCCGCCGGCGCACCGGTCAAGTCCAGCGCGTTCACGTCGGCGTGCGAAGCCAGCCAAGGCGCGATCTCGGCAGTCCTCCCGGTCAACACGTTGACCACCCCACCAGGCACGTCGGACGTCGCCAGCACCTCCGACAGCGTGACCGCGGGCAGCGGCCGGTCCTGCGACGACACCACCACGGCGGTGTTGCCGGTGGCGATCACCGGCGCCAGCACGCTGATCAACCCCAGCAACGACGACTGCTGCGGCGCGAGCACCGCCACCACCCCGGTCGGCTCCGGCACCGAGAACGAGAAGTACGGCCCGGCGACGGGGTTCGACGCGCCCAGCACGGTCGCGACCTTGTCCGTCCACCCCGCGTACCAGACCCACCGGTCGATCGCCGCGTCCACCAGCGACTGCGCCTTCTTCACCGCGACCCCTTCGGCCGCGCCGACCTCGGCGGTGAACTGCTCCCGCCGGCCCTCCAGCACCTCGGCCACCCGGTAGAGCACCTGCCCCCGGTTGTACGCCGTCGCACCGGACCACCCGCCGAACGCCTTCCGCGCCGCCGCGACGGCGTCCCGCGCGTCCTTGCGCGACCCCTGGGCGGCGTTCGCCAGGAACGCTCCCTTCGCGTCGGTCACCGGGTACGACCGCCCCGACTCGGAACGGGGGAACGCCCCGCCGATGTAGAGCTTGTACGTCTTGGCCACCGCGATCCGGTTCTCGGCCCGGCCGAGGGAAATCCGCTCAGACATCGAGGTACGCCTCCAGACCCGTGCGACCGCCCTCGCGGCCGAAGCCCGACTCCTGGTACCCGCCGAACGGCGCGGTGGGGTCGAAGCGGTTGAACGTGTTGGCCCACACCACGCCGGCGCGCATCTTCTGCGCCGCCCACAGGATCCGCGAGCCCTTCTCGGTCCAGATGCCGGCGGACAGCCCGTACGGCGTGTTGTTCGCCTTCGCCACGGCCTCGTCCGGCGTGCGGAACGTCAGCACCGACAGCACCGGCCCGAAGATCTCCTCCCGCGCGATCCGCATCGCCTGCGACACGTTGGAGAACACCGTCGGCGCGAAGTAGAAACCCTTGTCCGGCAACGGGCACGACGACGTCCACCGCTCGGCGCCCTCGGCCTCGCCGGACGCCGTCAGCTCCTGGATCTTCGCGAGCTGCTCACGCGAGTTGATCGCGCCGATGTCGGTGTTCTTGTCCAGCGGGTCGCCGACCCGCAGCGTGGACACCCGCACCCGCAGCTTCTCCAACAGCTCCTCGGCGACGGATTCCTGCACCAGCAACCGCGACCCGGCGCAGCACACGTGCCCCTGGTTGAAGAAGATCCCGTTCACGATGCCCTCGACGGCCTGGTCCAGCGGCGCGTCGTCGAACACGATGTTCGCCGCCTTGCCGCCCAGCTCCAGCGTCAGCTTCTTGCCGGTGCCGGCGAGCTGCCGCTGGATGATCTTGCCGACGTCCGTGGACCCGGTGAACGCCACCTTGTTCACGTCCGGGTGCGACACCACGGCCGCGCCGACGTCCCCCGCGCCCGGCAGGATGTTCACCACCCCCGGCGGCAGGTCGGCCTGCTGGATGATCTCGGCCAGGACCAGCGCGGACAGCGGCGTCGTCTCGGCGGGCTTCAACACCACCGTGTTGCCGCACGCCAGCGCGGGCGCGATCTTCCACGCCGCCATCAGCAGCGGGAAGTTCCACGGGATGACCTGACCCGCGACGCCGAGCGGCCTCGGGTCCGGCCCGTAGCCCGCGTAGCCGAGCTTGTCCGCCCACCCCGCGTGGTAGAAGAAGTGCGCCGCCGCGGTCGGCACGTCCACGTCGCGCGCTTCCTTGATCGGCTTGCCGTTGTCGAGCGATTCGAGGACGGCCAGCTCCCGCGCGCGTTCCTGGACCAGCCGCGCGATGCGGAAGATGTACTTCGCGCGCTCCGCGCCGGGCATCCGGCCCCACACCCGGTCGTAGGCCCGGCGGGCGGCCTTCACGGCCTTGTCCACGTCGGCGGGCGCGGCCGTGGAGACCTCCGCCAGCACTTCCTCCGTGCCGGGGTTGACCGTCTTCAGCGGCTCGCCGCCGCCCTCGACGAACTGGCCGTCCACGAACATCCGGTAAGTCGGCTTGAGGTTCGCGATGTCCCGCGATTCAGGCGCGGGCGCGTATTCCCACATGTCAGTCCACCGTCACGTAATCGGGGCCGCTGTAGTGGCCTTCCAACTGGGTGCGCCGTTGCATCAGCAGGTCGTTGAGCAGCGTCGACGCGCCGAACCGGAACAGGTCGGAGGTGAGCCACGCCGGCCCGGCCACCTCGTGCACCGCCACCAGGTACTTGATCGCGTCCTTGGTGCTCCGGATGCCGCCGGCCGGCTTCACCCCGCGGAGTTCACCGGTCTGGGTGTGCCAGTCACGCACCGCTTGGAGCATCACGTGCGTCACCGGCAGCGTCGCGGCGGGCGTCACCTTGCCGGTGGACGTCTTGATGAAATCGCCACCCGCGAGCAGCGCCAGCCACGACGCGCGCCGCACGTTGTCGTAGGTGGCGAGTTCGCCGGTCTCCAGGATCACCTTGAGGTGCGCGTCCCCGCAGGCGCGCTTGACCTGCGCGATCTCGTCGAACACCTGCCCGTACCGCCCGGACAGGAACGCGCCCCGGTCGATCACCATGTCGATCTCGGTCGCGCCGGCGTCCACCGCGAACGCCGTGTCCTCCAGCTTCACCTTCAACGACGACCGGCCGGACGGGAACGCGGTCGCGACGGACGCGATGGCGACCCCGGAGCCCCGCAACTCACCGGCCGCGGTGGCCACCATGTCCGGGTAGACGCAGACCGCCGCGACCTTCGGCACCTCCGGCCGTTCCGGGTCGGGTCTGCGCGCCTTGGCCGCGAGCGACCGGACCTTGCCGGGCGTGTCCGCGCCTTCCAACGTGGTCAGGTCCACCATCGAGATCGCCGTGTCGATGGCCCACAGCTTCGCGGCCTTCTTGATGCTGCGCGTGCCCAGACCGACCGCGCGCTGCTCCACCCCGACCTGGTCGACACCGGGCAGTCCGTGCAGGAACCGACGCAGCGACGCGTCGTCACGCACCGCGTCCGCGAGCGCCGGCGGCAGCGGCAGCGGCAGCGCAGTCGATGTGGCAGCCATGCGACCGAGTCTAGGCGGACTGGCACGCCCGTCCTAAGTCAACGCATTTGCCCAGGTCAGCGCGCGAGTTCGGGAAAAGTGGCGGCCGTTTCGGCGACCTGGTCCCCAGCCGGTCCGACGGGCTCAGTCCTCGATCTCGGCCCGCTTGTCGCCCCGGATCTTCTTCCGCTTGGGCCGCCGCACCTCGACGCCCGCCATGATGGCGACACCCGTGATCCGCACCACCGGCCCACCGGGCACGGTCGGCGTCTTGTGCGTGCTGTCCTCGAACGCGCCCATGACCCCGGCCCCGTCGACCCGCACGGTGACGTCCTCGGGCACGTAGATCACCACACCACCCCAGAACGCGAACACGTTGATCGTGGCCTCGGCCTGCGCGAAGCGTGCCCTGGACAGGTCCAGCTCGACCCCGCCCATGATCGCGACGACGCTGTGACTGGCCGGCACGACCCAGTCCCCGCGCCGGTCGACCCCGGACCAGAACGCGATGGACGTGGTAGGTCCGGGCGTCCCGCCGATCCGGGACGAGGGCAGGTTCTGCTGCACCGGCGACGGCAGGTTGGCCGAAGGCATCCCCAGGTCGGCCGTCAACGGCACGAGTTCCCCGTAAGTCTTGGCCGCGTAGACGTCCCGCAACCGCTCGTCCAGCTCGTGCAGATCCAGCCGACCCTCGCCGTGGGCGGCCTGCAACACCCGGGCCACCTTCTCCCGGTCGGCATCCGAGGCACGCATCTGACTGGGGTCCGGCACCAGCTCGTCGCTCACCCGGGTGAGTTTAGGAGGGCCACGCCCGTTTGACGACCGAACGGGTGACAACGAACAACCCCACAGCGACCACCAGGGCGAGCAGGGCCATGAGCCACGACCACCCGACCACCACCAACGTCGCCACGAACCCCACGACCGCGGCCACCACGCCGGCCACCGAAGGCCGCAGCGACACCCACACCTCGTGGTCCTGGTCGACGCTCGACAGCGGCGGTTTCCCCGCGGACAGCCCGTCGAGGTCGCCCGGATCGCGCGCCCAGACCCAGGCTCGCCCGAAATAGCCGTGCCGATGACCGGCCGCCACCAGCCGACCGTCCGGGCTGAACGCGACACGGTCCAACTGCGTCGGCAACGTCTGCGTGACCGTGCCCTTCACCGCGTCGTACAGCTTCAGGCCGGATCTGGTGGGCACGACCAGCGTCCGGTTGTCCGGCCCGAACACTGGCGCGTCGAAAGCGTCGACGCCCACTGGCAGCGTGCGCAGCGCCGCCCGGTCGGTGGTCCGCCACACGGTCGTCTTCTCCGGTTCCGAGATCGCGAGCAGCCTGCCGTCCGGGCTCAGCGCCATCGCCCGTGCCCCGGACACGCGGAACGTGTGCAGCGTGCGCCACACCCCTGGGTCCGAGGTGTCCAGTAGTTCGACGCCCTCCGTTCTCAGCTTCGCGAGCTGAGGGCTGCCGGCGCTGATGCACACCTGGTTGTAGCCGTAACCGCGGTGACGCCACGAGCCGTTCAGGACGGTCCACACCCGCCAGAGCCCTCCGCCCCGCCACAGCACGCTGCGGCCGTCGTGGGTGAAGCCCAGCTCGTCCAAGCCCTCCGGTGGGCAGTCGAGCCGGGCGACCTCCGCCCAAGTGGACGTGGAGAGCAACATGACAGTCGCCAGCCGACCGACCGCGAGGAGGCGTCCGTCGGGGCTGAACACCGGAGCAGCGCCGTCCTCGACGTGGTGCAGCCGCTGCCACGTCCTCGTGTCCCAGACCCACTCGCCGGACGCGAACATCCCCGAGTCCGGGCTGAAGGCCACGGTGCTCGCCCCGTCAGGCAGTTCCGCGCACCGCACAAACCCGCCCAGCACCACCTCGCCCGGCGTCTTCACCGAGGGTGGTGTTCTCGAAGGCTTGACCACCACATCGGAACCAGGCTCCACCAACCGCAAAGCCTCTGCGGCCTCCACATCACCCCCGCCGGCCCGCTCCGCGAGGATCCGGACGCCCGCCTCCCGAAGGGCGGGGTCACGACTGCGAAGCAGCCGGCGGAGTTCGTCGGGCCCCCCGAACGGCAACCGCGAACCGGCGTGCGCGACAACGAGGTCACCACTGACCGTGCCACTGCTGGTAGGCGTCTGCTCAGGATTCTCAGCCCGCACCCGGTCGTAGACGTACGAGTACAGCTCGCCGGTGGTGATCTCCCCGTCGCCGTCCAGATCGGCAACGCCCGTCTGTAGTCCTTCCACGATCGCCTTGGTGAACACGGACGGCTCAGGGCGGCCGTTCGCGACACCCCCACCGGGCTCGTAGGCGTACTGGATGTGGGTGGACGCGGTCATGACCACACACCCGCGCCCTTCCAACTGCTCGACCACGTCGACCGACCCCGCCGCACGAGGAAGCATCCCGCTGGGGAACGCGCCGCCGTAACAGCAGTCCAGCCACACGACGACCTGGGACGCGCGACTCTGGTCGATCAGGTCGTGGACGAACTGCGCCGCCACCGCACTGGACGCGACTCTCTCGTTGCGCGTGTCGGTGGCGACGAACTGGAGCCTGCCGAACCGGTCCTTAACGCCGTGCCCGGAGAGGTAGAGCAAGAGGAAGTCGTCATGCCCGGCACCACCGAACGCAACCTCGACCCGTTCCCGCAGGTGCCCGGAGGACTGGTTGATGAGCACCTCGGTGGTGAACCCGCCGATCGCCGGATCACGCAGCACCCGGTCCAGCTCGGCAACGTCCCGGCGCGGCGACCGCAACGCGCTGAACGTCGGGTCGACGTACCTATCGGTCGCGACCAGCAGGGCTCGCCGCATACTCAGCGCACGAACCCGCGCCAGTGCACCTCGGGAAAGGTCAACACCGGCCCGTCCGGGTTCTTCGAGTCCCGGACGGCAACGGACTTGTCGTGGTGGCGGACTTCCACGCAGTTGGCCTGGCTGCTGCTGTAGCTGCTCTTACGCCATGTCATCAGGTGCGCTCCTCCAGCGTGTGGTGTCCCGTCAGCGCACGAACACGCGCCAGTCGACCTGAGGGAACACCAGGACCGGTCCGTCGGGGTTTTTGGAGTCGCGGACGGCGACGGACTTGTCGTCGTGGCGGATCTCCACGCAGTTGGCCTGGCTGGTGCTGTAGCTGCTCTTGCGCCAAGTCATCAGCCGCACTCCTCGCCTCATGTCGTCTGTGGCAAGCCCAAAAGTACGCAGCCTCTCAAGACCTCCCCAAGCGCCTTCCAGGTGGTTTCTCCGGGAAGGCACGGGGCCGGTCACCGCCTGCACTGGGCAGCCGTCCGCAGGCAGGCGCGGTGTCCCGTCAGCGCACGAACACGCGCCAGTCGACCTGAGGGAACACCAGGACCGGTCCGTCGGCGTTTTTGGAGTCGCGGACGGCGACGGACTTGTCGTCGTGGCGGATCTCCACGCAGTTGGCCTGGTCGGTGCTGTGGCTGCTCTTGCGCCAGGTCATGAGGTGCACTCCTCGCATCACGTCGCCTTGCTGATGAGCTTGGCGATCAGCGCCGTCGACTCGTCGGCCGGAAGCGCCAAGGCACACAGCCTCTGCCAGGCAAGCGTAGCGTTCTCGAGGAACCCGTCCTCCTCCAAGAAAGTGCTGCTGTTCCTGCTCTCGACGTAGACCAGGCTCGGCTGGTCCGCGAAGTCGAGCCGCACGAACGGCCCGCTCAACCCCGGATGCGCCGGTGACTCGAACGGCACCACCTGGATGACGATGTTCGGCCGCTCCGCCATCGCCGACAGGTGTTGGAGCTGGGTCCGCATCATGCCGGGGCTCCCGAAGTCGCGCCGCAGCACCGGTTCGTCGATGAGGAGATGCACCATCGCACGCCCGAGAACGACTTGTCTGCCCATCCGGGTCGCCACCAGCGCATCGATTTCGCCGGTGCTCAGCATGTCGTTGACCCCCCGCATCACGGTCGCGGCGTACTCCGCCGTCTGCGCGAGCCCTGGGATCACCAGCGGTTCGAAGTTGTGGATGCCGACCGCCTCGGCCTCGAAGCCGATGAGATCCTTCCAATGGCCCGGCAACTTGCCGTGAATGGCATGCCAGTTCCGGTCCTCTCCGGTCCGCACCAGGGCGACCAGTTCTTGCCGCAGTCTGGGCGGTGCTTGCAGAAATCCCAGTATCGCGGCCACCTCATCGGCGTACAGGCCGCGGTTGGCCGTCTCCATGCGGCTGATCTTGCTCTCCGAACACCCCACCGCACTGGCCACCTCGGCGCAGCTCAGCCCCCTGGCCAACCGCAACGCCCGCAATTCCGCGGAAACCCGCCGCTGCCGGACGGAAGCCCCCTTGCGTGTCATGACCGAGAGCGTTCCCCCTTGCCACCGGGGCAAGAAAGGCGTGTCACCCGAAGGTGCGCATTGCGCGACCGGAACGCAAGCGAGCACCGTATTCCGCATGGAACAGACCTGGAAGATCACCGGTGTCTACGCCGACTGGCACCTGACCGTGGCCATCCTCCCACCCGACAACGACAATCCCGCACAACCGCTGCCCAACCCCAACCTGGACGCCCTGGCGGAACACTTCCGCACCCTGATGGAAGTGGCCGAATCCCACCGCGAACTGGACCGCCTCACCGCTCAGGGCGTTCGCTGACCCGAACTCATAAAATGGGCGCGTCGACCGGCAACCGGACAACGTCCGGCATGAAGTCCAATCCCGACGCCTCGAACCGGCACAGTTTGATCGCCCACCACACGGAGTCGCCGACCTTGCCGTCGACCTTGTAAGCCCCGCCCGGCAACAGCACGAACTCGCCGTCGTCACTGTGCACGAGCGTCACCAACTCCTCGCCGGTCGACGCGTCCCACAGCCGGGCGGTGCCGTCCTCGGCGGAGGTGGCGATGTGCCTGCCGTCCGGGGAGAACGCCACGTCCCGCACCAGCGTGGTGTGCCCGGTGAGCGTGAGGAGCAGGTCGCCCTGGACGCTCCAGACCCTGGCGAAACCGTCGGAGGACGCGGCGGCGACGCGCGTGCCGTCCGGTGAGAACGCCAGCGACCAGGCACTGCGGCGGACGGCGATCGTGGTCAGCAGGCGGCCCCGGACGGTCCAGAGCTTCACGGTGCCGTCGGCCGAACCGGTGGCGACGCGGCGGCCGTCCGGGGAGCACGCCACGGTCCCGACCTCCATCTCGTGCCCCGTCAGCACTTCGACGTGCCGGCCGGTCCAGATCCGTGCGGTGCCGTCCATGTGTCCCGACACGATCCGCTTGCCGTCAGGCGAGTACGCCAGCGCGTAGGCCAACTTCATCCCGTCCCCCGGGACATAGTCGAGCAAGCTGCCGTCGTGGCTGTTCCAGGTCCGCAGCGAGTGGTGTTCGGACCAGGTGGCGATCCGCCTGCTGTCGGGGGAGAAGGCCACCGCCTGGACCCGGTGGCCGTCCAGCCGGATGCCCTCGTGGTTCCCGTCCAACGGCCAGATCGTCGCGTCACCCGAGGAAGTCGTGGTGACCGCCCGGGTGCCGTCGGGCGAGACCTTCACCTGCCGGACATCCCGTCCGGTGATGCGGGCCCGCACTGTCGCGGTCCCGGTCCGGACGTCCCAGACCCGGATCAGGTCTTCGCAAGCGGTGACCAGGGACGAGCCGTCCGACGTGAACGACACCGAGCCGACGCCGCGCCACTCGGTGGAGAGCACGCCCACGCGGCTCCCGGTGGCGACGTCGTGCAGGAACGCCGACCCGTCCTCCACCACGACGGCGATCCGCTTGCCGTCCGGCGAGAACGTCGTCGCGGACGCGCCCAGGCGGGTCGTGAGCATGGTGACCTCCGCGCCTGTCGTCGCGTCCCAGACCTTGACTTCGGAGCCACTGCCGGTGGTGGCCAGCAGCGTGCCGTCCGGCGAGAACGCCAGGTCGTCGATCGATCCCTGTTCGGTCGGCCACCGCACGGCGGGCATGCCGGACGCGGTGTCGACGACTTCCACTATGCCGTCCGTGGTGCCGACCACGACGGTGCCGGAGTCGAACAGCGTGATCCAGTGGGCTTCCGACTCCACGGTCATCCGGTGCGTCTCGTGGCCGTCGAGCGCCCACACCTGGACCACTCCGCCGAGTGCGGAGGTCGCCATCCACACCCCGCTCGGCGCGACCGCCAACCTCTGGAACGGTCCCGCCACCGCGTCGCGGTGGGCTCCGTTGCGCACCATCCAGTACCGCAGGTCGCCGTCGACACCCAGACCGACCAGGTGGACCCGGTCCGCCAGGAACGCGACCCGCCCCTGGACCCTGCCGGCGATTTCCGCGCGCAGGTCTCCGGTCGTCGCGTCCCAGATGAACGCGTGGCCGTCCGACTCGACGGTCGCCAGCAGCTTCCCGTTGGGCGAGTACGCGATCTCCTCGACGGGGTGGGCATGCCTGCGCCAGCACCGGACGGGCTTGTGGGTCTTCCGCTCCAGCAACTCCACGCCGTGCGCGCGGGCCAGCGCGATCAGCTCGCCGTCGGGGGAGAAGGCGACCGCGCTCACGTCCTCCCCGAGCGGCGCGACCATCGCGGTGGCCGGGTCACGCCCGCTGACCGCCGCCTCCGCCAGTTCCGGGTGGTCGGCGCCGGTGACGCCGAGCAAGGCCGCGCGGTGCCAGGTGCTGCCGGTGAGCACCGCGTCGGTGAGGTCGCCGCCGAACATCCGCACACCGGTCAGCTTGGCGTTGGTCAGATCCGCGCCGGTGAGATCTTTGCGCATTAGATGTTGGCCACTCAGATCGGCGCCACGCAGATTAGCGCCACGCAGATCGAGTGTCGTCAGATCGTTGGCGCGCAGATCGATTCCGGCCAGCTCAAGCCGAACGCGCGGCGCCTCAAGCCGCTGCACGACGGCGGTGGCGTTCTGCTTCGCCACGTCGTCGGCGTCGACATCCGCCAGCACGGTCCGCGCCCACCGCAGGACGGCCTCGTGACCCGCGAGGTCGCAGAAGAAGTCCACCATCAGTTTGGACATCTTCCGATTGGTGATGGCGGTGTCCAGACGATCTGCCAGCAGATCGTCTGCGGCCACCCTGGCGACCAGCCACTCCATCACCGACTGGTGGACGAACGCGAACCCGCCGTCCTCGGTCCGCACCAGCAGGGTTCCCGAGCCGACCGCGTGCGCGGCCTGGTCGATCGAGTAACCGCGCTCGGCCAGCCGGTTGAGCCTCGTGACCACCGCTTCGGCCAGGTCGGTCGTCCGGATGGTCGGCGAAGTCGTCTCCCACAGCCGCAGCGCCAGCGCCGTGCACGCCGCGAGCCGTTCGGTGTCGTCGAACGACGGCGTCCCGTACCGGTGCTGCTGCCGTTCGGTCTCGTGCACCAGCCAGAAGTCCACCAGCTCCCGGTACAGCTCGGCGGCGCTGATCCGGCCGTGTTCCCGGCGGATCTCCAGCAACCGGTCCTCGTCCAGGTCCGCGATGAACGACAGCATGCGCGGGTTCCGCGACAAGCCGAGCAGATCGCTGATCTCGCCCAGCAGGGCGAACCGCCGTTCCGCGCGCTCGGCGTCGCCGTGGTGGTGCCGGGCGAGGAAGTCCAGGATCTGCTCGTCGGTGAAGTCCTCCAGCACCACGCCCCGGCTGGCGGTCAGCGCGGAAACCTGGTGCCCCAACGCGGTCAGCACCTGGTTGGTGGAGCGGAAGTGCTGGGTCCGGCTGGTCAGCACGACCTTCGCCCGATCCGTCACGGCGTGCAGGAGGGTGCCGAGGTAGTCCGCCGCGTTGTCGTACCCGACCCGCAGTTCCAGCTCGTCGAACCCGTCGAACAGCAACGCCAGGCGGCCACTGCTGATCATGTACCGCAGCTTGGCCACGTCGACCGCTTCGACGCCCTCCCGGACCAGGTGCTGCGCCAGCAGCTCGTCCAGCGTCGGAGCCTTCTCCAGGCTGCGCAGCTCCACCAGCACCGGCAGCAGGCCGGGCAGGTGCTCGGGCAGCTTGCGGGTCAACTGCCGCAGCAGGAACGACTTCCCGCGCCCGAAGTCGCCCAGCACCATCACGAACCGGGCCGCCTCCTGGCCGAGCCAGTCGATCACCTGGCTCAGCACGTCGTCCTTGACCTCGGACGCTCCGACGAGCGCGAACCGTTGCGGCACATACAGTTCGGCCGGATACACCTGGTTGGTGGCGAGCCGCTGGGCCTGGCGCTGGGCCAGCGGGCGCAGGTCGAGCAGGCCCTGGTACTCGATGAAACTCCGCAGCCGCACGCCACGGCGTTGCGCGGCCAGCACCACATCCGGCGCGGCGGGCGGTCCACTGTAGACAAGCTCGGACGGCACCGAGGGATCCGCTGCGGCAAAAGAACTGTGCACGTTCACGATGAACTTGTCGACGTCCTCGGCCAGCACCGGACCGCCCGCCACACCCACCGGCCACTGCTCGAAACCGCCGCCCTCGCGGGGTTTCGACACCCGCAGGTACGACTCGTCGGCGCGGGGCGTCACGGTGGCCGTCGGATGCGACACCATCGTGGCCTCGTGCACCCGCTCGAAGAACGTGCCGCGCAACGAGGTCGCCCGACCCGTCACCACCGGCGAGTCGACCAGCGTGAACGCCGCCTGCACGGAGTCCCACTCGGTGGGCGTCTCCTCCGCCCCCGCGTCCACCCAGCCGTCCTCGTACCGCCGGACCTCCCGGACGAAATGCATTGGGCGCAAGGAAATTAACTGGTAGGACCCGTCCGCTACCGGCACCAGCGGCACCCCGCCGGGCAGCCGCCGAGCGTCGCCGTCACCGGTCAGGCACAGGCTCAGCCGATCGCGGTCGGCCAGTTCCCGACTGTCCGGCCACCGGTGCACCACACCCAGCCGCAGCCAGCCGCGCCGCCGGTAGTCCCGCAGCAGCGCGACGAACCTGCTTGTCTGGCGTTCGCCCAGCTCGACCTTCGTGCCGACGTGGCTGTCCTCGAACGTCGAATTCAGCCCGGCCACCACCACCGACAGGTCCGGCACCTCGAACAGCGTCCACGGCTCGTCCGGCGTGAAGGTCACCCGGCCGTCGTAGAACTCGTCGAACGCCGCCGCGAACGGACCCCACTTCGGCCAGTACGGCAGCACCGGCGGCCGTTCCAACGCCTCCTCCTGGGCGAAATAAGCCTGACACGCCAACCGGTTCACGTCCCGCGAGCCCGGAACCACCACCACCCGCTCACGCGGCAGCTCCACCGCCTCGGCCAAGTGCGCGAGGAACCGGAAGCCGCGCTCGAACTCGCTCGGCTTCCCGCTCCCGGTCAGGTCGCCGCTGAACACCACGAGATCCGGCCGCGCGTCCGCCAGCGACTCGTGCAACGGGCCGAACCACCGGTCGTCCGAGCCGAACCGCGTGGCGGCCACGTGCAGCACGGTGATCCGGTCGCCACGCCGAGCCGCCCGCTCCGGCCACATGCTCCGCAGCCGCTCCGCGGGGATGGCGTAGCTGTCCTGAGCGGCGGCGGTCGCGATAATGCCGACCACGCGGCCGGTCTCCGGATCCCACACCGGACCGCCGCTGTAGCCGGGCTGGACGCGCAACGCCGACTCGCTGTCCAACTGCAGCAGCCGCCCCGACACCTGACCGCGCACCACCGCGCGCACCCACGCCCCGTCCGGGCGGTTGGCGGGGAAGCCGAACACGTCGACCGGGTGCCCGGAGCGCGGCGGCGTGCTGATCAGCTTCGCCGGGATGACGGTCGCGGGCACGTGCAGCGACAGCACGCAGACGTCGTCGCCCGCCACACCTTCACGCGGCGGGGGAGGCATCCAGGACCGGACGGTCGCCTCCGCCGTGACGTCGGGCAGCGCGGCGAACCGCACCGGGACCGGACCGGTCGGCCGGGTGGCGGTCCGGAGGTCCCGGCCCAAGGCGAGGTTCACCACATGGGCGCAGGTGAGAACGTGCGTGCGGCTCACGACTACGCCGGCGCCGACGGCGTGTCCCGAGCCGTCCACGAAACGCACCACGGAAGTCGGCAACGAGCCGTCGGGCATCGCCTACACGTACCACATACTGTTCCACCATGGACGTCCTCGTTGTCGATCACCCACTCGCCAGGGCGAGGCTCACCACCATGCGTGACGCACGCACCGACAACGCGGCCTTCCGCGCGGCGCTCCACGAGCTGACCGTGATGCTCGTGTACGAGGCCACTCGCAACGCGCCGGTCGCCGAGGAACGGGTGCACACGCCAGTCGCCCGCACGACCGGCTACCGCCTGGCCCGACCACCGCTGCTGGTGCCCGTGCTGCGCGCCGGCCTGGGCATGGCCGACCAGGCGCACCGGCTGATCCCGGACGCCCAGATGGGTTTCGTCGGCTTGGCCCGGGACGAGGAGACCCTTCAGCCGACGCCGTACATGGAGTCACTGCCCGAGTCCTTGGAAGGCCGGCCGGTGCTCGTGCTGGACCCGATGCTGGCAACCGGTGGGTCGATGGCCTACACGATCCGTCTGCTGACAGACCGTGGAGCAACAGACGTAACAGCGGTCTGCGCACTGGCCGCGCCCGAGGGCATCAAGCACCTGGAGGACTCGGGCCTGCCGGTGCGCCTGGTGACGGCGAGCATCGACGAGCGCCTGAACGACTCGGGCTTCATCGTCCCGGGCCTCGGCGACGCCGGCGACCGCCAGTACGGCGCGGTCTGACCTCGAACCAGCCCGAACCGGCGCGACCGACCATGGTTCTGCCCGGCTCAGCCGGGCCCGTCGAGCGGCGCGGACCGGCCCGTCGAGCGTGGCCGGTCCGCGCCGGGCGCGCTACCTCAGCACGGACAGCTCAGCGGCGTGGTCGGCGGCCCACTGGGCCATCGTCCGCCCCTTCCTGCCGATGACCTCCTCGAACGTGGGCAGCAAATCCGCCGGCTCCTCGTTGAACTGGGCGTAGTAGCCCACGATGTACTCGGCGATGTCCGGCGGCAGCCCGACGTCCCGGATGAGCGTGGCCCGCGCCTGGCCGTAGGTCAGCGCCTCGAACGCGATCTCCCGCCCGAGGCCCTCGCTGAACGCCGCCACCTGCTGCCGCGTCGTCAGCGCCTCGGGCCCGCTCAGCCGGTACGCCCGACCCGCGTGCCCGTCCTCCAGCAGCGCCCGCACCGCGACCTCCGCGATGTCGGCCTCGTGGATCGGCGTCCCCACCGCGTCCGGATAGGGGGCCCGCACAACGTTCTCCTTCCTGATGGTCTCGGCCCAAATCATCTTGTTGGCCATGAACTCGCCGGGCCGCACGTGCGTCCACTCGACGCCCGAGTCCTCGATGACCTTCTCCACCGACTGGTGCGGCTCCAGGCTGCCCGGCCGCTGGACCGCCACCGCGTCGGTGGACAGGAACACCACCCGTCGCAGATCCCGCGCCCGAGCCAGGAACTCGGCTGCGAGGTCGGCCGCCCGGTCGGACTCGATGACGGGCAGGAGGAACGCCGCCGTCACCCCGTCGAGGGGCAGTTCGGCCGGCTTCGTCAGGTCGCCTTTCACAGTCTCGACGCTTCCCGGCAGGCCCGCTTTGTCCGGGTTGCGGGTCAACGCCCGCATCGGCACGCCGGCCGTCACCAGTTGGTCCACGACGTGCCGCCCGACGTTGCCGGTCGCGCCGGTCACCAGGATCGTCACCATTCCCCCTAATAGGCAGGTACTCAAACTTGAACACCGGCACGCTAGCGCGCCGGACCACCGGTCCGCACATGCAAACTTTTGCGATATCTGTGAACGGTGAGCCGAAGTCGAACTCCCCGGTATGACCTGATTCGGCCGTTCGGCCGTAGAGGTGGTCTAGACCTCAGCCCTACCGTGGTCTGGACCACAGTTCCCCAGTCGCCCGATTCGCGAGGAGAAGCATGACGAGCAGGAGATGGGTGCTTCCCGCCCTCCTGGTTTCGGCGCTCACCGTGTCGCTCGCGCCGCAGGCGCAGGCGCACGGCGACTCGCACCGGCCGCGCACCGTTGGCTATTACACCAACTGGAGCGGCTACGACCGGAACTTCCTGGTCAAGGACCTCGTCACGAACGGGACGGCACCCAGGCTCACGCACCTGAACTACGCGTTCGGCTTCCTCGACGAGGCCGGCAAGTGCGTCAGCTCCGACCCGTGGGCCGACTACCAGCGGCCGTTCAGCGCGGAGCAGAGCGTCAACGGCAAGGCCGACGAACCGGGGCAGCCGCTGCTGGGCAACTTCAACCAGCTCAAGCAGCTCAAGGCGAAGCACCCGAAGCTGCGGGTCAACATCTCGCTCGGCGGCTGGACCGGCTCCAAGCACTTCTCCACCGCGGCGCTCACCCCCGAGTCCCGCGCCGCGCACGTGAAGTCGTGCGTCGACCTGTGGCTCAAGGGCAACCTGGCCGGCGCGGCGCCCGGCGCGGCGGCGGGCCTGTTCGACGGCATCGACCTTGACTGGGAGTGGCCGGCCAGTGAAGGCGCGCCGGGCAACGTGATCCGGCCCGAGGACCGCGAGAACTTCACCGCCCTGCTGCGCGAGTACCGCAAGCAGCTCGGCCGGCTGACCTGGCAGACCGGCCGGTCGTACGACCTGACCGCGTTCCTGCCCGCGAACCCGGCGTTCATCGACCGCGGCTTCGAGGTCTCGAAGGTGTTCGGCCTGCTGACCTTCGGCACGGTCCAGGGGTACGACTACCACGGTGCGTGGGAACCGTTGACCAACCAACAGTCTTCGGTCCGCACACCCGCTGCGGATCCGACGTCGCCGAAGTTCAGCTCGCAGGTCACGGTCGACCACTACCTGCGCAACGGCGCGCCCCGGAACAAGGTCGTCCTCGGCGTGCCGTTCTACAGCCGGGGCTGGACCGGTGTGCGCAACGAGGACAACGGCCTGTTCCAGCCCGCGACCGGGCCCGCGCCCGCGACCTACGAGGCCGGCTACGAGGACTACCGGATCCTCAAGGCGCAGCTAGGCAAGTTCACCGTGCACCGTGACCCCAAGGCGGGCCACGCGTGGCTGTTCGACGGCACGACGTTCTGGACGTGGGACGACCCGACGGAGCTGAAGCGCAAGGGTCGGTACGTGGCCGAACGCCGGCTGGGCGGAGCGATGATCTGGTCGCTGGACGGCGACACCGCCGACGGCGAACTCATCCGCGCCCTCAAAGACGGGCTGTCCCGATAAGGACAGTCCACCGGGGTCCGGGGAGGTTTCGCGGCGGCCGCCTCCCCGGGCTCCACCCCTATCGTGTGAACGGCCCGCACTGCGCCGCCGGTCCGCACCGCGCCGCCGGCCCAGTCTGCACCGCGACAAATGCCGACCCACCGCGGAGTTCGCTAGCGGCGGCGCCAGCCTTCGGCGTGCGCGCGGATGGCCCGTTCGTAGGTGGGGGCGATCGCCACGCCGGGCGGCAGGTTGCCGTTCAGCTCCAGGCTGACCAGGCCGTGCACCATGCCCCACATGGCCAGCGCGATCTGCTCGCGCGGAGCGTCGACGAACAGGCCGGACTCGATGGCGCGCGCCACGTCCTCGACCAGCGGCACGAACGTGTCGGCTGCGGCGGCGTTGGTCACCTCGGACGGCTCGAAGTTCGGGATGACCTTGCTGAACATCACCAGGTAGAACTGCGGGTCGGCGAGCGCGCTGGCCCGGTAGGTCAGGCCGATCTGGACGATGTCCTCGACCGGGTCGTCGGTCTTGGGCAGTGCCGCGAGCCGGTCGCCGAAGCGCCGGAACGCCTCCTCGTAGAGCGCGTCGAGCAGGGCGGGCTTGCCGCCGAACAGCGAGTACACGGCCGTAGTCGAGGTGTTGACATCCGCCGCCAGCCTGCGCAAGCTCAATGCGCCGGGCCCCTCGGTGGACAGCAACTCGCCCGCGCGGTCGAGCAGGCGAACCCGGAGGGCGTCGTCGTGGGTTTTCGGTCGTGGCACCGGCATATCTTAACGCAACAGCGTTACAAAACTTGGTCTAGCCACCGTGGTATCAAGTTGGTACCGTCGTTGGCATGGCGATGACCCTGCGTCTGAGCGATGAGGAGAACCGGCGGCTCGACGAGCTCGCCGCGGCTGAAGGCCGGTCGAAGCAGGAGGTCGTCCGACTGGCGCTGGCCGAGCGGTGGGCGAGGTTGCAGAAGGAGGAGCAGCTCTCCGAGGTCCTCGGACGGGTGCTGCCGAAGTACCGCGGGCTGCTCGACCGGCTGGGTTCCGCCTGATCGCACGCGGCTCGTACGTCCGGCGGATGTGACTACTCCACACGTTCGAGTGAAGAGTCCTGACCTTCGAACTCGTGTTCGATAGTCTGGGTTCATGCAGCTCAATCGACGTAATGCCCGCGACTCACTCATTCACCGGTGTGAACGCCCACGCCGACCGTCGGCGCCCCGGTATGGTGCGCCGTTGAAGATCGGGCCGCGCGTGGAGTGCACCACCAAGGTGCCCCGCGAGGTCGACAACATCCTCGCCGCCGGCTGGGCGGTCAGGCGATACAGACCTGAGGTGGTGGGTGGTGGTGCCGGTGGCATCCCGGATGCGGCCTGGCCGCGCCGAAGTCCCCTCCGCTCAGGACAGGGAGCGCGTCAAGCAGTGGTCAATTACCTCGACGCCGGCGACTTGCTCGTGCTGGCGACCGCCGTCACCGGTGGAGACCTGGTCGTGCGCGACTTAGGCCTCCTCGATTCCGCAGCACACCGGCCACGGGCCACAGTGCTCGGCGTCGAGGCATACGACACGCTCTGGTTGAAAGCATCGGCGCTGCTCGACTCCATCGTGCGCACTCGGCCCCTGGCCGAGGGCAACTGGAGGCTGGGCTGGGTCGCGGCGGTGACGCTGTGCGATATCAACGGCTGGTGGGTCGACGCGGAGGAAGACGAGGCCTTGGACCTGGTCCGAGCCCTCGGCCGGGAACAGATCGACGTGGCCGGGATGGCCGCCCACCTGGAGGCCTGGGGCACGCCGAAGGACGACTGACCCGCTCGCGCCGGCGCCTGTGCCAGGGCGTGCCGACCCGTCGGATTCCGGCCGGGTCCGCTTTGGGCACCGTGGGTTTCGGCCGCCCTCAGGCTGGGCGCGGCTCCGTGGCGCAGGTCCCGTGTTCTCGACGCGCGATCCGGTGGTCCGGACGTGTTATTTGTCAAGCGTATTTGGCGTGCCCGGTGTCGGGCGTGCGGCACATCGTAGGAAGGAGGTAGCGCCGGCAGGCCGAGTGAGCTGAAGATTGCTCGGATTGGAGCAGTGTGCGAGCCCGCGCCCCCAATGTAGGTTCGTGATAGATCCGGTCCGGTCCGGATCCGCAAGGGGGGCTTCAATGAGCAAGAAGGTGCGGCTTTGTGCTGCCCTGGGAGCGTTCGTGTTGGCCGGTCAAGCGCTGACCGCCAGTATCGCGAGCGCCCAACCGGCGCAGGACGCCGGCAAGGAGATCCGGCACTGCGCGATCGGCCTCCAGCCACGGGCGGCCGACTACCGGCCTGGCCAGGCCGAGAACGAGAACCCGCAGGTGGACTGCTTCGCGACGATCGCGGAGGCGGTCGAGTTCGCCTCGGCCGGACGCATTCCGCGGGCCCGGCTGGCGGGCGTCAAGGGCCCGGAGGAACTGCTCCGGATCGTCGGTGAATCCGACGCGGTGACCAATTCCGCGCGGATCGCCGCTAATCCATTGCTCGGTATCCACTACGACTACACGGACTACGGCGGCGGCTCGCACACGTACTACGGCGAGAACGGCACCGGCTGTTCTACGGGCATCACCTACGGCGTCGGCTACGTCGGCGATAGCTGGAACGACGACTTCGCCTCCGGGCGCAGCTACTCGAACTGCCAGCACACCATGTACGAGCACCTCAACTACGGCGGTGCGAACAACACCTGGTGGAACACCTCCAACTACGGAGCCCTGGCGGAGGAGATCACCTCGATCGTCTACCACAGCAGCCACTGACCGAACTGCCGAAGAGCAACCGCTGACCGTCACGGGGCCCCGTGACGGTCAGCGGCCGTCTACCTGGCCGCGGGCGCCGCGGGCACGACCCCGGCGTCCCGGCAAGCCCGGTCGTCGCCCCCGACGACAACGACCGCGAACTCCTCGCCAGGCTCGACGCACACCACGAGCGGCGGCACGGGGAACGGTCGGCCCGGATGCCCGTCCGATCCCGCCTCCGGCGCCACGACCCGTGCCACGTCCTTGCGCAGCAGGCCGTCCTGCCACATCCGCGCGCACCACTCCAACGCGTCCTCGACCGACCCGCCGGCCACGCCGACGTGCCCACCTTCGATCGACTCGCCGTCACTCGTGTAACTGCGGCACTCGGCCATGTTCCGGTCGTTGACCGGTAGGAACGCCACCACCGCCGCCGTGCCGCCGACGACCGCCGCCACCGCGACCCCGCCGGCCACCAGCCACCGCCTACCGCCCCGCGCCCGCTCACGCGCCGGCACGTTCCCGTTCCGGATGGCCCGCTCGACCGCCTGCCACGACCGCTCGACGTCGACGGACCCCGCGCCGTTGAACAGTTCCCGCATCACACGTCCCCCGGTTCGAAGTCGAGCCCCTGTGCGGCCAGCTCCGCCCGCAGCCGCGCCTTCGCCCGGCTCAGCCGGGACCGCACCGTCCCGACCGGAACCCCGAGGTGCCGGGCGGCCTCGTCGTAGCTGTAGCCCTCGATCACGCACAGCCCGATCACCGCCTGACCGGCCCCGTTCAGCCGGGCGATGGCGCGCCGCAGAGCCGCCGTGTGCCGCTGCGAGTCGAGCCGACCCTCGACGTCGCCGAGGCCGTCCACGTCCCGCGTCCCGGCGATCCGCCGCAGCAGCGCACCCCGCCGCCGCGCGCCCCGCAGGTGGTTGGCCGCCACGTTGCCCGCCACCGTGAACAGCCACGGCAGCATCCCGTCCTCGCTGACCAGCACCTTCCGCCGCTGCCGCCAAGCCTCGTAGAACACCTGGCCGGCGGCCTCCTCGGCGTCGACGCGCACCCCGATCCGGGCGAAGCAGTGCCGGTAGACGCGGTCGACGTGCCGGGCGTGGAGGTCGGCGAACGCGTGCACGTCGTCCGCCGCCGAGACGCGCGCCCACAGGACCGCGTCGGACTCGGCCGCCACGTCCATGTCGTTCCTCACACCGCTCTATGTCCGGCACGCCTGATCGGGTTCCACGACCGCACGGCAACCCAAGGTAGTAGGCCGAATCAGGTTGACCTGGAGTGCACTCCAGCTCCTACCGTCGTGGGGTGACTTACTCGATCGCCCAGGCGGCTGAGCGCAGTGGGTTGTCCATCGACACGCTGCGTTACTACGAACGGATCGGGCTGGTCGACCCTCCCGCTCGCGACTCCGGGGGGCGGCGCAGCTACAGCGATGACGACCTGAGCTGGCTCGCCTTCCTCACCCGGCTGCGCACCACCGGCATGCCGATCCGCATGATGCGCGAATATGCGCAGCTCAGGCACCGCGGCCCGGCCACGGCGGGCAGGCGCAAGAAGCTGTTGTTCGAGCACCGGGCGTCGGTGCGGGAACGGATCGCCGAGCTCCAGTCGTCCCTGGACGTGCTGGAGTACAAGATCGCGCACTACGAGCAGATCGAGCAGACGTTCGTCGAAGGGATCACCGCGTGACACTGCTGGGCACCACACTCGAAGTCGGCCCCCAGGGCCTGGGCTGCATGGGGATGAGCCAGTCCTATGGCAAGGTCGACGACGCCGGGTCGATTGCCACCGTGCACCGGGCCCTGGAACTCGGCGTCACGCTGCTGGACACGGCCGACGTCTACGGCGCGGGCGGGAACGAGGAGCTGGTGGGCCGGGCCATCGCCGGCCGCCGTGACCAGGTCGTGCTGGCCACGAAGTTCGCCCTCGCCGACCCGGAGCGCCGTCCGCGCGGTGACGCCGCCTACGTGCAGCGGGCCTGCGAGGCGTCGCTGCGCCGGTTGGGTGTCGACCACATCGACCTGTACTACCTGCACCGGGTCGACCTGACGGTGCCGATCGAGGAGACCGTCGGGGCCATGGCGGACCTCGTGCGGGAGGGCAAGGTGCGTCACCTGGGCCTGTCGGAGGCCAGCGCGGAGACGATCCGCAAGGCGCACGCAGTGCACCCGATCGCCGCCCTCCAGAGCGAGTGGTCGCTGTGGTCGCGGGACATCGAGGACACCATCGCGCCGACCTGCGAGGAGCTGGGCATCGGCATCGTGCCGTTCTCCCCGCTGGGCCGCGGGTTCCTCACCGGCCAGGTGACCTCGCCCGCCGACCTGGACGAGGACGACACCCGCCGGAACATGCCCCGGTTCGCCGATGACAACTTCGCGCGCAACCTCGCGATCGTGGAGGCCCTGAAGGCGCTCGCCGCCGAACGGGGCGTCACCGCCGGCCAGTTGGCCCTCGCCTGGGTGCACCACCGGGGGGCGCACGTCGTGCCGATCCCCGGCACCAAGCGGGTGAAGTACCTGGAGGAGAACGTCGCCGCCGCGAGCCTGACGTTGTCCGCCGACGATCTCTGGGCGATCGAGGACGCCGCGCCGACAGCCGCCGGCGACCGGTACCCGCCCGAGATGCTGCGCTTGTCGAATAAGTAGGGGGAAAGCTGTGGAGATCCGCCGTTTGGGCGCGCTCGACGTGAGCGCGCAGGGCTTGGGCTGCATGGGGATGAGCGAGTTCTACGGCCCCGGCGACGAGACCGAGTCGGTCGCCACCATCCACCGCGCGCTGGACCTGGGCGTGCGGCTGCTGGACACGGCCGACATGTACGGGCCGTTCACCAACGAGGAGCTGGTCGGACGGGCCATCGCGGGCCGCCGTGACGAGGTGGTGCTCGCGACGAAGTTCGCCGTGGTGCGCGACCCGGACCAGCCGCGGGCCGACTGGGGTCTGCGTGGTGATCCGGCGTACGTGAAGCAGGCGTGCGAGGCGTCGCTGCGCCGGCTGGGCGTCGACCACATCGACCTGTACTACCAACACCGGGTGGATCCGACGGTGCCGATCGAGGACACCGTCGGCGCGCTGGCGGGGCTGGTGCGGGAGGGCAAGGTCCGGCACGTCGGGCTGTCCGAGGCGAGCGCGGAGACGATCCGCCGGGCGCACGCCGTGCACCCGGTCGCGGCCGTGCAGAGCGAGTGGTCGCTGTGGTCGCGGGACGTCGAGGAGTCGGTCGTCCCGACCTGCCGCGAACTCGGCGTCGGCGTCGTCGCGTACTCGCCGCTCGGCCGGGGCTTCCTGACCGGCCGCTACACGTCGCGGGACGACTTCGCGGCCGGCGACGTGCGCCTGACCCCGCACATGCCGAGGTTCGAGGGCGACAACCTCGACCGCAACCTGGCGATCGTGGAGTCGCTGCGGTCGGTCGCGACGGAGCACGACGTGACGCCGGGCCAGATTGCCCTGGCCTGGGTGCACCACCAGGGCGCGGTGCCGATCCCCGGCACCAAGCGGGTGAAGTACGTGGAGGAGAACGCCGCCGCCGCGGACCTCAAGCTGACCGACGAGCAGCTAACCCGCATCGCCAACGCCGTGCCGACGGACGCCGTGGCGGGCACCCGCTACTCGCCCGAGGCGATGCGCCTGCTCGGTCGCTAGCCGATCTTCTGTCGCTCAACGCACTGTCGACCGACAGACAATCTGCGTCACAACGAGTCGGGAAGGCTCCGGCCCTGTTCCCAGGCGCCGGAGCCTTCCGCCACGGTGAGGTGCCCGACCTCACCGAGGTCCACGAACAGCACCCTCATGGGTGCCATTCCACCTCATCGCACGATGATGCCGTTGCGCTGGTTGAAATCCTTCGCCCCTTGCGCGGCCATGACCATCCCCACGATCGCCAGCACCAGCCAGATCGGGAACGCGATGATCAGGCCGAAGACGGTCATCGCGATGATGACCAGCGGGAAGTTCGCGATGATCAGGATGATGCCCAACACGGTCTGCCCGGCGTAGAGGTTCCCGGCCCCCAACCACAGGAACGACAGCAACACCGCGATCCCCGACGACTTCGCGGTCACCACACCCCGGATCGGCATCGGTGCGCCGTACGGCACCGGCGCGCCGTAGGGCATCTGCGGCTGCCCGGGTGCAGGTGGGGCGTGCGGGATGAAGACCGGCTGCTGCTGGGGCCACTGGTTGCTGCCGCACACCGTGCAGGAGGTGTTGGGAGGCTGTAAGTACGCGCCACACGACCCGCACATCGGCGGCGGCCCGGCGGGGTTGGTCATTCGATGCCTCCGTCTGATGCGGTTGCGCTGTTACGGCTGACCAATCGCGGACAGTGAGCGCAGTGTTACGCGTCACATCGGAGTAGCGGCCACCCTAGTGCCTTCAACACGTCGGAAAGCGTGTCCGGCGACCGCTCACTCCATCAACCCGGCCGCGATGGTGGCTCCGAGTTCCCAGCACGCTTGGAGGTCGCGTTTGCCGGGCTCACCTGCGACGAGCACGTGTTTGGCGGATTTGGTCCACCCCATGCCCTTGACGATGCTCTCGACGCTCCGCACGGCGCCGGTGGTGTCGTTGTTGCCATGCACGTATAGCCCGAACGGGCGTCCCTTGGTCGTGTCGAGGCACGGGTAGTACACAGAATCGAAGAACACCTTCAGCGCGCCGCTCATGTAGCCGAGGTTGGCCGGCGTGCCGAGCACGTAGCCGTCTGCTTCGAGCACGTCAACGGCACTCGCGGTCAGGGCCGGCCGTCGGACGACCTCGACGCCCTCGATCTCCGGCGCAGTCGCTCCGGACACCACTGCCTCGAACATGGCCTGCAGGGTCGGCGAGGGCGTGTGGTGGACCACCAGCAGCTTGGACACGTCGGGAGCCTGCCTGCGTTGCCGCTCGCCGGCAACCGCTATGGACAACCGGGGTTGTCCGCGCCGTCATGGACAACTAAGGTTGTCCACCATGGGTAGCGTTGACAAGGTCGGAACCGCTCGGCCGGACCTCGAATCGTGGAAGAGCAGTCTCCACCAACTGACGTGGTTCGCGGCCCGCGGCCGACTCGGCCTGGCGGTCGACGATGAGCCGAAGTCGGAGTTCATGGCCCTGATGAAGGGCATTGACGAACAGGACTCGCTGGTCCAGCGCCTTTTTCTGGCCAGGATCAGCGAACTGCAGGCCTGTGCGGCGGCCATGCAGGAGGCGATCGAGCAGAGCGTTGTCGAAGCCGCCAAGGTGGGCGTCAACTACACCCAGCTCGGAACGGCATTGGGCGTTTCGAAGCAAGCGGCCCGCAAGCAGTACCACGACCTGGTGGAAGCCGTCCGACACAGTGACACCCACCTCGACAACCTGCCGTTGGAGGAGCCCGGTGGCGCCTGCGAGGGCAAGTCCGACATGACGGACGGCAAGCGCTGCCCTGAGACGCCCGAGGTGCTGCTCGTCGGCATGTCGGGCTGGACGCTGTGGTCCTGCGTCGACCATGCGGCGGGTCGACTGGCCACGGCGGGCTACCTCGCCGCGGAGGGCCGGAAAGGGGCTGCTCGTGAGGTGGTCGAGCGGAGCCGGGCGCTCTGGCGTGAGGCCCACTCACGTGCGACCGCTCGGTAGGCTCGACGGAACCGAAACGGCGTCCGCGCGTCTTTGTAGGTGACTCGGGAGGGAGACATGGACACTCGCAGCATCGCGACGATGACACGGAACCGACGGATCACCTGGGGTGGCGGCGTCGGGGTCGGGCTGGGGTTGATCGGGCTGCCGCTGGTGTTCATCGGGGTGTGGCCGGGGGTGGACCACAGTCCTTGGGACGTCAACACGATGATCCTCGCCACGGGGGTCGCGCTGTCGACGGTGAGCTACATCGCCGGGCGGATCGCGGTGGCGGCTGCGACCGGCAACCGGGTGAGCCCGCCGACCAGGCGGCCTTGGCTGGTGGCGGGCGGAGCCCTGGCGGTCGCGGTATTGTGCCTGCTGATCGCTATCTCGTAAGCGGGTCGGCGACCACCGCTATCTCGTGAGCAGTTCGGCGACCTGAGTCCGCAGGGCGGCCAGGCGTTCCGTACCACGCGCGCGGGCAGCGGCGAGGTCGTCGACCGGTTCGACGACCTCCAGGTACGCCTTCAGCTTCGGCTCGGTCCCCGAAGGCCGCACCACGACCCGCACGCCGTCGGCGGTCAGGCGCACGACGTCGGCCTCCGGCAGCAGGTCCTCGAACGCGAAGCCCTCCGGCGGGTTGCGGCGCAGCCACGTCATCAGCGCGCCGATCCGGCTCAAGTCGGTGAACCGCAACGACACCTGGTCCGTCAGGTGCAGGCCGTGGTCCACCGCGAGCTGGTCCAGGGCGTCGAGCAGCGTCCGCCCGGACGCCTTCAGGCCCGCCGCCAGGTCGCACGCCAGGACGGCGGCCGAGATGCCGTCCTTGTCGTTCACGTACTGCGGGTCGACGCAGTTGCCCAGCGCCTCCTCGTACGCGAACACCAGGCCTTCGCCCGCGCGCACCAGCCACTTGAAGCCGGTCAACGTCTCGGCGTACCGCGCGCCGTAGCCTGCGGCGATCGACTTCAGCAGCGAAGACGACACGATCGTGGTGGCCACCAACGGATCTGGGCTGTCCACAGTGGACAAGACCAGCGATCCCAGCAGCACACCGGTCTCGTCGCCGCGCAGCATCCGCCACGACCCGTCCCGCTCCCGCACGCCCAGCGCGCACCGGTCGGCGTCCGGGTCCAGCGCGATCGCGAGGTCGGCGTCCTCGGCGGCGGCCAACGCCAGCAACCGGTCGGCCGCGCCCGGCTCCTCCGGGTTCGGGAACGACACGGTCGGGAACCCGGGGTCCGGCACGGCCTGCTCCCGCACCACCCGCACGTCGGTGAAACCCGCGCGCCGCAACGCTTCCACCGCTGTCTGCCCGCCGACCCCGTGCATCGGGGTCAACGCCACCCGCAGGTCGCGCGACGTCCCGCGGGGCAGCGACGCGACGCGCTCCAGGTACTCGTCCACCTCGGCGTCGCTGACCGGCAGCCAGTCGTCGGACAGCGGGACGGACACCGCCGCGGGCACCCGGGCGATCGCCGCCTCGATCTCCCGGTCGGCGGGCGGCACGATCTGCCCGCCGCCGCGTAGGTACAGCTTGTAGCCGTTGTCGGCGGGCGGGTTGTGGGACGCGGTGATCTGCACGCCGGCGGCTGCGTTGTGCGTGCGCACCAGGAAAGCCAGCACGGGCGTCGGCAACGGCCCCGGCAGCACCCGCACCGTGAAGCCCGCGCCCGCCAGCACCGACGCGGCGGCCGTGCAGAACTCCTCCGACCCGTGCCGGGCGTCCCGCCCGACGAACACCGTGCCGGTCTCGCCGTTGGCCTTGAGCCACGCCGCGAGACCGGCGGTGGTGCGCACGACCACCGCCCGGTTCATCCCGTTCGAACCGGCCCGCACCGGGCCGCGCAGCCCGGCCGTGCCGAACGTCAGCGGGCCCGCCATCCGGTCGGCCAGGTCGTCCAGCGCGGTCGCGTCCCCGCCCATCGCCCGCGCCAGCACGCCCTGCAGCTCGGCGCGCGCCGCGGGCGACGGGTCGTCGGCGATCCACCGGAACGTGGCGTCCCGCAGCGCCGGGGTCAACGTCATGCGCGGGTCACCAGTTCCCGCAGCAGCGTGCCCATCCGGCCGGCCGCGGCGGCGCCGGCCTCCAGCACCTCTTCGTGGTTCAGCGGCTCACCGGTGATGCCCGCCGCGAGGTTCGTCACCAGCGACAGCCCGAACACCTCGACCCCCTCGGCACGGGCGGCGATCGCCTCCAGCACGGTCGACATGCCGACCAGGTCCGCGCCGATCGTCCGGAGCATCCGGATCTCGGCGGGCGTCTCGAAGTGCGGGCCGGGCAGCCCGGCGTAGACGCCCTCCTCCAGCGACGGGTCGATCTCCCGCGCGAGGTCGCGCAGCCGGGGCGAGTACAGGTCGGTCAGGTCCACGAACCGCGCGCCGACCAGCGGCGACGAGGCGGTCAGGTTCAGGTGGTCGTTGATCAGCACCGGCTGGCCGACGAACATGCCCTGCCGCAGCCCGCCGGCCGCGTTGGTGAGCACCACCGTCCGCACCCCGGCGGCGGCGGCCGTCCGGACCCCGTGCACGACCGTCGGCACGCCCTTGCCCTCGTACCCGTGCGTGCGGCCGAGCAGGACGAGGACGTTCCGCCCGCCCACGGGCACCGACCGGATCGTCCCGCCGTGCCCGACCGCGGTGGGCGGCGCGAACCCGGGCAGGTCGCCCATGGGCACCTCGGTGGCGGGCTCGCCGATGACGTCGGCGGCCGGTCGCCAGCCCGACCCGAGCACGACGGCGATGTCGTGCCGTTCCACTCCCGTCCGCTCGGCGAGCACGGCGGCGGCCTGCGCTTCGAGCGCGCTGTCTTCCCTGATGGCGGTCACGGCGCGAGCCTAATATCCGAGCCCGCCCGGTGCCCGCACGGCGGCGGCCGGCCGGGGGCTGGTCGATCTTCTGCGGCCGGCCGATCACGGTGGGCGACTAGCCGATCACCGTGAAGGTGGGGGCGATGGTGTTGAACAGCCTGTTCCGCCCCATCTCCTCCTGCTCGGTCGGGAACACGACCTCCACCACCCACAGGTCCGCGCCGCGCGGCAGCACCCGGGAGTACCGCGAGCGCCGGAGGTCCGGGCCGGCGTTGTCGGAGGCGCGGCCCAGGACCGTCGCCTTCTCCACGGTCCGGTAGCTGTACTGCACCGGGTTCTCCGGCCCGGGCGGGTCCAAGGGGTCGGTGACGTCGGTCGCCTCGCCGAAGTACTGGTCCTCGGCCCACCGGGACCGGACCAGCGAGATGTACTCGTCCGCCGTGCGCTTCGGGTAGTAGTCGGCGAACCGCTGCACGGTCACCTCGTACGCGCCGGTCGGCTCGACCAGGTGCACCACGGTGCTGGGCACCAGGCCCTTGTTGGCCCGCTGCTCCAGGAAGCTCGTCCAGTCCGCGCCCACCTCGATGGTGAACTCCGCCCCCTGCTCCCCGTTCGCGGTCGCCGCCGCGGCGCTGGTGACGCGGAGCGGCGCCTCGTCGGTGAACGCGGGCAACGGCGGTGCGCCGACCGACGGCGGGGGCAGCAGGGACGCCCCGGCCAGCGTCCGGGTCAGCACGAAGCCGGCACCGCCGCCGATCGCGAACAGGACCAGCGCGGCGGCCGTGACCAGCGCCGTCAGCGTGGTGGCGCGCGGGATCTCCTGGGTGCGGGCGTCGGTCGCGAACGGCAGCGGGCCGGGGTCGGCGGCCAGCGGCGTGTCCGGCGGTATCGGCGGCTTGACCATCGGCGGTTCGACCATCGGCGGGCGGACGATCCGGACGACCGGTCTGGTTTCGGCGTCGGCCGGGAACACCTCGGCGCCCGGCTCGGGCAGCAGGGGGTGGACCGTGCGGCGGACGTCGGCCAGCGACATCCGGTCGGCCGGGTCCTTCGACATCAGGCCCGCCACCACCGGCGCCAGTGCCCCGCACACGGCGGCCGGCGGCGGGTCGCCGTTGATGACCTGGTTGACGGTCTGCATGACGTTCGTGCCCTCGTACGGCTGCCGGCCGGTCATCGCCGCGAACAGGGTCGCGCCGAGCGACCACTGGTCGGCCGCCTGCGACACCGCGCCGCCCGCCGCCACCTCGGGCGCGATGAACGCGGGCGTGCCCAGGGCGATGCCCCGGCCGGTGAGGGTGGCCTCGGCGACGTTCCGCGCGATCCCGAAGTCGGTGAGCTTGACCCGTCCATCGTCTGCGACCAGAACGTTTCCCGGCTTCACGTCCCGGTGCGTGATGCCGGCCCGGTGGGCGGCCTCCAGCGCGGCGGCGACGGCGTCGGCGACCACCGCGCCCTGCGCGGCGTCCAGCGGGCCCCGTTGGCGCACGAGGTCGGCCAGCGACTCGGACGGCACCAGCTCCATCACCACGTACGGGTCGCCGTCCACCTGCGCCACGTCGTACAGGGTGACCACGTTCGGGTGGGTCAACTGTGCCACCGAACGGGCCTCCCGCAGGGTGCGTTCCCGAAGCACGTCGGCTTCGGTCGCGGGCATCCCAGGCGGGACGAGGACCTCCTTCACGGCCACGTCGCGGCGCAGCACTTCGTCGTGCGCGGCCCACACCGTGCCCATGGACCCCCGGCCCAGGACGTGGCGCAGGCGGTAGCGGCCCGCGATCAGGCGCTCGGTCTCCACCCGCGCCATTGTCCACCAGCGTGGAACACTGACTGCATCGGTCACGGCGGTGAAACTCACATAGCCGTCGTACTACTAGTGGGTAACACTGCGGAGCATGATGGAGCCGACTGGCGAACTGGCGCTGGCCGCCGAATTCCCCGCGCCCGACCGGGCGCAGTGGTTGGAACTGGTCCAGGGCGTGCTCCGCAAGTCCGGCGCGGACTTCGAGTCGCTGGTGACCACCACCTACGACGGCATCCGCGTCCAACCCCTCTACACCGCCGCCGACACCGCCCCGCCGAGCGGCTTCCCCGGCCTGCCGCCGTTCACCAGGGGCAGCCGGCCGCAGGGCGCCGTCGACGGCTGGGACGTCCGCCAGCAGCACGTCGTGGCCGACCGCGGCACCGTCATGGCCGACCTGGAGAACGGCGTCACCTCGCTGTGGCTGAAGAACATCCCGGCGGACCGGCTCGACGACGTGCTCGCCGACGTCTACCTGGACCTCGCGCCGGTCGTGGTCGACGCGGGCGCGGACTTCCGGGCCGTCGGGCTGGAGATGCTGCGGGTCTGGGACCAGCGGCCGGTGCTCGCCAGTGAGGTCCGGGGCAACGTGGGCGCGGACCCGTTCGGGGTGCGGGCGCGCACCGGGGCGGACGCCGACCTCGCGGCACTGCGGGACTTGGTGGCGAAAGCCCGGGAATTCCCCGGATTGCGCGTGGTCGTGGTGGACGGGCTGCCGTTCCACGAGGCCGGCGGGTCCGACGCGCAGGAACTCGGCGCGTCGCTCGCGGCCGGTGTCGCCTACCTGCGCGCGCTCACCGAACAGGGGCTGTCGGCGCAGGAAGCCGTGCGGCTGCTGGAGTTCCGGTACGCGGCGACCGCCGACCAGTTCCTGACCATCGCGAAGTTCCGGGCCGCGCGGCGGTTGTGGGCGCGGGTGACCGAAGTCGCGCACGCGCCGAGCCCCCAGGCGCAGCACGCCGTCACGTCGCCCGCGATGATGACGCGCCGCGACCCGTGGGTGAACATGCTGCGCACCACGTTGGCGTGCTTCGGCGCGGGGCTCGGCGGTGCGGACGCGGTGACCGTGCTGCCGTTCGACCACGCGATCGGCCTGCCGGACGACTTCTCCCGCCGCATCGCCCGGAACACCCAGGCGTTGCTGCTGGAGGAGTCGAAGCTGGCGGGGGTGATCGACCCGGCGGGCGGCTCCTGGTACGTGGAGCGGCTCACCGACGACCTGGCGCACGCGGCTTGGGCGTGGTTCCGGGAGATCGAGGCGGCGGGCGGGCTGCCGCGGGCGTTCGACCTGGTGGCCGACCGGATCGCGGCCACGTGGGAGAAGCGCCGGGCGAACCTGGCGGACCGGACGGACGCCATCACCGGGGTGAGCGAGTTCCCGAACCTCAACGAGCCCGCGGTGGTCCGGGAACCCGCGCCGGAGGAGCCGTCCGGCGGGTTGCCGCGCATCCGTCACGCCCAGGCGTTCGAGGCGTTGCGGGACGCGGCGGACGCCGCCCCGGAGCGGCCCAAGGTCTTCCTGGCCACGCTCGGCCCGGTCGCGGCGCACACCGCGCGGGCGACGTTCGCCGCGAACCTGTTCCAGGCGGGCGGGATCGAGACGCCCCATGCCGGCGCGACCACGACCGTGGACGAGGTCGTCCAGCGGTTTCGGGAAAGTGGCGCGCGGATCGCGTGCCTGTGCGGCAGCGAGAGCGGCTACGCCGAGTCGGCCACGCCCGTCGAGCAGGCGCTGCGGGCGGCGGGCGCGGAGCGCGTTCTGTTGGCGGGCAAGGAGTCCGAGGCTCGGATCGACGGGCACGTGTTCCTCGGGTGCGCGGCGCTGACCATCCTCGAAGACACCTTCGACTTCCTCGGAGTGCAGCGATGATCCCGAACTTCGCCGAGATCGACCTCGGTGAGCCGACCGGCGCGACGGCCGCGCAGTGGCAGGAAGCGCTGCACGAGACCACCGGCAAGGGCGTGGACGCGCTGATGTGGGAGACGCCGGAAGGGATCGGCGTCAAACCGGTCTACTCGGCGGCGGACACCGAGGGCCTGGACTTCCTCGGCACGTACCCGGGAATCGCGCCGTTCCTGCGCGGCCCGTACCCGACGATGTACGTCAACCAGCCGTGGACCATCCGGCAGTACGCGGGTTTCTCCACCGCAGAGGAGTCGAACGCCTTCTACCGCCGCAACCTCGCGGCCGGGCAGAAGGGCCTGTCGGTGGCGTTCGACCTGGCGACGCACCGGGGCTACGACTCCGACCACCCGCGGGTGGCGGGCGACGTCGGCATGGCGGGCGTGGCGATCGACTCGATCTACGACATGCGCCAGTTGTTCGACGGCATCCCGCTGGACGAGATGTCGGTGTCCATGACGATGAACGGCGCGGTGCTGCCCGTGCTCGCGCTCTACGTCGTGGCGGCGGAAGAACAGGGTGTCGCGCCGGAACGCCTCGCGGGGACGATCCAGAACGACATCCTCAAGGAGTTCATGGTCCGCAACACCTACATCTACCCGCCGCGCCCGTCGATGCGGATCATCTCGGACATCTTCTCGTTCACCTCGCGGCGGATGCCGAAGTTCAACTCCATCTCGATCTCCGGCTACCACATGCAGGAAGCGGGCGCGACGGCCGACCTGGAGCTGGCCTACACGCTCGCGGACGGCGTCGAGTACCTGCGGGCGGGCCGGGGCGCGGGTCTGGACGTCGACGCGTTCGCGCCGCGCCTGTCGTTCTTCTGGGCCATCGGCATGAACTTCTTCATGGAAGTCGCCAAGATGCGCGCCGCGCGGCTGCTGTGGGCGAAGCTGGTCAAGGGTTTCGAGCCGAAGTCGCCGAAGTCGCTGTCGCTGCGGACGCACTGCCAGACGTCGGGCTGGTCGCTCACCGCGCAGGACGTGTTCAACAACGTGGCCCGCACCTGCGTGGAGGCGATGGCCGCGACCCAGGGGCACACGCAGTCCTTGCACACCAACGCGTTGGACGAGGCGCTGGCGCTGCCGACCGACTTCTCCGCGCGGATCGCCCGCAACACCCAGCTCCTGTTGCAGCAGGAGTCGGGCACCACGCGGGTGATCGACCCGTGGGGTGGGAGCGCGTTCGTGGAGCGCCTGACCCACGACTTGGCGCACCGGGCTTGGGCACACATCGCGGAGGTCGAGGCGGCGGGCGGGATGGCGCAGGCGATCGACGCGGGCATTCCCAAGCTGCGCATCGAAGAGGCCGCCGCGCGCACCCAGGCCCGCATCGACTCCGGCCGCCAGCCGGTGATCGGCGTGAACAAGTACCCGGTGGAGTTCGACGAGCAGATCGACGTGCTCAAGGTGGACAACGCCGGGGTGCGCGCGCAGCAGCTCGCGAAACTGGCCCGGTTGCGCGAAGAACGCGACCAGTCCGCTGTGGACAGTGCGTTGAACGCTTTGACGCGGGCGGCCGACGCGGACGGGAACCTGCTGGAGCTGGCCATCGACGCCGCGCGCGCGAAGGCCACGGTGGGCGAGATCTCCGAGGCGCTGGGCAAGGTCTGGGGCCGGCACTCCGCGCAGATCCGCACCATCACGGGCGTGTACCGCGAGGAGGTCGGTGCCGTGTCCAACGTCGACGCCACCCGGGAGGTCGTGGAGACGTTCGCCGAGGAAGAGGGGCGTCGGCCGCGCATCCTGGTCGCCAAGATGGGGCAGGACGGGCACGACCGGGGGCAGAAGGTGATCGCCACCGCGTTCGCCGACCTCGGTTTCGACGTGGATGTCGGCCCGCTGTTCCAGACGCCGGACGAGGTCGCGCGGCAGGCCGTGGAGGCCGACGTGCACATCGTCGGCGTGTCCTCGCTGGCGGCCGGGCACCTGACGCTGGTGCCGGCGCTGCGGGCGGCGCTGGCCGAGCTGGGGCGCGAGGACATCATGATCGTGGTCGGCGGTGTCATCCCGTCGCAGGACTTCGACGCGCTGCGGGAGGCCGGGGCGGCGGCGATCTTCCCGCCCGGCACGGTCATCGCGGACGCGGCGGGCGATCTGCTGCGCAAGCTCGCCGGGCAACTGGGGCACGCCGACCTCGGGCGTGGCGACCTCGGGCGTGGCGACTCGGAGCGTGGCGGCCCCGGGCGTGGCGACTCGGAGCGTGGCGGCTCCGGGCGTGGCGACTCGGGGCGTGGCGACTCGGGGCAGGGCGATCACGGGCGTGGCGGCCCGGAGCGTGGCGATCTCGGGCGTGGCGATCTCGGGCATGGCTAGGGCCGTCGACGTGGGCGAGTACGCGAAGGGCGTGCTCGCCGGGAACCGGAGCACGCTGGCGCGCTCCATCACGCTGGTCGAGTCGACCCGCGCCGATCACCGCGCGCGGGCGCAGGAGCTGCTGGTGGAGCTGCTGCCGCACTCGGGCGGGGCCCACCGGATCGGCGTCACCGGGGTGCCGGGGGTCGGCAAGTCGACGTTCATCGACGCGTTCGGCTCGATGCTGACCGAGCGGGGCCACCGGGTGGCGGTGCTGGCGGTGGACCCGTCGTCGACCCGCACCGGCGGCTCGATCCTCGGCGACAAGACCCGGATGGCCCGGCTCGCCGTGGACCCGGCCGCGTTCATCCGGCCCTCGCCGACGTCCGGGACGCTCGGCGGGGTCGCCAAGGCGACGCGGGAGTCGATCGTCCTCGTGGAGGCGGCCGGCTACGACGTGGTGCTGGTCGAGACGGTCGGTGTGGGGCAATCCGAGATCGCGGTGGCGAATATGACGGATTGTTCACTTTTTCTGACACTCGCGCGCACCGGCGATCAACTCCAGGGCATCAAAAAGGGCGTTCTGGAACTCGCGGACGTGATCGCGGTGAACAAAGCCGACGGCCCGCACGAGCCGGACGCCCGGAAGGCGGCCCGCGAGCTTGCGGGTGCACTGCGGATGCTGCGCCCGCCGAACGCGGTGTGGCGCCCGCCGGTGCTCACCTGTAGCGGGCTGACCGGAGTCGGTCTGGAAACTGTCTGGGAGCAGATCGTCAAGCATCAGACGGTTCTGCGGGATGCCGGCGAACTCGCCGAACGCCGTCGTCGTCAACAGGTCGACTGGACCTGGGCGATGGTCAACGATCAGTTGCTCAACAGTCTGCGGTCGAACGGATCGGTGCGGGCGCTGGTGCCGGAGTTGGAGCGGCAGGTGCGGGACGGCGAACTCACCGCGACGCTGGCCGCGGAGCGGATCCTGGCCGCGTTCACCGGCCGTGAGGGTGATACCGGTTTGAGTGACCGCTGACAGTGGTATCCGGGCAGCGTGGTGACTAGTCTTGGTGACCGTGACCATGTGGCGATCTGTGCTCGCGGCGTGCCTCTTCGTGTTGGCCGGTGCGTTTGTCGTGACCGGAGTGGCGAACGCCACTCCGCCCGCGCACGTCGACCAGGTCGCCGCCGCCCAGCCGACTGAATCGGTTTCTCCAGGACCGGACATCCAGGCACCACAGCAGACCGATCCGAGCGTTGGCGCCGAGACCAGGAAAAAGTTGTGGATCGGTGGTATCGCGGTGGTGCTGTTCGCCCTCGTTTACTGGCGTAACAAGAAACGCTGGGACAAGTGGCGAAAGGCCAAGAAAGCCGGCTGAGGGGTCGTGGGGGCGACCTGAATCTCAGTACCTGAGATTCACTCATCGTTATATGGTCCCCCTGTAGGGGCTCCTGCGCAGACTTGATCGGTCTGACCGAAACTCGCGCACCGCTTGGCGCAGCCGTGCGACCGGCCGGCGGTTGATCAACGCGAGCGGCGACAGGGCTGCCAGGGCTTGATGCAGGATGGACGCAAATGGGTACCGACTTCAGGATGAGGACGCGCTCGGCCGTCGAGCGGTATTCGAATGCGCTGGTAGGCCTCTCGCACAGCATCCACGCGGAGCCTGAGACGGCATTCGCGGAGCACCGCAGCGCGGCCAAGGTGGCCGATCTGCTCGCCGCCGAGGGCTTCGAGGTGGAGCGCGCCGTCGCCGATCTGGAGACGGCGTTCACCGCTTCTTACGGCTCCGGGGACCTCGTGCTGGGCCTGTGCGCCGAGTACGACGCGTTGCCCGAAGTGGGGCATGCCTGCGGGCACAACGTCATCGCCGCCGCGTCGGTCGGGGCGGCGCTCGCCCTGCGCGACGTGGCCGACGAGCTGGGCCTCACGGTCCGGGTCATCGGCACGCCCGCCGAGGAGGTCGGCGGCGGCAAGGTGCTGATGCTCGAACGCGGCGTGTTCGACGACGTGTCCCTGTCGATGATGGTGCACCCCGCTCCGTACGAGGCGATCGCGGCCCGTTCGCTCGCGATCACCGATGTCGAGGTGCACTACACCGGCAAACCGTCGCACGCCGCCGCCGCGCCGCACCTGGGTGTGAACGCGGCGGACGCCATCACCGTCGCCCAGGTCGCCATCGGCCTGGCGCGGCAGCACCTGGAGCCCGGCCAGATGGTCAGCGGCATCGTCACGCGCGGCGGCACCGTGCCCAACGTGGTGCCCGCCCGCACGTCGGCGATTTTCGACCTGCGCGCCGAGAACCTGGAGTCCCTGAGCCGGCTGGAGGAGCGGATCAACCGCTGCTTCTCCGCCGGCGCCCTGGCCACCGGCTGCACGCACGAGGTCGTCAAGGTCTCGCCCGTCTACGCCGAGCTCACCCCCGACCAGTGGCTGGCCGACGCCTACCGGCGTGCCGTCACCGAGTTGGGGCGCACGCCGCTGAGCCCCGCCGAAGAGCGGGGCCGGCGCATCGGCAGCACCGACATGGGGAACATCACCCGTGCGCTGCCCGCCATCCACCCGACCATCGCCATCGACTGCGGAGACGCGGTGAACCACCAAATCGAGTTCGCGACCGCCTGTGCGTCGGCCTCCGCCGACCGAGCTGTGCTCGACGGGGCGCTCGCCCTTGCCTGGACAACCATCGCCGCCGCCACTGACGACGCGCAGCGGAACCGGCTCGTGCGCGGTGTGGCATGACGGTTCTCGACTCGCGCCCGGAGTTGCCGGGAGAGGAGGATTCCGAGGTGCTGTTGACCGAACGCGGGGTCAGCATTGCCCCTGTGGATGATCCCGGCGAGGGGCGAGGCCCCTCCTGGCTGGACGACTGGCTGACCGCCAACGCCTCAGAGGTGGTCGCCTGGCGCCGGCACATCCACGCCCATCCCGAACTGTCCAGGAAGGAGTTCGCGACCACCGAGCTGATCTCGGACGTGCTGCGCTCGGCCGGCTTGAAGCCCCGCGTGCTGCCCGGCGGGACAGGCCTGGTGTGCGACGTCGGCAGCGGACCACGCTGCGTGGCGTTGCGCGCCGACATCGACGCCCTGCCGCTGAGCGAGAACACCGGCGCGCCCTATTCGTCCACTGTGGATGGTGCGGCGCACGCCTGCGGGCACGACGCGCACACGACCGTCCTGTTGGGGGCGGCCTTGGCGCTGGCCTCGGCCACCGAACTGCCCGGCCGGGTGCGGCTGGTGTTCCAGCCGGCTGAGGAGGTGATGCCCGGTGGGGCGCTGGACGTGCTCGCGGCCGGCGGGCTGGACGGGGTGGAGCGGATCTTCGGGCTCCACTGCGACCCCCGCTTGCCGGTGGGGCGGATCGGCACCCGGATCGGGGCCATCACGTCGGCCAGCGATCTGCTGGAGCTGCGGCTGACCTCGCCCGGCGGCCACACCTCCAGACCGCACCTGACGGCCGACCTGGTGCACGCGCTGGGGACGGTGATCACCGGGTTGCCGACACTGCTGTCCCGGCGGGTCGATCCCAGGTCCGGGACCGTGCTGGTCTGGGGTGCGGTGCACGCTGGGGAAGCCGCCAACGCGGTGCCCCAGGACGGGGTTCTGCGGGGGACGTTGCGTACTGGGGATCGGGACATCTGGGCCGAGCTGGAGCCGCTGATCAAGGAGTTGACCGGGGCTCTGCTGGCTCCCACTGGGGTTGGCTTCGATCTGCACCACCGGCGTGGCGTGCCGCCCGTGGTGAACGATCGGGAGAGCACGATGTTGTTGCGGGCCGGGATCGAAGCGGCGTTGGGGGACGACGCGTTGGCCGGGACCGAGCAGTCCTCTGGTGGGGAGGACTTCGGGTGGTACTTGGAGCACGTGCCGGGGTCGTTCGCCCGGTTGGGGGTTTGGGATGGGGTGGAGAAGCAGCGTGATCTTCACCAGCCTGGGTTTGACCTGGATGAACGTGCTTTGCTGGTGGGGATTCGGGTGATGGTGCACGCGGCGTTGGCTTCGTTGGCTTAAGGGCTGCGTGGTTTGAGGGGGCTGGGGGTTTTGGCTTTGTGGTGTGGTTTCGGGGTGTCCGGGGTGCGCGGTCTGGGGCTGCGGTGCGCTCGGAGGTTGTAGTGCGGGGCTGGCGTAGCGCGGTCTCAGGTTGGTGAGCGGGAATTGTCGTACCCCCGTGGTTGGGTGTGTGTCGGGGGCGTTCAGTTCTAGGGGACGCCTGCGGAGCCTGCTCATCGGCTGTTGAGGCTGTTGATTGTTGCCGTGCGGGTCTCTTGGAGTGGAGGGGTGACTCGTCTGCTTCGGGTCGACTGCTAAAAGCGTCCTCGCCGGACTGGCAGGCCGCCAAGGATGATCACAAAGGCGGGACTCGGGCGTCGTGTCATCCCCGTATGACCTGGTCAAAGACCACCACCCTTGTCAGGGATGCGCAAGCGAAAAGCGTGCTTGCGCATCCCTGACAAGCGCGGTTGCCCTGCGGGCAGGCCATACGGGGATGACACGCAGCCCAGCTCGGGGTGTGCGCTGCGCGCGGCTTGGGGTGGTGGGCTTGGTGTGTGTTAGCCGGCTGGTTCGGTGATCTGTGGGCGGGCTTCTGGGGCTGCTGAACGTACTGCGTCTGCTGCTTGGTCGTTCGGTTCGGTTTGGGAGGCTCGTTCGGCTTCTACTCGGGCCGTGTAGACCTCTACCTCTCGGATGATTCTTGCCTCGTCCCAGTTGTGGACCTTCGCCATCAGTTCCGCCACGGGTAGTGCGCAGTCGACGCCTCGGTGGGGGTACTCGATCGAGATCCTGGTTCGTCGCGTCAGCACGTCTTCCAGGTGTAGCGCACCCTCGTGGGAGGCGGCGTACACCACTTCCACCTGGAGGTAGTCAGGTGCGCTCGGCACGGGTTTGAGCAGGTCCGGGTCTGCTGAGCCGAGGACCTCGTGCACCAGTGAGCCGTAGCGGTCCAGTAGGTGGCGTACTCGGTACGGGTGTAGGCCGTAGCGGGTTGCCAGTTGGTCTGCCTGGTTGACCAAGGCGTGGTAGCCGTCGGCTCCTACCAGGGGGACCTTGTCCGTTATGGACTGTTGGATTCGGCCGGGGATGTCCACCGACGCCGCGTCTACCGCGTCCGCGCCCATCACCCGGTAGGTCGTGTACTTCCCGCCGGCGATCGCTACCAGGCCCGGGGCTACTCGGGCGACTGCGTGTTCTCTGGACAGTTTGGACGTCGACTCGCTTTCGCCCGCCAGTAGTGGGCGCAGGCCTGCGTAGACGCCTTCGATGTCCTCGTGGGTCAGCGGTGTCGCCAGGACCGTGTTGACGTGGTTGAGGATGTAGTCGATGTCGTTCTTCGTCGCTGCCGGGTGGGCCAGGTCCAGGTTCCAGTCCGTGTCGGTTGTTCCCACGATCCAGTGATTGCGCCACGGGATGACGAAGAGGACCGACTTCTCCGTTCGCAGGATCAGGCCCGACTCCGAGACGATCCGGTCCCTCGGCACGACGATGTGCACGCCCTTGCTCGCTCGGACGCGGAAGCGGCCTCGGCTGCCTGACAAGCGCTGCAACTCGTCGGTCCAGACGCCGGTCGCGTTGATCACCGCGTGGGCGTGGACGTTGGTTTCCCGGCCGTCCTCGACGTCCCTCACGCGGACGCCCGAGACTCGGTCCGCCTCGTGCAGGAAGCTGATCACCTGCGTGGACGGCCGCACCACCGCGCCGTAGTGGGCGGCGGTCCGGCCGACCATCATCGTGTGGCGGGCGTCGTCCGCCTGGGCGTCGTAGTACCTGATGCCGCCGATCAGGGCGTCTCGTTTCAGGGCCGGCACCATGCGGAGCGCGCCTGCCCTGGACAGGTGCTTCTGGCCCGGCACCGACCGTGCGCCGCCCATCGTGTCGTACAGGAACAGGCCTGCCGCCGTGTACGGGCGTTCCCACACCCGGTGTGACAGCGGGTAGAGGAAGCTCACCGGTTTCACCAGGTGGGGTGCCAGTCGGGTGAGCATCAGTTCGCGTTCCCGCAGTGCCTCGCGGACCAGGCCGAACTCCAGTTGTTCCAGGTACCTCAGGCCGCCGTGGAACAGTTTCGACGAGCGGCTGGAGGTGCCCGATGCCAGGTCGCGGGCTTCCACGAGGGCTACCCGCAGGCCTCGGGTCGCCGCGTCGAGGGCGGCTCCGACGCCTACCACCCCGCCCCCGATGATCACCAGGTCGAAGGTCTCCCCGCCCAGGCGTTCCCAGGCTTGCTCGCGTTCGTCCGGACCCAGGCGGGCAGGGGCGGCGGGGTCTGTCGGCGGCTTGCGCGTGGCCACGGGTGAACGCCTCCCTGATACTGACGTGTGGTCCGACCAGGACTGACTGGACCACGTTACCCGGCGGTACGCCACCGTGGACAACTGATCAGCACCGCAACTAGCGTCACAGCACATTGTTGGGTGGGCAGCGCCGCCGGACCCCGGACAGTGCGTCGCCCCCTGCACAAAGGCAAGGAGGTCGGCGGATGGGCAGTGGCTCGATCTTCGTGTGGGAGACCCTCGGCACCGCGATCCTGATCCTGTTGGGCACGGGTGTCGTCGCCAACGTTTCCCTGAAGAACTCGCTCGGCAACAGCGGCGGATGGCTGCTGATCACCTTCGGCTGGGGCTTCGCGGTCTTCGCGGGCGCCAGCGTGGCCGCTCCGAGCGGTGCGCACCTCAACCCCGCCGTCACGCTGGGGCTCGCGGTCGCCGACCAGGTCGACTGGGGGAAGGTGCCGGTCTACTTCGCCGGGCAGTTGGTCGGCGCGTTCCTCGGGGCGGTGCTCGCGTGGCTTACCTACAAGCTGCAGTTCGACACGCATGACGAGCCGCGGAACACGCGGGGGATCTTCTGCACCGGGCCGACCGTCCCGAACGTCGGCTGGAACCTCGTCAGCGAGATCATCGGCACGTTCGTCCTGGTCCTCTGGATCCTGCTGAGTCCCGGTGCGAAGGTCGCCGAGGACGGCGTCCCGCAGTTCGGCAACTCCGCGCTGGGCTACGCGGCGGTGGCGTTCGTCGTCATCGCCATCGGCAACTCGCTCGGCGGACCCACCGGGTACGCCATCAACCCCGCCCGCGACCTCGGGCCGCGCATCGCCTACGCCGTCCTGCCGATCCGCGGCAAGGGCAGCGCCGAGTGGGGCTACTCGTGGATCCCGGTGGCCGGTCCGCTGACCGGCGGCCTGCTCGCCGCGCTGCTGTACCTCGCACTCCCGGTCTGAGGGCACTCCCGGTCCGAGGCCCGGTCCGGACCGCCCGTCTGAGGCAAGGAAGGACGCAGTATGACGAAGTACGTCGCCGCGATCGACCAGGGCACGACGTCGACCCGGTGCATGGTGTTCGACCACTCCGGACGCGTGGTCTCGGTCGACCAGAAGGAGCACCAGCAGATCTTCCCGAAGGCCGGCTGGGTCGAGCACGACCCCGACGAGGTGTGGACCAACACCCGTCAGGTCACCGCCGGCGCGTTGGCCAAGGCCGACCTGACCACGGCCGACATCGCCGCCATCGGCATCACCAACCAGCGCGAGACGGCTGTCGTGTGGGATCGCACGACGGGCAAACCCGTCTACAACGCAATCGTCTGGCAGGACACCCGCACGGACAAGATCTGCCAGGAGCTGGCCGCCCTGGGCGGCGGGCAGGAGCGGTACCGGGACAAGACCGGGCTGCCGCTCGCGACCTACTTCTCCGGGCCCAAGATCCGCTGGATCCTTGACCACGTCGACGGCGCGCGGGCCCGTGCCGAGGCCGGTGACCTGGTGTTCGGCAACATGGACACCTGGGTGCTGTGGAACATGACCGGCGGCGTCGACGGCGGCGTGCACGTCACCGACCCGACCAACGCGTCCCGCACCCTGCTGATGGACCTGGACACGTTGAGCTGGGACGAGAGCATCGCCGCCGACCTGGGCATCCCGCTGTCCATGCTGCCGGAGATCAAGTCGTCGTCCGAGGTGTACGGGCACGCGCGGGAACGCGGCGCGCTGGCGGGCGTGCCGATCGCCGGCATCCTCGGCGACCAGCAGGCGGCGACGTTCGGGCAGGCGTGCCTGTCGCCCGGCGAGGCCAAGAACACCTACGGCACCGGCAACTTCGTGCTGCTCAACACCGGCACCGAGAAGGTGATGAGCGAGAACGGTTTGCTCACAACAGTCTGCTACCAGATCGGTGCCGCGCCTCCGGTCTACGCGTTGGAAGGCTCGATCGCGGTCACCGGGTCGCTGGTGCAGTGGCTCCGCGACAACCTCGGCATGATCGGCACGGCGGCCGAGATCGAGCACCACGCGCGGTCCGTGGAAGACAACGGCGGGGCGTACTTCGTGCCCGCGTTCTCGGGTCTGTTCGCGCCCTACTGGCGTTCGGACGCGCGGGGCGCGATCGTCGGGCTGACCCGGTTCGTCAACAAGGGGCACCTCTGTCGGGCGGTGCTGGAGGCCACCGCGTTCCAGACCCGCGAGGTGATCGACGCGATGAACGCCGACTCCGGGGTGGCCTTGACGTCGTTGAAGGTGGACGGCGGGATGGTGGTCAACGAGCTGCTCATGCAGTTCCAGGCCGACATCCTCGGCGTGCCGGTGATCCGGCCGGTGGTCAACGAGACCACGGCGCTGGGCGCGGCCTACGCGGCGGGGCTGGCCGTGGGGTTCTGGGCGTCGGAGGACGACATCCGGCAGAACTGGGCCCAGGACAAGCAGTGGGAGCCGGCGATGGACGACGAGACCAGGGAACAGCAGTACCACTTCTGGAAGAAGGCGGTGACGCGGACCTTCGACTGGGTCGAGTGAGGCGCGGCTTCCGCCGGGCGGCGTGACCCGGGCCGCGGTGGGGCGTCGCCCGGGTGGGCGGCGCCCCGAGTGGTTCACGCCGTGCCGCCGCCACCGGTCTCCGGGGCGCCCTTGGGCTGCTTGATCGGCTGTGGCCGCACCGGCTGCGGTTCGGGTGCGGGCGCCGGCGGGTCGCCGAGGACGCGGAACCCGATCTCTCCCAGGATGGGCGTGTTCCGGCAGCGCAGCGTCGCGACGTAGACGCCGGGAGTCTCCCCGGCGCGGCCCATGCCCGCGATCCGGCCGAAGTTGCCGCCTTGCGTGAACTCGATCGGCGCGGCGAAGCCGGGTGACGTCACCGGGCCGTCCGGTCCGCCGATGCAGCCGGACATGCGGTCCGTGCTGACGGTCAACTCGCCGCCGGGCCGCACTTCGGTCGGCTCCAGGTACCAGCGGGGTGTGGGGTGCAGGATCGTGAATTGCGCCGACAGGGTCTTGCCGTCGCAGACGAGTGTCGCGGTGTAGGTCCCGGCCTGTCGCACCACCGGGCCTTCGCCGGTCAGGTCGTTCCGGTAGCCGTCCAGGGTGATCGGTTGGCTCAAGCCGGGCGAGGTGACCTGGCCGTACTCGCCGCAGGGGCCTGCCTGCGCGGTGATGCGACCGCCCCAGGCGGCTTCGGCGGGCTGGAAGGTGAGTCGTGATTCGGTGGTGGCTGTCGCGGTGGCGGTGGCGGCCGTCAAGCACGCGGCGGCCATGAGCGCCAAGGCGATCGGTCTTCGGCTCACGATGTCTCCTCGATCAACTTTGCGTAGACGATGATGTTGTCCTGATAGCTGCGCTCGGACTTGTCGAACACGCCCCCGCACGTGATCAGGCGCAGCACGGGCCCGGGTGTGTCCCCGTAGACGGCCTGGGTGGGGAAGCTGTCCTTGGCGACCTGGTCGACCTTCTCGACGGCGAACCGGACGGTGGAGCCGTCCGCCCTGGCCACGAGGACCTCGTCGCCGGGTGCGAGTTGGCGCAGCCGGTGGAAGATGCCGGGCCGCGAGTAGCCGTCGACGTGGCCGAGGATGATCGCGGGCCCCGGCTCGCCGGGCGCCCTCGCGTGGGTGTACCAGCCCGCCTGCATCGGCTGGTCGACCGGCGGCACCTCGATCGTCTCGTCGGGGTTGAGGCCCAGCGGGACGAGGGACGACCGTGCCCCGATCTTCGGGATGCTCACTTCGGTGGGTTCATACCGGGAGGACGGAGGGTGCGCCGGTGTGGTTGCCTGCGGCATACCCGTCCGGGTGGTGGACGGCGGCGTCACCGGGGGTTCCGGAGATCCGCAGCCGGTCAGTGCCAGTGCTGTGACGAGGACGAACGCGCTGGTTCGGGCCATGGGGAGAGCGTCCGCCCGCGTGGTGACGGGCGGTGATCGTCCCCTGAGGTCTACCTGATCGGGCTAGATGATTGATTCCAAGGGTTAGTGGTCGTAGGCGGTCAGGGAGCGCTTGATCGGTTGGCCGGTGTGGTCGTTGTGCCAGATGGCGGCGGTCAGGGCGAGGATGCGTTGCAGGACGCGGACGGCGACTCCGGCGGGTGTGCGTCCGCCGTGTCGTTCGAGGTCGAGTTGGGCCTTGAAGGTCTGGTTGATCGACTCGATGGTCTGGCGCAGTGGCTTGAACAGGGCGGCGCCGGGTCGTTCGGCCTCGCCCTTGCGGGCCGGGCGCAGCAGCTTGACGCCGGTGTCGGCCAGGTCGTGTTCGAAGTCGCGGCCGTAGTAGTGCCGGTCGGCGATCAGGACCTGGCCGGGACGCCCGGCCGTCAACGCGGGTTCGATGTCGAGGATGTCGAGCAGGGTGGTGCGTTCGTCGGCCTTGGCGCCGGTCAACGCGAAGGCGACCGGCAGGCCGCCGAGAGTGCACACCAGGTGCAGCCGCAGGCCCCAGAAGAAGCGGGAGTGCGAGGCGCAGTAGCCGTACTGCGCCCATCCGGCCAGGTCGGAGCGTTGCGCGGTCTCGCGGGAGCGGCCGCACTCGACCGGGGTGGAGTCGACCGGCCACACGTCGTCGGTCCACAGCGTGGTGTCGACGGCCAGAGTCCGGATCATGGTCTTGACCAGGTCGGCGGCGTTGCGCAGCCGCTTGTTGTAGCCGGGTTGGCGGGGCAGGTAGCGGAACAGGTGGCCCAGATGGGCGCGGGCGTGGCGTAACCAGCGGGCCTCGGAGGTGAACCCGAGCAGGGCCTGCATCACCGCCAGGGTCACCAGCTCCGCGTCGGTGAGTGTGGGTTGCAGGCCGACCTTCGGACGCCACGGCGCGAGGTGCGGCGCGGCCTTCAGCAGGTCGTCGGTCCTGACGTAGAGTGCGGTCGCGAGGGTGTCAATGTCGGTCGTCACAACCCGTACATCGACACCCTCGCCCCACGTCTCCAGGTGCCCACCCCTTGGAATCAATCATCTAGTCGAGGTCGTCGTGCCGCATGAGCTGGCGGCCGGCCTCGGTGATCGAGCCGGTCAGCGACGGGTACACCGAGAACGTCGTCGCCAGGTCCTCCACGGTGAGCTGGTTCTGCACCGCGAGCGCGATGGGCAGGATCAGCTCGCTCGCGTTCGGCGCCACCACCACGCCGCCGATGACCACGCCGGTCGCCGGGCGGCAGAACAGCTTCACGAAGCCCCGCCGCAGGCCTTCCATCTTGGCGCGCGGGTTGGTCGCCAGCGGCAGCGTGATGGTGCGGGCCGGGACCTCGCCGGAGTCGATCGCCTGCTGGCTGATGCCGACCGACGCGATCTCCGGGTTGGTGAAGACGTTCGCGGCCACCGTCTTGAGCTTGATCGGGCTCACGCCCTCGCCCAGCGCGTGCCACATGGCGATCCGGCCCTGCATGGCGGCGACGCTCGCGAGCAGCAGCACGCCGGTGCAGTCGCCCGCCGCGTACACGCCGGAGACGTTCGTGCGGGACACCCGGTCGACCGGGATGTACCCGCCGCGGCCCAGTTCGATGCCGATCTTGTCCAGGCCGAGGTCGGCGGTGTTCGGGACCGAGCCGACGGTCATCAGGGCGTGACTCGCCTCGATCGTGCGACCGTCTTCCAGGTGGATGAGGACGCCGTCGCCGACGTTCTCCACGCGGTCCGCGCGGGCGTGCTTCACCACGGCGGTGCCGCGTTCGGCGAACACGTCCTCCAGCACGGCCGCCGCGTCGGCGTCCTCGTGCGGCAGCACGCGGTCCCGGCTCGACACCATGGTCACCTTCACGCCCAGCTCGGTGTAGGCGGAGGCGAACTCGACGCCGGTCACGCCGGAGCCGATGACGGCCAGGTGCTCGGGCAGCTCGGGCAGGTCGTAGATCTGCCGCCAGGTCAGGACGCGCTTGCCGTCCGGTTCCGCGCCGGGCAACACGCGCGGGGTCGCGCCGGTGGCGATGAGCACCACGTCGGCGGGCAGGACCTCCTCCCCGCCGTCGCCGGCCACCGCGACCACCCGGTGCTGCGCCAGGCCGTGCGCGTCGTCGCAGAACCTCCCGACGCCGTTGATGATCCGCACGCCCTCCCGCTGGAGGCGGGCGCGGACGTCGGCGGACTGCGCCAGCGCGAGGCCCTTCACCCGTCCGTGCACGACCGGCAGTTCCACGGCGGCTTCCGTGTCGTCGGTGCGAATGCCCAGCTCACCCGCGTTGCGGAAGGCGCTGCGCCCACCCGCCGAGGCGATGAAGGTCTTCGACGGCACGCAGTCGTAGAGCACGCACGCCCCGCCCACCCCCTCGCGCTCGACGATGGTCACGTCGGCGCCGTGCTGGGCCGCGACCAGTGCCGCCTCGTAACCTGCGGGACCACCGCCCATGATGACGATGCGGGTCACGACACGTCCTCCTCGCGTTCTACTCCGGCCGGTCAACCGTACGCGGTCGGGTTACCTGGCGTGTCGTCCGGTCTTCTGGTTCCTCCGGGTGATCGTGAGGTCGCTAGGCTGTCGGCGTGCCGCTCTATGCCGCGTACGGGTCCAACATGGATCCGAACCAGATGATGGAGCGAGCCCCGTACTCCCCGATGGCGGGGACCGGATGGCTCGCCGGATGGCGACTGACGTTCGGTGGCGAGGACCTGGGGTGGGAAGGCGCGCTCGCCACGATCGTGGAAGACCCGGACTCCCAGGTCTTCGCCGTCCTGTACGACGTGAGCCCGCGCGACGAGTCCCGCCTCGACCGGTGGGAGGGCGCCCTGGGTCTCTACAAGAAGATCCGGCTGCGCGTCCAGACCCTGGAGGGTTCGGTCACGGCCTGGCTGTACGTGCTGGACGCCTACGAGGGCGGCCTGCCGTCGGCCCGCTACATCGGCGTGGTGGCGGACGCGGCCGAGGCGGCGGGCGCGCCGGACGACTACGTGGCCGACCTACGCACCCGCCCGTGCCGGGGCATCGGCCCCTGACCGGAGCGCGCGCTTCAACCGCGTGATCAGCCGGGTCGGGTTGCGGAGGTCCGCGTCGTCGGCCCGGAGGACCGTCCAACCCGGAAGACACCGGGCGGAGCCGTAGTGGAGAGCCAACCGGGCCGCAGGCCACGCGTAGTGGACGGGTTCCTCATCGTCCACGCCGGAGCGCACTTCGTACCCCTGTGCGGGCACGGGCAGGCCGGCGTCGACGAGCGTCAGCAACAGGCGGCTGCGCTGGGGTGACGGCGGCACGCCCGTCGCCAGCCCGAGCAGTTCCCGGCCACGCCGCACGCCGCGCGTGTCGGACCGCCGGTTGATCTGCCCGGACAGCTCGGCTTTCAGCTCCGCCCGCGTCGCCATGGGCATCCGCCCCAGCGCTTCGTCGGCACAGGCCAGCGCCACGTGCCGGTCACCGCGGCACAGCACGTCGCACAGGGCGGCGTCGAGAGCCTGGCACCGCAGCCCGTCGACCGACCGGACGTCACCCACCCGACCGTGGTGGACGGACACCCCCGGACGAGGGTTGAGCGTGACGCTGTAAGGCACCAGGAGGTGCACGCTCCCCACCCCTGCCGCCGTGCACCCGAAGAGCCGCAGCGCCGTCTCACGCGCCAGCACGGCCTCCGAGCCGGCCCACAGCAGCGCAGCCGCGCACCGGGTGGGGAAGTCGAGCATCCGGTCACGGGCGACGAGCACCCGTTGGCCGAACCGCACCAGTTCGCCGGACGCCAGCGCCGAACGCACCCCGCCCCGCCCGACGACGGCTTCGAGCGAGGACCGGACGTGCACACCGAAGAGCCCAGGGGGCAACGCGATCACGCCGGAACAGAGGCCGGCCTCCGCCCCGGCGTACCGGGATCACCCGGTCGGGGGCAGCAGGTCCGTCAGGTGCTGCACCAGCCGGCGCGGGTCGGTCGGCGACACGGTGCTCCACGGCTGCTGCCCCGGCGTGGCCCGGCGGAGCTGCACGTACCGCCCGTGGGGGTTGTCGAAGAACGCCACCACGTGGTCCGGCCGGACCCGCTTGCCCCACTTGTCCCTGGTCGCCGCGCCGAACTGACCGCGGTGGCCGGCGTCCTTGAACATCTCCGCGAGCGTCCGGGCGTCCTCCTGCCGCACGCCGCGGGACCGCAGCGCCGCCTCCAGGTTGTCCGGCGTCCCGGCCGCCGCCGCGGCGGCGTCCAGGTCGGCGCTCGGCAGCGTCACCGAGTGGCCCGGTCCGGGCGGCGCGGCGGGCAGGACGCTCAGGGCTTCGCGGGGCAGGCCCTCGCCGGACGCCGGGCGCAGCGTGAGCTGCTCGCCGTCCAGCACCGCCAGCACCGCCGACTGGCCCTTCGCCGCCGCCAGCACCCGCACGCTGCGGCCCAGCCACAGTCGGCCGTCGACCTCCTGCTGCGGCCGGTTCAGCAGGTGCAGGAGGTCTTCCAGCATCGGGTCCAGGGACACCGGTCTGCCCAGGCCCCGTTCGCCGAGGCCGGCCCAGGCCCGGCGCTCCAGCTCAGCGCGTTCCTCGTGGGTCTTGCCGGGGGACGGGACCTTGAGCACCAGTGGCATCGTCTCCAGCCGCAGGTGCTCCCAGAGCACGTCGAACTCCAGCGCGGAGATCGTCACCGGCGCACGCAGGTCGTTGGCGCCCAAGTCCAAACCGAACGTCGTCATCAGCGGGTTGTGCTCTCCCCGATCACCGGTGGCGAGATGGTCCCGCCGATGCCGTAGATGTCGTCGGTCTCCCGGAGGTAGTCCGCGCCGTCGTGCTCCGCGTCCTCTTCCTCCTCCGCACGCGCGCCGCCCAGCCCGCCGAACGGGTCGAACGCCTGCTGCGGCGCGGGCGCCGCGACCGACCGCTTGTGCACGTTGTCGCCGCCCGACTGGCCCGCGCCGAGCACGCCGCCCGGCGCGCCGCCGGGACCGGCCGCCGCCGCGTGCTGCGCGTTGGCCGCCGCGAGCGCGCCGAACTCCGCCGAGCTGACCGACGTCGTGCCGGCGGCGCGACCGAGGGCCTGGTCGGCCGGGTTCCCCTGGTGCTGCTCGGCGGTCGTCGTGTCGGACGTCTTCCGGCGGTCCTGCCCGCCCGTGCCGACGCCGCCGATCACGCCGCCCGCGCCGAACGTCGGGTGCGCCGGGCCGCTGCCGACGGGCACGCCGTTCGCCGTCCTGGTGGTGGAGACCGGCTGGGTCGGCCCGGCCACGCCCGACACGGCCGTGGACGCGCCGCCGGGCTGGAACGCGGGCCTCGGCTGCTGCTGCTGGTTCCAGCCGCGGCTGACCCGGCCACCGCGCCCACCGCGACCGCGGCCGTAGCCGTGCCCGCCGCGCGGACCGCCGCCGTGGAAGCCGTAACCGCCGCCGACGCCGCCCGCCTCGTTGCGCACCACGTCCGCGGCGTTGATGACGAGCTGGGGCGGCTGGTGGAACTGGCCCAGGGTGTTGACGTTCGACGTGGTGGACGACGCGTAGGTGGTCATCACCTCGCGGGCCCGCTGTTCGGCCGCGTTGTGCGCCTTCTCCTGCTTCTCGTAGTCGGTCTGGCCGCCCACGAGGTGCGTCAGGCCGGTCAGCAGCGCGCCGGGGTCCTCGGCGGTGACCTTCACCGGCGGCGGCATGTCGGCGCGGGCCTTCGCGATGTAGTCGGCCTGCAACTCCGCCGACAGGCGCATGACCTCCGCGCCGCCACGGGCGTCGTCCGCCCACGCGGCCAGCGGGTTCATGCCCATCCGGGCCTGGTCGGCGGCCGAGCCCTCCCAGGACGCGCCGGACCGCAGCACACCCGCGTGCAGCTCGGAGTTGATCTCGCTCAACGCGGCCGAGACTCCCTCCCAGCGCTCCATCGAGGCGTGCGAGGCCTTCGGCCCCGGCCCGGAGTTGATCTTGTCGTAGAGTTCTTCGTGGCTGTACCCGCTCCAGCGGTGACCATCGGGCATGAAGATTCCCCTTGCCTGCGGCGGCTCAGCAGCCGCCTTGCTGCTCCATCAACCCGGTGTTGTCGTCCTCGATGGACCGGTACTGCTGCTCGACCAGCGTGAGCGCGTCCATGGCGCCCTTGAGCTGCTGCTGGTAGTCGCGTAACGCGGTCAGCGCCGAGTCTCCCGACTCGACCGACCGCTCGTTGAACCGCTCCGCGGCGTCCGCGCTGACCGGGTCGCCCGCCCAGGGCCGGACCCTGACCTCGGTGATGGCCAGCTCGATCTGCTGGTCCAGCTTCGTCAACGCGCCTGCGAACGCGCTGCGGAGGCCGGGTATCGCGGTGGGTTCCACGTTCAAGGTGTGCGACACGGGCGGCGGTGTGCCACCGGTGTCCGCACCGTGACCGCGGTCTTCCGACGGCATGGACGGCCCTCCGGTCTTCCCTCTGCCCCTGCCGGCCCGGCCGGGGTCTTCGGCGTCAGCAAGGTCACTTTAACCACACGGTCCGACAGCGGGGAGTGGGTGGAGCGCACTTCCCCCGCGTGGGTCAGCCGCGTTGCAGCAAACCGGCGACCGCCGCTTCTGCCGTGCGTTGTGCCGCCTGGCAGAGAATGTCCTGTTTCACCTTGGTCTTGTTACCGCCGTCGCGGAACATCACGTCGAGGAACTGTCCTTCCGCCACGTCCACCTCCACAGTGCAGACGTCGTCGAGACCGGGTGTGCGCACGGTCAGGCCCGGAAAACCCGCCACCGTCGTGGGCCTGGCGTCGACCTGGGCGTTCTCCGACAGCCACACGCCGATGCCTTCGACGGTGACCAGCGCGAGCCGGACCACGTTGCCGCTGATGTTGCTCCGGATGGTGCAGGCCTTCGCGTTGCCGAAGCTCGCTTCCACATACGCGCTGGGCGGGTTGTCCAAGCTGAGCTGTGCCCGCTGCTCCGCGTCGAGCACCGCGCACGGGTCCACTTGGTCCAATGGGATGTCCTTGGGCCGCGGCGGTAGTACCACGGTCGTGGTCGTGGTGACGGAGAGTGGTTCATCTACCCGGCCGTCGGCCTTGTTCTCGGGCAGGGGCGTGCACGCGACGAGCGCCGACGCGGTCAGCGCGACGATCACCCGAGCAGCCCTCATGGCCACCTACCGTAGCCGTGTCCACACGCCAGGCGAACCCCCGGCGTTGAATCCGCATTTCTGCGCGACCCGTTCACCGGCTTTGTCGCAGGGGTTGACATCGATCCGGGCGAGATCCAGAAAACCGAACCCGAAGCCGGTCACGGCTTGTGCCGCCTGTGTCGCGATGCCTTTTCCGCGCCGGTCGGGCGTGATCCAGCAGAACAGCTCCCCGGCCGTCGAGATCGCGATCTCGCCGACCGCGGTGTTCGACAACTGTTCACAGACGGCCCACGAGCACGCCTCGTCGGCGTCCCACTGCCGTTGCCGTTCGGCGATGTGCGCGCCGGCCTCGTCGGCGTCCTCGAACCGGCCGCCGCCGACCAGCGCGACCCGGTCGTCCACCCGGTCGTCCGCCCGCAGTTGTCGCAGGTAGAACTCGCCCGCGTTGATTTCGACCGGTTCCATGGCGGGCGAGACTAGTCGGTGGCCGGCCGGCGTGGACGCCGCCACACCCGGTTCGACGGGCTCCGTGCCGGCGGCGCTAGTCCGTCACGAAGCCGTCGTGCCGGTCCGCGAGCGCTTCCAGCCGGTCCCGGTGGGTGTGGGCGGGCGTGCCGTCCGGGGCGGTGGCCAGCTCGACCACCCAGTCCGCGTCCTCGACGTCGTCCTCGCCCGCGAGCAGGTCTTTGTGCACGGCGCAGGGTTTCCAGCCGTCGGCACCGAGTTCGCGGGCCAGCCGTTCGGCCTCGTCCCGGTCGTGCATGACGAGGAGCAGGAAGTCAGCCATCGAGCAGTCCGCGGTCCGCCAGGGCCTCGCGCAGCGCGGCGGCGTCGGGCACGTGCACCCCGTCGATGCCGACCGCCTTCGCCCCGGCCGCGTTCTCGGCGTTGTCGTCGCAGAACACGGTCTCGTCGGCGGACACCCGTAGCTGCGCCAGCGCCCGCCGGAACGCCTCGGGCGTCGGCTTGGCCGCCCCGATCAACGCCGACGACACGACGTCGTCCACCTCCCGGTCGAGGCCGAGGGTGCGCAGGTCCTCCGGCAGGCGGGTGGTCGCGTTGCTGAACAACGCCACCCGGTGCCGTTGCCGGACGGTCCTGACCAGCGTCAACGCCTCGGGGATAACCTCGCCGACCCGAGTCCACGCGGCCACCGCGTCGCGTGCCGCGCTCGGGCCGAAGTCGTCCGCGAGCCGGTCGCGGACGGCGGTCCGCCACTCCTCGTCGGAGACCTCGCCGACCAGGGCCGGGCCCGCGAGGCCGAAGGCGACCGAGGCCAGCGTCCCGCGCGGGAGGCCGAACTCGTCCTCGATCCCGCTGTCCGGGCCGAACCTGCGCAGCACGCCGTCCAGGTCGAGCAACAACAAACTCAACGTCGGTTGCCCATCCGGCCTACCAGCAGGGCCACCGCCGGCACCAGCAGGAAGATGAACGGCGACCGGACCACGAAGAACAGCACCACGCACAGGATCCCGACCGCCGGCACGAGTGCGGCGGCGAACCTCGGGTCGAGCCCGGAGCCGCGCCGCACCGCCGGTTCCGCCGACGGCAGCGGCGAGACCTGCGTGAACCGCGGGTGCGGCGCGGGCAGGTCGCCGAACAGCGCCAGCAGGTCGCCGCGGGTCCGCGCGGCGGTCACGCGGGCCGAGCGGTCGCCGTACTCGTCGACGTCCAGCCGGCCCTCGCCGAGGTGCTCGCCGAGCAGTCGGAGCGCCTGCTCGCGCTCCGCGTCACCGATCCGGATGTCCCGTTCGCCCACGTGAGTGAGCTTATTCCTTCAGCTCGCACAGGACGGTGCCCTGGGTGACCGTCGCGCCGGGCTCGGCGGCGAGACCCGTCACGATGCCCGCCTTGTGCGCGGTCACCGGGTTCTCCATCTTCATGGCCTCCAGCACGACGATCAGCTCGCCCGCCTCGACCTGCTGCCCGTCCTCCACCGCGACCTTCACGATGGTGCCCTGCATCGGAGCCGCCACCGCGTCGCCGGACACCCCCGCGCCGCCCTTGCCGCCGGCGCGCTTGCGCGGCTTGGCCTTCGCGCCGGCCTTGGGCGACGCCGCGCCCACGGCCAGGTCGCCGGGCAGCGACACCTCCAGCCGCCGTCCGCCGACCTCCACCACCAGGGTCTGGCGCGGCTCGTCCTCCTCGACCTCCGCGCCGTCGGTGAACGGGGCGATGGTGTTGTCGAACTCGGTCTCGATCCACCGCGTGTGCACGGTGAAGCCCTCGTCCGTGCCGACGTAGGCCGGGTCGCGCACGATCAGCCGGTGGAACGGCAGCACGGTCGCCATGCCCTCCACGACCATCTCGTCCAGCGCGCGGCGCGCCCGTTCCAGGGCCTGCGTGCGGTCCTCGCCGGTGACGATCAGCTTGGCCAGCAGCGAGTCGAACTGCCCGCCGATGACGGTGCCGCTCTCGACGCCCGCGTCCACCCGGACGCCGGGCCCGGACGGCGCGACGAACGTCGTCACCGCGCCCGGCGCGGGCAGGAAGTTGCGGCCCGCGTCCTCGCCGTTGATGCGGAACTCGATCGAGTGACCGCGCGGGGTCGGGTCTTCGGTGAACCGCAGCGGCTCGCCGGCCGCGATGCGGAACTGCTCGCGCACCAGGTCGATGCCGGCGGTCTCCTCGCTGACCGGGTGCTCGACCTGGAGCCGGGTGTTGACCTCCAGGAACGAGATGGTGCCGTCCAGCGCGACCAGGTACTCGACGGTGCCCGCGCCGTGGTAGCCGGCCTCGCGGCAGATCGCCCGCGCCGAGGTGTGGATGGCCGCGCGCTGCTCGTCGGTGAGGAACGGCGCGGGCGCCTCCTCCACCAGCTTCTGGTGCCGGCGCTGGAGCGAGCAGTCGCGGGTGCCGACGACGATCACGTTGCCGTGCTGGTCGGCCAGCACCTGGGCCTCGACGTGCCGCGGCTTGTCCAGGTACCGCTCGACGAAGCACTCGCCGCGCCCGAACGCGGTGACCGCCTCGCGCACCGCGCTGTCGAACAGCTCGGGGATCTCCTCCAGCGTGCGGGCCACCTTCAGGCCGCGCCCGCCGCCGCCGAAGGCCGCCTTGATCGCGACCGGGAGGCCGTGCTCCCGGGCGAACGCGACGACCTCGTCCGGGCCGTCCACCGGGTCCTTGGTGCCGGGCACCAGCGGCGCGCCCGCGCGCATCGCGATGTGCCGCGCGGTCACCTTGTCGCCCAGGTCGCGGATGGCCTGCGGGGTCGGTCCGATCCAGGTCAGGCCCGCGTCGATCACGGCCTGCGCGAACTCGGCGTTCTCGGACAGGAACCCGTAGCCGGGGTGCACCGAGTCCGCGCCCGCGCGCTTGGCGACGTCGAGGAGCTTGTCGGACGAGAGGTAGCTGTCGCCGGGCGTGTTGCCGCCCAGGGCGAACGCCTCGTCGGCGAGCCGGACGAACGGTGCGTCGCGGTCCGGGTCCGCGTAGACGGCGACGCTCGCCAGACCGGCGTCCCGGCAGGCGCGGATGACCCGGACGGCGATCTCACCGCGGTTGGCGACGAGGACCTTGCGCAGCGACACGACGTCCTACCTCCTGGCAACGCTGGTACGGAGTGGCAATGGTCGGGGAGTTTAGTGACCCGTCAGTACCTCGTGACGGAGAGACGGCTCACTCGGGTGGAACAATCGGCAATCGTGACACGTCCGCCCACAGCCGCGCTGCTCATCGCGTGCGCGGCTGTCGTCATCACTACCGCGGGCATGGTCTTCGCCTGGTCACTCCGCCCTCCCGCGCCGGTCTCGCCGGATGTCGGGCTGTCGTCGGACGAGCTGCGCTGCGGGTCGGTCGCGTGCCAGCCGGTGGTGGAGCGGGAGGTGGGGAACGACACGGTGGAGCTGCTGGTGGGGCAGGGCTCGGGCCGGATCCGGACGAACGGGGAGTCCGGGCGGAACATCTTCGAGCTGACCATCGCCGAGTCGGGCGCCGTCATCACCGAGCGGTCGCTGGAGTGCGCGGACGCCGAGGTGGCGGTGTGCCTGGTGCGCGGGGTGGTGGGGGCCGAGGTGTGGGGCGAGGTGCTGGTGCGCCGGTCCGGGACGTGGTCGCGGGCGCAGTTGCCTTACGTGGCCAGTGGGGCTTACCTGGGGCTGCATGACGTGAACGGCGACGACGCGGCCGATGTGGTGGCCGTGCAGCGGGCGTGCGCGCCTGGGGTGGAGTGCTCGCGGCGGTTCGCGCAGGTGTTCTCGCTGGTGGGGGCCAAGACGGAGCTGGGGTGCACGTCCGTGGTCGCCGAGCCCGGCCTGCTGCCCGGCTGGCCGGATGTGTCTCCCGGCTCCGCGCAGCTTCGTTCGTGCGGTCCTTGAGTCTCGACGCGGACCATCTGTAGACAGACGATCTGTCTGTGAACCTACGATCATGTTGCTGTGCGGATTGACTGTTTGCAGACAGTTGATGCTGGTCGTTGGCCCGGAGATGATCAGGCCGCCGAGCCTCGGGTGAGACTCGGCGGCCTGGAGTGGGTCGGTCAGGCGGGCACGGCCTCGCGCGGGCCGTCGAGCAGCGGCGGCGTGCTGGGCGCGTTCAGCACCTCGTCGTCCAGCAGGCCCTCGGAGCGGGCGACCAGCACGGGGACGGCGATCTGCCCGGCCACGTTGGTGGCGGTGCGGACCATGTCCAGGATCGGGTCGATCGCGTACACCACGGCGACGCCGGTCGCGATGACCTCCGGCGGCAGGTTCACCGCGCCGAGGGTCAAGGTCAGCATGGTGAACCAGCCGGTGGTGCCGGCCGTCGCGAACGCGCCGAACACGGCCACCGCGACGATCGCCACGTACTGCCACACGCCGAGCTGGATGCCGAACAGGTTCGCGATGAACACGGTGGCGATCGCCGGGTACACGGCCGCGCAACCGTCCATCTTCGTGGTGGTGCCCAGCGGGACGGCGAAGGACGCGTAGTCGTTGTCGACGCCCAGGTTCGCGGCGGTCTGGCGGCTCAGCGGCAGCGTCGCGCCGGACGAGCGGGACACGAAGGCGAACTGGATGGCCGTCCACGCCTTGCTGAAGAACGTGACCGGGCTGACCTTGCCGACGAACCGCAGCAGGATCGGGTAGACCACGAACAGCACGAGCAGCGTGCCGCCGTAGACGGTGGCGATCAGGCTGAACAGCGGGCGGACGAACGAGTTGCCGTAGGTCGCGAACGCCGTGCCGATGAGGCCGAACACACCGATCGGCGCGAGCAGGATGATCCAGCCGACGATCTTCTGGATCAAGTCGAACGTCGAGCGGGTGAAGGCGACGAACGGCGTGGCCTTCTCACCGAGCGCGTAGGCGGCGAAGCCGACCAGGATCGCGATGAAGACGACCTGGAGCACCTGGCCCTCGGTGAAGGCGGTGAACAGGTTGGTCGGCACGAGCGTGTCGAGCAGGGTGCTCCACGAGCCGCCTTCGCGGCTGGCGAGGCGCTTGAGCGCGGCCTCCGTCGGGGTGACCTGGACGCCGGCGCCGGGCTTGAAGACCAGCGCGATCGCGAGCCCGATGAGCACCGCGATCAGCGACGTGACGGCGAACCAGAGCAGGGTCTTGCCGCCGAGCCGGGCGGCGCGGGAGCTGCCGAGCCGGCGCAGGCTGGTGATGCCGACGACGATCGCCGTGAAGACGAGCGGGATGACCGTGAACTGGAGCAGGCTGGTGAAGACGTCACCGATCTTGTCCAGGGTGGTGGTCAGCCAGCTTAGCTGGGCGGATTTGGCCAGGAAGCCCGCGAGGGCGCCCAGCACGAGGGCGGCCAGCACGGTGATGCCGAAGACCTTCGGCTTGGTGTAGGTGCGGACGAACGACATTTCGGCTCCGGGTGTGCGGGTGCGCAGGGATGACGGGACGGCGCCAGCCGCGACAGCCCGTGTTCGTCCTGCGCCCGAAGTCGATGTGACGGCGGCGCGTCAGCAATTCGTTCATCGGCTCCCCCAACGCCAGGTTCCAGGGGGAGCTTCCCGGATCAGCGAAAATGTGACAACGGCTACCAGATGTCGGACACCGCGATGTCGACTTGACGGAGCAACCTCCGGGTGAGCGGCAGGCTGATCCCGATGACACTGGACGGGTCGCCGTCGATCCCGTCCACGAACCAGCCGCCTCGGCCGTCGAGCGTGAAGGCGCCGGCCACCTGGAGGGGTTCCTCGGTGGCCAGGTACGCCTCCAACTCGGCTTCGGTGGGCGTGCCGAACCGGACCACGGTGGCTTCGTGGTCCGCCGCGCGGGCGGCGATCCGGCCGTCGACGACCTTCAGCACCGCGTGGCCCGTGAGGAGGGTGGCGGTGGTGCCGGCCATCCGGCGCCAGCGTTCCCGGGCCTTGTCGACGGTGCCCGGCTTGCCCTGGACCTGGCCGTCGGCGGTGAGCAGCATGGAGTCGCAGCCGACCACCACGGCGTCCTGCTCGTCGGCCGCTATGGCTTCGGCTTTGGCCTTTGCCAGGGCGGTGACGAGTTCGGCTGGGGTGGGGTCGGGGAGGGCTGCGGCTACCGCGTCTTCGTCGACGCCTGATACTCGGATCACTGGTTCCAGGCCGGCGTTGCGCAGGACGGTTCGGCGGGCTGGGGAGGCTGAGGCAAGCACGAATCGCACAGCGGCACCTTAGCTTCACCGGATCTGCTCCTGGTCTGCGCTGTAATCGCGGGGGTTGAGGGTTCTTGCCGGGTGCTTGTCGGAGAGGGTTTGAGCGGTCTCGCCGGGTTGGGTCGAAGAGTGCGCTCGCCGCTGGGCCGGCCGCCAAGGATGATCACAAGGGCAGGACTCGGGCGACACGCGGCCCACCGACAGGTGTGCGCACCGCGCGCCACTGCGAAGTCCGCATAGGCTGGTGGCGTCACCGATCCGTGGGGGAGTCGCGATGGTGATCGATCCGGTATCCGGTGCTCTGATCGCGGTCTTCGGGACTGCGTTTGACGGGTTGCTCCAGCACGGTGTTGGTGGGATCGCCCATCGGGCGGATGATCGGCGGCGCATTCGGGCGTTGGCCAAGCCTGATCGGTTGGTGCGGCGGGTTGCCGATGAGCTTGTCGGGTTGCGGCGTACCGAGTTGCCCGGTCTGTCTGATCAGGAGTGGCGGCGGGCTGTCGAAGCTGTGCGGGAGTCGCTGGCCGCTGTTCGGTGGGCGGAGTTGGCCAAGGCTCCTGCTGATCTTGTCAGTGCCGAGCGCCTGGCTCGGCGGGTGCCTGCTGCCGACTACGAGCTGACCGTCGCCGGGCGGGCCGCGTACGACCTCTTGCTCGACGGGTGTTGTGCCGGGCTCGCCGAGCTTGCCCGGTCTGTGGATCGGATCATGCGGGACCTCCAGGTCGGCATCAGTGACGACGTCGCCGAGTTGCGGGGGCGGGAGGAGCGGGAGGCTGCCGACTTCGAGCTTCGGTATGCCGACTACGTCACGCGTACTACCAACTCTTTCGAGTTGTTCGGGGTTGCTCGGGGGCGGGCGCCGGGGCGGCATTCGTTCGATCGGTCTTACATCAGTCTTGCTGTCGCTCGGCGTACCGGGGCGGAAGAGGCGCCGTTGACCGGTGCCGGGGTTAGCGCGGCTACCGCGTTCGACGAGACTCGTCGGGTTCTGTTGCGTGGTTCGGCCGGGTCCGGGAAGACGACTTTCCTGCGGTGGTCGGCGCTTCAGGCCGCGCGGCAGTCGCCGGTTGGGGAGGTGCCGTTTTTCGTTCCCCTGCGGCAGTTCGCCGAAGGGCCGTTGCCTTCGCCGGAGAAGTTGGTGCTGTCCACCGCGCCGGTGTTGGCCGAGGAGAAGCCTGAACGTTGGGTGGTCGCCCGGTTTCGTGAAGGGCGGGCGTTGTTGTTGGTGGACGGGATCGACGAACTCGGGTCCGAGCGGCGGGCGGAGGCCAAGCAGTGGTTGGAGGAGCTTGTCGCCGCCTATCCCGAGGCCCGGTACGTGGTTTCCACGCGGCCGTCCGCGGTGGACGAGGATTGGCTCAGTGAGGCCGAGTTCACCACCTTCGACTTGCTTCCCCTGTCCGCCAAGGGGGTTCGTGACTTCCTCGCGGCCTGGCACGATGCCGCGCGAGGTGAGCAGCCGGACATCGCCGAGTGGCTGAACACTTGTGAGCGCAGTCTGGCCGAGACGCTGGCCGTGCGGGCTGATTTGCGCAAGCTCGCGTCGAGTCCGTTGTTGTGCGGGTTGCTGTGCGCCCTTCACCAGGACGGCGGGATGCACCTTCCCCGCGACCGCAAGAGCCTCTATGACGCCGCGCTCGACCTGTTGTTGGTGCGGTGGGACGAGCAGCGTGGCGTCGCGGTGGACGAGGACCGGTTCCGGTTCTCGAAGGAAGAGCAGCTTGTCGTGCTGCAACGGTTCGCGTACTCGTTGGTGCGGCACAGCCAGCAGTTGGTGACCAAGGACAAGGCGCGGCAGTGGATCGGTGGGGCGATGCGTGGGCTTCGGCCGCACGACGCCGAGCCTTCCGATGTGCTGCAACGGTTCTTGGAGCGCACCGGGCTGTTGCGCGAGTCTGTGCACGGTGACGTGCAGTTCGTGCATCGGACGTTCCGGGACTATCTGGCGGCCAAGGAAGTCGTGGACTCCGGGGACTTGGGGCCGTTGGTCGACCACGCCCACCGGGACGACTGGCACGACGTCGTGGTGATGGCGGTGGCTCATGCGCGGCCCGCGGAACGGGCCGAGGTGCTGGCCGGGTTGCTCGACGGGAACGAGGCCGCCCGGCACGACTCGCGGGTGGCGGATCTGCTGCACCTGTTGGCGGCGGCCAGCATCGAGCACGCGGACGTGGTCGGTCGGGTGGACAAGCGGCCGGATGTGCGGGACGAGGTTCGCCGGGCCGTGTCGCGGTTGATTCCTCCTACGACGATGACGGACGCCGAGACGTTGGCGTCGGCCGGTGCGTTCGTGCGTGATCTGCTGCCGGACACGCCTGATGGGCTGAGCGACATCGAGGCCGCCTGTGTGGTGCGGGCGATCGCCATGATCGGTGGCGAGGGTGCGTTGGAGAAGATCCACCCGTTCGCCGAGTTGGACGAGTCGGTGGTGCTGGACGAGTTGCTGCGGGCGTGGCGGAACTCCCCGAATCCCGAGGACTACGCCCGGACTGTGTTGGCGGAGGTGGATTTCGGGGACCTGCGGGTGGATCTGCGCGGGTGGCATCGCATTCGGCACGTGCACTACCTGCGGCACCTGAGACATCTGCGGTGCCTGGGCGGGGTGACTCCGTTGGACCCCATCGCGGCCATGCCGGGGTTGCGGTGGTTGGAGCTGATGCAGAACGACGTGCTGCGGTCGTTGGAACCGTTGTCCGGCAACCGTTCGCTGCGCACTTTGCAGTTGACGCAGTGTCCGCTGGTGCGAGACCTGTCGCCGATCGCGCGCGGTCGGGTGGAGGAGTTGTCGTTGCACTTCACGCACGCCGACCTGGCGAGCTTGGCCGGGGCGGGGCTGCGCGCGTTGCGGGTGCGGCATCCGGCGTTGGAGCGCGGGTTGGCGGTGATTCCGGCGGACCTGCCGTTGCGCCTGCTCGCGGTGGACAATCGGCCGCCCGGTCGGTCGCTGCTGGGTGTCGAACGGTGGCCGGGCTTGCGGGTGGTGGAGTGCTACGGGGTTCCGCATCCGGCGGAGTTGGCCGAACTGAGTGAGTTGCCGAACCTGGAACGCCTGGTCATCCGGCAGCCCGAGTCACCCGTTGAGCTGAAAGGTTTGGCTGATCGGGTGGCGGTGGAGGTCGCTGCGTAGAACTACCGATGCGCTTGCGCGGTTGCTTGGGCACTCTCGACGGTGTGCAGCGCTGGGCTCTGGTGGTCCGCCGGACCGACCGGGCTCGTGGTCGGCGTCGGTGGTGGTGGTTCGTGCCCGTCATCCTGTTGGTGGGGGTGGCGGCGCAAGTGGTGTCCACGGACCCGGTCGGCTACGGAGTCCCCTTCTGGCCATTCGCGAACGGTTCGGACCGGGCCGAACACCGGGTGATGGACGCGGTGACGGCCGCGGCCCGCTCCGAGGGCGACCCGTCCCGCGTGCCGTCGGCGGTCGCGGCGGACGGCGTGGAAGTCCTCGACACCCGCCTGCACGTGCCGGGCGGCAGCGTGTGGATGCGCTTGCGGTTCCACCTGCCGGACGGTGTCCGTTGCCGCGAGGTCATGGTGCTGGGCGACGGCGTGCAGGTGAACAGCCGACGGGTCGAGTGCTGACCTCGTCCCGCGATGGGAACCGACTCGCTGTTCGGACGTCTGCACGACCTCGATGGCGCGATCCTGCACTGGACGCTTCCGGGCACGCGTGATCGCCGAGTTGTCCACAGGCAGCCGGTGCTCCCTGTGGACAACCGGGCTTACTGGGGCAGCGCGCGGGCTTACTGGGGCAGCGCGGACGAGCGCCAGGCGCCCGGTCCGTGCGGCAGGGCGTTGCGGACCAGTCGGGAGCGGTCCGACCAGGCCGAACGCCGGGAGCTGTCCTCGGTGGGAGCGGTGGCCGCGGCCAGGCCTGCCACCACGGCGGTCAGGGCGGCCAGTTCCACGTCGTCCGGGGTGCCTCGGACGACTCGCAGGTAAGGGCGCGTGGTCATAGTGGGATGTTCCCGTGCTTCTTGGGCGGCAGCACCTCGCGCTTGTCGCGGAGCATGGACAGCGCCCGCGCGACGTACGACCGCGTGTAGGACGGTGGGATCACAGAGTCAACATAGCCGCGTTCCGCCGCCACGTAAGGGTTGCACAGTGCGTCTTCGTACTCCTGCTGCAACTGCGCGCGCAGCGCGTCGACGTCCTTGCCCTCGTTGACGGCGTTCGCCAGCGTCTTGCGGTGCACGATGTTGGCCGCGCCCTGCGCGCCCATGACCGCGATCTGCGCCGTCGGCCACGCCAGGTTGATGTCCGCGCCCAGGTGCTTCGAGCCCATCACGTCGTACGCGCCGCCGTACGCCTTGCGGGTGATCACCGTGACCAGCGGCACGGTGGCCTCCGCGTAGGCGTAGATCAGCTTCGCGCCGCGCCGGATGATGCCGTTCCACTCCTGGTCTGTGCCCGGCAGGAAGCCCGGGACGTCGACGAACGTCAGGACCGGGATGTTGAACGCGTCACACGTCCGCACGAAGCGCGCGGCCTTCTCCGACGCGTCGATGTCCAGGCAGCCCGCGAACTGGGTCGGCTGGTTCGCCACGATGCCGACCGAGTGGCCGTCCACGCGGCCGAAGCCGATCAGGATGTTCGGCGCGAACAGCGGCTGGACCTCCAGGAACTCGCCTTCGTCCAGCACGCGGGTGATGACCTCGTGCATGTCGTAGGGCTGGTTCGCCGAGTCCGGGATCAGGGTGTCCAGCTCGCGGTCCTCGGCGGTGACCGAGTCCTCGATCGAGCCGTGCACCACGTCGTCCGGCGCGTCGAACACGGGCGGCTCGGACATGTTGTTCGCGGGCAGGTAGGACAGCAGCTCCTTGACGTAGGAGATGGCGTCCTCCTCGTTGTCCCCGAGGTAGTGCGCGTTGCCGGACTTGGTGTTGTGCGTGCGCCCGCCGCCCAGGTCCTCGAAGCCCACGTCCTCGCCGGTGACGGTCTTGATCACGTCCGGGCCGGTGATGAACATGTGGGACGTCTGGTCGACCATCACCACGAAGTCGGTCAGCGCGGGCGAGTAGACGTGACCGCCCGCGTTCGCGCCCATGATCAGCGAGATCTGCGGCACGACGCCGGACGCGGCCACGTTGCGGCGGAAGATCTCGCCGTACAGGCCGAGCGAGACGACGCCTTCCTGGATGCGCGCGCCGCCGCCCTCGTTGATGCCGACGATCGGGCGGCCGGTCTTGATCGCCAGGTCCATGACCTTGACGATCTTCTCCCCGTACACCTCGCCGAGCGAGCCGCCGAAGACCGTGACGTCCTGGCTGAACACGCACACCGGACGGCCGTCGACGGTGCCGTAGCCGGTCACCACGCCGTCGCCGTAGGGGCGGTTGCGGTCCTGCCCGAAGTTCGTCGAACGGTGCCGCGCCAGCTCGTCCAGCTCCACGAACGAGCCGGGGTCGAGCAGCAGGTCGATCCGCTCCCGGGCGGTCTTCTTGCCCTTGGCGTGCTGCTTCTCCACCATCCGGGCGGACCCGGCGTGCACGGCCTCGTCGTTGCGGCGGTACAGGTCGGCCAGCTTGCCGGCCGTGGTGTGGACGTCCGGCTCCTCGCCGATGGGGGCGGTCGCACTGCTCATGACCAGGCAGCTTAGTTGTGGTGGATTTGCCCTTCCATCCTCGGGGCGACCTCGCGGGGCGGCTGGGGACAGGGTGGGCGGCGAAGGGCGGGGCGGAGGTGGGTGGCGAATGGCCGGGCGCGGAGATTGCTGGCGCGAAATTGTTGGCGTGGAGATTGCTGGGGGTTGGTGGGTGATTTGGGGTTGACCTCCAGTGCGGTGGAGGTTGCAGGCTGATCTTCGGCGGCCCGCCTCACCTCCACACCGCTCCGACGAAGCGCGTGGGGCGGGTCGCTCATACGATTTCGGGGTGAGTGCGCCTCTGGATGTCGATGTGCTTCGTGGTCGGCTGGTCGGTTCGTTCGCCAAGCTCGACGTGGTCGCCGCTACCGGGTCCACCAACGCCGACCTGCGTCGCGAGGTGGTGGACCGGGCGGTGCTCATCGCCGAGTCGCAGACCGCCGGTCAGGGGCGGCGGGGGCGTGGCTGGGTTTCGCCTGGTGGGGGGCTTTACCTCAGTGTGCTGTTCCGGCCGGATGGTGTGCCTGCCAATCGTCTGCCGTGGCTGACGTTGCTCGCCGGGGTCGCGTTGGTGCGCACGGCCGCCTCGGTGGGGGTGCAGGCACGGTTGAAGTGGCCCAATGATCTGTTGGTCGATGATCTGAAGGCAGCCGGTGTGTTGGCGGAAATCACGCCGGCCCACGCTGTCATCGTCGGCATCGGGCTCAACGTCGCGCGGCTGCCGCCGGGTGTCGAGCCGGGTGCGGGTGGGTTGCGGCCGACCAGCCTCGAAGAGCACGCGGACGGCCCGGTGGACCGCACGGAAGTGGCCGTGACGCTGCTCGGCGAGTTGGCCGGGCTGGAACGGGTCTGGCGGGAGGCGCACGGCGATCCGGAGCGGTCCGGTCTGCTGGACGAGTACCGCCGGCACTGCGGCACGCTCGGCCGATCGGTGCGCGTCGAACTGTCTGGTAGTCAACTGTCTGGCACCGCACTTTCCGTGGCGGTCGACGGCACGCTCGTCGTGCGCGATGAGGCAGGCGTGGACCACGCGGTTTCCGCCGGGGACGTGGTGCACCTACGGGTACGGTGAGAGCCGGCATCTCGCCTGGCGAAAGGACCGTCGTGGCCTATCCGGACGACCTGCTCAGCCCGAGTGAGCACGTCGTGATCCACAAGCACCCGCACTGGAAGATGCTGCTCCTGCCGGTGCTGGTGTTCCTCCTCGCGGCCGGCGGCGGCGCCTATCTCGCCGCGCTGGTGTCCGACGCGTCCTGGGCGTCCGTCGCCTGGATCGCCATCGCCGTGGTGGCGTCGGTCCTCGTGGCGTGGCTGACGCTGACCCCGGTGGTCCGCTGGCGCACCACCCACTTCATCGTCACGAGCGACCGCGTGATGTACCGGGAGGGCGTGCTCAAGCGCACCGGCCTGGACATCCCGCTCACCCGCATCAACAGCGTGCGCTTCGAGCACAGCCTGCTGGACCGGGTCCTCGGCTGCGGCACCCTGATCATCGAGTCGGCGTCGGACGAGCCGCTGGAGTTCGACGACATCCCGGGCGTGGAGAAGGTGCACTCCCTGCTGTACCGGGAGATCAACGACAACCCGGACGACGATTTCCAGCCGGAGAACAGGGTCATCGATGGGCGCGCGTGAGGTCGGACTGCCGGACCGGGTCGTCGGCGAAGGGCTCCCGGAGAGCGTCACCCTCTGGGAGGTCGGTCCCCGCGACGGCCTCCAGAACGAGGACTCGATCGTCCCCGTCGGCGTGAAGCTGGAGTTCCTCGACCGGCTCGCCGACGCGGGCGGCACGGTGCTGGAGGCGACCAGCTTCGTGCACCCCAAGTGGGTGCCGCAGCTCGCCGACGCGGAGGAGCTGCTGGCCGGTCTGACCAGGCGGCCCGGCGTCGCGTACCCGGTGCTGGTGCCGAACGAACGCGGCCTGGACCGGGCGCTGCGGGCCGGTGTCGAGCACATCGCGATCTTCGCGAGTGCCACCGAGACGTTCGCGCGGAAGAACCTGAACTCGTCGCTGGACGAGCAGTTCGCCATGTTCGAGCCGGTGGTGACGCGGGCGCGCGCCGAGGGGCTGCGGGTGCGCGGCTACGTGTCGATGTGCTTCGGCGACCCGTGGGAGGGGCCGGTGGCGCGCGAACAGGTCATCGGCGTCGGCAAGGAGCTGCTGGACATGGGGTGCGACCAACTGTCTCTGGGCGACACGATCGGCGTCGCGACACCCGGCCAGGTGACCGCGCTGATCAACGGCTTCGACCGCGTGGACCAGTTGGCCGTGCACTTCCACGACACGTACGGGCAGGCGTTGGCCAACACGTATGCGGCTTTGCAGGCCGGTGTGCGGACGGTCGACTCGTCGGCCGGCGGGTTGGGCGGTTGCCCCTACGCCGAGTCCGCGACCGGGAACCTGGCGACCGAGGACCTGGTGTGGATGCTCGACGGTCTGGGCATCGAGCACGGGGTCGACCTGGACAAGTTGTGCGACACGAGCGCGTGGATGGCCGAGCGGTTGGGGCGTCCCAGCCCGTCGCGGGTGGTGCGGGCGCTGCGCGGGTGAATCGTCGGATGGGCCGTTCGTTGCGGGAAATCGCTCGAACCGGCGGGGAACCGGGGTCGGGGTCGTAACGTCCAACGCGCGACCGACGACCATGCCCGGCGACGGTGTAGACCGGACGGTGTAGACCGGAGGTGGCCGTGACGACCGATCACCGCGCCCAGGTTGACGAGCTGCTGGCCGACTACCGGCGCAGCCGTGACCAGCTCGCGTCCGTGCAGCGTGACCTGGCCGGGATCAGCGCGTCGGCGACCAGTCCCGACGGGGCCGTCACCGCGACGGTCGGTGCGCAGGGCACGTTGACCGGTCTGGAGCTGACCGACGCCGCGTACCGGTTGCGCCCGGCGCAGTTGGCCCAGTTGATCCTGCGCACGACCCGGGAAGCGGTCGCCGAAGCCGGTGAGCGGACGTACCGGACGCTGAGTCCCGTGCTGCCCGCCGGCACCGACCCGGAGGCGCTGGTGCGCGGCACGGCGGACCTGCGGCCCGAGGAGATCGCGCCGCCGCCACCGAAGCGGCCACGGGTCGTCGAGGACGACGAGGACTTCGAACAGCGTGACTGGCTCAACGTCGAGACGCCGAGGGGATCGAGATGACCGGGTTCGAGACCGACCTCGCCAAGCTCGGCGCTGGCGCGGCCGACTTCGGCACGTTCGCCGAGCGGGCCGGGAAGATCTTCGGCGAGCTGGGCGGGGTGCTCGACTCGTTCGGCGCCTGCTGGGGCGACGACGCGATCGGGCAGAGCTTCGCGTCGTCCCACGTGCAGCCGTCCTCCGCCGCGCTCACCGGGCTCGGGGACCTCGGGACCGCGTTCGGCGGCGTCGGCGAGCGGTTCGCCGAGACCGCGCGCACCTACCGAGAGGTCGACGACGGCAACAGCACCGCGCTCGGCGCGGTCTGACACAAGGGGCCATCGACATGGGGATCGAGCTGCCGGCCGAACTCGCCGAGGTCGCCGCCAAAGCCGGCGTCGCCTGGCCGCGTGCCGACGAGGACGCGCTGCGCTCGTCGGCCACCGCCTGGCGGGACGCGGGCACGAAGCTCAGCAGCCTCGCCGGCGAGTCCGACGGCTCGGCGGGCAAGGCGCTGGCCGCGATGTCCGGCGAGGCGGGCGACGCGGCCCGCCGCCACTGGAACACCTTCACCGCCCCGGACGGCCGCCTGAACGAGGTGGTCCGCGGCTGCACCGCCGCCGCGGACCGGCTCGACCACGCCGCCCAGCAGGTGGGCGCGGCGAAGGTCGAGATGGTGCGGGAGCTGGTCAACCTCGCAAAGAACAACGACGCCGCCAAGCAGGCCGCGGCGGCCGGTCACCCGACCGCGCTGCTCGGTCTGGACACGGTGGTGCGCGGGACGGCCGCCAACGTCGGGCACCTGTCCAACACCCTGGCCAACGCGATCCGCCTGGACACCGGCGTGCAGATCGGTGTGGGCCAGTACCCGGTGAACGCCAACCCGGGTGTCCACGGTCCGGGTGTGCAGGTCCCGGGTGTGCAAGTGCCGGGTGTGCAGGTGCCGGGTGTGCCCGGTCCGGATGTGCAGGGGCCGGGGGATGGCTCGGCCCAGGATCGCGGCCACGGGAACGGCGGGGGGCAAGTCCCCGGTCGGGGTGGCTTGGTGGGTGATCTGCTCGGTGGTGTCACGGAGACCGTTGGCGCGGTCGTCGATCCGGTGCTCGACACCGCCGGGGACGTTGTGCAGGGCGCGGTCGAGACGGTGGACCGGACTGTGGGTGGTGTGACGGACGTGGCGCAGGGTGTCGTGGACGACGTCACACCTGGACGCGACCACGGCGGCGGCTCGGACCACGGTGGTGGCAACGGGGCTGGTGGCGACGGGCACGGCGGTGGTCACGGTGGTGGTCACGGTGGTGGCTCCGGCAACGGGCCCGGTCGGGACGGTGCGCCTGGCCTGATCAACCAGGTCGTCGCGCCGGTGGTGGGCGATGGGCCGGTCAACGTCGGGCCGATCGTGGACACGGTCGGCCGGGCTGCGGACACGGTGACGTCCTCGGCTGCGGCAGTCCTGGACCGGCCGGTGTTGCCGGTGGACGCGCATGCGCCTGCCGCACAGCAACCTGCCGCTCCCGCGCCGGGTGCGAACGCCCCGCAGGCTCCTGGGTTCGGTGGACCCGGCGGTGGTGTGTCGTCCGGGCCGGTCGGTGGCTCTGGTGGTGCGGTCGGGGCTGGTGCTTCGGCGGCTCAGGCGCAGGTCGCGGCGGTGCAGGGGCAGGCCGCTCAGTCCCAGGCCGGACAGCAGTCCCAGGCGGGTCAACAGTCGCAGGCCGGACAGCAGGGACAGGCGGGACAACAGGGACAGGCAGGGCAGCAGTCCCAGGCGGGGCAGCGGGCGGACCAGCGCGGTTCGCAGGCGGGGCAGCCGTTGGCCAAGGAGCCCGGTCAACTGCCTGGCGGCCAGGGGAGCCAGTCCGGTCAGGGAAGCCAAGCAGGGCAAGCAAACCAGCACAGCCAGACCAAGGACGGCGCCCAGCCCAAGGACGCGGCGTCCGCCAAGGACGGCGCACGCCAGGAGGCGTCGGCCAAAGCGCGCGATGAGGCGGCGCTGGGCTTCGCGATCCTGCCGCTCGCCGCAGGCGGTCGCGACACGGTGGTGCGCGGCGGACCGGGGCAGGGCTTCCCACCGGGTGCCGTGCCGGGCCAAGGCTTCCCGGCGGTCGGGCAGGGCCAGGTTTCCCAGCCTGGTCAAGGCGTCCCAACGACCGGACCGAACGAGGGTCCGGTGCCCGGTCAGCGGTTCAGCGCCACCAACGGCCCAGGAGGCGGCGCGTTCGGTTCGATGTCCGGGACCATCGGGACCGGCCACGCGATCTTGCCCACCGAACTGGTCGCCCCCCAGCGAGCCGGGAAAGAGGCCCAGGCGGACGACGCCACGGTCCTCTTCTTCCTGCACATGTTCCCCGGCGGAACCCTGCCCCCGGCCCAGTCGGAGCCCGCACGGCAACTCCCCGCGCCACCCGAGGAACAGGACTTCGCGCCCGGCCTCAGGTTCGAGCCGCAAGGGCATCCGGACGGGCACCTGGTCGACGCCTCCGCGCAGCAACGGCCCAGGTACCGGCACGGCCCGCCGAGCGAGCCGGACCCGGCGCTGACCGAGGGCCACGACCCGCAGGCCGGGATGCACGAACGGGACTGGGATCGGCGGTTCCTCGTCCGGCCCGAGCCGCCCGAGTACGCCTGGCCGCCGGCCGAGCTGTTCCCCGAAGGCGGGTACGAGGCCGGTCAGCCCGGCGTGCTCGCGGTCGGGGTCGAGGTGGACCGGTTCGGCGGTCCCGAAGGGCGGGTCCTGTCGGAGGCCGGCACGCCGTTCACCGCGAGGTCGCTGCCGCCGGCGGCGCTGGCCTCGGGCTACTACCGCTACCGCGTCGTCCGTGAGCTGCCGGTCTGGTTCACGTTGTCCGCCGAGTGGTTCGGCCAGGCCGGTGGCGGGGTCCGGTACCGGACCACCTACCCGGTCGCCGAGCTGGTCGCGTTGGGGTACCTGGAGGAGGTCCGTTGAACGCCGAGTCGATCCAGGGCTGGCTGCTGGCCGTCGGGGTGCCCGCCGAGGTGGTGTCGGTCGGGGCCGAGGCGGACAACGCCTGGTGCCTGGTGGCCGACGACGAGGGTTTCGAGGTGTTCTGGCGCGAGCAGGGCAACCGGTACGACTGGGCCCGGTTCACCAGTGAGGACGTGGCCTGCCACTACCTGTTCGGGCGGCTGGTGTGGGCGCAGGTCGTGCGCGGCGCGGTCGGCCTGCTGCCCCAACCCGACGCGGAGCGGACCGGGACGGCCCAATCCGACGCGGCGAAGACCAGCACCGCCCGACCCGACGCGGCGAAGACCAGTGCCTCCCGACCCGACGCGGCGAAGACGGGGAGCGCCCAACCCGATGCGGAGCGGACCGAAACCGCCCGACCCGACGCGGCGAAGACCGGGATGCCTACCGAGGCGTGAGGTCGGTGCGCCAGGTCACGCCGACCACGTCGTCGGCCTTGGGCACCGGGAGGTAGACGGCGAACGTCGCGGGCCGGGCGGTGGACAGCTCCAGCCGCCCGCCGTCCGCGTCGACCAGTGCCCGCGCCAGCGCCAGCCCCACGCCGGTCGACCCGCCGCCGGACACGCCGCGTTCGAAGATGTGGCCGGCCAGCTCGTCGGGCACGCCCGCGCCCCCGTCGGCGACCTCCACGACGACGGTCCCCTCGTCACTGCGCGCCGACACCACGACCTGGCCCTCGCCGTGCCGCAACGCGTTGTCCAGCAGCACGCCGATGGCCTCCCGCAGCCGCGCGGGCGTGGCACGGGCCAGCAGCCCCTCCGGCACCCGCACCCGCAGCGCCCGTCCGACGCCGCGCAACGGCTCCCGCCACTCCTCGGCGATCGCGGACAGCTCCGCGCCCAGGTCCAGTGGCTCCGCGCCCACCGCCCGCGCCGCACGGGCCGCCGCGAGCAGTTCGTTCAACACGCCGGCGAGCCGTTCCGCCTGCTCCAGCGCCGCCCGCGCCTCGGCCGCCGTCTCCGGATCGGGGTGCTCCGCCAACGCCTCCAACCGCAACTGCAACGCGGTCAGCCGGCTGCGGAGCTGGTGCGACACGTCGCCGACCAGCTCCCGTTCCCGCTGCACGAGCAGCGCCAACGCGCCCGCCGACCGGTCCAGCGCCTCGGCCACCAGGTCCAGCTCGGGCACGCCGTGCCGCCGGTCGTCGCGCCGGAAGTCGCCCGCGCCGAGCCGCGCCGCCCGCACCGCCACGTGCCGCAGCGGCCTGGCCAGCTTGCGCGCCGTCACGGTCGCCACCACGGTCCCCGTGCCCACGGACAGCACCACGAGCAGCACGACCAGCGCCGCGACCTGGTACTGCGAGGTGTGCATCGGCCCGGACGACACCTCCAGCCGCACGGTGCCCTGCTGCGCGATCGGCACCTCGACGCTCAGCGGGTCCTCGCCGGGCGACGTGCCCAGCTCCTGACGGCCGCCGGCGGACGTGACGATCAGGTGCCCGCCGTCGGGCACGCCGACCTCCACCTGTTCCAGGCTGATCGGCCGGCCGGACGCGATCTGGTCGTCGATGGACGCCGCGATCCCCTGCGCGCGCGCCGCGAGGTCGCCGCGCGCCCCGTCGTCCACCAGCCGCAGCGCGGTGTAGCCGAGGGGGATGCCGAGGGCGAACCCGGTGACCGCGACGGCCAGCAGGATCGCCCGCAGGATGCGGCTCCTCATCAGTCGGCGGTGTTGAAGCGGAAGCCCACGCCGCGCACGGTGGCGATGCGGCGTTCCATCGACCGCACGTCGCCGAGCTTCCGGCGCAGCCACGACATGTGCATGTCGAGGGTCTTGCTGCTCTTGAGCTCCGGGTCGTTCCACACCTCCGACAGGATCTCGTCCCGGTGCACGACCTGCCCGGCCCGCTGGATGAGCACCCGCAGCAGCTCGAACTCCTTGTTCGCGAGCTGCACCTCCTGCCCGTCCACGGTGACGCGCCGCGCGGCGAGGTCCATCCGCACGCCGTTGACCTCCAGCGTGCCGGGCGCGCGGCGGCGCAGCAGGGCCCGGATGCGGGCCATCAGCTCGGCCAGCCGGAACGGCTTGGCCACGTAGTCGTCCGCGCCCGCGTCGAGCCCGACCACGAAGTCCACCTCGTCCGACCGCGCGGTCAGCATCAGCACCGGGATGCCCCGGCCGCCCGCCCGCAGCCGGCGGCACACCTCCAGGCCGTCCATGCCGGGCAGGCCGAGGTCGAGCACCAGCAGGTCGATGCCGCCGTGCGCGGTCGCCTCCAGCGCGTCGGGACCGTCGCCGACCACCTGCACCTGGTACCCCTCCCGCTGCAACGCGCGGGACAGGGGCTCGGCGATGGCCGGGTCGTCCTCGGCCAGCAAGACCACGCTCACGGCACCCAGCGTAGGCGTGGCACGATCCCCGCGTGTCCACCGATCTCACGCTGGCCCTCCGCCTGGCCGACGCCGCCGACGCGATCACCACCGCGCGGTTCCGCGCGCGGGACCTGGTGGTCGAGCGCAAGCCCGACCGCACCCCCGTGACCGACGCCGACGTGGCCGTGGAGGACGCGATCCGCGCCGTGCTCGCGCCGACCGGGGACCAGGTCGCGGGCGAGGAACGCGGCGGCGTCGTCGGCGAGGGCCGGACCTGGGTCGTGGACCCGATCGACGGCACCAAGAACTTCCTGCGCGGCGTGCCGGTGTGGGCGACGCTGATCGCGCTCGTGGTGGACGGCGTGCCGCGGGTGGGCGTGGTGAGCGCGCCGGCGCTGGGCCGCCGCTGGTGGGCCGCCGCCGGTGAGGGCGCGTTCACCCTGGACGCCATGGGGGAGCGGCAGATCACCGTGTCGGGTGTGCGGGACCTGTCCGACGCCTACCTGTCGACCACGCACCTCGGCTCGTGGGTCGAGCACCACTCGCGGGAGGCCTACCTGCGGCTCGCGGACGCGTGCTGGGAGAACCGGGCGTTCGGCGACTTCTGGCAGCACTGCCTGGTCGCGGAGGGCGCGATCGACGTGGCGGCGGAGGCGGTCGTGAACCCGTGGGACGTCGCGCCGTTCCAGGTGCTGGTGCGCGAGGCGGGTGGGCGGTTCAGCGACCTGTCCGGGGTGGACCGGTTCGACGGCGGGAACGTGCTGTCCACCAACGGCCACCTGCACGACGTGGCGCTGGACCTGCTCCGGGGCTAGCGGCCCAGGGGCTGTTCGTCGTCGGGCGAGTCGAAGGAGCGCTTCACGCGGGGGCGGAAGTCGGCCTCCGGGAACACCCACTTCTTGTAGCCGTACCAGCGGAACGCCATGGCGACGAGGGTGCCGACGAGTTGGGCGCTGGTGAAGTCCGCGATCTCCTCCACCAGCCGGCTCACGTGCGGCTCCTGGAGGTGCAGCAGGTAGCGCGACGCCCACAGCGGCAGCGAGTTGAGGCCGATCGCGACACCGTTGACCAGGAAGAACAGCGCGGCCTCGTGGTGCCGCTCCCGGCCGCCCCTGGTCCGGAACGACCACTCGCGGTTGAGCACGTAGGAGACGATCGTGGCGACCAGGGTCGCGATGATCTTCGCGGTCACCGGCTTCTCGGTGAGCACGGTCATCTTGAGGCTGAAGAAGATGGCCGTGTCGATCACGAAGCAGGTGCCGCCGACCATGGCGAACTTGAGCAGCTCGCGGTGGCGGAGGGCCAGCGAGCGCAGCGGTTCGGGCAGGCGGCGGACGACGTTCTCGACTACGGACACCGGACGAGTGTACGGAGAACGGGTAAAAGTGCTGTTCAGGCCGCTTCGGGGTGGCTCAGGCCACGTCGCGCTCGTCCTCGGGCACGACCCGCAGCGGGCGGACCGAGGGGCGGGCGTCCGCCTGGGGGAAGACGAACTTGCGCATGGCCCAGAACTTGAACGCGGTCGCGGCCAGCATGCCGATCACCGAGCCGCTGATGAAGTCGGCCAGCTCGCTGTGCAGGTCGATCATGTGCCGCGACACGTACAGCGGCGCCAGGTTGACGCCGATGCCGGTTCCGCTGACCAGGAAGAACAGCGCGGCCTCGTGGTGCCGCTCCCGGCCGCCCCTGGTGTGGAACGACCACTCGCGACTGAGCACGTAGGACGCGATCACGGCCACCAGCACGGCGATCGCCTTGGCCGTGACCACCTTGTCCTGCAGGACGGTCAGCTTCAGGGCGTACCAGACGCCGTTGTCGATGACGAACGTCGTGCCGCCCACGACCGCGAACCTGATCAGCTCGCGATGCTTGTTGATCAAGAAGCGCACGGGCTCCGGAAGACGGCTGAAGATCCTGCGCACGACTGGCAGCACCGGGGCAGCCTACCCACGGCGCGCGAACCCGATCATCAAGGGGTCCGGCACACATCCGGTGGCAGGAGGTCTCGCAGCGCCGGGGGCCACCACGGCGGGGCCGGGCGGCACGGCGGCTCGCTCCGCGCGGGCGGCGGTGTGGTGGTCGGCGGCGGCTCGGTGGCCGGCGGCGGCGTGGTCGTCACGGGCGGGGCCGACGGCTCGTCCGACGGCTCCTCGGTCGGCTCCTCCGCCGGCTCGGTGGGCTCGGTCGGCCTGGTGGGCTCCGCCGGCGGCGTCGACGGCGGTGTGGTGGTCGGCACGGGTGTGGTGGTGGTCACCGGCGGCTCGGGGCGTTCGACCGGCGGCTCGGGCAGGTGCCCGTCGCCCGGATGCCGCCCCACTGGCACCTCGACGGTCTTGGACGCCGTGCCGAGGGTCGCGGTGACGGTCACGTTGCCGCCCCGGAACGGCAGGCCGAACGCCCACACCGACAGCCGGAACGAGTCGCCGCGCTCCAGCTCGTGCGTGCACACGACCCGGTGCCGGGTCCGTTCGCAGTCCGGCCGCGGCGCGACGAGCGTGATGCCGTGGTCGGACTCGACCACGAGGTTCAGCGTCCCGGCCCGGCCCCCGGTGTTGGTGGCCTTGATGTCGATGCGCGGATCCCAGAACCCGTGGTGCCACTTGTGCGCCCGGAGGTCCAGGTCGTCTTCGCCGGGCCGGATGGTCAGGTCCACCCGGACGCCCACGGAGACCGCCGTTCCCGCGCTGACCGTGCCGGTGATCGCGTCGTCGACCGCCTCCTGCTCGGCACGCAGCCGGAACACGAACGTGGCCGAACCGCCGGGCGCGATGCCCTGCGTGGTGCCGCACGTGATCTCGCCCGCGCCCGCCGGGCAGCCCACGGTCTGGTCGTCGGCTCCGTCGAGCTGCACGAGCCGTGCGCCGGTCAGCGACGTGCCCGGACCCACCGCCCGCACGCCCGGCGGCAGGGTCAGCACCGCGCTGGCGGGCGTCGAGGTCGTCTCGCCGGTGTTGCGCACCGTGATCGGCAGCGCGACCGGCGGCGAGCCGGGTGTCAGCGTGAAGCCGCTGGGCACCGTGGGCACGAGCCTCGGCGGCGTGGGCGGTTCCGGCTCGGGCTGTGGCGCGGGCTCGGTGGTCGACGTGGGAGTGGTCGACGGCGGGGTGGTCGACGTCGACGTGGTCGGTTGGGTCGTCGGCGCGGGCGTGGTGGTCGCCGGGGGCTCCGTCGTGGTCGGCGGGTCCTGCGTCGGCGGGGTCGGCAGCGGCGGCGGGGACTGGGGCGCTGTCGTCGCGGGTGGCGGCGCCACGGTCTGCGCGACGGGCGCCTGGCCCTCGCCGCCGGACGCCAGACCGATGATCACGGCGATCGCCAGCGCCGCCGCCGAGGCCGCCGCGCCGAACACCTGCCGGGGTGCGGAACCCGTCGCGCTCGCGGCACCGCCCGCGCCGGCTCCCACCGCCACCGCGGTCGCGGCCTTCGCGGTGGTCGCCGTCGCCGCCAGGTAGCCGGAAGCGCTCACGCCCAGCACCAGCGGCGCGATGAACGCGCGCAGCGCGCCGTTCACGTCGGCCAGCTCGGCGGCCAGCCCACGACAGTCCACGCACTCGTCCAGGTGCGCCTCGACCTGGGTCGTCTCCCGCTTGGACAGCCCGCCCCGGGTCCACGCGCCCAGCCGGTCGACGGTGGCGCGGCAGCGTTCGGGGGTCGTCTCGGCCAGGTGCACCTGGAGGTACGCCTGGCGCAGGCCCTCGCGCGCCCGGTACGCCAGCGCGGACACGCCGTTCGCGGTCAGCCCGAGCAGCGGCGCGACGTCGGCGGGCGACTGGCCCTCGATCTCGGTGTGCCAGAGCACGGTCTGCCAGCGCTCGGGCAGCCGGGCGAACGCCTGCGCGGCCAGCGACCGCTCCAGCCCGGCCACGGCGGTGTCCCGGAACGGCACCGACGTCGCCTCGGGGCCCGCCACGGCGGTGATGTCGTCGGCGAGGTCGACCTTCTTGTCCCGCCGGGTCTTGTCGTACGCGGTGTGCCGCAGCGCGGTGAGCAGGTAGGCGCGGAACGCCGAGTCCGGCCCGCGCCCCGCGCGCAGCGTGTCGAGCACCTTGGCGAACGCGTCGGAGACCAGGTCGTCGGCCTCGGCGGAGGAGCGGGCGAGCTGGCGGGCCAGGTTGTAGGCCGCGCCGACGTGGCGTTCGTAGAGCCGGCCGTAGTCGTCGATCGCCCCGCCGCGCACGGAGTCGATCAGCTCCGCGTCGCTCGGCCCGTGGACTTCAGCCGGAACGGTCGCCACGTGTCCCCCCTCCTCGCGCGCCAAGTGTGGCCTACCGGGTGGCGGACCGTCACCAGTAACCCCCCAACCGGGTCCGCGCGGTGCCGTCATGGACGAGCCCCTGCGACGTCTCGTAACCGAAGTCCCCAGGTCGAGGAGGCATCCGGGTGGGTGTGCGGGAAGCAGGCGCCGGCAGCAGGGCTGCGGCACGGCGGGCCGGCGCGGACGTGGTGCGTGCGCTGAGATCGCGGTGGCGCACCGCGACCATGGCGGCCGGCTGGTCGTATCCGGGCGACTGGCCGCTGGCGGAGGTGGACGAGGTGTGCGCGGCGGTGCTGGACACCGCCGACCCCGCCGCGGCGCTGTACCGGCTGGGCGGCGCGCGGGCCGAGGCGGGCGCGGGCCTGGCGGAGACCCTGCTGGACCTGGCGGCGCTGCACGCGGTGCTGGCGGAGCCGCCGGGCTCGACCGGGATCGTGTCGCCGAACGTGGACGCCATCCCGGCCCGGATGATGCGGGCGACCGCGCTGGGCTGGGGCGACGTGCTGACCGACCAGGCGGCGAGCTGCGCCGCCGACAACCCGCTGACCGGCCTGGCGACCGGCGCGTACCTGCGGACGAGGTTGCGCGAGGTGTACGCGGAGGCGCGGACGTCCGGCCGGCAGGACCACCTGCTGGTGCTGGTGTCGCTGGACCTGACCCGGACGTCCGGGTGGTCCCGCGTGGTCGCGATGACGCTGCTGGCGGACGCGTTGCGCGAGGTCTTCGACTCGGGCCAGACGGTCGCGTCGGTCGGCCCGTCGGTGGCCGCCGTGCTGGTGAAGAAGGACGTCCGCCTGCACCGGGCGGTGCTGAACCTGCGCCTGCTGACCGCCGACCGGCTCGCCGTCGACCCGCACGTGGCGCCGGCCGGCCCGGTGAAGGTTTGGCTCGAACCGCTGCCGGCCACATATGAGGAGGCCATCGAGCTGATCACCAGCCTCGGGCGCTGACGTCACCCCTGTCCAGCGCCCGTTCGACCCCTGTCCCCGAGGCCCGCGACGTGCCCCTCGCGTCGCGGGCCTCGCCTGTGCCCGGCCCTCCCGGACTTGACGCGGAGTGCTTCGGTACGGTCTTCTAGTGTCTTAGTTGAGTAGAACACTTTGGAGGCGTCGGGTGGAGTTCCGCATCGACCGGTCCAGCGGCCTCCCCGCGTATCTCCAGCTCGTGCGGCAGGTCCGGGAGGCCCTGCGGCTGGGCTGGCTGGGGCCGGGGGACCGGCTGCCGACTGTGCGCGACGTGGTCGCGAACAGTGGCGTCAACGCGAACACCGTGCTCAAGGCCTATCGGGAGCTGGAACTGTCCGGGCTCGTGGAGGCGCGTCAGGGCTCCGGCACGTTCGTGAAGGCCGGGCTCGGCTCGACCGACCCGGAGGTGATGGACGCGCTGAGAGAGCGGCTCGCCTTGTGGGTGCGGGAAGCGCGGGAGGCCGGGCTGGACGAAGAGGACATCGAGGCGCTGGTGCGGTCTGTGATCGCCGGAGATCCGAAGAACGAGGGGAAAGGGGTGGCGGTCTGATGGCCACTAGCGTGGCAGAGCCGGTGGACACCGCCGCGGCAGCGGTGCGCGCACAGGGCTTGGGCAAGAATTACCGCAGCAAGTGGGCGCTGCGCGAGTGCACGTTCGACCTGCCCGCCGGGCGGATCGCCGCGCTGGTCGGCGCGAACGGCGCGGGCAAGACGACGCTGATGAGCGTGCTCGCGGGCCTGCTGAACGCCGACGAGGGGTCGGTGGGCACGGCGGGCCGGGTCGCGTTCGTGTCCCAGGAGAAGCCGGTGTACCGGCACTTCAGCGCCGCCGACATGCTGCGGCTGGGCCGCCGGCTGAACGTGGTGTGGGACCAGCCGCGTGCGGTGCGCTGGCTGGAGCGGTTCGAGATCCCGCTGGACAAGGCGTGCGGCAAGCTGTCCGGCGGCCAGCAGGCGCAGGTGGCGTTCGCGCTGGCCATCGGCTCGCGCCCGACCGTGCTGATGCTGGACGAGCCGCTGGCCAACCTGGACCCGCTGGCCCGCCGCGAGGTGACCGCCGAGCTGCTCAGCGAGGTCGACGAGACCGGCATGACCGTGCTGCTGTCCACGCACGTGGTGGCCGAACTCGGTGGCGTCGCGGACTACCTGCTGCTGCTCGCGCACGGCCGGCTGCTGGCCGGCGGCGACCTGGACGAGCTGCTCGCGCGGCACGTGTCCTACGCCGGTCCGCGCTCCGAGGTGCCGCCCGCGCTGGGCGAGGTGGTGGAGGCGCGGCACCGGGGCAGCCAGTCGACGTTCCTGGTCAAGCTGCCCGAGGGGCAGCCCCGGCCGGTGGTCGCCGGGCAGTGGACCGAGCGGCCCGTGACGTTGGAGGACTACGTGCTCGCGCAGCTCGCGGCAACCCGGAAGGGGCTCGCATGACCGTCACTTCCACTCCCGTGGCGCAGCGGGCCAAGGTCGGCTGGGGCGACCTGCTGTGGCTGACCTGGCGCCAGCACCGCTGGCAGCTCGGCGGCGTGGCGCTGGCCGTCGGCGGCGTGACGCTGGCCTGCCTGGTGATCGCGTGGGTCACCGACGCCACCGGCACGTACCAGCACGACTTCCTGTTCCTGGGCGGGTTCAACGGGGCGTCCCAGCTAGCCTCGATCGCCTCCATCGCGTTCGGCGGGTTGATCGCGGTGTTCTGGGCCGCTCCGCTGCTGTCCCGCGAGTACGAGCAGAAGACCAGCGTCGTGGTGTGGACGCAGGACATCACGCCCACCCGGTGGCTGGTCGGCAAGATGGTGCTGCTCGGCGTGCCCGCGGTCGGCTTGGCGGCAGCCCTGGGCTCAGCGGTGCGGACCGGGCAGAACGCGATGAACTCGGCGCGCGAGGACTACTTCCCGTACCGGCCGTTCGAGAGCGCGGTCTTCGAGTCCGCGCCGCTCCTGCAGATCGGGTATGCCGCGTTCGGGTTCGCGCTCGGGCTGGCGGTCAGTGCGATCACCCGGCGGACCGTGCTCTCGATGGGGTTGACGCTCGGCCTGTTCATCGCGGTGCGGATGGCGGTCGGCGTGGTGTGGCGGCCGTACTTCCAGACACCGCTGCGGCGGATCCAGCCGTACGACTCGCCGAGAGGCTTCGGCGGCCCGCGTGTGCCCGACGACCTGACCATGTACGTCGCGAGCGGTTACATGGACGCGGCGGGCAACGAGATCGAGTTTCCGCGGGTGTGCGGCACGAGGTCGTACGACACCGCGGACGGGTTCGTCGACTGTCTGAGGGGGCACGGGGTCGTCAACACGTTCACCGACTACCAGCCCGTCGAGCGCCTGGTGCCGTTCCAGCTATTCGAGTTCGCGGTGTTCGGGCTGCTGGCGGCGGGGCTGCTCACGCTGACCCACCTGTGGGTGCGCCGCTCGCACCGGTTCTAGTCCTTCCGGACACCTTGATCGACCCGGCGGAGGGAGGCTTCGCGCGCTTCGGGGGCGTGCGAAGCCTCCCTGTTTTTGCAGGTAGGATCTGTCACCCGTGGACTCCCGAACTCGTCTCCCGGTCGTCGGCATGATCGGCGGCGGCCAACTCGCCCGGATGACGCACCAGGCGGCCATCCCGCTGGGCCAGTCGCTGCGGGTGCTCGCCGAGTCGGACTCCGACCCCGCCGCCCTCGTCGCGCGGGACGTCGAGCTGGGCAAGCACACCGATCTGGACGCGCTGCGGACCTTCGCCAAGGCCTGCGACGTGCTGACGTTCGACCACGAGCACGTGCCGCAGGAGCACCTGCGCGCCCTGGTCGCCGACGGCGTGAAGGTGCACCCCGGCCCCGAAGCCCTGGAGCACGCGCAGGACAAGCTGGTCATGCGGGTCAAGCTGGCCGAGCTGGGGCTGCCGGTGCCGCCGTTCAGCGCGGTGCTGGAGACGGCGGACGTGCTGCGGTTCGGCGCGGAGCACGGGTGGCCGTGCGTGCTGAAGGCCGTGCGCGGCGGGTACGACGGGCGGGGCGTGTGGATGCTGAACACGCCGCAGAGCGCGCAGCGCGTGGTGCCCGAGCTGCTGGCCGCCGGGACGCCGCTGATGGTCGAGCAGTGCGTGCCGATGCGCCGCGAGCTGGCCGCTCTGGTGGCGCGGTCGCCGTTCGGCCAGGGCGCGGCGTGGCCGGTGGTGCAGACCGTGCAGCGGAACGGCATCTGCGTCGAAGTGCTCGCGCCCGCTCCCGAGACGACCGGCGAGGAGGCGCAGGAGCTGGCGTTGCGGATCGCCGCCGAGCTGGGCGTCGTGGGCCTGCTGGCGGTCGAGCTGTTCGAGACCGCGTCCGGGCTGGTGGTCAACGAGCTGGCGATGCGCCCGCACAACTCCGGCCACTGGACCATCGAGGGCGCGCGGACGTCCCAGTTCGAACAGCACCTGAGGGCCGTGCTGGACTACCCGCTCGGCGCGACCGACCTGGCCGCGCCCGCCGTCGTGATGGCGAACGTGCTCGGCGCGGCGGACGTGCCCGAGATGGGGCCGGACGAGCGGCTGCACCACCTGTTCGCCCGGTTCCCCGACGCGCACGTGCACCTGTACGGCAAGGCGGAGCGGCCGGGACGCAAGATCGGCCACGTGACGCTGCTCGGGGAGCGGATGGACGAGGTGCGGGAGCGGGCGAGGCTCGCGGCGCGCTGGCTGTCCGACGGCGTGTGGCTCGACGGGTACGACATCCACGGAGGACAGCAGTGACGTCAGTCGGCGTGATCATGGGCAGCGACTCGGACTGGCCGGTGATGAAGGCGGCCACCGAGGCGCTGGCGGAGTTCGACGTGCCGTACGAGGTCAGCGTGGTGTCCGCGCACCGGACACCGCAGCGGATGCTCGACTACGCGACGTCGGCCGCCGGGCGCGGGCTGCGGGTGATCATCGCGGGCGCGGGCGGCGCGGCGCACCTGCCGGGCATGGTGGCGTCGGCGACCGTGCTGCCGGTGATCGGCGTGCCGGTGCCGCTGAAGTACCTGGACGGGATGGACTCGCTGCTGTCGATCGTGCAGATGCCGGCGGGCGTGCCGGTGGCGACGGTGTCCGTCGGCGGCGCGCGCAACGCGGGCCTGCTGGCGGTCCGCGTGCTGGCCGCTTCCGACCCGGTGTTGCAGGACCGGATGGCGTCGTTCCAGGCGTCCTTGGAGCGGCTGGTGCTGGAGAAGGACGAGGCGCTGCGGGCGGCGCTCTAGCCGGTTCGTGCCCTGTTGTCGACGGCACACGGGTGCCTGCGGTGAACGCGCGCTAACATCTCGGTAGCAGGCCCTACCGGGAGGTAACTTAACGTGGACCCGAGTTTCGGCACCTACCAGCTCGCGGAGGAGCACGAGGCGCTGCGCGAGGCTGTCCGGTCGCTGGCCGACAAGGAGATCGCGCCGCACGCGGCCGACGTCGACGAGCAGGAGCGCTTCCCGGTCGAGGCGCTGAACGCGCTGGTGAAGTCCGGCTTCGCCGCCGTGCACGTGCCCGAGGAGTACGACGGCCAGGGCGCCGACTCGGTGGCCACGTGCATCGTGATCGAGGAGGTGGCCCGCGCCTGCGCGTCGTCGTCCCTGATCCCGGCCGTGAACAAGCTGGGCACCATGCCGATCCTGCTGTCCGCGTCGGAGTCGCTGAAGCAGCAGGTACTGCCGTCGATCGCGTCCGGTGAGGCGATGGCGTCCTACGCGCTGTCGGAGCGCGAGGCGGGCTCGGACACGGCGTCGATGCGCACGCGCGCTCGTCTGGACGGCGATCATTGGGTGCTCAACGGTACGAAGTGCTGGATCACCAACGCCGGCGAGTCCACCTGGTACACGGTGATGGCGGTGACGGACCCCGACGCGCCGAAGAAGTCCCAGGGCATCTCGGCGTTCGTGGTGCACAAGAACGACCCCGGTTTCGTGGTGGGCTCGAAGGAGCGGAAACTGGGCATCAAGGGCTCGCCGACGCGCGAGATCCACTTCGAGAACTGCACGATCCCGGCGGACCGCATCATCGGCGAACCGGGCACGGGCCTGAAGACGGCCCTGCGCACCCTCGACCACACCCGTCCGACCATCGGGGCGCAGGCGGTGGGTATCGCGCAGGGCGCCTTGGAAGCCGCCGTGGCCTACGTCAAGGATCGCAAGCAGTTCGGCACGTCGATCTCTTCCTTCCAGGGCGTGCAGTTCATGCTGGCCGACATGGCGATGAAGATCGAGGCGGCTCGTCACATGGTGTATGTGGCTGCGGCCAAGGCTGAGCGTGGGGAGGCGAACATCGGCTTCATCACGGCTGCTGCCAAGTGCTTCGCTTCCGATGTGGCTATGGAGGTGACCACGGACGCCGTGCAGCTCTTTGGTGGGGCCGGGTATACGCGGGACTTCCCTGTCGAGCGCATGATGCGTGACGCGAAGATCACCCAGATCTACGAGGGCACCAACCAGATCCAGCGCGTTGTGATGTCTCGGGCGCTGCTCAACCGCTAGTGGTGCGTTCCCTTCCGGTTGCGTAGTGCTGTCGCAGTCGGTGTCCCTCGACGGTTTCATCGAGGGACACCGGCCCGGCGGCCGAGGTTGTCCGGAACGGCTTGGAGACGAAGACCGTCGCCTCCGGGCGCTCCGCTACGCGCCCAACGTGGCCAGGTAGCCCGCCAGCCGGTCGTAGCTGATGTCCGCCCCGTTCTTCATGCCGGTCTCCGTGGCCCGGTCGCGCTCGGCCTCGGACGGGAACTTCATGGTCTGCACGACGGTCGTCCGCGAGCCCGAGGCGATGAACTGCGTCGTGTTCACGGTCTCCGCCCAGTCGCCGCCCCACGACTCGGTCTGCCTGGTCCGCGAGTGCGGCGTCACCTCCAGGTAGGTGCCGGTCATGCTCATCTCCGTGCCGTCCTCCCGCCGCCAGACCATGTGCCACCGGCCGCCGGGGCGCAGGTCCACCTCGCAGACCGGCATGGTCCAGCCTTCCGGGCCCAGCATCCAGTGGACGATGTGCTCCGGTTTGGTGAACGCGTCGAACACCAGCCGTTGAGGCGCGTCGAACGTCCTGGTGACCGCTACCTCCACGGCGGACGGCGTGCTCCACTGCGAAGCGGTGTCAGTGGTCATCTTGCTGCTCCTTCATCCGTTCCAGGTAGGCGTCCAGCCGGCGGTAGCTCTCGTCCCAGAACCGGCGGAAGCCGTCGGCCCACTCGGTGACCTCGCGCAACGGCGTCGCGTCGAGTGTGCAGGGACGCCACTGCGCGTCGCGACCGCGCACGATGAGGCCCGCCCGTTCGAGCACCCGCAGGTGCTTGGACACGGCCGGGCCGCTCATCGCGAACGGCGCGGACAGTTCCTTCACCGTGGCCGCCCCTTCCGCCAGGCGGGCCAGGATGGCTCGGCGGGTCGGGTCGGCCAAGGCCGCGAAGGTGATGCTCAGCGGGTCGTCTGCCATGTGTACCCAACCGGTTGGTTATCTAACTGTCTGGTTTTCTACGCCCCTGTCGGGATGCTGTCAACCTTGCTCCAAATGCCGGATTTGGTTGAATCTTCATATAACGTCGGTCGCGCACTGCCATCGAACGAAGGGATCTCAGGCATGGTTCGGGACGTCGCGGCACTCATCGGACGGATCGGCGTCGGCGTGGTGTTCTTCGCGCACGGCTGGCAGAAGGTCACCGAGTGGGGGCTCGACGGCACCGCCCAGGCCTTCCAGGGCATGGGTGTGCCGCTCCCCACCGTCTCCGCCTGGTTCGCGACCCTGGTCGAACTCGCCGGCGGCGCGCTGCTGATCGCGGGCGCGGGGCTGCCGGTGGTCGGTGTCCTGCTGGCGCTGGACATGCTCGGCGCGCTGATCATCGTGCACCTGCCCAACGGGCTGCTCGGCCAGGGCGGCTACGAACTCGTGCTCGCGCTCGGCGTGGCGGCTCTCGCGCTGGGCTTCAACGGCGGCTCGCTCACCGTCGACCGGCTCGTCCGGCGCAAGCGGACCGCCGAAGTGTAGTGCTGAGGCCGGCCTGGTTCGTCGTGGTCCAGATCGTTGTCGGACAGACGGTTTCGGCGAACCAGGCTCGGCCGGGCTAGCCGACGAGGTCGAGTGACGTGTGCTCGGTGGCGCGCCGCGCCGGGAGGCGGTCCGGGTCGGCGTTGCTGCACTGCACCAGCGACGCGCCGCCCGCCAGCACGGCCAGGAAACCGGTCAGCAGACCGTCCGGCTGCGTCCACTCCACAGTGGACAGCACCCGCGCGTCCGCCGTGATGCCCAACGTCGCCGCCCGCTGCCGGGCCTCCGCGACCACTTCGTCCACAGTGGACTTCCCGAGTGCGGGTGTCGTGCCCGGAACGGGCGACCACGGCATGAACTCGTCGCCGAACACCCGCACCTCGTCCACGTAGTCGACCTCCGCCCCGCAGCCCAAACCCATGGGGTGCAAGGAAACCGTCGCCGTCACACCGGCACCGGACGCCACCGCGCCGGGCGGCACGAAGGCCACCTTCGCCCCGGCCGGGTCGTCGGTCACGGCCGCGCCGCACCACCACGCGCCGAGCAGCACGCCGGCGGTCTGCCAGTGCGCGGGCAGCAGCACCGCCACCGGGTCGCCGGGTTCCACGTCCAGCTCGTCGCGCAGCCAGTTCGCCGTCTTCGCCGCCCAGTTGCCGATCGTCGCACGGGACAGCTCGACCCGCGTGTCGGCCGCGTCGTCGTAGTGCGTGATCAGCGGCCGGCCGGGGCCCGCGGCGAACAGCGGCGTCAGCAGGGTTTCCGTGACGGTCATGGCGTCCACCCTGCCATCCGCCGGCGGCCCGTTCGAGGCGGGGTCAGTCGGGGTCGGCCGGGGTCAGTCGACGCAGGGCGGCCCTTGGCGCAGTTCCCGGCGCGGCCCGTCGAGCGACACAACGCCGCCGCCGCCGAACTTCTGCGCGGTCGTCGCGATCGTCGCGGCCGGCGGGGGCGCGGGCGTCTTCTCTCCCAACACCTGAGCCACGAACGCCTTCACCTGCTCCCGGTCCACGGTCACGACGCTCTGGCCGCGCGCGTTGACCGTGCCGACCCCGGTCACCGGGATGGTGGTGAACTCCACGTTCCCGCCCGCGAGGCCCTGCGCCTGCCCGGCCAGCGTCCCCAGGTCGAACTTCTCGTCCACCACCACGGACTTGGACATGGCGTCGAGCAGACCGGTCAGCTTGCCCTGGTCGGTGAACGTCCCCGCCGACAGCAACTGCGACATCGCGGCCTTCAGGAACACCTGCTGCCGGGTGATCCGGCCCAGGTCGCCGCCGGGCAGGTTCTTGCGCTGCCGCACGAACGCCAGCGCGTCGCCGCCGGAGACGGTCTGCACGCCCGCCCGGAAGTTCGCCCCCGAGTCGGGGTCGCTGGTGGCATGGTTCAGGCACACCTCGACGCCGCCGATGACCTGCGTCAACAGGTAGAACCCGTACAGGTTGACCTCGGCGTAGTGGTCGACCCGGACCCCGGTCAGGTCCTGCACGACCTGCACCAGCGCCCTCCGCCCGGCCTGGTCGCCGAGCTTGGACCGCTCCTCCAGGTCCCGCACGCCCTCGGCGGCGAGCCGTTCCATGGTGAAGAACTTGGTCACCCCGTACGCGGAGTTGATCTTCTGCTCGCCGTGGTCCGGGATCGGCACGGACACGTCGCGCGGGATGGACACCGCGTGCGCCTGGCCGCCGTTGCGGGGCACCCGCAGGACGATCATGGTGTCCGTGTTGACCGTGTCGGTCGCCTCGGTCCGCAGTTCGCGCAGCACCCGGTCCGGGAGCTGCCTGCCCTGGGCGTCGGTGCGGCTGTCGCTGCCCACCAGCAGGATGTCCAGCGCGCCGTCCTCGGCGGGAGGCGCGTTGGGGATGTCGGACAGCTCGGCCAGCACGTCCGTCGTGTTCACGCTGTCCTGCACGCGCTTGACCGTCGCCCAGCCGTACCACGCCAGCACGAGCACGGCCGCGGACAGCAACGCGACCAGCGTCCGTCCGGTGATCACCGCGGCCTTCACGGGCGGCCCTCCTAGTCTGCGCGACGTTGTCCGATCAGGCTAACCACCTTCCGCCGGTCGGAGTCCGGTGACGAGGGGAGGCGGGGTGTTTCAGTTGACGCAGACCACACCGTCGGCGGTGATCGGCGGGGTGGCGGTGGTGGTCTGGACGCCGTTCGTCGCCACCCCGCCGGCCGACGCCGGGTCGGACTCGTCGGGCGGCGAGAAGTCGGCGCCCACGTAGACCCGCACCTGTCCCCTGGGCACGGAGTCGTCCTCGGCGGCCGTCGCGTTACCGCCGAGCGCGGAGATCACCCGGTCGGCACTGGACCGCTCGCCGGGGGCGTGCTGCACGACCGTGCTCTCCAGGTAGTTGCCGGGTGTCGCCTGGCCTCGGCTGAAACCCTTGTTCGCCAACACCTCCAGCAGGTTGGCGGCCTGGCCGACGACCCCGGAGGAGTTGATCACCTGCACCGTGATGGCGGACGCCGGCGGGCCGCTCGGCGTGGTGGACGGCACGGTCGACGTCGGCGCCGGGTCGGTGGCGAGGCCCTTGATGAACTGGCGCACCGCAGCCGGGTCGACCGGCAGCACGTTGCCGTCGTACCAGGTGTCCGTGGGCGGGCCCACCGGGATGGTGCGGAACTGGATGTTGCCCGACACCAGGCCCTGCATCTGCTCGGCGAACTCGGTGATGTTCCAGCGCTCGCTGAGCACCACCGACTTCTTCACCGCCGTGACGAGCTGCTCCAGCTTGTCGAAGTCGGTCAGCGTGCCGGTGGACAGCACCTTGCGGGCGAGCGCGCCGATGAACACCTGCTGGCGCACGATCCGGTCCAGGTCGCCGCCGGGCAGGCCGCCGCGCTGCCGCACGAACGACAGCGCCTCCGCGCCCGCGATGGTCTGCTGCCCGGCCCGGAAGTCCGCGCCCGAGTCGGAGTCGCTGGTCGCCTTGTTCAGGCACACGTCGACGCCGCCGATGGCCTTCGTCACCTCGTAGAACGACGCCAGGTTCACCTCGGCGTACCGGTCCACGGTGACCGCGCCGCCGGTCAGGCCCTCGATGGTCTTGATGAGCGTGCGGCGGCCGGCCTGGGTGGCCTCGCGCTCGATCCGCGCTTCGTCCGCCACACCCTCGTTGCGCAGCCGCTGCGACGTCTCGTTCTTCTGCCGGACCATCGCCGAGTTGAGCTTGTGCTTGCCGAAGCCGTCGGCGATCTCCACGTACGCGTCGCGCGGGAAGGAGATGGCGACCGCCCGCGTGCCGTCCTGCGGGATGTGGACCAGAATCATGGTGTCGGTGTTCAGCGTGCCGTCCGCCACACCGCCGTTGAGCAGGGCGAGCACCTCGTCGGAGAGGGGGTTGCCCTGCGCGTCGGTGCGGCTGTCCACGCCCACCAGGAGGATGTCGATCGCGCCGTCCAGCGGCTTGCGGGCCGCGCCCTGTTCGGCCACGGAGGAGGGGATGACGTCGGTGGTGACGATGCCCTCGTCGATGTCGCGGAGATAGCTCCAGCCGTACCACGTGACCAGGAGCACCGCGGCCGACACGAGGGCCAATAGTGAACGTCCTGTGAGCACGAGGACACGCAAAGCGGCCGGACCTGCGGCCGATTTGGGCGCACTGCTGTCCACTGGTGCTGCCTCCCCCGTGTGCACGGCTGCTGTTTCCAGGTTAGTGGCGACGCGGCCGTCAGACCTGCCATTCCCCTTAATACGGGAGACGCTGTAACGGCGGAGTGGGTTGCACGGGTTAACACCGTGACAGACTGCGATGGACGACCGCTGTGGAAGGGCATTGACCATGCGCGTACTGGTGACGGGTGGGGCCGGCTTCATCGGCTCGCACTACGTGCGGGAAGTGGTGGGCGGCGCGTACCCGGCCTATGCCGACGCGGAGGTGGTGGTGCTGGACAAGCTCACCTACGCGGGCAACGAGGCCAACCTCGCGCCGGTCGCGGACGACCCGAGGCTGACGTTCGTGCGCGGCGACATCTGCGACCGCGAGCTGGTGACCGGGCTGATGGGCCGAACGGACGTGGTCGTGCACTTCGCGGCCGAGTCCCATGTGGACCGTTCGATCTCCGGGTCCGCGGATTTCGTGCTCACGAACGTGTTGGGCACCCAGACGCTGCTCCAAGCGGCCCTGGAGGCGAACGTCGCGAAGTTCGTCCACGTGTCCACCGACGAGGTGTACGGGACGATCGAGGAAGGCTCCTGGACCGAGGACCACGTGCTGGAGCCGAATTCGCCGTACTCCGCGTCGAAGGCCTCCTCGGACCTGCTGGCGCGGGCGTTCCACCGCACGCACGGGCTGCCGGTGTGCATCACGCGGTGCTCGAACAACTACGGGCCGTATCAGTTCCCGGAGAAGGTCATCCCGCTCTTTGTGACCAACCTCATGGACGGCAAGAAGGTCCCGCTGTACGGCGACGGCCTCAACGTCCGTGACTGGCTGCACGTGGACGATCACTGTCAGGGCATCCAGCTCGTGCTGGAGGGCGGCCGGGGCGGCGAGGTCTACAACATCGGCGGCGGCACCGAGCTGACCAACCGCGAGCTGACCGGTCGGCTGTTGGAGGCGACCGGGCGGGACTGGTCGTTCGTCGAGCCGGTGACCGACCGCAAGGGCCACGACCGCCGGTACTCGGTGGACATCACCAAGATCGCCACCGAACTCGGCTACGCCCCGCGGGTCGACTTCGCGTCGGGCCTGGCGGCGACCGTGGCCTGGTACCGGGACAACCGGTCGTGGTGGGAGCCGCTGAAGCAGCGCGCGGCACTGGCCGGCTGACGTGATCGCACTCCTGGTGCCGGGCGGCCGAGGCCAGCTCGGGCGCGATGTGGCGGCGGTGGCCCCGGCGGGCGGCCTGGTGCACGCGCCGTCGTCGTCGGAACTCGACCTGACCGACGCCGACGCGGTGGTCGACGCGGTGGCGTCGTTCGCCTCCTCGGCGCGGGACTGCAAGATGAAGCCGGTCGTGGTGAACGCCGCCGCGTACACGGCGGTGGACGCGGCGGAAACCGACGAGGACCGCGCTTTCGCGGTCAACGCGGTGGGGCCGGGTTTGCTGGCGTCGGCGTGCGGCGAGCACAACGTGCCGTTGATCCACGTGTCCACGGACTACGTCTTCCCGGGCGACGGCGACCGCCCGTACGAACCGGAGGACGAGACCGGGCCGCGTTCCGCTTACGGGCGCACGAAACTGGCCGGGGAGCAGCGTGTTCTCCAGACGTGGGAACGGTCCTGGGTGGTCCGCACGGCGTGGGTGTACGGCGCGGGCGGTCCGAACTTCGTGAAGACCATCGCGCGGCTCGAAGGCGAGCGCGACGTGCTGTCCGTTGTGGACGATCAGCGCGGCTCACCCACCTGGTCGCTGGACCTGGCGACCGGGTTGGTCGAGCTGGCGGGGCTGGTGGCGGGCGGCGGCGTGCGGTCGCGGGTGCTGCACGCGACCGGCGGCGGCGAGACCACGTGGTGCGGCTTCGCGCGGGCGGTCTTCGCCGAGCTGGGCGCCGACCCGGAGCGCGTGCGGCCCTGTGCCACCGAGGACTTCCCCCGCCCGGCGCCGCGCCCGGCGTACTCGGTGCTGTCCGGCAAGGCGTGGGCGGCGGCGGGCCTGACCCCGTTGCGGCCGTGGCAGGAGGCGTTGCGGGCGGCGTTCGCGGCGAAAGCGGTGCCCTGAACCGGTCGTGGTGAGCGCACGTAGACCCCGGTGAAGGACCGACGAGCCGGGGAGTGGTGGTCGCGTGCGGCACAGCATGGACAGTGATGTGTTCCGGCAGACCGCGCACAGCCCGTCGTACTTCGAGCTGTCCCGCCGGCTCGGGGAGGGCGCGCGTGGTCTGGTCGACTTCTGCATCCCGTGCAACCCCTACTTCCCGACCCCGGAGATGTTCGCGGACCTGGCGCGCGACCTGGAATCGGTGCTGAAGTTCTACCCCAGCGACGCCGGCGCGATCGCCGCGCAGCTCGCGTCGGTGCTGGGGATGAACCCGGCCACGATGGCGATGTCCAACGGGTCGACCGAGCTGATCACGTGGATGGACCGGCTGTGGGTGGCGGAGTCCATCGCGGTGCCGGTGCCGACGTTCGGGCGGTGGACGGACCAGGCGATGGAGTCGGGCAAGCGGGTGGACATGTTCCCGCTGCCGGAGAACGAGGGCTTCCAGTTGGACCTCGGCGCGTACGTGAAGTTCATCCGGTCGCGCGGCTCGCGGGTCGCCGTGCTGTGCAACCCGAACAACCCGGACGGCGGCTACCTGCCGCGCCGGGAGGTCGTGCGGTTCTTGGACGAACTGTCCGATTTGGACTTGGTCGTCGTCGACGAGTCGTTCATCGATTTCGTCGAGGTGGAGCGGAATCCTTCGGTGGCCGCGGAAGCGGCCATCCGGCCGAACGTGGTGGTGCTGAAGTCGCTGGGCAAGAACTTCGGGCTGCACGGCGTGCGGTTCGGCTACCTGGTCGCGAATCCGGGGCTGGCGCGGCGGATGGCCGCCGCGCTGCCGAAGTGGAACCTGAACTCGGTGGCCGAGGCGGTGATCTTCATGTTCCGCGAGCACGCCGACGACTACCAGGAGAGCCTGGTGAAGCTGTCCCTGGACCGGTACCGGATGGGCAGCGAGCTGTCGCGGGTGCCGGACCTGGAGGTGTTCTCGTCGCAGGCGAACTTCCTGCTGGTGAAGCTCATCGGTGAGGTCGGCGGGCCGGAGTTGCGTGACTACCTGCTGGTGAAGCACCAGGTGTTCGTGCGGGAGTGCTCCGACAAGCTCGGATTGTCCGGACAGTTCCTCCGCCTGGTGGTGCGCCCGTCGGACGATGTCGAGCGCCTGGTCGAAGGGATGCGCGCGTTCTCCGAGTCGCGCTGGGGCATCGACCGGCCGACCCTGGTGTCGTAGGCCGGTCGGTCTGCCGCGGTCAGTTGGTTCGTCGGGGTCGTGGTTCGTCGGGGTCGGGCGGTCGGCCACCCGGTCAAGCGGCCTGCCACCCCACGCAGCCCGGTCGGCGGCCGGTGGCCAGGAAGTCCTTCAGCGCCAGGGCAAGCGTCTCGACCGGCACCCCCGCGCCCGCCGGGTAGTCGACGTACTCGGAGCGGTACTCCGGCGAGTCCGGCTCGCCCTTCAGCGTCGAGTAGTCGTGGTCGGGATCGGCGTACGTCAGGTAGCCGTAGCCGCCGTGCACGGCCGCCGCGACGTCGTGGTCCGGGATCTTGGTCCGGCCGGGCTCGCCGAGGAGCCCTTCGGTGTCGTCCATCAGCGGCCGGTCCTGGTGCTCGATCACCGCGGGGCCCGCGCCGGGCTCGGCGAGGCGACTGAGCAGGGCGTCCACGTCGTCCGGGGACTCGACGGTCAACTCGTCGGCGGCCTCGGTGTCGTCCGGGTCGCGAATCGGCCACACTGCGGTGAAACTCATGGCGGGCATCATCCCAGCGAACGCGGGGAGTGACCAATCGGGATGGTCGGTTGGGCCGTTGGAGTGGAGGTGCCTTGTCGCACTGGTTTTGCGCTCAACCGATGCGAGAACCTTTCCGTCATGTCCGACCACGGGCGACTCCCTGACGCCTCCGCGCAGCGCTCCGACGGCGAGCGCCAACGTTTCCTGCGCCGCGTCTGCGCGGTGACCGGCTCCCGCCAGATTTCCTGGACCGTGCTCAACGGCAGCCCGGCGGACCGGCCGGTGCGGACCTCATAGCGTCGCGCGCCACTCCACACAGGTCGGCCGGTGCGCGGTCGCCAGGAATTCTTTCAACGCCTCGGTGAACGTCTCAATTGGCAGGCCGCTGCCGGCGTCGTATTCATCCGAGTCGGAGTGGTAGACCGGCGAGGCCGGATCGCCGACGGGGAACCAGAGGTCTTCGTCGTCACCGAAGATCAAGTAGCCGTAGCCCTGCCAGATGCCCGCCCAGAGCATGTGGTCGGGTTCGAGTTCGCCGGAGAGGGCGGACCGGACCGGCGGGCGGGCTTGGTGGATGATTTTCGCTGCCTGGGATGTCGCCTTGGCCAGCCGTTCGACCAAAGCCTCGACGTCGGCAGATGTGGTCACGGTCATCCGGTTGCCGGCGCGCAGGTCGCTCTCGTTGTGGACACCCCATGAGGCGATGAAGTTCATTCTTCTCCTCGGTAGACGACACGGGTTCCGTCGTGCTCGACCACGGTCAGTGTCGTGCCGGGCGGAAGGATGTGCTTGAGCTGCTTGTCGCAGGTGTTGGCGAGGTGGCTATCAGTCTCACGTCGTCCGCACACCTGTCGATCGATGATCACGGTCTCCTGCGTTCGCCGCTCCTCTCGCATCCTGACGGCGAGCTTCACCTCGACGTGCGTGGCGAGCATCAAGACCCGACCTCGACCACCCATGCCTTTGATGAAGGCGAGTGCCTTGTCGTACCACTCGTCGCCCTTGCCGCTGCGGAGGACGGTGACGTCCGTGCCGGGGCCTAGCCACCTGCCTTGGGTCTCGCTGCCCTCCGGGCGTCTGGGGAGGGAGCGGCGGATCTGGTCGACTCGGGCGGGTGGGTGTGGTGGTGGCGGGGATGGGGTGGTGGGGGCGGCTAGGCGGTTGGCGATGGCGTGGAGGGTGTCGCGTAGGGCTATTGCCTGGAGCAGGAGTTGTTGGGCTTGTTGGTAGGCGTCGGTGAAGGTGGCTACCGCTTGGATCAGTTCCGGTTGGGTGGTGCCGGTGGTTGCCAGGGCGAGGGTGGTGGCGGCTTCCTCCGTGGCGTCTGTTGCTTCGCCGAGGAGGGTTATGGGGAGGGTGTCCGCCGCTGTGCGCAGGGTGTTCGCTACGGCGGACAGGGTGGTCACCTGAGGGTTGCCAGGAAGGTCAGCCAGGTTGTGCGGGGGACTGTCAGAAGGCCTGAGTCCGGGTTCTTGCTGTCACGGACGCCGACGGTGTCCGGGGTGTGAGCGACTTCGACGCAACTGGAGTTGCCGCCGCTGTAGGTGGCCTTGCGCCAGGCTACTTCGACGCAGTTCGAGTTGCCGCCGCTGTGGGTCGACTTGCGCCAGGCTCCGAAGGTCAGCTCCGAGGTTCCCATTCGCTGTGTTCCTCCTTGGCATAGCGGTGGAGCATCGCCAGCGAGTCTTGTTGGCTCAGCGCGACACCGCACAGATGCTGGAAGGCCAGCCTATACCGCTCAACATCGGGTTCTTCCTCCAGAAACAACGTCCCGGTCAGGTGGTCGATCGCCACAGTGCCGTAGCCGTCATCGAACCGGAAGCAGTCGAACGGCACACCCATGGCCATGTGTTCGCCCGCACGGGTCGGGATGATCTGGAACTGGACGTTGGGCATCGTGGCGAGTCCCGCCAGATGCTTGAGTTGCGCGACGTGCACCCCAGCACCACCCATCGCGCGGATCAGGGCTGCCTCGGTGATGATGGCCCACACCGCCAGGGTGAAGTCGAGTACGCGGTTCTGGCGTTTGGTGCGGAGTTCGACCCGTTGCGCCAGCACCTCGTCGCTGATGTCGGGGTGGGCGGCGCGAATCACCGCGCGGGCATACTCCGGGGTCTGGAGCAGACCGGGGATCAGGTCGACTTGGAAGGCTGAGACACTGACCGCGTCGGTTTCCAGTTCGGCGAACTCGATGTTCTCCGGGCTGGCCGCCTCGTCATAGCTCTGGTACCAGCCGCGCTGCTTCGCGTTGCGGGCCAACAGGACGATACTGGTGGTGGTCGCTTCGCCCGCGCCGTACAGCTCGCACAGCAGCCGGGCCTCGTCGGGCTTCACGCCGAGCTGGCCGAGTTCCATCTTGGTGACTTTGGGTTGCTTGCAGCCCAGGCGGGTTGCTGCGTCCTCGATGCTCACGCCCGCGCTGTGCCGCAGTTGGCGTAGTCGGCGGGCGAGGCGTCGTTGTTTCGGTGTCATTGTCCCTCGAACGTGTGAAATTTGGAATGTTATTCCTTCAAAGGTTGCGGCAGATCGAGGTTGGCGGCAACCTAGCAGAAGGAATTCCACCCAATTGAGGAGGGGTAATGGCTGCTCATGTGGCTCACGTCCGAAGCGATACGCCGCTCATGACGTACGCGGACCGGGGCATGGAGACCGTCTTCGTGTCCATCGGGCAGGCTCCGGACCAAGTCCTGCTGGGCCTGACCGAAGCCGGCGCGCAACGGCTGGTCGAGGACATCAGCCGGGAGTTGAAGGTCCTGGCTCCGGCCGACCACTGTGAAGAGTGCGACGACACCGGGGAACGCTGGGTGCCGATGGGTGTCGGCGCGATCCGGCTGTCGAGCTGTCACTGCCGGGCGGCTGCCGCCAAGCGGTAGGCGTCCAAGGTTCGTTCCGCTGTTTTGCGCCAAGTGAACTCGGCCGCGTGCGCCCGTCGTGCTGCCTGGTCCGCTGGTGTGGGCGGGGTCTCTACGGCATCCACCAGGGCCTGACCCAAAGCGTCCACATCGCCGACCGGCACGTGCACGGCGTGCCCACCGGCTACTTCCCGGAGCGCCGGCACATCCGTACAGACCACCGGCACGTTGCACGCCAGCGCTTCCAGCACCGGCAGGCCGAAACCCTCGTCCTTCGACGGCAACACCAGCGTGGCCGCGCCGGCGACGACGCTGCGCAAATCCACGTCGTTCAGGTAACCGGTGCGCAGCACACGGCCGTCCTTGCCGGTTCGGCTGGGGCCCGCCAACACCAAGGGCGGCAAAGAAGGGTTGGCCGCGTGGGACTCCAACAAAGTCGCCAAACCCTTGCGGGGTCCGGGAGCGCCTACGAAGAGCAGGTACTCGCTCGGCAAACCCAACCTGGAACGCAGGCCGTCCGACGGCGCGCGGGCGGCGAACCAGGCCGGGTCCACGCCCAGCGGGGTCACGATGATCTTCTCGGGGTCCACCTCGAAGCGGTCGACCACCACGTTCGCCACGGCTTGTGTCGGTGTGCAGACGATGTCCGCCCGCATCGCCGATTTCCGCACCAGTTCCGGCAGCCTCCGGTCGGACGGGGGCAAATCCTGTGGCGTGTCCAGGAAAGCCAGGTCGTGGATGGTCACCACGCCGCCCGCCCGGATCGTCGGGGGCAGCACGAAGTTGGTGGCGTGCATGACGTCCGTCGGGCCGGCCAGCAACTCGACCGGGGGAAACGGGCCCCGTAGCCAGAACTGGCGCAGCAGCCGGGCCGAGACCGGCAGGCCGCGGGCCACCACCTCGTGCGGCAGCACGGTGCGCAGCGCACGCCACCCGCGCAGGGTGAACGCCACCGCGCGGACCTCGACCGCTTCCGGCATCGACGCCAGTTCCTCGGCCAGGGCCGACGTGTAGCGGCCGATCCCGGTCCGGTCTCCCAGCAGCGGCGTGCCGTCGATCAGCACCTTGAGCGGTTTAACCATGGCCGCGCAGCTTCTTCAGCACGCGGCCGGTGGCGCGCTTCGCCACTTCGGCGGCGCCTCCCTGGTCGAGGTACTCACGCACCAGCCGCACGTCCCGTTGCAGCTTCTCGCGGCGGCCCAGCGGGCGGTTGCGGACCATCGGCGCGCTGCCCGACAGGCGGTCGGCGGCGGGCCTCGGGTTGCGGCAGAAGTCGACCAGCGGGGCCAAGGCCGCCTCCCAGGTGTAGCGTTCGCGGACGCCGGCTATGCGTTCCGTGCAGGCTGTGGCGAAGTCCTTGTCGTACAAGACTTTCTCCAGGGCGTCCGCGAGCGCCGCCGGGTCTTCGGAGGGCACCACGACACCCAAGCCTTCACGGGACACCAGGTCGGCGAACGAGTCGCCGTCCGTCGTCACGATCGGCAGGCCCGCCCAGAGGTAGTCCAACACCCTGGTGCGGAACGCGAAAGTGGTCTCCACGTGCTCGTAGTGCGTGGTGACGCCGCAATCCGCGTCCAGCAGCCAGTTCTGCCGGTCCTGGTAGGGCACCCACGTCTCGTTGAAGAACACGTGCGACCCGACCAACCCCAGCCGCTTGGCCAACGCCCTGGTCCGGCCGGCGATGTCCATGTCCGGCACCTCGGGATTGGGGTGCTTCATGCCCAGGAACACCAGGCGCGCGTCGGAGTGGTTGGCGCGCAGGCGGTCCATGGCGTGGATGAGGGTCAGCGGGTCGAACCAGCTATAGACGCCGCCCGCCCAGAGCACGACCTTGTCGTCGGCGTCCAGGCCCAGCGTGTCGCGCAGGCCCGGTCCGGTGCGTTGGGGCGGTTTGCCGGACAACCCGAACGGGGCCACCGCGAGCAGCGACTTGACGGTCGGGTCGGTGTCGTACAGCGCGGGCGTGAGGCGGCCCATGGACGCCAGGTGCCCCAGCCAGAAGTGGCGCTGGCGCTCCGACGCGCACAGGAAGAAGTCGCCGCGCTCCAGTTGGTTGTTGAGGACCTTGGTCACGCCGATCAGGTCCTTCGCGCGCTGCTCGTCGGTGTCGTCGCGGCCCTGCTCCAGCAGTTCCAGATGCATCGGGTCGTAGATGTCGCAGACGACGATCTTGGTGGACTCCGGCGTCTTCAACTGCGGCAGGAACTCCAAGGCGTGGCCCTGCAACACGATCACGTCCGCCCACACCAGGTGCGGGTCGATGTCGCGCGGTCGCACGCCCAGCACGTCGAACGGGGCGTCGGGCGGCGCGCACAGCGGGTTGATGGTCACCAGGCGGACGTCGTGCTCGTCGGACAGCACGTCGGCCATGTTCCACGCGCGGATCGCCGGGCCGGCCATCTTCTCGGAAATCGCGTCACCGGTCATGATCAGGATGCGCCGGGGCCGTCCGTACAGCTCCTCGATGCCGAACACGTCCACCAGCACGTCGTGCGCGGCGAGATAGCGTTCGAGCGGGTAGGCGGGCTCCAAAGCCTTGCGCATCAACGGAACCAGGTCCGCGTCCGACACCCGGCGCTTGGCCTGCTCGACCTTGCGCGACTCGTTCAGCGACGGCAGCAGCTCCACGAACTGGTCGATCGCCAGGAACCCGGCCAGCGCCTGGCGCGACACCGGCACGGGCGCGGCGTCGTCGGCCGGGTCGGCGGGCCTGCGGGTGATCTCCAACTGGGTCGGGTCGATCTCGCCCCGCGCGGTCGCCCGGCGGACCACCAGGGCCAGCGCGGCGGGCAGCGCCTTCGCCAGGGTCTCGTCGGAGACGTTCTTGTAGAGCGCGGCCAACGCGTTGCGCTCCAACAGGAACAGCTCTCGGCTGGTGTCCACGGTGGACATCGAGGCGTGGTGCTTGTGGTACGTCAGCGAGGTCGGCTCGTAGCGGACCCGCCAGCCGCGCAGGTTCAGCCGCCAGCCGAGGTCCACGTCTTCGTAGAACATGAAGAAGCGCTCGTCGAACCCGCCCAGCTCGCGGAACAGCTCCGCCCGGACCAGCAGCGCCGAGCCGGTGCCGAACAGCACGTCGCGCGGCACGTCGTGGGAGCCGTCGTCGGGCTGCCCGGCGTGCCGCTTGTAGCCCATGCCGAACCAGGTCAGGCCGCCGTCCACGAAGTCGACCGCCCGGCCGTCCCAGTCCAGCACCTTGCTCGCGACCGCGCCCACGGTCGGCTCGGACCGCAGCACGCGGACCGCCGCGCGCACCCAGTCCGGGTGGGGGCGGGCGTCGTTGTTGAGGAACGCGAGCACCGACCCGGTGGCCCGCTCCGCGCCCAGGTTGCAGCCGCCGGCGAAGCCCAGGTTGGCCGGCGCTTCGACCACCGCGGCCTGCGGCACGGCCGCCCGGATGCGGTCCGCGCCGCCGTCGCCCGAGGCGTTGTCGACGCAGATGACCTGGAGTTTGTCCGCCGGGTAGGACAGGTCGGCGAACAAGGCGCGCAGGCAGGTGATGGTGTCGTCGGCCCCGCGGTAGTTCACCACGACCACCGACACGTCAGGCAGGCTCGCTCGCTCCACGTGCTAAGCCTGCCTCATGGAGGTCCGGGTGTTCGACGAAGGTGCCCTATGCCTCGTTGTCGGAGTCTTCCCGGTCCGGCTCGTCCTCGGCCGGCGGCGCGGGCAGGCTGTCCCGCTGCCACTCGACGGTGATCTTGATGTGGGCCTCGGCGGAGGACTTCGCGATGGCCAGCGCGGCGCTGGAGCCGACCTTCAGGCCGATCTCGACGGCCACCTTGTCCGGCCGCGGGCTCGGCATGCTGCCGATCTTCGCGGCCACCGTCCTGGCGACCTTCCTGGCCCGGTCGATGCCCGCTTCGAGCGTCTCGTCCATCTTCCCGACGGCGGCGTCCCACCGCCGCCCCGCGCGGACCGGGCCGTCGTACTCCTCGTCCAGCTCGAACGGCACCAGGTCGCCGTCCTCGGTCCGCACCTCGACGTACTCGGCCACATCACTCCGCTCGACAGATCGGGCCTTCGAACGACCCGGTGGGCAGGTGCTCGCCAGTCTCGCGCATGTCGCCGCGTTCGACGAAGCCGCACAGCGCCGCCGGCCAGCCCTTCTACCGGCCCGCCCAGTCGCGCCACACCGCTGTGCGGGACACGGTGGCATGGTGGCCTATCCGGGCCCGTTGAACGAGTGTTACCGGCAGTCGGAGGACGACCTCCGCGAGCACTCGAAGGCGCAGGGGCACCTGGAAGTTGGCCGGTTTCGGCCCGCGCCGGGTCGGCAGGACGGCGGTGAGCACGGCGAACCTGACCAGCTCGGTCAGCGCCACCCGGGCGGGCGCGCAGCGGAGCAGCATGAGCAGGCGGTTGCGTTCGTTCCAGCGGTGGAACAGGCGGGAGCCGGGGTTGGTGCTCGCGCCGTGCCGGTGGTGGACGCGGGCGGGGCCGACCGAGATGACCTCGTGCCCTGCCAGGCGCAGCCGCCAGGCCGTGTCGGTGTCCTCGTAGTAGCAGAAGAACCCGCCGGGGACGCCGCCGTTCGCTCTGAGGACGTCCGTGCGGAGGAGTGCCGCGCCGCCGCAGAAGCCGAACACCTCGCGGCCGGCCAGGACCAGGTCGGCGCCGTGGCCGTCGGCGGTGAGGGTCACGCCCACGGACTGGGTGGAGCCGTCCGCCAGCAGCAGGGAGGACGTGGCGGCGGCGGCTTCCGGGGTGGCGTTGAGGGCGTCTTCGAGGGTGGCCAGCCAGCCGCGGTCCGGGACGGCGTCGTCGTTGAGCCACGCCATGTACTCGGTGTCGATCTCCGGCAGCACGGCGGCGAGCGCGCCCGCGTAACCCCGGTTCCGGGCGAGCCTGATGGTCTCCGGCGCGCTGGGGTGGGCCGCGACGAGGTCGGCGGTGCCGTCGTCGGAGGCGTTGTCCAGCACGAGTGTCCGATGTGGACGTTGACCGGCGAGCGCGTCCAGGCACGCGGTGATGTGGTCGCGGCCACGCCACGTCACCACGACCACCGTCGTGCTGGGGATCGACACGGCGTGAGACGGTACGCGATGTGCCCAACCTGGTTGTGCTGACCGAGCAGTTGCTGGCCCCGGTGCCCGGCGGGACCGGCCGGTACACCCGTGAGCTGGCCGCCGCGCTGGCCGCGACCGCCCCGGACGGGTGGGAGGTCACCGGTGTCGTGAGCAGGCAGGCTGACGTGAGCGCGGCCGTCATCCCGGGGGTGTCGGGGCCCCGGGTGCTGCCGCTGCCCCGGCGGGCGCTGATCGCGGCGTGGGAGCACGGCGTGCCGTACTGGCCCGGCGGGGACGCCGTGCACGCGCCGACGCCCCTCGCGCCGCCGCGTGGCCGGGTGGTGGTGACCGTGCACGACGTCGTGCCGTGGACGCACCCGGAGACACTGACCGCCCGTGGCGTGACGTGGCACCGCAAGGTGATCAGCCGGGCGGTGTCACGGGCTTCGGCGATCGTGGTTCCCACCGCTGCCGTGGCCGATGAGCTGCGCCGATACGCGCCCGGACCGGTTCCGGTGCGGGTCGTGCACAACGGGGTGACCGAATTCGGGGCGGAGGAGGCGGTCCCCGGGCTGCCTCCGCGGTACGTGCTGGCGGTGGGCACGATCGAGCCGCGCAAGGGGTTCGAGGCGCTGGTGGCCGCGACGGCGGAGGTGGACGTCCCCTTGGTGGTCGTCGGGCCGCAGGGCTGGGGTGGCGTGGACCTGCGCGCGCCGCACGTCCGGCTGCTCGGCCGGCTGAGCGACCCGCAGTTGGCGCACGTGCTGCGGCGGGCGGCGGTGCTGGCCGCGCCCAGCCTCGCCGAGGGCTTCGGGCTGCCCGTGGTCGAAGCCATGGCGGCGGGCGTGCCGGTGGTCCATTCGGACGCGCCGGCACTGGTCGAAGTGGGTGGCGGGGCTGGGCTGGTCGTCCCACGCGGCGACCAGCCGGCGCTGGTCCGGGCACTGCGCTCGGTGTTGGCGGAAGCAGGTGTAGCGGACCGCATGGTGGCTTCAGGTTTGGCCCGTGCACAGCACTTCACCTGGATGAATGCGGCGCGTGAGGTGTGGGCGACGCACCTGTCCCTCGGACGGCCCCGTCCCGTTTGAGCCATTCCCCGGCAACCGCCGAGTCGCCACCCGTACTCTTCCTCGCGTGTCACCCGTCGAACCCAGCGTGCTGATCGACGCCACGGCCGTGCCGACGGACCGGGGCGGCGTCGGTCGGTACGTGGACTCGCTGGTGGCGGCGCTGGACGCGGACGGGGCGCGGCTGAGCGTCGTGTGCCAGCCCCGCGACGCCGAGCTGTACGGCCGGCTCGCGTCCCGGTCGCGGATCATCACCGCCACCGATGCCGTGGCCACCCGCACCGCACGGCTGACCTGGGAGCAGACCTCGCTGCCGCGCCTGGCGTCCCGGCTGGGCGTGGGGGTCGTGCACTCGCCGCACTACACCGTGCCGCTGGCGAACCGGGCGGCGTCCGTGGTGACGTTGCACGACGCGACGTTCTTCACCGACCCCGTGCTGCACTCGTCGGTGAAGGCGCGGTTCTTCCGGGCGTGGACGCGGGCCTCGCTGCGGCGGGCGGAGCTGTGCGTCGTGCCGAGCCGGGCGACGGCGGACGAACTGGCGCGGGTCGCCGGGGCGGACCGGCGGGCGCTGCACATCGCGCAGCACGGCGTGGACACCGAGCGGTTCCACCCGCCGACGCCGGACGAGGTGGCGGTGGTGCGGCGGTCGCTGTCGCTGGGCGACGCCCCGTACGTCGCCTTCCTGGGTGCTCTGGAGCCGCGGAAGAACGTGCCCGCGCTCATCCGCGGGTTCGCGCAGGCCTGTCGGCGGCGGGCGAACCCGCCGACGCTGGTGCTGGCCGGGCAGCCGGGGTGGGACAGCCAGGTGGAGCGGGCGCTGGACGCCGTGCCGCACCGGATCCGGGTGATCCGGGCCGGGTACCTGCCGTTCGCGCAGCTCGCGGGCTTCCTCGGCGGGGCCGAGGTGGTGGCGTACCCGTCGCTGGGCGAGGGGTTCGGCCTGCCCGTGCTGGAGGCGATGGCCTGCGGCGCGGCGGTGCTGACCACGCGCCGGCTGAGCCTGCCCGAGGTGGGCGGGGACGCGGTCGCGTACTGCGGGGTCGGGGCCGGTGACATTGCGGCGGCGCTGGGCGAGCTGCTGGACGACCCGGCGCGGCGGGACGCGCTGGCGACGGCGGCCCTGGTGCGGGCCAAGGACTTCTCGTGGTCGACCTCGGCGGCCCGGCACCGGCTCGCGTACGAGCGGGCTGTGCGGGCGCACCGCCGCTGATACGTCCGGCACCGGGCGGCGTGCGAGCGGCGCACCGCCGCTGATCTCCACTGTCGGGTATGTCTCTCCCTTTCCCTGTGTGCGTTCAATACCCCACGGGGGTATGGTTCCGCGCATGGACGAATCATGGAAAACCGCCATCTCGGCGACCCTGCACTGCCTCACCGGCTGCGCCATCGGCGAAGTCCTCGGCATGGTCATCGGCACCGCCCTGGGGCTGCCCGACTGGGGCACCATCGTGCTGGCGGTAGCCCTCGCCTTCTTCTTCGGCTACGCGCTCACCCTGCGCGGCGTGCTGCGCGCGGGCGTCGGGTTCCGGGTGGCGCTGAAGACCGCACTTGCCGCCGACACCGTGTCGATCCTGGTCATGGAGATCGTGGACAACGGGGTGATGGTCGTCGTGCCGGGCGCGATGGCGGCCGGGCTGGCGAGTTGGCTGTTCTGGGGCGCGCTGGCGTTCTCGTTGGTCGTCGCGTTCGTGCTGACCGTGCCGGTCAACCGGTGGCTCATCGCGCGCGGCAAGGGGCACGCCGTCGTGCACCACCTCCACCACCACTAGGGTGGCCGGCGTGACGCGCTACGGAGACGGACTGGCGGTCGTGACCGTCACCTACTCGCCCGGTGAGACCTTGGACGGCTTCCTGTCGACGTTGTCGGGGGCCACCACCCGGCCGGTGTCGGTCGTGCTGGCGGACAACGGCTCCACCGACGGCGTGCCGGAGCGCGCGGCCTCGGAGTCCGACCACGTGACCTTCCTGCCGACCGGGGGCAACCTCGGCTACGGCGCGGCGGCGAACCGCGGGGTGGCCTCGCTGTCCGACGACTACGGGTGGGTGGTGGTCGCGAACCCCGACCTGTCGTGGGCCCCGGGCAGCCTGGACGTGCTGCTGGAGGCCGCCAAGCGGTGGCCGCGCGGCGGGGCGTTCGGGCCGTTGATCCGGGAGCCGAACGGGGCGGTGTACCCGTCGGCGCGCCAGTTGCCGTCGCTGGGGCGCGGGCTCGGGCACGCGGTGTTCGCGAAGGTCTGGCCGGGGAACCCGTGGACGCGGGAGTACCGGCAGGAGAAGGCGTCGATCCAGGAGCGCACCGCCGGCTGGCTGTCCGGCTCGTGCCTGCTGCTGCGCCGCGAGGCGTTCGACTCGGTCGACGGCTTCGACCCGCGCTACTTCATGTACTTCGAGGACGTGGACCTCGGCGACCGCATCGGGCGCGCCGGCTGGCTCAACGTGTACGTGCCGGAAGCCGAAGTGGTCCACATCGGCGGCCACTCGACGGCCCGCGCGTCCACGCGGATGCTGGCGGCCCACCACAGCAGCGCGTACCGCTACCTGGCGGACCGCCACCAGGGTCCGCTGTGGGCTCCGCTGCGGCTGGCCGTGCAGGCCGGTCTGGGCCTGCGGCTGAAGCTGGTCACCCGGCGCGGGTGACGAGCCCTCCCATCACCACGTGCGGTACGAGGACCCGTCTCACATCGCGCGGTAGTCGCGGGGTGCGAAGCGGGGGCCGAAGCGGGGCTTTCGAGCGCCCGACGCTTCCACGTACCGGACGGCGCGGTGGCGTTGTGGGCGGTACGGGGACAGGATCTCGGCCATCCCGTCGTCGTCCAGCGGGTGGCCCAGCAGCGCCCAGCCGACCAGGCCGGCGAGGTGGAAGTCGCCGAAGCTGACGGCGTCCGGATCACCCCACGCCCGTTGCGCGATCTCGGCGGCCGTCCACACCCCGATGCCCGGCACCTTGCACAGCAACGCCCGCCCGACCTCACCACGAGATTCGGCGGCCCCCTCCAGCCGGTGCGCCACCCGGGCGGCAGCGATCAGGGCCCGCCGCCGAGCCCCGTCGACGCCCGCGCGGTGCCACTCCCAGTCCGTGATGCCCAGGACGGCCCGAGGCGTCGGGGGAACGCGCATCCCGGCCGGCGCGGGGCCCGGCGCGGGCGTCCCGAACTTGCGGCACAGCTCGCGGTACGACCGGTGGGCTTCGACCACGGTCACCTTCTGCTCCAGCACGGCCGGCAGCAGCATGTCCCACACCCGCCCGCACGCGCCCAGCCGGAAACCGGGCAGCCGACGACGGGTCTCGGCGATCAACGGGTGGTGGGCCTCGAACGCCGAGTCGTCGTCCTCCGCGCCGAGCATCGCCGGCAGGCGGTCCAGCAGCCAGTCGCCGCCGTCACCCCACGCCCGCCCGACGACGTCGTCCGGCCGGGTCACGTGCAGCGTCCCGGGCCCGACCGGCGTGTTCGCGGTCAACCAGATCCCGTCCTCCGCGCGGAACGCGACGTCACCCGGCCCCCGCCGGAGCGGCCCGAGCACCCCGGCCACGTCCAGCGGGAACGGGGGACGCCACGTCCTAGGCATCGGTGGAGAACCGCACCCCTGCCTCGGGCAGCACGACCCCGGGCCACACCCGGGCGCCACCGATCAACTCACACCGGGCGCCGATCACCGCGCCGTCGCCGATCACCGCGTCCGACACCACCGCACCGGCCTGGACCAGCGAGTCGGCCCCGACCACACTGCGCAGGACACGAGCACCCTCGCCGACCACAGCCCCGTCGAACAACACCGAGCCGTCCACCACGGCGCCCGCCGCGACGGTGCAGCCGGCACCGATCGTCGCGCCACCCGTCACCACGGCGTCCGCGTCCACCTTCGCCCCGGCCAGCACGATCGCGTCACCGGCCGGCGCGGGCAACGCGGCCGACGGCGCGACACCGCGCACGAGGTCGGCGGACCCCTGCACGAACGCGGCGGGCGTGCCCAGGTCCAGCCAGTACGACGTGTCGACGTGCCCTTGGAGCCGCGCACCGGAAGCCAGCAGACCGGGGAACGTCTCCCGCTCCACCGACACCGGCCGGCCCGCCGGGATGGCGTCGATGACAGCGCGGCGGAACACGTAGCAGCCCGCGTTGATCTGGTCGGTCGGCGGGTTCTCGGTCTTCTCCAGGAACGCCGTCACCCGCCCCTCGGCGTCGGTGGGCACACACCCGAACCGACGGGGGTCCTCGACCTTCACCAGGTGCAGCGTCACGTCGGCGGCAGTCGTCCGATGGGTGTCCAGCACGGCACGGAGGTCCACACCGGACAGGATGTCGCCGTTGAACACCATCACGTCGCGTTCCCGCAACTTGTGGGCGACGTTCCGGATGGCGCCCGCCGTGTCCAGCGGCACGTCCTCGACCACGTATTCCAGTTCGAGCCCGAGCGCCGACCCGTCGCCGAAGTGCTCCTGGAACACCTCGGCCTTGTACGAGGTGCCGAGCACCACATGCGTGATGCCGACCTCCCGAATCCGGGAGAGCATGTGGGTGAGGAACGGCACCCCGGCCGTGGGCAGCATGGGCTTGGGGGCAGAGAGGGTCAGCGGGCGCAGCCGAGTCCCCTTGCCCCCGACCAGAACCACCGCCTCGGCGCCTTGCAGCTCCGACATGCCGTTTTTCCTCCTCCGCTTACTTCCACCCGTAGTTTGCGAATACTCTGGCATGAGCACCTTGGCGGCACGGGCCCAGCCCCTGTCGGCGAGCGTCACCACCAGCAGCCGCCGGCGCCCGACGCCGGCCCAAGGGAAACGCAGGAGAGATCCGGATGGACCCCCGCGCTCGGGCCGACGCGGCGCTAGCCCGTGCTCGTGCACGTGGCATCCACGTCGTGACGCCGGACAACATGACGTCGCCGATGGACTCGTCGGCCACCCAGCAGATCCCGCGCAGCATGGTCAACGCCGCCGACCCCCGCATGGCAGACCCGGACTCGACCATGGTCCTGTCAGCCCAGGTAGCGTCCGGCGGAGCAGCCCCCCCGCCACCGCCGCAAGGCCAACCCCAACCCCACCCGCAGGCACCCGCGCCCCCAGCCCCACCGGCTTACGAACCGCCGCCGGTACCGGAGCTGAGGGTCGCACCAGGCCCAGTGCCAACGGTGCAACAGGTGGAAACGTCGAGACCATCACTGTCTCAACGCCTCTCGGGCGGCCAAGACCAACGCCCACCAGGCCTGACCCAACGCCTGAACGGCGACAGCTAACCCAACGCCCAGGCGCGTGCCCCGCGCTCTTCAGCAGTTGCGCGCGCAGCGCGCACACCCCCAGTTGGGCTGCGTGTCATCCCCGTATGGCCTGCCCGCAGGGAACCGCGCTTTTCCTGGGGATGCAAGCACGCTTTTCGCTTGCATCCCCAGGAAAAGGGTGGTGGTCTTTGACCAGGCCATACGGCAATGCCACTAACTTAAGCTTTCCGCTGGTCAGGGCCAGGTTCGTCCGCCGAACAGGCCGGATGACACTACGAAAGATTGTCCACTTAGGACATAGTTGCATCGCGCAGGCGCAGATCCCCAGGTCGCCTCTCGCCCCAACGAGTCCGGGATGGCCCGGATCCGGTCGAGCTGAACGTCCTCTGGATCGATCTGAGCTGTGAAAACGTGGCTAAAGTTAGTGGCATTGGGCCATACGGGGATGACACGACGCCCGAGTCCTGCTCTTGTGATCATCCTTGGCGGCCAGCCCAGCGGCGAGCGTGCTTTTCGACCTGGCGTATCCGCGACGCTTGAAGTCACCGCAACCGAGCAAGCGCAGCCTCGATCATCGGCCGCAAATCATCCACATTAGCCGGCATGGCATCCAACGGCCACCACTGCAAATCCACCGACTCGGCACTACGAACAGCCCGAGCACCAACCGGAGCCCGCACCAAAAACCGAACATCAAAGTGCCGAGTAGGCACCCCCAACGAACAAGTAATCGGATGCACATCCAGATGAAGAGGCAACGGCTCAATCCGAAGCCCTCGAATCCCGGACTCCTCGGTAGCCTCGCGCAAAGCCGCTCCAACCAAGGAAGTATCGGAGGCTTCGCAATGCCCCCCGAGCTGAAGCCACCGCCCCACCCGAGGATGCAAGGTCAACAACGCCCGCTCCCCAGTAGCGTCCAAGACCAGGGCAGAAGCCGTGACATGCCCAGCAGCACAAGACCGCGCACAAGCATCCGCCCGACCAGCCAAAAACCCCAAAAACGCCTGCCGCAACGCCTCCTGATCACGCCCACCAGGCCGCCACTGCGACAACACTGAAACAGCATCGCCATGCAAACTCACAACGAAACAAACCCCTCGTCCAACCGAGCAGGACGAACCACCAACGGCTCAGCAGGATGCCCCACCGCCACCGCCCCCAACGGCTCCCAAGAAGAATCCAACCCCAACACCGAACGAACCACGTCAGCACAGAACAACGTGGAAGAAACCCAACAAGACCCAAGCCCTTCACCGGCCAACGCCACCAGCAACCCCTGCACCGCAGCCCCACCGGCAATGGTGAACATAGTGCGCTCGGCAGCCGACCGCACAGCATCGGGATAAGAATGCGCCCCATCCACCACCAAAAACGGCAACACAATCTCCGGCGCAAACCGCAGGAAATCCCCACGGGCCAACCGCCGCGAGATCGCCGCCGAGGACAACCCGTCCCCACGCAGATCAGCAGCCCACCGCTCCCGCATGGCATCCAACAACTCGGCCCGCAAAGAACGCAGGTGCACAAACCGCACCGGCCGAGTGTGATGCGGCGCAGGAGCGGTCAACGCCGCGCCAACAGCCCGCCGCAAGGCATCCACAGAAACCGGAGCAGAGGTGAACGACCGCACCGACCGACGCACCAACACCGCCTCGGCACGCCCCTGGGCCACCGCCTCCTCCACCCCCAACCGGAACAGGTCGTCGGAAACCGGCCGAACGAGGTCACGAGCGGAAGACCCGTCGTCAACCACGGCCAACCCACGCACCACAGCCACCGGAACGGCCCCGAGCTTGCCCTTCACCAGATCGGCGGCAGCGGCGACCTCGTCCGCGACCGCAACCTCGGTCACCACCAGTTCGTTGCCCTGAAGATCCACCGAACCCGCATATCGGTGCAACACCGCCAACCCCGAAGCGCCGATGGCGGCATCGGTCTGCCCCACCCGCCAGGCCCGCCCCATGGTGTCGGTCACCACAACGGCCACCGAGACTCCCAAAGCAGCCTGCAGAGCAGCCCGCAAAGCAGCCGCCGAACCGTCCGGGTCGACCGGCAGGAGGGCGATCTCGTCGCCGGCCACGTTCGACGCGTCCACCCCGGACGCGGCCTGCACGATGCCCAGCTTGTTCTCGGTGATCAACGTCCGGCCGCGCCGCGCGATCACGCGGACCGCCTCGGACTCCACGTAAGAGCGGCGGACGGCGTCCCGCGCCTCCGGGTCGGCGGGCACGGCGACCAGCCTGCCCTCCACTTTGGACAGCACCTTGCTGGTCACCACGACCACGTCACCGTCCGCGAGCCACGGCGCGGCGGACGCCAGCGCCGCCGCCAGGTCGTCACCGGGCCGGAACTCCGGCAGCCCCGTCACGGGCAGCACGGTGAGCGAGCCGGCCGCCGCGTGGTCGGCCGGGCGGTGGGTCTGATCGTCAGGCAACCGGGACTCCGGCGAGTTCGAGGGCGGCACGGGCCATCGCCACCGTAGCGTCCACATCGGACATCAGCAGCGGCACCGCGCGCACCGCCACGCCGGGCACGTCGGAACGGTCGCCGGTGTGCACCAGCCAGCCGTCCAGCACGCCCTTCTCGGTGGTCTTGCGCGAGCCGTAGTACCGGCCCACGGCCTCGGCGGACGTCTCCACGCCGATCGCGTCGAGGCACGCGTCCGCCATGCCGCGCAGCGGCTTCCCGCCGACGATCGGCGCCAGGCCGACCACCCCGGCCTCGGTCTTGCGCAGCGCGTCCCGGACCCCCGGCACGCCCAGGATGGTGTTCACGCTCACCACCGGGTTCGACGGCGCGATCAGCACGGCGTCCGCGCCCATCAGCGCGTCGACCACGCCGGGCGCGGGCGTCGCGGTGTCCACGCCCACCGACGCGAACGACCGCGCGGGCAGCGCCGCCCGGTGCTTGACCCACCACTCCTGGAAGTGGATCGCCTTCGTCCCATCCCCGTCGGGGACCACGACGTGCGTCTCCACCCGGTCGTCCGACATCGGCAGCAGCCGCACGCCGGGCTGCCAGCGGTGGCACAGCGCCTCGGTCACGGCCGACAGGGGGTAGCCCGCGCGGAGCATGCGCGTGCGCACCAGGTGCGTCGCGATGTCCCGGTCGCCGAGCCCGAACCAGGTCGGGTCGGCCTCGTAGGCCGCCAGCTCCTCCTTGACCGCCCACGTCTCGCCCGACCGCCCCCAGCCGCGCTCGACGTCGATGCCACCACCCAGGGTGTACATGCAGGTGTCCAGGTCGGGGCAGATCCGCAACCCGTGCATCCACACGTCGTCACCGGTGTTCACCACCGCCGTGATCTCGTGCTCGGGCGCACCCAACAACGACTTGAGGCCGACGAGGAAACGCGCCCCGCCGACCCCGCCCACCAGTACGACGACCTTCACGGACGCCATCCTTCCACGGTGCCGCCACGGTGTTTTTTCAGCGCCAGAACATGAACGTGGCCTGCCCCACCTGCGCCCACAGCGGCTCGCCGCCGACCACCACGAACGCCGCGTCCGCGAGGTCGAAGAACACCCGCGCGATGCTCGGGAACCCGATCAGCACCGCGAACAGCACCAGCGGGGCCCACGGCCGGGCCTTCGCGCCGAACTGCTGCGCCTGGTACGACATGTACGGCTCGATCACGCCCCAGCCGTCCAGGCCGGGGATCGGCAGGATGTTCAGCACGAACGCGAAGATCTGCAGCAGGGCCAGGTAGGACAGGGCGGCGGCGAGGCCGGCGGGCGGCTGGAAGAGCAGCACGGACAGGCTGAGCAGCGCGCCCAGCAGCAGGTTGCTCACCGGGCCGGCCAGCGACACCATCGACTCGACCCGCTTGTTGCGCAGGGCGTGGTGGTTGATCCACACCGCGCCGCCGGGCAGCGGGATGCCGCCGAACGCCAGCAGCACCAGCGGCAGCACGATGGACATGATCGGGTCGGTGTAGTGGCGGATGTCCAGCGTCAGGTAGCCCTTCGCCTTCACCGCGTAGTCGCCGCCCCGGTAGGCGACGATCGCGTGCCCGAACTCGTGCAGGCACAGCGAAACCGCCCAGCCGCCGAGCACGAACAGGACGGTTCCCCCGATCAACGCCGCGTCGGAGTCGTCGAACAGGGTCAGCACGGCGCCTGCCACCGTCACCGCGAGCAGGCTGAGGAACAGTGGACTCGGTCGCACCGCTGATCGCTTCACCCTTCCAGTGTGGCCTCCCCGATCCGGTGGCAGATAGGGGTGGCCATCGGCCATCCGCGCGGCCGTGGTCGCTCGGCGTGCCGCCTGAATCACCGTCTGTGCTGCTAGTCAAGGGTTTTGCGGCCATCCGCGCGAATATCCCCCGTCCTGTGGACTCGGCTTGACCGCGTGTTGTGACACAGGTGTAATCACATCGGTGTCATTCGTCGTTGTGGGGACGGCGAGTGGTGTCCGCCAACCGGGGAGAGCGGAAGGCGAGGAGGCGGACGGTATGCGGGAATTCGACGGGGGTCGTGACGTGGACGGTGACGCGCCGGCGCAGGAGCCGGTCGTGTTGACCGATCTTTTCGACGCGACCGACGAGCAGGACTGGCAGGAGCGCGCCCTGTGCGCGCAGACCGACCCGGAGGCGTTCTTCCCCGAGAAGGGCGGCTCCACCAGGGAGGCCAAGCGGATCTGCCTCGGCTGCGAGGTGCGCTCCGAGTGCCTGGAGTACGCGTTGCAGCACGACGAGCGCTTCGGCATCTGGGGCGGGCTGTCCGAACGCGAGCGGAGGAAGCTCAAGAAGCGCGCCGTGTGATCCGCTCCGTGATCGCGCCGGCTTACCGTGGGCGTTCCACGGACCGGTCGGACGAACGAGGAGCGGCAGTTGACGAGCGGCGCCACTCCACGGCTGCGCACCGCGCCCGTGCTGGCAGTGCTGGTGTGCCACGACGGTGAGCAGTGGCTGGGCACGGCGCTGTCCGCGCTGCGCAGGCAGCGGCCCCGGCCGCGGCACGTGGTCGCGGTCGACACGGGGTCGCTGGACGGCACCGCCCGACTCTTGGCGGAAGCGGCCGAAGGTCCCGATCGGGTGATCGACGGCGTGCTGACGCTGCCGCGCGGCACGGGGTTCGGCGAAGCGGTGCACGCGGCGGTGTCGCACGCGGTCGAGCGCTGGGGCGATCCCGGCGCCTGGCTGTGGCTGCTGCACGACGACTGCGCGCCCGAGCCGGACTGCCTGTCGGTGCTGCTGACGGCGGCGGACGTGTCGCCGTCGGCCGCCGTGCTGGGTCCGCTGAGTCTGGACTGGGCCGACCCGCGGCTGGTGGTCGAGGCCGGGGTGTCGACGGACGCCTCTGGGCACCGGCAGACCGGGATCGGCGGGGTGGCGCTGGCCGGGTCGTTCGAGCAGAGCACCGAGGCGCTGGCGGTGTCGTCGGCCGGGTCGCTGATCCGGCGCGCGGTGTGGGAGTCGCTGGGCGGCTACGACCGGCGACTGCCGCTGCTGCGGGACGACATCGACTTCGGGTGGCGGGTGAATCTCGCCGGGCACCTGGTGCTGTCGGTGCCGGTCGCCCGGATGAGGCACGTGCGGGCCGCCGGGCGCGGGATGCGGCGGCTGGACGCCGTCGCGGCCCGGCCGGGTCCGGCGTTGCACGGCGTCGACCGGGCGCACGGGCTGCGGACGTTCCTGGTGAACTGCGGCACGGTGTCGTTCGCGCTCGGGCTGCCCCGGCTCGTGGTGCTGGGGCTCCTGCGGGCGTTGGGATTCCTGCTCCTGCGGCGGTTCTCCGACGCACACGGCGAGTTGGGCGCCGTCGGGTACCTGGTGGGCGGACGCGCCCGGCTGCGGGCCGCCCGTGCCGCGCGGCCGGTGAAGGGCGTGGTGCGCGGGCTGTTCACGAGCCGGGTCACGCGGTTGCGCAACGCGATCCGGGGCGCCTCGGCGTACCTGATCCGGCGGCGGGTCGAGGCCGATGCCGCGTTGGGGCGGTTGCCCGAGGACGACGTCCGGCCGGCCGTGTGGTCGCCGCCGTCCGAAGTGGAGCGTCGGGCGGTCGGCCCCTCGGCGCTGCCCGCGGGGATGCTGTCCCGGCGGCGGCCGGTCCGGGTGACCGGCGGGCTGCGGCTGCCCGCGACGACGGTGCCGGTGGACGCGGCGCTGCCCGGGTCGTTGCGGCCGTCGCCCCGGCCCCGGCCGTCACCGGTGCCGCGGGGCGCGCCCTCGGTCGTGTTCGTGGAGGTCGACCGGGCCCGGATGCTGTGGTCGCTGGTGCTGGGGCCGCCGCTGGTCCTGGTGGTCGGGCTGGCGATGTTCGGGGTCCTGGCGAACGCCGGGCGGATCGGGCTGGACCTGTCCGGCGGGCGGCTGCTGCCCGTGTCCGACCTGGCGTCGACGTGGTCCGCCTACCTGGCCGCCTGGCACCCGGTCGCCGGCGGGACCACCGCTCCCGCGCCGGCGGCGTTGGCGGTGCTGGGGACGTTGGGGGTGCTGCTCGGCGGGCCGCCCGCGGTGGTCGCCGTGCTGTTCATCGGGGATTCGGCGCTGGCCGGGCTGTCCGCCTACGTCGCCACCCGCCGGGTGCCGGTGCGGCGGCCGGTCCGCGCGGTGGTCGCGGCTGCCTACGGGTTGCTGCCGGCCGCCACCTCGGCGGTCTCCCAGGGGCGGCTGGACGTGGTGGTCGTGCACATCCTGGCGCCGTTGGTGTTCGCCGGCGTGTTCTCGGTGCTGCGGGGCGGGGCCGGGGCGGCGTGGCTGCCGGTGGCGTCCGGGACGGCGTTGGCCGTCGCGGCGATGGGGGCGTTCTCGCCGCTGACGCACGCGTTGGTGGTGCTGGGGGCGTTGGTCGGGTTCGTGGTCGTTCCCGGGCGGGCCGGCGACGGGCGGCGGCGGGTGGCCGGGTTGTTCACCGTCGTGCTGCTGCCCATGGCGTTGCTGCTGCCCTGGCCCGCGGTGGTGTTGCAGCACCCGTCCGTCGTGCTGCACGGGATCGGCGCGCACCTGGACAGCGCGCCGGTCGGGTGGGCGGATTTGCTCACGTTGCGGCCCGGTGGACCGGGGTCCGTCGCGTTCGTGGGTGTGCTGGTCGTGGTGTTCGCGGTGGGTGTCCTGGTGCTCAGGCCGGCGCGGGCGATGCTGCCCGGGGTGGCGTTGGTGGTGCTGGCCGGGTTCGCGGTGATCGTGCTGCGGACGGTGTCGGTGCGGCCGTTGACCGGGGGACCGGCTTCGTCGGGGTGGACCGGCGCGCCGTTGGTGGTCGCCTCGTGGGGGCTGCTGTGGGTGGTGCTGGCCGCGTGCCGGCGGGACGCCGTGCCGGTGCCCTGGGCCCGGGTGGTCGGGCTGGTGGGCGTGGTCGGTGTGGCCGGGATGGCCTGTCTCGGGTTCGTGGGGTTGCGGTCCGGGCCGTTGACGGCGTCTTCCGCGCAATTGCCGACGACCGTCGAGCAGGAGCTGCCCCGGACCGGGCGGTCGGTGCTGGTGCTCGGCACGCCCACCCGGCAGGTGTCCGGGCGGCTGCCCGCGTTCGGCGACGACGATCTTGTGCCGGGGCCGGCCAGTGCCGCGCGGTTGGAGCGGTGGCACCGGGAGCTGACGTCCGGCTCGGGGGAGGTGGTCCGGACGGCGCTGGCGCAGGTCGCCGCGTCCGGGGTGGCGTTCGTGGTGCTGCCGGACCGGGCCGCCGGGCAGCGGTTGCAGGACCTGGTGGGCGACCTGGTCGCGGTGGCCCCGCCGATGTCGGACGGTCGGCCGGTGCTCCGGGTGCAGTTGGCGGCCGGGAACGCGGTGCTGTTGTCGCCGGAGCTGGCGCGGCGGGCCCGGACCGGGGGGACGCCGCCCGATGCGCTGGGCGCGCCGGGGATCGCGCCGGTCGAGTCCGCGCCGCCCGAGGTGGGGGTCCGGGTGTCGGAAGGCCCCGAGGGGCGGCTGCTGGTGATCGCGGCCGAGGAGGAGCCGGGGTGGAGCGCTTCGGTCGACGGCCGGCCGGTGGCCGTCGTGCGGGCGTGGGGGCACCTGGTGGGCGTGCCGGTGCCGGCGACGGCCTCCGAGGTGCGGGTGGAGGCGTCCGGCACGTTGCGTGAGCTGTTGCTGCTGGTGCAGGCCGCGGCGGCGTTGTTCACCGTGCTGACGGCCATTCCGTCGCGGCGGCGGTGACGCCGGTCAGCCGGTCAGCCGGGCGGAGCGCGTGCTCGTGCCGCGGTCGCCGGCTCCGAGCCGGTCACCGGTTCGGCCGCCACCCGTTGGCGCCGCGGGGATCACTCGCCGTCGATCACGTCCGGGTCCAGGCCGAGGTAGTTGGCCACCTGCTCCACCAGCACGTCGTGCACCAGGTCGGCCAGGTCTGCGCCGTCCTTCGCCCGTGCCTCCAGCGGACGCCGGTAGAGCACGATCCGGGCCCTGCGGTCCTGCCCGGCCGGCAGCAGGCGGGCCAGCGGGACGTTGCCGTCCTCGACCACGTCCCCGTCGTCGGAGGTCGTCTGCACGTCCGGCACGTCGTCCACGGCCACGTCGAGCTGCGTCAGTTCGGTCCGCCACCTGGCCTCGATGGGCTCCAGGGCCTCCAGGACCAGCGCGTCGAAGCGCTCGGCCCGGCTCCTGGCCGCCGGCAGCGTCGCCGGGTACAGCGGGCCGCGGAGGCCTCGGCCGTGGCGGTCGCGACTGCGCCGCCGCGGAGCACCTTGACGTCGCGAACCTCTGGCCATCACCACGGGGTAGAGGGTAGTTGGCGAGGGCCGTCAGGCTGTCGGCGACCTGCGAACTTGCCGAAGTCCGACCGCCGCGCCGGAGGTAATCCAACACACCTCAGCCGGGACGCGATATCGTCCCCGCCGTGCGGAGCGTGAGACGGTGCTCGCGAACCGGGTGCGCTAACCCGGCAGTCGCCACGCTCACGTACGCCTATGCGGACTCCACGGCGGTCGTCGGGCCGCTGGCCACCTACTCCGAGCCGCACAGCTACGACCTCTGCGAGGAGCACGCCCTGCGGCTCACGGCCCCCCGCGGGTGGGAGGTCGTCCGCCACCAGGGCGAGTTCCGGGCGCCCGAGCCGACCGTGGACGACCTGACCGCGCTCGCCGAGGCGGTGCGGGAAGCGGGGCGGGCCGACCGGCCGGTGGACCCTCCCGAGGTGCCCGCGGGCACCATCCGACGTGGTCACCTGCGGGTGCTGCCCGATCCCAACGACGACTGAACCTACCGAACACGACCCGCACACGCGCGCCGGTAGGCTTTCGACGCCCACGTCAAGAGCCAAACCGGGAGTGTGGCTGTGCGCGATCTGTCCGGCATCGTCAAGGCTTACGACATCCGCGGTGTCGTCGGGGAACAGCTTGACGCGGAGGTCGTCCGCGAGTTCGGCGCGGCGTTCGCGCGGCTGGTCGGCGGACCCGCCGTCGTCATCGGCCACGACATGCGCGAGTCCTCGCCCGGCCTGGCCGCCGCGTTCGCCGACGGCGTCACCCGGCAGGGAGTCGACGTCGTCACCATCGGCTTGGCCAGCACCGACATGCTCTACTTCGCCTCCGGCAAGCTCGACCTGCCGGGCGCGATGTTCACCGCCAGCCACAACCCGGCCAAGTACAACGGCATCAAGCTGTGCCGCGCGGGCGCCGCGCCGGTCGGGCAGGACACCGGTCTGGACCGGATCCGCGCGGACGTGGAGGCCGGTGTCGCGGACGCCTCCGACGTGCCGCGGGGCTCGGTCTCCGAGCACGACATGCTCGCCGAGTACGCCGCCTACCTGCGGGAACTGGTCGACCTGTCGGCTTCCCGGCCGCTGAAGGTCGTGGTGGACGCCGGCAACGGCATGGGCGGCCACACGGTCCCCGAGGTGTTCGCCGGGCTGCCGATCGACGTCGTGCCGATGTACTTCGAGCTGGACGGCAGCTTCCCGAACCACGAGGCGAACCCGCTGGACCCGAAGAACATCGTCGACCTCCAGCAGCGGGTGCGGGAGGAGGGCGCGGACGCCGGGGTCGCCTTCGACGGCGACGCGGACCGGTGCTTCGTGGTGGACGAGCGCGGCGAGCCGGTGTCGCCCAGCGCGATCACGGCCCTGGTCGCCGTGCGCGAGCTGGCCAAGGACCCCGGCGGCACGATCATCCACAACCTGATCACCTCGCACTCCGTGCCGGAGATCGTCCGCGAGCACGGCGGCAAGCCGGTCCGGACGCGGGTCGGGCACTCGTTCATCAAGGAGGAGATGGCCCGGACCGGCGCCATCTTCGGCGGCGAGCACTCCGCGCACTACTACTTCCGCGACTTCTGGCGGGCCGACACCGGCATGCTGGCCGCGCTGCACGTGCTGGCCGCGCTGGGCGAGCAGGACGGCCCGCTGTCCGCGCTGACCGCCGACTACGCGCGCTACGCCGCGTCCGGCGAGATCAACTCGACGGTGGCCGACCAGGCCGACCGCCTGGCCGCGATCAAGGCCGAGTACGGCGCGCGGGACGGCGTCGAGCTGGACGAGCTGGACGGCCTCACCGTCGGCCTGCCCGACGGCTCGTGGTTCAACCTGCGCGCCTCCAACACCGAGCCGCTGCTGCGGCTGAACGTCGAAGCCGCCGACGCGGCCTCGGTCGCGGCGTTGCGCGACGAGGTCCTGGCGATCGTGAGGGGATGAACACCGTGGTCGTCCAACTCGACGCACAGCTACTGGAGATCCTGGCCTGCCCGTGCCCGGAGCACGCGCCGCTGCGGCCCGGCACGGCCGAGGACCCGCAGGCCGACTTCTTGACCTGCACGGCGTGCGGTCGCTCGTTCCCGGTCCGGGAGGGCATCCCGGTGCTCCTGCTGGACGAGGCTGTCGCACCGACGGCGGGGTGAGCGCCCGTGCTCGACGACAGCCTGCTGGACGACCGGTCCCGCCTCGACGACGCCGACACCCGCGGTCTGCTGCGGGCGGCGGCACGGGCCGGCGCGCAGGTCAGGGCCACCGCCGAGGCGGCGGCCGACCTGGACGTCAAGCGGGTCTTCCAGGACCGGCCGCGGGCCCTGGTCCTGGTGACCCGGCCCGGTGTCGCGCCGGCCGTGGCGAAGCTGGTGACCGCCCTGCTCGGGCCGCAGTGCCCGGTGCCGGTGGTGGTGACCGACGACGTGCCGTCCTGGGTGGGCGCGCTGGACGTGGTGCTCGCGCACACCGAGGACGCCGGTGACGTGGTGCTGGCGGAGGCCGTGGACCGGGCCGCCCGGCGGGGCGCCCGGGTGCTGCTGACCGCCGAGCCGGACGGGCCGGTGGCCGCGTCCGCCGCGCAGCACGCGCTGCTCGTCCCGCCGCGCGTGCCGGTGCCGCAGGGCTTCGGGTTCGCCCGCGGGTTCGCCGCGTGGGTGGTGGCGCTGAACGCGTTGCGCCTGCTGGACGTGGACGTCCAGCAGGTCGCCGACGAGCTGGACCGGGAGGCGGAGCGCGACCACCCGATGCACGAGTCGTTCGTCAACCCGGCGAAGTCGCTCGCGCTGCGGGTGGCCGACCGCTCCCCGCTGCTGTGGGGCCTGGACGACCCGGCCACGGCCGTCGCCGCGCACGGCGCGGGCGTGCTGGCCTGCTACGCGGGCGTGGTCAGCGACGTCGCGTGCTACCCGCAGGCCCTGTCCAGGTCCGTGCTGCACCGGCGGGCCGTGCGGAGCACGTCCGGCGCGGACATCTTCGCCGACCCGGAGGACGAGCAGGACGGCCTGGTGCGCGTGCTGCTGCTGGCCGTGCGACAGGGGCGGCAGGCCGAGTTCGCGCGGCGGGCCGCCATGGAGACCTTGCCGGGAGCCGACGTGCTCGAACCGGCCGAGGAAGTGACCGGCGGCGACGCGGTGTGCGCCGCGCTGCTCGCGCTGCGGTTCGAGTTGGCCGCGCTGTACCTGGGCCTGGCGGCGGGAACGCTGGGCGGCCCGGGTCTGTACGCGCCGGCTGTGTGAGGGGAAATCGCTGTGGAACTGCTGCACAACGCGGTGCGGGCGTACGCGTGGGGATCGCGTACGGCCATCGCCGAACTGCTCGGGAGGGAGGTGCCCGCGCCGCACCCGGAGGCCGAGCTGTGGATGGGCGCCCACCCCGGCGACCCGTCCCGCGTGATCCGGCCCGACGGCCCGCGCTCGCTGCTGGAGCTGCTGGCGGAGGACCCGGCCGGCCAGCTCGGCGCGCGGTGCGCCGAGCGCTGGGGCAGCAGACTGCCGTTCCTGCTCAAGGTGCTGGCGGCGGACGAGCCGCTGAGCCTCCAGGCGCACCCGTCGGCGTCGCAGGCGGCGCTGGGCTTCGCCGCCGAGGAGGCGGCCGGCGTGCCGATGGACTCGTCGGTGCGCAACTACAAGGACCCGTCGGCGAAGCCGGAGCTGATCTGCGCGCTGACCGAGTTCCACGCGCTGGCCGGGTTCCGCGCGCCGGAGCGGACCGTGGCGCTGCTGCGGTCGCTGGAGGCGCCCGACTTCACCCCGTACACCGAGCTGCTGGCCGAGCAGCCGGACGCGAACGGGCTGCGCGCCCTGTTCACGACGCTGATCACGCTGCCGCAGACGGCGTTGGACGCCCTGCTGCCGCAGGTGCTCGACGCGTGCGTGCTGCACGTGAAGGAGCGCGGCGAGTTCGACCTGGAGTGCCGCACCATCCTGGAGCTGGGCGAGGCGTACCCCGGTGACGCGGGCGTGCTGGCCGCGCTGCTGCTCAACCGGCTGGTGCTCAAGCCCGGCGAGGCGATCCACCTGCCCGCCGGCAACCTGCACGCCTACCTGCACGGTACCGGCGTGGAGATCCTGGCCAACTCGGACAACGTGCTGCGCTGCGGGCTCACCCCCAAGCACGTCGACGTGCCCGAGCTGATGCGGGTGCTGGACTTCACGTGCGGCGACATGCCGGTGCAGAGCGGCTCCGAGACCGCGCCCGGCCTGTGGACCTACCGCACGCCGAGCCCCGAGTTCGAGCTGTCCAGGCTGGAGCTGTCGGCCGGCGGAGAGACCCTCGTCGACCACGACGGGCCGCAGATCCTGCTGGTCACGGAAGGCCGCGCGCGGCTGGCCGACCCGTCGGGCGCGTCGCTGGTGGTGGAGCGCGGCCGGTCCGTGTGGCTGCCGGCGTCCGACCCTGCGGTGCTCGTCACGGCGGACGAGCCGACGCGCCTTTTCCGGGCAACCGCGGGCGGCGATTAAGGTCGCCCACTAGGGTCACCCGCGGGCTAGGGTCACTCCGACAAATCGGACTTGGGTGAGGGAGCAGACGTGTCAGCAGGAGGCGGTACCAAGGCGATCATCGCCGCGCTGGTGGCCAATGCCGGGATCGCGGTGGCGAAGTTCGTCGGCTTCCTGGTCACCGGCTCGTCGTCGATGCTGGCCGAGGCGGTGCACTCGGTGGCGGACACGTCCAACCAGGGGCTGCTGCTGCTGGGCCAGAAGACCGCGAAGCGCAAGGCCACGGCGAACCACCCGTTCGGCTTCGGCCGCGACCGGTACTTCTACTCGTTCGTGGTGGCGCTGCTGCTGTTCAGCCTCGGCTCGGTGTTCGCGCTGTACGAGGGCATCCACAAGCTGGAGTCGCACGAGGAGCTGTCGCAGCCGATCGTCGCGGTGATCATCCTGGTGGTCGCGATCGGCCTGGAGACGTACAGCTTCAAGACGGCGATCACCGAGTCCCGGCTCATCAAGGGCAACGCGACGTGGTGGCAGTTCATCCGCCAGTCGAAGGTGCCCGAGCTGCCGGTCGTGCTGCTGGAGGACGCCGGCGCGCTGTTCGGCCTGGTGCTGGCGCTGCTCGGGGTCGGGCTGTCGACCGTGACCGGCGACCCGGTGTGGGACGCCGTCGGCACCATCTGCATCGGCGTGCTGCTCGGCGCGATCGCGATCATCCTGATCGTGGAGATGAAGTCGCTGCTCATCGGCGAGGGCGCGGCGCCCGCCGAACTCGACGTGATCATGGGCGAGCTGGCGGCGGGCAAGGTGCAGCGGGTCATCCACATCCGGACGCAGTACATCGGGCCGGACGAGCTGCTGGTGGCGGCGAAGATCGCGCTGAACCCCGGTCTCTCGGTGGCCGACGTGGCGCAGGCGATCGACGACGCGGAGCAGCGGGTGCGGAACAAGGTCCCGTCCGCGCGGCTGATCTACCTGGAGCCCGACCTGGACCGGTCGCTGGCCAAGTCGTAGTACGCGCGGTCACTGGTCACGTCGTAGTCCGCGGTCGCCGGCCGAGTCGTAGTCCGGCGGTGCCGGCAAGGGGTGTTGCGCGCGGTGCGCGTCACCCCTTGCCGGCCCGGCCTCACGGCACTTCGTCGCGCTTCACCACGGGGACGGCGGTGGCCCCGTGTTCCTTGCCCAGCACCGAGTTCCGGCGGCTGTAGACGAAGTACACGACGACGCCCAGGGCCATCCACGCCAGGAAGCGGACCCAGGTCAGCGCCGTCAGGTTCAGCATCAGCCAGACGCACGCGATGATCGCCAGGACCGGCACCAGCGGCACCAGTGGCACGCGGAAGCCGCGGGGCAGGTCCGGACGGGTCTTGCGGAGCACCAGCACGCCCGCCGACACCAGCACGAAGGCGAACAGCGTGCCGACGTTGACCATCTCCTCCAGCTTGCCCGCCGGGAAGAAGCCCGCCGCGATGGCGACCAGGACGCCGATGGCGATGGTGATCCGGAACGGCGTCCCGTGCTTGCCGGTCCGCGCCAGGCCGCGCGGCAGCAGGCCGTCCCGGGACATCGCGAACAGCACCCGCGACTGGCCGAGCATCAGCACCATCACGACCGTGGTCAGGCCGGCCAGCGCGCCGACCGAGATCACCGTCGCCGCCCAGTCCACGCCGTTCTCCGAGAACGCCGTCGCCAGCGTCGCGCGGCTGCCGTCTGGCTGGGTCTTGAGGCGGTCGTACGGCAGCATGCCGGTGATCACCAGCGACACCGAGACGTACAGCACCGTGACGATCGCCAGCGAGCCCAGGATGCCGCGCGGCACGGCCTTCTGCGGGTTGCGGGTCTCCTCGGCGGTGGTCGCGACCACGTCGAAGCCGATGAACGCGAAGAACACCAGCGACGCCGCCGCCAGCAGGCCCAGCACGCCGTACGTGCTCCCGGAGAAGCCGGTGACCAGCGAGAACAGCGACTGCTCAAGCCCCGTGGCGGTCGAGCCGCCGGTCTGCGCGGGCGGGATGTACGGGGTGTAGTTCGCCGCCTTGATGTAGCCGATGCCGAGCACGACCACCAGCAGCACCACGGCGACCTTCACCGCCGTGATGACCAGGCTCACCCGTGACGACAGCTTGGTGCCCAGCACCAGCAGCACGGTGAGGGCGAACACCAGCAGCAGCGAGCCCCAGTCGACGTCCACGCCGCCCACCGGCACCGTGGTCTTCAACGACAGCCCGAGCTGCCCGAGCACGGTCTGCAGGTACAGCGACCAGCCCTTCGCCACGGCCGCCGCGCCGACCGCGAACTCCAGGACCAGGTCCCAGCCGATGATCCACGCCATGAACTCGCCGAACGTGGCGTACGAGAACGTGTACGCGCTGCCGGCGACCGGCACCGTGGACGCGAACTCGGCGTAGCACAAGGCCGCCAGCGCGCACGCGATCGCGGCCAGCACGAACGCCAGCGAGACCGACGGTCCGGCGAGGTTGCCGGCGGTGGACGCGGTGAGCGTGAAGATGCCCGCGCCGACCACCACCGCGACGCCGAAGACCGTGAGGTCCCACGCGGTCAGGTCCTTGCGGAGCCTGGTGTCCGGCTCGTCGGTGTCGGCGATCGACTGCTCGATCGATTTCGTGCGCCAAAGCCCGTTCCCCGGCACGGTGCTTCTCCTCCTCGTCGCGGGTGGTACGGCTGTTCAGCCTAGAGGCCGGGTCCGCGACCGCTGAGCCGGCCGTTTTCCGGCAACCGGTGCGAACAGCGCGTCCGGCGCACCATTGCAGCACCGGCGGGCTTGATCGTGAGGCGGGTTCGGCGCACCCGTTCGGGTAGTTTGCCGGGCATGACGGTGCTCTGCCTGGACGTCGGCTCGACGTGGACGAAGGGCGCCCTGGTGTCCGTCGACGGCGAGCTGCTGGGCACCGCGCAACAGCCCACGTCGACCCCGGAGGTGATGGACGGCATCGCCGCCGTGTCCCACGCCCTCGGCGCGGCGGACGAGGTGCTGGCGTGCTCGTCGGCGGGCGGCGGTCTGCGGCTCGCGGTGGTGGGGCAGGAGCGGCTGGTGAGCGCCGAGGCCGGGCACCGGGTGGCGCTGTCGGCGGGCGCGAAGGTCGTGCACGTGTCGGCCGGCCCGCTGGACGGGGCGGGCGTCCGGGCGTTGCGGGCCGCGCGGCCGGATCTGGTGCTGCTGGTCGGCGGCACGGACGGCGGCGACGCTTCGGTGCTGCTGCACAACGCGAACCGGTTGGGGCGCAACCGGATCGCGTGCCCCATCGTGCTGGCGGGCAACGCGGCGGCCCGCGCCGAGGCCCTGGGCCTGCTCGCCGGCCGCACCGTCGTGCCCACCGGCAACGTGCTGCCGGACGTCGGCGAACTCGCACCCGGCCCGGCCCGCACGGCGATCCGCGAGGTGTTCCTGGAGCACGTGATCGGCGGCAAGGGTCTGTCGCGCGGACCCGGTTTCCGTCGATTGGTCAAGGCGGTGACGCCGGACGCCGTCCTGAGCGGTGTGTCGCTGCTGGCCACAAAGGACGGTGAGGGCGCGGTGCTGGTCGTCGATGTCGGCGGCGCCACAACGGATGTCTACTCAGCCGTGTCCACTGTAGACTCGGGTGTCGAGCGCACGGTGGCGCTGCCGCCGGATCGGCGGACCGTCGAAGGCGACCTCGGGATGCGGTGGTCCGCGCCCGGTGTCGTGGCGGAGGCGGTCACCGAGAAGCTGGTGGACAAGGCGGAAGCCGAGTCGTTGCGATCGGAAGCCGCTCGGCGGGCCGGCGACGTGACGTGGCTCGCCGACGACCCTTCGGTGGACCTCCGGCTCGCCGGCCTGGCGGCGATCCTGGCGGTGCGCAGGCACCTGCGCCTGGTCGACGGCCAGTTGGGACCACAGGGCGCCGGCCGACTCGTGCTGTCCGGCGGCGTGTTCCGCCACGCGCCGGACATCGCCGCCGTGGAACGCGCGCTGCGCACCGACCCCGTCCTCCGCCCGGTGCTGAAGCGGTCCGCCATCCTGGTCGACCGCGACTACGTGCTGGCCCCGGCCGGCCTGCTCGCCGGGGCCGGCCGCGTCGAGGCCGCCGACCGGCTCCTCACGCACCTGGGCTGATGTCGAGGTCCGCCCGCCGCGGGTCGCCCCGCGCCCCTCACGCACCCGGGCTGACGTCGGGCGTGGTGTCCTTCGGCGTGATCGGGACGGACGGTTCCGGCAGCGTCACCGGGACATGGCGCGCCATCGGCAGCACCGGGCCGCCGCCCGGTGACCACGCCACCTCCTCCAGCCCCGCCGCGATCGCCACCGCCCGGTCCCACTCCGGGTCCGAGGTGTAGTCCGCGTGCCGGTTCACGCCCGCCGCCCAGCGCCGGCCCGGGAACGGACCGCGCTGCGGGTCCGGCAGCCAGTGGTCGCCGCCCAGCACCAGCGCTCCGGTAGGCCCGCGCAACGCGGGCGGCAGCGCGCCGCTCGTCCCGTCGGGCAGGAAGCCGGTGCCCAGCAGCATCCCGTCGAACACCTGCCGGTGCCACGTCGTCACCGCGCCGCCCAACGGGTCCGTGCCCCGGCACAGCGCCCGCCACCGGCCCTCCAGACCACCGGCCAGCACCGCGAGCGAGCTGTGCGGCACCACCGCCGGGAACGCGCGCGGGTAGGCCCACTGCAACTGCGAGCCCGCCGTCACCAGACCCAGCCGCGAGGCCTCCGCCGCGGGCAGTTCCTCCAACAGCCGCGCCGCCGCCACGGCCGCCAGCAGGCTGCCCTGGGAGTGCCCGGCGATCACCACCCGCGTGCCGGGATCGGCCAGGTGCTCCCGCACCCGCGACACCAGCTCGGGCACGACCTTCAACGCGTAGCAGGGCGGCACCACCGGGTGCGCCTCGCGCGGCCAGAACGCCGCCAGGTCCGCCAGGATGCCAAGCTGCCGGGCGGTGTCCGGCCGTCGGGCCGCCAGGTAGACCGCCCGCAGCAGCGACAGCGCCAACACCGCCAGCACCACCACGCCGACACCCGCGAACGGCCGCGCCCACCCCGGCAGCTCGACCTCGCGCAGCCGCAGCCCCGCCGCCGGCACCGCGCCGACCACCAGCACGCAGGCCACCACCAGCACCACGTGGTGGCTGTGCCGCTGCTCCCAGCGCGCCCACCACCAGGCCCGTGCCGCCCGCTTCAGGTCCCGCGCCCGCCCGGCGTGCAGCAGCGCCGCCTCGCGCGCCCACTCCTTGTCCCGCCGCAGGGAACTCCACCGCACCGCGCCCGTGGTCGCCGCCATCAGGACACCGGCCGCCAACGCCAGCACCCCGGCCACGCCCCACAGCAACGCGATGTAGTCGTACCCGCGCGGCAGCTCGCCGTGGCCCAGCACGCGGCGCAACGTCAACGCCACCCCGGCCCCGAACCCGCCGCCCAGCAGCGCCGCGACCGCCACCACGGGAGCGGCCATCCAGCCGCCCGCCCACGGCCGCAGGTCGCGCGGCAGCTCCCGCCACGTCCGCCGCGCCAGCAACGCGGCCGGCGCGAGCAGCAGCCCGATGAGCGCGCACACCAACGCCAGCAGCGCCGCCACGAGCTGCACGGCCAGGTCCGCGCCCGGCAACCGCACCGGCAGCCGGGTCAGCAACGCCGCCGAAACGAAGAACAACAGCCAAGCGACCGTCAGCAGCACGTGCCTCGGCCGACGCGCCAGGGCCGCCCGCAGCCACCGCCCGCCCCGGTGCGGCGCGCCGCCGGTCGGGTCGTCGAGCAGCATCGTCGCCAGCGCGGCGAGCCCCACCAGCGCGAAGCCGAGCGCCCAGGCCACGTGCAGCGCCACGCCGTGCCCGCCGGGCGCGCGCAACGGCCCCGTCGGACCGCCCAGCGCCATCACCACCGCCGTGCCCAGCCCCGCGACCAAATGCAGCACCCGCAACGCGGGCGTGTCCGGATCCGTCGCCACATGCGCGCCCGGCAGCCCCGACGCCCCGCCCGATGCCGCCGGCACGTCCTTCCGCTCGATCCGCCAGTCGACCGCCGACACCCGGTGCAACACCAGCAGCAGCAAGGCGATCGGCGCCATCCCGACCACCGACCGGGCCCACGGGGCCTCCGACACCCACGTCGGGCCCCACAGGCACGTCGACCCCGGCGCGAGGCACTGCGCCGCCACCAGGTCCAGGCTGATCACCGCGAGCTGCGCCACCAGCAGCACGGTCAGCAGCAGCGCCGCCAGCCGCAGCAGCGAGCGCAGCCCGATACCCAGCAGGTGCGCGGGCAGCGAGCCGGACGGCACCGGCGGCAGCATCCAGTGCGCCACGTTCGCCAGCGAGAACGGGAACAGCAGCGCCCACGTCGCCTTCGCCCAGCCGCCCGAGGTCATGCGGCCCCACACGTAGCCCTCGACCACGCGCGACACCGGACGCCCCGCCGCCTGCAGCACCGGCCCCGGCGCGGGCCTCCGCAGCCGGTCCGCGGGCCGCACGAGCCGGCCCAGCCCGTCCCCGGCCACGTCCACCGCCGCCACGGCGTCGACCAGGGACTGCGGTGTGGTGCCCTGGACACCGTGCACCCGCAGCTCGACCACCCGGGTGTCCGGGCCGGGAATCAGCACGAATCCTCCAGCGGGCCTGACGTCAGCCAGGCCATAGTGGTGCATGTGTGCCCCAGCCGCAGCCGACCAGGGCTCCCGGCGTGGCGGACGGTAGGGTCGGCCCGACCCCGAATTTGGAGGAACCCGCGATGACCGCCGAGAGGCTCCAGACCCGCAACGGCGTTGATTTCGCCGTCGCAGACCTCTCCCTGGCTGAGTTCGGCCGCAAGGAGATCCGCCTGGCCGAGCACGAGATGCCCGGCCTGATGGCGCTGCGGCGCGAGTACGCCGAGGTGTACCCGCTGAAAGGGGCGCGGATCTCCGGCTCGCTGCACATGACCGTGCAGACCGCCGTGCTCATCGAGACGCTGGTGTCCCTCGGCGCGGAGGTCCGCTGGGCCTCGTGCAACATCTTCTCCACCCAGGACCACGCCGCCGCGGCGGTCGTCGTGGGCCCGCACGGCACCGAAGAGGAGCCGAAGGGCGTCCCGGTGTTCGCCTGGAAGGGCGAGACGCTGGAGGAGTACTGGTGGACCGCCGAGTCGATGCTGACGTGGCCGGACGGCGGCGGCCCGAACATGATCCTGGACGACGGCGGCGACGCGACGCTGCTGGTGCACAAGGGCGCTGAGTACGAGAAGGCCGGTGTCGTCCCGTCCGCGGACGAGAACGACCCGGAGGAGTGGCAGATCGTCCTGCAGACCCTGCGCGCGTCGCTGGCCAAGGACGCGGGCAAGTGGACCAAGATCGCCGAGGGCATCCGCGGCGTGACCGAGGAGACCACGACCGGCGTCATGCGCCTGTACCAGTTGGCGGCGGCGGGCGAGCTGCTGTTCCCGGCGATCAACGTCAACGACGCGGTGACGAAGTCGAAGTTCGACAACCGCTACGGCATCCGCCACTCGCTGATCGACGGCATCAACCGCGGCACGGACGTGCTGATGGGCGGCAAGGTCGCGGTGATCTGCGGCTACGGCGACGTCGGCAAGGGCGCGGCGGAGTCGCTGCGCGGCCAGGGCGCGCGGATCATCGTGACGGAGATCGACCCGATCTGCGCGTTGCAGGCGGCCATGGACGGCTACGAGGTCCAGGTGCTGGAGGAAGTGATCGACCGGGCCGACATCGTGATCACGACGACCGGCAACAAGGACGTCGTGCGCATCGAGCACATGGCGGCCATGAAGCACCAGGCGATCCTGGGCAACATCGGCCACTTCGACAACGAGATCGACATGGCCGGGCTGCAGCGGTACCCGGGCATCCGGCGGATCAACATCAAGCCGCAGGTCGACGAGTGGGTGTTCCCGGACGGCAAGTCGATCCTGGTGCTGTCCGAGGGGCGGCTGCTGAACCTGGGCAACGCGACCGGCCACCCGAGCTTCGTGATGTCGAACTCGTTCTCCAACCAGGTGATCGCGCAGGTCGAGCTGTTCACCAAGTACCAGGAGTACGACAAGGAGGTGTACCGCCTGCCGAAGAAGCTGGACGAGAAGGTCGCGCGCATCCACCTGGAGGCGTTGGGCGGCAAGCTCACCAAGCTGTCGAAGGACCAGGCCGAGTACATCGACGTGGACGTCGAAGGGCCGTACAAGCCCGAACACTACCGGTACTGAAAAAGTAGTCAGCCGAACAGGCCGGGGCGCTGATGCCCTGGCCTGTTCGCGTTTCCGGACCCTCGCAATCAACCACCCCGAACGGTAACGCCGAATCCGTTCGACGCGATGCACGTATGCGGGCGCAGGGCGTGCCAATGAGGGGGCAGGGCGTGGCGTTGTTCGGGAACAGGGAGAATGCGGAAGCCGCCGCGCTCCAGCAGCAATTGGGTGCGGCGCAGGCGACGATCGCCGAACTGCGCGGCTGGGTGGGGCAGTTGCGCGGCGCGGGCACTCCCGCGTTGGAGGCGGAGCTGCGCGAGCTGCGGACCGCCGTGGACCGGGCCAAAGCCGTGAACGAGTCGCTCGGCGCGTCGCGCCACCAGCTCAAGGCCGAACTCGCGGGGTTGCAGTCGAAGCTGGTCGAGACGCGTGAGCTGGCCTTGCTGCAAGAGGTCGGCATCTACGAGTACGCGCACCCGCTGGACGACGTGCTCGCGTACAAAGACGCGTTGGCCACGCTGAAGCAGCGCATCAAGACGGCCGCCAAGAGCGATGCGGTGACCAGCCAGGTCAACTGGGCCGTGAACGGCTCGGTCAAAGAAGGCCAGAAGCTCGGCAAGGACATGGCCAATCTGATGCTGCGCGCGTACAACGCCGAAGCGGACAACGCGGTGCGCGCGGTGAAGCCGCACACGCGTGATTCGGTGCAGAACAAGCTCACGAAAACGCGGGAGACGATCGGCAAGCTCGGCGCGTCGATGGGTATCGCCATCTCGCCCGACTACCACCGGCTGCGCCTGCACGAGATCGAGCTGACCGCCGACCACCTGGTGAAAGCCGAGGCGGAACGGGAGCAGGCCCAGGCGGAACGCGCGCGGCTGCGTGAAGAGGCCAAAGTCATGAAGGAGATCGAGCGCGAACGCGCCCGGCTGGCGAAAGAGCGGGCCCACTACGCCGCGGTCGTCGCGAAACTGGAGGCGAACGGCGACCTCGAAGCGCTCGGGCGTGCCCGAGAACAGCTCGCCAACGTGGACGGCGCGATCGCGGGCGTCGAAGAGCGGGCCGCCAACGTGCGCGCGGGGTACGTCTACGTGATCTCCAACGTCGGCGCGTTCGGCCCCGGCATGGTCAAGATCGGGATGACCCGCAGGCTCGAACCGATGGACCGCGTCCGGGAACTCGGCGACGCCTCCGTGCCGTTCCGGTTCGACACGCACGCCTTGTTCTTCTCCGAGGACGCCGTGGCACTGGAAACCGCGTTGCACCAACGGCTGGCGCACAAGCGGGTGAACCTGGTCAACGCGCGCCGGGAGTTCTTCTACGCCACCCCCGCCGAGGTGCGAGAACTGCTGGTCGGGATCGGCAACGACCACGTGCTCCAGTTCACCGAGACCGCCGAGGCGGTCGAGTGGCGGGCTTCGGATCCGGCACGGCGGGGAGCGCACGCGCCGGAGGCGGTCGCCACGCACACCGACGCCGGTGACGACGGCGACCTGTCGGACGACGGGAGCGAGTGAGCCCATGACGTCACCCACGAGGCCCGCCGCCTGGCTGCCCGACCCGCTCGACGACGCCCTGGTCCGCTATTGGGACGGCCACCGCTGGACGTTCCACACGGCCGTGCGCCAGGTCGCCGCACCGGTACCGGCCCAGCCCCGGCCGCAGCCGGCAGCGCCACCGCCCCCCGCCCTGCGCCCCGACGTGGCTGCGGCGCTGGACCGGGCGCGCGGTGCGCTCATGGGCTCGATGAAAGAAGTAAACCTGCTGGCAGGCCACCTGACCCCGGAGGAACGGGTCCTGGCGCTGACCGCCGCCCAAGGCGAAGGCTTCGGCGTCCTCGCCTGCACCGACCGGCGCCTGCTCTTCCTCTTCGTGGGAGTGGTCCGCAAGCAGTTCATGCAGGTCGACTGGAACCAGGCGAAGGGCGTCTTCTACGACCGCACGTCCAAGCTCTTCACCGTCTACACGACGAAGCGGACCAAGAAGGCGGTGCCGGCGATGGCCGTCCGGGTCGCTCGCCTGGAAGATGCCCAAGCCGTCGCCCACGCCGCGCAGTCGGCGTCCGCAGCGCCCCGCCTGGACGTGGTCTGAAGTAGCTCAATTCCACTCGACGCCGATGCCGGCTATGCCCGGTCCGACGTCGGTGAAGTACGCGCTCACCACCCCGCCCAACCCGCAGACCAGCTCCTCCACGTCCACCGGCATGGCGGTGGCGTCGGCGCGGAACTGCTTGGTGCACCGGGCGGGCAGGGCGCGGCGGTTGAAGGCCAGTTGCAGCAGGTAGCCCCGGCACGGTTCGCGGAACGTCCGGTGGTGGCCCGGGGTCGGCCCGCCGGTGTCGTCGAGCACCGTGAAGCTGAAGACGTGTTCCTCGCCCTCCGCGAGCCGCCGGTCGAACAGCAGTTCGAACGCCAGCCCGCGGGAAGCGCTCTGCCGGCGCAACCGTCCCTGCCGGCACCCCTCCGCGGGTCTTACGAGGGCGTTGTCGATCACGGAACCCTGGTCGCCCTGGTGCACGGCCAGGTATCGGTCCGGTCCGGCCCGCAGCGCGCGCACCACCAGCCGCGTGGTGATCGAACGCTGTTCCCGCTGCGCGCCGACCAACACCGTGTCGTGCACGGCCAGCACCTCCAGGTCCGCGTTGGCCCGCGCGCTCTCCGGCACGGCCTCGAACTCGGCCAGCAGCGGCGCGGTCTGGACCCACGCGTTGGCCAGCTCGGCGAACGCGGGCCGGGGCAGGCGCGGCTGTGGCCGGTTGCCCACCAAGGTCACCAACGAGTCCGCCGGCAGCCGCAGCACCGTCTCCAACGCCCGCACGGTCGCGATGGCGCGCGGCACCTCGGGGTGGCGCAGGCCCCGCTGCCAGTAGCTCAGCGTCGACTGCCCGACCTGCACGCCCTGCTGCTCCAGGTGCGCCCGCAGCCGGGCCAGCGACAGGCCCCGGTGCGCGATGGCGTCGTGCAGCGCACGGTGGAACGGCCCGTAACGCAGGGTCTCGACCAGGGCGGTGGGCAACCCTGGTGGGTGGCCCACCGGCTGGTCAACCGGTCCGGATTCCGCGGTCACCGCGGCACCACCCTTTCGCACGGACCTGAATTGGCTTCACCGTAGTCACTCGATCTGGTGAGAGAAAGATCTCTGGTCACCCGACTGGGCGACATGATGCCGCCGATCGAGGTGAAAGCCCGCCCCTTAGGGTGGTGGCGTGGGAAAACTCGTCGTGATCGAGGGTCTGGACGGCGCCGGGAAGCGCACCCTCGCCAAGGCCCTGACGGACGCGCTCACGGCCGGTGGCCGCAAGGTCGCCGCCGGCGCGTTCCCCCGGTACGACGAGGACGTGCACGCCGATCTCGTCCGGGACGCCCTGCACGGCCGGCTCGGCGACCTGACGGACTCCGTGCACGGCATGTCCGTCCTCTACGCGCTCGACCGCCGGGGCGCGGCGGAGCAGATCCGGCGGGACCTGCACGACTACGACGTCGTCCTGCTCGACCGGTACATCGCCTCCAACGCGGCCTACGGCGCGGCCCGGCTCCGGCAGCACGCGGACGGCGAGTTCGTCGAGTGGGTGCGTGCCCTGGAGGTCGACCGCTTCGGCTTGCCGATCCCGCAGCTCCAGTTGCTGCTGCGCGTGCCGAGTGCCGTCGCGGCCGGCCGTGCCGCCCACCGGGAGTCCTCCGAGCAGCGTGAACGGGACGTCTACGAGTCCGACGACGACCTCCAGAGCCGGTGCGCGACCGTGTACGACGAACTGGCCGCCGCGCACTGGCTGTCGCCGTGGGAAGTCCTCGACGGCACGGCCGACCTGCGGATGGATGGTCTACTCGATCGATATTTCACCCGTTAGTCTCACGAAGTAACGAAACGTGACCGCCAGGCCGATGAGTCGCTGATGAACCCCGTGCGGCGAGGCGAGGTGGGGCACGTGGAACGGCGACCGAGACCGATGACCGAGCGGACCCGTGCGGCGACCAGCGGCGATGAGCACTGGGCGGTGCGTGGGGGCCCGAGCATTAGTGGGACGATGTTGGGTATGAAGGCACGCGTGCTCGTGGTGGACGACGACCCCGCTCTGGCGGAGATGCTGACCATCGTGCTGCGGGGCGAGGGTTTCGATACCGCGGTGGTGGCCGATGGCGCCCGCGCGCTGCCCGCCCTGCGCGAGTTGAAACCGGATCTGGTGCTGCTCGACCTCATGCTGCCCGGCATGAACGGCATCGACGTGTGCAAGGCGATCCGCTCCGAGTCGGGCGTCCCGATCGTCATGCTCACCGCGAAGAGCGACACCGTGGACGTGGTGCTGGGCCTGGAGTCCGGCGCGGACGACTACGTGGTCAAGCCGTTCAAGCCGAAGGAGCTGGTCGCGCGCATCCGCGCCCGCCTGCGCCGCACGGAGGCGGAGCCCGCCGAGGTGCTCCAGATCGGCGACCTGACCATCGACGTGCCCGGCCACGAGGTGCTGCGCGAGGGCAAGCCGATCCAGCTCACCCCGCTGGAGTTCGACCTGCTGGTGGCGCTGGCCCGCAAGCCGCGCCAGGTGTTCACCCGCGAGGTCCTGCTGGAGCAGGTGTGGGGCTACCGGCACGCGGCGGACACCCGGCTGGTGAACGTCCACGTGCAGCGGCTGAGGTCCAAGGTGGAGCGCGACCCGGAGCACCCGGAGGTGGTGCTGACCGTCCGCGGCGTCGGGTACAAGGCGGGCCCTCCGTGATCGGTGCGCGATGAGCCTCCTTGATTCCGCGGTCCGCGAGCTGCGTCGCGGGATCGAGAGCGCTCGGCGCCACGGTGTCGCGTTCGGTGAGCTGTGGCGTCGTTCGCTCCAGTTGCGGGTCGTGGTCAGCACGCTCGCGCTGTCCTCGGCCGTGGTGTTCGTGCTGGGCATGGTGCTCCAGGTGCAGATCACCGGTCAGCTCCTGGAGACCAAGACCGACGCCGCCATCCGGCAGGCCGAGGCGAGCGTGGCGGCCGTGCAGCCGGACCTGTCCGGCCTGAACCCCGGCCCGGACAGCGTGAAGTCGCGGTTCACCGCCGCGCTCAACAAGATCAACGCGGCGGGGTCCGGGCTGGACGCGACGTCGTCCGGCGCGGGCGCGTTCGAGCCGGTGCTGCGCGACCCGGTCGGCGTCGGCTCGGACGGGCTGCCCATCGCCGTCGGCCCCTGGCAGGACGTGCCGGACGGCCTGTTCAAGATGCTCGAACGGGGCAGCGCGGGCTACCAGATCACCACCGTCGAGCGGAGCACCGGCCGCACCACCCTGCTGGTGGTCGGCAAGCCGGTGAACAGCTCGGCCCGCGCCATGCACCTGTACCTGCTGTTCCCGCTGACCGGCGAGCAGGCCACCGCCGAGGTCGTGCAGTCGACGCTGGTCGTCGGCGGCCTGGTGCTGCTCCTGCTGCTGGCGGTGATCGCGAACCTGGTGACCAGGCAGGTCGTGCGGCCGGTGCGGCAGGCCGCCGAGATCGCCGAGCGGTTCGCGGACGGCAGCCTCGACGAGCGGATGCCCGTGGTCGGCGAGGACGACGTGGCGCGGCTCGCCGAGTCGTACAACGAGATGGCCGCGAGCATCCAGCGGCAGATCCACCAGTTGGAGGAGTTCGGCCAGCTCCAGCGGCGGTTCACCTCGGACGTGTCGCACGAGCTGCGCACCCCGCTGACGACCGTGCGGATGGCGGCCGACGTGCTGCACGCGTCCCGCGAGCAGTTCCCGAGCGGCCTCGCCCGGTCGACCGAGCTGCTGGTGGACGAGCTGGACCGGTTCGAGTCGCTGCTGGGCGACCTGCTGGAGATCAGCCGGCTGGACGCGGGCGTCGAGGAGCTGGCCGCCGAGCTGGTGGACATCCGGGTGCTGGCGCGGCGGGCGCACGACTCGGTGCGGGCCATCGCGAACAGCAGCGGCACGACGATCGTGATGGACCTGCCGGACCACGAGGTGACCGCCGAGCTGGACTCCCGGCGGGTGGAGCGGATCCTGCGGAACCTGCTGGCCAACGCCATCGACCACGGCGAGGGCCTGCCGGTGGAGCTGACCCTGCGCGGCGACGAGGACGCGGTGGCGGTGACCGTGCGGGACCGGGGCGTCGGGCTGCGCCCCGGCGAGGCGGACCTGGTGTTCAACCGCTTCTGGCGGGCCGACCCGTCCCGCAACCGCCGCACCGGCGGCACCGGCCTGGGCCTGTCGATCAGCCTGGAGGACGCCCGGCTGCACGGCGGCTGGCTGGAGGCGTGGGGCGAACGCGGCTACGGGGCGGTGTTCCGCCTGACCCTGCCCTGCCGGCACGGCCACGAGCCGACCTCCAGCCCGCTGCCGCTGGAGCCGCCCGACCTGCCTGCCGTGGTGCCCGAGCAGGCGGAGGAGGACGAGCCCGCCTCCGACGAGGTGGAGCTGACCCAGGAGGAGATCACCTGGCAGCCCGCCGAACCGGTGACCGGCGAACGCGAGGAGGTCCGGTGAAGCGGCTGGTAGCGGCATTGGCGAGCGTGCTGGCCCTGACGGGCTGCGCCGCGATACCCACCCACACCTCGCCGATCCCGGTCAACCCCTCGGCCGGCAGCGCCTCCGAGGCCGTCGCGCCCGAACCGGTGAAGGGCATCGACCCGCTGAGCCTGGTGCGCGAGTTCGTCAACGCCTCCGCCAACCCCGAGGGCGACTACGCCGCCGCCAAGGCCTACCTGACCGAGAACGCGAAGAAGAACTGGGACACCAAGGTCGCTCCGACCGTCATCGACACGACCTTCAACACCGTCCCGACCGGCGACCTGCCCGCCGACGCGAAGCAGCGCACCGTCCTGCTCCAGGGCAAGAACGTCGGCTCGCTGGAAGTCGACAACTCGTTCGTGCCACGCGTGGGCGACCTCACCGCGCCGGTGGGCGTCGAGACCAACGGGGACGGCGAGTGGCGCATCTCGGACCCGCCGGGCGGCATCTACGTGCCGCTGGTCGGGTTCCAGACGAACTACCGCCGCGTCACCCTGTACTTCTACGACCCGGACTTCGGCGTCCTGGTCCCGGACCCGCGCTACGTGCTGGTCCCGCCGTCCACGTCGATCCCGCGGCGCGTCACGGAGCTGCTGCTCAAGGGCCCCGCCGTGGGTCTGCGGGGCGCGCTGGCGACCGCCATCCCGAACGGCGCCGCGCAGCGCAAGGACACCCACGAGGCCGACGACGGCGCGCTCGAAGTGGACCTCGCCAAGGTCGGCGACCTCACCGCGCAGGTGCGCAAGCTGATCGTCGCGCAGGTGGTGAAGTCGCTGGCGGCCGTCACCAGCAGCCGCATCCGGATCCTGGTGGAGGGCGCGCCCATCTCGACCGACCAGATCGAGTGGCGGCCCGCCGACGTGCAGTCCGGCGAAGCCCTGGTCACGCCGGACGCCGACCAGAGCGGCCTGGTGGTCAGCGGCGGCCAGGTGCGGCGGCTGGTCGGCGGCGAGGCCTTGAAGGGACCGGCGGGCAGTGGCGAGTACCAGGTGCAGAGCGCCGCGCAGTCGCTGGACGGCACGGAGCTGGCCGTGGTCAGCCGGGTGGACGCCAAGACGGTGCGGCTGCGGGTGGGCGAGCTGGAGGAGCAGCTTGCCGCCGTCGACCTGCCCGCGTCGACGCTGACCAGGCCGACGTGGCTGCTCAGCGGGCGGCCGGGGGAGCCGAGCGCCGAGGTGTGGACCGTGGTCGACGGGGCCAACGTGGTGCGCGTGATCAAGACCGACGCCGGGTGGACGGCGAACGCCGTGAACGCCTCCGAGCTGTCGGTGTTCGGCGCGATCACGGAGCTGCGGCTGTCGCGGGACGGCACGCGGGTCGCGGCGGTGGCCGGCGGGCGGCTGATGGTGGCCGCCGTGGCGCGCGGGACGGACTCGTCGGTGTCGCTGCGGCCTCCGCGCAACCTCCAGCCGTCCGTGCTCGGCACGGCGACGCTGGCGGTGGACTGGCTGGCGCAGGACGTGCTGGTGGCGAGCACGTCGCTGGCGGCGTGGCCGATCGCCAAGGTGAACATCGACGGGCTCAAGATCGAGCGGTACAACACGTCCAACCTGACCGTGCCGGTGCGGGCGGTGACCGCCGCGCCGGGGCGCAACGTGGTGGCCGTGGACCAGAGCGGGCTGTGGAGCGCGGCGGACGTCGGCGACGTGTGGCGGGCGAGCACCGTGAAGGTGGATTCGGGCGCGCAGGCTTTCTACCCGGGCTGAAACCTGAGAGTCTGCCGAGGAGCCCTCTCAGTTCGGGTTCCGCCCGCCCGAAAATTGTCCGACCCCGCCGGCAAGCTCGATCACATGCTGATCAACCTGCTGTTTCCACCCAGTTGCGCGGGCTGTCGAACCGAGGGCGCGCGGTGCTGCGCGCGCTGCCTCGCGGCGTTCGGCCCGCCGAGGCTTGTCCCGCTGCCCGGCAAAGGGCCGCTGGTGTTCGCGCTCGCCGATTACGCCGGCGCGGGCCGTGAGCTCGTCCTCGCGTTCAAAGAGCGCGGGCGGCGTGATCTCGCGCCGGTGTTCGGCCGCCTCGTGGCGGCGGCCGTGCCGGCACTTCCCGGCCGGTATCCGGGTGGGCCCGGGAAATGGTGGCTGGTGCCCGCGCCCTCCCGCCGCGCGGCGGTTCGACAACGCGGCGGCTCCCACTTGTTGAGACTCGCGCGGGCGTCGGGCCTTTCGGTGGCGCCCGTGCTGGCGTTCTCGTCCGGGGTGGCTGATTCCGTGGGCCTGGACGCGGTCGCCCGCCGGGCCAACCTGGCGGGCCGCGTGCGGCTCGTGCGGGGTGGTCTGCCGCCGCCGGGAGCGGCCGTGGTCGTGCTGGATGACGTGGTCACGACGGGTGCGACGGCTTCGGTGTGCGCTTCGGTGTTGAAGGCGGGCGGATACCGGGTAACCGCCGTCCTGACGCTGACGACGGCCCGCCGATCCCACCCACACGGGTGATTCCGACCGGGAACCCAGCGGGGCGTTCGGCCGTTGGCCGGATATGACCCGCGTGCGGAGGCCGTTCGCCGCAGTCACCGCGCCGACGAAGGTCGGTGCGTGGCTGAGCCGAACGGGTGAGCAGTCGCCGATGCGTCGGATCAGTGCGCCCGCCTGGAGCACGGCCGGTGTCGGGTTTTCGTCGCTGTGCGTCACGATCGGAAAATCATGGAGTTCCCCCGCCTCGGGGGCTGTCGCAGCGGCGAATACCGGGCTAACGTGCACCGCTATCAGCGTTCCCGGCACGCGGGGAGGAGGCGAACAGCCCATGACCCTGGCGCCGGTGGAGCGCTGAGGACAACCCTCAGCGACAACTCGCGAAGGCGATCGCGGGACCGGTGCCGCAGCGATCCAATGCCAAAGCTCGCAGCAAACGCGAGGGAGGTCGTGTATGGACATCGTCATCAAGGGCCGCAACGTCGAGGTGCCCGACCACTACCGGGTGCACGTCGCCGAGAAGTTGGCCAGGCTTGAGCGATACGACCGCAAGGTCATCCGCTTCGACGTGGAGCTCTTCCACGAGCCGAACCGCAGGCAGTCGAAGAACTGCCAGCGGGTCGAGATCACGGGCAAAGGACGAGGCCCGGTAATCCGCTCCGAAGCGTGTGCGGGCGACTTCTACGCCGCCCTGGATTCAGCGGTGAACAAACTGGAAAACCGGCTGCGCCGCTCGCATGACCGCAGGCGCGTGCACCACGGGCGACGTGGCCCGACCTCGGTCGCCGAGGCGACCAGCGGCCTGGGCGCCCCACTGCCCGCTGTCGCCACCGACCACGACGGACCAGCCCACGGCGGACAGGTGCAGGGCATGTGGCTCGGGCACACCGCCGTGCTCGAAGCCGCCGCCGAGCCCGCACCGGCCTACGAGGGCATGGCGGAAGTGCCCGCGCAGCAACGCTGGGACGAGGGCATCGAGGACAACCTGCCCGGCCAGATCGTGCGCGAGAAAGAGCACACGGCCAAGCCGATGACCGTGGACCAGGCCCTCTACGAGATGGAGCTGGTCGGCCACGACTTCTACCTGTTCTCCGACGCGGACTGCGGACGTCCCAGCGTCGTCTACCGCCGAAAGGGATTCGACTACGGCGTGATCAGGCTGGCCTGAGGGAAGCCGGCCCCAACTACCTCTGCACGGCCCTCCGGCGTCCCTCTGCGCGCCGGGGGGCCGTGACACCCGCCAACACCCCCTCCGCACCCCACCAACCCACACAGCCGCCCTCAGCCTCCGCCCGGCAGCCCGACCGACCGCAGCGCCCCGGCACCCCTGTCACGCCCTGGGATGCCTGCCACGCCCGGCCCGTCCGGCCTGTCCGGCCCGCCAGAGCCACTCACGCCCTGCGGAGCGACCCACGCCCCGCAGGGCCATCCATGAGCCGAGCCATGAGCCGCAAGGCCGGTCGTGTCGGCCCGGATGTCACACCTTCGAGCGGAAGCTTGGCCGCCGAGGTGGCCGCGAACAGGGCGACCGCGTCCTCGGGCGACCCACCGACCGCACCTGGGCGTGACCTGGGCGTCGAGCACCGCCGGCGGCGCGAGCGCCGGCCCACCCCTCCAACCTGGAGCCCTGCGCCGCAGGCGTGGAACAGGGCCCGCGCCACGCCCTCGGTCAACCGTCACGCGACGTTTCGCACCCCTTCCTACCTGTGTCTGTGCACACACCTTCACGACTTGCCTACGATGGCGGTTGGTGTGGGCTCGTCATGGCCGTGGCGAGCCGGTGGAAGGCGCCTCGCCAGAGGCGCGTCGCGATGAGGTAATGAGGTCGACCCGAGATGGTGCTGTCCCGACTGCTCCGCGCCGGCGAAGGCAAGATGCTCAAGCGCCTGCGCAACATCGCAGCGCACATCAACAACCTCGAAGACGACGTCGTCGACCTCTCCGACGCCGAGCTGCGGGCGAAATCCGAGGAGTTCCGCAAGCGCTACGCCGAGGGCGAGACCCTGGACGACCTGCTGCCCGAGGCGTTCGCCGTGGTCCGCGAGGGCGCCAAGCGCACGCTCGGCCAGCGGCACTTCGACGTGCAGCTCATGGGCGGCGCGGCGCTGCACCTCGGGCAGATCGCCGAGATGCGGACCGGTGAGGGCAAGACCCTGACGTCGGTGCTGCCCGCCTACCTCAACGCGCTCGCGGGTGAGGGCGTGCACGTCGTCACCACCAACGACTACCTGGCCAAGCGCGACGCGGAGTGGATGGGCCGCATCCACCGCTTCCTCGGCCTCACGGTCGGCGTGATCCTCTCCGAGATGACGCCCGAGCAGCGGCGCGTCGCCTACCACGCCGACATCACCTACGGCACGAACAACGAGTTCGGCTTCGACTACCTGCGCGACAACATGGCGTGGAGCCTGGACGAGACGGTCCAGCGCGGCCACTTCTTCGCGATCGTCGACGAGGTCGACTCGATCCTCATCGACGAGGCCCGGACGCCGCTGATCATCTCCGGCCCGGCCGACCAGTCGTCCCGCTGGTACGTGGAGTTCGCGCGGCTGTCCACCCGGATGAAGAAGGACGTCCACTACGAGGTGGACGAGCGCAAGCGCACGATCGGCGTGTCCGAGGCGGGCGTGCAGTACATCGAGGACCAGCTCGGCATCGAGAACCTGTACGACTCGACCAACACGCCGCTGGTCGGGTACCTCCAGAACTCGATCAAGGCCAAGGAGCTGTTCACCAAGGACAAGGACTACATCGTCCGCAACGGCGAGGTCCTGATCGTGGACGAGTTCACCGGCCGCGTGCTGGCGGGCCGCCGCTACAACGAGGGCATGCACCAGGCCATCGAGGCCAAGGAGGGCGTGGAGATCAAGGCGGAGAACCAGACGCTCGCCACGATCACCCTCCAGAACTACTTCCGGCTGTACCAGAAGCTCGGCGGCATGACCGGCACCGCCGAGACCGAGGCGGCCGAGTTCCACCAGACCTACAAGCTGGGCGTCGTGCCGATCCCGACGAACCGGCCGATGCAGCGCGACGACCAGGCCGACCTCGTCTACAAGACCGAGGAGGCGAAGTTCGACGCGGTCGCCGACGACATCGCCGAGCGGCACGAGAAGGGCCAGCCGGTGCTGGTCGGCACGACCAGCGTCGAGCGGTCCGAGTACCTGTCGAAGCTCCTGGTGCAGAAGGGCATCCCGCACGAGGTGCTGAACGCCAAGCACCACGACCGGGAGGCGCTGATCATCGCGAAGGCGGGCCGCAAGGGCGCCGTCACGGTCGCGACGAACATGGCCGGCCGGGGCACGGACATCGTGCTGGGCGGCAACCCGGACATCATCGCCGACCACGAGCTGCGCGAGCGGGGACTCGACCCGGTGGAGACGCCGGAGGAGTACGAGGCCGCCTGGTCGAAGCTGATCGAGGACATCGGCAACGAGGTCAAGGCCGAGGCGGAGGAGGTCCGCGAGGCGGGCGGCCTGTACGTGCTGGGCACCGAGCGGCACGAGTCGCGGCGCATCGACAACCAGCTCCGCGGCCGGTCCGGCCGCCAGGGCGACCCCGGCGAGTCGCGGTTCTACCTGTCGCTGAAGGACGAGCTGATGCGCCGCTTCAACGCGGCCATGGTCGAGACCGTGATGACCCGCCTGAAGGTGCCGGACGAGGTGCCGATCGAGCACAAGATGGTCACCCGCGCGATCCGGTCCGCGCAGACCCAGGTCGAGCAGCAGAACTTCGAGATCCGCAAGAACGTCCTCAAGTACGACGAGGTCATGAACGAGCAGCGCAAGGTGATCTACGCCGAGCGCCACCGCGTGCTCGACGGCGAGGACCTGCGCGACCAGGTCGAGCACATGATCACCGGCGTGGTCGGCGACTACGTGGACGGCGCCACCGCCGACGGCTACGCCGAGGACTGGGACCTGGACCAGTTGTGGACGGCGCTGAAGACGCTTTACCCGGTCACGCTGGACCACAAGGCGCTGATGGAGTCCGACGACGAGGACATCACCAAGGAGTCGTTGAAGGCCAAGCTCCAGGCCGACGCGCTGGCCGCGTACGAGGCGCGCGAGGCCGACATCGACAGCCGCGTCGGTCCGGGCGCGATGCGCGAGCTGGAGCGCCGCGTCCTGCTGTCCGTGCTGGACCGCAAGTGGCGCGAGCACCTGTACGAGATGGACTACCTGAAGGAAGGCATCGGCCTGCGCGCCATGGCGCAGCGCGACCCGCTGATCGAGTACCAGCGGGAAGGCTTCGACATGTTCAACGCCATGCTCGACGCCCTCCGCGAGGAGACGGTCGGCTTCCTGTTCAACCTCCAGGTCGAGGCCGCCGAGCCGGAGCCCGCGCAGGAGCCCCCGGTGCAGGTGTCGCTCGCGGCCGGCGCGGGTCCGCTGACCGGCAGCCGCGCGCGTGCCCGTGCCGCCGCGGCAGCCGCCGCCCAGCAGGAGGCCGCGGCGCCCGAGGCGCCGGCCGGTCCGGCGCTGGCCCAGTTGTCCAGCGGCAACGCCATCCCGCCCGCGCTGCGCGGCAAGGGCCTGGACCAGCGCGGCGGCCAGCAGGGCCTGACCTACAGCGGCCCGTCGGAGAGCGGCGACGCGGAGACCAGCGACAACACGCCCCAGCGCGGTGGCGGCTCCGGCGGTCAGGCCGCGAGCCGCAAGGAACGCCGCGCGGCGGCCCGCGCCCAGGAGAAGGCGAACCGCAAGGGTCCTCGCCAGTAGGTTTCGCGACGAATGGATGCCGCCGGTCCTCGCGTGGACCGGCGGCATCCGCCGTTTCGGGGCCCGGCAGCTCCGCCGCCTTCGGGCCTGTGGGAGCAGGTGCGGGAGCCGTCTTCGGGCCTGCGGGAGCCATTACGGCTGCCGGCCGTCTTCGGGCCCCGGAACCCGCTACGGCAGCAGGTGGAACTCGGTGCAGCGCCAGCGGTCGCCGGTCCATTCGAGGCGGGCGGCCAGGGCGCGGACCCTGCCCTGGTGGGTGACCACGACGCCGGCCAGTTCGGTGACCTCGGGCGAGACCCGGCACAGCCGGACGCCGTCCAGCCGCCCGCCCTGGCCCGGTGACCTCGCCTTCCCCACCTCGGCCGCCGCGGGCGGCGTGAGGATGCCGGTTAGCTGGTGCAGCGGCCGTCGGCCGTCCACCGCTTCCACCACGGCGGTCAGCAGGTGGTGCAGGGTGGTGGTCCGGCGGTCCGCCGCCGGCTTGCGGGCGCGCAGGGTCCGGGTCGGGGATGACATGCTGAACGGAGCGGACGCCGCCCGGTGGCGTACCCGGATCACCTGCTGGAGGTAGGTGTGCGCGGGCTGGTGTTGGACTTCGGCGGCGTGCTGACCGATTTCGGCGACGACCTCGCCGCCGTCCTGCCGCCGCTGGCCGCCGTCGCGGGGGAGGTCCGCCGCCGCGGGCTCCGCACGGCGATCCTGTCCAACGCCGACGGCCTGTGGTACCCGCCCCCCGAGTGGCAGGACCTCTTCGACGTGGTGGTGACCTCCGGCGAGGTCGGGTTCGCCAAGCCCGACCGGCGGATCTACCTGCTGGCCGCCGAACGGCTCGGGCTCGCGCCGGAGACCTGCGTGTTCGTGGACGACCTCGCGGTCAACGTCCGGGGCGCCGCGGCGGCCGGCATGGTGGGCGTGCACCACCGGTCCGTGCGGTCGACCCTGGAGGAGCTCGAAGTCCTGCTGGAGGTCCCGCTCCGGGGGTGAGCGGTCACGCGCGCCGCCGGACCACCTCGAAGCACAGCACGGCCGCCGCGCTGGCCACGTTCAGCGACTCGACACCGGCCGCCATCGGGATCGACAGCCACCCGGTGACGTGCGGCCGGACGTCGTCGGAGATGCCGGCGGTCTCGCTGCCCAGCACGTACGCGGCCCGCTCGGGCAGGTCGGCGGTGTAGATCGAGTCCCGCGCGCCCGCGTCCAGGGCGAAGATCGGGTACCCGGCGGCGCTCAGCTCGGCCGCCGCCTCACCGGCGGTGGCGCACTTCAGCACCGGAGCCCGGAACGCCACCCCGGCCGACGCCTTCACCACCAGCGGGTCGATCGAGGCGACACCCCGGCGCGGCACGACGATCCCGTCCATCCCGGCGGCGGTCGCGGTGCGCAGGATCATGCCGACGTTCGCGGGCGTCGTGATGCCGTCCAGCACGAGGACGCCGCGCGGCCGTTGCTCCAGCGCGTGCGCCAACGGCAACATCCGAGGGGCCACCACATCGGCGAGCACGCCCTGGTCATGCCGCCCGTTGCCGGCCAACACCTTCACCCGCTGTGCCGTCGCCCGCTGCACCTGCACGCCCCGACGACCAGCCGCGTCAAGGATCTCTTTCGCGGCCGGCCCCCGCGCACCCTCGGCGAGCAGCACCTTGTCGACTTCCAGCCGAGGGTCGTCAAGCGCTTCCAACACAGGCTTGCGGCCATAGACGGTGACAAAGCGGTCCTTGGGCGAGATCTCCACGCGGAACAGTCTGCTCCATCCATTTGGGTCTTGTGCTCGGGCTGTCAATCATGATGATCGTCACATGACCACGCGCGACGAGGCGCACCGTCTGTTGGCCAGTGGCCGGGAGGCGGACGTCTACCTGCGCCCGGACGGCCTGCTGATCAAGCGCAGCCGCACCGGGCGCGACCTGGAGCCCGAGGCCCGCCTGATGCGCTATCTCAGCGCGCGCGGCATACCGGTGCCCAGGGTGCACGACGTCGGTGCGACCGATCTCGTCATGGAGTACGTCCCCGGCCCGCGCATGTCGCAGGAACTCGACGCCAAGCCGTGGCGTGCGGGTGCTCTCGGACGTGAACTCGCCGACCTGCACCGCAGGCTGGACGAGGTCCAGGCGCCCGACTTCCTGCCCGGCGAGGGTCGCCTGCTGCACCTGGACCTGCACCCCGGCAACGTCGTCCTCGGTCCGGAAGGACCGGTGGTGGTCGACTGGGCCAGCGCGCGGAAGGGCGACCGCAAGGTCGACGTCGCGCTGAGCTGGCTGGTGATCGCGGTGGCCCCGCTGCGGCCGTTCATGCGGCTCGCCCGGTCGCGGCTGGTGCGCGGGTTCCTGGCCGGCGTGGACCGGGAGGTGCGCGGGGCGATGCCCGCCGCCGCCGAGATCCGGCTGGCCCGGCACACCCGCGATCCGATCGAGGTCAGCGCTGTGCGCAGGCTCGTGGAGAGCTGCAGCGACTAGCCTGGACCGCATGCCCGACCGCCTGTCCGCGCTGGACGCCTCGTTCCTGTACCTGGAGGACGCCACGACGCCGATGCACGTCGGCGGGGTGGCGGTGTTCCGCCGGCCGAAGGCGGGCTTCGACTACGACGGGCTGGTCGGCCTGATCGAGCAGCGGCTGTCGCTGGTGCCGCGCTACCGGCAGAAGGTCGTCCACGTGCCCGGCCGGCTGGCCCGCCCGGTGTGGGTGGACGACCCCGACTTCGACGTGACCTACCACGTGCGCCGGTCCGCGCTGCCCAAGCCGGGCACCGACCAGCAACTGCACGACCTGGTGGCCCGGCTGATGTCCCGCCCGCTCGACCACACCCGGCCGCTGTGGGAGACCTACCTGGTCGAAGGCCTCGCGCGGAACCGGTCGGCGGTGATCACCAAGACCCACCAGGCAGTGGTGGACGGCATCGGCGCGCCGGAGATCGGCCAGGTCATGCTGGACGTGTCGGCGGTGTCCCGGCAGCCGGTGGAGTCGCTGTGGATGCCCCAGCCCGAGCCCAGCGGCCTGCAACTGGTCGCGGACGCGGTGGCCGAGGCCGTCCAGCGGCCCGGTGAGCTGGTGGAGAACGTGCGGTCCGCCGCCATGGACACGGTCGCCACGGTGCGCAAGGTCGCGGGCGCGCTCGGCGGGCTCGCGTCGGCGGTCCGCACCGCCGCCACGCCCGCGCCGGGCAGCCCGCTGAACGTCCGCATCTCGCCGCAGCGCCGGTTCGCGGTGGCGCGGACCCGCCTGGACGAGTTCCGCGCCATCCGCCGCGCGCACGGCGGCACCGTCAACGACGGCGTGCTGGCGGTCGTGTCGGGCGCGATGCGCAACTGGCTGCTGTCGCGCGGCGAGATCGTCACCGCGCAGACGACCATGCGCGCGATGGCCCCGATGTCCGTCCGGGACGACGACGCGAACGGCAGCCAGGTGTCGGCGTACCTGGTGGACCTGCCGGTCGGCGAGCCGAACCCGGTCGTGCGGCTGCACCACGTCAGCCACGCGATGCGCGCCCACCAGGAGTCCGGCCAGCAGGTGGGGGCGCGGACCCTGGTCAAGTTCTCCGGCTTCGCGCCGCCGACCCTGCACGCCCTGGGCGCGCGGGCGGCCAGTTCGTTCTCCCGGCGGCTGTTCAACGTGGTGGTGACGAACGTGCCCGGCCCCCAGGTGCCGCTGTACGCGGCGGGGGCGAAGATGATCGAGATGTTCCCGGTCGTGCCCCTGGCGAAGAACCAGGCTTTGTCGATCGGCGTCACCTCGTACGACGGTGGTGTGTACTTCGGCCTGAACGCCGACCGGGACGCGATGTCCGATGTGGACGTCCTCGCGGCGATGGTCGAGGAGTCGGTGGAGGAACTGATGGGAACGGTGTCTCAATGAGGGTGTACCTCCCGGCGACCGTCGCGATGCTGCGCGACCTCGTGGAGCAGGGCGAGTTCACGCCGGTGGGCGGCACCGGGTTCGCGCTGACGCCCGCGCTGCGCGAGTCCTACGCGACCGGCGACACGGAGGAGCTGGAGTACTCGGCGATGCTCGACGCGGCCCGCGCGTCCCTGCGGCTGCTGGCGGCCGAGGAGAAGGGCGTGCCGCGCCGGGCCGTCGTCTCGGTGGACGTGGAGGACGTGAAACTCCGTCCGGACCTGGACTTCTCGGTGGTCAAGATCGCCGGTTCGGTGCCGATGGAGCTGGTCGCGGCCATCCACCTGGACACGTCCGAGGCGGAGGACGCCGTTCGGGAGGCGTTCGAAGTGATCGACGCTGCCGATCTGGGCGATCCCGATGCCGAGTTCGCGTTGGGCGAGGCCGAGGATCATGAACTGGCCTGGTACGCGGCCCAGGAGCTGCCGTTCCTTTTGGAGTTGATGTAGTTACATGCCTGGGGCCGGCTCCCACAACTCCACTCGGTTGCCCTCCGGGTCGACCACCCAGCCGAACCGGCCGAACTCCGAGTCCTCGGTCTGCGGCAGCACCTCGACGCCCCGCTCCCGCAGCTCCCGCAGCAGCGTGGGCAGGTCGTCCACGCGCAGGTTCAGCATCGCCCGCTGGCCCGGCTCGCCGAAGTAGTCGGTGTCCTGCGCGAACAGCGCGAACGTCGTCGTCTCCGCCGCCTCCCAGTGGAACGTCACCGCGCCGTGCTCGCTCATCGGCACGCCGAGGTGCTCGCGGTACCACCCGGCCAGCCGCACGGGGTTGCGGGCGCGCAGGAACACCCCGCCGATGCCGGTCACTTTCGCCACGGCTGCGCACCGTACTACCGCGTGCCACCATGGCGGCATGGACGCCGTCACCTCGGTACCCGAACCGGTCAACGAAACCGTCCGCGGGTACGCGCCGGGCAGTCCCGAACGGGACTCCCTGCGACGCCGGATCGCCGAACTCGAAGGCGTCGAGCACGAGCTGACCATGACGATCGACGGCCGGCCGCGGATGGCGGGCGGCGACCGGATCGACGTCGTCCAGCCGCACGACCACCGGCACGTCCTCGGCGTCACGGCCCAGGCCACGGCCGAGGACGTGGCCGACGCCGTACAGGCCGCCCGGCGCGCCGCGCCCGGCTGGCAGGAGCTGCCGTTCGACGAGCGCGCCGCCGTCCTGCTCAAGGCCGCCGACCTGCTGGCCGGCCCGTGGCGGGACACCCTGAACGCGGCCACCATCCTGGGCCAGTCCAAATCGGTCCAGCAGGCCGAGATCGACTCGGCCTGCGAGCTGATCGACTTCCTGCGCTTCAACGTCCACTTCGCGCGCCGCCTGCTGGCCGAGCAGCCGGCGTCCGGCGCGGGCGTGTGGAACCGCTTCGACCACCGCGCGCTGGACGGTTTCGTCGTCGCCATCACGCCGTTCAACTTCACGGCCATCGCGGGCAACCTGCCGCTCGCACCCGCCCTGATGGGCAACACGGTGGTGTGGAAGCCGTCACCGACCCAGCAGCTCGCCGCGCACCACACCCTGCGGCTGCTGGAGGAGGCGGGCCTGCCGCCCGGCGTGCTGAACCTCGTCACCGGCGACGGACGGGCGGTCAGCGAGGTGGCGCTGGCCGACCCGCACTTCGCCGGGCTGCACTTCACCGGCTCCACGAAGACGTTCAAGGCGTTGTGGCGCACCATGTCCGACCACCTGGACAGCTACCGCTCGTATCCGCGGATCGTCGGCGAGACCGGCGGCAAGGACTTCGTCGTCGCCCACCCGTCCGCCGACCCGCAGGCCCTCGTCACCGCGCTGGTCCGAGGCGCTTTCGAGTACCAGGGCCAGAAGTGCTCGGCCGCGTCGCGCGCCTACATCGCCCGGTCGGTGTGGGCGAAGATGCGCGACGACCTCGCGGACGTGACGAAATCCCTGTCGTACGGCGATGTCACGGATTTCAGCCACTTCGGCGGCGCTGTCATCGACGCCCGTGCGTTCGCCAAGCACAAGGCCGCGCTTGACGCGGCGCACCGGGAGGACACCATCACGGTGCTCGCCGGTGGCACGTGCGACGACTCGGTCGGTTACTTCGTGCAGCCCACGGTCCTGGTCGGCACCGACCCGCAACACGAGGTCTTCACCACCGAGTACTTCGGTCCGATCCTGTCCGTGCACGTCTATGAGGACTCGGACTTCGCCGACATCCTGGATGTGGTCGACACCTCCACCCCGTATGCCTTGACCGGCGCGGTGTTCGCCTCTGATCGGGCGGCGATCTCGCAGGCCGGTCGTGCGCTTCGTTATGCCGCAGGGAACTTCTACGTCAACGACAAGCCCACGGGTGCTGTGGTGGGTCAGCAGCCGTTCGGGGGGAGTCGGGGGTCGGGTACCAACGACAAGGCCGGTTCGATCTTCAACTTGCAGCGGTGGATCAGTCCGCGTTCTCTCAAGGAGACCTTCGTCCCGGCTACTGACCACACCTACCCGCACATGGGGTGACGGCTGTGGTGCAGGTCCGAGTGCGCGCTTTGTGACGGCCGTAGAAACGCAGAACGCGCTGGAGGTCGCCCTGGATTTTGCTCATGGAGGCCGGGGCTTGACATTGCGTAGACAATAGAAAGTCGGCGTGCGCTCCGAAAGTCAGTGGAGAGTCCGCCGAACCTAATGTCAGGTTAGTCGTTGTGAGGGGCTTGTGTCAACTTCGGAGTACGAAGACGAATTGCGGTCCGAGCGTGGCTACGTGGCCGGGCTCTACACGCGGCTCGATGCGGAGCGTGCGCGCGTGCGGGGGGAGTACCGCGCGGCGTTGCGCGGCACTGGTGGGACGCACATGGAGCGGGATGTCGAGGTGCGTGCGCAGGCCAAGGAGGTGAAGCGGCTGGACGTGGCGGACAACGGGTTGTGTTTCGGTCGGCTGGACAGCCTTTCCGGCGAGTCTTCGTACATCGGTCGGATCGGGCTCTTCGACTCGTCGAACGAGTACGAGCCGGTGCTGCTCGACTGGCGGGCGCCGGCGGCGCGTGCGTTCTACGTCGCGACCGCCGCGAGTCCGGAGAACATGCGCCGGCGTCGGCAGTTCCACACGCGTGGGCGTCAAGTGGTCGATTTCACCGACGAGGTGCTTGGTCGTCCCGGTGATGCCGAACGGGGGGATGCGGCTCTGCTCGCTGCGGTCAACGCGCCGCGCGGTGAGGGGATGCGGGACATCGTCGCGACGATCCAGGCCGAGCAGGACGAGATCATCCGGCTCGACCACCCCGGTGTGCTGGTGATCGAGGGTGGGCCGGGCACCGGGAAGACCGTGGTGGCGTTGCACCGCGTCGCGTACCTGCTCTACACCCAGCGGGAGCGGATGGAGCGGCACGGGGTGCTCGTGGTCGGGCCCAACCCGGCGTTCCTGCACCACATCGGCCGTGTGCTGCCGTCGTTGGGTGAGTCCGACATCGTGTTCATGACCACCGGCGACTTCGTGCCCGGCCTGCACGTCACCGCCGAGGACGCCCCGGAGGCCGCGCGGCTCAAGGGGTCGCTGAAGATCCTCGACGTGCTCGCGGCGGCGGTGGCCGGTCGGCAGCGGCTGCCGGAGGACCCGTTGCCGATCGAGTTGAACGGCGTCATGGTCCGGATCGACGCCGAGACCGCCGAGTGGGCCAGGGAGGAGGCTCGCACGAGCGGGCTGCCGCACAACGAGGCCCGTGCGGTGTTCACCGAGATCATCACGTACGTGCTCACCGAACGGGCCATCGCCCGGATCGGCAAGGGCTGGCTGACCAGGTCGGACCGCGACGCGTGGGAGCAGATGCGGGCGGACCTGCTCAAGGAGTTGGCGGGCGACGACAAGTTCACCGCCGCGCTCGATGAACTCTGGCCGGTGCTGACGCCGGAAACCCTGCTGGCATCGCTGTACGCGTCCCCCGAACGCCTGCGGGCGGCCGGCGCCGACCAGGCGTTGTTCCGCGCCGACGGCGACGCCTGGACCGTGTCGGACATGCCGCTGCTCGACGAGCTGGTCGACCTGCTGGGCCGCGACAAGTCGGTCGACCAGGCCGCCGAACGGGAACGGAAGGCCGAGGCCGAGTACGCGGCCGGCGTGCTGAACACCCTGGTCGGCCGTCAGGATTCGATGGACGACGAGGACCACCTGTTCGCCCAGGACCTGCTCTACGCCGAGGACCTGGCGGACCGCTTCGCCGAGCGCGACACCCGCGAACTGGTCGAACGCGCCGCCGCGGACCGGGACTGGACCTACCGGCACGTCGTGGTGGACGAGGCCCAGGAACTGTCCGAGATGGACTGGCGGGTGCTGATGCGGCGCTGTCCTGGCCGGTCCTTCACGGTGGTCGGCGACCTCGCCCAACGCCGGTCGGCGGCCGGCGCGACCTCGTGGGGCACCATGCTGGAGCCGTACGTGCCCGGCCGCTGGGTCTACCGGGCGCTGACGGTGAACTACCGCACCCCGGCCGAGATCATGGATGTCGCCGCCGCGGTGCTCGCCGAGTTCGCACCCGGCGTCCGGCCTCCGGAGTCGGTCCGCGCGTGCGGCGTCCGACCGTGGTCGAGGCAGGTCACCGAGGACGAGCTGCCCGCCGCCATCGAGGACTTCGTCCGCGAGGAAGCCGGCCGGGAAGGCACCAGCATCGTGATCGGACCACCGGGTGTGCCGGGCACGGTGCCGGCGTCGGAGACGAAGGGCCTGGAATTCGACGCCGTCCTGGTCGTGGAACCAGGCCGGATCCTCGCCGACGGCCCACGCGGCGCGGCTGAGCTGTACGTCGCGCTCACCCGGGCCACCCAACGCCTGGGCGTCCTGCACCACGACCCGTTGCCGAAGGCCCTCGCCGGACTGGCGGAGGCCGGGACACCCGCCCACGCCGGAAAGCAACGGTCGGCGTAGCGATCCGCCGTACGCGGCCGGCCCTGAGCAGCCAGGGCCGGCCGCGTGCAGCCGGAACCTAGTCGTACTCGTCGTACTTCCCACGGGATTCGAGCAGCCGGCGCAACGAGGCCAGCCGTCCGGGCGAAGCCACACCGGTCGTCACCAGCTCGTCCAACATGCAGTCCGGGTCCTCCGGAGCACCCAGGTGCCCACAACCGGAAGGGCACTCCTCGGCCATCGCCTTCATGTCCGGGAACGCGGCGACGATGTCGTCCGGGGTGATGTGCGCCAAACCGAACGACCGGATACCCGGCGTGTCGACCGCCCACCCGCCTTCGGGCAGCGGCAGCGCCACCACCTGGGTGGACGTGTGCCGGCCCTTGCCGACCCCGCTGACCACACCCACGGCCCGGTTGGCATCCGGCACCAACTTGTTGACCAGGGTCGACTTCCCCACCCCGGAATGCCCGATCAGCGCGGAAAGCCGGTTCACCAGCCGGTCCCGCAGCTCGCCCGGGTCCACGTCGGACCGGGTCACCACCACCGGCAGGTCCAGCTCGGCGTACGCGGCGAGCAGGTCGTCGGGCGGGGCCAGGTCGGACTTCGTCAAGCACAGCAACGGTTCCAGGCCGCCCGCGTACGCCGCCACCAGGCACCGGTCGATGAAACCCCGGCGCGGCTGGGGGTCGGCCAGCGCCGACACGATCACCAACTGCGCGGCGTTGGCCACCACCACCCGCTCGAACGGGTCGGTGTCGTCGGCGGTGCGCCGCAGCACCGAGCGCCGGTCGCCCACCTTCACGATGCGCGCCAGCGTGTCCGGCTGCCCGGACGTGTCGCCGACCAACCCGATCTGGTCGCCCACGACCACCGGCGTGCGGCCCAGCTCCCGCGCCCGCATGGCGGTGACCAGCCGGTTCGGGTCGTTCTCCACCGCGCACGTCCACCGCCCCCGGTCCACGGCGACGACCATCGCGGCCACCGCGTCGGCGTGCTCGGGGCGGCGCTTGCTGCGCGGGCGGGTGCCCTTGCCCGGCCGCACGCGCACGTCGGACTCGTCCAGCCGCCGCCAGTCGCGCCCCACGGTCAGCGCGCTCCGAGCATCGTCGCCCACATGCCGGGGAAGTCCGGGATCGTCTTGGTCGTGGACTTGATGTCGTCCACCGAGACGCCCGGCACGGCCAGCCCGATGATCGCGCCGGCGGTCGCCATCCGGTGGTCCGCGTAGGCCCGCCACTCGCCGGCGCGCAACGGCCGGGGCGTGATGGCAAGCCCGTCCTCGGTCTCCGCCGCGTCACCGCCCAGCCGGTTGATCTCGACGGCCAGCGCGGCGATCCGGTCCGTCTCGTGCCCGCGGATGTGCGCGACGCCGCGGATCCGGGTCGGCCCGTCCGCCAGCGTGGCCAGCGCGGCGATGGTCGGGGTCAGCTCGCTCTCGTCCCGCAGGTCGATGTCCAGCCCGGACAACCGCTCCGGCCCGCGCACGGTGAGCCCGCGCCCGTCCAGCGCCACCGCGCAGCCGAGCTGCTCGAAGATCTCCCGCACCGCGCCGCCCGGCTGGGTGGTGGTCGTGGGCCACCCCGGAATCGTCACCTCGCCGCCGGTCACCGCCGCCGCCGCGAGGAACGGCGTGGCGTTGGACAGGTCCGGCTCGATCCGCCACTCCCGGCCGTCGACCGCGCCGGGCTCGACCCGCCACACGTTCGGCAACGAGTCGTCCACGACGACACCGGCGTCCCGCAACATCGACACGGTCATCTCGATGTGCGGCAGCGACGGCACCGGCTGCCCGTCGTGGATCACGGTCACGCCGCCCTCGTACCGCGCGCCGGACAGCAGCAGCCCGGAGACGAACTGGGACGACGCCGACGCGTCGATGGTGACGTCCCCGCCCGGCAGCCCGCCCTTGCCGTTCAGCGTGAACGGCAAGGCGTCGCCGTCGACGTCCGCGCCCAGCGCCCGCAACGCGGTGAGGATCGTGCCCATCGGCCGCACCCGGGCGTGCTCGTCGCCGTCGAACACCACCTCGCCCACGGCCAGCGCCGCCGCCGGCGGCAGGAACCGCATCACGGTGCCCGCCAGCCCGCAGTCCACCGCCGCCGGCCCGCGCAGGGCGTGCGGGGTGACCAGCCAGGACCCGTCCGGCCCGGCGGCGATCTCCACACCCAGCGCCACCAGCGCAGCGGCCATCAGCTCGGTGTCCCGGCTGCGCAACGGGGCGTGCAGGGTGGACGGCCCGTCCGCCAGCGCGGCCAGCACCAGGGCCCGGTTGGTGATCGACTTGGAGCCCGGCACGGGTACCGTCGCGTGCACGGGGCCGTGGGCGGTGGGAGCGGACCACTGCGAAGTCATGTCCCCGATGATTCCGCATCGGGTGGTCGGTGGCTCGCACCGGTCGTTCCGACGTGCGACGATGACCAATCGGAGGTGATCGGTTGTGTGCGGCAGGTATGCCTCCACCAAGAACCCGGCGTTGCTCGCGGCCGAGTTCGACGCGGTGGACGGCACCGAAGGCGACGCGCCCGGCCCGGACTACAACGTGGCGCCGACCAAGTCGGTGCTCGCGGTCGTGGAGCGCCATCCCCGGGACGGGGAGGGCAACCCGGACCCGAACGTGACGGAACGCAGCGTGCGCGTGATGCGCTGGGGGCTGGTCCCGCACTGGGCGAAGGACCTGTCCGGCGCGGCGAAGATGATCAACGCCCGCTCGGAGAGCGTGCTGGAGAAGCCCGCGTACCGGGACTCGGCCGCCAAGCGCCGCTGCCTGATCCCGGCCGACGGCTGGTACGAGTGGCAGCCGGGCGAGGGCCGCAAGCAGCCGTACTTCATCAACCCCGGCGACGGCTCCAGCCTGGCCATGGCCGGCATCTGGTCGGTGTGGTGGCAGCAGGAGGGCGACGAGCGCAAGCCGGTCATCACCTGCGCCGTGCTCACCACCGACGCCATCGGCGAGATGACCCAGGTCCACCACCGCATGCCGCTGGTGCTCCCGCCCGACCGCTGGGCGTCCTGGCTCGACCCGGACAGCGCCGACCCGCGCGAACTCCTGACGCCGGACCTCGACCTGGTGAACTCGTTCGAACTGCGGCCGGTGTCGATGAAGGTCAACAGCATCAAGAACAACGACCCGTCCCTGATGGACGCGGTGGCGCTGGACGCGGACCAGAAGCCCGAACCCACCCTGTTCGAACTGTCATGACGACCACGACCGTCGACACCCCGCACGGCCCGGCACGGGCGGAACTGCACTGCGCACCGGAAGGCCGGGCGGCCCTGCTGCTCGGCCACGGGGCGGGTGGCGGCATCTCCGCGCCCGACCTGGTGGCGGCGACCCGGGCGGCGGTCGACGCGGGCGTGCACGTGGCCTTGGTGGAACAGCCCTACCGGGTGGCCGGGAGACGCGCCCCGGCCCCCGCGAACCAGCTCGACGCGGCCTGGCTGGCGGTGGCCGACGACCTGGGCGCCCGCTGGTTCGACGAGATGCCCCTGCTGTTCGGCGGCCGGTCGTCCGGCGCCCGGGTGGCCTGCCGGACCTCCGCCGAAGGTCAGGCGGTGGCCGTGCTGTGCCTGGCCTTCCCGGTGCACCCGCCCGGCAAGCCGGAGAACACCCGCCTCCCGGAACTGGACGCCGTGGACGTCTCCACCCTCGTCGTGCAGGGGGAGAACGACCCCTTCGGCCGCCCGGAACCGGCCCACCGCCGCGAGGTCGTCCTGCTCAAGGGCGACCACAACCTGAAAGCCGACCTGGAGGCCCTCCAGCGCGCGGTGGGCGAATGGCTGGACCGCATCCTCCGCCCGCTCGACTAGGGCCGGGTCTCACCGCGAGGTCGGGAGCAGACCCCGCCAGGTGTGGCCGATGAGCGTCAGAGCGGGGCGAGGCGGGCCTTGAGCAGGCAGAACTCGTTGCCTTCCGGGTCGGCCAGGACGTGCCACTGCTCCTGCCCCGTCTGGCCGATGTCGGCCGGGCGGGCGCCGAGCGCCAGCAGGCGTTCGAGTTCGGCGTCCTGATCGCGGTCGGTGGCGTTGACGTCGATGTGCAGCCGGGATTTCCCCTTCTCCGGCTCGTCCCGGCGGCTGAGGATGATGGTCGGCTGCGGACCGCCGAACCCCTCGCGCGGCCCGATCTCCACCGAGCCGTCGTCCTCGCGATCGAGCACGACGAAGTCCAATACCTCGCACCAGAACCGCGCCAGCGCCTCAGGGTCGCGGCATCCGAGCACCAGCTCACTGATACGACATGCCATGAACGAGACCCTAGCCGCCGCGGAGGAACGGGCTAAGCGGAAATCGCGGCCACGACAGCCCCGGTGAGCTTCACCAATTCCGCCGGCGCGATCTCGACTTCGAGCCCGCGCCGACCGGCCGAGCAGAAAATCGTGTCGAAGGCCTCGGCCGAGACGTCCAGCACCAGCGGCAGTCGTTTCTTCTGGCCCAGCGGCGAGATCCCGCCGGCCACGTACCCGGTGGCCCGCTCGGCGGCCGTGATGTCCGCCATCCTGGCCTTCTTGCCGCCGACGGCCGCCGCCAGCGCCTTCAGGTCGAGCTGCCCGGTGACCGGGACCACACCGACCGCCAGCTTGCCGTCCACTTCGGCCACCAGCGTCTTGAACACCCGACCGGGTGAAATGCCCAGCGCCTCCGCGGCCTCCAGCCCGTACGACTCGTGCCGCGGGTCGTGCTCGTAGGAGTGCAGTTCGTGCGCCACTTTCTGCTTGTCCAGCAACGCCGTGGCAGGCGTCCCACGTCCAGCCATGAGCGCGCACAGTAGCGCCCGCGGCGGGCGGGAATGCCGGTGGAGGTGTTTGCGTTACTGGTGGTCGTGGCAACCGAGGTAGTGGAACAGCAGGTCAGCAGGCCGAGCGTGACCCGGCCTCCGCGGGGTTCGGCCAACTGCCGTCCAGGCGACCGGCGCGTATCCTCGAACGCGTCCCAGACAGCTTCGTCCACCGTGCTTGCCGGCCGGTGGGAAGGGAGCGCGGTGCCAGCCACGCGAACGCAGGACATGCCGACGGACGAGACAACGGCCGAACGCGCCGCGCGCTTCGAACGCGACGCGATGCCGATGCTCGACCAGCTCTACTCGGCTGCCCTGCGGATGACCCGCAACCCGGCCGACGCCGAGGACCTGGTCCAGGAGACCTACCTCAAGGCGTACGCGGCCTTCGCGTCCTTCTCGGCGGGCACGAACCTCAAAGCCTGGCTGTACCGCATCCTGACGAACACCTACATCAACGGGTACCGCAAGAAGCAGCGCCAGCCGTTGCAGCAGCCGACCGACGAGATCACCGACTGGCAGCTCGCCCAGGCGGAGAGCCACACGTCGACCGGCCTGCGCTCGGCCGAGATGGACGCGATGGACCGGCTGCCCGACTCGGACGTCAAAGAAGCCCTCCAGCGCCTCCCGGAGGAGTTCCGGATCGCGGTGTACCTGGCCGACGTCGAAGGTTTCGCGTACAAGGAGATCGCAGACATCATGGGCACCCCCATCGGCACCGTGATGTCCCGGTTGCACCGGGGCCGCAGGCAACTCCGCGACCAGCTCGCCGACGTGGCCCGCGAGCGCGGCTTCCTCCGGAACGGCAAATCGGAGGTGGCGGGCCGATGAGCTGCGGCGAACCCCACGAGACCGACTGCTCGGAAGTCCTGTCCGAGGTCTGGCTCTACCTCGACCACGAGTGCGACGAGCGCCGCAAGGAACTGCTCCAGACGCACCTGGACGAGTGCCACCCGTGCCTGGAGCAGTACGGCCTGGAGGAACACCTGAAGGCGCTGCTGGCCAAGAAGTGCGGCGGTGAGCACGCGCCCGAGGATCTCAAGCGGCGGCTGCGCGCCCGCATCCACGAGGTGACCGACGAGGCCGAGGTCGTGGTCGAAGTGGAGGCCGAGGTCGAGGTCCGCACGGCCGACTGACCGCCGCCACCCCCGACGACGACGAGGGCCGCCCCGGAGTCCCCGGGGCGGCCCTCGTCGCACCTGCGTGGATCAGGCGTTGGGGCGCTTCCCGTGGTTCGCGCCGCCCTTCTTGCGGTCGCGGCGCTTGCGGGCACGCTTCGACATGGGGTTCTCCTAGTGCTCAGATTGCTTCACACCAGTGTGTCACGCCGACACCTGCACGTGGCGCGGGGTCTGAATCGTGGTTGGATGGCGGCGAGCGAAGGAGAAAGATGGCCGAGGAGATCCGGGCGGAGATCGTCGCCAACGTGGCGCAGATCGCCGTGAAAGAGGGCGACGAGGTCACCCACGAGACCACCGTCGTGGTCTTGGAGAGCATGAAGATGGAGATCCCCGTCCTCCCGGAGGGCTCCGGCAAGATCAGCCGCATCACCGTCCGAGAGGGCGACGTGGTGCAAGAGGGCGACCTGATCGCGGTGGTGGAGTAGCTGTCCACGCTCACCGACCTGCTGGCGGAGCACACCAAGCTCTCCGGCGCGGCCGTCGACCACCTGCAGCTCGTGGTAGCCGAGTGGCAGTTGCTGTCCGACCTCAGCTTCGCCGACTTCCTGATGTGGGTGCCGCTGGACGACGCGACCTTCCTGTGCGTCGCCCAGGCCCGGCCCACGACCGCACCGACCGCGCACCCCGAGGACGTGGTCGGCAGCACGGTCGACGTCGAGGAGCACCCGCAGCTTCGCCGCGCCATGGCCGAGGCCCGCATCTGCCGTGAGGAAGACCCCCGCTGGCACCTGGGCGTGCCGGTGCGCCGGGAGGCCATCCCGGTCAAGCGCCACGACGAGGTCATCGCGGTGCTCAGCCGCAACACCAACCTGGCCGTGCCGCGCGTGCCGAGCCCGCTGGAGATCTCCTACCTGGGCAGCGCGGCCGACCTGTGCCAGATGATCTCCGACGGCACGTTCCCCACCACCGAGCCGTCCCCGGACGTGCACACCAGCCCCCGCGTGGGCGACGGCCTGATCCGCCTGGACTCCTCGGGCGCGGTGGTCTTCGCGAGCCCCAACGCGCTGAGCGCCTACCACCGCATGGGCCACGCGTCCGACCTGGTCGGCGTGCACCTCGCGCCGCTCACCAGGTCCCTCATCGGCGACCCGTTCGACGCCACCGAGGTGGCGCAGCGCATCCGGTCCGCCCTGGACGGCCGGCCGAGCATGCGCATCGAGGCCGAGTCGCGGCGGGGCGCGGCCGTGCTCTTCCGCGCCCTCCCGCTGCGCCCGCGGGGCAGCGCGGCCGGCGCCCTGGTCCTCTGCCGCGACGTGACCGAGGTGCGGCGGCGGGACCGCGCGCTCATGTCCAAGGACGCGACCATCCGGGAGATCCACCACCGGGTGAAGAACAACCTCCAGACGGTGGCCGCGCTGCTGCGCCTGCAGAGCCGGCGGACCAGTTCCGAGGAGGCCCGCGAAGCCCTGGCCGAATCCGTCCGCCGGGTCACGTCCATCGCCCTGGTCCACGAGACGCTGTCGATGTCGGTGGACGAGCGCGTCGACCTGGACGACGTGGTGGACAAGGTCATCCCGATGATGTCCGACGTGGCCGCGACCGAGTCGCAGGTGGTCGTGCGGCGGGAAGGCCCGTTCGGCATCGTCCAGGCCGAACTCGCGACCCCGCTGGTCATGGTCCTCACCGAACTGGTGCAGAACGCGTTCGAGCACGCCTACGCGGCCGGCCAGCACGGCGAGGTGGTCGTGCACGCGGAGCGCTCGGCGAAGTGGCTGGACGTGGTGATCTCGGACGACGGGCGCGGACTGCCGCCCGGCTTCTCGCTGGAGCGCACCGACCGGCTGGGTCTCCAGATCGTCCGCACGCTGGTGGAGTCCGAACTCAGGGGCAGTCTGAGCTTGCGGCGGAGGCCCCAAGGCGGTACAGAGGCGGTCCTGCGCGTACCGCTCAGAGCGCGGCGTTAAACTAACCCCCGTGCACACGTGACGACCTACCTCAGCGGAGTCACGTGGTCATGCGGGAGGGTGTGCAACACAACCGAAAGGCCCGACACCTGGCACGGTGTCGGGCCTTTCGTGTGCGTGGTGCGCGGCTGCGCTTCAGGCGTTGCTGCGAGCCCTGGTCCGGGCGTTGCGACGCTTGAGAGCGCGACGCTCGTCTTCGCTCATCCCGCCCCACACACCGGCGTCCTGGCCGCTCTCCAACGCCCACGCGAGGCAGTCGGAGACGACGGGACAGCGGCGGCAGACGGTCTTCGCCTCGGCGATCTGGAGGAGCGCGGGACCGCTGTTCCCCACCGGGAAGAACAGCTCGGGGTCCTCGTCGCGGCAGATCGCGCGGTGGCGCCAGTCCATTGGAACTACTCCTCAGCTAGGCGCGCACAAGGCACGCCACTCGTCAGCGGTCGGTTTTTGGGGTGCTTGTGAATGCTTTCACGAACGGCCGGGATGTCAAGGGGTTAGCACTGACCCGGTGAGTGAACTCACCCGAAAGATCGACTGAGTTACGCCGGGCATTCACTCTGCGGTGTCCTGGTAAGCCACGACATCGCGGTTGGGTAGCGCGCCGGTCACACCCTGGTCACACCGCGACCGTGAGCGCATGCGGCACCGAGGTGAACTCCACTTCGGTGCACGGGCCGAGCAGGTCGCCGTCCACCTGGAGGTTGACCGGCTCCGGGCTCGTCACCCGGATGAACTCGACGTCGTCGCGCCTCAGCAGGTTCCCGCCCCTGGGGTTCCCATCCGTGGCCAGAAGATGCGTCACATAGCGGGTCACGGTCGGCAGTCCCAGCGCGCGCAGCGCGAACACGCCCAGACCGCCGTCGAACGACGTGCTCGGGTTGAGCCGGATCGCCTTGTCCTTCAAGTAGGTCCACGGATCGGTGTTCGACACGAACGCCAGCCGCACGTCCTCGATCGGCTCCTCGTCGGGGATCCGCACGGTCAGCCGCGACGGGTGCCGCCGCTGGGTCACGTAGCTGGCGAACGCGGTCCGCACGTACAGCGCGGGGGAGGCCTCCCGGCCCTTGGCGCGCTGCTGCTCCACGCCCGCGACCACGTCGGCGTCCCAGCCGACGCCCGCGTTGAAGGTGAACCACCGGTCGTGCGACGAACCGGCGCCGGCGGACGCGACCCGCCCGAGCCCGACCTTGCGGCTGGTGCCGTTCTCGATGGCCTGCAACAGGCGGTAGGTGGCTTCCACCGGATCGCGCGGCAGGCCCAGCGCGCCCGCGAAGACGTTCGCCGACCCGCCGGGCACGACACCCAGCATTGGCACGCCCGGACCCGCGCCGCCCCGCAGCACCCCGTTGACGACCTCGTTCACGGTGCCGTCGCCGCCGTGCGCCACGACCAGGTCGTACGCGTCCAGCACGGCCTGCGCGGCGGCGTCCGCCGCGTGCCCGCGGTAGGTCGTCTCGACGATGTCGAGCTTCACATCGCTGGCCAGCGCGTGCGCGAGCACGTCCCGGCCGGCAGGCGTGGTCGCCGTCGCCTGCGGGTTGACCACCAGAAGTGCGCGCACTACTGAAGGGTAGGACAGCGCGTGACCTGCCACAGGTTGCACGTCACCCGGTAGGAGGGTTCAGAGCGCACTAAAGTGGTCCAAATCTCCTTTCCCGCGTACCGCTGCGGTGGTTCCCGCGACAAGTGCACCCCGGCCCGACCGCCGGCTTGCCAAGGAACTCCCTTGATCTTCGCTCGTGGGACGGTGGAACGGGACACGCCAACCGGGTGGCCTACGATGCGTGACGAGTACGCACCGTGAGGAAAGGCCCAGCGTGACACAGGAAAAGCAGGTCCCGCGCGCGGTCCGGGCGGCCGGCGCGCTGACCGCCCTCCAGGGCCTCGCCGGGCTGGTTTTCGCGGTGGTGCTGGTGGTCCGCGCGTTCGCCTCCGACGCGGTCCGCGCCGTGCTCGGCGAGGCCTCGTACTTCCTGGTGCTGAGCGCGGGAGTGCTCGCCGCCGGCGTCGGCCTGGTGCTCGGCAAGCACTGGGCGCGGACGCCCTCGATCGTCGTGCAACTCCTCCTGCTGGGCGTCGCCTGGTACGCGTACGGGCCCTCCGGGCAGCAGTTGTACGGCGCGCTGCTCGGCCTGTACGTGGTGGTCGTGATCGCGTTGCTGTTCACGAACCCGGTGCGCCGGTGGGCGCTCGGAGTGGACGAAACCGACGAGTAAGGCCATTCGGACGCCGACTATCGGCGGGCCGTGCGCCTACTTACGGAGGGTGTTGCGGGTCACTCCGACGAGTGACGCTGTGGGTGCCGGCGGCGACTCGGGCGGCCCGGTGTTCGCCACCAGCCCGGCGGACGGCAAGCCCCACCAGGTCGGCGTCGCGTCGACCAGCGACCGGTCCAGCCGGTCGAGCTGCACCGCCGTCACGCGCTACCGCGACCGGATCCGCTCCTGCGCGGGCGCCTGACCGCGCTGTCCTCCCGGCCGAGGGGGTTCGACCTCTCCCTGCATCGCCCCCTCGGCCGGGGCACCAGTCGGTGTGGATTTCCAGGGCTCCACCAGTCATAATCACCCTGCGTGTTCACGTTTGGCGGATGGACACGAACGGAGTAGCCGGATACGGTTCGGCTGGCGTTTCGCGCCGCTCCGACAGCGGTCAGGGTGAGGTGTGCGGTGCAGATCCCCCCGAAGTGGGTACCGGCGAGCGGTGACGCCGACCGCCCGAACGTGGCCCGGTTGTTCGACTACTACCTCGGCGGTGCGCACAACTTCGCGGTCGACCGCGAGTTCGCCGAGCAGTCGATGAGGGTCATCCCCACCGCCGAGATCGTCCAGCACACCCGCGCGTTCCTGCGCCGGGCGGTCCGCGCGTGCGTCGCGAACGGCATCCGCCAGTTCCTCGACCTCGGCTCCGGCATCCCCACCGCGGGCAACGTGCACGAGGTCGCCCACCAGGCCGACCCGGCGTGCCGCGTGGTGTACGTGGACAACGAGCCCGCGACCGCCGCCCACGGCCGCACGATGCTGCGCGACAACCCCAGGGTCGCCATGGCGGAGGCGGACATCCGCGACCCGGCCGCCGTGCTGTGCTCGCCCGAGGCGCGGGCGCTGCTCGACCTGTCCGAGCCGGTGGGGCTGCTGATGGTGGCGATCCTGTCCTACCTGCCCGACGAGGACCGGCCCGCCGAACTGGTCGGGCGGTACCGCGACGCCCTGGCGCCCGGCAGCCACCTGGTGGTCAGCCACCTGACCGGCGACGTGCAGCCGGAGATGGCGGAGAAGCTGGTGGGCGTGGCCGCCGCGACGATGACGCCGATCGTGGCCCGGTCGCGGGCCGAGATCGAGCCCCTGCTGGCGGGCTTCGACCTGCTGGAACCCGGTCTGGTGCTGGCGGCGCGGTGGCGCGGCGAGGGCGAGGTGTCGAGCGGCGCGGAGACGGTCAGCTACGGCGCGGTGGGCGTGAAGCCCTGAACACACCGTCCGCGAGTCCTGGTGCGATCGGCCGGGTCGTCATCGCGGACCTGAGGTCAGCCGACGCGTCTGCTCCCTGAGCACCTCGACGGTGCGGGTCACCCAGTCCGCGATGACCTCCTGCTCCTCGGCCGTGTAGCGCGCGCTCACCTCGCCCATCGCCGCGCCCAGCCCGGCGAACACCTGCCCGAACCCGTCGCCGACCGCCGTGATCACCACGCGCCGGCGGTCGTCGGGGTCGGGGTCGCGGCGCGCGAGGCCCGCGCGTTCCAGCCGGTCCACGACACCGGTCACCGCGCCGGGGGTCAGGCCGATGCGCTTGGCGAGGTCCCCGGCGCTGAGCGGTCCGTGGCGGCCGATGAGGGCCAGTGCGCGCTGGTCGACGGCCGTCACGCCCAGGTGCGCGCCCACCGCCTCGTGGAACGCGACCACGGCGGTGCTCAGCTCACGTCCCAGGTCGCTCATACCCGGCACTTTAACGCGGCAGATATTTCAGTACACTGAACTAAAAGGTTCACGAGGGGAGAGTCCGGTGTCCGAGTTGCGGCTGGCGTTGGCAGTGCCGAAGTGGGCGTGGCGGTTCTACCTGCGCCACCTGCCGGTGATCGTCGGGTTGTCGCTGATCCCGTCCGCGCAACGGCTCGTCGCGGTGAACTGGGGGATGCCCGATGGGCTCGCGCTCGCGTCCGAAGTGGTGGTGACGGCGGCGCGGGTGGCCCTGGTGGCGGTGATCGCGTGGCTCGCGCTGCGCGGCGAGCGGCTGTCGTGGGAGCGGTTCACCGCGTTCGCGTCAGCGCACTGGCGGAGCCTGGTGTGGCAGGGAGTGCTGCTGTCGGTGGCGTTCCTGCTGTTCGACGTGGCGCTGGAGACCGTGGTGGGCGGGCTGTTCCCGGCGGAAGCCCGGCCGACCTACCTGGCGGTGCTGCTGTTCGTGAAGAACCCGACGGTGATCGCGCTGACGTTCGTGTGGTGGGTCGGCCTGGTGCGCCAGACCTCCCGCTCGGGGAAACGGGAGGTCCGGCGCGAGGGTCAGGCCGCCGCCGGGCCCTGGTAGCGGGCGTCGCCGAAGCCCAGGACCGGGTAGCCGATGATCCCGAACAGCCACAGGCCGAAGAAGCCGAACGCGCCGCTCTTGCCGAACGACTTCGCCACGTCCAGCGAGACGATGATCGACATGATGATGTTGACGATCGGGATGATGAACAGGATCAGCCACCAGCCGGGCCGGCCGGCCACCTTCAGCAGCACGTAGATGTTGTAGAACGGGATGATCGCCGCCCAGCCCGGCTGGCCCGCCTTGGCGAAGACCTTCCACATGGCGGCGATCATCAGCACCGCGATCGCCAGGCTGATGATGATCGGGACGACACCGATCGACGCGTCGGTCGAGTTCACGAGACTTTCCTTCCGACCGACCTCGGGGGCGGGGCGCTCGTCGCCCGCATCGGGGCCGCGAAGCCGGTCACGGCGCGTGACACTGTCAACAGCCCGCTCATGTCCGTGGGACCTTGGCCGATTCGTGAGCCTTTCGAGATCAACCGTCCACTTTGGCGAGCAAGCCCAGCGCGTCGTCGGTGAGCCGGAAGACGGTCCACTCGTCCATCGGGATCGCGCCCAACGACCGGTAGAAGCCGATGGCGGGCACGTTCCAGTCCAACACCGACCACTCCAGCCGCGCGTAGCCGCGCTCGACGCACTCCTGTGCGAGGGCTTGGAGGAGAGCCCTGCCGAGCCCGCTGCCGCGTCGGCCCGGTTGGACGTAGAGGTCTTCGAGGTAGATGCCGTGGGTGCCGCGCCAGGTGGAGAAGTTGAGGAACCACAAGGCCATCCCGACCACCCGGCCGTCCACTTCGGCCACGTGCCCGAACAGCGCGGGCGCGGGCCGGAACAACGCGTCGTGCAACTGCTCGACGGTCAGCCGGCACTCGTCCCGAGCGCGCTCGTACTCGGCCAGCTCCTCCACCAGCCCGACGATGGCCGGCACGTCGTCCGCGCGGACCCGGCGGATGCGCGGGTCAGTCAACGTCGACCTCCCAGGCGGGGATGTTCAGCCGGCGCACCTGCGGATCGCCCCGCTCCTCACCGAGCACCGAGAGCCCGGCGGGATCGAGTCCGAAGTGGACGCCTTCCTTGGGCGGCAGGTTCAGCCAGGTGGCGATCAGCACGCGGCTGAAGTGCCCGTGCCCGACCAGCACGACGTCCCCGCCGGTCAGCGCCCGCCGGGCCCGCCGCACCACGGCCTCGGCCCGCTCGCGCACCTCGTCCTGCGTCTCGCCGTTGGGGCTGGGGTGCGTCCAGACCGTCCAGCCGGGCACGGTCTCCCGGATCTGCGGCGTGGTGAGGCCCTCGTAGTCGCCGTAGCCCCACTCGGCCAGGTCCTCGGTCCGCTCGGCCTCCAACCCGGCCAACTCGGCCGTCCGCCAGGCCCGTTCCCGAGGACTGCTCAACACCAGCGCGGCGGGCCGGTCCGTGCCCCGGAGCCGAGCCAGCACAGCCCCGGCCCGACGAGCCTGCTGAACCCCTTCGGCCGTCAGGGGAATGTCGGAACGCCCCGTATGCCGCCCACTCTCGGACCACTCGGTCTGGCCGTGGCGGAGCAGGTAAACGTGGGAGGTCACGCTCCGATCCTAGTGTCGCCCGAGCCGAGCCGCTGTTGCGAAGAATCACACCCGGCTACCTTCGGCGGGTGCGTGACTTGCTGGAGAGCGTCTTACGACTGCAAGCCGAGTTCGACTCGACCCACACCCCGGCGATGGTCCGGCGCGGCGAGTTGGTGGAGGGCGGCATCGCCGACTGGGTTCGCGATCGCGCGGACCGGATCAACCCAAGGCTGCCCATCCCCATCGACGACATCCAGGTCAAGGCCCGCGACCACACCGGGCGCAAGAGCGAAGTGCCCTGGGTTCGCGTCTACTCGGCCGGCCGCTCTCCATCGGCGACGACCGGCTGGTACCTCGTCTACCTCTTCGACGCCCCCGGTACGAACGTCTACCTGTCGTTGATGCAGGGCGCGACCCAATGGGTGAACAGCGAGTATCGCCCTCGACCCAAAGCCGACCTCCGGCTCCGGGTCGACTGGGCCCGCCGAGCCCTGGCCGACGAGTTGGTGGTCCGCCTGGACCGGGTCGACCACATCGCGCTGGGAGCACGCAAGGCGAAGCTCGGCCCGGCCTACGAGGCCGGCACGGTCGCGGCGTTCAAATACCCGGTGGGCGCCATCCCCGACGAGTCGGTCCTGGAGCGCGACCTCGCGTACATGCTGTCCGTGCTGAGCACTCTCTACCAGCGCGTCGACACCGCGCTCGACCTGCCCGGCGAGTTGTCGCCCGAGGTCGCGGACGCGATCGTGGCGGGTGAGCGCGTGGCCGGCCGGCGTGGCGGCGGGCAGGGGCTGCGGTTGAGCGTTCCGGAGCGCCTGGCGGTGGAGCACCGGGCCGTTCTGCTCGCGACCGAGCACCTGCGTGGCCTGGGCTACCGGGTGGAGGACGTCGGCGCTACGAAGCCCTACGACCTGGACGCGAAGCGCGGCGACGAGCACTTGTTCGTGGAGGTCAAGGGCACCACCAGCACGTGGACCGACCGCAGCGAGATCATCCTGACCGGGAACGAGGTCGAACTGCACGAGCGCGAGTACCCCAACACCATGCTGGTCGTGGTCAGCGGGATCGCCCTGGATCGCGACACCGATCCGCCGACCGCGTCGGGTGGCATCCTGCGCGTCGTGCACCCCTGGCGGATCACCCGAGAACGACTGACCGCAGTGACGTACCGATACCTGGCGGCCCCGGACACCAACGCATGAGGGAGGCCGGCGGGCTCTTGGGCCGTTCGAGTGAACTTTTGTCGGAGGAACGCGGTGTGGCCTAGGCGGATTCCCGCCGGCGTGGTCACCCGAACTGATGAGATCCGAGGCGTTCGCACAGCGGACGCCTTCAGATCGGTGACCTTCGACGCCCGTCACGGCGTTTCCCGGCCCCGCTGCCGGCGGTCGTGCGATCTGAAGCCGCCCGGCGGTGTGCGCCCCGGCTGTCGGAGGCGACCACCGGCCGCTGAACCCCCGGTGCGGCTCCCGGGGCCGCCGAAGCGTTCGGTCTGGTGTCCCGACCCGGTCCCCGGCGCGCGTTCCGTTCAACCTGAAAAAGCGGCAAGCGGAATGTGATGGGATATCGGCGTCGCAATTCCGGAAAACCGACCCGACGAGGCTCCGGAGTGATCGACAAGGCGTTTGCATCTCCTTTCCGATCCCTGCACAGTGGTGCTCAGAGGTTAAGGAGAAACCCATGGAGTTGCGAGTGGAGTTCACCGCCTGCGCTACCTGGCCCGAGTTCGTCCGGGCCGTGCGCGGTGTGGTGACGGTGGTGGTCATCGTGCTGGTGGTGCTGGTCGCGGGAGGTCAGTTGCCGGTTGGGATGTGGGTGCGGTAGTCGGCGGGAGGTGCCCTCGGGCGCCTCCCGTTCTTCACAGTGCGAGCACTTTGACGAATCCGGTCGCGGCCCATTCCGGGGTTCGGCCGACCATGATTCCGTCGCATTCGATCCACGCGTGGAAACGGCACGGGTCTTCGGCGGCTCCGAAGACCCACCGGAGTCGCCGCCGCGCGAGGGCCGCGGCGATCACGGTGGCCAACGACCGTTCCAGGCAGGCGGCACGTCCGAGGTGTCGGTCGGCGACCGCGTCGACCTCCGCGACGGCCGACACGACCTCGTCCACCGTCGCCGTCCGGGAGCACCACCGGCTGGTCAGCGCGGCCACCGCCCGCAGCGTCAAGTGGAACGGCAGGCGCAGGAGCACCAGCGCGATCAGCAGGCCGGCGTGTGCCCGGATGCCCGGCGTGGCACGCACGTGTTCAGTGGTCAGCAAGCCGGACGGGTGTTCCCGCCCGGGAGAACGGTCCTGGGCCGCGCCCCGGCCGGCCGCCACCAGACCGCGGGCCGCCATGTCCTCGACGGCCCGCCGGGCGTCCAGTCGGAAGAACTCGGACGTGGGGCGCGGGTACCGGTTCGCCGCCGCGTCGAGGACGCGCTCCACGTCGCCGACCCGTCCGAGCTCCCGCCACAGCGCCGTCGCCACCGGGTTCAGCACGTGCCACCGGCCCGATCTGGCGTTCAGCAGGAAGGTCGCGCCACTCGCCGTGCTCGCCGCGTGGAGGTGTCCGGGCACGTGCACCGCGCCGATCATGCGAGCGACCCGAGCCACAGGTCGTACGCGATGAGCCGGTTCAGCGCCGGGAACGGCGTGCCCGCGCCCGCGATGGCCCGGTCCACCGAGTCGACGACCGCCCGCGGCTCGATCAACCGCAGGTCGGCAAGCCTGGAGTCGCGCAGCAGCGCGCGGAGGCCCGCCGCCGCCAGCCGCACGCCGCGGTACTCCTCGCTGAGGTAGTTGCCCTTGGTCTGGCGGGCGATCGCGGCCGACGGCACCCGCCCGTGCACCGCGGCGCGCAGCAACGGCTTGAACGCCGTCCCGGCGGCGCGGCGGTAGGCGGGCAGGGCGGTGCACGCCCGGATGACGTCGTTGTCCAGGAACGGCGCTTGCGGCCAGACGCCGTACGGGCGGGCCAACTCGCCCAGTTGCCGCTGCACCGTGCCCGAGCGGTGCAGGTCGTGCCGGGCGGTGCGGTCGGCCGCCCCGGTCCGGGCCGTTCCCTCGGCGGACGCGGCGTGCTCGTCCAGGAAATCGGCCAGCGAACGCCGTGCCGCGGCGGTGAGCCAGCGGGATTCGAGGCCCGGCGCCGGCCACCAGGAGATCGCGTCCACCCAGCCCGGCTGCCGGGCGTCGCCGCGCCGGAGCTGCCGGGCGAACTCGCGCAACGCGTGCCGCATGGGCGTCCGGGACAGCCGCAGCGCGCGGTGCACCACCCTGGTCGGCGAGTCGTGGCGAAGCCGGGCCCACGCGCGGGAGTCGGCGAGCAGCCGGCCGATCGCGCCCGTGCCGGCGAGGTCGCCGAGGTATGCGGGCGGCGCGACGAGGAGGGCGTCCGCGCCTTCGCCGCCGAGGTGCACCCGGCCGCCCGCCGCCGCGATCCGCCGCAGCCGCAAGCGGTTGCGTTCGCGCACGGTCACCGCGAAGTCGGGCAGCCCGTCCGGCACGGCGGTCGAGAGGTGCTGGTACGCCAGGGTGTCCGCGGTGCCGCGCACCACCTCCAGCCGGAGGTTCCGGCCGGAACCGGCGTTGCGCAGGGCGTGGTCGAGGTCGTCGGCGGGCGCGTCGGGGTGGTGGTAGGCGAAGACCGGCAGGGGCTCCTCCCGGTGGCCCGCGGCGAGGAAGGCGATCGAGGTCGAGTCCAGGCCGCCGCTGAAGTCCGCGCTGACCGGGCCGCTCTCCGCCATCCGCGTGGTGACGGCGACGTCGAGGGCGTCCCGGAGCCGGAGGGCGCAGTCGGCGAACGACATCCGCTCGTCACGGCGGTCGGGCTCGTAGGCCCGGATCGTGACCGAGCCCGCCGCCGACACGTGCAGCGCCTCGCCCGCCTCGACCTTGCGCAGCCCCGCGATCGGCGCGCGGTTCCGGGTGAGACCGGGCACGGCCGCGCAGAAGATGTCCGCCAGGGCGACGTGCGGGTCGAGGTGCGACCCGAGGCCGGCGGCGGCGGCCGTGCGCCCGGGGCTCGTGCCGTACACGGTCGGCCCGCCGGGGTGGAAGTACAGCGGGTGCTGCCCGGCCAGGTCCACGAACGCGACCAGCTCATGCCCGGTCAGGACGACGGCCAGGTAGCTGCCGGGCCAGCCGGTCACCAGCTCCGGCCGGTTCCCGCGCAGGGCGGCGGACAGGTCGGCCCGCATCCGGGCGTCGTCGGCCAGGCAGTTGCCCACCACGAGCAGCCTGCCCTCCGGGCATTCCGCCGTCCGGAACTCACCCGGTCGCCACGTGCCCCACGAGACCGGGGACGACCGGTCGGGCCACACCTCGGTCGCCGTGGAGAGGGCTGTCGAGGTGGGGGAAGTGGTGGCGAGCGGAAAGGCCGCCCGGTTCGGCGGGTGGACGCCGAGCACACCGGGATTTCCCGGCACGGTCGGCCGCGGTGTCGACATCCGGGCCGCCCGACTACCAGTAGTACTGCGAATTCGCGTCCGCATTGCCGCTGGACGAACTGCCCAGCGTCACCCGGCGGACATCACCGAAGTCGATCACGACCGGCGGTTCGTAGTGCGCCGCCGGCTGGTCGGCCGGTGGCGTGGGGTTCGTCGGCTCATTTCGGTCGCCCGACCGCGCGCGAGCCCGTCGCAGGAAGTCCATGGTGGTGCCTTCGATCCGAAGATGGGAACGAAAGCGTATCCCATCGAAATGCCCGCTTCCCAGCGACCGGAGGCAGTCACGGTGAATACGTGAGGTCTGTCATCCGGTCGAGGAGGCGGTCTCGTTCGATGGGGTGATAGGCGATTCTTTCGCTATTCGATGGACGCGGTTCATCGGATTGAACGAAGCGCGGCGGGCAGGGCCGCCCGGCAGTTCACCTTGACGACCGGCACCGCAGGCCGAGGATCAGCGCCCCCTGGGCCTCCGCGTACGGGCTGAGGGTGCTGGCGCGCAGTTCGAAATCGGCCGCCGGGGCGATCGCGCCGGACAGGGCGAACCGCGCCAGCTCCTGCCGGCAGGTGTCCAGCACCATGGACCTGGCTTCGGCGAGTTCGCCGCCGATGACGATGCGGTGCGGGTTGATCAGGTTGCAGAGCTGGGCGAGCGCGAAGCCCAGCACGCGGCCGGCGTCGTTCAGCACCCGCGTGCAGACCGCGTCCCCGTCGCGCGCCTTGAGCACCAGGGCCGACAGCGTGGTCGGCACGTCCCTGGCACCGCCCCGCTGCGACTGCTTGACCTTGGCCAGCAGCGATTCCGCGCCGACCAGCGTGTCCAGGCAGCCCCGCCCGCCGCACAGGCACATCTCGCCGTTCGGGTCGACGGTCAGGTGCCCGATCTCGCCCGCCATGCCGCGCCGCCCGCGCACCAGGTTCGACCCCACGACGATGCCGATCCCCACGCCGGTGGAGGCCTTCACGTACACGACGTGCTCGACGGCCTCCTCCGACGTGTACGTCTGCTCGGCCAGCGCGCCGAGGTTGGCGTCGTTGTCCATGACCACCGGAACACCGAGTTCGGCGGCGAGTTCGGCGGCGGGCTGGTCCTCGGGCTCCCACGGCGGCAGCACGGGAGTGGTGAACTTCCCGGTGCGGGGGTCGACCATGCGCGGCACGGACAGGCCCGCCGACACGACGTCCGCCATGCCCTGCCCGGTCTCCTCGACGGCTTCCCCGATCAGCCGCAGCACGTCCGGCAGCAGGCGGCGGAACCCGATGTTCGCGCCCGGACTCTGCCGGCGCACGGCGATGCGGTCGTGCGGCTGGTCGACGGGCCGGGCGGCCACCGAGATGTGGTTGAAGCCGAGGTCGACACCCACCGCCACGCCGCGCATCCGGCTCAACCGGACTTTCCCCCTGCTGCGCCCACCGCCCGGCGCGTCGATCTCGACGATGCCGTCCTTGGCGAGGTCCTGGACGGTGGTCGAGACGAGCGCCTGGGACAGCCCGGTGCGGCGGGATAGCTGCGACTGCCGGTCGGATTTCACCATGACCTCGATGACCAGCCGCTTGCGGGTCGACTCGCGCCCTTGCGTGGGGACGTCAAGGAGTTCACGCGCTTCGCGCATCGCCGGCCTCTCCGCAAAAATGCGATTATCGAAGACTTGACGGGTCAGAATAACATTTTGTAGTTCAGATTGAAGAACGGTCGACTTCACAGTCCGGTTTCGATGGGTATTCCAGTTGAAATGGAATTGCACCACTGATCGGCGGAGTGGGAGCCTGGACCTCGTGCACTCATGGCCGATCGCCCAGCTCACCGACCGCCTCGCGATGAGGTTCGGTCCCGACGTGGCGGCGTGGTGCGCCGACCTCCCGGCACTCGCCGCACGGCTCGCCGACCGATGGGACCTCACCCTGGGCGAACCGTACGACGGCGGAGCTTCGTCGCTCGCGATCCGCTGCACCACGGCGGACGGCAGGCCCGCCGTGCTCAAGCTCACACCGGACGTGCCGTTCCTCGCCTCGCAGGTGGACATGCTGCGCAGCCTCGCCCCATCCGGCCGCGTGCCGGAAGTCCTGGCGCACGACGCGGACGCCGTCGTGCTGGAGGCGGTGGTGCCGGGCACGGAGGCCACGGCGTCGCCGGAGCAGTGGGCCGGGCTGATGACGGCACTGCACAGCGTCAAGCCGCCCGCGTCCCTGGAACGCACCCTGCGCGGCCGGATGGAGGAGGCCTTCGCGCGGATCGGACGGCGTCTGGACGAGCCCAAGATCGCGGCCCGCCTCTCCCGCGCCACCTGGGACCGCACGATCGCGCGCTGCTCGCGGCTGCTGGACACGCAGACGACCACCGTTCTGCTGCACGGCGATCTGCATCCCGGCAATGTGCTCGATGGCGGGGAGCGTGGTCTGGTCGCGATCGACCCCAAGACGTGCGTCGGCGATCCCTGCTTCGACGCCTTCGACTACGTGGTGGACGCGGCGGGCAAGGAGGGGATCGCCGTGCGGTGCGCCGAGGTGGCGTCGGCCGCCGGCCTGGACCCCGATCGGCTGTTCGAATGGAGCCGGGTGAACGCGCCGATGGCCGTGATCGGGCACCTCACGTGGGGTGGGCCGGAGGAGGCGATAGACGAGTTGCTCGCGCTTGCTCTTCCTCGGTGAGTCGACCAGGCGCCCGGCGGATTCACCGAGGACCAGGGGCGGACCCGCGGTGGAGCGTCCTGTTGCCGTCGACGGCCGCGCGCAGGAAGCTGTCGCGTTCGTTCGATCCCAACACCAGCCCGAGCGCGTCGGCCAGATCCCGCAACGTCGCCACCGTGAGGCCCGAGGCAGTGCCGGCCTCCAACCGTTGGACGGTGCGCACGCCGACCGCGGCGCGTTCGGCCAACGCCTCCTGCGTCAGTGCTTTTCGGTCCCGTGTCTCGCGGAGGAGCACACCGAAATCGTCCGCCACCCTGGCGCGCACGTCCCCTACGGCGACCGTGGACAGGAATGTGTCGCGCTCGTCCGGCGCCAACCCGAGCGCGTCGGCCAGCGCCTGCGCCGTCGCCGGCCGGGTCTTGGAGAAGTCGCCGGCCTCCAGTCGCCGGATGGTGCGCACACCCAGGTCGCAGCGCTCGGCCACCTGCTCCTGCGTCAGGGCCTTCCGCTTCCGCGCCCGTCGGAGCAGCGCGCCGAACTCCTCCGCCGCGTCCTTGCCGGTCCCACCCGATGAGGTCACCCGCTCACCGACTCCGTCATCCGGCCACCGGCCCGACCTCCCAGGTCAAGCTCACGGACAGGCCATCGATCGGCCAACAATGGCGGGTCGGCCCATTTTTTTTGCGGGCGGCGGCAGCGCCATCCAGCCGGCGGCGCCCCCGGCGACCAGCGTGTGCAGGATGGTCATGGCGAGTTGCAGCGGAGTCGGACGGCCGTCGAACCCGGCGACGATCTGGGATGCGCCGGCAACCGCGAACAACGCCACCACCGTGGCCGGGTGCGGACGTCGGACGCGCATAGGAACAGTGTGCTCATTCGGCCGCCGACGCGCCAGCACTCGCGCCGCCGATCCGGCACGCTGCCCGACGCCGTCGGCGCCCCGCCACCCCGGCCCCTGCCGGCACCGGGCCGTCGATGTCCACTGTGGACTGACCTGGGCCGCCGCGGGGCCGTGAGCGGGCGCTCAACAGCGGTCGCGGACGAAGAACGGCGCTGACCGGCCGGAAGGGTCTCCGCTGGTCAGCGCCGTGTCGACGCGGCTGGTCAGGCCGCGGCCTTCGTCTCCCAGAAGATCTTGTCGATCTGGGCGATCAGGTCGAGCAGCTCCTGGCCCTTCGCCGGGTCCATGGAACCCTTCGTGCCGGCCGCGCCCGCGGCCTTCGTGGCGCGGTTGAACAGGTCGTGCAGCTCCGGGTACTTCTCGAAGTGCGGGGGCTTGAAGTAGTCGGTCCACAGCACCCACAGGTGGTGCTTGACGAGTTCGCTGCGCTGCTCCTTGATCAGGACGGCACGCTGGCGGAACTCGGGGTCCTCGTTGGCCTGGTACTTCTCCTGGACCGCTTTGATCGACTCCGCCTCGATCCGGGCCTGGGCCGGATCGTAGACACCGCACGGGAGGTCGCAGTGCGCGGTGGCCTCCAGAAGCGGGCGGCGGAGAATGCGCGACAGAAGTCGCATCGTTCCTCCCTGACAGTGGATGCTCCGACGTGCCGAACCCTACTCCGGGGGCTTGGCGCGGGCAGGTGGAGGTGATCGTTGGCACGCTCCGAGCGGGCGCCGTTGCCGCTGGTTCGGGTGGTCGGGCCGTCCATGTACCCGACCCTCCGGACGGGTGACCTCGTGACCGTCGAGAGGTCCCGGGAGGCTCGGCCGGGGGATCTTGTGCTGGTCCGGTGGAGTGCGCGGCCCGGCCTGCTCTCGGTCAAGCGGGCGGTCCGCCTGTCCGGCGGCGGCTGGCACGTCGAGGGGGACAACCCGTTCGCTTCCACCGACTCGCGCACGTTGGGCGCGGCCGAGGTGGTCGGGGTGATCCGGTTCCGGCTCTGGCCGCGCCCCTGGCGACTTCGTCGAGTGGTGCGGTCGGAGGAGTGAATCGTGAGGAGCGTTCAGGAACGCAGTTTGGTGTACCAGGCCTGGCACTCGTCGTAGTCCGGCAGGAGGCCGGCCGCCACCGCTTCCTCCAGGCTCGGCGCGGCGGCGTCCTTCGGGGACAGCAGCGGTGCCACGTCGGTCGGCCACGGCAGGTCCATGGACAGCGGGTTCAGCGCGCGTTCCGCCTTGGGGTTGTAGCCCTCGGAGCACAGGTACGACGTGACCGACCCGTCCTCCAACGCCATCACCGCGTGTCCGACGCCCTCGGGGGCGTAGATCGAGTTGAACGCGGACGACGACAGCTCCACCACGTCCCACACGCCGAACGTCGGCGAACCCACCCGGATGTCCACCAGCACGTCCAGCAGCTTGCCGCGCGGGCAGTGCACGTACTTCGACTGGCCCGGCGGCACGTCCGCGTAGTGCACGCCGCGGATCACGCCGCGTCTCGACTCGCTGTGGTTGGTCTGGGCGACCCGTAGGCCGTGCCCCACCGCCGCGACGAACGCGTGTTCCTGGAACGGCGAGACGAACAGCCCCCGGTCGTCCGGGAACACCGAAGGGCTGAACTCGAAAGTGCCGGGGATTTTCAGCTCGCGTGCCTGCATGGCGCACACCCTAGAACCCGTTCCCTCTTGACCGATCCTGCCTGCGGAAACCGACCGGTCGGTGCAGAAAACCGGACGTACGTTCTGCGAATATAGGCCCTGACCTGCGGAAAAGTGTGTGATCCCCGCCGCAGACAGCCACCGCCGACACTGTCATGCTTGCCCGCACACCGCCCCGAGGGCCGCCGCGCAGACCGTGCGGCAGGGCCCGCTGACAGGCCCCGTAGATCCGCGTGACAACGCCGGTCCCGGTGCGCCGCAGGAATCGCGCACCGCAGGAGGGACTTCCGTGACCGCATTGAACGACCAGCCCTTGACGACCCAGTTGACCGACGACGAGATCTTCCGCGCCCACGAGGGCGGCAAGCTGGCGGTGGGCGCCACCGCCTCGCTGGCCGACCCGCGGGCGCTGTCCATCGCCTACACGCCGGGTGTGGCGCGGGTCAGCCGGGCCATCGCCGACGACCCCTCGCTGGCCGCCAAGTACACCTGGGCGCACCGGCTGGTGGCCGTCGTCAGCGACGGGACCGCCGTGCTCGGCCTGGGCGACATCGGCGCGAGCGCGTCGCTGCCGGTCATGGAGGGCAAGGCCGCGCTGTTCAAGACCTTCGGCGGGCTGGACTCGATCCCGCTGGTGCTGGACACCACGGACGTCGACGAGATCGTGGAGACGCTGGTCCGGCTGCGCCCGTCGTTCGGCGCGGTCAACCTGGAGGACGTCGCCGCGCCGCGCTGCTTCGAGTTGGAGCAGCGGCTCATCGAGGCGCTGGACGTGCCCGTCATGCACGACGACCAGCACGGCACCGCCGTCGTGCTGCTGGCCGCGCTGCGCGGCGCGAACACCGTGCTGGGCAAGGACATCGCGAACCAGCGGGTGGTCATCTCCGGCGCGGGCGCGGCCGGGGTGGCGTGCGCGAAGATCCTGATCGCGGCCGGTGTCGGCGAGGTCACCGTGGTCGACTCGCGCGGCATCGTCCACGCCGGACGGGACGGGCTGAACCCGGTCAAGGCGGAACTCGCCGAGGTGACGAACGCGAGCGGCCTGCGGGGCGGCATCGCGGACGCCCTCAAGGGCGCGGACGTGTTCGTCGGCGTGTCCTCCTCGACGGTGGCGGAGGAGCTGGTCGCGAGCATGGCGGGCGACTCGATCGTGTTCGCGCTGTCCAACCCGGACCCCGAGGTGCACCCGGAGGTGGCCGGCCGGCACGCGGCGATCGTCGCGACCGGGCGCAGCGACTTCCCGAACCAGATCAACAACGTGCTCGCGTTCCCCGGCATCTTCCGCGGCGCGCTGGACGCGGGCGCGAAGCGGATCACCGAGAACATGAAGCTGGCCGCCGCCGACGCGATCGCCGCCGTCGCCTCGGACGACCTCGCGGCGGACCGGATCGTGCCCAGCGCCCTCGACCCCCGGGTCGGACCCGAAGTCGCCGCGGCCGTGGCCTTGGCAGCTCGGCGGGACGGAGTAGCCTGACCCCCAGTCGGAGTTGGGAGACCTCCGGCCGCATGCGCCCATTCGGCTCATCGGTACAACGAAACCACCAACGTCGTGTTTCGTTAGCCCGAAGAGGGGTGGGCGCTGACGCTCCGAAGCGCTACGGTCCCTCTCCTCGGGTGAATATTGCCCGTGGAGAGGGACGCCGTATTCGGGTGCGGTCGGGCCGGTTCATCCCTGCCGTAGACACGGGAAGGTGGGACCGTGCCCAAGCGGGTTGGACGTGCGCCGGTGGTGCTCGACCCTGCGCTCCCTGCGGGGACACCACTCGCGCTCGACGGCATCCCGCTGCCCGAGGCGCCCACGCTGCTGTGCGATCCCAAGGGCGTCGTCATGCGCGCCAACGCCGCCGTCACGGCGCTCGCGAAAGCGCATTCCTCCGATGACCTGGTCGGCCGTGCTTTAGGCGACCTGCTCGTGGGCGGCCACGCCGACGCCGCCGACTTCCGGCTCCGGCAGGCGGACGGCGGCCTGCTGCCCGTCCGAGTGGTCCGCAACCAGGTGCCCGGCACCGGGCTGCACGCGGTGCTCCTGGTGGACGTGTCCGACCTCGCCAAGGCGGCGGACGACCTGCGCGACGAACAGCGCAGGCTGCGCACCGTGCAGCGGGTCGCCCAGATCGGCTCGTGGGAGTACGACCCGACGACCGGCGTCACGGTCTGGTCGGAGTCGCACTACGAGATGATGGGCGTGCGGCCGGGCGAGGTGGTGCCCGGCGCGCAGGCCGTGCTCGACCTGGTCCACCCCGACGACTACGAGATGGTGGCCAGCTACTGGGCCAACCGGGAACTCGACGGCAACCCGATCGACATCGTCTACCGGGTCATCCTGCCCACCGGCGAGCTGCGCTGGATCAGGGGCGTGGCCGAGGCGAAGCTGAGAGCCGACGGCCGGACCCAGTTCATCACCGGCTACATCCGCGACATCACCGCCCAGTGGCGCGCCGACCGCGCCCTGGAAACCGAGCGCGCCCGACTGCTGGAGGCGCAGCGCATCGCGCGCATCGGTAGCTGGAGCTACGAGGTGCCGACCAAGGCCGTGCACCGCAGCGAGGTGCTGCTGGAGATGTACGCCGACCTCGACATCGCGCCGGACGGCGACCTGCTGTGCGGCGTGCACCCGGAGGACCGCGCCGCGCTGGAGGCGCTGCGCCGGCGGCTGGTGCACGCCAAGGAAGAGGAGACGTTCGAGGCGGAGGTGCGCAGCGAGTTCGGCGGGCGCGTCTACGTCTGCCGGGTGCGCCCCGAGTTCGAGGGCGGCCGGCTGCACCGCTTCCAGGGCACCATCCAGGACGTCACCGAGGCGCGGGCGCTGGAACGGCAGCTCCGTGACGACCGGCGGCGGCTCGCGGACGCGCAGCGGGCGGCGCAGCTCGGCGTGTGGGAGTGGGACTTCCAGACCGGCGACGTGGTGTGGTCGGACATGCTGGCCGACCTGTTCGGCGTGCCGCGCGACGAGCACACCCGCTACCAGACCTACCTGGACCTGGTGCACCCCGACGACCGGGCGTGGGTGGACGAGCTGTGGCAGCGGCTCGCCGCCGACGAGGTCCCGGTCCAGTGCGAGCACCGCATCCTGCGCCGGGACGGCAAGCTCCGCGTGTTCCGCAGCCACGGCGTGGTGGTGAAGGGCTCGGACGGCCGGCCGCTCGCGATGGGCACCGCGCAGGACATCACCGAGCAGCGCGCCGCCGAGACCCGGATGAAGTGGTCCAGCCAGCGGTTCGCCGACCTGGTGTCGCTGACGCCGGTCGGCATCGGCCTGTTCGACGAGGCCGAGCGCCTGGTGGACGCCAACGACGCGCTGTGCGACCTGCTCGGCATCGACCTGGAGCAGCTCCGCGGCATGACCGCCGACCAGCTCACCCACCCCGACGACAAGGAGGACCGGCTCAACTCGGTGAGCCGGATGACCCAGACGGGCGCGGACCGCGTGCACAAGATCCCGCAGCGGATCCTGGTGCGCCCGGACGGCGAGCGGGTCTACTGCGAGCTGCACATCGCGCTGTCGGTGCAGGACGACGGCCGCCGCTTCTGGCTGACCGTGTTCCAGGACATCACCGAGCGCCGCCGCGCGTCGGAGGCGCTGCGCCACCAGGCCACCCACGACGAGCTGACCGGGCTGCCGAACCGGGCGCTGGTCAAGGAGATGCTGGCCGGCCTGCTGGAGTCCGAGGACCGGTCGCGGGTCGCCGTGCTGTTCTGCGACATCGACAACTTCAAGCGGGTCAACGACTCGCTCGGGCACGACGCGGGCGACGAGCTGCTGGTGGCACTGGCCCGGCGGCTGGAGGGCGGCCTGCCGGACGGCTGCACGGCCGCCCGCCTGTCCGGTGACGAGTACGTGATCATCTGCGACGACATCGACCAGGTCGGCGGCGTGGAAGCGCTGGCCACCAAGGTCGCCGGGCTGCTGCGCACGGCGGTCCCGGTGCACGGCCAGTTGGTGCGGGTGTCGGCGTCGATCGGCGCGGCCGTGCCGAACGGGTCGCGGGCGACCGGCAACGACCTGCTGCGGTTCGCCGACGCGGCGATGTTCGAGGCCAAGCGGTCCGGCGCGGGCCGGGTGTCGCTGGCCAGCGCGGCGTTGATCGCCTCGGCCGACCGGCAGGTGCACCTCGAAGGGCAACTGCGGGACGCGTTGGCGCACGACGGCCTCGCGCTGCACTTCCAGCCCGTGGTCGGGGTGGACGGCGCCGTGCAGACCGCCGAGGCGCTGGTCCGCTGGCCGCACCCGGACCGCGGCCTGCTCCCGCCGGACATCTTCCTGCCCGTCGCCGAGCAGGGCGACCTGCTGCGCGAGCTGGACCGCTGGGTGCTGCGCACGGCGTTGAAGGAGGCCTCGACCTGGCCCGCGCCGAACGACCAGCCGGTGTCGGTGGCGGTGAACCTGGCCGGCCTGGTGCCGGGCGACCCGGAGTTCGTGGACATCGTGGCGAACGCCATCGCCGAGGCCGGCATCCCGTGGGACCGCGTGGTGCTGGAGCTGGTCGAGACGGCGCTGGTCGACCTGCCCTCGCGGGTGCGGCAGTCGATGGACGAGCTGGTGGCGCGCGGCATCCGGTTCGCGGTGGACGACTTCGGCACCGGCTACTCGTCGCTGGCGCGGCTGAAGGACCTGCCCGCGCAGATCATCAAGGTGGACCGCCGGTTCGTGTCCGGGGTGGGCAACGACTCGTCGGACTTCGCGGTGGCGCGGGCCGTCGTGGACATGGCGCGGGCCATGGGCCGCAAGTGCGTGGCCGAGGGCGTCGAGACCGCGACGCAGTTCCACGTGCTGCGCGGGGTGGGCGTCGACGCCTACCAGGGCTGGCTGTTCTCCCGCCCGGTGCCGCCGAAGGAATTCCGCGCCGTGCTGGCACTTGGTCCATTGCACATCCCCCGGGCCGGCTGATCCGCGATACTCCCGACCGGCAACTCGTATCGGGAGGGAATCGGGTGGAACCGGAACGGATGATCGCCGACCTGGAGGCGAGGGCGGAGGACCTCGCGCGCCGGTCGGAGGAGATGCAGCAGCAGATCCAGCAGACGGCGGCGACCCTGCGGTCGCCCGACGGCGCCGTGACGGTGACCGTCGCGCCCAACGGGTCGTTGCAGCACATCGACTTCTCGCCGCGGGCGGTGGACTTCTCGCACGTCCAGTTGGGACAGGTCGTGATGGCGACGGTGCAGCGGGCGCAGGCGCAGGCGGCCCAGCAGGTCGCGGCCATCGTCGAGCCGCAGTTCGGCGGCACGTCGGCGATGGAGTTCATGACCAGCTTCATCCCGAAGCTGGAGGAGGAGGTCCCGGCACGGCCGCCCGTCGAGGAAGGCAGTGTGCTGCAACAGGATTCGTGGGGCGCGCCGCCGCCCCGGCCCGCGCCGCCGCGGGCGCCGCGCCCGGTCGCGGAGGCGGATGACGAGGACGGCTTCGGGACGGTGCTGCGGTGACCGGGTTCAAGGTCGAGGCGTCCCAGCTCCGCACGTTCGCGGGCAACCAGGAGGGGCGCCAGGGCGAGATCGAGGCGGTGGCGGGCAACGTGGCCGGCGTGGACCTGGGCGGTGACACGTTCGGCGTGCTGCTCCAGTTCTTCGCCGACGGCGCGCAGGAGTTCGCCGCGCAGACCGTGGAGGGCATCCAGGCGCTGGCCAAGGCCCACGGCGAGGCGGCGGGCGACACGATCCTCACGGCCGCCGACTACGAGCACGTGGAAGACCGGAACCGGCAGAGCTTCAGCGGGGGCGCCTGATGTCCGACGGTGTGATGACCGGTTTCTCGTCCGACGGGAAGATCGGCAACCCGGACAACTTCGCGGGTGGCGGCATCGCCGAGTCGGCCGCGCAGGTCATCGACTCGGCGAGCCGGCTCAAGGACGGCGACTTCGGCGAGTTCGGCATGAACGTGGCGGCGCTCGGCCTGGACGCGCTGGGCATGGCGATCGACCCGCTGGGCTCGCTGGCGACGGCCGGCATCGGCTGGCTGATCGAGCACGTCAGCTTCCTGCGCGAGCCGCTCGACTGGCTGGCGGGCAACGGCGACAAGATCAAGGACGCGGTCGGGAAGTGGAACCAGGCCGCGATGGACCTGGACCGCATCGCGCAGGAGCACCACGACGCGGTGGAGAACCAGGTCGGCGGCTGGGAGCAGCGCGCGGCCGACGGGTTCCGGAGCAGCCAGGGCCAACTGGTCGGCGAGACGCTGGCGATGAGCCGCACGTGCGTCGCGGTGGCCGAGCAGATCTCCACGGCGGGCACGATCACGGCGGCCGTGCGCGGCATGATCCGCGACCTGATCGCCATGTTCGTGTGGGAGGTGATCCGCAACGCGGCGATCGCGCTGGCGTCGTCCGTGGTGAGCTTCGGCAGCTCGCTGGCGGCATTCGCGGCGTGGGCGGTCGGGCGCGGCGCGGTGGTGCTCGGCAAGATCACCAAGCAGATCGCCAAGCTCATGCGGCTGGTCATGAAGATCATGGGCAAGCTCAAGGGGCTGTTCGCGAAGGTCGGCGACATGCTCAAGGGCCTGGCGCGGTTCGGCAAGGGCGGCGCCGGTGGCGGCGGGGTGACCCGGGCGGCCGACGCGCCGGGCGGCGCGCCGAAGTTCCAGGGCTTGGACAACGCCGGGAAACGCCTGGAGGACTGGGGCAACTCCCGGCCCTCCCTGGCGGACGCCGGCGCGAAGGCCAAGGAGGGCGCGCAGCAGTTCGGCTCCGCCTACAAGGACGCCGGCAACACGTGGGCGAAGGCGACGGAGAACGTGACCGTCAAGCCCGCGCACCGCGGCCAGGGCGTCTCGGACGCCTACACGCCGTTCAAGCCGATCACGCGCGCGGACGGCACGGTGTCTCCGCACTCGGTGCCGAGCGTCGCCGACGGCGGCTTCCAGACCAAGTTCGGCGCCGACATCGCCCGCGAAGCGTCCAAGCAGGACGAGTTGGAGCACAGCGGGGTGCCCGAGGAGCAGCAGAAGGCGTTCAAGCGCCAGACCGGGTACTTGGACGAGTGAGACGGCCCGCCGCGCGGTCGCGGTGGCGGATCAGCCCCACTGGCCGGGCATCGGCGGTTGAGGCGCCTGCGGTAGAGGCGTCGCCGGTGCCCGGCGGGTGGCGCGGCCCACCGGCGGCAGGACCGCGATGAAAGTCGGGATGAGCCACAGGAACAGGGCGACGAGGAGCAGCGCCACGAAGCTGCTCCCCCCGCGGGACAGCATCCAGATGACGGCGTAGACGTAGTACGCGACGACGAGCCCGCCGAGCGTGGCCAGCACCCAGCGCACCACCGGCGCCCGGACGGCCTGCGCGATCGCCAGCAGCAGCACCAGGGACGCCACGATCATCGACACGGTGATCGCGAAGTCGACGTTGCCGGTGATGTCCTCGGAGAACGCCAGGCCGAGCACCGAGGCCATGACGTGCAGGGAGTCGGGCGAGCCGTCCCACGACATGATCGCCGAGATGTAGGTGTAGAGCACGGCGGGCAGGAACGCGAGGCCGGCGAGGATGGCGAGCCCGGGGCCCTGCCGGCGCGGAACGCCGTACGGCTGACCGGGGTAGGGCTGACCGGGGTACGGCTGACCCGGCTGGGATTGGCCCGGCTGTCCCGCGTACGGCTGGCCCGGCTGCGCGTATGGCTGCCCCGGCGGTTGGCCGTACGCCTGGCCCGGCGGCGGTTGGTGGCCCGCGAACGGCGGACCGGGTTGAGGTTGTTGCTGCCAGCCGGGATTCGGGTTGTTCATGCTGCCCCCTCCGAGTCGATCGAAAGCTACCTCCGCCCGCCCCCCGGCGAGCGCGTTTCGGTCAACTGGCCGATGCCCTGATCAGCGGCAGGAGTGCGGCGATCCGGTGCCGGGGCAGGTCGATCAGCCGGTGCTCCAGGTCGTCGTGCTCGCCGATGCGGTCGCGCGCCTCGCGCTTGGTGATCCGCAGCACGGTGGTGAGCGCTTCCCGCCACACGTTGCCGAGCTTCCCGTGCGCCCGCATCAGCACTTCCCGCACGGCCAGGCCGCCGGGGTCGAGCGTGCCCGCCAGGACCTGGTCCGCCACCACCACGCAGTGCTTGCCGTCCGGAGTGGACCGCAGGAACCGCAGCGCGAACCGGGTGTCCACGAGGGACGTCAACTCGGCCTGCCCGGCGGCGGACGACACGTTCGGGTGGTTGTTGGACACCAGGGCCGCCATCCGGCCCGGCGAGCACGCCAGCAGGGTGCGCAGCAGCCACGGGCCCGGGTCGCCGGACAGGTCCACGGCGAGCGACGCCGCGCCCTTCCCGATCGGGTCCGCCCAGCCCGGCGCACGGGGTTTCGGCGGCGGCGAGGACTCCGGGCGCGGGGCGAGGTCCACCAGCGCCTCCAACGCCTTCGAGCCCGGACCGGTCGCCTCCACGGACTGCGGCCCGTGCGTGTAGATCGCGGTCCGGCCGGGCGTGACGGACCGCCGCGTGGTGGGGCGGCACACGTACAGGTCGGCGGCGCTGCCGATGGCCTGCGCGCCGTCGAACCGGTGGAACGCGGGCAGGATCGCCTCGAACACCAGGCCCAGCCGCTGCAACTCCTGCTGCACCTTCAGGCCCAGCGCGGGCGTGCGGTCGCTGAACCCGTACGCCAGCAGCACCCGCCCCTGCCCGAGGTCGGCGAGGCACTCCACCGCGCGGCCCGCGAACAGCCCCATGCCCTCCGGCGAGTAGGGCGGGTCGGTGAACACGAGGTCCGCCGACTCCAGCAGGGTGGGCGGCAGGCCGAAGCGGAAGTCCGCGTGGAACGTCTTCACCCGGCCACCCGAGCGTTCCTCGACATAGGCCAGGAGTCGATCGTCCACATCGACCACGACCACCGACACGGACGGGTTCACCGCGCACACGGCGAGCGACGTCAGGTCGTGGTCGCCCAGGCACAGCAGGACGCGCCCGTCCAGGTCGTACTGCGAGTCCATCCACAGCGCCCGCTTCAACGCCGTCTCGGCGGTCGCCTGCACGTGGTCCAGCGCGGCCAGCGGCGGCGGCACCGAAGCGATGTCGGCGAGCACCGACCGGAGGTGCGCTGTGTTCCGCGACACCAGGGCGTCCACCGGGTCCACCGGGTCCATCAGGTCGCCGGCCGTGCACCCCGCGTACTCCGCCACCCGCGCCGGCGCGATCCGGTACCGGTCGCCGTTGGTCTCCACGTCCTCGTCCAGCGCCTTCAGCAGCTCCTGCACGGTGCGCCGGGGCACGGCGGGCAGCCGGACCAGTTCGGGCAGCGTGTGCCAGTCGTCACTCAGCAGGGTCAGCACGCGCCGGAGCTTGCGCGCGTGCACGCCGTGGGATGCCAACAGCGCTCGGACTGGTTCGGTGGCCACAACCGAAGCAGCCTACCGACCGAATCCTGGAACGCCGTGCCACGGTCGGGCGAACGGGCTAGTGTCGTTCGACGCCTGCTGCCACCGACGGGGAGGGACCACGGGTGATCGAGTTCCGCGGCGTGACCAAGCGGTTCGACGACGGGACGATCGCGGTGAACGGCCTGGACCTCGTGGTCGAGGCGGGCACGATCACGGTCTTCGTCGGCCCGTCCGGGTGCGGCAAGACGACGTCCCTGCGCATGGTGAACCGGATGATCGACCCGACCGAGGGCACGGTCCTGGTGGACGGCCGGGACGTGCTGTCCGTCGACCCGCCGAAGCTGCGGCTCGGCATCGGGTACGTCATCCAGCAGGCGGGCCTGTTCCCGCACCGCACCGTGCTGGACAACGTGGCCACCGTGCCGCTGCTGTCCGGCTGGTCCAGGGCGAAGGCCCGGTCGCGCGCGGCCGAGCTGCTGGAGCTGGTCGGGCTGCCCGCCGAGCTGGGCAGGCGTTACCCGGTGCAGCTTTCCGGTGGCCAGCAGCAGCGCGTCGGCGTGGCGCGCGCGTTGGCCGCCGACCCGCCGGTGCTGCTGATGGACGAGCCGTTCAGCGCGGTGGACCCGGTGGTCCGCGAAGGGCTCCAGGACGAGCTGCTGCGGTTGCAGGCCGAGCTGGACAAGACGATCGTCTTCGTCACGCACGACATCGACGAGGCGGTCCGCATCGGCGAGAAGGTGGCGGTGTTCCGCGAGGGCGGCATCCTCGCCCAGTACGCGCCGCCCGCCGAGCTGCTGGCGCGGCCGGCCGACGACTTCGTGGCCGGGTTCGTGGGCAAGGACCGCGGCTACCGCAGCCTGTCCTTTGTGGACTCCACCGGGGTGGAGATCGGCGCGGTGGAGACCGTCGAAGCGGCTTCCGCCTCCGGTGAGTGGCAGTTGATGGTGGATGCCGACCAGCGCCCCCAGGGTTGGGCCGCGCCGGACGGTTCCGTGGTGCCGGGCGGGTCGCTCTACGAGGTGGGCGGCGCGATCCGGGGCGCGTTGGACGCCGCGCTGTCCTCGCCTTCCGGGCTGGGTGTCGTGGTGGACGCCGAAGGCCGGTTCGCCGGGGTGGTCAAGGCGCACCAGGTGCTCGACGTGATCGAGAGCCGCCGTGGGTGACGTAGTCAAGTACCTGAGCGACGCCGGCACCCGCTCGGCGGTGCTGTCGATGCTGCTCGACCACATCTACCTGTCGCTGGTGCCGCTGGTGGTGTCGGTGGCGCTGGCGATCGTGCTGGGCCTGGCGTGCCACCGCGTCCGGTGGGTGAACCGCGTGCTGGTGAACGCGTCGAACGTGCTCTACACGATCCCGTCGCTGGCGCTGTTCGCGATCATCCCGGCGGTCATCGGCACGCAGGTGCTCGACTCGGTCAACGTGATCATCGCGCTCACCCTCTACACGACGACGCTGCTGGTGCGGCCGGTCGCCGACGCGCTGGCCGCGGTGCCCGACCACGTGCGGGCCGCCGCCACCGCGATGGGCTTCCGGCCGTGGCGGAAGTTCCTGACCGTCGAGCTGCCGCTCGCCGTGCCGGTGCTCGCGGCCGGGGTGCGGGTCGGGTCGGTCAGCAACATCAGCCTGGTCAGCGTGGGCGCGCTGATCGGCACCGGCGGTCTCGGCGTGCTGTTCACGGACGGGTTCCGGCAGCGGTACCTCGCGCCGATCATCATCGGCATCGCGCTGACGCTGGTGCTCGCGCTGGTGGTGGACCTCGTGCTGGTGGCGGTGCGCGACGCGCTCACGCCGTGGGCCAAGGCGGGTCGGTCATGATCTTCGCGGACGCGTGGGCCTGGCTGGTCGACCCGGTGAACTGGAGCGGCGGCAAGTCGATCCCGGTCCGGGTGGGCATCCACCTGATGTACTGCCTGGGCGCGGTGCTCGGGGCGAGCGCCATCGCCGTCCCGCTGGGCCTGTACGTCGGGCACACCGGGCGCGGCGCGGTCTTCCTGGTGGGCGGGAGCAACGCGCTGCGCGCCCTGCCCACGCTGGGGCTGGTGACGTTCCTGTACCTGGTGATGAGCGGCGCCCAGGTGACCAGCGTGCTGATCGCGCTGGTCGTGCTGGCGGTGCCGCCGATCCTGGCCGGGACGTACGCGGGCATCCAGGACGTCGACCGCGGCGTGGTCGACGCCGCCCGCGGCATGGGGATGACCGGCGCGCAGCGGTTGTGGCAGGTGGAGCTGCCGAACGCGCTGCCGTTGCTGATGGGCGGCCTGCGGAACGCGACCCTGCAGGTGGTGGCGACGGCATCGGTCGCGGCGTACGTGGGTATCGAGACACTGGGGCGTCCGCTGCTGGACGGGCTGCGGGTGCTGGACTACGGGCAGTTCGTCGGCGGCGCGGTGGTCATCGCGCTGCTGGCGGTGCTGCTGGACCTGCTCCTCGCGATCGCGGGGAGACTGGTGGTACCCAAGGGTTTGCGGCTGTCCGCGAAGCCCCGGCGGGTGAGGCGTGCCGAGGCGGGCGGGGCCGGTGAGAAGGCCGGAGTGGTCGAAGTGGGAGGAAGTACGGCATGAAGCGCACGTTGGCCGTCATCGTGGCGGCGGCTGCCCTGGTCGTTTCCGCCTGCGGGTCCAAGGAGGACCTGGGCGGGAGCGGTCAGCAGGCCGCCTCGGGTGAGGTCGTGGTCGGTTCGGCCGACTTCACCGAGAACAAGATCCTCGCCGAGATCTACGCGGGCGCGCTGAAGGCGACCGGGGCGAAGGTGTCCGTCAAGTCGGGCATCGGCGCGCGCGAGCTGGTCGTCAAGGCGTTGCAGGACAAGTCGCTCGGCGTGGTGCCGGAGTACACCGGCAACCTGCTCAACTACTTCGACAAGACCAACACCAAGACCTCGGTGGAGGACGTCTACACGGCGTTGAAGGCCAAGACGCCCGCCGGGCTGGAGGTGCTGGAGAAGGCGGCGGCCGAGGACAAGGACGTGCTGGTGGTCACCAAGGAGACCGCCGCCTCGGGCGTGAAGTCGATCGCGGACCTCGGTGACGGGAAGTACGTGCTCGGCGCGGCGGGCGAGTGGCAGCAGCGCTGGGAGGCCAAGGTCAAGGAGCTGTACGGGGTCACGTTCAAGGAGATCAAGACCACCGACGCCGGCGGGCCGGTGACCGTGGACGCGCTGAAGAACGGCACCGCGCAGGTCGCGAACCTGTACACGACCTCGGCCGACATCAAGGTGAACGACTTCGTGGAGCTGGACGACCCGAAGAGCATGTACCCGGCGCAGAACATCGTGCCGCTGCTGCGGTCGGACGCGGTCGACGCCAAGGGCAAGGACGCGCTGAACAAGGTCTCCAAGGCGTTGACCACGGAGAACCTGGCCGAGCTGGTGAAGCGGGTGGACGTCGACAAGGAGACCATCGCGAACGTGGCGGCGGACTTCCTGAAGGCCGTCCAGCTCTGAGCTAGTGCCGGTGGCCGCCGATGCGCTCGGTCAGCGCGTCGGCGGCCTTCCGCGTCTCCGCGGCCAGTTCCGGCCACGTCTCGCCGCACTCCTCGTCGCACACGTGCCGGAACGTGACCGTGATGGCGGCGATGGGCCGCTCGCCGTGGTCGTAGACCGGCGCGGCCACCGAGGCGAAGCCGGCGGTCACGTAGCCGTCCTCCACGGCCCAGCCGCGACGCCGTTCGACCGCCAGCAGCCGGCGCAGGGCGGGCAGGTTCCGCGGTCCGCGCCCGGTGCGGTCGACGAAGCCCGCCACGCTCGGGAACAGCGCCCTGACCTGCGCGTCCGGCAGGCGGGCGAGCATCGCGCGGCCGGAGGCGGTCAGGTGCGCGGGCAGCCGCACACCCACGTCGGACACGATGGTCGACGGCTGCCGGGGCTGCTCCCGCACCAGGTAGAGCGCCTCGGCGCCGTGCAGCACGCCCAGGTGCGCGGCCCGTCCGACGGAGTCCACCAGGCGTCGTAGCAGGGGCCTCGCCAGGCGTTCCAACGGGTCGTGGCGCAGGTAGGCCGAGCCCAGTTCGAACGCGGCCACCCCGAGCCCGTAACGCCGCTCCTCGGGGAAGTGGGTCGCGAAGCCGGCCTCCGCCAGTTCCGCCAGCAGGTGGTAGGTGGTCGACCGGGGCAGGTCGAGTTCGCGGGCCACGGACGCCGCCGACAGGGGGCCGGGACGGCTGGCCAGCAGGCGCAGCACGGCCAGCCCCCGGCGCAACGCCGGCACGTCGCTGCTGGTGCCCACGAAGTCATTGTCAACAAACCCGGCGCTCCGCGCATTGGAGGGGTATGACGACCAGCTTCGAGGACTTCGCGGCCGACCAGGTCACCCCGTTGCTGCGCTACGCCACGGTGCTGACCGGAGACCCGCACCTGGCGCAGGACGTGGTCCAGGAGTGCCTGCTGCGCGCCCAGCAGCGGTGGGGCCGGATCGGGGGTCTCGACGCGCCCGGCGCGTACCTGAAGCGCATGGTCACCAACGAGTACCTGTCGTGGCGGCGGAGGTTCCGGCCGAGCAGGCCCATCGAGGGGTTGGACCTGCCCGCCGACGACCCGACGGGCCGCTACGACGAGCGCGACGCGATGCTCCGCCGCATTGCCCGGCTGCCGCGCAAGCAGAAGGCGGCCGTCGTCCTGCGCTACTACGAGGACTACGACTACGCCTCGATCGCCACGACCCTGGGGTGCTCCCAGGGCACTGTCCGCACGCACATCTCCCGCGCGCTGGCCACGCTGCGCGCGGACCGCCGGGTGAAGGAGGCACTGTGAACACCGAGGACCTGATCCGTGACGCGCTGCGCCGGCAGGCCGACCTGGCTCCGCCGCCTGGTCCGGTGCTGGCCGCGCTGCACCGGCCGCGACGCAAGCCGTTGTTCCTGGTGGTGGCGACCGCCGTCACGGCCGCTGTGGTCGCGATCGCCGCCACGGCGCTGCCCCGGCCTTCCGCCGACGTTTCCGTCGGCCGTGTCGACCGGATCACGCCACCCGGTGCCAACGCCCGGACGTGGGTGGGCCTGGAGTACCAGCCCACCTGGCTGCCGGACGGGTTCACCGAGCGGTGGCGCAGCTACATCGGCGGGAGTTGGACGCGTAATTGGCAGCGCGGCTCGGATGGTGCCGCTTCGTTGCGCTTCTCCGTCACCAAGAGTGATCTCGACGCTCTGGACGCGTCGACCACCCGCACCACCGTGAACGGGGCCCCTGGTTACTACTCGCACAACGGCTTGCACTGGCAGGTGAAGCCGGACCGGATGCTGTCCGTGTGGCTGGGCGACGGTGCCGATAGCCGTGAGACGCTCCGCCGGGTGGCCGAGTCCGTGCGGCCGGATCTGACTCTGGTCGTGGTGCCGGTGTCGTTCAAGGGGTCGACCGATTTCTCGATCGACGCGGTTTCGCCGGATGACTGGACCGCGATGGTGGAAGTGCCGTCTGGCGATGCCCAGTACTTGATCAGGCTGCACAGCGTCGACCGCGCCGGGGGCGCGCCTCGGGCGGTGACGGCGTTGGGGCGTGAGGCCGCGTATTGGGAGGAGCGCGGCGGTGTGCTGACCATCATGTTGGCGGCTGGTCGGTACTTGTCCGTGGGCGGGGGCAAGTTGTCGCAGGTGGCTTCGGTGGAGGAGTTGGTCGAGGCGGCCGGGCTGGTGAAGTTCGAGCAATACCCCGATTTGGGCTGGATCGGGCGGTGAACGCAGTCGCCCCCAGAGCGCCCGGTGTCTGGGATACCAGACGGTGTTGGTAGGTCTCGGGTCGTGCGTAGGCGGTGGGCGGGTTGTGATGGGCGCATGCAGCAACCCGTGCAGCTTGGGTCGGAACCCCTGACTCGTGACGACGTCCACGCTGTCGCCCGTTTCGGCGTGTCGGTGGAGATCACGGAGGCGGCGCGTGAGGCGGTGGTCTCCGCGCGTGCGCACATCGAGCGGTTGGCTACCGCCGAGCAGCCCACGTACGGCGTGTCGACGGGGTTCGGCGCGTTGGCCGTCCGGCACATCCCGCCGGATCGGCGGGCGGCCCTCCAGCAGTCCCTGGTCCGCTCGCACGCCGCCGGCGCGGGGCCGGAGGTGGAGCGCGAGGTCGTCCGGGCGCTCGTCCTGCTCCGGCTGAAGACGCTGGCCAGTGGCCACACCGGGGTTCGGCTGGAGACCGCCGAGGCGATGGCCGCGATGCTCAACGCGGGCATCACGCCGGTCGTGCACGAGTTCGGCTCGCTCGGGTGCTCGGGCGACCTCGCGCCGCTGTCGGCCGCCGCGCTGGCGTTGACCGGCGAGGGGGACGTCCGGGACGTCGACGGCGCTCTCGTGCCTGCCCGCGAGGCGCTCGCGAAGGCCGGTCTCAAGCCCGTCCGGCTGGCCGAGAAGGAAGGCCTCGCGCTGATCAACGGCACCGACGGCATGCTCGGCATGCTGGTGCTGGCGCTGCACGACCTGCGCTACCTGCTGGACGTGGCCGACCTGACCGCCGCGATGAGCGTGGAGGCCCTGCTGGGCACCGACCGCGTCTTCGCCGCCGACCTGCACGCCCTGCGCCCGCACCCCGGGCAGGGCCACAGCGCCCGGCGGATGTCCGAGCTGCTCGCGGGCTCCGAGATCATGGAGAGCCACCGCGGCCCCGACTGCACGCGCGTGCAGGACGCGTACTCGCTGCGCTGCTCGCCCCAGGTGCACGGCGCGGCCCGCGACACCGTCAGCTACGCCGAGACCGTCGCCGACCGGGAACTCGCCGCGGCCATCGACAACCCGGTGGTGCTGGCGGACGGCCGCGTCGAGTCCAACGGCAACTTCCACGGCGCGCCGATCGCCTACGTGCTGGACTTCCTCGCCATCCCGGTCGCCGACGTGGCGAGCATCGCCGAGCGCCGCACCGACCGGATGCTGGACGTGAACCGCTCGCACGGCCTGCCGCCGTTCCTGGCCGACGACCCCGGTGTCGACTCCGGCCACATGATCGCCCAGTACACGCAGGCGGCGATCGTCAGCGAGCTGAAGCGGCTGGCCGTCCCCGCCTCCGTCGACTCGATCCCGAGCAGCGCCATGCAGGAGGACCACGTCTCGATGGGCTGGTCCGCCGCCCGCAAGCTGCGCAAGGCCGTGGACGGCCTGCGGACCGTGCTGGCCGTCGAGTTCCTCACCGCCGCCCGCGCGCTGGACCTGCGCGCCCCCCTCCGACCCGCCCCGGCGACCGCCGCGGCCGTGGCGAAGCTCCGCGAGACCGTCCAGGGCCCCGGCCCGGACCGCCACCTCGCCCCCGAGATCGCCGCCGCCGAAGACCTCATCCGAACAGGAGCCCTGTGATGGTGCGAGCAGCCCGAGGCACCGAACTGACCGCCCGTAGCTGGCAGACCGAGGCCGCCCTGCGGATGTTCCACAACAACCTGGACCCGGACGTCGCCGAACGCCCCGATGACCTGGTCGTCTACGGCGGCACCGGCAAGGCCGCCCGGGACTGGCCGAGCTTCCACGCCATCAGCCGCGAGCTGGCCGACCTGAAGGACGACGAGACCCTGCTGGTGCAGTCCGGCCGCCCGGTGGGCGTGCTGCGCACCCACGAGTGGGCCCCGCGCGTGCTGATCGCGAACTCCAACCTCGTCCCGGACTGGGCGAACTGGCCGGAGTTCCGCCGCCTGGAGGCCGAGGGCCTGACCATGTACGGCCAGATGACGGCCGGCTCGTGGATCTACATCGGCACCCAGGGCATCCTCCAGGGCACCTACGAGACGTTCGCCGCGGTGGCGAACAAGCGCTTCAACGGCACCCTGCGCGGAACCCTGACGGTGACCGCCGGCCTCGGCGGCATGGGCGGCGCGCAGCCGCTGGCCGTCACCATGAACGAGGGCGTGGCGCTCTGCATCGAGGTCGACCCGGCACGGGCCCGCCGTCGGGTCGAGACCCGCTACCTGGACGAGATCGCGGACGACATCGACGACGCGATCGCCCGCGTGCTCCGCGCCAAGGAGGAGGGCCGCGCGCTGTCCGTGGGCCTGATCGGCAACGCCGCCGAGGTGCTGCCGGAGCTGCTGCGCCGCGAGCTGCCGGCGGACATCGTCACCGACCAGACCTCCGCCCACGACCCGCTGGCCTACCTGCCCAAGGGCATCGACCTGGAGGATTGGCCGGACTACGCGGCGAAGAAGCCGGACGAGTTCACCGACCGCTCCCGCGAGTCGATGGCGGACCACGTGGACGCGATGGTCGGCTTCCTGGACCGGGGCGCGGAGGTGTTCGACTACGGCAACTCGCTCCGCGGTGAGGCCAAGCTCGGCGGCTGCGACCGGGCGTTCGACTTCCCCGGCTTCGTCCCCGCCTACATCCGCCCGCTGTTCTGCGAGGGCAAGGGCCCGTTCCGGTGGGCGGCGCTGTCCGGCGACCCGGCCGACATCGCCAGGACCGACCGGGCGATCCTGGAGCTGTTCCCGGAGAACGAGCAGCTCGCCCGCTGGATCAGGATGGCCGGCGAACGCGTCGAGTTCCAGGGGCTGCCGGCCCGCATCTGCTGGCTGGGCTACGGCGAGCGGCACCTCGCCGGCCTGAAGTTCAACGAGATGGTCGCGAGCGGCGAGCTGTCCGCGCCGATCGTCATCGGCCGCGACCACCTCGACTGCGGCTCGGTCGCCTCCCCGTACCGGGAGACCGAGTCGATGGCGGACGGCTCCGACGCGATCGCCGACTGGCCGCTGCTCAACGCCCTGGTGAACACGGCGTCCGGCGCGACCTGGGTGTCCCTCCACCACGGCGGCGGCGTCGGCATCGGCCGGTCCATCCACGCCGGCCAGGTCACCGTGGCGGACGGCACCGAGCTGGCCGCGCGGAAGATCGAGCGGGTGCTGACCAACGACCCCGGCATGGGCGTGATCCGGCACGTCGACGCCGGGTACGAGCAGGCCCAGCGGGTGGCCGCCGACCAGGGCGTCCGCATCCCGATGGCGCACCATGACTGATCTCGCGGACATCGCCGACGTCGGGCGGGACGCCCGGCGCGGCGGCTACTCCCGGCACGGGTTCGACCGGGTCGAGCTGGAACTGCGGGCGTGGTTCACCGAGGAGGCGACCCGGCGCGGGCTCGACGTGCGGCCCGACCGCAACGGCAACCTGTGGGCATGGTGGGGCGCGCCCGGCCCGGACGCCGTGGTCACCGGCAGCCACCTGGACTCGGTGCCCGGTGGCGGCGCGTTCGACGGGCCGCTCGGCGTCGTCTCGGCGTTGCAGGCGGTGGACCTGTTGCGCGCCAAGGGCTTCCAGCCGTCCCGGCCGCTGGCGATCGTGGTCTTCGTGGAGGAGGAGGGCGGCCGGTTCGGCGTAGCCTGCCTGGGCTCGCGGCTGCTGACCGGCGCGATCACCCCCGAGCAGGCGTGCGCGCTGACCGACCCGGACGGCGTCACGTTCGGCGAGGCGGCGCACCGGGCGGGTTTCGACCCGTTGCGGATGGGCCGGGACGACGCCGCGCTGGCGTCCATCGGGCAGTTCGTGGAACTCCACGTGGAGCAGGGCAAGGGCCTCACCGTGCCGATCGGCCTGGCCGACTCGATCCTGGCGCACGGCCGGTGGCGCTACACGTTCACCGGTGAGGGCAACCACGCCGGCGCGACCCTGATCGAGGACCGGCGCGACCCGATGCTGCCCGCCTCCCAGGTGGTGCCGGCCGCGCGCCGCGCCGCGACGGACGGCGCGCGTGCGACGGTGGGCCGGATCGTCCCGAACCCGGGCGGCACCAACGTGATCGCGTCGTCGGTGGACGTGTGGTTGGACGCTCGGGCGGAGGACGACCGCCGCACCCGTGAAGTGGTCGCGGCGATCACCGAGGCGGCTCGGACGGCGGCGGCCGAGGAGGGCTGCGAGGTGCGCGTCACCGAGGAGTCGTACGGGAGCACGGTGTTCTTCGACCGCGAACTGGCCTCGGACATCTCGGCCGCCCTCGCGGCGAACACCGCCTTCGGCCAGGTCCCCTCGCTGCCGACGGGGGCCGGGCACGACGCGGGCATCTTGGCGGCGCACGTCCCGACCGCGATGCTGTTCGTGCGCAACCCGACCGGGATCAGCCACGCCCCCGATGAGTTCGCCGAAGCCGACGACTGCGCGGCGGGTGTGGTGGCGCTCGCGACGACGTTGGAGCACTTGGCCCGATGAAGAGCTTCTGGTGTGAACAGGCATGGCTGCCGGGCGGAATCGCGCCCCGCGTCCTGGTGCGGGTAGACCGCGGGACCATCGCCTCGGTGTCCACAGTGGACACCATTCCGCTGGGCTGCGAACGCCTGTACGGCATGGTGTTCCCGGGGTTCGCGAATGCCCACTCCCACGCCTTCCACCGGGCGCTGCGTGGTCGCACGCACTCCGGCGGCGGCACGTTCTGGACGTGGCGCGACCGGATGTACGCGCTGGCGGAAAGCCTGACGCCGGACAGCTACCTGCGGCTCGCCACGGCCGTCTACGCCGAGATGGCGGTCTCCGGCGTGACGGCGGTGGGGGAGTTCCACTACCTCCACAACGGCGGCAACGAGATGGGCGAGGCGCTGCGGCAGGCCGCCGTCGACGCCGGGATCAGGCTCACCCTGTTGGACGCTTGCTATCTGGCGGGCGGCATCGGGCAACCCGTGACGGGTGTGCAGCAACGCTTCTCCGACGGCACTTTCGAGCGGTGGGCCGAACGGGTCGCTGAGCTGCCCGAGGACGCGAACACGAAGGTCGGCGCGGCGATCCACTCGGTCCGCGCTGTGCCACGTGAAACGTTGTCGCTGGTAGCGGGCGCGTTCCCCGATCGGCCGCTGCACGTCCACCTGTCGGAGCAACCGGCCGAGAACGAGGCGTGCCGGGAGGCGTACGGCCTGACGCCGACCGAACTCCTGCACGAGGCGGGCGCCCTGACCGCCCGCACCACGGCCGTGCACGCCACCCATCTGTCCACAAAGGACATCTCGCTGCTGGGCGCCGCCTCGGTCGGGGCCTGCTTCTGCCCCACCACGGAAGCGGACCTCGCGGACGGCATCGGTCCGGCACGTGAGTTGAAGGACGCGGGCAGCCCGCTGTCCCTGGGCAGCGACCAGCACGCCGTGATCGACCCCTTGGTGGAGGCCCGCGGACTGGAGCACGGCGAACGCCTGCGCTCCGGCCAACGCGGTCGGTTCACGCCGGCGGAGCTGGTGGACGCGCTGACCAACCACGCCTCCATCGGCCGACCGGAGGCCGGCCGCATCGAGGTCGGCGCACCGGCCGACCTGGTGGCAGTCGGGCTGGACTCCGCGCGCACCGCCGGCTGCGAGGCCGAGCAGCTCGTGCTGGCGGCGACCGCGTCGGACGTGACCGCGGTGGTCGTCGGCGGCCGAGTGGTGTCCCGCAACGGCATCCACGAGACTCTGGGCGACGTCGGCAAGCTGCTGAAGGCGGTGACGGCATGAGCACGCTGATCGCGGACATCGGCGAGCTGACCACCAACGACCCCGAACTGGGCCGGCTCACCGACGCCGCGCTGGTGGTCGAGGGCGACCGAGTGGTGTGGGTGGGCGCCGCGTCGGCCGCCCCCGCGGCCGACGAGCGGTTCGACGCGGCGGGGCGCGCCGTGCTGCCGGGCTGGGTGGACAGCCACACCCACCTGGTGTTCGCGGGCGACCGCACCGCCGAGTTCGAGGCCCGCATGTCGGGAAAGCCTTACACCGCAGGTGGAATCGCGATCACCGTCAACGCGACCCGGGACGCTTCCGACGCCGAGCTGGCGGTGACCATCCAGCGGCACATCGCCGAGGCCGTCGCCCAGGGCACCACGTACGTCGAGACCAAGACGGGCTACGGGCTGACGACGGCGGACGAACTCCGTTCCGCGCGGATCGCGGCCCGGCACGCCGACGAGACCACGTTCCTGGGCGCCCACCTGGTGCCGTCGGGTGTCGACGCGGACGCCTACGTCTCGTTGGTGTGCGGCGAGATGCTGGACGCCGTGGCGCCACACGTGCGGTGGGCGGACGTCTTCTGCGAGGAGGGCGCGTTCGACGTCGACCAGTCCAGGGCCGTGCTGAAAGCCGCTGCCGCCAAGGGCCTGGGCCTCCGCGTGCACGGCAACCAGCTCGGCGAGGGCCCCGGCGTGCGGCTCGCGGTGGAACTGGGAGCGGCCAGCGTCGACCACTGCACGTACCTGTCGGCGGCGGACATCGACGCCCTGGCTGGCTCGGACACCGTCGCCACCCTGCTGCCGGCCTGCGACCTGTCGACCCGCCAGTCCCTGCCGCCCGCGCGGGCACTCCTCGACGCCGGCGCGACCGTCGCACTGGCCAGCAACTGCAATCCGGGCAGCTCGTACACGACATCCATGGCCTACTGCGTGACCACGGCCGTGCTCCAGATGCGCATGACCGTCGAGGAAGCCGTCTACGCGGCGACCAGGGCAGGCGCGATCGCGTTGCACCGCAACGACATCGGCCACTTGGCCGTGGGCGCACGGGCAGACCTGCACGTGCTGGACGCCCCGAGCACTACCCACCTCGCCTACCGGCCGGGCGTGCCACTGACCCACGCGGTGTGGCGCAAGGGAACCAAGGTCCGCTAGCACAGGAGCGACCCGCCCGTGCCGACGGCGAAGCGCCATCGGCACGGGCAGGCCCGACGAGCTAGTTGGCGATCTGGATCTCGCGGTGGTCCTCGACCGGTCCGGGGAACGGGCCGTTCAGGTTGGCCGAGGCGAACGCCGCGCCCTTGCGGAACGGCTTGCCCGACGCGTGCACCGGAACCTTGAAGGTCTGGAAGCCGCCCGTGCAGTCCGGGATGCGGCTGTCCCCGACGCCGGTGGCGAGGGCGTTCCCGACCCGCTGGGTGACCCGGACGTGGATGTAGGCATAGGTGCCGGGTGCGCAGACCGCGGTGACGGGGACGAGGATCGCCGCGCCGCCGGCCTGGAGCACGGCGGGCGACTCGACTCTCACCCCGCCCAGCGAGGGCGACTGGGTGCTCACATCGGCGCTGCCCGGAATGGCGGACGCGACGATGGCCCCGGCGGCCACGGCGACGACCGCCATCACCTTCGCCGAGCGCATGGCCCGGAACGTCGGCATCTTCACGTGCTCTCCTTCAGTGTCGGTTGAGATTGGGCTGTCGGTGGAGCTGTCGGTCGGGATGAGGCGAAACCGGTGTAGAGCCCGGCGGCCAGCAGGGTGGCGGGCAGGTGCCAGAGGAAGTCGAAGCCGCTGTGCACGGCGAGCACGACGAGCGCCGCCACCGCGCCCGCCCACGGACCGGCGGTGCGCCGCCGAACGGTGTGGACCACGGCGGCGAGCAGCGCCGCCAGCAGCGCGAGCCCGATCGCGCCCAGTTCCACGAGCACTTGCAGGTACTCGTTGTGCACGTACCGCATGACGCGCGTGCCGTCGCGGTGCCAGGTGAACCAGCCCTGCCCCGGTCCCACGCCGGCCAGCGGGTTCGCGGCCACCAGGTCCAGCGCCGCGCCCAACGCGCCCCGCCGGTCCGGTGAACTCAGCGACAGCCGTCCTCCGAGCAGGCCGTCCAGCTTCCCGTAGACCACCGCCGCGACCACGACCAGCCCGAACCCGGCGGACAGCCCGACCACCCGGACCCGGTCGCCCGCCCGCGCCAGCCCCACCGCGACGGCCACGCCGGCCAGCAGGCCGGCGACCGCCAGGACCGGCCGCGCCGGGCCCGCCACCGGGAACGACGGCGCCAGCGCCGCCACCGCGACCACCGCGCCGAGCACCGCCGGACCCGCGTGCCGCGCGGTCCGCCGCCACCCGGACAGGAAGCCGGCCGCCACCAGCCCGGCGGCCACCGCGATCAGCCCCGCCCGGCTCAGCGTCGCGCCGAGGCCGACCAGCAGCACGCACGCCGCCGCCACGTGCGGCGCCGACTGCCGGGAGACCGCCAGCACGGCGAGCGAGGCGAACAGCGCGGCGGCCGCGTTCGGGTAGGTCAGGGTCGACGCGGCCCGCGCCAGGCCGTCCGCCACCACCGACCAGCCGGGAATCCGCCACGCCACGGCGGCCCAGCCGGTCAGCGCCACCAGCACGCCGACGCCGACCGCGGCGGACGCGGCGAGTTCCCGCTGCCGCACGTCGGTGCGCTGCGCCACCAGCACGGCGGCGGCGAACACACCGAGCGCGACCACCGTGGGCAGGGCCGTGAGCGGCTTGCCGTCCAGCGCGGCCCGTGCGACGGCCCACAGCGCCAGCGCGCCGGCCGCCGCCGGGAGCAGGAGGGGGCCTCGGGTGCGGAGCGCGACGACGAGGGCGATCCCGGCCAGGACGGCGGACAGCACGCGGCCGGGCAGGTAGTAGCCGCCTTGGGCGACGATCGCGGCGGAGAGGGCGGCGAGCAGCAGCAGGACGTGGTGCGGCAGCGTTTCGGCGTTACGTGAGTCACCTGCGTCACGTGAGTCGCGTGCGCATGCGTCACGTGCGCCGACGCGCGCGGCGTCCGCCGGTAAAGCGCCCCCCATTGCCGGCCTCCCCAGACCTGGACCCCGCCGTGGCAGGGCTCGTGCGGATCTTAACGGTGGCGGGCCGTGCTGAGGAGGGTTCGCCGGCTCGGGTTCTTCCTTTCCTAGGATCGGTGTCCGTGAACCCAGGCAAGGTCATCGTGCTCACCGGGCCGCCCGGCGCGGGGAAGAGCACCGTCGCGAAGCTGCTCGCCGACGCGCTCTCGCCGAGCGTGCACCTGCACTCGGACGACTTCTGGCGGTACATCCGGCAAGGCTGGCTCGCGCCCTACCGCCCCGAGGCGCACCGGCAGAACGAGGTCGTCGTGGACGTCGTGGCCCAGGCCGCGTTCGGCTACGCGGCGGGCGGCTACCAGGTGGTCTGCGACGGCATCGTCGGCCCGTGGTTCCTGGAGCCGTTCCGCGCGGCGGCCACGCGCACCGGTCTCGACCTGCACTACCTCGTGCTGCGGCCGGACGAGGCCACGACCGTGCGGCGGGCGGTGGAACGCGGCGGCGAAGCGCTCACCGACCCGCACCCGGTGCGCTCACTGCACCGCCAGTTCGCCGACCTGGGGCCGTTCGAGCGCCACGCGCTGGACTCCACCGGGCAGGACCCCGACGCGACGGCGTCCGCCGCGTTGCGGGCGATCGAGGGCGGCGCTTTCCACCTCGCCTGACTCCGCACAAGAAAAGAGGGGCACCCGCGGGTGCCCCTCTCCGGTGTTCAAGTGCAGTCGGCTCGCGAAGCGGTCAGTCCTCGAAGTCGTCCTGGTCGTCCCGCGCCAGGTAGGTGGCCAGGCGCTCGACGGCCGTCTCGAACTCCGGGTTCGCGTCGACGAACGCCCGGAGCTTGCCGGCCAGCCAGGCGAGGCTCACGTCCTCCTCGCCCCGGCGGGCCTCCAACTCCTCGATACCGCGGTCGGTGAAGTACATCGGCTACTCGAACGCCTTCGCGATCAGCTCGCGCTGCTCCAGCTCGTGCACCTTGGACGAGCCGGCCGACGGCGCGGCCATCGGGCGGCGCGAGACGCGCTTGATCGCGAACCGGGACGGCAGCAGCTCCGGCAGGGCCAGGCCCAGGAACGGCCACGCGCCCTGGTTCGCCGGCTCCTCCTGCACCCAGCGGACCTCGGTCGCGTTCGGGTAGCGCTCCAGCGCCTCCGTCAGCTTCCGGGCCGGGACGGGGTAGAGCTGCTCGACCCGCACGACGGCCGTGTCCGCGACGCCCCGCTTCTCCTGCTCGGCGGCGAGTTCGTAGTACACCTTGCCGCTGCACAGGAGCACCCGCGTGACGGTCTGCGGGTCGGGGTGGGTCGGGTCGTCGATCACCGAGTGGAAGCGCTCCTCGACGAACGGCTCGACCGGCGACGTCGCCGTCTTCAGGCGCAGCATCGACTTCGGGGTGAACACCACCAGCGGGCGGTTCACGCCGTCCAGCGCGTGGCGGCGCAGCAGGTGGAAGTAGTTCGCCGGGGTCGACGGGACCGCGATGGTCATCGAGCCCTCCGCGCACAACTGGAGGAAGCGCTCGATGCGGCCCGACGTGTGGTCCGGGCCCTGTCCCTCGTGGCCGTGCGGCAGCAGCAGCACGACGTCGGACACCTGGCCCCACTTCGCCTCACCGGACGAGATGAACTCGTCGATGATCGGCTGCGCGCCGTTGACGAAGTCGCCGAACTGCGCCTCCCACAGCACCAGCGCGTCCGGGTTGGCCACCGAGTAGCCGTACTCGAAGCCCAGCGCCGCGAACTCGGACAGCACCGAGTCGTAGACCATGAACTTGCCCTGGTCCTCGGACAGGTTCTGCAGCGGCGTGTACTCGGCGGACTTCTTGCGGTCCACCAGCGTCGCGTGCCGCTGCACGAACGTGCCGCGCCGCGAGTCCTGGCCCGCCAGGCGGACCGTGCGGCCCTCCAGCACCAGCGACCCGAACGCCAGCAGCTCGGCGAACGCCCAGTCGATGCCGCCCTCGCGGGCCATCTTCGCGCGCCGCTCCAGCACCGGCTTCACGCGCGGGTGCGGGGTGAAGCCCTCGGGCAGGTTGACGTGCGCGTCGGCGATCCGCTCGATCACCGAGCGGTCGATGCCGGTGGGCAGCTTGGCCGGGACCTGCTGCTCCTGCTCGATCGACGGCGACATCTTGATCGGGTGCTTCTCCAGCTCGCGCACCTCGTTGAAGACGTGTTCGAGCTGCGACGAGAAGTCCTGGAGGGCCTTCTCGGCCTCCTCCACCGAGATGTCGCCGCGGCCGATCAGCGACTCGGTGTAGGTCTTGCGCACCGAGCGCTTGGTGTCGATCACGTCGTACATCGCGGGCTGCGTCATCGACGGGTCGTCGCCCTCGTTGTGGCCGCGGCGGCGGTAGCAGACCATGTCGATCACGACGTCCTTGTTGAACGCCTGCCGGTAGTCCACCGCCAGCTTCGCGACCCAGTAGCAGGCCTCCGGGTCGTCGCCGTTCACGTGGAAGACCGGCGCGCCGATCATCTTCGCGACGTCGGTCGAGTACTTGGACGACCGCGAGTTCTCCGGCGCGGTGGTGAAGCCGACCTGGTTGTTCACCACGACGTGCACCGTGCCGCCGGTGCGGTAGCCGCGCACCAGGGCCAGGTTCAGCGTCTCGGCCACCACGCCCTGCCCCGCGAACGCCGCGTCGCCGTGCAGGGCGACCGGGAGGACCGTGAAGCCCTCGCCGCCCTTGTCCAGCGTGTCCTGCTTGGCCCGGACGATGCCCTCCAGCACCGGGTCCACGGCCTCCAGGTGCGACGGGTTCGCGGTCAGCGACACCTTGGTCTCGCCGTCGCCGAACATCCGGAAGTACTTGCCCTCGGCGCCCAGGTGGTACTTCACGTCACCCGAGCCGTGCGCCTGGCCGGGGTCGAGGTTGCCCTCGAACTCGCGGAAGATCTGCGAGATCGGCTTGCCGACGATGTTCGCCAGCACGTTCAGCCGGCCGCGGTGCGGCATGCCGATGACGACCTCGTCCAGCTCGTGCTCGGCGGCCTTGTCCAGCACCGCGTCCAGCAGCGGGATGACCGTCTCGCCGCCTTCCAGCGAGAACCGCTTCTGGCCGACGTACTTGGTCTGGAGGAACGTCTCGAACGCCTCGGCCGCGTTCAGCTTGGACAGGATGTACTTCTGCACCATGGCCGGCGGCTTCTCGTGCGGCACCTCGACCCGCTCCTGGATCCAGAGGCGCTCCTCCGGGTCCAGGATGTGCATGTACTCGACGCCGACCGTCCGGCAGTACGAGTTGCGCAGCACCCCGAGGATGTCCCGCAGCTTCATCCGCTCCTGGCCCGCGAACCCGCCGACCGGGAACTCCCGGTCCAGGTCCCACAGCGTCAGGCCGTGCGACAGGACGTCCAGGTCCCGGTGGCTGCGCTGGCGGTAGTTCAGCGGGTCGGTGTCCGCCATCAGGTGGCCGCGGGTGCGGAAGGCGTCGATCAGCTCGATCACCCGGGCGGTCTTGTCGACCGCGCCCTCGGGGATGTCCGCGACCCAGCGGATCGGCTCGTACGGCAGCCGCAGCGACGTGAAGACGTCGTCGTAGAAGCCGTCCTCGCCGAGCAGCAGGTGGTGGATGCGCTTGAGGAACTCGCCGGACTCCGCGCCCTGGATGATGCGGTGGTCGTAGGTGGAGGTCAGCGTGATGATCTTGCTGACGCCCATCTCGACCAGCGCCTGCTCGCTGGTGCCCTGGAAGTGCGCGGGGTACTCCATCGCGCCGACGCCGATGATCGCGCCCTGGCCGGCCTGGAGCCGCGGCACCGAGTGGTTGGTGCCGATCGTGCCCGGGTTGGTCAGCGAGATCGTGGTGCCGGAGAAGTCGTCGGCGGTCAGCGAGCCGGCGCGGGCCTTGCGGATCAGGTCCTCGTAGGCCTGCCAGAACTGCGTGAACGTCATGTTCTCGCAGCCCTTGATGGAGGCCACCACCAGCGTGCGGGAGCCGTCCTTGCCGGGCAGGTCGATCGCCAGGCCGAAGTTGACGTGCTCCGGCGTGACCACGTGCGGCTTGCCGTTGACCTCGGCGAAGTGCCGGTTCATGTTCGGGTACGCGTGCAGCGCCCGGACCACGGCGTAGCCGATGAGGTGGGTGAACGAGACCTTGCCACCGCGGGTGCGCTTGAGGTGGTTGTTGATCACGATGCGGTTGTCGGCCAGCAGCTTCGCCGGCACGGCGCGCACGCTCGTCGCGGTCGGAACGGTGAGCGACAGCTCCATGTTCTTCGCGATGGCGGCGGCGGCGCCGCGGAGCTGCTTCTGCTCCTCACCGGCGGCCGGCTGCACCGGGGCGGCCTTGGCGGCCTGCGCGGGCGCCGGCTTGCTCGTGGTCGCCGGAAGCGTCGCCGCGGGCTTGGGGGCCGGCGGCTGCTTGGCTGCCGGCGGCTGCTTGGTCGCGGTGGCGGTGGGGGCGGTCGGCGCGGCGGTCGACGTGGTGCCGCTGTTCTCCGCTGCGGCCACGCTCGTGCCGTTCCCGGACCGCTGCGTCGACTTGTAGTCGGCGAAGAAGTCGTGCCAGGCCGGGTCTACGGACGACGGGTCGGCGAGGAACTGCTCGTACATCTCCTCGACCAGCCACTCATTGGGGCCGAACTGTGAAGAAGCAGGACTGCTGCTGGACACGGCTGGCGCTCGCCTCTATCCATCTCGCTCTTGGTAATGACTCACTCATGGTCAGGCTAGTCCCCCGTCTGGTGCAGTTCATACACAGGAGGGGGCGGCCACGGAGTGCTCCCTCACAGGATCGATCCGGACATCGATCGTGTTAACGGTGCTTGACCTGTCCTTGAGGTGTGACCCCGGTCGTGGTGACAGGCGGTCGCGCGCCGCCGAGCACGGCGTCTCGGGCGGCACGGCGCTCCGGCAGCCGGCCCGACCCCACGTTACCGCTTTCCGGCGGGTGCCGGGTCGTTGTCGGGTGATGGAGCCGTCCGCGCGGCTACAGGCCTTCTGAGCTGCGTGTTCAACGATTTGGTTGACAAACCGCGCGGTTGGGTTCTAGTGTTTGTTCAACCGAGAGGTTGAGTAAGGAGATCGCAGTGGAGGACCGGCTTTCGCGGGTGTTCGCGGCGTTGGCGGACCCCACGCGGCGGGACATGGTGGCGCGGTTGGCGGTGGCCGATGCGACGGTCAACGAGCTGGCCGAGCCCTATGCCGTGACCGTGCAGGCGGTGTCCAAGCACCTCAGGGTGCTGGAGGACGCCGGGTTGGTCAGTCGGAGTCGGCAGGCCCAGCGGAGGCCGGTGCACCTGGAAGCGGAGGTGTTCGACCTGATGACCAAGTGGATCGAGCGGTACCGGCGGGAAGCGGAGCAGCGCTACCAGCGGCTGGACGCAGTGCTCGCCGAGATGACGGAGACCGAGGACCGGGGCGCCCGGGACGTACGCGAAGGAGAAGCATCATGACCAGCACCACGACCCACCCCGAGGTCACCATCTCGGCCGACCCGGAGCTGCCGACGATCGAGATCGTCCGCGAGTTCGACGCGCCGCCGGCCGCCGTGTTCCGGGCGCACGTCGAGCCCGAGCTGGTGAAGCGGTGGCTGGGCCCGCGCGGGCTCACCATGGACATCACGCGGTGGGACGCCCAAACCGGCGGCGGCTACCGGTACGTCCACCGGGACGACAACGGCGAGTACGGGTTCTACGGCTCGTTCCACGAGATCCGGCCGGACGAGCGGATCGTGCAGACGTTCACGTTCGTGGGCATCCCGGACGGTGTCTGCCTGGAGACGATGACCTTCGAGGACCTCGGTGGCGGCCGGACCCGGCTGCGCGGCCTGAGCGTCTTCGAGACCAAGGAGGGGCGTGACATGGCCCTGTCCAGCGGCATGGAGGTCGGCATCGTCGAGGGCTACGAGCAGTTGGACGAGCTGCTGGCCGAGAAGTAACCGGCGACCAAGCCGAAGACCGGCCTGCCCGACCGCCGTCACCGGCGTGTCGGGCTCGTCGTCGTGCCGCCGAGGCTTTTCGGGCGGTTCCGGTGAGAAGTTGGTCGCCGTGCTCGCGGGGGTCGTGTCGATCCTGGCGTTCTTCGGCATCCGAACTGGTCCGCCTCCAGGCGTGGTTCAGCGGTCACCACGGCACGACGACCACGACAGCCACGACCACGACAGCCACGACCCCATCTGCCCTGATCACGACTGCTCCGCAGCAGGGGGAACCGGTCTCGGTCGCGCCACCGGCCGGGACCACGTCGGCGACGACGCTCGATCCGGCGTGCACCGAGTACTGGAACCTCCCCGTCGGCGCCGACCACCCCACGTCGGACGACTACTACCGGGTGGCTGTCCACACCGAGAACCCAGCAGTCGAGCAGGCGACTATCTCCTTCCAAGGCAATGCTCGGCCACCTGCTGCCCGCACGCCGCCGGACATGCCTCCGCCTTGACCAAGCGGCGTTGGGGTTGGGACTACCGGTGTGGTGTGAGCGGCCGGCGGTGGTGGAGGGACGTGGTCCGTGGGCGCCTCCTCAGTGGCTCGGTCGGCCGGCGGGCTGGGGGTCGCCGATGCTGTGGGACCACAAGCGGGCGTAGGGGCCGTCTGCCTGTAGTAGGGCGGTGTGGGTGCCCTGTTCCACGATGCGGCCGTCGTCCAGCACGACGATCCGGTCTGCCCGCGCCGCGGTTGCCAGGCGGTGGGCTACCACGAAGGTCGTTCTCGCCACCGCCAGGTGGTCGCTCGCCGCGAGCACCGCCGACTCGGTGGCCGGGTCGAGGGCCGCGGTCGCCTCGTCCAGCAGGAGCAGGTCCGGTTGCACCAGTTCGGCCCTGGCCAGCGCCACCAACTGGCGTTGGCCGGCGGACAGCGCCTGGCCGCGTTCGCCCACCTGCTGGTGGAACGCGGCGGGCAGCGCGGCGACCACGGGCAGCGCGCCGACCGCGCGCACGGCCTGCTCGATCTCGCCGTCGGTGGCGGAGTCCTTGCCGTAGGCCACGTTCTCCGCGATGTCGCCGCCGAACAGGTGCGCCTCCTGCGGCACCACCCCCAGCCGCCGGCGGAACGCCGACAGGTCGTAGGACTTCACGTCCACACCGTCCACCAGCACCGCGCCCTCGGTGGCGTCGTAGAACCTCGCCACCAGCTTCACCAGGGTCGACTTGCCCGCGCCGGTCGCACCGACCAGGGCCACCGTCTCGCCGGGCGCCACGTGCAGCGACACGTCCTCCAGCGCCGGCCGGGACGCGCCGGGGTAGCGGAACGTCACGTGCCGCAGCTCCACCTCGCCGCGCAGCCGCGCCACCGGGACCGGGTCGGCGGCGGCCGGCACGCTGGTCGGCGTGCGCAGCAGGTCGCCGATGCGGGACAGGCCCACCCGCGCCTGCTGGTAGCCGTCGAACACGCCGGAAAGCTGGTACAGCGGCGCGAAGAACAGCCCCAGGTAGAGCACGAACGCCAGCAGCACGCCGGGCGACAGCGTGCCCTCGGCCACCCGGTACGCGCCGACCACCAGGATCGCCGCCTGCGCCACCCCGGACAGCAGCGCCAGGAACGGGAAGTACGTCGCGATGTACCGCTGCGCCCTGATCCGGGACCGGCGGTAGGCGTCGCTGCGCTCGGCGAACGCCTGCGCCGACCGCGCCTCCCGCGTGTACGCCTGGGAGACGCGCAGGCCCGACACGTTCTCCTGGAGGTCGGCGTTGACCGCGCTGACCCGTTCCCGCGCCTCGGCGTACGCCTTCGACGACAGCCGCTGGAAGACCACCGTCGCCACCAGCAGGACGGGCAGCACCGCCAGCGCCACCAGGGCCAGCGACGGGTCGGTCGCGACCAGCGCCGCCGCGATGCCGACCACGGTCAGCACGCTGATCACGAACGTCGTCAGCCCGGTCTGGAGGAAGCTCGACAACGCGTCCACGTCCGTCGTCATCCGGGTCATGATCCGGCCGGCCATCTCGCGCTCGTAGTAGTCCAGGCCGAGCCGTTGCAGGTGCGCGTAGCTGCGCACGCGCAGCAGGTACAGCAGGCGCTCGCCCACCCGCGACGTCACGACCGCGCCCGCCGCCGCCGACACCCAGCCCAGCCCGACCAGGACCAGCCCGATCGCGGACGCGAGCCACAGCCTGCTCGCGTCGCCGCCGACCACGCCCTGGTCGACGCCCAGCCGCACCAGGTTCGGCAGCACGACCGCGAGCGCCGAGTCGATCAGCAGCAGCCCGCCCACGCCGAGCATCACCCACCGCACCGGGCGCAGCAGCGTGCGCAGCCGGAACCCCGGATCGGGCGCGCGCGGGTCCTCGCCGTGCAGCGCGGGCTCCTCCAGCGCGGGCGGCAGGGCGTGCACGCGTTCCATCAGCTCCGGTGTGGGCGGGGTGCCGCCGAGCAGCGCCGACGTGCCGCCGCCCCGCCCGGCGCCCCTGGCGACCCGCGCCGGGCTCACCGCCCGGTTCGCCGCGCGGACCGCCACCTCGTCCTCCTCGGACACCGGCCACAGCTCCGGCGTCACGCCGTCCGGGCCCGGCTCCAGCGGCGCGTCCGCCCGCGGGTCGACCTGCTCGATCGCGTCACCGGGGCCGGCCAGCAGCTCCCGGTACAGCGCGCAGCGCTCGGCCAGCTCGGCGTGCGTGCCCACGTCGACCACCACGCCCGCGTCCAGCACCGCGATCCGGTCGGCCAAGGTCAGCGACGAGCGCCGGTGGGCGATCAGGATCGTCGTCCGCGCCGCCGTCACCTCGGCCAGCGTGTGGTGGATCGCCGCCTCCGTCGCCGGGTCCACGGCCGAGGTCGCGTCGTCCAGCACGAGCACCCGCGGGTCGGACAGCAGCGCCCGCGCCAACGCCACCCGCTGGCGCTGCCCACCGGACAGGGTCAGGCCGCGCTCGCCGACCACCGTGTCGTACCCGTCGGGCAGGGCCGCGATGAACGCGTGCGCCTCGGCGGCCCGCGCGGCGGCCTCGACCTGCTCGTCCGACGCGTCCGGCAGGCCGTAGGCGATGTTCGCCCGGATCGTGTCCGAGAACAGGAACGCCTCCTCGAACACCACGCCCACGGCCTGCCGCAGCGACTCCAGCCGCAGCTCCCGGACGTCCACCCCGCCGACCCGGATCGCGCCCGCGTGCACGTCGTAGAACCGGGGCAGCAGCAGCGACACCGTCGACTTGCCCGAACCGGCGGTGCCCACGACCGCCACCGTCTCGCCGGGCGCGACCTTCAGCGACACGTCCGTCAGCACCGGCTCGCTGCGCGTGTAGCCGAACGTCACCCCGTCCAGCTCCACCGACACCGCCCCGGCCGGCACGTCCGCCGCGCCGGACACCACGTCCGGCTGCGAGTCGATCAGCTCGTACACCCGCTCCACGCCCGCGCGGGCGAGCTGCGCGGTCACCATCAGGCTGGACAGCAGCCGGGTGGGGCCGACCAGGTTCGCCACGTAGGTCGCGAACGCCAGGAACGTGCCCAGCGACACGTCGCCCCGCAGCGCCAGCCACCCGCCCAGCGCGAGCACCGCCACCTGGCCCAGGAACGGCAGCGCGGTCAGCGTCGCGGTCGGCCGCGCCGCCAGCCGCGCCGCCCGCATCCGCTCCGCGAACAGCGCCCTGGCCCGCGACTCCAGGCGCGCGACCTCGCGGGCCTCCTGCCCGAAGCCCTTCACCACCCGCACGCCGGTGACCGTCTCCTCGACGTGCTGCGCCACGTCCGCCGCGCGCTGCTGCGCCGACCAGGTGGCCGGGAACAGCGTCAGCCGGCTGCGCGCCGCCACGATCGCCACGGCGGGCACCACCACCAGCGCGATCACCGTCAGCAGCGGCGACAGCCAGCACATCGCCACCAGCGCCGCCACCGCGAACACCACCGTGCCGAACGCCAGCGGCGTCATCGACAGCAGGCTGTTGACAAGCTGGAGGTCCGTGATCGAGCGGGACACCACCTGGCCGGTGCGCAGCGCGTCCTGCTTGGGCCCGTCCAGCCGTTGCACCGCGCCGAACACGGCCTGGCGCAGGTCGTGCTGCACGTCCACGGCCAGCCGCCCGCCCAGGAAGCGCCGGACGAACGCCGTGCCGAAGGTCAGCAGCTCCAACCCCACCAGGATCGCCGCGAGCAGCGCCAACCGGTCCGTGCGGCCGGCCATCGCGTCGTCCACGGCCACCTTGATCAGCAGCGGCGACACCGCCTGGAGACCCACGCCGACGACGGCGGCCAGCACCGACCACACCACCAGCGACCGGTGCTGCCAGCACGCTGTGGCGAGTCTGCGGATCCATCCCTCGGTGTGCGTCACGCGATCCACATTAGGTCGGGGGGCCGACAGGGACGGGGCCACAGACTGAGAGGACCGCCTCCCATTCTCAGGGGAGACGGCCCTCTCAGCGGAGATTCACTTGCTCAGGTGATGTCCTTGCGCTGCGTGACGGCCCAGCCGCCGAGGAAGAACACCGCCGTCCACGCCAGGAAGATCAACCCGCTCAGCCACCAGTCGAACGCGCCCAGCGCGCCCGCGATCGCCCGCAGCACCGCCTCCAGGTCCTCCGGCACGACCCCCGCCGTGGACAGGAACAGCGACGACGCCACCGAGCCGGTCAGGCCGTTCACCGAGCCGTTGGGCAGGAAGCCGATCAGCTCCGGGATGCCCTGCGTGCCGATCACGAGCTGGATGCCGTTCTCCAGGATCAGCATGTAGAGGACCAGCACCACGGTGGTGCCGACCGGGCTGACCATCAGCGCGCCGACGCCCACGCCGAACATCGTCATCAGGATCGACGACAGCACGCCGACCGCCGCCAGCGCCAGCCAGCCGCCCGCGTCCGGCAGCGCGCTCGCGTCCGAGGTGATCGCGATGCCGATGCTCACCGCCGCCACGATCGCCAGGCCGTAGAGCGCGCCCCACAGCACGTAGACGACCAGCTTCGCGCTCAGCGCGGAGACCCGGTTCGGCGAGGTCAGGAACGTCGTGGTGATGGTCTTGCGGTTGATCTCGTTCGAGATCGCCAGCCCGCCGAAGATCATCGGGAAGATGGTCGCGATGTTGATGCTGCGCGCCATCCCGAACAGGGCGACCTGCCACTGCGACGGGTCGATGCCGAGGATCCGGGTCAGCTCCTCGGCGTCCGAGCTGCCGACCGCGTCCATGATGTTCTTGCCGATGAACCCGGTGCCCAGCGCCCAGCCCAGGGCGATCAGCACGGTCGGGATCATCAGGCCCCACCACAGGCCCGTGGTGGTCGTCTTGCGGAACTCCGCCTTGATCAGGTTGCCCAGCATCACGCACCGCCCCCCAGACCGCCCTGGCCCTGTCCCTGCTGGTAACCCGACGGCGGGTCCTGGTAGCCGGGTGGCGGGGGCTGCTGGTAGCCGGGCTGCTGCTGCGGGAAGCCCTGCGGCGGCGAGGCCTGGTAGCCGTGCTGCTGGTAGCCCGGGGGCACCGCCGGCGGCGGCCCGGCCTGCTGGTAACCCTGCTGGTAGCCCGGCGGCGGCGCGTAGTAGCCGCTGCCCTGCTGCGGACCCGCGTACTGGTTCGGGCCCGAAGCGGCGTACTGGCCGTTGGTGAGCCGGAAGAACAGTTGCTCCAGGTCGGCCTTCTCCTCCTGGATGCCGTAGATCGACACGCCCGCCTTCAGCGCGGTGTCGGCGACCTGCTTGGCCTCCACCCCCGCCACGGCGATCCGCCCGTCCGGCACCTGCTCGATGGACGTGATGCCCTCCGCCTGCAACGCCGCCACCAGCGCGCCGGTGTCCGACGGCTGCACCAGCACCCGGCTCTGCTGCTGGTCGCGCAGGTTGTCCAACGGCCCGTAGTACATGGTCTGGCCGCGCGAGATGATCACCACCTGGTCCACCGTCTGCTCGACCTCGGCCAGCAGGTGGCTGGAGATCAGCACCGTGCGCCCGCTGCGGGCGTAGGACTGGAGGAACGTCCGCAGCCACGCGATGCCCTCCGGGTCCAGGCCGTTCGCGGGCTCGTCCAGCACCAGCACCTGGGGATCGCCGAGCAGCGCGGTGGCCAGCGCCAGCCGCTGCTTCATGCCCAGCGAGAACCCGCCCGCCCGGCGGTCGCCCGCCGCGCCCAGGCCCACCAGTTGCAACACCTGGTCGGCCCGCGAGTCCGGCACGCCGATCGCCGCCGCGTACACCCGCAGGTGGTTGCGCGCCGAGCGCTTCGGGTGGAAGCCCTGCGCCTCCAGCACCGCGCCGACCACCCGCGCCGGGTTGCCGAGCTGGGTGAACGGCCGGCCGTTGATCAGGCCGATGCCCGCCGTGGGCGTCACCAGCCCGAGCAACATGCGCAGCGTCGTCGTCTTGCCCGCCCCGTTAGGTCCCAGGAAGCCGGTCACCGACCCCGGTTCCACCGTGAAGCTGAGATTCTGCACCGCTGCGACCGGACCGAACTGCTTGGTCAAGTTCTGCACCACGATGCGGCCACTGCCGTCGTGCACGCGTCCCTCCCGAATGCTCTTCGGGCGCCATCCTGCCCTAGGAGGGTCAGTCGGGAAGGGCGTGTCGCGGTTTCGAGACCACGGCGGGTATCTCGGCGGTCCGCTCCGTGTCGTGCAGCCGGCTGAACGGGCTGCGCAGCGGGTGCCGCCGTTCGCGGTGCGGGAGGCCTTCGCCGATCAGGTGCTGGTGCGCCATCGTCCACACCTGGCAGGGCCACTTCTTGTGCCGCAGCACGCCGGGGCAGACCCGGCAGCGGCTGTCGGAATCGGGCTGGTGCACCGTGAGCAGCAGCCGCCAGCCGTCGGCGAGCCGGTTGATCTCGGCGCGCGCCAGCGGCACGAGCGCCTCGGCCGCGCCCCGCTCGGCGACCTCGTCGAGCTGGGAGAGCCGGTGCAGCACGGCGGCCCGCAGAGTCTCGTCCACGTCACATCCTGTCGGCGGCTTGGTCCAACAGGCGGTGCAGCCTGCGGGTCTGTGTGACGGACATCACGGCCGATTCGCCGGGCGGGGACACCAGCAACACCCGGTCGTCCTCGACCAGCACGGTCATCGAGCGGTCCCGTCCGAACGGGTCGTGACAGTCGATCCAGCCCTGTGCTTCAGCCATGTGCGCTCCGATCGGAGGGTGGCGGCGACGCGTGGGCAGCGCCACGCGGTCGGACGAACCCGCGGGTGCGGCGGCGGGTGTCCCGCTCTGTCCATCGGCCGACCGGGCGTCGTGACTTACCCGTTACGCGGTGAATTCACTCGTTTGCTTGAGGCCGGCCACGGGCTGTGGTGCACGAGGTAAAGATCTGTGCGTCAAGTGGGCGGGGCGGCTGGGCACGGCGGCCGGTTCCCGGCTAGAATTGGCCGTGCGGCCCGCTCCCAGTGACCCCCAGGCTGGTTGAGCGGGCCGCCTTTCGTTCTCCGGACAGGCGAGTCGTTCTCCGGACAGGCGAGAAGGGGCGGCCACCCGACGCGGTGGCCGCCCCTTCTTCCGGTGGTGGTCAGACTTCGAGCGGGGTGTGGGTGAGGCCGTGCGCCTCGGCGACCGGCTGGTTGGTCAGCAGGCCCTCGTGCGCGTTGAGCCCCAGCGCGAGCGCCTTGTCCGCCCGCAGCGCGGCCTGCCAGCCCTTGTCGGCCAGCGCCACGGCGTAGGGCAGCGTCACGTTGGTCAGCGCGTAGGTGGAGGTGCGCGGCACCGCGCCCGGCATGTTCGCCACGCAGTAGAACACCGACTCGTGCACCTGGTAGGTCGGGTCGGCGTGGGTGGTGGGCCGGGAGTCGGCGAAGCAGCCGCCCTGGTCGATCGCGATGTCCACCAGCACCGAGCCGGGCTTCATCTCCGCCACCAGCGCGTTGCTGACCAGCTTGGGCGCCTTCGCGCCGGGCACCAGCACCGCGCCGATGACCAGGTCCGCCTCGCGCACGGCCTGCTCGACCGAGTAGCGGTTGGACGTGACGGTGCGCAGTTGCCCCCGGTAGAGGGCGTCGATGTGGCGCAGCCGGTCGACGTTGGTGTCCAGGATCTCGACGTCCGCGCCCATGCCCACGGCGATGGTCGCCGCGTTCAGGCCCGCGACGCCGCCGCCGATCACGACCACCCGCGCCGGGTGCACGCCGGGCACGCCGCCGGGCAGCACGCCCCGGCCGCCGGACGGCTTCATCAGCGAGAACGCGCCCACCTGCGGCGCCAGCCTGCCCGCGACCTCCGACATCGGGGCCAGCAGCGGCAGCGCGCCGTTCGTCGTCTGCACGGTCTCGTACGCGATCGCGGTCGTGCCGGAGTCGAGCAGGGCCTGCGTGAGCGGCTGGTCGGCGGCCAGGTGCAGGTAGGTGAACAGCGTCTGGCCCTTGCGCAGCAGCGGGTACTCCCGGGCGATGGGCTCCTTCACCTTGAGCACGAGGTCGCCCTCGCCCCACACCTCCTCGGCGGTGGCGAGGATCTTCGCGCCGGCCGCCAGGTACTCGTCGTCCGTGATGGCCGACCCGAGGCCCGCGCCCGCCTCGACGAACACGTCGTGACCGCGCAGGGTCAGCTCGTGGGCGCCCGCCGGGGTCAGCGCGACGCGGTATTCGTGGTTCTTGATCTCGCGGGGAACTGAGATCCGCACGGTGGGGCTCCTTCGGCCGTTGTTACCGCCAAAGCTCCGGTACCGCCATCCGGCTGTCATCGTTCCGGCCGCACGAACGGGCCCCCGTGCGGTTGTGCGGCCCGCACAACGAAGTGTGCCCGAACCGCCCTGGACATCTCCCCGGGCCCGCGTTGACACCCGTCCCGCCGGGGACTTAGCTTGCGTGCGTTCGCCCAACTGAACATCGGCCGCGGTGTCCCGTGACACCGGAACCCGAGCGGGAGAGCCTCCAGCGACTGTGGAGCGCCGAAGGAGCAAGTACCCCGCACACTCTCAGGCAACGAGAACCGCTCGGGTGAGGCGACTCTGGAAAGCGTGCTCGCGCGCGCACCCACGGTGCAAGCCGGGTCCGATCGACGGCACAGCCGTCGTGACGCCGCGGCGAAGCTCTCAGGTCCCAGGACAGAGAGGGGGCCTGGACGCGTGGACCGAGGAGCTGACGTGACATTTCCGGACAACCTGCTTTACACCCCCGAGCACGAGTGGGTCGACTGGACGCCGGGTACCCAGGACCCCGTGGCGATCGGCATCACGTCCTACGCGACGGAATCCCTGGGCGACATCGTGTTCGTGCAGCTACCGGCGGTGGGCGACCGCGTGAAGTCCGGCGAGGTGTGCGGCGAGCTGGAGTCCACCAAGTCGGTGAGCGACCTGTACGCGCCGGTCAGCGGCGAGGTCGTGGAGGTCAACACGGCGGCGGCGGACGACCCCTCGCTGGTCAACAACGACCCGTACGGCGCGGGCTGGCTGTTCAAGGTCCTCGTGGAGGACGCCTCGGGCCTGCTGACGGCCGCCAAGTACGCGGAACTCACCGGGGACTGAGCGCCGTGGCGATCAGCGTCTTCGACCTGTTCTCCGTCGGTATCGGGCCGTCGAGTTCGCACACGGTCGGCCCGATGCGCGCGGCGGCGATGTTCGTGGCGCGACTGGGCGGGCGGGTCTCGTCGGTGGACCGGGTGCACGTCCAGCTCTTCGGCTCCCTGGGCGCGACCGGGCACGGCCACGGCAGCCCCAAGGCCGTGCTGCTCGGCTTGGAGGGCCACCGGCCCGAGGACGTCGACCCTACGGAGGCCGACCGGCGGGTGGCGGAGATCCGGGCGACCGACCGGCTGCTGCTCGGCGGGGTCCACGAGGTCCCGTTCCGCGAGGACACCGACCTGGTGATGCACCGCCGCAAGTCCCTTCCGCTGCACCCCAACGGGATGAGCTTCGCGGCGTACCGGGGCGACGAGGTCGTGGACGAGGCCGTGTACTACTCGGTCGGCGGCGGGTTCGTGGTCGACGAGACGGCGACCGGCGCGGACCGGATCAAGCCCGACGAGACGCCGGTCGCACACCCGTTCCGGACCGGCGACGAACTGCTGGCGCGGACCCGCGAGACCGGGCTGTCCATCAGCGAGGTCATGCTGGCCAACGAGACGTCCTGGCGGTCCGAGGAGGACGTGCGGGCGGGCCTGCTGCACATCTGGGGCGTCATGCAGGAGTGCGTCGAACGCGGCTGCGGTACGACCGGTGTGCTGCCGGGAGGGCTGAAGGTGCGGCGGCGCGCGGCCGAGATGCGCCGGCGGATGGCGGCCGAGCACTACGCCACCGACCCGTTGCGCGTGATGGACTGGGTGACGCTGTTCGCGTTGGCCGTCAACGAGGAGAACGCCGCCGGCGGCCGGGTGGTGACCGCGCCGACGAACGGCGCGGCCGGCATCGTGCCGGCGGTGCTGCACTACTACACCCGGTTCGTGCCGGGCGCGTCGGACGACGGCGTGGTGCGGTTCCTGCTGACGGCGGGCGCGGTCGGCGTGCTGTTCAAGGAGAACGCGTCGATCTCCGGCGCGGAGGTCGGGTGCCAGGGCGAGGTCGGCTCCGCGTGCTCGATGGCCGCCGGCGGGTTGGCCGAGGTGCTGGGCGGCACGCCGGAGCAGGTGGAGAACGCGGCCGAGATCGCCATGGAGCACAACCTCGGGCTGACCTGCGACCCGATCGGCGGACTGGTGCAGATCCCGTGCATCGAGCGCAACGCGCTGGCGTCGATCAAGGCGATCACCGCGGCGCGGATGGCGTTGCGCGGCGACGGCTCGCACTTCGTGTCGCTGGACAAGGTCATCAAGACCATGCGGGAGACCGGCAAGGACATGAAGAGCAAGTACAAGGAGACCGCGCGCGGCGGTCTCGCGGTCAACGTCATCGAATGCTGAGCGCTCGCCAGGGGGAAGCCGATGCGTGAACACCTCGAACCGTTCCTCGGCCGGTGGGTCCTGGACCCGGGCCGCACCGCCTACTCCGGCGGTGTGCCGCCGAAAGAGGGGCGGTACGAGCTGCGGCTCGACGGCGACCAGTTGGTGGCCGTCATCGACGGCGTGCGGGGGACGGGGGAGCCGATCCACATCGAGTACCGGCTGAACCCCGGCGGGGACACCGCGCTGGAGGGCACCTACGACCGCGTCCGGACGATCGTCGAGCCGAACGCGTTGTGCACCATCCTGTTCGACGGGCAGGCCGAGGCCGCCAGGGCGTGGCGGATCCTCGGCGCGCCCGACGAGATGACGATCGTCCAGTCCTCACCCGACGTCGAAGGCGTGTGGCGGGACGACGTCTCGGTGTACCGCAGGGTTTAGGCCCGGTGTGCCGCAGGGCTAGGGGAGCACCGCTTCGATCGCCTTGACGACCGACCCGTCCTCGGGCTCGGTCGTCGGGCGGAAGCGGGCCACCACCTCGCCGGCCGGCGAGACCAGGAACTTCTCGAAGTTCCACGCCACGTCGCCGGCCGCGCCGTCGGCGTCCGCGAACGACACCAGCTCCGCGTACAGCGGGTGCCGGCCGGGGCCGTTCACCTCGACCTTCTCGAACATCGGGAACGTCACCCCGTAGGTCGCCGAGCAGAACTCGGCGATCTCCCCGGCCGTGCCCGGCTCCTGGCCCGCGAACTGGTTGCACGGGAAGCCGACCACCGAGAAGCCCGCGCCGCCGAACCGCTCCTGGAGCCGCTCCAGGCCCGCGTACTGCGGGGTGAGCCCGCACCGCGAGGCGACGTTGACCACCAGCAACGCCTTGCCGCGCAACGATCCCAGGCTGCTCGGCTCGCCGGACAGGGTGTGCACGGCGATGTCGTGGATGCTCATGCCGCCCAGCCTACGTGCCGCTGCGGGGCCGGAAGACGGTGACGACCACCCGCAGGCCCAGCAGCACGCTGATCACCATCAGGTTGTAGCCGAACACCTGGTACAGCGAGATGTCCGGCGCGACCTGCGGGCCGCCGTCCGCGCCGAGCAGCAGCACGGCCATCAGGCCGGCCGTCGCGCCGAGCACGGTCAGCATGACCTGGTGCAGCAGGCCGACCACGAAGTGCCGGTCCCGCTCGTCGGCGAACAGCCGCATGCTCAGGCCCAGCCGGCCCTGCTCCAGGGCGCTGGAGATCCGCTCGACCCGCCGGGGCAGCCGCTTGATCATCGGCAGCATCGAGTACAGCTCCTCGGTCACCGTGCGCCGCAACGACTCCGGCGTCAGGCGCTCGCTGAACTGCTGGTCCGCGAACGCCCGCGACTCGACCACGATGTTGAACCCCGGCGACAGCGCGCCCAGCGTCCCCTCCACCGTGGCCAGCGCCCGGAACACGGCCGCTATCTCCGGCGGGATGCTCAGCCCGTACCGGTAGACCAGCTTGAACAGGTCGCCGAACATCTCCACGTCCGCCCGCATCCCGGCGCCGAGGTGCCGTGCCATGAACTGGCCGAGCGCCCGTTCCAGTCGCTGCTCGTCCATCTCGTCGGGCCGGGCGACCAGTTCCAGCAGCGCGTCCCGGAGGCCGGCCGGGTCGCCGTGGTCGATGGCGAGCAGCAGTTTCCCCAGCGCGGAGCGGAGCTGCGCGTCGATCCGGCCCACCGAGCCGAAGTCCAGCATGCCGAGCCGGCCGTCGGGCAGCAGCAGGATGTTCCCGGGGTGCGGGTCCGCGTGGAACACGCCGTTGAGCATCACCTGGCGCAGCAGCACGTCCAGCAGCGAACGGGCCAGCGCGTCCCGGTCCACGGAGTCCAGCGACGCCGACCGCACGGGTGAGCCGTCGAGCCGTTCCATCACCAGGACCCTTGCCGTGCAGAGGTCTTCGTGCACCCGCGGCAGCACGACAGCGGTGTCCGCGGACGCCGCCCGCACCGCCAGCAGGTTGCGCGCCTCCACCCGGAAGTCGAGTTCTTCGCGCAGCGCGGCGGAAAACCCCGCCGCGAGGTCCTTCACGCCGAGCGCCTTGCCCCACCGCGTCCGCTCGTGCAGCGTCGCCGCGAGCCGGTTCACGATGTCCAGGTCGCCGTCCGCGACCCGACGCACGCCGGGCCGCTGCACCTTCACCACCACGTCCTCGCCGGACTTCAGCCGCGCCCGGTGCACCTGCGCCACCGACGCCGCCGCGATCGGCGTCTCGTCGAACTCGGCGAACACCTCCTCGGGCGCGCCGAGTTCGGCCACCAGCACCTCCCGCACGGACCCCCACGGCGCGGCGGGCACCTTGTCCTGCAACAGGGTCAGCTCGTCCACGACCTCCGGCGGCAGCAGGTCCGGCCGGGTGGACAGCACCTGGCCGAGCTTGACGAACGTGACCCCGCCCTCCTCCAGCGCGAGCCGCAGCGACCGCGCGAGCCGGGTGTCGGTGCGCTCCCGGCCGCGCAGGTACGGTCCGAGGCCGTGCCGGAACGCGATGGCGGTGATCCGCGAGTACCGCCGCGCGCGGGAGATCCGACCGCGGACCGCCCGCCACCACTCGGTCGGCGGCGGCACGGACCCGGTCGGCACGATGATCTCGGCGAACGTCAGCAGCGCGATCATCAGCAGCAGCGCGATGCCGAACTGGACGGTGCCCAGCGCACCCGTGGTCTCCGGTTCGGGCATCCCGCTGAGCACGCCCGCCGTCAGCGACAGTCCCACCATGCACGCCAACGCCGTGCGGACGAGCCCCACCCGCAGACCGAGGATGCGCCGCGCGGCCAGCGCGATGCCGAGGATCATCGCCAGGAAGGTCAGCGGCACGCCGACCGTGTACACCAGGAAATCGCCCATGTCTCTCCCCCACCCGTTTCGCGCGGAGGATAGATCGGCGAAGCTGAGACGACGGACCCGGCGGCGACCGCTCGGGTCGCCCTGGTGCGTCGGACCTCCCCGTGGAGGCCGGTGACCTGGGGAAACTCCTCTTCTCGTGGAGCCGGCGTCAGAAGTCGAACACCGGTCCGGTCGCCGCGCGCATCACGCACGGGTTCGAGTACTGGGCGGTGAAGCCGCGGATCTCGCCGTGCCAGAGCCCGGTCGCGGTGACCGTCACCGGGTCGTACTCCATCGTGCAGGCGACGTTGTCCTCGGTCAGCCGGGAGATCTCGCCGTCCACCGTGGACAGCGCGGCGCAGGCCTGCTCGGCCTTGGGGTGGTCGCCGCCGGCCGGCTCGCAGACCAGGGCGATGGCCTGCACCACCTCGCCGCGGGTCACGCTCAGCTCGAACGTGGAATCCGGGACGCCGAAGACGGGCATGAGTGCGGCGATGGCCGCGAGTAGGGGGAGTGGTGCCATGCCCTCACAGTGGCGTGCCCGACGGCACGTCCTCCAGTCATGTCACCACATCGTGTGGTTTCCCAGTCGGCACACTTCACCGGATCGGCGACGCGCGCCCCCGACGGTTCGCGCCCGCCCCTTGCTACCTGCGGGTAAGTGCGGTCGTCCGGATCGGCGTTTGTGACCTGGGTCACTGTCGAGTCCGCTTCACTCTTAAGGGGACCAGGGTGGTCGGATGGCGAACCGGACTTCTGGCGTGCGCAGGGTCGCGCTGGCCAGTTCCGCGGGCAACGCGGTCGAGCTGTACGACTTCCTCCTCTACGGCACCGCGACCGCACTGGTGTTCGACAAGCTCTTCTTCCCGACCTTCGACCCCCGGATCGGCACGCTGCTGGCGTTCGCGACGTTCGGCGCGGGCTTCCTCGCCCGACCGCTGGGCGGCGTCGTGATCGGCCACTTCGGCGACCGCATCGGGCGGCGCTCGATGCTCGTCCTCACGCTGACCGCGACGGGCCTGTGCACGGCGCTGATCGGCGTGCTGCCGACGTACGACTCGATCGGCATCGCCGCGCCGATCCTGTTGGTGCTGCTGAGGATCGTGCAGGGGTTCTTCCTCGGCGGCGAGCAGGGCGGCGCGACGCTGATGGCCGTCGAGCACGCCCCGCCGGGCCGCACGGGTTGGTACGGTAGCTGGACGTTCCTCGGCTCGCCGCTCGGGCTGCTGCTGGCGAACGGCGCGATGGCCGCGTCCACGGCCGTCTCCGGCGACGCGTTCCTGTCCTGGGGCTGGCGGCTGCCGTTCCTGTTCAGCCTGGTGCTGGTCGGTGTCGGGCTGTACGTGCGGCTGTCCGTGGAGGAGAGCCCGGAGTTCCGCGCGGTGCGCGCCGAGCGGGGCACCGCGCGCCTGCCGGTGGCCGAGGTGCTGCGCCGGTCGTGGGGCAAGGTGCTGCTCGGCGCGGGCGTGAACCTCGGGTTCAACATGTTCATCTTCGTGCTCGCCACGTTCGTCGTCTCCTACGGCACCAGGCAGTTGGGGATGCCGCGCTCGGAGCTGCTGAACGCCGGGCTGGTGGGCGCGGCGGCGCAGGCGGTCGCGATCCTGGTCTTCGCGCGGCTGTCCGACCGGATCGGCCGGCTGCCGGTGATGCTCGGCGGGGCCGCGTTCCTCGGGCTGTTCGCGTTCCCCCTGTTCTGGTTGCTGGAAACGCGTTCGCCGGCGCTGGTGCTGGTGGCGGTCGTCGTGGGGTTCGCCGGGTCGGCCGCCGTGTTCGGGCCCATGCCCGCGTACTACGCCGAGCTGTTCGGCACCCGCGTCCGGTACAGCGGGGTGTCGTTGAGCTACCAGTTGGGCGCGGTGCTCGGTGGCGGCTTGTCGCCGTTGATCGCGGTGTGGCTGCTGGGGCTGACGTCGACCCAGGAGTCCTGGCCGGTGGCCGTGTACCTGGTGTTCGGGGCGTTGGTGAGCGCGGTGTCGCTGGTGGCGATCGGCGAAACCCTCCGGAGTCCGCGGACTCCGGAGGGTGCCGAGGCGTCCCGCTAGCCGGGCCGCCGTTCCGTCACGCGGATCAGGACAGCGCCAGGACCTTGTCCAGCACCCGGGCGACGGTCGTCGCGGGGTCGGCGGGCAGTTCGGTGGCGCGCCACGCGATCACGCCGTCCGGGCGGACGAGGCTCGCCCCGTGCCCGCCGATGCCGTAGCGCTTGGCCAGCTCGCCGGTCGGGTCGGCCAGCACCGGCACGTCGACCGGCGCGTCCGCCCAGGCCCGGTCCAGCGTGACCAGCGTCCAGCCGGCGAACAGGTCGATCGTCGACTTCGCGACCCCGTCGTGCTCGACCGTCACGTGCGGTGCGCGGAAACCGGGCCGGCCGCTGGGTTCCAGCGGGTTCTCCAGCAGCGACGGGTCGTCGTCGTCCGCGAGCACGGCGTTCGACCGGCAGCGGTAGCCGAAGATCAGTTGCAGGTGGTCGACCGGCTCCGGCACGTCCGGGCCCGCCAGGTGCGGCGCCATGCGCTGCACGTAGTTGGCGAACGAGCCGTCCACCACGTACCGCGCGTACGGCCGCCGCTCGGGCTCGTAGCTGTCCAGCAGTCCTTGCCCCGCCTCGCCTTTCAGCACCGCCGCGAGCTTCCAGGCGATGTCGTAGCCGTCGCCGACGGCGGTGTCGCCGCCCATCCCGCCGGTCGGCGGCGTCACCTTCGCCGCGTCGCCGACGAGGAACACCCGCCCGGACCGGAAGCTGTCGCTCAGCCACGCCGCCATCTCCCACGACGTGATGTCCACGATGTGCGGCTCCAGATCCGGCACGTCGGTGGCGATCCGGAGCAGCTCGACGCACCGCGACGCCGGGAAGTCCGCCGGGGACTCGCCGCGCTCCGGGTGGTACTCGACGGTGAACACGTTGCGCCGCACCGTGTTCGTGACCACGAACGCGCCGGTGAACGCCTCGTTCCGGAGGTAGTACAGCGTCCCCTTGTCCGCCGCGACCAGGTGCTCCAGGTCCGCGTCGAACACCACTCCGACGTGGCGCGACAACGGTCCGCGGCCCTGCCGCCCGATGCCCAGAGACTCCCGCACGAACGACCGGTGGCCGTCCGCGGCGACCAGGTAGTCCGCCCGCACCCGGTAGACCTCGCCGGTCGCCCGGTCCAGGACCTCCGCCGTGACACCGGAACCGTCCTGGCTCAACGACCTCAGCTCGTGGCCGAACCGGACCTCCGCCCCGTGCTCGCGCGCCCCGGCCAGCAGCACCGGCTCCACGTGGTCCTGGCTCGCCATGCCGAACGGCTCGGGGCTCAGCCCGACGTCCAGCTCGTCCTCCTCGTGCACGATCGTGTGGAAGACCTTGCCCCGCAGGCTCTCCGCCACCTTGACGACGATCCCCGAGGACACGCCCTCGCTGCCCCGCGCCACCTCGTCGGCCACGCCGCCGCGCCGGAACACCTCCATCGTCCGGTTCGACTGCCCGGTCGCCCTCGGGTGCGGCGACGTGCTTGTGTGCTTCGCGATCCCGAGCACCGAGACGCCTTCCCGCGCGAGGAACAGCGTGGCCGTCAGCCCGCCGAGCCCTGCTCCCACCACCAGTACCTGAACACGCTTGTCCTCCTGCATGGAAGAATCTTAGAAACTAAGAGACTTAGATTGCAAGAGGAATGGTCCGATGTGACCGGGCCGACTCGAAGGCGGCCTCCACGATCTCCAGCCCGGTGCTCGCGTCGGATGCCGGAACCGGGCTGCCACCTGCGGCGATGCTCGCGTAGAAGTCCTGGTACGAGCCGCGTTCGGTCTCCACCGGGGTGCCGGACAGGGCGCCCCAGGCTTCCTCCCGGTCCGCGCCCCAGCCGGTGCCGCCGGGGATCGCGCCCGCCTTCAGCAGCTCCTCCTGAGGGTCCATGCCGTGCTTCACGTAGGCCGCCCGGCTGCCCAGGACGCGGAAACGCGGGCCCGGGTCGGCCGCCAGAGCCGAGGCCCAGAGGTGCGACACGGCGCCGTTGGTGTGGGTGAGCGCCAGGAAGGCGTCGTCGTGCGCCTCGGCGTCCGGGCGGAGCGTCCGCACTTCCGCGTACACGGACGACGGTCGCCCGAACAGGGCCACCGCCTGGTCCACGAGGTGGGTGCCGAGGTCGTAGACGATGCTGCCGAGGTCCGCCGGGTCGCCGGACTCCTTCCACGAGCCCTTCACCTCCGGTCGCCAGCGTTCGAACCGGGACTCGAAGCGGTGGACGTCGCCCAGCGCGCCCTCGTGGAGGAGTTTCGCCACGGTCTTGAAATCGCCGTCCCAGCGCCGGTTGTGGAACGGGACGAGGCGCAGCCCTTGCCGGTCCGCCAGGTCGGCCAGCGCGCGCGCTTCGGCGGACGAACCGGCGAAAGGCTTGTCCACCACCGTGTCCAGGCCGTGTTCCAAGGTCGAACGCGCGTGCGACGCGTGATGCCGGTTGGGGGTGGTGACGACCGCGAGATCGAACTCGTCGGCGCGCCGCCACATCTCCTCCGGCGACGCGATGATCTCGGCGTCGGGGTACTTGGAGCGCACTTCGGCCTGGCGCTCGGGATTGCCGGTGACCACGGCGGCCAGCGTCAGACCCGGTTCCGCGGCGATGAAGGGGGCGTGGAACGCGGCTCCGCCGAGCCCGTACCCGATGAGTGCGGTGCGCATAAGTGGAACCCTAAGCGTCCCACGTCGTGGACGCCCTGTCGTGACTCGTCACCCAGCGCTACTTTCAGCGTCATGAGTCTCCTGGTGACGCGCCGGCACGTGGACTACGTGCGCGTCACCAGCATGGCCTGTCGTCTCGGCTGATCGACCTCTCCCCGGCGCGTCGTCCCCCTTCGTCGTGCCCGAAAAACCCTTGCAGCCCCGTTGACAGGAGCCCCCGGCATGTCCTGGTCCTTCGAAACCAAGCAGGTCCACTCCGGAGCGTCACCCGACCCGGCCACCGGCGCCCGTGCCACGCCCATCTACCAGACCACCTCGTACGTCTTCCGCGACACCGCGCACGGCGCGGCGCTGTTCAGCCTCGCCGAGGCGGGCAACATCTACACCCGCATCAACAACCCCACCCAGGACGTGCTGGAACAACGGGTCGCCGCGCTGGAGGGCGGGGTGGCCGCCGTGGCGTTCGCGTCCGGCCAGGCCGCCGAGACCGCGACCGTCCTGAACCTCGCCCGAGCGGGCGACCACCTGGTGTCCAGCGCCTCGCTCTACGGCGGCACCTACAACCTGTTCCACTACACGCTGCCCAAGCTGGGCATCGAAGTGTCCTTTGTGGACGATCCGGACGACCTGGAGGCGTGGCGCGCGGCCGTGCGCCCGAACACCAAGCTGTTCTTCGCCGAGTCGCTGGCCAACCCGCGCAGCAACGTGCTCGACGTGGAGGCCGTGGCCGAGGTGGCGCACGCGGCGGGCGTGCCGCTGGTGGTGGACAACACCGTGCCGACGCCGTACCTGCTCCGGCCGCTGGAGCACGGTGCGGACATCGTCGTGCACTCGGCCACGAAGTACCTGGGCGGCCACGGCAGCGCGATCGCGGGCGTGGTCGTCGACGGCGGCACGTTCGACTTCGGGGACGCGGAGAAGTTCCCCGACTTCAACGAGCCGGACCCGAGCTACCACGGGCTGCAGTACTGGCCCGTGCTAGGGAACGGGGCGTTCGCCGCGAAGCTGCGGGTGCAGGGCCTGCGGGACACCGGCGCGGCGATCGCCCCGTTCACCAGTTTCCTGATCCTGCAAGGGATCGAGACACTCTCGTTGCGCATCGACAAGCACGTGGCCAACGCGCGTGCGCTGGCCGAGTGGCTGGAGGCGCGCGACGAGGTGGAGAAGGTGCACTACGCGGGCCTCCCGTCCAGCCCGTGGCACTCGCTCGCGCAGAAGTACCTGCCGTTGGGCGCGGGCGCGGTCGTGTCCATCGAACTGCGCGGCGGTGCGGAGGCAGGCCGCGCGTTCGTCGACGGTGTCGAGCTGTTCAGCCAGTTGGCGAACATCGGCGACGTGCGCAGCCTCATCGTGCACCCGGCCAGCACCACGCACAGCCAGCTCACGCCGGAGGAACAGGCGATCGCCGGCGTGACGCCCGGCCTGGTGCGGCTGTCCGTGGGCATCGAGGGCGTGGAGGACCTCAAAGCCGACCTGGAGGCCGGATTCCGGGCCGCCAAGTCCGTGCAGTGAGCAACGGGTCCACTGTCGGGGAGACCCCTCCCGCCGCCGGCGGGTGGCGGGAGGGGGGCCCGAACGGCCGCCGGAAGTGGTTCCACGGCGCGCTGCCCGGGATGCCGCTGCGGATCGCGTACGAGACCTGGGGAACGCTCAACCCGTCACGGTCGAACGCCGTGCTGGTGCTGCACGCGCTCACCGGCGACAGCCACGCGGCCGGCCCGGCCGAGCCCGGTCACCCCACGGCGGGGTGGTGGGACGGCCTGATCGGCAACGGCCGGCCGTTGGACCCGTCACGGTGGTTCGTCGTCGCACCCAACGTGCTGGGCGGGTGCCAGGGCACCACCGGCCCCGGGACGGTCGCACCCGACGGCCGGCGCTGGGGGACGAGGTTCCCCCGGATCTCGGTGCGCGACCAGGTCGCGGCCGAGATCCTGCTGGCCGACGCGCTGGGAATCGACTCGTGGGCAGCGGTGCTGGGCGGCTCGATGGGAGGGATGCGCGCACTCGAATGGGCGATCTCCGTGCCCGATCGGGTGCAGTCGATGCTGGTGCTCGCCGCGCCGGCCGCCTCCACGGCCGAACACATCGCGTCGGCTTCGGCGCAACTGCACGCCATCCGGCTCGATCCGGTGCGCGGGATGGGCGTCGCCCGGCGGATCGCTCATCTTAATTACCGGAGTGAGCCGGAGTTGGAGGCCCGGTTCGGGCGGCAGCGGCAGACGGACGGGCGGTACGCCGTCGAGTCATATCTCGACCACCACGCGGAGAAGCTGATCCGACGGTTCGACCCGGAGAGCTACGTGGTCCTGACCGAGGCGATGAACGGTCACGACGTCGGGGCCGGGCGTGGCGGCGTGCGCGCGGCGTTGAGCCGGGTGACCGCTCGGACCGTTGTCGCGGGGATCGACTCCGACCGGCTCTACCCGTTGGGTCAGCAGGCGGAGATCGCTGACGGGATCGGGGTCGATTTGCGGGTGGTGGAGTCCGCTTATGGGCACGACGGGTTCTTGATCGAGGTCGAGCAGGTGGGAGCGCTGGTGACCGAACTGCTGGCGGGCGCGGGCGCGGACGCGGATGTGGGTGCGGGTGAGGTGCTCGCTGACGCCCGATCCAGTCCTGACAACGCACGCTCCACGCTTTGAGCGGTTGCGGTTGCGGTTGCAGTTGCGCGCGCAGCGCGCACACCCGTCGGTGGGCTGCGTGTCATCCCCGTATGGCCTGCCCGCAGGGAACCGCGCTTTTCCTGGGAATGCAAGCACGCTTTTCGCTTGCGTTCCCAGGAAAAGGGTGGTTGTCTTTGACCAGGTTATGCGGGGATGGCACGACGCCCGAGTCTTGCTTTTGTGTACATCCTTGGCGGCCTGCCTGTCCGGCGAGGACGCTTTTAGTTTTTAGACGAAAAGCGAAAAGCGACGCTCGCCGCTTGGCAGGCCTCCGGGGAGGAAATGCCAAGGCGTCGTGTTCTCCCCGTATGACCTGGTCAAAGACCACCACACTTGTCAAGGAGGCGCAAGCGAAAAGCGTGCTTGCACCTCCTTGACAAGCGCGGTTGCCCTGCGGGCAGGCCATACGGGGAGAACACGAGGCCCCTTTTGTGTGCTCGCGCAGGCTTCGGGTTGTTGTGCTCGCGCAGGCTTCTTGCTGCTGTGCTCGCGTAGGTCTTGGCTGTGTGTTCGCGCAGGTTGCTTTGAGCAAAAGGGCCCGCAGGCGTGGTGCTGGTGCCTGCGGGCCCGGTGTGGCTGTGTGACTGGTGTTCGGTTATCGGTAGGTCAGAAGCCGGCGGTGATTCGGGTGAATTCCCAGTCCGGTTGGGGGATGCCGGAGCAGTTGGACGACACCTGGCCGTCGCAGCCGCCTCGGTCGCGGTTCACCGCCCAGAAGGAGAACCTGCCCAGGCCGTTGGACTTCGACCAGTCGCGCAGTTGGGTCCAGGTGGCCGTGGTCGTGGTCTCGCGTTGGTCGGACAGGCCGTTCATGCCGGAGATGCCCGAGTGGTTGAACGCGACCGCGTCGGACCAGCCGAAGACGGCCTTCAGCTTGTCCTTCAAAGCGGTGGTCGCGTTGATGGTGTCGGTTCGGATGTCGGAACTGCCGAAGTCGAACGGCATCAGGGTGTAGACGTCGATGTTCGCCCCGAGGGCCTGCGAGCGTTCGATCAGGCGGTTGCCCCAGGAGTTCGGGCCGGTCCTCGTCGTCGGGATGGTGACGATGGTCTGGATGCCCGGGTTGGTCTGCTTGACGATCTTCAGCGCCTCCAGGATCCGGTCCTGGACGGCGGCGTTCTCGAACTCGTCGGTGTTCTCGATGTCGATGTCGATCGCCTTCAGGCGGTAGGCGTCGATCACCTTCTGGTACGCGCCCGCAAGCGCTTGCGGGGTCGAGCAGTTCGGGCCCAGCTTGTTGCCGCTCCAGCCGCCGAACGACGGGACGATGTCGCCGCCCGCCGCGCGGATCTGGTTGATCGCGTTGGCGTCGATGCCGCCGGTCAGGGGGCGGTTGCCGTCCCAGGCCGGGTTGCAGCCGCCGGACGCGAGGACGAACGCCATGGTGAACCACTTGACGCCGGTCGCGTTCATCACGGTCTGCGGTGCGGGCGGGTTGCCCCAGCCGAGGAACAGGTACGGCGCGCCGCGGCCGTTGATCGGGGTCGGGCCGTCCTTCGTCGTGCCCGTGACCTGGTTGGACGGGTCGGACGTGTTGCCCGCCGCGTCCTTGGCCCGCACGGTGAACTGGTAGGCGGTGTTCGGGTCGAGTCCGGACACGGTTGCGGTCGTGCCCGTGACGGTGGCCGCGACGGCGCCGCCGCGGTGGACCTCGTAGCCGGTCACGGCCACGTTGTCGGTGGCCGCGTCCCACGCGAGGGCCACCGAGTTCGCGGTGGTGTCGGTGACGCGCAGGTTGGCCGGCGCGTTCGGCGCCGTCGTGTCGCCGCCGCCACCGCTGCAGGAGGCGCCGTTGACGGTGCAGTTCGCCGGCACGCCGGGCCCGGTGCCGACGAAGCCGAAGGTCCGGGTGGCGCCGACCGCGATGCTGGCGTTGTACTCGCGGTTGGTCGCCACGTAGTGGTTACCCGTACGGGTGATCAACGCGTCCCAGTACGACCCCATCGCGGTGCCCGCGGGCAGGTCGAACTCGACCTTCCACGACGTGACGGAGCCGGGACCGCCGTTGGTGATGGTGAACTTGCCCTCGAAGCCGCTGCCCCAGTCCTGGGGTTTGGCGAACGTGGCGGTGACGCCGGGTGCGGCCGACGCGGCCGGCCCGGCGATCGCGAGAGATCCGATGGCCAGCGCGCTTGCCGCCAGCAGCGCGCCCAATCGTGGTTTCATGCGGGACTCCTCGGCGGATTGGCAGGGTAATCGCGCCCACCGGGGAGACTGGTCTAGACCACAGCCATCTGTCAATGGTCGTTACTCGTCCAACGCTGCCTCGATCCAGGGTGCGACCGCCAGTTCGCGCACCTCGCACTCCAGCGCGAGCCGCACGGTCCAGCGCAGCGCCTGGAGCACGACCGTGGCCAGCTCCTGCGGCCGGCCGTTGGCCAGCGCGATCTCGATCTGCTCGGCCGCCGCCTCCTGGTCGCCGTGGACCTCGGCCAGCAGAGTGCGGATCGCGGTGCGGACCGGCGGGTCCGCGTCGTCGATCGGGACCTCCTGGCCGTCCTCGTCGAAGACCTGCATCTTCACCGGTGTCGCGCCGCCCGACCCGAGCGCCGCGACCATGTCGCTGCACTCGGAGAACAGCAGCAGCACCAGCTCCCGGATCTCCTCGTTGCCCTCCGGCGACCCGCTGAGGTAGCCGGTGACCAGGTCGACCGCGACAGCGTCCTCCCCGACCTTGGCGGCGGTCAGGGCCTCACCGGCGACGGCGGTGAGCCGTGCCCAGCGATCCGGATCCTGCTGCGGGTGCATTCGGCCATCTTCCATCACGGAGTAGGGGCGCACAGCTCTGTCCTATTGCCTACCCGGTGATGTTCGGGTGCCGCAACGGCTTGCCGTACCGACCACCGGGGTGCTACCCGGGTATGACACACCGTGGCGGCATGTGCCGCACGGCGCGGGCACCTAGCATCACGTCCGTGATCCGCACCTTCCTCCAGGTCGTGCTGCTGCCCGACCGCACGCGGGTCTTCGGCGACTTCCGCTTCCGCCGGTACGCGCAGGCCGCCGTGCTGCTCTACGGGCTGATCCTCGCGATCGGCGTGTCGGCGGGCTACGTGCAGGACGAGGAACCGGACGGCTGGTGGCCGGTGCTGTTCGGCATCGTCGCCGGCACCTACGGGCTGATGTTGTCGTCCGCGCTCAACGCGTGGCGGCTCGCCACGGCCGGGCTGGTCGTGATGAGGGTGCTGTACACGTCCGAGCCCGGCGTGCTCGGGTCCTGGCAGTGGTGCTGGTACCTCCCGGCGCTGGTCGTCGTGGGTCTGCTGCACAGCGGCCGGGTCGTGGTCCTGGTCGCGTTGCTCACCACGGGGGTCTTGTACCTCGTGGCCGCGATGGGAAACATGGACTACTTCCCGACGACCGCCGCCATCCTCCTGCTGTTCCTGCTGCTCGGCTACGCGTTCGGGTCGCGGGGCCGGGCCGAGCGGCGGTTCCGCGACGAGCAGGACGCGAAGGCCGCGCTGGTCGAGCGGGCCCGCATCGCGCGGGAGATGCACGACGTGGTGGCGCACCACATGTCGATGGTGGCGGTGCGCTGCGAGACCGCGCCCTACCGGATCGCCGGGCTGCCCGAGGCCGGGCTGCGGGAATTCGCCGAGCTGGGTGACGCCGCGCGGGCCGCCATCGTGGACATGCAGGGGCTGCTGGGCGTGCTGCGGGCCGCCGACCAGCGGGCCGACCGCGCGCCGCAGCCGGGGCTGGCCGACATCCGGGCGCTCGCCCCGCAGGCGTCGGTGGCCGAGGCGGAGGTGCCCTCGGCGGTGGGGCTGACGGCGTACCGGATCGTGCAGGAGGCGCTGACCAACGCCGGCCGGCACGCGCCGGGATCGTCGGTGTCGGTCGTGGTGTCGCTGGTCGACGGCGCGCTGGAGGTGTTCGTGCGCAACAGCGCGGGCGGGCCGTCGTCGGGCGGGGGCGGCGGGCACGGCCTGGTCGGCATGAGGGAACGGGTCGCCGTGCACGGCGGCTCGCTGGACGCCTCGTCCACTGAGGACGGCGGGTTCGCGGTGCGGGCGAGGATTCCGTTGGGGGAATCTTGATCAAGGTGCTGGTGGTGGACGACCAGGAGATGGTGCGGGAGGGGTTCTCGGCCCTGCTGGACGCCCAGCCGGACATCACGGTGGTGGGCGCGGCCGGGGACGGGGCCGCGGCGGTGGCCGAGGTGCGGCGGCTGCGGCCGGACGTGGTGCTGATGGACATCCGGATGCCGGAGACGGACGGGCTCACCGCCACCCGGCTGCTGGCCGACGACCCGGTGAAGGTGCTGGTCCTGACCACGTTCGACCTGGACGACTACGTCTACGAGGCGTTGCGGGCCGGCGCCAGCGGGTTCCTGCTCAAGCACTCGCCCGCGCGGGAGCTGCTGGACGCCGTGCGGGTCGTGGCGCGGGGCGACGCGCTGCTCGCCCCGTCCGTGACGAAACGGCTGATCGAGGACTTCGTGAAGGCGCAGCCGGTGCGGGTGGTGAAGCCGGCGCGGCTGGCGGCGCTGACGGAGCGGGAGACCGAGGTGCTGCTGCTGATCGCGACCGGGCTGTCGAACACGGAGATCGCCGCGCACCTGGTGCTGGCCGAGCAGACGGTGAAGACGCACGTGAGCCGGGTGCTGATGAAGCTGGGCCTGCGCGACCGGGCGCAGGCGGTCATCGCGGCCTACGAGTCGGGGCTCGTGGTACCGGGGTAGCACCCTATTTCCACGACTCCGGTGTGACGATCCGGCGGGTGTCGTCTCCCTAGCTTCCGAGGTATGGGGAAGACGATCGCGGCGCTGGCGGCGCTGCTGGTGCTCGTGACGCCGGGTGGCGACCCGTCGCCGGTCGACCGTGTCGCGGTGTACGGGGACCTGGCGCACGCGCGGCACGTGGCCGTCGTGGTGCCCGGGTCCGATGTGGACGATGCCCGGTTCGACGCCACGGTGGGGCGGATGGCCCGTGCGGTGCACGCCGAGGCCGGGCGGGACGACCTCGCGGTGGTGGCGTGGCTGGGCTACCAGACGCCCTCCGGGGTCGGGGTGGACGCGGCGGGCGGCCGGCTCGCCCGTGCCGGCGCGGAGGCGTTGGGCCGGTTCGTGCGCGGCCTGCCGGGTGAGGTGCACCTGCTGTGCCACAGCTACGGGTCGGTGGTGTGCGCGCAGACCCGCGCGCCGGTCGCCGACATGGTGTTCCTCGGCAGCCCTGGGGTGCGCGTCTCGTCGGCCGCCGACCTCCCGACCCGGGTGTGGGCCGCGCGCGGGGCCGACGACTGGACGCGGTGGGTGCCCAAGATCCGGGTGGGCGACCTCGGGCACGGCGCCGATCCGACCGATCCCGCGTTCGGCGCGTGGGTTTTCGACGCGGGGAGCGCCCGCAGGCATGACGAGTACTTCGACCCCGGCACGGCGTCACTGCGCGCCATGGCGCGGATCGTCGTGGGAGGGACACCGTGAAGCGTGATCCGATGATCGACTCGGTGCGGGCGCTGGCGATCGGCGGCGTGGTGCTGGGCCACTGGCTGGTCACGTCGGTGGTGTTGGCGGACACCGGTTTCGTGGTGGACAGCCCGCTGCGGTGGCTGCCCGAGTTCGCCCCGGTGAGCTGGTTCCTCCAGACCCTGGGCCTGTTCTTCTTCACCGGCGGCTTCGCGGCGGCGCGGTCGGGCACCCCCTGGTCGCGGCGGGTCCGGCGGCTGGTCGTGCCGGTGGCGGTGTTGCTCGGCGGCTGGACCATAGTCCTCAGTGGACTGTCGTTGCGCGGGCTGCCGCAGCAGACCGTGTCGACCGTCGGGTACCTGGTCGTCACACCGCTGTGGTTCCTGGCGGTGCACGTGGTGCTGCTGGCCCTCACCCCGCTGCTGCGCAGGCTGGGCGGGTGGGGCCTGGTGATCCCGATCGCCCTGGTGGCACTCGACGTCGGCTGGGTGAACGTCCTGGCGGTGTGGTGGGCGCCGTGGCAGCTCGGCGTCCTGGTGGCCCGGCACGGGCAGCGGCGTTCGTGGGGTGCGGCGCTGCTCGTGCTGGGGGCCGGTGCGTTCGCGGTGTCGGTGCACAACGGCTATCCGATGAGCGCGGTGGGCGTGCCGGGCGCGGAGCAGTCGAACCTGTTCCCGCCCTCACCGGCCGCGCTGGCGCTGGCGTTCGCCCAGATCGGGCTGGTGATGCTCATCCGGCCGACGTTCCGCGCCCGGAGGCTGAACGCCCGCGCCCTGCCCATCTTCCTCGTGCACCAGAGCGCGCTGCTGGCCGTCACGCTGGCCGGCGCGGTGTTCGGCCCGCTACCCGGCCTGCACACCGTGCCCGACGACGCGCTGTGGCTGCTGGAACGGCTCACCTGGCTGCCCGTGTTCACCTGCGTCACCCTGGTCCTGCTTGGTCATCGCCGCCAGCAGCGCCACGGCGATCGTCGCGCCGTGCAGGACGACCATCGCGCCGGTCGGCTCCAGGACCAGTAGCGGCGGGACGCAGGCCAGCGCGGTCAGCAGCCACGCCCGCCGGCCGTGGCAGGTGCCGGCGCGGGCGGTGTGCAGCAGGTACCAGCCGAGCAGCAGGTGGATGAGGTTCTGCAACGGGTCGACCTTGAACACCACCAGGGTGGCCGCCGCCCCGGCGAAGCCCGTGGCGACGAAACCGAGCACGCCCAGCACGCCGTAGCCGACACCGAGCGTGGCGGCCAGCCTGGTGCGGTGGGTCTCCCTGGTGTCGCAGGTGAGCAGCGCGGCGGTCCGCTCGAAGCGGTGGAACACCAGCAGCACGGGCAGCAGCAGGAGCACCAGGACCGACAGCCAGCGCGGCCGGACCACGACCCAGTCGAACGCGACGGGCGCGTCCAGCAGGCCGAGCAGGCCCACCACGGCGGCCAGCACGGTCAGGTAGCCGAGGTAGACGGTCATCGGCGCGGAGCGCGCGTAGTCGACGACCCGCCACTGCCGGCGCCCCGCGAGCCACGCTGACACCCGGTCGCGCAGCAGGAGGACGGCGCAGACCTGGCCCAGGCCGAGCACCAGCAGGCAGACCGTGGGCGGGCTGAGGTTGGAGCCCGGCTCGCCGGGCACGGCCATCATCGTGCGCGGGTACCCGCCGAACGTGATGAGCGCGAGCAGTCCCGGCACGGTCGCGATGGCCAGCGCGCCCAGCACCCGGCGGGACACGCGCGGCAGGCTGCCGTCGGCGTAGTAGAAACCCAACTGCTGCAACAGCAACGCGCCGAGCGTGAGGTTCAGGTAGCCCCCGGTGCGCCAGGAGAAGCCGATCCGCACCGCGTCCACCACGATCATGACGGCGACCAGCGCGACCGGCGTGGCCAGGCGGGCGTTGCGGTGCAGCCAGGCCATCACCGGCGTGGCCGCGACCGCGACCAGGTAGAGCCCGAGGAACCACAGCGGGTGCGCGATCAGCCGGCCGAACATCTCGACGCGCGTCTTCGGCACGTCCAGCAGTTCCAGCGGCAGCGGCAGCACCAGCCACGCCAGCACGAACGCCAGGACCGGCCGCAACAGCCAGCTTATCCGGCTGACCAGGTACCGCCCGTACCCGCCGCCGTCGGCCTTCACCGCGAGCCACCGGTTCAGGTTGGCGTGGCCGCCGGCGAAGTAGAAGATCGGGACGGTCTGCAACGCCCAGGTGAGCAGCCAGAGCCAGTCCGCGCTCACGCCCGCCCAGTGCAGGACGGTCAGCAGGGACTGCCCGACGACGACCAGGCCCAGGCTGGCCAGCCGGAGGAACGCGGCGTACCGGTCCTCCTCGCCGGCGGCCGGAACGCTCGCCCCGGACGCCACGGCCCGCCGCCGGGGCAGCCGGGCGATGATCAGGAACACCACGACCGCGCTGCCGAAACCCCAAGCCAGGACGGGTTCGTGACCGGGAGGACCCCACCGCTGCCGCCACGAGTTGAACTCCAGCCCGGCGGCGTAGAGCCGGGCGACGGCGTGGCACTGCCCGGCGCTGCCGCGGGGGTTGAGGTCGCACTGGCCGTGCATGTCGGCGGACAGCCGGGCGTCGAGCGACTTCCGGGCTTCCGGCGGCAGCGGGCGCCCTTTGTGCTCGGCGTAGCGCAGCAGGTCGTAGCCGAGGTCGTGGGCCCGGCAGCCGACGCCGAAATCCCATTCGGTGTCCCCGGCGGGCCCGGAGCACCCGCCGTTCGGGTCGATGGCGCGGGTGGTCCCGTCCGGCGCGGTCACGGCGATCGGCGACCGCCCGGTGACGGCGTTGAAGTCGGCCGGGAAACCGGTCAGCGGCGAGCCGCCCGCCGACGGCTGGGCCAGCGCCCCGACCGCCGCGGCGGCCACCGCGATGTCGCCGGTGAGCGGCCGGTCGTCGGCGGCCCCGGCCGGCCGGGAGGCGATCACCCCGCAGAAGAACACCGCGAAGGCGACCAGCAGCACCCGGAACCAGGCGGGCAGCCGGGTCAGCAACCGCGCCCCGGGCCACCCGCTCACGCTGTTCACCGTGGCGTCGCTCATTGGCACGCCAGGTTACGGATCGGCAACGCGTGACGCCAACCGGTCGTCCCCACCGGGCAACGGGGTGCTGCCCCTACCCCGACCGGCGGACCTCAGGCCGGATCGCCGGGGCACGCGCCGACGTCGGTCCAGGTGACCGACTTGCCGCGCCGCGTGCCGAACGTGCCGCCCGGCTCCAGGCATTCGTACGCGCCCACGTCCCCGGTGTCCGGATCGACCCACCGGTAGTAGCGTCTCCCGTTGTCCGTCGGAATCCGGTCGCCGGTGGTGAATTGAACGGGCCGCCCTCGCCCCCACGGTGATTGTCGCGCATTCCGCTCCCTCGACGACACCCCGCTGAGATTCGCGCACCGCAATCCCGCGCCGGGCAATTCGGCGCCGTCCAGGCAGCTACGCGCCAGGTCGACCGCGGCGCCGATGCCCAGCACCGTGTCGAGCGCGGCGGCGACGTCGAGCCGGCTGCGCTGGAACCCCGCCTCGCACTGGATCAGGCCGCCCTCCCGGCGGAGCGGCCGGTGGTGGCGGACGAAGGCGGAGAGCACCCGGCCGACCGTCGCGCGGTCCGGCGGCGAGTCGTGGGCGATCCGCTCCAGCGCGTAGGTGCCGCCCAGCCGGATGTCGAGCTGGTCGCGGCCGGTCTGGTCGACGGCCTTGGTGAACCGCTCGGCCAACTGGGCCGCCGTGGCCACGTCGACCTGCCGGCGGGTCTCCCGCAGCGACAGCGCGGTGAACACCAGCGCGGTGACCGCGACGACCGAGGTGACGAGGCTGCCGAACTGCGCCCAGTTCCGGCCCCGCAGCCGGGCGCGCCGGCACCGGGGGCAGGCCCGGACCGCGGCCGGGCGGCGGCGGAGCGAACGTCGGTCGAGTCGGGGGGAGTGCGGCCGGCGGCGTGCTCCGGTGATCATGACCACCACATCGACCGCCGTCCGGGCCGGCTTCAGGCGGTCGCCAGCACCCCGGCGGTGGTCAGCGAGGCCAGCGCCATCCGGGTCAGCAGCGCGGCCATCTGGTCGCGGTCGAGGTGGGCGCTGTGGGGCGTCGAGTTGATGAGGCCGAAGACGGCGTGCGCGGCGGCGCGGGCGGTCGGCTCGTCCACCGCCACGGTCTCCTGCAACGTCGACACCCAGACCTCCACGTACCGGCGCTGGAGGGCGCGCACGCGGCGGCGGTCCGGGTCGGTCAGGTTGGCCAGGTTGCGCATCTGGACGGTGATGAGCGCCGGGTCGTCCAGCGCGAAGTCGACGTGCCAGCGGACCAGGGCGTGCAGGGCCGACGTCGCGTCGGGGGACGCCGACACCCGGGACAGGCCGCCGTCCAGCAGGCGTTCGGAGATGGACGTCAGCATCTCGCCGAGCATCGCGTCCTTGCTCCGGAAGTGCCGGTAGAGCGCGGGGCCGGAAATCCCGACGGCCGCCCCGATGTCGTCGATGCCGACCCCGTGGAAGCCGTGCCGCGCGAACAGTTCGGCGGCGGCGTCCAGGATCTGGTCGCGGCGGGTCTGCTTCACTTCGTCGGCCGGCACGGGCCCATCCTAAACAGCCCGCCGGGAAACGTAAACGAGCGTTAACCGGCGCTCCTCCGGCGGCTCACCCGCCGGGCGGGTGAAACCCGGGGTTAACTCTTGACGCAGGCTTTTTATATAGGCCTACCTGCTGGTAGCTCTTGTTGTGCTCCGCATCACAACCCTGCGTGTTTCCCTCCGGGAGGCTCCGATGCGCCCTGTCCGAACCCTGCTCAGCGCCGCGCTCGCCGCGGCGGCGGCGCTGCTCACCGTGATACCAGCCGAGGCCCAAGCGAGCGCGCACTACGTCGCGCTCGGCGACTCCTACTCCTCGGGAACGGGCACCGGCTCGTACTACGGCGACAGCGGCTCCTGCAAACGCAGCCAGTACGCCTACCCGGCGCTCTGGGCCGCGTCGCACGCCCCGGCCAGCTTCAAGTTCGTCGCGTGTTCCGGCGCCCGGACGGGTGACGTCCTCAACAGCCAGATCGGCGCGCTCAGCGCCACCACCACCCTGGCCAGCATCTCGATCGGTGGGAACGACGCCGGTTTCACCGACGTCATCACCACCTGCACGTTCGGCTCCGACCAGAGCTGCGTGAACCGCGTGAACCAGGCCAAGACCTACGCCACGACCACCCTGCCGGGCCTGCTGGACAACGTCTACGCGCAGATCCGCACCCGTGCCCCGTCCGCGCGGGTCGTGGTGCTCGGCTACCCGCGCCTGTACAAGGTGCCGGGCTCCTGCTCGGTCGGCCTGAGCGACACCAAGCGGTCGGCGATCAACTCCGCCGCCGACACCCTGCACACCGTCATCTCCGGGCGGGCCGCCGCGAAGTCGTTCCCCTACCGCGACCTGCGCGGCGCGTTCACCGGGCACGAGATCTGCTCGGCCGACTGGTGGCTGAACAGCCTGTCCTGGCCGGTCGAGGAGTCCTACCACCCGAACCGCAACGGGCAGCGCCTCGGCTACCTGCCGCAGCTCACCGCCGTCACCGGCTGACCACGCCCGATCGGGAAGGGGGTCGCTCCGGCGGCCCTCTTCCCGTTGCCCACGGCAACGGTGGACGGGCGAGTTAACAAGCGCTAACATCTCCTCAGGTTAACGACTGCTAACCGCGAGGAGCCCATGGACGCGCCCGTCCTGCGCAGCGCCGCCGACAAGTCGGGCGACGCCTTCCGGCGGTACACCGACGAGCACACCGCCCTCGTCCACGACCTGCGCGCCAAGCTCGCCGAAGCCGCCAGGGGCGGCCCGGAGAAGTCCCGCGCCCGCCACGTCGAGCGCGGCAAGCTGCTGCCCCGCGACCGGGTGGACACGCTGCTCGACCCCGGCTCGCCGTTCCTCGAACTGTCCCCGCTGGCCGCCAACGGCCTGTACGGCGACGAGGCCCCGGCGGCGGGCGTCATCACCGGCGTCGGCCGGGTCTCCGGCCGCGAGTGCGTGATCGTCGCGAACGACGCCACCGTCAAGGGCGGCACCTACTACCCGATGACGGTCAAGAAGCACCTGCGCGCGCAGGAAGTGGCGTTGCAGAACCGGCTGCCCTGCGTCTACCTGGTCGACTCCGGCGGCGCGTTCCTGCCCCGGCAGGACGAGGTATTCCCGGACCGCGAGCACTTCGGCCGGATCTTCTTCAACCAGGCCACCATGTCCAGCCGGGGCATCCCGCAGATCGCCGCCGTGCTCGGCTCGTGCACGGCGGGCGGCGCGTACGTCCCGGCGATGAGCGACGAGGCCGTGATCGTGCGCGGCCAGGGCACCATCTTCCTCGGCGGCCCGCCGCTGGTGAAGGCCGCGACCGGCGAGGTCGTGACGGCCGAGGAGCTGGGCGGCGGCGAGCTGCACTCGCGCACCTCCGGCGTGACCGACCACCTCGCCAACGACGACGCGCACGCGCTGCGGATCGTCCGCTCCATCGTCAGCACCCTCGGGCCGCGCGCGGAACGGCCGTGGCGGGTCGAGCCGAGCGTCGAGCCGGCGGTCAACCCGGACGAGCTGTACGGGGTGGTGCCCACGGACAGCCGCACGCCCTACGACGTGCGCGAGGTGATCGCCCGGATCGTCGACGGCAGCCGGTTCCAGGAGTTCAAGAAGGAGTACGGCGCGACCCTGGTCACGGGGTTCGCCCGCATCCACGGCCACCCGGTCGGGATCGTCGCCAACAACGGCATCCTGTTCGGCGAGTCGGCGCTGAAGGGCGCGCACTTCATCCAGCTTTGCGACCAGCGCGCCATCCCTTTGGTGTTCCTGCAGAACATCAGCGGGTTCATGGTCGGCCGCGAGTACGAGGCGGGCGGCATCGCCAAGCACGGCGCGAAGATGGTCACGGCCGTGGCGTGCGCGCGGGTGCCCAAGTTCACCGTGGTCATCGGCGGCTCGTTCGGCGCGGGCAACTACTCGATGTGCGGCCGGGCGTACTCGCCGCGCTTCCTGTGGATGTGGCCGAACGCCCGGATCTCCGTGATGGGCGGCGAACAGGCCGCGTCGGTGCTCGCGACCGTGCGGCGGGACCAACTCGGCGACTCGTGGTCCGCGGACGACGAAGAGGCGTTCAAGGCCCCGATCCGTCAGCAGTACGAGGACCAGGGCAACCCCTACTACTCCACGGCCCGGCTGTGGGACGACGGCGTGATCGACCCGAAGGACACCCGCACGGTGCTCGGGCTCGCGCTGTCCACGGCGGCCAACGCGCCGCTCGACGACGGCCCCGCCTACGGCGTTTTCCGGATGTGATGGCGATGTTCGACAGCGTTCTGGTGGCCAACCGAGGCGAGATCGCGGTCCGTGTGATCCGCGCGTTGCGGCGCTTCGGGATCAGGTCGGTCGCGGTCTACAGCGACGCCGACGCCGACGCGCTGCACGTGCGGCTGGCCGACGTGGCGGTCCGGATCGGCCCGGCGGCGGCCCGCGACAGCTACCTGTCGGCGGAACGGATCATCGACGCCGCCCGGGAGACCGGCGCGCAGGCGATCCACCCCGGCTATGGGTTCCTGGCCGAGAACACGGACTTCGCGCGGGCGTGCGAGAAGGCCGGGCTGGTGTTCATCGGCCCGCCCGCCGACGCCATCGACGCCATGGGCGACAAGATCCGCGCCAAGCTCACGGTCCGCGCGGCCGGCGTGCCCGTGGTGCCGGGCCGCACCGAAGCCGGGATGACCGACGACGACCTGGTGGACGCGGCCGGCGAGATCGGCTTCCCGGTGCTGCTCAAGCCGTCCGCCGGCGGTGGCGGCAAGGGCATGCGGCTGGTGCACGAGGCCGCGGCGCTGCGCGACGCCATCGAGTCGGCCCGCCGCGAGGCGCGCGGCTCGTTCGGCGACGACACGCTGCTGATCGAGCGGTTCATCACCAACCCGCGGCACATCGAGATCCAGGTGCTGGCGGACGCGCACGGCAAGGTGGTGCACCTCGGCGAACGGGAGTGCAGCCTCCAGCGCCGGCACCAGAAGATCATCGAGGAAGCGCCGTCGCCGCTGCTCACCCCGGAGGTCCGCGAGGCGATGGGCCGCGCCGCCGTGGACGCCGCCAAGTCCGTCGGCTACGTCGGCGCGGGCACCGTCGAGTTCATCGTCGACGGTGCGACCGGCGACTACTTCTTCATGGAGATGAACACCCGCCTCCAGGTCGAGCACCCGGTGACGGAACTGGCGACCGGCGTCGACCTGGTGGAGTGGCAGCTCCGCGTCGCCGCGGGCGGACACCTGCTGCTGGACGACGTGACGCCCACGAAGCACGCCGTGGAGGCACGCGTCTACGCCGAGGACCCGGCGCGCGGGTTCCTGCCGACCGGCGGCACGGTGCTGCGCCTGCACGAGCCCGAGGACGTGCGCGTCGACTCGGCGCTGCGGGTCGGCCTGACCGTCGGCAGCGACTACGACCCGATGCTGGCCAAGGTCATCGCGCACGGCGACACGCGCGAAGAGGCGTTGCGGCGCTTGAACGCCGCGCTCGGCCGGATGGTCGTGCTCGGCGTGACGACGAACATCCCGTTCCTGCGGGCGTTGCTGGACGACGAGGACGTCCGCGCGGGCGCGCTGGACACCGGCCTGGTGGAACGCAAGCTGGACGCGCTGGTGCGCCACGAGGTCCCGGACGAGGTGTACGCCGCCGCCGCGCTGGAGCGGCAGCTCGCGCCGCGCGGCGACGACCCTTGGGACCAGCCGGGCGGCTGGCGGGTCGGCGAACACGCCTGGACCACCTGGCGCGTGGACGACGTGGACGTCCGGGTGCGCGGCGACGAAGTCGTGGTGGGCCAAGGCGAACCGCGCCGGCTCACCGCCGAGGTGGTGGACGGCGACCTGGTCGTCGGCGCCCGCCGGTACGCGATGGCCCGGTCCGGCAACGTGCTGTGGCTCGGCGCGGACGGCCGCACGTGGGCGCTGACCGAGACCGAGCAGTCCGAGATCTCCGCGCACGAGGCCGAAGGCAGCGCGGGACCGGTCACCAGCCCCATGCCCGGCACCGTGCTCTTGGTGCGCGCCGCGCCCGGTGACCACGTCACCGCGGGCCAGGCGCTGTTCGTGGTCGAGGCCATGAAGATGGAGCACACCGTCACCGCACCCACCGACGGCGTGCTCGCCGAAGTGAACGTCCGGGCGGGCCAACAGGTCGCGCTGGACGAGCCCCTAGCCGTCGTCGTGCCCCACCAGGAGTGAGCGATGTTGGACTTCCGGCTTGACGAGGAATACGAGGCGCTGCGCAAGACCGTGCAGGAGTTCGCGCGGGAAGAGGTCGCCCCGGTCATCGGCGAGTTCTACGAGCGGGAGGAGTTCCCGTACGGGATCGTCGCCAAGATGGGCCGGATGGGCCTGTTCGGCCTGCCGTTCCCGGAGGAGTTCGGCGGCATGGGCGGCGACTACTTCGCGCTGTGCCTGGCGCTGGAGGAACTGGCGCGGGTCGACTCGTCGGTCGCCATCACGCTGGAAGCCGGCGTCTCCCTCGGCGCGATGCCGGTCTACCGGTTCGGCAGCGCCGAGCAGAAGGCCGAGTGGCTGCCCGCCCTGTGCGCGGCGACGAAACTGGGCGCGTTCGGCCTGACCGAACCCGGTGGCGGCTCGGACGCGGGCGCGCTGCGCACCACCGCCCGGCTCGACGGCGACGAGTGGGTGCTCAACGGCACCAAGGCGTTCATCACCAACTCCGGCACGGACATCACCGGAGTGGTGACCGTGGCGGCGGTGACCGGCCGCAAGGAGAACGGGCGGCCGGAGATCTCGGCCATCCTGGTGCCCTCCGGCACACCCGGCTTCTCGGTGTCCCGCAAGTACTCCAAGGTCGGCTGGAACGCCTCGGACACCCGCGAACTGTCCTTTCAGGACTGCCGGGTGCCCGCCGCCAACCTGCTCGGCGAGCAGGGCCGGGGCTACGCGCAGTTCCTCCAGACGCTGGACGAGGGCCGGGTCGCCATCGCGGCGATCGGCGTCGGGCTCGCGCAGGGCTGCGTCGACGAGTGCCTGGGCTACGTCCGCGAGCGCGAGGCGTTCGGCCGCAAGATCGGGGAGTACCAGGCGATCCAGTTCAAGATCGCCGAGATGGAGGCCCGCACCCACACCGCGCGCCTGGCGTACTACCAGGCGGCGGCGAAGATGCTGCGCGGCGAGCCGTTCAAGCGGGAGGCGGCGATCGCGAAGCTGGTGTCGTCCGAGGCCGCGATGGACAACGCGCGCGAGGCCACCCAGATCTTCGGCGGCTACGGCTTCATGAACGAGTACCCGGTCGGCCGGTTCTACCGGGACGCCAAGATCCTGGAGATCGGCGAGGGCACCAGCGAGGTGCAGAAGATGCTGATCGCCCGCGAGCTGGGCCTGCACTAGGAGTCAGGGCAGCGCCAGGAGTCAGAGCCGCACCAGGTGTCAGGGCCGCACCAGCTCCGCGAAGTACTCCCGCGCGGCGCGCGGCTCGGTGAGCGGGGCCGCCTGGCCCGCCCAGAGGCTGACGTAGTCGGCCAGGCCCTGCTCCGCCGCCGCCTTGCGCAACGGCCGCATCAACGCGTTCTGGACCGGGTACGGCGGCACTTCGCCCTCGTGCGCGGCGAGTTCACGGATCAGTCCATTGCGGATACCCCGTGCAGTGCGACCGGAGAACAGCCGGGTGAGCACGGTGACCTTCGCCGCGTCGCTGTGCAGCATCGCCTTGTGGACGTCGGAGGCGTTGGACTCGCGGGTCGCCAGGAACCCCGTGCCGATCTGCACGGCGTCCGCGCCCAGCGCGAGGGCCGCGCGCACGCCCCGGCGGTCCGCGATGCCGCCGGCCGCGATCACCGGCACCCGCACCGCGTCCACGACCTGCGGCACCAGCGAGAACGTCCCGACCAGCGACTGCTCGACAGGCCGCAGGAACGCGCCCCGGTGGCCGCCCGCGTCGCTGCCCGACGCCACCACGGCGTCCACCCCGGCCTGCTCCAGCGCGACCGCCTCGTCCACCGTGGTCGCCGTCCCGATGACCGCGATCCCCTTGGCGTGGGCGGACTCCAGCACCCACCGGGGCGGCACGCCCATGACGAAACTGATCACCGGAGGCGCGGCGGCGAGCAGCGCGTCGACCTGGTCGGCGAACTTCGGCAGGGCCGCCGGCCGAGGCGGCTCCACCCCGAGCCGCCGGTAGAACGGTTCGAGCCGGGCCAGGTGCGGCGCGAGGTCGACCGGGTCGTCCTCGCCGTCGTGCGGCACCCACAGGTTGACCGCGAACGGTCTGCTCGTCGCCCCACGCAGGTCGCGGACCACTGCGGTGATGCCGTCGGGCCGCAGGACGTGCGCCCCGAACGATCCGAGCCGCCCGCGTCGGACACGGCGGAGGCCAGCGCCACGGACGAGAGCCCGCCGCCGAACGGACCTTGGACGATCGGGTGCTCGATGCCGAGCAGCGCGGTGAGACTCATGGCCGAAACGTAGACGACCGGTCAACTACATCGCAATAGTTGACCGGTCGTCTACCCTCTGGCGCATGGGGCGAACCAGTGAGGCACGGGAGAAGCTGCTGGACGCGGCATGCGAGCTGATGCGCGGACGCGGGTACAGCGCGATCGGCGTCGCGGAGATCTGCGAGCGCGCGGGCGTGCGCAAGGGCAGCTTCTACCACTTCTTCGACTCCAAGCAGACCCTCACGGTGGAGGCCCTGCACGCGGCGTGGGCGGCCGAGAGCACGGTCTGGCGGAAGATCCTGGGCGCGGCCGAGCACCCGTTCGACCGGCTGGAGCGGCTGCTCCGGTCCCAGGCCGAGGCGCAGTACCGCGCCAAGCGCGAGGTCGGCGCGGTGCGCGGCTGCCTCTACGGCAACCTCACGCTGGAACTCGGCAACCGGGACGAGGCCGTTGCCGCGTGCCTCAAGGCGATCTTCGACGAGCAGGTCGACCTCGTGCACCAGGTCCTGGTCGACGCGCAGGCCGAAGGCGACCTGCCGGTGGAGCGCGCCACCCGCCCGCATGCGCGCGCCGTGCTCGCGCACCTGGAAGGCATGGTGCTCTTCGCGAAGCTGGACAACGACCCCGCCCTCCTCGACGGACTCTGGCCGCAGATCGCCGGATTGCTCCGGGTGTGTTGACCAGGGTGTGTTGAGCCGGGTGTGCGGGAACGCCGCGGTCTCCCGCGCCAGCCCCTCGGCCGCCGCCCGCGCCGTCCCGGCCGGCACCACGCGGTTGACCAGTCCGATCGCCAGCGCCTCGTCGGCGAGCACCGGCCGCCCGGTCAGGATCAGGTCCATCGCCCGCGACTGCCCGATCAGCCGCGGCAGGCGCACCGTCCCACCGTCGATCAGCGGCACGCCCCACCGCCGGCAGAACACGCCGAACACCGCGTCCTCGTCCACCACCCGCAGGTCGCACCACAGCGCCAGCTCCAGGCCGCCCGCGACCGCGTGCCCGGACACCGCCGCGGTCACCGGCTTGGACAGCCGCAACCGGGTCGGGCCCATCGGGCCGGTCGGCGACAGCGGGTCGTTGCCGCGCTCCGTGCCCAGCGCCTTGAGGTCCGCGCCGGCGCAGAACGTGCCGCCCTCGCCGTGCAGCACGGCCACCGACAGCGACTCGTCCTCGTCGAACTCGCGGAACACCTCGGTCAGCGTGTGCGCGGTCGGCCCGTCCACCGCGTTGCGCACGGCGGGCCGGTTCACCAACACCGTGCACACCGACCCGGACCGCTCCACCCGCACCGAACTCACAGCTTCGGCAGCCCCCGTTCGATGATCGCCCCGAAGTCCACGCCGCGCGGCAGGGTGCCGAACGCGACTCCCCAGTCGCCGGCCAGCCGGGACGCGCAGAACGCGTCCGCCACCGCCGGGTGACCGTGCCTGACCAGCAGCGAACCCTGCAACGCCAACGCCATCCGCTCCACCAGCCCGCGGGCCCGTACTTCCAGGTCGACGGGATCCGCCAGCTCGGTCTTCAACGCGTCGACCGCCGCGTCCAGCCGCCGGTCGGCGCCACGTGCGGCGTCCAGCTCGGCGAAGAACTCCTGCACCGCCGCCGGCTCCTTCGCCATCGCGCGCAACGCGTCCAGCGCGGCGACGTTGCCCGAGCCCTCCCAGATGGACATCAGCGGCGACTCGCGGAACAGCCGCGGCATCCCCGAGTCCTCGATGTACCCGTTGCCGCCCAGACACTCCAGCGCTTCGGCGGCGTGCGTCGGGCCGCGCTTGCACACCCAGTACTTGGTCACGGCGAGCCCGAGCCGGCTGCGCGTGCCCGCGAGCCACAGCGCGGCCGTCGTCGCGGCCTCGGACTCCACGGCGAGGTCCGCCAGCACGTTGCGCATCGCGGGCTGGTCGATCAGCTCTCGGCCGAACGCCTTGCGGTGCGCGGCGTGGTGCGTGGCCTGGGTCAGCCCGGCCCGCATCCCGGCCGCGCTGCCCAGCACGCAGTCCAGCCGGGTCATGTTGACCATCTCGATGATGGTCCGCACGCCCCGGCCCTCCTCGCCGACCAGCCAGCCCACCGCCCGGTCGTACTCCAGCTCGGCGGAGGCGTTCGACCTGTTGCCCAGCTTGTCCTTCAGCCGCTGGAGGAACATCGCGTTGCGCGAACCGTCGGGCAGGACGCGCGGCAGCACGAAGCAGGACAGGCCGCGCCCGGTCCGGGCGAGGGTGAGGAACAGGTCCGACATCGGCGCCGACGTGAACCACTTGTGCCCGGTCAGCAGGTAGTGGTCGCCCGCCCTGGTCGCCGTGGTGGTGTTCGCCCGGACGTCCGACCCGCCCTGCTTCTCGGTCATCGACATGCCCGCGATCAGCCCGCGCTTGCCGTCCGGGACGCGCAGGCCGAAGTCGTACTCGGTGGACGCCAGCAGCGGCTCGAACCGCTCCGCCAACTCGGGCGTGGCGCGCAGCGCGGGCACCGCGGCGTAGGTCATGGAGATCGGGCAGCCGTGACCGGCCTCGGCCTGGCTCCACACGTAGAACTTCGCCGCGCGGGCGACGTGCGCGCCCGGCCGGTCGTCCCGCCACGGCGTGGCGTGCAGGCCGTGCGCGACGGCGGTGGTCATCAGCTCGTGCCAGGCCGGGTGGAACTCCACCTCGTCGATCCGGTGCCCGTACCGGTCGTGGGTGTGCAGCTTCGGCGGGTGGTCGTTGGCCTGCCGTCCCAACTGCTGGACGTGCGCCGAACCGGCTGCCAGCCCGAGTTCGCGCAGCTCGGCCTCGGCCCACCCGGCGCCGCCCCCATGCAGGCCGGCCAGCAGCGCCGGGTCCGCGGAGACGTCGTGGCCGTCCAGCGAGGGGACCTGGTTGGTCACCTCGTGCGTGGCGTGGGTCATAGCCGCCAGGGTACTACCGGTGGGTAACTTCGCGGCCGGTGGAATTTGGGGGTGCTGATCATCGCGTAGCGGCCTAACGTCGGACGCGTGAGCGATCACAGGCAGGCGGTGGCCGCGCTGCGCGGCCAATACGCGGCGATCCCGACGGGCTCCCCCGTCCGGCTCGCCAAGCCGACGTCGAACCTGTTCAGGTTCCGCGCCGACCAGCCCGGCGGGCTCGACGTGGCCCGATTCGACCGGGTGCTCTCCGTCGACCCGGGCGCCCGCACCGCACAGGTGCAGGGCATGACGACCTACGAAAACCTGGTGGACGCCACCCTGCCGCACGGCCTGATGCCGCTGGTCGTGCCGCAGCTCAAGACCATCACCCTGGGCGGCGCGGTGGCCGGGCTCGGCATCGAGTCCAGCTCGTTCCGCAACGGCCTGCCGCACGAGTCCGTGCGCGAACTGGAGGTGCTGACCGGCGACGGCGAGGTCGTCGTGGTGGATCCCGACGACGACCTGTTCCGCGGCTTCCCCAACTCGTACGGCACGCTCGGCTACACGCTGCGGCTGGAGATCGAGCTGGAGCCGGTCAAGCCGTTCGTGCGGCTGCGGCACGTGCCGTTCGGATCGGCCGAGGAGTGCGCCGAGGTCATCGAGGCGGTCTGCGCGGAACGTTCCTACCAGGGCGAGCCGGTGGACTTCATCGACGGCACGGTGTTCTCCGCGCACGAGCAGTACCTGACCCTGGCCGACTGGGCGGACACCGCGCCACACGTCTCGGACTACACCGGCCGCAACATCTACTACCGGTCGATCCAGCGCCGGCGCACGGACTACCTCACCGTGCGCGACTACCTGTGGCGGTGGGACACCGACTGGTTCTGGTGCTCGCGGGCGTTCGGCGTGCAGCACCCCGTCGTCCGCAGCCTGGTCCCCAAGCGCTACCTGCGGTCCGATGTGTACCGGAAGATCGTGGCCTGGGACCGCCGGCGCGGCTTCAGCGCCAAGCTGAGCAAGGCCGTGCAGGAACCGGTGATCCAGGACGTCGAGATCCCGGTGTCGAAGCTGGCCGAGTTCCTGGACTTCTTCCACCGCGAGATCGGCATCGAACCGGTGTGGCTGTGCCCGGTGCGGCTGCGCGACCGGACGGGCTGGCCGCTGTACCCGATGGATCCGGACGTGCTGTACGTCAACGTCGGCTTCTGGTCCACCGTGGACCTGCGGCCCGGCGAGGAGATGGGCAGCCGCAACAGGCTGATCGAGGACAAGGTGTCCGAGCTGGGCGGGCACAAGTCGCTGTACTCGGACTCCTACTACGGCGAAGAGGAGTTCTGGGCGAACTACAACGGTCCGACCTACCGGAACCTGAAGAAGCGTTACGACGCGGACTCCCGGCTCCCGGACCTGTACACCAAGTGTGTTCTCCGCGGTTGATCTCGGTAGCTGATCTCTGTAAGTGAATGGAGGGTCCATGCGGTTGGCCGAGGTGTTCCAACGGGCGGTCGGAAGCGACTCGTCCGTGGAGTTCAGCGCATACGACGGCAGCCACGCGGGGCCGGCCGACGCGGGCGTGCGCATCGAGGTGCGATCACCGGAAGCGTTGTCGTACCTGGCGTCCGCGCCCGGCGAGCTGGGGCTGGCGCGCGCCTACGTCACCGGGCACCTGGAGATCATCGGAGACGTCTACGGCGCTCTGGTGCACCTGTCGGAGATGTCGCTGCGCGCGGTGCCGTGGCCGGAACGGCTCGAACTGCTGCGCACGCTGGGGCGGCAGCGGTTGAGTGCACGCGTCGAGATCCCGCCGCAGGAGCGCAGACTGCACGGCCTGCGGCACTCCAAGGCACGGGACCGTGAAGCGATCGCGCACCACTACGACGTCTCGAACACGTTCTACGAATGGGTCCTCGGCCCTTCGATGGCCTACACGTGCGCCGTCTACCCCACCGAGACGTCCACGTTGGAAGAAGCCCAGTTCGCCAAGCACGACCTGGTGGCGCGCAAGCTGGGACTGAAGCGCGGAATGCGTCTGCTGGACGTGGGCTGCGGTTGGGGCGGCATGGTGATGCACGCCGCGCGCGAGTACGGCGTCAAGGCGCTGGGTGTCACGTTGTCCCGCAACCAGGCCGAGTGGGCTCAGAAGGCGATCGCCGAAGCAGGCCTCTCGGAACTGGCCGAGGTGCGTTACCTGGACTACCGGGACGTCCGCGAGAACGGCTTCGACGCCATCAGCTCCATCGGCCTGACCGAGCACATCGGCAAGGCCAAGCTCCCCGCGTACTTCCGGTCGCTGTACCGGAAGCTGAAGCCGGGCGGGCGGATGCTCAACCACTGCATCACGCGCCCGGACAACCGCCAGCGCGCCCGCACCGGCGGGTTCATCAACCGGTACGTGTTCCCCGACGGCGAGTTGGTCGGGCCGGGGCACATCGTGTCGCTGATGCACGACACCGGCTTCGAGGTGCGGCACGAGGAGAACATCCGCGAGCACTACGCCATGACGCTCGCGGCCTGGTGCGCGAACCTCGACCGGCACTGGGACGACGCCGTCGCCGAGGTCGGCCTCGGGCGGGCCCGGGTGTGGCGCCTGTACCTGGCCGCGTCACGGCTGGGGTTCGAGCGCAACAACATCCAACTGCACCAGGTGCTGGGCGTGAAGCTGGACGGCACGAGGTCCGGGATGCCGTTGCGCCCGGACTGGGCTTAGGAGAGCCCAGTCCGGTTCCGCACCCTCATGCCGCGTCGGCGTGTGTGGTGGCGGGGTCGGTGGGTTGTCGGTGGAGGAGGTTCTGACGGGGTTGCTGGGCGGGGTCGATGTGGCGGGGTGGGATGAACGCCGGAACCCCGCCGCTGAGAGTGATCCGCCAGTGTGAGTGGTGGACCAGGCTGTGGTGGTGCCGGCACAGCAGGACGAGGTTGTCCAGGTCGGTGGAGCCGCCGTCGGCCCAGTGCCGGATGTGGTGGGCGTCGCACCACTTCGGCGGTCGCGGGCAGCCGGGGAAGGCACAGCCGCGGTCGCGGGTGTGCAGTGCGCGGCGTTGGGCGAGGCTGACGGTGCGGCGGGCGCGCCCGAGGTCGAGGACTTCGGAGCGGTCGCCGAGCACGGCGGGGATGGTTTTGGCGTCGCAGGCGATGCGACGGGCCTGGGCGGCGGACAGGTACCGGCCGCCGTCGAGCACGGCGTGCCCGGTGCCGCGCCGCAGCGTGCCGTAGTCGAGGGTGATGCTGATGTGGGGGCGTTCCCCGGCTTCGGAGGGCAGCCCGCCGGATCGCATGGCCAGCGCTACGAGGTCGGCGAACGCCTCGCCCTGCCGGTGGGCCAGGTCGCGGGGGTCGTCGGCGCGGGGTTGGGACAGCGGTTCCAGCACCGCCCGCAGTTGTGCCCCCGACTCCACCGACAGTTCGCCGGAGAACTCCACCCGGCCACCGGGCAGGTCCCGCAGCCACAGCAGGTCGCCGGGGTCGGCGGCGGGTTCGTCCACCTCGTCGGCGGCGTCCGCGACCGCCTGCAGGTGGATGCGGTCGGCCAGGTGGCGCACCGCCCGGGGCTCCACCGACAACGCCGCCTGCACCAGGATCTCCTCCGACCCGTCGGGTAGCTGCCTGTCCAAGGCGCGGGCGATCTCCCGCAGGTGCCCCTCGGACAACTCGGTGACGACGGCCGCGGTCGTCGGGTACAGCGGGGCCACGGGCTGCCCGGTCGGGCTCTGCGTGGGCAGGAACCACCGGGCCTGGAGCGTCCAGCGCTTCACCTCGCCTGGATCGGCGCGGGTGATCTGCCGGTAGTCCGCCACGTCCAGACCCCGCGCCACGAACTCGGACAGCAACGCCAGACGACGCGCATGGACCTCCCGCGCCCGCGCCTCGGTCTCCGCGATGGCGTCGTAGAGGCCATCGTCGGACAGCAGCGCAGGCGAAGTGATCATGCCGACCACGCTATTCGAACAGGTGGTCCCCGTCATCACACGGAAGGGTGGTCGACCGGAATCGATCGAGTGTCATGCGAGCTGGTCGGCGATCTGCTCGGCCTGGTTGGACGGGATCGCGAAACCGATGCCCACGCTGCCCGCCTGGCCGCTCTCGGCCGTCGGCGAGTAGATCGCCGAGTTGATGCCGACGACCTGCCCGGCCGCGTTGATCAGCGGCCCGCCGGAGTTGCCGGGGTTGATCGACGCGTCGGTCTGGATCGCCTGGTAGCTGACGGGGTTCGACCGGCGCGTCGAACCGGGCACGGTCACCGTGCGGTCCAGCGCGCTGACGATCCCGGACGTCACGGTGCCCTGCAGGCCTTCCGGCGAGCCGATGGCCACCACCTGGTCACCGATGCGCACATCGTCGGAATCCGCGAATGTCGCCGGGGTCAGGCCGGATACGCCCTCGGCCTGGAGCACGGCCAGATCGCTGCCGGTGTCGGCGCCCAGCACCTTCGCGTTCACCGTGCGGCCGTCGTCGAAGGTCACGGTGACATGCTGCGCGCCGGACACGACGTGGTTGTTGGTCAGGATCCGGCCGTCCGACGACAGGATCACGCCCGACCCGATGCCCTCGCCCTGCGCGGCGGCGACGTTCACCTGCACCACGCTGGGCAGCACCTTCGCGGCGATCCCGCTCACATCCACAGTGGACGACGACGACTGCAAGGCCACCGGGGTGGTCGACGTGCCGACCGGGGATCCGGGCGCGTTCAGGGCGCCGATCACCCCACCCGTGGCCCCGCCGAACAGGGCGGCGATCAACGCCGCCGACGTCACCACCGTGCCGGTCCGCCGCCAGAACGGCCTCGGCTCGTCCAGAGACCCGCGCACGGCGGGGAAGTCCTGTGTCATGCACCCAGGAAAGCCCCGGCGGCTATGAGGAGGCTGAGCGCCCGCCTAGGACTTGCCAAGAAGTCGGCGCACCTCGTCGGCGGTGAGCAGGGCCTTCCCGAACAACGGCCCCTGCGCCCCGGTCACGCCCAGCTCCAACAGCCGCCCCGCCTCGAACGCGGTGCCGACGCCCGCCGCGTACAGCGGGATGCCGAGGGTCCGCGACCAGGTGAGTAAAGCGACGGCGGCGCTCTCGTCCACCCGGTCCGCGCCCTCCACCAGCCCGTACAGCGGGGAACCCTGGAACTTCACGCCGTGCAGCGGGATCTGGCGCAGCTTGTCCACCGCGATGTTGCCGCCGCCCACCTGGTCCAGCACGAACCGCACGCCGTGCTCGGCCAGGATGGCCAGCTCCTCCGCCTGGTCCTCGTTGATCAGCGCGGGAAGCTGCTCGCCGAGTTCGAACCGCAGCATCGTCGCCGGCAGCCCGCTCTCCCGCAGGATGCGCCGCACCTCGGCGACCAGCTCCGGCTCCTGGCACTGCCGCGCGGTCAGGTCCATGGTCAGCACGGGCGCGAGCGGCCCGAATTCCGCGTGCCACGCCCCGGCGTGCCGGCACGCCTGCTCCATCGCCCACCGGCCCAGGCGCACCGCCATCCCGGTGGACGCCGACAGCGACGCCAGCGACCGCGGGTCCAGCGGGCCGTGCTCGGGGTGGTCCCAGCACAGCCGGGCCTCCACGGCGATCAGCGAACGGTCCTCCAGCGAGTGCACCGGCTCGTAGTCGACCCGGAACTCGCCCTGCTCCAGCCCGCCCGAGATGGACGCCGCCAGCACCAGTTGCTGCCGGTTGCGCTGGTCGCGGGCCTTGTCGTAGAGCGCCCACTGCGCCTTGCCGTCGTCCTTGGCCCACCGCAGCGTCACGTCGACGCACCGCAGCAGCTCCGCCGCGTCCGCGCCCCGCGCGGGGTGCACGACGATGCCCACGCTGGCAGTGACGCCGATGCCGTGGTCGCCCACCCACACCGGCTCGGCGAGCAGGTCGACGGCCTCCTCGACCAGTCGCACCACGGTCGGGATGTCGGCCGGGTCGCGGATCAGCAGGCCGAACTCGTCCGGCCCGATCCGGGCGAGCTGGCCGATCCCGCCGAACACCGTCCGCAGGTGCCCGGCGACGACGTTGAGGATCCGGTTGCCCAGCTCGTGCCCGAACGCGTCGTTGACCACCCGGAACCCGTCGACGTCGAACACCACCAGCGCCAGCGAGTCCGGCCCCTTCATGCCGACCGCGCCCTCCAGCCAGCCCAGGAACTGCGCCCGGTTCGCCAGCCCGGTCTGCACGTCGTTCAGGCTCTGCCGCAGGAGCTGCGACTGGAGCGCCCGCAGCTCGTCCAGGCTCTCGATCATGGTCATGAAGTACGCGGGCTCGCCCGCTTCGTCGCGCACCAGCGACCCGGCGATCAGCACCTCGATGGTCTCGCCGTCGCTGCGCACCAGCCGCAGCTCGGTCCGCACGTGCTCGCGCACCCCGGCCCGCAGCAGCTCGGCGATCTCCGCGAGCCCGGCCCGGTCGTCGGGGTGGATGAGGTCGTAGGCGCACAGGTCGGCCACCTCGTCGGAGGTGTAGTCGAGCATGGTGAGCAGGGCGTCGTTGAAGTCCAGGATCTCGCTGTCCATCCCGGTCAGCGCGATCGCGACGGCGGAGGTGCGGAACACCGCGCGGAACTTGGCCTCGCTGGCCCGCAACGCCGTCTCGGCCTCGCGGATCGTGTTGAAGGCCGCCGACTTGGTGAGTTCCTGCTGGTCCAGGGTGCGGTCGCGCAGGGCGTCGCTGAAACCCGCGGCGACCCCGCCGAGCACCGCCATCAGCCGGTGCGTGCGCTCGACCGGCAGCCCGACGTGGCTCGGCAGGTGCTCGCCGAGGAACGCCAGCGAGCGCTCCAGGGACGCGGCGGACACGAAGCCTTGTTCGACCAGCGCCCGCCCGACCCCGTGCACGGCGGTCGCCTGGTACGGCTCGCACAGCAGCGCCGCGCGCAACTCGCCGGTCAGGCGGGCGAGCGCGTCCCGCAGCGCGGCCTGGTCGCCGACGACCGCCGAGCCGACGGCGTCCGCCCACCGGCGCGCGAACCCGTCCGCGGCGAGTGCGCCCGCCCCGAGTCCACCGCTTGACGCGGCGCCTGCGTGTTCGACCATCTTCATTCAGCTCTACAGGGCCAATCGTCTGAGTGCCGACCTGGCGTCGGCTATCGCGAGATCAGATCACCGCGATAGCCCGACAGGCGCATTCCAAGTCCGATGTCACTCGAATGGATGCCAGGTGTCCACTGGTGGCCGTTGAGCTTACTGGGCCGGTGCCGAGTCGGCGCGCACCGACTCGCTACCGGCGGGTAGGTCCACTCCGGCGAGTGGGTGGACCGGGACCGGCGAAGTGCCCCGGTCCACCCGTTCCGCACCTGCTCCGGCGTGTTCCGGCGGGCTGATCAGCGACTCGGCGAGGGCCGAGTCCCGGGTGCCCGCTACTCCGGAATCCGCTGGTAGGTGCCGTCCTTGAGGAGCCTGTCCACGGCCGCTTGGAATGCGCGCGGCGAGTCCTTCCGGAACGCGAATCCCCTGTCGATTCGCTCGAACTTGCCGGGGGGACTTCGAGTTCGGCTGGTTCGCGGCGGCGTGTCGCAAACCGCTGATCGTGCTCATGATGACCTCGATTGCCGTTGCCGGAGTCCCGGATAAACCGCCGCGTTCTCGGCGAAGCCGAACACCTCATAGCCGGGTTTACCGGCGTCCCGACAGATGTGCGGGCTTCGCCGCCCGATCGCGCTTGGCGACCTCTTCGCGGACGATCGGGATGACGTGCCGGCCGAAGTCGATGGTGTCGCCGAGCATGTCGTAGCCGCGAGCCGAGATGATGTCGACGCCGAGGTCGTAGTAGTCCAGCAGCGCTTGGGCGACCGTTTCCGGTGTGCCGACCAGTGCGTTGGAGTTGCCCGCGCCGCCCGTCGCGGCGGCCGTGACTGTCCACAGTGCACGGTCGAAGCGCTCCCCGCGCGCGGCGATCTCCAGCAGGCGCTGCGAGCCGGTGTTCTCCGGGTTGGTCAGGGAGTGCCTGCGGGTCGACGTCTTGCCGCCCGCCGTGCGTGCCTTGATGGTGTCCACCGTGCGGTAGGCCTTCTCCCAGGCCAGTTCCTCGGTCGTGCCCAGGATCGGGCGGAACGCGACCTGGATGCGGGGCACGTCCGCGCGGCCGGCGTCGCGGGCGGCCTGCTTGACCGATTCGATCTGGGCCGCCGTGTCCGCCAAGGGTTCGCCCCACAGGCAGAAGATGTCGGCTTCCGCGCCGCCCGCCCGGTACGCGGCGGGGGAGGAGCCGCCGAAGGACACGTTCGGACGGGGGTGCTGCACGGGGAAGACGTCGCTGACGAAGTCGGCGAACCGGTAGTGCTCGCCCTCGTGGTCGAAGGGTTCCCGGCTGGTCCAGGCCTTCTTGACGATCTTGATGTACTCGCGGGTGCGGGAGTAGCGCTCGTCCTTGGTCAGGTAGTCCCCTTCGCGCTGCTGCTCGTGGTCCGTGCCGCCGGTGATGAAGTGCACGGTCAGCCGGCCGTCGCTGATCTGGTCCAGCGTGGCGAACGTCTTCGCGGCGAACGTCGGGTAGGAGACGTTCGGCCGGTGCGCCAACAGGATCTGGAGCTTGTCCAGCTTCGTGGCGATGTACGCGGCGGCCTGCGCGGGCTCGGGCGAGCCGGCGCCGTAGGCGAACAGCACCCGGTCCCAGCCGTGTTCTTCGTGCGCGCGGGCCAGGCGCAGCGTGTACTCCTTGTCGAACGACGCGCCGCTGCGCGTGCTCGTCTCGGAGCCGTCGTTGGTGCCGCCGATCCCCAGGAACTCAACAGGCACGTCGGTACCTTCCACGTGGTGGTACTCGGGTCAGGTGGCGCTCACGCCACCGATGAGGAGGGGAACGCCGACGCGCCGACGACGTTGAGGGAGACGCGCGGGGTCGGCGGGCCGGTCAGCCCGAACAGGAAGCGGACCACACCCGACCGAAGTCGATGTGGCCACGAATGACCAGCCGCACGGAATCCACGATCCCAGTGCAGCAGCGGTGGGCGCGGGCGTCAACGGTGGTTGGGCCCGTGTCCAAATGCCGGACTCCCTTGACTTGTCCCGCGCGTGGGCGCTTCGATCGCGGTGCGGCGTTGAGGGACGCGGCACGCTCCCGTGTTCCCTCGTGCTCTGGAGCCGCCCTGATGAGCGCTTCTACCGGCGAATGCGGTCGTGTTCCTGGCTCGGGTGCGATGAGCGTCATCGTCCTGGTCGGGGCCGGTCCGCGGGCTTCCGGGTTGATCGAGCGGATCGGGGCCAATGCCGCGTCTCTGTCGGTCGGTCCGGTTGAGGTGCACTTGGTCGACCCGTTCGCGGTCGGGGCCGGGCGGGTGTGGCGGCACGAGCAGTCGCCGTTGCTGCGGATGAACTCCATGGCCGAGGACGTCACGATGTTCACCGACTCCTCGGTGGTGTGCGACGGGCCCGTGCGGCCTGGGCCTTCGTTGGCGGAGTGGGCCGCTGATCCGTCCACTGTGGAGCTTGACCCGCTCGTTCGGGATGAGCTGGCTGCGATGTCGCCCACGTCGTTTCCCAGCCGGCGGGTGCAGAGCGCGTATCTGAAGTGGTTCCACCAGCAGGCCGTTGCTTCGTTGCCGGCGGGGAGTGTGGTCCATGTGCATCCGACGAAAGCTGTGCGGCTGACCGGGTCTTCGCAGATGCGGCAGCGGGTGTGGCTGGCCGATCGGGCTGAGCCGTTGGTGGCTGACGTCGTGGTGCTCGCGTTGGGGCACTTGGATGTCGAGGTTTCGCCCGAGGAGTCTGCGTTGGGTGCTTACGCCGCCTCCAACGGGTTGGTGTACCTGCCGCCCGCCTACACGGCTGATGTCGATCTGTCCGCGGTGCCCGCCGGTTCGGACATCGTGGTGCGGGGGATGGGGTTGGCGTTCGTCGATCTCGCGGTGTTGTTGACTTCCGGGCGGGGTGGGGCGTTCGTCCGGATGGATGGGGTTTTGCATTATGTGCCTTCGGGGCGGGAGCCTCGGTTGCACGTCGGGTCGCGGCGTGGGGTGCCGTATCACTCCAAGACCGGGTACCGGTTGGTGGGGGAAGCTCCCGGGCGGCCTCGGTTCTTCGTGGCTTCCACGTTGTTGGAGGTGCCGGGGGAGATCGACTTTCGGCTGCACGCCTGGCCGTTGATGGCCAAGGAGATCGCCTACGGGTACTACCGGGAGTTGTTCACCGGGCACCCTTCGCGGGTTCGGCAGTCCTGGGAGTCGTTCTCTGCCTTGTTCGCCTCGTTGGACTGGTACAGCGAGGAGATGCGTTCGCTGGAACGGTCCGCTGTTCCCGGGATGGCCGATCGGATTGACTTCGAGCGGTTGGATCGGCCGATCTCCGGGTTGGCGTTCGGGTCTGCCGAAGGGTTTCAGGCGTTTTTATTGTCGTATGTTTCCGGGGATGTCGCTCGGCGGTCGTCTTCTTTTTACAGTGCCGATTTGGGTGCGTTCCTGTCGTTGTTGGGGGTTTATGGGGAGTTGGCTGTTTTGGCGGCCTCCGGGCGGTTGACCGGGGAGGACGGGTGGTGGCACGGGTTCTTCAGCTACTTGGCCAGTGGGCCTCCGCCGGATCGGTTGGAGGAGTTGTCGGCGTTGGCCCGTGCCGGGGTGGTTCGGTTTTTAGGTGCTGATATGTGGGTGGAGGCGGTCGACGGCGTGTTCCTGGCTGGCAGTGCCAGTGTGCCGGGGCATGTTGTGCGGGGGTGCGGGTTGATCGAGGCCCGGTTGCCGGTGCACACGTTGTCGCGTACGGCTGACCCGTTGTTGCGGTCGTTGCGGGCGGCCGGGGATGTTCGTGGGGATTCCGGGTTGGTCCGGGTGTCGCCCGGTGACAGTCGGGTGGTGGATGCCGCCGGGGTTCCCCATGCTCGACGGTTCGCGGTCGGGCCTTATACGACTGACAAGGCTTATGCCGCTTTTGCCCGGCCTCGGACCAATGCTCCTTCGTTTCGGCAGAACGATCAGGTGGCTCGGGCGGTGCTGCGTTTTCTGGCGGCTGGTGCCCTGGATTCTTCGGTGGCCTGACCGCGCTCGGGGCCGAAGGTCAAGTGTCGTGGTTCGGATTTTCGTTGTGGCGGTGGCAGGTCAGGCCACGGTCGAGAGGACCGACGCGATCCTGGTGGCGATGCGGTCGTTGTCGGACGGCGCGAGGCTGAGCCAGCCGTTCTCGTGCACCATCAGGTATCTGCCCTGGCGGGTGTCGAACCACGTGATGAGCACGCCTGCCCTGGTCGCCCGGTGGCCGCCGCCTACGCTGACGCCGAACTGGCCGCCGGCGGTTCGGGAGGTGGCCAGTTCGCTGACCACCGTCGCGTCTTCGCGGGACAGGCCTGCCTTCCGCAGTGCCTCACGCTCGTCCAGTCCGCCGCTGCCCCACGGGTCGTCGTTCTCCTCGTCGTCGTGCTGTTCCTGTTGCAGGGCAACGGCTGTGTTGAGCGCCTCCAACCGCAGTGACAGGGCGGTGCCCGGTCCGGCCGAACCTTCCGGCAGCACTGCCACGATCGACCTCGCCAGGGCGGTCGGGCGGATCTCCAGCAGGCCCACCTTGCCGCTGTCGATGATCGCCAGCACGGCTCGGCGGCCGTTCGACGCCGCCACCGCCCGCACCGGGCGGTCCACGTGGGCCACCGCGTCCACCGACAGGTCGTGGTCGGCCAGCACGTGCAGCAGGTCCACCAGGCGCGGGTCGGGTTCGCCGTGTTCGGCCAGGACCTGGGCGCGGAGGCGGGCGCGTTCCTCGCCGGTCGTGCCCGGACTCGGCACGTCGAGCGGGTACGGCAGGCGGCCCAGACCCTGGTCGTGCCACAGCACGTCCAGTTCGCGCGGGGTCAGCAGGAAATCCGGTTCGATCACTGGTCGCCGCCCTTCTTCTTCGGCTTCGTGCCGCCGATCACGGACGGGGGCAGGTTGTCGCCGGGCACGTCGAAGATGTCCTCGCCTCGGAGATAGGCCGCGGCGCGGTGTTCCTTGTCCTCGTCGCCCTGGCCGCCCGCGCCGCCCATCGGGGCGCCGCCCATGGGAGCGCCCGCCGCGCCCGCGCCGGGAGCGTTCGGGGTGAAGCCGGGCATGGGAGGCCGTGGGCCTTGGTTCACCGCGCCGGACGCGCCGCCCGCGGCCAGTTGGCCCGCGCCGGTCGGGCCGAAGCCGCCACCTCCGCCGGTGGGGCCGAAGCCGCCCCCACCTCCGCTACCGCCGAAGCCGCCACCGGGGAAGCCGCCACCGGGGAAGCGGCCTGCGCCACCCGGAGTGCCGGGAGCGGGCGGGGTGCCGGGTGCGCCGGCGGGAACGTACGGCGGCGGGTTGCCGTAGCCGGTCGGGGACTTGGGGATGACGGTGCCGGGAGGCGCGGGCTTGTACGGCGGTGGCTTCTGCTTGCCGGACGTGCCGCCTGGCGGCATGTGGTTCGGCGGGACGTAGCCGCCGCCCGGTGGGGTGTAGCCGTTGCCGGACGGGGGCGTGTAGGCGGGCGGGGTGTACTTGTTGGCCACCGGGACCTGGGCCGCCGCCGCCGCGGCCGTCGTGCCCTCGGGGCGGTAGGCCGCGGCCGGGACCATGGGGGTTCCACCGCCGCCGCTGCCGCCGGATGGCGTGTAGGCGGGTGTGGCGGGGGTCGCGGCGGTCTGCGTCTGGTAGGCGGACGTCAGGGTGGTGCCGCTGGGTGCGGACGCCGCTTGGGCCTCGCTCAACGCCGGTGCGCCGGCGGTGGCGAGCATCATCGGCTGCGCTTCCTCCACGCGGCCGGTCACCGGGTTGAACGGCGGGGTGAAGCGCGGGGTGGTCTCGTCCACCGTGCGGGACTCGTCCTCCATCGTCGTCATGACGGCGACGGCTTGCTCGTGGGCGGCACGGGCCTGGTCGTTGGCCGCCTGCACGTCGGCCGCCGAGGACGCGAAGCCCCGGAGACCGCCGGCCGTGAACGCGCCGGTGGCCTGGTCCCAGCCGAACTCGACCGGCTCGGGCATGCTCGCCCTGGCGTTCTCCATGATCCGGCTCTGGTCCTCGACGCGCTTGCCGACCTCCACGGCGTTGGCGGCGGTCTCGGTGATCCAGTCGGCCAGCAGCTTGATCGCCGACCTCGCGCCGTCGGCGGCCTCGCCGGTCCAGCCGGTCTCGGTGGCGGCGACGCGCTCGTTGATCACCCGCGCCGACTCGGTCAGCTCGGTGCCGAACTGCCCCCACTCCGCGCCGATCTCGCCGGTCTGGCCGGGGTCGTTGTTGGTGTGGACCGCGTCGTACAGCTCGCGGTGGGAACGGGACGCCCAGTTCTGGGTGTCCGTCAGCACCAGGTCGATCTCCTGCTGGTCGGCCATCTCACTCGCCCCTCAGACGGGTCAGCTCGTCGCCGTGTTCCTCGTCGACGGCGCGGAAGTTGCGGATCGCGCTCCGCACCGAGTCGTGCGTCTGCTGGAGCACTTCGCGGTAGGCGGTCATCACCGAAGTGAACGACATCTCCTCGCCCTCGGCGCGGGACTCGAACTTGGCGGCCATCTTGTCGCCGACCGGGTTCGCGCCCAGCGGCGCGGGGCGGGCCAGCCTGCCCGCGCGCTCCAGCCACGAGTCGACCTGGTCGATCTGTTCGAGCAGCATCCTGCGCAGTTCCTCGCCGGTCGCCGGGTCGAGCGTGACCCGGCCGGAGTCCACCGTCTCCCGCAACGCCGGCACCGACCCGCCGACGGACGGGGCCGCAGTGGCGACCCGCGCGGTTTGCCGCTGCGCGGCCTCTTGTTCATTCCCTGCTTCGGCGATGTACATCGGATTCCCTCGCGAAGGCAGCCTGCTGGACGAAAACCAGGTTCACCCTCGTCTCCAACGCCCGTCCAACGCCCCGCCAACGCCACTGTCGAGCCGCCGCCTCCTCGGCGGAGCGGACGCCGCCCACCACTATGCGAAACTCCCCGGGCAAGGGGGGACAACGCCGAAAGGTTTCAGGATGCGGGTGAACCTGCTCGGCCCTGTTGAGCTCGTTTCCGCAGACGGTGTGGCCGTCCGGCTGGGCGCGGCGAAGCGGCGGACGGTCCTCGCGGCGTTGGCGCTGGAGCTGAACCGGGTGGTGTCGGGCGACCGGCTGCTGTCGCTGGTGTGGGACGGATCACCGCCGCCGCAAGCGAAAGCGGCCCTTCAGGGGCATATCGCCCAGCTCCGCAAAGTGCTCGCGGGCGGTGTCGCGTTGATCACTCGTGCGCCCGGTTACGTGCTGACCGGCGACCGGGACGCGGTGGACGTGTTCCGGTTCGAGGATCTGGTCGCCGCCGCGCGGGACGCCGTCGACGAGACCGCCGTGGGGCTGTTGACCGGCGCGTTGGCGTTGTGGCGCGGGCCTTTGCTGGCGGACGTGCCGGGCGAGGAGGTGCGCGAGGCGGTCTCCGGGCGGCTGGAGGAGCTGCGGCTGGTGGCCGTGCAGGAGCTGTCGACCCGGTTGTTCCGGCTCGACCGGGCCGCCGACGCGGTGCCCGGACTGCGGGATGCCGTGGGCGCGTGCCCGTTGCGGGAACCGTTGGTGGCACGGCTGGTGCTCGCCCTGCACTGGACGGGGCGGCAGGCCGAGGCGCTGGAGGTGTTCCACCGCACGCGTGAGCACCTGGCCGACGAGCTGGGCGTGGACCCCGGTCCGGAGCTGCGGGACGCCTATCAGGCCGTGTTGGCGGGCGACACCGCGCCGAAGCCGGTGGAACGCGGCCCCGCGCCGGCGCAGCTTCCCCGTGAGCACCGGGGGTTCGTCGGGCGCGAGTCGGAGCTGTCCGACCTCGCGGAGAGCCTGCGTGGCGACTCGGCGATCGGGCTGCTGGTCGGCCCGGCGGGGGTGGGGAAGACGGCGCTGGCGTTGCACTGGGCGCACCGAGTGGCGGCGGACTTCCCGGACGGGCAGCTTTTCGTGAACCTGCGCGGGTTCGACGAGACCGAGCCGCTGGACCCGCGCACGGCGCTGGTGGGGTTCCTGCGGGCGCTGGGGCTGACCGACTCGCAGATCGCGGTGGACCTGGAGGCGCAGGCCGCGCAGTACCGGTCGCTGCTGGCCGGGCGGCGGGTGCTGGTGTTCCTGGACAACGCCCGGTCCGCCGAGCAGGCCCGGCCGCTGCTGCCGGGGTCCGCCGGGTGCCTGGTGCTGGTCACCAGCCGGCACCGGCTGGACGACCTCGTGGTGATGGAGGGCGCGTCCGCCCTGCACGTGCAGGTGTTGCCGGAAGAAGGCGCGGAAGACCTGCTCGCCGCCGTGTTGGGGCGGCACCGCATCGAGCAGGAGCCGGACGCCGTGGCCGAGCTGGCGGAGCTGTGCGACCGGCTGCCGCTGGCGTTGCGGATCGCGGGCGCGCGGCTGGCGTCCCGGCCGCGTTGGACGATCCAGTCGCTGGTGGACGAGCTGCGCGACGAGCAGCACCGGCTGTCGGCGTTGGAACTGCCCGAGGCCGGGCGCGGCATCCACGCGGCGCTCGCGGTGAGCTACCGGGAGCTGCCGGAGGGCGCGGCACGGCTGCTGCGCAGGCTGGGGCTGCACCCGGGGACCGATCTGGACAGCTACACGGCCGCCGCGTTGTTGGACATCAACGTGGTGAGCGCGCGCACCCACCTGCGGACGCTGGCGTACGCGAACCTGCTGCACGAGTCGACGCCCGACCGGTACTCGCGGCACGACCTCGTGCGGCTGTTCACCCACCGGCTCGCGGTCGGTGAGTCCGAAGTGGACACTTCGGTGGCGACGAACCGGTTGCTGGACTACTACTTGTGCGTGGCGGACTCGGCGCGGGCCCACCTGTCCGACCACGTGCGGCCGTTCGGCCCGCCCGAGCACCCGCCCGCGAGCTTCCCGGAACTGGCCTCGCACGCCGCCGCGCTGGACTGGTTCACGCTGGAGGAGGCGAACCTGGGGCCGGCGCTGGACATCGCGGTCAACAGCGGGCAGCGGGAGCGGACCTGGCGGCTGGCGCTGTGCCTGGACGCGTTCCACTTCCGGCGCGGCAACCGGGCGGACCGGCTGGCGCTGTGCCGCATCGGGCTGGCGGCGGCGCGGTCGCTGGGCGACGCGCACGTCGAGGCGACCTTCCTGCTGCGCCTGGGTTCCACGCTCGCCGACCTCGGCCGGATCGACGAGGCGATCGAGGCGTGCACGCGGGCGGCGGAGCTGTCCGGCGGCGACCGGCACCTGGAGCTGGCGGCGCTGGCGAACCTCGGGTACTGCCTGATGGCCGACGACCGGCTGGACCGGGCGCAGGAGACGATCCTGGAGGCGCTGGAGGTCGCGCGCGAGGTCGGCGACGCGCGTTCGCAGGCCGGCGTGCAGAACAACCTGGCGAACGTGTTGCTGCGCAAGCACCGGCCCGAGGAGGCGCTGCGGCACGCGACGGAGGCGTTGAGCCTGTTCACCTCCGCCGCGCCGTCGAAGGCGCACACCGCGACCTTGCACACCGTGGGCGCGGCGTTGCAGCAGTTGGGGTGGCTGGAATCGGCGCTGGAGTCGTACCGGGCCGGGTTGGCGCTGGCCGAACGGCTGGGTGACCGGTACCAGGAAGCCTTGTGCCACCGGGCGATCGGTGACGTGCTGGAGCAGTCCGAGGCGGTGGACGCCGCCGTGCCGCACTGGCTGACCGCGCTCCAGCTCTACCGGGACCTGCGGCTTGCCGACGCGGACGAGCTGGCGCGTCGGCTGGACCCGAACGTGCTCGCCGTCTAGCGGAGTGCCCGGGAGCGTGGTCGTGCTACCCGACCGCCTGGGCCGCGGCGCGGCCGGCTACTCGGCCGGAGAACAGGCAGCCGCCTAGGAAAGTCCCTTCCAGGGCGCGGTAGCCGTGTACGCCGCCGCCGCCGAAACCGGCTGCCTCGCCCGCCGCGTAGACGCCGTCGAACACCGTGCCGTCCTCCTTCAGCACGCGGCCGGACAGGTCGGTGTGCAGGCCGCCCAACGTCTTGCGGGTCAGCACGGACAGCCGCACGGCGATCAGCGGGCCTGCCTTCGGGTCCAGCAGCGGGTGTGGTTCGACCACCCGGATCAGTTTGTCGGTCAGGAACCTCCGGGCCTCGCGCATGGCGTTGACCTGCATGTCCTTGCCCAGGCCCGAGGTCACCTGCCGGTCGCGTTCCCGGATCAGCTTCTCCAGCGCGCCGGCGTCGATCAGGTCGTCGCCGGTGAGCTTGTTCATGCGGGCGGCCAGTTCGGCGGCGCCGCGGGCGGTGATGAACTCGTCCGACCGCTTGGCGAACTCCTCCACGGGGGCGACGGCGCCGGGCAGGGCGCGCTTGAGCACCTGCTTGGCGTCCTTGCCGGTGAGGTCCGGGTTCTGCTCGGAGCCGGAGAGCGCGAACTCCTTGCCGATGATCCGCTGGTTGAGCACGAACCACGAGTAGCCGTGGCCGGTCTTCACGATGTGCTCCAGCGCGCCGAGCGAGTCGAAGCCGGGGAACAGCGGGATCGGCAGCCGCCGCCCGGTGGCGTCCAGCCACAGCGACGACGGGCCGGGCAGGATGCGGATGCCGTGCCGGCTCCAGATCGGGGCGTAGTTGGCGATGCCCTCGGGGTAGTGCCACATGCGGTCCTCGTTGATGATCCCGCCGCCCGCGCCCTGCACGACCTGGAGCATCCTGCCGTCCACGTAGTCGGGGACGCCGGACAGCATGTGCTCGGGCGGGGTGCCCATGCGCGCGGGCCAGTTGCGGCGCACCATCTCGTGGTTGGCGCCGATGCCGCCGGACGTGACGACGACGGCTTGCGCGCGCAGTTCGAAGTCGTCGGTCCTGGTGCGGGAGCTGGGCTCGCCGCGCCGGGCGGTGCTGGGCTCCAGGATCTCGCCGCGCACCCCGTCCACCCGGCCGCCGGTGGTGGTCAGCCCGGTGACGCGGTGCCGGAACCTGAGCTGCACCAGGCCGGCCGCGACGGCGGCGCGGACGCGGCGTTCGAACGGTTCCACCACGGCCGGGCCGGTGCCCCAGGTGACGTGGAAGCGGGGCACGGAGTTGCCGTGGCCGTCCGCGAGGTACCCGCCGCGTTCGGCCCACTGCACGAACGGGAACCAGCGCATCCCCATGGCGTGCAGCCAGCTCCGCTTCTCGCCGGCGGCGAAGTGCACGTACGCCTCGGCCCACCGGCGCGGCCAGTGGTCGCTGTCCCGGTCGAACGCGGCCGAGCCCAGCCAGTCCTGGAGGGCCAGCTCGGCGGAGTCGCGGACCTTGAGCCGGCGCTGCTCGGGGGTGTCGACCAGGAACAGGCCGCCGAACGACCAGAACGCCTGGCCGCCCAACGAGGACTCCGGCTCCTGGTCGAGCAGGATGACCTTGCGACCCGCCGCGGCGAGTTCGGCGGTGGCGACGAGCCCCGCGAGACCCCCGCCGACGACGACGACGTCCGCGTCCTGTGTCATCGGGCGAGTCTAGATCCAACTCGTGGTCGCACACGAGAGTTGAACAAGTTTCACTTTAGGAGGTTCGGGGGATGAGCTACACCGCCTACACGGGCTCGACGGGAGAGGTCAGCGCGGTCTGGCGGCCGGTCGCGGACGTGCCGACCATCGACCGACCCGCCACGCAGGCCCGCCTGGTCGCACCGGGAGATGTCACGAATGGGCAGTTCGGGTTGTTCGAGTGGAACATGGCGCCGCGGGCGGGCGGACCGGGCGCGCACTTCCACAAGACGTTCTCGGAGTCGTTCTACGTCATCTCCGGAACCGTGCGGCTGTTCAACGGCGACAACTGGGTGAACGCATCGGCCGGCGATTTCCTGTTCGTCCCCGAAGGCGGCATCCACGCTTTCCGGAACGACTCCGACGACCCGGCCTCGATGTTGATCCTGTTCGCCCCCGGCGCGCCCCGTGAGGAGTACTTCCGAGAACTCGCCGAGATCGGCGAAACGGGCCGGCGGCTGTCGGCGGAGGAGTGGACGGAGCTGTACGCGCGCCACGACCAGCACATGGTCTGATCGGGACGCGCGCACAGCCCGCTGTTGAGGCCGCCGGCCGTTCGGTGAGGGGGAGTCCCGTCCGGCCGACGGCGGCCGACCGCCGCGGGCGCCCAGCGACGTCTCGGGGAGAGGGCCTGCCCCGCGCCCAGGGGGGAGTGAGCGCTTGGTGGTCCTGACGTCCGGGCGGCATCCACGAGCCGACCAGCAGTAGAACGAGCGGCATACCACAGGTGTTCCCGGCGTGTCCAGGGTCACTACACAGAGTCGCCGCGCAGTTCGGTCATCCGGGTCTCCGCGCCGGCCAGCTTGGTCCGGGCGGCGGTGGCCCGGCGCTTCGCCCGCTCCACCCGGGTCGCCGCCTCCTGCTCGGCCTGCTGCGCCCGCCGCAGCTCGGCCCGCAGTTGCTCCGCGTGCTCCTCGCGCTCGACCAGCGCCGACTCGGCCTCGGCCACCGCCGCGTCGGCCGCCTTCACCTCGGCCTGGGCGGCCGTGATGTCGTCCCGCGCCTGCGCCAGCTTCCGCTCCCGGCGCTGCTCGCGGCGTGGCGCGAGGTCGTCCCGGACGGGTGTGGCGGTCTCGCTCAGCGGCCCGAAACCGGACTGCTCCACGGGCCGCACGAGCCGTCCCGCGCGGATCCGGGCGGCCAGCACCGCGTCCGCCAGCGCGGCGGTCAGCGTGCTGCGCACCTGCTGCACGGCGTCCGGCCCCAACGGGGTGCCGCAGTCCACCGCCAGCCCCTCGGTCAGCCGCACCAGCGCGGCCACCACCACCCGCCGCCGCGCGCCGAGTTCCCGCAGCACGCTGCCCTTCAGCTCCTCCTGCGCGGCCCGCAGTTGCTCACCCAGCGCCACCGCCTCGGACAGCTCCGCCGAGCGGTAGCGGGCGAGCTGGTTCAGCGCCCACGCGGCGAGCGTCGGTTTGCGCAGGGCCGCGACCTCCTTCGCCAGCGCCTTGTCGCCCCGGTCCTGGGCGGCGCGGGCGTGGGCGTCGCGGGCCGCGACGAACCGCGCCGGCGGCAGGGCGTACAGCTCGTCGGCTATCCGATCGATCGGCGCGGCGTCCACGATGTCACCAGTGTGCTCGACATCGTGTTGATGTGCGATTTGTTACCGATTCAAGACAGCGTCCGGGGTTTCACCGTTGACAGTGTTTGACAAACCGGCCGGTCGGCTCTTGACTGGAACTGTCGCGCCGGTATCGCACTGACGCGGCACCCCTCGCGCGTGCGCGCAATACCCCGTTCAGTCCAATGTGGACCCGCCTATTGGGCTGTTCGCATGATTGTCCGGGAAGACCCGGGGAGATGTGCTTGCGCCAATCTTTCCCCACGAAGGGTTTGCGCCGTGATCAACTCAGGAAGTCGGTGGAGACACCGCACCAGTGCGGCCTTGCTCGCCGCCGTGCTGGGCACGACTGGGTTCGGCTTCGCCGCCGCTCCAGCCGTCGCGCAGGAGGCGCCGAACGCGCCCGGGACCGCCGACAAGGGCCTCGACAAGCAGGACCGGGAACGCGTCAACGAGGCCGAGCGGGCGGGCCGGGACAACGTCACGCTGCTGGTCGCCGCCGAAGAGGGCAAGCTGGACTCCGCCGTCGACGACCTCAAGGCCCTCGGCGGTGTGGTCGAGTCCACCGAGCGCGACGTCGAGTACCTCAAGGTCTCCGTGCCGCGGGACAACGCCGAGAAGGCCGCCAAGCTGGCGACCGTGACCGCGGTGGACGTCGACGGCCTGGTGGCGCTGGACAACCCGCGCCCCGAAGGCGCGACCGCCCCGCAGCCGCAGACGGCCCCGGGCGCGAAGACGCCCAAGAAGAACCCGTACATGCCGATCCAGGACACCAAGGCGGCGCAGTTCACCGACGAGCACCGCCAGTGGGACGGCCGCGGCACCACGATCGCCATCCTGGACAGCGGCATCGACCTGGACCACCCGGCGCTGGCCACCACGTCCACCGGCGAGCGCAAGATCGTCGACTGGTACAACGCCAACGCCACCAACTCCGGTGACGGCACGTGGATCCAGGTCGCCGGCCGGTACAACGGCACGTTCACCAGCGGCGGCGCGACCTACCGGGCGCCGGCCACCGGCGGCCCGTTCAGCTTCGGCCTGTTCCGCGAGACCGCGGGCGACCTGGGCCTGGCGAACAGCGAGACCGGCGGCGACATCAACCGCGACGGCGACAAGGTCGACGGGTTCGGCGTCCTCCAGGACATCACCACCAAGGAAGTCCGCGTGGACGTGGACGGTGACGGCGACTTCACCGACCAGACCGCGATGATCGACTACAAGTACAAGAAGGACGTCGGCCACTTCGGCGCCGACAACCCGGCCACCCCGGTGCTGGACACCGTGGCGTTCGTGGTGCAGACCGACCGCTCGATCTACGACAACGCGGGCACCGCGTACGTCAACATCGGCATCTCGGCCGCCGCGCACGGCACGCACGTCGCGGGCATCACCGCCGCCGACAAGATGTTCGGCGGCAAGATGGCCGGCGCGGCGCCCGGCGCGAAGCTGATGGCCGTCAAGGTCTGCCTGTCGACGCCGTCCTGCACCTCGTCCGGCCTGATCGACGGTGTGCTGTACGCGGCGCGCAACGGCGCGGACGTCGTGAACATCTCCATCGGCGGCCTGCCCGCCCTCAACGACGGCAACAACGCCCGCGCGGAGCTCTACAACCGCACCATCGCCGAGTACAACATGCAGATCTTCATCTCGGCGGGCAACAGCGGCGCGGGCGCGAACACCGTCGGCGACCCCTCGGTGGCGACGGACGCGATCAGCGTCGGCTCGTACATCACCAAGGACACCTGGCTGTCCAACTACGGCTCGGCCACCGCGCAGCGCGAGAGCCTGCACGGCTTCTCGTCGCGCGGCCCGCGTGAGGACGGCGGCTTCAAGCCGGACATCGTCGCGCCCGGCTCGGCGATCTCCACCGTGCCGCAGTGGCAGGTGCCCGGCCCCGTCGCCGGCACGTACGACCTGCCCGCCGGCTACGCCATGTTCAACGGCACGTCGATGGCCGCCCCGCAGGCGACCGGCGCCGCCGCGCTGCTGGTGAGCGCGTTCAAGGCGGAGCACAACGGCGAGCGCCCGACCGTGCAGGAGCTGCGCAACGCCATCCACTCCGGCGCGAAGTGGGTGTCCTCGCTGAAGGCCTACGAGCAGGGCGCGGGACTGTTCGACGTCAAGCGCTCGTGGGAGCAGCTCAACGCGCACCCGGACACGCAGGCCGTCACCACGTCGGTCACCGTGAACACCGCGCTGTCGCCGCTGCTGGCCACCCCGAACACCGGCGTGGGCATCCACGACCGCGAGGGCGTCACCATCGGCAAGGAGTACGTGCGGACCTACACCCTGACCCGCACCACGGGTCCGAACCGCAACCAGCAGTTCATGGTCAACTGGAAGGGCAACGACGGCACGTTCTCGTCCAAGTCCCTGGTCAGCCTGCCGCTGAACACGCCGGTCAAGTTCGACGTGAAGGTCAAGCCCACCAAGGCGGGCGTGCACTCCGCGGTGCTCAGGCTGGACAACCCCGGCACGCGCGGCATCGACGTGTTCACCCTGAACACGGTGTTCGCGGGCGAGGAGTTCACGGCGGTCGGCAAGCACGCGGTGTCGAAGAGCGGGACCATCCCGCGCAACCAGTCGCACAGCTACTTCGTGCGGGTGCCGGTCGGCACCAGCGCGCTGAAGGTCGACTTGGCCGGCGGCGGCGCGGAGGCGGGCAAGGGCCAGGTGCGCTTCCTGCGCTACGACCCGTACGGCGTGCCGGCGGACACCACGTCCTCCACCAACTGCTACAACCCGGACGCTGGCGCCGGCTGTGCCGGTGGTTCCCCGACCAGCCGCACCGTCGGCAACCCCGTGCCGGGCGTGTGGGAGATCGTGGTCGAGGCGCGTCGCACCTCGGACGCGGACGCCGCCCCGTACACCCTGACGGCGTCGGTGCTGGGCACGTCGGTCAGCCCGGACCCGGACACCATCCCGTCCGCGCAGGCCGGTGTCGGCCTGGACCGCACCTACGCGGTGAGCAACACCCTGGCCGCGTTCAACGGCCGGCTCGTGGGCGGGGCGCTGGGCAGCGCGAAGATCGCGCGTCCGTCCGTGGCCGAGGGCGTGTCGCAGACCTACGACGTGACCGTGCCCGCGGGCACCACGTCGCTGCGGGCGACCATCGGGCGGCCGAGTGACATCTCGGCCGACCTGGACCTGTTCCTCTACGACTGCACCTCCGGCTCGTGCCTGCCGGCGGGTCAGGCGGCGGACGGCGACTCCGAGGAGTCCGTGACGCTGAACAACCCGGCCGCGGGTCTGTGGCGGGTGCAGGTGGACGGCTACGCGGTGCCTTCGGGCACGACGGAGTACGACTACATCGACGTGTACGCGGTGGCCGGTCTCGGCACCGTGGCCGTGACGGACACCGACGCGGACCGGGTCGCCGGCGCCACGTGGAACGTGCCCGGCGTGGTCACCGCCACCGGTCAGGCCGGTGTGGGCCGGGTGCTGCGCGGTGAGCTGACCGTGCAGACCGCCGAGGGCGCCGTGGTGGGCCGCAGCGCGGTGATCGTGCAGAACGTCGTCTGACGTCCTTCCGGTCGGCAGGGCCATCCCCGGTTCGCCGGGGGTGGCCCTGTTCCTGTTTACGCGGGACTACGGGGTGGGGTCGATCCGGCTCAGCGGCTCGTCCACGTCCACCTGCCGCACCCCGTCGACAGCGGCCACCCGCTCGACGTCACCCGGCGGCACGGACACCCGGACGTACCCGATGGAGCTGTCGGTGGCTTCCACGGTCGCGCCCAGGCCGCGCACCGCCGACGCCACCTGCTCCGCGGCCCCCGTCTCGGTGGAGAGCACCAGCACCACGCTCGTCACACCGTCCTGCCGCGCCTTCGCCAGGACTTCCTTGCCGTGCGGGCTGAGCTTCGCGGACACCGGGATCGTGGGCGCGGTCGGTTCGGAGACCGACGGCAGGGTCGCCTCGACGCGCGTGGTCGGGGCGGGCAGGCTCGCCGACAGGACGGGGTGCGCGAGGTCGTCCGCGGTGTCGACCCGCGCCGCGCAACCGGTCGCCAGCACGCACAGGCACACCACCACGATCCGCTTCATCCGGTATCCCTCCCGAGCCGTCCGACACCAGGACGGAGCGACCGGGCCGGCAGGTTGCGTCAGTGGTCGGAACGCTGGTCGGAACGCTGGTCGGGCCCGCTGAACGCCTGGACCCGCTCCTGCCCGTCCGCGCTCTCCCCGAACACGCGGTTGTCCGATCCGGACACCGGCACGTGCGGGTCGCGCGCCTGGGTCTGGGGCATGTCCCGCACCCGGACCTGCGGCAGCGCACCCGGGTGACGGGACCGCAGCCACCCGACCAGGTGCTCCCGCGCCACGCACCGCAGGTCCCACAGCCGCCCGGCGTCGGTGGCGCTGACCAGCGCCCGCACCCGCACGAACGCCCCGGTGGCCCCGGTCACCTGCACGACGCACACCCGGCCGTCCCACAGGTCGCTCGACTCCAGCGCGTGCCGCAGCTCCTGCCGCAGGTCCTCCACCGGCACGGTCCAGTCCAGGTCCAGCTCGACCGTCCCGAGCAGCGCCGACTGCGTCCGCGTCCAGTTCTCGAACGGGGTCTTGAGGAAGTACGCGGTCGGCAGGATCAGCCGCCGGTCGTCCCACAGGTGCACGACCACGTAGGTCAGCGTGATGTCCTCGACGCGGCCCCACTGGTCCTCCACGACCACCACGTCGTCCAGCCGCAGCGCGTCGCTGAACGCGATCTGCACCCCGGCGAACACGTTGCCCAGCAATGATTGGGCCGCCAACGCCGCGATCGCGCCGATCACACCGGCCGACGCGAGCAGGCTGGTCCCGGCCGCCCGCGCGCCGGGGAACGTCATCAGCACCGCCGCGGCGGCCAGCACGCTGACCACCACCACGGTCACCCGCCGCACCAGCGTGATCTGCGTGTGCACGCGGCGCGCGTGCCGGTTGTCCGACACGTCGACCCTGATCCGCGCGAGCGTGGCGTCCTCGGCGACCACCAGCAGCGCCGCGAGCAGCCACGCCCCGGCGAGGATCAGCGCTATCCCGACCACGTGCAGCGCGACCGGCCGCCACTCGCCCCGGGCCGCGACGCCGATCGAGAACTGCACCGCCACCAGCACCGCGACGACCAGCGCGGGCCGGTGCGCGTGCCGGGCGAGGCCCGCGAACAGCGCGGACCGCTTCCCGATCCGCTGGACCACGCGGTGCACGAGCGTCACGGCCACCACTGCGACCAGGACCGACCCGGCGAACGTGAGAGCTGCGACGAGCACGGACTGGCACCTCCTCCGTCTCGGGACACGTCCCCCACCCGTACCCGTGGGACGGCTAGGCCATTCGTGTGGCGACTTTCCTCACGGCGTGCGCGTGCCGCCCCGACGCGCCCGACCGGACCGGCCGGTGGCGGGAACTAGCCGTTCGGCAGGAAGTGCGCGATCTTGCCGACGAACGCCACCAGGCGGTCCGGGGGGAATCGTTCCGGGTCGGTGATGGCCAGCCGGCCCGCCATCTCGGCCAGCGCGAGCATAGTGTGGCCGAGCAGCTCGGCGTCCAGCTCCGGGCCGCCCATGGCCTGCAAACCGAGGTCCGCCAAGGCGTTGACCTGTTCGGTCACCTGCGCGCGGACCAGTTCCACCTGCCGGCGGAACTCGACCGGCGTGCCTTCGGGCGGGAGCAGGACGAGCCGCCAGCGGTCCGGGCTCTCGACCACCGCGTGGACGAACGCGTGGACGGCGTCGGTGTACAGATCTTCTGGCGACCGATCGTCGAGGCCCGGCGGAACGGCCTCCAGGACCTGGGCGGTCGCCCGTTCCGCCTCGCGGGCGAGCAGACCGGAGATGACCTCGGCGCGGTTGGCGAACAGCTCGTAGACCACGGGCTTGGTGACGCCGGACCGCCGGGCCACGGCCTCCATGGTCAACGCGTCGAACCCGCCTTCGGCGATCAGCGCCAGCGCGCCGTCCAGTAGCTGGTCGCGCCGCTGCGCGGGAGGCAGGCGCGGGGCGTACTTCCGGCGCGTTGTGCTCACCAGGCCATCTTGCTACGGTGGCGTAGCTTTCACAAAGCTACGCTGGCGTAGTAATCGGCGGGGGTCGCGATGGAGCCGGACAACCTCGTGTCGCAGCCGCATGCAGGTCGTGTTCCGGCGCGGCGGGGTCGAGCTGCCGGTGCCGGCCGACCGCTCGGCGTCGGACGTGCCCGAGGGCTTGCGGCCGACCGTGCCCACTCGTGCCCGACCTGTAGCGCTCGACCTGTAGCGGAGGAATCGTGTTCGTGGAATCCGATGGCGTGCGGCTGTCCGTGCACGAGCGGGGAAACCGGTCCGCGCCGACTGTCGTCCTGGTGCACGGCTACCCGGACACGCACCGGGTGTGGGACGGGATCGCGGAGATCCTCGCCGAGGAGTTCCACGTCGTGACCTACGACGTGCGCGGCGCGGGCGCGTCCGACAAGCCGAGCGGGCTCGCCGCCTACCGGTTGCCCGTGCTGGCCCGGGATCTGTTCGCGGTGATCGACGCGGTGAGCCCCGACGGGCCGGCGCACGTCGTCGCGCACGACTGGGGGTCCATCCAGTCCTGGGAGGCGGTGACCACGCCGGGCGCGCGGATCGCCTCGTACACCTCGGTTTCCGGCCCGTGCCTGGACCACGTCGGGCACTGGGTGCGGCGGCGTCCGACGCTCGCGCACCTGAAGCAGTTGCTGCACTCCTGGTACATCGTGGCCTTCCACCTGCCGTTCGTCGCGCCTTTCGTGTGGCGGCGGGTCCTCGGCCCGCGCTGGGGCCGGTTGCTGCGCAGGATGGAGGGCGCCCGGTCACACGTGGCACCCTCCGTTGTGGACGATGGTGTGCGCGGAATGTCCCTGTACCGGGCCAACTTCATCCCACGCATCCGTGCGCCGCGTGACCGTCGCACCGACCTCCCGGTGCTGCTCGTCCAACTGCTCAGGGACAAGTACGTCACCGCCGGCACACTGGAGGACGTCGAACGCTGGGCGCCGAACCTGCGCCGCCGAGTGCTCGACGCGGGCCACTGGGCCCCGGTCACCCACGCCCGGCCGCTGGCCCTGCTGGTCGCCGACCATGTCGTCGCCAACCACGTCACCGCTCACACGACGACGGACGCGCCGACCCCAGGACCTCACGCGCCTCACTCCGCGCCAGGTTCCACGACCTCCAGTCGTCGTCCTTGACCTTGCGGTACTGCAACGCGCAGGTGCGCATACCGTCCGGCAACGTGGCGATGGCGGGCACGGCGTCGTCGGAGAGCAGGGAGAGGTAACCCAGGTCGATCGGCCCACCGGCCTGCCACCGCGCGATGTTGCGCTCGGCGATGAACCGGTCGGGATTGAGCAACGCCAACCCGATCAACGCCGCGAACCCGGTCCCCACCACGGCCCGAGCCAACCACCGCGCCCGCAGCTTGACGCCGGCCGCGAGCACCAGCAGGTAGACCACGCCCAGCCAGAGTTCGCACGTGGCGACCAGGACGCGGAGCACGGTGAACCCGTAGGCCTGCTGGTAGGCCCACATCCGGGCGAGCGCGGACGCGACGATGATCAGCGTGAGGACGCTCAACGCCCCGAGCAACCCCCGCAGCCAGCGCCGATCGGAGTCGTTCTCCACCCGTGCGAACCGGGCGGTGACCGCGATGACACCCAACGTGAGCACCGTGACCGCCAGCAACTGCCAGAACCCGCGCCGGGCGTACTCGGCATAGGTGAGGCCGGCGGTGCGGAGGACGTAGTCGTCGCCGCCGAAGAGAGCCGTCACCTGCACCCCGACGAACGCGGCGAACAACGCCACCAGCGCACCCACCGGCAACACCCAGTCACGCCGGGCGAACGTGCGGGGCAGCGAGGACACCTCCTCGGGCGTGCGGGGCGTGGCAATGAGGTGGCAGGCACCAACCGTCGCCACCCCAACCATCAAGAACAAGACGATCGGCTGCCCAACAGACCCGTCCGGCAGAGCGGCCCCGAGCATTCCGGCGAACGCCGCATCCGCCCCGGCCAACAACGGCACGAAAATCACCAGCAGCAACGCGGTGACCACCACCGGCCGAGCCATCGGCGGAGCACCATTGGCCCGCAAACCTTTGGCCAACCAAGGAACCCCCCGAATAGTCGCAAGGGGAACGGCAACCGCCCCCAAAGCCACCCCGTTCGCGGTAACACCACCCGCGACGGCAAGCGACGCGGCAGCACACCCGGCAATCGCGCACAACCCGAACAACCACTGCGACGCGACCAACGTTCCCGTGGCGAAGAGCGCGACGGACAACCCGGCCCACCCCCACCGAACCCTCCTGACCAGCCCGAACACGACCAAGGCGGTCAACCCCCACCCCATACCGGGCCGGTCGAGCGGCAAGAGGGCGGCAGCCGCCCCACCAGCCCCGACGGCGGTGAGCAGCACACGGTTCGGTGACATCGACTTGGCCTCCAGGGCATGCGCCATCACGCCGACTTGCCAGGCCGACGATCTGTAAACGAATGGTTTGCGCCAAAACAGACAACCGCGCCGACCGCTCAGCCGGTGTCCGTGTCTCAGCTTTTGCTCATGAAACTGTCGGTGCCCCGTGGAAGGATGGAATTGGGGGCTGCTCCGAACGCCCGACCCGAAAAGAAGGTAATCGGGGCTGTTTCGAGCGCCCGAGCCCGACCTCCCGCAACACCCGTCGCGACCAGCCGGTCAGGTCCGGCTCGAACTCTCAAGTCGCCGCCGGGGTCGCCTCGGTCCTCGGCGCGGCCAAGCCGGGGTGGAGCGCGGCGGCCTGAGTCGGCGCAGGACTGGCGGGCAGGGTGGCCCGGATCCGGCAGCCCGGCGCGTCCACCACCGCGATGGTGCCGCCGTGGAGGTCGATGATCCACCGGGCGATGTTCAAGCCGAGCCCGGTGCCTCCGTCACCTGCCCGTTCACCCCGGGTGAAGCGCTCGAAGACCCGTTCCCGGTCCTCCGGCGCGATCCCCGGCCCGTCGTCGGACACCTCCAGCACCAACTCGGCGCCGACCCGCGCCGTGACCCGGACCTCACCACCGGCCGGCCCGTGGCGGGCGGCGTTGTCGAGCAGGTTGACCACCACCTGGTGCAGCCGGGCGCGGTCGGCGACCACGGAGGCGTCCGGCGGGTGGACGTCGACGGTGAACCGCACCCCCCGGGCGGCTACCGAAGCCTCTGCCACGACGTCCGCCAACAGCGGCGCGACCGGGAATTCGGCCAACGTCAGCCGGTGCGCGCCGGCGTCGATGCGGGACAGGTCGAGCAGCTCCGTGACCAGGCGCCCCAAACGTTCGGTCTGCGCCAGGGCCGTGCGCATGGTGTTCGCGTCGGGCTCCGCCACGCCGTCCACGACGTTCTCCAACACCGCCTGCAACGCGGTGATCGGCGTGCGCAGCTCGTGCGAGACGTTGGCGATCAGCTCCCGCCGCTGCCGGTCGGCCGCCGCCAGATCGGCCGCCATCTGGTTGAACGCCCCCGCCAGCTCGCCCACCTCGTCACGGGCGGTGGCCCGCACCCGGCGGCTGTAGTCGCCGCGCCGCATCGCCCGCGCGGCGGCGGTCATCTCGCGCAGCGGCTTGGTCATCCCGTGCGCCAGGACCTGCGACGTCACCAGCGCGGAGAGCAGCGCGCCGGTCGTCGTGCCGACGGGCAGCCAGCCGATCTGCGACCAGAAGTACGTGTAGCCGACCGCGCCGGACGCCACCAGCAGGATGCCGAGCTTCAGCTTGATCGACCGCACCGGGTCCAGTGGGCGCGGCAGGAACTCCATGGTCCGGTCGAACGCCGAGCGCACGATCACCGCGGCACCTCCAGCGCGTACCCGACGCCGTGCACGGTCCGGAACAGGTCGGTGCCCAGCTTGCGCCGCAACGCCTTGACGTGGCTGTCGACGGTCCGCGTCCCCGTTCCCTCGTGCCAGCCCCACACCTCGTTGAGCAGGCGTTCCCGCGACTGCACGGCCCGCGGCCGTTCGGCGAAGTGCACCAGCAGCTCGAACTCCGTCGGTGTGAGATGCGCCTCCTCTCCGCCGCGCAGGACCCGTCGTTCGGCCAGGTCGATCTCCAGGTCGGCCAGGGTGATCCGGGCGGACGGCGTCGCGGCCCGGTCGACCCGCCGCAGCAGCGCGTGCACCCGCGCGGCGAGTTCGCGGATGGAGAACGGCTTGGTCAGGTAGTCGTCCGCCCCGACCGCCAGGCCCACCAGGAGATCGGTCTCGTCACCCCGCGCGGTCAGCATCAGGACGGGCACCGGGCGGTCCGCCTGGATCCGCCGGCACACCTCCAGGCCGTCGAACCCCGGCAGCATCACGTCCAGCACCACGAGGTCGGCGTCCGCGGCCTTCGCCACCCCCGACGGACCGTCGTGCGCCAACTCGACCTCGAACCCCTCGGCGCGCAGCCGTGCGGCCACGGACGAGGCGATGGTCAGGTCGTCCTCGACCACCAGAACCCGGCGTGTCATGCGACCGACTCTATGTGCCCCCGGTGGAGAGGCCTGGTGAGAGTTGTGAACGTCCTGTGGAGGCTACGGTGTCCCCGTGGCGGAGGCGGTCCTGGAAGCGGTGTTGGAGCGGATCACGTTCGCCAACGAGGAGACGGGTTACACAGTGGCCCGGGTGGACACCGGCCGGGGCGGGGACCTGGTCACGGTGGTGGGCGCGCTGCTCGGCGCGCAGCCCGGCGAGTCGATCCGCATGCGCGGGCGGTGGGGGTCGCACCCGCAGTACGGCAAGCAGTTCCACGTCGACGACTACACGACCGTCCTGCCGGCGACGATCCAGGGCATCCGGCGTTACCTGGGGTCCGGGTTGATCAAGGGAATCGGGCCGGTGCTCGCCGACCGGATCGTCACGCACTTCGGGGTCGACGCGCTCGACGTCATCGAGCACCAGCCGGAACGGCTCATCGAGGTGCCCAAGCTCGGGCCCAAGCGGACCAAGTTGATCGCGGACGCCTGGGAGGAGCAGAAGGCGATCAAGGAGGTGATGGTCTTCCTCCAGGGCGTCGGCGTGTCCACGTCGCTGGCCGTGCGGATCTACAAGCAGTACAGCGAGAAGTCGATCGACGTCGTTCGTCGGGAGCCATATCGTCTCGCCACAGACGTTTGGGGGATCGGTTTCCGGACGGCGGACACCATCGCCAAGGCCGTCGGGATTCCGCACGACAGCCCGCAGCGGGTCAAGGCCGGGTTGCAGTTCACGCTGTCCGAGGCGACCGGCAACGGCGACTGTTTCCTGCCCGAGAACCAGCTCATCGGCGAGGCCATCAAGATCCTCCAGGTCGACACGGGCCTGGTCATCGAGTGCCTGGCCGAGCTGGTGGCGGAGGAGGGCGTGGTCCGGGAGGTCATGCCGGACGGCGAGGCGGCCGTCTACCTGGTTCCGTTCCACCGGGCGGAGATAGCGTTGGCGAACCAACTGTTGAGACTCCTGCACACCGGCGTCGAACGAATGCCGGCGTTCGGGAACGTCGACTGGGACCAGGCCTTCGCCTGGCTGGGCGCGTCACTGGAGGACAAGCAGCGGGACGCGGTCAAGCTGGCGTTGACCAGGAAGGTCGCGGTGCTGACCGGCGGACCGGGGTGCGGCAAGAGCTTCACGGTGCGGTCGATCGTGCGACTGGCGGTGGCGAAGCGGGCCAAGGTGGTGCTCGCCGCCCCGACCGGCCGGGCCGCGAAACGGCTCACCGAGCTGACCGGGCACGAGGCGCGGACCGTGCACCGGCTGCTGGAGCTGAAGCCGGGTGGCGACGCCGCCTACGACAAGGACCGGCCGTTGGACGCGGACCTCGTCGTGGTGGACGAGGCGTCGATGCTGGACCTTCTGCTGGCCAACAAATTGGTGAAAGCGGTTGCGCCCGGTGCGCACCTGTTGCTGGTCGGCGACGTCGACCAGTTGCCGTCGGTGGGCGCCGGCGAGGTGCTGCGGGACGTGTTGGCGGAGGGCAGCCCGATCCCGAACGTCCGGCTCACGCACATCTTCCGGCAGGCGCAGCAGTCCGGTGTCGTGACGAACGCGCACCGCATCAACGCCGGCGACTACCCGTTGGTGCAGGGGTTGCCGGACTTCTTCCTGTTCCCGGCGGAGGAAGCGGAAGAAGCTGCGACCCTGACCGTGGACGTTGTCGCACAACGCATCCCGCGCAAGTTCGGCCTGAACCCGCGGACCGACGTGCAGGTGCTCGCCCCGATGCACCGCGGACCGGCCGGGGCGGGCGGGTTGAACGTCCTGCTGCAGGAGGCGCTGACACCGTCCAGACAGGACCTGCGGGAGCGCAGGTTCGGCGGACGGGTGTTCCGGGTCGGCGACAAGGTGACGCAGATCCGGAACAACTACGACAAGGGCGAGAACGGCGTCTTCAACGGCACGCTGGGAGTCGTCACCGCGATCGACGCGGTGGACCAGAAGGTGACTGTGAAGACGGACGAGGATGAGGAAGTGGACTACGAGTTCGGCGAACTCGACGAGCTGACCCACGCTTACGCCATGACGATTCATCGCTCACAGGGCAGTGAGTACCCGTGCGTGGTCATTCCAATCACGACCAGCGCGTGGATGATGCTGCAGCGGAACCTGTTGTACACGGCGGTGACCCGGGCCAAGAAGCTGGTAGTGCTGGTCGGGTCCAGGAAGGCGATCGGGCAGGCGGTCCGCACCGTGAGCGCCGGACGACGCCACACGGCGCTGGACCACCGGTTGAGGCAGGGCTGAGTCCGGGGTCGGGGGTCAGGGGTTGGGCGGTCCGGGCTCGGTGGTCAGAGCGCGAGCGCGGTCTTCGGTCGCGAGGGCCGTGGCGTTGGTGTAGGCGGCTTCGAACTGGGCGATCTCGATGCCCTCCAGGCTGATCATGGTTTTTTCGTCCAGCCAGATTTCGAGGTGGCCGTCGGTGACGGCGATCGAGCAGACGGCTGGATGGTGGTTGTCGTCGGAGCAGCGCACGAGCCATTCGCGTGGCGGATGGCAGAGGTCGTGGCTGTTGCCGGGGATGCTGTCGGGGATGGGCGCGGACATTGTTGTCCCCCTTTGAGTGGTCTGAAGGTCAACCAGGTCGGTTTCGGGTGATCGGTTGCTAGCCTGGACCCAGGCGGAGCTACTTTGCAACTGCTGTAAAGCAAATGACACGATCGGATGACCCTCATGCCCTTGACCCCTACGGTGCGGCTGAAATTCCTGTCGATGTACATGCGTGAGGCACGGATCAAGGCAGAGGTTGACCCGAAGGAGGTCGCGAAGCTGCTCGGCCGGGACACCACCCGCGTCACGAAGATGGAGAGAGGCCGCGAGGGCCTGACACCGGGCGACGCGAAGATGCTGCTGGACCGCTACGACGTCCACACCGAGGAGCAGAAGGCGGAGATCGTCGAACTCGCTCGGACGCGCAGCCAGCGCGGGCGCTGGTTGGGGCATCGGGCCACGGTGCCGCTCGAACAGCGGCCCTACTACGACTTCGAGGTCGACTCGAACCTGATCCAGCACTACGGAGCCGAGTTGGTGCCGGGCCTGTTGCAGACCGAGGCCTACATGCGGGCCATGCTCGAACGCAGCTCGCGGGTGGACCCGGCGTCCATCGATGACATCGTGGCGACCAGGTTGGAGCGGCAGGAGGTGATCTTTCGCCAACGGCCCGCCGAAGTGGGGTTTGTGTTGAGTGAGAGCTGCCTGCGGCGGATCTTCGGTGGCAACGCGGTGATGCACCAGCAGATGATTCACCTCGACGCGGTCGCCAAGCGGGCCAATGTCAGGCTCCAGATCCTGCCGTTCGACTCCCCAGGAGGCGGGAACACCTTCGCTTTCACGATGTTGCGGATCCCCGCGCCCACCTCCGCGCCGCCATTGGAGATGGTCTACGTCGAGAACCTGCACGACGCGGACTACCTGGACGGCCTGCCCGAGGTGGCCGACTACGGGAACCTGTGGAGCCGTCTTACGGCTGACGCGCTCGGCCTGGAACAATCGAGGAGGTTCATCAAGGGCGTTGCCCGGCAGTACGCGTGATCGTGAAAGGTGGTCCCCGCCATGGCTCCGGACTTCTCTGCTGCCACCTTCAAGACTTCGAGCTACACCCAGGACAACGGCACCTGTGTCGAGGTCGGTGTGGTGTCGGGGTGCTATGCGGTGCGGGACACCAAGAACCGGGGTGGCGGGCAGGTCCGGGTGCCGGCTCGGGCGTTCCGGGCCTTCCTCCAGGCCTTGCGGGGGTAGCCCGCTGGGTGGCCCAGCGGGCTTCGTGCTCCCCTCCGGCTAGCTCACCGCCCCGGCTACTTCATCGGGTACGCGATGTCGCACACCTCGTCTTCCGGCCCGGCCCCTTCCCACTCCCGGAAGTAGACCTCGCGCGGCGCGCCCGCTTCAGCGAAGCCGTTCTCCTTCAACCACACGGCGACCGCGTCGTACGCCGACAGGATCTGCGGGTACTGGACCTCGCGCTTCTTCAACCGCACGTAAGCCTCGCGGTGGGCCGGTTCGATCCGCGCGGCCGACCCGGCGGGTGGGGCGTCCGCCGCGATGGGCAGCGCCACCTCCACCGGGCCGTCGCTGTCCTCGCTGACCTCGCCGTGGTAGATCACCAGTCCCGGCGCGGACATGCCGCCGTACTTGTGGGTGGCCTTCTCCACCCGGTCCATCGCGCCGGCCATCCACTCGACCAGTGCCGACTGCACCACGTGCCGCTGTTCGGTCAGCACGACCTGCGCCGGCACGTCCCGCTGCTTGACCTCGAACATCTTCGACAGTCCCTTTCCTCCGGTCATCACTGCGTGGAGGTGTGCGGCCAGGTCCCGCTGCATGGCGATGCGCTGCTCGACTGCGTCCCAGTAGACGGCCAGCAGACCGGCCCGGTCCTCTGTGTCGGCACAGATGATCTGACTGACAACGGTCAACGGCATGTCCAGCCTGCGCAGTGACCGCACCAGCCGCGCGTCGGCCAACTGGTCCTCGTGGTATCGGCGATAGCCGTTCGCCGGGTCCACCACGGCCGGCTTCAGCAAACCCTGCCGCTCGTAGAGGCGCAGCGCCTTCAGCGAAAGCCGGGACCGGCGGGCGAATTCGCCGATCCGCAACAGTCGGTCCATCCACACCTCCTCCACGCCGTCGACCCTGAGGCGTGCCCCAAGGGCAGGGTCAAGGGTTGCGCCGGATGTCCGCCCGCGCTTGATGCGCGCGGCACAACTGTCGCCCATAAGCTCCAGGTATGGCCGGTCGGAGGGTGTGCACCGCCACGGTTTTGCCCCATCCTCCTGCTCAACCCTGCCTAGGAGGAAACAACCGTGAAGTCGACAAGACGTTCACTAGTGACACTCGCGATAGCGGGTGTCACAGCCGCCGCGGTGATCCACGGCGGCGTTCCCGGCACCGCGGGCCCCGCACCCGAGGTGACCGCCGTCCAAGCCGGCCCGACGTACGTCTACAAGGTGCACGCGCCGCTCGGCAAAGCCGCCCAAGACCTGCTCAAGCGTGGCTTCGACGTCCTGGAACAGCGGGACGGGGAGTACCTGTTCGTCCTCGGCGATCAGGCCACCGGCCTGAAGCTGAAGACCGACGGGTTCACCTCCGTCATCGACGAGGTGCTGCCCGCGCCGCAGTGGGAGCCGCCGGCCCGCAAGTCGCAGTCCCTCGACGCCGCCGCCCTGGAGGAGACCTACTACGGCGGCTACCGCACGATCAACGCGCAGTACGCGCACCTGGACGCGGTGTCGTCGCAGTACCCGAACCTGACCTCGGTGGTCGACTACGGCGACTCGTGGCGCAAGACCCAGGGCTCGGGCGGCTACGACCTGCGCGCCATCTGCATCACCAAGAAGAACGCCGGCGACTGCGCGCTGAGCACCTCCGCGCCCAAGCCGCGGTTCTTCGTGATGGGCCAACTGCACGCCCGTGAGATCACCACCGGCGACGTGGCGTACCGCTGGATCGACCACCTGACCCAGGGCTACGGCACCGACGCCGAGGTCACGGCGCTGCTCGACACCACCGAGGTGTGGGTCGTGCCGATCGCCAACCCGGACGGCGTGAACATCGTGCAGCAGGGCGGCAACTCGCCGCGCTACCAGCGCAAGAACGCCAACACCACGCATGGGGCGAGCTGCTCGGGCACGTCGGCGTCGCACGTCGGCATCGACCTGAACCGCAACACCAACTCGCACTGGGGCGGCGAGGGCACGTCCTCCAACCCGTGCGACCAGACCTTCAAGGGCCCGTCGGCCAACTCCGAGGTCGAGACCCGCTCGCTGCAGGCGTTGTGGCGCAACCTGTACAAGGACCGCCGCGGCACCGGCAACACCGACGCCGCGCCGGCCGACACGACCGGTCTCGTGGTCTCCATGCACAGCTACTCGAACCTGGTGCTGTTCCCGTGGGGCTGGACGACCCAGTACAAGACCGGCAACGACGCCGCGCTGCGCGGCATGGCGCGGGACATGGCGCAACTGGCGGGCGGCTGGCAGTACGGGCAGCCCGGCGAGGTGCTGTACAACGCGGCCGGCGCGACCGACGACTGGGTCTACGACGACCTCGGCGTGGCCTCGTACGTGTGGGAGATCGGTCCGGGGTCCGGCACGTGCAGCGGGTTCCTCCCCGCGTACTCGTGCCAGACGTCGATGTTCTGGCCGAAGGTCAAGTCCATGTTGCTGTACTCGGCCAAGAAGGCGTCCAACCCGTACGGCGGCGCGAACCAGCCCGGACCGTGCCCGAAGGCCACCAACGACGGCGACGTGGCCATCCCGGACGCCGGCGCGGCCGTGACGAGCACGATCACCATCGCCGGCTGCACGGGCAACGCTTCGGCGACCTCGCAGGTCGAGGTGCACGTCAAGCACACCTACCGCGGTGACGTGGTGCTGGACCTGGTGGCCCCGGACGGCACCGCGTACCGGTTGAAGCCGTCCAACAACGAGTCGGCGGACAACATCGACACCACCTACACGGCCGACGTGTCCAGCGAGGTGCGCAACGGCGCCTGGAAGCTGAAGGCGCAGGACGTGTACGCGGCGGACAGCGGGTACATCGATACCTGGAGCCTGACGCTGTAGTCCCGGCTCCGCCCCTCTCGAAACCGGCCTCGCAGGCGCTTGCCGCCTGCGGGGCCTCTTCGTGTCCGTCCCAACGGGCGACTGGGCTTGCTTCACCGGTCGGGAGCGGGTCTGATCTCCGGGCGTGGAGCGCAGCGCGGTGGAGTTCGGGGTGCTCGGGCCGATCACGGTCCGGCGTGACGGCCAGGAGATCCCGGTGACCAGCGCGCAGCAGCGGTGCGTGCTGGCGTCGCTGCTGCTGAACCTCGGCCGGCCCGTGGGGTCGGATCACCTGATCAACCAGTTGTGGCCCATGGAAAAGCCGGCGACCGCGCGGAACGTGGTGCAGACGCACGTGGCGGGTCTGCGGCGGCTGTTGGGGCCGGACCCGAGTGTCGGCCTGCCGCACACGGCTTCCGGCTACCTGCTGGACGTGGATCCGGAACAGGTCGACCTGTACCGGTTCCGGTCGCTGGTCGCCGCGGCCCGCCAGGCATCCGGCGACGCGCGGACGGCGCTGCTCCGACGGGCGTTGGAGATCCCGAGGGGTGCTCCGCTGGCCGATGTCCCCGGCCTGGATGACGTCCGGCAGGCGTTGGCGGAGGAGCAGTTGGCGGTGCGCGAGCTGTTCCTGGAGACGGAGGTCGAGGCCGGGCGACACGCCGAGGTGCTGTCAGAACTGCGCGGTCTGTCCGCCGAATACCCGCTCCGGGAGCGGCTCGCGGGGCTGTTGATGTTGGCGCTGCACCGCCTGGGCCGGCGGGCCGATGCTCTGGAGCGGTACCGCCATGCCGCGAAGCTGCTGGCCGAGAAGTTGGGCCTCGATCCCGGCTCGGCTCTGCGAGAGCTGCATGGGCGCATACTCATAGACGACCCGACTCTGGCTGTCGACCCTGTGCCGGCGCGCAGGCCTGAGCCACTACCGGACGAACCGGCGGAAGAGGTGGACGAGCCCGACGCGGACGTCGAGTGGGCGACCGACGCGCCGGCGCGGCGGGACCACCTCAACCGCGTGGCGCTGGCCGACGTGATGGCGGCGCGGTTGCGGGAGGTGCGGCGGGACGAGCCGGGGACGTCGTTCCTGGTCCACCTCGACGGGCCGTGGGGCGCCGGAAAGTCCAGCCTGCTCAACTTCCTCGGCGAGCGGCTGGCCGGGGAGTTCACCCTGGTGCGGTTCGACGCGTGGCGGCAGGCGCGGATCGCGCCGCCGTGGTGGACGCTGCTCGGCGCGACCCGCAAGGAGATCACGCGGCAGCGCGGGCCGTGGACGGCGTGGTGGCTGCGGCTGGAGGAGACGTTCTTCCGGGCCCGTCGGACCGGGGCGCCGTACCTGCTGGCGCTCGTGCTGGTGGCGGCCACGGCCACGGCCGTGGTGCTGTGGTGGCCGCGCGGCACGGGCGACCCGGTCGGCTCGGTGGCGAAGGGCGTCACGGCGGCGGTCGCCGCGGTCGGGGCGCTGTGGGCGGTGTCGCGGGTGGTGAGCCGGTTCCTGCTGTGGGACTCCGCGCGCGGCGCGCGGCTGTTCGAGCAGTCCACCGCCAACCCGATGGACGAGGTCGCGGCGCACTTCGGGTGGATGCTCGGCAAGTCACGCAAGCCCGTGCTGTTCTTCATCGACGACCTGGACCGCTGCCAGGACACCTACGTCGTGGAGCTGCTCGACTCCGTGCAGACGCTCGTCCGGGACTCCGGCACGGCCGCCTACTTCGTGGTCGCGGCGGACGGGGTGTGGCTGCGGACCAGCTACGAGATCGCCTACCGGACGTTCGGGGACGCCGTCGCGTCGCCCGGCTACCCGCTCGGGCACCTGTTCCTGGACAAGCTCTTCCAGCTCACCGTCCCCGTCCCGGCGCCGACCACGCGGTTGCGGGCCGCGTATCTCGACCGGCTGCTCAAGGTCGGGCCCGCCGACGAGCACGAGCGGCTGGAGGCCGAGGTGGGCCGGGCGCGGGAACGGATCGCGGCCGGTGACGAAGCGGGCATCCTGCGGGTGCTGGACGAGGCGAGCGAGGCGGCCCGCGAGGACCTGGTGGGCGACGCGGCGGTGGCGTTGGCGTCGACCCGGACGCGCGTCCGGACCGAGCACGCCCTGCGCCGGTTCGTGCCGCTGCTGGACGCGAACCCGCGCAACGTCAAGAAGTTCCTCAACACCTACAGCGTGCTGCGGTCCGTGCGGGTGCTGGAGAACAACACCGTGCCGAGCGAGGCGTTGGCGCTGTGGTCGATCCTGCGGGTCCGGTGGCCCGCGATGGCCGACCACCTGGAGGCCCACCCGGAGGCGTTGCGCGGGATCGTGGACTCGCTGTGGGTGTCCGAGTGCTTCCCCGAGCACCTGCGGGACCTGGCGCGGGACGACGGGTTCCGGGCCGTCGTGCGGCACGGTCCGCTGACCGCCGAGCTGATCAGGCGGTGCTGCGGAGCCGAGGACTGACGAAGGGGAGAGCCCCTGCGGGGGAGACGCCCGCAGGGGCCCTTCCGGTGGGGAGGTGTTACTTCAGGCCGTTGCCCATGGCGGTGATGAGTTCACCGTTGGTCGTGTCGCCGGTCAGTTCCCAGAAGAACGCGCCGCCGAGGTTCTGCTGCTTGGTCCACTGCATCTTGCTGTTGATGGTCGCCGGGGTGTCGTAGCTCCACCACTGGTTGCCGCAGTGCGCGTACGCGGTGCCCGCGATGGTGCCGGTGGCCGGGCACTTGGACTTGAGGATCTTGTAGTCCTCGATGCCCTTCTCGTACGTGCCCGGAGCGCCGTCGGTCGCCGTGCCGCCCGGGGCGGACTGCGTGACGCCGGTCCAGCCGCGGCCGTAGAAGCCGATGCCGAGCAGCAGCTTGGACGCCGGGATGCCCTTGCCCTTCAGCTTCTGGATCGCCGCCTCGGTGGTGAAGCCCTGCGTCGGGATGCCCGCGTAGGACGTCAACGGGGAGTGCGGGGCCGTCGGGCCCTGCGCCGCCCACGCGCCGAAGAAGTCGTAGGTCATCACGTTGTACCAGTCGAAGTACTGCGCCGCGCCGCCGTAGTCGGCCGCGTCGAGCTTGCCGCCGTCGCTGCCGTCCGCGCTGATGGCGGCGGTGACCAGGTTGGTGGAGCCGAACCGGCTGCGCAGCGCCTGGGCCAGGTTCTTCAGCGCCGCCGGGCCGCTGGTGTCGCAGGTCAGGCCGCAGGCGTTCGGGTACTCCCAGTCGATGTCGATGCCGTCGAACACGTCCGCCCAGCGCGGGTCCTCGACCAGCTTGTAGCAGGACTCCGCGAACGCGGCCGGGTTCTGCGCCGCCTGGCCGAAGCCGCCGGACCAGGTCCAGCCGCCGAACGACCACAGCACCTTGATGTGCGGGTACATCTTCTTCAGCTTGCGAAGCTGGTTGAAGTTGCCGCGCAGGGCGCCCGCGTCCCACGTGTCCGACGTGCCGTCGACGCTGGTGTCCGCGCCGTAGAACTTGTCGTAGTCGGCGTAGGTGTCGTCGTTCGCGGTGCACCGGCCGCCGGTCACGTTGCCGAACGCGTAGTTGATGTGCGTGAGCTTCGCGGCCGAGCCGGAGGTGTGGATGTTCTTGACGTGGTAGTTGCGGCCGTAGACGCCCCACTGCACGAAGTAGCCCAGGTTCTTGTAGCCGCTGGGCGGGGTCGTGGTCGTGGTGGACGTGGTCGGCGTCGTGGTCGTCGTGGACGTGCTGGTCGACGTCGACGTGCTCGTGGTGGTCGTGGTGGTGGTCGTCGTGGTCGTCGTGCCACCGCCGGCGTCACAGGAGGCGCCGTTCAGCTTGCAGTTCGCGGGACCGGAGAACGCGCCGGAGTAGACGACGTTGAAGCCGAAGCTCAGGCTGGCGCCGACGCCCAGGCTGCCGTTCCACGTGTTCTTCACCGTGACGTGCTGGCCGCTGGTGGTGTAGCTGCCGTCCCACAGGGAGCTGACCTTGTGGTTGGCGGGCAGGTCGAACTCCACGGTCCAGCCGGAGATGGCCGCGGCGGAGGCGTTGCGGATCGTGTACTTGCCCTCGTAGCCGGAGCCCCAGTCCGAGCCCTTGGTGAAGGTGGCCGACAGTCCGCCCGCGCCGCTCGCCGCGGGCACCAGGACCAGACCGAGGACCATCGTGGCGACCGCCACGACCAGCGCTGTGAGATGCCATCGGATCTTGGACATCGTGCTCCTCGTCAGGGAAGGAGTGCAGGGTTGAGAAGAACATGTGGTTCAGACCACTTGACGGTCAAGGTCTAGACCACTTGTGTCACTCGAATGGACTAATGGATCGGCCTGTGAAAGCGCTTTCACCAGCGGTCGACCACTAGGGGTGCGCTTCGCCGAAAGTCGCCTTCGCGGTCCCACCAGAGGGGGTCGCCGGGCGCCCGGGGAAAGGTCAGACTCGGACACCTCAACGTCTGACAGGGAGGAAGCGTTGATGCGCAAGAGGGGAATCGCGTTAGTCGCCGTCGTCGGTCTGGCGGCACTCGGGATCGGCGGCACGGCCGTCGCGGAGCCGGTGGGCGCCGACGGCCGGATCGACCGCCAGGTCGTGCAGCGGGCGCTGGACAGGCTGACCACCGAGGGCGGCGCCGCCGGGGCGCAGGTGCGGATCACCGACGGGCGGCAGCAGTTCACCGCGCGCAGTGGGGTCGCGGAGTGGGAGAAGGCCAGGCCGGTGCCGTTGGACGGCCGGTTCCGGGTCGGCAGCGTCACCAAGACGTTCGTGTCGACCGTGGTGTTGCAGCTCGTCGGGGAGGGGAAGGTCGGGCTGGACGACCCGGTCGGCGAGTACCTGCCGGGGCTGCTGCCGGACGGCGACAAGATCACCGTGCGGATGATCCTGCAGCACACCAGCGGGCTGTACAACTACACGGCGGCACTGCCGCTCGACCCGGCAGGCTTCGAGGGCATCCGGTACAAGCACTGGGAGCCGCGCGAGATGGTGGCGATCTCCACGGCGAAGCCGCTGGACTTCCCGCCCGGCACGTCGTGGAACTACTCGAACACCAACTACATCGTGGCGGGCATGCTGATCGAGCAGGTCACCGGGCGGCCGTACGAGGCGGCGATCGGGCAGCGCATCCTGCGCCCGCTGGGCCTGCGCGACACGTCGGTGCCCGGCGACCGGGTGCCCGTGCCCGGCCCGCACGCGCACGGCTACTACCGCGTGGACGGGAAGGTCGTGGACGTCACGAAGATCAACCCGTCGGTCGCGTGGGCGGCGGGCGAGATGATCTCGACCGCCGCTGACCTGGACCGGTTCATCGACGCGCTGCTGGACGGCCGCCTGCTGGCGCCCGCGCAGCAGGCGGAGCTGACCCGGACCCTGCCGTTCACCGGCGGGTACGGACTGGGCTTCGAGGAGGTCGAGCTGCCGTGCGGCGTGAAGGTGTACGGCCACGGCGGCTCCATCCCCGGCTACAACACGTACCTGGGCAGCACGAAGGACACGAAGACGCGCCTGGAGGGCTCGCTCACGACTTCTCCGGACGGCGGCAACGGCGCCGGGCTTGAGGACCTGCTGAACGAGGTCTTCTGCTGATCGGATGTGCGGGGCGAGGGGGCTTTCCGGACTTCGGGGAGCCCCCTCACCGCTTGGTCCCGTTGACCACGGCGATGATCTCGTCGGCGAGGAACCGACGCACCCGGCTGGAGCGCGCCAACTCGACCACCATGCCTTCCTCGACCAGCTTCTCGACATTCACGGTGGCGGCGCGGTGGGTGACGCCGAGGACTTCCTGCACGGTGCCGATCGTGAGCGCGGGGGTCTCGAAGAGCGCGTCCACCAGCTTCGGCAGCAGGCTGGACGAACGGACTCCGGTGACCTTCGCCCGGTACCGCTCACGCAGCTCTTGCAGCCTGTTCGCGCGCCGCAGCACGTCTTTTGCCTGCGCGGCGACGACTTCGAGGAAGAACGCGATCCAGTTCTCCCAGTCGCCGCGGGTGGACACCATCAGGAGCCGTGTGTAGTAGTCCTGTCGTCGGCGCTCGATGTAGGCCGAGAAGTCGAGCATCGGACCCGGCAGCAGACCCCATCTCACCAGCAGGAGCGACACGAGCAGCCGCCCCACCCGCCCGTTGCCGTCGCGGAACGGGTGGATCGCCTCGAACTGGTAGTGCAGGCAGGCGATCTCCGCCAACGGCGGCAGGTCGTGCGGGCCGTCGAGGTGGCTGTCGAAGGCGTCGAGGCAGTCGCGCAGCCGCTCGGGCGGCGGTGGGACGTACGACGCGTTCTCCACCGGGTCGCCGGGCGATCCGATCCAGTTCTGCGAGTCGCGGAACCGGCCTGGATCGGCGAGTTCGCCTCGCACACCGGTCAGCAGGATGCGATGGGCCTCTCGCAGCGCCCACAAACCGACTCGGGCGTCCTGGTGGGTGTCGACCAAGAGGTAGTCCATGGCCTTGACGTAATTGGCGACCTCGCGCACGTCGTCGTTGTCCGGGTGGTCCGAGCGTTCGATCTCGAACAGCACCAGATCCGACAAGGTGGCCTGAGTCCCCTCGATGCGACTGGACAACACCGCTTCGCGGCGGAGCAGCGCACGTGTGAACAGACGAGGACTGGGCAGGGTCCGGCCGACGCCGGCAAGTTCACCCAACGCCCGGTCGGCGGCCGACAGCGCTCGAACGAGGTCACCATTGAACGTCACGGCTGGTGGGAGCGGCGGTGGGACGAACGCGTCGAAGCCGCCCAGCGAACGTACGACGTGTGATCGTTGGGCTGCCGAGAATCCATCGCGGAACAGTGCTACTCAACTCCGATTCGACACCGCTTGTGCTACCTAACCGGCGGTTCAGTATCGCAGACCCGGTGAAGTGTGCCTTGGGGTATCACTGGCCGGCCGTGGTCAGGAACCGCTCCACCTGCGCCACCACGAACGCGTGGTCGTCGGCCTGCGGCAGCCCTGACACCCCGACGGTGCCGACCAGGCCCACCCCGGCGATGTTCACCGGGAACACACCACCGTGGGCCGAGTACTCCCGCGGGTCCAGGTAGGAGTCCGCCTCGAACGACTTGCCTTGCGCGCGGAAGCTCTCGCCGACCCAGAACGAGCTGCGCCCGTACCGGTCCACCACCCGGCTCTTGCGCTCGATCCACCCGTCGTTGTCGGCCGACGTCCCCGGCAGGGCGGCGTGGAACAAGCGCTGCCGGCCCCGGCGCACGGACACCACCACGGGCAGGCCCTGCTCCCTGGCCGCGTCGACCATCAGGGTGCCCAGTGCGAGCGCGTCCTCGTTGGTGAACGACGTGAACACCAACCGCTCCTCCTGCTCGGCCAACGCCTCCAGCAGGCTCATACCGTCACCACCTGTCCGGTCCGGGCGGATGTGAAAGCCGCCTTGATCACTTCCAGCGCGCACACCGCCGACTCCGGGTCGACGGGCACGGGGCCGCCGGAGGTCAGAGCTTCCCCCGGGAGCCGGTAGAACTCCGCATAGGCCCCCGGCAGTCCCAGTGCGGAGAGGCGCAGCGTTAAATCAACAGTGTTTAGTAATGACGGGTCGTGCCATCATGCGAACGTGCCGAATTTGCGCTTCCTGCGCGGATACAACGACGCGGTGGTGCTTGGCCTCGCCAGGTCGGGCGCCGTCACCAGGGTCGACCTCGCCGAGCGCAGCGGACTGACACCGCAGGCGGTGTCCAAGGTGGTCGGCAGGCTCATCGCCGACGGCCTGCTGGCCGAGACCGGCACGCGCAACGTCGGCGTCGGCAAGCCGCGCACCCTCCTGAAGCTCGTCGCCGACAGCCGGCTGGCGCTCGGCGCCCAGGTCGAGCGGGACGAGTTGCGGGTCGTGCTCACCGACCTCGCGGGTGGCGTGCTGGACCGCGCGGTCGCGCCGCTGCCGGCCGACTTCGACCCCGGGACGTTCGTCGCCGAGCTGACCCGGCTGGTCGACAAGATGCGCAACGACCGGCTGCTCGGCGTCGGCATCGGGTTCGTCGGGCCGCTCGACCACCGGACCGGCGTGATACACGACGCCACGGCGTTGCGGAAGTGGCACGACGTGCCGCTGCGCGAGGTCGCCGAGCAGCAGCTCGGGCTGCCGGTCGTGGTCGACAAGGACACCAACACCGCGATCCTCGCCGAGGCGTGGCGCAGCGGCGAGGAGCTGCGGAACGCGGTGCTCGTCCTGGTCGGCACCGGCCTGGGCGTGGGGCTGCTGCTGGACGGGCAGGTCTACCGGGGCGCGCGCACCAACGCGGGCGAGTTCGGGCACACCACCATCCAGCTCGACGGGCCGCGCTGCGTGTGCGGGCGGACCGGGTGCGTGGAGGCCGTGCACAACGCCGCCGCGCGGGCCGGCGACCTCGCCGCCGCCACGTCCGTCGTGGGCACGGCGGTGGCCGACCTCGTGCAGCTACTGGACGTGGACCACGTGGTGCTGGCGGGCCGTGCGGTGCTCGCCGCGCCCGCCGAGTACCTGGCCGGCGTGCGCGCGAAGCTGCCCACCGCGGAGTGGCTGCCGGTGGACGTGGGCATCACCCCGTTGGCGGATGACGTGGTCGCGGCCGGGGCGGCGATGCTCGTCCTGAGCGAGTTCTACGGACGCCCCAGGTAACCGATTTGGGACAGCGCCGCTCGCCGGCACCCGTGCGGGTGATTCACTATCCGTCATGTATGCGCTCCGCCACGCCGTCGGGACGGACCCCGGCCAGCGCCGTGAGGCGAACGAGGACTCGGTGTACTTCAACGAGCGCCTGTACGCCGTCGCCGACGGCATGGGCGGTCACGCGTACGGGGAGGTGGCCAGCTCCATCGCGGTGGCGGTGCTGGCCGAACTCGACGTCGACGCCGACGACCCGCTGTCCGCGCTGGCCGGCGCGACCAGGGAGATCGCCATCCGGCTGACCGACCTGGCCGAGGAGAACTTCGACATGCGCGGCATGGGCACCACGCTCACCGCGCTGCTGTGGGACGGCGAGCGGTTCGCGGTCGGGCACATCGGCGACTCGCGCTGCTACCTGGTGCGCGAGGGCGAGCTGACCCAGCTCACCCGCGACCACACCATGGTGCAGGCGCTGGTGGACGACGGGCGGATGGCCGCCGAGCAGGCCGCCGAGCACCCCGGCCGGTCCATGCTGATGCGGGCGTTGCAGGCGGGCAGCGCGCACGACCCCGACCTGTTCTTCCAGGAGGTCGAGGCGGGCGACCGGTACCTGATCTGCTCGGACGGCCTGTCCGACGTGGTGACCTCGGCGGAGATCGGCGAACTGCTCACCGCCGAACCGGACGGCGACCAGACGGTGCGGGCGCTGATCGCGGCGGCCAACGCGCGGGGCGGGCCGGACAACATCACGTGCGTGCTGGTGGACGTGGTGCCGGCGGGCAACTCCGCGTGGCTGCCGAAGTGGCTCCAGCGCTGAGTCGGCTACACCGCTGAGAGGCCCAGCAGGTCGTCCAGCGCCTGCCCGCCGGTCGGCGTGAGCGCCACGGCGCGTCCCGTGCCCACCTTGCGGATCCAGCCCTGATCGAGGAGATGGGCGCGGATGTGCGCCCCGGCCGCTCCGGCGAGGTGCGAGCGGCGTTCCGTCCAGTCCAGGCACGCCTTGCCGATCGGGCGGCGGGTTCCGGTGAAGTCCGCCCGCAGATTGTCGGCGAGCCAATCGATGCCCTCCGGGGTGACGGTCAAGGCGTCGGCTTCGAGGAGTCCCCGCGCGGTCATGGCTTCGGTGATGGCCACGCCGAGGCGTCCGGCCAGGTGGTCGTAGCAGGTGCGGCCACGGGCGAGCGCGGCCGACGCCGTGGACGCCCTCAGGGAGTGCCCGGACGGGGTCGGGCCGACGTACCCGAGCAGGTGTTCGAGGAGGTCGGCTTCCCGCTGCCCGGCCAGTTGGAGGTAGCGGTGGCGGCCCTGGCGGCGTTCGCGCAGGAGCCCGCCCTCCACCAGGCGGGTCAGGTGCTCGCTGGCGGTGGAGGGGGAGACCCGCGCGGCCTTGGCCAGCTCGCTCGACGTCCACGCCCGGCCGTCCAGCAGGGACAGGCAGAACAGGGCGCGGGTGCGGTCGGCCAGCAGCGCGGCCAGGTTCGCTACTTCGTCGGCGGCCATGAGGCCCATTGTGCGCTCTCGACACTTCGGCGTGCGCCGAACCGTCCGGCGGCTAGCGTGGGCCGCATGGACCACGACGTGCTACTCGACCCGGCCTACACCGTTCCCGCCGTGCCCTACGCCTCACGGGGCGTGGCCTGGCTGCGTTCCCACGTGGTGCGGTTCAGCGAGGGCGCCGACCGCGAGCGCCGGCGGGCGCTCACCCTGGACCTGCTGTCCACTGTGGACTTGGATGCGCTGCGCCGGCCAGGCAACGCGGTGGCGAAGCTGGCCGAGGAGCTGGGACTGCCCCGGACGGTCGTCGCGGACGTGTCGGTGATCGCCCGGTCCTACCAGCCGCACACGTCGGCCGGCGCGGCGGCGGACGACGCCGTGGCCCGGTTGGTGGCCGCGTGCGGTGGCGCGTGGGACGAGGTGACGGCGGCTCGCATCGGGCTGCTGGTGCAGGCCAGTGCGGCGACCGAGGCGATGATCGCCGGACGGGTTCCGCCGGTGCCGGTGACCCGCCGGATCGCGCCGGACGGCGCCCTGGTCGAGGTTGCGCTGGACGCGGCGCCGTTCGGCGCCGGGCGGCACGAGTGCCCGGCGCGGGCCCACGCGTCGGCCTTGGCCGAAGGGACGTTCCACTGCCTCCACGACGGCCCGGGACCGTTGCTGCTGCCCAACGCCTGGGACTTCGCGTCGGGGGCGGCGCTGGTGCGAGCCGGGTTCGCGGCGATCGGCACGTCCAGCCTGGGCGTCGCCGCGGCCAACGGCATCCCGGACGCGGCCGGGTTGGCGCGCGAGGAAACCCTTGCCCTGGCACGGAAACTGGTCCGGCTGCCGGTGCCGGTGACGGTGGACGTCGAGGCCGGGTTCGGCGATGTGCGCGGGGTGGCGGCGGAACTGGCGGACCTCGGCGTCGCGGGGGTGAACATCGAGGACGGCCGCGGCGAGGGGCTGGCCGATCCCGTGGAGCAGGCGGAACTGGTGCGGGCGTTCAAGGAGACCGCGCCGCACCTGTTCGTCAACGCCCGCGTCGACACGCATTGGCTCCACGTCGACCAGGGCAGCACGATCGAGCGGGCGGCGCGGTACGTCGACGCGGGCGCGGACGGGATCTTCGTGCCCGGCCTGCCGGAAGACGAGATCGCGCAGGTCGTCGCGGCGGTGCCCGTGCCGTTGAACGTGTTGGCACAGTTGAACATCCACCGGCTCGCCGAACTGGGCGTGCGGCGCGTCAGCACCGGTTCCTTGCTGTTCCGGGCCGCCCTCCAGGCCACCGTGACGACCGCCCGCGCGGTGCGTGACGGTGAGCCCGTGGGCGAGGTGCCCGGTTATGACGAGGTGCAGGGGCTGGCCGGGAGCTGACCGCGACGACCCAGGGCCCGGGGCAACGCCAGTGCGAGCGCGAGAATCGCGGCGGACACCAGCGACACACCGCCGAACACCCACGCCGCATATACGCCGTACGCGGCGACCTCGCTGCCCAAGCCCGCGACGGACGTGACGGTCGCCCGCGCCGGCCCGGTGATCCGCTCCTGCAAACGGGTTTCGGCGACCACCAGCACCAGCCGGTACAGCCCGTAGAAGACCGCGACCGCCGCCAGACCCGCCGGGTGGCGGAGCAGACCCGCCGCACCGAGCAACACCGCCGACACCGCGAGCAGACCGCCGAGCGGCAGCCGGCTGCCACCCAACGCCGCCCCCGCCGCGCCGGCCAACGGGATCGCCAGCACGGCCAACGGGACCAGTCCGACCGGCACGTCCCACTCCCGTGCCAGCAAAGGGAAGTACTCCTCCAGCGCGTCCACCCCGGTGAGGAAGGCGACCACCAGGACGGCCCGGCGCACGGCGGGCACGGCAGCCGTCTCCCGCAGGCCCGAACGCAGGACCGCCAGGTAGTTCTCCGGTTCGCCGCGCGGGGTCTCCGGGAGCCGCGCCGCCACCACCGCCGCACCCAGGCACATCGCCGCGCTCACCCACCCGACCAGGGCGTAGCCACCGGACGAGTACAGGAAGGTCGCCGCCACGGCCGCCGGGATCTGCGCCAGCAGGCCGACCGCCGTCACGCGCCCCAGCACCCGGCCGAAGCAGTCGGCGGCACCGACCGCCGTCAGGCCGTCGTGCAGCAACGCCTCCAGCGCACCGGAGGCGAGCGCGCCGCCCAATCCCCACAGCACGAAACCGCCGGCGAACGCCCAGAAGCCGGGGGACGCCGTCCACAGCGCGTAGCCCAACGCCTGGGCCACTCCTGCGGCGACCAGCGCCCAGCGGCGGGAAAAGCGGTCGGCGAGCGCGCCGAACGGCACTTCGGCGACCACCGCGACCGTCGACCAGATCGCGAACAGCGCGGAGATCTGCCCGTCGGACATGCCCGTGTCCGCGAACAGCAGTGCGTACATCGGGTAGATGGGCACGATGTCGGCCAGCAGCGCCCATCCGACGACGAGTCGGGACAGCGGCCGGGCCGGGGGCGGAACAGGGCGTCAACCGAAAGGCATGGCGCAGGGTAGCCCGACCCGCCCGCCCGCTCCACGTGATTAACGGCGGTCGGGTCCGGTCCGGTCGGTCGCGTGCTCGACCTGGCCACGACACCGCGCCGGTCGCGGGGACCATTCGCGCGCGGCGAGATCCTCGCGACCGGCGCGGGGTCGTTCTACCGACACCGCATCGAGTGGAATAATTCGGTAGCGGATTAGTCGTAGGGCATTCCGCCGAGCGGGCCGGACGCGATCCCGGCGGCGGTGGTGAAGAAGGCCACCACCAGGACGGCGATGAGCACTCGTCCGATTCGCATGTGCGCTCCAGTCACGGAGTCGGAGGGAATTCAGGCAAATTCGGCGCCGCGGCTACCGTGGCAGTGGCGAGTGAAACGCGGAAGTGATTGCGGTGAACAACCGGCGAACTGTGCGAACGCCTGGTTGATTTGAAATAGCGAAACATCTTGTTAACCTGCTGTTTGCCTTGTATTCTCTCCGTGTGCGTGCCGTCACCCTGCGACTCGTAGGCCGCGAGCGTGAGCTGGCCCGCCTCCTGACCCGGGTCGACGACCTGGCCGAGGGGCGGGGCGCCGCGCTGGTCGTCGAGGGCGAGCCGGGTATCGGCAAGACCGCGCTGGTCAGAGCCGTCTGCGAGGCCGCCGCCGCGCGCGGGTTCCGGGTCTGCAAGGGTGCGGGCGACGAACTCGGCCGCTCGCTGCCGCTGTTGCCGCTGCTCGACGCGCTGTCCACGGCCCGCTCCGACCCCGGCGCGAACGCCACCGCCGAACGCCTGCTGGCCCGCGTGGACGATTTGTGCGCGATCGGCCCGGTGGTGCTCGTGGTGGACGACCTGCACTGGGCGGACGCCGCGAGTGTGGCTGTCTGGAAACGGCTCGCCCGGCTCGTTCCGCAGCTACCGCTGCTGCTCATCGGCATTCTCCGGCCGCTGCCGCGCCGCGACGACCTGTCCGCGCTGCGGCACGGCGTCGAACGCCTCACCGTGCCCGAACTCCCCGACGCCGCGGTGTCCGAACTGGTCGGCGTGCTGGCCGGCGGCACACCGGACGAAGCGCTCGCCACGCTCGCCGCCGACGCCGGCGGCAACCCCCTCTACCTGGTCGAGCTGGTGGAAGCCCTGGTCCGGGGCAACGCGATCGAGGTCGACGCCACCGGCACCGCCCGGCTCACCGAGACCGACCTGCCCGCGTCGCTGTCCGCCGCGATCGCCGACCGGATCGGGTTCCTCAGCGACGACGTGCGCCGCGTGCTGGTCGCCGCCGCCCTGCTCGGGGTGGGCTTCCCGGTCGCCGACCTGGCCGCCGTGCTCGGCCGCCGGGTGGTCGACCTGCTGCCCGCGTTGCAGGACGCGACCGTCGCGGGCGTGCTGGAGGACCGCCCGGCGGGCCTGTGCTTCCGCCACCCGCTGGTGCGGGCGGCGCTGTACGACGAGGTGCCCGAGTCCGCCCGCAGCGCCTGGCACGGCGAGGCCGCGCGGGCGCTGGCCGAGAGCGGCGCGGGCGTCGACCGGGTCACCCGGCAGCTCCTCGCCGCCGACGACCACGTGCCCGACTGGGTGGGGCGGTGGCTGGATGAGCACGGCGCGACGCTCGTCGCGCACGCCCCCGAGGCCGCCGTCGACCTGCTCGGCCGGGTCGTCGTCACGCCGAACGCCACCGCACGGCGCGGTGTGCTGCTGGCACACCTGGCGGAGGCCCGGTTCCGGCTCGGCGACCACCACGGCGCGGAAGCCGTGGCGCTGGCCGGACTCGAACACGGCACCCTGGTGGACCTGCACTGGACCCTCGCGCAGTGCCGGGCCATGACCGGGCGGTCCGCCGAGACGCTGGCCGACCTCGACCGCGCCCTGACCGGCCCCGACCTCACCGAGGGCGATCGCGCGCGGCTGCTGGTGCTCGCCGCCCGCGCGCACTGGCACGAGGGCGACCTGGACGCCGCCGCACGGCTCGCCGACACGGCGCAGGAGATCGGCGACCGCTGGGCGACGAGCTGGGCGCTGCACGTCCGCACCATCGTGGCCATGGCGCGCGGTCGGATGGCCGAGGCGCTGCCGCTGTTCGACCGGGCGCTGGCGGTGGCCATGGGCGACCCGGCGACGGCCGACCTCCGGCTGCTGTTGCAGATCAACCAGGCCGTGACGCTGGGCGAGCTGGACCGGGGCGAGGAGGCCATCGCGTCCGCGAGCGTCGTCCGGCACGCCGCCGACCAGGTCGGCAACATCGTGCGGCTCGCGCAGGCGCAGAGCGCCCTCGGGCAGCTCCTGCTGGACGCGGGCCGGTGGGACGAGGCGCTGGTCGACGTCGACCTGCTCGCCGACGACCTCAAGCACCCCATGGTGTCCCGCTGGATCACGGCGTGGCGGCCCTGATCCACCTGCACCGGGGCGACGCCGAGGGCGCGCGTCGGCACCTGGACGCGGCGGGCGCGGGCGTGGAAGGGCACGTCGTCGGCCCGCTGGCGCTGGCGACCGGCATGGCGCTGGAGCAGGCGGGCCGGCCGCGCGAGGCGCTGGCCGTGCTGGTCGAGGGCATGGCGTCGGTGGAGGACCTGCTGCCCGACGCCGTGCGGCTGGCCGTGGAGCTGGGCGAGGACGCGTCGGCGGCGGTGGCCCGCGCCGAGCGGCTGGCCGCCGAGATGGACGTGCCGCACCGCCGCGCGTCCGCCGCCTACTGCCGTGCGCTCGTGGCGGGCGACCCGGTCGGGTTGCTGCACGCCGCCGAGGAGTACCGGGTGGCGGGCCGTCCGCTGCCGCGGGCCAAGGCGCTGGGTGCGGCGGCCGTCGTGTTCGCCTCGGCGGGCGACCGCACGTCCGCCCGCGCGGCGCTGAGCCACGCCGTCGACCTGCACACGGCGCTCGGGGCGGACTGGGACGCGACCCTGCTGCTGGCGCGGCTGCGGGAACTCGGCATCCGGCGCGGCCCGCACGCCAAGCACCGGCGGGCCACGCACGGCTGGGACAGCCTCACCCCGATGGAGCTGAAGGTCACCGAGCTGGTGGTCACCGGCCTGTCCAACCGGCAGATCGGCGAACGCCTGTTCCTGTCCGGCCGGACGGTGGCCACCCACGTGTCACACGTGCTCGCGAAGCTCGGCGTCCGGTCGCGCACCGACATCGCCCGCGAGGCGGTCCGGCACCGCGTGGGCTGACCGCGAGCGGTAGCGCAGCGGCAGCAGGAACCACCAGAAACCGAACCACAGCACCAGTCCCGTGGTGATCCACACCGCCGGCCACAGGCCCAGCACCACGTCCAGGATCAGCAGCAGCGCGGTGGCGAGGGCCAGCTTGAGCAGCACCAGTCCCGCCAGCAGGAGGTGGCTGGACGTGCGCACCAGCTCGTTCTTCAGGCGGCGGCGGAACACCAGCCGGTGGAACGGCGCGGGCGCGATCAGCAGGGCCGTGGAGGTCGCGCCGAGCACCAGGCTCAGCACGTAGATCTGTAGCTGGAACGCGCTGAGCGTGCCGAACCGCGGGGTGAAGGCCAACGTCAGCAGGAACGCCAGCAGTAACTGCACACCGGTCTGCGCGACCCGCATCTCCTGGAGGATCTCCGCGTAGTTCCGGTCGTTGCGCTGGGCAGGGGTCTCGTTGCGCTCTGAGGCGTTCCACTGGTCGGTCATGGTTCTACGGTGCTCTCCGCACTGGTGCGGAGACATCGGTCGGCATACGGAGGTTCTGCGCGGTGGGCGTCGTGCCCGGCGCGTTCGCGGTCGGACGCTTCCCCGACGCTCAGCCTTGCTGGAGCGCCCTCGCCACTTGTTGGAGCGTGCTGCCCCGGTCAGAGCGCCTTGGCGAGGTACAGGGCGATCTCGCCTTCGGCGGGCGTGCCCCGGTAGAGGGTGGTGTCCAGGCCGCAGAGGGCGAAACCCATCCGCTGGTAGGCCCGGATCGCCGGCACGTTGACGTTCGACGTCTCCAGCCACGCCGTGCGGGCGTCGTTCGCCCGTCCGTAGTCCAGCGCCAGTTCCACCAGCCTGCGGCCGATGCCTCGGCCGCGGTGGCTCGGGGCGACCGTGACCTGCCGCAGGACCAGCCTGCGGTGCCAGCCGACGATCTCCAGCGAGACGAATCCGCGCAGCTCGTCGTCCACGGCGACGAAACCGTCTGTCGGCAGATCATCTTCGTCCGGCGGGTACACCTTGACCAGCGGAGGGTCGACCGGGACGGGTTCCAACGCGAAGCCGAGCGGGTTCGACACCACGTCGAACACGGTGTCCGTGGTGAACGAGTCGTCCAGGGCGAGGAGGTCGGCCGGCGTCATCGGGCGGTAGCGGAGATCCACCTCCCGATAGTGCCTCAGCCGCAGGCGGCGGCGCGGTCCAGCAGGAGGGTGCGCTCGCGCTCGTTGCGGGTCATGGCGGCGGCCCGCTCGAACTCCTCACGCGCCTCGGCGGGGCGGCCGAGCTTCGCCAGCAGGTCGCCGCGCACGCTGGGCAGCAGGTGGTAGCCCTTCAGGGCGGGCTCGTCCACCAGCTCGTCCACCAGTTCCAGGCCCACCTCCGGCCCGAACGCCATGCCGATCGCCACCGCGTGGTTGAGCGCCACGATCGGGGACGGCGCCACCAGCGCCAGCGCCTCGTAGAACCCGGCGATCAGGGTCCAGTCGGTCTCCTCGGGCGTGCGGGCACGGGCGTGGCACGCCGCGATCCGCGCCTGCAGCGAGTACGGCCCGCCGCCCGCCTTCTCCAGCGCCGCCAGGCCGCGCCGGATGAGCAACTGGTCCCAGCGCGCCCGGTTCTGCTCCATCAGCAGCACCGGCTCGCCGTTGGGGCCGATCCGGGCCCGTGACCGGGACGCCTGGATCTCCAACAGCGCCACCAGGCCGTGCACCTCGGGCTCGCGGGGCATCAGGCCGGCCAGCACGCGGGCCAGCCGGAGGGCGTCCGCGCACAGCGCGGGGCGCATCCAGTCGTCGCCGGCGGTGGCCGAGTAGCCCTCGTTGAAGATCAGGTAGATGACGCCCAGGACGCTGGCCAGGCGGGCGTCGCGCTCGTTCTCGGCGGGCACCTCGAACGGCACGTTCGCCTTGGCCAGGGTCTTCTTCGCCCGCACGATCCGCTGCGCCACGGTCGACTCCGGCACCAGGAACGCCCGCGCGATCTCGTCGGTGGTCAGGCCGCCCAGCATCCGCAGGGTCAACGCGACCTGCGCCTCGGTGGACAGCACCGGGTGGCACGCGGTGAACACGAGCCGCAGCAGGTCGTCGTCGATGTCGCCCACCGCCGAGCCGGCGTCGGGAGCGTGGTCCTGCTCCTGGCCGCGCCCGATCTCCTCCAGCTTGCGCTGGTAGTTCTGCCTGCGCCGGATCTGGTCGACGGCCCGGTTCTTCGCGGCGGTCATCAGCCACGCGCCCGGGTTGCGCGGGATACCCGTCTCCGGCCACTGTTCCAGGGCGCTGACCAGGGCGTCCTGGGCCAGTTCCTCGGCCGTGCCCACGTCGCGCACCATCCGGGCGAGACCCGCGATCAGCCGTGCCGACTCGATCCGCCAGACCGCCTCGACAGCACGACGCGCATCGGAAGCTGTCATGATCTGTCATCAGATCAGCTTCCGACGCGCGTCGGCAAGGCGGGGTGTCCGCCGGTCACTCGCCCCGCTGGGCGGCGACCTGCTCCCGCAGCTTCTCCTCGTGGTCCACGATGTCCTGCGGGGCCTGGAAGTCCTCGATGGAGAAGACCTGGCGGATCTCGATCTGCGACTCCTCGCCGGTGGGGTTCGGCACCCGCTTGACCCACTCGACCGCTTCCTCCAGGGACTTCAGCTCCAGCAGCCAGTAGCCCGCGATGAGTTCCTTGGTCTCGGTGAACGGACCGTCCACCACGGTCCGCTGGTCGCCGTTGAAGTACACCCGGGCGCCCTTCGCGCTGGGGTGCAGGCCTTCGCCGGCGAGCATCACGCCCGCCTTCACCAGCTCCTCGTTGAACGCGCCCATCTCGCGGAGCATGTCGTCGCTGGGCATGACGCCGGCCTCGGAGTCCTGAGTGGCCTTGACGATCACCATGAAACGCATCTTCGTGTCCCTTTCGGAGTGTTGACGTGCTTATCTTTACTCGGCGGTGAGGATTTGTCAGACAGTTCGGGGGTCAGCGGCGGAACGCGCGGCCCAGCGTGAACGACCCCGGCCCGAGCACCGCGATCAGCAGGAACGCCCAGCAGTAGACGGCCGCCAGCTCGCCCATGTTGTGCAGGGGCAGCAGCCCGGTCGGCTGGTGCACGACGAAGTAGGCGTAGGCCATCGCGCCGGAGCACAGCACGGCGGCGGGCCGCGCCGCGACGCCGACCAGCACCAGGACCGAGCAGACCAGTTCGAGCACGCTGCCCCACCAGCCGGGGAACGACCCGAACGGGACCGCTGTGCCCTGCCCGTCGATGCCGCCGAGCAGACCGAAGCCCTGGAGGCCGTGGCAGGCGAACAGGAAGGACACCACGACGCGGAAGGCGGCGAGCACCAGGTTGTTGCGGCGGGTGGTCTTGTCGGTGGCGCGGTCGGCGGCGGTCTGGGGAACGGTGGTGGTGGTCATCTCTGCGGTCCCTTCTCGGTCGTCTTGCCAACGCGACGATCGGGGGGACCGCTGGATCGACACGGACCTCGAACTTTTTTCAAAGTTTCTGTTTCCGCAGGTCAGCGAGGTACTGAGAAACACGATCCGCTCGGCGGGCAGGCTGGCTGCGGGTCGCCGTCGACTGCCGGCGCGAGCCCGTCGCGCACCAGCCCATGGCTCAGCGCGGACCGAGCGGTCGCGTCGACGCAGCTTCAGAGGGCGCTCACTGGCTCCAGTCGCCGATCACTGGTGGTGCGGTGGTTTCGTTGGCGCCGAAGACTTCGTCCGGGTCGGCTTCCACCAGGTACGAAGGGGTCTGGTGTTCGATGTCCTCCTCGCCCCGTGCGCCGCCTGGCCCCACGCCGGCCATGCCGGGGATGCCGCCCGGTCCTCCTGGCGCGCCACGGCCGGCACCCGTCGTCGCGCCGGCCGGACCACCGCGTCCCGTGCCGCCTGTGGTCGACCCGGCGCCCGGCAGGGCACCTGTCCCGGCCCCACCGCCCGGGACACCGGATCCGGCCCCACCACCCGGTACACCGGGTCCGGGCACGCCGCCACGGAAACCCTTGGCCGCCGCCGCGCCGCCGGGGATGCCGCCCGACCGGCCGCCGCCGGCCTTGCCGCCACCGACCCTGCTCGCTGGAAGGCCGAGCCCGGCTCGGCCGGAGGCGGGGACGGCAGTCGGCAACGGCCCACCCGGACCGTTTCCCGTGCCGGGCGAAGGAGCGTGGCCACCGACCTGCCCGACGCCGGTGCCGCTGGTCTGCGTTGTGCCACCGGTGTTGCCGCCGGTCGGCCCGACCTCCGCCTTGTGACCACCGGGCGGCGCGGTGGTCGTGGAGGTCTCGGTGGTGCCGCCGACGGCCGGGACCGGCGCGGACTTCCGGCCGCTCGGGTCACCCGAACCCGGCGGCGTGACGGGGTCGGGCTCGACACGTTGTGCCGGGGCGACGGGCGCGGGGGCGAAGGCGGGTTGGGCGGCTGCTGTCTGTGCCACGGTCCGGTCGTAGGTCTCCACGACCCGTGCGGCTTCCCGGTGGTCCTTCTGCTGCTGCTCGAACGCGGCCCGGTCGGCAGCCGCCTGCTGGGTCAGCAGGATCGGATCGGTGATCGACATCAGCCGGTCGTTGGCCGCCCGCACGTCGAACGGCACGGCGGGCGGCGGAGGCACGGTGTTCTTGGCGTCCGTCAGCGCCCGCGACTGCTGGGTGAACAAGGTGCCCGCCAACTGCGCCGACACACCGGTCTCGCCGGCACGGTTCCCCATGTCCGCCAACGCCTGCCGCGCCCCGTCGCCGGCCCTGCCCACCCAGTCGGCCTCGCTGTTGCCGATGGCGGTGGCGATGGCCTGGTTGAACGTGGCCAGCTTGTTGCCGAGGTCGGTCCACACGGTGCCCATGTCGCCGACCTGGCCGGGATCGACGCCGTGGTGCACGCCGTCGTACAGGTCCTGGTGCGGGATCGCCTGGTAGTAGACGGCGGGCTGGTCCGGTGCGGACCGGGTGAGCACTCCGTCCTTCAGTTGCGCCGCCTGCCGGTCCAGCAGGTCGTCGACTCGGCCCGGATTTATCAACTCGCCGATGTAGGGGCCGAACGGCCCGTACTGGACCTCGTGCTCGCGATCGACCCGCTCCTGCAGTTCGCGACCCGTGCGGGCCTCGGTGTGCCGGTCCAGGTGGTAGCGGCCGTACACGTCCGACGGCTTCCCCGGAGGTCCCTGGTTCATCTCCCTGCCCCTTCCGGCTCGGTGCTACGGCAGTCTCGGTTCGACCCACTGGGCCACCCGCAACGCGATCGGGCACGGGTCCTCGCCGCTGCTGGTCGCGTTGACCACGACGTCTACTCGCGACTGCTCGGTGACGCCCAGGTAGACGCCGCAGCTTCCGGTGCTCGCGTCCGGCAGTTCCTTCGCGGGCCGGTCGCCGACGGTGATCTCCTTGATCGTGCCGCCGTTGGGCAGCACGCCGGCGAGCCCCACGTTGGTGCGGATGGCGAGGATGAAAGTGGCGGTTCTGGGCGAGAACGCGCACGTCGTCGCCGTTCCCAGGCGACGCGCCAGGGGTTCCTGGCGCAGCGTTCCCAGAGCACCTTCGGCTTCGGCCCTCGTGACCAGGGTGCACGGATCGGTGCGCTCCAGGAACTCGCTCGGGTCGGCAGTGCGCGACGTGCTTCCGGTGACGCCGCCGGGAGGGCTGCCGGTGGCGCTGACGGAGGTGGTCGAAGCACGCCGGGCTACGCCGGAAACCGTTGTGCCGCAGGCGGTGACGGCGAGCAGCGCGATCATCAGGCCGGCCAGGCCCCGTCGAGAGTTCACTGGTGCTCCCCGGTCGGTCAAGCGCTGAGGGTCGTGCCGCCGATGGTTTTCAGGCTTTGTGCGCGGTCTTCGTCGGTGGACTGGTAGCGGTCCATGGCCTGCTGCACGTCGGTGCGGAGTCGGGCCAGGTCCTTCGCGAACTTCTCGACCGCCGGGAGGAACCCCTGCACGGGGTCGCTGGCGATCGTTGCGAGGAACGGCTTGTAGACCTCCGCCGCGGGTGTCGTTCCCAGCGGAGGCTCTTGGCTGAGCACGGCGGCATCGGCCAGCGCCAGTTCCGTCGCCAGTGACATCTCGTCGATCGCGCCGAGGAGGGCCGCGCCACCGCTCGGGCTGATGACGAAGCCGGCCGCGGTGGCCGCGCGGAAGCCGTCGACCGCGGTGGACATGCCGCTCAGGCCGGCGAAGAACCCGTTTACCGCCATGGTGATCTCACTCCCCTGGAGGACACCTGATCTGACGCTCGGTACAGAGCTTGTGACAAAGCGTGATGGCGCGGTCCGGTGGGTCGGATGCGTGGCCCCCAACGCCCGTTCCCCGTCATTCGGGTGAATCCACGAGACGGGCCAGGTGCCGGGTCAAGGTCGCCTGGTCGGCCGGTGTGTAGGTGGCGGAGAGCAGGCCGTTCCGGTCGGCGCCGGGTATCACCGCGTACCGCCCGACGTCCGTGTCGAGGTAGTTCAGCGTGCCGAGGTCCGTCCGGCCCGACGTCACGGCGAAGTAGCCCGCGCCGAGCCGGGGGCGGCGCAGGATGTCGTCCACCACTGCCCGAGACGGGCGGGCCGCGGGTTTGAGCCTGGTGGTGAAGCGGAACTCCGAGAAGTCCTCGTCCGCCGGGGGAGCCGTGGCCGACACCGTGACCGACGAGCCGGGGCCCGGCGGGACCGGCGGCAGCAGGTCCACCAGCGCCCGCACGACGGTGTCCGGGTGGCGCTGCTGGAACGCGATCGACTCACCGCGCCGCACCGCGAGGACACCGTTCCGGTCGTCGGCTACGGCCAGCGCCACCGGCGCGCTGCCTCCCGACGTGCCGACCAGCGCGACGGCCACGCGCCCCCCGGCGAACAGGCGCAGCGACTCGACCAGCTCGGGCGCGAACTCGTCGCCCCGGACCAGGTCGCGCGCCACCAGGTCACGGTGCACGGCGGCCACCACGGCCAACCGCTCGTCGCGCGTCGATCCGTGGTGGCCGATGGTGAACGGGAACCGGCGCACGTCGATGCGCAGCGCCTCGCCGATCGCGTCCAATTCGGCGAATGAACACACGATCTCCCTCGCCACCCGGGAACCCCGCCTTCCCCCTCGGCCGGGAGCCATATTGGCAGTGGCGGGGGGAGAAGTCGTCCGACCTTCTGCGGATTTCGCGGAGATATAACCGGTTGGGGTACGCGGTCGGCGCGGATAGCGACATCCGCCCTGGATAGGGCTAACGCGGCGCGGTTGTCTGCCATACGGAAACGCTTAACTCGATCGGCGGACGACCAATCGAGTAGAGCGCTTCCGCGAAGTGGTCGAATTCCATCGGGAACCGAATCGTGGATCGATGCATCCGGCCGGCGGCACGCCTGTGTCGCAGGTCGGCGAGCAGCGGGGTCGGCTCGTCACAACCGGTTGGGCCGGCGTCGGCGGGTCGGACCGTCACGCCGGCCGGTCGGCGTGGGCGAGAGCCGACGGGGTCTGCCGGCCGACGATGGCCGGGGCCTCGCGGATGAGGGCGTCGTCCTCCACCGCCTCGACCATGAACCGGGCGTAGTCCACGCGACGGGTCAGGTTGCTCGCGAGGACGGGGTCGCCCACGTGCCTGCTCCACACCGGCAGGCCCTGGCTGTCGCCTTCCTCCAGGTCGCTGCCGCGCACGACCGTCCAGTCCGTGTCGCTGGCGAAGATCCTCCGGCACGCCTCCACCTGGTCGTCCACGTCCACCACGCGGACCGCCTTCGCCAGCCACCCGAACACGGCCGCGTACACCTTGAACTTCCGGGAGTACACGTCCTTCCCGTCACGGGTGATGTGCCAGCCGCAGGAGAACACCAGACGGGCGCCCGGACGTGCGTGGTCGAGCACCGCCTGGGCGGTCCCGGAGGCGTAGTGGTTCCTTCCCCACGGCACCAGCACGGTCAGCACGGCGTCGCACCCGGTCACCGCCCGGGCGATGGCCGCGCGGCCGTCGGTCGCTCCGGGGATCACCGTGATCCGTCCCTCGAACTCGGCGAGCTTGGCCACGCTCTGCTCCCGGCACACACCGACGACCTCGTACCCGCGGTCCAACGCGTGCCGCACCAGGTAGCGCCCGAGCTTCCCGGACGCGCCGACGACGCACAGCCGCTTCCCCGTGCCCGACGCCCCGGTTCCGTCCACAACGATCGGTTCCACAACCATCTCCTCGGCTCGCGACGGCCTGCCCTTACGCCGTAAGGTACAACCTTGCAGTGTAAGGTTGTCAAGTAGCGCAAGCACCGCAGACAGGAGAACCGCGTGGCCCCGGAGCCGGCCGACCCGCCCCGCCGAAACTCGCTCAGCAAGGAGGCGGTGCTGCGCACGGCGGTCGCGATGGCGGACGAAGCCGGCACCGGTGTGCCGAGCATGCGCAAGCTCGCCGAGCGGCTCGGCGTCGAGGCGATGTCGCTGTACCACCACTTCCGCAACAAGGACGTGATCCTCGACGGCATGGTCGACCTCGTCTTCGGCGAGATCGAACTCCCCTCGGACGACGTCGACTGGCGGACCGCGATGCGGCAGCGGGCAGGCTCGATGCGCGGCGCGCTGACCCGCCACCCGTGGGCGATCAGCCTGATGGACTCACGGACGAACCCCGGCCACGCGACCCTGCGCCACCACGACGCCGTGATCGGCCGCCTCCGGTCAGGAGGCTTCTCGATCCCGGGCGCGGCCCACGCGCTTTCCGTGCTGGACAGCTACATCTACGGGTTCACGCTCCAGGAGCTCAGCCTGCCGTTCGCGTCACCCGCCGACCTGGCGAACGTGGCGGGCTCGATCCTGGAAAAGCTGCCCGGCGGCGAGTTCCCACACCTCACCGAGATGATCGCCGACCGCGTCCTGAAGCCCGGCTACGCGTACACCGAGGAGTTCGACGTCGGGCTGGACCTGATCCTCGACGGGCTACAGCGAAAGCGCGAAAGCTGGCGGTGAACCAAGCGCTCTCCGCGCAGGATGAGCGGGTGGGCTCAGAGGCAGGGCGGCCGGTACCGGTCGACGCGCAGTCCGCGGAAGTCGAGCCTGTTCGGCGTCTTGCCGACGAAGACCAGACCGCGCGCCTCGCTCAACGCCGAAGCGAACGAGTGCGACGGCTCGCCCAACTCCGGCAGCCACGTCCACTTGTCCGGCGCGAAGCGGAAGAACTTCCGCACCAGCCTGCCGCCGGTCGACGGCACCAGCGTGAGCCACTTGTCACCGCCGCTCCAGTGCGAGGCCGGGCGCAACTGGACGTAGAGGTCGTCGGTCGCGCTGTACGTCAGCCAGAAGCCGGCCGACCGGGAGAGGTCGGCCTGCGCCTCGAACTTGTTGCCCAGCCACAGGACGACCACGTGCCACTCGGCGTTCAGGAAGTCCACTTTGGCCGCGTACCCGTGGCGCTCGCGGACGAGCAGGCTGCCGGTCGGCGGCACGGTGGTGCCCTCGCCGGACGCAAGCCACTGCTGGTAACGGTCGATCGACGGGGTCGCGCACTCGCAGCTCCGGGCCTCGGACGCGTGAGCGACCGCCCCTGAGCCGAAAAGCGCTACCACCACCAGGTAGACGAGCGCCGCGAACGCCTTGCCGATCGCGACCATGGCACGGCCGTGCGTCGAGCCTCCACGCATTCTCGGGAACGTAGCAGAACGGTCCGGCGGCCGGCTTCGGCTACACGTAGTAGCCCTCCACCGGCACGCGTGCCTCGTCGTACAGCGCAGGGCCTTCCGCCGGCACCTCCGGGAACCCGCCGGTCGTCTTGAGCCCGTTGAGCTGCTCGACCGACAGCGCGAACACCACCCGCCCCAGCCCGGAGCGCGCCAACGCCCCCGCGCACATCCCGCACGGCTCGCAACTGGTGTACATCGTGGTGCCGGCGGCGGTCTCGGCGTCGAGTTCGCGGGCCGCCCAACGGGCCAGCTTCAGTTCCGGGTGCGCGGTGATGTCGCCGTCGGTGAGGCTGGAGTTGCGCTCCTCCGCCAGCACCGTCCCGTCCGGGCCCACCAGCAGCGACCCGAACGGCGGGTTGCCGCCCGCGCGGGCCTCGGCGGCCAGTGCGATCGCGCGGCGAAGATGCTGTTCGTTCAACGGAATTCCTTTCGCACGGTGGCGAGCGCGTGCCACGCCACTTCGGGGCGCAGGGTCTCGTCCGGATCACCCGCGTACGGGTCCAGCACCACGGCCTGCGCGCCCTGCGCACGCAGTTCCGTCAGATCGCCGACCACCTGCTCGACCGATCCCTCGCCTATCCGCCGGTCCTCCAGCGGTCGGTCGGTGAGCCGCAGCAGGATGCGCGGGGTCAAGGCGGGCACCGGTTTCTGTTCCTCGGCGGCGATGGTTTCCAGGCGTGCCAACGCATCGCGCCACGACGAGTGCGTGAGTCGCAGGCTGTGCCACGCGTCCCCGTGCCGCACCGCCCGCCGCAGTGCGCCATCGCTGTGCCCGCCTACCCAGATCGGGGTCCGCGCCGGCCCGTAGTCGGCCTCGGCCTCCCACGCCGAGCGCACCGCGACGATCAGCTCGTCGGTGAGCTTTCCCCGTTGCCGGAAGGGGACTCCGAGCGCTTCGAACTCCTGCCGAGCCCACCCGACGCCGACGCCGAGCACGAACCGCCCGCCGCTGAGCTGGGCGAGGTTCGCCGCCATCCGGGCGACCAGCAGCGGATGCCGGTACGGCGCGATCAGCACCGTGGTGCCCAACGTGATCCGCTCGGTGACGCCGGCCAGCCACGACAGCGTGGTGAACGGCTCGTAGAACGGCGCCGGGTACTGCTCCGCCACATCGGGCGTCACCGCCACGTGGTCGGACATCATCAGCAGGTCGAAACCCAGCCCCTCCACGGTCCGCGCCCAGTCGCGCAGCACGCCCGGCGACGTGCCAGGCCCGAAGTTCGGAACGTTCACACCGATCAGCACGTGATCAAGGCTAGGCCCGAACGCTCCGCCGCTGAAGGGATTCCTCACGGCATCGGGCGTGTCGCGCCACGGATTCCCCGGTAGGTTGGCCGGATGACCGAGACCCTGGACGCGACGGACTGGGCGATCCTGGTCGAGCTGCAACGGGACGGCAGGGTCGCGCTCACCGAACTCGGCCGCCGGGTCAACCTCAGCGCCTCGGCCACCACCGAACGCGTCAAACGGCTGGAGTCGGCGGGGGTGATCACCGGCTACCGCGCCGCCGTGGACCTGGACAAGGTCGGGTTCGGCGTGCTGGCCGTGGTGCGCCTGAAATACCCCGGCAGCCGGCACGAGCCGTTGCGGAGGCTGCTCGACGAGCGGACCGAGGTCCTGGAGTGCCTGCGCACCACCGGCGAGGACTGCTACACGCTGAAGATCGCCGCCACCTCGATGCCGCACCTGGAGCAGGTCGTCAACGAGCTGGCGGCGTTCGGCAGCACCACGACCAGCATCGTCTACAGCCAGACGCTGCCGTATCGGGGTGTGGGCGGAAGGCCGCCGGAGCGGCCCTCCTGATCCCCGTCACCGCCAGGGGTTCGCGGGCAGGCAGGTGGCCGGGTCCACTCCCGTCCGCGCGCCGTAGACGATTTGCTTGTCCCGCGTGACGAAGCAGCGGTCGTAGAGATCGTCGCTGGAGCCGATCTCCCGGTTCACGGTGTCGTACACGCGCACCACGCCCGCGGCGTCGTGGTCCGGGATGGTCCACGTGGTCGGGTGCGCGATGCGGGCCACGTAGGTGCCGTTGGCGATGGTGGCCTCCACGGTCCGGCCGTCGTGGGTGTAGGTGACGCGGGCGACGTTCGAGCTGATCCGGCCGGACACCGACCGCAGGCCGGGTCGACCCCGGTAGACGTCCTTGTTCCCCGGGCTGTCGCCGCCGGCCACGCTGCTGTTGTCGTCCACCGAGAAGTGGCCCGGCAGCCAGTCCAGGGGCAGCCCGGAGCCGAAGCCGGAGTTGTACGGCATCGCTGGGCCGTCGATCGTGCAGCCCAGCACGGTGTCGTCGGTGTAGAGCAGACCGAACTTGCCCGCTTCGTCCTCGATGTACTGATACAGCGTGGCCTGTTTCGACACGCCCGCGACGGTCGGGCAGCCCTCCTCGATCTCCACGACCCGCTGCGGAGACAGGCCACGGATCACCGGCTTGGTCGTTGTGGGAACCGTCGAGATCGTCGGCGCGGTCGTGGTGGTGCTCTGGGCGGGCGCGACGGTGTTGTTCCGCTGCCACGGCGCAAGGAATACGACCGCGGCCACCACTGCGACGGCGGCGACCGCGGCGGTGATCAGCGGCGCCTGACGGACGGCGCGGCGGGCGGTGACGGCGCGTTCGACCTCGGCCCGGATCTCGGCCTGGCGGCCTGGCGGCAGGTCGCGGGCCGGGGGCAGCGTGCTGTTCATCGGTCCTCCACGGTGAGCGCGGTGAGCGGGACGACCTCGCGGCGCGCGTCGAGCAGCTTGGTCAGCCGGGCCTTGGCCTTGCTGACCCGAGCCCGCACGCTGCTCTCGGCGATGCCCAGCGCGCCGGCCGCGTCGGAGTACGACACGCCCGACCACACGCACAGCGCCAGCGCCTCGCGTTCGTTGCGCGGCAACCGGTCCACCGCGGCCAACAGCTCCTTCATCCGCCGCTGGTCGTCCACCCTGGCGGCGACCAGGTCCGCGTGGTCGGGCACCGGCTGTTCCACCGGCACGCGGTGGAACAGCCGCAGCCGCCGCGCCGCCGTGCGCCGTTCGCCGCGCACCACGTTGGTGGCCACGGCCAGCAGCCACGGCAGCGCCGAGTCGCGCTCCAGCCGCAGCCGGTCCCGCTTGCGCCACGCCACCAGGAACGTGTTCTGCAAGTGGTCCTCGGCGGCGGCCCACGACGCGGTGAGCCGGAAGCAGTGGTTGTAGACCGCCTTCGCGTGCCGGTCGAACAGCACCCCGAAGGCGAACCCACTGCCCGCCGCGGCCTGGGACCACAGCGCGCGGTCGTCAGGGTCTTCGGTCGTCATGCCTCTTCGTGTCCAGCCGGGGCGGAAGTGTTGCCTGCGTGGTGAGGCTATGTCGGTCCGGTCCCCGCCACCCCGGCCGGGTCGTTGCCGCCGACCTGCGTGGAAGCGCTTCCACGAAGTCCTTGACCGAGGGGGTGCGCCCGGTCAGGATCGGGCGGGACAACGCCGCCGCACCCGCCGAGGAAAGGGCCCAGAGATGTCCCGCAGACACCTGAGCACCGCGCTGGCCGTGCTGCTCGCCACCGGGCTGGTCACCGGGGTCGCGAGCGCCGCGCCCGACGCGTCACCGCGCCGGCCGGTCATCGGGGAGCCCCGCACCGAGCACGGCTGCGCGCGGATCGAGCACCGCCTGCCCACGCTCGCCGACTGGCCCGAGGTCCGCAGCCGGGTCGGGTCGAACCCGGCCGACGAAGGGCGGATCCGCACGATCGTCGCGTCGATGACCCTGGCCGAGAAGGTCGGCCAGATGACCCAGCCGGAGATCGCCGCGATCACCCCCGACGAGGTCCGCGAGCACGGCATCGGCTCCGTGCTCAACGGCGGCGGGTCGTGGCCCGGCCGTGACAAGCACGCCGCCCCGCGGGCCTGGCTGGACCTCGCCGACGCCTACTGGAACGCCTCCACGTCCACCCGCACGAAGGTCCCGGTGATCTGGGGCATCGACGCCGTGCACGGCAACAACAACGTCTACGGCGCGACTGTCTTCCCGCACAACATCGGCCTGGGCGCGGCGCACGACCCGTGCCTGATCCGGGACGTCCACGACGCCACCGCCGAGCAGATCCGGGCGACCGGGCAGGACTGGGCGTTCGCGCCGACGCTGGCGGTGGTCCGGGACGACCGCTGGGGCCGCACCTACGAGGGCTACTCCGAGGACCCCCGGATCACCCGCGCCTACGGGTACGAGGCGGTCAAGGGCCTCCAGGGCGACGGCCGCCGCCGGGTGGACGTGCTGGCCACGGCCAAGCACTTCATCGGCGACGGCGGCACGATCGGCGGCAAGGACCAGGGCGTCAACCCGTCCTCCGTCGCGGACATGATCAATATCCACGGCCAGGGGTACTACGGCGCGCTGGCCGCCGGCGCACAGACCGTCATGGTGTCGTTCAACAGTTGGACCAACGACGATCTGGGCATCAACGAAGGCAAGCTGCACGGCAGCACACTGGCGCTCAACGACATCCTCAAGGGCAAGATCGGCTTCGACGGTCTGGTGGTGTCGGACTGGAACGGCATCGGGCAGGTCCCGGGCTGCACGAACGCAAGCTGCCCGCAGGCGATCAACGCCGGCATCGACGTGGTGATGGTGCCCAACGACTGGAAGGCGTTCATCGCCAACACCGTCGCGCAGGTGGAGAGCGGTCAGATCCCGCCGGCCCGCATCGACGACGCGGTGACGCGCATCCTGCGGGTGAAGCTGCGCAGCGGCGTGCTGGACGGCGAGAAGCCCTCCTCGCGGGAGCACGCGGGCTCGGCGCGCGCGTTGGAGGCCCGCAAGCTGGCCCGTGAGGCGGTGCGCAAGTCCCAGGTGCTGCTGAAGAACAACGGCCGGGTGCTGCCGCTCAAGCCGCGGTCCAGGGTGCTGGTGGTCGGCAAGAGCGCGGACAGCCTCCAGAACCAGACCGGCGGGTGGACGCTGACCTGGCAGGGCACGGGCAACACCAACGCCGATTTCCCCAACGGCACCACCATCCTCGGTGGTCTGCGGGAGGCGTTGGGGGCGGCGAACGTGGTGTTCTCCGAGACCGGGGACGTCGACCCGGCCGGGTTCGACGCGGTGATCGCCGTGATCGGCGAGACCCCGTACGCGGAAGGTGTCGGTGACCTCGGCAAGCGCACGCTGGAGGCCGCGAAGCTCCACCCCCAGGACCTGGCGGTGCTGGACAAGGTGAGCGGCAAGGGCGCGCCGGTGGTCACGGTCTTCGTGTCCGGGCGTCCGCTGCACGTCAACAGGGAGCTGAACCGGTCGGACGCCTTCGTGGCCGCGTGGCTGCCGGGCACCGAGGGCGGCGGGGTCGCGGACCTGTTGGTGCGCGGGCGTCACACGTACCCCGGCTTCACCGGCACGCTGTCGTACTCGTGGCCGCGCGGCGCCTGCCAGACGCCGTTGAACCCCGGCATGGAGGGCTACCACCCGTTGTTCAAGCCCGGCTACGGGTTGCGCTCGTGGCAGACCGGGAAGGTCGGCCGGCTGGACGAGACCTCGCCGGACCACGGGTGTTCGGGCGACGGCGGCGGCGGCACGGCCACCGAGGACCTGGAGCTGTTCAACCGTCAGGACATCGCTCCCTACAAGGGATTCATCGGATCAGCGGACAACTGGGGCGGCACGGAGATCGGCCCCGACGGCGAGGCGGCGCACAGCGCGCTCACTGTGCTGCCGTCGGACGTCAACGTGCAGGGTGACGCGTTGAAGACGACGTGGACCGGGAGTGGCCCCGGGCAGGTCTACCTGCAGAACACGGCTGGTGGCAGTGATCTCCGGGGCTACCTCAACGCCGACGGGGCGCTGGTGTTCGACGTGATCGTGCACCAGGCCCCGGTGAACCGGACGGTGGTGAGCGCGCACTGCGTGTACCCGTGTTTCGCGGAAGTCAATGCCACCAACCTGTTCAGCGGTCTGCCCGCCGGGGCCAAGACGACGGTGAAGATCCCGGTGTCGTGTTTCGCGGCCGGGGGACTGGACCTGGAGAACGTCAACACGCCGTTCCTGGTGTACACGGACGGGGCGTTCCAGGCGTCGCTCGCGAACGTGCGGTGGGCGCCGAAGGCGGCGCTCGACCCGGATGCGCGGAAGTGCTCCGAGCTGGGCTAGCGGACTAGTAGCCGACGGTGAACCGGGTCCGGCGGTGTCGGGGCAGGGCGGCCTCGTCGAGCAGCGCCACGGCGAAGTCCTCCAGGGAGATGGCGGATTTCCCCTCGGCGTCGACGATGAGGTCGTCCCGCCCCAGCCGGTAGCCGCCGGTCCGCTCACCGGGCTCCAGGACCGCGGGCGGGCTCAGGTACGTCCAGTCCACTTCGGACTCGGCCCGGACCACGTCAAGCTGTTCCGTGCAGGCCAGGGCGATCGGCCGCAGGTCCGGCGGGAAGTCCGGCTCGTCGTGCACGAGCACGCCGTTGGGCGTGATCAGGCTGCCCGCTCCACCGACCAGGATCAGCCTCGTCGTGGTGCCGCGCAGGCCGTCCAGCAACGCCTTGGCGGTCACGGCCAGCTCCCGTTCCCGGCCGGGCGCCGGTCGGGTCGCGCCGACCACGAGATCGCGGCCGGTGGCGAGCCGGGCCACGTCCGCGGCCACGCTCGCGTCGCCGACCTCGAACCCGGGACGTGGCCCGCGGGAGACCGCCGTGACCTCATGCCCGCGTTGCCCGGCTTCGGCCACCACCCGGCTGCCGACGCCGCCCGCCGCTCCGAACACGGTGATCCGCATCGGTCTTTCCTCCTTGCCTCTGCGCGACGACGAGCGCCGCGAGCACGATGACGGCGCCGATTGCCTGCGCCACGGTCAAGTCCTGTCCCAACAACAGCCAGCCGACGGCCGTCGCGACGATCGGGCTGAGCAGCCCGAGGAACGTCACCTCGGTGGCCGGCAGCAGGCCGATCCCCCGGAACCACAGGCTGTAGGAGAGTGCCGCGCCGATGGTGGTGAGGTAGGCGTAGCCGGCCACGTTCGTCGCGGTCAGGGCCGGCGGCGCGCCTTCCACCAGCAGCGTCACCGGCAGGAGCAGCAGCCCGCCGGCGACGAGCTGCCAGCCGGTGGACGCGAGCAGCGGCGCGGGGGAGCGCCAGCGCTTGCCCAGCACGGTCCCGGCCGCCATGACGGCCGCGCCGCCCAGGGCCGCCGCCACGCCCAGCCAGTCGAGCTGGGCGTTGGCGCGCAGCACCAGCAGGCTCACCCCGGCCACGCCCGCGATCGCCGCCAGCGCGACGCGCAGCGTCATGCGCTGGCCGAGCAGGCCGGCGGCGAGCCCGGCCACGATCAGCGGCTGCACCGCGCCCACGGTCGCGGCCACCCCGCCGGGCAGCCGGTACGCGGCCAGGAACAGCAGCGGGAGGAACGCGCCGATGTTCAGCGCGCCCAGCACCAGCGAGCGCCACCACCAGTCGCCGGCGGGCAGCCGCCGGGTGACCGCGACCAGGAGCAGACCGGCCGGCAGCGACCGGATCAGGCTCGCCAGCAGCGGCCGGTCCGGCGGCAGGTACTCGGTGGTGACGAAGTACGTCGTGCCCCAGATGGCCGGGGCCAGCGCGGTGACGAGGCGGTTGCTTAGCACTAAGTCAAACTAGCTCACCGCTAAGGTAAGTGGTGGGTGATTTGCCTCACCGCTAAGGTACGAAGCCGTGGCTGATCACGTCGACCTCGTGTTGGACCAGTGGCACGCGCAGCGGCCCGACCTGGACGTTTCCCCGATGGCGGTGCTGGGGCGGCTGTCGCGGCTGGCCCGGCTGGTCGACGGTGAGCTGGGCAGGACGTTCGCGCGGCACGGGCTGGACCGCGCGTCGTTCGACGTGCTGGCGACCCTGCGCCGGAGCGCTCCGCCGCACCGGCTGACGCCGACCGAGCTGATGCGCTCCTCGATGGTCACGTCCGGCGCGATCACCCAGCGGCTGGACCGGCTGGAAGCACGCGGCCTGGTGAGCCGTGAGCCGAGTTCGGTCGACGGGCGGGGAGTGGTTGTCGCGCTGACTGTTGACGGGCACACCTTGGTCGATGAGACGTTGCCCGATCATCTGGCCACCGAGCATCGGCTGCTCGCGGCGTTGGGTCCGGCTGAGCGGGATGCGCTCGCCGGCACGTTGCGGGTTGTGCTGGAGTCACTTGGCGACGTTCAGGGCTGAGCCGGGTTTATCGGCTCATGTCGCTGGGTCTTGCGCAGCCACCACAGGCCCAGTACCGGTAGCACGAGCGGGATGAAGACGTATCCGCTGCCGAAGTTGGACCACACCGTTGCGTCTGGGAACCACGATGGTTGTAGGAGGCTGATCGCGCCTACTACCAGGACGCCTGCCAGTTCCACCGTGCACGACAGGAAGGCGACTCGGCGCGAGGTTTGGTTGCCGATCGCCAGCGTGATGGTGGCCAGGAGGTAGACCACGGCGGCTGTGGCGGACAGCAGGTAGGCGGCTGGGGCTTGGTCGAAGCGCGTCGCGATCTGCACGGCGGATCTTGATGTCGCTGCGATCGCGAAGATTCCGTAGATGGCTATCAGCAGTCTGCCTGGGCCGGAGCGGGTGTCAGCCATGGCCTGCCCAGATCTGGTTCAGCCTCAGGATCATTACTGGGATGCTCAGGCAGCCGACCGTCAGGACCGCCGCGCCCCAGCGGGAGCGTTCTGCCAGGGCCCAGAAGGCTGTCAGTGGTAGTACCAGTACTGGGCCCAGTAGGTAGCCGATGAAGGTTGGGCCTTCGATGTCCCGGTCTTCGCCGGCCAGCTTGATGAATCCGATCACGGCTTGGGTCAGTAGGCCGGCTTCCAGTAGTACTACTGCGCCGGCGATGCCCAGGGTCAGCTTGGTTTCCAGGGTCAGGGGTTTGTTCAGCACTGCCAGTAGTAGTGCCCAGGCGGCTGTTGCCAGTGCCAGCGTGGTCAGCGCTATGGCCAACGAGTCGATCATCGGGGTTCGGTCCTCCAGCGGCGTTTCTGGGAATCTATCCCCGGTGGGTGGGGTGGTTGTCGGCGGTCGCTGCTGGGTGAGGTCGAAGAGCGGTCTCGCGCGGGCTCTGGGTCGAAGAGCGGCGCTCGCCGCTGGGCTGGCCGCCAAGGATGATCACAAAAGCAGGACTCGGGCAGGCCATACGGGGATGACACGCAGCCCAACCGGGGGTGTGCGCGCTGCGCGCGCCTACTGCGAAGGGCGTGGGGGACGCGCGCGCGTGGGTTCGTCTCGACCTTGGATGGGAGGTGTGGTCGTTGTTACACGAGGCAGGTGTGTTGCGGGCGCGGCACCTGCCCCGTGTACGGCCGGAGGGGACCACGTCCCCCGTACTCCCCGTCCGGCTCCCCTTGCAACAACGGAAGGACACACACCCTCCAGGTGGAGGTTGTGGTAACGCTATGCCACTACTGGCCGGTTAACACCTACGACGATTGAGTGAATTACCTGCTGATGGCCACTCGACTACTCTCAGAGAGTGACTGCTCCTCTGCGGTCGAATACCAGGTCTCTTGCTGAGCGCAGGCCCATGGCGATGGCGCCGCTGAGTACCGCCCCATCGCCCAGTTCGCCGGCCACCACTCGTGGTGTCAGTGGGGTCATTCGGCGTAGTGCCGCCTCCAAGGGGGCTTGCAGGAGGTCGGTGTTGCTGCCGATGCCGCCGCCCAGGACGACCAGTTCCGGGTCGATCACGGCGGCTACCGAGGCGACGACGAAGGCCAGGCGTTCGGCCTCGTCCTGCACTGCCAAGAGAGCTCGGGTGTCGCCCGATTTGGCCAGGGCGAATACCTCGCGGGCCGACTTCGCCGTGTTGATTCCTCTGGTCTTTGCCAGTGCCACAACGGATTCCGCTGCTGCGGCGGCTTCCAGTTGGCCGCGTGGTGGACCATCCACTTCGGACTGTCCTCCGTAGGGCAGGTAGCCTATTTCGCCTGCCGCGCCGTGTGCGCCTCGGAACAGGCGGCCGTCCACCACGATTCCCATGCCGATGCCGGTGCCGACCATCACGCACACGAAGACGTCGACGTCCCGTGCCGCGCCGTACGCGCGTTCGCCTACTGCCGCCAGGTTCGCGTCGTTCTCGATCACCAGGTCCGGGCCGAGTTCGGCCGCCAGGTCGTCCAGCAGGCCCGGTCGTTCCCAGCCGGGGAGGTTGGGGGCGTGGTACAGGGTGCGGTTGTGCGGGTCGGGTACGCCCGGGGTGCCGATGACCTTGACCACCAGGTCGTCCAGGGACAGGCCCGCGTCGGACACGGTCCGGGCGGCGAGTTCGCGGACTGTGCGCACCACCGCGCCGGCTGTTCGGCATCGGTTGCGTTCGTCCACTCGGGCGATGACCGAGCCGGCGAGGTCCGCTACGGCGGCGCGGATCCGTTGGCGGCCGATGTCGATGCCCAGGACGTGGCCGGCGGCGGGGTTCGGTTCGTAGACCATCGCCGACCTGCCTGGGCCTGCTGTCGTGCGGCCGATGGGGCGCACCAGGCCGTGCTGCTCCAGGTCCAGCAGTGCCTGGCCGACGGTCGGTTTGGACAGTCCGGTGTCCTTCGCTATCTGTGGTCTGGTCGCGGGGCCGCCCCGGCGCAGGCGGTCGAGCACCGCGCGCTGGTTGAGCACGCGCATACCAGCGGGGGTGCCCACCTGGGGCGACTTGCGGACCGTCACAGCGAGTGAGTCTAGATCGGTTGGAGCAGCGATCGGACAGGCTTGCGGACAAGCCGGCGCGTCGGCCTTGACAACGATGTCAGCCTGCAGTTTCGCTGGCCGCGAGTCGGCTGGTCAATGCGGGAGGCGTGCGCAATGGGGCACATGCGAGGTCGGAGATGCCTGGTCGTCCTGTCGAGCGCGGCGGTGGTGCTGGGCTGCGTGGCAGGCTGGTCGTCCGCGACCGCCGCACCGGGGGAGCAGACCGTGAGCGAGACGCTTTTCGGCTCGTCCTTCGAGGACGGGCAGCCGCAGCCCAAGTGGCTGAGCACGGTGGAGACGGACGCGGGCGGCACGCCGAAGACCGCCGGCGTCGACGGCACGGACTCGACCGGCCTCCCCGGCAACGTCACGGACCGGGTCGTCGACGTGGAGGCCAACTCCGAGCACGCCGAAGCCGGCGAGGTGAAGGAGAACCTGGTCGACGGCAGCACCGCGTCCAAGTGGCTGGCGTTCACGCCGACCGGCTGGGCGCGGTTCACCTTCCCCGAGCCGGTCGCGGTCAAGCGGTACGCGTTGACCTCGGCCAACGACGAGCCGGTGCGCGACCCGAAGAACTGGACGTTGCGCGGCTCGAACGACAAGTCCGAGTGGGCGGTGATCGACACACGGGCGGGTGAGGCGTTCGGGTCGCGGTTCCAGACCAAGGTCTACGACACCTCGAACGACGTCGCCTATCGCTACTACCAGTTGGACATCACGGCGACCTTCGGTGGCGTGGACCTGATCCAGTTGGCGGAGGTGCAGTTCTCCGACGGTTCGACGACGCCGCCCGCGCAGAACATGCGCACCGTGGTGGGCAAGGGCGCCACCGGCGGGTACAACGCGAAGGCGGGCGCGGGGTTCACCGGCGTCCGAGCGTTGCGGTATCAGGGGACGCACGTGGCTCGCGACCGCGGGTACTCGTACAACAAGGTGTTCGAGGTCGACATCCCGGTGACGGCCTCCACCGAGTTGTCGTATCTGGTGTTCCCGTCGTTCGTCACCGATGACCTGAACTACCCGAGCACGTACGTCTCGGTCGACCTCGCGTTCTCGGACGGCACCTACCTGAGCGACCTGGGCGCCCGTGACCAGCACGGGTTCGAGCTGTCGCCGCGCGGGCAGGGGTTGGCGAAGTCGTTGTACACCAACCAGTGGAACCGGGTCGCCTCGGTGGTGGGCTCGGTCGCGGCGGGGAAGACCGTCAAGCGGATACTGGTGGCGTACGACAACCCGAAGGGGCCGACCTCGTTCAACGGCTGGGTCGACGACATCGCGGTGAAGTCCGCGCCGGCCGTGGTCGACCGGGCGCGGCCCACGGACTACGTGCTGACCACGCGGGGCACGAACTCCAGCGGTAGTTTCTCGCGGGGCAACAACTTCCCGGCCACGGCGGTGCCGCACGGGTTCAACTTCTGGTCGCCCATGACGAACGCCGGCTCGACGAGCTGGCTCTACGAGTACGCCAAGGCCAACAACCGGGACAACCTGCCCACGTTGCAGGCCTTCACCGCGAGCCACGAGCCCAGTCCGTGGATGGGCGACCGGCAGACGTTCCAGGTGATGCCGTCGACCGGCAAGCCCACCGCGGACCGGGCGATCCGCGCGTTGCCGTTCAAGCACGAGAACGAGACCGCGCGGGCGCACTACTACGGCGTGAAGTTCGAGAACGGGATGCGTGCGGAGATCGCGCCCACCGACCACGCGGCGCTGTTCCGGTTCACGTTCACCGAGGACGCGTCGAACCTGGTGTTCGACAACGTGAACAACAGCGGTGGTCTGACGCTCGACCCCGCTTCCGGTGTGGTGACCGGGTTCTCGGACGTGAAGAGCGGGCTGTCGACCGGCGCGACGCGGTTGTTCGTGTACGGCGTGGTGGACCGGCCGGTCACGGACAGCGGGCGGTTGACCGGCGCCGGTCGGGACAACGTCGCAGGCTACCTCCGGTTCGACACGTCGGTCGACAAGACGGTGACGTTGCGGATCGCGACCTCGCTGCTGAGCGTGGACCAGGCACGTCGCAACCTTGAACTGGAAGTGTCCACTTCGGACACCTTCGAGTCGGTGCGCGACCGTGCGCAGGACGCTTGGGACAAGGTGCTGCGGATGGTCGAGGTCGAAGGCGCGACCGAGGACCATCTCACCACGCTGTACTCGAACCTGTACCGGCTCTACCTGTACCCGAACTCGGGCTTCGAGAACGTCGGGACCGCCGCCGAGCCGAAGTACCGGTACGCGTCGCCGGTGCAGGCGGCCGGGCCGTCCACGCCGACGGAGACCGGCGCGAAGGTCGTGGACGGCAAGGTCTACGTCAACAACGGGTTCTGGGACACCTATCGCACCACTTGGCCCGCGTACAGCCTGCTGACACCGCGGAAGGCGGGCGAGCTGGCGGACGGGTTCGTGCAGCAGTACCGGGACGGCGGCTGGATCTCGCGGTGGTCGTCGCCCGGCTACGCGAACCTGATGACCGGCACCAGTTCGGACGTGGCGTTCGCGGACGCCTTCGTCAAGGGTGTCGAGGACTTCGACGTCAAGTCGGCGTTCGACGCGGCGGTGAAGAACGCGACCGTCGCGCCGCCGAACGCGGGTGTCGGGCGCAAGGGCCTGGACACCTCGATCTTCACCGGCTACACGTCGACGGCCACCGGCGAGGGCATGTCGTGGGCGATCGAGGGCTACGTCAACGACTACGGCATCGCCAACATGGCCAAGGCGCTGTACGAGCAGACCGGTCAGGCGGACTACCTGGCGCAGCACGAGTACTTCGCGAACCGGGCGCAGAACTACATCCACATGTTCGACCCGAACACGAAGTTCTTCCAGGGCCGCAAGCCCGACGGCACGTGGCGCGCGCCGGCCGACAAGTACGACCCGCGCGAGTGGGGCCACGACTACACCGAGACCGACGGCTGGAACATGGCGTTCTCGGTGCCGCACGACGGGCAGGGCCTGGCGAACCTGTACGGCGGGCGGGAAGCGCTGGCGAAGAAGCTGGACGAGTTCTTCGCCACGCCGGAGACGGCGAAGTTCCCCGGCTCGTACGGCGGCATCATCCACGAGATGACCGAGGCGCGGGACGTGCGGATGGGGCAGTTGGGGCACAGCAACCAGGTGTCGCACCACATCACCTACATGTACGACTACGCCGGGCAGCCGTGGAAGACGCAGGAGAAGGTCCGCGAGATCCTGTCCCGGCTGTACCTGGGCAGCGAGATCGGCCAGGGCTACCCCGGTGACGAGGACAACGGCGAGCAGTCGGCGTGGTACCTGTTCAGCGCCTTGGGCTTCTACCCGTTGCAGATGGGCAACTCGTCCTACGCGATCGGCTCCCCGCTGTTCACCAAGACGACGGTGAACCTGGAGAACGGCCGCAAGCTGGTGGTGAACGCGCCGAAGAACAACGCGCGCAACATCTACGTGCAGTCGTTGAAGGTCAACGGGAAGAAGTGGGACAAGGCCTACCTGCCGCACGCGGAGATCGCCGCCGGTGGGACCTTGGACTTCGAGATGGGCCCCACGCCGTCCAGGTGGGCCACCGGGGCGGACGCCGCGCCGCCGTCGCTGACGACCGGCACGGAACCGGCCAAGCCGTTGCGGGACGTGACCTCGTCGTCGACCGTCACCGGTTCCGGGCCGGTGACCTCGTTGCTGGACGACACTTCCCAGACGTCCGGCAGCGTGTCGTGGCTCCAAGTCGACCGGAAGGACAAGAAGGAGAAGGCGGAGTTCTACACGCTGACCTCCGGCAAGGGTTCCGGTGATCCGACTTCCTGGGTGCTGAAGGGCTCCTACGACGGCACGCACTGGTCCACTGTGGACGAGCGGTCCGGTGAGACGTTCCAGTGGCGACAGCAGACCAGGGCTTTCAAGATCCCCCGGGCCGGGCACTACCAGCACTACCGGCTGGAGTTCCCGTCGGCGGCGACCGTGGCCGAGGTCGAACTGCTCGCCAAGCCGTTCACGACCTGCGGCACGACCATCACCGACAAGCACAGCGGGCCGTTGCAGGTCCGCGGTGTCACGTGCGTGGACGGCGGCACGGTCACCGGCCCGGTGGTGGTGACCGCGGGCGCGTCGCTGTACGTCTTCGGCGGCAAGCTCCAAGGCCCGGTGTCCGCGGCCGGCGCGGCGGCCGTCGTGCTGGTGGACACCGAGGTCGGCGGTCCGGTGACGGTCACGGGCACGTCCGGCGAGGTGGCGGTCGAGCACACGACCGTCGGCGGGCCGGTCAACCTGGTCGCCAACAAGGGCGGCACGGCCGTCGCGGCGAACACCGTCGGCGGGCCGCTGTCCTGCCTGACGAGCAACCCGCCGCCGGTGAACAACGGATGGGCGAACGAGGTGCGTGGGCCGAAGGCCGGCCAGTGCGCGAAGTTGTGAGGCTCCCGGCGCGGCCCGGGTCAGCTCGGGCCGCGCTACGCCTTGCGTCCGGTGAGGCCGAGGATCCGGTCCAGGAGCGGCGCGTCGGCCGGGACGGGGACCTCGGGGCCGAAGAGGCCCATCTCGCGGCCCATCTCGGCGCTGCCCAGCAGGTCGTGGTGCACGAAGGCCAGCACGTCGTCGTCCCACTCCACGCGCCGGCCGACGCCCGTGGCCAGGTCCCAGCCGTGCACCAACATCTCGCCGACCGTCATGCCACCGATCACCCCGGCCGGCATCTCCTGCGGCGAGCCCAACCTCGTCACGCCGGTCCACGCGTCGGGCGCGCTCCACGCGGACGCCGTGCGTTCGAGCTGCGCGGTCAGCCGGGCCTGCCAGTCGTCCAGGTCGGTCTCGGCCTCCGCGCCGGCGGGCGTGACGAGTTCCTTGCGGGCGGCGGCTTCCAGGGACGGCCCCCAGAACAACAGGTGTCGGATCAGCCGGCGCACGTCGAACTCCGCGCACGGCGTGGGTGCGTCCAGCCGGTCGGGCTTGATGTCGTCGATGATCTCCAGTACGGGCGCGACGGCCCGTGCCACGAGCTGTTCGGTGTGCATGGCCGCGACCGTACGAGCGGGGCGCGCCGGCTGTATTGAACAAACGCGACATACGCTGGGGCGGTGCGGGACGAGCGGGAATTGGACTGGCGGAGGCACCAGTGGCACGCCTTCCCGGCGCCGTCGCCCGATCTCGCGCCGTACGTCGCGCGGTACTGGATCGTGCACTGGTCGTACGACCGGCCGTACCGGCAGCTCATCGTGCCCTATCCGAACGTGCACCTGACGTTCCGGGAGGGGGTGGCGACGGTGAGCGGGGTGTCCAGCCGGCACGTGTTCCGGGAACTCGACGGCGACGGCCGGGTCTTCGGCGTGGCGTTCCGCCCGGGGCGCTTCCGGGCGTTCCTGGGGGCTCCGGTCCGGTCGATCACGGACCGGAGCGTTCCGTCGATGTTCCCCGAGCTGCCGGACGAGGTCGACGTGCCCGCGGTGGAGGCGATGCTGCGCGCGTGCCTGCCGGAGCCCGACCCGGCGGCGGAGTCGGCCGCCGAGACCGTCGAGACGATCATCGCCCGGCCGGACATCACCAGGGTGTCGGCGCTGGCCGAGGAGACGGGGCGGAGTCCGCGGCAACTGCAGCGGCTGTTCGCCGAGCACGTGGGCGTCGGTCCGAAGTGGGTCATCCGGCGTTACCGGCTGCACGAGGTCACCGAGCGGATGGCGGCCGGCGGGCGGGTCGACTGGGCGGTGCTGGCGGCCGAACTCGGGTACGCCGACCAGGCGCACTTCGTCCGGGACTTCACGGCGATGTTCGGGGAGACCCCGACCTGCTACGCCGGGCGGTATCACCAGGAGATCTCGCGGCACCGTTCGGCGGAGTCGCGCGGCTCGACCTGAAGCGTGGCGTGCTCGATGTGGTACCGGTCGGCGAGCAGCGCCTGGGCGGCCTTGAGGACCTGGGCCGGGTCGGCGTCCGACCGGGTGGTGAGGTGCGCGGAGGCGACCTCCATGCCCGAGGTCAGCGTCCAGACGTGCAGGTCGTGCGCCTCCTCGACGCCGTCCAGCCGGCCGAGTTCGGCCTGCATCTTGTCGATGTCGAGCCGTGCCGGGGCGTGCTGGAACAGGATCCGCAACGCGCCCGCCGCGAGCTTCCACGTGCGGGGGAGCACGAACAGCCCGATCGCGACACCCATGATCGGGTCGGCGTAGCGCCACCCGAAGACCAGCGTCACCGCGCCGCTGACGAGCACGCCGACCGAGCCGATCAGGTCGGCCAGCACCTCCAGGTACGCGCCGCGCACGTTGATGCTGTCCTTGGCGCCTTCGCGGAGCATGAGGAACGAGACGACGTTCGCGACCAGCCCGGCCGCGGCGGCGAGCACGACCGGCAGACCGGGCACGGCAGGCGGGTTGCCGAACCGCCCGACCGCCTCCACCACCACGTAGCCGGCCACGCCGAACAGCAGCACGGCGTTCGCCAGGGCGGCCAGCACCTCGGCCCGGTAGAGGCCGAACGTGCGGCTGCCCTTGAACGACGCGCGGCGGGCCAGCAGGATCGCCGTGAGCGCCATGCCGATGCCCAGGACGTCGGTGAGCATGTGGGCGGCGTCGGAGATGAGCGCAAGCGATTGCGTCGCGATGCCCACCGCGAACTCGACCACCATGAACGCCGCCCCGATGACGAAGGCGACCCACAACCGGCCGATGTGCTTGGCGCTCCCCGACGAGACCCCGTGGCCGTGACCGTGACCCATACGACGGAACATATAGTCACATGCGCATGAGTGCAACCGGCCGTCAGGTGGGGTTGACCACCCGTCCCAACAGGCGGACGAGCCGCGGCGAGACCCGGCTCAGCAGGTGGACGAACCTGGCCTCGGCGGTGACCGGCACGACGGCCTCGTTCCGCTCGACGGCCCGGAAGACCTGATCGGCCACCTTCTCCGGCCCGAAACCCCGCAGCCGGTACGCGGTGGTTGCTTTCCGCTGTTTTTCAGCCTGTTCGGCGTCATCCGACCCGGCGAACCGGGTGGTGGCCGCCATGTTGGTGTCCACGACACCGGGGCAGATCGCGCTGACCCCGATCCCGTGCGGCTTCAACTCGGCCGCGAGGCACTGGGCGAGCATGAGGACGGCGGCCTTCGTGGTCGAGTAGGCGGGCAGGGCGGGGGTGGGGAAGAAGCCGGCCATCGAGGCCGTCACGACCAGGTGACCGCCCTGGCCGCGTTCGACGAGCTGGGGAGCGAAGGCGCGGAGGGTGTGGACGACGCCCCAGAGGTTGACGTCGACCACCTTGCGCCAGTCGTCCTCGGAGGTGCGGAGGAACGACCCGGCCAACCCGACCCCGGCGTTGGCCATGACGACGTCGGGAACGCCGTGCCGTTCCTTGATCAGCGCGGCCACCTCGTGGGTGGCCACGCTGTCCGCCACATCGAGCGCGTACGCGTGCCCGTTCACCTCGGCCGCCGTCTTCTTGGCGGCCACGGGATCGACATCGAGCGCGACCACCTCGGCACCTTCCCGCGCGAACCTGACCGCCGTGGCCTTGCCGATGCCACTGCCCGCGCCCGTGACGACGACCAGCTTCCGGCGGGTGGTGCCGGCGATGAAGTCCTCGATGAGGCTCGCGACCTGGTCAGGGTGGGTACGAGGAGCCCAGTGCCCGGCGAACAGGTGGCTGCGAGTGAGGTCGTCGGTCCACGGCTCGGCGGCCTGGAGGTGCTTCTCGGACACGTAGGGGTCGTTCCGCAAGGCGATCTGGTGGACCTTGACCCTCACCTTGAGCGGAGCCCCACCCCGTCCGATGTTCGCGCGGTACAACTCCAGCCCGTTGACCAACTCGCGGTGGTTCGCCCGGAGCCGGCGGCGGACGTGGGGGAGCCGCCACACCAACTCTGGGACGAGGGGAACCATGAACCCGGCGATGTACCAGGACTTCCGCACCAGGTTCGGTGCCTGGAGGGGGTGACGCCGAACCCAGGCGCCGACGTGATCGAGGTCGGGCCCGGAGATGCTGGTGAAGGACAGGAACGCGTCGGGGTGCCTGGCGACGGCCTGCCAGCCGATCACCGACCCCCAGTCGTGCCCGACCAGGTGAACCGGCCCACGATCCCCGACAACGGCCAACACATCCCGAACCAACCACTCCATCCGATACCCGCCCCGCCCGGAAGGCCGCTCCGACCCACCAGCCCCACGAAGATCGAACCGAACAACCCAGAACCTCTCACCAAGCCGAGCGGCAACCCCATCCCACACCCGCAGGTCATCCGGGAACCCATGCGCCAACACCACCACAGGCGCCCCGCTCAACCCACCCTCGACAACCCGAATCCGCAGGTCACCAGCCTGGACGAAACGCTCGCGTGCCGGATGCATAGACCGGAGGGTAGGGGGTGCGATCCTGTCCGGACAGCCCTGCTAAGCTTCCAGCCATAGCTACGGCCCCCGTAGCTCAGGGGATAGAGCACCGCCCTCCGGAGGCGGGTGCGCAGGTTCGAATCCTGCCGGGGGCACCACCGTCTGACCAGGCGCTTCGAGGATTCGAGCGTCCCGTGAAACCCGCGCCGTGACATCACACGTGACGCGGGTTTCAGTTTATCGTCCGTCTCGTGACTCGTCCGGACGGCGCAACGCGCAGGGAGCGCGGCAGCATCGACACGCTGCCCAGTGGCGCTCTGCGTGTGCGTGTGTACGCCGGGCTGGACGTGATCACGAAGAAGCGGCACTACCTCACCGAGGTCGTCCCGCCCGGCCCGGGTGCCGAGCGCACGGCCGAGGAGACCCGGGACCGCTTCCTCCGCGAGATCGACGAACGCTCGCACCCCCGCACCAACGCGACCGTCGGCTTCATGGTCGCCACCCACATCACCGCGGCACGGTTGGAACGCACCACCCGCGAGGGCTACGACGGCTACGCCCGCAAGCACATCTACCCGATCATCGGCCACTTCAAAGCCGAATCGCTGTCGGTCGACGTCCTCGACTCCTACTACGAGGAGCTGGAGCGCTGCCGCGAGCACTGCTCCGGCGGCCCTGAGATCGACCACCGCACACCGGGCGAGCACACCTGCGACCGCCGCTGCCGCCGCCACGTCTGCAAGCCCCTGGCCGCGTGGACCGTCCGCAAGATCCACTTCATCCTGACGGGCGCGTACAAGCGGGCGGGCCGCAAGAGTTGGGTGACCCGCAGCCCCATGGCCCATGCCGACCCGCCACCGCCCCCGCCGCCGAAGCCGAGCCCTCCGTCACCGGAGCAGATCGCGACCATACTGGACGAGGCGTGGCGCCGGGACCTCGACTTCGGGGCTCTGGTGTGGACCTCGACCACCACCGGCGCACGACGCGGCGAGATGTGCGCGCTGCGCTGGCGTCACTTCCAGCCCGGCCTGCAGCGGCTCCGGGTCGAGGCGTCGATCGCCCAGGGCAACACCGACATCTGGGAGAAGGACACCAAGAGCCACCAACACCGCATCCTCGCCCTGGACGCCGAAACCACCGCGATCCTGTCCCAGCTCAAGCGATGCTGCGAGCACCGTGCCCGCGAACTCGGTGTAGAGCTGTCGCCGGAGGCGTTCATCTTCGCGGCCTCCCCGGACGGGCTGGTGGCCTTCAAGCCGCGCGCGGTGAGCCAACGCTACCGACGCATGGTCGACACACTCGGCATCAACACCACCTTCCACAAACTGCGCCACTACTCGGCGACCGACCTCATCAGCGGTGGCGTGGACATCCGCACCGTCGCCGGTCGCCTCGGCCACTCCGGCGGCGGCACCACCACGCTGAAGATGTACGCGGCGTGGGTCGAGGAAGCCGACCAGCGCGCCTCGCAGACCCTGATGACCCGGATGCCCACCACCCCGGCCCCCATCCCGGAACCACGTGACAGACCCAAAGCCGCCCCGCGCAGCCCCTACGAGACCATTGCCGCCCTGGAACGCACCCGCATCGTCACCGACGACATCCCCGACGGCACACCCGCTCCCACCGTGAAGGAACTCGCCGACCGCCACGCCGTCTCGGTCGGCACCGCCCACCGCGCACTGGGGCTGCTCAAGGAGTGGGGCCTCGTCTCGCGCACCGGACGCGGTGTGCAGCCGGTCATCGTCCGGGCGGACGGCGACGACGAGGGTGTGCCGCTCTACGAAGAGCCGCCGGCGAGCGTGATCCCCATTCCGTCCGGAGCCGCAGAGCCTCCCGTCTTCATCGGAACGACCGCTGTCCCGGGTGGGAACCGTCCGTTGCAGCTGGAGATCATCGGCCCTTCCGGGGCGGCGTTGACCAAGGTGGTCACGTCCGCCGATCCGGCGAACCTCGACGAGTTGCGCCGGTTGTTCGCGGGAGCGTTGCGTCGCAGGGGATACCAGGACGACTCCCATGGCGACTTCGAGATGAACGTGCGCATCCTCGGAACCGACGACCTCCTCCTGACATTCGTCGCCTGAGCCACCTAGCGGGCTCCCGTCACAGACACAGACGAGGACCAAAGCCCACTGCTCACGAAGGCCGAGTCGGGACTCACCACGTCGGGGTCGGGCTAAATCCTCCGTGCCATGGGAACTTTGACGGCAGGATCGTATGGGGTCCACAATGGAGTCCTGAGACCGGAGGTGCGCTGATGGCATTGAACGGCTCCGACTCCACTATCCGATCCGAACCCTCGGTCAGCCCGCGGTTCTACACCGTGGCCGAAGCGGCAGCACTGCTTCGCATGTCGACGATGACCCTCTACCGCGCCATCGAGGCGCAACAGTTCCCCGCGATCCGAGTCCGGGCGCGCATCATCGTCCCGGCACGGGCCGTCGAGGAGATGGCTGAACAGGCGCTATCACAAGGTAGTTGCGTCAACGCCGCCGCGTGGGTGCCCGGTGCGGTCGCCTGACGCCACCGTCATAGATGAGGGTCGAAGGCGGCTGAGTACTGTGCTCTCTCGGCTGGCTGGGATACATGTCGGCTCGACGCCGTCGGCCATGGTCCGCCTTGGACGACTTGCTGCACCGGCCGAGCTCGGTCGGCTCGCTGCGGCCGTTGCCGGCACGGTGTTCTCGACGAGAAGCGAAGACCACCCGGAACTTTGACAGAACATTCAATCGGACATGCGGATCCGACATGCTCCCTGTCCGGGGAATGGATGCGGCTGACCGTGCTCGTCTGGCCGCTGCGCTGTGCGCGAGTGTGATCGGCGCATTGGGCAGGGCTTCAAGTACCGACGTGATGGTCTTGCGTTGTCAGGGTGTCTGAAGGAATGGCGACGGGCCGTCAGGCACCCGCCGGTGGGCGGAGGCGAGATCGGGTCGGAGTCGTCGGGCGGCGTCCTGCCCGTGCAGGCTCGTGGTGCCGTCGGTCATCAGCCGGGCCAAGTCCTCATGTGCCAGTAACGTCTGTGGATTGTCGGCCCCGAGGGTGCGGGTGCGGGCTTCGATAACGGTACGGAGATGGTGTTCCGCAGCCGTGGTGTGGCCCTGCTTGGCAAGGACGCGTGCCAGGTAATGGCAAGTCGTCAGTGTCTTGGGGTGGTCGGCGCCGATGGTTCGCCGGCGTGTGGCGAGGACGTTCTCGAAACGGGTCCGTGCCGTGGACAGATCCACGCCCTCCAGCCAGAAGGCCCTGGCCAAGTTGTGTTGCGCGAACAGCGAGAACGGATGATGGAGTCCGTAGGTATCCATCGTGTTCTCGATGATGACCTGTAGTCCGGCTTTGGCTTCGTCGAACTTGCCGGCTTCCGCCTGGGCTCGGCACAAGTTGTGCCAGGCTCTCAGGGTGTTGCGGTGTGCCAGCCCGAACCTGCGAAGGTGACCTTCGTATGCCTGGGTGAAGTGGTCAAGGACTTCGCCGCGATCTGTGGACAATTCAGACATCACGAAGGCCAGAGTCGCTTTGGCGCGAAGTGTCTTCGGGTGATCCTGACCCGAGGTAGGTACCAGGATCGCCAACGCGCGCTCGGCTAATTGCTTCGCGTAGTCGAGTTCACCGAGCTCACATAACACGAAACTGAGCCACAGTTCGGCACCGAGCGTCTCCATGTGGTCGTGACCACGAATAATCCTCGCCGACGACGTGACTTGAAGGAAGAGGCTCCTAGCGCGTAGGAACTCGCCACGCCTGTAGGCCATTAGGCCAAGCTGGTGTGTTGGCGCGAGCAGGCTTGGGTGGTCTGGCCCGTGCGCAGTTACCCGGTTCGACAGAATCCGTTCGCAGTGTTCTTGAGCGGCGGCGTACTCGCCGCGGTCGTGAAGGAATGTGACAATCTTGCTGCTGACCGCGTCGAGAATGACCGCATCACCTGTGAGGCGTGTGGCGTGCGTGATGTAGGCGTCTACGTGTGTGGACAGTGCCGCGCACCTGCTCCACACCTGAAGGTCTCCCGGATCGTCCGGGAAAGCGCGCTCCAGGACGGCACCAACGCAGTCCGCCCAGTGCGTCTCGGTCCAGTCCGCACTGCTGTCGCGTCCGGCGTGGAACAGTCGTGCCAATCGCAGGGGCCAGGTGGTTCGTCGGTGGCGCACCGCGTCTCGCACGATCGCCTGTACGAGGCTGTGCGTACGGATGAAGCCTGGCTGATCGAGACTCACCAGCGAGGTGCCCACCAGGGCCTCGACCAAGTCGTCCAGGCCCAGTGGGTCGCGCGCCGCGAGCGCAAGTTCGCGCGGCAACACGGAGCAGCCATACGTCGGCAGGTCACGGGGTGTCGCCACAGGAGCGAGGAAGGCCAGCATCCGCAGCAGTTGCACGGCCGCGACGTTGCGCAGTAGAAGCTGCTCGACCGCAAGACCGACGGTGACAGCCGCTGGGACCGGATACGGGCCGGCGGTCCCTTCGGCCATCAGGCGAGCCTGGCTTTCCAGGAACCGGTGGTGGTAGTCGGCCAAAGTCACGGCTCGGAAGCGACAGTAGGTTCCGGCTTGGGCGACCGCCAAGGGCAGACCGTGCAACTCCGCAGCGAGTGCGCTCGCCGCCGTCGTGTCGGTGTCACCGCTGTGGGCCAACAGGAGCTTGACCGCGTCCCGTTCGCGAAGCGACGGCACCTCGGTCGTGTCCGCCACGGTGTCCCACACAGGATTGCGAGAAGTGATCACGACCTGGCCTTCGCCGTTCGGAATGAGCCCGGCGAGGGTCGACTGCTCGGCCGCGTCGTCGAAGACCAACAGCCATCGGCCTCGTTGCCCCAGTTCGGACACCGCCGCCTGGGCTGCGAGTTCCTGTTCCTGGTCGGCTCGCGCCACGCCCAGGCGTCGGGCGAGCTCGGCGAGGCCGGCCACCACCCACAGGCGGTCAGAGGCGGTGATCCACCAGCCGATGTCGAAGCTGTCCCGATGCCGCTCGGCGTAGGCCATGGCGAGTTGGGTCTTGCCCAATCCCGGCAGGCCGTGCAGCGCCACCGCCGCCACCGACCGGGAGTCGCGTGACAGTTGCCGATGAAGCCGTGTCAGTTCTGCAGAACGTCCCATGAACGTTCTGACCGGTTGCGGGATGTTCCAGACCCGTGCGCCGGTCGTGCCCTCATCCCCGGCAGCCCACGACACGACTGCTGGTGAAGCCTCGTCGAGCGCAGGCGCCGTCCGCTTGGTGCCTCTCTCGGCAAAGGCGCTGATCAGTCCACCGACAGTCAGGACCAGTGCCCCGGCCAGATACCGGTCGAGGTTGAAAAGAAGCCCTGCAACACCGAGCGTTACTGCACCAAGTCCAACCAGTAACGGTCTATGGAGCATGAGCGTCCAGATGTGCCGCAACCAGCCGGGACTCTTCGTAGTGATCGACACTCGCACCTCTAATAGCGATCTTGGCGCCTACTGGTCGACACGATCTCTGCTGGCGCGCTTAACGGATGCGCTTAGCAAACCACAGTAGGCCGTCCGTTGTTCGACTGACGACCGCAAGATGACGATAGCTCGACAACCGCAATACTGCGGAAACGTGCCGCGCTCGTGTCTGGGTGGAGGAACCTGTAGGTAACTGATCGCGCCGTACACCCCAAACGAAGTTGCCTCTCGATCAAGTTTACCGATAGCGACCCGATGTGCTCGTAATGGGTGACAAAGAGACCACTTCCGTGCGCGCTGTTCTTCCGGTTGTACAAGCTTCCTCCGGATGACACCCCACGAGGTGATGGTGGATGTTCTGCCGGGGTGAAGGCCGCGCGGTGTGGGCGGTGCTGGTGTGGGTGTGGGGTGGCCCGGTGGTCGCGCTGTTGGGTCTTGGGGCGGGTCTGCGGGGCAGGCGATCCGGGATCGTCGGCACTAGGACACGCTGCGGGCGTGGTTCACGCGGCTTCCGCCCGGTGGTGAGGTGGAATCGACGACGTGCGGGACGACGGCAGCCAGTTGCAGCAGAAGTCCTCGTATTAGCGCTCTGTCGTGGTCCGTGCCGGGCGGGGCTCTTCACTCTGGGCGACGTCGGTGCCCGTGTCAAACCGCTGCGCGGTAACGGGTTCTGCTGTTCCTCCCTTCGGTCGGGCAGAACCCGTTACCGCGCCTGTGCGGTGTGACACGGTCCCCGCCGCCACCCGGGACGAGTGAGCCCCGTCCGGAACGGACCACAACACCGTTTCGGCTGGGGCGCATTCAGAACCGCCGGAGTCACCGCCCGGTTCGGGCACTTGTCCGCTCGCGTTTCAGCCATGCCATCGGCATCGGCTGAGGTGCTCGGTCGAGTGTCAGGAGGCTGTGGAGCGGAGTGGCCCGGCGGCCGGAACCAGTGGGAGGGAATCTCCAGTGACCGCTCTGGCGTGGAGGAACGCGCGTATCGAGTTGCTCGATCCGCGTTCGCTTGTGATGGATCGGAATTCGCGGACGATCACGGATGTGGAGGTGGAGAATCCGGCGTTGTGCGCGAGCATCCGTGCGCACGGTGTCCGTGTCCCGATCATCGTCAACCCTGCCGAGGACGGCGGCTATCGGGTGAGGGACGGGCATTGCCGCACGTTGATCGCGATCCCGTTGGTGGACCGGTATCCGGTGGTTCCGGCGATCGTGACCGGGTCCGAGGACGAGGAGCAGTGGGCGTGGTTGCGGGATCAGTGGGTGGCCAACGAGGTGCGCAGCGGCTACACCACCGCCGACACGATCCGGATCTTCGAGCAGATGACGCTGTTCGGGCTCAGCCCTCAGGACGTGGCGACCGAGCTCAGTGTGGACGTGGCCACGGTGAAAGCGGGTCTGACGGCCCGGCGCAGCACGGCGGTCGCCCGGACGTTGAAGGACTTCCCGCAGCTGTCGCTGGCGCACGCCGCCGAGCTTGCCGCGTTCGAGGACGACGAGCAGGTCTACCAGGCTTTGGTGAACACGTTGGCCGACGATCCGGAGGCGTTCGACCACGAGCTGGCCGAGTGGCAGCTGGAGTTCCGGCTGCGCGAGGAGCGTGAGGAGCTGAGCCGCACCCTGCGCGAGTCCGGTGTCGCGGTCGTGGGTGACGTGCTGCCGGTGGGGACGCAGCGGTTGGATCGGTTGTACCGCAGCGACAAGAACCGGACCCGGATGGACGACCCGGCGGCGCACGCGTCCTGTCCCGGTCACGCGGCGATGGTCACCACGGACAACGCCGAGGGCGCTGCGACCGCCGTGTACGTGTGTCGCGAATGGGCCAAGCACGGCCATGTCGATGTGTGGAGTGTGCGCTCGTCGGCCGCGCCGGAGCCGTGGACCGGGGAGAAGAGTGCTGCGCGTGCCCGGGTGGTGCGCAACAACAAGGCGTGGCGTGCTGCGGAGACGGCGCGGCACAAGAAGCTTCGGGAATTGCTGGCTCGTAGGACGCCGCCGCGTCTGGCCGGGCAGTTCATCGCGCACAGTCTGGTGGCCGGTGGCCAGGAGCTGCGGCGGGCGATGGAGCGCCGGCACCGGCTGGCGTGCACGCTGCTGGGGTTGAAGGAACCCCAGTACGGCAAGCCGCACCCGTTGGCGGACAGGCTGCGCAAGGCCAACGCCAACCAGGCCACCATGATCAGCCTTGCGGTCCTGCTGGCCGCGTTCGAAGCCTCCACGGGCACCGAGACCTGGCGCAGCCCCACCGAGGAGCAGAAACGCTACTTCGCCGCACTGGCCGACTGGGGCGTACGCCTGCACTGGGTGGAGCGACTCGTCAACGACCCCGCGGCCGACGCCGGGGTCGGTGTCGAGGTCGATCTCACCGCCGACCCCGGCGGCAGCACCGACACCGAACCCGCTCCGCAGATCCCGCGCGCCGGCTGACCCCGTCAGCCACGACACCCGCCCGAGGGCGTGACCGGACCCTTGTCCGGTCACACCCTTTTCTACTGTGCAAGGAGAAGACCATGACCGACCTCGTTGATTCATCCACTTCGCTGTACTCCCGGCGCAGGAGCGCGTGGGAACTGGCAGGTACCGCTGTCGCCGGCCGGGGTGATGCTCTGTCGGCGATGAGGGCCGCCGGTCTGACCGGGTGGAACATCCGCAAAGTCCGTCAGACCGGCATGGACATCACCGGCGATGGTGTGACCGCCGTGGACAACCCCGACCAGGTCATGTTGGTGCGCACCGACCCGCGCACCGGTCGCACCCGCTATCTGAGTTCGGTCGGCGAGGGGTACGGGGTCAAGCAGAACGAGGACCAGGCCGGTGTGCTCGACGCACTGGTCGCGGAAGCCGGCGCGCCTGGCCTGGCGCACGCCGGGGCGATCGACGACGGTCGGCGGACGTTCGTGACGATGAAGCTGCCGACCACGATGACGGTCGCCGGCACCGACCCGGTCGATCTGTACCTGGTGGCGTTCAACTCCCACGACGGCACCGCCGCTTTCCGGGTCGGCCTGGTGCCGTTCCGTGTCGCGTGCGCCAACCAGCTCGACCTGGCCGTCGCCACGGCGGTGTCGTCGGTGGCGATCCGCCACACCCGCAACTCCCGGATCGACGTCGCCGGCATCCGTTCGAAGCTGCGGTTGATGTACGACTACGCCGACGCCTTCGAAGCACAGGCGCAGCGGATGATCCACGCCGAGCTGACCACCGACGGGTTCCGCGACCTCGTCGAGACGCTCTGGCCCGTCGGCCACAACGCCCCGCCACGCACCCGGGCCAACGCCGAACGCCGCCGCACCCACCTGCTGCGCCTGTGGACCGACGCACCCACCCAGGCCTCCATCCGCGGTAGCCGCTGGGCCGGTCTCCAGGCCGTCACCGAATACCTGGACCACTACCAGCCCGCCACCTCCGAAGCCGCCCGTGCCGGACGCGTGCTGACCAGCACGACGGTTCTGCGCCGCAAACAGCACGCCTTCGACCTGCTCACCGCATGACCGACTACCACGAGTCCGCCCGTGTGACGCCCGTCAAGGAAACGCCTGCGCCACAACCGAACCACCCGACACTTCCAGGAGTTCACCATGTCGCTGACATCAGCCGAGTTGCGTGCCCTGCTGTATCTGCTCCGTGCGGCGGAAGCACCGTCTCCGGCCCTGCACGACTACGTGGCCGTGTGCGGTGTGGTGGAGGCCGTGGCCCATATCCGCAGCGGCGGTGCGCCATCGGCTGTTCTCGCCGAGATCGTCCGTCCGGACGTCGACATCGCCCGCGACCTGACAGCGCTGGACGCCGGTACGGCCCGGCTGGTCACCCCGCAGGACCGGGAGTGGCCGCGGGATCGGTTCGACGCGATGGCGGTCCACGGTCTCGGTGTGCCGTTGGCGCTGTGGGTGCGCGGTCGATCGTCGCTTGCCGAACTGCTTGGCACGGCAGTGACGATCACCGGTGCGCGTGCGGCCACCGAGTACGGATCGTTCGTGGCGTCCGAGTTCGCCGCGGATTTGGCGCGTCGCGGGGTGACGGTGGTGGGTGGAGGTGCGTACGGCATCGAGGGCTGCGCGCATCGGGGCGCGCTGGCCGGTGACGGCGCCACCGTCGTGGTCATGCCGTGCGGTATCGACCAGCGTTTCCCCCGTGAGCACGGGTACTTGTTCGAGTCCGTGGTCGAGCGAGGCGGACTGGTCGTCGGCGAGTACCCGGTCGGCACGGTACCTGCCCGCAGGCGGTTCTACGCCCGCAATCGGCTGCTCGCCGGGTTGGCTTCGGCGACGTTGCTCGTGGAGGCGGGCAAACGCAGCAAGACGTTGTTCACCGCGCAGGTCGCCTCCTCGCTCGGACGCCCCGTCTACGGCGTGCCGGGCCCGGTCACCTCCGCCTTGTCCGGCGGCGTCCACGAACTGCTGCGCACCGGCCAGGCCACCATCGCCACCACCGCCGGGCACATCGACGTCCCCGACGGCTCACCCCGCCCCACCAGCGGGGCGTGAACCGTGACCGCACCGCTGTCTTCGACCCATCAGGGAAGGAATCCTCTGGCCATGTCCATCACGCTGATCCCGGACGGGGCACTTGCCGCACTGCTCGACCACGCCGACCAGGCCCGGGAGGCGGCCCATGCCCTCACCCCCCGAGCGCGCCTGCTCACCGCCGCATACCTGCTGCGCGACCGATTCCCCAACGCCACCATCGTCCTGGTCGACAGCACCTTCCACCACATCGACCCCGTCGGGGTGGAGATCGACGGCATCGAGGACGGCGACGGCAACCTCCTGTGGGGCAACGGATGTCTCCACAGCCCCGATTTCCCCTGCCGGAACTGCATGCAAGCAGACCTGTGCTACCGGACCGCCGACGATGCGACATGGGACGACGTCGTCCAGCAGGTGGCAACCAACCTCACCAAGGCCCCTCTGCGGCGATCACCCACGGGACCACTGGCCGCAGCAGACCGGCCGGCCCGCCATTCACCGCGTCAGCCTGCCCGGCACACAAGCCGTCGCCGCGCTGGAACCAGGTCCGCACAGGCGGACCTCAGGCGTGCCAGGCGAGGGAAAGGCTCAACGGATGGTGCCCGAGGAACGGGAGGACGGATGAATCCGCATCATCCGCGACGGTCGCGACCGCGTGTGGTCCTGGCCGCTCTATCCGGGTGCGTCGCCGCACTGCAACGGCCGGGCGATCGCCAACGCAATCCGGCACGCACTGCGCCGACACGGCCGCTGACCGTCGCTCGACCGAGGACTTGGAGCGTCATGGCGACACACCTTTTCCGGGACGCCGCGATGGCCGCCGCCTGCCGCGGGTGGCCGGTCTTTCCTGCGCATCCGAGGTCGAAACGACCCGCCCTCACGGAGTGGGAGCAACGCGCCAGCACCGACATCGACCGGATCGAGCGGTGGTGGACGCGCCGGCCGACGGCGAACCCCGCCGTGGCCACCGGACCGGCCGGTCTGGTCGTGCTGGACCTGGACGACGCCGTGCGGCACGGACACATCGTTCCTCGCGAACCCAGTACTGTGCGGCACGGGAAGGACGCCTTCGCGCAGCTTTCGCAGAACGCGGCGACGCAGGTGTCGGAGGGCACGTTCACCGTCCGTACACCCAACAACGGCATGCACCTGTACTTCGCCGCACCCGCCGGCGTCGAGCTGCACAACACGCAGTCCCGCCTGGGTCCGCTGATCGACACCCGTGCCCACGGCGGCTACGTCCTCGCCGCCGGGGCGGAGACCCGCCAAGGCCACTACGAGATCATCGACGACGTGCCGGTGCAGGCGCTGCCCGACTGGCTTGTCGACGCGTTGGCACCCCGCCTCCACCTCGACACGCGAACGACGGTGGAAGCGACTCACAGCGATGCCTACCTGCGAGCTGCTCTCGCAGACGAGACCCGCAGAGTGCGCACGGCCCCGCCGGGAACCCGCCGCCACTCGCTGTTGCGCGCGGCTTGCCGCATGGGACGCCTACCGGGCTTGGGCGACGCCGTAATCACCAGCGCCCTGCGCGCGGCGTCCGACCGGCACGTGGCCGACGGCGCGTACAGCCTCACCGAACGTGAACGCGCCATCGCCGACGGCATTGCGTGGGGACGCGAACATCCGCGACTGCTGACATTCGCTCCAACTGACGGTGAGCGCGGTCCGGAAAGGATAGGCAGTCACTTCCCGTAGAGGAGGACAGCGATCCGAAACGCTGCCTATCGTCGCCGATACGACGAGGTGATCCGGCAGGGACAGCGCGGGCTGGGAGCCGGGTGAATCCGGACAAGCCCCGAGCCGAGTTGTTCGGATTTCACTGGCGAAGTCGAGGGTTAAGGTCCGCAGTGGCTCGGGATGAGTCAGAGCCGCCGGATGATCCGTGCCGGGTTGCCTGCGGCGAACACGTGGTCCGGTATGTCCCGGGTGACCACGCTGCCTGCGCCGATCACCGTGTTCTCGCCGATGGTCACGCCTGGACAGACGATCACGCCGCCGCCGAGCCACGTGTTGTCGCCGATGGTGATCGCGGCGGGTCGTTCCCAGCCGGCGCGGCGGCGTTCGTGGTCTTCCACGGGATGCAGCGCGGTGAGCAACTGTGTCCGCGGGCCGATCCGGACGTCGTCGCCGATCGTGATCGGGGCGTCATCCATGAAAACGGCGTCGTTGTTGACGAAGCTGTTGGCGCCGATGCTGATCAGCGAGCCGTAGCTGCACTGGAAACGTGGCAGGACACAAGCGCCGGGGCCGAACCCGGCGAGCAGTTGCTCCAGGATCCGGCGGCGCTCGACGTCGTCGTCCGCTCCGGTCGCGTTGAACCTGTCGAGTACTCGCCAACAGCGCCGTCGTTCCGCGACCAGATCTGGTTCGTCGAGGTACCAGTCACCGCGCAGCATCCGATCTTTCTGTTCACCCATGTTGCCGTCCTTTCCAGATGACGTTCGCACGGAGGCTCCCAGGCATGGTCCATAAAGGACAATGGATGCCGCCTCACGCTGTAGAGCGGACGATCCGCCACACCCTGCGACCCAACCAATCACGAAAGGGTGATCACCGATGACCGATGACGACAGTACCGGGCGGGAGCCGGCGCACTGCGGGTCCGGGCCGCATCCGCCGATCGTGGTGTCCGATCCGGGGAAGCTGCTCGCGGCCATTCCGCACTTGCTCGGGTTCTACCCGACCGACTCGATCATCCTTGTGGTGCGGCAGGCCGATTCGCTGGTGGTGACAGTACGGCTCGATCTGCCCGCCGACGCGAGGAGCGACCGGCGGGTGGCGGCGGAGGCCGTCGCCTCGGTAGCCGGCTGCGGCGCTGCGGGTGTGGTCGCCTTCCTTGTCGGTGATGACCTCGGCGCGAACGGGGTGGGTGTGCACAGTTCGTTGGCCGCGCACTTGGCGGTGGCGTTCGCGTTGAGCCTGGACGTGATCGTGGACGTCTACGGGGTGCCCGAGATCGCGGTCGGTGCGCGGTGGTTCGAGTACGGCGTCGCCGACCACACCGGTGTCGTCCCGGACCCGGAGTCCTCGCCGTCGCACGTGGCGGCGGTGACCCGTGGCCTGGTCACCCGCCCGAGCCGGGCGGCGGTCGCCGCGACGCTGGAACCCGACGCTGCCGACGTGCTGGATCGGCGGGCGGCCCTGATCGCCGCCGCGGCCGAGCAGTTCCCATTCGATCTGGACCCGCTGTCCACGGCGGCGGTGGAGCACGTTTTCCGGCTGGTCGAAGGGCAGATCGAACGGGCGGCCGACCGTAGCGGGACGTTGACCGACCGGGAGGTCGCCGAGTTGGCGTTGGCGTTGGTGGACCTGCGGGTGCGGGACTGGTGCATCGCCTTTGCGATCGGCGAGCACGCTGTCGCGGCCGAGCGGCTGTGGACCGAACTCACCCGGGCGACCCCCGCGCCCGAACGCGCAGAGCCCGCCGCCCTGCTCGCGATATCGGCCTACCTCCGGGGCAACGGGGCACTGGCAGCACTCGCCCTCGACCGCGCCGAGGCCGCACTACCCCACCACAAACTGGCCTCACTACTACGGACCTCGCTGACCCAGGGACTGCCACCCACCACCGTGCGGCACCTCGCGGAACGCGCGCAGGCGGCACGCCGGGATTTCCTGGCGGAACACCAGGGCGACCGCGAGTAGCCGGGTCGGGGTTGGTGGGGTTCGTGTCGGGGTGTTGTGCCCGCCGCCCGCCAGGGGTCTACAGGAGGGGAGGGGGTGGCGCAAACAAACAGCGTTTGCCCCACCCCCTCCCCTCCTGTCCTCGCACCCCAGGCGGCGGGCACAACACCCAGCCCGCGCCGACCGGCAATGGCACCCGGTCGAGGAACCAGGCCCGAAGGTCGTCCGGTTCTCGACCGTGCCCATTCGTGAAGGGGTGATCCTCGATGACCGACGACAGCAGCACCGACCGGCACGCGCGGCCCGGCCAGAGTGCGCCGGGCAGGCCGATGCGCCTGTCCGACCACGGACAACTGATCGCGGCGATACCGCACCTGCTCGGGTTCTACCCGACCGACTCGATCGTCCTCATCCTCGTCCGCAACAACCTCGTGTTCCTCACGCAACGAATCGACCTGCCCACCTCCACCCTGCACGACGAGCAGCTCGCGGCACAGGTCGCCAACGACGTGCGCCAGTACGCCGACGTCGACGCCATCGCGTTCCTCGTCGGCGACGACGCCGACGGGAACGGACGCGGCGAACGTCACCGGCTTGCCGTGCACTTGTGGGACGCGTTCGCCCGCCACGGCCTCGTCGTCGACGTCTACGGTGTCCCGACCATCGCCGAAGGCGCGCGCTGGTTCGACTACGGCTTTCCCGAGCGCACCGGCACCGTGCCCGACCCGGAGAACTCCCCGATGCACGCGGCGGCGGTCGCCCGGGGCCTGGTCACCTACCCGGACCGTGACGCTCTGGCCGCGACGCTGCAACCCGACCCCGACGACGTCCTCAAGCGACGCGAAGCACTGATGGACACCCTCGCAGCCCGCCCTTCCTCCGCCGACCCGGGAACGATGCAAGCGGAAACGGAACAGTCCTTCCACCTTGTCCGACGACAGGTCGAACAAGTACCGGACCGGACCGAGCCGTTGACCGACCAGCAGATCGCCGAACTGTCCATCGCGTTGGCCGACCTGTGGGTGCGCGACCGGTGCCTGGGTTTCGCACTCGGCGAGCACGCCCCGGCCGCCGAACGCCTGTGGACCGAGCTGACCAGGCAGAGTCCCGCACCCGAACGTGCCGAGGCCGCGACCCTGTTGGCGATATCCGCCTACCTCCGCGGGGACGGGACGCTCGCGGCCCTCGCACTCGACCGCGCCGAAGCCGCTCATCCCCACCACCGACTGGCCTCGATGGTCCGGGGAGCGATGGATTTGGGGATGCCACCCGCGACCATCCGGGGAATCGCCGAACGCGCCGTAGGGGACCAGCACGACGCCTCACGCGAAGCCGTCCACCACCGCCCGAGCAAGTAACGCAGGTCGACCGCGACAACACGGTACGAACAAGGAGAATGTGACATGGCCGGCGAAACGACACTGACCATCATCGGCAACCTGACCTCCGCCCCCGAACTGCGGCACACCCAGGCGGGCGCGTCGGTCGCGAACTTCACCATCGCCTCCACCCCGCGTACCTTCGACCGGCAGGCGGGGGAGTGGAAGGACGCCGACACCCTGTTCCTGCGCTGCACCTGCTGGAACCAACTCGCCGACCACGTCGCCGAATCGATCGGACGCGGCGCACGGGTCATCGCCCAAGGACGGCTACGGCAGCGGTCCTACGAGAAGGACGGCGAAAAACGCACCACCATGGAGTTCGAAGTGGACGAGATCGGCGCCGCCCTCCGCTATGCCACCGTGAAGATCACCAAGAACGGCAACGGCACCACGGCCGCATCCGGCGGAGGCACCGCTGATACAGCCGCGGACGAGTTTTCGTCGTGAGCGAGTGGCAACCGCCTCTTGATCCGACCTGCGGCTAAACTGGCGTCGGAGCCGGGTGTTTAAGGATCGATACGGCCTTGATGGGCACCGGGCTCCGGTGTCCAGGCGGTCTTGACGGACCGTCCGCTTCGGCGTGCGGCTAGCCTCTCGGGGCTTCCGCCTCGGCACAGCTGGGGGCGACCGGCACCCCGGTCGCCCCCAGCCGATCCCACCCGTGCAGCGGCCCGTCGTCGTACGTGCTCCACGAACTTTTGTGTTCCGGACCTGGTCGGTCGGGTTCGCCTCCGGGGATCCCAGGAGGGGCGGCGCAGTGTATGGGTCGGTGTCGTCATGTCAAATCGCTGTCCGAAACAATTTCACAGCGCACAAAATCCTCGGGGCCCCCCACCCCAAGGATTTTGCTGAAATTCTTTCGGCCAAAACGCGCGATTTGACATGACGACACCGACCCGCGGACAGGCAAGAGCGGGCAGGCCGGGGGCCTGCCCTTGTCGTCGCGCCGCCCCTCCCGGAATCCCCTCCACAATGGTCACCGAAAAGCAAAGAAAGGAATAAGTAGGAAGCACCCGAAGGGGTTGCTCCGAATGGTTGCACCACAGTGGAATGCTCGATACGATCGAATAGCAGGAAACGCCGGGAACGTCAAGCCCGGCACCATCGAACCGTATCGAGAAAGCCGAAACCCATGGCCGAGAATTCCAGCTTTTCTGATTGTCTGGTGAACATCGTCAACGCCGTCCAGGGTGGCGACATCACGACCGCGAAGCGCTACGCCGGCCACCTGCTGGCCGAGCTCGATCCGCACACGTTCGGCATCGTCGCCGACTGCGTGAACACCATCGAGCGCTACCCCGACCGCGCCGACGTCCACCTACGCGCCCGGTGGAAGTCCGCCACCAGCGACACCGACCGGTCGCTCATCGCCACGTTCGGCGAAGCCTTCGTCCAACGCGCCCCCCGCCGCACCCCTGACCCTCACCTCGGGCGCACCGGCGAGACCGCACCACGCGACCTGCGCACCGAGATCAGGCCCGACGCCCGCCGTGTCCTCACGCCCCAACGCCGCGCCCGGCTACGCGAACAGGACCGACAGGACACCGTCGTGGCCGACTACGCCGACCGCGCCGGAGTCGACGACCAACCCCCACCGGACACCGTCTACGCCGGTGGCCTGGACTACGACCGCGCCGCCGTCCCCGCACTGCGCGGAACCCCGTGCGTGCGCTGCTGGCTGGAACGTGTCCCCGCCGACCACCGCGCCATCAGCGACGACGGTTTGTGCGGCGAATGCCGCGACAAGGGCCGCCCCGGCATCCCCGCACTCCCCGAGGGCCACACCCGCGCGGACGCCGTCGAAGCCCGATGCGCGTTCATCACCGCCACCTACACCAACGCCCGAGGCCTGCTGGCCCGCTGGTGGAAGGCCTACGCCACCCCCGCCGACCGCGCCGTGATCACCGACTGGGTGCACCGCAACCCCTTCCCACAACCACCCGCCGCCACCGCGCCACCGGCCAAGCCTGACCACCGGCCCGAGGAAGCGACGAAGTGCGCCCAATGCGGAGACCCGCGCGACACCACCGCCGAACTGTGCGCCGACTGCCGCGAAGTCGAACAGATGGTGACCACCACCTGACCACGCCCCGCCCCCGGCGGCGCGCCGTCTCGGCCGCCGCCGGGCGCGCGGCGCGCGCAGCCTCGGCGGCCGGCGCATCGAGCGCCGCCCACCTCGGCGAGAGCTGCCGCCCTCGCGCACCCGCCCGGCCGTGGCCGGCCGGACATCGAGCCGCGCCCGCTCGTTCCTCACGGACACCGCACTCTTTCTCATCGCCGCACCGGCAACCAGGGCCCCCGCCCGCCATCGGCGACCACCGGCACCACGTCACCGATCCGGTGCGGACCATCAGGTCACCTTTGGTTGCCCATCCGGTTCGTGCGGCGCGTCCAGGCGAGCCAACGCTTTCAACGCGCGCACCCGACCCACGTCGACCCCGAGCAACGCCGCCACCCCGTCGACCGATTCCCCGAGCCCCAGCAGCTCCGCCACACACGCCGCACACGCACGCTCGTGCCGCGCCCGGAACTCCTCGTGCTCGTAGAACGCATCAGCCCACCGCCGAACCCGCTTCTCATGCTCCCGCAACACCTCACGCCGCCGCGCCTGCGCCAGCCGCGCCCGCCGCCGCGCCTCAACCCTCGCCGACGTACCACTCATAACCCCACGCTAAGCGCCACGTTGACACAACCCCCTTCCCAGGCCACAGATTCACGGGCCAACCCATCCGCCAACCCGTACCCACCCACTTATGATCTTGAGGCCCAGGAAGGCACAAGAAACAAGAGACACCTCTGGCACTACGCAGTGCGCGGCCCGCCCACCGACCCGTGAATCCACCGCCAGAACAACGACTTCCCTCACCCCGGCCGCCTAGCGTCCGGGCATGGCGGGAAGCACGCCGTGATGGCGCTCAAGGTCCTCCACGCCGGTGACGGCTACCAGTACCTGATGCGGCAGGTCGTCACCGGCGACGCACCGCGCCAAGGCCGTGACCCGCTGACCGCCTACTACCACGCCGAAGGAAACCCACCCGGCGAATGGATCGGCTCCGGCACCACCGCACTCGGCGTCAGCGGCCACGTCCGCGAAGACCAGATGCAGGCCCTCTACGGAGAACGCCTCCACCCCGAAGCCAACCGCCTCATCGCCGCCGCGATCGCCGAAGGCAAAAGCTTCACCGAAGCCCTCACCGGTGTCCGACTCGGACGCAAACTCGCCCAGTACGACAACGACATCCCGCTGCTCGACGAACTCCGCGCCGCCTACGACCGGTTCGAACAGCAACACCACCGCCGCCCCGGCATCCAGGAACGCCGCCGCATCAAGGAACACACCGCAGCCGCCCTGCTGACCTTGAAAGACCCCGACCGCACCTGGTCGGACACCGAGATCCGCACCTACATCACCAACGAACTCGGCAAGGCCCGCCAACCCGTCTCCGGCTTCGACCTCGTGTTCAGCCAACCCACCAAGACCGGCGACATCCTGTGGGCCCTGGGCGACCACCGCGTCCGCACCGCCCTCGAACACGCCCACCACGAGGCAGTCCACACCGCGATCGCCTACCTCGAACAGGAAGCCGCGTTCAGCCGCACCGGCAAAGCCGGCATCGCCCACGTCGACACCACCGGCCTGATCGCCACCGCCTTCACCCACCGCGAATCCCGCGCCGGAGACCCCAACCTGCACACCCACGTCGCAGTCGCCAACACCGCCCTGGGCACCGACGGCCGATGGCGCACCCTGGACTCCCGCCAACTGCACACCGTCGCGGTCTCCGCCTCCGAGGTTTACAACGCGGCCTGGGAACGCGGAGTCAGCCGACGCCTGGACGTCCATTGGGAACTCGCCCGACGCGGCCCCGGCAAACGCCCGGTGCGCGAGATCGCCGGACTACCCGACGAGTGGATCGTCGGCTTCGCCCAACGCCGCACCCAGGTCGAGAACATCTACGACACGCTGATCGCCCGGTACGTCAGGCAGTACGGCGTCACCCCACCCCGCACCGTCCAACTCAAGCTGGCGCAGCAAGCCGCCGTGACCGACCGCCCCAGCAAGGACGGCCTCAAAAGCCTGGGCCAACAACTCGCCGACTGGGCCGACCGGGCCCAGCGGATGCGACCGGACCTCGACATCGCCGCAGTCGTCCACGCCGCCACCCACGCCGCCCCGACACGACTGTCCGCCGCCGATCTCGACCTCGCCGCGGTGTCGGCACGGGTCATCGACCAGGTCTCCGAGCACCGGGCCACCTGGACCGTCTACCACGTCCGCAGCGAAGTGGAACGACAACTGCGCGGCGTGCGGACCGTGTCCGAGCAGCAGCACCAGATCCTCGCCGACACCATCACCCGACACGCACTCCGACACGATTCCGTCCGGCTGGACCAGGAAGCCGAACCGCACCCGGTGATGCTGCAGCGCGCCACCGGCGAGCCGGTATTCCGATGCCGCGGCTTCACCCGCTACACCAGCCAGGACATCCTCGACGCCGAACACCGACTCGTCCACGCCACCCGCATCCGGCACGGCCCCGTCGTCACCGAGCAGACCCTCGATAACGTCCTACGCCGTCTACGACGCACCATCCCGAAGAAGAAGCGCACCATCCTCAACCCGGGTCAACGCGACCTGGTCCGCTCGTTTGTGTCCTCCGGACGTGCGCTCGCCGTGGCCATCGGACCACCCGGAGCGGGGAAGAGCACCGCGATGAAAGCCGTCGCCGCAGCCTGGAAAACCACCGGCGGACGCGTCATCGGCCTCGCCCCCTCCGCCGCCGCAGCGAGCGTCCTCGGCGACGTGCTCGGCATCGGCGCCGACACCCTCCACAGCCTCGTCCACGCCTACGACACCCACCACGCGATCGACGTCCGACGCGGCGACATGCTGCTGGTCGACGAGGCCGGCATGGCCGGAACCCGCATGCTCGACCGCATCCGCGCACTCGCCGCCGAACGCGGCGCCGTTGTCCGCCTGGTCGGCGACTACCGCCAACTCGCCGCCGTCGAAGCAGGCGGCGCACTACGCCTCATCCACACCGAAGCAGGCGGCACCGAACTCACCGAACTCCACCGCTTCACCGACCCCGACGAAGCCCGAGCCATACTCCAGGTCCGCGTCGGAGACCTCCGCGCCACCCGCTGGTACGCCACCCACCACAGACTCCACGGCGGCCCCCAAGCAGCCGTCCTCGACCAGCTCTACCGAGCATGGCGCACCGACCGCGAGAACGGCCACACCAGCATCATGTCCGCCGACCGGGCAGACATCGCCGCCGAACTCTCCGCCCGCGCCCAAACCGAACTCCGCACCACCGGCCAGGTCGAACACACCGGCGTACTCCTCCGCGACGGCAACCACGCCGGCCGAGGCGACACCATCGTCACCCGCCTCAACAAACGCACCATGCGCCCCCGCCTGAACGAACACGTCAAAAACGGCGACCTCTGGACCGTCCTACACCGCAACCCCGACGGCAGCCTCACCGCCCGCCACCTCAAACACCGAGGCAAAATCACCCTCCCCGCCACCTACGTCACCCACTTCGTCGAACTCGGCTACGCCGCCACCATCCACCGCACCCAAGGCATGACCGTCGACATCGGCCGAGCCGCCCTCTCACCCCACGCCACCCGAGAACTCGCCACCGTCGCCGTCTCACGCGGAACCCACGAAAACCACCTCTACCTCGACACCACCGAAACCCTCAACCTCGACGAACCCCACACCCTCCCCGGCGACCTCTTCCACAAACACCGCAACACCCAAGCCGCCGCAAACGCCCTCGCCGCCATCCTCCGCCACGAAGGCACCGAGAAAACCGCCACCGAAGAACTCCGCGACGCCTTCGAACTTCCACACAGGCTCGACCACCAAATCCCCGAATACGAACACGCACTCCGCCTCCACCGCGGCGAAGAATACGGCGAACACGCCGAACAATGGGTCCGCGACGCCGCCCCACACCTCGCCGACACCATCCTCACCGACGACGCCTGGCCCGCCCTACTCGACGCACTCCAAGAAACCCACGACCTCGGCCACGACCCCGTCACAATCCTCACCAACAGCATCAACGAACGCGAACTCGACACCGCCCACAGCATCACCAAAGTCCTCCACCACCGCATCACCCAACACCTCGACACCCTCGACCCACTCCCACACGACCAGATCGGTGCCGACCTGGATGGACGTAGACCGGACGGATTCCCGCACTGGATCCCCAGCCCACCCCCACCAGGCGAACAAGAACCCGACGCCGCCCACGCCGAACTACACGACTGGCTCCACCACAAAGCCCACTCCATCGCCAACCGCATACACCTACTCGCGCAACGCGCCGCCCACACACAACCCCCATGGACCACACACCTCGGACCGCCACCCGACAACCCCACCGAACACGAAACCTGGCTACACAAGCTCGGACAGATCGCCGCCTACCGCGAACGCTGGCAAATCCCCGACACCGAGACCACACCCCTCGGCCCACAAGGACGCGGCACCCAACGACGCACCCACCACTGGCTCCAAAACCACCTGGGACTGAAAAAACCCACCGAAGTCAACCCCACATCAGCCACAGCCACCGAAACACAACCTCGAACACCTCGAAACGGACAAGCAGACCTACGGAAAAACCCATCCCTCTCCCGTCAAGGCATCGAGCCCAACCTCAACTCCGTCAACCAACTAGACAACAACACCCAACCCGCCACCGCAGTCCGCGCACGGCTTGTCGACCTTCTGTCCCGGGCTGCAGGACTGAATCGACAACGCCAAGACGCTTCACTGCCGGAACATCGCCCTCACGACTACCAGAGAGTCGCACGACGAAACGACGACCCAAACCAAGGGCCCCGCATGCGACACTGATCTAATAGACTTTCTACCGATGTGAAATTGATCGAAGCGGCGACTCGCATACAAACGGGCCTCGGTGGCAACCCACGCCAGGACCGACCCTATGTCAGGGACGGCAAACCCATAGCCGACCGAAAGCGCAGCCAACGTCGGATTATTTCCCTCGCGCCGGGGACGACCGGACGGCTCACTAACGGTTATCGCGTTGGGCCGTGCCACCCCGCTCGCGCGGGGACGACGACCCGAAGGCCATCGGTGAACGGCTCGCTCTAGGACCACCCCCGCTCGCGCGGGGGACGACCCGGGCTGTGCCCGCCTGCGGTTCGGGGGAAGGGACTACCCCCGCTCGCGCGGGGACGACGCGTTCGGCGTGGCCAGCCTCGCCCTGGCCGCAAGACTACCCCCGCTCGCGCGGGGACGACCTCGCGGACGCTCCCGATCTGGGCCTGTTCCTGGCACCACCCCCGCTCGCGCAGGGACGACCAAGGCCGGGCCGGGCCCACGGGCCTCGGGACCACCCCCGCTCGCGCGGGGACGACGTGCCAGCGGACGAGGCGCTTGCGGAGTTCCGGGGACCACCCCCGCTCGCGCGGGGACGACGGGCGGGTATCGCCCACCTTCCACACGCGGGGGGGACCACCCCCGCTCGTGCGGGGACGACATGCCGTGGCGCGGCCCGCAAGAGCGCGGCGAGGGACCACCCCCGCTCGCGCGGGGACGACGACTCCGCCACGCGCCTCCACGCGGAATCGACCGGACCACCCCCGCTCGCGCGGGGACGACGGTGAACCGGTGGGTGGCCATGCGCACGGGCGAGGGACCACCCCCGCTCGCGCGGGGACGACCACGGGCACCGGGCCGTCGAGAGCAGTGCCTGGGGACCACCCCCGCTCGCGCGGGGACGACCCGATCGCCACCACCACGTCGTAGACGAACCCGGGACCACCCCCGCTCGCGCGGGGACGACACCTCCGCACGCGCGAACGACTACCTGACCGACGGACCACCCCCGCTCGCGCGGGGACGACCTCGCGGCGGATGGCCTGGGACAGCTCGGCGGCGGACCACCCCCGCTCGCGCGGGGACGACTTGGCGACATCCGCGTAACCGTGGATACAGCAGGGACCACCCCCGCTCGCGCGGGGACGACAAATCGGCGGCGGGCCGACGACCGTCGTCGCCCGGACCACCCCCGCTCGCGCGGGGACGACCCCACCAGGCGGTCCGTGATGGTCACCACGGCGGGACCACCCCCGCTCGCGCGGGGACGACGAGTTCGCCGAAGCCGTCGCGTTCGCCGAGGACGGACCACCCCCGCTCGCGCGGGGACGACGACAGCGACCTCGACGTGTCCGCGACGACCCTGGGACCACCCCCGCTCGCGCGGGGACGACTCCTCGCGGAGCCACAACACGAACTGGCGGCCGGGACCACCCCCGCTCGCGCGGGGACGACCGCATCTGGTCGAGCAGGTCTGTCCACAGGTCGGGACCACCCCCGCTCGCGCGGGGACGACGGGGGCCTCTTCGTCGGCCATCGGAATCACGACGGACCACCCCCGCTCGCGCGGGGACGACCCGCTCCCCGCCGCCAACACGCCGTGGAGGCCGGGACCACCCCCGCTCGCGCGGGGACGACAACCTGCCGGCCGCGCCGGCGTTGCTGGTGGAGGGACCACCCCCGCTCGCGCGGGGACGACGGCGGCGTGCCGTACACGGTGGTGTGGAAGGGCGGACCACCCCCGCTCGCGCGGGGACGACGAGCTGCGCGAGTGGCGCTCCGGCAAGCGCACCGGGACCACCCCCGCTCGCGCGGGGACGACCTGGACGGACAGCCGGCGGACGAGATCACGACGGGACCACCCCCGCTCGCGCGGGGACGACCCGGCCCGAGTGGACGGTGCTGCTCGACGGGGCGGGACCACCCCCGCTCGCGCGGGGACGACACTTGTTGACCAGGCGTTTCCCAGTCGTCGGGGTGGTATTTGATTCGGCTTTGTCGAGTCTCGGATGTGCCGGTTCCGGTGGTGTCGGGTTGCTCGGAAGGCGCAGGGGTGTGGTGGTCAGCGTTTGCCGTAGCGGCGTCGGCGGCCGGCGTTGCTCCAGCCTTTTGCGGGTGTTGCGGAGGCTGTGTCGTCGCTTGGGTCGTGGTTGGGGCGGAGCATGAGTTGGATGCCTTCGAAGTCGACGGGTTTCCAGTTGTGGTCGTGGACTGTGAAGTCGAGGCCTTGTTCGTTGTCGGCGCGGTGGACCATGATCGCTCGGCCGGTGCGGACCATTTCGATGACGCGGAGCCAGACGAGTTTTCGGACGCGGGCGTTGATGGTGCCGACGAAGACGCCGGGGGAGATTTCCAGGAGCCAGCGGGTGAGGTGGCCGCGGAGGCCGACGGGGCAGGCGGCGACGACGAGGACGGTCACTAGTGCACCCTCTTCCATGCAGGCGCCTGGATGGCGTTTGTGGTAGGAACCAGGCGGAAGTCGGGGTGACGGCCCATGTCGGTCGCCCTTCGAGGGCCTCTGTGACACTGCCGCCCCCGGCTTCCCCGGAACCGTTGATCGATGACAGAGGGACGCGCCGCAGAGCGCCGGTTAGTGACCACTCGACTGTCGGTTCCCTCGCCTCCGCCTGGTGACCGCCTCGCGCTGCGAGCAGGAAGGCGACCGGGGTGTCGCTGCAGAACGAGCCGTTGTTCTTCGTCGGGATCGACTGGGCCACGGCCGAGCACGCCGTGTGCGTCCTGGACCGGGCAGGCAGGCGGGTGACGGCGTTCACGGTCGGCCACACCGCCGCCGGGTTCGGGTCGTTGGCGGACAGGCTGGGCCGGCTCGCCGAGCCCGAACATGTCGCGGTGGCCATCGAGCGCCCGGACGGCCGCCTGGTCGACGCGCTGCTGACCGCCGGGCACCCGGTGATGCCGGTCAAACCCAACGCGATCAAGACCTGGCGCGAGTCCGAGGTGCTCTCCGGGGCCAAGTCCGACCGCGGTGACGCCGCCGTGATCGCGGACTACCTGCGCGTTCGTCACCACCGACTGCGACCCGCGACCCCCTACACCGGCGCGACCAAGGCGCTGCGGGCGGTGGTGCGCACCCGCACCGACCTGGTCCACGCCCGCGTCGCCGCGACCAACCAGCTCGCCGCCCTGCTGGATGCCCACTGGCCCGGCGCCGGAAAAATCTTCGCGCGTCTCACCTCGGGCATCGCCCTGGCGTTCCTGACCGAGTACCCCACCGCCGCCTCCGCCGCCGGACTGACCGAGAAACGCTTGGCCGCGTTCCTGCGGCGGCAGCACTACTCCGGGAAGAAACCGGCCGCCGACCTGCTCACCCGTCTGCGTCAAGCCCCGGCCGGGGTCACCGACCCGGCACTGTCCGAGGGCGTCCGTGACGCCGTGCTCGCCCAGGTCGGCGTCCTGACCGCACTCAACACCGCGATCAAGGCGTTGGACCGCTCGATCGGCGAGAAGATGGACACCCACCCCGACGGGGCCGTCTTCCGGTCCCTGCCCCGTGCCGGGACCGTCAACGCCGCCCAGGTCCTGGCCGAGTGGGGCGACGCCCGCGCCGCCTACACCCATCCCGACGCCGTCGCGGCGCTGGCCGGCATCACCCCCGTGACCAAGGAGTCCGGCAGGCAACGCGGCGTGTCCTTCCGTTGGGCCTGCAACAAACGCCTGCGCCAGGCCCTGACCACGTTCGCCGACAACAGCCGCCGTGCCAGCCCCTGGGCCGCCGACATCTACACCCGGGCCCGCGCCTCCGGGAAGGACCATGCCCACGCGATCCGCATCCTGGCCCGCGCCTGGACCCGCGTCATCTGGCGCTGCTGGCAGAACAACACGCCCTACGACCCTGAACTCCACGGCGGAGCCCGTCAGAACGCCACTGCCACACCTGCCGCGGCCTGATTTCGATCGTGAGGTTGACACAGGGGGTGTCACAGGTCGTCCTCGTCGTAGTTGGTGCCGCCTGCGACGGCGCGGCCGTTGTCGTCCCAGAGCATGACGACGTTGCGGGAGTCGAAGGCTTCGTCGAACGCCTCTGGGCCGTATTCGACGAGGCCGTCGTCTTCGGTGAGGAGGGTTTTGATGTCGCGTACGCAGGTTTCGAGGAAGGTGCCGTCGCGCATGCGGTCGCGGACGGCTCGGCGGGTTTCGGCGCCGATGTCGGCGACTTCGCGGGCGGCGATGTCGAAGGCGACCGGGATGCTGATCTCTGCTTTGTAGAGGTCGGCGATGTCGTAGACGAAGGACTTGACGTGTCCTGTGTGGACGAAGCCGAGTCCGGGGGCGCAGCCGAGGGCGACGATGACGGCGTGGACGACACCGTAGAGGCTGGTGTTGGCGGCGGAGAGGGCTTGGTTGATGGGGGTGCCGGCGTCGAAGTCATCGGGGTCGTAGTCCCGGCGGTCCCAGTCGATGGCGACTCGGCGGGCGTGGTCGCGGTAGAGGCGTCGGATGCGTGCGCCTTCGCGTCCGCGGAGTTGTTGCATTGTCAGGCCTGTAGTGTCTTCGCCGGGGAAGCGCATGGCGTACATCTCGCGAGCGACGCGGAGACGTGTGCGCTGATTGGACACGAGGTTGGCCTGGATCTCCAACAGTCGGGACGTCTGGGCCAGTGATCGGCCGTGGGCGTAGTAGCGGACGCCGTGTTCGCCGACCCACACGGCGGTGGAACCGCTCTCGGCGAGCAGGACCATGGCCTGTTGGCTGACATTGGTGCCGGGGCCGAGAAGCAGCGCGCCGAGGGTGGCGGCAGGGATGTGGACGGTGCCGCGTTTGTCGGTGGCGGTGATGGCGTTGTCTTCGCGGTGGACGATGCAGTGTTCCAGGTAGAGGAACGAGATGCGGTCCTGGGCGCGCAGGAGTTGGGACAGGGGGACGGGACGGGCGCCGGGGATGTCAGGCACGGCGGACCGGTGCCAGGGTGAGCAGTCCGCAGCCGTAGCCTTTGGCGGGGCCGATGCCGTTGATGAGTGCGGCGCGCAGTGCGTGTGGGTCGGTGATCTCCAGGCGGCCTTCGAAGGTGGCGGTGCTCAGGGTGACGTCGCGGCCTTCGCGCTGGAATCGAAGGTTCTCCCTGCCGCGGACCGCGACATCGGGTTCCTTGTGCTCGCCGGTGGGGACGGTGAAGCCCCACTTGTCTGTTCTGGTGAGCAGCCAGTCGGTCTGTTGCGTGACGGTGACGTGGCCGAAGCGTTGCGAGCGCGAGGACTCGGGGGTCTTGCGACGGGTGGCGACGGGGTTGGCCTTGAGTCGGAAAGCCCATTCCTGGCCGAGGTCGAGGCGGTTGAGCAGGGGCTGGTAGTCGCGGGTGTCCCAGGTGTGGGTGGTGGGCCATCCTGCTTGTTCCACCAGGTGGGTGAGGTCGGGCCGGTGGGGACTGACCAGGTAGAGCATCACCTGGTGTTCGCGGTGGTCGATGCGCCACAGGATTCGGCCCTCGCCCTCGCCGGAGGTGGTGGGAAAGGCGTTCATGACGGCGGCGTGGATCTTCTGCGGTGAGGCCAGCAAGGCGCGGGTGGCGCGGCGTGCGGTGTTGAACTGGAAGCGGGTCAGGTGCATCACAGGGTTTCCTCGACGAGCGCGGCGAACGGGTCCAGTGGGTCGACCGTCGCCGGGTGGTCGCGGTGGCTGAGGTTGGGCACCGTGACGGGGATGCGGTGGACGGTGCGCCAGCCGTATTGGCGGTGGCGGGGGTCGGAGCTGATCGGCTCGTCGCGGACGAGTTCGGCGTCGGGTTCGGTGGGGTCGCAGTCCACGACGGCTTCGAGGTCCTTCGTGGCGTTGCGGTGTTGGCGTTGCACCCAGGGGGAGGCGAGCCAGGGTTCGGTCTCCAGCCTGTCGCGGAGGGTGCCTTCGCGGATGCCGTGGAGGAGCTTTCCGGCTGGTGGGCAGGAGCGTCGGCCGAGGTAGAGCGGGAATTTCGGGTTGCGCATGGCGTGGTGGAGGGTGTCCAGCAGTTGGGGGTGGCCTTCGAGGGCGACGGCGAAGACGGCGTCGGCGAGGTAAAACCGGTAGGACAGGGGCATGGAGTTCGCGCCGTCGCGGGTGTGTGCGGTCTGGAAGTCGCGTTCCAGGCGTCCTGGCTGGTCGATGCGCACGCCGATGCGCAGGCCGAGGAGATCCTCGGTCGGGTCGACGGGCCGCTGGTCGGGTGGGGTGCGCAGCGGTGTGGTGCGGTCGAGGCCTTGAGCGGCGGCGAGCAGTCCGATGATGCCGCTGCGGCTGGGGACGCGATCGGTGTTGCGGCGAACGAAGCGGCTGCTGGTGCCCCAGGACTGCAGTGGGGCGCCCAGTCGCAGCAGCAGGGTGGTCACGCCTGCACCGCCAGCCGATCGGCGACCAGCGCGCCCACTTCGGTGACGGCCGAGTCGCGCGTGCAACGACGTGCCAGCTCGGTCAACGGCGCCACACGCTTGTCGCCGACTCCGAAGACCCAGGCCGCGACCGGCTGCTCGTCGAACGCCTCGTGCAATTCCCTGGCATGCGCGGCCAGGCGTTCGATGGCGGCGATCAGCCGGCCGCCGGGAGCGTCGTCGCCGATGGCTTCCTCGAACGCCCCGACGAGGTTGATCGACTGCGTTTCCCGCACGACCACCAGGACGGCGTCGGGGAGCGTGCGGTTGGCGAAGGTGTTCTGCTTGCCGGTGGGCATGCTGGTGACGAACGCGCGGGCGAACGCCTCGATCGCGCGGCGGGTGGCCTTCACGTCGCCCAGGTTGTCCTGGAGCCGGTCGACGTCGACGGTGGCGTAGCGGTAGAGGGTGGAGGAGTTGAACTCCACCGTGCCGATCATACCGGCTCCGGAGTCCTCTGCCTCGCTGGTGTTCTTCTGGTCGTCCACGGCGGTGAAGTAGTCGTACTCGTTGTCCACCGCGTGCACGCTCAGCGCGTGGGCGACCTGGGCGGCGGCGTCGACGTTGAGGTCGGTCGCGTCGGCGACCATCCGGCCGAACAACGCCACGTCCACCGAGTGCTCCCGGTCGGCGCGGGCCCTGGCGTCCTGCTTGTTCACCTCGGGCTTGCCGTCACCGGCCGCTCGGGCGGCCTCGACGGCCAGTTCGGCCAAGGCGGCGATCTGGCGGCGGCTGAGGAACAACAGGTAGCCGGACTCGGGCAGCGCCTCCTCCTTGCGCGGCACCTTGGTCTTGATGCCGGCCGCGTTGAGCACGATCTCTGCCAACTGCGTCGACCGCTCGGCCAGCCCGCTGTCCTGCCGGGTGATCTCCCCGGCCAGCAGCTCGACCACGCGCTTGGTCCGCACGCCCAACTCGTCGGGGTCGAGCAACTGCCCGAACGCGTCCCGCGTGGCGCGCTTCCACGACTGGCTGGACACCCGCGCCCGCCGCCGCCCGCCGTAGACGGCGGTTTTCGGGCTGCCCGTGTCGTCACGGTTGATGTTGCTCGGCGGCACGGTCTGGATGACGTGGATGTCGACGATGGTGCGAGGCATGGATGACGTCCTTCGGGGCGAGGCAGGTCAGTGGTCGTCGGTGGTGGAATCGGTCGGGTGCGTGGTGCGGTGGAAATCGCGGCCCCACCGCAGCCGGATGCGGTTGGCGCTGTCGGGCTGCGGCCAACGGGTGAGTTCGTCGGCGAGCAGGCCGTAATCCAGCGGTACCGGTTTGGCCCGCAGCAGCTGCACCATGCCGCGCAGGTGATGCACCAGTTCGTCCAGGCTCTGCGAGGTCCCCAGCGTGAGAAAACGGCGTGCCACCGGTGAGAGGGTGGTTTGCGGCTCCTCGGGGAGCAGCAGCCGGACGGATCGGCCGAGGCCGTAGCCGCGCAGGTGCACGCGAGTGCGGTGGGACTGCTGGTGCAACGCGTACAGGGTGAGGGCGATGTGCGCGGCGGTCTCCGCCGCGGTCGGCCCGTCGTCGGCGTCCGGTCCGGCGAAGACCTCCGACACCGTGTATTGCAGGATCTCGTTGACGCTGCCCGCCGGTTTCCCGACTCCACGTCGCAGCTTCGCCAACGTGGCGACCGCGGTGGACTCGTCGGCGATCACCCTCGCCTGCAACGACACGATCCGCTTGTGCACTTCGGTACCGACCGCGGTCAGCTCCTTCCACCGGGGTTGCGCCGGTGCGGCTTTTCGGGTCTCTTCCACGGCTGTCACGGAATCGCCACGCTCTCCTGTGGGTATGCCATGGGCACCGCCTTCCTCAGCTCGAAGTGGAACCATGTCTCGGCCAACGGAGTGTTGATCAGACGCTTGTCCCCGACGCGGCCGGCCCACGCGGTCATCGGGGCCGCGTCCACCAGCTCCTGGCCGAGCGTGCGCACCGCACGGGCCGCCGTGTGGTGCCACCGGCTCTCGGCCGACTCCGGATCGGTGTCGGCCGTCAGCGACGCCAACCACGCACGGAAACGGGTATCCAGCTCGGCGTACGCCAGTTCCGTGGCGCGGGTCCGTGGGGCTTCGCGTTCGTCCTTGCCGCTGCCCGCTGCCGCCGCGAGATTGCGCGCCAGCTTGCCGAGCGCACTCGCCGCACGTTCGGAGGCCTCCACACATCTGACGGCCGTGCGGGCCAGATGTGCCGCGTCGTGCCGCAACAGCACGGCGTGCACGGACAGTACGTCGTCGATGATGTCGGCGGTGGTGGAGTTCTGGCTGCCGTAGACCATGCCGATGGTGTGCAACCGCACGATGTAGTCGTCGCCGATCACCTCTTCGGCCTGCGCCAGCCATTCCAGGATTTCCGGTGACAGGAAAGCCGCCGCATCCGAATCCTGGGGACGGTCGACACCACCGGGCAACAGGGACTGCAAACCCCGCCACACCGCCTTCTCCGGCTCGTGCTCACGGGGCATGTACACCGTCCGCGCCCCCAACTTCTTCTCCTGGGCGCCGCTGCGCCGCCACGCCGTGTGAGGCTCGGCGGTCTGCTTGTTCTGCGGGGTGATGCGCTCGCCGTTGCAGATGAGCACCCCGGTGACCCGGCCACCGTCAGCGAACAGCCGCACGCGCCGCGCCTGCCACGTGTACAGATCCACCGGGCCCGTCGGCGGCCGATCGGGAAGGGACTCGTCGTGAAAGACGGCGGCCTCCGCGCGTTCCCAGGACGGCAGATCGGTCTCGTGACGCCGATCGATCACCCCCACTCCGCACGGGATCAGGTTCAGCAACAGCGTCTCCCGCAGCGTGCGCCCCTCGGGCAGCACCGCGCCGAGCTGACCGGACCAGGCGACGCCGATCGGGTATCCCTTGCCGTTTTTGGTGCGCGTGTCGTCGGCCGCGCCGGACTTGATGCCCGACGGGTCGTACGCCTGACAGTGCACCAGCCACCGGGCGGCCTCCGCGAACGACAGCGACAGCCGGCCACCCAGCCGGTTGGTGAAGAACGGGAGCCCGTTGGGCACGTCCGCGATCAGCTTGCTCAGCTCCGACGTCTCGCCCTTGTCGGTTCGCAGCCCGGCGACTTGGAAGAAGGGCGTGACCGGGTCGAACAGGTCGTATCTCGCACGATGCCCGGACAGGTAGCTCTCCACCTCGCCGACCGGAAGTGTCCGCGCCCGCCACAGCCGCTCCCACGCGGCCACATCGCACGGCCCCCCGACCGCCCTGTGCAGGACGGCCAGCATCAGCCGGGTCAACGCGAACACCTGCGTTGGCACGTCACCGGCCAGACCCGACAGGTGGTGCGCCTGGCGGAACACCTCCATTAGGGACAGCTCCCGCTCCCGACCGTCCAGCGTCCGCGCCGGCAGCCAGGGGCGGTCGATCAGGTCGAATGACAGCGGCTCATCCCCGCTCATGTGTCAACCCCTTGTGTTCGTCGTAGCGCAACCGGAAGCACGTCACGCCGTGCTCGACCACCGCCTCGCGGTTCTCGTCGAGCACCAGGACCAGTTGTCCCTTCAGCAGGGGAGCGAGGCTGAAACTCGTGAAAACGTTGCGCTCCAGCGCGGCAATGACGTCGTCGATGACCCAGGGCTGGGACATCGCCACCGGCAACCGCAGCGCACATGCCGCGATCACCTTGGCCTGCCTGGAATCGACCGACATGTCCAGCGGGATCTGTTCGCCGCCGCCACGCTCGATCCACGGCGGCGTCAACAGCCCACCATGGGCGTCACGCTGCACCACCAGCACTTCCAACGACTCCTCGCCGTCACGTACCTGCGCCGCACCCGTGTGCCGGTCCTCGGTGTCACCGACATCGCCGACGCCGGCACGCACCCAGGCTGTCAACGAATCCGTGTCCGTTCCGACCTCACCGAGCAGGAACGTTCGGGCTTCCTCCATCCGACGCGTCGCCCGCGTCCGCGCATCCTGCTCCGCCTCGCGCATCGCCGGCTGCCAGGAAGTCGGGCCGAGCGGTTCGTCACCGTAGGCGCGCTGCACCAACGGCGCGATGTCCGACGGCAGATGTACCGACTCCGCCTCGAACAACAAAGCCGCGGACCGCAGCAGAAGGTGATCACCGTAGATGCGGCGGGACTTCTCCACGGCCCGGACCGGATGCGCCGCCCAGTCGTCCACACCCACGAGCGCACACCGCGGAACAGCCAGCGGGCCGGGCCGCCCGCGTTCATGCCGGTGCAACCGGCCCAGCCGCTGCAACACCAGATCCGTCGGCGCCAGATCGGTCACCATCACGTCGAAATCCACGTCCAACGACTGCTCGACCACCTGGGAGGCGACCACGATATGCAGCTCCGGCCGGTGTCCCTTCGCACGGCCGAACCGACGCAGCAACTCCAAGTCCTTCCGCGCCCGGTCACACGCCAGGAAACGGGCATGCGTCACTGTCACCCCCTCCGCACCGAACTCCTGCTCCAACCGTTGCGCGGCCTCCTGCACACGGGTCACCGTGTTGCGCACCACCACCGCGCAACCACCCTCGACCAAGTGCTTCCGCAGATACCCCACCAGCGAGTCCAGATCATCCGGCAACCGGTCCAACACCACAGGCCCGACACCGTCCGGCGCCGGGACGGGACGGGGATCCACACCACCCGACGCCACGACCACCGGATACCCCAGGTCCCTCGACACCGACGGTTGCCCACCCTCGTAGGCGGCAAGCAACTCCGCACGGCGATCAGCCGGCAACGTCGCCGACAGCAACACCACCGGAACCTTGTACGCCCCCAGCCAATGAAGGACCCGATGCAGATACTGCGACATGTACACGTCGTAGGCGTGCACCTCGTCGATCACCACGACCTTGCCGGCCAACGCCAAGTGCCGCAGCATCAAATGGCGACTCTTCAACCCGGCGAACAACACCTGATCGATCGTGCCGACCACGAACGCCGCCAACGCGCCCTTCTTACGACCGCTCAACCAGTGATGGGCGACCGCCGCCGCGGCGTCCTGCTCCTCCTTGGACCCTTCACCGATCGACCGGAACCAACCCTCACGCACCAACCCGGCGAACTCGTCGTTCAACGACGCCTTGCCGTGCGCCAACGTCACGCTCACCGCACCGTCACGACCAGGCAGCGCCTCCACCCAGCGCCGAACCCTGTCGAACATCGCGTCCGTCGTCGCCTGCGTCGGCAACGCGACGAAACACCCATCCGCACCCGACCGCGCAGCCAGCTCCTCGACGGCCAACAACGCGGCCTCGGTCTTCCCCACTCCCATCGGCGCTTCGACGATCATCAGCCCCGGACACCCCTGCCCGGCCGCCACCTCGACCGCCGCAACCTGCACCGGCCGCGCACACGCACCCTCGATCCCGAAGCGGGCACGAAAAGCAGCGTCCACATCGGACGACACCGTCCCGACCGGACCCGCACGCCACCTCTCCGGCAACGCCAGCTTCCGCCACGCACGCTCCACACGAGCCGACGTGTCGAACCCGCCACGCTCCTCGTGCAACTCCAACAAAGGAAACAACTCGGCACTGGACGCGATCCAGTCAGCCATGATGACGATCGCCGTCAACAACACCTGACTCGGCTTGCTCAACCGAACAGAGCGGTACCGACCGAGATCCACTCCCGCCGTTGCCCGCCGCAGGAACTCCGTCCGAGCCTGTTCCCATACACCCTGACCACGCAACGCGTGTTCCTCGCGGACCAACTTCAGCTGCCGATGCTCCGGCGGAACACCATGGTGACTGCCCACCACACACGCCAACTGCTCCGCAGCCACCCGATCAAACCTGTGGTGATCCACGAGGTACCTGCGCACCGCCAGATGCCCGACCAGCTCGTGCCGAACCTTCGACCGATTCTGATCGAACTGCAACTGCGGACTGGCACCCAACCCGTGGTCAAGCATCCGGTCCGCCAACCGACGTACCTGGACCGCGAACGCCGGACTCACCTTGCCCACGTCGTGCACAGCCGCCAACCAGCACACCAACGCCCGAACACCGTCGAGCCCATGAGGAAGATCACGCGCGATCCGGGCCGACACCTGCGGCGACACCCACCGGTCCACCAACGCACCCGCAACAGCCTCCGCATCCGCCAAGTGCTGGTACAGCGGCAACCAATGCGTGGGACAAACCTGCGGGTCGGACTTCCCCCACACCACATCCAAGTCGAACCCGTCCGACATGAAACCCTTCCTGCGAACAGTCGAACCGCCTACACCACTGCGGGGACATACGTACGGATCTGACTATCGTTAGCCATCAGCCTGAAGGTTCGCTCGAACAGACCAGCGATGAGCGTTAGCCCGCAAGTTTGCGGCTTGCCGCAGCGCATGTGGGAACAGGGCGGTATCGTATGTGGACATGTTGCTACCGACGCTAGAGTTAGTTTGAAGTTCTGGCGTACCTGGTTATCCGAGAAGGCGGCCCTTTCTCTGCGTGTGGCCACGTCGCGTGGAATTCCGATAATTGCGGTCGCGCTTCACCCCGGCGTGTGCGAGGAAGGCATCACAGAACTGGACGGCTAGGGATCACCCCCGCTCACGTGGGGAAGACTCCGACAACGACTGGCATCACCCGATCGGAGCAGGACCACCCCGCTCGCGTGGGGAAGACACGACCTGTCGTTGGAGCCCCAGAGTGGCGGCGAGGGACCACCCCCGCTCACGCGGGGAAGACATGGCGGCCCTGTCCCGTGCGACCGCCCGCGCGGACCACCCCCGCTCACGCGGGGAAGACGGCAACGTGGACCTCATCGAGGTCACCGGTACGGGACCACCCCCGCTCACGCGGGGAAGACGCCGTGCAGCCACGCCAGCCGGCGGTGGGGGCGGACCACCCCCGCTCGCGCGGGGAAGACGGAGGCGTGATGGCGGTGAAGCGCTTCGGGCTGGGACCACCCCCGCTCGCGCGGGGAAGACTCTTGCTTGTCGAACTCGCCGGGCACGAGGTGCGGACCACCCCCGCTCGCGCGGGGAAGACTCCGCGTTCCCGGTGCTGGTGCTGGTCGGTGCGGGACCACCCCCGCTCGCGCGGGGAAGACATCCAACAAGCACCGGCGGACAGCTCGGACGACGGACCACCCCCGCTCGCGCGGGGAAGACAAGGGCGCCCGCCAGGTTGGTCGGCGAACGCCCGGACCACCCCCGCTCGCGCGGGGAAGACCCGGGTCCAACCCCCGGCGGCTGAGACTGAGCTGGACCACCCCCGCTCGCGCGGGGAAGACCGCCAAGTCGGCAGGGATCAGCCGGTTGACCTGGGGACCACCCCCGCTCGCGCGGGGAAGACCATGCGTTCCTCCACCTCGGTCCGGATCCGGGCGGACCACCCCCGCTCGCGCGGGGAAGACTGCGGGATCAGCGAACCGCGCATGCCGACCGGCGGACCACCCCCGCTCGCGCGGGGAAGACTCGTGCTGGAGTGCGGCGGCGAGATCGTGGGGGGGACCACCCCCGCTCGCGCGGGGAAGACCGCCGAGCAGTACGGCGCTATCCCCGGCGCGCGGGACCACCCCCGCTCGCGCGGGGAAGACAACCGCTACGCCTGGCCGGAGAAGCAGCCGGACGGACCACCCCCGCTCGCGCGGGGAAGACCTGGTGCTCGTCGTCGTCCAGGCCTTCGACCTGGGACCACCCCCGCTCGCGCGGGGAAGACAGCGGCTGTCGGAACCCCGTGGGGTACCGCTCGGGACCACCCCCGCTCGCGCGGGGAAGACGGGCTGCCGCTTCACCCCAGGCACCCTGGAGCGGGACCACCCCCGCTCGCGCGGGGAAGACCTTGTAGTACAGGCTGATGGTGTTCCAGTTGGAGGACCACCCCCGCTCGCGCGGGGAAGACTTGCGCAGGTTGCGGTTCTCCGAGTTCTTCTTGGGACCACCCCCGCTCGCGCGGGGAAGACACTTCTTGACCAGGGAGTTTACAGCGTCCTGGGCCGTTTTTGCTTCGACTTGTGCGCGGAGTGGGTGATGTTCCTGTGCATGTGGTGGCAGGAGCTGCTGGCTGCGCCGTGGACGACTCTGCGATGTTGTCGCTGTGGAGGCTGGGGGCTCGGTCGGTCCGTGTGGGGCGGTGGGTTTAGGTGTTGTCGTGTTTGGGTGGTCGTTGGTGGGTGTCGGTGGCGGCGTGTTGGGCGAGGTGGGTTTTGCGGTCGAGGGGTTGGCCTTGGGGGTCGAGGTACGTGTTGTCGGTGGGTTCGGTCCAGGGGGTGTGTTGGTTTTTGTCGATGCAGCGGCGGAGTGGGGTGTTTTGTTCGGTGAGGCGGTTGAGGGTGGGCCAGAGCCAGCGGTCGCGGTAGTTGATGAGGGTTTGGGTGGGGCCGGTGGTGTTGTGGTAGGCGTCCTGCCAGGCGGCTAGGAGGGCAGTGAGGTCTTCGATTGTTCGGGTGTGGAGGTGCCAGCAGGGTGGGATGCGGTGGCGGGTGTTGAGTTCTTCTCGGGTGTTGAGGTGGTCTACGAAGTCGTTGAGCCAGTTCCAGACTGTGGCGGCTCGGTCGGCGTTCATGTGTTGCCAGGACCAGTCGCCGGGTGTGGTGTGGGTTGTGTGGTGGTGGAGGGTTTCCATGGCGTTGACGAGGTGTTCGACGGTGTCGGTGAGTTGATCGTGGGCGGCGCGGAGGTGTGCCAGTTCCGCGGCGGGGTCGTGTGGTGGCGGGGTAGTCATGATGTTGACGTCCGGCCCATGCGTGTTTCGGCTTGGTGTTTGAGGGTTTGTAGGTGGTGGGCGTCGGGTTGTTCGAACCAGGCGTCGAGGTGGACGAGGGTGGCGGGGGTGTTGCGGTAGAGCAGGAGGGCTTGGCCGTCGGGAAGGGTGCGGAGTTGGTCGATGCGGAGGGCTCGTTCCCAGTTGTAGGTGGTGGAGCGGGTGCGGCGGAATTCGCCGGTGCTGGCGCTGGTGTGCAGGGTTTTGTGGTCGCCGACGAGGCGGGAGAGGTCGTCGAGGGTGTCGGCTTCGGCGACGCCGCCGAGGATGAGGCGGGTGGTGACGGAGTTCCAGATTTCGCGGGTTTGGTCTTTGCCCCAGCGGCGTTGGAGTTGGCCGAGTCCTTGGCAGGCGAGGATCATGTGGATGCCTCGGCCGCCGGAGTCGGAGACGAGTTGGCTGAGGTTTTCCGGTGCGGCGACATTGCCGATTTCGTCCCAGGGGCAGCGCAGGGGTGGGTCGAGGCGTCCGTCGGGGTAGTGGGTGGCGAGGCGTTTGGCTTGGTGGTGGACGTGAAGTGCCAGGGCTGAGGCGAGTGGTCCGGCGGAGCCGACGCCGCCTTCGCTGATGATGTAGAGGGTTGCCTGGGAGCGGAGGAAGGTTTCGACGTCGAATTCGAGTTCGGGTGGTGGCGAGCAGGCGTCGAGCAGGCGTGGTGAGTTGAGTGGGTCCAGGACGAGGTTGAGGGTTTGGGCGATGCCGCCGAGCATTTCGCCTGCGGTGTTGGTGGTCAGGTCGCGCAGGGTGGTGGCCCAGTGGGTCGAGGTGGGCGAGTGTCGGAGGATGGTGACGGGTTCGTCGTCGGACCATTGGGACGCCCAGACGAGGACGTCGCGCATGGTTTTGCCGGCAAGGGCGGCGGCGTGGAGCCAGGCACGCAGGACGCGGGCGGCGGAGTCGGTGAAGAAGCCGGTGTTGGTGACGGTGCCGTCCATGGGTCTGGCGGCGACGAGTTCGCGGGCTCGGCGGATGGCTTCGTCGGGGTCGTGGCAGCCGCTGATGGGGTTCCAGCGCAGGGGTTGTGGCCAGCCGGTGATGTCTTCGGGGTCGAAGACGTGGACGGGGCCGAGTTGTTCGCGGATGCCGACGGTGGCGGCCAGGACGTCGCCTTTGGTGGAGGTGGTGACGACGGGGCCGGGGGCGTCGAGGACGCGGGGGATGATGCGGCGGTTGGTTTTTCCTTGTCTGGTGCCGACCATGACCAGTTCGGCGTCCTCGTGTTGTCCGTAGAGTTCGATGCGGTGGTGCACTGATCGGCCCATGTGGACCGCGATGTCCGCCATCGGGCGGTGGTGTTCGGTGCCGGCGAGTGAGGGGCGGGTGCGTCGGGCCCGTGCTCGGGCGGCGTCCGCGCCGAGGGTGCGGCGGAGTTGCTGCCGGGTGGCGAGGGTGGTGTCGTGGCTCAGGAGCCGTGCGGAGAACACCACTGCGGTGACGATCGAAGCGACCACGAGCAGTTCGACCACGCCGGTGACGGTCCACCACAGCAAAGGGTCGGAGTCGGGGTGGCCGAATGCCCGGCCTGGGTGGCCGGGGTTGCGGAGCAGGCTGGCGAGTGCGGGCATCCAGCCGGTGGGTCGCCAGGTCCAGCCGTGGCCGTCGAGCAGCGCGGTGAGCGCGCCTCCGAGAACCAGCCCGGTCACCGCGCCTGCCGTCGACGCGGTGAGTACGAGTGTCAGGGCCAGGGTGAGCAGCTGGTCGTCGCCGTGTGGGTCGCGTCGCGGTGTCACGGTGCCGCTCCGGTCGGTTCGGGGTAGTCGTCGCGCATGGTCTGGTCGGTGTCGATCAAGTGCCATTCGCGTCCGCCGCGCAGCACCAGGTGGTCGACCAGGTAGGGCTGGTCGTTGACTTTCCAGAGCGCGGTTCCCTGTTCCAGCAGCGGAAGCAGGCACGCTTGGTTGTCGTCGAGGTGGAGTTCGGCGGCGGTGACGGCGAGTTGGTCGGAGCGTTGTCGGTAGAGGATTCGGGTGCCGCAGTCGGCGAGCAGGGCGCGGCCGTGGAACTGCGATTCGGGTGTGCCGCCGAGCATGTCGGTGGCGCGGTGGCAGAGCAGGAGCGTGGCGTTGCCGGTGGCGCGGGACACTTTCTGGCCTGCGTTGGTGCGGGCCATGAGCGCGGGGAAGCGGTTGAGGCGCCAGGCTTCGTCGTAGACGGTGAACCGGTGGCCCGGTCGGTGGGCGAAGGCCAGTTCGATGACCGACTGGGTGGTGGCCATGACGAGGGCCACCGCTGTGTCGCTGGTCTTGACGCGGCTGATGTCGACCACGGTGGCCGCGTCGCGCCAGTCGAGTTGGTTGTCGGGACGGTCGTCGTCGAGCAGTCCGGCCAGGCTGCCCCGGGTCAGCGCGCGGATCGCGAGGCCGATGTCGTGGGTGCGGTCGCGCAGGGTGGCCGGGTCGAGGTGGTGTTGCTCGGCCATGTCGGGGGTGGGGTCGAGTAGCAGGTCGACCAGCAGGCCCAGGTGGATCGGGCGCAGGCGGGACAGGTCGCCGCCGACGTCGTGCCGGCGGGTGGCGGTGGTGAGGGCGGTTTCCAGGGCGGTGCGTTCGTCCATGGTCAGGGCGCGTTGTTCGGGCAGCAGGGTGCGGACCAGGGCGACGAGGAGTTCTTCCCAGTGCGACCGGACGATGGGCCACCACCGGTCGTCGGTCATGCCGTCGGGTTTCGGGGGCATCGCGAGGGCGTTGAGGCGTTCGGTCATGCCGGGCCCGAGGCGCAGCACCCGGCCGCCGAGGGCTTGCACGACGGGTACCCATTCGCCGCGGATGTCGCCGGGTACGGCGAATCTGCGGCCGAAGGCCACGCCTCTGGTGCACAGGGATTTGGCGAGGGCGGATTTGCCGCTGCCGATGACGCCGGCGATGAAGATCCCCGCGTCGTGCAGCAGGCCGAGCGAGTACAGCCGCCACGGGTCGAAGCAGAACGGGCTGCCGGAGAAGCGTTCCTGCCCGATGTAGGTGCCTGCGGTCGGCAGCCCGACCCCGGCCAGCCACGGGAACATGCCGCGCAGTTGCGCGGTGGACTCGACGTGTGCGGGCAGCGTCATCCGGTGCAGGACCCGCCCCGCGCGCCGACCGGGAGGCCCGAGCCACGGCCGGGGCACGCGGTCCGGCAGGGCCCACCCCACGGATGCCTGGCGTCGGGTGCTCATCGCAGGCCTCGTGCCAGCGGCAGGGCGGCGGCCCAGAACCCCTGGTCCTGCTCCCATTGCAGGACTTGCGGTTCCACTGTGGACTCGTTGAGGGCGGCTTCGACCGCACCCGCGTGGACTTCCAACTCCTCGGGGGTGGTGGCGGTGACGGAGACGAATCCGAGGAAGCGGAAGTGGGCGAACCCTTCGACGAGTTCGGCTTCGCGGCGGTGCAGATCCTCGGTTTCGCGGCGGTCGGCGCGTCTGGTGCGTCGGTCGATGCGGCGGTTGAGCGTCTCGCGTGCGTCGTCGGCACTGGCCTCGACGTCGATCCGGGTCTGGGCCTTCTTGGCGGGCAGCGGTTCGAGGATCAGCGACAGGGTCCGGCGGGTGGTCAGCCGCAGCAGCATCGGTTCCAGGAATCCCACGGGCACGCCGGTGTCGGCGCGCGGCCATTCGGCGATCCACCAGGTGCGGTGCACCGCGGAGTCGGTCGCGTAGTGGGTGCGGGTGGTCGTGGTGGCCATCGGGTGGCACACCGCCGGATCCACCCCGGACGGGGCTCCCGGGTCGCCGCCGAGCTGGTCGCCCTGGCCGCCGCCGCGTCGGTCGAGCATCGCGGTCGCAGCGGGGTCGAACGCGGTGCGGATGACGTAGGCGAGGCCGCGCGGGGGAAGCCAGCCGCGCACGGCGACGCCGGCCGCGCGCAGACCCCGGTTGACCCTGGTGATCTCGGAGAACAGCACGGCCGCCGCGCCGTCGTCACCACCGCCGGACGCGGTGATCCGCGCGGCGGCCCGCCGTGGGTCGAGTTTGAGGACCAGGAACGACTCGTGGCGTTGTCCGGTGCGGCCTTGGGTGCTGATCAGTTCCTCGTAGGCGGCTGCGGCGACCGGGTTGTCGTGGCTGCCCCGGACGTTCCACTCCCGTCGCACCGGGTCACCGGACTCGGGGATCACCCGCTGGAGGATCTGCACCCGCGACAGCGGGCTGTCCGAGCGGCACAACGAGTTCAGCACCGCGCCGAACCCGACCACGCGCTGCGCCTGCTCGGCGGAGTCGAGCAACGTGAACGTGTCGGCGCGGACCTCCAGCACGGCGACGAAACTGCCGTCCATCAGGTCCTTCACGACCCCGAGGTCCCGGGTGCGGTCCTCGCCGACCTGGTAGGTCTGGAACCGCAGCCGCGACAAGTCCCCCGGCAGACGGGGCCCGTCGGGCACGAACTCGTGGCGGCCGAGGCGGAACGGCCCGCCACGATATTCGTGCTCGCCCAGCAGCCTGGTGACCAGACGACCCAGCAGGACCGGACCGAAGTCCACCAACGGCCGCCCGAACACCGGCACCACAGCCGCCGCGACCAGAAGCCCGGCCACACCCAGCGGAATCACCTTGGCCACACCCGCGGTGTTCAGGCCGCCGACCGCGGTGAACAGCGCCGCCACCAGGCAGACCAGCTGGGCGGGCGTCTTGCCCCAGAGAACTCCTTCGTTGCGCCGCTTGGAGAAGCGCACGCGGATCTCGGACGCGGTCACCACCGCCCCCTTCCTGCCGCCGGACCCGACGGGCTGTTCGGGCGGCGACGTGCGGTTGTCTTCACCGGCGGCTGGGAACCGGACCCGCCGGCGGGCGGCAGGTAGGGGAGGTGGTCGGGGTAGGGGCTGTCGTCCGCGCCACCGGTGGTCACCCCGTCCATGGCGACCTGGCCCGCGACCGCCCCGGCGATCGCGGCGCCGGTCAGCACCGACCGCACACCACCAGTGGACGACGCCGGCTGTGTCCTTCGGCCCGTGTGCTGCTCCGGTGCGCCCTGCTGCGGCGGAACGGTGCCGTGGGTCGACGGGGGCCTGCTCCCGGCCGAGGTCGGTGCCGTCCTGTCGCCCGACGTGGACGTAGCGGTGCCTGCGGTTGTGGATGGGGCGTTGGCCCGGACGGTCGCACTGGTCGTGGAGCTGCGGGAGGACATCATGGCCAACGCGGCGGCCGTGGTCATCGCGAACGATCCGCGTGCCGGGCCGGTGTGGTCGCCGTGCAGCGGGAACCACTTCACCACCACGAACGGCGCGACTGCCGCGATGCCGAGAGTGCCGACCCCGATCAGAAGATCACCCAGGCCCCGGCTCTGGCCGATCCAGCTCTCGCCGAGCCGGAACACGATGACCGTCAACGGCTTGGCGATGACACACGCCCACAGGATCGACGCGCCCTTGCGCGCCCATTTGCGGGTGCCGGGCGGCCCGGCGCCGCCGGCGAGTTGCAGCACCATCAACGCGACCGCCAACACGATGGCCCCCTTGCGGAACACCAACAGCAGGTAGGCCACACCGGAGGACAACGCCCCGACGAAACACACCACCATGACGAACAACCAGCCGTTGGTCTGCGCGACCTGCCCCGACGCGGCCAGCGTGTGCATCAGCGAGAAGAACTTCGCGTACACCGCCTCCGAAGTCCGGGCCGTCTCGCCGGCGAACCAGTCGGCGACCCGATCCGAGATGAAGATCGCCAACGCCACCAAGGTCAAGCCCACACCCAGACCGAACGCCCACCGCACCACACCCAGCCCGCTCTCGGCCAGCTCGCGGGTCCGCATCCGCACCGCCGCGATCACCGCGTTGACCAGGAACAGGGTCAGGATCAGGTAGGCGCTGACCGTGCCGATCGCACCCAGGACCGACCGGAGCCCCGGGTCGTCGAAGTCGATCGAGGTGGGGTGGCGCATCGCGGCGAGGGTCAGTTCCAGGCCGGTGAGCATCGCGCGGGCCGCCGCCTCCGCCAGGCACTTGTCGAACTCGGTGGCGCAGTCCATCGCGCCCCACAGCTTCACCCCCGCCCGCATCGCCGACGCCCCGACGCACAGCGCCCCCATCGTCGCCAGATTCGCCGGTATCGAACACAGGGCCTGGACGCTGTCACCGACCTTGTCCCAGTCCACCACCGCGACGGTCGGCGCGGTGGAGGTGCCGATCGGGATCCCGTCGGCTACGGTCCGCCCGGCGAGGTTGAGATCCGCCGCCGACGTACCCGGCGGGAAGGGGCGGTCGGCGAGGTAGGCGTTGAGCACCGCGCAGGTCCGGTCGAGGACGGCCTTGTCGCTGCCCTGCCTGCTCGCGGCGGCCAAGGAGTCGCCGAGCTTGTCACGGGGGATCGCGGCGCAGTCGATGGTGCCGTCGCCGTTGCGCGGCCACCACTGCATCGGCATACAACCCTTGTCGGTGCCGACACACGCACCGACCGCATACCGCAGTTGACTGATCCGGGCCTGGTTCTGCTTCTCGTCCCAGTGGTAGGCCGGAGACAACGGAGGCCGGGTCAAGCAGAACCGCCACGTCGCACGCGGTGGCGTGAGTTCCCTGCGGTGGTTGACCACGAAGGTGCAACGCAGGTCGGCGTCGTCGCGCAGGATGATTTGATCCCCACCGCACACGGCATCGACGGGAACGTCAGCCGGCGGCCAGGGACAGCTCGGCGCGAGATACCACCAGCGCCCGTCCGACACCTTCAGCCGCGGATGGTGCCGATCACCGATCCGGACCAGCTCGATGTCCTCGGTCTCCTGCGGCCCACCCGGCTGGGCGGTCGCCGGCGACATCAGCGTCACCGCCACCAGCGGCCACGCCACGAGCGCCGCCGTGACCGTCCAGCCGATCCGGCGAGCCTGGCTAGCAGCGGACATGGGGCACCCCCGCGAACCCGTCCTTGATCCGGATGAACGCGGCGGCCTTGCCGGTGTGGTCGCCGGGCAACGTCGTCGCCTCCGGCGGTGACGACGGCACCCAACGTCCGTCCCGCCACACCAACCAATACGTCCACAGGGCATTCGCGAACTCACCCGCACCGTTCGCCGCGTCCGCCGACCGCAACCAGTATCCGTCGACCGTCACCTGCGCCCGATCTCCGTCCCGCTCTCCGACCTTCACCGCCGTCGCGCCGAACAAGGCGTGCCGATACACAGGGTTCTCCTGCTCCGCCCACTGCCCGAACCGCTCGGCGACCTCCAGCGCCGCACCCAACGCCCGTGCCGCGTCACGTGCAGCCTGCCTGCCGGCGACTCGCTGGGGGACCAGGACAGCCAGTTGGGCCGCAGCCGCAGCGGCAAGCGCCTCATCTCCACGCTCGCAGGCCAGATCGGGGCCCTCGACAGGCCGGTCCGTGGGTGCCTGACGTCCGACCACGACGCCGGAGGCGAACACAGCAGCAATAGCCACAGTGGACACAACGATCGTGACTGCGGTGCGGGATCGGTGCGAGGTGGTGTAGTCGACCATCGGAATACGACGTCCCTTCTCAACCGGAGAAGACCGAGTAGGTGAAGTTGACCAGCATCGCCGCCGCTCCGACGACAGCGCCGAGGAACACTCCGCCCACCACGCCACCGATACCGATCGCCCTGGCATGCTGGAAACCGAGGCGAGGGCCGACCACCGCGATCCCGATACCGATCACCACGGCCGCCAACCCGCCCACCAACACGTACATCGCGATCGAGTTGACCAACGACTCCATAGCGTCCAAACCCGGAGCGTTGCGGCCGTCCTCGATGTCGATCGGCGCGAGGGGACCGTCGGGCGGGACGCTCGGTTGCCGAGGACGCCACCGTACGGACAGAATCCTCATCACACACTCCTCCAATGCGATTGCCGCGCAAGCAAAGCCACTGTCGCGGCGAGCTGCGTCGCCGTGTGACGGGCGGTACGGCTGCCCATAACCGAATGGCAGGAGCGGGCCAGCCTGCTGTCGTAGGGCATCCGCATCACGCCTGCCACCGCGTCACCGGCCGCGGCTTCCGCCGCCGCAGCGGCATGCGGCCACTTCCCAGGACGGTGTTGGACCGGGACGATCACGGCCTTGGACGACAGGTCCGTGCGGGTGTCGACCGCCAGCAGCTCCACCAGACAAGCACAGCGGCGCAGCTCATCCGCATCGGCCCGGCACACCACGACGAGCACATCGGCGACGGTCGCGCAGACCCTCGTCAGGACGTGCATGTCCGCCGCACAGTCCACAAAGGTCACCCGACACGCCTGGGCGCTGAGGTGCAGCACGCGCAACAGCTCGTCGGGACTGATCGTCGCGAAAGGCTGCGGATGGGCACTTCCGCCGAGCCTGGTGATCCAGGACTGCCGACCGGGCAGCGAGCGGCCGAACTCGACATGGCGGGTCTCATGGAGCATCGAACGCACAACCGCGACACCATCACCGGCATCGAGCAGCCGCCAGAGCTGACACCAGTCCACCTCGCGACCCGCCTGCCGCAAGGGCAGCCGCCGCGCCAGGCCCGGCCACAACGACGCCGCCGCGTCGACCGCGACCACCGGTCCCGGATGGTAGAGAGCAGAAGAGACCGCCAACTGCGCCGTCACGGTCGACCGCCCCGCACCTGCGACCCCGACCACCGCGACCACATGGCTGGTGGTAGAGGTTCGACGAAGGATCTCCGTCGCCGCCGAACGACTACGAAGCCTGACCGGGGACGCGAACAAACCCAGGGCATCTCCGCCGGGCGGCAGCACCGGGACGGGTGGTGGCGGCTCCGGCACCTGGTGGATCTCGCCGAGGACAGCAGACGACGCAGGAACGGGCACAGGCCGACCACCCCACGGAGGCGTCACCACTGGCGCACCCGTCACCCGAGCACCGTCAACCCCGGCGAACTCGCCGAACTCCGGACTGGACACCGGAAACCTCCTGTCGTCGACCGTCAGCTACCCGCTGGGATGGGCCGTGCCGCGACGCCACGGAAGTCGCCGCCGAGCCGCACCGACGACACCTTCACCACATCACCCGACGCCGGTGCCTCGACCATCCGATGCACCCCGTCGAACACACCGAGGTACATGGCCACGTGATGAGTCCCCCAGAACAGCAGATCCCCCGGCTGTGCCTGCGCGAACGCCACCACCGACGTCGCGCGGGTCAACTGCGCGTCCGACGGCCTGGTGAGCCGCACCCCCGCCTGCGCGTAGGCGTACAACGTCAGGCCACTGCAATCGAACCCGACCTTGGCGAAATCACCGTGCGCGTCGGCGACACCGTGATCCCTGGCCCCCTGAGTCGGGCCGTGCTCATCGCCGCCACCCCACGCATACGTCGTGCCCAGCCACGCCAACGCCGCACCGATCGCCTGCGCGATCCGCGGCGAGGCAGCGACCACCGTCCCGACGACCTTCGCCTCCGGCGGAAGCTCCACGGTGTTTCCCCTGACACGCACCGGAACCGGCCCCGGGACCGACTGTTCCTCGCACGCCGTCGCGCGGTCGAACATCGTGGCGGTGACAGCCTCGGCCCAACTCTGGTGCTTGGCGTACTCGACGGCTCCCGCGCCGCTGGCCTGCACCACCTGTGCCAGCTCGTGATTCGGTCGCGGATCGACCGCGTAGCGCGGCACCCGCGTGAGCAGCACGGAGAAGAAGCCCTTCGCCGCTGCCGCCGGGTCGGTCCGGTCATACCCGGCGTATGCGTGATCCGGGCCTGGCGCGATCTGCTGGAACGCACCGACCGCCTGACCGACAACGACCTCGGCCCGCAAGGTGCTCTCCTGCATCGCGGTCTGCAACGCGATGGTCGCGCCGCGCCGCTCGGTGCCCATTCCCCTGGCTGTAGCCACAATCGCGGTCACGACGGCCATCTGGGACGCCGACAGGCGCACGCTAGTTGTGCTCCCGGCAGTTTCGTCGGAGGCGGCCAGGACACAGGACAGCGGTCCGGAGACTGCGTCCGCTTTCCAATACACCACAAGCATTCCACCGACCATCACGGTCAAGAGCAGGGCGACGACGACCATCGAGAAGGTTTTCATCAGCCCGCTCGCAACCGGATCTTGAAGCGATACGGGAACGGGCCGGAGACCCAGAACAGGTCCGCTTCACCGGCGGGCGCGATCCCGGAAGCCGTGCCGGCCAGACCCGGTACCTCGGCGCGGATACGGGCGATGCTCGCCACCGCGGTGACCCGACCACCGGAGAGTTCGACGCGGACCACCCAGTCCGACCCCGACACCAACGCCCACACCTGCGGACGCCCGTCAGCGTGCACGCACGCCAGCCCGCCCAACCGTTGCGCCGCCGCCCAATGGCCGGTGATCCTCACCGAACCGACCTCGACGAAGCGTTCGGGATGCCGCAACACCAACCGGTTCGCCCCGTCGCTGTGGACCAGGACCTCCCCGGTGTGGCACAACCCCCAACCCTCACCGACGAACCCGACCCGCCGCGTCTCCTGCAACGTCACCGGATCACGCAGAACCGCCACGCCACCATCGAGGGTCGACTGCCACAGACCCGCCGGAACCAGCGCCAGCCCGCCGGCACGCATCCCACCGGGCAGATCGACCTGGTGAACCACCCGGCCACTGTCAGGACGGACCACCCTCACCGCACTGCCCGACGCCGTATCGACGGCCTCGACCAAAACCCCGCCGGCTGCGGCCAACCCACGACCGGCCGCACCATCCGAACCGACCTTGGCGACGACCCGCGCCGAGACGACGAGCACACCGCCCGCCCCGACGGTCGAGGACAACGGGACCGCACTCGGTGGCACCGCCGCCTGGTACGTCGACGAAACCTGAGGTGCAGGCGAACACGCCGTGAGCCCGAGGCAGATCACCACCAGCCGAACCGCACGCCGTCCGATCGCCGGAGCCTTCATCCCGCACCGCCCCTCTCGAAGTAACCGATGAGAGACGAGAATGACTCCACAAACGGGCTATGCAGTCGATCGCCAGCCCGATTACTGGGTTTCCCGATTTGCGGAAGCAGACAGCAATGGCGTGCGTCAGCTTTCCGTAGTGCGGACAGATGGTTTCCGTGTCCTGGTAAAAATGGACCACCCGGCATTATCGGGTTAGGGTCACTGTTATCGCCGAACTACCTCATCGATCCGCCGAATGTCATCTCGCCTCGGTGTTCTGAACTGACGCAGGGAGGGTGTATGAGAGACACCGACCGGCTCCAAGAAATTCCCCGAATACCTCCCACAGTGCTGTCGGACCGCCTGCGGTGCGCCTCGTAGCCGGGTATCGCGACGCAGCTGCCCGACGCCCGACTCAAGGCAGGTGCCGCCCATCACTTCACCCGCTCCCGTCACCGCGGCTCGCCGTGAGACGGCCCGACCCACCGGAGGAACCCATGCGCACCTACAACGGGGAAGTTCCGAGGTTCGACCCCGACGCGATGATCCACCACCGCCGACGAGCCAGGATCACCCAAGTCGAACTCGGTCGCCGCCTCTGCGTACACGATAACCAGATCTACCGCTGGGAGAAGGGCATCACCCCCATCGCCGCCGACGACCTCCGCCGAGTGGCCAGGGAACTGCGAGTTGTCCCAGCACAACTACAACGCCCACTCGACAGCCCACCGACACTGACCGACCTGAGGAGCCTGCTCGCCATCACACCCACAGAACTCGCGCGCCGACTCGCCGTCAAACCCCAACGACTAGCCCACTGGGAACGAGGACACCTCGGCCCAGAACACGGACCACTGCTCGCCGCCCTACTCGGCATCAGCGATGCCTCCGTCCGCGACTACGAACACACCGGCCAACTACCCGTACCCCTCGCCCACCGCCTTGCCCGCGCACTCCGAACCAACCCCGAGATCGTCTCCGCAGCCTTCCTCGCATCCCGCCGCGCCGCATCTCCGCACGCCCAGGCCGCCTGAATCGCGTATTCTTCATTCCACTCATTCGAATACACCCACCCCCTTGTCCGACCCGGCAATCAATCCTGACACTGAGACAGCGACCGGCGCCCGGACGAGCTTTCGAAGGAGTCGAGGACATGCCAAACCACCCACACAACGGCAACAACCCAGACCCACGAACGCCCATCCGACTACTCAGCCCCGCCGCCTGGCCCCGTCGACACGTCGTGCAGCCGAGAGTTCCCACCAACCACTTGGATCAACACCAGGACGGCCACGACGCCCCGGCGCGCGGCGACTACCTCGACCGCCTCCTCCAGGTACTGGAATCCGTCGCCAAAGCTCGCCGGCCACTCACCCTCTCCGAAATATGCCGGGAACTGTCACTGCCGATGACCACTGTCCACAGGCTGTTGGTGGCACTGTGGAAAACCGGAGTCCTGCAACGAGACAACAGGCGGCGTTACCTGCTTGGCGGACGCCTCGTCGCCCTGATCACCGAACCGGACGACTCCGGCAACGACGCATCATGACGACCCCGCGGTCCGGCCCCAGGAACCATTCCCACTTGCGCGAGGAAGACCCCGGATGAAGGGTAGGCGCGGGCGTCGGACTGGGACTACCCCCGCTCGCGCGGGGAAGACACCACCTCGCCACGAAAGCCCCTCAGATCCCGGGACCACCCCCGCTCGCGCGGGGAAGACATGGTCCGGCCGTCGGCATAGCCGGGATCCCACGGACCACCCCCGCTCGCGCGGGGAAGACACAAATGCGGACGTAACCTCCCGGCCTGGCCCAGGACCACCCCCGGTCGCGCGGGGAAGACACCCACAGATTTGCCCGCAGCGCCGGCCGGCCCGGACCACCCACGCTCGCGCGGGGAAGACGAGGGCGGGGCAACGTCGTACGAGTTCGGCCTGGGACCACCCCCGCTCGCGCGGGGAAGACCCCGACTGCAAACGCGCACACGCGCTGTACGAGGGACCACCCCCGCTCGCGCGGGGAAGACCGGTCCGGCGGCACGTCTCCGCCGGCCCCCGTGGGACCACCCCCGCTCGCGCGGGGAAGACGACACCGTCCGCGTCGCCACGAACCGGCAGCACGGACCACCCCCGCTCGCGCGGGGAAGACGCCGCCAGGTCCATGTTCGCGACCAGGTGGCTGGGACCACCCCCGCTCGCGCGGGGAAGACCGAGATGTTCGCAATGGACTCCTCGGACTGCCCGGACCACCCCCGCTCGCGCGGGGAAGACTTGGCCGGCCAGCCCGGACCGCTCGCGGTGGAGGGACCACCCCCGCTCGCGCGGGGAAGACATGGTGGGTCTGCTGTCGATGTTCCGCATGTGGGGACCACCCCCGCTCGCGCGGGGAAGACACTTCGTGACCAGCGAGTTTACAACGCCATAGGCTAGTTTTGATTCGGTTCATCACGGTGTCGTATGGGTGTTCGTCTGGTGGGCTTGCGACGGTGGGGTGGGCCGGCCCCCACACGGGGTGCGTGGCCGCTGGATCTGTCTGTCGGAGGATGGGCTGGTGGCACTGGGGCAGGGGGTCAGTGTCGCGATCTTGTCATGCCCGTGCCCAGCACCCCTCGACATGGTTGCCGACCACAAGGAGGGCGATCAGTTCCTCTCTGAGATCGACACCTATCTGCCGATGTTGGGGCGTACCAGCGGACGTACAGCCTGATACGCAGCGTGGACCGAGCGCGGCCGGTGACCTCTCCTGGGACAGGAGATGGGGCGCAGGCCGCGCTCGGTACGAGATGGACGTGCCCTTACACCTCGGGTTGGGTCAGTGAGCACATCACGCGGCCCTCCACGACCAGGAGCCTGGGGGGTGTCGTGACGTAGTAGGCGTTGGCGACCTGTTCTTGTGGCCAGTAGTACTTCGTGCCCCATGGTCCGACACAGGCGCCGTAGCGCTTGCCGTTGGCGATGTCGACGCGGATGAGGATGAACGAGTCCACGCAGTGGCTGTAGCGGGAGACTGCTCCGTTGTTGTGGTCCGGGTTGACGTGGACGAAGCCGCACCCGGAGGCAAGTCGGTCGTCATTGGCTGACGCCGACGGTGGTGCCACTGTCATGAGCGCCGCCGCGAGTGTGGCGACGATGACGCTGGACATCGTTGCAGGGCATAGGTTTCTGTGTTGCATGGTGACCGCCTCACGTTGGGACAAGGCTTGCGGTCACGAGCATCGGTCGGGGCGACGGTCGCCGGGAATGATGTCGAGGCTTCGAATGCTAAGGAATAGACGTCGTCGGGGACTGCTCGGTGTCCGGGATCGGGTCGAGGTAGGTGGCGCCGCCTGAGGCGGTCACGCGGTCGTGGATGCGGTGGTTGTGTTCGACCATGCCGGTGAGGGTGTCGGGGGAGTCGGCGGTTCGGAGTACGGAGAACAGGAACACGATCGGTGTGTCGGGCACCTTGAGCAGGGGTGTGGCGAGTCGCGTGCGGAGGATCGGGTAGACGAGGGCCAGGCCTGTGCCGCCTAGGCTTTGTCGGTCCAGTTCGGACAGTGTCCGGGTGATGAGTTCTTCGGCGGTGTGATCGGCGAGGAGCGTGTTGCTCCACGGGTGTGGGTGTTGCCACGGTCCGAGGGTGCGGAGCAGGGCGACGTCGTCGGCCATGCGGTCGAGGAAGTCCCGGTAGCCGGTGTCGGTGACGGTGTCGCCGCCCGTGATGTGACCGAGACCCTCCAGAAGACGAGGGCTGTCTGGTGTGGACGGTGGTGTGAAGTAGGTGGTGGCTTCGAGTTGGTAGGTCCACGTGCCGCTGTCGTCTGGCTTGACCTTGCCTTCGAGGTAGTCGACGCGGCGGTCGCTGGCCAGTCGGCGTTGGTCGGCGAGCAGGTCGGACAGGCGGTTGTACCGGAGGATGTGTCTGCGGGCGTGGGTGTGGGCCGGGATGAGGCGCAGGGTGGCCCGGACGATGACGCCGTGCCGGCCGCGGCCTGCCCGGACGGCGTCGAACAGTGCGGGTTCAACGGTGGGGGAGCAGGTGCGGTGGCTGCCGTCGGGGGTGACGACGTCCAGTTGCAGCACGTTGTCGGTGTGGGCGCCGTGGTGTCGACTGGTGCCGCCGAGTCCGCCGACGGACAGGGTGCCGCCCACCGACAGTTCGAGGTAGTCGGTCAGGACAGGGGGCGTGAGGCCGTGGGCCAGGGTCGCGGTCAGCACGTCGCTCCAGCGCGCTCCGGCTTCCACCGTGACGTGGTCCGCGGCGACGGGCCCCACTGTGTCGAAACCGCGCATGTCCAGGACCATCCCGTCGGGAGACTGGGCCTGACCACCGGTGGAGTGGCCTTCGGCACGAGGCACGACCGGGATCGCGTGTTGATGGGCGAAGCGTTGGATGGCGCAGACGTCGCGCAGTGACCGCGGACGGGCGACCGCGAGCGGCCGGTGGCGGACCACGCGACCGAAGTCCTCGGCCGCCCACGTGAGGTCGGCGTCGTCGGTCGACAGCACTCCGTCCAGCGGCGGCACCGGAATGTGATCGGGTTGGGGTGGGCCGCTGAGGAAACGACGCTGCGCGGGGTCGAAGCAGGTGATTCCGGAGGGCAACTCGTCTCCTCAGGGGTCTGCGCGTCCGGTCATCCGGCCCGCCGAGGCACCGGAACGGCCTTCCATTCCAACGTATCGAGTTCGGTGCGAATCGCGGCGGCCCGGACGTCGCCGAGCGCTTCGAACAGCAGGAGCGCCTCTGTCCACGCCCGGTGTGCACGTTCGCAGTCGCCCAGGTCCCGGTGGCGGTGACCGAGCTTGCGCGGCAGTTCGGCCCGACTCCACCGGTCGGCCACGGCCGAGCTGGCGGCCAACGCACGGTTGAGGTGGTCCAGCGACGCGACCTCGTCGCCCTGGTCGCGGTAGACGTCGGAGACCTTGTCCAACGCACAGCTCTCGGCTTGCCGGTCGCCACGCGCACGAAACACGGTGATCGCTTGCGCCAGCAGGTCCAGGGCATATCGGTGGTCGCCGAGCGCCCGATGGGCGTCGGCGAGATAGGCCGTGACGATGGCCCAAGACCACTCGTCCCCGAGTTCGGAGCACAACGTCCGCGCATGGTCGTACTTGTCGGCGGCCGGTTCGTAACCGCCTTGGGCTTGCAGGACCCGCCCGACCCCCAACAGACTCCACACCTGGCCGGCGCGGTCGCCGTCCTCGGTACGCAGCGCCATCGCTTCGCCGAAGCAGTTCCCGGCCTCGACCAGACGGTGTTGTGCCAAGTGCGCGTTCCCCAGGTTGTTCAGGATCCAGCCCTGGGCGGCACGGTCGCCACATCGCCGTGCCTCGTCCAGGCAACGTTCCAACGGGCCGATCCAGACCCGCCAGGGGTGACGCCAGTACAGGTAGTCCGACAGCACCATCGGCAGACCGAGCGCGACGTCGTGAATACCGTGCAGAGCCGCATGTTGTGTCGCCGCGGCGAGGTTGGCCAGTTCGGTTTCGCACCACGCGACGGCCTCGTCGACCGTGGAAAACGACATGGGCTGCGGCATCGACAACATGACCAGGCCCTCGACGGCAACCTGCGGCCGGTTGGGGGACATCACCAGGTTCGCCGTAGCCGCTGTGCGCAGATACCAGTAGAGAAGGCGTCGAGACGCGCTCTCGATGTCGGCGGGCGACTCTTCGGTAGTTGCAAGCTCGACCGCGTAGTCGAGCACCAGGTCGTGGAACCGGTACCGCCGACGACCCGCTTCGTGCAGAAGGTGGACGCCGGCGAGCATGTCCAACAGCCGACACGTTACGGACCGTTCGCAGCCGGCCAGGGCCGACGCCGCGTCGACACCGAATTCGTGTCCAGGATGCAGGCTCAGCAGCCGGAACAGCCGTGCGGCAGCGGGCTCCAGCGCGCGGAACGACCACGACAACACCCCACGCACCGCTTCATCCGCGTCATAGGGCGACAGGGCGTCCAGCCGATGATCGGCCGTGGACAGATCCTCGGCCAGACCCGCGAGAGTCAGATGTCGGCTGGCCGCAACACGTTCAGCGGCGACACGGACCGCCAATGGCAAGCCGCCGCAGAACCTCGCGATCCACTCTGCGGCCTCGCGCTCCGCATCCACCCGCTCACACCCGACGACGTCGCGCAACAGGGCGACGGCGTCGTCCTGGCCGAACCTGTCGACCGTCAGACAGCGGGCCCCGTACTGCACGGCGAGCCCCGACAGGCGCCGCCTGCTCGTGACGATCACCAGACAACCGGGCGACGCCGGAATGAGCGAGCGGACCTGCTCGATACGCGCGGCGTTGTCGAACACGAGAAGCATCCGCGTGCCGTTCAGCACCGTGCGAAGCAACGCCGCGCGCCAGTCCAGCGTCGTGGGGATGTCCTGGGCCGGCACGCCCAGGGCCTTGAGCATGTCCTCCAACACCTCTCCGGGACCAACAGGATCACCATTCGCCGCATAACCATGCAGATCCACGAAAAGCGTGCCGTCGGGAAAGCGGCTCTTGATCCGGTGCGCCCACGCGACGGCGAGTGTCGTCTTACCCACACCCGCTTCACCGTCGAGCGCGACCACGTCAGCCGAAGGGTTGTCGCGCTTCCCATCCAGCAACCGATCCAGCTCTTGGAGCACGGCGACACGGCCGACCAGGTGCGGCGACGGCGGCAACTGGGCAGGCTTCACCGTCACCCTGGAACTCGTTCCGACCGAACTGAGGAACAGCGCCACGAAGACGCCGTCGGTTCCGAACGCCACGTCACACGCTCGTGCGAAGCCCTCGGTAGGAGGCTTGTGACCATTCTCCACATTGGAATAGTGGCTCGGGCTGTACCCCATCCGGCGTGCCACCGAGCCCTGAGACTCCCGCCCCCGCTGCCTGCGCAACGCCTCCGCGAACGACCCGTGGTCCGCATGTGTTGCCGAACTGGTACTCGTAGTCTCTTCCACCCGACTTCACCGCCCCCTCGTCGTATCCCAGACGGCTCCGGTGGCGTCACGTTGGTCCCTTCCGGCAACACATCCGAGAATTTGATCATAGGTGGAATCGGCGGCGAAGTATCGATGTTGGCATATGATTCCCTGGTCGGGGGATGGTTCATTCTTTCGGTGTACGCACTCTTTTCAAGAGTTGACAATGCGTCAACTTGATGGAACAGGCCGAAGCCCGATGCCGTCCTGGCCCGCGCCGGTCACCGTCGACGCGGAGATCCTGTCCGCCAGCGAGGCGCTGCTGGCGCGCCTCGGCGTGGACGCTCAAGATCGGCGATGACGGCGAGACGAGGCTTGTGGTGCTGTCCGTGCCGATGAGCAGGGCACGTCTCTCAGGTGATGCCGGCCGCTCACTTCCTGACGACCAAACGGGTTGAGCTCTATCCACGCAGATACCACGACCCTGCACGGGCTCGGTTCGCGACGCGCGAACCGCAGCCGCATGGTCCACTTCCCCAGACCGATGCGCCAGACACCGCGATCGCGGCAGCCCGCGCACCGGCCGCCGTCATCCGGCTGGTGCCCGTCGAGCAGCACGTTCAGCGTCCTGAGAAGGGGCGGCATCTCGGATGCAGCCACCGTCGCCCACGTCTTGTCGTCTCCTTGCTTCAGTATGCGTGCAAGGGCGTCGAGATGGGCCCGGAAGCCGCTCGCGAGGGCGCTGGTCGCGACAGCGTTCAGCCCGGTATGAGACGGCATCCTGATCACCCGCTCCCGCTTGACGGTGTCGCACGAGGTGTCGGCCGAGCGGTGCGTCCGTGGCATCGACGCGGGGAACCGGCGAGCACCTCGGCACGCGTGCGTACGCCGATCTCGCGACGCCATGCGTCGTCGCAGACCTGGCATTCCGGGGCGAACCCCAGGCGCCGCAGGACATACGGAAGCGTGACGAACCGGCCGCACAGCGTCCTGCCGCTTTGACCCGGGCACATCACGAACGCGACCGCGTGGCGGTTCTGCAACACCTCAACCCAACGAAAGCGTGGGAGCTGGTCGACGGACATCACGCTCACCGCACCCACCCGTGTGCCAGCCCATGCACGACGCCACGCGCGGAACGGAACGCCATGTCGTCGCCGCAGCGACCGCGGTCACGGCCGCGTTGCCTCGGAGGCATCACCTCGAAGTGCACGTCACGACATCGATCCGTGGACCTCGGTACACCGGTCGCTACCGTCCGGACCGTCCGCGTTGTCGCCATCTCTCACCACCACGCACCCGATGGCCGGACAGGCAGGCCGACGTGCGCCACGAGCCGAGCCAGCCAGGCTCCGCCGAACAGCCTGGGCGGACCGACCGAGGCGTCCCGCCACCGTTGCACGGGCCGACGGGACGTTCCCGTGACGCACCAACGATCGCCTGTTGCTGACATCTGTTCCCGCACAACGGAAATCATGATCGCTCCTTAACCAAGTCCGGATAGATGGAGGCTCGCCACGGATGCCGGAGAAAACTCAGAGCGGGCAGAACGATCTGTTGCCCGGTGTGGTTACCGGCACCTTGAGTCGGAGAAGGTCGGCTGCCACCCCTCCAAAGGGGTGTGGCCGAGGCCGGTGATGAAGGTTCAGCGCTTGGCGGGAAGGCGCTCGACCACCGGGCCGGCGATCATCCGAACCTCCGGGCCCGCGAGCACTCGGTGACCGAGAGCCAGAGGCATGGTGAGAGCACCGATGAGCCCGCCGATGGACAGGAGGATGCGCTGACCAACCGGATCAACGCAGGCGGGAAGCCCGTACTCCTGACGGTAGAAGGCGCACCGTTCCTGGGGAGTCGAGCCGGGCTGGACGTCGAGTCGGGAATGCGCGCTCGTTATCGGGGGCTGCGTGGCTGGGGCGCCGGAACCGTCAACACCCTGGGGCGCGGAGGGCGGACGGTCCGACATCCTCGGTGCTTCGGGGCGTGTTGGGGGCTCCTGGCGGCATCGCGCGATGCGACGTCGTTCGCCGAAGCACCACCAAACAGCACCGAGTCCAGCCACGCAGCCCACCATGAGAAGGAGCGTCGCTGCGACCGCCAACCCGGACCTCCAGATCATCGACGAGGGGGCATCAATGACACTGGGATCGAGCGCGGCCACCGCAGCGGCGACGTTAACTTGAGTAGACATCGCTCCACGCTCCCCTTGGCCTGCGAGTTTGTTCAAACTCAAGGCCTACGATAATCTGAGTAGACAAGTTATGGCCGTGTTCGAACGGGTGAACTGTAGATACGCTGCGTGACACGTCACCCTGTCAACGTGGAGGACGCCGTGACGGAGCACCCGAGGCTGCAGTTGCCGCCGGCAGTGATGAAGGTCGTGCTGGGCAGGCAACTCGCACGCCTCCGGGAAGACGCGGACGCCACCCAGGACGATGCGGCAGAGGTGCTCGGCTGCACCCAGAAGAAGATCTCGCACATCGAAGGCGGCAGCGGTATCTCGCTGCTGGAGTTGAACGCATTGCTCGACCGCTACAGCGCCGACGACGGGGACCGCAGCTACGCGCGGGCGCTGCAAGCCGAGAGCGACAACCGCAGGAAGAAGGGTGCGTTCAGCACCAGGTTCCCCGAGCACCTTCGCCTGCTGGTCGACATGGAGCCCAGTTGCAACCGGTACTCCTCGTACCAGACCCTGTTCGTACCGGGTCTGCTGCAAACCGAGGCGTACATGCGGATGAACCTCCGCGCGTGGAGGCCCTCGCTGACGCCCAGGCAGGCCGACGCGAACACCGCCAACCGGTTGGCCCGTCAAGGTGTTCTGGACAGCGAGGACCAGCACTTCTGGTTCATCGTCGACGAGGCGGCCCTGCGTCGCACCGCGGATCCGGGCGTCTTGAAGGAACAGCTGCTGCACCTCGTCGAGAACATCGTCGACCGACCCAACGTCGAGTTCCAGGTGGTGCCGTTCGGCGTCGGCTTCTACATGGGCCAGGGGCGGGACTACACGATCTTCGGCTATGACACGAAGCCGGCAGTCGACATCATCTACCTGGAGCACGACGAGGGCGGCGAGTACGTCGACAACAGCAAGCGAACAACGCGGTACCTGACGCGCTGGGACTACCAGAGGGCAGCCGCGAACGGTCCCGAGCAGAGCCGACGACTCCTGCTCGACCTCGCAGCTTCACTGTAGGCAGACCGTGGCAGGAGAACAGAAGGGCACGAGGCAGTCGATGAACATCCAGAACGCCCACAAGGGCGACCTCGACACCAACTTCGTCGAATGGCAGAAGTCGCCCTTCAGCGGGCCCCCGGACAACCAGTGCGTCGAAGTCAGCATCACCGGCAACGCCGTTGGCCTGCGGGACAGCACCAAGCCCGCCGGCGCGGTCCTCGTATTCACCCACGGGGAGTGGGAGGCGTTCCTCCGCGGCGTGGTGTCCGGCAGCTTCCGGTTGCCCGGCGCTCAGTAGGGCAGTTGGGCGGCGGTTGCCCAACCGTCGCCCCATCGCCCAACCGTTGCGATCGCTGGTCACCGTTCTCCGCGCCTCTGGTATTCCCGCTGGTCGGCGTCGTCAACTGATCAAACCCCGACACACGCCCGGAACACACCCTCCACAAGCCCTCCACTGCCCTGCCAATGCCGCGCTCGGCGTGTGGAGCCTTACCCTCGGTCTTGTGGACGCCACATGGTCGGACGAGGAGGACCGCGTGGGACCACGCCGCAGTTCGCCGCCCAAGCACTCGCCGAACGCACGTCTCACCTGGGAACGGCTCCAGCGGGGCTGGAGTCGCGAAGAACTGGTGCAGCAGATCAAGCGGAGCATGCAGGATGCGGGTGAGCCCGCGTCCGGCCTGAACGTCGAAGTCGTTCGGCGGTGGGAGTCCGGTGACCGCAAACCCGAGCCGCGATACCAGAAGCACCTGGTGCTGGTCTTCGAGCTGCCGGCCAGCGAGCTGGGTCTGCTCTCGTCGGAGGAGATGGTGCTGCGTCCCACCTCGACTGCGACGCCGAGCGCCTTGGACGAACAACTCGTCGACGCGATCGTGAGGAAGGTGACGATGGTGCTGCTGGGTGCCGGTGGTGAGTTCAACCGGAAGCTGTTCCTGACAGGGTTGCTCGGTGCGAGCCTCGCGCCCCTGCTCTCGCGCGGGATGGCGATCCCGGAGGGTGTCGAGGCGTTGACCCGACCGCATCGGAACCGACTCGATCCCGGCGGCGTGGATGCCTTCTCGATGATCGTGGCGTCCCACCGCGACCTGTACTGGTCGAGTCCGGCCGTCGGCCTCCTGCCGTCGGTGGTGTCCCACGCGCAGTTCGGCGAGAACCTGCTCAAGGCGACGTCCGGCACCGACGAGTCGGTGCGCCGGCTCGGCGCGGCGGTAGCCGAGAGCGCCCTGCTCGCAGCGCGGCTCGCCTTCTTCGACTTGGACCAGACCGACCTGGCGGAGTCGTTCTTCCAACTCGCCCAGGACGCAGCCGACCTGTCCGGTGATCACACCCTCACGGCGGCCGTGCTGGCACACCGCGCGTTCGTTCCCGGATTCGCCGGACGAGAGCAGGACGCGCGTGCCTTCCTGAAGGCGGCCCACGCGCACGCGCGCTACAACGCCGGACCGCTGCTGAGGTCATGGCTGTACTGCGTCGACAGCGAAGTGTCGGTGCGGATCGGACACACCGAGACGGGCGTCGCTCGCATCAGGTCCGCCGAAGACGCCCTGACCACGACCGGAACCGACCCCGTGTGGCTCGACTTCTTCGACCCTTCGCGACTGGACGGGTTCGCCGGCACCACCCTGTTGCTGGCCGGCCGGCCACGCGCAGCGGAGCTTCGGCTACAGGGTTCCCTCGGCGGCCTGGCCGACAACGCGGGCAAGCAACGAGCCGTCCTGTTGCTCGACCTCGCCGCGGCGCAGGCGCCCACCGACGCGGAACAGGCATGCGCCACTGCCCGTCAGGCGTGCGATGTGCTTGTCGACCACCGCTACGCGACCGCGCTCAAGCGGGTTCCCGCCGTCCAGCAGGCCGTGAGCACAACCCGATACGCGGCCGAGCTGGGCGAGCAGGTCCATGCATTGAAGAGCACCGTGGGCATGATCTGAATCAGCTTCGGCCGTTGTGCTCGGCCACGCGCGCCGGAAGGTCGGACAGTCCGTCGAGCTTGAACAGGCAGCGGTCCTCGACCTCGGCCGCGCTGAGGATGTGTCCCCAGGGCCCTCGGCGGATCAAAGCGGTCGCGATACCCATTTCTTGAGCAGGTCGGATGTCGTTGTCCAACCGGTCCCCGACGTAGAGGATCGCTTCCGCGGGCACTCCGGCCTCACGGACGACACGGTCGAAGAAGGCGAGCGAGGGCTTCTGCACCCCCCACCCGTCGGACGTGCCGACCACGTCCACCGGTAGCGCCAACGCCTTCAGGATGCGTTCCGCCCTGGCTGTCTGATTCCCGGCCACACCCACGCGCAGACCCAAGTCACGGAGTTCGCGAAGACAGGGACGCGCATCCGCGTACAAGTTCTCCTCGGAGAAGCTCTCCGGCTGCCCGGCTTCCGCACGGCGCTCACGCTCCTCCGCGAGGTCGAATCCCGGCCGGAAAACCTGGAACGTCTCGCGATAGTCCTTCCCCTGCGCGATGATGGCTCCGAATACAGCGGAGAACGTGTGCCGGGGAACGCCGAGCCAATCCGCCCAGGTCCCGTACTCACGACTTTCGTCGACCAGGACTTCCCCCACATCGAAGAAGACCGCCTCAAGCTTCGCCACGCTCAGTTCCCTCCGTCAACCTGCCACCGCCTGTCATGGTGCCGGACGTCGGTGCGTGCGTCGCCTACGGGGCCAGACGTCTGACCATTGTCGACGGTCGACGGCATCTGGAGGGTCGATGGAGGGGCGCTGGCTGGTACCTCGGTCGCTTCCGCGGTGTTCAACTAATCGGGCCCATTGCATCGCCCATGGATTCTGTGGGAGCAACCAACCCCCGCTCGGGCCTGACGGAGACACCATGACGCTGACGGCCAACCTCGCCCTGCAATCTCCACCACTCGATCACACGGACCTCCGGCTAAGTCACAGCCCATCGCGCGATGGGGTGCCGGGTATGGGTAGGGCCCCGAAACCGCAATCCGGCACAAGCCGGTTGGCAAGGCAACAGGTGGCGATCCTCGTGACCGCTCCGTCGCGACGGAGCAGCCGAGGTTGTGGTCGTTCTCGCGTGGTCCGCCACGCGCGGAACGAGCAGGTCGTGGACTCCGACATCACGGTGGAGGCGTTGCGCCACGACATTGCGCGGTACTGCCGGAAACGAGGCCACCCGCTCTGGCGGACAGCGGTCGACCGCGGGGTGCCCGGCGACCAGGTGGATGGCCGGATCGGGTTCACCGCAGTAGTCGACATTCTGACCATCGAGCCGGTCGTATTGCCGTTGGACGAGTGGTGATCATCGTGTCGGCGTTCGGGGAGTTGTTGGTGCCTGTGCGTGAGGCGGTGGCGTGTGGGCGGGTGGATGTCGGCGCGAGGTCGTTGTCCGGTGTGTGGATGAAGGTTCCTGATGACGTGGAGCGGCGGGAGCTGGTGGAGGCGAGGTCGTTGGCGGGACGGTTGTTGGCGTTGGGGCCGTGCTCGGAGAAGGTGGCGGTGATGTTCCAGTGCGCCGTGTCGTTCTTCGCCCGCCGTGGCGCGTTCCGGGACGCCTTGTGGTCGGGGCGTTGCGGGTTGGCGGTGTGGAGGAACCGGGACCGGTGTGAGCAGGCGACGGAGGCTTGGACGGAGGGGACGCGGGAGGGGTATGTGTCGGCGTTGAGTTCGTTGGCGTCGGTGTATCGGGCGCAGGGTCCGCGGTGGCATCGGATGATCGATTGTCTGGACGAGGCGGTGGAGATGCTGCTCGCCCGTGGTCACGAAGAGGGTGCGGCGTGGGCGTTTCGCGAGTTGGCCGCGTTGATGTCGGAGGCGGGTCGGTATGGCAGGGCGGTGTACTACGCGGGCCGCGCGGACCAGTTCTACACGCGGCTGGAGCTTGGCCCGGAGGTTGCCCGGTGTCGTGCGGAGTGCTGGGTGTTGCAGGCCCGTGCCTATTGGGCCGAGGGCCGCGATCACCAGGCTGCGCGGCGTCTTGTCGCCCAGGCGGTCCAGGCGTTGGACGGCGCCGAGGACGGCGCGGATGTCGAGGGGCGTGACCTGCTGGCGGTGATGCGGGTGCCGGGGGTCGGCGGGTTGCCGGAGCCGGGTGTGTTGCGGGTGGGGGAGTTCGGCGTCGCGTTGTGGGATTCGGCTCCACCGGTTGTGAGGCATCGCGAACCGTGCGGTCAGGGGGCGTGATCGCCCGCGAGGCCGTGTTGTGCCATCCCCGGCGAACCGTACGCGTCGGGGTTGGCGGCGGGCGGCTGTGTTCGAGCACGCGTCCAGTCGGACGCGGTGCTCCGCAGTGCGCACGCCTCCGGGGTGGCGAGGCCGGAGGACGGCCCACCGGCAGGGCGACTCTCCGGGCTCGCCACCCACGGACCTTCCATACCCCTGCCGTCATGTGAGTGGAGCCGCCATGGACACGGAGTTCCGAGTCTTCCGCAAGCAGCTGATCGAACTCTCCAACGACCTCAGCCGCGTGATCAGGAGGGTGAACGACGAGATCAGCGGACACGACACAGTGGACTACGAGGTGCCCTTCGACCGGGCACTGCACCTGTTGTCGATCAAGCTCGGCGAGGCGCAGAACCTGACAGCCGCGGCGTCGCGATACCTCACTGTAGGCCCCGAGCCCGACCTTCCGAGTGTTCCGGAGGAAACCGACTTCTTCCTCGGCACCGATCAGGTCCTGGCCGAAGGGCATGCCGCAGTCGCACAGGCCATGGGCAAGGACTACGCCGACGAGATGTTCGGCACCCGACTGTCCGGGGTGGTCGTCACCGCAGTGACCGCAATTGAACACCCCGAGCGTCACCCGGGACCGTGATCGCGTGGCGTTCCTTGGCCCTGGAGTGAGGGAACACATGGAACGCGTCGGCCTTACACACCAGGCTACTCACCAACTATTCCGACAAATGGCCCCATGAAGATTCGAGGAGCGATGACCACCGCCGACCAGGAAGACACCACCCGGAACAGCGACCATGCCGTCAACTGGTACGTGACGGCGAGCGCCCCTCCCCGGTTCGCCATAGTCCGGTACGTGAGGCAGGACCTTCCCGGCACCGGTGTGCCCCGTGGGGTTCCGGAGGTCGTGGCCTGGGGAACGCAGTACCCGTCCCAGGTCGTTTTGGCCATGGACGACGGCGCATCCACCTACGTCACCAGCGACGCCACCAGCGCACTGGCGGCCATCGGCCGCATGGAGAACACCGAAGTCCACTTGCACCCGGTCAACCCCGACCACCACACGAAGCCGCTCGCAGCGTCGGACTTCCTCGGTGAAGCACCTGCGGTGTGGACGCCGACGACGTCCACGACGAAGTAGGACCACCCATAACCGACTTGGTGAGGTGCCGGCAGCACCTGAGAGGGTGCCGGCGCATGAGGGTTGGATGACCTGGCGACGGCGATGCCGGCCGGATGATGCCGAGTCCGCGCCGTCGCCTGGCTGCCCGTCTGAGAACGGTCTGGTCGGGAAGTGGCACTGGGAGGCAACGGTTCGCCGCCACGGTCGGCGCCGTGCTTCGAGATGGCGCTCGAAGGCGGCTGTCTGTCGTCAGCGTCCGACGGCGCGTGCCGATGGTGGCGGTAGGGCTGCGTGTCGCGCGGGGGCCTCCGCGCTTGTGCTTGAGGAGGATCTCGACGGTGACTGCGGATCCAGGTGAAAGAAGGATCACTGTGGGTGGTGATCCTTGTGTGGCGGTCCGGGACAGCTTCCGCAGGGTCGCGCGTGAGGCCGGATACGACTCCGACTACGCACTGGCCGAGGCGATGGGCGTCGACCGGTCGACGGTGCAACGAGTGCTCGACGGCCGGATGCGTCCGGGCAACAGGTTCATCGCGGCGGCACTGGCGACACTCGGCCCACGCAGGTTCAACCAACTCTTCTGGATCAAGTAGCACGACGGCGGCCGAGGCGCCGGGAACGATCGTGACCGGCGTCGTCGGGGCGGGAACCGAGTCGCCGGCCCTGGACCGAAGTCCGGACACGCTGCCCGACCTGTGTGACGATTCCACGTCGACTCGAACATGTGTGCGAAGGGATGCTAGGTTGCGGGTCATGGACGTGCCGCAACTGCCGACCGCCGAACCGCAGGGCCCGCTGCGTCGCCGCCTGGACAGCACCAACACGTGGGTCGCGATCCTGCCCGCCACCTGCCGGCCACAACGGCACGCCCTGGCGGCGACCGGGTATCGAGCGGTGCTCCGTGACGGCGTGCTGGACGTCGTCTGCACCGCCTGCACCGCCGAGCACGGTGCCGCGCCCCACTGGAGGCTGACGACCGACGGTCCCGCGTGCGATCGCGCCGAACTCGACGACGCACCGTACCGGGACCTGGTCGCCTTTACGCTGCGGCGAACACCGGCACCGTAGGGGGAGCGGTCTGGTGCTGGACAGTCCCTACACGCGCTACGACGGCGACGTCCTGCACGGACGTTATCCGGTGCTGACCGGTGTGTGGGTCGACCTCGCCGCGGCGTTTCCCAGACCGTCCGGCGTCCCGCGCCGGGTGGTGGCTGACGGCCTGGACATGACCGGTTCGGTGCCCGGGGTGTTGTCGGGTTGGTTCCGCAGCGTTGACGGTGACTGGTACGGCGTCGTCAACTATCCGATTCGCTACGCCGACGGACGACGCGCCCACGTCCAACTCGCCGACCAACTCCTCCCGTCCACGGCACTGCGCAAACGCGACTGACCACAGCAACGTCCCTGAGAGCCCTGCCGGTTTCCGGCTTGCTACGTCGCCAGGTGAGCCGGACGACCGGCTTGCCTGGCGGTACCCGGCTCGCGGTGGAGTTCCTGGCGGAGGCGCTTCTCCAGGGCTCCGGATTCGGCGAAGTGGTTCGCCGCGATGCGGATCGGGCCGATGCCGCAGCGCCTCCGGTGCAAGTCGCGGTCAACGGGGCTATGACGATCGTCTTGGTGGGCGAGGCTTCGTGTTACAGCTCGTACACCCCGCTCTCGGCGTGGTTGCCGATGACCTCCTCGGTGAACACGCGCTCCAGCGCGGGGGCCACCTCGAACACGGCCCTGTAGTTCCCGGAAAGGTCGATGTTCTCGCTGTTCAAGGGTGGAGTTCCGGAGCGGCCGAGGTGGGGAAGACTTGATCGACGACGCGGCCTCGCCGTACATCGCGGGACCACCCCCGCTCGCGCGGGGAAGACACCTGGGAGAACTTCAGGGGCTCGATCGCAGAGGGACCACCCCCGCTCGCGCGGGGAAGACTCAAACCACCACCGCGATCGACCACTCCGGCAGGGACCACCCCCGCTCGCGCGGGGAAGACCGCTCACACCCGAGGAAAGCTCGACCTGCCTGGGGACCACCCCCGCTCGCGCGGGGAAGACGTGGCAGGTGTGGTGATCTCGGTCGCGGCGGCGGGACCACCCCCGCTCGCGCGGGGAAGACCCGACGAGTTTGGTGAAGCGCTGGATGCGTTCCGGACCACCCCCGCTCGCGCGGGGAAGACTCCAGGTGGTCGGCCAGCCACTCGTTGTCACCCGGACCACCCCCGCTCGCGCGGGGAAGACTGCGGAAGTGGCTCGGCAAGTGAACGACCACGCGGACCACCCCCGCTCGCGCGGGGAAGACGGCACCTCGGCCACGGGCACCGTGCTCGGAGCGGGACCACCCCCGCTCGCGCGGGGAAGACGGCCCGGAAACCTGGATCACCAACGCTCGTGGGGGACCACCCCCGCTCGCGCGGGGAAGACGGATGGGAGCTGCCCGAGGTCCGCGGCGGACTGGGACCACCCCCGCTCGCGCGGGGAAGACCCACTGCCGCCGCTCCGCCAGCTCCTCGGGAACGGACCACCCCCGCTCGCGCGGGGAAGACGTCTACGACCTGGTCGGGCAGTGGCTCGACCCGGGACCACCCCCGCTCGCGCGGGGAAGACTTCTCGCCGGTGGCCTCGTTTTCCACAGTCGACGGACCACCCCCGCTCGCGCGGGGAAGACTCGGCCTGACTCTTCAGGCCTTCCCACGCGCCCGGACCACCCCCGCTCGCGCGGGGAAGACCACAGGGCGATGTTGCTGCCGACGATCGCCAGGGGACCACCCCCGCTCGCGCGGGGAAGACGTGTCCAACGCGGACGCCGCCAACGCCCAGACGGGACCACCCCCGCTCGCGCGGGGAAGACGGCCTGAAGGAAGTTCTAGGGGATCGCGGGCTTGGACCACCCCCGCTCGCGCGGGGAAGACGGCACCCCGGTGCGCGAGGACGGCAGCCAGGAGGGACCACCCCCGCTCGCGCGGGGAAGACCAGCAGCGTGGCCTCGGCGGTGGCGGTCACGGCGGACCACCCCCGCTCGCGCGGGGAAGACAGCGCGCGGCCGAACGGCCCTCGCGCCCAGGCGGGACCACCCCCGCTCGCGCGGGGAAGACGCCGCGCAGTCTCCGGCGGCGGACCTGTCGGTGGGACCACCCCCGCTCGCGCGGGGAAGACAACCTGGTGCCCGAGCCCGCCTCTTTGTCGTACGGACCACCCCCGCTCGCGCGGGGAAGACACTTCTTGACCAGCGAGTTTACGACGCCGTAGGTCGGTTTTGATTCGGTTTGCCGTGGTGTCGTATTGGTGTTCGTCCGGTGGACTTGGCGACGGCGAGGTTTGACCCGGTATGGGGTGTGGGACCGCTGGATGTGTCGGAGGACGGGCTGGTGGCGCTGAGGTACGGGGCGAGTGGTCAGTGTCGACCGTGGACGTAACGCGGGGCTGGCGCACCTTCTGTGTGCTGGTGTTCATGTGACTGCTGTCGGGCGTGCGGGTCGCCTCGGGGTGGTCAGGAGTCGAGCAGTGCTCGTGTGTGTTGTTCGAGTGGTTGGGCGAGGTCGGGGTATTCGCCGCCGTCGATTCGGCGTGACAGTCGGGCGACGACGTAGAGCTGCGCGAACCGACCCGCGTCTGTGTCGAGTACGTCGGCGTAGACCTCGCGCACGCGCTGCGCGATGTCGGGGACCAGGAGGCTGTAGCACAGCAGGGTCGCCGCGTCGGTGCCGACCGGCCCGCGTCCCCATAGTTCCCAGTCGAGCAGGCCGAACCGTGGGCGTAGCAGGTTGGCCCAGTGCACGTCGCCGTGCACCGTCTCCCACTCGGGCACCGTGGGGTCGACCGCATCGCCGAACCGTTGGACAAGGCGCTGGGTGACCTTGTCCTGACTGCTGTTGACGCGCTGTGTCGGAGTGGCGGCGACGGTGTCGGTGGTCCGGCGCAGTTCGGCCCACCACTGGTCGGACAGGTCGATCCCGGTGCGCAGCGCGTCGGTGGGTGAGCAGGGGGAGCCCGGCATCCGGGTCGTGATCTCGGCGCGCTGCTGCCGCCATTGCTCCCACTCGAACACGTCGAGCACGTACGGCTTGGAGAGGCCGGCGAACCCGTTGGCGTCGAGGTTGCCGGTCCAGAAGTCGCCGCCGATCCACTGCTTGTCCTCGGACACGACACGCAGCCAATACTCGGCGCCACCGCGGCGGACGGGCGCGCTGATCGACCGGTCGAGCCACCCGTGCAGCGGTTCACCGGTCACGACCACGCCGAAGTGTTCGGCGGCGCGGACGAGGTTGTCGCGCATCCACTGCCGGAATCGTGCGTCGGCGTCGCTGGTGTCGACCGGCACGGTTGCCCCCTTTCACTGGTCGGTGGTGTACCGCAGGTAGGCGTCGGGATGGTTCATGTACCGGCGCCAGTGGTCGACCAGTGCGAGGTCTTCCCACGCGGTCCGCCGGAACCCGTGGTCGCCTACCTCGACGATGTCGGCTCCGGGGGTGGCGGCGAGGATCGGCGAGTGCGTCGCGCAGATCACCTGCGCGCCGGATCGGCCGAGGTCGTAGAGCAGGTTGACCAGCCGCAGGCACGAGGTGAACGACAGTGCCGCCTCGGGTTCGTCCATCAGGTAGAAGCCGGGTTCGCGGACCATGGACGACAGCACGGTGAGGAAGCCCTCGCCGTGGCTCATCTCGCTGGTGTCCTCTTCCCAGTAGCCGCGCATCCCGCTGACGGCCTGCATGAAACCGAACGCGGTCTCGGCGCGCAGGAAGTACCCGCGGCGTTTGGTCCGCGTCCCGCTCCGGTGGCGGGCGCCCGCGGTGGTGGTGTCCCAGCGCAGCAGCTCGCCGAGGGGGGTTTTCGGCCGGTCGTTGACGTACTTGCGCCCCGCTCGTCCGCCGCGCGCGTCCAGTCCCCACGCTTCGGCGAACGCCTCGACGAGGGTGGACTTGCCCGAACCGTTCTCCCCGACCAGGAACGTGATCGGCCGCTGGAACTCCATGCCTTCCGCGGCCAACTGCGCCACACACGGCACGGTGAGCGGCCACGAGTCGGACACGTCAGGAGACAGCAGTTCGTCGGGAATGTACGCGCGGCGGGCGAGCATGGGCGTGTCCTTGATCAGTATTCGGTCGGGACGCACTTCCCCTTGGGTGTGCAGTTGTTCGCCGGCGCGCACGCCGGGCTGCAGCTCGGCCCGCACTGCGGGTCGCACATGGTCGGCACGCACGGCGACACGCGCGCGAACTGCCCGGCCAACGCCGCCGTGGCCGCCTGCATGGTCGGCCCGTTCAGGATCTCGACGAGTGGGTCGACCCGCACGTTACCGACCGGCAGCCAACGCGAGAACACGCACGGCCACACCGAGCCGTCGGAAGCGACGGCGACCCTGCCATCGCCACACGCCCCGCACAGTTGCGATGCGTCGGGCGCCGCGGTACGTGCTCCACGCCCGACACCGCGCAGACGGTCGACCCGCACCTCACCCACGACTCCCAACGCGGCAAGTTCGTCGCGCGCCTGCTCGACACGCTGCCCGTCGCCGAGGTCGACCACCCCGACGCGAAGCGGGACCGACCGGCGTACTGCCTCCACGATGTTGGCCTTGGTGCGCAAGTGGCTACCGCGCCCCTGGGTGATGTGCTCGTGCTCGTCGGCGCGGTCGCTGTAGTAGCTCGTGGCGAGCTGCACGCCCTGTTGCGCGAAGACGTCCCAGAGCCCCGACGGCACGTGCACCAGATTACTGAACACCTCGACCTGCATACCGAAGCCGAGAGCGCGGTTCACGAGATCGGGTAGACCGCGGTGCAGAGTCGGCTCACCACCGATGAACTGCACCATTCCGGCTCCCAGTCCGACAGCCTGCTCGATGACACCTTCCCAGTCCGACAGGGCCATTGCGCCGTCGGTGCCACTCGGAGCGGATTCCGCATAGCAGTGGGTGCACCGCAACTGGCACTTGCCTGTGATCTCCAACCAAAGAAACGACAGATCGTTCACCACGACACCTCCCCTGTTCGAACAGCACTGCCGAACATGCCCGGCAAGCGCACCCCCACCTACCGCCGACAGGGCGACAGGCCCTCGACACCCGGGGCCAGGGCGTGTGCTCGTCTAAGCGGCTCAGGTGAGCTGTGCTGAAACCGCACTCGCGTGCTCGACCCTGCGGTGCACTGCCGCTCACCGCGCCTCGACGTGGAGCACGTGAAGACGCGACAACGCCCCGAAGAAGGAAAACCGGCTCCAACGATCTCCAGCATGTCCGTGGAGAACCACGTGTTCGCCGACGACGATCCGACGACGCAGGCTCCGCTGTCGACCGCAACAGTTCATACTCCTCACCCGCCTGCGGCGCCAAGCCACCAGTCAACCCACACCGACACCGAAACCGTGATCACCGAGTTCATCCGCCTCCTCACCATGCTCGACGACCTCGAACACCACCCGGATATCCACACAGGACTTCCGCTGACCGTCGACAACATCCGAACCACGGTGCCAAACCTGCTCGGACGACCCATCCACCGGCACGAACACCACAGGCGCACCGGAGCCCGACCGTCCGGACGCTGACGTACATACGCACCGCACAGACCATCCCTCGCTCGCGTAGGAAGACAGCGGCACTGTGGACGATTGCGTCAGCTTGGCGGACTACCCCCGCTCGCGCGGGGAAGACCCCATGGGTGGGACCGCGAACTTCGGGTTGCCGGGACCACCCCCGCTCGCGCGGGGAAGAAGCCCGGACCACGGCCGCGGACTTCTCCGGCGCGGGACCACCCCCGTTCGGGCGGGGAAGACGAGGTCCAGGCCGCCGCCGTCATGGCGCGTCAGGGACCACCCCCGCTTGCGCGGGGAAGACGACGAGGACTGAATATTCGTGGGGACAGATCGAGGATCACCCCCGCTTGCGCGGGGAAGACATGCTCGACATGGCCAAGTCCATACCCAAGGACGGACCACCCCCGCTCGCGCGGGAAGACCCGCAGACCCAGGAGTGGGAAGACGGGGATGTGGGACCACCCCCGCTTGCGCGGGGAAGACGCGCGAGACCTGCGCATAGATGTCCAGAACCGGGGACCACCCCCGCTTGCGCGGGGAAGACTGGACCGGGAAGCCGCCGCAGCGCGGCACGAGTGGACCACCCCCGCTGCGCGGGGAGACTGGCGGCGGTGACGCGGCGGGCGCGGCGCTGGACCACCCCCGCTTGCGCGGGGAAGACACAGGGACGCCACGCCTCGCCGCCGACTCCGAAGGACCACCCCCGCTTGCGCGGGGAAGACACCTTGCCGAACGGCGTCGCGTAGCTCGACCCGGGACCATCCCCGCTTGCGCGGGGAAGACCTCGACGAGTCCACGGGAATGAAGGTGTCCTTCGGGACCATCCCCGCTTGCGCGGGGAAGACCTGCTCTCGGTGACTGCCGCTGCGGGTATCGGCGGGCCACCCCCGCTTGCGCGGGGAAGACAACGAACTCGCCACCGTGAAGCAGGTCGACGAGGGACCACCCCCGCTTGCGCGGGGAAGACTCGCAGGACGCCGACTCGCCGAGCTTGAACGGCGGACCACCCCCGCTTGCGCGGGGAAGACGTCGCGCCGGACTGCACCATCAACGCCTACAACGGACCACCCCCCGCTTGCGCGGGGAAGACCGAGGACCCTGGCGCGACGCCTGCGCGGCCGACGGACTACCCCCGCTTGCGTGGGGAAGACGAACGGGGCACGGCGATGACCAGCGCCCTGGCGGGACCACCCCCGCTTGCGCGGGGAAGACAAGCGCGGCGAGGAGTACGTCCGGCACGTCGCGGAACCACCCCCGCTTGCGCGGGGAAGACCCCGGCGGAGCGGATCGCGACCAGCAGGCGGGCGGACCACCCCCGCTTGCGCGGGGAAGACGACGTCGGTGTTGTTGTGGATCGAGCCGGCCTGGGGACCACCCCCGCTTGCGCGGGGAAGACCAAACAGCAGGACTCCATTCTGGACTCGACTGCGGACCACCCCCGCTTGCGCGGGGAAGACTACGTCACTGACGACATCGGCGGCCGGAACTTCGGATTACCCCCGCTTGCGCGGGGAAGACTTGCCGAACCGGTCGGTCAACCGCCAGAACTGGGGACCACCCCCGCTTGCGCGGGGAAGACTGGGCGGCTCGATGTCGGTGAAGCCGGCACCGGGGACCACCTCGCTTGCGCGGGGAAGACGGCGGCGTCGTCGCCATCCACCGGGGCCGGGCGGGACCACCCCGCTTGCGCGGGGAAGACGAACCGGGCGAGGACTACGCCCGTCACGTGGCGGGACCACCCCCGCTTGCGCGGGGAAGACGTGACCTGCGGTGATGGGTTTACCGGGCCCTGGGGACCACCCCCGCTTGCGCGGGGAAGACGTCCCTCAGGTCCGCACGCTGCTTCTGGTTGCGGGACCACCCCCGCTTGCGTGGGGAAGACGTGACCGCCAGTACGGCGGCAGCCAAGGACGGCGGACCACCCCCGCTTGCGCGGGGAAGACCCCCGCGACTACCTGGCGAACCTGCGCGCCGTGGGACCACCCCCGCTTGCGCGGGGAAGACGGCTAGAATCACCGAAGGCATTTGGTTCCGCTTGGACCACCCCCGCTTGCGCGGGGAAGACATTTAAGCAGTCGCCACGGCAGGCTTCCGCTTCGGACCACCCCCGCTTGCGCGGGGAAGACTCCTTCAACCCGCGGCCGTAGGACTCGCGGGCGGGACCACCCCCGCTTGCGCGGGGAAGACCGGGGGACGGGCGGGCTGCACGGCGGTGTGGGGGGACCACCCCCGCTTGCGCGGGGAAGACCGGACACCGGAACGACGACGACCACGGCCCCACGGGACCACCCCCGCTTGCGCGGGGAAGACCGGCTTTCAGGGAGCAGCAGCAGGGCGCACCGCGGACCACCCCCGCTTGCGCGGGGAAGACCGGATCGCCATCGACAACAAGATCACCGGCCAGGGACCACCCCCGCTTGCGCGGGGAAGACGCCGTGCGGACGGCGAGGAACACGCCGTGGTTCGGACCACCCCCGCTTGCGCGGGGAAGACCGACTGGCGCGGTCGGTACGGCTTCGCGCTCGTGGACCACCCCCGCTTGCGCGGGGAAGACGTGGCTGTACGTTCACAGGGAGTCGGGGGCCATGGACCACCCCCGCTTGCGCGGGGAAGACACTTATTGACCAGCGAGTTTACAACGCCGTAGGTCGGTTTTGATTCGAGTTGTCACGGTGTCGTAATGATGCTCGTTCGGTGGGCGGGCGTCCTCGGTGGAATGGGCTGCACAAGGCTGAGCGGGCCGCTGCACCTGTTGGAGGACGGACTGGTGGCACTCCCCCCGTTACCTTTTTCGTAGCTCCTGATAAAGGAGTCGTGGTCGCCAGGTCCGGCATGACTGACGCCGCCAGTCGAGCGCATGATCCCGGGGGGTGGTGTCACCGGGCCTGGTGGCATCGAGGGACCGCTGACAGGGACACGGCCGGCCGCCGGGCAGGTCTCGTCGTAACGTGGGTGCCGGCCGTCGATGCCCGACCGGCGACCACCCGCGATGAACGAACGGCAGGACGGATGACCAGCGGTTACGAGGTGTTCCTCGGCCTGGATGTCGGCAAGGGCGAACACCACGCCGTCGGCCTGGACCCGGCGGGCAAGCGGCTGCACGACGCGCCATTGCCCAACAGCGAACCGAGGCTGGGGGCGCTGTTCGACAAGCTCGCCGCGCACGGACCGTTGCCGGTGGTGCCCGCGCGGCCGGTCACCGGGTGGCCTACCTGCCCGGCCTGGCCATGCGCCGCATCGCCGACCTCTACCCCGGCCGGGCGAAAACCGATGCCCGGGACGCGTTCGTCATCGCCGACGCGGCCCGCTCGCTGCCGCACACCCTGCGCCCGGTCGACGTCGGCGACGACGCCCTGGCCGAGCTGGACGTGCTGGCCGGGTTCGACGACGACCTGGCCGGCGAGGCCACCCGGATCGGCAACCGCATCCGCGGCCTGCTTACCGGCGTCCACCCCGCGCTCGAACGCGCGATCGGCCCGAGGATCAGTCACCCGGCGGTGCTGGAGATCCTGTCCCGCTGCGGCGGCCCGACCGGCATCCGCGCCGCCGGCCGCCGCAAGCTCACCGCGATCGCCACCGCGCACGCGCCCCGCATGGGCGACAAGCTGGTCACCGCGATCCTGGCGGCGCTGGACGAGCAGACCGTCGTCGTCCCGGGCACAACGGCGGCCGACACCGTCCTGCCCCGCCTGGCCGACAGCCTGAAAACCGTTCTCCGGCAACGCAAACAGGTCGCCACCGAGGTCGAAAGGATACTCGAAGCGCACCCTCTTGCCGGGGTCCTGACCTCCATGCCCGGCGTCGGGGTCAGGACCGCAGCCCGCATCCTGCTGGAGATCGGCGACGCCACGGCGTTCAAGTCCTCCGGCCACCTGGCCGCCTACGCCGGCATCGCCCCGGTCACCCGCAGCTCGGGCACCTCCATCAAGGGCGAGCACCCGGCCCGCACCGGCAACCGCAAGCTCAAGCGGGCGTTCTTCCTCGCCGCGATCGCCGCCCTGTCCGACCCCACCAGCAGGGCCTACTACCAGCGGAAACGCGGCGAAGGGAAGAAACACAACGCCGCGCTGATCTGCCTGGCCCGGCTCCGCTGCGACGTCCTGTTCGCCATGCTCCGCAACAAGACCTACTACCGGCACCCGGAGACCACTCCCGCCCCGGCTGCGGCTTGACAACCACATAGGACACCCCCGGTGAGGACCTGCAACGTACGGCAAGGCCGGCACGAAGTGACGGCCGGGACCTCAGCGCTGGCACTGTGCGACAGGTAGGAACCGCATAACCGGCGATTTGGTGTTGGGACCTCTCACTCAAAAGGGTGGTTCTCGCAAGGCGATGTCGATCTCCGATGCGACCGCGGCCGTGACGTCGCGCGTGACGCGGAACAGGGTCAAGCGAGGAGGTTCACGAGGTTGATGTGATCTCCGATGATAGCGTTGTAGCAGGTAGATGATGGTGTGGCCGCTGGCGGTCGCCCTCCGGAGGCGGGTGCGCAGGTTCGAATCCTGCCGGGGGCACTACACAGACGGTCCCGTTGGGGAGATCTTGCATCTCCATGGCGGGGCCTTTCTGTTTCGGGAAGAGGATGACCACCGCCTCCTGGGTCGTGCTGGAGACGGCGTTGATGGTGTCGCCCAGCAGCGTCACCCGGCACGTGGCGGTGCGACTGCTGTGGTCGTAGTGGATCTCCAGGCGGAGGGCTTCGAACAGCCGGCGTGAAAGTTCGTCCGGGAGTTCGACCAGGTCGACCGGGGTGATCGGAAGGTGGTCGAGCAGTGTCGGGTTGGGTGCTCGCTGAACCTCGTCCTCGGCTTCGGCGAGTTGACGCGCCAGTTCGTCCCGCTGGGACCGGAGGTCGGCTCGCCGCTCGTTGATGTCGCGGATGAAGGCTTGGTCGACGTCGTCGGCGACTTCGAGGGTGCGCACGAGGCGCTTGCTCTTGGTCTCGGTCTCCGTGATGGAGCGGCGGAGCGCGATGATCTTGGCTTGGTGCTCTTGCCGGGCGTTCTGGTCGATCATTCGAAGGCTCGCGTCGAGCAGTTGGCGTCGGTAGGGGCCGAAGACGTGGTCGGCCAGGAAGGCGTTGAGGCCGTCGAGGAGGTTGCTCTCCCGCACCCAGTAGGTGGAGGGCGGGTGTCCTTCCGGGATCCATGCCTTCTTCGGCGCGCAGACGTAGTAGGCGCGTCCCCACTTCGACTTGCCGTACAGGCGCCGGCCGCAGAGCACGCAGAAGAGGTAGCTGTGGAGTCTGTAGATCCGCTTCGCCTGCGGGTTCCGGCTCTTGGTGGTGGTGCGTGACCGCTCGCGTCGTTCCGCGACCTGCTGGGCCAGGACGTAGGTCTCCAGGTCGACGAGCGCCTCGTGGGTGGGTTCGGGCGACCAGACCCATTCCGACACCGGGTTCATGCGGTTCTTGCCGGTGCCCTTGCGGGCCCGGCGGTTCCACACCATGTGGCCGGTGTGCTTCGGGTTGGTGAGCATGTCGCGGACGTTGGAGTAGGTCCACATGCCGACGGCCCGGTCCGGCTCGACCGGGGTGGGTGGCGGGTTGGTCGCCAGGTCCTGGTTGAGCCGGTCGGCGATGGCTTGGTAGCCGAGCCGCTCGGCGACCCGCCAGCCGAAGGACTTCCGCACGACGGGTCCTTCGATTGGATGGACTTTCAGCAGGGTCTTCTTGATGCCCTTCGCGCGCTTGGCCGGAACGGGGTGCGGGATGTTGTTCGCGCGGTAGCCGTAGCACGGTTTGCCCACGTTGTAGCCCTGCTCGGTGTGGGTCTCGAAGCCGTCCCAGCTCTTTTCGAGCATCTCGATGACGTACCACTCCGCCACGCCCTGCTTGACCCGACGCGTCAGGACCTGCGTCGAGGTCTTGGTACGACGACCCGTGTTGTCCAGCCGGAACGGCTCGTCCGCGGCGATGAGCATGACGCCGGCCTTCTCCAGCCGGTGCTCGATCTCCGTGGAGGCGTACGAGCGGCGGCCGACGCGGGAGATGTCCTCGCAGATCACGACGTCGAAGCGGCGGTCCGGTCGTTCGGCCTCGTCGAGAAGGTCCTGGATGCCGCCGTCGCGGGGAACGGGGATTTGGAACAGTTCGTGTGCTTGCCCGCGTCCACGGTCGGACAGGTCCTTGCGGCCGGATTCGATGTCGTAGAAGTGCGCAACGACGACCGCGGTGTCCGGGAGAACGCCGTGGCAGGTGCGCAGCTGCCGCGGGATCGACAGCGTGGGGTCTTGCTGGTCGTAGGTCGAGGTCCGTCCGGCGAAGGCAACGCGGATGAACGAGGGCTTCGCGCGTGCAGCCGGTCCTGCCAGCGGATGCGCGCGGTCTACGCGGCGCGGTCCTGCCCATTCTCGGAGCGCTTCTGGGCCACCCATGTCGTCACCTCCCACAACACTTGTGCTTGTTCCAGTCGGAGCCGCTCGGCTTCGGCGCCGTCAGCGATCCGGATCTCGAAGATCATGTCCGGGGCTTCATCCGGACTGGGCTGCCCGGAACTCTGGTCGCGGTCGCGTGCGCTAGCCACAGGCGCACCGCCTTGGACGAGGAAGGATCGCGGTAGCTGAGGCGTAGTCGCACTCGCGTACCCAGAGGAACCGGCTGCTGATACGGCTGAGACGATCGACGCGCGCGCAGACGATCGCCTCGAAGCCGTGTCTAGCGGCGGGCAGAACCGCTGCCAGGTCATCCCAACCGCCGTCGTGGTGCGATGAACCACCGGCGCCGCGAACCGCCAGTGCCATGAGGTCGTCGACGGGGCCGGGCAGCTCATAGAAGAACCTGTCGATCTCGGCACCGCAATCAAGGACCTCCTCGCATCGACGCAACTGTCGAGCGAGGTTCAGTGCGTCTGCGTCAACGGTTCGCTTCATCTCTCGTTCCCTTGGGCGCTGTGCAGACCTCGTGCGCGACTCAAGACCGGCCGCCGTCGAGCGCTACGCGGCTGCCCATGTCGACGCTCCCGCGCGGCGCAACGGACAGCAGCCTGCCACTCAAATAAGGTAGCTCCTAACTTAACTAGGAGCAACCTACCTGAGTTAGGCGGCATGTGTCCTCCGAAGCTGCGGCGGCTTGAACACGCCGTGAGGCCCGTCGGGTTCATGCCGCCCATCGGGAAGACTGGGCTGCGATCGGTACCCAGAAGGGGTACCGCAGACAGGCAAGCGTGGGAAGGCGTGGCGGTGCAGCTTCGATGGCGGCTCAGACAGGTGATGGCCTCCCGCGAAGTGTGGACAGGCAAGGAGCTGCGCGAACTCCTCGCCCGACGCGCCAACTTCACCTTGTCCGCGCCGTCCGTGTACGCGCTGATCAACAACGAGCCGGTCCAGATGAAGACCGAGACCCTGCAAGCGTTGTGCACCGCGCTGCGGTGCACGCCGGACGAGCTGTACGGGGTCAGACCTCCGCGCGAGGTCTCGCTCGCCGACGATCCGGGGACGAACGATTCCCCGACCAGCCGGTGACGAGTACCCATTGAGGGCTGCGGTGGCCGTTTCATGCGGCTTGAGCCTCGTCGTCGTGCACACCGAGACGTAGAAGATCGTCCAGCATGGTTGGACGGCGAACGCTGCCTGTCGGGGGACAACGCCGTTGCCCAGTGCTCTCAGCTGGGCGGCCCGAGGTATCCCGACGGAGGTCGCCCAGCCTGGGGCGAGGCCCATGAGCCATTCGACGAACAGGGGTGACAGGCGGGGACGCCCCCTCATGCCAGCTTCTGTTGGATGCGGGGCTGCTATGCCGCGGGTGAGTTCCCATCGCCGGATGGCTGGCGCATACGGTCCCCAGTCGACGTGCTCGGTCTCGGGCTTGGCCTGACGGGCGTCTACGGTTCGGGCGGTGTGGGGAACAGCGGGAGGACCTCCTGGGACAGGGGAGGACGGAAACCTGCCCCGGCTCTCCTGCCGGCTGTGCCCGTGTCGCTCGCTCGTGGCGTCGGCAGCAGCCTTACCGCAATCGACAGGGGCATGCCCATTCCGTTGCCGTTGATCCCGCGCGCACGGTGCCGTGCCTGCCGCTGCAACCAACCCTCGGGGTCCTCGCCATCGTTGGGGTTGCTGCTCGCCGGTGTCGGCAGGAAGGTCGTCACCGTGTCGGGGAGGTTTACCTGGTGCCCCCCTGCCAGACGCGATTCCGGCGAGCATCCGCCGCGCGTGTCGTCCCGTGCTTGCGGTGTCGGGAGCAACCTGACGGACTCGCACGGATTCCGTCTCGGGCGCGCTGCCGTCGCGGTCGCCGTCTTGGTCGATCGGCCGCGCGGAGAGGACGGTTCCGGCCGGATAGGCGAGCAGAAACACCCGTTCGCGTCGGTGGGGTGCGCCGATGTCTGACGCTCGAACGCTTGTCCACTGCGCGTCATACCCGACTTCGGCCAAGTCGCCGAGAACGATGTCGAGGCCGCCTCGGCACCAGCGGAGGGCGGCGACGTTCTCCACGATGAGGAGCGTCGGTCGTAGATGGCGAACGGCTGCGACGACCTGGCGCCAGATTCCACTGCGGGTCCCTTTCCTGATGCCGGCTCGACGGCCGGCTGCGCTGATGTCCTGACATGGGAATCCGGCGGTGAGGACATCGACGGGCTCAACCTCCTGCCAGTCGATGGTGGTGATGTCGCCGAGGTTGGGTGCGTCCGGCATACGAGCGGTAAGGATCTTGCTGACGTGTGGGTCCGGATCCGCCACCCACAGCACTCGTCCGCCGCCAAGCGCGGTCGCCACGCCGAGGTCCAGGCCGCCGTATCCCGTGCAGAGCGAGCCGAATGTGAGGTCGGGCTTCGCTTCGAGATGTCCAGGGAAGCGGTCACGCAGCACTGTCATGACCACCTTCCTCGGCCACGCGCTCAAGCTGCGCTTGGTGAAAGGTGCGCTCGTCAACCAGCGGCTCGTGCACCTTCGACGCCGAGGTGACCCACTGCTCGATAGGCGTCGGGCGGCCGGCGATGGTGCGGGCCCAGACCTGGCGGCCGGTGTACTTGACGTTGGTGACGATCCGCCGAACCCCCTTGGCGGTCCATCGCCCACTGGGCACAGGGGCTGGGTACTGGCTCGGGTCGCTGTTGAGTCGGGCGGCGATGACGGCGAAGGCCAGGCCGTGGTCGGCGCGCCAGATGAAGATCTGCTTGACGACGGTGGCGGTCTGCCAGTCCGGGACGAGGACCGCGCGTAGTTTGCTGTGTCCGCTGTGTCCGCTGGGGTCGGTGACGCGGATGCGCAGGGCGCGGTAGCCGTAGGGCGGCGGCCCGATCTGGTAGCCGGCGCGGACGAGTTCGACCATCGCCTGACGGGCGCGGCGGGTGGTTTCGGCGTGGTGCGCGGCGAGTGCTGCCCACTGGATTCGGTTGCCGCGAGCGTCGGCCAGTTCGTCGTCAGGAGTCTGGCTGTCCGCGTCGATTTCGGTCTCGACGGCGAGGGTGCTCGACGGGATTGCCCACAGAGTTGTCCACAGGCGGGACCACCACGGTGGACAAGTCTCGGCCACCGGTGTGCCGGTGCAGTGGTGACGACCGGCGGCGCGGAGCGCGGCGCGCTTGCGGCGGAACTCGGTGTGCCGGCCGCACTCACGGCAGTACAGGCGGGCGGTCATGCGGCTCGCCTCCAGCCGGGGTACTCGACGCCGTTGACGGCGGGCCGGATGACCTCATCCTCGGTCGGCCAAGCGGCGCCGGTTGCCGCGGCGGCGGCGAGTTCGGCGTCGTGGGCGAGTTGGAAGACGAGCACCTCGTGGTGCGCGGTGAGCGCGGTCGGCGCACCGGCGGCGCGGGCTCGGGCGCCACCGCGGCGCTCGGCCAGTGAGGCGTGGGTGACCAGTCGGTTGCCGCGCAGTCCGGCGGTCAATGCGATGCACCGCTCGACCGGCGCCAGCCCGGCCGATGTTCCGGCGGCGATGAGCGGGGTGGTCAGGTCGACCAGCGCGCCGTCCGGGTGCTGGCGAAGTGGCGCGATGACGGCGACGTGTCCGCCGGAACGCAGCAGCGGCTCGCAGTAGAGCAGTGTCGTGGCGAGGTCGGCAAGGGCGGACTCGACCGGGTCGCGGTCCGGACCGTTCGCGCGGTCCGGCGCGGTGCGCAGGGTGGTCAGGACGAGTCCGACTCGCCCGATCAACCCGGCGGCCCGGACGGTCGCGAGCACCTTCGGCCGGGCGTCGAGGACCGAGCCGTCGCGCCACGCGCCCACGGTCTTGGCGGCGGTGACGTTGGCGCGAGCGACCGCCCACCACCGGGTGCGGGCGGTGAGTCCGAGCGCGTGACGGCCGGCGCGCAGTGCCTCAACGAGGACGGTGCCGGCACCGCAATCCGGGTCGAGGACGAGGTCGCCGGGACGGGCGTAGGTGGCGATCGCGTGGGCGGCGACGGCGGGCGGAATCCGCTCGGTGTCGGTCTCGGTGCCGGGCACACAGCCGGCGTCGCGCAGCTGCGCGAGAGGGTCGCGCTGTCCGGTCGGCCAGACCGACAGCGGCGGATTCGGCGGCTCCGCCCCCGGCGGCATGGGGAGCGGCCAGGACGACGTGAGGCGGTCAATCATCGAAGGCCTCCTCCCCGTCGGAGGCGTCGGTCGGGGTCGGCTGGCGGGTGAACACGAAGAGGTCGTCGTGCACCTGGGTGTGCCGAGCCGGCGTCGCGGGCGGTCGCCCTGGAGCCTGAGGTCGGACGTGCGTGGCCGGGGCCGCGACGGCGAGCGCGCCGTCGCGGACGGGCACGCGCAACACGGCGATGCGATCGAGATACCGCAGTCCGGCGCGGCGCGCGGCGCGCACCAGCGAGCCGGCGGGGTCGGCGAGCCGATCACGGGAACGGTCACTGTGAGTTATGACGGCGAGGGTGCCGGTCGGGGTGAGCAGACCGGCCCAGTCGGCCGGACGGAACCAGTCGAATGCGCGCGGTTCGGCCGTGGTGATGACGAGGTCGTAGCGGTTCGGACCGACACCGGTCGCGGCCGAGTCCGGTCCGGGACGGCGGTGTGTCGACTGTCCGGCGGGCTGGTCGGTGGTCGGACTGTCGGTGCGCGGTCGGGGTCCGGACTCGGACTCGGTCGACGCGTCGCCGGGGTGTTCGCCGAGTGGGTCGGGGTGGGCGACGGCGGTCTGGATCTGGACGCCGCGGCCGAGTCGGACCACGGTCCAGCCCGCTTCGTGCAGTCCGGCATACGGGCTGGGCCGGGACTGGTTGTGGCCCCCGGTTGGCGACCACGAAGCGGGCGGCGCAAGGTAGGGCGCGGGGTCGAGCAGGAGCACTCGCTGGCCGGGCTGGGTGTAGGTGGTGACGAGCTTGATGACCACGGTCAGCAGCCAGTTGGCTAGCAGTCCGGTTCCTTCGCGGAGGTCGTCTTGAGCGCACGGCCAGACGGTGCTCGGCCGGGCGGGGCGGGGGTGGCGCAGCGTGAGGCGCGGGGTGCGCAGGCGCGGTGTTCGCCACCTCTGCGGTAGCGGGATCGGGACGGTCGGCGGGTTGGCCGGGCTGTGCTCCTGGGAGTCGTCTCCTGGGAAGTCGTTGCCGTGTGTCGGGGTCATGCGGGTCTCCTCCGGAGAGGTGGGCACCGTGCGTTCTGACGCCCCTTAACTCCGTATTTCGACCCCGTTTTGGACACGCCTCGCCAGATTTCTCTACACCGAGCTGGTTCGCGTTCATCGCGACTCGAAGCCATTCGGGCAGTTTCGCCAGAGCCTCTGCCGAGGCGTCGCTTGTTCGGTCGACTTCGACCGCCGCGAACCGTCTCCTGGATCAGTCGCGGAGATCTTCAAGATTTTCCGGCTTCGCTTTGTTGATCTTCTGTACCGACCCGTCGAAGCACTGTGTGGCTAACGCTGTACTAGCGAGCGACTATAACTATAGCTCAATGACTACTAGAGTCGATCAAGCGTCCTGGCGGCGAGCCTGCCCTGTTGTCTTTCCGGGCCGCGTCGGTGGGTGAAATAGTAGTTCGCTAGTAGCCCCGGCACGGTTTGCTAGTTGGTGCCTAGTAGCGGCGTGGTATTTCCATGGTACCGGTCTTGGTTTCCTGGCGTCGTTGTTGTTCGCATCGACGCCGTGGGAGTCACGACATGGCAGCGCAATCCATTTTTCGTCGCGGTGGCGACGATGCTGTCCCGAACTCGTTGGATATCGCGCGGGACACGTTTACCTGGCTGGTGACCGGGCCGCATCCGGTGTCGTTGAACGGCCGGCTCTTTCCGGGTCTGCCGGACCGGCACATCGCGCTGGACGAGGTCCGCGACCGGTTGCTGGCGCGCCGATGCCCGCAGGCGACGCGGGACGCGGTGTGGGCGCATCTGGTGCTGCGCTCCCGTACGGAAGGAGCGACCTGGACGGTCGCCGCGGTCGGCGTCGCACTGCCCGCGCTGACCTCGGTCGCGGCCACCCTGTCCGATCGGTTCGCCGGCGATCCGGCCGATGTTCACGCCGAGGTGTTGCGCGGCTTCCTGACCGCGTTGTCGACCATCGATCTGCGTCGGCCACGGATCATGCTGCGGCTGCGGTGGGCCGCGTACCGGTCCGGCTACGACGCGCTCGCCGAGGCGCTGTCGGGTCCGACTCCGGTCGCCCCGGGCTTCCGGTCCACCCCGCCGCATACGCCGTGGGGACACCCGGATCTGGTTCTCGCCCGCGCGGTCGCGGACGGAGCCCTGACCCAGACCGAGGCCGCGCTGATCGGTGCTACCCGGTTGGAACAGGTGCCCGTCGCGGAGTGGGCCGCGCAGCACCAGACAGGTGAGTGGGCGGTCTACAAGACGCGCAAACGCGCCGAGTTCCGGCTCGCCGCTTACCTGCGCGACGGTGCCGCCGAGACCGATCCGACCGATCCGTTGACCGATCAGGTGGCCACCGCAGTGGCCCTGTCGCGCCCGGCGACACCGGCTCACGACTTCCCCAGGGCGTCACTGTCCGTGTCGGTCACTGCGGTCGGATCGGGGCAGAAAGTTCAGGGTCGCGTGTCCAAAACGGACGCGGAATTGGGAGTTCAGGGCTGCGGGACACACCCGCGCTCAGCCCGGCCTTCGGAGGTGCCCCAATGCGCCTGATCGATCGATGGTTCGCCGCCGCGAGCGGGCCGCGTAACGCCCGCCTCGACGACCACCTGAAGCCGCCGGTCGAGGCCACGGCATCGCGCAAGCCGACCGAGTTCGCAACGGGCGAGCCGACCACTGCTCCGATCCGTACGCGGAAGTTTTGGACCCTGATGCGACACAAGCGCTGGGCGCACGTGGCGCTGATCGTGGAGCTGGCAGCCCTCGCGCTGCTGGCATCGACCTCTTCGGCCTACGCCGACACCGTCGTGCTCGCCATCGCCGGCTCGGTGACCGACGTGCTGAACAACATCCGCAACTGGATCATGGGCATCTTGGCCGGATTGGCCACGGTGTTCCTGTCCATCGGCGGCGTCCGCTACGTGATGGGCGGCGGCGACCCCGGCGAGGTCGAGAAAGCGAAGACGGCGTTCAAGTCCGCAGGGTGGGGCTACGCCTTGGCGGCGCTCGCGCCGCTGGTCGTGGAGATCCTCAAAGGAATTGTGGGGGCCTGACCGATGGCTGCCTGCACCCTGCCCACGGTTTCCCCGTACCGCCGGTCCGGCGGCCCGGTCGCGACCGCTGCCGTTGCGGACCGAGCGACGCTCTGCCGGGTCCACAGCGCCGGTGCCGACCGACCGCCGGCTGGTCGGCCGCGGTGCCGGCGGACGGGCTGGATGCTGGCGCTGAGCATCGTCGTGCTCCTGTCCGGCGTTCTCGCTGTGAGCGCCTCGGCGCAGCCGACCACGCCGAATCCCGACCCCTGCTCGGGGCCCGAGCCGCGGCCGATTCCCTGCGCGCCGGCTCCCACACCGACGCAGCCGACGTCGCCGGCGCCGACCACGCCCGGCCAGCCCACGACGACGCCGAGCACGCCGTGCACCGGTGAGGCCTGCATCCCGCAGCCGACCACACCGCCACCGAGCACCAGCCCGCAGCAGCCCGGCACCGGCACCGACGACAGCGACTCGGGCTGCGGAATCACCGACGTCGGCGCGTGCATCACCGAGGCCGTCAACTCGGCATTCCGCAGCATCGTCGACGCCGCGCTCGCGCCGATTCTGGAGCTGATCGGCCATACCGTGCTGTCCACGCCGACGATCAGTGACCTGCCCGGCATCGGCGAGTTGTGGAACAACTCGTGGGAACTCGTGGTCGCTGCCTACGGCCTGCTCATCCTCCTCGGCGGCATCGTGGTGATGGGCCACGAGAGCGTCCAGACGCGCTACTCGATCAAGGAGATCGGGCCCCGGATCCCGATCGCGTTCCTGGCGTCGGCGCTGTCGCTGTTCTTCGCCGACAAGTTCATCCGGCTGGCCAACGGTCTGGTCCTGGACATCCTCGGGGACGGGGTGGGCGCGCCCTCGTTGGGCGACACCCTCAAGGACGCCGTCGCCGGCGTCGCCTCGGGTGGGCTGTTCATCATCCTGGTCGGCCTGGTGCTCGTCGTGGTGGGCCTGGGCCTGCTGGTCGTCTACGTGGTCCGGATCGTCATCACCCTGGTCCTGATCATCTCGGGCCCTTTGTTCCTGATGTTCCATGCGCTGCCGCACACCGACCCGCTGGCGCGCTGGTGGTGGAAGGCGATCACCGCGACGCTGGCGATCCAGGTCGCGCAGGCGCTGGTGCTGATCACCGCAGTGCGCACGTTCCTGTCCGGCGGCGTGCATCTGTTCGGCTCGACGCTGTCCGCACTGGGCACGCTGGTCGCCGCGATCGCCCTGTTCTTCATCCTGTTCAAGATCCCGTTCTGGTTGCTCAAGGCGGTCAAGGTCGGCTCTGGCGGCTCGTTCCTCGGCGGCTTGGCCCGCGCCTACATCGCGGCGAAGACCTTCGGCATGGTCGCGGGGAAGGCCGGTGCGCTCGGCAGAGCCGGCGGCGCCGTCGGAGCGAAGAGCAGCGGCGGGGGCGCGGGTGGCGTTGGCCGCGGCGGCGGTGGTGGGTCGACGAACCCACCGTTGCCCGCTCAACCGCGCCTCGCACCTACCCCGGAGATGGTCAACAAGCGACTCAAGACCGCCTATGACGCCGAGCGTGCCCGCGCGGCCCGTCGGTCGCGGCTGCCCTCACAGGCACCGCAGTTCCTCCAGCCCCAACCCCAGCAGCCCACCCACGACCCCGCCATCATCCCGGCGACACCAGGACCGACCGTGCCCGAATTCAGCTCCGAACCCACGCCCGCCACGCCCACCCTACGGCGGGACCGGCGGCCGGGATCGGCACCACAGTTCCAAGCCGCCGGAGGGCTGCGTCGACGCGGTGCCACCCCACCACCGGCGCGCCGGTTCCGCACCGCGTCAGTGCCCCCGCAGTTGCAGTTCCGACCTGCCACGCCGTCAACGCCGCAGCCGTCGCCACCCAAGCCGGCGTCCGCTCGTGCCGCGCCGAAGTTTCGACAGGCACAGCCCGAGCCGCGCATCGGCGACGCCTACCGGCGCACCCAGTCGGCTCCGCCGCCGGTGTTCCGCGCACCGAAACCCGCCCCAAGGGGAGGTGAGGGCAATGAGTCGGCCGGTAAGGATTCCCGCTGACGTCGACCGCGAGGACCGGGTGATCGGTCCGCTGACCGCGCGGCAGCTGCTCATCCTCGCCACCACCGGGATCGTGCTGTACGGGACGTACACGCTCACCCGCGAGTTCATCCCGCTGGTGGCGTCCCTCATCGCCGCCATCCCGATCGGGGTGACCGCCGCGTTCCTCGCGCTGGGTCAGCGCGACGGCATCACCCTCGACCGGTTGGTATTGGCGGCGCTGCGGCAGCGGATGAGCCCGCAGCACCGAGTGGCCGCACCGGAAGGCATCCGCCCCGCCCCCGAGTGGTTGACCCACGCGGTGAGCACCGACGAGGGCGGCACCACCGGAAAGGAAGGGGCGGGGGTCGCGGCATCGACGGTGTCACCCGCCGCGCTGCGGCTGCCCGCCGAAGCGGTCACGGATACCGGTGTCATCGACCTCGGCAAGGACGGCGTCGCCGTGGTGGCGGTCTGCTCCACGGTCAACTTCGGGCTGCGCACCCCGGCCGAGCAGGAGTCCCTGGTCGCCTCGTTCGGGCGGTATCTGCACTCGCTCACCGCACCGGTACAGATACTGGTGCGCGCGGAACGGCTGGACCTGTCGGGGCAGATCGCCGAGCTTCGCGAGCAGGCCGGTGGCTTGCCGCACCCAGCGCTGGAACAGGCGGCGCGCGAGCACGCCGAGTACCTCGACCAGCTCGGCCGCGCCACCGACCTGCTGCGCCGCCAGGTCCTGCTGATCCTGCGCGAACCGCTGCTCGCCGGCCGCCCGGTCGACGGCCTCGGTGGGACGTCCCCGCTGGCCGCGCTGTCTGCAAGGCGCAAGGCCGCCAAGCAGGCCGCGTTCGTCGACGACGCCACCCGTCGGGCCGCCGAAGCCCGACTGGTCCGCCGGCTCGGCGAGGCGGTCGAACTGCTCTCCCCCTCGGGGATCGTGGTCACCCCACTGGACGCCGGCCAAGCCACCGCAGTGCTGGCCGCGGCCTGCAACCCCGACACCTTGATTCCGCCGAACTCCGGTCTCGCCGGCGCGGACGAGGTCATCACCACCGCCCCGGGCGAAAGCTGGGACGCAGGTGCCTTCGGCCGCTCCGCGTTCACCGTCGCCGACCAGTTCCCCGAAGGGGACGACACCTGGGCCGACGGCTTCGACAACAGCACAGAGGACCCCGACGACTACGACAACACAGCGGGGAGGTACCGCCGATGAAGACCAAAGCCAAGCGCCGCAGCCGGAAGACACAGGCCGTGCAGCCGCCGCTCGGGCGGGCCGGCGCGTTCACGCCGGACGCTATCTCTGTCCGTCCCCGCGCACTGGAGGTCGGCGGCGAATGGGTCGCCTCGTTCGCGGTCGTCGGCTACCCACGCGAGGTCCACCCCGGTTGGCTCCAGCCACTGCTGACCTACCCAGGACGGGTCGACGTCAGCCTGCACATCGAGCCGATCGACCCCGTCACCGCGGCCAACCGGCTCAAGAAGCAGCTGTCCAAATTGGAGTCCGGGCGGCGGCAGGCCAGTGAGAAAGGACGGCTGATCGACCCGCACGTCGAAGCGGCCACCGAGGACGCCTACGACCTGTCCGCACGAGTCGCCCGCGGCGAAGGCAAGCTCTATCGCCTCGGCCTGTACCTGACCGTGCACGCCCCGACCGAGGACGCACTGGCAGACGAAGTCGCGGCCATCCGGTCGCTGACCGCCTCACTGCTGCTGGACTGCAAACCAACCACGTACCGCAGCCTGCAAGGCTGGATCACCAGCCTGCCCATGGGCTTGGACCTGGTGGGGATGCGCCGCACGTTCGACACCTCGGCGTTGTCGGCGGCGTTCCCGTTCACATCGCCCGACCTGCCGCCACCAGACCCGACGTCGGTAGGCGCCCCCAGTGGCGTGCTGTACGGCTTCAACGTCGGCAGCCAGGGGCTCGTCCACCACGACCGGTTCGCCCTGGACAACCACAACTCAGTGATCCTGGGCCGCTCCGGCGCGGGCAAGAGCTACCTGGTGAAGCTGGAGTTGCTGCGGTCGCTCTACCGCGGCATCGAAATCCACGTCATCGACCCCGAGGACGAGTACGCCCGCCTCGCGCACGCGGTCGGCGGCACCTACGTCCACCTCGGCGCCGAACAGGTCCGCCTCAACCCGATGGACCTGCCCATCCACACCCGCCCGGACGGACGACGCACCGCGCCCCGCGACGCGCTCATCCGACGCAGTCTGTTCCTGCACACCGTCATCCCGGTATTGCTCGGCGCGGAGTTGGCGGCGACCGAGCGGGCGGCGCTCGACCGAGCGGTCACCGCCACCTACCAGCGAGCGGGCATCACGTCTGACCCAAGGACCTGGACACGCCCGGCGCCGCTGCTGGCCGACCTCGCCGAGGTCCTCCCCGAGACCGGTGATCCCGCCGGGGTCGAACTGGCCGCGCGGCTGCACCCGTACGTCACGGGCGCGTTCTCCGGCTTGTTCTCCGGGCCCACCTCGACCCGTCCCGAGGGGCATCTGGTGGTGTTCTCCCTGCGGGATCTCGCCGACGAACTCAAGCCGGTCGGCACCCTGCTCACACTCGACGCGGTGTGGCGACAGGTTTCCAATCCCGCAATCCGCAAGCCGAGGTTGGTCGTGGTCGACGAGGCGTGGCTGCTGATGAGGGAGCCCGCCGGGGCCGAGTTCCTGTTCCGCATGGCCAAGGCGTCACGGAAGCAGTGGGCCGGTCTCAGCGTGGCCACCCAGGACACCGCTGACGTACTCGGCTCGGACCTGGGCAAGGCGGTCGTGGCGAACGCCGCCACGCAGATCCTGCTGCGGCAGGCCTCGCAGGCGATCGACGAGATCACCCGCACCTTCGATCTCTCGATGGGCGAGCGGCAGTTCCTGCTCTCCGCCGACCGCGGCCAGGGGCTCCTGTCGACCGGGACGCAGCGGGTGGCCTTCCAGTCGATCGCATCCCCGGTCGAGCACCACCTGGTCACGTCGAGCCCCGCCGAGATCGCCGAGCATTCCGACACCTCATCGGAAATCGAAGACTCCTTCGTCGAAATCGCCGCGGACGGCATCGGAACCGAGGACGCGTTCGGCGACGGCGACGCATCGCAGATCGAACTGGACACCCGCTGATCACATTTCCGGCCAACCCCACACATCCGAGCGAGGTATACCCATGTCTCCACGCAGTGCAGAACACGTCAACCCTGAGCGCCCGAAACGGTTGTTGACCCAAAACTCACGCCTTCGTCGGATCGGCGTGTGGAACTGGACTCTTCCCGCCTGGGCGGGCCGGCTCCCCGACGGCCGCACCTACAACACATGCCCCAGCGCGGGAATCTGCCGAGAAGTCTGCTACGCCCGATCCGCGCGGAATTTCGTCTGATGCAAGGCTTTCGATCAGTTCGCCTCGGTACCAGCAACATCGCGGTCCACAGTGGCGGCGCCAGTGTAACCACCTGAACAGGCGACTTGCCGAGGATCTTCCGTTCGATGAAAGTATCTTTCATCGAACGGAAGGAGCGTTGATGGGCGCGCTGGACGGGGAGCAGCCAGGTTCCGCGCGGCTGGAGCTGGTCAGCGGCTTGGTGCTCCTGCACGCCGAAGATGCTGTGCTGGAGGCGATGTTGGTGGGCTGGGGGAAGCAACAGCGCGGTGGCAGGCGGCTGTTGCAGTCCACAATCGACTCTCGCGTGAGCCGGGTGAGGCGGCTGGTCGAGTTCACCAGTGAATATCCGTGGCACTGGACCGCAGCGCACGTGGACGAGTGGATGGCACACCTGATCGGTGAGCGGCGGCTGGAGAAGTCCACGATCCTCAACTACCAGGGTGCGATCCGGCTGTTCTGTGACTTCATCACCTCACCGCACTACCACTGGGCTGAGGAGTGCCAGGCCCGGTTCGGCACGCATCCAGTGCAGATCTGTCACGAGTGGAACACCACTGCTCACCTGGCCGACTACGAGGGACGGCCTGGCCGGCGTCCGCTCACCCGCGAGGAGTGTCAGGCGCTCTTCGATTACGCCGATGAGCATGTCGAGCGTGCCGTCCTGCTGAAGCGCAAGGGGGCACTCACCGCCTACCGTGACGCCACAGTGCTCAAGGTGATCTACGCATGGGGTCTGCGCTGCACAGAGGCGAGCAAGCTGGATCGCACGGATTGGTACCGCAACCCGAAAGCGCCGGAACTGGGCAAGCTCGGCTCGCTGCATGTGCGGTATGGGAAACGCTCCCGAGGCTCCCTGCACAAACGGCGCATGGTTGCCACCGTGATGCCGTGGGCCGCGGAGGCAGTCGAGGACTACCTGGCCAACATCAGGCCGCGGTTCGGGTTCGAGGATCACCCGGCGATGTGGATCACCGAGCGGGGCGGCCGGTTGCGTCCACGGGAGATCGAGAAGCGTTTCGCCACCTATCGCGATGCTCTCGGCATGGACTCCGATCTGACGCCCCATTGCCTGCGCCACAGCCATGTCACGCATCTCGTCGAGGACGGAACCGATCCGAAGTTCGTCCAGGAACAAGTGGGACACCGGTTCGCCAGCACGACAGCGATCTACACAGGCGTGAACGGCGACTTCATGAACACGATGCTGCGCCGGCATCTCGACCGCGGATTGCAGCCAGCACAAGAGGAGAAGACATGACGTCGAAGCTCGACTATAGGTGGAACCGCGGGAGGTCATGGCCAGGTCATGGCCACCCGTGGCATGTTCAACACCACCGACATCCGCCCTCTGCTGGCTGAGCGAGACGTCGTGCTGTCACCGACCCAGATCTGGCGACTGGTCACGGAGAAGCCAGAGCGGCTGATCCTCAAGGTCCTGATAGCGCTGATGGACATCCTGGACTGCCGGATGGACGACCTGATCGAACCTGTTGCCGTGCAGGGCAAGCGCAGGCCGAAGGCTGTCGGCGAGACCGTCGGCCCAACGAGCGGAGCCGCGTCCGGCGTAGGAGAGTTCCGACCCAAGCGTGCGCGGATCTCCGACCAATGACAACTCCTGACACGCGGCCTCCGTCGTCTCGATCGTCTGATCCCACCAGCGCGGTCATCGACGCCATCGCCAGGCTCGATCCACTCGCCGATCACGCACGGCTGGCAGTCCTGATCGTCCACGTGGCGCCCCAGCGAGCACGCCGAGCGGCGCTGGCCGAACAGCTCGCAACCCAGCCGGAACTGCTCACCGGAGCGGGTGCGCAAGGCACTCCGGCTGTCATCAAGCTCATCGAAATGCTCCTGGCCGACGGCGTGGCTGATGTCGTGGCCCCGATTTGCCCGTTCTGCGCCAGGCTCGTTGTCCTGTCCCGCGGTCGTGACGGACTGCGGTGCTGCAAGAGCTGCTGGAACACGGCTCACGCCGCACCCTGCGCCCGTTGCAGAAAGATCGGCAGAATCGACCGGCGAACTCTCGACGGCCGAGGGCTGTGCTCAGTGTGCTGCCGTGCGGAGCCGTCACTTCAGGAGCCATGCAGCAGCTGCGGTTGTCTGCGCGTCGCCGCACGTCGCGACAGCGATCTCGTCTTGTGCAAAGCCTGCTGCACACCACCGGTGACGACCTGCTCGATCTGCGGGAGACGCAAGCCCTGCCTGCGTGCCGGCACGCGTGCTCCACGCTGCAAGTCCTGTTCCGACAAGCAGCGCGCCGAATCCTGTTCTCACTGCGGCCACCACCGTATCGTCTCGCGCCGCACCGCGACCGGTGCCCCGCTTTGCCGCGGGTGCGCACAAGACGACGACATCTGCATCCGTTGCGGAAGGCAGCAACCGGTGCGAGCTCGCACAGACGAAGGCAGCTTCTGCCAGACCTGCTACAAAAACCACGAGAGCTCTCACGCGGAATGCCAGCGCTGCGGAACCATCGAACGCCTGCACCACCGCGGACTCTGCCCGACCTGCGCCTACCCGGAAGTCATCCGCGAGCTGCTCACCCCGTCCAGCGGAACGATGCGCCCCGAACTCCAACCAGTTCTCACCGCACTGACCGCCACAGATCCTCATACCGGACTGAACTGGGCCGCTCGGGCGCGAACGCGCACCCTACTGTCCACACTGGCCACCGCCAACGAACCGATCAGCCACTCGCTGCTGGACCGGACCAACCCATCCAGCGCAACCGCGCACCTCCGCGCCCTGCTCGTGAACGCCGGCGCGCTTCCGCCCCGCGACGAGCGCCTCGTCGGTCTCGAACGTGCCATCGACCGCCGTATCGAACGCGTCAGCGATCCAGATGAACGCAAGATCCTGCGCAGCTTCGCCACCTGGCACCACCTCCGGAGGTTGCGCGCTCTCACCAACCGCCGTTCGATCACGCCCACCCAGGTCGACTACGCCCGCAACTCCGTCACGGCGGCGGCCACCCTACTCACCTGGTTGCAGGCCCGCGGCCAACGCCTCGCCACCTGCACTCAGGCCGACATCGACGACTGGCTCACCATCGACACCTTCTCCCGCTCACGCGGATTCGTCACTTGGGCCGTCAACCGCGGCCACTCCAACGCCATCAAAGTCCCGCCTCACAACAACCAACCCACCCGCGAGGTCTTCGACGATCACGAAAAGCGATGGTCGCTGGCCCGCCAGCTCCTACACGACAACACCATCGCCACCATGGACCGAGTCGCAGGCCTTCTGGTCCTGCTCTATGCCCAACGCGCGATCCATATCACCCAACTCACTACGGAACAGATCACTCGCACCGGAACGAGCAGCAAGCTGCTCATTGGCGCGCAGCCCATCCACCTGCCCGACAAGCTAGGCAACCTGATCACCCAGCTCACCACCCACCGCGCGTACGCAATGAGCGCGAACAACTGGCTGTTTCCGGGCGCCCGACCCGGCCGCCCATTGACGCCCAACACCCTCATTCGCCGGCTACACGCCATCGGAATCCCAGCCACAGTCGGGCGCAACACCGCGCTGATGGACCTCGCAGCCGAGATGCCCGCTGCCGTCCTGAGCCAACTCCTCGGCATCAGCACCGACCGAGCGGCCCGATGGAACCACGACGCAGGCAACACCCGCCCCGGCTACGCCGCGGAAGTCGCCCGACGGAACCACATTCGCAGCACCTAATCGCAGCATCGACAGCAGCAAACAAGAATATCGCAAGGCAATGCAGCTCTACTCTATCTGGGCGACTTATCTGCCGAGTTTCCAGCAAGCAGTAACACATCCTTGACTCCTGACGACACACACGCAGCGGTTGGATGTACGCACCAGAACAGGCCTGCCTACACGGGGCTAAGGTGATCAAGAGTGGGACTTCTCGAAGTTAAATTTCAGCCCGAGATCAATATCGCTCAAGCCAACCCAGGGTCAAGCTGGTTCAGGCGCGACCGAGGGCGCACGTACGCGTCCACCGCGGAATGCGACAAGGCGCTGATCAAGCTGGTAACCCGCACCTCGGCGCCTGACGACTACTACGTGTCCGCCGGAACAGCGGACTTCGTTGTCCCCTGGCTGCAACGATTGTATCGGTGCGCCGAGATCAGCAGAGGTCCAACACCCAAGATCAGGAGACTTATTTTCAAGTGCCTGTCCGCCGAACTAACAGAAGTACTGCTAGTGAACAAAATGATCGCACAGAAGTTCAAGGAGAGGCTCGAAGTGAACCTGCGGGCGATTAGTGAGGACTCACTAATACGTTCACACGGCGTTGAAATCGAGGTGCGACGATGGAACCGTCTTCCACCTTTCCACGGACACATGTTTGGCGAGAATCTCATCATCGGCCCGTGGTCGATCGACTCGACAGGACTACTGCACGCCCAAACGCCAGTGACGCACTTTCGCGGCCGGCTGATCAAAGAGGAGTTAAATAACACGCAAAAAATGTTTCTCGACTGACACCTAGGAGGGCCGTCGCGACACTTGAGCACTCGTGCGGCAACCACCACTACCACTCTCCAAGGAGACAGAGAAATGGGAATTGAAGACGATATCCGTGCTGGTATGAAAATTGGCCAACAGGCGGCGCAGCAGCAAGCAAAGCAACTTACACAGCAGCAGGAGCACGAAGAACGCGAGCGTGAAGAAGCTCGGCTAGCAGCCCAGGAGGAAGCCGCAGCTCGCACGGCACTCGTCGCGGAGCTACATCCCTTGATCCGCCGATTTCTCGATGCCGCCGAGGCCAAAGGATGCGCGCCTGAGCAACCGCTGGTTGGTGAAGCGCCACCGGAAGCGAGCGGCTGGCTCCTTTATATCCGGTCTCTCGACCTTCACCTACAACGCCCATGTCACCCATACACTGGATTGAATATCCTACTGGAGGCCAGCAATCCCGGGTCTGAACCAGCTATGTGGATCTGTTGGTTGAACCGATTCCCCACCCTGCCCGGCCGCCCTGAGGGGTGGGAATGCAGACGACCATGGCAGAGATGGATCATCGGCGCCGAGAACGAAGCCGTTTGCCTGCAACTCCAAGATCGACGCGGCCTCCTTCATGCTGAGCGTGAACTCCCATTCGCAATCGGTCTGCGGATGGGAGAGCTCGACTTGACGTTCTAGGCCGACCTCACCCGAAATGCCGGACCCATGTGCGATCCACCAGCCACGATGGAATTCCGCACTGTTCAATACCCGAAATTACCAACAATCCGCGACACCACACCGCTATACCGGAGGGATCACCCGCAGTGATCAACTAGGCAAGTTCCGAGTCCCGGATTATCGACGCAGCTTTCGAGACTCGCAACGCGTGGTCAGCCTGGACGGCTGCCATGTTGGCTATTCACCATTTAGATCAGGGCACGCCTTGCTGACCATGCAAAGTTACGTAAGGCCGTTTCGTACCGCTGCAAAGCGTAAATTGGCTCGTATTTTTCCTCTGCAGCTTCGGCACTGTGCTCGTCATCCATAGTCGCTATTCGCAGCACAATCCACGCCTTCTCTGCCGCAGCAGCAGATTCCTTCACTTCTTCCGAATTCGAATGCTCGGCGGCCGCCTTCAAGGGAGATGGACCGTCACCGGACGTTAACGTTCGGAGAATGGCGCGCGATATTTTATCTAGATCAAATGCCAATTCCGTGGTTCTGACCCTTCGAACTTCATTCATGCGCGCGAGCACGTCTTCGGAATGCTTAAGGGAATCTTCCAACCATCTATCCTTGCGTTTTCTTTGATCTTTCTTTCCCTCGATATATGGCTCGACAATGATCCTGAACATAATAGTGAGCACTGCTCCAGCTGCGGCGCCAAGCAGGGCAATGAGTGTCGCGTTCAATTCAGTCGCCTCCCTGATCGACACTCGACGCCATCTGGCCAAGCCGCGCTGCAACTCTGTAGATATTCGCGAGTGCGACACGTGTCGAATCGTCCGCCCAGCCGCAACAACTCATCTCAGTTGCCCCCCTGCCTACCTGAGATACAGTTTTCCGCGAGTTGCGTCCTTCGACGTTTCTAGTCGCGCCAGACCGACAAACCGTTACGACCTCGGATCTCCAGTTGTCGGTGCCGCTGTGGTTACTTGATCGCCGAGCTAGGCGGGCCGCAGACCATGAACAGCTCAAACACCGGCGTCGACAGGTCAAGGCGGGCCGGCAGCAGACATAGACTCGATCTTGGGACCAGTCGGCTCGCCTTGATCATCGCTATTGTTGAAGATTAGTAGCTGGCGCTTCGAGATCGTCCCACGCATCGGCCATTCATGGTCTTGCCAAGCGGTCGAACGTGCAACACCCGGCTACAACTTCGCAAGTTGTAATACCCGTGATTACCAGTACTCTGCGCGGAAACATGGCTGCTCCCCGGCCCTCGTCGAGGACAACCTCTTCAGTCGAAAGCCCTTCTCCGCCGACTATCGACGATCGGGATTCCTGCCACTATCGACCGTAACAGCGCCTGATGGAGCCGGCGAACGAAATTCAGCCGCCGTCATCAGTGGACTGCTGGGCATCAGCGTCGACCGAGCAACACGCTGGACTCGGACCGTCGGAAACACTCGCCCAGCTACGCAGCAGCGGTTGCCCCGCGCAAGGAATACCTTAGTGGTCGCTTTCGGAAGTTCTTCGGGGGTGGTCATACCGCGTGTGGAAGCTCGGCGGGGGCGTCCTGGCGTTCGTGCTCGCTGATCCTGGTCAGGAGATCGTGCAGGTCCCGGCGAGTGAACTTCCATTGGAAGGGCTTGGCGGTCGCGTTGTAGCGCTTCTCGAAGTCGGCCAGTCGTTGCTCGACCTCGGCCAGGTCGGTGAAGTCGTTGGGCGACACGACCTTGCGTTGCACAACGGAGAAGAAGATCTCCACCTGGTTCACCCACGAGGCGTGTACCGGGGGTGTGCACCATGACCGCGTTCGGGAACCGTGCGGCCAGCCGATCGATCGCGGTCTTGCCGCGATGGGAGGATCCGTTGTCCACCACCCAGAACACGCGCTTCGCCGAGGCATACGGCTCACACGTCATGACCTGCTCGGCCAATGCCATGAACGGCACGATCCCCGTCGTTGGCGCGCACCGCCCGAACACCCGCGCCTGCTCCACGTCGTAGGCGGCCAGATACGCCACCGCGCCACCCCGCTCGTACTCGTGGTTGACCCGCATCATCCGCGCCCGACCGGGTGGCAGACTCGGGTGACAGCGGCACCGGGCCTGGATCGAGGTCTTCTCGTCACTGGAGATCACATACTCCCCGGACCCCAGCCGCCTGCCCTCCCAGCGACGTTCATACAGGTCCAGCACCCGCCCGGCCTTCGCGGCGAAGTCCGGGTCACGCGGAAACAGCCACGACCGGTACTGCCACGGTCTGATCGCCTCCCGAGCCAGCCACCGCCACACCGTCGAGGCCGACATCGCCTCGGCCACGCCCTGGGCCACCGCCTCGCGGGCCAGTTCCGGACACGACCACCGCGACAACGGCGCCCCCGCGCGGGCCGGCACCTGACAGGCCAGCGCCTTCACCTGCGCGACCTGCACCGGGGTGAACCGCGTCGGACGACCCGACCGGGCCCGATCGGCCAACCCCGCCAACCCCTGCGCCGCGAACCGGCCCCGCCAGGTCCGGACCGTGTCCACCGTGACTCCCACCTCCGCCGCGATCGCCGCGTTGGACCACCGGCGGGCGGCCAGCAGCACCATCCGTGCCCGCACCTTGTCCCGATACGGCGTCTTCCGGCCCCGGGCACGCCGGGTCAGCACCCGCCGCACCGCACCGGTCACCGTCACAGGACAGGCTTGGACCACGGGCATCGCGACCGGCTCGTTTCATGATCGACGGTCAGGGGCGGCGTCCAGGATGCCGATCGGGCACGATGTCGGTCATGGCCACCCCACCGGAGTCCACCAAGATCTCTGTCGGGCAACGGTTGCGCGCCCACGCCGCAACGCACTGGCCACAGGCGGGCGACCTGGAATTCCGCTACCGCGGCGCGTTCGTCTATGTCGAGGCACACCTGCCCGACGGGAGGGTGCAACCCCTGATCCGGTTGCGGTATGGCGGCTCGGCCCGGCATTGGGGCTTCGGGCTCTACCTGGCCAGCAGCGACCGCTACGAGAACCAGATTCTGCCCTCCGGGTTCCCCAGCGGCAGCCCCGAAGAAGCCCTCGACTGCGCCTGCCGCCTCTACCTGGACAACCCCTTCTGATCAGGTCGTCACGACCCCCGAAGAACTTCCGAAAGCGACCACTTAGTCGCTCGACTTCGACAGAAGTACTTTTGGTGCGGAAAATGTGATCAGCAGGGCAGCCGATTCAACACCTCACCGCGCGCCTGGTGAACCGCAAGCTGCAAGCCGCTCGTCACCTACCGTAGGTAATTGCCGCAATGAAACAAGTGGGAATCGCAACTGAAAGAATCAGAAGCAAGACACGAGCCGTCCGACTCCAAGACTCGGTTAAGGTGACAGACAACAATCTGCGCCATTTCGCGAATCAAACTGAACACTAACGCCCTCCTCATCATCTACAAATCTATTATGCCAATTCGGCTGATTTCCGGCCCGACACGCAGTCTTGTCCAAACAGAAGAACACCACAACCGTGACGTTTCACTGATCATGAAACCGACCACTTGACAAGCGGTCCCAGCAGATGCTAACCGCAAAAGTGCGATATGGTTGACGGATGTCTGAGAGACACGGCGAGGACCAGTCCGACCATTCACACCCAGCCACCAGGCCAGGGTGGGTCCACTGCGATGACGAAGTGATGTTCGAAGTCCGTCGCACTGTCCGCCGCATTGGCGCAACGCATTCAGGCCACTTGCTGCGGGGACTTCAAGAACTTCCTGACGCGGAGAGGCTGCTACAGATGGTCGGCGCCGCAGGACGCATCGTGACGACTGCGACGACCCTCGTGGAGGACCTAGTCGCAGAAGCTCGCGCAGCTGGAGTCCCACCTGGAGTCCTAGCAACCGCACTCGGCAAGAGTGGCTCAAGCATGAGCAACTACATCAAGCACCATTCCCCATCGGAAGATAGGCTCTTGAGCATCTCGGACGAGAGGCTGGCTTGGCGAGAACTAGAGTCAACCTGGACGAGCAGCCTAAAAGCTCCGGATGAAACAGATTACGGGACGCCAGCAGAGGTTTCCTTCGACTATGGAATCGGCAGATTGCTGCATGCTTGGCAAGAATGCCGAATTGGCTGGCGCAAGATGATCAAAGATAACCATGCAGGTTACGAGCGAGTCAGATCAGGCTTCGACGCAATTGGCCAAGCCGTTCAAGCACTCGCAACGCCAAAAATTCCCATGGTAATATTGCGACACGCAGCGCGGGCAGCGCCGCTCGATTTCAATTCGGCCGAATGCGGTTGGGATGAGGATCCTTATGTCTACTTCCGTCAAGGCGTGTTCCTAGCAGTCCGCAGCGCCTATCGAGCGGCGGAAGCTATAGAGAGTTGGACTGAGCTGGAAGACAGCTCAGAGTTCATCCGACTCGGCGTTATCTGCCAAGGCCATCTCGACGCAGCCGTCGCCGCCATCGATAAGGGCGCATGTTTTCGCGTCCTGGACTCCGTTCACGAGTTCCTTCGAGAATCCGGTTATATGCCAAAGGTGGTCGACGCCGAGGCAATGCTGCGGCGAATAAATCGAAAATATGAGTTCGAGCCACCACCTCACATGTGAGGAACGAGTACCCGTTTGCCGATCTGCCCGAGTAGCAACGAAGCTCTCGCATGTGGATCGCACATCGAGCACTCTCGAATCTTGATATCGAGCCGACCTCGCGAACTCCTTGACGAGTAGAACCTAAACGTCACACCAACAAGGGACGCGACGCTCGCCGACGACCGCCGCCTACAAGGAGGCCGACAGCGGAGCCGAGCGAACTCCGCAAGTTCCAATACCCGGGGTTTCCAGTACTCTGCGCGGAATTTTCAATGAGAGGTCGCACATTTCACCTAGACACATCTTAAACCGATGACTCGACAAACTCGCTAGTTAAATACACTAACGATTGCGCGGCTTGAAGCCTCAGGCCATACTCTCTCCATGAACGCATCTGTATGGCTAGCGATTGCGGCGATGGTCATCTCGGCGGCATCGGCAACGATTGCCGGCTGGCAAGCACGCAACGCACGAATCCAAGCAGACAGTGCAAGGCGACAGACGGCCGTGGCCGAACAAAAACTCATCGAGGATCGTAAGGAGCGCGCAGAGCATCGACGCGAGGCCCATTGGAAATCAATTCAACAAGTTGTTGAGCACGCGCACTGCTTGACCAACTCAGCCGAGAGCGCCCGCGCAGAATATTTACGTATTGGCCCGCAACCAGAGGCAGGAAGTGAGTTAGCTCGCCAATACATGCAGATCACAGTATCCACGCAAACTTTGACCATTCTTTATGGCCAAAATAACAGGAACAGCGCGATCGAAGAAGTGAGTCGTCACGCCGCCACGCTTTACGGCACCGTACTTAAGGCCATTGAACGTAGCACGACGACGGCATTCGTATTCGGCTCTCGTTCCTTCCTTGAATCAAAGCACAAGCCCGCACCGTTTGATTTCGAAAGTGAGAAGTTGGCACTCCATAGCGCTGTTAATAATCTCATTGAGATCGCGTCAGCCGAACTAAAGCAGACTGACTCTTCGGAGAGTGCCGACGCGAGTGACAGCTGAGCGCATAAAAAGATGGCCAGGCATAGATCCGAGGCTAGCCAGGCCGCGGAGGCAACCAAGTTCAACTATGCAGCCTCGATCTACAGCCAACTTGCCCTAGCTGTGATCAGCCGCTGCGGACAGTGGCCAGTAGCGGCGAAGCTGGGTAGCGTTGGCTTCGACCGCGTCTGCTCGACCCCACCAACTGCGATCGGTCACTGCAGCCTTCGGCCACGCGGCGACCTATTCCGCAAGTTTTAATATCCGCGGTTACCAGTACACCGGCCGGTTCTTGTTCCCGGCCGTGAAAGCCAAGCACCAGGCCAACTTGGCCTTCGTACTGGACGACATGGCGGGCTGGGAGACGGCAATGCTGGCCGAACTGTCCGCCCCGCGGCACGACAACGGGTGGGTCCGTATCCACGACTCCGGCGACTTCTTCAGCGACGAATACCTGCTGGCCTGGCTGCGCATCATCCGTCAGCGGCCCAACGTCACCTTCTACTGCTACACCAAGGAAGTCGAGAGGTTCCGCCGCCTGGTCGAGACGGATCCACCGGCCAACTTCCGCTGGACCTACAGCTATGGGGGCACCCAGGACGCCGACCTGGACCCCGAGCGCGATCACGTCACCGACGTCTTCGCCGACGAGGCCGGCATCACTCAGGCCGGCTGGACCTCGCAGGAGGAATGCGACACCGACGCGGTATCCGGTCCGCATCGGATCGGAACGCCCGCACGCAGGGTTCCGCACCTCCTGCGTCGCCAGGCCGGGCGCCGGTTCTCCGAGTGGCAAGCGGAAGTCGACGCCGAACACGCCAACCGCCGGGAACGCAAGCACCTGCGGCTCGTCGTCGACTACACCCGCCCCGACCTCAGCGAGCGGCCCACCGCCGAGCCGGCTGACCAGCCACGTGCGGCCTGAGCGCAGTTCGCGTCGGTCCCGTCGACCGCTTCCGTGAGGAGGTTCCCGATGTCCTGGCCATTCACCGCCACATCCCTGTCGACCTGCGTCGCTCCGCGTGTCGAGCAGGCTGTGGACGTGCTCGCCTCTCCGGTCGGCGACTACCTCCGTGACCCGCTCGGCGCGTTCCAGAACGTGCTGGCTCACCTGCGCGACCTCGCGCTGACATGGGGGCCGATCGTCGGGCCGGCGCTCACGATCGCCGTCACCGCCGCGGTGATCACGCGGAGCCGGTGGCGCCGCCGCTACCACCAACGCCTGATGACCGATGCCCGCCTGATCACCGTGCTCGCGCCACCCACCGTCGACCCGTCCGGCGCGATCACCGTGTGGTCCAACCTCGTCGGCCTGCTGCGGCCGGGATGGCTGCGTCGGTTCGGCGGACAGCCACACCTGGCCTTCGAGCTGACCTTCACCGACGACGGCGTGCAGATCCGCCTCTGGGTGCCCGGCCTGGTGCCACCCGGCATGGTCGAGCGCGCGATCGAGGCCGCCTGGCCCGGCACACACACCCGCACCACCCCCGCCAAGCCTCCGATTCCGACCACGGCGGCAGCAGGCCGGCGAGTCGAAGCGGTCGGCGGGGAGCTGCGGTTGGCGCGCTCGGAAGCCCTGCCGATCCGCACCGAGCACCCGGCCGACCCGATCCGGGCCATGCTCGGCGCGCCGGTCGGGCTCGGCCCGCACGAGCGGGCCTGCGTGCAGATCCTTGCCCGTCCGGTCGCCGGCCACCGGGTGACCAAGGCACGCCGCGCCGCCCGGCGGGTGCACGCGGGTGGCTCCGCCCACCTGGTCGGCCGGCTACTCGACGTCATCACGCCCGGCAAGATGCCCAAGCCGTCGACCAGCACACGGACGCCAGGGCTGGATCGGCAGACCAGCTTGGAGTACGCCGCCCAGGATCGCGCGGTCGTAGGAAAGCTGCGGGCGAACCAGTTCGAGACCCGCATCCGCTACGCCGTGGCCACCACCGTCCCCGAGGACGCCACCTCGGGCGAGGTCCAGGCGGTACGGGCGGTGCTGCGAGGTCGCGGGCACGCGATCGCCTCGGCGTTCGCCGCCTACTCCGAGCACAACTACTACCGCCGGGTCCGGCTGCGCCGCCACCCGGTCGCCGTGCTGGCCGAACGTCGGCTCGGCAAGGGTGACCTGCTCTCGATCCCGGAGTTGGCCGCGATCGCGCACCTGCCGATCGACGAGTCCACCCCCGGCCTGCAGCGGGCCGGCGCGAAGGCTGTGCCGCCCCCGCCGGGCATCGCCACGATCGGCGAGCAGATCAAGCCCCTGGGGCTGTCGGACTCCGGGCACTCCCGCCCGGTCGGCCTGCGCGTCGCCGACGCCCGCCACCACCTGCACATCCTCGGCGCCACCGGCTCCGGCAAGTCCGAGCTGATGGCGCGGATGATCCTGGCCGACGCCGAGGCCGGCCGCGGTGTCGTCGTGGTCGACCCGAAAGGCGACCTGGTCAGCGACATCCTCATGCGCCTGCCCGAGGAGCTCGGCGAGAAGGTCGTGCTGTTCGACGCCGACTCCCGAGCCCGCCCGCCGGTGCTCAACCCCCTGGAGGGCGCGGACAAGGCCCGCGCGGTCGACAACCTGGTGTCGATCTTCTCTCGGATCTACGCCTCCTCGTGGGGCCCGCGCACCGACGACATCCTCCGCGCCGGGCTGCTCACCCTGACCGCGATGCCCGGCACCCCGACCCTGGTCGACCTGCCCAAGCTGCTCACCGTGCCGGCGTTCCGACAACGGGCCTGCGACCAGATCGACGACGACGTGCTCAAGGGCTTCTGGTCCTGGTACGACGACCTGTCCGAAGCCAGCCGCGCACAAGTCATCGCGCCGCTGATGAACAAAATCCGCGGCTTCCTCCTGCGCCCCTTCGTCCGCGCCGCCATCGCAGGCGGTACGTCCACTGTGGACATGGACGAGGTGCTCAACACCGGCGGAATCTGCCTGGTGCGCATCGCTCGTGATGCGCTGGGGATGGAAACCGCGCGGCTGGTCGGCTCCATCGTCGTCGCACGCACCTGGCAAGCCGCCACCCGCCGAGCTCGCGTTCCGCAGCGTCAACGCCGCGACTGCGGACTGTACGTCGACGAGTGCCACAACTTCTTGAACCTGGCCTACCCGTTGGAGGACATGCTCGCCGAGGCCCGCGGCTACCGGCTCTCCATGGCGTTGGCGCACCAGTACCTCGGGCAGCTACCGAAAGAGCTCGAAGAGGGCATCAGCACTAACGCCCGCAGCAAGATCTTCTTCAACGCCTCGCCCGAGGACGCGAAGAGGCTGGCTCGGCACACCATGCCGCGGCTGAGTGATCACGACCCGTCCAATCTCGGCGTGTACCACGTCGCCGCCCGGCTCGTCCTGGGCGGAGAAGAAGTACCACCGTTCACTGCGGTCACCGAAAAACTCCCACCCGCGATTCCCGGACGAGCCAAGGAAATCCGCAAAGCGGCCAGGGCCAACACACGCCCGCCCGTCACCGACGCCGACACCGCCGCAGGTGGCTCCGGTCAGCCCACTGTGGACCCACGCCGCGCGGTCTGAACCGTCGAATCTCATTCTCCCACAACGCATGCGGGCTCGCCTATCGCGCACTTCCGCTCCGGTGATCCCGCATGCATTGCCTTCACCTTCCCCATTCCGGCCCAACGACTGGGAGGTGCCGACCCATGATTCCGAATCCCACGCCTCAGAGGGCATTGCGCGGGCACATGCCCCAACGCCCCACGCCACGGGCGGCCACCACCGGGGAGCACCACGCCCAGCTCGCCGGACGGCTCACCCTCCGGGACCGTTGGCTGGCCCGGATGCTGCACGAGCACAAGGTCTTCACCACCCAGCAGATCGTCGAACTCTGCTACCCGACCATGCGCGCGGCCAACCACCGCCTGCTCGACCTGTTCAAGTGGCGCGTCGTCGACCGCTTCCAGCCGTTCGTCAGCTCCGGCACCGCACCGATGCACTACGTGCTCGACATCGCGGGAGCGGTCGCTCTGGCCTACGAGGACGGTCTCGACCCCAAGCAACTCGGCTACCGCCACGAAGACGCCATCGGTATCGCCCACTCTCTGCGCCTCGCGTACACCGTGGGCGTCAACGGCTTCTTCACCGCCCTCGTCGCACTCAGCCGACGGCCCGGTGCCCGTGGACGACTGACCGCGTGGTGGTCCGAGCTGCGCTGCGGCCGGCTTTTCGGCGACATGGTGCGCCCCGACGCCTACGGCCGCTGGCGCGAAGACGGTCACCAGGTCGAGTTCTTCCTCGAATTCGACTTCGGCACCGAGGATCTCGGCAAGCTCGGCCGCAAGCTGCACGGCTACGAAAAGCTCGCCACCGCAACAGGAATCACCACACCAGTCCTGGTGTGGCTGCCCACCAACCGCCGCGAAACCACCGCACGCAGGGCGCTCGCCGACACACTGTCCCAGTTGGACCGTCCTGCGCTCGTGCCCGTGGCCACCAGCACTGCGGATGTCGCGGGCCTAGCCGGCGAGAACAACCCCGCCGTTCCCCGGTGGCTGCCGGTCTCCGGTTCGGTGTCGCGACGGCCGGATCGGCTGCGGCTCGTCGAACTCGTCCAGCTCTGGCCTCACACCGACCCGTCCACGGCGGCGCTGTCGTCGACCGCCGCCCAAGCCCAGCAAGCGCCCGTGGCCCTGGTCGCTCCGGACCCGCTCCCGCCGCCCCTTCCCACCAGCCGCTTCCGGAGGTGACTCCATGAAGATCGCCGTTGCCGCTGTCGCGGCCATCATCGCCGTCCCCATCCTCATCGGGGGCGTCGGCAAAGCCATCGTCAGTGCGCTGTTCGGCACCGGTGGCACCGAGCCGAGCCAAGCCGCGATCGCCGAGATCCCCAGCGACTACCTATCGCTCTACCGAGCCGCAGCCTCCGTGTGCCCAGGGCTGGACTGGACGATCCTCGCCGCCATCGGCGAAGCCGAATCCAAGTACGGCCGGGGATCCGGCGAGGGCATCAAGGAAGGCGAGAATCACATGGGGGCCGGCGGCCCCATGCAGTTCCTCAAGCCCACCTTCGACGACGTGATCGCGCGGCACACGATCCCGCCCGGAGGATCGAACCCGCCGTCACGCTACAACCCGCACGACGCCATCTACGCCGCCGCGTTCTACCTGTGCGATTCCGGAGCACAAAAAGACATCCGCAAGGCCCTCTTCGCGTACAACCACTCGGAAGAGTACGTCAACGGCGTTCTGGCACAGGCAAAACGCTACGGCACCGCCACCGTCGGAACTGGCGACTGCAACAAGATCCAGGCACCCAACCCGACGGCGTTCATGGCGATCAACTTCGCCTGCGGCCAACTCGGTCTGCCCTACGTCTGGGGCGGCAACGGGCCAGCAGGCGGACACGCCGGGTTCGACTGCTCCGGCCTCACCAAAGCCGCCTACAACGCCGCCGGAATCAACCTGCCTCGTACCGCGCAGACCCAGTACACCGCAGGTCCACTGGTGCCCGCCAGCCAACCGTTGCTTCCCGGCGACCTGGCCTTCTACGGAACACCCGACGATGTCCACCACGTTGGCCTGTACATCGGCGCGGGAAAGATGGTGCACGCGCCGACGTTCGGCGAGCCGGTCCAGGTCAGCAACTACCGTTGGAACGGGGATGACTATCTTGCGGCGTCGCGCCCGACTGTTCGATTCTCGGTGTAGTTTCGGCGGAGGAACATGACATGTTCCGCGCCTAAATGATATGTGAGTAATCTTTTGATCAGATGCCGTGGAATGTGGCTTTTCACGGTTGAGGATGTAGTCGTGGTCTGAACCCACCGGTCTCGAGCAGGCTTCTGGCGTTGTAGTTGGGTTGCGGAACCCGAGTGCTGAGCCGCGGAGGTGTTCGAGGCGTCCGTTGATCGCCTCCGTGGGCCCGTTGCTGGTGCCGGGCCAGTCGAAATAGGCGAGCACGTCATCGGCACGCTTCTTCAGTGTCCGACCGAGCGTGACGATCTCGACAGAAGCGGCCGGGACACCATGGCCGACTGAGTCGATCAGTGCGGTCAGCAGGTGTCGCCTTGTGCATGGCCGGTCAATGACCAGATCAAGTGGGAAACGGTTGGTTGTGTCGCTATCTCTACACATCTAGACTTGCCGCATGGGACGGACGCTGCGAGCCACCGACGCGACACTGGACGTGTTGGAGGCGCTGCTTGGGCCCGACGATGAGCTGTACGGGCTGAAGATCGCAAAAATGATCGAGAGGCCGACGGGCAGCGTGTTCCCGATTCTCGCCCGGCTGGAGGACCTCGGCTGGGTTGTGAGCGAGTGGGAGCAGGGGGATCCGGAGCTTCGTGGTCCGCGGCGTCGGTTCTACCGGTTGAGCCCTGACGGAGTGGCCGGAGCGAGGACGATGCTGGATGGGCGTCGTGCCGGACACCGTACCTCGGGTATACGGAAGGGGCGGTCGTTGCTGCCTCGGACGGATGGTGCGTCGTGAGCGCCGGGGTGGTGCCGTGGTTGCTGGCGGCAGTGCTGCTGCCGTTGTTGGTGAACGAGTTCAAGGACTGGTGGCCGTGGTTGGCGGTTCGTCTGGTCCGGTGGTGTGCACGGAGGCTGGGGGATCCGCAGGCGTGCGCACGGTACGAGGAGGAATGGGTCGCCAACCTCCAGGAGGTGCCCGGCAAGCTTTCTCCGCTGGTGGCCGCATTAGGATATCTGCTGGTCGTCCCGCGGATGAGGCGGATGTTTCGACGAGGTCCTGTCCCGCTGAACGTACGTCCTGATGACCTTGGGGCCGAGACCAGGATGTTCGTGGGGCGTGAGGAAGCGCTCGCGTGTCTGGGTGATCATCTTTTTGTGCACGGTCGCACGAAGTCGGCGAGGCACCGTACACCGGCGGTGCTGGTGGTTGGTGCGCCCGGGGTCGGGAAAACCGTCCTGGTCCGGCAGTGGGCGCACCGGAATCGGGAGAGGTTTCCCGATGGGAATCTGTACGTATGGCTACGGGGTATCGGTCTGCAAACCTCTGAGCCGGCGACTCCGTGGGAAGTACTCGGCCTGCTTCTGCGCTCGCTGGGTATCCGGGCCGCCCACATCCCGGCAGCGCTGGACGAACGTGTGGTCCTCTACCGGACGCTGACTGCTCGACGGCGTCTGCTCATCATGCTGGACGACGTGGCAAGCGTCGACCAGGTCGAACTGCTGATGCCTACCAGCCCGAAGTCGATGGTGCTGATGACCAGCAGACGCAAACTGGGGTCGCTGACCGACGTCGCACGCCTCCGGCTGGACGTGTTCAGTGAGCACGAGGGTGCCACTTACTTGCAACGCCTGCTCGGTGCTGATCGAGGCGGCGAAGGCCTTAACACCATCAGGGAGTTGGTGCAATGCTGCGGCGGCCTTGCGCTAGCCCTTGCCATCCTGGGCACCCGATTGCGTGACCGGCCGCAGTGGTCTCTGCGGGAGGCGCTCGAACAGTTGCGCATGCCGCCGAGCCAGCGAGAATGAGTGGTCCGTCGGGACCGTTCCCGCGAGCCGGGTATGGGATTGTCGGCGGCCGGGCAGTGACCGGATCGAGTGGTTGTCGCGCGTCGCGGGATCCGCATCAGGCTGGGTATGCGGTCGGGCGGATACGGTCCGCCGGTGGTCAAGACCGGGTGGCGGGTGCACTACGTACCGGGCGAGTTGCCCACGCTGCGCTCGCCGCTGCCGTTCGTGGCCGAGTTGCCCGGCGACTGGGACCGGTGGTTGGCCGAGGATGGCATACCGGAGCGCACGCCGTTTTTGATCTCGCCGACGTTCGAGTACGACGTCGAGTTGAATGCGTTCTTCCGGTCGGCAGGGATGATCGGAGATGCGTGGAACACACAGGCCGGGTACGCACGGGACGTGGCGGCGTTCCTGGCCTTTCTCTGGACGGCGCGCGGCGGAAAGTCCTGGCGGGACGCGGCCGAGGCCGACCACACCGCCTACCTGGTTTGGCGACGCCGCGATGAGCGGGGGCCACGGGTGGACGGCGCCACCTGGGACCGGGAGGTCGCGGCGGTCAACCGGTTCTACAAGTGGCAGGTCAAGGCCGGGAACGTCCGGGTGAACCCGATCCCGCAGCGGGAATCCCGCGTGATGCCGGCCCATCTGGGACGGCGGGGTGAGCCGGGCGAGCGGCCCGCGACCTACAGCCACGGTGCCGGACGCGACCGGATCGAGTGGCTGCCGGCAGCCTCCTACCGCCGCTGGCGCGACATCGGAGTGCGGGGATACGCCGTCGACGGCCTGCCGAACTCGAAGTTCCGGGGCCGATGGGCTGCCCGCAATGCCACCTTTTGCGACTTGATGGTGCGCACCGGGATGCGCTTGTCCGAGCAGGCGGCGCTGAGCTTGTTCGAGGTGCCGATGGACCACGGCTTGGGCGGCTACCAGCGGTTCTGGCTACCGCCGATGATCGCCAAGGGCGGCTCGGCGCGATGGATCTACTCGCCGGCGACGGTCGTGGCCGACCTGATCGACTACGTCGAGATCGACCGGGCCGAGGTCGTCGACCAGGCACGCGCCGGCGGCCGCTACCAGCGGCTTCACCGGCCGCTGGTCGTCGAGGACCCGGCTCGGCCGGTGGTGATGCGGCGCCAACCAGGTGGGACGGTGCACCGGACGAAAGTCGCGCAGCTCGACATCACCGAACGGCGGAGGTTGTTGATCGACGGCCCGGACGGCTTGGAGCCGGCCGCGTTCTGGCTGTCCGAGTACGGCCTGCCGGTCGCGATCTCGACCTGGAAGACCGTGTTCAGCGAGGCCAACAAGCGGTGCAGCGGGCAGGGGGTGACGCTCGCGGCTCACGCCCATCTCCTCCGCCACACCTTCGCGGTGATCACTCTGGAGCAGTTGCAGCGCGGGCACATCGCCGCGTTGGCGGAGCTGAACCCAGAACAACGGGGTCACTACACGCGGATCTTCGGTGACCCGTTGGACTGGGTCCGTCGTCGCCTCGGGCATGCCTCGATCGTCACGACCCAGACCTATCTGCACGCCTTGGCCGAGTTGGAGATGGCCACGCGGATGGCGTTGGTGCCCGACCGGTGGGAAGACCCCCGCGACACCCCGCTGGAGGCGATCAGCGACGACGTCGAGCCTCCGCGGGAACTGGTTCCCGAAGAAGCCGGTGAGCGAGCGTGAGCAGGCGCGGCACGACACGCACGGGACGGTCGGCGGTACTGCCCGAAGGCGCCTATGACGCTCCACCGCTGGTCGTGCCCGCCGTCGAGGAGCATGACGGGCCGGTGGTGCGCTTTCATGGCGAGGATCGCCGCAGCATCACCTTTCGGGTCGATCTGCTGCCCCTTCCTGGCTGGCACCTGCCGCTGGCAGCGGCGCTGGCCGCACGCATGGGCCCGGCGGGAGGGCGGCGGACACGGCTTTCGGCTACGACGGTCTGGGGCGTCGCCGGCCGGGTGGTGCGGTTTCTCAGTACCCTGCCGGCCCCGCCGGCGACCCCGGTGCGGCTGGCTGTCTCGCACATGGAGGCGTTCCAGCGGTTCCGCGGCGCCTCGATCGGCGAGATCGCGAGCTGGCACGAATTGCGCGAGTTCAAACGGCTGCTTGTCTTGTCGCCGCTGCGTGAGCATGTCCCCACCGACGTGGTGGACTACTGCGGTCGACGGTTGCGCATCGGAAGCCGGCAGTCCAAGCCCGGCTACAGCGAGCGTGAGTTCACCGCGTTGGTGTCCGCCGCGAGGTCCGACGCGGCGAACATTCGCGACCGCGTCCGCGCGGGGGAGCGGTTGCTGGCCCGATTCCGTGAGGACCCGTCGTCTCTGGAGACCACGGAACGCGATCGTGCCGCGCTGCTCGACCAAGCCGCCCGAACCGGGATGGTCACTTGGGGTGCCGGCCCGTCCAAGGATTGGGTACGTCAACGCCTGGCCGTCGCCGGCGGGTTGTTCCTCAGCCGGGCGGACCTCGCCCCGCTGCTGACACTGTTCGTCGAGGTCACCGACCGCAATGTCGAGACCATCAAGGAACTGTCGGTCGAGCACCGTGTCCTGGAAGACAGGGCTGTCGAACTTCGTGTCGTGAAGCGCCGCCGTGGGCAGCGGCGCTGGCACGAGACCGTGACCTGGGAGATCGGGAAGCCGGGTCGGGAACTGCACACCGCCGGAGGGCTCTACCTGCTCGTCCTTGAGCTGACGGCCCGCAGCCGCGCCTTCGGCGAAACGAACTCGCTCTGGGCGGTCTGGCGCAATGCCTTCGACACCGGCTCCCGCGGTCCCGCGGAGCACTACGGCATGTTCGAGGGCACCCTCGCCCGCAACCTCTACGCGAGCGACTGGGCGGCCGGACACGGGTTGACCGCCGATCGGCCACCGCCGGGTGTCCCCGAGCGGAACCAGGACGGTCAGGCCGCGGATCCACCGAAGGCGGTCCCGCTACTGGTGGACTTCAACCGGCTCAAGACCAGCACCGAAGTCCGTCGCACACGGCAGATGGGCGGGCACCTGCCCTCGTCCATCCGCACCAACACCATTCCTACGCTGTTCGCCAGTTACCTGCGCGACGACCCCACCGTCGTCGAGTGGGCACAGGACATCGTCGGCGACGCCCTGGCCGACGCCGAGCAGTCGGCATTGGCGGCCCACCGACGCGCCGCACAGACCAACGGCGGACACCCGAAGGTCGTTTCCGGACCAGCGGACGCGCAGCACCTGCACCAGGCGGGCCTCGACCGGGACACCGCACGCCGAGCCGCAGACGGCGAACTGGGAACCGCCTGGACCGGATGCGTCGACCACGATCACCACCCCGCCACCGGAACCCGCTGCCGAGCGAGCTTCCTGGACTGTTTCCACTGCGGCAACTGCCTGATCACCCGCAACGACCTGCCGGACCTGCTCGGACTGCTCGACGCGCTGGCCGCCCGCCGCCACCTGCTCTCCGAGAACGACTGGTGGGACCGCTACGGCAGCGTCTGGGCCGCGCTCCGACTGGACGTGCTGGTCAAGTTCAGTCCAGCCGAGATCGAGCACGCTGAGGCGGTCAAGCCCGACGACGCTTTGCTCGACCTCGTCGAGAACCCCTGGGAGCAGCCGTGACCAGCACTTTTGTTCAAGCGTCGTCCCCGGCCCTCGACAACACGTTCGTGTTGCACGCACGCCCGTTGCGGGACGGCGCGATCCTGCACGAGACATCCCGGTTTCGTGACCACAAGTGGGAGTTGTTCTCGGCCACGTTCCAGAAGCACCAGCGCCGCCTGTCGCTGGACTTCGACACCCTCCCCGCCCGCTATCGGCCGGTGGCCAAGGAATTGTGCTACGCGATGCTGTCCGGCGAGTTGCCTCATGGTGAGTCGCGACCTCGGCCGGAAACCATCCTCTCGATGTTCAGTTGCCTGCGGAAGTTCCTCGCCTGGCTCGACGACAGACCCGGCGCCGGGGCGAACGGCCCGGCGCTGGTCGACCTCGTCGGAGACGACCTGTCAGCCTATCAGCGGCACCTCAAGACTGCCGTGCCACACCCGCCGACACGTGAACGTCATCGAGCCGTTGTCCGCCTGTTCTGGCGCTATCGCACCGTGTTGACCGCCGACCATCTCCCCTTCGATCCGCACCACGTCGACGGCTGGGGCGAGGAGAGCAAGAAGCACCGGTCTTCCGAGAACGCCACCGACCGAATCCCCGAAGCCGTCCACGGCCCCATGCTGGCTTGGGCGATGCGATTCCTCGACGACTTCGCCGAGGACATCCTGGCCGCGGACCGCACATGGCGCCACCAACGCGACCCGGCGCGTCACGCGACGCTGAGCACCCGTCACGCCACAGCGGGCAAGGTCACTCGACACCTGGACAGCTATCGCGCCCGTCAGCGCCCGTTGCCTGGCTACCAGGGCCAGATCAACTACTCGCACCTGGCCGACGAGATCGGTTGCCATCGCACCGCCTACACCCGCCGTCGGGCAGAGATCGAGGAACTTGCCGCCGTCGTCGGGCTCAGTCCGTGTTCCTACTTCGACATCCCGATCACCGGCACACTCGACGACGAACCGTGGATCGACGGGATCGTCGCCGACCACACGGCAGCCAACGGCCTCGGCCGTCTGGCTCGGATGCTGCACGTCGCCGCCTACACCGTGATCGCCTTCCTGTCGGGAATGCGCGACAGCGAGATCAAGCATCTGCGCCGGGGTTGCCTACGGGTCCAACGCGACGATCAGGACCGGCCCTACCGCTGGAAGATCGCGAGCCTGGCGTTCAAGGGAGAGGATGACCCGAGAGGGGTCGAAGCGACCTGGGTTGTCGGAGCGCCGGCTGGCCGCGCCGTTCAGATCCTGGAAAGACTGCAACCCGCCGGCGTCGACCTGCTGTTCAACGCGTTGGATCACGGGCCGAGCAACGGCACGAAGACCCGCTCGGCGGCCGACACCCGCACGCTGACCAGCGGCACCACCAACAGCCAGCTCAACCAGTTCGTGCAGTGGGTCAACGACTACTGCGCCGCCCACGACCGCTCCGACGGCATCCCCCTCGTCGCGGGCAAGGTCTGGAGGCTGTTCAACCGGCAGTTCCGTCGCACGCTCGCGTGGTTCATCGCTCGTCGACCCGGTGGCGCGATCGCCGGGGCCATCGCGTTCCGCCACCTGAGCGTTCAGATGTTCGAGGGCTACGCCGGCACCTCGGACTCCGGCTTCCGCGCCGAAGTCGAGTCCGAACAGGCCCTCGCACGCGGGGAACACCTACTGGACATGGTCGACCAGCACGAGCACAAGAGCCTCTGCGGCCCTGCCGCCGACGAGGCAGCCCTCCGACTGGAGAACTTCAGCGACCGAACCAGATTCCAGGGCATGGTCGCGACCGACCAGCGCAGACTGGACAAGATCATGAGGCGCCATGACCCCGCGATCTATCCAGGCAAGTACGTCACCTGCGTCCACAAAAACGCCACCGCCCTCTGCCAGCAGCGCCCGGACAGCCGCGGCCAGACACGCCCCGACCAGGCCAGTTGCAAGCCGTTGGCCTGCCGCAACGTCGCCCTCACCACCGACAACATCGACAACCTCCGGCAAGAGGCACACCGCATCGACCGGGAACTTGCGGCGCGCCCGTCGCCGCCGCCGCTGCTGGAGCGTCAGTTGCGTGACCGTCAGTCGGACCTGATCGCGTTCCTCGCCCGTCACTCCCAGCAGGAGAACCAGTGAGCCTGCCCAGCGAGGACATGGTCCGTCGGACCATCCGAGAGATCACTGACCAAGCCAAGGAGACGGGTCGTCGACCCAGTGTCTTGGCGGTCGCCCGGCGGCTCGGGCTGTCCAACACGACGTTCCGCAGGAACTTCCCCGATATCGCTCGGCAGCTCGGCGAACTGCGACGCACCGCCCACAGCCTCGAAGTCGCAGGCTCGACGGCAGCTCAGCACTACCTCACTCTGCAAGAGCGCAACGCCCGGCTGCGGCAGGACAAGCAGACACTTGAGGAACACCTCCAGCTTGCCGCAGCGAACGTCATGCGCTTGACCTTGGAGAACCGGCAACTTCGCCGGGAACTGGAGGCCGCCACCAAGGTCACCAGGATCGAACCCGACCGACACTGAACCACCAGGTCACACGCTCAGACGGCACTCGCTCCATCACGACAGCAACTGACGCACCCAGTCCAGAGCCGGCGCGGAGATCCAGTTCACCACCAATCCCAAAGCAAACGCCGCCAACAGCGACCCAACCCACTGCACCCACGTCATGCGGGACTGCCGCGCGAACTGCCTACCCACCAGGTTCTCGATCGCCTTGGCCTGCTCCGCGTTCAACGACGCCAACTGCTCATACCGCTCGGCATCCCGTTGATGCTGCTCCAGCACCCGGATGCGCAAGCCCAACTCGCCCTCAAGCTCCTTGAGCACCCGCGTTGCGGCCGACAAGTGAGCACGCACCTCGTTCGCGCGCTGGGCGTCGCTCCTCCCGCGCCAGGCCATTCCCTCTTCGACACGCCGTTGTCGGATCGAAATGATCAAGCTGGTGATCGCGCCGACGGCGGCGACGGCGGCCGTGAGGCCGCTGGCCAGATTCCCCTGTTCACTGTCGTCGATCCAGGCGAAGAGGGACCAGCCAACGAGCAGGGCAAAACCGAGGACCACTACGCCCACGAGCACTAACGGAATTTGGACTCCGCGCGACGGAGGCTGCTGTCGACCGACCATGACTGGACAGCATGGCGCATCTCATAAGCCGCCGAGTCAGCGGTCAGTGGTCAACCTTGAACCCTAGCTACAACCCGGCCACGGCGGCGTCCTCGTGGCGGTAGGCGGCGATCACCCGCTGGTAGATGCCCCAGGTCGCCTCGACCTCGACATGCTCCTCGACGGCGAACAGAGTACGCAGCCGGTGGATCTGCTTGTCGGTGAGTAGCCCGGCCCCGGTATGCAGCGTCCGGCGCGCGGAGTAGAGCGGGTCGCCCTTGTGGCCGCGGTGTTCGTGGATGGCCTGCTGGACCCCGGCGCCGGCGCCGATCGAGCGCGTCGCCGGCCAGGCGGACTACGTGGAAGGGATCCATCACCGCGACTGCATCAGGCAGCTCCTCGCTCGTGGCGGTCTTGAACCCGCTGAACCCGTCCATCGCGACCACCTCGATCCCGTCGCGCCACGCCTCTGGGCGTGCAGCGAGCCACGCCTTGAACACCTGCTTTGAGCGGCCCTCGACCATGTCGAGCAGCCGTGCTGGACCGGTGCCGTCGCGGATCGGCGTGAGGTCGATGATGACCGTGACGTATTTGTCGCCGTGACGGGTGTGCCTCCAGACGTGCTGATCTACACCGACGACCAACACGTTGTCGAACCGTGCTGGATCGTCGATCAGGTCCCGCTTGCCGTCGGTGAGGATGGCGTCGTTGGTGGTGTTCCACGTGACCCCGAGCCCTTCGGCGACCCGGGCCACGGTGAGGTGTCCGACCACGATCCCTTCTGTCGAGCTCCTTGTCTGGTGCCTGGGCGGGCGCGACCGTGTAGAACTCCTCCTGGGCCGGATAGATTTTGTCGCCGCGCCTGCACGGCCACAGCTGGCGGTGGGTATCTCGATCACCATCGCGGGCGGGTGCTCCGGTGATCTCCTCGTTCTTCGTCAGCGGGATGTCGACGAGTCGGCTGACTTCGGTCAGCGCGGTGTGGACGGTGCGGTGTCCAGCGAGCAGCACGCTATCCACGGATCGGGCTGCGGTGGCTGGCGCGTAGTAGAGCCTACCTACGCGGTAGATCGCCCATGGCATCGTCTTCATGCGGGCGACGGCGAGGGCGAAGGGCTCGGTCACCTGGTCACGGTGAAGTCACGTCAGTGACTTGCCGGGCCCGAACGAGGGTGGAGCGCCAGATCATGCGGCGCTCTGAGAAGTGTTCGATGTTCAAAAGACTACTTGTCCTACCGGACTGTCGTGTTCTGGCGTACAAGGACACCGGCGAGCGGGTCGTCGCCGAGCACCTGCGTGACGATCTCCACGCAGTCGGACCGGACTACTTCAATGACTGGTCACCCAGTGCTGTGACCCCATCCACGAGCACACCCGCCCTGAACCACAGAATCGTTGGATCCACGTAGCATGCCGTCACCCGTCACCCGTCACCCTTCACCCGGCCAACCGATCTCAGAATGTCTCGGATCCGCTGCCGGGAGACAAGTCCTTCCAGACGAAACGTAGTCGAGCCCCCGAGCGCATGCCGGGGCTCGACTATGCAACACGGATCAGAAGCCGAACAGGAACACCGCCAGGTCGGCCGGAACTCCCGCCGCAAGGATGATCACTGCCAGACGCGCCGTTCGCGCCCAAGCAGAATTGATCACACTGCTGGCCGGAATCCCCGCCCTGAGTCCATGGCAGCAGCCCGGCATATTCGCTGTTGATGGCGTTGAGCCTCGGGGTCGAGCACTTGTGCAGAGCGGCGAGGGTCGCCTCGTACTACGGCGAGGAATCCCGAGTAGATCACTTCGGTTTCACGGTTACTGATCAAGCTCCAGTGCGGATTGGGTTGTCGAAGATGGCGACCGGACGGCCGTCGCCTCGGTCACCACCGCGTTCACCCATTTGGTCTGACCGGTGAACGCCGCGCGCTCCGACAACACCTGAGGACAGCAACGTCCTGCTCCCGATCAGGAGTGAACGCGAGCGCCGCCGACCTGGCTGTGGGATCCTTGCGCCTGAGCTATCAACGCTCTGGGAGGTGCTGTGGCTTCATTTGCTCCGGACGGCCCAGCTTATACCAGTCCGCACAAATAGGGCAGATGGAAGGAGTACCGATTGTCGCCGACCGATACAATCGCGCAGCTGCAGGCTGAACTGGAGGAGCTGTCTGGACCAGTTCGCGTGCCGCCTCTTACCCGACTCGGACAGGCGCTGGCGCAGCGGTCCTTGCAGATCGGCCCAGACTCAGCTGAAGGACTGTCGGACATCGATGCCGCGATCGAAGTGGTAACCGAAGCCCACGGATACACGACTCCTGATGGCAATGACCGTGGCAGGCTCGCGGCCCTTCTCGGTTTACTGCTGAGCGTCAGGCACGCCGTCCGTCCGGTAGTGGAGGACCGGGAGGCAGGGATACGCCTGCTGGAGGAGGCAGTCGCCGCTCCCGATCTAGCAGCGCCCCCCAAGCTCGTAAGCAGGTTCCTGCTTGGCCAGTTCTATTTCAGCCGCGCGCTGGCGGGAATACAGGAACTGGGGTCGTCGACAAAACTGATGACTGGCGGCCTCTCATCAGACACCGTAGCGGACGTCGATCGGGCTGCCATTTGGTTCCGCGAGGTTATCGACGATACGCCGACTGAAAATGAGATCAACGAAGCAGCCCGAGGGATGCTGGCCTTGACCGAGGCGATGCAAACCGTGGCTGGCGGTGTGACTGCAGCCGAGCTCGATATGCAGCGCTTAATCGAGGTCATGACCACACTGCAAAAGCTGCAGACCCGCTTCCAACATCGTCCTGAGGCCCAGGAAATGAGGTCGTTTCCGTCCTCTATCGCTTTCCGGGCAATGCAGGGTCTGGATTCACTGGACCGGCCTGCCGAAGTCGTGTCTCAGGTCGAACTAGACAGCCAGGCCGGCGTGGATGCTTCGCGTCAGAGCATTGCCCTTGCCTCCGTTGAAGTGCTGACGGAGGAACTGGCGCAGCATCTCTCGGTTTATCTCGACACAGATGATCCGAATCGTGTCGACATCGTGCTCGCGGCACTTCGCGGCCTTTACGAGTCCGAGGGACTCGTGATGGAACTGTTAGGTGAGCCCAAGATCTCCTCCTGGTGGGGACGATTTAGGGTCCGCGCTAGGGAGGCTTCAAAGGAAGACGGCGTTGTTCAAAGAGTGGCAAAGATCGAGCATGCCATTGAGGTGGTGGGCCTTCGCCAGCCCATGGCGGTGGAGAATTCAAAACAAGCCGAAGCCGTATCGGCATTGGTCGCATCACTCGAAAAAATTGATAACGCAGTTATGATGGTCGGATCAGTGGTCATGATCAAGTATACCGATGACTGCGGACATCAGCATCTCTTCACTAAGACGTTGTCCGTGGCGGAAGTTCGGGCGTTCGAGGAAAACCAACATCTGTTGGCCAGTCCACAGGAGGCGCTGCAACACCTTCACCTGCTAGCCAGAGCTTCCGACGAGCGAATTGCCCGGGCTATCGAGTAACCCCTTCATCAATGCGGCGGCTTTGCGAGCCGATGTGCCTGCAAGCCGCCTTCGTTGGTCTCTTGACTGAGATGACGGTGTGAGCGTTAAAAGTGTGCGAGCGGCATCTCACGCTGTTCTCAGAGGATTTCGGGCCAAGGACGATGCGCTCAGGTTCGAAGGCCGATCAAACAGCAGTAGCGAGGGTCGCACGCTGCTCACACCCCAAGATATTGGCGGCCGGGACCGGTTCGACGAGGCGCTGCCCGCGTAGCGGCACCGGTGGGCGCGTACCCGCGCGGGGCGTGCTGCACCACGGCGAACTCTGCATGTCCCTGAACCTCGACTAGCAGCCCGACTGCGAATTCCTCCGAGCCCAGCTCCGCCGCACCGACAGGGTTGACTTGCTGAGGATAACCCACCGGGACGCGGCGGCTGGATCGGACGACCGGTCGAACTGCTGATCCCCATGAGCGCGACCCAGCCGCAGGCCCGCCCGCTCCCCACGACCAGCCCACCGGGTGCGGTCCACCGGCCCGGCCACGCCGCAGTCCTGCACGTCTACCTGGCGGGCACCGTGCTCGTTTCGACGTGCTCGTCCCTCTCCACCTTCCGCGTCTAGTAGACGCTCAGCCTGCTTACGGGTGAGTTCGCTGGTACCGGGGCCACTCGACGTGGCCGAGCGCGCTGTGCAGGACGGTGATGCGATCGAGAACTCCTGCGGCCTCGGCGAGGGTACAGACTTCGTCGAGCATCGCTTGTGAGCCCTTGTCGCCGCTGCTGTTGACGAGGTTATGGATGGGGTTCCGGAGTGTTCTCTGTTCGGTTCGGTTGCCTACTGTGTGCTCGGAGAGCGTGGTAAGGTGGCTGGTTTGCCTAAGGGATGTCACGTAACTGTCTCGTGGCAGGGGCCGAGCGCTTCCCGGTCAGCCGGTAAGGGTGAGGTTGTGGAGGTGGGCGATGGCGGAGGCGGTGTCGCGCAGGGTGTGGGCGGCGCGGCGGTAGTCGCGCAGGATGTTCCAGTTCTTCATGCGGGCCAGGGCGTGTTCGGCGCGGGCTCGGATCGAGCGGTGGACGGTGTTGAGGTCTTCCTGCCAGTCGGCGAGTGGGCCGCCGGCGCGGGGTTTGCGGTAGGGCATGATCACGTCTTTGTTGCCCTGGTAGCCGCCGTCTGCCATGACGGGTCGACCGTCCAGCACGTCGGCGATGCCGGAGTCGCGGTAGACGGTGCAGTCGTTGCGGTTGCCCGGCTTGGGTTCACCGGTGGCGATCACCAGGCGGGTGTCGGCGTCGACGGCCACCTGCAGGTTCGTGGAGTATCGGTAGTTCTTCGACCGGGCGGCCAGGCGGTGGTCGCGGGTGGGCACCAGGGTGCCGTCGACGATCGCGACCTGGTCGACGCGGCGCCGCCGGACCGGGGCCAGGGCGAGCAGCGGGCCGACGGTGTCGATGACCCGATGGGCTGCGGCGTGGGAGACGCCGAACAACGGCCCGAGTTGGCGCATGGTGAGGTTGGTTCGCCAGTAGGTGGCCACCAGCAGCACCCGGTCGGCCAGATCCAGCCGCCACTGGCGGCCGGGACGGCCGTCGGCGATGGCGTCGCCGCCGCGTTCGGCCACCACGCGTACCAGCTTGCGGAACTGCCCTGGCTGCAAGCCCGTGAAGGGCGCGATCCACTCCGACCGGGACGCCGAGATCACCTGCATCCGATCATGATCCCAGCCAACCGGTCATCGAGTTACGTGACATCCCTTAGGGCGGGTTATTGGTGGTGAGCTGGGAAACGCGCTGCCTAGTGGACATCGGCAGAGAGTACGACGGGCACTCCGTGCGGTACTGACGCAGCACTGCGTGGGCCAAGCGCCGACGATGTTTTCCAGCCACCGGCACCTGGCCCATCCCCACCATCACCCGCTGGACACTCCGCCCCTCAACCCTCAGCATCGCCGTGCCTCTCGGCCGAGGACAACACCGCTAGACGTACCAGGCCCCGCCGAATCCGCAAAGTAGATCCGGACAACCTCTCCTCTGGCCGTCCCGACCCACTGTGCGGACCGCAGGTCACCGGCGTAGCCCTCCGTAAGATGCAAACGGAACGGACATTGTGGACAACTGTCCTGTCCGGCCGAAATTGGTGGTGTCCGGACCTGTTGGCGGAGGTAGTGGCGGAGTTCGGGGTACCTGGCGGGGCTCCGGTGAGGAGCTGGCTGCCGCCGCGTTGCGGATGTCGGCGTCACGATTGCCGTTCGACCGGCTCGCAGGCTCGACGGTCCGGCTACGCGCGGACGCCAGCGGGGGCAGATGGTGCTGGCCGGGCACCTGATGGCCACGGCTGAGTTCGCCGTGGTCGACGGGGAATCGGCTTTGTAGGTGGAGCCGATCGGACTGCTGAACGACTTGCCAGATGAAGTCCTTGCTGAAGCGCGCATGTGAGAACGGCACGTGGTGGAGGTGGAGACCGGACTACTTCCGGATGCCGCACGGAGGCTCGCCGTCGCGTCCAGAGTTCGGTCCGGCCTGCACGAACGCTGTACGAGAGGGACGCGGCGAAAGCTGCCGAGTTAGGGGGCAGCGTCCGAACTATCCACTCCCAGCGGGCGCGGTACGCCCAGCAGGGGTTGTGGGGCCTGGTGGACCTGCAGGCGGTGCGCGCCTGGGAGGTCACCCGGCGAGCCGACGCCCGTCTGGTTACCGCCATCCGGGAGGCTCTCGACGCCGAGACGCACACGTCGACCGGCACCCGATCGCGGCTGATGTAGCGGGTGGTCAAGGCGGTGGAGGCCATCCACGGGCCGAAGTGGTACCGCTGCCCAGCTGCAACGGGGTGATCGTGCCGGACACCATCGTCATCGACGGCGGGAACATGTTCGTCTCCGAGACGTACACCCGCGCCTGTTCCCGACTGTGCAGAACTACCGTCCCGGAACACCTACGGACAAGGCCATCGTCGAGGCCACATGTGACGCCATCAACACCCAGTTCCCGTCAGCGTGTGACGCCTACACCGGTTCGAACACCCAGCCTCGCGGGAACTCGGGTGGACACGCAGGCCGCATGGACGATCTTCGACGCCCCCGTGCCGAGGCCGAGAGGCGGCCGTACTGACCGCCACGCAGATCAGCTCCGCCGGTGTGCCGCAGGTACACCAGGGCCCGCGCCCGCGCCCGGCCCAAGTGCACCGTGCCAACCATCCGGTCGTTCGGGTCGGATCCGAACCCCAGCACCAACCGCACATCCTCATCCACGACACGCCCGGATCTGCCAAAACCGGCACCATTGCCGAGCGGGGCAACCACCGCGCCTACGGCGTCTTGGTGGCACACGTCGTGTGAGCGACCGCCTCGCCCGGCGGGCCCTGCAACGACATTCGAACCCTCGTCGACGACGGCGCCGAAGCCTCCTGCCCCGGCCGCAGCTCACGGATCCAGTTCGTGCCGCCGTCGTCCGTCAGGCCCAGGCCGCCGCCCGCCCCGTGGATCTGCTGTGTCGTCCCCGCCGGACACGACACGCCAACCAGCGGGCCGGGTCCGACCTGGCCGGCCGCCACGATCCCATCCTTACGCGGCCCGCACACCGCGATCGCCGTCAACGACCACTCCTTGGTCACCGGCGTAAAGAACGCCCGCGCCGTCGCCCGGGTGATATCCAACGACTCTGACGTGCGTACCAGCTGCAGACCAAACGCAGTGGTATCCGACGTCGTCGCCCCCGCCGAGTAAGCGACGAGGCCGTTGCGGCACACCGCCCTGTGCGCCATGAAGCGGTCGGTGGTCGGCAGCGACACGTACGACTCGATGCGGTAGCCCGGCATCGACGCCGCCGGCACGCACAGCGCGTACGCCTTCAGCTGCCAGTCCTCATTCGGACCATTCAGTTTCCACGCCAACGCCCGCGCCTGCACAACGAACCGGTACGGCTTCGGACCTTCCGGGGTGTGCGGCTCCACCGCAGTCAGCACAGTCGTGCGCTGCGGCTCGCCTAGAACCTCACCACCACCACCCACCACCACCTGACCCGCCGGGCACAACGCCTCAGCCCACTTCGTAAGCCCCGGACTGTGCCCGCCCTCCGAGAACCCCGTCCGCACCGTCGTCGCGGGCAACGCCACCGCAGGGCCTGCCGTCACCACCTGCAGACCAGCCACCACAAACGCGGCCGTCGCCACCGAAACCCACCGCCGGAGGGATCTGCAGGCGTCCATCTTGACCTCCAAGGCGAGATCAGAACCAGAACCGGAAATGCTACGCCCGGCCCCTGGCACAACCGTGAACAGCAGCCCCATCTGGACGATGCAGATCACCCATCGGAGTTACACCGGTTCGAGGTCGTGTGACTGGCGGGCAGGGCGAGGTCTGAGCTTCGCTGGCGGAGGCGGCGGTGAACGCGTTCGAGGGCGCCCCGTCGGTCAGGGACTTTCCTTCCTATCCAGGTCAACGCCACTTTCCAGGCCTGTACTACTTGGTGTCTCGGATCGGCATGTCGGCTATGAGTCGTGGCTGGAGCGGGCCCGCGTGCTATCCGGCGTCGTAGCGAGTGGTGCGGCAGTTTGCGCTGGCCGGACAGTGAGCGGTATGGCGCTAACGAGGGCGGTCGCCCGCATGCAGCGCACCCTGCTTTCTCGTCAGTCCTTGGTGGCCTTCCAGTAGCAAGCGTGCAGGAAACAACGACTTCGACGTTTTAGAGGCTGCGGCTCGGGTTGGTGTCGGTGGGGTCGTCGAGTTGCCGTTGCACGCGTTCGGCGTCGGTGCTACGGCCTTGGTCCCGGTACAGCTGCAGTGCCTCCCGCCAGACCGCGCGGGCCTGGTCGTGTTGTCGGAGGGCGGCGTGGGAGTGGCCGACGTTGTCGAGGGTGTCCGCGAACCGGTAGGCGTCGCCGAGGGTTCGACGCAGGGTGAGGGCCTGGTGGTAGTGGTCGACGGCCTGCTGGTGATCGCCGGTGCGGTGGGCGATGAACCCAAGGCTGTCCAACGTGTCGGCCTCGCCTGCGGGGTTGTGGTGGTGTCGGTGCAGGTCGAGGGCGGCGCGGCAGTGGTCGCGGGCGGTATCTAACTCGCCCAAGCACGCGGCATATAAGCCGACCTGGTTGAGCGCGCCAGCTTCCCCCAGCCTCCGGCCGAGGGTGCGGTGGAGGTCGAGGGCGTGTTGGGCATGCTCCAAGGCCTGCCGGTCGTCCCCCCGTCGTCCCCAGGCTGTCGCGAGCGTCTGGTGAGTATGTGCCTGTTCAGTGGGGTCGTGGTGTCGTATGGCCAGGTCGAGGGCCTGGTCCAGGTGCCTGGCGGCTTCCTTGTGCAGGCCCAGCCGGGAGCAGGCGCGGCCGAGGCGCCGGTGGGCGCGGCTGCGGGTGGCGGGGTCGGGCAGGTGAGCGGAGGCGTCCAGCGCTGCCCGCCACGACGCGAGCGCGTCGCGCCGGTGCCCCCGCCGGAAATGGAAGGTGTTCAGTGCCCAGGCGAGGTGCCAGACGACGTAATGGCGGCCGAAGGCAACCGCGGCACGCTGGGTGGCCAGCAGGGTGGCATGCTCGGCCTCCAGCCAGGCCATCGCGGCCGCGGCATCGGACAGCGGGTGCGGCTGGACGCCGGGCGAGGGCGGGTAGGGCTGCACAGGCTGGGGGTGGGGGTTCAGGAGGCGGTCGGCGGCGGAAGCGGTGTACAGGTGGAAGTCCATCACCCGTGTCAGGGCCAGCTTCCGGACGCCATCGGGCAGATCGTGGGCGGTGGTGGTGGCGTAGTCACGGACCAGGTCGTGCATCGCGTACCGACCGCCCGGGCGCCGTTCGAGCAGGGACGCCTCCTCCAGCGCTGACAGCGCCTTGCGCGCGCGGGCCCGGGGCAGGGCAGTGAGAGAGACGACGGCGGGCAGGGTGGTGTCGGGGCCGGGGGCGATGCCCAGCAGCCCGAACACAATGCGCTGTTCGTTGGTGAGGTGGCGCAGCGACCAGGACAGCACGGCGGGCAGGCTCGCGGCGGGGTCGTCGGAGCCCAGGGCGTCCAGGCCGAGTTCGCGCATTTCGGCGGCGAGGTCGTCCAGCAGGTCGGGATGGGTCCGGATACGGGCGGCGATCAGGCCGAGCGCCAGCGGGAATCCACCGCACAGGCCGATCAGCTCGGTGATCGCCCGATGCGCGTCGGTGCTGCCGTGGGCGTCGCCGAGGGCGGTGGTGAGCAGGGTGCGGGCTTCGGTGTCGGTGAGCACGTCGACGTGCACCGGGCGGGCGCTGTCGCGGGCGACGAGGCTGCGGAACCGGTCGCGGCTGGTAATCAGGACGGTGCAGTTGGTGCCGCCGGGCAGCAGTGGCACGACCTGGTCGGGGGCGGCGGCGTTGTCCAGCAGGATGAGCATCCGCTTGCCGGTGGTGTGGGTGCGGTAGAGCGCGACGCGGGCATCGAGGTCCGTGGGCTGGTGGTCGCGGTCGACACCGAGTGCGGCGAGGAAGTCGGCTAGCACGTCGGCCGGGTGCCGGGGCTCGCCGGGGCTGAAGCCGCGCAGGTCGACGGCGAGTTGTCCGTCGGGGAAGCGGTGCAGGTTGCGGTGCGCCCAGGTCAGGGCGAGCCAGGTCTTGCCGATGCCGCCGGTGCCCCCGATCGCGGAGATCACCGCCGTCGCCCCCGCGTCGCGGCCGCCATCTCCGGGTGAAGAGGCGCCGGGGGTAGTGAGTACATGGTCGAGCGCGGCGAACTGGTCGGCGCGGCCGACGAACCCTGCCGGTGCGGAACCGAGTTGTCGCGGGATGGGTACGGATGGTCGCGGGGCGGCGTGGTGGACGTGGAGGTCGCCGGCGAGGGTGCCGACGGCGGTGGCGCCGGTGCTTGCGTTGACGCCGCCGTGCACCTGCGTCGCCACACCTGCTCCGGTGGGTGGGCTGGAGGCGGGGTCGTGGGCAGGGTCGGGCGCCGACGCGGTGTGCCCGCGGTCCGTGTCGGCTAACGGGGGTTCTTCGACTCTCCCGCTGCAAGCGGAGCTGGAGGCACGGGCGATAAGCCGACGGTGAGGTGGTCGCCGGTGGCCGCGCCGATCGTGATCCCCGACCCGCCGCCGTGCACGCCGCCGGCGATGCTCACCCCGCGAGGCCCAGCGCCGTCGTTCCCCGGACCGTTCCCGCCGACATCGCCATCGTTGCCGGTCGCCGCGTGGCCGCCCGGCGCGGTACCCAGTGACGTGGGGCCTGGCGGTCGTGTGGCAAGCACCGCGTGATCGGGCTGGTACGGGTGGTCTGGCAGGGCGAGCCAGGCCAGGTCCCGGACCTCCTTCACCGTCACCTCGACTGGCCGGAACGTCGCCGCATCCACCGTGGCGGAGTGCCGCACGACCTCGTCGAAGACCAACCGGGACACGATCATCGCCACCACACCGGGCGAGTCCGCCAGAGCCTTCTTCAACGGGGCGGCGTCGAGCAGACGGAACCCACTGGTCAGCGCCGTGGAGGTGACCCCGTGCTCGTCGAAGGCGACCTTCCCGGCGTGCACCGCCAGCCGCAAGCGGGCCCGTGCAGCGTCGTGGCTGGTGGTGTTGTGCCCGCGCACCGCACGCGCCAACGCCTCAGGCAGCACCTCCACCAACGGCGCCTTCGGATACTCCGGCGGGACCAGCAGGAACACGCCATCGCCCCGGTCCTCGTGGTAGCACACGTCCCACGGCACCCCGACCGCCGCCCGCGCCTCGCCGACCACCTCATACAGCCCCGCGCGGGTGCCGAGTTGATGGGGCAGAGTCCGTGTCGGAGCACCGAAGCCCTCCACATCGACCAGAACCATCGTGCGGTGAACCGCGTGCCGACCCGTGCCCGCCATGCCAACCCTCCGCCAGTGGAGACCGCGTGGTGCGCCGATGGACTGTAGTCCTACCGGACCGGTGCGGGTGGGTTGCGCGTCATTTGACGCACCAGCCGCTCGTTCGGCCGTACGAATCCACCCAACCGGTCGACCACCAAGCTAAACATTGCTTTCTGCGCGTCTGCTACCGGAAGGTCTTGGTCTATTCCTCGGCCTGCCGCCGGAGCAGCAGCAGTTCACCGTGAGCGATCTCCAGCGCGTGATGGAGCTCAGTGACCTCTTCACGGTGCTTGCGACGGGCGTCGGCCAACTGCTGGCTGAGCCTGCGCACGAGTGTGCTGGCCGCCGCCTCGGTATCAGGGTGATCACCAGTCTCGGTGGATCCGCGCGGCGAATGGGCTCGCCGCAGGGCCTCGACCTGGGGTCGCAACTCCCGGTGGCGATAGATGAAGTCGGTGGACACCCCGGCCGCGGCGGCGATTCCGGCAACGGTCACCGGCGTGTGGCCCTTGCGGGCCTCGCGCAGCGCAACCTGAACAGCCTTTTCTGCGGCCTCCCGGCGTCGGCGAGTCGCCTCGGCCAGCGCGGCGATGCTGCGGCTCACTCGTCAGTCTCCGTTCGGCATTCTTGACCTGTGTCTGGCAGCGAGAGGCGGTTTTGCGGTGCTCCCGCGCCTCTCAACGGGGTCAGGGACCCATCCGCCTGGCGGACGCCGTCGATGGCCAGCAGGATGCCGTCCAGCGCCTAGATTTCCTCCCGCCGGCCGCGCAGCCAGACGTTGTCCTGGGTCATCGGCTCGCCGAACCGCTGACTGTGCGCAGCTTGCCGCCGCTCGACGAGGCTCATGGTGTCCTCGTGTTGCCGCACCAACGCCTCGGTGAAGCTGGCGTCGGTGACGAACTTGGTGCAGGACAAGCACGCGTTGCCCTTATCGCATGCCTGCCGCGGCGGGAGCGTGCAGTAACCGTTGGGCAAAACCCGATCCGTGCGCTTGTCCAAGGCAAGTGCCTCGAACATCTCCGCCGGATCGCGGTCATACTCCCGGCCGTCGGCGGTCACCTTCTTGAAGCGAAGGAACTCGCTCTCCGCGACCGTGGACAACGTCTGCGCATAGTGGAGGAACATCGTCGGGGTTTTGTGTCCCATGTAACGCATCGCGACGTGGATCGGCACTCCGGCGTTGAGCAGGTTGGTGGCGCGGGTGTGACGGAAGGTGTGCGTCTTGGACACCTTGACCGGCTTGCCCTGCTCGTCCCGCAGGTCGATGAGTGTCGCGAACTCGCTGAATCGGAGACGGATCTTGGACTGCGGATACGGGCGGTCGCCGTTGCGGTTGTTGCGGCTAGCCAGGAACAGATACTTCGGCTCGACTCTTGGCTTGCCCTGCTCGACCATGAACGCCCTAGCAAAGTCCTGCTGCTGGCGGATCAGATCGACGACCTCCTGGTCGACCAGGATCGTGTTGTCGTCCGTGATGATCTTGGTTTGCTGGTAGCGCAACCGAGCAACATGCCCGTTGGGCTCGGAGAACGGGATCGCGACCAGCGGATCGAAATCCAGCAACGTGATCTCGCTGATCCTCCGCCCGGTCTTGATCAGCAGGCCGAGGACACGGACCAACTGCTGCTCGCCGAACCCGCCGTCCTCGACGGGCGTGGCCAGCAGTTCGCTGTTTTCGGCGATCCGGCTGATCACCGCGTCACTGAGCACGATGTCCGGCGAGGGCGGTCTCGGCGCGGTGGGCTTGTCGCCGAACCGGAACAACGCGGCGTGTTGCGGCCCCAGCCGCAGCCATCCTGGCTCGTTCAGCTCGACCGCCGCTGTCTCGCGTTCCTCGAACAGGAACCGATAGAACTGCTCCGGCGCGGTCATCGCGCCCCGGCGTTGACTCTCCCCAAGAGGCTTGCCTTTGGTCGGTCCGCTGAGGCACTTCTGCCGGAACAGCCACTGCCGGTAGCTTTGCACCCAGTTACCCAGTTACCCAGTTGGCGTTGGTCGTTAAGGAGATGCGGGCCGTCGCAATCGTGCAGGTCAAGGTAGCGCTGGAACCAGGTCAGGTTCTGCTGGCGGGTGTGGACGGTCGTCCAGCTGTAGACCTCGCGTTCCAACTGCCGCGACAGCCACCACTTGGCGGCTTCGCGCAGCCAGGGAGTGGTCAAGTGGCTGAAGTAGCTCAGGTTGTGGCGCTGAGGCTCGTGTTCCCGCAACGGGATCCGCGTGTCCAGCACCGGGTTCCAGACATTCAACTCCCACCAGTGGCCCTGGTGATAGACGTGCACCAGCAGATCCAGGACCCGGCCGAGCAAACAGCCGATGGTCTCCAATGACCGGGGTTTGTTGCGGCGGGCGCCGACCTTCCGCATCGCGCGGATCCACTGATCGCGCGACAGGTCGAGCAAGCTGACCACCTGCGCGTGACGGGAGTCGGCGAGAACGAGCGCGACATGCTGGGCCAACCGCGATGTGTTCTGGGCCTGGATCCGCATGCCCAACCGGACCTGTCGTTCGAGGGTCCAGACGAACTCGGTGACCATGCTGGCCGGCAGGTTCCGGAAGTTCATTGTCAGGCTTGTATCGCGCTCGCGGTAGGAGGGCTGGTTCTCCAGCATCGCTTCCAGCCAATGCGCGGGCATCATCGCTCGGGTGAAGTAGGACTGCCGCGCCTCGGGCGGCACCTCCTCGGCCAGCCGCTGGTTGATCTCCTCGCTGAACAGGCTGTGCTGGCCCAACCGCGGGTCGGCCTTGGCGGTGCGGCGGGGACAGTAGGGCGCGCTTTGCGTCATGCCACCGCTCCCCAGCGGGCGACCAGCGTCTTCCAGTCGGCCGCCGCGCGCATCGCGGCGTCCTCGGTGACGTGGGCGTAGGTCGCCATGAGGGTGTGGAAGTCGCTGTGGCCCAGGCGTCGTTGCACGACGTGCTCGGGCACCCCCGCCAACAACAGCGCGGTGGCGTGGGAATGGCGAAACCAGTGCGGTGTCCAGCCCGACGGCAACAGCGGATGTCGCCGCTTGAACCCGGCGATCCAGTCGTAGATCGTCTCGGCCCGCACCGGGCGGCCGAATTCACTGCGGAACAAGTTGACGAACACCGGGTCGGTGTCCTGCACGTCCAGGCCCAACTCGACCAGCAGGAACAGGTACTCGCTGTAGAGGTCGTCGAGGTCGTCGCTGAGGTAGACGCGGCGGTACTTCTGGTTCTTCACTCGCAGCCGGCGTCGCTGGTCCTCGCGGGGTTGCACCTCAAGGAACGCCGTGGTGCCGGTTCCGGGTTGCCAGTCGTGATGCTGGAGCAGGAGGGCCTCGGACAGCCTCAGCCCGGTCTCCTCCAGCAGCGTCCAGAACAGCCGGAGGCGGAGATCACCGATCCAGCGGCCGTCGCCGTGGTCGAAGCGGGCGGCGTCGTCCTTGACCACGGTGATCTGCCGTGGGGTCAGGAACGGGGGTGGCGCCTTCGGATCGCGCCGACGGCCGATCACTCGTCGGTCCTGACCACCGCCGATGTGGCCGAGGAACGAGTGTACTGGCTGCGGGTCTGCAACGTGCCGCCCTTGACATGCACGTAGAACTGCCGTGCGGCTGGCACGTTCGCGACGATGGCTTGATGGCGATAGAAGCTCAAGACCGAGGTCAACGCGACGTCGACAGTGCTGTTCGGGACGGGCTTGTCGGGGCGTAGCGCAAGGACTGTGGAGTCGGTGCCCCGTGTGCGCAACCGCTGCTTGAATCGCGCGAGATCGTGGATGTCGACCCGCCGCCAGTCCAGGTTGCGGTCCTCCAGCATCGACCACCACAACGCCAACCCGTATGCGTAGGCGCGCACGGTGTTTGGCGAGTACTGCTCCTGCCGCAGGTGCTCCAGGTACCCCTCGACCGGCTCGACGACCCGCCACTCTCGGTCGAGTACGAGGTAGGTCACCTCGTCATCGAGGACGACCCTTTGCCGAACCGCCACATGATCACCTCCGAGGCGGAGGCTAAGCGATCAACGGCTGCTGCTCGCCGTTCATCACCCGACCTGGGGCGTGTCGTCAGCGTCGTCAGCGCCGTTGGCGGCGTACCCCAACCAAGAGCCTCATTCGCTTGGGGGCGGCGGTGGTTCACCAGTCGATGGCGTCGTCAGCGGCATCTCAAATCAACACCGGATAGCGCCTGGTGCTGCTGGACTTCGATGCCGACGTCGTCGGGATCACCTCGCAGCCGTTCTGGCTGTCCTTCACCACGCCGGCGGGCAAGCGGCGCTCGCACGCTCCGGACTACTTCGCCCGCCTCGCCGTTGGTTCCGCGCTGGTGTTGGACAGCCGTCTGGTGGACCAGATCAAGCCCAAGGACCAGGTCGCGTTCGACGCGACGCGGGAGGCCTGCGCCTTGCTCGGTTGGCGTTACGAGATCGTCGATGCGCCGACGCTGCTGGCCAACGCCCGCTAGTTGTTGTATTCGCCCATGCGGGTGACTACGTCCCGGTACTTCGGACGGGCCTGGTGACTAATTCGTAGCGTCGGAGCCTTCCAAGGCGTAAAGAGCGGCCGAGGGACGGCGATGACGGTCAAGGACCAGCGCAGTGGGAGCGCCGATGATGCGGACGGGCCGACCCCGCCGGGGGGCCGCCCGCCTGAGGCGGATGTCGATGTGCAGAACACAGTAGCCGCGACCACAGTGTCGGGCACGGTCGTGCAGGCTCACACGATCACCGGCGGTGTCCACCACCATTCCGCTCCGCACATGCGACCGGTGCTGCGGCAGTTGCCTCCGACACCGCACAGCTTCGTCGGCCGCGTCGACCACCTTGTCCACCTCGACAGCCCCACGCCCACTGCAGCCCTCGGCACTCCGCCGGGCGGCGAGCAGGGGGGCGAGATGGTGATGATCTCGGCGATCGGCGGAGCGGGCGGGATCGGTAAAACCTGGCTCGCCCTTGCGTGGGCTCATCGCAACCTCCACCGGTTTCCCGACGGCCAGTTATTCGCCGACCTGCACGGCTTTAGAGGTCCTAACAAAATGATCAACGTGGTGGCGTCGGGCCTGCCCGATCTGGATCATGTTCGGTTGTGAGGAGGGGTGAGTCGCCGCCATGGATCGTCTCCGACGATCTGTGGGAGCGGATCGAGCCGTTGTTGCCGGTGGTGCCGCGCAGGACCCACAACCCGGGCCGCAAGCGGGTGCCGGACCGGCTGTGTCTGCAGGGCATCCTGTTCGTGCTGCATACCGGCATCCAGTGGGAGTTCCTGCCGCAGGAGCTGGGCTTCGGCTCCGGGATGACCTGTTGGCGGCGGCTGCGTGATTGGAACGAGGCCGGCGTCTGGTCCCGGCTGCACGAGTTGCTGCTCGCCGAGCTGCATTCGGCGGGCAGGCTGGACTGGGACCGCGCGGTAATCGACACCTCGCACATCCGGGCTGCGCGACGCGGCCCAAAAGCGGGCCGAGCCCGGTCGACCGCGCCCGGCCGGGCTCCAAGCACCACGTCCTGACCGAGGGCGGCGGCATCCCGCTCGCGGTCCTGCTGACCGGCGGCAACCGCAACGACGTCGTCGGCCTGGAGCCGCTGCTGGACGCGGTGCCGAACGTGCGCGGTCGGCGGGGTCGACCCCGCCGGCGTCCGAAGACGGTCTACGCCGACCGCGGCTACGACCACGACAAGTACCGCCGACGCCTGCGCGCCAGGGGAATCACCCCTCGGATCGCCCGTCGCGGCGAACCGCACGGCTCCGGCCTGGGCGCGATCCGTTGGGTCGTGGAGCGCACGATCGCCTGGTACCACGGCATGAAGCGCCTGCGCATCCGCTGGGAACGCCGCGACGACATCCACGAAGCCTTCCTCGGCCTCGCCACCTGCATCATCTGCTACCGACACGTCCAGCGATTCTGTTAGGACCTCTTAGCCCCACTGGACGGCCGACCGAACCGGCGGTCGCGGTGCGAGGGTTCCTCGATGCACTCGGCGTCGACCCTGGCAGCCTGCCACCGGACCTGGACGCCCAGGCCGCGCTGTACCGCAGCTTGGTCTCCGGACGGCGGATGCTGATCGTGCTGGACAACGCCGCCACCGCTGACCAGGTCGTCCCGTTGCTTCCCGGCAGCCCGGCCTGCACCGTGCTGGTCACCGGCCGCACCACATTGCCCACCCTTATCGACCGGTACGGCGCCCGCCATCTGCCGCTGGACGTCCTCACCCACGCGGAGGCCCGTACCCTGCTGGCCGCACGCGTCGGCGACGAGCGGGTCAACGCCGAACCCGACGTGACCGACGAGATGGTCGAGCTGTGCGGACGTCACCCGCTAGCGTTGGCAATCACGGCCCGCCAAGCCGCCGCCCACCCCACCATCCCGCTGGCCGAGGTTGCCGCCGAACTGCGTGAGCTGGGCTTGGAGGTACTTGCCCACGACACCGACCCCACCGCTAGCCTGCCCGCGGTGCTGTCCTGGTCCCTGCATCACCTCACCAGCGAGCAACGCACTGTGTTCGCCCTGCTCGGAATCGCTCCCGGACCGGACACTGACCTGTCCGCCGTTGCCTCCCTCACCAACCTGTCCCTGACCGAGGCGCGCAAGGTCCTGCGTGTCCTGGAGGACCACTCCCTGCTCGACCGGCACCCGAACGGCCGCTACGCGATGCATGACCTGGTCCGCGCCTACGCCGCCACCACCGCCCACGACGACCTATCGGAGCCGGTGCGGCGGGCGGCGCTGGAGCGGGTCGTGGACTTCTACCTCGACACCGCCCACACCGCCGACCGCCTCCTGTATCCCCACCGCCCGCCGATCCGGCTCGACCCGATCCCCGTCAACAGCCACCCCCATCCGCTGCCTGATCACCCGGCCGCGCTGCTCTGGCTGGACACCCACCACCGCCACCTGCTTGCCGCCCAACACACCGCCGCCGCCCAACACCGCCACCAGGCCGTGCTGCACCTGGCCTGGGCCCTGGGCACCTTCCACCTCCGGCTGGGACACCGTCACGCCGAGCTGGCCATGTGGCAGGCCGCCGCCGACGCCGCCATCCACCTGCCGGACCCCGCCGCCCGCAGCCTCGCCCACCGACACCTTGGTCAAGCCCTCGCCCGGCAAGGACGGCACGAGCAGGCCATCGGACATCTGCACCAGGCCCTCGCCTTGGCGGAACACCACCACGACCCCACCCAGCAGGCTCTCGCTCACCACACCCTCGCGCGGGCCTGGGAACGGCGAGGGGACCACCGGCGGGCGTTGGAGCACGCCCGCCACGCCCTTGACCTCTTCCGCATCCTCGACCAGCCGACGTGGGAAGCCGACGCGCTCAACGATGGCGCGAGCGCGGACTGACGCTCGCGCGATGGGGTTGTCAGCCCTCGAAGGTGACGTCGCACTGGACGCAGATGCGCAGTGGGGACAGTGCTGTCCTTGTCGTTGCGCAGTATGTGATTATCAAGCGCAAGCGACAATCGGATGCAAATTGATACGAAGTGTCGAATTCGAGCCAAGTTGATCAACGGCGAGTGCGCAGAAGTGGACTGTGGCCGTGATCAAAGGGGGGCCAGAGGCGGGCAGTGCATGCCGATCAGACGGCGGGAAGTGGGGTACGAACGGATGGCGACCAACGCAGTCAGGGCGACCACGGGGTCACGAGTGACGACAGGTGACCACCCACCCGAATCGACTGTTCATGTGCCTGTTGGCCACTGAGTTGGGCGTTACATCGGTAGGCCCTGCGGCCTGGTGACTAGGCGCTTCGCGGAGTCGGAGGGCTACCGCTCTAACAGGCGGTTGAATCGGACCGTCGTTCGGTAGGTGACCAGGACACTGCAGAGTGATCACTGACTGTGCTGTTGATTTACTAGTTGGTCACTCGATGTGGTGACGCCAGCTCGTCCTAAGGGGAAATACGCTGCAACGGGTACCTCGTTTGACGTAGCGTTTGACAACCTTGACACTGATCAACCGAAGTGGCCGATGACGGAGGCGATTATACGCCTTCTGATCGGAAAAGGAGGCGATTCTCAGTTTTGAATCTCAGGGCTCGCCTGTGCTGCGGGGGCGGGGTGTAGGTGGGCCATCGCGAACAAGTATGAGGGGTGTACATGGAACCCTTTTCATCGTGGTTGGCGGCGGGTCTCGGTGTGGTGCAGGACGAGGATGGCCGCGATGATCGTGGTGGCCCGGCGTGGGCAGCAGCGGAGCTTGGCCAGGACTTTCCAGCCTTTGAGCAGCGAGACGGCGCGTTCGCCGAGCGCGCGGATGCGGGCATGGGCACGGTTGACCGCCTTCTGACCGCGTGACAGGTGAGGGCGTGTGGCGTGGCGCTTGAACGGGGTGCGCACCGTGCCGCCCGCGCCTTGATACGCCTTGTCGGCGAAGGTGGTGACGCTGTGGCCGGTCAGCGCGTCGACGAGGCCATGGGTCAATGCCACTAACTTAAGCTTTCCGCTGGTCAGGGCCAGGTTCGTCCGCCGAACAGGCCGGATGACACTACGAAAGATTGTCCACTTAGGACATAGTTGCATCGCGCAGGCGCAGATCCCCAGGTCGCCTCTCGCCCCAACGAGTCCGGGATGGCCCGGATCCGGTCGAGCTGAACGTCCTCTGGATCGATCTGAGCTGTGAAAACGTGGCTAAAGTTAGTGGCATTGGGCCATGGGTTGGCCATGGGTGCGGGCCGCGGTCAGGTCGTGAACCGCGCCGGGCAGAGCCGGCGAGACCCACACCAGCCGGCCCGCCGGGTCGGCGAGAACCTGGACGTTGACGCCGTGGCGACGGTGTTTGGCCGAGTAGTAGGGCTTCTGGTCGGCGATGCGGTCGATGGGGACCAGGGTGCCGTCCAGGATCGCGTAGGCGAGTCGGGCGGCGCGTTCACCGGCGGCGTGAAGGTCGTCGGCCAGGGCGGCGAGCAGGTCCACCGCTTCCCGGACGTAGCGCCAGGCGGTACTGCAGGAAACCCCGAAACCGGCGGCCAGACGAGCGCAGGTGTCGCCGTTGCGCAGGTGGGCGAGCACGAGCAGCGCCTGACGACCGGGATCGAGCCGCCGCCACCGGGATCGTCGCCGCACGCGCTCGGCGCGGATCAGGTCGCCCAGGCGGACGAGGGTGCGGTTGGACAGCGGAATCGCGGCAGGGTAGGACCGCACGGCGAGGCTCCCGGTTGGGGCATCGGATCTTGGTCGACTGCTGTCTTACCTGGAGCCTCGCCCACCACGCTCCCACTACTCAGCCTGCGCCGTGACCTGCGACGTCACGATGAAAATGGCTCATGGTAACGGGAGGCGCTAGATACCTAGCGCGGTCGCGGGATCTCCGCCATGTGCTGAACGGGGAATGGATCCGCGCATTCTCGTGGCGTTGAGCGCTGGCCCGCTGCATTACAGCGAACTTCATTCAGCCATTCAGGAAATGACGACGTTCGATCCGTGGACCGGGACCGTGCGCAGGATTCAGAGCCGGGCGCTGGGCCGCACGCTGCGGCGGATGGAGACCGCCGGTCTGGTGGATCGGGTCGAGGAGCGGACGTTCCCGCGGTCGGTGGAGTACTCGCTGACTCCCGCCGCTGCAGAACTGCTGGTCCGGGCGCGGCCTCTGATCGATTGGGCGGAAGAGAACCTCGATCTGATCGAGCAGCTGCAGAAGGCGCCGGATGACGGCGATCAGTCGCCGGACGATGACGATCAATCTGACTGCGGCACCAGCTGCGATGTCGGGCGCGGTTCAGCTGGCCGCGGCGTTGTCGGTGGAGAGCGGCCGGCGGGTGCTGCCTCGACGTTGGAGGAAGTCGGCGAGGTTGAGCGTGTCGGCGCTGGGGCGTTGGCCGATCTCGTCGAGTGTCGTGGTCAGCAGCGCGAGCGTGCGCGGGATGGCGGCGTACTGGTCGAGGCGGGCCTGGGCGCAGATGATGTCGCGGTAGACGCCTTCGTTGTACCGGTCGAGCTTCCGGGTGCGTTCCAGCAGCGTGAGCGAGGTGTCTAAGTCGGCGTCGCCGTGTACGCCGATGAGGGTGCCGAGCGCGTCCAGGACGTCGCGGCGTGTGGCTTCGCGGAACGGCTCGACCCAGGGGACGAGTAGGTCCTCGGCGAGGTCGCCCTGGTAGAGCTCGATGGCGTCGTGCAGCTGGGCCTGGGCCTCGGCGTCAGTGGGGCGGGGCGCCTGCAGGGCGTGCTGGAGTTGCCAGTAGTCGACGACGACGAGTTCGTCGTTGAGCTGGTAGCGGCCATCGTCGTTAAGGACGAGGTTCGTGATCAGACCGTCGGTGGCGTCGCCGAGCGCGCGGCGCATCATCGACAGGGTGTTGTGGAACGAGTTGTACGGCCGTGGCGGCCGGCTGTCGGGCCAGACGGCCTCGTTGAGGACTTCGCGGCGGACGCCGTGCGGGTGCAGCGCGAGGTAGACGAGCACTTCGCGCTGTTTCGGTGTGAGCGCGCCGTTGAGTTCGCGGTCTCCCTCGTCGGCGCGAAGGGCCACGTGCAGGCGCCCCAGCACGCGTACGGCCAGCGGTCGCCGCGGCGTGGACTCGTCACAGTTCTCCGGCTTTAGCGGTTGCTCGGGCTGCCGTGCCCGGTCACCGGCTGGCTCGGCAGCTGTGCCGCGGTCCTCATCCGGTGCGGCTGGGGCCCGGGCACGCAACTGGACGTCCACGGGGACAGGCGGGGCGTCCAGCAGCTGCCGGTTCGAGGCCGGAGAGGTCTGCGAATTGTCCTCCGGCTTCGGCGGGCGAGTGGATTCGAGCTGGGTCATTTCCTCGACCGAGCGCTGCTCGGGAACGGGCGGCGCGTGCATAACGTCGTGTTCGTCCTCGCGGTCGTCCGCGAGAGGCACCTGGTGTTCGCCGCCCAGCTCGGTCTGAGCCGGTGTCGTGAGTTCGGTGGGGCCTTCGGCATCACGGAGCACGGCAAGCAACTCGGTGGCGTCGGCCGCGGGCAGGCTGAACAGCCGCGTGTCGACCAGAGCGTCGCCCAGGCCGGGGCTGGCCGCGCTGACGGTGCCGTCGTAGCGGACGCGCACGGTCGCGCCGGGTCGCCACTGGCCGAGGAGCACGCCGGCCATTCCGAGGGTGGAGCCGTTGTCGAGCATGGCCTGAAGGCGACGTTCGGCGTGGGCTGCGGGACTGGCGAGCAGCACAAGCGAGGCCGGGGTGGGTTGGGATTCGGTCTCCTCGATGGCGTGGCGAGTGCGGGTGAGCAGGGCCGCTTCCATCTCGTCGAGGGCGGCGTCGAGCGTGGCGACGACGTGGATGGTGGACGGCAGGTTCTCGACGTCGGCACCGTCGAAGACAAGGTGCAGATCATCGGCGGGCACGAGCACGCGGATGCCCTCGCCGGGCTGCTGTTCGGTGAGTAGGTGCAGCAGGAGGGCGCGGGCGGCGGCGGGTGCGCCGGGGCCGGCGAGGCCGAGGCCGCGGGTGCTGGCGAGGTTCAGGGCGAGTTCGCGACCGCCCCGCACGCCGACCCTCGCCGGTACCGGCACTGGCTTGTCGTCGGGTTCCAGGGCCCCGGCGGCGGTGATGTGTATCTGCGGTGGGGCCGGGGCGAGGTCGACGAACTCCACGTCGTCACCGGGCCGCTGGTCGCCGTCGTCGTGGTCGTGCGCGGCCCGCAGGGCGCGGACCACGGGCGCGATCGGGCGGTGCAGGTCGGCGCGGTCGCCGCTGCCGATGCGGTAGCGGCGTCGGCGCCACATCCTGGCTGACGCCGTGGCCGCGGTGATGGCTCCAGCGAGGCCGAGGCTGACGAACACGCCCGTCAGCAGGTCCAGTCCCGGTTCGGCTTGGTCGTCGCGGTGCTTGCCGGCCTGGTCCGTCGTGGCCGGCGCCGGGGTCGTGTTCGGTGCGGGCTGTGTTGATGGTGGCGTGGTCGGCGCGGTGCTCGTCGGAGGTGGTGGGGGCGGCGGCTGGGGCGGCACCTGCGGCTGCTGCTCGCCGGGGGGATGCTGTTCGGGTGGGGCGGGGATGTAGGCGGTGATCTTCCAGCCGGGGCGCACAAGGTTGGGCTGGGTCAGCGCATGGCCGTCAGGTTGCTCCACGCCGCGGTTGAGCTGGAACAACTCGGGCCAGCGGCTGCCGCCGCCGGGACCGTAGATGCGTTCGGCGACCCGCCACAGGCTGTCGTAGATCCCGTCGTGCGGGAGCCGGACTTCCTCGCTGACGTGGACCATGCCCGGCGGGGCAGGTGCTGCCCGATCGATCACCAACGTGGTCGTCGGGACGCCGGCCGCCTGCAAAGCCGCGGCGGGCGTGGCCGGGCCTGGGGTCAGCGGTGCGACGACCGCGACGGGCGTGAGATCGGCGGTCAGGGTTGCGGTGGTCGGGGTGGGCGCCGTGTACGGGGTCCGGTTGCCGAGCAGGGTCAGCACGATGGTGCCGATCAGGGCCGCGGCGAACCCGTGCAGCCGGCCGGGAGGGCGGACCTGCGGCCAGGTGATCCCGCGCGCCGCGTCGATGGTGCAGCGCAGGACGTCGAGCGCGAAGAAGAACCAGACGATCCAGCACAGCACCGCCAAGGTGTTGAGCAGGAATTGCGCGCTCATCGGGTTGAGCAGCGTCGCCTGGATCTCGTCCCAGGTCGGCACTTGGCCGGGCAAGGGCCAACCCACGAAATGCACTAGGGCCCAGGGCAGACCCGCCACGAGGGCGAGCAGGACGACGAACGCGAGCAGACCGCGCACGAACCGGAGCGTGGCGACCAGAGCCCACCAGCTGGGCCGGCCTGCGCTCGGCCGTATCGGCTTCCGGCGGGAGAAGTGCGAGTGTGCGGTCACGACGTGCTCAATTCCTTGGAACGTGCAGGTTTACGACTCCGCGGTCGCCACCCGAGACAGCGGCGGACGGTGAACGAACCGGAGCGGCGGTGTCACGTCACCGACGCGAGAATCCGGGTGGATGTGTCCGCCGCGCCGTTGCGAGGCCCGGCGAGTTCGGGTGATGCGGACGTCTGGCTGGCCGGCGGTGTCTTCGCTGTGGTCTGTTGCCCGCTCGCGTCGCTCTTGGTGGTTGGTGTGCCGGCGGTGGACCGCTTGCGCTTGGGGCGAGTCGCTTTCCGGCCGTTGAGCCACTGGGTGAGGTCGGCAGCCGGTACGTCGGTGAACGTGGCCAGCTCGTCGACACCGATGACGTCGCTGGACTCGGCGAGGACGTCCCCGAGTTCTCGCTCGATGTCGCCGAGTTTCTCGGCCACTTCTGCCCGCAGCTGTGCAAGCTCACCGACGCGCTTGGCCGCAGCGGCCCTCTTCGCGCTGCGGGCCGCGTCGGCTTCCTCGACTCGGCGTTCGATCTCTTCAGTCGTCGCCATCCTGGTCTCCTTCCCCGTTGTGGCACTGAATTGGGTAGCGGTGTGTGAGGGCGGTCATGGAAGAACTCCGGAGATTCCGCGTTGCGGTTGGGCTTGCCCGGTTGCGGTGACCGTGATCGAGCCGATGCCGGCCAGTCCGAGCAGCTGGGTGGGCTGGTTGATGCTGACGGTCACGTTCACCGTGTTGCCCGCGACCGACACGGTGCCGGTGTGGCCCGCGGCGGCGAGGTAGCTGTGAGCCGCTGCGCTGGCTTGTTGCGGGATAAGGCGCAGCGTGCCGTCGGCGCGGTAGGCGGCCAAGTCGATTTCCTGGGCGCCGGCCCGCGCGGCTTCCTGTGCCTCGCCCATCGCGCGGACCTTGGCGGCCAGCGCGAGCCCGCAGTCGAGCACGAGCCCGGCGAACAGCAGCGCGGCCAGCGCGATGATGACGACAAACGCAGTCACCCGACCGTCCTCGTCCTTGCGCAGCTGGCGCGTTCGGCGGCATAGCGATGCGGCCAACCTCATGGCGCGCCTCCCGCCTGGGCGTTCGGGGAGGTGCCGCGCCAAACATCGACTGGGGAGGAGAAGCTGGATTCGAACGTCCGACTGCCGGGCACACCCAGCGAGGTCAGGTCACCGAGGCCGACGCTGCAGGACACGGTGACGGTCACTGTGGAACCCGGCTTGAGTCCCTGGGTGTCGGTGGACACCGACAGCGACTGGCAGGTGATCCCGGCAGAGGCCAGGGCTGCGCTGGCGGTGACTTGAGCGTTGGCAGTGGCCTGCGACGGGGTCCGGGCCAGGGTGGCGGCACGGGCGGCTTGGTGCGCCACGTCGTTGATCCGCAACTTGGTGTCGGCCAGCCGGCCGCAGAACACGACGAACAACAGCAGCAGGATCAGCAGCGGAGTCAGTAGAGTGAGTTCGGCTGCGGCGGACCCTCGTTCGTCACGGCGCAGCGCGCGGATTCGCGCGTACACCAAGGGCGCGAACGTGAGGAACCGGTGGGCCGCGGTCATGGTGACACCGCCCCGGTGCTGGTCGGAGGGGTGAATTTATCAACGGGCCCAACGGCTTCAGCGTGCACCGTGAAGGTCGCGAATGGGATCACGTTGATCACTGTCCCGGTGATCGTCACGAATGCCTGGGCCGGTCCCCGCTGGACGTCGACCGATGTTTCTTGCAGCGGGCCACTTCCCAGTTGCGTGAGGATTCGCTGTCCCTCGGTGTTGCCCGCAGTGGCGCTGCCGCCATACACCCGTGCCGCGGACAGTGCTTCGGACGCTGCGGCTTGGGCGATGTGGGTGGCGTGCATGTACAGGGCAAACTGCGCGATAAGCAGGATCAGCAGCAACAGCAGTGGCGTGGCGATGACGAGTTCGACCGTGCCGGCGCCACGTTGATCCGTCCGCAGCCGGCGCAACGCCGCCGGAACGCGTGTCCGGTGTAGACGCTCGCGTGTGGTCGGCGTGCGGGGTCGGCTGGGGCGTCGAGGCATCGTGGTCACCGACCTACAGGTTGATCCCGTTGGCTTTCTGGGTGACCTTGATGACGATGATCGCGATGACCGCGATGGCGAGCGCCGCCAGCAGTGCGGTGACCACGACTGCTTCGGTCGAGTAACCGCCCTCGTCGCGGCGTAGCCGGTCCAGCTCAGCCCGGACGCGGGCCATCAGGACCTGAACTCCGGTAAACATCAGCTTCTCCCTTGTGGTTCGGGATCCGGTATGGACGGTTCTTGTGGTACTCAGAGGCCTCCCAGGACGCTCGCCAGTGCAGGAAACCCGATGAAAAGCAGGAACCCACCGAAGAGCATCACCACGGGAAGGCTCATCCGTTCGGTGGCGGCTTGGGCTTCGCCTTCGGCGTCGGTGAGTTCGCGGGTGCGCAGCGCGGCGGCCTTGGCCGCGAAGCTGGCGCGCACGCGGGCGCCTTCGGTGCCGGCGAGGCTGACCGAGGCGGCCAGCTCGGACAGCTGGTGCACGTCGAGTTCAGTGCCGAGCCGGCCGAGGGTGGACCACGGCGTGGTGCGGGTCAGTTTGGCGGTGACCAGCGCACCGTGCAGATGTTGGAAGGCCCAGCCCTTGCCGATACCGACCGCGTCGGACAGGGCACCGTCGACGCCGGCGCCGCCGGCCAGCAGGACCCGGATCAGGTTCAGATAGGCCGACAGCGCATGCCGGAAGGTGGAGCGGCGCCGCTCGGCTTCCTGCCGGACGCTGATGTCCAGCAGCAGGAACCCGCCGAGCGCGAACAGCAGGCTGGCGACCGCGGGAACTTCCCAGCCGAGACCGACATCGGCCACGACGAGCAGGAGGTGCATCAGGATCGGCAGCAGCAGCCCGGTCAGCGCCAACGTGGCCTTCTCGGCCAAGTGGTGTTCGATGCTCTTGCCGGTGACCGCGAGGTCGTTGCGCAGCTTGCGGTTGGGCAACCCGAGCGCGGCCAACGGTTTGATGAACGGGCGGCCCACGCGCAGGGCCCAGCCGTGGGAGTCCGCGGTGAGGATCGGCGGTGGCGCCGGGGTCGCGTGCAGCCGGTCGACCAGAGCTCGCAGCGGCGGCCGGGGCGGGAACGCGTAGACCACCAGCGCCCACAATCCGACGCTGAGCCCGGCGCCCCACAGCAGCGCGCTGATCATGACGACGCTCCCTTCCCGGTGAGCAGGTCATCGACGTCCACGTCGGCGTCGTGTGGCCGGATCGTGGCCAGTTCCGTGAGGAAGCGCTCAGGCTCCCGCAGCCGCGCAATCCCTGCCAGCCAAGCAAAAGAGGCAGCGAACAACGCGCCGACGAACAGCAGCATGATCTGGCCGAACGCGGAGCCGTACGGGGTGAGGTAGCCGCGGTTGAGTAGCACCAGCCCAATCGCGAAGGACAGTGTGGTGATCACGATGACGCGCACACTGGTCCGGGTGCGGGCGCGGCCGGCTTCGACCCGCATCCGCATCGACGCCTGCTCGCGCGCCTCGCCGGCCAGCTCGCCGAGCAGGTCGGCCAGCTGCCGGGCCTGGTGCTCGGCGGCCAACACGAGCGCGGAGATCACCAGATCCGCGGTCGGGTCGCGCAGCTGGTCGGCGAGGTGACGCAGCGACGGCGCGAGACGTTCGCCGCGTTCCAGCCGGACGGCCAGCTCGGTGATCTCCTCGCGGATCGCCTCGGGGCAGGCCGGGGCGGTGGCGAGGATGGCCTGTTCCAGGCCGGCCGCGGCGACCAGGGTGTCGCGCAGCATCTCCGTCCAGCCGGCGATCGCCTCGATGCGTTCGAGGTGGCGCTTGTGGTCGACGTTCGAGCCGAGGATCCGCGGCAGGCCGACGACCGCGAGGACGGTCAGGATGGCGGCGACCACCCAGCCGGTGACGACGCCGACGGCCAGGCCGGCGAGCACGGCCACGACGAGCCATCCGACCCGCTTGCGGTCGTGCCGTGCGGCCAGCCAGGCGCTCAGTCGCGAGGGCGTCGCCGCGCGGGCGGGTCGGCCGCGCAGCCCGGTGACGATGAGCAGGACACCGACGGCCGCACCGGTGCCGAGCAGGCCGAACAGGGCAGCGGTCGTGGTCATGGCGTCCACCACCCTTCGCGTCGCTCGAACAGGTCCGGGTCGTAGCCCGCCTCGACGAGCAGATCGACGGTGTCGGTACGTAGCGGCGCGCCGGGCACCGCGCGTAGGTCCGGACCGGGGCGCCAGACCTCGTTGCTGATGATCTGGGCGCCGTCGGCACCCACGACCTCGCGGATGGAGGACACGACCCGTTTGCTGGGGTCGTCGCGGGGCTTTTCCAGGTGCACCACGAAGTGCAGCGCAGCGGCGACCAGGAGGTTGGTTGCTTCCATCGGCAGCCGCTCGGGGCCCTGCACGGCGTAGGCGGCCAGCTTGGTGAACGCGCCCTGGCTGGAGCTGCTGTGCAGGGTGCCCATGCTGCCGTCGTTGCCCATGGACATGGCGTTGGTCAGCGGGATGACCTCCGGGCCGCGGACCTCGCCGACGATGACCCGGTCCGGCGACATGCGCAGCGACTGCCACACCAGGTCCGACAGGGAAATCTCGCCCTGGCCCTCGATGTTCGGTTCGCGGGCCTGCAGCGCCACCACGTCCGGGTGGGCGTCGGCGTCCTCGCCGAGGCCGAGCTCGAAGACGTCCTCGATCGTGATCAGCCGCTCCCACGGCGGGATTGCCGAGGCCAAGCCGCGCAGCAGCGTGGTCTTGCCGATCGCCGTGCCGCCGGTGACCAGGATGTTGCGCTTGGCCCGCACCAGGGCTTTCAGAAAGCTCTCCAGGGCGAGGTCGATGGTGCCGTTCTCGCGCAGCTCGGCCAGAGTGACCTTGGCGAACCGGTGCCGGCGGATCGACACCGACGGCCGCGCGGTGACCGCCATGACCGCCGAGACCCGCTCGCCGCCAGGCAGCTGAAAGTTCACGATCGGACTGCCGCGGTCGAAGCGACGCTCCTCCACCCCGGAGCGGGTGGCCAGGTCGCGGATGAGGTCGATCAGCTCGGTGTCCGAGCCGACTACCGGGGGCACACGGTTGCGGCGGCCGTCGGCGTACTTGACGAAGACGCGGTCGCCGTTGATGTTGATGTTCTCGATGTCGGTGTCGGCCAGCAGCGGTTCCAGGCCGGCCAGGCCGAAGACCTCGTCGAGAACCTGACGGATCAGCCGCTGCTCGACCTCGGGCGCCACCAGCATCCCGCCGATGGCGGAGTTGCGAAGTTCAGCCTCCGCGTGCGCCTCGGCCGCATCGGTCAAGATCGCCTCGGCCAACCGGCGACGTTGCGGGGCGTCCATCGACGGGCGGCCGACGGTCTCGTCGGCCCGGATACGTTGGCTGAACTGGGTGGACAACTCGTCGCGCAGGTACTGCCGCAGCCGCTCCACCGCGGCGGCCTCACCGGCGGGCCGGTGAGGCAGCTCCGCCGGTCCAAGCAGAGGCTGGGCAACGACCGGGTTCGGGCCAGTGCCGTTGTTCGAGGTGGTCAGGCGCGGGTCGCCAAGTCCGGGCCGGGTCATGACGTCGCTCCGTTACGGGTCTGCGGCCCGAGCGGTTGCAGGGCCGCGCCCGAGACCGGCTCACCCGCAACGGCCACCCGCAGGTGCGGTGCACGAGCGCCGTTGCTCGTGGTCGGCGCGTGCCAGTGCGCGTGAATGTTGAGCGCGATCTTGGTGGCGGCGCGGCCGAGCGCGGACTTGTCGGGTCCACGTCGACCGGTGCCCTGGCCGCACAGCACGGCGGCGCCCTTGTCGTCCTGCGGCACGCGACCCATCACCGGGATGCGCAGCGCCTGGGAGACCTCCGCGGTCGGGTAGCCGTCGCCGACCAGGACGAAGCACGGGCGGCGCGACCACTGCTGGGCGGCCTGCAGCTTGAGCGCGACGTGCGCGAGCTCGTCGTCGTGGGGACGGGCGACCAGCAGCATCGCGTCCGCGCTGCGGATGATCGGGAACGCGGGTGAATCGGGATCGACCCGGCCGCAGTCGGCGATGACCGTGGTCTCCGGCTGGTCCGCGGCCCGCCGCAGCGGCGAGGACGGCCCCGAGGCCAGCACCGACAGGGCGGCGCGAGCTTGTTCGGCACCGACCGGACCGAACACCACCCGCAGACCACCGGGGAGAAGCTGGGTGTGCTGGGCGAGCAGAGTCGGGTCGGCGCCGCCGCGACCTCGCGCCGCCGCGGCCAAACTCACCACGCCCGGTGTGGCGGGCAGCCGGAAGCGCGCCATGAGGTCACCGCCGGCAGGGTCGACTTCGACCACGATCGGGTTCTCCTGGCCCGGCCAGCGGGCGCCGAGCGCGGTCGCCAGGGTAGTCACGCCGGGCGACCCCTTAAGTGAGCAGACAGCGATGAGCATCAGCGGCCTCCTCCCGCGATCGCGACCAAGCTGAGTTGCCCCGCCGGCGCTGAAGCCAGCGCGCGAGCGTCCGACTCGGACAGTTGCAATGACAACACCGTGGTCTGCTCGGTCTCACGCGTGGCAATACCGGCCACTACTGCGGTCCACGACGACGTCTGCCCAGGGCCGGTCGACGTTCCTGTCGTCGTGCCCTGCCCCGGTGTGGTGAGGACCGCGACGGTGGTACCGGGCGACAGGTCGGGCGGGAACTGGCCCGGCTTGAGCCCCACAGCGGCAATTGCCATGCCCCGCGCGGGAATCTGCGGTGTCCCGAGGACCGATCGGATTACGAGCGAACCGGCAGGCAGGCTGAACGCGACCGGCTGCCCCGCCACCGTCGACGCATCCGAAGCGGGCATCACGTCCATACCGGAGTCCGCTGCGATGCTGACCTGCTTGAGATCCTGCGTGGTGAGGATCTGGCCTACGGCAACGGGACGGGCCAGCGCGAGGACGCTTTCCCGGTCACCCAGCTGTATTCCGGCGAACACACCTCCGGCCGCGCACACCAGAACCAGTAGGACACCGAGCAGCAGGTAGGGCACGCTGCGGCGCCGACCGCTGCCGCTCAAGCGCGAAGGAGTCTTGCCGTCACGGCCGGCCCACGCGTTCTTCGACGCCGGTTTCCTCGTCGTCGTCTCCGTGCTGGTCGAACCTGCGGTAGTGGTCACCACCGACCTCCTTCAGGCATGACGCCATCGCGACGCGTCGACTCGGGTGTTCGACGTGCCTTGCTCAACAGGGGTGTTTCGTTGTGCACGCCCGCCCTCGTGAGGAGGGAGGCTTTGGTTCAGCCGGTCGCGATTCCCTGGCTCTCCGCCACGCGGAACGCCACCGACGCCGAGGTCGTCATGTTCGGGAACGTGCCGCCCTGGCCCGCGCCCGACCACGTCACGGTCCAGTTCACCGTGGCGGTCACCGGGAACGCGTCGGCGCGCTGCCCGGCCGAGGAGGTCTTGTAGGTGTAGCCGCAGTCCGGCGAGGCGCTCTTCGGATCACCACCAGCAGGAAACGGCGAGCCAGGGCCGGTGCAGGTCACCGAGCCACCGTCACCCATCGACCACGTCACCGAGGTCGGCCTCGCGACCGCGGTCACCGACACGCCCGGCACGGACGCGGTAGCCGAAACGTCGCCCCAGCTGCTGGGGTCCAGCCACAACCAGGTCGGCAAGCTGACCAGCTGATCGCCAGCCGGATTCGCCTCGATCTTCGGAGCGGGCAGCCGCAACTGGTTCCGCGCCTGCACCGCGAGCTCAGCAGGCGACGGCAGTGGTACCGGGCCGGGCTGACCGTCCGCGATCCACACCGGCGGCCGGTACAGCGCATCCGCGAAGCCAGGCCCGGTGCACTTGTAGACATACCAGGCACCCGACGGCGGCTGAGCCTGCGCGAACCGCGGCTGTGCGACCGCGACCCGCGCAGTGGCTGGCCCGCTCTGCGGCCGGTACACCGCGGGCACCGCGGTGACCGCACCGGTCCTGGGCAGGACCTGGAAGGCCGCCGGCTGCGCATCTCCTGGTGGCGGGCCCTGGTAGCTGCTGCGTTCGTACCCGCACTGGGCCAGGTTGGTGTTGCCCCCGATGATCGTGTCACCGTTGGCTTCGGCCTGGCCGGTGCCGGGGTGGTTCTGTCCAGGGATGTCGGGCTTGTTGGTCCCGTTGCCCTGATTACCGTTTCCGGGCCGGGGGTTCTTGCCTGCGCCGAGTTCACAACCGGGGTTGGGGTACTGGGTGCAGTCGGTGAAGCCGTACCCGTCGTCCGCCTGCGCGGGCAGCGCGCTCGCCACCAGGACCGCCGCGGACAGGCCGACTGCAGCTGCTGATCGTTTCAACACGAGCCCACCCCTTCCACGGCGAAGCGGGTGACCCTCCACGTGCCGTCCTGCTGCTTCTTGACTTCCGCGGTGATCGAGCGTCGCCCGCCCGGTGTGTCGTCGAGCAACTGGCCGTCCTTGTACTTCAGCCAATTCGAGCTGTCACTGCAGTCCGAGATCATGACCGTGGTCGGATTCGCAGCGGGTTCCACGCCGGACACCTGGGGATTGTTCGTCGGAGCCCCCTTGGACACCACACCGTTGAGGTGATCGGTGTACAGACTGCGATTGATCACACCAAGCGCATCGCCGGTCGCGTATTGGGCAAGCACGGCTGACTGCCAGTCCGCAGTCTCGCCAGATTTCGCCATCTCCCTCCACATTGCGACGTATACGGCAACCGCTGCACCACGTGCGACATCCTGATCCGAGGAAGCTTGTGTCGACGTACTAACGGTGACAGTTCCCCGCGCAATACTCGCATCCCTTGCGTCACCGCCGGGTTCCGAACTGGAAGTGCATCCACTTAAAGTCAGTCCGACAGCCACTACTGGATAGAGTAACCTGCGGAACGACATGGTGCGGCGATTCATGCAGCGACCTCCGTCGGTTGTATCAACACGGTCAGTAGTGCGCCGGCGATGATGCACGGACCCAACGCGAAATGATCGTGGCTCCCGATCCTTCCTGCGCTTCGTAGCGCTACGGCTGTGACGGCACCCAACGTGAAGGCGGCCAAGATGCCGTAAACCACGTGCCTCCAGCCAAACCAGCCCAAGTACAGCGAGACGGTCGCAAATAAGGTCACGTCACCGAATCCAAGGCCCCGGCGGCTTGTCAGTGCCAGCGTGAGAAAACTGGCGAATACGATGAGTCCGAGGACTACGACCTCGGTGAAGTGACGGAGGTGGTTATTTTGCAGAGCTGCGGTTGCGAGGAAGATCAACCCTCCGATTGCCATCGCCGCTACGACAGAGTGTGGCAAACGCAAGCAGTCGTAGTCGATGAACGCAAGGACGATCCCTGTGCAGGCCATCCAGCATATTGCCAGCGCTACGAATATCGGCTGTGCGGAACCTACGGTGTCGCCGACGGCGCCAAGCGCACCTACTGAACAGACGGTTGTGGCTACAACACGCCGACGGTTTGCTTCGCCGCCGCGCCACCCAGCCGGTCCTGAACAGGCCGGGGCCATCCACGGCACGCACCGTCCATGCAGCGAGGAAGGGGCCACAGGCTCCGCCCGCAACGGCATACACGATGAGATGCATGATTGTCTCCGCTTGCTCACGCAACCATTTCCGTGACCCCGACGCCACTAGTTGCGGGACAGTCATGGTCGGCCTATCGGCCCTTCTGGTGAAGGACTGGTTGGCGACCATGACTGGCCCTCCAGGAGTGCCGTGCGTCGACCTCGGCCCTTCCTCCCTACCCTCGGCGGTTGGTGTTACCGCAAGGTGAGTCCCCGAGGCACTTCGACGTAACAGGGGACGGATGCTCAACTTTCACCCGTCCGGACGAACGTTTGTGTCGGCCCCCTACGACTTGGGCAATTGCCTGCTGCACTCCCGGCGCGCAAGGGAGACTGCAACCATGACCGCCGACGACGTCCCCTACCGGCAGAGCTTGCATCTAGCGATGACCGCCTTGAGTGGTCAGTGGGTCTCGGCGGTGTTGGCGTCGTTGGCCAGTGGGCCGCTGATCTTCAGTGACTTGTTGGAGCAGATCAACGCTGTGGAGGCGCGTTCCGGCTGGCGCACTCACGAACGGCCACTCACGAGGAAGGTGCTGACGGACACGTTGGCTCGCATGCAGCGCGACGGGCTGGTGCTACGCAGCTCCAGACCGGAGGCGGCCTTCCAGCCGGTCTGGTACGAGCTCAGCGACATGGGAAGCGCCCTGCTTGCGGCACTGCGTCCACTGATCAAGTGGGCGAGGCAGTACCAGGAGGAGCTCACAGCGGGAAGTGATCGTCGCCGTACCAGTCGAGAAGGCGGCGCCGACTGAACCGAGCTCGTCGTCGCATCATGATCAGTTGGGTGCCATGGCAGTACGGACTCGGTCCCGCCCGCTGTCCTTCGCGGCGAACAGGGCGTTGTCCGCCCTGAGGAGTACCTGGTCGAGCTGGGAACCAGCCGTGGGGAAGGTCGCCGCGCCCACCGAGACGCTGAGGCCACTGACGACTTCGGGCCCTTCCGAACCCGCCTGGACGCGCATCGACCGGATGCGCTGGCAGATCCGCTCGGCGATGTCGACGATCTCCTTGTCCTCGACACCAGGCAACGCTATGACGAACTCTTCACCTCCGAACCTCCCGACCACGTCGTATCGCCGGACTTCCTCCTTCAGCGTGTGGGCAACTGCCTCCAGTACACGATCGCCGACCAGGTGGCCGTACTGATCGTTGATCCTCTTGAAGTGATCCAGGTCGATCATGAGGACGCCCAACGTGGTGTTGTCGCGACGCGCTCTGTCGAATTCCGCTGTAGCGATGGTGTGCCACGCCGAAGCGTTGAGCAGGCCGGTTTTGGCGTCGGACGCGGCGGCCTGCTCCAGTTGACGAATCAACACACTGCGGTGCATCACCTGCAGTACCGGGAAGAACAGCGCGATGAGGGCCGGTTTCCAGGCCAGGAGGATCGCCGCCAGGACGCCCAGGCAGAGGGTCGCGTACTCCAGGGCATTCTCGCGCGCGCTCCCCAGGATCCGGCGAGGATGAAACGCCCGCTCCGAGAGCCCGATGGCGCCGGCGATGAGTCCGGAGTTCACCAGCGAGTACAGCGCGATGGCCAACGGGATGCCCCACACGGCGTGCAGATTCGCAACAACCAGCGATCGGGGTCCGATAAGTTGCTGCACCACGCCGGCGGTGTGACAGGCGAGAACGACGGTGGCGGCGCTGAACGTCAGCCGGTAGGCGTGCACGCCGTGGACCTTGTACCAGCTTCGCCACCACAGATGCAGATACAAGGTGATCACTACCGGGGCCGCGAATCCGACGGGCAGCAGCAGCGCCGCGGCGAAGGTCCACACCGAAGTCAGGTTCACGTGGGGCGTGTCGGAGAAGCGTCGCCGGTCGCGCTCGACATGCCGCGACACCTCAGCGTTGACCACCCCGAATGCAGTGATCAAGACCAGCATCGTCCAGTCGCCGGTCGTCGGATGCCCACCCGACATCAAGATCCAAGTCAGGACGATCGCCGATGCTTCGACCAGGACGAGATAGATCAACACGGGTCGGGGGAGCGACCACACCGTCCAACACCTCACGGCAGCCGGCAGCCCAGGACTGGTGAGTTTTTTGTGCCACCGACGTAGGTGGCGGACCATGGTCACGCCAAACACCCCCGTCCGACCGGACGTCGATTGTAACGGCTGGTACGTGGATCGTCACCCCCGGTTGATAAAGGTGGTGCTCGGAAGCGGAAGGGAGGTGTGGACAGTGCAGAACAAGGACTGGTGACTAACACAGCTGTTGTCGACCTCGTGGGCTCGCGCCCGCAACCCCCGTCACCAGGGGCGGGCTCAAGCATGGCGGGCGCGAAGCCACGACAACCCCAACACGGCCGACAACGCCACTCCCAACGCACCCGCCGCCGCGACGGCCGTGCTGGGCCCGAGCAAGTCGGACACGGCGCCCCCGGCAAGGATCGCGAACCCTTGCGACGCCTGGATGCCAGTGCTGGCCAGTCCCACCGCCGCCCCTCTGCGGTGATCCGGGATCCGCTTCACGAACGAGGCCTGCGTCTGCATCAGATACGCGGTGGAGAAGGCTCCGGACACCGCCCACAGCGCCACCGACCAAGCCAACCCTGGGCCAACCAGGCAGAGCACCAGCGGCAATCCCGCCAACACGGCGAAGGGAGCCAACAGCCGAGCCCTCGTCTCCTCCGAAAACAAGCGCACAGCCAGCCAAGCCCCGATGATGCTGCCCGCCGGGTCCGCGGCCATCAGAACACCGACGGCAGCCGGACCAACCGCCAGAGCTGACGCATAGGGGGCAGCCAGCCCTTCCGGCACCACGAACAGCCCGACCAGCCACGCCAAGCCCACCAAGCCCCGACTGCGCCGATCCCTCCATATCAGCCGCGCCGCGCCACCGCCGCTCGCCGTCGACGGCTTCGACTCGACCGGTGATGGTGCCGGTCGAGAGTGGACCCCGAACCGCACCACCAGTGCGGCGACCAGGAACGTTGCCGCATTAAAGCCCAGGGCCACATAGGGGCTGATGATCGCCAGGAGCGTTCCACCGACGGCAAAGCCTGCCATTTGGACTATCTGGCCACTGATATTGCGAACGGCCAATCCTGCGACATATCGGTCATCGCCCAAAACATCCGGCAGGAGCGACAACTGTGCAGCTCTGAAGGGTCCTCCGCACATCGCCAGCAAAAACACCAACAAACACAAAACCGGCAGCGGGAGCGAGGACCAAGCCATGAGCGCCGCCAACACCGTCCTGCACAAGTCAGTTGCCACCATGACCTCGCGGCGCGGAAAGCGATCCGCCAGCCGGGAGAGCAGCGCACCTCCCAGCAGGGCCGGCACGAACGTCAGCGCATAGGTCAACGCCGTCCAAGCCGCAGACGACGTCCTCTCGAACACAAGGACAGCCAATGCCACCCTGGCAACTTGATCACCCGCAACCGACAACAACTCCGCGATCCACAACGCACGAAACTCGCGGACCCGCAGAACGACCATCAGGCGCACCCGCTCCCCCTCCCCGGAGTGGGATACCGGCTGAAACCGATGCGGCCTCACCCTACCCGCAGCGTCCGCCGATCACTTGCGGTTCCGGCGGTATGGCATCGAGTTGCCCTCCGAACTGCGATGATGTTCGTGCTCGGGGATGTCGAGTAGGCATCGTGAGAAAGCTTCGAGGACTTGACCATCGCAGAATGCATCCGGAGTGCGGTGAGGGTTGTGTTGGAGACATCGGCCAGCGTGTCGGCGACGGCAGGAGGACCAGGGTTCCGCTGTCGGTGAGGTACCGGTCGGAGTGCGGCGGTGGCGAGGCTTCAAACTCCTGGACACCGGGCTACTCCATAGCTGCCTGCTCACCACCGAACGCCGCTCACGCTGCCGTCACCGGGCAACTCCCCGGCACCAACCTCCGCTACATCACCCTCGCCCCACGGCTGCACTCCGAACCGCGACATCGTCACCGTCCTCGCCCCGCCCCCGGCGAAGCTTCCCGCCTGACCACACTCACAGCAGAACCGCTCCATGCCACCGCAGGACGTCTGCGTACACCACAGGCCTGAGACCATGTCGGTGGTGCGGTGTCTGCTTCGGAACCACAAGCGTGACGCGACACGCCGACCGGTTCCGAAGCTCGCCCCGGCGTGTCATCCCACATGGCGGGAGGATGACCACCCGCCTGAGCTTTCTTACCAGGTCTAGGCTGGTGAGGCAGGGCAGCGCCAGCCCTCCGGGACTGGCGAGGATCGCAACCACCGGCGCCTGGTGGACATCCTGATCGAGCCGCACGGCAGCGTCAGCCCTCCGGGACTGGCGAGGATCGCAACCAGTCCGTCGCGTGCCAGTCCACCTGCACCTTGCGGCAGCGCCAGCCCTCCGGGACTGGCGAGGATCGCAACCCAGAGGCGCTGGACGAGCAGGACGTTCGGCACGTCGTGCAGCGCCAGCCCTCCGGGACTGGCGAGGATCGCAACGCACAGGTCGACCGCCGCGGCGTGCTCGCCGAGCCGCAGCGCCAGCCCTCCGGGACTGCGAGGATCGCAACTCGACCACCGCATACGGCAGCGTGCTGCGGTCGGCGCAGCGCCAGCCCTCCGGCACTGGCGAGGATCGCAACTACGGCCGGCGGTGAGCACGTGATGTACGCACCGCAGCGCCAGCCCTCGGGGACTGGCGAGGATCGCAACGACCAGGGTGGCTACCTGCCGTCTGGCTACTCCACGGCAGCGCCAGCCCTGCGGGGCTGGCGAGGATCGCGACAACGTAGGCAGGCATCGGTCGGGCTGTTGCCCTGCATCGCCCTGGTTCGTTGCTCCGTTCGGGTGTTCATGTGGGTGGTGTGGGGTCTGGGTGGTCTGTTTTGTCGGTGCTCGTCTCTATGGTCGCGTCGTTCGTCGGGGGACGGCGGCGTGGAAGGTGTTTGTTGAGGTGTGGGCGCACAGTCCCAGTAGGGCCACCGGTTCCTGGCATCCGTTGGTGGATCATGTTTGTTCTACGGCCGAGTTGGCCCGTGGTTTTGCGGATTCTTTCGGAGCGGGTGCCCTCGCTGCGGCGTTGGGGTTGGTCCATGACGCTGGTAAGGCGGGGTGTTCGTGGCAGGCGAAGTTGCGGCAGGTCGCCGTCAGTGGCGACAGGGTGGGCATTCCGCACAAGGAGTTGGGTGCGCTGATGCTGCGCGATCGGGCGCTGGCTGCGGCGATGGCGGTTCAGGGGGCATCACGGTGGCCTCGGCCGTCGGCAGGACCTGGTCGATTTGGAGTGGACGCCGGAGTCGCGGGAGACGCTGGACCGGTTCCTCGCCGAGGTCCCGGAGGCGCGGGGGGTTGTCGGCGGGCCCGTCGTTGTTGCCGGAGTCGTGGGCGGAGTCGGGTCTGGTGGGGGAGTTGGGCATTCGGTTGGTGTTCTCGGCCCTGGTCGACGCCGACCACCTGGACACCGCCGCCCACCACCACGGGTGGGTGCGTCCCGGGGTGCTGCCGCCGGCGGACATGACGGCGTTGGTGCGGAGGTTCGAGGCCAACCGTGCACGCCTGCTCGACGGCCGTGGTGTTCCGTCCGGGGTGGACGTGGTGCGTACGCGGGTCTACGAGGACGCGGTGCGCCTGGCGAAAGGCGGACCGGGGGTGTATCGGCTCCCGGCGCCGACCGGGTCGGGGAAGACGATGACCGCGGCGGGGTTCGCGTTGCACCACGCGGCCGAGCACGGCAGGGCGCGGGTGGTCGTGGCGGTGCCGTTCACGACGATCACCGGGCAGAACGCCGCGGTGTACCGGGAGCTGCTGGGCGAGCAGGCGGTGCTGGAGCACCACTCGAACGCCGAGTTGGACGATCGTCGGGTCAGGTTGGCGGCCGAGAACTGGGACGCGCCGTTCGTGGTGACCACCACGGTGCAGTTGTTCGACTCGTTGTTCGGGCGCAAGCCGGCGCGGTCGCGGAAGGTGCACCGACTGGTGAACGCGGTCGTGGTGCTCGACGAGGTGCAGTCATTGCCGATACCGCTGCTGGTGCCCATTCTGGACGTGCTGCGGACGTTGGCGGCGCATTTTCGCACCACCGTGCTCCTGGCGTCGGCGACCCAGCCGAGCTTCGAACATCTGCGGGTGTGGCGGGAGTTGGACATCACATCGCTGGTCGACTCGCCGGTGGAGTCGTTCACCCGCCTGCGACGGGTCCGCTACGAGTGGAAGGTCGATCCCCGGCCGATGCTGGACGCGATCGCACAGCAGTGTGGTGCAGCGACGGCAGGCGTTGGCGATCGTCAACACCGTCGGTCACGCCCGTCGACTGTTCCGGTTGGTCGCGCACCGGCGTCCGGACGCCGAGCGAGTGCCGACGGTGCGCTTCCGAGGCGTACTGCCGGTCGAGAGTGTCGATCGGTGGGCGGAGCGTTGTACGCGACCCCGACTTTCGTCGGATGTGAAAAATCGGCGCCTGTTCCAGGGACTCAGAGGGTGAAGGATCTTTCATCCCTGCTGCGTGAGCATGGAGACGTTGTGACCGCGATCGATCCCTTCGAAGCCTTCCCGTTCGGGTTGGTTCCCTCCCCAGAAGGCTGGTTGGGTTGGCTGGCACTGCGGTCCGCGTCCGTGGCGAAGTTCGCCTCGCCGCGCAGCGCGCAGCGACCATGACGGCCGTCGCCGCCACATTGGCGGTGCAGGGCTGGCCCGTCTACGTCAACGCCAAAGAAGAGCACGGCGTGGAGTGGTCCATCCGCATCGGCCACGTCACGGAGGACCTGTAATCGTGACGAGGTCCGACCACGACGAGCGGTGGTCTGGGCAGACGCCCGGTATCCCGCTCGCCACGGGTTTTCGGGTCCTCGACCGCTGGTTCTGGCAACGGCTGAGCCTTCGCCGGAAGTCGGACTCGCAGGATCTGGCCGGTGAAACGCTCAAGCGCTACGCGGCCGAACGGAGTCGGGAACCCGGCTGGGAACCGGTCAACCTGCATGCCTGGTTGTTCGCCGCGGCGGATCGAGTCTTCAAGTCCTATCTCGCCCAGCGGGAGGCCCCGCTGGCGGTGGACGACCAGGCCTTGGCGGCGGCGACCGACGAGTTGGCCCGCCGGGAGGAGGCCTTGATCCTCCATCGGTTCGCCGCGGGTACCGAGGATGACGTGGCTTTGCGGCTGGACATGCAACGGCTGATCCGGTCGCTGCCACAGAGGGACAGACGCGCCGTGGTGGCCTATGCGGTCGACGAATGCACTTACGCGGAGATCGGCACGGCGCTGGGGATGAGCACGACCACGGCCTACCGGTTGATCAAACGGATCGCGGAGGACTTGCAGGGCTCGCCGCTGTCGGCGGGGTACGGGCCGCGGAGTGGAGGGAGGCGGGCATGAGCACGCCCAACACGAATAAGGACACGAACGACCACGAGGACGACCGCGACTCGTTCGTCCCGTCGTCCTTCGACTACAACCCACCGTCCACACAGCAAATACATTCTCACCTGGCCTCGGTGTTCGACGCGGTCGAGTCGATGGATCGACAGGAGTTGGACGGTCTCGTCCACGAGGCCACTCTGATCGACTCGGACATCGCCGCTCTCCGACCCGCTGCCGACCTGGTCCTCCCACATGCCCATGAGCCCCCGCGCGCGGTCGAACTCCTGGAAGCCGAGCGAGGTTCTGCGGCGCTCCCGGATAGGACCTGCCCGGAGTTGATTCTGCCTGGCGACTCGTCGTTCCAAGTCCCGAGCGTCGACCGAGTCCCCGATGATCCGACGAAGGCGCCAGCGGCTTCGCTCCCTTCGCGTGCTGTCGGCATCCACCACACGGCCACCCTGAATGCACGAGTCAGTAAACCCGAACTGGATCCGGCATTGCCCACCGAGGACACGGCACTCAGGGATCGTGTGTGGGCGCATAGTGCGAACGACAAGATGATCCGCCAAGGGCTGGATGAGCATTCGCCGTCGACGGCCAGCTTGGCGCGAGAGTTCGCGTCGGTGTTCGGTGCGGGAGGGTTGGCGTACGCGGCGGGATTGCTGCACGACGCCGGCAAGGCCCGCCGAGCATGGCAGGACGGCTTGTCGAGAGTGGAGGGAACCGACGAACGGGTCGGTGTTCCGCACAAGGATCTGGGTGCGCGCCTGCTTGCGACTGTGCCGGGGGACCGGCATGCGGCGTGGGCGGCGGCGCTGATGGTGTGGGGACATCACGGCGGTTTGCCCAGTTCGACCGAGTTGCGGCAGATGCTGCGTCAGCCGGGCGAGGCGGACGATGGCGAGGCGGTGGAGCGTTTCCTGGAGGCGGTGCCGCAGGCGCGAGCCGTGCTCGACGGTCCGTTGCTGCTGCCCGAGTCGTGGCGGAAACGGCAAGGTGTGCGGGAGTTGGGGGTGCGGTTGACCTACTCGGCTTTGGTCGACGCCGACTTCCTGGACACTGCGGTCCACTTCCTGCGCAGGGCGCAACCGACGCTGGGCGCCGGGATCGGCATGGCGGAGTTGCGGGACCGTTTCGAGCGGCGTCGCCTGGACTATCTGACCGTGCGTCGTGCCGAGGCCGAGGAGCGTGGCCGTAAGTCGTCGATGCACGACTTGCGCGAGGAGTTGTACACCGCGGCGGTGGCAGCGGCGACGGGCAAGCCGGGGGTGTATCGGATGTCGGCTCCCACGGGCACAGGCAAGACGATCGCCGGGGCGGGGTTCGCGCTGCACCACGCCGCCGAGCACGGCAAGTCCAGGGTGATCGTGGCGGTGCCCTATACGTCGATCACGGAGCAGAACGCGGACGTGTTCCGCCGACTCCTCGACCTCCGCCCGGTCGATGCGGACAGCGACAGCGTGGATGGCGGTGATGGTGACGACGCGGACGCCGACGGCGGTCGGATCGTGTTGGAGCACCACTCGCATGTGGATCTGGGTGATGAGGACAGGGCGACTCCGGCCGGGGCGCGGCGGGAGCGGTGGCAGCGGTTGGCCTCGGAGAACTGGGACGCGCCGTTCGTGGTGACCACGACAGTGCAGCTGCTGGACTCGCTGTTCGCGCGGAAACCATCGCGGATGCGCAAGCTGCACCGGTTGGCCAACGCGGTGCTGGTATTGGACGAGGTCCAGGCGTTGCCCAAGGCGCTGCTGCTGCCGATCCTGGATGCGTTGCGGGCGTTGTCGGAGCATTTCGGAACGACGGTGTTGTTGACCTCGGCGACGCAACCGGTGTTCGAGAGTCTGTCGCCGTGGCACGGGCTGGCCGTGCCGGAGATCGTGCCGGACCCGGTGCGGATGGCCGCGCAGGCCCGGCGGGTGGAGTTTCGTTGGTGGTCGCGACCGACGCTGGCGGAGTTGGCCGAGCAGGTGCGGCAGAGGCACCGGGCGCTGGTCGTGCTCAACACCGTCGACGACGCACGCCGCCTGTTCGGCATGGTCTCCGGACGCACCGAGGGCAGGGTGGTGCACCTGTCGACCCGCATGCACCCCGACCACCGGCGGGCCGCGCTGAAGACCATCGAAGACACGTTGACGGGTGACGGGCCGTTGCTGGTCGTGTCGACCCAGTTGATCGAGGCCGGGGTGGACGTCGACTTCCCGGTCGTCTATCGGGCGATGGCACCGGTGGACTCGCTGCTGCAGGCCGCGGGCCGCGCCAACCGCGAGGGCGGGGAGATCCCCGGTGAGGTGGTCGTCGTCGACCTCGCCGACGGCGGGCGCCCCGGTGACTACGGCCCGGCGATCGCGGTCAGCGGCTACTACTTCGGCGCGGACAAATCGCAACCGGACGACCTCCAAGCCCTGGCGCGCTACTACCCCCATCTGTACAAGGCGCTGGAGTTGGACGCCCCGCCTGTGACCGAGCACCGGAAACTTCCGCGTGGACAACTCGTGCAGTACCACCGCCGCAACTGGGACTTCCCGGCGGTCGCGGACGGCCCGCTGGTGGCGCTGGCCGACTCGGTACGCCGCGACCCCCGTCGGGCGTTCAGGATGATCGACCAGGACGACCTTCCTGTCGTCATCAGTGCCGGCGGGGACAGCGACAGGATCGGGCGACTGCTCCGGCAGGCCCGCTACGTCCCGCAGGCACGCTTCGCCGCTCTCCGGCGACTCCAGCGCTGGACCGTGATGCTGCCCCGACGCATCGCCGACACCGACGCCGTCCGCGTGAAACTGCGCCCGGTGGTCGGCGATCTCCACGAGTGGCTCGGGCCCTATCACGTTGATCTCGGCCTTGATGAAACTGCGGTGACGTGATGGCTGCGGCGCCTTGTTGCACTCCGACTCCGACAGGCGGCCCGTCGACAGGCGCCTATGCTGCCCCATCAGGCGTCAGCGTCGCCCGATGGGCGGCTGGCGAGGATCGCAATTGATATGGCGGGGTGCTGCCTGGCACCACCATGACCTCGGGCCGGAACCCTCGGGTTCCGGCCCGAGGTGTTTCGACGCCCATCGATGCCTCTCGTCGGCCCGGATCGCCACCCCGGCAGCACCCGCCGTACCAGAAAAAAACGCCGCCCTACCAGAACTTGTCTTCGGGGTCGATCACGTGCACCATGACTCTCTGCAAGCGGAGGGTGGCCGACCGGTCACCCAGGTAGGAGAGATGGGGCAGCATGGCCATCGAAATCGGCGGTCGCCGTTGGGAGATCCGCATGATCCGCAGCCGACGAGGGGGCACGATCACGCGCCGACTCGAACTGCGTAGCACCAGGAACGCCGGCCCGGCACGGGGCGACTCGGCTTGATCGGTCGCGAGTCCAACTGATCCGGGTCGCCTGCCATACGCGCTCGGTGGCGGGCACCCGGATTGCCGCCTGTTACGACCATTGAATAGCCCGACAGTGAAGGGAAGCGATGACCGATTCAGCGCAGCACTCCGAGCCGGTGCCCTTGGTGGTGCAAGTGTGGGGTCCGGGAGCGTTGTTCACGCGTCCGGAGCTGAAGGTCGAACGGGTCAGCTACCCGGTGATCACCCCGTCGGCCGCGGTGGGGGTGCTGGAGTCGGTCTTCTGGAAGCCGGAGATGCGGTGGCGGGTAGTGCTCATCGAGGTGCTGCGGCCCATCGTGCAGTTCACCCAGCGCCGTAACGAAACCACCGACCTGGCGTCGTTGACCGACGCGGTGTCGGGTCGCCGGCGGGTGGACACCGTGGCGCACCGGGTGCAACGCAACGCGGTGTGCCTGCGCGATGTGGCCTACCGCATCCACGCCCAGATCGACCTGGCCGATCAAGCAGACAAGCCGGTGGCGGCCTATCGCGACCAGTTCCGGCGACGGGTCGCCAAAGGCCGCTGCTTCACCCAGCCCTACCTGGGGACGCGGGAGTTCACCGGCTATTTCGGCGAACCCGACGACCAACGGCCCATCCAGCGTGACGAGGACTTCGGCCTGATGCTGCACAGCGTCGACCACGGCAGCAACCCGGTGTCGTTCACCTGGTTCGAGGCGCGGATGCGCGGCGGCGTGCTGAAGGTGCCCGCCCACGGTATCCCCGCGGCGAGTGTCTCCCCCGATCCGGTGGACGGCGAGGCCAGGTCGGCCGGCCTCCTGCCCGTGGACAGGGGGATGGCCTGATGCTGTTGCAACGTCTGGTCGAGTACTCCGACACCAGGCTGGAACATGCCCGCCCCTTTCACCGGGAACGGGAGTTCCGGTGGCGCCTGGACCTGGACCTGGCCGGTCGGCCCCTCGGCGGATTGGCTCCGCTCAAGGACGAGCAGCGGCGCGACCGGGGGTTGGTGCTCACCGTCCCCGCGGTCGTGCGCACGGTCGGAGTGGTGGCCAACCTCGCCGCCGACGACGCCCAGTACGTGCTCGGGTGGGGCGACGAGACCACCAAACCCGAGCGGGTCGCCCAGTGCCACACCGCGTTCGTCGAACTGATCGAGAAATGGGCGGCCAGCGACACCGGACGTGACGACGAGACCGCCCAGGCCGTGGCCGAGTTCTACCGCTCGGGCGCGGCGACCCGGCTGGTGCGCCCGGAGGAGGTGTCGGCCAAGCACGGTGTGGTGATCGCCGTGAACGGTGACCTGGCGTGCCGCAGCGACTCGGTGATCGAGTTCTGGTCGGCCGAGGTCGCCACCCGCAAAGGCGGCAAGAGCGGCACCCGACACGGCCTGTGCCTGGTCTGCGGCCGGCATAGAGAGTTGGTCGACACCGTGCCCGGCAAGGTCCCCGGACGTCTGGTGCCGGGCGCAAGCAACGACACGGCCCTGGTCAGCGTCAACGAGCGGGTGTTCGGCTACGGGCTGACCACGGGCCTGGAACACACCCCGATCTGCTTCCGCTGCGGCGACGCGATCTCCACCGGCCTGGTCGCGGTGCTGTCCTCCCCGCACAGCATCGCCCCCCGCGGCCAGAACAGCCGCGTGTCCTGGTGGTACGTCGGCGAGGTCGACGACGACCCGATCACCACCCTCGACCAGGCCGACCCCGACGACGTCAGCGCACTGCTGTCCACCGTCCACACCGGCCGACGCGACGAAAACCCGCCGGACGTTGAAATGTTCTGCTCCCTGACCGTGGCGGGCAACATCGCCCGCATCATGGTCCGCGACTGGATCGAAATGCCCCTGATCGAACTCAAGCGCAACATCGCCGCCTGGTTCGACCACCACGAGATCGCCCCCGCCTGGCCCACCGGACGCCGCCACCACCCGCTGTGGAAACTCGCGCTGGCCACCGGCCGCTGGCAGGGCGACCGCAACCGCTACACAGAGTTCGGCATCCCGGGCGGAGCCCGCCCGCACAACATCCACCAACAACTGCTCGGCGCCGCCCTGCGCAACAAGCCGATCCCACCCGCCGTGCTCGCGCACCTGATCGGCCGTATACGCGCCGACGGCCACCTCGACGACAGCCGCGCCGCCCTGCTTCGCCTGGCCCTGGTCCACGGCAAGACCACCAAGGAGACCATCATGCCCGACCTCGACCCGGGCACCACCGACACCGCCTACCAAGCCGGCCGTGCCTTCGCGCTGCTCGAACAGATCCAACACGCCGCAGGCTCCGGGGAACGCGTCAACAGCACCTACGGCGACCGCTTCTTCAGCGGAGCCATCACCAACCCCCGCGCCGCGCTGGTCACCGGAAGCCGCAACGCCAAGGCCTGGCAGAAGAAACTCCGCCGCAGCAAGCCCGGCCTCGCCAACTACTTCGACCGGCGACTCGACGAAGTCTTCGCCCTCATCCCCGAAGGCAAAGGCCTGCCCGCCGCGATGAACCTGCGCCAACAGGCCCAGTTCCTGCTCGGCTACCACCACCAACGAGGCCACCGCACCACCACCGGCGACGGCGGCACCGACAGCACTCCGGACAACGGTTCCCCGACAGCCACCGCCTGACCACCGACCCCACCCCGAACAAAGCCGAGGACACCCATGTCCAGCACCGCCACCGCCACGCACCTCGACCCCACCGTGCGCCACGACATCGTCTATTTCTTCGACGTCACCGACGGAAACCCCAACGGCGACCCCGACGCCGGCAACCGCCCCCGCATGGACGACGAATCCGGCCACGGTCTGGTCACCGACGTCGCCCTCAAACGCAAGATCCGCGACACCCTCACCCTCGCCGCCGAAGACGACCCCCGCTACGGCATCTTCGTCCAGGCCGGACACGCCCTCAACCCACGCCTGGAAGCCTCCTACGAAGCCACCGGCCTCAAACTCGGCTCCAAGATCACCAAAGACGACGCCGACCAGGCCCGCGCCTGGCTGTGCGACCGCTACGCCGACATCCGCCTCTTCGGAGCCGTCCTGTCCGTCGGCAAAACCAACGCCCTCGGCCAAATCCGCGGCCCACTCCAGGTCACCATGGCCCGCAGCATCGATCCCATCCTCCCTATGGACCACGCCATCACCCGCGTCACCCAAACCCGCCAAGCCGACATCGACAAAGGCGAGACCACCGAGATGGGCGGCAAATGGACCGTCCCCTACGGCCTCTACCGCGCCGAGCTCTACTACTCCGCCAACCACGCCCGCAAAACCGGAGTCGACACCAAAGACCTCGAACTCCTCTACCGCACCCTCGAAATGATGTTCGACCACGACCGCTCCGCCACCCGCGGCCGACTCACCCCCCGCGGCCTCTACGTCTTCACCCACCCCAACGCCTTCGGCGCCGCACCCGCCCACCGCCTCACCGAACGCATCACCGCAACCCTCACCAACCCCGACACCCCACCACGCGGATTCAACGACTACACCGTCTCCATCGACGACGACACACTGCCCACCGGCGTCACCCTCACCAAGGTCATCCATTAACACGGTGCGCTCTGCGGTTATATTGATCAGTCGCCTGTAGCTGTCCAAGACGGCAAGGGTGAGGAATGCCCAGCAGTTGCCGGGATTCGCTCGTCGCGAGGTGAAAGACGCCGACAGTCCAACAGCTCGGGCAAAGTTGCGTTTCACGACCCGGCGATAGCAGCCCAGACTGTCACCGGTCGATGCCGCAGCGGACGGGCGATCCGGTCGACGATGCGGCGGCTTCTGCGCCGTCGCCTCGACGATAGAGGCGAGCGCCGACAAGATCGCGCCCACAGACCCAGCGTCGCCGAGATGAGCAACCGAACGAAGCAGCGGGGGGCCGGGCAGTAGCCCCGACCGATGCCTGCCTACGTTGTCGCGATCCTCGCCAGTCCCGGAGGGCTGGCACTGGCAATGCCCTCTCACCCTGATCCACCGCGAGCAGAGCGGCGACCACCACACCGAAACACCGCCAGGCGGCGCAGTCCAACTGACCGACGACGGACGCAGAACCTTCCTCGAACACTGGAGCCAAGCCCGAGAAGGCCCATGGCCACACACCGGCACAGGCCGTGACATCCCGGCCGCCCTCATCCCCCTGATCCCAGCCCGCCTGCTCGCCCGCCACCTACGCGGCACCAGCGAAACCTCCCTACCCTGGACCGTCACCTGATGGAACTCCTCGTCACCTACGACGTCGACACCACCAACCCCGAAGGCGAACGCCGCCTCCGCCACGTCGCGAAAATCTGCGAAGGCGTCGGACACCGAGTACAGAAATCCGCCTTCGAAATCGTCTGCACACTCTCGCAACGACTCCAACTCGAAGCCCGGCTACTCGCAACCATCGACACGACCCTCGACTCAGTCAGGATCTACCACCTCGACCGAGGCACATTCCACGCCACCCGACACCTCGGCAGCGCCACAAAACCACCACACGACGGCGCCCTGATGATCTGAAAGTCCGTATGGCTCCGCATCCAACGGAAGCGGTGACCGGGACACGGACTCCGCCGGACACCCAACCGGTCCACCACCTGGGAACCCCAAGCGTGACAAGACACGCCGAGAGATTCCCAACCTGCACACGGCGTGTCGTACCAACACGTGGGAACTACACCTCATGCTCAGCTCCCCACTCACGAAAGCACCTGATCAGGCAGCCCAGCGCCAGCCCTTCGGAGCTGGTGAGGATCGCAACCCGTACGGTTACTGCATCCGCAACACCGGCTGTGAGGCGAGCGCCAGCCATTCGGGGTCTATCTCGTGATCGGTGTGTCCGGCGTTGTTAATCAGTAGGTTTCGGCGTTCGGCCAGCGGTCACCAAACGTGACGGCGAAGGCGTTGAGCACGGGCTTCCAGCGCATCGTCCACCTGGCGCGGCCCGTTCCGGTGGGGTCGAGGCTGCGGGTGACAAGGTACAGGCACTTCATCGCGGCCTGTTCGGTCGGGAAATGCCCGCGGGCGCGGATCGCCCGGCGGTAGCGGGCGTTGAGCGACTCGATCGCGTTGGTGGAGCAGATCATCCGCCGGATCTCGACGTCGTAGTCGAGGAAGGGCACGAACTCGTCCCAGGCGTTGCGCCACAACCGGATCATCGCCCCGTACTTACGGCCCCACTGCTCCGCCAGGTCCTCCAGCGCGGCGGCCGCGGCGTCGGGGGTCGGGGCGGTGTAGATCGGGGTGATGCCCCGTTTCACCGCGTCCCAGTCCTGGCGGGCCACCAGCCGGAAGGTGTTGCGGATCAAATGCACGACGCAGGTCTGCACGACGGTCCGCGGCCACACGTTCGCCACCGCGTCGGGCAGGCCCTTGAGCCCGTCGCAGACCAGGAAGAACACATCGTGCACGCCGCGGTTCTTCAGGTCGACCAGCACGCTCATCCAGAATTTGGCGCCCTCGCCGCCGGTGCCCATCCACAGCCCGAGCACGTCCTTGCGCCCGTCCACCGTGACGCCGATCGCGGCGTAGACCGGCCGGTTGGCGACCTGGCCGTCACGGACCTTGACCACGATGGCGTCGAGGAACACCGCCGCGTACACCGCGTCGAGCGGGCGGCCCACCCAGTCGTTCATCTCCGCGACGACCTTGTCCGTGATGCGAGAGACCGTCTCCCTCGACACCGAGGCGCCGTAGATCTCGGCGAAGTGCGCCGAGATCTCACCGGTGGTCAATCCCTTGGCGTACAACGACAACACGATCTCGTCGACATCGGTGAGGCGACGTTGCCGCTTCTTGACGATCTGCGGTTCGAAGGTGCCCTCCCGGTCCCGAGGCACCTCGATCCCCACCTCGCCGGCCGCGTCCGAGATCACAGTCTTCGACCGCGTACCGTTGCGCACGTTGGTCGACTCGCGCCCGGGTTCCGCCCGGTTCTTCTCGTGGCCGAGATGCTCGGTCATCTCCTCGGCCAGGGCGGTCTCCAGCACGTTCTTGGTGAACAGCTTGAGCAGGCCGTCCGGACCGGTCAACGCCAGCCCTTGTGCTTTGGCCTCGGCCACCATCGCCGCCGCGGCGGCCTGCTCCGGCGACAGCTGCCGCCCGGTTCCGGTCTCGCTCTTCCGTGCGCCCACAAGCTCAGATGTCATCACTCACAGTGCCCATCCCGCCGGACCCCAGGCCCGGCGTGTCGGGCCGGACACACCGATCTTGAAACAGTCCCGCCATTCGGAGCTGGCGAGGATTGCACCCGATTGATGCTGCGCTCCTGCTAGAGCATCCCACCTTCGTCGGTCAGCCTGAGCCGCTGGTGCGGGCCTGGCGGACCTGGTCGATCAACTGCTCATCCAGGGCCTCCAGGCGGGTTTCGTCGAGGGGCGTCAGCGCGCTTCACGCCTTTGCTGTGGCACGAAAGTGTGGGGTTCAGCCCATGCTGAGACCAATTCCATGACTTGGGATTAAAGTCGTAACGGTGTCCGACTCGATCGGCGTAGCTGTTGGTCGGAGTATCGCCGAATGTTGTGAGTGGTGTTTACGCGGATCCGCCGTAGGTCCAGGTGTGGCCCGTGCCTCGGTACTGTTCGACGGGGATGGGCTGTCGTCCGTGGGGCAGGAGGTCGCGGCAGAGGGTGCCGTGGAGGTGGTCGACTTCGTGGGCGACGAGGCGGGCCATGCCGCGTTCGAAGACGGTGATCTTCTTTTCGCCGGTGATGTCGGTGTGTTCGACGTGGATCTGTAGTGGTCGGGGTATCAGGCAGCGGACGTCGAAGAAGCTCAGGCAGCCCTCGTATTGCTCGTCGGTCTCGGCACCGGTCTCGATGATGACGGGGTTGAGCAGGGTGATCGGCTGGTCGGCACCGGGTGGGCGCACGATGGCGGCGGCGCGGTCGATGCCGAGCTGGGGCGCGGCGACGCCCATGCCTTTGCCGAAGGTGTGGGCGTGGGCGATGCGTTCGGCGGCGGAGTGCAGTTCGACTATGACCCGGCGGGCGTCCTCGGCCTCGGTGGGCAGGTCGAAGGGGCGAGCTGTCCGGCGCAGCAGTGGGTCGCCGTCCTGGACCACGCCGAGGGCGGCCATGGTGCGGCTGGGACGGGCGGGTGCGGCGGTGTCGGCGGTCTTGTGGCTGCGGAAGTCCCATTCCAGTCGGTAGCGGGCGTGGAGAGGCGGGTCTTGGCAGGACCAGGCGAAGATCACGCGGTCGTCGTCGGTGGTGCGGTCGATGGCGGTGGGGAAAGGCATGGCTTCGGCTGTCATGGAGGTGTGCAGGCCCCATGCCACCGGGGTGAGGCTGGCGGGGAAGTTCAGCGACACCGACAGCTTCGCGGTGGGCAGCCGGATCGCGCGTTGGAACCAGTTGCCCCAGTGCTCGTCGCGGACGGTGTATTCGTACTCGATCCAGGTCGACTCGCCGGGGTAGAGCGGGAAGTGGCCGGTGTCGCCGGCGAAGTGCAGCCAGACTTCCTTGAAGGCGTCGCGGTCGTGGTGAGCGCTCCAGCTCATCGGCTCCGACCGGTCCTGCCCGTGCCAGGCGTGCAGGTTGATTTCGTCCCAGGTCAGGGGATCGGCGCTGTAAAGGCGGTTGGACCGTTCGGGATCCCCAGGGTAGCGGTCGACGGAGATGCGGATCAGGTAGCGGTTGATGGGTTCGGCACCACCGTTGATCAGGTGACGGCGCTGGGTCAGCCGATAGGTGTGCCCGTCGTAGTGCAGGGTGGCGTCGTCGTGGTCGACCACCAGGCTGCCGACGCCAGGCTGGTCGGCCTGTGTGGCCGGCAGTGGTTGTCGGGATTTGCCGGTGCGGCTCGCCTCGTACTCGCGGAACGCGGTGCGCAGCGCTCCACCGGCCTTCAGCGCGGATTCGGCCTGAAGGGCGAATTCCCGAGACGGTCGTTCATGTCCGGACTCCACTTTGGACACATACGAGCGGTCGTAGCCCATCAGCTTCGCCAGAGCCGTGCGGGACAACCCGCGCACGTCGCGCCAACGGGCCAGTTCTGCTGAGAAGTTGTTGGCCTCACCGTTGTCTCCACTGGTCGAATGCGCCCCGCCGGTCACGACAACACCTCGCCTTCTTCGACCGTGAGTGGGCGTGAACCCACTGTGAGTCGCTGTTCAGCCTAGAGGCACACCCGGCCCTGCTGGTGTCGTGGACCTCATCCGCGCTCGGCGACAAGACCTCGATGAAGCCGCGTTGCCGGCGCTTCCTGCCCCTAGGAGAAGGACATGAGCGATGTTCGCTTGTTGCCAGGGGTTTTCACCGACGAGCGGCACTTCGTCGCCACCGACGCGCCGGCGTACGGCTCCGCTCATCTCGGCTCTCGTCACCGGGCGCTGTGCCGCGCCCTGTGCCTGCCCGCCCCGACCGGGCCGTTCACCTGGTGCCAGTGGCCGGTTTGTGAATACTGCTTGACCCGCGCCGCCATAGCCACCTCGCCCGCGGTCATCACGTTGCGGGCCGGTCGCGGCTGGCAAGGCCGTGTGCCGTGCGCCGCGCGTGCTCTTCACCCAACCGGGTCCTCACCGTCCACCCCTGCGGGGGACGCAGTCGACGCGGTGCCACGAGTTCCTGCGTGAACGCTGTCGCACAACGTTTTCACGTCAGGTTGATGGTGATCCAACCAGAACAACGAGGGGAACCACTTCTCATGACGACGACCGAGATGCCCACCACTGACGATCCGTTCGTGCTCGAACTCCGTGTCATCACCGACCTCCCTGCGGACTCGGCGCTGAACCCGTGCACCAACGGAACCGACGACGGCTGTGACCCCACGTGCGCATCGGCGTGCGTCACCGGCGGCGTGTGAGACCGACTGTCCGGTTCGACACAGGGGGCCGGTCCTGCCGGCCCCCTGGCTTCCCTCGCGCACCGCACAGCCTGGAGGAACGGATGATTCCCGTTGGGAGAAAGCCGCTGTACCGGCACACGGGCGTCGCGCTGTTGCGGTCAGCGGCGGCGCCGCTGACCGACGCGCCCGACCGGTGGCCCGACCCGACCGACATCCCGGGGTGCCGGTCGTGGCTGGACCGGATGTGGTCCCGGCCCGGCCTGGCCGAGGCGGTCCGGCAGGCCAGCCCGTCGCTGGCCGACCGCGTCGACGCCATCCGGCGCGGACACGCGATGCCAGACAAGCAGGTCCGCGGCGCGACCCTGTCCACCGCCCGGTATGCGCTGCGCGGCATCGGCCGGCCCACGCCGTTCGGCCTGTTCGCGGGCGTGGCTTCAGCGGGGATAGCCGACACGACCCGCGCGCAGTGGGGCGAAGACCATCGAGCAACTGTGCGAGTGAACACCGAGTGGCTGGCCGACATCACCGCCCGCGCCGAAGCCGTTCCCGAGCTGCTGGAACGCCTGGACGTGACCGTCAACGACCTCGCCGTGCGGCGCGGTGACCGCTTGGAAGTCCCGCACGGCGCGAACCGGGTGGCGATCCGGCACACCAGCGTGGTCGCCGCCGTCCGCGACATGGCAGCGATGCCGATCCGGTTCGGCGTGCTGGTCGACAAGCTCGCCGAGGACTTCGCCGCCGACCGACGCAGAGTCCTCGACACCCTCACCGAACTGGTGCGGCAGGGCCACCTGCTGACCTGCCTACGCGCGCCGTTCACCGTCACCGACCCGTTCGCCCACCTGATGGCCCGGTTGCACGCCGCCGACGCCGACGCCCTGCCGGATATATCGGCCCCGCTCGACGAACTCAACGTCGTCCTGGCCGAGCTTCGTCACCACAACGACCAGGCGACCCCGCTCGTCGAGCAGCAGCGCCTGCGCACCACGCTTTCGAACCGCATGCGAAGGCTGTCCCCGGTGGGCCGCACGCCCTTGGCGGCGGACCTGCTGCTGGACTGCGACGTCCGCGTGCCCACCGACGTCGCGCGGGAGATGGAACTCGCTGCCTCGGCGCTGCTGCGCACCACCAGGCATCCGACCGGTACCCAGGTCTGGCGGGACTACCACGCCGCGTTCGTCGACCGGTACGGCACCGGCACGCTGGTACCGCTGCTCGACGTCGTCCTCCCGGACGCCGGCCTGGGCTACCCGGCCCGCTACGAGGGCAGCCTGCTGACCACGCCGGTCCCAGGGGCCGCGCCGCGCGACGAGCGGCTGGCGGCGCTGGCCTGGCGGGCGATGGCCGACGGAACCCGCGAGATCGTGCTGACCGACGACGACGTCACCGAACTGACCGACGAGGACTTCGACGACCGGTTCATCCCGCCGCACGTGGAGCTGTCCGCCCGCGTCCACGCCACCAGTGTGTCTGCGATGGAACGCGGCGAGTTCACCCTCACCGTCGCGCCCGCCCGCTCAGCCGGAACGCTGACCAGCCGCTTCACTCCGATGGCCACAGGCTCCGGCCTCGCGGAGGTCTACCGGACGCTGCCCGCCGCGACCGAGGGCGCGCTGCGCGCCCAGCTGAGCTTCGGCCCGAAGTACGCGCCCGCCGAGAACGTCTGCCGCGTCCCGGCCTACCTCGACCACGTGATCCCACTGGGGGAACACCGCGCGCCGGGCGATTCCTCGACGCTGATCACAGTCGAGGACCTGGCCGTCACCGCGACCCGGGACCGGCTGCACCTGGTCAGCCGATGCCGCCGCCGGGTGGTCGAGCCGCAGGTGTTCCACGCGCTCGCGCTGGACAAGCAGCCCTCGCCGCTGGCGCGATTCCTGGCTGAGCTGCCGCGCGCGTTCAGCGCGGCCTGGTACCAGTTCGACTGGGGACCACACGCGAACCTGCCAATGTTGCCGAGGGTGCGCTACCGCCGCACCGTGCTGTCGCTGGCGCAGTGGCGGCTGACCACCGCCGACCTGCCGACCGGTCCCGCCGATAACGACGACCGGCGGAAGTCGCTGGACACGTGGCGGCAGCTGTGGGGATGCCCCGACGTGGTCGAGCTGCGCGACGCGGACCGCACCCTGCGCCTCACCCTCGACGAACCAGCCCACGCCACCCTGCTGCACACCCACCTCACCCGACACGGCCAGGCCATCCTCTACGAGGCCACCCTCGCCGCCGACTACGGCTGGATCGACCACCACGCCCACGAGATCGCACTACCGCTGGTCACCACACGCCCGCCCGCACCCAACCCGCTGCGCGGCACGCTGCCCGAGGTGGGCAACACCCACGGGCACCTACCCGGCGCCCCGGACGCCGACTGGCTCACGGCGAAGATCCACACCCACCCGGAGCGAATGAACGACATCATCGCCCGGCACCTGCCGCTGCTGCTGGCAGAACTCGACATCGACCAGAACTGGTGGTTCCTGCGCTACCACAACCCGCATGAGACCCACCACCTCCGGCTGCGTCTGCGCACCACCCCCGACCACTACGCTGCGTGCACCAACGCGCTCGGGAAGTGGACGCAGCGGATGCGGCAGGCAGAAGTGATCGGACGGCTGGTGCTCGACACCTACCACCCGGAAGTCGGCCGCTACGGGCATGGCGCGACGCTGGCCGCCGCCGAGGACGTCTTCGCCGCCGACTCCCTTCTGGTCGCCGCCATGCTGCGGGAACTGCCCGCCACGGCGGCACATCCCACAGCGCTGGCCGTCGCAGGCATGGTGGACATCGTCGAAGGTTTCCTCGGCGACCCCATCGACGCCACCGACTGGCTGACCGACCACCCCGTCCGCACCACTCCCGCGGTCGACCGCACGGTGACCGACGAAGCGATCCGACTGGCCAATGATCCAGATGCGCTGAGCCGCCTACCAGGCTGGGCCGAGCCGGTCGAGCAGGCGTGGCGGTCCCGGACGGACGCGCTGGCCGCCTATCGCGTGCAACTGCCGTCCGACGCGGACAACGACGTCGTCCTGGAATCGCTGCTGCACATGCACCACAACCGGACCATCGGCATCGACCCCGCCAGCGAACACACCTGCCGCCGCCTGGCCCGGCACGCCGCACTCGCCCGCCGAGCCCGCCGACCCCGTGACGGCGGCAGACGATGAGCTGCGACGATCCGCCCGGCCCGCCGACGGTGCCACCGGAGTACGATCCCTCGCCCGACTGGGGGCAATCCCTGTCCTTCGGGGCAGCCGGGATCGCGTTGCTGCACCTGGCCCGCGCCCACGCGGGCCAGGGCACGTGGACCACCGCCCACCGATGGATCGCGACGATGACCCGCGGCCCGGTCACCGCGCACTCCGACGCCTGCCTGTTCCGGGGTGCCCCGGCGGTCGCGTTCGTCCTGCGCGCCGCAGACCGACCCTCCTACGCCGCCGCGATCGACACCCTCGACCGCCACATCGCCGCACTCGTCCGCCAGCGCCTGGACGCCGCCCGCCAGCGCATCGAACAGGGCCTGACGCCCCGACTGCGCGAGTTCGACCTGATCAACGGAATGACCGGCCTCGGCGCCTACCTACTGCACGGCAGTGCCGACGTGCTCCTGCGGGAGGTGCTGAGCTACCTGGTGCGGCTGGCCACCGAGCCCGTGACCATCGACGGCGAACAACTCCCCGGCTGGTGGACCCACAACGAACCCGCCGACCGCCTCTCGCCGCAGTGGCCCGGCGGCCACGCCAACCTCGGGATCGTCCACGGCATCGCCGGCCCGCTGGCGCTACTGGCACTCGCAATGATCGACGGCACCACCGTGCCGGGACAGGCCGAGGCGATCGACCGGATCTGTCGCTGGCTGGACCGGTGGCGGTGCGGCACCGCAACCCGGCCGTGGTGGCCCGGCACGATCCGTCCGTCGGAGTTCCGCACCGGCTCGGTCGACCAGCACGGACCGCAGCGACCGTCATGGTGCTACGGAACCCCCGGACTCGCCCGCGCCCAACAGCTCGCTGCCCTGGCGCTGGGCGACCGACGCCGGCAGCGCGCCGCCGAGAACGCGTTGACCGCCTGCGTCACCGACGACCACCAGCTCGCCCTGCTCGACGACGCCTCCCTCTGCCACGGCTGGGCCGGACTCGTCCAGACCCTCCGGCGCACCGCCGCCGACGCCAGCCCCGACAGCGAACTGGCCGCCCAACGCCTGCGGCTGCACACCCGCTTCGCACACCACCTGTACGGCCGCCGACCGGTCCCCGGCGACGGCCTCCTCGAAGGCACCGCAGGCATCGCCCTGACCCGCGACGCGGCCACCGCGCCCGCGTTCCGGTGGGACGCCTGCCTGCTCATCACCCCACCGGCACCACAGACCTCTGAGCCCCTGGACATGGAAGGACATAAATGACCGCCACGCCCCCTGACACCGACTTCTCACCGGACGAGCTGCGCGACCGCATGGTCGACCACATCGCCGACGCCGGACACCAGCTCCCGGCCGCCATCGAGCACGCGCTGCGCACCGTGCCGCGGCACCTGTTCGTGCCCGACGCCACCCTGCATGACGCCTACGCCAACAGGTCCATCACCATCAAGCCCGGCGAACCCGGCGGCCGGCCCGCCAGCTGCATCTCCGTGCCCACCGTCGTGGCCATGATGCTCGGCCAACTCGACGCCCGACCCGGGCACCGCGTCCTGGAGATCGGTGCCGGCACCGGCTATAACGCCGCACTGCTGGCCGACATCATCGGCGACACCGGCCACGTCACCACCATCGACATCCACCCCGACGTCACCACCCACGCCCGCCTCGCCCTCGACGCCACCGGCTACGACCAGGTGCACGTCGTCACCGGCGACGGCGCGCTCGGCCACCAAGACCGGGCCCCCTACGACCGGATCATCGTCACCGTCGGTCCGTGGGACCTGCCGCCCGCGTGGTTGAACCAGCTCGCCCCCGGCGGGCGCCTGGTGGTGCCGCTGCACTGGCGCGGCCAAGCCCGCAGCGTCGCGTTCGTCAAGCAGGACAACGGCGTGCTGCGCGCCACCGACAGCCAACTGTGCGGCTTCATCCCCATGCTCGGCGACGGCCAGGACGGCGAACGCAAGGCCCGTATCGCCGACGACGTCGACCTGCACTTCGACCCTGACCAGCCCATCGATCCCGAAACCCTGCACGGGATCCTCACGCAGCCCGCGACCACTGTGTGGTCCGGTGCCTCGGTCGTGCCGATGGAGTCCACCGACCTCATCTGGCCACGCCTGACCGGCGTCGAACCCGGCACCTGCCGCTTCGCCGCCACCCAGGCCGCCGTCGAGGCCCGACTGTGCGCCCCGGCCTTCACCTACAGCAGCCCCGCCCTGGTCCAAGGCGACTCGCTGGCCTACCTCACCCTGCGCCGACCAGCACCCGACGCCACCGAACGCCGCTTCGAACTCGGCGCCACCGGCCACGGCCCCGCAGGCGAACACCTCGCGGAACGGCTGTGCGCCGGAATCCGAGCCTGGGACCACGACCGCACGGCACAACCCGTCATCACCGCCTACCCCGCCGGCACCCCCGACAAAGACCTGACGGACGGGCAGATCATCGACAAGCGGTTCGTCCGCTTGGTCGTTTCCGCCTGATCCGACCCCGACCACAGGCCGCCTGCCGCGCCGCGGGCGGACTCGCACCGTGGCTGGCGCAGGGTGGGTGAGCGAAAGGCCGCTTGCTCACCCGTCACCGGGCTGAGCACGTGAGCAACTAAGAAGCCTTGGCCGTCCTACGCTCGGGCGCGTGGACATGCTGAACGCCTCCGGCCCGCTCGTGTTGGACGGTGGTCTTGCTACTGAGCTTGAGTCGCGCGGTCACGATCTGTCCGATGCTCTGTGGTCCGCCCGGCTGCTGGTCGATGCACCGGACGAAATCACGGCGGCGCACCTGGCGTTCTACCGAGCTGGTGCGTCGATCGCGACGACAGCCAGCTACCAAGCCTCGTTCCCCGGATTCGCGGCGCGCGGTATCGACCGGGCGGACGCGGCCCGACTCATGCGGCGCAGCGTCAAGTTGGCTGACGCCGCGCGGGCCGAACTGGCTCACGATGGCCGCGCCCGATGGGTAGCCGCATCGGTCGGGCCGTACGGAGCTGCGCTGGCCGATGGCTCCGAATACAGGGGCCGCTACGGCCTCAGTGTGGCCGAGTTGGCGGCCTGGCACCGCCCCCGGATGGAAGTACTGGCCGATGCGGGAGCCGACGTGCTGGCGCTGGAAACGGTACCCGATATGGATGAAGCTGAAGCGCTGCTATCACTCATTTCCGGAACCGGTGTCCGGGCGTGGCTTACCTATAACACCATTGGAACCACCACACGCGCCGGACAACCATTGACCGAAGCGTTTGCCGTGGCGGCCGGTGTGGACGAAGTCGTAGCAGTCGGGGTGAATTGCTGCGCACCAGCCGATGTGGCCGGTGCAGTCACCATCGCCAAAGAGGTCAGCAGAAAGCCGATCGTCGCGTATCCGAATAGCGGCGAAGGCTGGGATCCTATGCACCGATCGTGGGTAGGATCGTTTGCGTACTCGCCCGGTTATGCTCGAACGTGGGCGTCGCAAGGTGTCCGAATCGTAGGTGGATGCTGCCGTGTTCGGTCAACCCATATCGCCCGGATTGCTGGCGCGGTGGCCTGATCCGGTTCACATCAGGTACTTGCAGCCAAGTTCGACCGGACTGATAGGGCAAGATCCTTGAGCGAGCTCGGTGCGTTCCCTTTGCTGATTAGATCAAGGGCTGCGGCCAACCGGGTCGTCGCCATACGTGAATGGAAAACCCCGACATCGCCGATCAGGCTTTGGAGGGCCTGTTCGGCGCTAGCCCATGAACCGTTGACTGCATAGCCGTATATGGCCCACAGCTTGTAAATGAAGCTCATGCGAGGTTCAGGAGATTCGTTTGCCGAAGACTCGAAGTAGTCCACGGACTCGGTGGTCTTGCCAAGCTTGAGGCGAACGGCCCCCTCGAACCATGAAAATTGACCACTATTGATCCACCACGCCCAGTGTGGATCGTCGTCACGTACGCCGTCCTCGAATAGAACTGCGGCGCGCTTCAACTCATCGGTCGACCTGCTCTCGGCCCTTAGCAGTCCATATGAGTATGCCAGGCGTAGTCGGAACAACACTTCAAGGCGCGGCGACAAGCGATTGCCTTCGATGACCGCGTGGGCAATATTGATTGACTCTTGCGGCCGCCTCAACGTTTCGGCATGCATCGCCATATTTTGTAGAACAAATAGTTCCATGTTCCTGTCGCCGGCAAGTCGGGCGAAACTGAGTGATTCGTGGTTGATGCGGCCGGTCAGTGTGTCCATTTGCTTTGAGTCGTACAGGCTCCAGCCTGCGACCTCTGCCACTTCTGACAAGGCAGAATACACATCTCGCCGCAGGTTGTCGCGTATCTCACTCGTGCTGACTCGATGGCGCATCTGTTTATAGGCTTGCAGGATCACCGGTGATGCAGCATCTCCGCCGTACTGCTGATCTAGGCGGACGAAAGTCCGTATCTCATCGCGTAGGTACTCAATGTATTCCTCTCCGATCGGTTCAGCCGTGGCGTAAAACGAAGTCGCCTGCGGATCGGAGGCATCTATCTCAAGTTTCGGTAGAGCCAGTCCCTTGGTTCGTGTCAGACGTACCGCACGCTGACGGTCAAGTTCCTTCTGTTTCAGTTCATCCTCGTGATTGCGTGCCATGTCGTACTTTGCGACCAAATCACCTCCAGCGTCCAGGGTGCGGTCTGCCTTTTCCCAGAAGTTGCGATCCGGGAACTGGCGGCCAGCAATGATGTGGGCAATAGATGTACGGTGGTAACTGGTCTCGCGGGCCAAATCGCCTTGTGTAAGCGGCGATTCGTTGAGATATTCCGCCAAGGCTGCTCCGACTCGGCGGTGGACTTCCATGATCTCGCTCGGCTGACGTGCCATGAGCACCCCGCTCGGTCCGACAGTATGCCCGCGCCACCGTCCAGCGTAGCCACCTGCACGAACGGGTGACACGGCCAGGCGTGGGAGCACGTCCCACACCCTTTTCCACATCGGTCCCACGGGGTTCCGTGGTGATCGCCTGGCCCGCAAGTTTGCAGGCCAGGGCCCCATGGGCCGATCCCTCCCCGACAAGGAACGGACCCAGGGGTAGCCGGTGGCCAGCCCCTTGACGGACTCAGAGTCCGCGCCAATGGAAAACCTGGGTGCGTCACTTCCTCGTGGGAGTTGGTCACCGGCTCGCCCTACCGGTGAGAGACGGAAGCGCGAGGCCCAACATGGTAGGCCAGGGAAAACGGGTACTAACGCCGGCCGAGCGAGCGGAGCGAGCACCCCTCGATGCTGCGTTGTCGTATGCGGCTCTGGGGTGGCCGGTGGTCGGCGGTTCGACGTGGAACGGCCGGAACTGGGAGTGGCACAACGGCACCACCCGCAAGCCGACCGCCGAGCTGGCCCCGATCATCCCTCGTGATTTCGCCACGACGGAGCTGAACCAGATCACGCGATGGTGGCAGCCACGCCAGGTGGTCATGCCCACGATCCTGGTCGTGACGGGTGGCCGATTCGACGTGATCGAGATGCGTGGTGCCGTCGCGGTGAAGGTGCGGAGGTCCACCGGGTTCCGCAGGAACCGCACCCCTGTCGTGTTCCGTCGTGACACCGACCGTGCCTATTTCTTCACCACCACCGGATGGGAACAGCCGAGTGACGGATTCGGCGACGAAGCCGGTGGAGTCAAGCTTCTGAAGCCCCGGTCGCTGGTTCTTGTGCCTCCAGCGAGGCTTCCCGGTCAGGCGACCGCGCTGTGGTGGGTGAACCCGAGCGAGGTCAAGGGCAAAGTCATCGATTACGATACTTTCGAGAAGTTTCTGCGGTCGGTGTTCGCTGGCACGCCGGATCCCGATAAGCCATGAACCACGTCATTTATTCCCGGACAGTTCTGTGGGTGGGTGGCGGTTTCGTTCTCGTGCTGGTGTTCATCGGTGCGGCTTTCGTGGTGCTGTACCGCAGGCACCGGCTTCGATGGGAGCGGGATGACTGGAATCACGTCCTGCTGATTAGGGAACGTGAGCGACGTGCACAGGCAACGATCGCGCGCTCGCCGACCGAACAACTTCCTGCGTTGGAAGTCGGCAAACAGGAGTGTCTGCCGTTCGACGGCACGCCGAAGGTCTACCCCGCGATGCACTCGGCACCGAGCGGCCCGCGTCATCGCGCGAAGCACCGTGGAGTCCACCACGTCGGCACCGGGCGGACGTGGTGGACTTTGATGTGCTCCGAATCACCACCGTCGGGATGTGCGCCGGGCAGCCTTTCCGGCCATGAGTTCGCCCTTCGTTGTGGTGATCGCTCCCAGTACATGACCGCTCGACCAATCACGAACCGGCCCCCGTACTCACTGAGGTGCCACTCGTCGGAGACAGAAATTGGCTAAACAGAAACGTCCCGATGGGGAACGGGTGATCCGACTCGACCTCAACCTGGTGACTCGGGCCATGTCCACGCGGGAACCGGTGCGGTTCGTTCCGCGTGTGCGAGTGAGGATCTTTCAGTACACGGATGTGCTTCGACTTCCCGAAGACCATCCGCTCCGTGTCGAGATCGAACGGCAACTCTGTTGCCAGTGGGCACAGGAACGCCAGTTCGGTACGCCGCTCCGACGGTTCGCCAGAATGCATGGAACGACCGCACCGACCGTGCGAAAGGTCTTCAGGCGATTCGGCACACCGGTGACGGCGACGGCCGGGCCGTGCGAATCTGTCTGCGCCGCCACTCCTGACGAGACGATCCGCGACGCGATACGCAGACACCGAGCAGGCTGTCCCGCTCGCCTCGAGGCGGGCAAAGAACTGCGCACGGTGTACGAACACGGACACGACGACGGGACGATGGTCAGCCTGCGGTCACTCGGGATCAAGCATCGTCTGTCCGCGCTCACCATCCGCTCTGTACTGGTCGAAGCGGGCGCGGAAATACGCCCACCAGGGCCCACCAGGAACCACCCGTGGCGTGGCCACGACCACCCGTTCCAGAAACGACCGAAGACACATACTTCGACCAGACGCAGGACGGCCGCATGACGTGGACAACCGTGATGACGATCCCCGGCCCACCGGAGCGCCCGGACTGGAACCGATGGACGGCGTGCGACGACGTCGCCGTACAGGCGGAAGCGCGCAGGCGGACAGAAGTATCGGACACCGACGCCAAAGCGCCTGAGGAACCAGGCCGGTCCGAGTGAGCGCGGGAGAGCGACGGTACCGGCGACACGGCCCTCGCCCCACCATCCGTGGCGGAGGCCGCTGGCCCGGTCGAGACGAGGGACGGAATGCAACGGCAGATATTGCGGACGGCGCACGTGCTGCTGGTCGGAGCTGTGCTGGGTCTGCTCGGCGGGAACGTCTACCGCCGCAAGCGCCGACTGGCCGGTTCAAGGCACGCCAGTCAGCGGTTCGGCAGTAAACAGGTCATGTGGGACGAACGCGACTGGCGGGCGTACTGGTGGCATGAGCAGCGGTTGCTCGCCAGGAAGGAGGCGGAGGACTTCCTCAACGGCCTTCTGACCGTCCTCACGCTCGGTGTGTACCGCGCCGAAAACCTCTGGTGCTGTGACAGCGCGATCCCGAAACGCCCACTTCGCGCGTTCTGGCCACGCCGCGTGTGGACCTGGTGGAACCGTGTCAGGCGCTGAATGTCTCACACACGTCCGCCCAGTGGCTTGTCACGCAGCCTTGGCTGGGTAGTGGGTCCAAGGTGTGCGAACGCCGCACCTGCCTGATCTACGGCACCTCGAGCGGCGAGTACGTCGTTGTCGCCTTCAAGGCGGCGCCGGAGAGGACCCGGCATGTTCATGCACCTCGAGGCGGGCCCCAGCGTCGGGGTGCAAGTGGAGGACACGGAGGCTCTCGGCTACCTCGTCGTTGTGTTCACCAGAGGTCCAAGCGTTGACAAGGTCGTCGGCGCGGCGGTCGTCGGGGACGATCAGGAGGGCGGCGTCGGCTTCCTCGCCATTCACCTGATGGATGACGGACGCCCTCAGTGGCTGGGCGCGGTGCGAGCGAGTGGAACGCTGCCCGCTTCCCGGGCGGAGCCGGTGGGACTGTCCCAAGATCACGGGATAGACTCGATCACCAAGGGGCATCCGGGCAAGTTCGCGGATACTAGCGCTCCCATGTGAAGTCGCCAGACAGCCCGGAGGCGTTGAGGTCGGACATGCGGTCGATGACGTCCAGGCATCGGCCGCGGACATCGTCATGGCTCTGGCGGTAGAGCCTGAGCACGATGGCGACCATGTCGTGGCTGACTGCGGCGGTTGCGGTCCTGATGTCGCCCAGCTCTCCACCGGCGATGTCGATCGCTCGTTCGCAGGCGTCGACGATCACTTCCGGCAGTAGTGCCAGGCTGTCGTCCAAGGCGCGGAACAGGTGGGCGAAGTGGTCGGTGAATGCCGTGCTTGTGGTGAATGCCGAGACGAGGGCCTGCGTGGTGGTTGCGTCGGTTTGGTCGAGTGAGGTGACGGCAGCAGCTGCGGCCTCGCGGACGGTTGGGTCGCTGTCGTTGAAGAAGCGTGTCACGAGATCGGGTCTGATCTCGGGAGCGCTGGCCATGGTGGTCGCAGCACCTCGTCGGGCGGCGACGGCGAGCATGTCCGGATCGGTGGGCATGGAGGAGTCGAGGCGGTCTCTACCGAGGGCGTTGGCCCAGACGTGCCCTGCGCGTTCGGCGATCGGGTCCGGTCCTGCGAGTGCGCGCGCGAGGTGTCGGGCGAACCGCTGTGGGGCGCGAAGTGTCGCGTAGGTCAGCAGCCTGGTGGCCGGGTGGGAGTCGAATATGTCGATCTTCGGTTCGCTGAGCAGTTGGTCTGCGAGGTTCAGCGCTTCCTCGATGTGGGTGTTGAACAGGGCGAGGACGGCTTCGGTGGTCTGTGTGCGGACGGCCATGATCGGGTCGTTGGCCAACCGGGCCACCGTGGGCAGCAGGCGGTCGCCGAGCTCGGGGCGGGCGAAGAGCACCTGGCCGATCGCTTCGGCGACTGCACCTCTCGTGCAGTTCATGCCCGCGGTGTGAAGGTCGCCGTTGAAGTACCACTGGCCGGATTGCGACGTGGTACGTGCTGTCTCACGCTCGGGGTCGCTGTCCTGGGAATAGTGCTCCAGAAGGCCCAGCAGAACGTCGTCGATGGTGCCCGGATTTGATTGGACCGCGCGGCATACGGCACGGCCTGTCGCCGGGCCCGCAACGAGATAGGCGTGGGCGCAGAGTTCGGACAGCAGCGGGGTCGGGATCTTGCCGGCGACCGCTTCGACGACGTGGACGATGTGGTGGGCGGGGATGTCGGCGTCGAAGGTCAGGGCGAGGCGAGCGAAGCGCTCCGGCTCGGCTTGAGCTGTGCGACCGAGCATCCGCGCCAGCTCCAGAACTCCTCCGACCGCCGCAGTCGTGGAGTAGTTCCTGGTGTTGTCGCGGTACTTCTCGATGGCCCGCAGCCAGTCCTGGTCGGTCATGAACCCGGATGCCTTCTCCGGTACGGGCGGCCCGACGAAGTGCGCCATCAGCGGCCTGGGCGCCGCAGGCCGGTCGTGGGGGAAGCGGCGTTCGAGTTCCGTGATGCGGCGTGCGCAGTCCGGGAGGAGTCGCTCTCCGGCGATGGCGGTGAGCAACTGGTATTGGCTGTAGCCGTGTGCGGAGCGGCCCTGCACCGAGATCTCCCACTGTGGGTAGTACTGGAGCAGCATTCGGCACAGTGCTACCAGATGGTCGTCGTCGCAGTGGCGTGATGCGGCTTCGACGAGCTGACGGCTGGCCCACCGAGGGCTGTCGCTCCAGCCCAGGCACAAGTTGCGGGGATCGGACAGCAGCCATTCGACTGCCTCGTCGGCGGCTTGTTCCGCGCCGGCTGTGTACGCCCGGCATGCCAGGAAGCGCAGTGCCTCCAGATCACTGCGGGCGAGGGTCCTGACGACGTTGTCGTCGGCGGTCATTATCCGGAAGGCGTTGGCGCACAACGCTTTTTCGACACCGGTGAACAGTGCGCTGTCAATCTGCGGGTTGACGTCGATGACGCGATAGCTCCATCGCGGGCTGGCGAGCAGGCCTTCTGGATGGTCGTGGAAGCCGGTGGCCTTGATGACGTCTACGAGAAACGGGAGGACTTCGACGAGGAACTGCTCCGGTGCGGCCTCGGCGATGTCGATTATGGTGGATGCGCCGCCGCCGCTGGAGCCGCTTCTGAGATGTCCCGAGGCGAACGGGTCGTGACTGCCGTCCTCCTGAGCGCGCACCTGTGCGCGGCGCAGGTGGGCGCCGATGATGCGTGCGGCTCCACGCGGCTCGTCGTCCTTGAGGCCGTAGAGGATGCTCCAGAAGTCGCTGTTGATCGCGATGGGACCACGGGCGTGGTCGAGCAGGCCCTGCTCGACCAGTTCCACTGTGAAGTCCACCAGCCCAGGGGTGAGGGACCATTCGACCATCGACCTCAGCCGGTTGTTCCACTCCTGCGAGGTACCGATGTAAGGACGGACGAGTTCGGCGACGCGCTCCGGCCGTTCCCTGGCCGCGATGACCAACTGGTTGGCTGCACCACCTCTGTCGGGGTCGCGGAGCATCACCTCCCAGCGGGCTGCCTGGTCTGCCGCGTCGAACCACCGCGCCGAGGACAACAGCGCGGTCAGCTTCCCGCTCCGCCGGGAATCACCGAATGCCAGCGGTTCGAGTGCCGACCAATCGTCGCCATCGGCGTCAAGCTGTCCCAGCACGCCGACAACCACGTCCAAGAGGTGGGACCGGACGGTGGTACTGGTCAGCAGCTCGCCGACGGTCGCGCGAAACGCCCGCCGGTCGGTGCCCGCAAGGTGTTCCAGTACCTGACGGGTCTGCGCTCGCCGAAACAGGTGCTGGCCGGACCGCACCAGGAACCGGTGCAGATTCTCTCCTCGAGCGACGAAGGCCCTGGCGAACACGAAGTCGAAGTAGGTCTCGTGACAGAAGCTGATGGTGACCGTGTCGTCCAGAAGAACGCCTGCGGACGCCAGCGCCGACACCTGCCGGCGAGGCACCTCGTCGAGTACCGCTGTAGGGACTTGAAGCACCTCGTTATCGCTCATGTAGGACACGAGGGTGCTGGTGATTGTGGCCCACTCCAAGTTGCCCAGCTCTGCCTCGACCGCTTGCCGGGTCTGGGTGGTGAACTGCTCGTACAGGTCGGGCAGCGTCCGGTACGTCAAACGCTGGGACTCGGATGACAGCCTGCTGAACACGGCGAGGTGCAGCGGCAGGCGCAACAGTTCCAAGGTAGAGGGTTGGATCGACACGACATCGACACCGCCGGCGTGGAGGGCGTCCTTCACGGCAGTCGCTTCAAGGCCGGTGATCTCCATGCTGCCGACCCGCGACTCGTCGGACAGCAGCGACCGCATGCGCGGATCGGCTTCGAGGTCGACCGTTCTGACCACGAGCACGATCTTCATTCGCGGATGACGCTCCGCCTCGTCCAGCATCTCGGCTACTGCGTCGTAGCTGTCCGGCATCCGACCGCTGTAGGTGCTGACCGCGTCCAACTGGTCGACCACGACCACGCGCGGTGAATCACCGGCGGTCTCGTCGACCACCACGACGGGAGATTCCGGCAGGCCACAGGAACTGCCCAGTTCCTCTGCGGAGGAGCAGACCTGCTTGATCGCGTCCATGCGGACCACTGCGGCCGTCCACCCAGCTTCGATCAGTTCCGTCACGGCATCGGCTACGACACTGCTCTTGCCCGAACCTGCCCGTCCGTGGACGACAAGCACCTGGCGCGAGTCCGTGGCCAGCCATCCCACGAGGGTTTGCACTGCGGCGTGCATGACCATGAACCGCGGTCGGGTTGCCCTATTGCGACGACGATGCCGCTCGACGGTCCTTCCGAGGGCTTCCTTCTCGCCCTGGGATGAACGCCGCTTACCCGCTGGCGCCCCGGACATGATCAGGTCGCCCTGAACGGTGACGTCCCTGGCCTGGAGGACATTGCCCATGACGTTGTGCGCGGAGTTGGAGACCACCTCGACGCTGCCCGGGAGGAAGCCGCCCCGAACTTCCTGCTCAGACGATTCCGTCTTCCTGCGGCGACGGTGAACTCCCAACTACTGAACTCCCTTTCTCAGCGACGGAAAGAGCGGAACGAGTTTCGCGGATCCATGAGAACACCGTCGAAGACGGTGAACCACCCCCAGGGGTATAGCCACCCATGCCGACACGGCGGATGCACTCGTGCGGCAGCGTGACCGATCATCGGCGCGACTCCCTTCGCGATGACCCTGCACGCTACGCCGAGGGTCCGACAAAACAAGGCGGCCCCAGGCGGCCGTAGTGGGCGGGAAGCCCAGCACAGCCATTGCTTCTCCACGGGACCAGACTGAGGCGATACGTTGAGTACGTCGTTGACTACTAAAAGTAGTGCACTGGCCAGTGACGTACGCCACTCGACATCGATGCACTTCGCAGTCGGAGAAACCACGGCTCATCGCGAGCCCGCTACGAGCAACCTGTGGACAGCCGGAATATTCTCACGTATCTTTGCTTGCATGAACGGCTTCGTGGCCGGAGATGCCAACCCGGACCTTCTGGTTGCCGCACGTGAGGCGCACGGGTGGACGCAGAAGCGGCTGGCCGAGCAGCTGACCCGGCTGGCAAAGGCCGAGCCGGAGATCAGCCAGGGCTACGTCTCCCGCGCGGAAAAGGGGTCACTGACGGTCGCCGGCGAGCGGCTCGAGTTGTTCGCGAGCGCCCTGGGTGTGACCCCGGACTTCCTTGTCAGCGACGCGAAGCTGTGGTCGCTGGGCGAAGGGTGTCTCTACCACCGCAACCGCGCGTCGACGAAGGCGTCGACCCTGCGGCGACTGCACGCCCGGATCAACCTCCTGCGCCTCCACCTTCGGAGACTCGCGGTCGACTCCGCCGTGCCCTTGCGGGAGTTCACGCTCGTTCCGATGCGCGTCGGCGGCATCGACGGGCCGGAAGACGCGGCACGCGCGCTGAGGCGGACGCTCAACCTCGCGGAAGGGCCGATCCAGTCCGTGACCGCGGTCGCCGAGCAGGTGGGCGCGCTGGTGGTGCCGATGTCGCTAGGTGGACGCGAGGTGGACGCGACCAGCCTGCACCCTCCAGGTGAGGCGCCAGTGTTCGTGGTGAACACCGACGCGCCGGCCGAGCGTCAGCGGTTCACCCTGGCTCACGAGCTAGGCCACATCGCGTGTGCTCCCGCGCCGGACGTGGACGTTGAGGAGATGGCTCAGGCGTTCGCCAGCGAGCTGCTCGCACCGGCATCCCAGGTGCGAGGCGATCTCCGCGCCATGCCCATCACCCCGGCCCGGTTGTTGCAGCTGAAGGCGCAGTGGCGCATGTCCGCGGCCGCACTGCTGCGCCGCGCGGTCGACCTGGCTGTGATCACGGACTCGCGGTACCGCACGCTCAACACCCAGATGTCCGCGCTCGGCTGGAAGACCGGAGAACCCGAGCCGCTGCCGGACGAGGCGCCGACGGTGGTGCCCGCCCTCGTGGTCGCCGCAGTCCGTTCAACCGGCGGCGTTGACGCCGCGGCCGCGAAGGCGGGAACGACCGCCGAGAACCTCCGAGCAATGCTCGGCGACGATGCGTTGGGGGCAGATGATGACTGATCTCCACGACGGGGGCACCTCCCTGCCGAACGACCGCCCGGCGAGCCCGCTCGCGCAGCTCGCCGACCTCCCCTCGCCGAAGCGCCCGACGGGCAGCGTCGGGGTACTGCTCAATCGCATGCTGATCTACGCGCGTCCGGATCAGGTGCCCGCGCTGCGGCCGCACGTCAACCTGGAGCGCAGCGGGTTCATCATTGCCGGCGCCAAGGCGAACAGCCGCATCAAGTTGCTCGCCGAAGAAGGATTTGCAGGCCTTGTCCTGATCGATCCCGCCGCGTACGAGAAGCATGTCGCGACCGTCGATGCGCCCTTCTGGTCCCCTGAGGACCAACTGCTTCCGACGAGCCTCGAGGACATGATCAACCAACAGTTGATGGCCGGCGCACCCGCGGCGCTCACTCCCACCAAGTTCATCACCGCAGGCGACACCGACTCACTCAAGGCAGCAGCACGGCAGGTCAAACTCCTGCGGCGCAACGACGTGATCTTCGTGGCACCACTGGACATCTCCTTCCTCGACCGAAAATTCATCCGCCAGACGACGGCGATCCTGGCCGATGTCGGCTGCCCGGTCGCGCTCGTGCTCGGCAAGCAGTTCGACCCGCTCGCGCAGGCCGCGGCACGCATCATCCCGAACCTCAGGATGCTCGCGGCGGCGATCGAACTCATGCCGATGCGAACGGACTTCAACGCGTTCGACCTCGTCGCCCACGGTGCCTTCGCCGGCGCGATCGGCACCGGCGGATCCGTCCGGCACACCGTCGAGCCGCCACAGAAACCCATGGCCCGCAAACAGGACCCCTCACCGAGCGTCCTGATCCCCGAACTCATGTGCTGGTGGAAGGGCAACAAGCTCGCTGAACTGTTCGGCGCCAAGGAGCACCTGGCCCCGCGCTGCCCTTGCGAAGTCTGCGCGGGACAGCGTCTGACCAGGTTCCTCCAGCGGACGGACAAGAACAAGGCCATGGCGCACGCAGTGGCCGTCTGGTCCGCCTACGCAGCGGACATGCTGGACGCGCCGACGCTGCGTCAGCGCGCCCAGTACTGGCAGAACATCTGCCGCAACGCGATCGACAACCACAAACTCATCCCCGCCCAGCTCAAGCTGGCGAAGCCGCTCAAGCCGCAGAAGCCCTTGGAGGTCTGGGCCGAGCTGCCACTCTGGCCGACCGACCAACCGTGAGTGTCAGCGGTCGAGCGTGTGGCTATAGACGCGCTCACAGAAGCGCCACCACGCGACGGTCGGCCGCCACTCCGACAGAGGCTCCGGCTCCAACACCACCGCCGGCGCGGACCGGGGACCTACCGCGACGCCGACGCCGTACCACGATGCCTCGGCGAGAACCTCATCAGCATTCTCCGGAAGCTCTCGGGCGACGAACATCCGCGGGCAGTAGGCCGCGAACTCGGAGGCGCGCACCAAGCCGGCACGCCAGTGTGAGCAATACACGACGGCGAGCAGAGGGATCACCGCGGGAACGACAAGCCGGGTCACCGAGCCGCGCGTGAAGCCCACTACCCCGCTAGGCGCCCGCCCGAGCACACGAAGGTTCGACGGACCGACCGCGGAAAGGGGCACCGCCTCCCCGGGAGGCAACCCCATGAGGACGTCGAGCAACTCCATCGAATCAAGATGACCAAGACCGTGACCGCGTCGACGACCATATTCGGCGTCATCGGTGCGATGGACGATCGTCGCCGAGGTACCGAAGATCCGCACTCTCGTCGAGCTCGTACTTCTGTCGGGCAGGGTGAACGCGGTGCCTGACGTCGCTCCCGCCGTGTGAGCTGAGTAGGTCATCATTCGCCACTCCTCAGGAGGGTCGAGGCGACGCGGGGGACGGTCTGCACGGCATGATCCTTCCCTAGCACTCCGAGGCTTGCCCACCCTGGGTGTCACGCCCCAGCGACTACCTTCGAGACCGCACCAGGTCACTGGCATCGAACACTTGTTCGAAGTCATGTGCAAGTCATCACGGGTCCGTTCACGGGGTTCGTCAGCGGCGTGAGAGTCGGACCACCGAGGGTCACGTTCGACACGAGGTTCATGCATCGACTGTTACCCGAGTCCAGCGGTCAACCCGCCGGAACGGCGTGCAGCCTGCTGGTTCCATCCCGACCCGTTCGGATGATGGAGACGAGTATGCGTGAGCGTCGCGCACCGACACCGAGGCGCTTTCGCAGCTTCTCGGCGGAGATCGGGCGCCTGTGTTGCTTCCAGTGACGAGCGTCTTCCTGCCGTGCTCGCTCCAGCAGGTCGTCGTCGATAGGCTTGCCCTGTCCCGATGAAGCTGGTCGCTCGGTGCAAGAGCCCACAGTATCCGCGCGGCCGTCGATTCCCATGTGGACAACGCGATCGACAGGGAGACCAGTCGATTTGCCGCAAGACTCGGCCATCGCCTGCAGGAGTCCGGGTCCAACCTCAGCCCATCCGATCAAGAGCAACGGACCGACCGCGTCGAACGCAGCCTTGCCGTACTGACCGGCGGCTACAGGCTCGGCAACGTTCAAGGCCATGGTGACCAGACTGGCGAACATCAGCAGCCGACGAGCCGGCCGCAACTGAGCCACCGTCGCACCAGAGAACGCCAAGTGCCGAATACCGAGCATGAGCCCGAGAACCGTCAGATCGACAGCAGGTGCCACCAGCGGTGCCACCCACACCGGCACTCCTAGCCGGATGGCGAGGTTGAGCACGTTCCCGAAGCCGAACAAGAACGTCAGGCCTACAACCGCGCCCATGATCACTGTCACTGCCCTCACGACTGGAACTGGGCCGGCACTCGTTCGTGAGGTACGGCCACGACGATCGAGGGCCATCAGTCGCCTCCGCCAGGGTGGTCAACCTCGAAACAGCCCTCGATCACCAACATGCCGGCGGAAAACCGCTGGTCGGAGCTGGGACCGTCTGCGTGTAGCCCTGCCGGGGGCACCCAGAACATGGGCAACATCGACAGTCGGCCGGTTGACACTCGAAGACACCTATCAGGTGTGAGTGTCACCGGCCGATTCTCGATGGCGGGCCCTTGACTTGCGCTTACCGCCGTCTGTCGTGTGGCGTGGTCGAGTACCGGTCACGCGGCATGCCCTAGGGCGGGCAGGGGCTTTGTTGCGGAGTTGCCTGTCGCGTCGACCCGACGAGGCTGATTCGCCCGAGCCCGTCCAACCGCCATTGGCCCAAGGGTGTCCCGCTGGCTCGTTCGGACGTCGGCCTGTCGGCGAAGCGGGTGGGAAGGCGTTGATAGGGCGATGCGCGCGCTCAAGTGCCGCCTGTCCGACGTCGTCTACGCCGGCATGGCCGCCGACCGGTGACAACGTGAGGCTCCGCGATCAGTACCCGCTCCTTCTTGACCTGAAGGGGGTGCCGGAAGTGGATGGTCGTTGTGGCTTGGACGACCGAGTGTTGGGTGGGCTGAGGTGGTCAGGGCTTGGTGGTGTTGTTGATCCAGGTCTGGAGGGCGTCTGCTCGGCTGTGTTGGCCTATGGCGCGGAGGGTGTGGACGAGGGTGTGGGCGGTCGACAGGGTGTCGGGGTGTTCGTCGCCCAGGACGCGGCGGCGTCGGGCCAGCGTGTCCTCGTCCAATTCGCGTGCCGTCTGATGCTCACCCAACCCCGACAGGTCGGCGGCGAGGTTGTGGGCGGAGCGGAGGGTGTCGGGGTGTTCGTCGCCCAGGACGCGGCGGCGTCGGGCCAGCGTGTCCTCGTCCAATTCGCGTGCCGTCTGATGCTCACCCAACCCCGACAGGTCGGCGGCGAGACTGTGGGCGGAGCGGAGGGTGTCGGGGTGCTCGTCGCCCAGGACGCGGTGGCGTCGGGCCAGCGTGTCCTCGTTCAACCCGCGTGCCGTCTGATGCTCACCCAACCCCGACAGGTCGACGGCGAGGTTGTGGGCGGTCGACAGGGTGTCGGGGTGTTCGTCGCCCAGGACGCGGCGGCGTCGGGCCAACGTGTCCTCGTTCAACCCGCGCGCCGCCTGATACTCACCCAACCACCACAGGTCGACGGCGAGGTTGTGGGCGGTCGACAGGGTGTCGGGGTGCTCGTCGCCCAGGACGCGGCGGCGTCGGGCCAGCGTGTCCTCGTCCAACTCGCGCGCCGCCTGATACTTACCCAACCCCGACAGGTTGGCGGCGAGGTTGTGGGCGGACCACAGGGTGTCGGGGTGTTCGTCGCCCAGGACGCGGCGGCGTCGGGCCAGCGTGTCCTCGTCCAACCCGCGCGCCGCCTGATACATACCCGACTCTGCCAGGTCGATGGCGAGGCGATGGGCGGAGCGGAGCGTGTCGGGGTGTTCGTGGCCCAGGACGCGGCGGCGTCGGGCCAGCGTGTCCTCGTCCAACTCGCGCGCCGCCTGATGCTCACCCAACCCCGACAGGTTGATGGCGAGGTTGTGGGCGGAACACAGGGTGTCGGGGTGTTCGTCGCCCAGGACGCGGCGGCGTCGGGCCAGCGTGTCCTCGTCCAACCCGCGCGCCGCCTGATACTTACCCAACCCCGACAGGTTGGCGGCGAGGTTGTGGGCGGACCACAGGGTGTCGGGGTGCTCGTCGCCCAGGACGCGGCGGCGACGGGCCAACGTGTCCTCGTCCAACCCGCGCGCCGTCTGATGCTGACCCGACTCTGCCAGGTCGACAGCGAGGCGTTGGGCGGAGCGGAGCGTGTCGGGGTGTTCGTGGCCCAGGACGCGGCGGCGTCGGGCCAGCGTGTCCTCGTCCAACCCGCGCGCCGCCTGATGCTCGCCCGACTCTGCCAGGTCGATGGCGAGGCGGTGGGCGCAGTGGAGTGTGTCGGGGTGGTCGGCGCCGTGGTGGTCGTGGGCGAGGGTGTGGGCGCGGCGGGAGTGGGGCAGGGCCTGGGCGGGTTGGCCGAGGGTGGTCAGGAAGGCGGAGGTGCGGCGGAGCAGTTCTGCGAGTTGGTCGGTGTGGGGGGTGGGCCGGTCGGTCGCGGTGGCGGTGAGGACGTGGGGCAGGAGTCGCCGCCAGACAGGCCAGGAGGTCGGGTCGTACCACGGGTCGTCGGGGGTGGCCTGGTGGAGCAGGTGCAGCGCGGTGGCGGCCCATCCCTGGCCGGGTTCGGGCACGAGGGCCCGGGTGTCGTGCGCTGTGGTGGTGCGGAGCAGGGCGGCGGGGACGCGGTGCAGGTGGATGGTGTCGCCGATGACGCGGGCCAGGGCACGGCTATGGAGTCGGTCCAGGGTGGCCGCCAGGGCCAGCGGGTCGGCGGTGGTGGTGGCCAGCGGGTCGGGCAGGCAGGTTGTGTGGTCGGGCAGCAGGGTGTGGGGGAAGGGTTCGGGGGCCAGCCAGGCCAGCAGGGTCAGCAGTTGCAGTCCGGCGGGGTCGAGGTCGGCGAGGGCGTCGAAGGCCAGCGACCAGGACGCCGCGACCGACATCCCGGACGGCCCGGACGGCCCGGACGGGCCGGCGGCGGGATCGGGGTGGCCGTGTCTGTGGCGGAGCAGCTCGTCGGCCCGCTCACGCAGCAGCCGCAGATAGGTCCGGGCGGTCAGGGAACCCCCGGCGAGCAGCGCGGCGGCCTGGTCCAGTGCGGAGGGCAGATGGCCCAACGCCTCCGCCACCTCCCCCGCCTGGCCGGGGTCCAGGCCCGGCGCCCGGTCCGCGAGCAGCGCCAGCGACTCGGCGGGGGTGAACGCGTCCACCGGCACAGGGGTGGCGATCCCGGCCCAGTGCGGATTGCGGGAGGTGACGATGACCCGCACCGCCCCGCCGGGTAGGTAGGGGCGCAGCGCATCGGGGTGTTCGGCGTTGTCGAACACCAGCAGCGACCGGGGGCGCACCCGCAGATGGCCCAGCGCCCGCGCGACCGCCACGTCCACCGCGTCCGTGCCCTGCGCCAGCCCCAGCGACCGTGCCAGGTCGGCCAGCCGCTGCGGCACCAGGTCCACACGTTCCGCCGGCACCCACCACACCACGTCGTAGTCGGCGGCGTGTCGGTGGGCGTACTCGATCGCCGTCGAGGTCTTGCCGACCCCGCCCATCCCCGCGATCGCCAGCACCACCACCGGCCCGTCCCCGTCCAACGCCCGCTCCAACCCGCCCAGCAGGTCCTCCCGACCGGTGAACCCGACCAACCGCGCCGGCACGTTCCACACCCCACCAGCGGCCCCGCCCGCAACCCCGACCGAGCCCGGCACCGGAGCAGGGACGGAACGCGGCAACTCGGTCAACGCCTGCACCACCGCCGACTCCAACTCCGCCGGGGACGACACCGACCGCACCGTCAGCCCGCACTCCGGCAGCCGCCGCCGGAACGCCTCCTGCCGCGCCCCGAACTCCTCATCCCGGAACAACGCCAACGGCCCCTCGGCGTCCTCGCCCACCAGGAACACCAACCGGGACAGGCCCGCATCCGTCGCCGCCTCGAACTCCAACTCCGTGTACGACACCTCCGGCCGATCCGGCACCGGCGACCCGTACCGGAACCCCGCCACCAGCACGAACACGTCGCACTCGGCCACCCGCGCACGACACAGCTCAGCCGGAGGCAGGTCACCCGCGGTGAAGTGCTCCATGTCCACCGGCACGTCCCGCACCCGCAGCACGGCCTTCTCCACCGCAGCCACGAACGAGCCGGACACCGGGTACTTCCCCAGCTCGGACGTGTGACTGAGGAACACCCGCCGAACCGGACCACCCACCACAACCCCCGAACCCCGGGAAACACCCACTACCCACAGATCGTCCTGACAACCCACCACGTTCCACAACACCAACACGCACACATCGGCATACGAGTGTGTCCACCGGCACCCGTCCCGGGCGTTCGCGGTGTCAGAACCCCCGGAAGACGCCGCCTGTGTCCACCGATCCTGCGAAGTCCGCCCAGTCCATGTTCGCCAGGTTGATGTTGTTCTCCACACTCCACAGCTCGGAGGGCAGCACCCGGAACGGCCTGTCGTCACGCCGGTCGCCGGGTCCGCGCGGGAGGACCCAGACGGCGAGCACGGGGAACTCGGCGTGGACGAGGGTCCTCCGGTCCGCGAGAAAGGACACCAGCGGGCCGGGCCTCTGCTCCGCCTTGAGCGCTTCGGCGCCCAGGCCCGCGAACGCCAGGTCGTCCACGGGCGTCACGTTCGCCAGGAACCCGTCATCGCTGGGAGTCCGCACCAGCCGGACCAGGCACTCCCATGCGGCGTCGTCGCCGAACCACGTGCGAACAAGGACCGATGTGCCCGGTAACGCCGCCATGCCTAACCGTAGCGGCGGCCACGACGCGAGCCCCGGTACCGGAACAGGCTCGACAGCACCCGCATCGCGGCACAGACAGACGAGAGCGCGTTGGTAGCGCCGCACAGGTCCGAACCCGTCGCCACGAACCAGCACCACTAAACGCCCAGCTCACAGGCATGATCACTGAGCGCGCAGATTGGTGTCCCTCCGGGGGCACCGAAAACATGGGCAACATCAGCAGGCGGACGGCTGGTACTCGAAGACACCTACCAGGTGTGAGTACCAGCCGTTTGTTGATGGCGGCTTGGCCCCGCCCAGCCCGGTGCCACACCGACGGGGCGGTCTGTGGACGACGCTGCTTCGTGATCGCCAGCCGCCGGCCACATGTGCTCTGCCTCCCGGTTCGTCGACCACGTCGCGGCCAGGCTCGCGGCTGTCCAGGTGCCCACGGCAGTCGGCAGTTCGACATCGACGGGTCACCGTTGGGCGCACCCGCATCGCGGCGCGAGCGGAGGTTCATGGAAGGGCGGACTAGGCCAGGAGTATCGGCTGGTCCGGCTCGGCGGCTTGTGAAACCGGCTACCGCTGCGCAACCACATTCTGGGTCCGCGCGCGCGTCACACCCGTGAATCGTGCTTTCACTGCCGAGTCGCCGTTTCGTATCCGCTGGTCGGCCTTGTCGTTGTCCTTTGGTGTTTCTACCTCCTCGATCGGGCTATTCGGGGCTTCGCCGGGGACGGTCGGGGGAACCTCAGGCGCGGCGGCCGGTGGAGCGGAGCGCATCGGGTTCTGTGGCAGGCAAGTCGGGTTGGAGCGGTTCGCCTGGGCGGAGGTGGTGGCGAGGTCCGGTTCTGCCGCCGGTGTCGATGACCGGGCGGCCACTGCGGGTTCCGGTCGGTGGGCCGTTGCCCGACGGGCCGTTGTCGCATTGTCGGTGGCGGCAAAGGGTGTCCTGAAGGCCGGCGGGTGGACCGGTAGGGCGTGGTCGTCCCACTTGTCGATCGGGCATCGTCTACCGGTGGGCCGATCGGGATTAGGTCGCGTTGCTTGTCCGCATTTCTGCGGATCGGAGGTTGGGGGGATTGGGTGCTGTTGGTGTAACGGTGTGGGAGTGGGCTTCGAATAGGGGCGTGAGAGGGGCTCTGGTGTCGTGGTGGACAGGCTGCTGATCGATGTGGGGACTGACGGGCGGGTGTCGGTTTCCGCGTGGCTCGAGGGTGAGTTGCCGACTCCGGTCGGGGCTGCGGTGGAGTTGGGTTGGCCGTTGAGCGTCGAGGAGTTGGAGGACCTCCGGTGGTATCTGGAGGACTACCTGCGGGCGCCGTTCGGGGTGTACGAGTCGCGGGGGTCGGAGGTCGCGGGTTGTCTGCCGCGGTGGGGTGAGGCGATGTTCGCGGCGGTGTTCGGGGCTGGTGCGGCGCGGGACGCGTATGTGGCGGTGCGGTCGCGGTCGCGGAGGTCGTCGGAGGTGGTGGTGCGCTCGGCGGTGCCGGGCGTGTTGGGGTTGCCGTGGGAGTTGATGCGGGACCCGGCGGTGGGGTCGCCGTTGGTGTTGGACGGGTTCGGGTTGAGTCGCAGTGTGCCGTCGGCGGCGCCGGGGACGACGTTCGACGTGGCTGGTGAGCGGTTGCGGGTGTTGATGGTCATCTCACGTCCGGCGGGCGCGGCGGACGTGGGGTACCAGATGATCGCGCGGCCGTTGGTGCGCACCTTGGAGATGGTGCGGGGTCGGGTGGAGTTGGTGGTGCTGCGGCCTCCGACGCTGGAGGCGCTGGAGCGGGTGCTGGCGGGAGCCGCCGATGCCGGTGAGCCGTTCCAGGTGGTGCACTTCGACGGGCACGGCGTGTTGACCGGGGCCCGTGCGGCAGGTTCGGGTGCGCCGTGGACGTTCGCCGGCGGCGCGGGCGAGGGTGTGCTGGCGTTCGAGAAGGCCGACGGCGGTGGTGCGGACCACGTGCCGGCCGAGCGGGTCGGCGGGGTGCTGGCGCGGGCTCGGGTGCCGGTGGTCGTGCTCAACGCCTGTCAGTCCGGGGCGGTGGGCCGGCAGTTGGAGGCTGCGGTCGCGACGCGGTTGCTGGCAGGGGGCGCGTCGGCGGTGGTGGCGATGGCCTACAGCGTCTACGCGGTGGCGGCGGCGGAGTTCATGACCGCGTTCTACGAGCGGCTGTTCGCGGGGGACTCGGTCGCACGGGCGGTGCGGGAGGGGCGGGCGAGGATGGCGCAGCGCCCCGAGCGGCCCAGCCCGAAGGGGTGGCTGCCGTTGGAGGACTGGGCGGTCCCGGTGCACTACCTGCGTCGTGATGTGCGGTTCCCGGAGCTGCGCCGCGTCCCCGGCGCGCGGGGCGCGCTGGCGTTGGGCGAGGCGTTGGACCGCGTCCGCGAGGGCGAGACCGGGCTCGACGCGCGGGACCCTTGGGCGGCCACGGGCGAGTTCGTCGGCCGGGACGGGCTGTTCCACACCTTGGAGGTCGCCGCCCGGACCGGTCGGGTGATCGTGCTGCAGGGCACCGGGGGCACGGGCAAGACGGAGCTGGCCAAGGCGTTCGGGCGCTGGTGGCGTGACACCAGGGCGGTGCAGCGCCCGGAGTGGGTGATTTGGCACTCGTTCGAGCCCGGCGTGGCGTCCTTCGGTCTGGACGGCGTGCTCGCGACCATCGGTCTGGCGTTGTTCGGCACGGAGTTCGCCCGCCTGGAACGGCCGCAGCGCCTTGATGCAGTGCTCACCGCGATGGGAGAGCACCGGATCTTGGTGGTGTGGGACAACTTCGAGTCGGTGGCCACGATGCCCGATCCCACCGCGGCGACGCCGGCTCTGGATGCGGCGGCGCGGGAGGAGCTGCGGGACTTCCTGCGCCGGGTCGACGCCGGCGGATCGAGCGTGGTCCTGGTGACCAGCCGCACCCCGGAGGACTGGCTGGGCGAGGTGCGCCGGGTCGAGGTCGGCGGCCTCAACCACGAGGAGGCCGTGCAGTACGCCAACCAGCTGCTGGCCCCGTACCCGGCCGCCGCACCGCGCCGCGCCCACCGGGCGTTCGCCGAGCTGCTGCACTGGTTGGACGGTCACCCGCTGAGCATGCGCGTGATCCTTCCCCACCTCGCCGACCACGACGCCGTGGACATCCTCGACGGGCTGCGGGGAACGGGCGCGTTGCCCCGTGGTCACGGCACCGGGCGCACGGGATCGCTGACCGAGAGCATCGACTACTCCCTGGCCCACCTCGATCCCGACACCCGCCAGGCCCTACACGTGGTGTCGCTGTTCCACGGCGTGGTCGATGCCGATGTCCTCGGCCTCATGTCCGCTGCGGTCGACAGCCCCACCGCGCTGCCGGGTCGCGACAACCGAGGATGGGCGGCGGTGCTCGACCGGGCAGCCGATGTCGGACTGCTCACCGCCCTGGGCGGGGGAATGTGGGCGATCCATCCCGCGCTGCCCTCCCACCTTGCCACACACTGGCAAACCTCGGACCCCGACCACTACGCCGACCACCGCGCCGCCGCGGAACTCGCGCTGCTGCGCGCACACGCCACCTTCGCCTGATGGCTGCTGGACCAGATCCGGGCGGGCGATGCCGGGATGGCGCTGACCGTGCTCGGCCTGCAACGACGAACCCTGGGTCACTGCCTCGGCCACGCACTCGACCTCGGCTTGTGGGAGGAAGCCCAAGACATCGCCCAGCCCCTGGATGACTATCTGGATGTCGCAGGCTTGGCCGAGGAAGCCCGCGCATGGGTCGACAGGGCCCGCGACGTCCTGGAGGACCCGGTCGGAACCGCGCCTACGCTCTCCACGAGCGCGGGAAACCTCTGGCTGTTCCTCGTCGGCACCCAGGCCAACCGACAACTACGAGCCGGCGACCTCGACGCCGCACACACCACCTACACCAGCATCGTCGACGTACTGAACACACACGCCGAGACCGAATGGAAACACCGCACTACCGCTGTCACCTATCACCAACTGGGCATGGTCGCCCAGCTTCGTGGGCGGTTGGAGGACGCCGAACGCTGGTACCAGCAATCCCTCGAAATCGAGGAACAGCTCGGCAACCGGCCAGGTATGGCCCGCGGCTACCACCAGCTCGGCATGGTCGCCGAGCTTCGTGGGCGGTTGGAGGACGCCGAACGCTGGTACCAGCAATCCCTCGAAATCGAGGAACAGCTCGGCAACCGGCCAGGTATGGCCCGCGGCTACCACCAGCTCGGCATGGTCGCCGAGCTTCGTGGGCGGTTGGAGGACGCCGAACGCTGGTACCAGCAATCCCTCACCATCTTGGAGGGGCTCGGCGACCGGCCAGGTATGGCCGGCAGCTACCACCAGTTCGGCATGGTCGCCGAGCTTCGTGGGCGGTTGGAGGACGCCGAACGCTGGTACCAGCAATCCCTCGAAATCGAGGAACAGCTCGGCAACCGGCCAGGTATGGCCCGCGGCTACCACCAGCTCGGCATGGTCGCCGAGCTTCGTGGGCGGTTGGAGGACGCCGAACGCTGGTACCAGCAATCCCTCACCATCTTGGAGGGGCTCGGCGACCGGCCAGGTATGGCCGGCAGCTACCACCAGCTCGGCATGGTCGCCGAGCTTCGTGGGCGGTTGGAGGACGCCGAACGCTGGTACCAGCAATCCCTCACCATCTTGGAGGGGCTCGGCGACCGGCCAGGTATGGCCGGCAGCTACGCCCAGTTTGGCCTGCTCGCCGAACAACGGGGCAACGAGCGCCAGGCGATCACCTGGGCATTGCGCTGCATCGTTCTGTTCCCCGACTTTCCTCATCCCTACGCCGGAAGCGCGCCCAGCCAGCTAGCACGACTGACCCACAAACTCGGCGAGTCCGTGCTGGAGCATCTCTGGACTCAGCTGACCGGCCATGCTCTCCCCGAACACATCCGCACCTACGTTCACAACCACCCCCCTGAGAACGGCGGCGACAATCGATGACCGAGAACACCACACCACACCCCGCGATCGAGAAAGCGGCACTCGCCACCGCCGACCGCCTGGCCTCCGAGCACGGCCCGCGACTGCGCACCGACGTCCTCGCCGCCCTACACGCCCCCGACCACTCCCCCGGGCAGTACCTCGACCCCATAGCCCTGGCATCCCTCATCGTCAGCGCCGCCACCCTGGCCTGGACCATCTACCAAGACCTCCGGACCACGAACCCGAAACTCGAAGCGGACACCATCGCCCGCCGCATCCGCCTCGAACTCCCCGCCGACAATCCCAACCCGCAACAACGGGACTCCATCATCGAAATCGTGGTGGAAGAGATCACCGAGAACGACAACGACTGATCCGGCTCACCGCCGATGAGGCCACCCGGAAACCGATCGCGTGATCAAACCTCATATGCAGCACCAACTACATCCACCGAGGTCGCCCGCACCGATACGCCCGCTCGTCGGCATGAGCGGACGTTGGTTCGCCGCTGCGCAAGCGCGCAGGTTCGAGCCCGGTGCCTGCCCACATGAAGCTTCAGATGAACCCCCAACGACACACCGAAACACAGCTGGGTCTATCTCGTGATCGGTGTGTCCGGCGTTGTTAATCAGTAGGTTTCGGCGTTCGGCCAGCGGTCACCAAACGTGACGGCGAAGGCGTTGAGCACGGGCTTCCAGCGCATCGTCCACCTGGCGCGGCCCGTTCCGGTGGGGTCGAGGCTGCGGGTGACAAGGTACAGGCACTTCATCGCGGCCTGTTCGGTCGGGAAATGCCCGCGGGCGCGGATCGCCCGGCGGTAGCGGGCGTTGAGCGACTCGATCGCGTTGGTGGAGCAGATCATCCGCCGGATCTCGACGTCGTAGTCGAGGAAGGGCACGAACTCGTCCCAGGCGTTGCGCCACAACCGGATCATCGCCCCGTACTTACGGCCCCACTGCTCCGCCAGGTCCTCCAGCGCGGCGGCCGCGGCGTCGGGGGTCGGGGCGGTGTAGATCGGGGTGATGCCCCGTTTCACCGCGTCCCAGTCCTGGCGGGCCACCAGCCGGAAGGTGTTGCGGATCAAATGCACGACGCAGGTCTGCACGACGGTCCGCGGCCACACGTTCGCCACCGCGTCGGGCAGGCCCTTGAGCCCGTCGCAGACCAGGAAGAACACATCGTGCACGCCGCGGTTCTTCAGGTCGACCAGCACGCTCATCCAGAATTTGGCGCCCTCGCCGCCGGTGCCCATCCACAGCCCGAGCACGTCCTTGCGCCCGTCCACCGTGACGCCGATCGCGGCGTAGACCGGCCGGTTGGCGACCTGGCCGTCACGGACCTTGACCACGATGGCGTCGAGGAACACCGCCGCGTACACCGCGTCGAGCGGGCGGCCCACCCAGTCGTTCATCTCCGCGACGACCTTGTCCGTGATGCGAGAGACCGTCTCCCTCGACACCGAGGCGCCGTAGATCTCGGCGAAGTGCGCCGAGATCTCACCGGTGGTCAATCCCTTGGCGTACAACGACAACACGATCTCGTCGACATCGGTGAGGCGACGTTGCCGCTTCTTGACGATCTGCGGTTCGAAGGTGCCCTCCCGGTCCCGAGGCACCTCGATCCCCACCTCGCCGGCCGCGTCCGAGATCACAGTCTTCGACCGCGTACCGTTGCGCACGTTGGTCGACTCGCGCCCGGGTTCCGCCCGGTTCTTCTCGTGGCCGAGATGCTCGGTCATCTCCTCGGCCAGGGCGGTCTCCAGCACGTTCTTGGTGAACAGCTTGAGCAGGCCGTCCGGACCGGTCAACGCCAGCCCTTGTGCTTTGGCCTCGGCCACCATCGCCGCCGCGGCGGCCTGCTCCGGCGACAGCTGCCGCCCGGTTCCGGTCTCGCTCTTCCGTGCGCCCACAAGCTCAGATGTCATCACTCACAGTGCCCATCCCGCCGGACCCCAGGCCCGGCGTGTCGGGCCGGACACACCGATCTTGAAACAGTCCCCCACAGCTCAGAGCACGCGCCAGGGGTTCCATTGGTGCAGAGCCGTCTCCTGCCGGGGGCACTACACAGACGGTCCCGTTGGGGAGATCTTGCATCTCCATGGCGGGGCCTTTCTGTTTCGGGAAGGGAATGACCACCGCCTCCTGCGTCGTGCCGGAGACGGCGTTGATGGTGTCGCCCAGCAGCGTCACGCGGCACGTGGCGGTGCGGTTGCCGTGGTCGTAGTGGATCTCCAGGCGGAGGGCTTCGAACAGCCGGCGTGAAAGTTCGTCCGGGAGTTCGACCAGGTCGACCGGGGTGATCGGGAGGTAGTCGAGCAGGGTCGGGTTGGGTGCTCGCTGGACCTTGTTCTCGGCTTCGGCGAGTTGACGCGCCAGTTCGTCCCGTTGGGACCGGAGGTCGGCTCGCCGCTCGTTGATGTCGCGGATGAAGGCTTGGTCGACGTCGTCGGTGACTTCGAGGGTGCGCACGAGGCGCTTGCTCTTGGTCTCGGTCTCCGTGATGGAGCGGCGGAGCGCGACGATCTTTGCAGAGCACGCAGAAGAGGTAGCTGCGGAGTTTGTAGATCCGCTTCGCCTGTGGGTTCCGGCTCTTGGTAGTGGTGCGTGACCGCTCGCGCCGTTCCGCGACCAGCCGTACCGATATTCACCCGGCAGGAACCGCTCACAGCCGACAAGGTCGCCGCGATCCGGCTCGCGGCCCTGTGCCTGGCCCACGAACCCGAGGCTCGACGGATCACCGCGCTCGGCGACGCCTTCCGCCGCATCTTTGTCGGGATAACCGTGCTTGCGAGTTGAACTTGGCCCTGAGCGCTACACAGTAATCGGCGCCATCGACGAGCCTTGATGCCATCGGCGAATAAATGATGCGTGTCAGTACCGTCACGCCGAAAGGTTTGCGACAACTTCCGGCAGATTGCGGCTGTAGTTTCCGCGCAAGAAGCAGGCGCGGCGCAGCGCCCGAGAGTCAGTGGAGGGGTCCGCGTTGGCAGCCGAGGCCATCAGGGCGGGCCGCTCGGGGTCGACAATGCGGCACCCACACGGGACTATTCTTGGCGCGCAATGAACCGCTCGGATCGCCGTCGGCGCTGATCGCCGATCACGACCCCCGTGTGTATCGCTATCACCAGAACCATGCCGATGCCAGCTACGACCTGCCACCCGAGTTCGTCATCGACAACATGGGAGCCCAGTCGCCCGTCCGGGTCGTAAGCCACCAGCAACCGGGTGCCACGATATTGGTCGGTGGCGTCGTCTCCCCTCTGAGCCGCCACCGGGTTCCCCACCTCGTCGGTGCGCCCGTCGTCGCAGGCCAGTCGACGATAGGTGTGGGTGTGCTCACCGCCGGGATTGAGTTGGTGCCAGACGTGTGCCTCGACCACGGTGCACATGTGGCGTGAGGCAACGAAGTTGAACGCGATTACATAGGCGGCGAGGGCTGTTGCGACCAGGACAACGCCACTGGCGAACACCCAAGATCCTTCGGGCTCGTCCTCGACGTGGAGGTGGATGTGGAAGCCCACCACGAAGGCCAGCGCCACGCAGACCGGGACGAGCAAGAGGTACAGCGGGTGGACACGTAGCGCCAAGTAGGCGACGCCGACGAACGCCGCGGCCACCAGCGGCGCCGCGCAGAACGCGATCAGCAACCGCAGCGTGAACCTCACCCTCCCACTCTATCCGCTGATCCTCCTTCGCGGGGCGGCTCACCAAGCGAGGCACCACAGGTCAGTGATCAACTATTGCGGAAAGACACGCTCTGACTGTGGTCAACTATCACGGAACCCGCAGGGCAATGCCACCGAAGTGGTCACTTCAAAGCGGAAGGGACACGCGTGTAACTTGCAGGTCCACGCCTTACGTCTTATTCAACCGGTCAAGGCAACACTCTCTGCCGGTGTGCGGAAGCCGAGGCACTTGCGAGGTCGATTGTTGAGTTTCGCCGCGATGGCGTCCAGTTCCTCCTGACTGAATGTAGCCAGGTTCGTACCCTTGGGCAGGTACTGACGCAGCAGCTTGTTGGTGTTCTCGTTCGTGCCGCGCTGCCAAGCCCTCTTGGTCAGACTGCTGTGAGACACCCTGTGTGAGTGGGGTTCCTGGCCGAGGGCGGGATCGGAGATTCTTGTGCACGTGTCCACACCATCTGACAAGCAGTCGCGGAGCGCTTCGGGCGGTGAGCCCGCCGACCCTGCTCCGAGGCCGTCTCGGCGGGCGTTCACCGCGGAGTACAAGCTCGCCGCGAACTCCGTGCCACCTACCGCGGCCAGTACGCGCAAATCAACTTTCACTACCGAAACCCCACGGTCGCTACCATCGAGCACCCAGGCCCCGCCAAAGTCATGCCCATCCACGAGAACACCAGCAGCGAGGAAAGCGACCGAGAGACGGGTCACGTCACCAGTCGGGCTCCGCTGGAAAACCGCTGGTCGGCCCTGGACCGTCTGCGTGTAGCCCTGCCGGGGGCACTGGAGGGATGGGACCAGGGTGGTCACCCGTTGGGGGTGGCTTCTGGTCCTTTTGTTTGTTTCCGCTGTTCGCGTCGTTGCCGGGCTTGGTCGAGCGAGATGACGGCGGCGTCGTGGGCGGTGCGGCAGGTGGCGGTGTTGGTGTCACGGTTGTAGTAGATCTCCAGGCGGAGGGCTTCGAACAGGGCCGCGCTACCACGATCCCGGGCCCGGCCGCGGCCATGCCCGCCGACCTGATCAATCGCGATTTCACTTGCAGTGCGAGAGAAATCAACACTCGCTGGTGCGGGGACATCGCCTACATCAACGCCTGGGACGCGCCGCAGGCATTCCAGCCTCGGCTACCTCAGCCCCACCGCCTACGAGGCCACCCGACACCAAGCAGTCGATCAGGTAGCGTGATCACACCTCATCGACCTTGTCCGTCAAAACGGGGCAACCCCACTTTTCGTGCACGGATATGGTGCTTCGATGACGGATTGGTGCAGTGCGCGGGTTGGTGCTGCACTGCCTTCTAGGGTCTGGGCATGAATGTCGACATCGACGTGCGATCGGCCGCCGCCCGGCTCGCCGGCGTCGTGTACCGCACTCCGGTGCTCCGATCGAGCACCTTGGACGATCTGGTCGGCGCGGAGGTGTTCCTCAAGTGCGAGAACTTCCAGCGTGGTGGGGCGTTCAAGTTCCGGGGTGCTTTCAACGCGGCGTCGCGGTTGCCGCCCGAGAGCGTGAAAAGGGGCCTGCTGACCCACTCCTCGGGCAACCACGGCCAGGCCGTCGCCCTGGCGGCCCGTGAGCTGGGTGTGCCCGCCGTCGTGCTCATGCCGCACGACGCACCCCGTTCCAAGGTGGCTGCGACGGTCGGCTACGGGGCCGAGGTGATCGGATTCGACCGCTACCGCGATGACCGCGAGCTGCTGGCCGCGACGGTGGCCGCAGACCGGGACATGGCCCTCATCCCGCCCTACGACCACCCGGACGTGATTGCGGGACAGGGCACCACCGCCCTCGAACTCTTCGAGGAGGTCGGCGAGCTCGACCTCCTGGTCGTGCCTGTCGGGGGAGGAGGCCTGATAGCGGGTTGCTCGCTCGCTGCCGCGGATCGCCGGGCCGGCACGCGCATCGTGGGTGTCGAGCCGGCGGCTGGCGACGACACGAAGCGGTCTCTCGAAGCGGGACACCGCGTCGCCATCGAGGTGCCGCGGACGATCGCGGATGGGCAAGCCGCGGCGACGCCTGGTGAGCTGACCTTCTCCATCAACCGGCGTCTCGTCGACGGCGTGGTCGTGGTTACGGACGACCAGATCCGCGAAGCCATGCGATTCGCGTTCGAAGGCCTCAAGCTCGTCCTCGAGCCCAGCGGGGCGAGTGCGCTGGCGGCGCTCATCTCGTCCGCTGTCCACCCGTTGCCCGCCCGCATCGGGCTCGTCATCTCGGGCGGGAACGTCGACGTGAGCCGGTTCGGCGAACTCTGCGGGTGAGCGGAGGCGTCGCCTGCGGACGGGCCGGGCGGCGGCAGTGGCACTCCGGACGCGATACCGTGCACGAATTCATCCGGAAGCACGTCCTGGCCGCACGAAAGGATGCTTCGGTCCGTGAAAGACGCAGAGTTCGACGAACTCGACATCGCGATCGTGGACGCGGTGAGGTCGGCGCCGCGCGTGAGCTGGCGTGACCTGGCGCCCGTCATGGGGGTCAACGCGGCGACGATCAGCAGGCGCTGGTCGCGCATGCAGGCGGCGGGCGTCGTCTGGGTGACCGCTCATCCCGCGGGCAACGCGACTCCGACCTGTGCCCTGGTGGAGATCAACTGCGCTCCCGGCGAGGCGGCTGCCGTCGCCGAAGCACTCGCCGACGACGTGGAGGCGGCCACCGTGAAACTGACCTCCGGCGCCCGCGACCTGCTGGTGATGGTGCAGGTGCCGGACCTCGCCGCGCTGTCCGGCTACCTGTCCGACCGCATCGGCCGCACACCGGGGGTCGAGAGCGTGCGCGGTTACATCGCAACCCGGTCGGCCTTCGAAGCGAGCAAGTGGCGTGAAGGTGCGCTCGATCCCGAACAGCAGCGCCAACTCCGCACGTACGGCACGGCCCGCGGCGAGCACGACGGCGTGCTGGAACCGGCCGATCACCGGTTGTTGCGCGCATTGACCCTCGACGGCCGGATGTCACTAGAGCGGCTGAGCGAGCACGTGGGCCTTGGCGCCGTGACCGTCCGGCGCCGCCTGGCGAGGCTGGAAAGCGCCGGACTGGTCATCTTCCGGTGCGACACCTCGCAGCATCTATCCGGTCGAGCGGTCGCCGTGACCTACTACGGCTCCATTGACGCGCACGAACTGGACGTTGCGGAAGGGCGGCTTCGTGGGCTTCCCGGTGTGCGGGCGTGCAGCATCGTCGCCGGGCCGCACAACGTCGTCATCGACGCGTGGCTCCACTCCACGGCGGAAGTGCACGAGCTGGAAAGCGCTATGAGCCACGCGTTGCCGGCCCTGCGGATCAGGGACCGGTCGGTCGTCCTGCGGCTGGTCAAGCTGCTCGGCCGGATCCTCGACGCCGAGGGCCGCTCGGTGCGGTCGGTTCCGCTGCTCCACGAAGACGCGGATGTTCCCTCGTGAGGTCTGGGCCCTGCACCGGCGAATCCGGGATCAGGGCCGTGAAGCCGCGCCGATCGCCGTGACCCACGCCAGGACCCGGTCGTCGTGGCCGGTGAAGTTGCCGCGCCGGACGACGCCGTCGACGTCGATGTGCCGGGAGCCGGTGAGGCCGAACTGGCCGAGCAGTTCGATCAGGAGCGGCCGGACGAGCGACGGCAAGTTCGCCGAACCGCTCTCGGCGAGGGAGAACTTCGCTCCGCAGGGGCGCACGGAGTGAACGCGGGTGCCCACCGGGTGAAATCCGTCGTGCCCGCGGTTCCAGATCTCGTGCGGAACGCTGCTCCTCGCGGTGCTTTCCCCAAGGCTCACCTCGATCGACAGTTCTCCACGGCAACCCAGGTGTTCGGCATACGCGGATGCCAACCGCACCGCGGCGATCGAGATCCAGGCGATCGCGCCCTCGCCGATCGCCCGGACGGTTTCGCCGTCCGCCGGATTTCGCCGCAATCCACCCACCGGTAGTCGAAGAACGGACGAGCCGTCCGTGTGCGCCTCCAGCGCGTACCGGATATCGGGTCCGTCCGAGGAGAAAACGAACAGCCCAGGCGCGGTCCGAGGCTCCTCCGCGCCGATCGGAATGGGCGCGGGCCAGGTCGAGACATGATTTCGCACCCATGCTGCAAGTGCTTCACCGGACAGCCGGTGCGAGTCGGTCATCGGTGCCGATGGCGTTGCCTTGACCGTGATCCAGGTCTGGTCGGTGGTCATGGTTCGAAGAACTCCTTGTGGCAGGCCGCGCCGTTATAGTGAACTCGTGTCGAGAGTCAACGTCAGTACGCAGACGCCGGGGCGCAGGCGGCGGTCCGAGGGCAAGAGGGCCGCGATCCTCGACGCGGCGGAGATCTTGTTCGTCGAAGAGGGCTACGACGCCGTCAGCGTGGAGGAGGTCGCGGCCCATGCCCGGGTGTCCAAGCGAACTGTGTACGACCACTTCGAGGACAAAGAAGAAATCTTCTCCAGGGTGCTGGAGCGCGTGAGTGACGCGTTGACCGATGCCGTGCGTGCGGCCATCGACGAAGAGCTGACCGGGAAGTCCGGTCTGCGCGACGAACTCGTCAATTTCGGCAGCCGCATCGCCGGTCAGACCCTGCAGTCCTCCCGGTACGCGAGGTTCAGGATCCTGGCTTCCCGTCGTGGGTCGCGCCCCGGGTTACCGGAGGCCAAGCGCGATCTCGCCGAACGGATGCTCTCGGCACGCTTCGCCGATTTCGTCGGAACAGGGCGGATTCACGCTGCTGATCCGGTGGTTGCCGCTCGCCACTTCACGGCTTTGACGATCGGTCTGGTCCTGGAGGACCTGGTTCGAGGAAGAACGGACGGCTCGCCGGAGCCCCAGCAGGTCGTTTCCGACGGAGTGGACGCCTTCCTGCGGGCCTACGGCTGAAACGGGTCAGAACATCTTCCTGGCCTCGGAATCGGCGACCAGCTCGGGATTCGGCACGACGGACTTGCTGGCCACGTTGGCGAGCATCTGGTGCGCCATGTGGAAGCCGAAGTCCTCGGCGACCGTCTTCTTCCAGTGCCGCGACAGGATGTTGTGGGTGGCCCACCTGGTGTACCGCGGTCGCTTCATGATGAACCGCGCCAGGTCCCAGGCACGACCGAGCAGGTCCTCCCGCGGCAGGATATCGTTGATGATGCCCCACTCGAGCGCCTTGTCGGCCGGAATCGACTTCGCCGCGTAGATGTAGTACGCGGCGCGCTTGGGGCCCATCAGCGACTGCAGCGCCATCGCCTGGCCGTCTCCGGGAGGCGATCCCAGCCAGAAGTGGGGGTCCATGAAGTCGGCGTCCGGCGTGGCGAACGTGACGTCGCTCATCGTCGCGAACTCCGTGTGCACACCGGGCCCGTTCACGGCGGCGATCGTGGGGACGTCGATGCTGTTGACGAAACTCTCGATCAGCTTCCAACCGTCGTACATCCGCTGCTGGATGTGATCGGGTTCCAGGTCGGAGGCCGGCTTGGGGTTCATGCCGCGGGGATCTCCGGTCATCCACCTGTCGCCGGTGCCGGTGATGATCAGCACCTGGTTCTCGGGGTCGTTGCCGACCTCCTGCCAGAAACGCGGCCACGCGTTGTGGGCGGCGTGCGTGTGGACGTACGGGCCGCCGTCGGTGTGCAGCCGGATTTCGAGGATGCCGTCCTCGCGCTTCAACTGGAAGAAATCCGCATAGGTGGTCGAGTACTCCTCAAGGCCGCGGGGTGGCAGGTAGCCGTTCCAGTGATCGGCCGGATTGAACGTCATGGTCGTGCCTCCAGTGTGATCTCGGGTGAGACCACCAAACTACACGACTCGGTGTGGTTTTCAACTGAGAAGTTGGTAGTGTGGATTCCATGCGCGCAGACCCTCTGTATCGCTTAATTCATGCATCTCCGTGGTGATCCTGTGAGGTCGTCTTACGGTCTCGGCCAAGACGAGGAAGCATGAGAGGGCAAGGTGGGATGGAGTGGAGCTCAGCGAGAAGGCGGCTCTTCGCGTGCACGACGTCCGGCTGATCGACGGGATCGGCGCGGAAGTCGTGGATGACGCCGTGCTGGACGCGGGCGCCGATGGAAGGATCGTCTACGCCGGACCGGCCGCCGGGGCACCGGCGCCGGGCAGAGACGTCCGGACCGTCGACGGCAGGGGCGGGACGTTGCTGCCCGGCCTCTTCGACTGCCACACGCACATCGGGTTCGCGTCGACCAGGTCGCTCGTGGAGACCGCGTTCCTCCTCGACCCCGTGATCGGCATGGTGCAGACGGCGGAACGACTGCGGCTGACCCTGGAGGCCGGCATCACGTCCGCGCGGGACCTCGGCGGACTCCCCGCGGGCTACCGCGACGCGGTGGGCGCGGGGCTCCTGCCCGGTCCGCGGCTGCAGACCTCGGTGGGCATCATCAGCCACACCGGTGGTCACGCCGACGCGACCATGCCCAGCGGCAAGGACCTGGGCTTCGACTACTGCGTGCTGGCCGACGACGTCACCGCCGTGCGGACGGCCGCGAGGCGGATGATGCGCTCGGGCGCGGACGTCATCAAGATCTGCACCAGCGGCGGCATCAGCAGCGCTCACGACGACCCCGACGACGAGGACCTGCTCGACGTCGAGATCGCGGCGGTCGTCGACGAGGGCAGGCGCCGGGGTGGACGGCCGGTGGCCGCGCACGCTCAGGGACGCGCCGGTGTCCTGGCCGCGATCCGCGGTGGCGTGAGGTCGGTCGAGCACGGCTTCGGCATCGACGACGAAGGGTGCGACCTGCTCGGCGAGCGAGGTGCCTTCCTGGTGCCGACGTTGTCGGCGGTGTTCCAGCCGCTCGACCCGGCGAAAACCGCCCCGTGGCGGTACCAGAAGAAGCTGCGCTGGAACGAACGGGCCAAGGAGAACATCGCCGAGGCGATCAGCCGGAAGGTGGTCATCGCGGCGGGAACGGACGCCGGGATCACCCCGCACGCGCGGAACGCCTTCGAGCTCTGGTGCCTCGTCGAGCTCGGGATGTCACCGATGGACGCGATCAAGGCGGCCACGTCGACCAGCGCGCGGCTGCTCGGCGTCGGCGACACGCTCGGCTCCCTGCGGCCCGGCTACCAGGCGGATCTCGTGCTGAGCGCTCAAGACCCGTTGCAGGACATCACCTGCCTCACGAAGCCGGAGAACATCCTCCTGGTCGCGCAGCAGGGCGTGATCCGCAAGAACATCGTGCCCGCCGACCCTGGGACTTGCTGATGTCACTACTGCGTGCGCTCCGTGACAAGAAGAACACCCTCTCGAAGACCATCAGGCGCAGGCCCGCGCCGGCAGCGGACTCCGAGACCGACTCCGCGGCGCAGGTCGAGACCGAGGAGGCCGAGGGGTACCTCCACCACGGGTGGACCCGCCGGGTCATCGGTTACGTCGCGATCCTGATGATGGTCAACGTCATGGTCGACAGCGTGCTCGCGTCACCGACCTTCGTCCTCCCGCAGCTAGGCGAAGCCTTCCACACCAACCAGTTCGCCTGGATCGGCTCCAGCGCGATGCTCGCGGGAGCGATGTGGGCTCCCCTGCTCGGCAAGAGCGCCGACATCAACGGCAAGCGCAAGATCCTGGTGATCACGCTGCTCGTCGCGGGCGCAGGTGGCCTGGTGTGCCTGATCGCACCGAACATCGGGGTCTTCGTGTTCGGTCGTCTCCTCCAGGGTGCCGCCGTCGCGGCGCTGTTCCTCACGGTGGCGCTCATCCGCGACATCTGCGCACCGAAGTTCGCCATGGTGGTCACCGGGTTCGTGACCTCCGGCTCGGCCGTCTTCGGCATCATCACCCCGTTCATCCTCGAACCCGCCCTCCACGCGTTCGGCTGGCGGATCGTGTTCGTGATCTCGGCGGTTTTCGCCTGCCTGGCGGCACTTCTGGTCCGGTTGGTCATCCCGGAGAGCCGCAAGACCGCGCCGGGAACGGTCGACGTCAAGGGCGCCCTCGTGCTGGGCCTCGGTCTCGCCGGTGTCCTGGTCTACATCAGCCTCGGCCAGGTCTTCGGCTGGCTCAGCCCGATCTCCCTCGTCGTGCTCCTGGTGGGCGCCGTCGCGCTGACCTACTGGTACCGCGTGCTGAGCCTCAAGCCGCAGCCGATCGTCGACGTCCGCGGGATCTCGGCTGTCCTCGGACTGGGGCTGCTGGTCGTCATCATGGGAACCGGTGCCTACCAGAGCATGCTCCAGCTCTTCAGCATGCTCATCGAGGTCTCTCCCGACGAAGGCCTGGGGTACGGCATCGCCGCCCCCGCCGCCCTCGGGCTGCTGTTCGGCGTCCCCTCGCTCGGGATCATGCTCGGCGGCGTGGCGGCCGGCACGATCTCGGCCAGGGTGGGACCGGTCTGGAGTCTGGGTGGCGGCGTGCTGCTCGGTCTGCTCGCGACGTCCATCATGCTCGTGGCCGGCGCGGGGAGCCTGCCGCTGGCCGTGCTGTCGTCGTTCATGCTGAGCATGACCGCCGGATCGATGGTCACGTCCGGGTTCAACCTCGCGTCCGTGCTCGCACCGCCGGAGCGCCAGGGCACCGTCTCCAGCCTCGTGATGGTCATGATCGCCGTCGGATCCGTGACGATGAACTTCATCGGATCGGCCGTCCTCGGCGCCACCCGGATCACGCACAACGGCGAGTCGGTCAACTCTTCGCTGGGTGTGCACAGCTACATCGCCGTGGCAGGAGTGGTTTTCGCTCTGGCCATCATTCCCACGTTCTTCCTGGTCCGGCGGATGCGCGGTCATGTCACCGTCAGCGCGCCCGTCAGCCACATCTGACAGGAGTCCCTCATGAGTCAGGTAGCGCCGGCACATCCCGGACAGGCCAGACACCCCTACAGCCCGGTGCGTGAAACCGAGACCGGTCTCGTCTTCGTCGCGGGACAGCTCGGAATCGCCGACGGCCGGATCGTCGAAGGAGGCATCGCCGAAGAGACCAGGCAGGCTTTCGCCAACCTGCGCGCCAGGCTCGGCGCCGTCGGTCTCGACCTGCGGAGTCTTGTGAAGATCACCGTCTACCTCACGTCGATGGCGGACCGTAACGAGATGGACGCCATCTACGAGACCGCGCTCCCGCACCCGTTGCCCGCGCGCACCTGCATCGCGGTCACCGAGCTTCCCTACGGCGCCCGCATCGAAATCGACGCCATCGGCGTCCGGGACGGCACGTGAAGGACCTGCAAATGACCTACGCGAAAGCCGTCGCCGACGGCATCTGGGCGGCGAACGCGGTGAAGGTCGGGTACATCCCGTCGGTCACCGTGGCACCCGTCATCAAGGCTCTGGTCGCCAGCGACGGCGGAGGAGACGGGATCTCGCCCCGAGTGACCCCGCTGTCGCGAGAAGAGGAAGCCGTCGGCGTCATGGGCGCCTTCGCGCTCACCGGCGCACTGGGCGCCATCGTCATGCAGGACAACGGTTTCGGCAACGCGCTGACCGCTCTGGCGACGTTCCCGATGTCCTACCACCTGCCCCTGTTGATCTTCGCCAACACGCGCGGGGGACTGGGGGAGTACAACTCCATGATCCACTCGATCAGCCAGCCCGTTCCCGCCGTGCTGCGGGCGGTCGGCATGCCCGTGTTCGAGCTGGACCGCCGCAACAGCACCGACGACTGGCGTGACACGGTGCGCGAGGCCGGCGTGCACGCGGTCATGACCTACCGGCCAGTGGTGGTCCTCGGCTCCTTCTGGAACACCGACGGGATGGTGGCGTGATGAAGCGCATCGAGGCACTCGCCGTGCTCGCGGAGCTCTCCTCCCGCCACCCGGTGGTCGTCACGTGCGCGGCCACGAGCCGGGAACTGGCGGCCGTGCGGGACAGCGACAACCACTTCTACCTGCTCGACGCGATGGGGCTGGTCGGCTCCGTCGCGACGGGCCTCGCCCTCGGCCTGGCCCCGGACCGGCCGAAGGTCATCGGCATCGAGGGCGACGGCTCGCTGCTGATGAACCCCAACGTCCTGCCGACCGGTGGCTACCTCGCTCCCGCCAACCTGCTTCTCGTGCTGCTCGACAACGGGGTCTACGGCTCGACCGGAGAGCTGCCCACCTACTCGTCGCGCATCGACCTCGGAGCCCTCGCGGCGGCATCGGGCTGGACGACGCGCTCGACGGACACCGCCGACGGTCTGCGGGCGACGTTCACTGAGCTGCTCGACGTCGAAGAGCCTGCCTTCCTCCACGTGCGGACCGAGCCGGGCAACGCGCCTGACACGGCGAAGCTCCTGGTCGATCCCGTCTCCCTCCGCGACCGCTTCGCGCGGTGGCTCAGGGAAGAGCACCTGGTCGCGGAGGTGAACGCGTGATCACCACAGCCGGCGTCACCACGGTGAACCCGGCGACCGGCGACCGGCTCGCCTTCCACCCGTACGCGTCACCGGACCGCATCGATCTCGTCCTCGCCACCGCGGCGGCCTCACGGTGGAGCTCCTCCGAGGTCGAGGACCGGGTCGCCGCCGTCGAACGGCTCGGCATCGTCCTGACCCAGCGGCGGGAGGAGTTCGCGGGGCTGATCACCCAGGAGATGGGCAAGCCGATCCTGCAGGCGCGAGCGGAGATCGACAAGTGCGTCACGACGTGCCGCTACTACGCCGCGGAGCTGCCGGGCATCCTTGAGGCCGAGACCTTCGCCCTCGACGGCGACACCGCGATGGTGCGGGTGTTGCCGTTGGGGGTGGTGTTCGGGATTCTCCCGTGGAACTACCCGTGGTGGCAGGTGATCCGAGCGATGCTGCCGGCCATCGTCGCGGGCAACACCGTCGTGGTGAAACACGCGGACTCGGTCACAGGCAACGCGGTGGCGATCGAGGAGGTCTTCCGGCAGGCTTTCGGTGCGGGTGTCCTGCAGACGCTTGTCCTCGACGGCGCGACCGCGTCGAACGTCATCGCGGACCCGCGCGTGGCCGCCGTGACCTTCACCGGCAGCGACCGGGTAGGCGCTCTCGTCGCTGCTCGTGCCGGCGCCGCGTTGAAGAAGTGCGTGCTCGAACTGGGCGGGTCCGATCCGTTCATCGTGCTCCAGGACGCGAACATCGCCGATGCCGCCGTTGCCGCGGTTCGGTCGCGGTTTCTCAACAACGGCCAGAGTTGTGTCGCCGCCAAGCGGATCCTGGTCCACCGCGCGGTGCGCGACGAGTTCGTCGACGCGCTGATCCCGCACGTCGCCGCGCTGGACGTCGGAGACCCGACCGATGAGCGGTTCTCCATCGGGCCGATCGCCAGGGCGGATTTGAGGGATACGTTGCGCGAACAGCGCGACCGGGCATTGGCGGCCGGCGGCCGAATTCTGGCTGAAGCCCCGGCGCCCGACACCGACCGCGGCGTGTGGTTCGCGCCGTCCATCGTCGAGGTCGACAGCGAGGACTCGACCATCCTCTCCGACGAGACCTTCGGCCCGCTCGGCGCACTGACGGTGTGCGCCGGGGAAGAGGAACTGATCGCGGTCGCCAACTCGTCCCGTTTCGGGTTGAGCAGCAGCGTCTGGAGCGCGGACGGCGAGCGTGCCACCGCGGTCGCCCGGCGGCTGGAGACAGGCGCCGTGTTCGTGAACATGCTGTCCGCGACCGATCCCCGCCTCCCGACCGGCGGGGTCAAGGCCAGCGGCTACGGTCGCGAGCTCGGCAGGTGGGGCGTGCACGAGCTGGCCAACCTGCAGGCCATGCGGATCCGGGCAGGCAAAGCCTGACGGCGCAGAGGTGTTCGCCCGAGGAGAGAGACCCGTTGTGCGCAGCCAGGGCCGCGCGCAACGGGTCCTCGGCCTCAACTCGTGATGTCCGCCTGCGGGACTTCTACTCCGCGTCGGCGGGGAGCGGCACGTCGTAGACGGCGCGGGTCGGGTCGCCTTCATGGGCGACTCAGCCGGCTCGGCCGTCAGCACTGTTCGGCGCACAGATTCGCAGCCGAGGGCTCGGTGCGGCGTTCGAGCAGGACGGTGTTGCGCCAGACGCCGTGGTGTTGGGCGATGCGTTCGCGGACGCCGATGGTGCGGTAGCCGGCGGAGTGGTGCAGGGCGATGCTCGCGCGGTTCTCGGGGAAGATCGCGGTCTGGAGGGTCCACAGGCCGGCGGCGTCGGCGGCGGTGACCTGCTTGTGCAGCAACGCTTTGCCGACGCCCCGGCCGCGTGCGTCGGCGGCGACGTAGACGGAGGTCTCGGCGACGCCGGAGTAGCAGTCGCGGGCGGAGGCGGGCGTGGCGGCGGTCCAGCCGACGACGTGGCCGTCGAGTTCGGCGACCCAGCGGTGGTCGGGCAGCCACTTGGTGTCCAGTGTGCGACGGCTGGGGGTCTCGGTCTCGAAGGTGGCGTTGCCGGTCGCGATGCCCTCCGCGTAGATGCGGCGGACGTCGGGCCAGTCGTGGTCGGTCAGGGCGCGGACGGTGACGTCCGCGGGCAGGTCGGTCGGGCAGCACGGGCGGGTCACGATGGTGCCCATGACGGCGTCTGCGGCGTGCGGCAGGCCGGTGCAGCAGGCGGGGTTGACCGACACGAGGGTGGCGGTGCCCTCCTTGCGGAGCCGGACGAAGCCGGTGTCGGCGAGTTTGCGCAGGTGGTGGGAGCAGGTCGGCTGGGTGACGCCGATCGCCTCGGACAGCGCGCCGACGGTGATCTCACCGGGATGGGTCGCGACGACGTGCAGCAGCCGGACCCGCGTGGGGTCGGCGAGGCAGGCGAACCACTGGGCGTAAGTGGTGGCGTCCTGGATCGGCAGGCCGACCGTGGGCAGCGTCGTCGTCATACCCTCACTCTATAGACCTCCGTCAATGGTTGCGCTCATAGATGACTATCTATAGAGTGCGAACGGACTTGATCGAGGCTTGCCGATGAAAGGGGTGGCTGTGAGCGGGCATCCGGTGGTCGTGGTGGGTGCGGGGCCGAGCGGGTTGGCGGCGGCGGCCGAGCTGGTCGAGCGTGGGCTGGAGCCGGTGGTGCTGGAGGCCGGCGGGCAGGCGGGCGCGGCGGTGGCCCAGTGGCACCACGTGCGGCTGTTCTCCCAGTGGTCCGAACTCGTGGCCCCGGCCGCTCGGCGCCTGCTGGAGCCCACCGGTTGGGTAGCCCCTGGCGGCGACGGCTACCCGACCGGGGCGGAGTGGGCGGCCGAGTACCTGGTCCCGCTGGCGGAGGCGCTCGGCGACCGGGTGCGGTTCGGGGCTCGGGTGGTCGGGGTGGCGCGGCGCGGGCGGGATCGGGTGGTGGACGCCGGGCGGGACAGCGAGCCGCTGACCGTGCACGTGGAGACCGCCGACGGCGAGGAGCGGATCACGGCCCGCGCGGTGGTCGACGCGTCCGGGACGTGGGCCGTGCCCAACCCGCTCGGTGGCGACGGGCTGCCGGCGATCGGTGAGCGGGCGGCGTCCGATCGAATCTCCTACCGCGTGCCGAACCTGGCTGCGGACGAAGACCGGTACGCGGGCAAGCGGATCGCCGTGGCGGGCAGCGGGCACTCGGCGCTGACCGCGCTGGTGGCGCTGGCCGACTTGGCGGAACGGCATCCCGGGACGCACATCGTGTGGCTGCTGCGGCGCGGGGCCGTGGGCAACGTCTTCGGCGGCGGCGACGCCGACCAGCTTCCGGCGCGTGGTGCGCTGGGACTGAAGGCGCAGGCTGCGGCCAAGGCCGGGCACGTCTCGGTGGTGACCGGGTTCCGCACCGCGCTGGTCGAGCGTGACGGAGACCGGGTGGTGCTGGAGTCCCAGGACGGTCACCGCCTTGACCCGGTGGACGAGGTCGTCGTGCTGACCGGGTTCCGGCCGGACCTGTCGTGGCTGTCCGAGGTCCGCTTGGACCTGGACCCGGTGTTGCAGGCTCCGACCGCGCTCGCGCCGTTGATCGACCCGAACGTCCACTCCTGCGGCTCGGTCTACCCGCACGGCGCGAACGAGCTGCGCCACCCCGAGCCCGGCGTCTTCCTGGTGGGGATGAAGAGTTACGGCCGCGCGCCGACGTTCCTGGCGATGACCGGCTACGAGCAGGTCCGCAGCGTGGCCGCGGAGATCGCCGGTGACCACGAGGCCGCGAGCCGGGTCGAGCTGACCCTGCCGGAAACCGGTGTGTGCGGCGGGTCCGGCGTGTTCGACGCCGAACCGGCCGGCGGTGGGTGCTGTGCGCCGGCCGTCACGGAATTGACGCTGCTGACGCCGGGTGTGCGCTCCTGAGGTCGAGCGGCCCGGCGCGATCGAGGGGCGCGCCGGGCCGCGTCGGGTCCTGGTGGTGCTGTGCCTGACCCAGATCACCAGTTGGGGCATCCTGTTCTACGCCTTCCCCGTGCTCGCCCCGGCCATCGGGGCGGGCACCGGGTGGTCGCCCACCGCCGTGATCGCCGCGTTCTCCGTCGCCCAGTTGGTCAGCGCCGTGGTCGGTGTGCCCGTGTGACGTGTCTTGGACCGGTTCGGACCGCGTCCCGTGATGACGTGTGGTTCCGTGCTGGCGGTGATCGCGTTGGCGGGCGGGGCCGTCGCCGGGTCGTCGCCGTGGTTTCTGGCGGCGTGGGTGGTAATCGGCGCGTCGATGGCCGCAACGCTGTACCAGCCCGCGTTCGCCGCGCTGACCCGCTGGCACGGCGAACGCCGTGTCGCCGCGCTCACCCAAGCCCCGCTGACCGTGACCGCCGCCGTCGCGCCGTGGGTGGCCACTGCGGTCGTCGGCGGGCTCGGCGGGTACCCGGCGGTGTTGGTCCTGCTCACCGCAGCAGGGGCCGGCGCGGCGGTGGTGGCACTCTGGTCGATTCCCGGCCTTCGGAGTGACGCCGAGGCGAACAGTCGGGCGGCCGGCTAGGACGACGGCTCAGCGCTCAAGGACCATGAGGACAAGACGTCCCGGAGTGGGCAGATCGCCCATGGCCAGCGGTTCGGCGGCGAGTGCGTGGTCGTGGTCGACGAGACCGGTGGCGATCAGCGCGTCCAGGTGTCCGGCCGTGGCTGTCGTCGGCAGGTCCAGCGCGTCGGCCGACTCGGGGCAGCGGCAAGCGGGCGGCTCCCGGCGCGACCGGTTGACGAGGGAGGTTCCGCTCAAGCATCATTGACTCAATGAGTACTGATTGGCCTTCGGACCTGGTCGCCCGTGCACGGGTGCACGCGGCGCTGGGCGAGCCCGCCCGGCTGGCCGTGGTGGAGCTGCTGCTGTTGGGCGACGTCTCGCCCAGCGAACTCGGCCGGGCGCTGGGATTGCCCAGCAACCTGCTGGCGCACCACCTGAAGCTGTTGGAACAGGTTGGTGTCGTGGAACGGTCCCGGTCGGAGGGCGACCACCGCCGCACCTACCTGCGGCTGCGCACCAATGTGCTGGCCGACCTCGGGTTTCACGGTCTGCGGCAGGCACCGCGGGTGGTGTTCGTGTGCAGCCACAACTCGGCGCGCTCGCAGCTCGCCGCGGCGTTGTGGAAGCGCCGCAGCCGGGTTCCGGTCGCGAGTGCGGGCACCGAGCCCGCGCAGCGGGTGCACCCGCTGGCCGTGCAGACCGCACGCGTCCACGGTCTGTCGCTGGCCCGAGCACGCACCCACCACCTCGATGACGTGCTCCAGCCGGACGACCTGGTCGTGGCGGTGTGCGACAACGCCCACGAGGACCTGGGCGACGAGCGCGCCGACCGGCTGCACTGGTCGGTGCCCGACCCGGCCGCCGTGGGCACCCCGGACGCCTTCGACCGGGCCTTCCGCGACCTCGCCGACCGCATCGAACGCCTCGTGCCCGCGACCCGCCTACCTGGTGAGGCGTGATGCGCCCGCTGTCGCACCGGCTGGTCGCCGAATTCCTCGGCAGCCTGCTGCTCGCCGCGCTCGTCATCGGCTCCGGCATCGCCGCGCAACGGCTGTCCCCGAACGACGTCGGGTTGCAGCTCCTGGAGAACGCCGCCGCCACGGCGGTCGGCCTCTACGCGATCATCCTGGTCTTCGGCCCCGTCAGCGGCGGCCACTTCAACCCGGTCGTGTCCCTCGCGGACGCCGTGTTCGGCGGACTGGCCTGGCGGGACGTGCCCGGCTACGCTGCGGTGCAGGTCCTCGGCTGCGCCACCGGCGCGGTGCTGGCCAACGCCATGTTCGACCTCGCCCCGGTGAGCATCAGCACCACCGACCGGGCGACCCTCGCGCACGGCCTGTCCGAGGTCGTCGCCACGGCCGGCCTGCTGCTGGTGATCTTCTCCCTCGTCCGGTCCGGACGCGCCGACCGCGCACCGGCCGCGGTGGGCGCGTACATCGGCGCGGCCTACTTCTTCACCAGCTCCACCAGCTTCGCCAACCCGGCGATCTCGGCGGGCCGGATGTTCAGCGACACCTTCGCCGGCATCGCCCCGACCTCGGTCCCGGCCTACGTGCTCGCGCAGCTCGTCGGCCTGGCGGTCGCCATCCCACTGCTGCGCCTGCTCTACCCGGAACCGGCCGGCAGCCCGGCCGTCGTCCTCGACTCCGAAGGAACGTCTCGTTGAGCACCAAGCCCGAAGTGCTGTTCGTCTGCGTCCACAACGCCGGCCGGTCCCAACTGGCCGCCGCGCTGCTCCAGCACTACGCGCTGGGCCGGATCACCGTCCGTTCCGCCGGCTCGGCGCCCGCCGACCAGGTCAACCCGGCCGCCGCCGAGGCGTTGGCCGAACTCGGCCTGGACATCACCGCGGAAGTCCCGTCCAAGCTCACCACCGAGGACGTCGAGGCGTCCGACGTGGTGATCACCATGGGCTGCGGCGACACGTGCCCGGTGTTCCCCGGCAAGCGCTACCTCGACTGGCAGCTCGAAGACCCCGCCGGACAGGGCGTCGACGCGGTCCGGCCGATCCGCGACGACATCGACCGCCGCGTGCGGGCACTGCTCGCCGAACTGCTCGACGGCCAGGCCTGATCCGACGCCGTCAGGGCAGCGCGCTTCGAGCACAGCCTGGCCACCACGAACCGGGCCTGACCGTCAGCCACCAGCGCAGGTCTCGTCCACGTGTCGGGTGGCCGGGGTGTGCAGTGTCATCCCGTGTCGACGTGCCGCGTCCAGGGTCCGCGGGTGCACCCGCTCGGCCGGGCGGGTGCCGACGGAGGCCGCGGACACGTGGCTTCGGCTGCTCCACAGGGTTACGGCGAGGGGAGACCGCGCGGAGTTCCTGGCGCAGACGAACACCACCCGCTCGGTCGCGCGCCGGGCGGTGGGGGTCAAGTCGGTCAGCGCGTCGCGGCGCAGTCGGAGGTAGCATCGCCCGCGCCGACCTGCTCGCCGGCTACGCACCCCCGCCACCGGCACATGACCATGCCTGCCGGCGTCCTTGTGTGATCGTGTACGGAAACTTTCCTGGAGACTGGGCCGCGTGGTCACCCGTACGGGTGGTTTGGTGTGGTCGGTTGACACCGCCCTCCGGAGGCGGGTGCGCAGGCGGTGTTGGTTCGGTCAGTGCACTCGCGCGTGGCTTTCTTCCAGTGGAAGGCCGCGCTGTCGCCCTTCGATGATCAACCAGAAACGGGAGCACTTCAGGGGATCACTGGCCGGGCATTGCCGACCATGGTCGAGGGCGGCGCGGGCCACCTCGATACGGTGCTGTCGCTCGGCCAGCTCGACCAACTTGTGATCGATCATCTCCCGTCGGCCTTGCCGCTCGCCTCCGAGGAAGCGCCCGATCTCCGCCAGTGAGAATCCGATCTCGCGGAAGAAGAGGATCACGCTCACGTCCCTGACCGCCGACGTGGCATAGCGCCGTCGTCCAGCCTCCCGCGCCGCCGGCCGCACCAAGCCGAGTTCGTCGTAGTAACGCAGCGCGCTCGTCGGCACGCCGGTACGTTCGGACAGTTCGCCGATGGACAACGACGCCGGCGTGCTCGACGGGGCCGGGTTGCTCTCGGTAGCAGACATTTGACTTCAAGCGTACTCGAAGTGCTTGGCTCATCTCGTGAAGATCAAGGAGAGGGTACTGGGCCGCATCCTGCAATGGTGGGGTCCTCGCGGCGGGCTGGCGCAGTTCCACCAGCCGACCGGAGCCGTCGGGCACGTCGTCGGCTGGATCATGGGCCGGCGCTCGTCGAACGTGGCCCGCAACCGTTGGGCGGCGCGGCTTCTCGACGTCCAGCCGACCGACCGCGTCATCGAACTCGGCTGCGGTCCGGGCGTGGCCATCGCCGCCCTCGCCACCCGGGCGTCCCGGGGCTTGGTCGTCGGCGTCGACCACTCGCAGGTCATGATCCGCCAGGCCCGCCGCCTCAACAGGCCCGCCATACGGGCCGGGCGAGTACGCCTGGTGCACACGCCGGTCGAGAGCTTGTCGATCAGCGACGGGCCATTCGACGCCGCGCTGGCAGTCAACACAGTCGGCATGTGGCCCGATCCGACCGCCCGGCTACGCGAACTCGCCCGGCTGCTGCGGCCCGGCGGGCGCATCGCCCTGGTGTCCCAGCCCCGCTGTCCCGGTGCCACCGCGGCCACTTCGGCGGCGACCGCCGAAGAGTTGGCAGGCCAGCTTACCGAGGCAGGCTTCGAGCGCCTCCGAACCGAGTTGCTCGACCTCGACCCGCCGGCGGCATGCGTCATCGGGCACGTGCCACCTGCCGATAACGCCGAACTCGCCGACCGTCCAACAGCGCGGTCGTGACCCCTGGGCGCGCCAGTCGTCGATCCGACGTGGACCGCCCATGACTACCGGTCAAGATGAGGCGAGCGGCCGAACGAGAACGGTCGCCTTGGCGGACGACTCGCGAAACACCGAATTCAGGAGGCGGCCGACCTGGCGGCTTGCCCGGATCAGCCGGTGAAGGACTCGGGGCCGAAGCGGCCCCAGGCCACGAAGGCGGCTGCGGCGAGGTAGACGAAGTTCAACGCGACGAATTTGTACTGGCCGTAGCGGGCGTGGGTGATCATCGCGCCGATCATCAACAGGATCCAGCACACGGCGGTGACCGGCACCATCACCGGTGCGATGTCGAGCAAAGCGGGCAGCATCAGGCCGGCCGCGGCCAGGATTTCAAGGGCTCCCAGGGTCCTGACGAAACCGGCGCCGGCGTGCTCGGTCCAACCCCCGCCGGACTTTCTGCCCAGTTCGTCCAGCTTGTCCTTGGGCATGAACGCCTTGGTGGCGCCGCCGAACAAGGCGAGGGCTGCGAGCACCCCGGCAACGATCCAGAGGGCGACGTTCATGAGCTTTCTCCTTCATGGTGTGCATATGAGCGCGTCAAACGGGTGGCACCGGTCCGTGATCCCCGGTCCCGCAATGTCGAGGGGGATCGGCCCGTACTGGAGGCGGGACACTCCGGCAATGTGATGGCGCGTGGACCACCCGACTTCGATCCGTTAGCCGGCGATCTGTCGTCGCGTGTTTGCCCACGTGCTCCTACGAGTTCGGGGAGTACGTGTTGGCAAGGGCGGCAACCCGGTCGTCTCCGGGTGTTTGATCCACGGAATCATCCTGGAGGTCGATGCCGCCGGCCAGCCAGCCGCCATCGATGGTGAACACGCTGCCGGTGATGAACGAAGCGCTATCGCCGGCCAGGAACGCGACCAGGTCGGCGACCTCCTCGCTGCGCCCCGGTCGGCGCAGTGGAAATCGGCTGTCGACGTCGAGTTCCTCGCCCATCTTCCGCATGAGATCGTTGCTGGCGATGTATCCCGGGCAGACGGCGTTGACCCGGATGCCGACCGGCCCCAGCTCCAGGGCAGCCGACTTGACCAAACCGATCACACCGTGCTTCGACGCCGAGTACGCCGATGACATCCGAACACCGGTGAGCCCGGCCGCGGACGAGGTGACCACAACCGACCCACCACGCACGTCGCGCATCGCCCGACCCGCCGCCTGCAGACCGAGCAGTACACCGCGCAGGTTCACCGCCATCGTGCGGTCCCACTCCTCCAACGGGTAGTCCAGGACACCGGCCCAGTGCCCCGTTCCAGCGTTGAGATGTGCGATATGCACGGCGCCGTAACGGGCAACCGTCTCGCGGACCATCGCATCGTTGTCCTCCGGCGATGCCACGTCGACCCGCAGCCCGAACGCCTCGCCACCGGCAGCCGCGATCTTCTCGGCCGTCCGCTCAACACGCTCGACGTCACGTCCGGCGCAGCACACCCGCGCTCCCCGGGCCGCCAGCGTCGCCGCGGTCGCCGCGCCGATACCGGACCCCGCCCCGGTCACGACCGCCACCTTCCCGGCCAGCGAAACCGTTCCTTGCTCCGTCATGGTCATCAACCGCTTCCTTCCCCGATCCGAGCTCAAGTCCTCGGTCCGACACGAGATGTCAGCGACCCAGTCCTTTGTGACACCGCAGCTATGTGACGTGCGCCATAACCGGGTTGGTCATCTTCGGCATGAACGAGAACAGCCCGACCCCCGCCGCGCACCGTGCCCCTCTGGTCGTGGCCCGTCGATGATGTCGGCCGCCGCCTGCCCGCGCGTAGGAGTCAGACAGCACCGCGAGTCGGGTAGGTCAACGGGAATGAATCAGAGCCGGTCGCGTTCGTGCTTTCCTGACAGTTGGCGGATCAGACGTCGCGGCTCCTGTCGCCGCTCGACCCGATCCGCTCTTTGATCGTTTCGACGGCGGCGGCGAGGTCGTCCGCGTCGAAGCGGACCTCGCCGGCGTGCACGGTTCCCCGGCCTTGGATCCGGACCGGTGTCCCGGGCTCCAGGACCACCGTCACGGTGGTGCCGCTCATCCCCTGCATCGCCACGAAGTCGTCCTGGACGGAGACGAGCCCTTTGTACTTGGTGCCGCTGTACTTGTCGTGCGTTTCGCGGCGCACGGCGCGGATCGAGTCGACGTCGACGGAGATCGCCGCCAGGTGACCCACCCGCAGCACCAGGTCGTCGCCGACGTAGTGGGGCCGCGTGTGCAGACCCGCGTAGAACCCGAACAGCCAGATCACGCTGTAGACGCCGAGAACGAGCAGCAGGATGCGCAGCCACGTCCACGGGACGATCAGGTCGACCAGGAAGATCTCCAACGGGCCCAGGACCATCATCACGATGAGGAAAGTCTTCTGAGCGGAACCGCAGCGGATCACGGTGGCCTCCGCCTGCACGTCCTTCCGCCCGCGCACCAGCAGGACGATCGACATCAGCCCGCCGAGTTCATGGCGCAGCAACGTGACCACGGGCCGGGGGAGCACGGTCCCCGCCGCTTGGAGGAACGCGTCCCACCGCCCCGTGCCGGCCCGGCGCAACCGCCGGTAGTACAGCCGCGCGGTGACGGCGAGGCCGATCGCCAGCACACCGCAGAGCACTTCCAGCCCGACCGCGATCACCACCGCCTGGCCGAGGTCGAGCGCCCCGGTCGCGACCAGCAACACCTCGACGGCTATCACCGCCACAGCCACCCATTTGAGGGCCTGCGCGATCCGGCTTCGTACGGGAGCGGTCATCGCGCGGTGCCGTAGGTTGCGGGTAACGCGCACTCGACGGCGCGGGCTCGCGTCCTCGTTCCACGTCGACCGGCTCTCATGCTTCCCCCGGAAGCTGCGATGGTGGATGTCCTTATTGTGACACAGGGCTGAGTGCCACCAAGTCCTGTGATCGACACAGTCCATTGAGGACTCAACCGACCACTGCGGGACCGCCCGCCCCACCCGTCACGGGCGTGACTTCCCGGTGTGGAAGCAACTTCGGCACCAGGAGCGCGGCGGGATCTTGGCGACCTGGATGTCGGCGTCGGCGAGGACCGCGTCGAACGAGGTGGTGAACCGGCCGGCCCGATCGCGGATGAGGATCCGGGAGTGATCGACGCGGCTATTCGGCCGGCTTCGGGGCGTTGTCGTCCGTCGGCTCTTCCGGCTTGGGCGGAGGCAGGCCGCGCCGACGTCGTCGGGTGAACGTGACGATCGCGGCGGGCACTGCGAGAACCGCGGTGAGGACGCTCGCGATCTTGTCGGCGAGGTCGAGCGCGTTGTGCACGGGGTCCTCCGGTCAGTTCCTGAGCCGGATGAACCTCGAATGGAGCAAGAGGGCCCTCCGGCTGCATTCAGGCAGGCTGAACTGCAACCGGAGGTCTCCTTCGCCGAGCCCCTACGGGCCCGACCGGCGACACCGGGTGCGCTTGCGCACCGTGTTTGACGGCATCGCCGCGGGGAAGTACTCCCCTCCACGTCTGGGACCAGCATACGCAGCAACCGGGTCGGGCTGTTCCAGACAACCCGAATGGATTAGGTGCGGTCACGTTGATCACGATCGCGCCGCTGGTCGGGGCGTGGCACATCGCCGGCGCGGCGGGTCTCGGCGCGATGGCGGCCCTCGGTCCCGGACCGACGGTCCTCGGTACCCCGACGCCCCCACCCCGGAGCGTCGGGCTCGATCCCGGGGTCATTCCCGGATCCCCGCCGGTTCCCTGCGGCCGATGATCGGGCTGTGTCGGATAGGGGAGGACTGATGTCGTCACGTGACCGGACCGCGGTGCGCCCGGGCCGATGGACCACGCCGCTGCTCGTCCTGACCGGGTGGGCGTCGGTGGTTTTCGCGGTCGGGACGGCGGTGCACGCGTTCGTCGTCGTGGACGAGCAGACGCTGACGCGGATGATGGTCCTGGCCGGGGCCGATCCCGGGCAGGCGCCGGGGTTCTTGGCCGGGTTCCGCGTGGTCGGGTGCCTGTACCTGGTGGGCAACGCGCTGGGCGTGCTCGCGCTGCGCCGCCGGCCGAGCCGGTGGCTGTTCTGGATGGTGCTGGTGGTCAACGCCACCCAGGCGGCCGGGGTGCTGCTGGTGCCGCCGGAGGTGTTCACCGCGGCCTGGGAGCGGTTCGGTGTCGCCGGGGTGCTGCCGTCGCTGGTCACCGACGTCGGCGCGCTGGTCCTGGTCGTCGTGCTCGTCACCGCGTCGGGGATCACGCGGGCGACGTGGGGGCAGGTTCGCGGGTTCGACCCGGTGGCGGGTAACCATCCGGCCTGACCGGACCCGACGGCGCGCCGCTGAATGGGGCGCGGGTGGGATCGGATCCCGCGGTCCGCACGTGCATACTGCGACACAGGCTTGGCATAGCGGGCGGCGTGGTTCCGGGGTTGATGGTGTGCCGAATTCGGGGCCCAGCCTCGGGTGTGGCGCGGATGTTCCAGGCCGGGCGGGACATCGCCGTCCGGGCGCCGCCGGTTCAGCGGCCGGACGGCAAGCTCCACAAACGGGTTGACGGGCCGCCGCTGGTGGCGGCCAGTTGGGTGCCGTCCGGGCGGTACGCCACGGCCAGGATGCCGTCGCCCAGTGTGTCGCCGACCTGCCGTCGGCTCGCCACGTCCCACAGTTGCACGGATTCGTTGCTCCCCGTGTTCCCCGCGTTGCCGCCGATCGTGGCAAGCGTGCGGCCGTCGGGGCTGAAGGCCACGCCGGACACCCCCTCGCCCAGGGGCTGTCCGATCTGCTGCAAGTCCGCCGTGTTCCACAGCCGCACGCCGTTGCCGGATTCGAGTCCGCCCGCGGCGGCCAGGGTCTTGCCGTCCGGGCTGAACGCCATGCCGAACAGCCACTCACCCCGGGCGAACCGGCCGACCTCCCGGAAGTCGGCCACGTCGTAGAGGAAACCGCCGTCGTGGCCGCCTACCGCGAGGGTGCGGCTGTCCGGGCTGAAGGCCGCGCCCAGCATCATGCGGACCAGCGTGGGGCCGACCGGTTGGTGGGTGTTCGCGTCCCAAAGCTGGGTGTTGCCCAGTCCGGCTGTGACCAGCAGGCGCCCGTCCGGGCTGAACGCCAGCACCATCGCGGGGTCGACCGCCAACGGGTTCAGCGTCTGCAGGACGCCCAACAACTGGCGGGTGGCGACGTCCCACAGCCTCGGCACCATGCCGCCGGTGACGAGCGTGCGCCCGTCCGGGCTGAACGCCACCGGGACCACCAGGTTCGCGTCGAGCCCGGTGATCGGCTCACCGACCTGCTGGTAGGTGGTGGTGTCCCACAGCCGCACCGCGCCGTCCTTGCTCGCCACGGCCAGGGTCCGGCCGTCGGGGCTGAACGACACCCCAACCGCGTCGGCGGTGGTGCCGGACAGCTCGGCCACCTGGGTCGGTGTCGCGGGACGGCCTTCCCGGGCCGGGGCGTCCGCTGCGGGTTGCCGCGCCCAGAGCAGCCCGGCGACCAGCGCGAGGACGCCGACCAGCGCGCCGGTGAGGAGGAGGTGCTTGCCGCGCTTGGCCTTCGGCGCCGGCCGGCGCAGTCGGTCCGCGTCGGCTCGGCGTCGGTCGATCAGCTCCCGGGCCTCCTCCGGCCAGGCGACGGTGGCCTGGTCGGCGAACTCGGCGGCGACCTGCGCCGGAGTGGGCCGTGCGGCGGGGTCCTCGGCCAGGCATCGTTCGACGATCGGTGGCAACGCGGTGCCCTCGCGGGCGGCAGCGAGCACGGAGCCGAGCGCGCGGACGTCGTCGGCCGCGGTGAGCCCGGGGTCCGCGAAGCCGAAGCCGACGACCTTGACGCCGTCCTCGGTGAGCAACACGTTCGCCGCGGTGAGGTTCCCGTGCGGCAGACCGGCTTCGTGCACCTCGGCCAACCCGGCGGCGACCTCGTGCGCGAGGCGTCGGAAGGACTCCTCCGGCAGCGGACCGACCTCTTCCAGCGACGGGCCCGCCACGTACACCGAAGCCAGCCACGGGACCGGCGCGTCCGCGTCCGCGTCGACCACGGCGGCGGTGTGGGCCCCGGACACCGCACGCGCGGCGTCGGCCACGCGGCGGAACTCGTCGTCGGCCTCCGCGGCGAGGTGCAGCGCGACCAGGTCCCCGTCCGGTCCGCGAGCGACCAGCACCCGGCCCCGCTCCCCGAGCACCCGGTAGCGCCCGAGCGTGCGCGGGGTGGAACTGAGCGGCGTTGTCATGACGACTCCTCGGGCAGCGGTCAGGTGCAGGGCGGTTCGTGGGGCACGTCGGCGCCGACGTGGCGGCCCCACCGCTCGGCGGTGAGGGTGCCGTGGGCGAAAGCGCAGATCCGGGCGCTGTTCCGGTCGACGTCCAGGTCGGTCAGCCGCACCGACAGGTCCGCGCTGCCGGTCGCGAGCACGCGCCCGTCCGGGCTGAACGCGAGCGTGGCGATGGTGTCGGTGTGACCGGTCAGCGGTGGCCCCGGCGAGGTGGGTCGAGTGGGGTCGGTGGTGTCCCACAGGCGGATGGTGGCGTCGGCGCCGCCGGCGGCCAGGGTGCGGCCGTCCGGGCTGAACGCGACCGCGAAGACCTCTTGGGTGAGGTCGGTCAGCGGTGACCCCACCGACGTGGGCCGGGCCGGGTCGGTGGTGTTCCAGAGGCGGACGGTGGCGTCCGCGCTGCCGGTGGCCAGGGTGCGGCTGTCCGGGCTGAACGCCACCGACAGGACCGTGTCGGTGTGGCCGGTCAGCGGTGTGCCCAGCAGGATGGGCCGCGTCCGCTCCGTGACGTTCCACAGCCGGGTCGTCTGGTCGCTGCTGCCGGTCGCGAGCGTGCGGCCGTCCGGGCTGAACGCGAGCGAGAACATGCCCTCGCTGCGGCCGTTGTCGTCGAGCCGGGTGCTGCGCGTGGCCAGCGGGTATGCGAGCGGGGCGGGCCGGGCGGGGTCGGCGAGGTCCCACAGCCGGATCGTCTGGTCGCTGCTCGCGCTGGCCAGGGTGCGCCCGTCCGGGCTGAACGCCACCGCGTTGACGGGTCCGGTGTGGCCGGTCAGCGGGTCGGCCAAGGGCGTCGGCCGCGCCGGGTCGGCGACGTTCCACAGGTGGACGGCGGAGTCGCCGCCGGCGGCGAGCGTCCGCCCGTCGGGGCTGAAGGCCACCGCGAGGAACCCTTCCGCGGCGCCGGTCAGCGGCCCGCCCAGTGCCTTGGCGCGATCGGGGTCGGCGACGTCCCACAACCGCACGGCGGGTTCGGCGGTGGCGGTGGCCAGGGTGCGGCGGTCCGGGCTGAACGCCACCGAGTGGGTCGTGGCCGACGATCCGGTGAGCACCGAACCCGGGAGATTCCACAGCCGGGCGGTCCGGTCGCCGCCACCCGAGGCCAGCGTGCGCCCGTCCGGGCTGAACGCCACCGCACTGACGACCCCGGAGTGCCCCCGCAGCGGTTCGCCGAGCGCCTCCGGGCGGGACCGGTCCGCGACGTTCCACAGGTGGACGGTGTCACCGCTGCCGCCGGCCACCGTCCGCCCGTCGGGGCTGAACGCCACCGTCGCGATGGCACTGGCCACGGCACTGAGGTGGCTGCGCGGGGTCGCGCCGACCGTCGTGACGCGGGCGGGGTCGGTCACGTCCCACAGCCGGATGGTGGAGTCCTGGCTGCCGGTGGCGAGGGTGCGGCCGTCCGGGCTGAACGCGACCGCGTCGACCGGTCCGCCGTGCCCCGTCAGCTTCCGGCTCGACAGGGTCGGCTTGGCGTAGTCGGTCACGTCCCACAGCACGGCTGCGGCGTCCTGGCTGCCGATGGCCAGGGTGCGCCCGTCGGGGCTCCACGCCACCGCCTCGACCGTGCCGCTGCCCCGGTGGCCGAACGGCGCGCTGGGCGAGCCGGTCAGGGCGGGGTCGGCGACGTTCCACACCTGCGCGGTGTCCTCCATGCCGGCCGCGGCGGCGGCCAGGAAGCGGCCGTCGGGGCTGAAGGCGAGCACGCCGATCTTGCCTAGCTGGCCCGAGGAGTCGTCGTCGGCCACGAGCCCGCGCAGCAGTTCTGGGCGGGTGGGGTCGGCGATCGTCCACAGGTTCACCGCGCCCAGGAGCCCGCCGGTGGCCACGGTCCGCCCGTCGGGGCTCAACGCGAGCGCGTGGACTGTGCCTGCGTCGCCACCGGACTCCCCGACCTGCACCGGCCGGGTGGGGTCGGAGACGTCCCACACCCGGATGGGCGCGGGCTCGTCCATGCCGCCGGTGACCAGGGTCCGCCCGTCGGGGCTGAACGCGACGGCGATGACCCGGCCGTCGTGGCCGGTCAGAGGGGTGGACAGCGGGCGGTTCGCGGCGCCGACCATCCGCGCGGCGGTCTCCGCGCCGGGGCGGCGGCGGTGCGCGACCAGGTCGAGTTGCGCCGACAGCGACACGTCGACGGTGCGCTGCTGCTCGGCTTCGGTGACGACCCGGTTGTAGACGGCCAGGTCGCGCTGCTGCTCGGCTTCGCGCTGCTGCCCGGCGAACATGACCGCCGCGGTGGAGGCGATCACGACGGCGGCGACGAGCCCGGCGGCCACCGCGGCGCGGACGCGGGCGGACCGGCGTCGCGCGTGCGTGCAGGCGGCCAGGAACACGTCGGCGAGCGGGCTCAGTTCACCGGAAGGCGCGCTGTCGACCCAGGTCTGGGCGGTGTCGAGCCGGCTGCCCGAGTACAGCAGCGACGGGTCGCGGTCGGCGCGGTGCCAGGCCGTCGCCGCTTCTTCGAGGCTCTGGTGGACCAGTCGGCCGACGCGGTCGGTGGTCATCCAGTCCCTCAGCCGGGGCCAGCAGCGGAGCAGGGTCTCGTGGGTGATCTCGACCTCGTCCTGGCGTCGGGTGAGCAGCCGTGCGCTGGTGAACGCGTCGATGACCGCCGCCGTCGCCGCGGGGTCCTGGTCGACCAGCTCGGTGTCCGGGACGCGCCTGCGGGTGTCCTCGGTGCCGTCGCCGATCTTGACCAGGCGCAGGAACAGGGACCGGGCGGTCCGTTGGCCGGCCTCGTCCAGGCGGGCGTAGACCTGCTCGGCGGTGGTGGCGATGGCGTTGCGGATGCCGCCGGTGTCCCGGTAGCCCTGCACGGTGAGCGTCGAGCCGCCGCGCTGCTGCCAACTGATCCGCAGCGCATGGGCCAGCAGCGGCAGCCGGCCCGCGTCGTAGCTCGTCCCGTCCTCCTCGCGGTGCCCGGTGGTGACCCCGAGGTCGCGCAGCAGCAGTTCGACCAGCCCCGGTTCGACGTCGAGCCCGACCGCGTCGGCGGGGTGGAGGATGGCCTCGCGCAGTTCCTCCTCTGTCATCGGACCGACCACGAGCTGCGCGTCCTGCAACGCGGCCCGCAGCCCGGGGTGGTCGGCGCAGGAGGCGTAGAAGTCGGCGCGCACGCCCACGACGACCAGTCCGACCGGCTTGCCGCCCGGCTCCCGACGGGCGATCTCGACGAGCCGGTCGAGGAACACCTGCCGCTCGCGGTCGTCGGCGCACAAGGTGAACAGCTCCTCGAACTGGTCCACCACGAGCACGACCGGGGTGTCGGCGTGCCGGCGCAGGGTCGTCACGCAGTCCGCCGGATCGACGCCCTCGACGCCGGTCAGCGTCGCCACGGCGGCGGCGAGTCGCGCCACCGGCTCGGCGGTGGGGGTGAACACGACCTTCGGCCACCCGGCGGAGCCCGGAACCCTGCCCTGGTCGAGCGCCGGCACCAGGCCGGCGCGCAGCAGCGACGACTTCCCGGCGCCGGAGGGCGCGACCACGACCTGCACCCCGCCCTCGGACAGCCGCCGGTCCAGGCGCGTGGTCAGCTCGGCGACCAGCCCGTCCCGGCCGAAGAACCACTCGGCCTGCTCGGGCCCGAACGCGGCCAATCCCGGGTAGGGGCACTCGTGCACGACCTGCCCGGACGTGGTGCGGTGCCGCACCCGGACGCCGTTGGTGTAGTGGACGTGCTGGTCACGGCCGACCTGGGTGACGTGGGCCCCGCCGGTGGCGGTCGCCTCCTGGTTGACCACGCCGGCCCCGTCCGACCGCCGACCGCCGTCCGCGCCCGGCCGCTGACCCGGAGGCGCGTCGCGGGTTTCCTCGGAGCGCATCAACCACCCGCCGACGGCATGCCGGCCACCGCTGCTACCCCCAATGTGCCCTCCCCGTGTCGCCACCCGGATTATCCGGTGGGCCTACGATCGGGCCAACGGCGCACTCACACACCGAAATAGTGCGGATACACCTCGCAATGTGGCCACCTTCCGCAAGGTGGCCCGTCGTCAGCCCCGGACGGCAGCAGGCAGACCCGGAGGTAAGAGTCTCGTGGTGGCGGTACCGGTGCCGGAGGCAGGACACTTGGTGGACCGGGCGAGACCCACATCTTCCGATCGACTCTCGGCGGTGTCGGTCGTTCGACCGACAGTGCGCGGACGCGCCTGTGGATATCTTGCGGCCGATCCCCACAACACCCGGAGGAGCACTATGACGACCGCCCGGCGCGTTCTCACCGGTCTGGCCACCGCAGGTCTGCTCATCACGGTCCTCGGCGCAGGTTCCGCCACCGCCGCGACCAAGGGCAAGATCATCATCTACAACAACTGCGGCAAGGCGGTCGCCACCACGATCCACCGCACCGACGGCGCGATGATCGCGGGCACCGGGGCCGCCCCGGCGGGCAGTTACTTCCCCTACCCGGTCAACCCCGGCACCTACCAGGTCCGCGTGCCCGCCGGTAACCGGAACGTGCGAATCCTCGACCTCGGCGGCAAGGCCCACTCGGTCATCGTCAAGGCCTGCTGACGTCCACCGAGGGCACGACGCCGCGCAGCACCGGCAGGTAGCCCAGCCGGTGCCCGGACAGTCACCGCGCCGGCCGTGGCTTGTCGTGGGTGCACACCGCTCGGTCTGATGTGGACTGATCTCGGGCTGAGCGTGGATCGGGTGAAAGCCATCGCCCTGGAGGGTCGGTGGTTCTTTACTGTGCGTATGAGGGTGTGTGTGTTCTGCGGGTCGTCCAGTGGTCGTGCCCGTCATGTGGAGGTCGCCGGCCAGGTGGGGCGCATGTTGGCCGAGCGCGGTGTGGAGGTCGTCTACGGGGGTGGGCGGGTCGGCACGATGGGGGCGTTGGCCGATGCGGTGTTGTCGGCGGGTGGTTCGGTGGTCGGGGTGATCCCGCGCAGCCTGGTCGAGTGGGAGGTTGCGCATCAGGGGCTGACCCGGCTGCACGTCGTGGAGACGATGCATGAGCGCAAGGCGTTGATGGCCGAGTTGTCCGACGCTTTTGTCACGTTGCCCGGTGGTGCGGGCACGTTGGAGGAGCTGTTCGAGGTCTGGACGTGGGCGCAGTTGGGTCTGCACACCAAGCCGGTCGGTCTGCTGGATGTCGACGGCTACTTTGCGCACCTGCTCAAGATGGTCGACCACATGGTGGAGGAAGGCTTCCTCAAGCCGCCCTACCGGGACATGCTGCTGGTCGAGGACGACCTGGAGCGCCTGCTGGCCCGTTTCCAGACCTACCGGCCACCGGCCTACAAATGGTCCGACGACGGCCCCACCGGGTAGCCGGGGGCCTTGGTGTCAGACGCTCAGCGGTTCTCCAAGGTGGGTACGGGATCGGCGGTGGGCGCTGTGTGGGTCTTGCGTAGCGCGATCATGCCTACCACGGCGAACACCACGACGATCGCGGCACCGGTGGCGGCGACGGTGTGCAGGCCGGAGGTGAAGGCTTCCCGTGCGGTCGTGAGCACATCGTCGGCCAGGGAGTCGGGGAGCGTGCCTGCCGCTTGCAGGGCGCCGGCCATGCTGTCGGTCGCCAGTGCGGCGGCGTCGGCGGGCACCTGTGCGGGGACGGCGACCTGGTCTCGGTAGACGGCCGTGCCGACGCTGCCGAACACCGCGATGCCCATGGCGATGCCGAATTCGGCGCTGGTCTCCGACATCGCCGAAGCGGCGCCGGCCTTCTGCGGTGGCACCGAGCTGACCACCATTTCGGTGCACAGCACGCCCTGCGGTCCCATCCCGAAACTCGCGATCGACATGCCCGCCACCACGAACGCGACCCCGCCGGCTCCGGAGGCCTGGGTGAACAGCATGATCCCGCCTGCCGCGACCAGCATCCCGAAGCCGAGCACGAACTCCGGCCGGAACCGCCGCGCCAGCCGCGGCGCGATCAGCGACCCGATCACCACCGCACCGGCCTGCGGCACCAGCCAGAGCCCGGCTTCCACCGCGGTCAGCCCGGCGACCATCTGCAGGTACTGGCTGACCAGCAGGAAGACGCCGCCCATGGTGAGCGCGCCGACCAGCATGATGCTCACCGCCGCGCTGAACGCCCGCACCCGGAACAGCCGCAGGTCCAGCATCGGGTCGGCCAGGCCGCGTTGCCGGCGGACGAACACCGCGCCGAGCGCCAGGCCCACCGCGAGCACGACCACGTTGGCCGACGACAGGCCGTCCTTGGCGGTCTCCTTGAGGGCGTAGACGATGGGCAGGATCGCGCCCAGCGACAGTGCCACGCTCGCCAGGTCGAGCCGCCCGGCGGCGGTGTCGCGGTACTCCGGCAGCAGCTTCGGCGCGGTGGCCAGCAGCAGGACCATGACCGGCACGGCCATCAGGAACACCGAGCCCCACCAGAAGTGCTCCAGCAGCACGCCGCCGACCACCGGACCGATCACCATGCCGCCCATGAAGCAGCTCATCCACACCGCGATCGCGGTCCCGCGCTGCCGGGGGTCCTGGAACATGTTGCTGATCAGCGCCAGCGTGGACGGCATCAGCGTCGCGCCGGCGACCCCGAGCACGGCCCGTGCCCCGATCAGCATCTCCGGGCTGGTGGTGAACGCCGCCACGATCGACGCCGCGCCGAAGGCGGCGCCACCTGCCATCAGCAGTTTCCGCCGGCCGATCCGGTCGCCCAGGGTGCCCATCGTGACCAGGAACCCGGCGATCATGAAGCCGTAGACGTCGATGATCCACAGCAGTTCGGTGCTGCTCGGCCGCAGGTCGGCGGCCAGGTGCGGGACTGCCAGGTGCAGCACGCTCATGTCCAGCGACAGCAGCAGTGTCGGCAGCGCCAGCACCGCTAGCCCCAGCCACTCGCGTCGTCCTGCCCTCATCGTCGTCTCCCGTGGGTCTCGATCGTCTCCTGTCACCTATGCGTCGAACGCCGCCCGCCCAGATCGACATGGCGGCGCAAAAAACTTTCTGTGGGCTGCCCGACTCGCTATTCGGGTCCGGCGGTGCTCTGGTCGAACAGGTGGACGGGGTTGCCGGTCGGGTCGAGGAAGGTCGCCCCCTTGCCGCCCGGCGTCTCGATCTCGCCCTGCCAGTCGAGCTGCGGGTGCGACTGCCGGAAGGCGTCCACGCTGTCGACGGCGTAGAAACCGCCGGCTCCCCATCGCGGCCCGGTCTCCGGGGGCACGTCGAGCATCAGCTCGACCTCCGAACCCGGGAGCTTGAACGCGACGGTCGACTCGCCCTCCCGCCACGACTCGTCGAACCCGAGCGTGTCGCGGTAGAAGGCGACCGACTCCTTGAGGTCCTTCACGGGTTGGTACAGGAACGTCAGTTTCATGTGGACGACCGTAAAGTGGTTACGGCCGACCGTCAACCCGTTACGATCGACCCCATGCGTGAATGGATCCCGATCCCGGGCTCGGCCAAGGCCCGGCTCATCGAGGCGGCCGTCCACCAGTTCGAACTCGCCGGCTACGAGGCCGTCAACGTCGTCGACCTGGCCGGCAAGGCGAGCGTCACCACCGGTGCGCTGTACCACCACTTCGGCTCGAAGCTCGGCCTGTACCTGACCGTCCGCGACGACATGGAGAAGCGGATCGCCGAACGGATGGAGGGAGCCGCCGCGGCGGCCGGGAACCGAGGGCACCCCGCGGTGCGCGCCGCGCTCCTGGTGGCGTTCGACGCCGCCGTCCGGTTCACGGTGTGCCGAATCCTCGGCGAGCAGCCGCCCGTGGAGCGCGACGACCCGGTCGCCGCCGCGCTGCGTCCGTTGCTGACAAAGCACAAAGCGCCCGCCGCGGACATCCTGGCCGCGGCCTGGCGAGCCGCGCTCCTGGCCGTCGCCACAGGCGCTTCCTCCACGGCGGCGGCCCGAGCGTCCCTCGTGTACGTCCTCGGTGACGGCAGAACCTGAAGTTACCTTCGCGTACACGCCTTGGTCGGCGCGAGGTCACCGATGATCACCTCAGACGTCCTACCTTCGGCCCGTTCGTGCCGGTGTAGCTGAATGTGGGTGTCCGATGGATCGCAGATCGTTCATGCTGGCCACGGGTGGCGCGCTGGCCGCGACCACCGCGCTGGGCACCGGGGCCGAGGCCGCCCCCGATCGGGACCTGCTCGGCTCGGCCGTGCGGTTCAACATCATCAGCGACATCCAGGGCGACCTGGCCGATCTCGGCAAGGCCCTGGACGACATCCACGCCACCAACCCGCGCAGCGCCGGTCTCGGCGTGGCGGGGGACATCACCCCGCGCGGCTACGACTTCGAGTACGCCCAGGTGCGGTCGGTGCTGGACAGGCACCCGCACCCCAAGAACGTGGCCTGGGCCATCGGCAACCACGAGTTCTACGTGCCGAAGTGGCGTGATCCGGACACCCTCGCGCAGGACACCTGGCCCAACGGCGCCACCGAGGACTCGCTGTTCCGCAGCTTCCACCACTTCGCCGGGCGCAACACCGTCTACTCGGAGACCTCGTTCAACGGGGTGCCGGTGTTGTGCCTGGGCACCGAGCGCTACGCCAGGTACCACGACCCGAAGCTGTGGGACGAGGTGTGGCTCAGCGACCAGCAGTTCACCTGGCTGGAGCGGCGCCTGGCGTACTGGGACCGGTGGCGCAAGCCGGTGATGGTGCTGACCCACCACCCGCTGCCGAACACCGTGTCCGGCACCCGCAACAAGCTCTACCTCGGCGACTACCTCCAGGCCGACCGGCTGCTCGCGGTGCTCGGCAGGTACCGGGACGTGTTCCTGTTCTCCGGGCACACCCACTGGGATCTCAACCTGTCCGACTGGGTGGTCCGCCGGGTCGTGCCGGGCAGCGGCAACCTCGAAGGCTTCACCGTGGTCAACACCGGCGCCGTGCAGACCGGCTGGGTGGACGACGGCAAAGGCGGGGAGACCTCCCTCGGCGGCAGCTTCAACCAGGGCCTCCAAGTCGAGGTGCACCACCGCGCCGTGGTGATCAAAGCCCGCGACTTCACCACCGGCACGTGGCTGAAGCAGATCACCGTGCCGCTGCGGAACAGCCCCTGATCACGACCGCGGCCGGGCCCTGTGGGAACCGCGTCCGGCAGAGCCCGGTGGCCGTGGACCAACGGGGCTACGGCTTGTCCGCGACCTTGATGCCGCCCTCGATGATCAGGGCTTTGAACCCCTCCAGGATTCCTTGGAGCTTCGCGTCGATCCGGCCACCCGACGTGGCGTAGCCGACACCGTTCACCTTGAGGTCGAAGACCTTCGGCAGCGAGGTCAGGTCGTTCCTCGCGGCGGCCCTGACGAAGTCGTACACCGCCACATCGACACGCTTGAGGCTCGACGCGACGATGACGTCCCTGGTGTCCGCGAGCGCCGGTTGGTGGTACTGGTCGGCGTCACACCCGATCGCCAGCACACCCGCCTGCCGCACCGCGGAGAAGACGCCGATGCCGGACGCGCCCGCGGCGGGGTAGAGGACATCCGCGCCCTTGTCGATGAGCCCCTTCGCGGTCTCCAGGCCCTTCGCCGGGTCCTGGAAGCCGGTGAAGTCGGTGGCCGGCGTGATGTACTTCTTCTCGACCACGATCTTCGGCGCGGCGGCCTTCGCACCCTGGACGTAACCGGCCTCGAACTTGTGGATCAGCGGGATGTCGACGCCGCCGACGAAGCCGACGTGGCACTTCCTGCTCTGGTACGCCGCCACGACGCCGGCCAGGAACGCCCCCTCCTGCTCGGCGAAGACCAGCGGCGTGACGTTGGCCGCGCCCTCCACGGCCGAGTCCACCAGACCGAACCTGACGTCCGGGAACTCCGGCGCGACGACCTTCAGCGACTCGGTGTACGCGAAGCCGACGGCGACGATCGGGTTGAAGCCCTCGCGCGCGAGCTGGCGCAGGCGGGACTGCTTCACCGACTCGTCCTCGTTCGGGGCGGCGGAGAGTTCCCGGGTGTTCTCCTTCTCGACCTTCGCGTCCCTGATCGCCCGGTCGAATCCGGCGGCGGCGAGGTCGTTGAACGACGCGTCACCACGACCACCGATGTCATAGGCCAGGCCGATCTTCAGCGCACTCCCGTCGACCTCCTCGCCCTCGGCGGCCTTCTCGCCGTCGGTGGCACCGGTGTTCGAGGTGGCGGGCGAGGCGGGCGGCGTCGCGAACTCGCAACCGGCACCGGCGACGTCGGTCGACCCGGTGCTGCCACCACCGGAGTCCTTCACGCACGCGCTCACCACCATGAGACCGGTCAACGCGATCGCGGCAACAGCGGTGCCACGCATACGACGGCGCACGGCTCGTCTCCCTCCCCGTTTGTCGAGCAGACACCCCCGACGGCCGTATCAGGGCCGACGCGACGGACCGTACCTGCTCGCCGTGATCGTCCGGATGGGCGCTCACCTGCTGGGAATGGCATTCGATCCGGCGTATCCCCCTGTCCCGTGTCGCTGTCGGGCGATGATCACCGCAGGCCGGCTTGGTCGAGTTCTTGGCGCAGAGCCCATTTGGTGCGGTGGGTGTGGCGCAGGGCCTTGATGTGGTCGTGGAAGTCGTTGACGCGGTCGCAGCGGGCGAACAGATGCTTGGCCTCGGACAGGAGACGTGCTGCCGACCGGTAGGAGTCGCGGGTGCGGCGGTCGATGGCCTGGTCGGCGGTGCGCAGCAGGACGGGGATGGCGTCGGCTGGTCGGGTCTTCGCTCGGGCGCGGGCCAGCCGGAGTTGGAGTTCTGCCGAGCAGCCGCCGTCCGCGGCGGCCTGCCAGGCGGCTTCGGTGTCGCCTTCGTCGAGGAGGATCTCGACCAGTGCCGAGCGGCCGGGCCACCGTGGATCCTTCGTCGGCAACGTGTCGGCGAGCAGGGCGAGGACACGGTCGCGCCAGGGCGGGAAGCCCTCGGCCGCGGCTTCGCGCAATGCCCGGTAGGCGTCCAGGGTGGGGTGCTCGGCGAGGTTGGCGTAGAGCATGTCCGCTGCCTCGTCACGGCGACCGGCGCGCAGGTGGATCTCGGCGGCCAGGTCGCGGAGCCTGGAGTCGGGCTGGTAGTCGGCCAAGCCGCGTGCCAGCCACGACAGAGCCTCGTCGTCGCGGTTGTCCGCGTGCAGCCGTTCGGCGATGCGCAGTGCGTCGTAGGCGCTGGTCACGTCCCGGGCCATCACGTTGATCAGCGCGTCGGCCCCACCGGAGAACTCGGAAAGGCGCTCCATCAGGTGAGTGATGGTCAGCCTGCGGCTGCTGTAGTCGTCCGGTTTCCGCCGCGGCGACGAGTTCCAGGCCGCCTCCACCAACTCCCGGTACCGGGCCAGGCCGGTCGGTCCCAGGACGCGCTCGTAGCCGGGCAGGACGTCGTGGAACACCTCGAGCTCGCTGTCCAGCGCCCTGGTCAGCAGGCGCTCGGCGAGGGCGAGCGGATCGGGTGAGCCTGCTTCGCAGGCGGCCAGGTGGATGTCGTGGACGCGGGTCAGGGCCTCCCACAGGCCGCCGGCGGAGTCGTCGATCCGGTCGGCGGTGCGCTCCAGCAGTTCCAGCGCGTACTCGGACAGGGTGATCGCCGCGTCCGGGAAGCCGCCGTCGACCAGCTCGGCCACCGCGTTCAGCGCCTCGTCCACGTACTCGAAGTAGCTGTAGGCGGCGCCGTAGTCGACGTAGTCGGCGATCTCGATGGCGCGTTCCAGCCGGTTGCGGACCTCACGGTCGTCGAACGCGCTGTCAGCGGCGGCCCCGGCGGCGACGGCGAGCCTGGCGCGTAGGACGCGGTCGGTCTTCGCCGCGGTCATCAACTGGTCGGCGAGCCACTCGTGGTCGGCGGTGAGCAGGAACGAGCGCAGCCGCTTGTCGGACAGGGGTTTCGGGCGTTCCGCCTTGACCTGACCGCCCTGGGTCAGCCACGCCAGCGCCGTCGCCACGCAGTGCTTGCAGAAGAAGCCCTCGGCGCCCCACGGACAGGAGCACTGCCCGTCCAAGCCGTGTCGGGTCATTCTGAGGCGTACGCGATAGGTGTGGGTGCCATCCACCGTGCCGGTCACCGTCGTGCCGTCCACGCCGATCCGTCGCACCCGCCCCTCGGCGAAGTACTTCGAGCCCCGCTCGAACGACTTCGGGTCGGCCAGCTCTCGCACAGTCCGTTCACTCACCTCGACCGCGACCACGGTCCGCCATTCTTGCAGACGACGTCACATCGTCACCGTCCTGTCATTGGCGGATGAGTGCATGAGTCGTCCCGGGAGCCGGCAGGCTGCGAGCTGTGAACCCGATCGTCACGCAGGCGTTGACCATCGTCGGTGTCCTGCTCGGCTCAGCCGCCACGTTCGTCGTCACCTCCACCACCGAGCGGATCCGCTGGAGACGGGCGCAGTCCGCCCGGTGGGACGAAAAACGCCTCCTCGCGTATTCGGAGTACGCCAACGCGGTCAAGCACATGGTCCGGCTGTGCCGCCGGATCGCGGAGACCAAGGGGCTGCTGTCCACGGGTCAGCCCGTCGACCTCGACGACTCGTTCGCCGCCCTCGCGGAGGCGGAGACCGAACGAGCCGCACGGTGGGAAACCGTCCTGCTCCTCGGCGAGCCGGCGACGATCTCCGCCGCACGGGCGTGGAGCGAGCAGGTGTGGCGACTGGAGCTCATCCTGCGCGAGGACCAGCCCGACGCGTCGTCGTTCATCGACGCCTACCGGAACACCATGCGGCTGCGCAACGAGTTCTACGCCCGCGCCCGCGTCGACCTCGACATCACCAGCGGCCCGCTGCCCGAACTCACGTGGAAGTCCCTCCAACCCGAGCTGCCGTCGCGCGACCAGCCCACCACACCTCGACAGACGACGGACAAGGGCTCCGACCGACCGCATGACACCGGATGACCTGCGCTGTCGAGCGGAGGCTGTCGCTGCTCGCGGAACGTGAGTCGGCGCCGTCCGGGTCTCTCGCGCGAGGCGTTCAGGTTCGTGCGGCGCGTGCCTCGATGGCGAGCCATGCCTCGTGCTGGTGGCGGGTTTTCTCCCACAGGGCCGTGAGTTGTCCGGATCCGATGTCGTCCAGCGGTATCCGGAACTCGGTCAGCGTGGCGGCGAATTCGTCGCGAGTGGACAGTGTGCGTCGATCGGCGCCGTTCGGCCCGGTGCGGGTGACCGTGCGTGCTCGTAGGGCCAGCTCGTGGTCGTTCCGGTGGTGCTGGGCCACGAGCACCCGGGCGAACGGCGAGTCCGGCGGCTTGTGCCCCGCCCGGTCGGCGAACTCGGCGAGTTCCCGTGGCTCGGTGCGGAAGTCGTACGAGGCGACCGTGCCCTGCGGATCGTGGTGCGTCCGCCATGTTCCCGCGTCGAGGCGCTCCAGCCGGTAGGTCCTTCGCCCCTGTCGGTGGGTGCCCTCCCGCAACCGCAGCGGCTCGACGAACGCGTCCCCGATCCCGGTGTCGGCCAGCCAGTGCTCGCCCTCGACCTCCACCAGCAGCGCGATGTGGTTGCCCCATTGCCGATCGCCGCGGACGGCGCGCAACACCGCCGCCTCGACGATCGTCACCGGGAAGCCGGCGGCCCTCAGCAGCAGTGCGAGCGCACCGTTCATCTCGTAGCAGAGACCTCCGCGCCCGCGGCGCGCGAACTTGTCCACCAGCGCGTCCGTGGCCAGCAGGACCGGCCTGCCGAGGTGGATGTCGAGATTCTCGTACGGAACCCGCAGCCGCCACGCCCGATGCAACCCCCGCAGCGTCGCCAGATCGGGCCGGACGGGATCGCGGTAGTCCAACCGCTCAAGGAACGTGTCGATCACCATGGTCGCCTCCTTCACTCTGACTACAGACACTCTAAACTTAGAGCTACTCTAACATTGAAGCCACCCTAGTATGCTGGCGGCATGACCGAACCGGTGGGCCTGCGCGAACGGAAGAAGCAACGCACCCGGACGGCGCTGATCGAGACGGCGTACCGGCTCTTCGAGCAGAACGGCTACGACCGGACGACCACCGCCGAGATCGCCGCCGCCGCCGAGGTGTCCAACGCGACGTTCTTCAACCACTTCGCGACGAAGGAGGACCTGCTCTTCACCGACGACGGCCGGCGCATCCTGCGCAGCGGGCTGAACGCGATCGCCGAGCACCACACCGGCGAGACGGCCCTGGACGCCTTGCGGCGCGCGATGCACCGGATGCTGGCCGAAGCCGGGACGGGGCTCCGCGACCCCGCCGGTGAGTTGGAGAAGATCCGGCTGCACCTCGTGACCTCGGTGCCGGCCCTGCGGGCGACCATGCTGCGGCGGGCCTTCGACGCCCAGCAGCAACTGGCCACCGCGCTGCGGCAGGCGCACGCCGGTCGACTCGACGAACTCGACGCCGCCGCGATGGTCGGCGCCGTCACCGGGGCCGTCTTCGCCGCCGGACAAACCGCCGTGCGCACCGGCCTGCCCGTCGACACCGCGATGCGGCGGGCCGTCGACCTCGCCACCCGGCAACTCGGGTGAACGCCGAAGTTTGATGCGCAGTACTGGTGAGAGGCCTGTGGATCGCCTACGGCAAGATGCCCGGGTGCGTATCGGGATGCTCGGGCCATTCGAGGTTCACACGGACGACGGCGTTCTGACGGACGTGCCGGGCGCCCGGTTGCGCGCCTTGTTGATCGCCCTCGCGCTCGAACCCGGCCGGGTGGTCCAGAAGGCGACGCTGATGGACTGGATCTGGGGTGGGCGTCCGCCGGCCGACGCGGCGAACGCCTTGCAGCGCTTGGTTTCCCGGTTGCGGCGGGTATTGCCGGACGGGGTGGTCGACGGGCAGGTGGGCGGCTACCGGTTGGTGGTGGAGCCCGAGTCCGTCGACGCTGTCCGGTTCGAACACCTCGTCGCAAAGGCGCGTGGTGGTGAGGAGCGGCAGCGGGCCGCGGTGTTGCGCGAGGCCCTCGGGTTGTGGCGCGGGTCGGCCATGGAGGACGTCGGTCTGCAGGACAGTGCGGCGTTCGACGCCGTGGTCGTCCGGTTGGAGGGGTTGCGCCTGGCCGCGATGGAGGACCGGTTCGAGGCGGAGATCCTCCTCGGCCACGGCGCCGGGCTGGTCACGGAGTTGACCGACCTGGTGGCCGCGCACCCGGTGCGGGAGCGGCTTGTCGCCGCGTTGATGCGTGCCCTCGGCGCGGCCGGGAGGGGTACCGAGGCGTTGCTCGTGTACCAGCGTGCGCGGGAGGCCCTCGCCGACGCGTTGGGGGTCGACCCGTCGCCGGAGTTGTCCGCACTGCACGTCGCGCTGTTGCGGGGCGAGGTCGGACCGCGGGAGGAGAAGGGCCGGAACAGCAACCTGCGCAACGAGCTGACCAATTTCGTCGGTCGGGACGCCGATGTCGCCGCGGTCCGCGACCTCGTCGCCGGACATCGGCTCACCACCTTGATCGGGCCCGGTGGCTCGGGGAAGACCCGACTGGCCACGGAAACCGTGCGCACCCTGCTCGGTGACCTGCGGGACGGTGCCTGGCTGGTCGACCTCGCGCCCGTCGGCGCGGGTGGCGATGTGGCGCAGTCGACGCTCGCCGCGCTCGGCTTCCGGGACGGGCTGCTCGGCGGGCCGCCGGACGCGGAGCCCGCGGACCGGGTGATCGCCGGCATCCGGGATCGTGAGGTGCTGCTGATCCTGGACAACTGCGAGCACCTGATCGAGTCGGCGGCGGCGTTCGCCCACCGGGTGCTCGGCGAGTGCCGGCGGCTGCGGATCCTGGCCACCAGCCGGGAACCGCTCGGCATCACCGGTGAGGCGCTGTGGCACGTCGTGCCGTTGGCCCTGCCCGCGGACGACGCCGGCCCCGGCGAGGTCGAGTCCTCCCCGGCCGTCATGCTGCTGCGCGACCGGGCCGGCGCGGTGCGCAAGGACCTCGCGGACGACGACCACACGTGGTCGACCATGGCGCGGGTCTGCCGGGCGCTGGACGGGATGCCGCTGGCCATCGAGTTGGCCGCGGCCGGCTTGCGCACCATGACCCTCGATCAGCTCGCCCATCGGCTCGACGACCGGTTCCGGCTGCTGACCGGCGGCAGCCGCACCGCGCTGCCGCGGCACCGGACGTTGCGCGCGGTGATCGACTGGAGCTGGGAGCTGCTCACCGACGCCGAGCGGACGGTCCTGCGCAGGCTCTCGGTGTTCTCCGGTGGCGCGAGCCTGGAAGCGGCCGAGCGGGTCTGCGCGGGCGACGGGGTCGAGGCGGGACAGGTGCTCGAACTGCTGACCGCGTTGACCGAGAAGTCGCTGGTGGTGATCGCGGGCGACCGGGCGCCGCGCTACCGGATGCTCGGCACCATCAAGGAGTACGCCATGCACCGGCTGGCGGAGGCGGGGGAGACGACGTCGGCGCGCCACGCGCACCTCGCCTACTTCACCGAGTTCGCCGAGACCGCGGAGCCGCACCTCCGCCGCGCCGAGCAGCTCGAATGGCTCGCCGCGCTGGAGGTCGAGCACGACAACATCGTCGCCGCGATGCGTGGCGCGCTCGCGGCCGGCGAGGCGCAGGGCGCGATGCGGCTCGCGGCGGCCGCGGGCTGGTACTGGTGGCTCGGCGGGCACAAGACCGAGGGCAACGAGCTGATCCTGGCGGCTGCCGCCGTGCCCGGCGAGGTCGCCGACGAGATCCGGGCCCTGGTGTACGTGTTCGTCATCTCGTTCCTGACCTCCGGGATGGGTGGCCAGTACCAGGTGCAGGAGTGGATCCGCGAAGCCCACGAGATCAGCCTCCGGGTGCGGAGCAGGCACCCCGTACTGGGTTTCATCTCCGCGCTGGAAAGCCTGCTGCACGGCCCGGACGAGGTCCTGAGCGCGTACGAACCGCTGGTCACCGACGAGGACCCGTGGGTACGCGCCCTGGCCACCCTGCAACTCGGCAAGACGCGGGTCATGCTCGGCCACGGCGGGCGGGACGCGGACGCCTACCTCGAAACGGCGCTCGCCGAGTTCCGCGCGATCGGCGAGCGGTGGGGGATCTCGTTCGCCCTGACCGAGCTGGCGGACCGGATCACCGTGCGCGGCGAGTTCGCCGAAGCGTGCGAGCACTACGAGCACGCCATCGCGGTCGCCACCGAAGTCGGCGCCATCGAGGATGTCGTGCGGATGCGATCGCGACAGGCGCAGTTGTACTGGCTGTCGGGGGACGAGGAGTCGAGCGCGACCGCCATGGCGGAGGCGCGGCGATCCGCCGAACGGGTCGCCTGGCCGTTCACGCTCGCGCAGTTGGCCGTGTCGCAGGCGGAACTCGCGCGCTGGCGCGGCGATGTCGAGGAGGCTTCCCGTCAGGTCGGCCTCGCGACCGCCGTGCTGGGCGGCCACGTCGAGCAGGAGAACTACCGCCCGCTGGTGCAAGACCTGCTCGGCTACCTCGCCGACGATCTCGAAGAGGCGCGCGAACACCGCGTCGCGGCGTTCCAAGCGGTCGCCGACGAGGGGGCCGCACCCCTGCTCGCGCAGGTGCTGGTCGGGATCGCGGACCTGGCGCTGCGCCAGGAACAGCACGAGCAGGCCGCGCGGCTGCTCGCGGCGAGCGTCGGCGTGCGCGGCCTGCCGGACCGTTCCCACCCGGACGTGGTCCGGATCGAGCAGGCGGTGCGGAGCCGCCTCGGTGACACGCGGTTCACCGAGGCGACCCGAGAGGGCGCGCGGGCGAGCTGGCGGGAGCTGGCCGCGGTCACGCTCGCTGGCTGAACGGTGTCACCCGGCCGTTTCCGTCCAGGTGACCGGCAGTTCGTGGACGCCGTAGATGTTCATGTCGCTCTTGAGCCGCACCTCGCCGGCGGGGACGGCGAGCTGGAGGGTCGGGAAGCGGCGCAGCAGCCCGGCGAAGCCGGCGCGCATCTCGATGCGGGCCAGTTGCTGGCCGAGGCACTGGTGGATGCCGTGGCCGAAGGACACGTGACCGCGGGCCGTGCGGTGGACGTCCAGGGTGTCGGGGTTGTCGAAGCGTTTCGGATCGCGGTTGGCCGCCAGCAGCGAGACGATGACGGTCGACCCCTCCGGGATGGTTTCGCCGCCGAGTTCGATGTCCTCCGTGGCGTAGCGGAAGAAGATGTCGGCGACGGACAGGTAGCGCATGAGTTCTTCGACGGCGCCGGGCAGCAGGTCCGGGTCGGCGCGCAGTTCGGCGAGCTGCCCGGGGTGCTCCAGGAGCGCGAAGGTGCCCAGCGCCAGCATGTTGGCGGTGGTCTCGTGGCCCGCGAGCAGCAGCAGGAAGGCGATGCCGGTCAGCTCCTCGACGGTGAGGTCGTCCTGGCGGGCCAGGTCGGACAGCAGGTCGTCGTCCGGGGCGGCGCGCTTGCGCGTGACCAGTTCGGCCAGGTACGTGGTCAGGCCGGTGTACGCGGCCATCTTCTCTTCGAGCGTCACGTCCCTTTCCATGAACTTGGCGGAGTCGGCCTGGAAGCTCGCCCGGTCCGCGTAGGGGACGCCGAGCAGTTCGCAGATCACCAGTGAGGGCATCGGCAGCGCGAACTCCTTGACCAGGTCGACCGGCGGGGTCAGACGCGCCAGCTCGTCCAGTTGCCGCTCGGCGATGTCGACGATGTGCTCTTCGAGCTGTTTCATGCGTTTGACGGTGAAGGCGCCGGTGAGCTTCTTCCGAAGCCGGGTGTGGTCGGGCGGGTCCATCGCGATGAACAGACCGGGCACCTGCGGGGACGGTTCGACAGGGGCGGGCATGCCGGGGGTCTCGTACGGCATGTGGAGGATGCCGATGTCCTGGCGGGAGCTGAACCGGGTGTCGGCCAGGAGTTGGCGGACCGCGTCGTAGCCGGTGACGAGCCAGCCCTCGTGACCGTCGGGGAAGACCAGGGGGCTGACGGGGCGGGCCTCGCGCAGCCGGGTGAGCCGGCTGGGCGGGTCGAACGGGCCCGCGTCGCGCTGCATGGGGAGGCCGTGCGGGACGGGAACCGGCTGGGTCATCGGAGGTCCTTTCGTCGCGGTTGTCGCGGCAACTGTCGCCGATCGACCGGACATACGACTGACACGGCTCTGACACCGTCGGTCGTGCGGGCTCACGGTCCCCGGGGTGGTGTGCCCTTGCACGGTCGAGGGACCGTCCGACTCTTCAGGTACGACACTGTTGTCGACCGCTGGGCGACCAGCACCGTGGGAGAGTCGATGCTCATCACCGTCATCCAAGTGAGTGGCTTAGTCGTGGCCGCGCTGCGGGCCGGCCTCGACGTGTGCGAGATCGTCCGGAGCAGTGCCTCCCGCAGGCGCTCCGGCAGCGTGCCCGCCCGGCGGGCGCACCGTGTCGTCGGCCGGCGCCGTCTGCCGGGGAGGGCGCGATGAACGGCGTCGAGGACGCGTGGGCGGAGTTCTTCGTTTGCTGGCACCCGAAGATGGTCGTGATGGGGCTGCAGGCCGGAGCCGCCCGCCCGGAAGCCGAGGACGCCGCCGGCGCGGTGGCCGTGCGCGTCATGCAGTCGTGGTCACGCTGGGTCGCGGTGCGGCACCAGGACGCCTACCTGCGCAGAGCCGTGGTTCGCGAGGTGGTCGGGGCCCGGCGGAAGCAGGCCGCCCGCCGGACCGGTGAGGCGCGATGGGCTCGGGACGGGTTGTGGTCCGGACCGCGCGACCCCGTCACCGACGCCTGCGAACGCGGCTGCGAGCTGGACGTCGTGCGGCAGTGCCTGGCCATCGCGCCGGAGCGGCGGCGGGACGTGCTGGCCTGGCTCTTCTTCGGACGACCGCCGGGGTGGACGGTCGCCGACATCGCCGCGGAGCTGGGCATCTGCCCGGCCACCGTCCGTTGCCAGCGCAGGCACGCACGCCGCGACCTGGCGCCGTTCCTCCTCGGTGACGGGCACGAGCGCCGGGCATGGCTGCGCGCCGGGCAGCGCGTCCACGAGACTTTCCGCGCCGGCGGCGCCGGACCGTTGACGCCGCGCCCGGTCATCGCCGACGGGTGGGCGCGGCTGAACGAGGACGGCCTGACACCCGACCGCGGCACCCTGGTGGAACTCCTCGACCGGGACGAGTTGGAGCGCCGTCGACGGCTGTCCCCGCTTCCCGCCGGATCGCCGGTCGTCGCCGAGTTGATCGACCTCGCCACGCGCAACGAACTGCTCGCGGTCGTGCTCGACTCCGACGACATGGTGTTGCACCGCGGCGGCCATCGCGACGCGCTCGCCGCGGCCGACCGGCTCGGGTTCCTCGACGGGGCGTGCTGGGACGGCGACCACGCCGGCGTCACCGCGGCCGGGCTCGCGCGGTCCCTCGGCGCCCCGGTCACGGTGAACCGCTGGGAGCACTACTTCCCCGACCAGCACGGGCTGTGCTGCGTGGCCATCCCGGTGCCGCTCGCGGCCGGCGGGCACGTCACACTCAACCTGACCGCGGCGGCGGACTCGTTGACCACCGTCCCCCGCGCCGTTCACCGCATGCTGGACATCCTCGCCCGGCGCTTGCGGAAAGAGCTGCAAGCGTCCGGCGCGTGAGCCGCCTGATCGCGTCTCGGAGGATTTCATGCCCGGCCGGCCGGCGGTGTGATCGCCTCGCCGTGGGTGGCGGGCGTTCCGCTCGCCACCCACGGGGTGCCCTACTTGGTCAGGAAGCGCACCAGCAGGTCGGAGATCTCGTCGGCGTGGGTCCACAGGAAGCCGTGCGGGGCGCCTTCGATCTCGACGTACTCCGCGCCGGGCAGCCGCTTGGCGAACTCCCGTCCGGCGGCGTCGACGGGCAGGATGCGGTCGGCCGTGCCGTGCACGATCAGGGCGGGCACGCCGGTCTCGGCGATCTTCGGGATGTCCGCCCGGAAATCGGTCAGCCAGGTGGGCACCACGGCCCAGGACGCCTTCGCGCCCGCTCCGGCGGCCACCGCGTAACTGGTCCGCACGACCGCCTCGCTGATCCGGGAACCCAGGTTCTCGTCCAGGTTGTAGAAGTCGCGGTAGAACTGGTCGAACCAGGCGTAGCGGTCGGCCTGGGCGGCGGCCTGGATGCCGTCGAACACCTCGGCGTCCACGCCGGTGGGGTTGTCCTCCGTCTTGAGCAGGAAGGGCTCCAGCGAGGCCAGGAACACCGCCTTGGCCACGCGCGCGGCGCCGTGCCGGGCGAGGTAGCGGCCTACCTCGCCGGTGCCCATCGAGAAGCCGACCAGCGCCACCCCGGTCAGGTCCAGCGCGGTGAGCACCCGGTCCAGGTCGTCGGCGAAGGTGTCGTAGTCGTAGCCGGTGTCGGGCTGGTCGGACTTGCCGAAACCGCGCCGGTCGTAGGTGATCACGCGGTGGCCGGCGGCCAGCAGCGCCTGCTCCTGCTTCTCCCACGACGCGCCGGACAGCGGGTAGCCGTGGATCAGCACCACGGGCCGGCCGGCGCCGCGGTCGGTGTAGTGCAGCCGGATCTCGGCGCTGTTCTCCTGTCCCACCGTGATGTAGGGCATGTCGGGTCCTTTCGGGGGTCTGTTCGCTCGTTGTCGGGGGCAACGCCGAAGCTATTACCGAACGATCGGTAAAGCAATGAGACGCAGCCGACGTCGGAGATGTCCGGGACACGCTTGCGCGTTGACCGTTCGTTCGGTAAACGTGACGGATGGCCCGTCCCCCGTCAGTGCGCGACGACGAGCTCTACGACCGCCTCGCCGAGGTGTTCCGCACCGCCGGCTACGAGGGCGCGTCGCTGGCCGCCCTCGCCGAGTCCACCGGCCTGAAGCGGGCGAGCCTCTACCACCGCTTCCCGGACGGCAAGGCCGAGATGGCGGAGGCGGTCCTGGGGCGGGTGCAGCGGCTGTTCGACGAGGTGCTGGAGCCGATGCGCACCGACCCGGACGCACGGGCCGGCGTCGTCCGGTCGGCGGAGCGGATCAGCGAGTTCTACGGCGGTGGCCTGCTGTCGTGCGTGCTGGACACCCTGCCGTTGAGCGGCGCGCCGGAGCGGGTGCGGCTGCGGGCGGCGGCGGTGGCCGACGTGTGGATCTCCGCGATGGCCGACGTGGCGCGCCGCGGCGGGCGCTCCGAGCCGGAGGCCAGGGCGGCGGCCGAGGACGCGTTCGCGTGGATCGAGGGCGGCCTGGTGCACGGCCGGCTGTTCGGCGACGGCACGCCGTTCCAGCGGGCGCTCGGCCGGCTCCCCGACCTGCTGCTAGGCCCCGGCGTGTCCGACGAATAGGCAGGGGTCGGGTGGGCGGACAGGTGCACCGACCGGGCCCGTCCGCGACCGCAGGCGACCCCATCGGGACGGGGCGATGCGACGGAGGTCGGGAATGGCCGCGACGTAGACTCGCGGTGAGGGCGAAGCGCCAGGCCGAGGTTCCGCACCGGTGTGAGGGAGGGGTCGGGATGTTCGGTTGGAAGAAGAAGATCGACGATCTGATGGCGCAGCTCAGGCCCGACCTGAGTCGGGAATCGCTCGGCGTCGGGCCCGACTTCCCGGGCGTCGCCCCGAACCCGCTCCTGAGCAGTGATGCACGGAAGCGCAAGGCGGAACTGCGTACGGGGGCGCTTGCGCTCGGCGTTCTCGTCGACTGGCGGGAGGTCGGCAGCGACGGCAGTCCACGCGTGGTCCTGATGTTCGACGTGGAGACCGCCGACGGCATCTCGTTCCGCGGTATCGCGGACGAAGACCTCACGATCACCGAGCTCACCCGACTCGCCCCGGGACAGACGTTGCCCGTGCGCTACCGGCCGGCCGTCATGGACCACTACGTCGCCCTTGCCCGGGACGCGGACCCCGCCCACGTGCGGCAGCTCTCTGACGAGATCGCGAGCCGCAAGCGGACCTGACCCGAAGCCGTCGGCCGGATCCCGGGGCGTCTTCGCCACACCGGCCGGCACGCCGAACACGACGAGTGGATGCGGGCGGAGCGTCCGTCTACGAGATCCGGCAGTACTGCGAGGAACCGGCCAGTGGCACCGGCTGCCCACTCCGTCGGGTGCCATCCGATCAAGCCGCGGATCGCCACCGACCGGTTGGACAGCCGGCTGGAAGCCTGCTGCGACCGATGGAGGAACCGGCCGGCGCGCGCAGGACGCCGCCCCGGCGCAGGCACTCAGTTGCCGCTGAGCATGTGGGCGCCCTTCCCGGCCTCGTCGGTCGAGGTGAACAGGCCTTGCACGTTGGCGCAGAATTCCGCCTTGTCGAGCCGGCCGTCACCGTCGACGTCCATGGCTCCGAAGGCGATCGACGCCACCTGCGGATCGGTCACGCCCGCGCCCCGGTAGATGCCCGCGAGCGCGCTTTCGTCGAGGAAACCGTCGCCGTCGCGGTCGGCCAGTTCGAAAGCCCGTTCGGAGACCGTGAGCCACTTGTGCAGCACTTCGCCGGTGGACAGCCGCTGCGCCGCGTGGGCCTGCCGGAACTCGTCCTTGCCCACCACGCCGTCCGCGTCGAGGTCCGCCGCCCCGCTGACGTAGACCCACACCTCCCGGTACCCCGCCAGCAGGTTCCGGACCTCGGGGGACTCCGGCCCGAGCCCGAACTCACCGCCCACGCCCTCGGCGATCGACCCGAAGTCGTCCCAGCGGATCCCGCCGTCGCCGTCCAGGTCGAGAATGGCGAACACCCGGTCGATGTTGTCGAGCCGCACTTGATCCGACATGACGATTGTTCCCCTTTTCCGGCGGAAATCCCGCTGATCAGTTCGGTGTGCAGCGTACTGATCGGCCGCGCGGACGGAGAAGGGGGAATTCAGGTATACAACTCACTCGAAGAGGTCATCAGCGAACCGTGGACAATTACCCGGAGTAGAGATCACCGTCGGAATGGTCCGCGAAAGTGTCGACCGATGCGGAGCCGGGTTACGACAGCCGTTCGCTCGACACGGTGACCTCCTCCAGCAGCTCCGGGATCGGCCGCACCCCCAGCCCGGGGCCGGTGGGCACCGGCAGGTGACCGTCCTCCAGCACGAACGGCTCGGTGATGTCGGTCCGGTAGTACCGGTCCGACGCGGACGTGTCGCCCGGCAGCGTGCAGCCCGGCAGCGCCGCCAACGCGATGTTCGCCGCCCGCCCGAGACCGGTCTCCAGCATCCCGCCGCACCACACCGGAACCCCGTGCGCCGCGCACACGTCGTGGATGCGCCGGGCCTCCAGGTAGCCGCCCACCCGGCCGGGCTTGATGTTGACCACTGAGCACGCGCCCAGCGTGATGGCCGCCGCCGCCGTGCGGGCCGACGTGATCGACTCGTCCAGGCACACCGGCGTCGTCAGGGCCTTGGCCAGCTCCGCGTGCCCCAGGATGTCGTCCTCGGGCAGCGGCTGCTCGATCAGCAGCAGGTCGAACGGGTCGAGCCGGGCGAGGTGCCGCGCGTCGGCGAGGGTGTAGGCGGTGTTCGCGTCGACCTGGAGCAGCACGTCGTCCCCGAACCGCTCCCGCACCGCGCGCACCGGCGCCACGTCCCAGCCGGGCTCGATCTTCAGCTTGATCCGCAGGTAACCCGCGTCCAGGTACCCGCCGACCGCCTCCAGCAGCGCGTCGACCGAGTCCATGATGCCGACCGACACCCCGCACGGCACCGAGTCGGCCTCCGCGCCCAGCTCCCGCGCCAGCGGCACGCCCCGGGCCCGCAGCTCGGCGTCCAGCACCGCCATCTCCAGCGCGCCCTTGGCCATGTGGTGCCCGTGGAACCGCCGCAGCCGCGCGGCGACGGACGTGGCGTCGAGCCGGTCCGCTGACATCAGCGCGGGCACGAAGAACCGGCGCAGCACGTCCGCGCACCCGTCCAGGTACTCCGGCGAGTACACCGGGTCGGCCATCGCGACGCACTCGCCCCAGCCCTCCTCCTCGTCGGTCACGGCCCGCACCAGCAGGACGTCCCGCCCGGTCTGCGTGCCGAACGACGTCCGGAACGGGGACACCAGCGGCATCCGGATCCGACGCAGCTCCACTTCGCGCAGCTTCACTTCCGACTCCTCCAGCGGTGCACGGATCGGCCCGGCCGGTGGCGGCCGGGGTGTCGCGCGGTCCCGGGTGCCGCGACGGACGGGGAGGCCGGTGTCCAGCCCCCGCGTGGCGGCCCTCGGCGACGCGCTGCCCGTGCTCAAGTGGACGGCCATCCCGCACCGCGGCGCTTCGTCGCGGACGACGAACCGGCTCGCGCAGGTTGGTGGGCCACGACGAAGCGCCGCCCGGCACGCCGCACCACCATGTGGGAATTCCTCGACGAGGCGGGTGAGGCAGCGATGCGGCGGACCAGGATCGCGGCAGTGGCGGCAACGGCGGCGCTCGTGCTGGCCGGGTGCGTGAGCACCGGGGCCGGACCGACCGGCAAGCGGGCGGCGGGTGACGCGGACATCCCGGAGCTGACCTGGGCGATGCCCGGCGCGCCCCGGTCGCTCGACATCGCGCACGCGCTGGACACCCGGTCGAACGCGGCGATCTTCGCCGCGTTCGACGGGCTGCTCCGGATCGACCAGGAGGGGCGGCTCCAGCCGGCGCTGGCCACGTCGTGGACCAACCCGGACCCGTTGACCTACGTGTACAAGCTGCGCCAGGGCGTGACGTTCTGGGACGGCAAGCCGATGACGGCCGAGGACGTGGCGCACTCGCTGCGCCGCCAGACGGACCCGGCGGAGGCCGCCGAGACGCTGCTGTACCTGGGCGCGGTCAAGGAGGTCACGGCCACCGGGCCCGACGAGGTCACGGTGAAGCTGTCCGCGCCGGACCCCAAGTTCAAGTACGTGCCCGCCATCGTGTGGATCGTGCAGCAGAAGGAGTACGTCGAGGCGGCCGGCGAGAGCCTCGGCTCGCCGGAGAAGCCGGGCATGGGCACCGGCCCGTACCGGGTGACCCGGTTCTCGCCCGCCGACGGCGTGGACTTCGAGCGCTACGACGGCTACTGGGACACCAAGCCGAAGGTGGTGAAGCTCGGCTACAAGCCGATCCCCGACCCGGAGGCGCTGCGGCTCGCGATGATCGCGGGCGAGGTCGACGGCACGTTCGCGCTGCCGCTCCAGGACGTCCGCAAGTGGGAGCGCACGGCCGAGGTCTCGCTGTACTTCACCCGCAGCGTCAGCGTGAACTACCTGTCGATGGACGTCACCGCCGCGCCGTTCGACGACGTGCACGTGCGCCGCGCCATCGCCTACTCGGTGGACCGGCAGGGCCTGCTGGACCCGCTGTTCGGCGGCCGGGCCCGGCTGTCGTCCAGCCCGGTGTCGTCGCTCCAGTTGGAGGCGTTGGTGGGCAAGGACAAGGCGGCCGAGCTGGTCGGGTCGCTGCCGACGTACCCGTTCGACCTGGCCAAGGCCAAGGAGGAGCTGGCGAAGTCGCGGCACGCGGGCGGGTTCACCGTCGAGGTGCCCTACCCGACGACGCAGCCGTGGTCCCGGCTGCTGCTGGAGAACCTGGCGCGCAACCTGTCGACCATCGGCATCACGCTCGTGCCGAAGGGGCAGCCGGACCAGCAGTGGGTGGCGAACATCTTCGCGCACAAGGACTTGAAGCTCCAGATCATGCGCGCGGGCGGCGGCACGCCCTACCCCGGCGAGATGCTGCCCATCATGTTCGGCGAGGCCTCCGCCACGGCGAACGGCTTCAACACGGCCAACTTCACCCGGCCGGACCTGGAGGCGAAGCTCGGCACGCTGGGCGACGACGTGGCGCCGATCGCCGACATCATGCGGCTCAACGCCGAAGAGCTGCCGTACGTGCCGCTGTTCGAGGAGGACGCGGCGCACGCCGTCCGCGCCGAGCACGTGTTCAGCCCGGAGCCGACGCCGTGGCTCGCCGGCTTCAACTGGGCGACCTCCCTGAAGGCGGCGGCGTAGGCCATGTTCGTCCTGGCGTTCCTGGGCAAGCGGGTCGTCGCGGCGGCGGGCACGCTGCTGGTCACGTCGTTCCTGGTGTTCTCGCTGCTGGCGGCCAGTCCGGGCAGCCCCGAGCAGACCCTGCTGGGCACGCGGCAGCCCACGCCCGAGCTGATCGCCGCGATCCGCGCCCGGCACCACCTCGACGAACCGTTCCTGAGCCGGTACTGGCACTGGCTGTCCGGGGTGCTGGAGCTGGACTTCGGCCGTTCGGTGCGGTCCGGCCGCGCGGTGGGCGACCTGCTCGCCGAGCGGCTGGACGTGACGATCTGGCTGGGCCTGTACGCGTTCGTGCTGGTGCTGCTGGTCGCGGTGCCCGCGGGGCTGTTCGCGGGCATCCGGCGGGACACCGCGTGGGACCGGGGTGTCACGGTGACCGCGCTGCTGGGCGTGAGCGCGCCGCCGTTCGCGGTGGGGCTGATGCTGCTGAGCGTGTTCGGCGTCGGCCTGGGCTGGTTCCCGGTGTTCGGCGCGGGCAGCGGGTTCGCCGACCGGATCAGCCACCTGACGCTGCCCGCGGTCGCCCTGGCGATCGCCGGGGTCGCGATCGTGGCCCGGCAGACGCGGGCGGCGACGCTGGACGTGACGGCGCAGGACTTCATCACGTTCGCCGAGGCGCGCGGGCTGCCCCGGCCGGTGGTGCTGGGCCGGTACGCGCTGCGCAACTCCGCGCTGCCGGTGATCACGTCGGCCGGTCTGGTGCTGGCGTACTCGTTGACCGGGGCGGTGCTGGTGGAGGCGACGTTCGCGTTGCCGGGCGTGGGATCGCTGCTGGTCGAATCCGTGTCCACAAAGGACATCCCGGTGGTGCAGGGCCTCGCGCTGCTCACCGCCGCGCTGGTCATCGGCGTGAACCTGCTCGTGGACCTGTGCTACCTGGGGCTCGACCCCCGGGTCCGGCACGCCGGAGGTGTCTGATGATCGTGCGCGCACTGTCCGCGCTCGCGCTGGGCCTGGTGGTGATCGCCGCGCTGGCCGGCGACTGGATCGCGCCCTTCGACCCCGGCGCGCAGGACCTGGCGAACAGCGCCATGCCGCCCGGTGGAGCGCACTGGCTGGGCACCGACGACTTGGGGCGCGACGTGCTGTCCCGGCTGATCGCGGGCAGCCGCACCGCGCTGCTGGGACCGGCCGCGGTGGCGCTCGGCGTGGCCGTGCTGAGCACCGCGATCGGCCTGCTCGCCGGGTACCGGGGCGGCTGGGTGGACTCGGCGATCATGCGGCTGGTCGACCTGGTCTACGCGATCCCGCCGCTGCTGGTCGCGATCGTCGTGGTCGGCGTGTTCGACGGCGGCTACCCGCTGGCGATCGGGGTGCTGATCGCGTTGAGCGTGCCGGCCGACACCCGGATGGTGCGCAGTGCCGTGCTGGCGCAGCGCAACCTCGCTTACGTCGAGGCGGCGCGCACGGTGGGTCTGGGCCGCGGCCGGATCCTGTTCGCGCACCTGCTGCCCAACGTGCTGCCGACCGTGGTGGCGAACCTGCTGCTGTCGTTCGTCGGGGCGCTGGTCGGCTTGGCCGCGCTGGCGTTCCTCGGCCTCGGCGTCGGCGTCGGCGCACCCGACTGGGGGCGGATGCTGGCGGAGAACAAGGGGCTGCTCGACCTCAACCCGGCCGCCATGATCGGGCCCGCCGTCCTCATCACCGCGGTCGCCGCGAGCGTGACGCTGCTCGGCGACCGCCTCTACGACCTGATGTCCGCAAGGGGGCGTGATGCTGGACGTGCGTGACCTCACCGTCCACGATGGACGGTCGCGGGTGCTGGTGCGCGGGGTGTCGTTCCGGGTCGGGCCCGGCGAGACGGTGGGCCTGGTCGGCGAGTCCGGCTCGGGCAAGTCGCTGACCGCCCGCGCCCTGGTGTCCCTGCTGCCGCAGGGGCTGAGGTCCGGCGGGTCGGCTTGCCTGGACGGCACGGAGCTGGTGGGGCGCAAGGACTTGCGCGGCGTGCGCGGCCACCGGGTGGCGCTGCTCATGCAGGACCCGTTCACCATGCTCAACCCGCTGGCGACGGTCGGCACGCACCTCGTGGAGAGCCTGCCCGGACGGGCGGACCGGGTGGAGGTGGCGCGGCGGCTCGCCGAGGTCGGCATCGACGACCCGGCGGTGGCGGGGCGGTACCCGTTCCAGCTCTCCGGCGGGATGCGGCAGCGGATCGCGCTGGCGGCGGCGCTGGCGAAGGACCCCGGCCTGCTGATCGCGGACGAGCCGACCACCGCGCTGGACGTGACGACCCAGCGCGACGTGCTGGCCCTGCTGCGCCGCATCCAGGCCGAGCGGGAGATGGGCCTGGTCCTGATCACCCACGACCTGCGGGTGGCGCGCCAGGCGTGCGACCGGGTGCTCGTCATGTACGCGGGCGCGCTGGTCGAGTCCGCGCCGTCGGCCGACCTGGACGCGCCCGCGCACCCGTACACGGCCGGGCTGCTGCGGTCCGTGCCCTCGGTCACCCACCGGCAACCGGTGCTGCTCGGCATCCCGGGCTCCGTCCCGGCCGCCGCCGACGTGGCCGACCGGTGCCCGTTCACGGACCGGTGCGGCTGGGCCGAACCCGCCTGCGCGGAGCAGGCGCCGCCGCTGGTCGACCTCGGCGACCGGTCCACCGCGTGCCGGCGGCACGGCGAGATCGACCTGTCGCCGCCGGAGGTCGCCGAGCCCGCGGCGGAACCGCCCGGCCGGACCCGCGACACGCTGCTAGACGTCACGGACCTGGTGAAGGTGTACCGGTCGATCGGCCTGCGCCGCGCCGAGCACACCGCGCTGGCCGGGGTGTCGCTGCACGTCGGCGAAGGCGAGTCGCTGGCCGTGGTCGGGGAGTCGGGGTCGGGCAAGACCACGCTCGCCCGCGCCGTGCTCGGCCTCACCGACCCGACGTCGGGCCGCATCACGCTGGGCGGCCTCGACGTGACGTCCTACCGGCGGCTGCGGTCCGCCGACCGGGCACGTGCGCGCCTGCTCGTGCAGTGCGTGTTCCAGGACCCGTACTCGTCGCTCAACCCGGCGCACACCGTGGGCTACACGCTCACCGAATCCCTTCGCCGCCGCGGGAGAGATGCCGAGTCCGAAGTGGACTCGTTGCTCGACCTGGTCGGGCTGCCCGCCTCCTACGCGCGGCGGCGGCCGGTGGCGCTGTCCGGCGGGCAGCGGCAGCGCGTCGCCATCGCCCGCGCGCTCGCCGTCCGGCCGCGGCTGCTGGTCTGCGACGAGCCGGTGGCCGCGCTGGACGTCTCCGTGCAGGCCCAGGTGCTCGAAGTGCTCCGGAAGGCCAACCGCGAGCTGGGCATCGCGCTGCTGTTCATCACCCACGACCTGGCCGTGGCGCGGCAGGTCACCGACCGCATGGTCGTCATGCACCGGGGCCGGATCGTCGAGCACGGCGCGACCGCGGACGTGCTCGACGCGCCCACCCACCCCTACACCGTCCGGCTGGTCGACTCCGTCCCGGACGCGGCACCCCACACCAAGGGAGAGACCCATGTCACGCAGTGAAGAGATCGCCGCCTGGCTGCCCGGCCGGCTCGCCGGGCTGGTGGCCGAGAGCGGTGTGCCGGGCGCGCAGGCGGCGGTGCTGGTGGACGGCGAGGTCGTGGACGCCGCGGCCGGTGTGCTGAGCCTGGACACCGAGGTGGAGACCACGACCGACGCGGTGTTCCAGGTCGGCTCCATCACCAAGGTGTGGACCGCGACGCTGATCATGCAGCTCGTGGACGACGGCCTGCTGGACATCGACCAGCCGGTCGTGCGGTACCTGCCGGAGTTCCGCGTCGCCGATCCGGGTGCGACCGCGAGGGTCACCATCCGCCAGTTGCTCAACCACACCTCGGGCATCGACGGCGACCTGTTCCACCCCACGGGCCGCGGCGACGACGCGGTGGAGAAGTACCTCGGGACCATCACCGACGCGCGGCAGGTGCACGGGCCGGGCGCGATGTTCTCCTACTGCAACACCGGCTACACCGTGCTCGGCCGGGTGGTGGAGGTGTTGCGCGGCAAGACGTTCGGCGCGGCGATCCACGACCACATCGCCAAGCCGCTCGGTCTGACGCACGTCGCGGTGAACGCCGACGAGGCGATCATGTTCCGCGCCGCCGTCGGGCACGTCGACCGCGCCGGCGAGACCGTGCCCGCGCCGGTGTGGTCGCTGGAGCCGTCCACCGCGCCCGCCGGGTCGCTGCTCGCCATGCGGGCCCGCGACCTGCTCGGCTGGGCGGACGCGCACCTCGGCGGCGGCCCGCCGCTGCTCAGCGAGGCCAGTGCCAAGGCCATGCGCGAACGCCAGGTCGACGTGCCGTCGATCGGCGTGCTCGCCGACGGCTGGGGCCTGGGCTGGGAGCTGTTCGACTACGGCGCCGACGTCTTCGGCCACGACGGCGGCACCATCGGCCAGACCGCGTTCCTCCGGATCTCCGGCACGGCGGGCATCGCCGTGGCGCTGCTGACCAACGGCCTGGGTGGTCTGACGATCTACCAGGGCCTGGTGGAGGAACTGCTCCGCGAGCACGCGGGCGCGGACATTTCCGAGTCGGTCACGCCGCCCGCCGACCCGGAGCCGCTGGACGCCGACCTGGTCACCGGCTCCTACCGCACCCCGATGCTCGGCTTCACGGTCAGCGTGGACGAGGACGGCCGTGGCTGGGTCGACACGGTCCCGATCTCCGACGAGGCCAGAATGCTGCTCAAGCCCACCAGGGACGAGTTCGTCCGGCTGCGCGAGGACGCCATCGTCGGCGTCAAGAAGGAACACGGCCGGCACCAGGTGTTCGCGTTCGTCGGCCGGGACGGGCAGGGCCGCGCCGAGTACCTGTTCAACGGCCGGGCCGCGGTCCGCACCGAGGCGGAGTAGACGATGACGGACGCCCTGCGCACGCACGTCGTGGAGGACCTCACCCGCCTGCGGCTGCCCACCGATCCGTCGATCTCGCCCGACGGCAGCCGCGTCGCCTACGTGCTGAAGGAGGTCGACGGGGACGAGAACGTCCAGTCGCTGTGGTGGGTCGGCCGCTCCGGCGAGCCGCGCCGGCTCACCCGCGGGCGCACCGACGCCGCGCCCCGGTTCTCCCCGGACGGCCGGACCATCGCGTTCCTGCGCGAGGGCCAGGTGTGGCTGCTGCCGGTCGACGGCGGCGAGCCCGAGCAGGCGACCGACCTCCCGCTGGGCGCGGGAGTGCCGGTGTGGAGCCCGGACGGCGGCCGGATCGCGTTCGCCGCGCTGGTGGACGGGAACCCGGACGGCGCGCCGGTGGCGACGACGCGGCGGCTGCACAAGCTCGACGGTCTCGGGCGGCTGGGCGGCACGGGCTCCCAGCTCTTCGTGCTGGACCTGGCCGACCGCTCGGTCACCCGGGTCACCTCGGGCCCGGCGTTCGCCGGTTCCCCGGCGTGGTCCCCGGACGGCACGCGGCTGGCGTTCGCCGACGCCCTCTCCCTGGCCGCGGACGAATCCGGTGACTCGCCCGCGTACGTCCTGGACCTGGCCACCGCGGAGGTCGAGCGGGTCGGCGACGGCGTGGTGGGCGCGGTGTCGTGGCCCGACGACCTGGTCCTGGTGGGCACGCCCGAGGAAGGGGTGTTCAACGTCGGGATGGTCCGCGACGGTAGACCGGTAGCCGCGGACCTGGACCGCAACGTCATGACGGGCGGCGACGGCTACCCCGGCGCGCTCCCGCAGGCGGTGGGCTCGACGCTCCTGTTCTGCGCGCGGGACGACGGGTGCACGCACCTGTACGCGGTCGACGGCGACGGAACCCGCAAGCTGATCGGCGGCGACCGGGTGGTGTCCGGGCTGTCCACGACAGGGGGCGCGGCGGCCGTCGTGTTGTCCACTGTGGACGCTTTCGCCGAGGTGGCGTTCCTGGACCCGGCGACCGGCGAGCTGTCGGTCGTCACGTCGTACGCGGCGGACTTCGCCGATGTGCGCCACGCCAAGCCGGCAGCCCGCTCGTTCACCGTCTCGGACGGTGTGGAGGTGCGCGGCTGGGTGCTCCGCGACCCGGACGCGCCCACCCCCGCGCCGCTCCTGGTCGACGTCCACGGCGGTCCGCACAACGCGTGGAACCCGGTGCGCGACCCCGTCCACCTGTACCACCAGGTCCTGGTCGCGCAGGGGTGGACGGTGCTGCTGCTCAACCCGCGCGGCAGCGACGGGTACGGCGAGAAGTTCCTCCGGGCCGCCTTGGGCGCGTGGGGCGAGGCGGACGAGCGCGACTTCCTCGAACCCGTGGACGCCCTGGTGGCCGAGGGGATCGCCGACCCGGACCGGCTGGCGCTGACCGGGTACAGCTACGGCGGCTTCATGTCGTGTTGGCTGCCCACCCGCACCGACCGGTTCGCGGCCGTGGTCGCCGGGGGCGTCGTCTGCGACCTGGTCGGCACGACCGGCGCGTCGGACCTGGGCGGGCTGATCGGCAAGCAGGAGATCGGACCGGTGGCGCGGCAACGGGAGCTGTCCCCGCTGACCCGCGTCGACGCGGTGGCCAGTCCCACCCTGGTGCTGCACGGCGGGGCGGACGAGCGGTGCCCGGTCGGCCAGGCCGAGCAGTGGTTCGGCGGGCTGCTCGACCACGGCGTGCCCGCCGAACTGGTCGTCTACCCCGGCGCGAACCACCTGTTCGTCCTCGACGGCAAGCCGTCGCACCGACTCGACTACCACCGCCGGACCGTGGACTGGCTGGTCCGGCACACCGGAAAGCGGCACGCGAATGACCATTCCTGACACCGTCCACGACGCGGTCCGCGCGGCCACCGCCGCCGCGGAGGCGTCGGCGGTGCGGATACGGGAACTGCCCGACCTCGACACCATCCGCGAGGTGGACGACCTGTTCCGCGTCATCTGGCGGCCCGACCCGAACAACCCGCCGGTCAGCAACGAGCTGATGCGCGTGCTCGCCCACGCGGGCAACTACGTCGTCGGCGCCTACCTGGGCGACCGGCTGGTGGGCGCGACGGTGGGGTTCCTGGCCACGCCGATCGGGCGGACCCTGCACTCCCACGTGACCGGCGTGAGCGCGGAGGTGCGGGGCCGTTCGGTGGGTTTCGCGCTCAAGCTGCACCAGCGGGCGTGGGCGCTGGAACGCGGGCTGGACACCATCACGTGGACGTTCGACCCGCTGGTGCGCCGCAACGCGTACTTCAACCTGGCGAAGCTCGCCGCCCGCGCCGTGCAGTACCTGCCCGATTTCTACGGCGAGATGGGGGACGACATCAACGGCACCGGGGCCAGCGACCGGCTGCTGGTGCGGTGGGACCTCGACGCACCCGAGGTGGCGGCGGCCTGCGACCGCCGTCCACCCGGAGCCGGCCACGGCCTCCTCGTGCCGACTCCGCCCGACATCGAGGGCCTGCGCAAGGCCGATCCGGCGCTGGCGGACGAGTGGCGGATGCGGCTGCGGGAGGTGCTGGGCACGCACCTGGCGGGAGGCGCGGAGATCACCGGGTTCACGCGGGACGGCGACTACGTCGTGACCCGCGATCCCCGGCTGGTGCAGCATGGGGCGCCGTAGGAGGTGGACCCGATACCGAGGAGCCGGGGGAGATGGCGAGGTTGCTGGCCGCGCTGGACGACCGCGCGAAAGTCGAGTGGGGCCTGTTCGGGCTCATCGACGACGATCGGGTGGAGGCCGGTGAGCCGGGGTGGCAGGCCTTGGGCTCGCCGACGACGATGCTGACCGGCAAGAACGGCGCGATCTTCCGCAGCGGGGGTTCCGTGCACCGGGCGGGGGTGCGGCTGGAGTCGTGGGACGGGCCGCCGGTGTCGCCCGAGGGCGCTTGGGACGCCGTGTGGGAGGGCGGGATCCCGTTGACCTCAGGGGTTCTGCGGTTGGCCGCGGTGGCGTCCGGGGTGTCCGAGGAGACGTTGCCGCTGGGCGCTCCCGGCGTCTACGCGCTGCGGGTGCACTGCCGGGGGCGGGAGGCCGCCGCCGAAGCGGGCTTCCTGCCGCCCACCGACGAGGTCTTCGAGCAGTGGGTGATGCAGTTCTGGCCGCGGTGAGGAGCATGGCGGGCGCGGTGGCCCGCCCCGCCTGGGACGTGCCCGCGAGCAGGGCCCTCGACCGGTCGTGGTCGAGGGCCCTGGTTCGGGATGCGCTCAGGTGATGGACGGGCAGTATTGCGTGATGGCGTCCACCACGATGGCGGCTGCCCGGTCTATCACGTCCGCGGTCACGTTCAGCGGGGGCATCAGGCGGACCACCGAGTCGTCCCGGCCGCCCAGTTCTATGATCAGGCCTTGGCGCAGGGCGTAGGACTGCACGGCCGCTGCCTGATCGGATGCCGGCGCCTTGGTGATGGGGTCGGCGAGTTCGATGCCCCACATCAGGCCGCGGCCCCGGATCTCGTGGACCCAGGGGTTCGGTTCCAGGGCGGTCAGGTCCGCCCGCAGTTGCGCTCCCCGGTCGCGGACGTTCTCCAGGATGTGGTCCCGGTGGAAGATCTTGATCGTTTCGACGCCCGCCGCGAAAGCCGCCTGGTTGCCGCGGAACGTGCCGGTGTGCGCGCCGGGGGACCAGGTGTCCAGTTCCTTGTCGTAGAGGATGATGGCCACGGGCAGGCCGATGCCGCTCAGCGCCTTCGACGCCACGATCACGTCCGGTTCGATGTCGTAGTGCTCGAACGCGAACCAGGTGCCGGTGCGCCCGCAGCCCGTCTGCACCTCGTCCACCACCAGCGGGATGTCCAAAGCCTTGGTGAGGGCCCGGATCCGCTGCACGAAGGCCCGGCGGGCGGGGATGATGCCGCCTTCACCCTGCACCAGTTCCAGCACCACCGCCGCCGGTTTGGTGATTCCGCCGTTGGGGTCGTTCAGCGAACGTTCCAGGAGGCTCACGCAGTTCGTCTGGCACGTGTCCGGGTTCAGCCCCAGCGGGCACCTGGCGCAGTAGGAGTACGGGAAGAAGTGCACTCCGGGCATCCCGTCGGCCACCGGCTCCTTCTGGGACACCAGACCGGACAGCGCCATCGCCGCGTGGCTGGAGCCGTGGAAACCACCTTGGAACGACACCACGCTGCCTCGGCCGGTGGCCGTTTTGCACAGCTTCAGGGCCGCGTCCACCGCGTTGGCCCCGGTCGGGCCGCAGAAGTGGATTTTCATGCGGGAGCGCAGGGTCGGCGGCAGCATGGATAGCTGGGCGTCCACGAAGTCGCGTTTCGCGGGGGTCGGGAAGTCCAACGCGTGGGTCAGCACCTGGAGGCGGTCGGCGGCTGCTTTGACCACCTCCGGGTGGTTGTGGCCCAGGGACAGCACACCCGCTCCGGACAGGAAGTCGATGAACACGTTGCCGTCCACGTCCCGGACGTAGCTGCCGAATCCCTCCGCTAACGCGATCGGCAGGCGGCGCGGATAGCTTCTCGCGTTGGACTCCCACTGGTTCTGGTGGCTCAGGTACTCGGCCGATCGCGGGCCGGGGATGGCCGTGGTCACCAGGGGGTAGTTGATCGTCGTCTGAGTCATGGCTGCCTCCGCGCGGGATCGTCCGCGCTGTCTTCCGTCAGTTCTACGGCTGGGTTGCCGCGCCACCTCGACCTGGTAGGGGCTTCGGTGCCCTTCATCACGAACGAGTCCGGGTCCACGACCACGTGGTCGCCGATGGTCGTCCCGTAGTGGACGAACGCGGCGTTGCCCAGGGTCGCGCCGGTGCCGATGCTGATGTGGTCCGACTTGAACGTTCCGTCCTCCAGCGAATGCGCCTGGATCGTGCTGCCCGCGTTGAGCGTGCAGTCGTCGCCGATGGTGATCAGGGACTTCTCCGGGATCGCGCAGCCGTCGTCGAACACGCGTCGGCCGATGCGCACGCCGAGCAGGCGCCAGAGGACGCTCTTCAGCGGCGTGCCGTCGAACAGCAGCAGGTAGCGGCCGGGGCTCAGCTTCCAGAAGCGCTCGTGCCGCCAGAAGACCGGGTCGTAGATCGAGCAGAACCTCGGGCGCAGCGGCCGGAAGCCCTGCACGGCCCGTTCGGCCAGGACGAGGAACGAGACGGAGAACACCACCGTCAGCACGATGTTCGCCGCGGTCGCCGCCCAGCCGAACCGCGCGTGCAGGCTGCCGGTGGCCACGCCGATGAGGACGACGCCCAGCACCTGGAGCCAGTGCACCAGCAGGTAGACCAGGGCGGTGACGGTGTTGTGGCGGTTCTTGGCCGCCAGGCCCCGGCTCCGGCCTCCGGCGATGTCCAGTTCGGTGTCCCGGCGGACCGTCCTCGGTATCTCGAACGCCGGGGAGCCGAGCAGGCCGGTGTCGGTGCGCGTCGGTCCGTCGAGCGGGACCAGGACTTTCGTGGCCAGCAGGCAGTTGTCGCCGATGCGCGCGTCCGGCGGGTAGGCGATGTTGTTGCCCAGGAAGGCCTTCGGTGCGACGGCGACCTCGCGCAGGCGGAACGACGTGCCCGAGAAGTCCGCGTTGAGCAGGGAGAGCCCGTCGGACACCATGGTTCCCACGCCGACCGTGCACAGCGTGGGTGTCTCGTGCTTGACCTCCACGCCGAAGTTCGACCCGGTCTGCTCGAACGCGCCCAGCCGGTATCCGACGGCCCGCAGGTAGTGCACGATGGCCGAGCTGTCGCCGAACAGGTAGTTGAACGCCCGGACGTTCGTCAGCCGGAACAACGCCTGGTGCGCCGAATAACGCAAGCCGTACAACGGATACGCCCGTCCGGGCCGCAGCAGCGGGGTGAGCAGGCGCGGCACGGTGAGGACGACGAGCAGGCCCACCAGCAGGCCGCCGAAGTACAGCAGCAGGGAGTTCAGGACCTGGCCCCGGTAGAACGCCAAGCTGGTGAAGTCCGGCGGACCGGTGTAGACCAAGCCGATCACGACGTCCGTGGCCAGCAGCAGGAGGGGCATGGGCACGAGGAGCAGGGTCAGGAGTTGCGCCAGGCCGTACGCCAGCGGGCGTCCGCGTCCCAGGGTGGTCGGGTCCAGCGCACGATAGTCCACTGTGGATGGTCCCGCGGGCGAGCCGTGCCAGGACTCGCCCGCGGGAACGGTCTGCCCGCTGTGCAGCGAGGAAGCGTGGCCGAGCTGGGCGTGGTCGCCGAGGGCGGTGTCGATGTCGAGCGCGGACATCTCGCCCACGAACGACTGGGCGCCCAACGTCACGCGCCCGGTCTGCAATCGGCCCGCCCGCACGCGGTACCCGTTGAGGTACGAGTCCTTCCGGATCACGGCGCCGTCGCCGACGGTCACCAGGTCCGTGCACACCGGCGGGTTGCGGGTCAGGAACAGCACGCCCTTGCCGATCCGCGCGCCAAGGGCACGCAGGTAGAGCACGTACAGGGGCGAGCCGACGAACAGGGCCAGCGGACTGAAGCGGATGAGGGTCTTGACCGTCCAGAAGCGGAAATAGGCCAAGCCCCACAACGGGACCTCGCGCGCCTTCCACCGCCCGACGAGCAGCCACTTCGCCACGATCGGCACGCCCGCGAGCAACGTGAAACCGGCCGCCGCGAGCTGCACCGAGCGCAGGTACAGCGACGCGATCCCCTCCGCCTCGGCGATCCACCCGAACCCGGTCTCCAGCAACAGGCCGAGACCGCAGGCATAGCCCAGGAACACGAGGATCTGGGCGAACCCGCAGAGGAGGTGCCGCGCGGTGCCCGCCCGGTGGGCCGGTTCCACCCGAGCGGTCGCGGTGGGCACGCTCGACAGCGACGACGCCAGCGAGCGCACGGTGGTGTGCCGGTACACGTCCCGCATCGGGATCGGCGGCAGGTCGGTGCGCTGCCGCACCTTCGCGCAGAACCTCGCCAGCAGCAACGAGTCCGCGCCGAGTTCGGCGAAGAAGTCGCTCTCCACCGAGACCCGCTCCACGCGCACCGCCTCCGCCAGCGCCTCGGCCAGCACGCGTTCGGTGGCGTTCGCGGGCTCCACGTGCGGACGCCCGGACGCCAGGCTCCGGACCGCCGTGGGCGCGGGGAGGTTGCGGCGGTCGGCCTTGCCCGCCGGCGTCATCGGGACCAGGTCGAGCCGTTCGAGGTACGCGGGCACCATGAACGCGGGCAGCCGGTCCCGCAGCCGCCGGTAGATCTCCTCCGCCCCAGGATCCACGGCGTCCTGGCGCAGGCTGTAGTACGCGACCAGCTCGACGGTGCCGGAGTCCGGCCGGAACGGCTCCACCACCGCCTGCGCCACGCCGGGCACGTGCAGCAGCACCGACTCGATCTCGGTGACCTCGACCCGGTACCCGCGGATCTTGACCTGGGTGTCGATCCGCCCCAGGTACTCGATCTCGCCCGATTCGTCGATCCGGGCGAGGTCGCCGGTGCGGTAGATGCGGCCCGACGGGTTGTTCTCCACCCCGAGGAAATCCGGCACGAACGCCCGGGACGTCAGGTCCGGCCGGTTCAGGTACCCCGTGGCCAGGCCGATGCCGGCGATGCCGAGTTCACCCGCCTCGCCCCGGTCCAGCGCGCGCGGCTCGTCCGGGTCCAGCACCACCACCGAATACGTCGGCAGCGGCACGCCGATGGTCACCGGGCGGTCCGGTCGCACCACCGCCCAGGTCGCCGTCACGGTCGCCTCGGTCGGGCCGTAGACGTTGAGGAACCGCCTCCCCGGCCGGTGCCAGCGGGTGACCAGGTCCTCCGGGCACGCCTCGCCGGACACCAGCAGGAAACGCAGCTCCGGCACGTCGTCGTCGATCGTCGCGAGCAGCGTGGGCACGCAGCACAGCGCCGTGATCCTCCTGTCCAGCAGGAAGTCCCGCAGCTCGTGGCCGACCAGCGCCGCCCCCGCCGGCCGGGGCACGAGGGTCGCGCCGGACAGCAGCGGCACCCAGATCTCCTCCACCGAGAAGTCGAAGGCGATCGTCATGCCCTGGTACATCCGGTCGCCGGGCTCGATCCCGTAGACCTCGACCGCCACCCGGACGAAGTTGCAGATCGCCGGGTGCTCGACGGTCACGCCCTTCGGCCGGCCGGTGGAGCCGGACGTGTAGACGACGTAACACAGTCCGTCCGGCGACGCGCCCTTCTCCGCCGCGGTCAGCCGGTGCGCGGGCAGCCGGGCGACGGTCGGCTCCACCTCGTCCAGGCACACCACGTCGACCGGCACCCGTGCGCGCAACGACGACACCGACAGCACGCGGCGCACGTCGGCGTCGCCCACGATGTAGGCCAGGCGGTCGTCCGGGAACGCGGTGTCCAGCGGCACGTAGACCGCGTTGGCCTTGAGCACCGCCAGCATCCCGACGTACGCGTCCGCCGGTCGGTCGAACAGCAGGCCGATCCGGTCGCCGGGCCGGACGCCCTCCGCACGCAGGTGCCGGGCCAGCCGGTTCGCCCACGCGTCCAGTTCGGCGAACGTCAGCCGCAGGCCCTCGGCGTCCACGGCGAGCCGGTCGCGGTACCGGTCGCAGTGCTCCTCGAACACCGACTCCAGCCGTTCCCCCGCTCTCCACCGGGTCTCCTGGCTGAACCCGCCGCAGGTCAGGACCCGGCCGTCGGCGACGACACCGACCGGGGCGTCGCGCGGGCTCACCGGCCCACCCCGCTCAGACCGAACGTCTCGTGCAGCACGCGCACCGCCCCGTCCACCAGGTCCACGGGCAGGACGGCGGTGAACCGGGTCGGCGAGGTGGACAGCGCGGTCACGGCCACGCCGAGCCCGCCGACCGCGCGCAGCGTCTCCGCGAGGTAGCCGGGATGGTCGAACAGCCCCACGCCGACCACGGACACCGCACCGAGGTCCTCCTCGACCGCCCACCGGGCGCCCAGTTCGCGCGCGACCTCGCCGACCACGTCCAGCGGCGCCCGCCCGCGCACGGTGAACCGCACCTCGTGCCGGTCCTGCCAGGTCAGCACGTCCGGGTGCAGGCCGTGCTCGACCAGCCTCGCCAGCGCGGGCGCGCACCGGACGGGCCGCGCCCCGGCGAGCGTGAGGGACACCAGCCGCACGTCGCGCTCGTGCGCGATGCCGACCACGCGGTGGCCGGCCTCCAGCGGTTCGGCCGCGACGGTCGTGCCGACCACCGGCCACGCCGAGTGCACGACGCGCACCCGGACGTCGTGCCGGGCGGCCAGCGCGACCGACCTCGGGTGCAGCACCTTCGCGCCGCGCCCGGCGAGTTCCGCCATCACGTCGTAGGGCACGTCGGCCAGCCGCCGGCTGCCGGGCACCACCCGCGGGTCGGCGGTGTGCACGCCGGGCACGTCCGTGCAGATCTCGCAGTCCGCGCTGTCCAGCGCGGCGGCGATGGCCACGGCCGTCGTGTCCGAACCGCCCCGCCCCAGGGTGAGCAGCTCACCGTCGCGGGTGCGGCCCTGGAAACCCGCCACCACGACCACCCGCCAGTGCCGCAGCCGCTCCAGGATCCGGTGGGCGTCGATCCGCTCGATCACCCCCGCGCCCGGCCTGCCGCCGACGACGATCCCCGCCTGGTCGCCCGACAGCGACCCGGCGCGCACCCCGAGCTGGTTGACGGCCAGCGCGAGCAACGCGGCCGACACCTGTTCGCCGGTCGCCATGAGCTGGTCCATTTCCCGTGGATCGGGTCGGTCGGCGAACTCGCCCGCCAGCGTGACCAGCTCGTCGGTGGTGTCGCCCATGGCGGAGACCACCACGACGACCCGCCTGCCCTCGGCGACCAGCGCCGCCAGCGCCCCGGCCACGCTCCGTACCCGGTCGGGCGTAGCCAGCGACGAGCCGCCGTACTTGCGGACCACGAGTCCGCCCGATAAATCGCCGGTGCGATCACGCCCCGGTGGGGACTCGGCCGTCGCGACGGCCGGCTCCGTACATTTTTCCATCGCTGTTTCCCCGCATCCTTCAGCACTGGGAGGGCAACTGTCGAAGCGCTGGGACGGGTCAGCGGACCGGTGGCCGGGCGAATTTTCGCGCGCTGACCGGAGGTCCCTTGGATTAATTGCGCCTCGGGTGGAACCGGTGCGGCCGAATCCGAAGGTAGCGCACGTTAACCGGGCCGGGCACCTCCAGAAGGCTTACAGGACTGCTGGTCCGTAGTGGCAGCCGGGCCGCAGAAGTCGGGTCGGCCACCGCACCGATGTGAACCGAACGGCGGTAGCGGTTTCCGGGGAGTGGCTGCCGGATTCCGCCCGACCGGCGGGTACGGGGTGCTCCGGGTCAACTGGAATGGGCCTCGTCACGGAGGGTGCGCGGGTATTTCCGGTAATTGTTAAGGGCCAGGTCAGTGATGTGCCGGGATGACTTGGCGACGCTTTTCAGGGGTGCTCCCGGCGTGATCGGTATTCCGCCGGATGAATCGGTGACTCGACGCGAAAATGCGTACTCCGCCGATGTGCACGCACGGTCACATATGAAGAGTTCTCACGACCCGGCCGGACTACTCGCGCGGGCCTGACCTCGCGGTTCGGCCCGGTGCGGCGGCGGTGGCGTACGCCGACGTGGCGCGGGGCGGGCACGCCCGGCACTTCGGGTTCAGCGGCTCACCGCTTCGGTATGAGCGACCGCGTGACGACGACCGCCGCGAAACCGACCACCGGGGGAGCGGCGAGCAGCGCCGCGTACCCGATCTCTCGACCGCGGACAGCAGGGAGTTCCGCGACCTCGTCCCGCGGCCCTTCGACGGCGTCCGTGGAGCCGGTCGTCCGCCACGGTCCACCTGTACCCGCCGGACGCTGGACGGGTCCGGCGCACGCGCTCGGTCCGCGGCACGACGGGCTGCGGACCGAGCTGACCGCCGAGATCGACCGGTCGCGGAGGTGATCCCGGCCGGCCGGGTCGGAGCTTGTTGCCACTTATTGGCATTATGGCTGCGTGGGGAACGGAGGTCGGCTGGTGGACGTCGAGCTGGCGCCGGCCGCGTTGGCGCTCTTGCTGATCATCGGTGTCGGGGTGTTCGTGTCGGCCTGCCGGCTGTCCGCCGGGGAGCCGCGGAGAGCCGCCGACGCCCGGCGGATCGCCCGCCGGCGGCGGGCCGCGCCGTGGGTCCTGTGGGCGTCGGCGGCGGTTGTCGTGGTCAACGTCGGGTGGGTGCTGGTGTCACGGTGACGATCTCCGGGTGGGCGCCGAAGAGGCTGACCGGGCGTCGATCGGTGGTCGCCAGGCCGGCGCGCTCCGCCTGGGCCAGGTGGTGGTCGGCGTCGGGCAGGAGCAGGACGGCCCGGCCGGTCGGCGACAGGACGCGGGTCAGCTCGTGCCAGAAGCGGTGCGGCCGGCGGGCGAGGGCGCCGGCCGGCCGCACCTGGCGGTTCCACGGCGGGTTGCCGACCACCACGTCGATCCCGCCTGCGGGGAACGGGAGCCGGCCCGCGTCGGCGACCGCCCAGGCGACCCGGCTGCCCCTGCCGTTGACCGTCGCGGCGGCGATGGCGGACGGGTCCGCGTCGGTGCCGATGGCGGTCAGCGGCAGGTCGGCCTCGATCGGGATGGTGCCGGTTCCGCAGAACGGGTCCAGCAGGCGTGCGCCCGGAGGCGGATCGGCGACCCGCAGCATCGCGGCGGCCAACGGCGGGTGCAGGGCCCCGGGACGGGTCGCCCGGCGGTAGTCCCTGCGGTGCAGAGGTTTCGGCGCGATCCGCAGGGCCAGCACGGCCCGGTCGTCGGTGACCGTCAACCGCCAGGACAACCCCGGCGGGGCGGGTTTGCCGTCGCGCCGGCTGTGGTAGGCCAGGCCGAGGGCCGCTGCCAACGGCTCCCCGACGGTGTCCTCCAGGTCGTACCTGGTGTAGTTGCGCCTGCCCAGGAAGGACGCCGAGACGTCCACAGTGGACGGACGGTCGAAGACGCCGAACGCCGCCCGCCGCGCGGTGACGTGCCCGGCGTCCAGCGTCGCCACCGCCTTCGCCAGCAGGCGGAGATCGGCCCGGGTGTGGCCGATGCCCGCCACCGTGGCGGCGACCAGGAAGACGTCGTCGGCGCAACGCAGGTCCAGCACCTCGGGACCGGGGCGCGCGCAGGTCCACCACACCTCGCGGTGGGCGGTGTGGTGGACGGCGCCCAGGCTCCGGATCTCCTGTGCGGCCAACGACTCGATGCCTCGTACCGTGCGCGCCAGCAGGCGCGCGGCCGTCACGTCCCGGCGGGGTGGCCAGGACGCGGTTCAGTGCCGGCGTGCGCGCACGCCGGTGGGGGAGAGATCATGGATCTTCTTCCGCGTCGCGACCGGGGCGGTGGAGGTGCCGCCCCGCATCGACGGCGAGGGGGATGCCCGTGGCTCGCCGACGGTCGCGTCAGAGTCGGAAGAAGAACGTCATGCGCGCGACCCTAGCAAACCGGGTCGCCGGGTCGGTGGTGGTTTTCCCGGGGTCAGCCGCTGCTGCCGGCGGGTTCGCGGAAGGAGTCGTTCGCGGTCGTGAAGAGCATCCACAGCAGGGCTCCGACGACCAGGCCGCTGATCACGAAGATCGGGAAGACCAGGTCGAACACCGCGGTGCCCCGGGGCGCCGGGAGCGACGCGTCGGACGTCACGCGGACGGCCGCCATGCCGGTGTAGTGCATGCCGGTCACGGCCACCCCCATGATCAGGCCCGCGACCACGCTGGCGACGGCGGTCTTCACGACCAGGGTGAACCAGAACGCGGCCGTGGCGGCGGCGACGGCGATCGCCACGGACGCCGCGACGAGGGTCTGGTCGTAGAAGATGTCGCCCTTGAAGCGGATCGCCGACATGCCCAGGTAGTGCATGCCCGCGACGCCGACGCCGGCCAGCGCGCCCGCGAGGACCAGTCGCATCCGGGTGAACCGGACGAGCGTCACGAGCGACAGGCCGACGCCGACCACGAGGACCGCGACCAGCGCGGACAGGGCGGTCAGGGGAGCGGAGTACTTGATCGTCGTGCCGGGCACGTCGAAGCCGAGCATGGCGATGAAGTGCATCAGCCAGATGGCGATGCCGCCGATGGCGAACGCGCCCAGGACGGTCCAGCGGACCTTGGCTCCGCGGGCCGGTTCGCTCCGGGCTCTCGCCATGCAGGACAGGCCGATCAGGGAGCCGATCACGGACACGCCGTAGGCGAGCACCAGCGTCCAGGGACCGGAGGAGAAGTGCTGCATCGATTCGTGGTTCACGGAGACACCCGATCTTGTGGGGTACGGCGGAGAGAAATACCCGTTGTAGGGGTCCACTGTGATCGCCGACCGCCATTAAAACCAGAGTCACTAACCCGCGTGAGGTATGTTTTACCGCTCCCTGAACACGCTGTGTAATTGGCGGGGCACGGCCTGCTCGTGGTCGCTCCGTGGGACCGCTACCAGGGCCTTCGGTGCGGTCGAGTGGACTCCGTGCGGTTGATCACGCGCGAAAGCTCTTATCTCCGTAATTATCCGGACCCGCCGGTTCCGTCGTTTTGAGGAAAATGCGCGTCACCGGAAGAACGCCACCACATCGCCCGGCGGGCAGGCCGCGCCGAAGTAATCGCCCGCACCCGCGTCCGCGCCGGCCGCCCGCCACCAGTCGGCCTGCGCGGCGGTCCGCACGCCGTCCACCGCGATCGTCACGCCGGACGCGCGCACCGCCGACACCAGCGCCTCGACGTAGGTCGCGCGGTGGTCGACCAGCCGCCGGGCCACTCGCACGTACGTCACCGGCAGGCTCTCCAGCGCGGCCACGTCGTCCGGGCCCAGCCCGAAGTCGTGCAGCGCGGTCCGGACGCCCATGTCGGCCAGCACGGTCAGGTTGTCCGCCGCCTCGGCCACGGACAGCACGCCCACCGGCATCCCCACCACCAGCCGGTCCGGCGGCAGGCCGGTGTCGTCCAGCACCCGCACCACCCGCGACACGAGGTCCGCGTCACCCGACTGCACCGGCGACAGGTCGACCACGAGCGGCGCCTCGATGCCGTCGCGCTGCCGCCACCACCGGGCCTGCCCGCCCGCCACCCGCAGCAGCCACTCGCCCAGCGGCAGGATCAGCCCGGTCTGGTCGGCCAGCGCCACGCACTCGCCGTGCGCCAGCGGCTCCTCGCGGTCCCAGTGCAGCAACGCCTCCACGCCCGCGACGCCGCCCGCGAACCCGCACACCGGTCGGTAGCGCACGCCGATCTCCCCGTGCTCCCACGCGCCCGGCATGCCCACCGCCAGCGCCTGCGTGCGCCGGTCCGCCGCGTCCTGCTTCGGGTGGAACAGCTCCCACTGGCCGCGCCGGCCCGCCTTCGCCCGGCGCAGCGCCTGGTCGGCGGCGCGCAGCAGCTCGGCCGGCTCCAGGTCGCGGGACGGCCGCCGCACCACGCCGATGCTCGCCGACACGGCGAGGCCGTGACCTTCCACGAAGGTCGGTTCGGACAGCTCGTCGTTGACGGCGGCCACGATCCGCGCGATGTCCGGCGTGGTGGCGCTGTTCTCCACCAGGATGCCGAACTCGTCGCCCTCGAACCGGGCGATCATCGCCTTCTCCCGCGCCAGCACGGTCTTCAGCCGCTGCGCGACGTGCACCAGCAGCCGTTCGCCCGCCCGGCCGCCGAGGCTGTTGCACACCATGCCGAACGCGTCCAGGTCGAGGTGGAACAGCGTGACGCCGTACACCGGGTCGGCCCGTCGCAGCGCGGTCTCCAGGTAGGTGCTGAAGTACTGCCGGTTGGGCAGCCCGGTGAGCACGTCGTGCAGCGCCTGCCGGTTCAGCTCGCCCTGCAGCAGCATCAGCTCGGTGCCGTCCTCCACCACGGTCACGAAGTGCGCCGGCCGGTTGTCGGCGTCGCGCAGCAGCGAGGTGGTCAGCGAGATCCGCGCGACGTCGCCGTCCTTGCGCAGCAGCCGCTGCGACTGCCGGATCCGCTCGTGGCCGCCGTCGAGGAGTTGCCTCATCGCCTCCCGCAGCCCGGCCACCGAGTCGGGGTGCACGAGGTCGAACAGGGTCAGCTCGGTCAGCTCCGCCGCCGTGTGGCCGAGGATCTCGGTGATCGCCGCGTTGGCGCGCAGCAGCCGGCCCTCCAGGTCGACGATCAGCACGCCGCTCGCCGAGGACATCACCACCTCGTCGAACCGCGCCTCGCTCTCCTGGAGCCGCCACCTGGCGTCCCGGACGGCCTTGAGCAGGGTGAGCTGCATGCTCTCCTGCTGCTCGAACACGGCCCGGCGGTTCGCGGCGAGGAACCCGGTCGCGAGCGCGCCCAGCCCGACCACGATCCGCTCGGCGGACCGCTCGACGGGCTGGAACTCGGGCAGCGCCAGCAGACCGCGGCCGAGCACGTCGGAAGTGCAGCGCAGACCGGCTTCGCCCACGTAGCCGAGCGCGACGAGTTCGTCCCCGAGCCGGGTCAGCGATTCGGGTTCGAACGGCTCGCGGTGCAGCGCCGCGCAGATTTTGTCGAGCTGTTCTCGCAATTCGCGATCGAGTTGATCCTTGGTGTGCGCGACGACGATCGCGCCGCTCATCAGGTACGACCATTTGCGTGCCAGGAATTCCCGCCCCCGGCAGGTATCCGGTGTGGACGGGTCGTTCTCCGACGTGCGGTCGGGATTAGGCATTGCCGGTTGCCCCGCGTTGATTGTCCAAGTCGCGCGGAAGCCTACCTACCCGAGGTTCCGATGCCCTCGACCATTGGAGTGAATAAAAGTCACACGATCGATTCATCGATCTCGCGGGCGTTGCGCTCCGCTCACGGTTTCCGGCCGACTCCGGCGTAGAGCAGCATGTTCATCATCGGCTCGTCCGAGACGTCGGCCGGTCCGCTCGGCCGCCACTCGCCGCAGCCCACCAGGCCGGGCTCGACCAGGTCGAAGCCGTCGAACAGGGCGAGGACCCCCGCGTGCGTGCGCACGGTCAACTGGTCGCGGCTGCCGCTCTCCTTGATCATCTCGGCCGCCCGGTGCATCCGCGAGCCCACGTGGTCGGCGCTCACGTGGCTGGCCGCCAGGTAGCTGCCGGCGGGCAGCGCGTCGCGGTAGCGGGCCACCAGCCCCGCCGGCTCCCACTCGTCCGGGATCCAGTGCAGCATCAGCATCATCAGCAGCCCGACCGGCTGGTCGAAGTCGAGCAGCCGGCGCGCCTGCGGGCTGTTCAGGATGCCTTCGACGTCCCGCATGTCGGCCCGCACGATGGCGGCCCGGTCGTTGTCGGCCAGCATCAGCTCGCTGTGCGCGACCGCGATCGGATCCCGGTCGACGTAGACCACCCGGCACTCCGGGTCCACCGCCTGCGCGACCTCGTGCACGTTGGACACCGTCGGGATGCCGGACCCGATGTCGAGGAACTGCCGGACGCCCTGGTCGGCCATGAACCGCACGGCCCGGCCCAGGAACGCCCGGTTCACCCGCGCGCCCGCCCGCAGGCCGGGCATCATGCGGTCGATCTGGAGCGCGATCTCCCGGTCGACGGCGAAGTTGTGCGCGCCGCCCAGCATGAAGTCGTAGGCGCGGGCGATGCTCGGCACGGAAACGTCCACGCTCAGCGGCACCCAGTCCGGTCGCACCACCGCGAACACCTCTTCGGGTCGAGAGCCACCGAGTCCAGCCAGGGCCGGATCGAGTTTAACCAGAGCCGGATCGATACCCGTTGGGCCATCGGGGTGACCCTCGACCGGACACTGTCGACTTCCGTCGGGCGCCGCCTATTGTAGAGCGTCCGAATTCGACTCCCATCGAGGAGCGATGATGTCGGTCCCGGTCGCGCCCGGCAGGTTACCGTTACTCGGGCACACCCTGTCACTGCTGCGCGCGAGATCCCGATTCACCGCCGGGCTGCGTGATCTCGGCGAGATCGTGGAAGTCCGCCTCGGTCCGGTGCCGGCCTATTTCGTGACCAGTCCCCGGTTGGTCCACCAGGTGCTGGTCACGGACGGCTCGCGGTTCCGCAAGGGAATCATGTTCGAGCGGTTCCGGCCGTTCCTGGGCAACGGGCTGGTGCTGTCCGAGGGCGGGTTCCACCGGCGGCAGCGGCGGATGGTGCAGCCCGCGTTCCACCACGAGCGCATCGCCCGCTACGCGGCGACGATGGTCCGCGCGGCGGACGACCTGACCTCGACGTGGCGGCCCGGCGAGGTGCGGGTGGTGGAGCACGACATGCAGGCGCTCGCGGTCACCATCGTCGGCGAGGCGCTGTTCTCCACCGAGCTGGGGCAGCCGGTGATCGCCGAGATCCGCCGGTCGGTGTTCGACGTGACCAAGAACGGGATGGTGCGGGCGCTGTCGCCCGGGTTCGTGGCCCGGCTGCCGCTGCCCGTGAACCGGCGGTTCGACCGGGCCACCGAGCGGATGCGCGGCATCGTGCTGGACGTCATCGCGAGCCGGCGGTCGGCCGGCGTGGACCACGGCGACCTGCTGTCCATGCTGCTCGTGGCGCAGGACGAGGAGTCCGGCGACGGCATGACCGACCAGCAGGTCTACGACGAGGTGCTGACCCTGCTGACGGCCGGCATCGAGACCACGGCGCTGGCGCTGGCCTGGGTGTTCCACGAGATCGCCGCGAACCCCGAGGTGGAGCGGCGGGTGCACGCCGAGGTGGACGAGGTGCTGTCCGGCCGCCCGGTGGTGTTCGAGGACCTGCCGAAGCTGGTCTACCTGCACCACGTGGTCAACGAGGTGCTGCGCAAGTACCCGATCTGGATCCTGATGCGCAAGGCCGTCGAGCCGGTCGACCTCGGCGGGACGCGGCTGCCGGCCGGGGCGGAAGTGATCATCAGCCCGCACGGCGTGCACCACGACCCGGCCCACTACCCAGACCCGGAGCGCTTCGACCCCGACCGCTGGACGCCGGACCGGGCCGCCCGGCTGCCGAAGGGCGCGTTCGTCCCGTTCGGCGGCGGCGCCCGCCAGTGCGTCGGCAACGTGTTCGCCCAGACCGAGGCGGTGCTCACGCTGGCCACGGTGGCGGCCCGCTGGCGGCTGGTGCCCGTGCCCGGCAAGCCGGTACGCACGAAGTTCACCACCGCCGCCTACCCGACCGACCTGCTGATGACCCCGGTGCCGCGCGACTAGGGCCGGCGAAGCCACCCGGAATGCTGGTGCCCTCCGGCAGGTCCTCCCTGGGAGGCACGGCTTGTCCGGCCCGCTCCAAGCCCGAGGCTTCGACGTAATACCTCGTCAGCCACGTGTCTATCTAGGTAGCGTGAGCAGATCTACCTAGGTAGAGTGCAGTCATGACCAGACCGCGGATGACACCGCAGACCGTCGCGGTGCTGCGCGTGCTGCTGGAGGACCCGGCGACACCGCGCTACGGGCTCGACATCGCCCGCCGGACCGGGCTCAAGACCGGCACCCTGCACCCGATCCTCAACCGCCTCCGGCAAGCCGGGCTGATCGAGAGCTTCTGGGAAGACCCCGGCGACCACGAGGACCAAGGCAGGCCGCGACGTCGCTACTACCGGTTCACCGGCCACGGAGCCACCCTCGCCCACCAGGCCGTCATGCGAGCCGAGGCGACGACGACAGGCAGCCTCCCCGCGCTGCACACCCAACCCGGACACTAGGCGGAGCCGCAACCATGTCACCCACCATGCGACGCGGTCGCGAGAGGCTCGCCACCGCTGCCGTCGCCGTCAGCGGCACCGCCGTCGGCGCTGCCGTCGTCACCACCTCTGTCGTCACCTTCGCCGTCGTCACCTTCGCCCTCACCGCAGCGGTCGCCGCCTTTGTCGTCGCCGTCGTCACCGCCGTTGTCACCGCCGTCGCAGACGCTGTCGGCAGCGGCACCGTCGCTGTCGTCGCCGCCTGCGTCACCACCCTCGCTCTCATCGTCCACCGCAGGCACTTATCCAGGGCAGAGAGCATCGAGGCCTACGACGGAAGGCGGTCTCCGCGACCTTCCCGTGCCATCACAGGCGCGAGTCGCCTGCTGCCCGCCGATGTCAGGGACGAGTACCGGGAGGAGTGGGCCGGATGGCTGTTGGACCTGCGCGCCGGCGGAGCACCCCGCACCCGGTGGTGGATCGAACTGCTCAGCATCGTTTTCATCGCCGCACCCCGGCTCGCGGTCATCCTGCGGAGCGCCGCATACCGGAAGGTGGACCGATGAGATCGCGTGCACTCGGCGTGGCCGAGGGGCTCGGCGCGGCCGGCGGCGTCCGTGGCGTGGCCGTGAACCCCGGGAGTTGCCGCGACAGCGGGCTAGGGGAGGGGTGCGGCGCCGCGTTCGGTGATTAGCTGCTTCATGTACTCACCCTCGCTGGCCTGCGACTTCAGCATGTTGTCCGCGAGCGTCCGGACCACCGGGATGCCGGCCTGCCGCGCCGCGTACTCGGCCATCGGCGCGCCGCCCTGGTGGTGCCGCAGCATCAGTTGCAGGAAGTACACGTCGAACTCGGTGCCGGTCAGCGAGCGCAGTTTCGCCAGCTCCTCCGACGTGGCCATGCCGGGCATCAGCCCCGTCCGGCCCTCGTTGGACGACGAGTGGTGCGAGGACGACGTCATCCACTTCATGTGCGTGCCGTCCGCGGACTGCTCGGGCAGGCCCCACAGGCTCAGCCAGCCCTTCATCCGCCCGACCTGCTCAAGCTGCGTGGACTCGATGTCGAACGCCAACTGCCGGATCGCCGGGTCCGCCGTCTTGTCCCGCGCGGTGTTCGCCATGGTGATGCCCTGGAGGTGGTGCACCGCCATGTCCTGCGCGAACCCGACGTCCACCGAGTCCCTGCCCGGCGCGGACGAGGAGTCCGAGCCGGGCAGCTTGATCAGCAGCCCGACCGCCGCGCCGAGCAGCAGCACCGCCAGCACGGCCGCCGTGATGACGACGGTCCGCGTGGCGGTGACGCTCCGCTGCTGTCCGGTGTGCTCGGACGTCAAGATCAGCTACTCGGCTGGGTCGCCGGCGTGGTGGTGGCCGCCGGTGCGCCGGGGGTGTTGCCGGTCTCGGCCTGGTCCTCCGTGCCGCCGTCCATCGGGACGGCGTCCGCGCCCGGCTTCTCGGCCACGAACGGCGGCGGGTTGTCCACGTCGAACGTGGTCGAGTCGCACGCCGCGCCGGTCTCCGGGTAGGTGTACTGGTTGCGCCGGAGGGACTGCACGAACTGGTCGATGCGCTCGTCGTCGGCGCTCTCCACCTTGAGCTGGTGGCCCCACGACTGGAGCGAGATCGGCTTGTCCAGGCCGGGGTAGGGCGACAGCATCGTGTACTGCTGGCCGTCGGCCCGCCGCTTCAGCTTGTCCAGCGCCTCACCGGTGATCTGGTCCGGGTTGTACGCGATCCACACCGCGCCGTGCTCCAGCGAGTGGACCATGTTCTCGGTGCGCACGGCCGAGGGGTACACGATGCCGGTGCAGTTCGCCCACGCACCGTCGTGCGGACCACCGAAGGGGGGCGACTGGTCGTAGGCCACGCGCTGCGTCGGCTGCACGTGCTTGCCCGCCGTGTAGTCCTTCTTGACGACGCCCTGGATCTGGTCCGAGGGGTCCTTGTTCTCCTCGGTCGGGTTCCACTTCGCCAGGGCGGCCTCGCGCTGGTTCTTCTCCGAGATCTGCGCGTAGGCGTACCCGAACACCGTCCCTGCCAGCGCCAACACGGCGATCACCGCGATGATGGTGCCCCACGGCTTCGGCTTCTTCGCCACCACCGAGGTCCGCGCCGCCGCCACGCTGGAGCGCGCGGCCTTAGTCTTCTTGCCGCTGGTCATGTCCGCCTCAGGTCAGTCGTCTTACGCCCATGCCGCGGGCCAGTCTAGGGACACTGTGTCTGGTCGCCGTCAACTGCCGGTCACCGGGGGTGGCCGTTAACAGTTGCCCGGAGTTGCCACTCTCACTCCTCGGGACGCGTATCCCGGTCGAGACCAGCGGGAACGTTTCCCTAGACTTATCGGGTGACTCCCGCTGCGCTCGCTGATCTGGTCCGTGCGACGGCCGTGGACGTGCTGTCCACCCGCGGCCTCGACCCCGCCGCCCTGCCCGCCGCGGTGACCATCGAGCGACCCCGCAACCCCGAGCACGGCGACTACGCCACGAACCTGGCCCTCCAGACCGCCAAGAAGCTCGGCGTCGTGCCCCGTGACCTGGCCGGCTGGCTGGCCGAGGCGCTCACCGGCACGGGCGCGATCGCGTCGGCCGAGGTCGCCGGCCCCGGCTTCCTGAACCTCCGCCTGGCCGCCGACGCGCAGGGCGACATCGTCCGCGAGGTGCTGACGCGGGGCGAGCGGTACGGCCACGGCGACCAGTTCGCCGACACCCGGATCAACCTGGAGTTCGTCTCGGCGAACCCGACCGGCCCCGTCCACCTGGGCGGCACCCGGTGGGCGGCGGTGGGCGACGCGCTGGGCCGCATCCTGGCCGCCAACGGCGGCGACGTGACCCGCGAGTACTACTTCAACGACGCGGGCGCGCAGATCGACCGGTTCGTGCGGTCCCTGATCGCCGCCGCGAAGGGCGAGCCCGCCCCGGAGGACGGCTACGCGGGCGGCTACCTCGGCGACATCGCCGCCGAGGTGCTCAAGCGCGAGCCGAACGCCCTGTCCGCCGAGGACAGCCACGAGGTGTTCCGCCGGATCGGCGTGCACCTGATGTTCGACGAGATCAAGCGCGACCTGCACGACTTCGGCACCGACTTCGACGTGTACTACCACGAGAACTCGCTGCACGAGTCCGGCGCGGTGGCCAAGGCGATCGAGCAGCTCAAGTCGTCCGGCGGGCTGTACTTCGAGGACGGCGCGTGGTGGCTGCGCTCGACCGAGTACGGCGACGACAAGGACCGGGTGGTCATCAAGAGCGACGGTGAGCCGGCCTACATCGCGGGCGACATCGCGTACTTCCTGGACAAGCGGGCGCGTGGCTTCGACCTGTGCATCTACATGTTCGGCGCGGACCACCACGGCTACATCGGGCGGCTCAAGGCCGCCGCGGCGGCGGTGGGCGACGACCCGAACACCGTCGAGGTGCTGATCGGGCAGCTCGTGAACCTGGTCAGCGAGGGCAAGCCGGTGCGGATGAGCAAGCGCGCGGGCAACGTCATCACCATCCAGGACTTGGTGGAGGCGGTCGGCGTGGACGCTGCCCGGTACGCCATGACGCGGTCGTCGGCCGACTCGACCCTGGACATCGACCTGGACCTGCTGCGCAAGCGCAGCAACGACAACCCGGTGTTCTACGTGCAGTACGCGCACTCGCGGCTGGCGTCGCTGCTGCGCAACGCCGCGGACCTGGGTGTCACGCCGGGCGAGTCGTTCGAGCTGCTCGACCACGACCGCGAGGGCGACCTGATCCGCACCGTCGGCGAGTTCCCGCGGGTGGTGGCCACGGCGGGCGAGCTGCGCGAACCGCACCGGGTCGCGCGGTACCTGGAGGAGCTGGCTGGCACCTACCACCGGTTCTACGAGGCGTGTCGGGTGCTGCCGCGCGGCGACGAGGAGACCACCGAGCTGCACCGCGCCCGGCTCCAGCTTTGCGCGGCGACCAAGCAGGTGTTCGCCAACGGCCTCAAGCTGCTCGGCGTGAGCGCCCCGGAGCGGATGTGATGAGGGCGCACCCGGCCGGTCCCCGGCACGCCGACGTCCTGGTCCCGTCGAACACCGCGGGCTACCGCCCGTCCACCCCGGACGCGATCGACGAGCTGCACCGGCAGGTGTGGCCGCGCAACGCCTCCCGCGGAGAGGACGGCGCGGTCCGCCTCGCCGGGGTGGACGTGCGGGCGTTGGCCGAGGAGTTCGGCACGCCGCTGTTCGTGATGGACGAGGACGACTTCCGGTCCCGTTGCCGCGACCACGCCGAGGCGTTCGGCGACCCCACGCAGGTGCACTACGCGTCCAAGGCGTTCCTGTCCGTCGAGGTGGCGCGCTGGGTCGCCGACGAGGGCCTGAGCATCGACGTGTGCAGTGGCGGCGAGCTGGCCATCGCGCTGCGGGCGGAGTTCCCGCCGGAGCGGATCGCGTTGCACGGCAACAACAAGTCCGTCGCCGAGCTGACGGCCGCCGTGGACGCGGGCGTGGGCGTGGTGGTGCTCGACTCGTACTACGAGATCGCGCGGCTGGACCAGGTCGCCCGTGAGCGCGGGCGCGTGCAGCCGGTGATGATCCGGGTCACGGTCGGCGTCGAGGCGCACACCCACGAGTTCATCGCCACCGCGCACGAGGACCAGAAGTTCGGCTTCTCGCTGACCTCCGGCGACGCGGCGGAGGCGGCGCGCCGCGTGCTGAAGTCCGAGGGCCTGCGCCTGGTCGGCCTGCACAGCCACATCGGCTCGCAGATCTTCGACGCCAGCGGCTTCGAAGTGGCCGCCCGAAGGGTGATCGGCCTGCTCTCGGACCTCCGCGACGAGCACGGCGAAGGCATCCTGGAGCGCCTGTCCACAGTGGACCTCGGCGGCGGCCTGGGCATCGCGTACACGCCGGACGAGGACCCGCCGCCGCCCGCCGAACTGGCCCGGCAGCTCAAGAACATCGTGGGCAAGGAGTGCGAGCACAGCTCGCTGCCGGCGCCCGCCGTCGCGGTCGAGCCGGGCCGGGCCATCGTCGGCCCCGGCACGGTCACGCTGTACGAGGTGGGCACCATCAAGGACGTCCAGCTCGACGCCGGCGTGATCCGCCGGTACGTGAGCGTCGACGGCGGCATGAGCGACAACATCCGCACCGCCCTGTACGACGCCGTCTACGACTGCAAGCTGGTGTCCCGCAAGGCGGAGCCCGACGCGCGGGCCGTGCTGTGCCGCGTCGTGGGCAAGCACTGCGAGTCCGGCGACGTCGTGGTGCGCGACTGCTGGCTGCCCGAAGACCTGGCGCCCGGCGACCTGATCGCCGTCGCGGCGACCGGCGCGTACTGCTACTCGATGGCCAGCGGCTACAACCGGCTGCCCCGACCGGCGGTCGCCGCCGTCGCGGCGGGCCAGTCCCGGTTGCTGCTGCGCCGGGAGACCGAGGAAGACCTGTTCCGCCTGGAGGTATGACGTGCCTGGCCAGAAACCGATCAAAGTCGCGCTGCTCGGCTGCGGCACGGTCGGGACCGAAGTGGTCCGGCTGCTGACCGACCAGGCGGCGGACCTCACCGCGCGCGTCGGCGCTCCCGTGGAGCTGGCCGGCATCGCGGTGCGCAAGCCGAACAAGCACCGCGAGGTGCCCGCCGAACTGCTCACCACGGACGTCGACGCGCTGGTCGAGTCCGACGTCGACGTGGTGGTGGAGGTGGTCGGCGGCATCGAGCCCGCCCGCACCTGGCTGCTGAAGGCGCTGACCGCCGGCAAGTCGGTGGTGACGGCGAACAAGGCGCTGCTCGCCGAGTACTCCGGCGAGCTGTTCGAGGCGGCCGACGCGACCGGCGCGGACCTGTACTTCGAGGCGGCGGTGGCGGGCGCGATCCCGCTGCTGCGCCCGCTGCGCGAGTCGCTGGCCGGCGACCGGATCACCCGCGTGATGGGGATCGTCAACGGCACCACCAACTTCATCCTTTCGGGCATGGACTCCACCGGTGCGGGCTACGCCGAGACGCTGGAGGAGGCGACCCGGCTGGGCTACGCCGAGGCCGACCCGACGGCGGACGTGGACGGGTTCGACGCCGCGTCCAAGGCCGCGATCCTGGCGTCGCTGGCGTTCCACAGCCGGGTGACCGCCGCCGACGTGTACCGCGAGGGCATCGCGTCGGTCAGCGCGGCCGACATCGCCGCCGCCAAGGGCCTGGGCCGCACCGTGAAGCTGCTGGCGATCTGCGAGCGGGTCTCCGGGGCCGAGCACGCGGAGGAGAGCATCTCCGTGCGGGTGCACCCGGCGATGATCCCCCGGACCCACCCGCTCGCGGGCGTGCACGGTGCGTTCAACGCGGTGTTCGTGGAGGCCGACGCGGCGGGCGAGATGATGTTCTACGGCAAGGGCGCGGGCGGCGCGCCCACGGCCAGCGCGGTGCTCGGCGACCTCGTCGCGGTGGCCCGCAACCGGGTGGTCAGCGGGCGCGGCCCGCGTGAGTCGGCGTACGCGGGGCTGCCCGTGCGGCCGATGGGCCAGGCCCCGACCAGGTACCACATCAGCCTCGACGTGGCCGACCGGCCAGGTGTGCTGTCGCAGGTCGCGGCGGTGTTCGCGGAGCACGACGTGAGCATCGCGGCGGTCCGGCAGGAGGGGCGGGTGGACGACGCCAGCCTGGTGATCGTCACCCACGCCGCGACCGACGCGGCACTGCGGTCGACCGTGGACAAAATCGGCGGACTGCCCGTGGTTCGAGAAGTCGTGAGTGTCATGCGGGTGGAAGGCGAAGAGACATGACGGCCCAGGCGACCGTCGGCGGAGCCGACAGTCAGACTTCAGGCGGCGGAGCCGACAGTCAGACTTCAGCGCGGCCGGGGTGGCCCGGCATCATCCACGCCTACGCGGACCGGATCCGGCTCCCCGAAGGGGCGAAGGTGGTCACCCTGCACGAGGGTGGCACGCCGCTGGTGGCCTCGGACTACCTGTCGGACGTGACCGGCTGCCAGGTGTACGTCAAGGTCGAGGGCGCCAACCCGACCGGCTCGTTCAAGGACCGCGGCATGACCGTGGCCATGACGCACGCGCTGGCCAGCGGCATCAAGGCGGTCATCTGCGCGTCGACCGGCAACACCTCGGCGTCCGCCGCCGCCTACGCCGCCAAGGCCGGCCTCACCGCCGCCGTGCTGGTGCCGCGCGGGAAGATCGCCCTGGGCAAGCTCGCCCAGGCCGTGGCGCACGGCGCGCGCATCCTCCAGATCGACGGCAACTTCGACGACTGCCTCGAACTGGCCTCCAAGACCTCCGTCGAGTACCCGATCACCCTGGTGAACTCGGTCAACCCGGTCCGGCTGGTCGGGCAGAAGACCGCCGCCTGGGAGATCTGCGACGTCCTCGGGCGCGCGCCGGACATCCACTGCCTCCCGGTCGGCAACGCGGGCAACATCACCGCGTACTGGCGCGGCTACTCGGACTACGCGAACGACGGCGTGGTCGGCTCGACCCCGCGCATGTTCGGCTTCCAGGCTGCCGGCGCCGCGCCGCTCGTGCTCGGCGAGCCGGTCGCGAACCCGGAGACCATCGCCACCGCCATCCGGGTGGGCAGCCCGGCGTCGTGGACCGGCGCGGTGACCGCCAAGGAGCAGTCCGGCGGGCTGTTCGAGGCCGTCACGGACGAGAAGATCCTGTCCGCCTACCGGCTGCTGGCCTCGCGGGAGGGCATCTTCGTCGAGCCGGCCTCCGCGACCAGCGTCGCGGGCCTGCTCGCCACCGCCGCCGACGGCCGGCTGCCCAAGGGCTCCGTGGTCGTCTGCACGGTCACCGGCCACGGCCTGAAGGACCCGGACACGGCGTTGCTCGGCGTGACCGAGGTCGAGCCGGTCCCGGTCGACCCCGGCGCGGTCGCCACCGCGCTGGAACTGGCATGACCGGCGTCCTGGTCACCGTCCCCGCGACCACCGCCAACCTAGGCTCCGGGTTCGACGCGCTGGGCATGGCGCTGGGCATCCGCGACGAAGTCGAGTTCGAGGTGCGGCCGGACGGGCTGGTGGTCGAGGTCTCCGGTGAGGGCCGTGACCTGCCCACGGACGAGTCGCACCTGGTCGTCCGGGCGTTCCGGGCCGCCTGCGAGCGGCTGGACGTGAGCGTCCCGGGCTTGCGGCTGCGGTGCCGGAACGCGATTCCGCACGCGCGCGGCCTCGGCTCCTCGGCGGGGGCCGTGGTGGCGGGCGTGGCGGCCGGATACGCGCTGGCCGGCCACGAGTTGGACACGAGCGCGTTGCAACTCGCAGCCGAGTTCGAGGGCCACGCGGACAACGCGGCGGCAGCCCTGTTCGGCGGGGTGGCGCTGGCGTGGACGCAGGGTGACCGGTTCCGCGCGGTGCGTCTGGACCCGCACCCCGCGCTCGCGCCGGTCGTGCTGGTGCCCGAGCAGGAGTCGGCCACCACGACGACCCGCGGCCTGCTGCCCGCCTCGGTGCCGCACGCGGACGCCGCGTTCGCCGTCGGCCGGGCCGCGCTCGCCGTCCACGCGCTCACCGCGGACCCTTCGCTGCTGCTCGACGCGCTGGCCGACCGGCTCCACGAGCCGTACCGCGAATCGGCTTGGCCGGCGACGTACGCACTGGTCAAGGCGTTGCGGGCGGCCGGGGTGCCGGCGGCCGTGTCGGGCGCGGGCCCGACCGTGCTGGCGCTGCCGGAGGACGGGAAGCTGCCCGAAGGGGTGAACGTGAGCGGCTTCACAGCCCACCACGTGCCGGTCGCCCCGGAGGGAGTACGCGTTGCGCCACTCGGTTGAGTGATGCGACGCGCCGTGCCCCGGTTGTTGCACCCGGCCGGACCGGCGTCTACCCTCGGGGCCATCAGTCACCGCGCGCACGGGCGCCGGTGTGGTGCCCGGACATTCGCTCCGGATCGCATTCCTCCAGTGACTTGGCCCTGTGCCGTATGGACGGGGTTGGCGCTGGAAGGCACCCGCTCGCCGTGTGACCGAGAACGTCTCGTGCCGGTGGACTCCGTATTCGTGCGCGTCAACGCGACGGCGAAGTCCTCCGAGACGCAGGCGAAACTGCCGGTCCGCATTCCGTCGGACGGCAGGTCCGCTGGTCCGCGTAGGAGGCGCGGTCCGGTCAGGAAGGACATGTGTGAGCAACACCGATGTGCTGAGCAGCGAAGCTCCAGCTGCTCCCAACGCCGCAGCCAGTTCCGGAGCCGAGGAGAACGCCCTGACCACCCCTTCGAACGGCAGCGCCCCGCCGCGCAAGCGCGCCGGACTCTCCGGTATGGTGCTCGCCGAACTCCGTGAACTCGCAGGTCAGCTTGGCATCACCGGCACCGCGGGGCTCCGCAAGGGCGACCTCATCGCGGCCATCAAGGAACGGCAGGGCGGCACCTCCGGTCGGGGCAGTGCCGCGACGCCGCCGAAGGCCGAGAAGAAGCCCGCCGCCGAGAAGCCGGTAGCCGAGAAGCCCGCGGTCGCCGAGGCGCCCGCCGCCGTGGTCGAGAAGCCGGTGGAGAAGCCGACGCAGCAGCAGCTCGACGTGGCCGACCGCTCCGCCGGCGCCGAGGAGGAGGGCGGTCGCCGGGGCAACCGCCGCCGCCGTTCCGCCAACCGCCCGGCGGGCAGCCCCGAGGGCGGCCAGCCGGCCGCCGCCGACGCTCCGGCCCAGCCGCAGGACCGTCCCCAGCAGCAGGACCGCCCGGCGCAGGAGCGCCCGGACCGCCCGCAGCAGGACCGTCCCCAGCAGGACCGGCAGCACGACCGTCCGCAGCAGGACCGCTCGCAGCAGGATCGTCCGCAGCAGGACCGCGGCGACCGCCAGGACCGCGGCGAGCAGCGCGAACAGCGCCAGGACCGCGGCGACCAGCGCCAGGACCGGGGCGACCGCGGCAACCGCCGCGACCGTGACCGGGACCGCGATGGCGGCCGTGACCGGGACCGCGACCGGGACCAGAACCGCAACCGCCAGAACGTCCAGGACGACCAGGACGACGAGGACGGAGGCCGCCGGGGCCGCCGCTTCCGCGACCGCCGCCGTCGTGGCGGCCGGGGCGACGGCGCGACCGGCGGCCCCGACACCGAGGTGCGCGAGGACGACGTCCTGCTCCCGGTGGCGGGCATCCTGGACGTGCTGGAGAACTACGCGTTCGTCCGCACGTCCGGCTACCTGGCCGGCCCGAACGACGTCTACGTGTCGCTGTCCCTGGTCCGCAAGTACGGCCTGCGCCGCGGCGACGCCCTCATCGGCGCCGTCCGCCAGCCACGCGACGGTGAACAGCAACGCCAGAAGTTCAACCCGTTGGTGCGCGTAGACAAGATCAACGGCCTGGACCCGGAGGAGTCGAAGAACCGCCCCGACTTCACCAAGCTGACCCCGCTGTACCCGAACGAGCGCTTGCGCTTGGAGACGGAACCGCACATCCTGACGACCCGCGTCATCGATCTGGTGATGCCGATCGGCAAGGGTCAGCGAGCACTGGTCGTGTCGCCGCCGAAGGCGGGCAAGACGTCCGTTCTCCAGTCGATCGCGAACGCGATCACGAAGAACAACCCGGAATGCCACCTGATGGTGGTCCTGGTGGACGAACGCCCCGAAGAAGTGACCGACATGCAGCGCTCGGTGAAGGGCGAGGTCATCGCCTCCACCTTCGACCGCCCCCCGTCGGACCACACCACCATCTCGGAACTGGCCATCGAACGGGCGAAGCGCCTGGTCGAAATGGGCCACGACGTGGTAGTGCTGCTCGACTCGATCACCCGCCTGGGCCGCGCCTACAACCTGGCGGCCCCGGCGAGCGGCCGAATCCTGTCCGGCGGCGTCGACTCGACCGCCCTCTACCCGCCGAAGCGCTTCCTCGGCGCGGCGAGGAACATCGAGGGAGGCGGCAGCCTGACCGTCATCGCGACGGCCCTGGTGGAAACCGGCTCGGCAGGCGACAGCGTGATCTTCGAAGAGTTCAAGGGCACCGGCAACGCCGAACTCAAGCTGGACCGGAAGATCGCCGACAAGCGCACCTTCCCGGCGGTGGACGTGGACTCGTCCGGCACCCGCAAGGAAGACCTGCTCCTGTCCCCGGACGAGCTGGCAGTGATGCACAAGCTCCGCCGGGTCCTGCACGCACTCGACAGCCAGCAGGCCATCGACCTGCTACTGGACCGCCTCCGCAAGAGCCGGACCAACATCGAGTTCCTGATGCAGGTAGCCAAGACAACCCCCGGCGCGGACAACGACTGACCAACCCGGAACAAAAGCGAAAGGCCCGCCGACAATCCACGTCGACGGGCCTTTCGCTTGCACAAAAAACCTCCCGCCACCCACCCACAACACGCCGTACCCTCCGCGCTCAAGCAGCGACGCGCTCCGCGCTCTAGCCCCGGCGCGCGCAGCGCACACCCCCAGGTGGGCTGCGTGTCATCCCCGTATGGCCTGCCCGCAGGGAACCGCGCTTGTCAGGAATGCGCAAGCACGCTTTTCGCTTGCGCATTCCTGACAAGGGTGGTTGTCTTTTGACCAGGTCATGCGGGGATGGCACGACGCCCGAGTCTTGCTTTTGTGTACATCCTTGGCGGCCTGCCTGTCCGGCGAGGACGCTTTTAGCTTTCGTCTAAAAGCGAAAAGCGACGCTCGCCGCTGGGCAGGCCTCCGGGGAGGAAATGCCAAGGCGTCGTGTTCTCCCCGTATGACCTGGTCAAAGACCACCACACTTGTCAAGGAGGCGCAAGCGAAAAGCGTGCTTGCACCTCCTTGACAAGCGCGGTTGCCCTGCGGGCAGGCCATACGGGGAGAACACGAGGCCCCTTCTTTGTGCTCGCGCAAGCTCTTTGCTGCGGTGCTCGCGCAAGCCTCGGGCTGCGGTGCTCGCGCAAGCCTCAGGTTGCGGTGCCCGCGCATGCCGAGGCCCCGGATCAGCAGCCGCTTCGTGAAAGGGTCAGGTCGTGCTGGGCTAACGAAGCGGTTCGGCGGCGTTCGAGTACGTAACAAGCGACCAAGAACACCAGGGCCGGCACGCCGATCGCCACGGCGCCCACCACAGGCACGCGCAGGCCGTCCACCCCGATCCCGATCGCCAGCCAAGCGGCCAGGTAACCCCACCGCAGCCAGGCGCGCTGACGTTCGCTGTGCCAGATCACCATGCCGCTGGCCGCGAAGCCGACGGCCACCGCCGCGCCGAACAAAGGGCTGACCAGGGTGATGTCGTGAGGAGCGCCGACGAGCAGCCCTGCCAGGCCGGTCAGGCCGAGCACGGCGCTGCCGAACAGGAAGGGCACGGCCAGCCACGTGGTCAACCGCAGCGGGCGTCCGGAGGCGCACAGCACGGTTGTATTTTCACGTCCGAGGGCTGCTCATAGGAACTCTGAGTAGTCCAACGGCTACCTTATGCGCCAAATGGTCGACCACGGTCGACAAGCGGTAGTGAGACCTGCCACGGGAACAGCTCGGGACCGGAATGCGTTGTCACCAGTGCTGACGGCATCTGGCAGACTGTCAGGTCGAGTCCGGCTCCGGTTCACCTCCGAACAACCCGAGGACCCGGCGGCCACCGAAGAGAGGGACAAGACGTTGAAGACCGGCATCCACCCCGAGTACGTGACGACCGAGGTCACCTGCGGCTGTGGGAACACGTTCACCACGCGCAGCACCAAGACTTCCGGCTCCATCCACGTCGAGGTCTGCTCGAACTGCCACCCGTTCTACACCGGCAAGCAGAAGATCCTCGACACCGGTGGCCGGGTCGCGCGTTTCGAGGCGCGTTACGGCAAGCGCAAGGGCAAGTAGCCGCGCCGACGGCGTCCACCCGGGTCTGCCCGGGTGGACGCCGTTGTCGTCTCATCAGCACTATTCGAGACCGGAGCGCCGAACGTGACCCTGGAAGCACTGCTCGCCGAGCACGCCGAGCTGGAGGCGAAGCTCGCCGACCCCTCGGTGCACGCCGACCAGGCCGGCGCGCGCAAGCTCGGCAAGCGCTACGCCGAGCTGACGCCGATCGTCCGCACGGCCCGTGAGCTGGACCAGGCGCGCAACGACCTGGAGGCGGCGAAAGAGCTGGCGGCCGAGGACTCGACGTTCCAGGCCGAGGCCGAGGACCTCGCCCAGCGCATCCCGAAGATCGAGGAGCGGCTCACCGAACTGCTGCTGCCCCGCGACCCGCACGACTCGGCCGACGTGGTCCTGGAGATCAAGTCCGGCGAAGGCGGAGAGGAGTCCGCGTTGTTCGCGGGCGACCTGCTGCGCATGTACCTCCGGTACGCGGAGCGCCACGGCTGGAAGGCCGAAGTGCTCGACGGCACCGACTCGGACCTGGGCGGGTACAAGGACGTCACGGTCGCGATCAAGGCGAAGACCGATTCCCCGGACGGGGTGTGGTCGCGGCTGAAGTACGAGGGCGGCGTGCACCGGGTGCAGCGCGTGCCGGTGACGGAGAGCCAGGGCCGCATCCACACCAGCGCGGCCGGTGTCCTGGTGTTCCCGGAGACCGAGGACGTCGAGATCGAGATCGACGAGAACGACCTGCGCGTGGACGTGTTCCGGTCCTCCGGCAAGGGCGGGCAGAGCGTCAACACGACCGACTCGGCGGTCCGCATCACGCACCTGCCGACCGGCATCGTGGTGTCCTGCCAGAACGAGCGCAGCCAGCTCCAGAACAAGGCGCGCGCGATGCAGGTGCTCCAAGCCCGCCTCCAGGTGCTGGCCGAGGAGAAGGCGCAGCAGGAGGCGTCCGACGCGCGGCGCACCCAGATCCGCACCGTGGACCGCTCCGAACGGGTCCGGACGTACAACTTCCCGGAATCACGCATTTCCGATCACCGTGTCGGGTACAAAGCCCATAACCTGGATCAAGTGCTGGACGGCGACCTCGACGCGGTGCTCGACGCGCTGGCGGCGGCCGACCGGGCGGAACGGCTTGCCGGCGGGTGACTGACGGGAGGGCGCACGATGGCGGAAATCCTGGTGAACCCGCAGTGCGCCCCACTCGACGCGACCTTGGACATCCTGGTCGTCGGCCTGGAACCGGACACCGAGACGACCGTCCGGGCCACCACGGGAGACCGTTCGTCACACGCCGTCTTCCGCTCCGACAGCCGTGGCGTGGTCGACCTGACCAGGCACACGCCCCTCTCCGGCAGCTACGGGCGCGTCGACCCGATGGGCCTGTTCTGGTCCATGACCCCGACGGGTGAAAAGCCCGGCCCGACGGTCATCGCGGTCGACGGCGTGGGCCAGGTCGCGATCGAGCGCCTGACGACGCCGGAGAACGTCAAGCGCACCGAGGTGCCGGAACTCTCCGCCGTCCTGTTCGAGCCGGCCGACGACGACACCTACCCCGGCGCCATCGTGCTGGGCGGCTCCGAAGGCGGCCGGCACGAACTCGACGCCGCCCTCCTGGCCGGCCACGGCTTCAGCGCTCTCGCACTGGCCTACTTCGGCGCCGAGGGCGTCCCGGAGGACCTGGTCGACATCCCGCTGGAGCACGTCGGCAAGGCCGTCGACTTCCTCAAGGAGCGAGCCGGCGAAGTGGGCCTCATCGGCGGCTCACGGGGCGGTGAACTGGCACTGCTGGCCGCCTCCACGTTCCCCGAGGTCAGGGCGGTGGTGAGCGTCGTGGGCAGCGGCGTGGTCACCCAGTGCATCGGCCCGGGAGCCCGCCTGCTGGAGAAGCTGAGCCACGAAGCGGCCTCGTGGACGTGGCAGGGCCGCCCGATCCCGTACCTGCCCTACGACCTCCCCCACGAACTGCGGCAGAAGGTCGTCGACGGCGAACCCGTGCCCCTGCGCCTGGCGTTCGACCTGTCGGACGGCATCCCGGAGGACACCGAGATCCCGGTCGAACGGATCGTCGGGGGTGTGTTGCTCCTCTCATCCGGCCGTGACGGAGGCTGGCCGAGCGCGGAGCTGAGCGGGGTGGCGGAACGCCGCCTGACCGAGCACAACCACCCGTTCAGGTACGAACACGTGGTGTACCCGGAGGCCGGGCACCTGATCGCCGGGCCGCCCCACCGCCCCACCACGGACCTGGTCGTCCCCGGACCGGGCGTGCGGTTCTTCCTGGACGGCAGCCCGGAGGCCACGGCGGCGGCGCGGGCGGACGCGTGGCGTCGTGCCATCGAGTTCTTGTCCGACCAACTGGGCACCTAATGTGTCGTTCATGAGCGCACACTTTGACGTCGTGGTCCTCGGTGCGGGGCCAGGCGGGTACGTCGCCGCGATCCGCGCGGCCCAGCTAGGGCTGAAAACGGCGATCATCGAGGAGCGTTACTGGGGCGGGGTGTGCCTGAACGTGGGCTGCATCCCGTCGAAGGCGCTGCTGCGCAACGCCGAACTCGCCCACCTGTTCACCCACGAGCAGAAGACCTACGGCATCCAGGTCGAGGGCACGGTGAAGTTCGACTACGGCGCCGCCTTCGACCGCAGCCGCAAGGTCGCGGACGGCCGCGTCAAGGGCGTGCACTTCCTGATGAAGAAGAACGGCATCACCGAGTACAACGGCCGGGGGGCCTTCGTAGACGCGAACACCATCCAGGTGGGTGAAGAAACGGTCACGTTCGGCCACGCGATCATCGCCGCCGGAGCCACCACCCGCCTCCTGCCCGGCACCACCCTCTCGGAGCGCGTGGTCACGTACGAGGAGCAGATCCTCTCGTCGGACCTGCCGGAGAGCATCGTCATCGCCGGTGCGGGCGCGATCGGCGTCGAGTTCGCCTACGTGCTGCACAACTACGGCGTCAAGGTCACGATCGTGGAGTTCCTGGACCGCGTGGTGCCCCTGGAGGACGTCGAGGTCTCCACGGAACTGGCGAAGCGCTACAAGCGCCTGGGCATCGACGTCCGCACCGGAACGCGCGTGGAGTCCATCGACGACACGGGCGCGAAGGTCCGCGTCACCGTGTCCAAGGACGGCCGGCAGGAGGTCCTGGAAGCCGACAAGGTCATGCAGGCCATCGGCTTCCAGCCGCGCGTCGAGGGCTACGGCCTGGAGAACACCGGCGTCGAGCTGACCGAACGCGGCGCGATCGCCGTGGACGGCCACAGCCGCACCAACGTGCCGAACATCTACGCCATCGGCGACGTGACGGCGAAACTGATGCTCGCCCACGCGGCCGAGTCGATGGGCATCATCGCGGCGGAGAGCATCGCCGGCGCGGAAACCATGGAACTCGACTACGTGATGATCCCCCGCGCGACGTACTGCCAGCCCCAGATCGCGAGCTTCGGCTACACCGAGGCCCAGGCCCGCGAGAAGGGCTACGACGTGGAGGTGGCGAAGTTCCCGTTCATGGCGAACGGCAAGGCGCACGGCATCGGCGACACGGCTGGCTTCGTGAAGCTGATCAGCGACAAGAAGTACGGCGAACTCCTCGGCGGCCACCTGATCGGCCCCGACGTGACGGAACTCCTGCCGGAACTGACCCTGGCCCAGCAGTGGGACCTGACCGTGCACGAGGTGGCCCGCAACGTCCACGCCCACCCGACCCTGGGCGAAGCGGTGAAGGAAGCCGTCCACGGCCTGGCAGGCCACATGATCAACATGTAGCCCTCTAGGCTCACCACATGACCCGACACCCGCTGCGGCTGGCAGTAATGGAAGCCGAACGCATGCTCGCCGCAGCGGGCGTCGACAGCCCAAGAGCAGACGCGGAACAACTGGCCGCCCACGTCCTGGGCGTGGCACGCTCCCGCCTACCCCTCATCCCACTGGTGGACCCACCGGTGGTGGACGCACTGCACCAGTTGGTGCGCAAGCGGATGAAGCGCATCCCCCTCCAACACCTCACCGGCTCGGCACACCTGGGCGGCGTCGACCTGGAGGTAGGTCCAGGTGTGTTCATCCCCAGGCCGGAAACCGAGATATTGCTGGAATGGGCACTGTCCACAGTGGGCAAAACCCCTCTGGTGGTCGACCTGTGCACAGGTTCGGGTGCGCTGGCACTGGCCGTGGCACGCCGAATCCCAGGGGCGGAAGTACACGCGGTAGAACGAGATCCAGTAGCGCTGTCCTGGGCACGCCGCAACGCAGACACACAAGCCACCGCAGGCGATACCCCGATACGCCTGCACTCCGGCGACGTCACGGCACCGGACGTGCTGTCCGATCTGGACGGAACGGTCGACTTGGTCGTCTGCAACCCGCCTTACGTACCAGACGACACACCGGTACAACCAGAGGTAGCCGACCACGACCCCCACGCGGCAGTCTTCGGCGGCCCGGACGGCCTGGACGTGATCCGACACGTGGTGGGCGTGGCAGCACGCCTACTCAAGCCAGGCGGACACGTGGCAATAGAACACGACGACACCCACGGCAAATCAGTGCCAGCACTACTAGCCGCCCGCAGAGTGCTGACAGACGTACAGGACCACACCGACCTGGCCGGCCGCCCACGCTTCGCAACAGCCCGCCGAACCTAAGCAACAACCGCCAAGCTTCGCTCCAGCCGCCACACACCCCGCTTCCACCGCTCGAAGCCGAGGCGCGCGCAGCGCACACCCCTAGTTGGGCTGCGTGTCATCCCCGTATGGCCTGCCCGCAGGGAACCGCGCTTTTCCTGGGGATGCAAGCACGCACTTCGCTTGCATCCCCAGGAAAAGGGTGGTGGTCTTTGACCAGGCCATACGGGGATGACACGACGCCCGAGTCCTGCTCTTGTGATCATCCTTGGCGGCCAGCCCAGCGGCGAGCGCGCTCTTCGTCCCTCTCGGCCGAGCAACGCTCGAACACCCTCCGGCCCAGCGCAGACTCGAAGCCTCCGGCCCAGCGCAGACTCGAAGCCTCCGGCCCAGCGCACATGAGCACACCCCACAGGCGTCCCCCAGAACGGAACACCCCCCGACGCATATCCAACCAGCGGGCACCGACAATCCCGGCGAGCGAAGCTGAGAGCGCCCCCCAACCTGTGACCTCCACCGCAACCCAACACCAACCTGTGCCAGGATCCACCCGTGAGCACGCTCTACGACTGCAGCGTCCAGTCCGACCGAGCAGCCGGACTAGCCGCCGCCGCAGGAGCGGTGCGGTCCGGGCGGCTGGTCGTCCTCCCCACCGACACCGTCTACGGCATCGGCTGCGACGCCTTCGACGCCAAAGCCGTCCGCTACCTCCTGGAAGCCAAGGGCCGAGGCCCGGACATGCCGGTCCCGGTCCTGGTCGGCTCGTGGACCACGGTCGACGGCCTGGTCCTCGGCGTCCCCCGGCAAGCCCGAGCCCTCATCGAGGCGTTCTGGCCGGGCGGGCTGTCGCTGGTGCTGCACCACGCGCCCTCCCTCGCCTGGGACCTCGGGCACACCAGGGGCACCGTCATGCTCCGGATGCCCCTCCACCCGGTGGCCCTCGAACTGCTCCGCGACGTCGGTCCCATGGCCGTGTCCAGCGCCAACAAGTCCGGTTTCCCGCCGGCCGGCACCGCGCAGGAAGCGTGGGACCAGCTCGGCGAGGAGGTCGGCGTCTACCTCGACGGCGGCCCGGCGGAGGAGAACGTCGCGTCCACCATCGTCGACCTGACCGGCCCGGAGCCGCTCGTCCTGCGGGAGGGCGCCGTGCCGCTCCAGGACGTCCGAGAGGTGCTGGGCGTCGAAGTCGAGGTCGCCGGCTAGTGGATCTTCCCGATCGGAGTAGCGTGGCCCCCGCAGTGTCCGAGACCCCGAGGGACTAGCACCAGTGGGCCCGTTGCCCGACACCCTGAACGTCCTCCCCGTCCGGGAGTACCTGCTCGTCGCGCTGACCGCCGCCGTCGTCACGTTCCTGCTGGTCGGCCTGGTCCGCTTGCTCGCGTTCCGGATCGGCGCGGTGGCCTACCCGCGGCAGCGGGACGTGCACGTCGAGCCCACGCCGCGGATGGGCGGGCTCGCCATGTACGGCGGCGTGCTCGGCGGCATGCTGCTCGCCCACCAGTTGCCCGTGCTGCGCGCCGCGTTCGACTTCTCCGACGACCCGTGGGCCGTCATCGTCGGTGGCGGGGTGATCGTCCTCGTCGGTGTGCTGGACGACCGGTTCGAGCTGGACTCCCTGACGAAACTCGCCGGGCAGGTCACGTCGGCGGGCCTGCTGGTGCTGTTCGGGCTCCAGTGGCTGGTGTTCTGGGTGCCCTGGGGCGACGGCGACAAGGGCAACGGCTCGCTGCTCGTGCTCGACCAGAACCAGGGCGCGCTGTTCACCGTGCTGCTCGCCGTCACCATGGTCAACGCGATGAACTTCGTGGACGGCCTGGACGGCCTGGCCGCCGGCATCGGGCTCATCGCGGCGGTCGCGACCTGCGCGTTCTGCATCGGGGTGCTGGCCAGGAACGGCGGCGACGTCGGCTCCTACCCGCCCGCCCTGATCGCCGCCACGCTGGCCGGCGCGTGCCTCGGGTTCCTGCCGCACAACTTCAACCCGGCCCGCATCTTCATGGGCGACTCGGGCTCGATGCTGATCGGCCTGATGCTGGCCGCCGCCGTCACCTCGGCCTCGGGCAAGCTCAACTACCCGTCCTTCGTCACCACCGACCTGCTCGGCCTGCTGTCCCCGCTGCTGGTGGTCGCGGCCGTGCTGTTCGTGCCGATGCTGGACCTGCTGATGGCCGTCGTCCGGCGCACGCGGCGCGGCGAGAGCCCGTTCTCCGCCGACAAGATGCACCTGCACCACCGGCTGCTGGAGATCGGCCACTCGCAGCGCCGCGCCGTGCTGCTGATCTACCTGTGGGCCGGTGTGCTGGCGTTCGGCGCGGTGTCGCTGACCGTGTTCGACGCCGCCGTCGTGGGGTGGTGCCTGGCGATCGGGCTGCTGCTCGCGCTGGTGGTCTCCGCCATCCCCAGGTTCCGCGAAGTGCGCCGGAACTGAACCCGGACTTCGCGAAGTAGGCCGCTCCCGACCCCCGACCGCAGGGCGTCGCACCAGGCCCTTTTACACTCGGTGGCGACCAGTGGGAAGGGGTGACATGAGCCAGGAGTGGACTCACGAGAAAGTCGTCCAGCGGCTCGCGGGCGAGATGTTCCGCGGCCTCATCTGGGCGGCCCTCGCGACGGTCGCCGTCGGGGCGGTGGTCTGGACCGTGCTGGCCGGAGTCCCCGGCCTGGTCGCGGCGCTGATCGGCGGCGGGCTCGCCATCGCGTGCTCCCTGATCACGCTCTGGCTGATGCACCGCACGGCCGCGCTGCCGGTGCAGTTCATCATGATCGCCGCGTTCGGCGGCTTCCTCGGCAAGCTCGTCCTGCTCGTCGTGGTGATGGTGCTGCTGCGCAAGTTCCCCGTGCTGCACGTGAACGCGCTCGCGCTGACCATGGCCGCGACCATCGTCGTGGCGACCTTCATGGAGGTCCGCGCTTCCAAGCGCAGTCGCAGTCAGGTGATCATCCCCACCCCCGGCAACACCTGATCTACCGGCTGGTACGGTGCGCGCGGACGGGACGTCCCTGCTCGTAGGGGTGCCTCTCGCGGGCGCGTGCGGTGCGTAAGGTACGTTTGTCCCGATCGTGACGATTCCCCCGGCGGAGTGAACGCCGGCCGGGAGAACCGGAAGGAACACAGTGACCACGTTGGTGCTGGCCTCGGGTGGCGAGTTCGTCGCCCCCGGTGTGAAGGACTTCTTCCCCCCGGCGATCTTCGGGTCCGTCGACAAGCCCATGGTCCTGCTGGTGCTGTCGATCATCATCATCGGGGCGTTCTTCCTCCTGGCTACCCGCAACCTCAAGCTCGTCCCGGGCAAGTTCCAGTTCGCCGCGGAGTCGGTCTACGACCTCGGCCGGAACTCCATCGCCCGGGAGCAGATCGGCGCCAAGGACTTCAAGCCCTTCGTGCCGCTCATCCTCACCGTCTTCACGTTCGTCCTGGTGAACAACCTGTTCGGGCTCATCCCGTTCATCCAGTTCCCGACCCTGGCCCACATCGGTTTCCCGCTGGCCGTCTCGGTGCTGGTCATCTACCCGGTCTACCACTTCGTCGGGTTCAAGCGCCACGGTTTCACCGGCTACCTGAAGCACGCCACCATGCCGCCCGGCGCGCCGTGGTTCGTGCTCATCCTGCTGATCCCGATCGAGTTCTTCCAGAAGTTCGTCCTGAACCCCCTGACGCTCGCCATCCGAGTTTTCGCGGCGATGTTCGCGGGTCACCTGCTGCTGATGGTGTTCACCCTGGCGGGTGAGGCGCTGCTGCTCAGCGGCGGCATCACCGTCGTGGTGGCGCCGATCGCGTTCCTCTTCGCCATCGCGCTGACGTTCCTCGAAGCGCTCATCATGGTGCTACAGGCCTACATTTTCGCTCTTCTGTCCGCCAACTACATCGGCGCTGCGATGGCGGAAGAGCACTGAGAAACAACAAGCCTCCGATCCGCGAGTGTTCGCGGACCGAGTTGGAAAGGGAACAGCACAAGTGAGCGCTATCACTCTTGCTCAGGAAGCCGCGAACCAGAACCTGAACCAGGGTCTCGCCGCGATCGGCTACGGCCTCGCCGCGATCGGCCCCGGTATCGGTGTGGGTCTGATCTTCTCCTCGGTCATCAACGGCACCGCCCGTCAGCCCGAGGCCCGCGGCGTGCTGCTGAGCCTCGCCTGGACGACGTTCGCCATCGTCGAGGTGCTCGCGCTGCTCGGCTTCGTCGTGTACTTCCTCGCGACCGCCTGATCCGTTCATCGCATTAGGAGTTGGTGATGAATACCCTCATCCTGGCGGCGGAGGGAGAGCCGATCAACCCGGTCCTCCCTCACTATTCCGAGATCATCGTCGGCCTGATCGCGTTCCTGCTGCTCCTCTTCGTCATCAAGAAGTTCGTGTCGCCACGCTTCGAGACGTTGTACGCGGAACGCGCCGCCAAGATCGAGGGCGGCATCGAGAAGGCCGAGCAGGCGCAGGCCGAGGCCCAGAACGCGCTGGAGCAGTACCGGGCGCAGTTGGCCGAGGCGCGGGCCGAGGCGGCCCGCATCCGGGACGACGCCCGCATCGAGGGCGAGCAGATCATCAGTGAGCTGCGCGCCAAGGCGCAGGAGGAGTCCGCGCGGATCGTCGCGCAGGGCCAGACCCAGTTGGAAACCCAGCGGGCGCAGATCGTCGCGGAGCTGCGCGGTGAGCTGGGCCGGCTGGCCATCGACCTGGCCGACCGGGTCGTGGGCGAGTCGCTGGAGGACGAGGTGCGCCGCCGGGGCACCGTCGACCGGTTCCTCGGGGAGCTCGACAACACCTCGGCCCCGGCCGCCAAGTGAGGGAACGCCGATGACGCTGCACGCCGCCAGCCGCGACGCGCTGGCCGCAGCCGAGCTGCGGCTGCTGGAGATCCTCGACAGTGCCGCCGGCACCGACAGCGCCGCCCTGGGCAAGCTGGGCGGGGAGCTGTTCTCGGTGGTCGGCCTGCTGTCCCGGCAGGCCTCGCTGCGCCGGGCCCTGTCCGACGCCTCGACCGAGCCCGCGAGCCGCGAGCAGCTACTGCGCGGCCTGCTCGACGGCAAGGTCTCCGGCGACACCCTCCAGGTGCTGGCCACGGTCGTCACCGCGCGCTGGTCCAGCCCGCGTGAGCTGGTCGACGGCGTCGAGTCGCTGGCCCGCACCACGCTGCTGGTGCGGGCCGAGCGGGACGGCAGGCTCGACACCGTCGAGGACGAGCTGTTCCGACTCGGCCGGATCATCGCCGGCAACTACGAGCTGGAGCTGGCGCTCACCGACCCGGCGGCGGACGCCGACGGCAAGGTCGCGCTGGTGGACAGCCTGGTGGCGGGCAAGGTGGACGAGACCACCAAGGCCCTCGTCGACCAGCTCGTGCGGGATCCCCGCGGCCAGGGCGTCGTCGGCGGCCTGGCCGACCTGGCGTCGCTCGCGGCCAAGCGCCGGGAACGATCCGTCGCGTACGTCCGTTCCGCCGTCGAGCTGGACGCGGCGCAGCAGGACCGTCTCGAGGCCACGCTGACCCGGATCTACTCCAGGCCGGTCGCGCTGCACGTGGAGGTCGACCCCACGCTGCGCGGCGGTCTGCTGATCAAGATCGGCGACGAGGTCATCGACGGCAGCGTGGCCGGTCGGCTGGCGGCACTGCGCCGCGACCTCGCCGGCTGACCGAACCGGAACCGCGGCCCACAAGCCCCTTTCCTTTACCGAAGTGAGAGCAGGAACGACATGGCGGAGCTGACGATCTCGTCGGACGAGATCCGCAGTGCGATCGAGAAGTACGTTTCGACCTACTCCCCGGAAGTCAGCCGGGAAGAGGTCGGCGTCGTCGCGGAGACCTATGACGGCATCGCCATCGTCGAGGGTCTGCCCGGCACCATGACCAACGAGCTGCTGGAGTTCCCCGGCGGCGTGCTCGGCGTGGCCCTGAACCTGGAAGTGCGCGAGATCGGCGCGGTCATCCTGGGTGACTTCGACAAGATCGAAGAGGGCCAGGAGGTCAAGCGGACCGGCCAGGTGCTCTCCGTGCCGGTCGGCGACGGCTTCCTCGGCCGCGTGGTCAACCCCCTCGGCCAGCCCATCGACGGCCTGGGCGACGTCGTCGCCGACGACAACCGCGCCCTGGAGCTCCAGGCCGCGTCGGTGCTCCAGCGCCAGCCGGTGAACGAGCCCATGCAGACCGGCATCAAGGCCATCGACTCGATGACCCCGATCGGCCGCGGCCAGCGCCAGCTCATCATCGGCGACCGCAAGACCGGCAAGACCGCGGTCTGCATCGACACGATCATCAACCAGAAGAAGGCCTGGGAGTCGGGCGACCCCAAGCAGCAGGTCCGCTGCGTGTACGTCGCCATCGGCCAGAAGGGCTCCACCATCGCGGGCGTCAAGACCGCGCTGGAGGAGGCGGGCGCGCTGGAGTACACCACCATCGTGGCCGCCCCGGCGTCCGACTCGGCCGGCTTCAAGTGGCTGGCGCCCTACACCGGCTCGGCCCTCGGCCAGCACTGGATGTACCAGGGCAAGCACGTCCTGATCATCTTCGACGACCTGACCAAGCAGGCCGAGGCGTACCGCGCGATCTCGCTGCTGCTGCGTCGCCCGCCGGGCCGCGAGGCCTACCCCGGCGACGTGTTCTACCTGCACTCGCGCCTGCTGGAGCGCTGCGCGAAGCTGTCCGACGACATGGGCGGCGGCTCGATGACCGGCCTGCCGATCATCGAGACCAAGGCGAACGACGTGTCGGCGTACATCCCGACCAACGTCATCTCGATCACCGACGGCCAGTGCTTCCTGGAGTCCGACCTGTTCAACGCCGGTGTGCGGCCGGCCGTCAACGTGGGCATCTCGGTGTCCCGCGTCGGTGGCGCCGCGCAGACCAAGGCGATGAAGACGGTCTCCGGCTCGCTGCGCCTGGACCTGTCGCAGTTCCGCGAGCTGGAGGCGTTCTCCGCGTTCGCGTCGGACCTCGACGCCGCGTCGCGCGCCCAGCTCGACCGCGGCGCCCGCCTGGTCGAGCTGCTCAAGCAGGGCCAGTACTCGCCGGTCCCGATGGAGGAGCAGGTCGTCTCCATCTACCTCGGCACCAAGGGCCACCTCGACTCGATCCCGGTGGCCGACGTCCGCCGCTTCGAGGCCGAGTTCCTGGACCACCTGCGGCGCACCCACGACGTGATCCTCTCCGGCATCCGCGAGGGCAAGACGTTGTCCGAGGACGCCGAGAAGGGCATCGTGGACGCTGTCAACGCGTTCAAGCAGCAGTTCACCGCCTCCGGCGGCGCCTCGGTGGTCAACGAGGCCCCGGCGAGCGCGATGGACGCCGACAAGGTCGGGCAGGAGTCGGTGAAGGTCAACCGACCCGCTCCGACCGAGAAGTGATGTAGGCATGGCGGCCCAGATTCGCGAGCTGCGCCAGCGGATCCGAACGGTCAACTCGACCAAGAAGATCACGAAGGCGTACGAGCTCATCGCCACGTCGCGCCTGGCCAAGGCCCAGGCGCGGGTCGCGGCCTCCAAACCGTACGCGGAGGAGATCACCGGCGTGCTCTCCGCGCTGGCGAGCGCCTCGGCGAACCTCGACCACCCGCTGCTGACCGAGCGCCCGGCGCCCAAGCGGGCCGGTGTCATCGTCGTGACCAGCGACAAGGGCATGTGCGGCGGCTACAACGCCAACGTGCTGCGGGCAGCCGAGGAGCTGCTGTCGCTGCTGCGGTCCGAGGGCAAGGAGCCCGTGCTCTACGTCATCGGCCGCAAGGGCGTGAGCTACTACCGGTTCCGCCGGCGGGAGATCACGGGCGAGTGGACCGGGTTCTCGCAGCTACCGCACTACGTGAACGCGGCGGAAGCCGGCGACGTCGTGGTGCCCGCGTTCATCGAGGGCACCGACGACGGCGGCCAGGGCGTGGACGAGCTGCACGTCGTCTACACCGAGTTCAAGTCCATGCTGAGCCAGCAGCCGACCGCCAAGCGCATCGCGCCGATGGAGGTCGAGTACGAGCCGACCAGGGAGAAGCTCCAGTCGGTGTACTCGTTCGAGCCGAACGCGGAGACGCTGCTCGGCGAGCTGCTGCCCAAGTACGTCAAGACCCGGCTGTTCTCGGCACTGCTGGACGCTGCGGCGTCGGAGTCGGCGGCCCGGCGGACCGCGATGAAGGCGGCGACGGACAACGCCACCGAGCTGGTCCGCAACCTCAGCCGGCAGGCGAACGCGGCCCGGCAGGCCCAGATCACCCAGGAGATCAGCGAGATCGTCGGTGGCGCCTCCGCGCTTACCGGGGGCGCAGGAAGTGATGAGTGACATGAGTGCTACTGCCACCACCACCCGCACCGGCCGTGTGGTCCGGGTGATCGGCGCGGTCGTCGACGTGGAGTTCCCGCGCGACGCCGTGCCCGAGCTGTTCAACGCATTGCACGCCGAGATCCCCTACGAGGCGGTCGCCAAGACGCTGACCCTGGAGGTCGCCCAGCACCTGGGTGACAACCTGGTCCGCACCATCTCGATGCAGCCGACCGACGGCCTGGTCCGCGGCGCGACCGTGACCGACACGGGCCACGCCATCCAGGTGCCGGTGGGCGACGTCGTCAAGGGCCACGTGTTCAACGCGCTGGGCGACTGCCTGGACGCGCCGGGCCTGGGCCGCGACGGCGAGCAGTGGGGCATCCACCGCAAGGCGCCGTCGTTCGACCAGTTGGAGGGCAAGACCGAGATCCTGGAAACGGGCATCAAGGTCATCGACCTGCTGACCCCGTACGTCAAGGGCGGCAAGATCGGCCTGTTCGGCGGCGCGGGCGTGGGCAAGACGGTGCTCATCCAGGAGATGATCACCCGTATCGCCCGCGAGTTCTCCGGCACGTCGGTGTTCGCCGGCGTCGGCGAGCGCACCCGTGAAGGCACCGACCTCCTGCTGGAGATGGAGGAGATGGGCGTCCTCGGCGACACCGCGCTCGTCTTCGGCCAGATGGACGAGCCGCCCGGCACGCGTATGCGCGTCGCGCTGTCCGCGCTGACCATGGCGGAGTACTTCCGCGATGTGCAGAACCAGGACGTGCTGCTGTTCATCGACAACATCTTCCGGTTCACCCAGGCCGGCTCCGAGGTGTCGACCCTGCTGGGCCGCATGCCGTCGGCCGTGGGCTACCAGCCGACGCTGGCCGACGAGATGGGTGAGCTCCAGGAGCGCATCACCTCGACCCGGGGCAAGTCGATCACGTCGCTCCAGGCCATCTACGTGCCCGCGGACGACTACACCGACCCCGCCCCGGCGACCACGTTCGCCCACCTGGACGCGACGACGGAGCTGTCCCGGCCGATCTCGCAGAAGGGCATCTACCCGGCGGTGGACCCGCTGTCCTCGTCGTCCCGGATCCTGGAGCCCTCCATCGTGGGCGAGGAGCACTACCGGGTGGCGCAGGAAGTGAAGCGGATCCTCCAGAAGTACAAGGAACTCCAGGACATCATCGCGATCCTGGGCATGGACGAGCTGTCCGAGGAGGACAAGGTCCTCGTCGGCCGCGCCCGTCGCCTGGAGCGCTTCCTCGGCCAGAACTTCATCGTGGCCGAGAAGTTCACCGGCCAGCCGGGTTCGTTCGTGCCGATCAAGGACACGATCGAGGCGTTCGACCGCGTCTGCAAGGGCGAGTTCGACCACTACCCGGAGCAGGCCTTCTTTAGCTGCGGCGGGCTCGACGACGTCGAGGCCAACGCCAAGAAGCTGGCCGGCAAGTAGCGGTTCGCTTGCACGGGAGGCCCGTTCGACCATTCCGGTCGGGCGGGCCTTTCGCGTGCGAGCGGTTTTCCGGGTGCGGGCGGAGTCGGCCGTGGTGGCGTCGGGCCGTTCAGTGGGTGCGCCACCCCAGGGCGCGGGAGATGGCCCGGCCACAGGCCCGTACGGCGGGCAGGACGGTGTCCGTGCGGGTGTCCGTGGGCACCACCACCGAGACGGCGGCCACCACGTCGCCTCCCGGACCTCGCACGGGAGCCGCCGCCGAGTAGGTGATCGTCTCAAGCTGGCGGTCGGAGATGGCGTAGCCGTCGCGGCGGACGGTGGCCAGCGTCGTCCGAAGGGCTTTCGGCGTGGTGATGGTGTGCGGGGTGAAGCGCTTCAGCGGCATCCTGAGGGCTTGTTCCTGGATGTCGTGCGGGGCGTGCGCGAGCAGCACCAGGCCCACGCCGGTGGCGTGCAGGGGCATCCTGGAGCCCATGCGGGTGAGGATGTTGACCGCGTCCTTCGCGGAGATCCGCTCCACGTAGACGACGTCCAGCTCGTCCCGGATCGCCAACTGCACGTTGTGGCGCGTGATCTCGAACAGGTCCTCCAGGTAGGGGAGGGCGCGTTCCCTGAGGTCGAGCGCGCCGGGCGACAGGGCGCCCAGCTCCCAGAGCCGCAGGCCGATGGTGAAGCGGCCCTGCTCGTCCCGGTCCAGGGCCCGGTGGCTGATGAGTTCCTGGACGAGGCGGTGGGTGGTGCTCAGGGGCAGGCCGGAGTGGCGGCTCAGCTCGGACAGGGTCGCCGCGGGGCGGTCCGCGGTGAAGACGGCGAGCAGGGTGAACGCTCGGCCGAGGAGGGACTTGGGGGCTGGCACGGTGTCACTCTTCCACTGATCGGAAAGGGCACTCCCGATGGGCTGGTGATGGGCCTCACCCTGTCCGCCTGAGTCGGACGTTGGTCCACTCTGGACACACGGAGGTGTCATGTCTGGTCGTTGGGTGCTCCCGCTGAGCTGGGCGGCGGTGCTGCTGGACGGGTTCGACCTCGTGGTGCTCGGCACCGTGCTCCCGGTCCTGCTCCAGGACCGGGAGTGGGGGCTCACGCAGGCCAGTGCGAGTGTGGTGTCCACCGTCGGGCTGGTGGGCATGATGGTGGGGGCGCTGGCCATCGGCACCGTCACCGACGTGATCGGCCGCCGCAAGGTGTTGATCTTCGCGGTGGCCGGGTTCTCGGTGTTCACGGCGTTGTGCGCGGTGGCGCCGTCCGTGGAGGTCTTCGGGCTGCTGAGGTTCCTGGCCGGGCTGGGGCTGGGCGGCTGCCTGCCCACCGCGATCGCCCTGGTCACCGAGTTCTCCTCGCCGGACCGGCGCGGGCGGGCCACCACGTGGATCATGACCGGGTACCACGTCGGCGCGGTGGTCACCGCGCTGCTGGGGATCGTGGTGATCCCGTCGCTGGGGTGGCGGGCGTTGTTCGTCCTCGGGGCCGCGCCCGCGCTGGTGCTGGTGCCGCTGATGCTGCGGCACCTGCCCGAGTCGCGGTCGTTCCGCGCCGCCCCGGTCAAGGACATCGTCGGGTCGCTGTTCAAGCCGGGGCTGGTGCGCGCCACGGTCGCGTTCTGGGTGGCCTCGTTCATGGGGCTGCTGCTGGTGTACGGGCTGAACACGTGGCTGCCGCAGATCATGCGGTCCGCCGGGTACCCGCTGGGCGCGGCGCTGGGGCTGCTGCTGACGCTCAACATCGGCGCGGTGATCGGACTGGTGATCGCGGGCGCGGTGGCGGACCGGGTGGGCGTGCGGCCGGCGACCATCTTGTGGTTCGCCGCGTCGGCGGTGGCGTTGGGGCTGCTGAGCGTTCGGCTGCCCGGCGTGGGCGTGTACGCGGCGGTGCTCGTCGCCGGGTGCTTCGTGTTCAGCGCGCAGGTGCTGGTGTACGCGTACGTGGGGCGCGTCTACGACGACCGGAACCGTGCGACGGGATTGGGCTGGGCCGCCGGGATTGGCCGGATCGGGGCGATCTGTGGTCCACTTCTAGGTGGGGCCTTGCTCACTGCGGGTATCGCCTACCCTTGGGGCTTCTACGCGTTCGCGGTGGTGGCGGCCCTGGGCGCGCTCGCTGTGACAACCGTCGGAGCGACCGCCAGGAGGGTGGCACCGCACGCGGACCGCGCCTGAGGGTGGCTGGGGCGGCGCGGGCTTCAGGCGACCGTTTAGACTGCACACGACTCCAGCGCCGGACAAGGGAGATGCGCGTGGCCGAGATGACCGTCCAGTTGGTCGCCGTGGAACGCCGCCTGTGGTCCGGGACGGCCACCTCGGTGGTCGCGCAGACGACCGAGGGCGAGATCGGCATCCTGCCCGGCCACGAGCCCGTGCTGGGCCAGTTGGTCGAAGGCGGCGTGGTCCGCATCCGGACCGTCGAGAACGACCTCGTGACCGCGGCCGTGCACGGGGGGTTCCTCTCGGTCACCGGGGCCGGGGTGAGCATCCTCGCCGAAGCCGCCGAACTGGCCCACGAGATCGACGTGGAGGAAGCCCGGTCGGCCTTGGCGGACCCGGACGACGTGGCACGGGCCAGGGCAATCGCGCGGCTGCGCGCCGCCGGACACTCGGCCTGACGCGCCGGACGAGCGGACAAACGCCGTGGGGATCGCCGAAGTCGTCGGGGTGGTCCTGTTCGTCGCGGTGGTGGTTCTCGCGTATGTCACCTGGCGCCGCGTTCGATTGCTTCGAGCCGGTGGGGTGCATGTCGCCCTGCGGTCCCGGCTCGATGTCAGCGGGCGGGGTTGGCATCTCGGGGTCGGGCACTACCGCGGGGATTCGTTCGTGTGGTCGCGGGTGTTGAGCTTGCGGGCCGGGCCGGATCTGGTGATCTTTCGGGATGGGTTCTCGATCGACGATCGGCGGGAGCCTGCGGCTTCCGAGACCTATGCGATGCCTGCCGGGGCTGTGGTGCTGCGGTGTCGGGGGGTCAAGGGGGAGGCGGTGGAGATCGCCATGGGGCCGGATGCGTTGACCGGGTTCTTGTCCTGGTTGGAGTCCGCGCCTCCTGGGCGGTCCATTCCCTGGGCTTCTTGAGGTTGTTGCTGCGCCTGGTCTGGAGCTTCAAGCGTCGCTCTCGGTTGGTTGGGTCGACTGCTTGAAGGGGTGCTCTCGGCCGGTCGGGTCGACTGCTTAAAAGCGGGCGCTCGCCGCTTGGCAGGCCTCCGGGGAGGTAGGGCGTCGTGTTCTCCCCGTATGGCCTGGTCAAAGACCACCACCCTTGTCCAGGGAGCGCAAGCGAAAAGCGTGCTTGCGCTCCCTGGACAAGCGCGGTTCCCTGCGGGCAGGCCATACTGTACGGGGAGAACACGAGGCCCCTGGTGGCTGCTGGCGCAGGGCTGTGTGTGTCAGGTGTTGCTGCCGCCTGGTTGCCAGAGGACGTCGCCGTCTGGGTTGGCTACTCGCGCCAGGATGAAGAGCAGGTCTGACAGGCGGTTCAGGTACTTTGCCGGCAGGGTGTTGGTGTGGTCCGGCTCTGCCTCTATGAGGGCCCAGGTGCTGCGTTCCGCTCGTCGCGTGATGGTGCGTGCCTGGTGTAGTAGCGCTGCGCCCGGGGTGCCGCCGTTGAGGATGAACGAGGCGAGCTTTTCCAGGCGGGTGTTGTACTCGTCACACCAGGATTCCAGGCGGTCCACGTAGTCCTGGGTGATGCGCAGGGGTGGGTGCTTCGGGTCTTCGGTGATCGGGGTGCAGAGGTCTGCGCCTACGTCGAAGAGGTCGTTCTGGACCTTGCGGACTACGGTGCCCACGTCGTCGGCCAGTGCGCCCAGGGCCAAGGCCACGCCCAGGGCCGCGTTGGTCTCGTCCACGTCCGCGTAGGCGGTGATGCGTGGGGAGGTCTTGGGGACTCGGGTGAAGTCTCCCAGGCCGGTGGTGCCGTCGTCGCCTACTCGGGTGTAGATCCTGGTGAGGTGAACCGCCATGTCGAGCACTGTAAGGGGCTCCGGGCACTGGCTTGATTCAGACCGTCCGTAGGATTGCGCGCAGGGCCGACGTGAGGAGTTTCCTTGGTGAGCGAGCACTTCCGGGTTCGGGGCGGTGCGCGGCTGGTTGGCGAGGTCGAGGTCGTCGGTGCTAAGAACAGCGTGTTGAAGTTGATGGCGGCGGCCCTGTTGGCGGAGGGCACGACCACCATCACCAACTGCCCGGAGATCCTGGACGTGCCGCTGATGGCCGACGTCCTGCGCAGCCTCGGTTGTTCCGTGGAACTCCACGGGGGTGTGGTCACGATCACGACGCCGGCCGAGTTGAACCACCGGGCCGACTCGGAGGCGATGGGCAAGCTCCGGGCTTCGGTGTGCGTGCTGGGGCCGTTGGTCGGGCGGTGCAAGAGGGCCGTGGTGGCGTTGCCCGGTGGGGATGCCATCGGGTCTCGGCCGTTGGACATGCACCAGAACGGGTTGCGGAAGCTGGGCGCGCACAGCGAGATCGAGCACGGCTGTGTGGTCGCCGAGGCCGAGGGGCTGCACGGGGCTCAGATCTGGCTGGACTTCCCCAGTGTCGGGGCCACCGAGAACATCCTGATGGCGGCCGTGCTGGCGAACGGCACGACGGTCATTGACAACGCCGCCCGTGAGCCGGAGATCGTCGACATCTGCGTGATGCTCCAGGAGATGGGCGCGCGGATCGAGGGCGCCGGGACGTCCACGCTCACGGTGCACGGCGTCGAGTCGCTGTCGCCGACCGAGCACCGGGTGATCGGTGACCGGATCGTCGGCGCCACGTGGGCGTTCGCCGCCGTGATGACCCGTGGTGACATCACCGTGCGCGGGGTGAACCCGCACCACCTCGACCTGGTGCTGGAGAAGCTGCGGATGGCGGGGGCCGAGGTCACCGCCTTCGACGGGGACGGGTTCCGGGTCGTGCAGGACGGGCGTCCGCAGTCGGTGGACTTCGTGACGCTGCCCTACCCCGGGTTCGCCACCGACCTCCAGCCGTTCGCGATCGCGCTGTCCACCGTGTCCGAGGGCACGTCGATGATCACCGAGAACCTGTTCGAGGCCCGGTTCCGGTTCATCGAGGAGATGGTGCGGCTCGGCGCCGACGCCCGCACCGACGGCCACCACGCCGTGGTGCGCGGGGTCGAGCGGTTGTCGAGTGCGCCGGTGTGGGCGTCCGACATCCGTGCGGGCGCAGGGTTGGTGTTGGCCGGGCTGTGCGCGGATGGGGCCACCGAGGTCTACGAGATCTTCCACATCGAGCGCGGATACCCGGGGTTCGTGGAGAACCTGCGCAAACTCGGCGCCACGGTCGAACGGGTCACTGCCTGACGGTCTGGTCGGTGCTGTCCGGCGAGGGGCGGGTCGCCGCTTTACCGTGCGGTCGGTGGTCACCGGCGGCGGGCAGGCCGCCGCTCGACGGTTCGGTCGGTGGTCTTCGGCGCGAGGCGGCTCGCCGCTTGGCGGTCTGGTCGGTGGTGTCCGCCGGTGGGCGGGTCACTGCTTGACGGCTTGCTTGGCGGTCTCCTCCAATCGGGCGCGGTAGTCCTCCCACCAGGGCTTGTCTCCTTCGGCGAGGTTGTCGTTGTCCGGTCGCAGGCCCGCTGTGCCGTCGATCAGCTCGCGGACGATGTCGGCGTGGCCCGCGTGGCGGTTCGTCTCGGCGATCAGGTGGGTCAGGATCCGGTGCAGCGTCACCTGGCGGCGTTCCGCCGGCCACCACGGCACGGCGCCGGGGCTGTCCAGGCTCAATTCTTCGATGGTGGCGTCCGCGTGTGCCCAGACGCGGTGGTAGAGGCCGATGACGTCGTCGCGGGACTCGTCGGCCGTCGCCCACATGTCGGCGTTCGGCTCGGCGTCCATCGACATCCACGCCAGGTCTTCGGGGAACGGGCGGCCGAACGTGTCGCCGAAGTAGCCCGCCTCCACCCCCGCCAGGTGTTTGACCAGGCCCAGCAGGTTGGTGCCGGTCGGGGTGAGCGGGCGGCGGACGTCGTATTCGGAGAGGCCTTCGAGTTTCCACAGAATGGCCTCGCGCGCTGTCCGCAGGTAGCGGTGCAGCTCGGGTTTCGGGTCAGGTGCGGTCATGGGGACAGCATCGCAGGGGGGTACGACAATCCCTGGTGGTCAGTGCGGTCGGTGGCTAGTGCAGGAGGAGCTTGGCGTTCGCCACGTCGGCGGGCCAGACCAGCAGGCGGTGGACGTCGCCGCGGCGCACGACGGTCGTCCTGATGCCCGCTTGGCGCAGGCGTCGGGCGAGGACGTCGGCCGCCTCGACCGTGGGCACCGCGGCCACCTCACTGAGCAGGCCGAAGTCGTCTCCGGTGTAATCGGGGACAGCACGTCGGTCGTTGCCGAACGCCCAGCGCAGCAGGAGCGCCAGGACCGTCAAGACCACGACCAGGAGCAGGGTCTGGGTGAGCGCGGTCACGGTGTCCATGCTCCTCCCACACCGATTCAGTGAGCAACGGCACGCCGGCGGCTGAGTTACTCGTCAGTACGCTACGGGGAACAACGCCGTAGGAGGTTGCCGTGCCGTACCCGGCCGACCGCGAGCGCGACCGCCCGTGGGTGATGCGCACTTACGCGGGACACTCCAGCGCCGCCGCGTCGAACGCGCTCTACCGCCGCAACCTCGCCAAGGGGCAGACCGGTCTGTCCGTGGCGTTCGACCTGCCGACGCAGACCGGCTACGACCCCGATGACGAGTTGGCCAGGGGCGAGGTCGGCAAGGTCGGCGTGCCGATCAGCCACCTCGGCGACATGCGCCGGCTGTTCGACGAGATCCCGCTGGCCGAGGCGAACACCTCGATGACGATCAACGCGACCGCCATGTGGCTGCTCGCGCTGTACGTCAGCGTCGCCGAGGAGCAGGGCGCGGAGCGGGCCGCCCTGTCCGGCACGACGCAGAACGACATCATCAAGGAGTACCTGTCCCGCGGCACGTACGTGTTCCCGCCCGGACCGAGCCTGCGGCTGATCACCGACATGGTCGCGTGGACCGTGTCGAACGTGCCGAAGTGGAACCCGATCAACATCTGCTCGTACCACCTCCAGGAGGTCGGCGCGACGCCGGCGCAGGAGATCGCGTACTCGATGTCCACCGCGATCGCCGTGCTGGACTCGGTGTTCGACTCCGGCCAGGTGCCCGAGGAGCGGCGCGGCGAGGTGGTCGCGCGCATCTCCTTCTTCGTGAACGCCGGGGTGCGGTTCGTCGAGGAGATGTGCAAGATGCGGGCGTTCGTCCGGCTGTGGGACGAGATCACCCGCGACCGGTACGGCATCCAGGAACCCAAGCACCGCCGGTTCCGGTACGGGGTGCAGGTCAACTCGTTGGGGCTGACCGAGGCGCAGCCGGAGAACAACGTCCAGCGGATCGTGCTGGAGATGCTGGCTGTCTCGCTGTCGCGGGACGCCCGCGCCCGCGCGATCCAGCTCCCCGCGTGGAACGAGGCGCTCGGCCTGCCTCGTCCGTGGGACCAGCAGTGGGCGCTGCGGATGCAGCAGGTGCTGGCGTACGAGACGGACCTGCTGGAGTACGAGGACCTCTTCGAGGGCTCGCGGGTCGTCGAGGCCAAGGTCGAGGAGATCCTGGCCGGCGCGCGCGCCGAGATCGACCGCGTGCAGGCGATGGGCGGCGCGGTGGCGGCCGTCGAGTCCGGGTACATGAAGTCGGCGCTGGTGTCGTCGCTGGCGGAACGGCGGCGGCGGGTCGAGTCCGGCGAGGACGTCGTGGTGGGCGTGAACAAGTTCGCCACCACCGAGCCGTCGCCGCTGCAGGCCGAGGGCGCCAACGCGATCGAGACCATCGACCCGATCGTGGAGCAGCAAGCGGTGGAGGCCATCCGGGAGTGGCGGGCGTCCCGGGACGACGCCCTCGTCCGGTCCACTTTGGACTCGTTGCGCGCGGCGGCGAAGACGGACCGGAACTTGGTCGAGGCCACCATCGCGTGCGCGCGGGCCGGGGTGACGACCGGCGAGTGGGCGTCCGCGCTGCGTGAGACGTTCGGCGAATACCGCGCTCCCACCGGGGTTTCCGCCGCTTCCGCCTCCGGTGAGGCGGGGGTGGAGATCGCCCGGGTCCGCGAACGGGTCCGGGCCACCGGCGAGGAGCTGGGCGAGCGGTTGCGGATCCTGGTCGGCAAGCCCGGTCTGGACGGGCACTCGAACGGCGCGGAGCAGGTCGCCGTGCGGGCGCGGGACGTCGGGTTCGAGGTGGTGTACCAGGGGATCCGGCTGACGCCCGCGCAGATCGTCTCGGCCGCCGTGCAGGAGGACGTGCACGTCGTGGGCCTGTCCATCCTGTCCGGCTCGCACCTGGAGGTGGTGCCGGCGGTGGTCGACGGCCTGCGCGCGGCGGGCGCCGGGGACGTGCCGGTCATCGTCGGGGGCATCGTGCCGCCCGACGACGCCGGCAAGCTCCGGGAACGCGGTATCGCCCGGGTGTTCACGCCCAAGGACTACGAGCTGACCCAGATCATGGACGAGATCGTGACCGTGGTGCGCGAGGCTAACGGCCTGTGACGTCCTTCGTGGACACGATCTCGGCGAACCCGCCGCCGCGCAGGTTCGTGGCGGTGGCCTGGGCGAGCTGGTCGGCGGTCAGGTCCTCCAGGTCGAACGTGAAGGTGGCGTCCAGGACGACCCGCACGCGGTAGCCCAGGTTGCCGCCCACGCGGGCCGTGGTCTCGACGCACATGTTGGTCTGGATGCCCGCGAGCACGATGTCCGTGATGCCCCGGTCGGTCAGCCACGCGTGCAGGTCGACTTCGCCGTGGAACGCGGAGTTCACCTTCTTGGCGAACATCAGGTCGGGGTTGGCGTCGGCCAGCTCGGGCTTGAACCGGTTGCCTTCCTGGCCGGGGGCGAGCAGCGAGTCGGGCTTGGTGGAGTCGTGCCGGACGAGGACCAGCGGGCCGCGCCAGTGGTCGAGCAGCGCGGCGATGTTGGCCTCCGCCTCGGGGTTGTTGCGGGCGCCCCAGGCCGGGTCGTCGAAGCCGCGCTGGACGTCGATGAGGATCAGTGCCGTGTCGGTCATGTCTTCATGGTGCTGCTCGGTGGCGCGGTGAGGGGAGTGGCAGAACTGGCGCGTTAAGGTACTTTCCTGCCATGCGCACAGTCGGTGTCCTGGTGTTGCCCGGCAGCCGGATGTTCGACATCTCGGTGGTCGGCGAGGTGTGGGCGGTGGACCGGTGCGACTCCGGGATCGGGCCGTTCGAGTTGCGGTTGTGCGCGCCGGGGCGGGTGGCCACTCCGGTGCACCCGGTCGGGGTCGTCCCCGCCACGCACGGGCTCTCCGGGTTGCGGGGCTGCGATCTCGTCGTCGTGCCGGGGCGGGTGGACCCGTTGGCGGAAGTGCCCTCGTCGGTGGTTCGCGCGTTGCGGGCGTTCGACGGCACGGTGGCGGCGTTGTGCTCCGGAGCGTTCACGTTGGCCGAGGCCGGGATGCTGGACGGGCGGGAGGCGACCACGCACTGGCGGTTGCTGGACGCGTTGGAGCGCAGAGCGCCGCGGGCGAAGGTGTTGCGGGACGTGTTGTTCGCCGACGAAGGCGACGTGCTGACGTCGGCGGGCGTCGTCGGGGGGCTCGACCTCTGCCTGCACCTGGTGCGCCGGGCGCACGGCGCGGACGTGGCCGCCGCGCTCGCCCGCCGGCTGGTGATGCCGCCGACGCGGGAAGGCGGGCAGCGCCAGTACGTCGAGCCGCCGTTGCCCGGCCGGGCCAACCGGGAAGGGCTCGCGTCCACGGTGGACTGGGCGGTGGACCGGCTGGCCGAGCCGATCGGCGTCCCGGACCTCGCCGGGCACGCCGGGCTCAGCGAGCGGACGTTCCACCGGGTGTTCCTCGCCGCCACCGGCAGCACGCCGGGGCGGTGGCTCCAGGCCCAGCGGGTGCTGCTCGCGCAGCGGCTGCTGGAGACCACGGACCTGCCGGTGCACCGGGTCGCCGAGCGGTCCGGGCTCGGCACGGCGGCGAACCTGCGGCGGCGGCTGCGGGCCGAGCTGGGCGTCGCGCCCGACGCCTACCGCCGCACCTTCCGCGTGCCTACCGCGTCGTGACGGCGATGACCCCGCCCTGGTCGTCCACCAGCAGCCGGTTGCCCAGCGGTTTGGCCAGCTTCACCTGGTAGGGCTCGGTCATCAGGGCCAGCGTGCGCGGGCAGTCGCCCACCTCGCCGATCGTGCGCAGGGTCACCGTTACGGCCGTGTCGGTCTCGGCGACCACCGGCTCGTTGCGGGCGGGCTCGTCGCCGAGGCACGGGTATGGCGGCGAGGCCATGGTGACCGTCAGCTCCGTGCCGCCGCCGGTCGCGGGTCCGGAGACGATCGCCGGGCGCACCTCGCCGGGCTTCCAGAACGCGGCGGGCGGCAACGCGGGCCACGCGACCACGCTGCCCGCCTCGGTGGTGAACCGCCACGCGGGCAGCGTCCAGGGGCCCCGGTCGGTGGGGAACTCGGCCGCGCCGAACTCGGCGGCGACCAGCTTCACCGCCGGCGGAGCGGGCGTCGGGTTCGGCGGGGCGGTGTCCGGTCCGGTGGTGAACAGCGGGGTGGTGCCCGGTGGGGTGGCCTTCGGTCCGCCCGCCTGCGCGGCCATCGCCCGCAACGCGTCGGCCGGCCCGATGAACGTCACCGTGGTGGGCCCGTCCGGCAGGGTGACCGCCGCGGGCTCGGGCGTGGCGGGCAGCAGCCCGGCGAACTCGAACGCCCCGCTCGCCGAGCCGAGCTTCTCGTCGCCGTCCCGGAAGCCGTCGACGACCTCCAGCATGGGTCCGATCAGCACGATCGGGCGAGGTGACGCCGACACCGGGAAGTCGGCCGGCGGCGGTGCGGCCGAGGGCGCCTGTCGGCCCTCGGAGTGGTTCGCGGTCGCGCAGCCGGTCAGCAGCACGGCCAGTGCGAGCACTCGCAGTCTCATGTGCCCAGGACGGAGCGCGCCGAGCGGGTGGTTGCACGGCCGACTACGGTCGGAACATGGCCGAATACCAGCACGTTCGCGTCGAAGCGGCGGACCACGTCGTGCGCGTCACGATGGACCGCGCGAAGAAGCGCAACTCGCTGTCCGCGGACCACCTCGCCGAGCTGCTCGCCGCGTTCCGCTCGGTCGCCGCCACCGACGCCGTGGGCGTGGTCCTGGCCGGGGAAGGCCCGGTGTTCTCCGCCGGCCACGACTTCGCCGACGTGGCCGCGCGCGACCTGGAGGGCGTGCGCGACCTGCTCACCCTGTGCACGGACCTGATGCGCACGATCGAGTCCGTGCCGCAGGTCGTGATCGCGCGGGTGCACGGCCTGGCGACGGCGGCGGGCTGCCAGCTAGTCGCCTCGTGCGATCTGGCGGTGGCGTCCGAGGACGCCGGCTTCGCGCTGCCCGGCGGCAAGGCCGGCTGGTTCTGCCACACCCCGGCGGTGCCGGTGGCGCGGGCCGTGGGGCGCAAGCGGCTGATGGAGCTGGCGCTGACCGGCGACGTGGTCGACGCGGCCACCGCCGAGCGGTGGGGCCTGGTCAACCGGGTGGTGCCGGCGGCGGAACTGGACGAGGCCGTCGACGACCTGATGCGCCGGGCCACCCGGGGCAGCCGGGCCAGCAAGGCGTTGGGCAAGCAGACCCTGTACGCCCAGCTCGACCGGCCGGAGGCGGATGCCTACGCGATCGCGGTCGAGGTGATGGCCGCCGCTTCGCAGACGCCCGCCGCGAAGGAGGGCATGGCGTCGTTCCTGGAGAAGCGGCCGGCGGAGTGGACCGACTAGCGGCGGTCGACCGGGGCCGCCGGGGCCTCGACCGGCTTGGCGCCGGCCGGCCGGTGCGGGAACCCGCCGAGCCGGGTCGACGGGTGCCCGCGGCTTCCGCCCGCTCGACGCGACCCCGGGCGGGCGGTGCGGCGCGCTAGATCCGCTTGTAGAACACCGTGGTCGGGCGCAGCACGCCGCTCGGGTCGGCCGCGTAGTCCGGGATGACGCCGACCTCCGTCCACCCCGCCGACCGGTACAGCGCCTCGGCCGGGGAACCGGTCTGCGTGTCCAGCGTCAGCAGCGTCGTGCCGCGGTCCGCCGCGCCCTTCTCGGCGGCGGCGAGCAGTTGCCGCCCGAGACCCGAGCCGCGGGCGCGGCGCAGCACCATGAGCTTCGCGATCTCGGCGCGGTGGGCGCCGTTGAGGGTGGAGGTGAACCGGACCTGCACGGTGCCGGTGATCCGGCCGTCCGTCCGCGCCACCCACACCGCGAGCACGCCGTTGGCCACGGCCGCCGCCTGCGCGCGCCACCACGACACGGCGTGCGGGCGGGGCAGCGGGGTGAGGAAGCCGACCGACGCGCCGCCCGCCACGGCGTCGGCCAGCACGTCGGCGAGTTCTTCGGCGTCCGCCAGCACGTCGGTGGACAGCAGCTCCACGACGTCGGTCACGGCTGGGCGTGCTCGTGCAGCAGGAGCAGGGTGTACGCGGCGATCGACTGGGCGTCGGTGATCTCGCCGCGCGCGATCATCGCCTCGAACTCGGCACGCGGGAACCACGCCGAGCGCATGTCCTGCTCCTCGTGCTCCCGCTCGTGGAAGCCCTCGGTGAGCCGGGTGGCCAGGAACACCCGGCCGCGCTGGCTGGACATGCCCGGCGCGACGTCCAGCAGGCCCAGCTCCACCAGCTCGCCCGCGCGCAGCCCGGTCTCCTCCCGCAGCTCCCGCTCGGCGAGCGCCAGCGGGTCCACGTCGGCCCGTTCCGGCGCGGTGCCCTGGGGGAACTCCCAGCGCCGCAGGCCGAGCGGGTACCGGAACTGCTCGACCAGCCGCAGCCGCTCCCCGTCCAGGGGGATGACCAGCGCGTAGTCGGGCTTGTCCACCACGCCGTAGATCCCGGTAGTGCCGTCCGCCCGCCGGATGGGGTCCTCGCGGACCGTCATCCACGGGTTCGCGTACACCTCACGCGATCCAAGGGTTTCCACGATCACTCTCCCTGTGCCAACTCGGAGTGGCGCCGTCCGTACGCGAAGTACACCACCAAGCCCACCACGGACCAGAGACCGAAGGCCACCCAGGTGGCGGGTGCGAGGCCGGCCACCAGCAGCACGCACATGCCCAGCCCGAGCAGCGGCACCACCGGCACCCACGGCGTGCGGAACCCGCGCGGCAGATCCGGCCGGGTGCGGCGGAGCACCACCACGCCGACGTTGACCAGGCCGAATGCCACCAGCGTGCCGATGCTCGTGGCCTCCGCGAGCTGACCGAGCGGGACCAGCGCGGCCGGCACCGCGACCACGATCCCGACGATCAGCGTGTTCGCGGTGGGCACCCGCCTGGGCCCCACTCGGGCGAACACCCGCGGCACCAGGCCGTCGCGGGCCATCGCGACCAGCACCCGGGTCTGTCCATACAGGACGGTCAGGACGACGGACGCGATCGCGATCACCGCGCCCGCCGAGAGGACCGTCGCCGGCCAGCTCGCCTCGGTGAGCTGCTGGAGCACGGTCGCCAGCGAGGCGTCCGACCCCGTCAGCACGTCCACCCCGACCGCGCCCACGGCGGTCAGCGCCACCAGCACGTACACGACGGTCACGATCGCCAGCGAGATCACGATGGCGCGCGGCAGGTCCCGCTGCGGGTTCTTCGCCTCCTCACCGGCCGTGGAGGCGGCGTCGAAGCCGATGAAGGAGAAGAACACCAGCGAGGCGGCGCCCGTGATCCCGGCTATCCCGGCGGGGGCGAACGGCGTCATGTGCCGGGTCTGGAACCCGACCACCGCGACCGCCACGAAGAACAGCAGCACCGCGACCTTCAGCACGGTCGTCACGGTCGTGACCGCGGCGCTCTCCCGCACCCCGCCGAGCAGCACGCCCATCGCCAGCAGCACCACGACGGCGGCCGGCAGGTTCACCACGTCCCCGGACAGCGCCGCCGGCAGCGACACGCCGAGCGTGGCGTCCAGGAAGGCGTTGAGGTAACCGCTCCACCCCACCGCGACGGCCGCCACCGACACGCCGTACTCCAGCAGCAGGCACCACCCGCAGACCCACGCGACCAGCTCGCCGAGCGTGGCGTAGGTGTAGGAGTAGGCCGACCCGGACACCGGCACCGCGCCCGCGAGTTCCGCGTAGGACAGAGCGGAGAACAGCGCCGCCAGCGCGGCGACCGCGAACGACACCGCGACCGCCGGCCCGGCGACCGGCGTGGCCTGCCCGAGCACCACGAAGATGCCCGTGCCGAGCGTCGCGCCGACCGAGAGGGCGACCAGCGGCACCAGCCCGAGCGTGCGGCGCAACGGGGTGTGCGCGCTTTCGTCGGCGATCCGGTCGACCGGCTTGGTGCGGAGGAGGGACACGGCGCCCGACGGTACCTGCCGGTGGTCCGGCGTTCGCACCCCGTAGCCTGTCGGCCGTGCGCCTAGTCATCGCTCGCTGCCAGGTCGACTACATCGGACGCCTCACGGCCCATCTCCCGATGGCCCAGCGCCTGCTGCTGATCAAGGCCGACGGCTCGGTGTCCATCCACTCCGACGACCGCGCGTACAAGCCGCTGAACTGGATGAGCCCGCCGTGCTGGCTCATCGAGGACCCGGACATGTGGGTGGTGCAGAACAAGGCGGGCGAGAAGCTGGTCATCACGCTGGCCGAGGTGCTGCACGACTCGAAGCACGAGCTCGGCCCGGAGCCCGGTCTGGTGAAGGACGGGGTCGAAGCGGATCTGCAGAAGCTGCTGGCGGAGCACGTGACGACGCTGGGCGACGGCTGGACGCTGGTCCGCCGCGAGTTCCCGACCCCGATCGGCCCGGTCGACCTGATGTGCCGGGACGCGGGCGGCGGCTCGGTGGCGGTGGAGATCAAGCGCCGGGGCGAGATCGACGGCGTGGAACAGTTGACCCGCTACCTGGAACTGCTCAACCGCGACCCGCTGTTGGCCCCGGTGCAGGGCGTGTTCGCGGCGCAGCAGATCAAGCCGCAGGCCCGCACGCTGGCGGAGGACCGGGGCATCCGGTGCGTGATCCTGGACTACGACGCCCTGCGCGGCATCGAGTCCGACGAGTTCCGGCTGTTCTGAGCCTCCGGGCCCTGCACCTGGATGTCACGCGACAGGGTGAGTCGAAGGCTTTCCTGCTCCGGCGGTAAAAGCTCGGGAAACCCTAAAAGTGCGGTGATGCGAATGGTCCGCGGCGATTTCGAGAAAGCCTCGTAACGGTTTCGTCGCCATGGGTGTACGGGTGCGGTGTACGCCGTTCGGGTGCGTGGCATCACCGAATCCGCGATATACGCTGACGGCCCGGCAAATGGAGGGGTTGTGCGTAGACGAAGACCCGGTTCCGGCGCAGTGTCGCTCCTTGTCCTCCTCGCCGCGCTGACCGGCTGCGCGATGGAGGCCGCGGTCACCCCGTTGCCGGTCACGAGTTCCACGGTCGGTGCTCCGGCCGCCCACCTGGCCGCGTCGCCGATGTCCGGCAATGCCGGTGGAGAAATCCGGCTCAGCGGTGACGGATTCCCCGCCAACACGAGGGTCGTCTTCACCTTCCACGGCCGGCGCGTCGGCGATGCCACCACGGATGCCGCCGGCGGGTTCGCCGGGGCGGTGGTGCAGGTGCCGGAATCGTTCCGGGATTCCCCGCCGGGCACCCAGTTCCTGATCGGTGCGACCGGCGGGCCGTTCTACGCCGAGACGCCGTTCGTGCTGACCCGCTGACCGGCGCGGCCCCACCGAGGTCCACCCAGGTCTTCCGGCAGCCCCGTGTCGACTCGTCCCGGGGCGGCTTCCGCGCGCCCGCGTCCGCCGGGATCGGCGGCGGGTGGTTCAGATCGGCGAAGTCGCCGCGAGTGCACTACGGTCGGCGTGATCGGCTGTGCGGTAGTGTCTGATGTTGTTGGGCCTTGTTGAATACGGAGGTGGGCGACGGTGCCCGTGCTCGCCGAGGCGGATCTCCGGCTGGACGCCGGACCGCTCGACTACGCGCTGCTTGCGATCTACTTCGCGTTCGTCCTGGGCATCGGCTTCCTGGCCCGGCGCTCGGTGTCGTCCAGCCTGGACTTCCTGCTCTCCGGCCGCTCGCTGCCCGCCTGGGTCACCGGCCTCGCGTTCATCTCCGCCAACCTCGGCGCGATCGAACTGCTCGGCATGGCCGCCAACGGCGCCCAGTACGGCATGGCGACCGTGCACTACTACTGGATCGGCGCGATCCCGGCCATGGTCTTCCTCGGCCTGGTGATGATGCCGTTCTACTACGGCTCCAAGGTGCGCAGCGTCCCCGAGTTCCTGCGCCGCCGCTTCGGCAAGGGCGCGCACCTGGTCAACGCCATCAGCTTCGCCGTCGCGCAGGTGCTCATCGCGGGCGTCAACCTGTACGCGCTGGCGTTCCTGCTCAACCTGATGCTCGGCTGGCCGATCCCGCTGTCCGTGGTGATCGCCGCGCTGATCGTGCTCACCTACACCACGCTGGGCGGCCTGTCCGCCGCCATCTACAACGAGGTGCTCCAGTTCTTCGTGATCGTCGCCGCGCTGCTCCCGCTGACCCTCGTCGGCCTGCACAAGGTCGGCGGCTGGCAGGGCCTGGTGGACAAGGTGACGGCGGGCCCCGGCGGCGCGGAGCAGTTGTCCGCGTGGCCCGCGACCGAGCTGACCGGCATCCAGAACCCGGTGCTCAGCGTGCTCGGCATCGTGTTCGGCCTGGGCTTCGTGCTGTCGTTCGGCTACTGGACGACGAACTTCGCCGAGGTGCAGCGCGCGCTGTCGGCCAAGAGCATGTCCGCCGCCCGGCGGACGCCGATCATCGGCGCGTACCCGAAGGCGCTGATCCCGTTCGTGGTCATCATCCCCGGCATCATCGCGGCGCTGGTCGTGCCCGAGATGGAGGCGTTGAAGGCGGGTGACGCGAGTTCCGGCATCACGTACAACAACGCCCTGCCCGCGCTGATCGGCGAGCTGCTGCCCAACGGCATGCTCGGCATCGCGATCACCGGTCTGCTGGCGTCGTTCATGGCCGGTGTGGCGGCCAACGTGTCCTCGTTCAACACGGTCTTCACCTACGACCTGTGGCAGGACTACATCCGCAAGGACCGCCCGGACGAGTACTACCTGCGGATCGGCCGGCTCGCGACGATCGGGGGCACGCTGGTCGCGATCGGCACCGCGTTCCTGGCCGCCGGCTACGGCAACATCATGGACTACATCCAGGCGTTGTTCTCGTTCTTCAACGCGCCGCTGTTCGCCACGTTCATCCTCGCCATGTTCTGGAAGCGGATGTCCGCGGCGGCGGGCTGGATGGGCCTGGTCGCGGGCACGCTGGCGGCCGTGCTGGTGTTCGTGCTGGCCGAGACCGGGGTGGTGGACCTGCCCGGCCAGGGCGCGAGCTTCGTCGGCGCGGGCGCGGCGTTCGTGGTGGACATCGTGGTGAGCGTCGCGGTCACCGCGGTCACCCGGCCGGTGCCGGAGGAACGGCTGGTCGGGCTGGTGTACAGCCTGACGCCCAAGGAATCCCGACGGCACTCGGCGACCGGCGAGGACGCCGGCTGGTACCGCTCGCCCCTGCTGCTGGGCATCGGCGTGCTGGTGCTGACCATCGTGCTCAACATCATCTTCGGCTGAGGGAGGTCGTCATGGCGCACAAGGCCGGTCTGTTCGACCTGCGACTGGTGATCGCGGTGCTGTTCGGGCTGTACGGGGTGATCCTGGCGGTGGTCGGGCTCGGCTTCACCGACGAGACCGACCTGGCCAAGTCCGACGGGCTCAACATCAACCTGTGGTCCGGCGTCGGGATGGTGGCGCTGGCGGCGGTGTTCGCCGCGTGGACGTTCCTGCGGCCGATCGTGGTGCCGGACGCCGACGCCGGGGCCGACGCGAAGGGTTGACGCGAGCGTCGGGACGCCTACCGGCGCGGGTAGACGGGGTTGAAGGCTTCGACGGTCCAGCCGTCTAGCCAACGGACAGCGCGGCGGATGCGGTCGCGCACTCAGTGCTCCTCTCGGTGGGGGTTCAGCAGGTATAGCGCGACGATCGACTGAATCGTTCCCGAATAGGTTGGTGAGGTCGAACACAGGGTTTGTGTCACGGGCCGCGCGGGCGGTCGCTACCGTGCTTTCCGTGCCCCGCCTCGTCGCTGTCCTGTGCTGCGCGCTCCTCGTCGTGTCCGGCTGTGCCGGCGCGGACCTCACCAAGCACAAGCCGTACCCGCGCAGCACCATCCAGGCGAACGCGGAGAACGTCACCGAGACCAACGGGTCGACTCCGACGAACGTCCCGGGCGGGCAGCCGGCCGACCCGGCGTTCGCCGCCGACAAGCTGCGGTTGGTCGACCCGTGCAAGCTGTTCGACCGCAAGGTCCTCGAACAGCTCGGCACGCCCGGCGAGGTCTCGCCCACCGGGTTCAGCCGGTGCTCCAACTTCATGGAGGACAAGAACGGCAAGGACCTCGCGATCACCGTCGAGATCGGCCAGACCATGACCACCGAGCTGAAGAACGCCGACAAGCAGCTCGCCGGCCTCAAGAGCTACGAGCAGACCCTGGACACCAGCGCGTGCTTCGTCTCGGTGATCACCCAGGAGAAGCCCGCGCTCGGCCTGACCGTGCAGATCGGCTACAAGGACGGCGACGCCTGCGCGCCCGGCCGCAAGGTCGCCGAGTCCGTGGTCAGGCAGCTCAAGGAGCGGGTGGGCGTGAAGTCGCCGCCGAAGGACTCCCTGGTCGCGCTGGACCCGTGCGTGCTGGTGGACAAGGCCGTGGCGGACGCGGCGGTCGGCGCGGACCACCGGATCTTCCCGTACGGGCTGCACAACTGCTCGTGGGTGGCCGACAGCAAGGAGGTCTCGCTCGACCTGCGGTCGACCTACATTCCGAAGGACAACAAGTTCGACGCCAAGCAGACGGAGGTCGACCTCGGCAACGGGGTCACCGGCTACCAGCTCGCGAACACCGGCGCGTACCCGTCGTGCTCGGTGAAGTGGGTGCAGCGGTTGAACACCGGCGAGGAGGGCGAGCTGGCCGAGGTGAAGTCGTCGGGCCCGAAGAAGTCCGAGTTCGACCGGTGCGCGGTGGCGGTGGCGTTCGCGAAGGGTGTGCTGCCCAAGATCCCGAAGGGCTGAACGGGGGCTGACAGTTGCGCCGGTTACCCGTTACTGTCGGGTAACACCTTCGCGTACCTTGGAGGGCCGCCCCATGACCCAGACCGCTCCCGCCAAACCTTCGCGGCCCGACGACGAGCAGGCGCGGTTCGCCTCGCTCGACCCTCGCACGGGTGAGGTCGTCGCCCACCACCCGGTGCACGGCGAGACCGAGGTGCGCGCGGCGGTCGAGGCGGGCCGGACGGCGGCGGCCTTCTGGGCGGCGCTCGGGTTCGACGGCAGGCGGGCCAGGCTGGACGCGTGGCGGCGGGTCCTGGTCCGCCGGCTCGACGAGTTCCAGGCGCTGGTCAGCGCCGAGACCGGCAAGTCGGCTGACGACGCGCGCACCGAGCTGGCGCTGGTCATCGACCACCTGCACTGGGCGGCCCGGCAGGCGCCGAAGACGCTGGGCAGGCGCAAGGTCAAGCCCGGCCTGCTGATGTACAACCACGCGGCGACGCTGGAGTACCGGCCGCTGGGCGTGGTGGGCGTGATCGGGCCGTGGAACTACCCGGCGTTCACGCCGATGGGGTCCATCGCGTACGCGCTGGCCGCCGGCAACGCCGTGGTGTTCAAGCCGAGCGAGTACACGCCGGGCGTCGGGGTGTTCCTGGCCGACGCGTTCGCCGAGGTCGTGCCCGAGCACCCGGTGTTCCAGGTGGTGACCGGGTTCGGCGAGACCGGCGCGGCGCTGTGCGCGGCCGGTGTGGACAAGCTGGCGTTCACCGGGTCCACGCCGACCGGCAAGAAGGTCATGGCCGCGTGTGCCGCGACGCTGACGCCCGTGCTGGTGGAGTGCGGCGGCAAGGACCCGCTGATCGTGGCCGAGGACGCGGACGTCAACGCCGCCGCCGAGGGCGCGGTGTGGGGCGGGATCTTCAACGCCGGCCAGACGTGCGCGGGCGTGGAGCGGGTGTACGTCGCGGACGCCGTGTACGACGAGTTCCTGCGGCTCGTGGTGGCCAAGGCGGAGAAGCTGCGGCCCGGCGGCGAGCCGGACGCCGACTTCGGGCCGATCACCATGCCCCGGCAGGTGGAGGTCATCCGGTCGCACGTGGCCGACGCCCTGGACCGGGGCGGTCGCGCGGTGGTCGGCGGCCTGGAGTCGATCCGGCCGCCGTACGTCGAGCCGGTCGTGCTGGTGGACGTGCCGGAGGACTCCACGGCGGTGACCGAGGAGACGTTCGGGCCGACCCTCGTGGTGAGCCGGGTGGCCGACGCGGACGAGGGCGTGCGGCGGGCGAACTCGCTGGCCTACGGGCTGGGCGCGACGGTGTTCTCGCGCGACCGGGGCGAGGAGCTGGCGGCGAAGCTGCGCTGCGGGATGGTGTCGGTGAACTCCGTGCTGGCCTACGCCTCCGTGCCGGGCCTGCCGTTCGGCGGGGTGGGCGACTCCGGGTTCGGGCGCATCCACGGCGAGGACGGTCTGCGCGAGTTCACCTACGCGCACGCCGTGGCCCGCAAGCGCTTCGCGGCGGCGCTCAACCCGATGACGTACGAGCGCGGCTCGCGGACCATCAAGCACGTCCTGCGTCTCGTTCGGGTGCTCTACGGGCGCTGAGCGTTCCGCTTTCGCGTGGGGTAGGAATGTGGTGACCATCGGCGATGGAGGTCACCGTGAAGAAGATCATCAACGATCCGGCGACCGTCGTGGCGGACGCGCTGCGGGGCATGGCCCTCGCGCACGCCGACCTGCTGGACGTGCAGTACGACCCGGCGGTGGTGGTGCGCGCCGACGCGCCCGTGCCGCGCAAGGTCGCGGTGATCTCCGGCGGCGGGTCGGGCCACGAGCCGCTGCACGGCGGGTTCGTGGGGCGCGGGATGCTCGACGCGGCCTGTCCCGGCGCGGTGTTCACCTCGCCCACGCCGGACCAGGTGCAGGCCGCGGTGGAGCGCACCGACGGCGGCGCGGGCGCGCTGCTGATCGTGAAGAACTACACCGGCGACGTGCTGAACTTCGAGACCGCCGCCGAACTGGCCGCCGCCGAGGGCATCGAGGTGCGGTCGGTGGTGATCGACGACGACGTGGCGGTGAAGGACTCGCTGTTCACGGCCGGCCGCCGGGGCGTGGGCGGGACCGTGCTGCTGGAGAAGGTCGTCGGGGCCGCCGCCGAGCGCGGGGTGGACCTGGACGGCTGCGAGGCGTTGGCGCGCAAGGTGATCGGCCAGGTCCGCTCGATGGGTCTCGCGCTCACCTCGGGCACCGTGCCGCACGCCGGCGAGCCGAGCTTCGTGCTCGCCGACGACGAGATGGAACTCGGCATCGGCATCCACGGCGAACCCGGCCGGCAGCGGGTGCCGGTGGGCCCGGCCGACGCGCTGGTGCCGGCGCTGCTGGAGCCGATCCTGGAGGACCTGCCGTTCGGCGCGGGCGACCGGGTCCTGCTGTTCACCAACGGCATGGGCGGGACGCCGCTGCTGGAGCTGTACCTCGCGCACGGGATCGCCGAACGGCTGCTCGCCGAGCGCGGGATCGTGGTCGAGCGGCGGCTGGTCGGTCCGTACATCACGAGTCTGGAGATGCAGGGCATGAGCTTGACGCTGCTGAAGCTGGACGACGAGCTGGTCGAGCTGTGGGACGCGCCCGTGCGCACGCCCGCGCTGCGGTGGGGGCTGTGATGGGGTGCACGGCGGAACAGGTCGCGGAGGCGTTGCGGGCGGTGGCGCGGGTGGTCGCCGAGCACCGGGACGAGCTGGTGCGGCTCGACCGGGAGATCGGCGACGGCGACCACGGCGAGAACCTGCACCGGGGCTTCTCGGCGCTGGTGTCCACCCTGGACGAGGGGGTGCCGGAGACTCCGGGCGCGGTGCTGAAGCTGGCGGCGACCACGTTGATCTCGAAGGTCGGCGGGGCGGCCGGGCCGTTGTACGGGACGGCGTTCCTGCGTGCGGCCACGTCGGCGGGTGATGCGGCGGAGTTGGACGCTCCGGCGGTCGCCGGTGCTCTGCAGGCGGCGCTGGAGGGTGTCGTGGCGAGGGGCAAGGCCCAGGTCGGGGACAAGACGATGGTCGACGCGTTGACGCCCGCGGTGTCGGCGGCCCGGTCCGTCGCGGCTGCCGGCGGGGATGTGGCCGGGGTGTTGGCGGCGGCGGCGGAAGCGGCCGAGCAGGGCGCGGAGTCGACCGTGCCGTTGGTGGCGCGCAAGGGCCGGGCCTCCTACCTGGGAGAACGCAGTGCCGGGCACCTCGATCCGGGCGCTCGGTCGACGTCGTTGCTGCTGCGGACGCTCGCGGGGAGTGCGCGGTGATCGGGCTCGGTGGAGCGGGATCGGCGCGGAGGTCGTCATGATCGGGCTCGTGGTGGTGTCGCACAGCTTGCTGCTGGCCGACGGGGTGGCCGAGTTGGCCGGCCAGATGGCGCCGGACGTGCGGGTCGTGCCGTCCGGGGGCGACGGCTCCGGCGGGCTGGGCACCGACTACCTCGCGGTCGCCGAGGCCGTCTCGCAGGCCGATTCGGGCGAGGGCGTCGTGGTGCTGTTCGACCTCGGCAGCGCCAAGATGGTCGCCGAGATGGCGGCCGAGGAGTCCGCCGGTGAGGTGCTGGTGGTGGACGCGCCCCTGGTCGAAGGCGCGGTCGCGGCGGCTGTCGCGGCTCAGGGCGGGGCCGGTCTCGCGCAGGTCGCCGCCGCCGCTGCCGGTGAGGAGGCCGGGTCCGCTCGTGGTGAGGAGGCCGAGTCGGCGGCGTCCACCGAGGACGCTCTGCGCGAGGAGATCCTGCTGACCAACGAAGTCGGGCTGCACGCCCGTCCGGCGGCGTTGCTCGCGCGGTCGCTGGCCGGGCTGGACGCCCGGGTCGCCGTGCGGTTCGGCGACGAGGAGGCGGACGCGGCCAGCGTGCTCGCGCTGATGGGGCTCGGCGCGCCGGGAGGCGGCCGGATCGAGGTGACGGCGACCGGTCCCGACGCCGCCGAAGCCCTCCGCCGGGTGACCGACCTGGCGGCCCGCAAGTTCGACGAATGAGCCGGTGAGGCGGCTCTCTTGACCGTTGACTTGCTCGATCCGGATGGTGAAGCTCACGCGAACGACGCGTGATGGCCGTGGAATAGTCGGGCCCAAGTTACCGTCTGGTAGCCACTCCGCAGAGTGGGAGGTAGAGCAGTGACGCGCCAGTTCACCACGGTTGGAGTCGTCGGTCTCGGCACCATGGGCGCCGGCATCGCGGAAGTACTCGCCCGGACCGGCCTCACTGTCATCGCGGTGGACGTGGACGACGAGGGCCTCACCCGCGGTCGCGGCCACCTCGACCACTCCACCGGGCGCGCGGTGGCCAAGGGCAAGCTGGACGACGCCGGCCGCGCCGCGCTGCTCGACCGGATCAGCTACGCCACCTCGCTGGACGCGCTCGCGGACGCCGACCTCGTCATCGAGGCCGTGCCGGAGCGGATCGAGCTGAAGGCGCGGGTGTTCGCCGAACTGGACCGGATCTGCGGGCCGGACACGGTGTTCGCGTCCAACACGTCGTCGCTGTCGATCACCGAGATCGGCGTGCACACCGGACGTCCCGGCAAGGTCGTCGGCCTGCACTTCTTCAACCCCACCCAGGTGTTGAAACTGGTCGAGGTGATCCGCACGGTGGTCACCGAGCCGGACGTCGTGGCCGACGTGGTGGCGTTCGCCGAATCGCTCGGCAAGACGCCGGTCGTCATCGGCGACCGGGCCGGGTTCATCGCCAACGCGCTGCTGTTCGGCTACCTCAACCACGCCGTGCGGATGTACGAGACCCGTTACGCCACAAGGGAAGACCTCGACGCGGCGATGCGGTACGGCTGCGGCTACCCGATGGGACCGCTGGCGCTGCTCGACCTCATCGGCCTGGACACGGCGTACGAGATCCTGGACACGATGTACCACCAGTCGCGCAACCGGCTGCACGCCCCGGCCCCGCTGCTCAAGCAGATGGTCACGGCGGGTCTGCTGGGCCGCAAGAGCGGTCGCGGCTTCTACACCTACGACGGCCCGGACTCGCCGAACGTGGTGCCGGACGTGCTGACGCCCGTCGCCGCGTCCGCCGAGACCGCCACGCGGGAGGTCCGGCGGGTCGGCGTGATCGGCACCGGCACCATGGCCACCGGCATCGTGGAGGTGTTCGCCAAGCGCGGCTACGACGTCGTGCTGCGGGCCCGTTCGCGGGACAAGGCCGACGGCGCGCTGGGCAAGGTGCGCAAGTCGCTGGAGAAGTCGGTCGCCAGGGGCAGGCTGTCCGAGTCCGACCGGGACGCGGCGCTGGCCCGCATCACGCCCGCCGTGGAGTTCGAGCACCTCGCCGACTGCGACCTCGTGGTGGAGGCCGTCGCGGAGGAGTTGTCGGTCAAGAAGGCCGTGTTCGAGGCGCTGGACGAGGTGTGCAAGCCCGGCGCGGTGCTGGCGACGACGACGTCCTCGCTGCCGGTGATCGAGTGCGCGGCGGCCACCTCGCGCCCCGGTGACGTGGTGGGCCTGCACTTCTTCAACCCGGCGCAGGTGATGAAGCTGGTGGAGGTCGTGGAGACGATCTCCACATCGGCCGACGTCGTCGCCACCGCCCGGCGGGTGTGCCTGGACCTGGGCAAGCAGCCGGTGCACTGCGGCGACCGCGCCGGGTTCATCGTCAACGCGCTGTTGTTCCCGTACCTCAACGACGCGGTGAAGATGCTGGAGGCGCACTACGCGTCCGCCGACGACATCGACAACGCGATGAAGGTCGGCTGCTCGCTGCCGATGGGCCCGTTCGAGCTGCTCGACGTGGTGGGCCTGGACGTGTCGCTCGCCATCGAACGCACGCTGTACCTGGAGTTCCGCGAGGCCGGTTTCGCGCCCGCGCCACTGCTGGAGCACCTCGTGACGGCGGGGCGGCTCGGCCGCAAGACCGGCAAGGGCTTCCGCGACTACACCTGAGTGCCCGGGGGTTGCGCCGGTTTGGCATGGTGGACCCATGCGGCGTGCGGTTCTCTCGGTCCTGGTGGCAGCGCTCGGCCTGACGTCCGGCTGCGCGTACAAGGTGAACGGCACGCCGGTCTCGGCCGGCGTGCTCGACATCGAGCCACCGTTCTCGTCGACCTCCCCGACGTCGACCTCGGAGTCCGGCCCACCGGACGCCGACCCCGTCGGCGACATCTGCAAGCTGCTGACGTGGCAGGACCTGCCCTACGACGTGCGGGACAAGTCCGCCGGCCCGACGGACACCGGCTACGACCCGCAGTTCGACCAGTCGTGCAAGTGGCAGACGTCGGTGGACCGGCTCGACGTCGGCGTGACCCTGCGGTTCCGGGCCGGGCGGCCGATCACGCTGGAGCAGAGCAGCGGCGAGTTCGACCTGGGCGACCGGAAGGTCAAGTACTTCGACCGGACCACGGACACGTCCGTGCAGCCGTCCTGCGTGATGGTCATGGACTACGCGGGCGGCGGCATCGGCATCATCGTGATCGACGGCTCCTCGCGGTTCGGCGCGATCTGCGACCAGGGCAAGAAGGTCGCCGAGGTGCTCAAGGCGAAGGAACCGACCGGCTAACCGCAGCACCCGCCGCCGCAGCAACCGCCGCCACCGGTCTGCGGTGCGTCGGCGCCGACGCTGCCGAGACCGACCATGGACAGCAGCTTGACCGTGTCGTCGTGGCCCTGCGGGCAGTTGGCGGGCTCGGAGGCCTCGCTCATCGGCCGCTTGACGTCGAACGTCGACCCGCAGGACTTGCAACGGAACTCGTAGGTGGGCACGCGCCTATTGTGGCGGCTGCCTCGGCAGCAGCACCAGCGCGGGCACCACGGCCGCCGCGAGCGCCGAGATCAGCGTCAGCAACGGCAGCCCGTGCGCCCACCCGAGCCCGGCCGCGGCGGCGTGCGAACCCGCGAACGTCGCCACCCACGTCCGCGAGTAGGGCCGCACCAGCATGGTGACCAGCCCGGTGCCCGCCGTGACCAGCAGGATCGTGCACGAGGCCAGCAACATCCCCTGGTGCGGCCCGATCACCCGGTTCGCCGGCGCCACTTCCAAGAGACCGGCCCGCAACGCGGGCTGAACCATGACTCCCATCTCCAGTAACAACAGCACCCCGACCACAGCCCGCTGCCACCTGTTCACCCTGTGGACCGTAGGCGATCACGAATACCGATCGGGATACCCTGGTACCCCGTGCCCCGCCGCAACCGCCCGCACCGCTCCGACGGACCACCTCCCGTCGGCGGCCACGGGTGGGCACGGGCGGAGAACGCGCCGGACGGCGACTGGCTGGTCCGCGACATCTCGGGCACGGGCACGACGAAGACCTACCGCTGTCCGGGCTGCGACCACGAGATCAAACCGGGCACCCCGCACGTCGTGGCATGGCCCGCCGGTGACCACGGCTCGGTGGCCGACCGCCGTCACTGGCACCGGAACTGCTGGGCATCCCGCACCCGCCGAGGCCCGACACCCCGCCGCTGGTGACGCCCGCAGGCTGTCGGCAGCGGTCGCCGACTGCTGGCTGTCGTCGGCGGCTGTGGGCAGTTGTGGGCGGCTGTCGGCCAACGATGGGCAGCAGGGGGCGACCGGTGGGCGGCACCGGCGTTCGGGAGACCGGACCGACCGGATAGGCATTTCGTATCGGTCGCCTGCCCGCGTCGGGTCGAGTGCGTCACTCCCGGCCTGACGCCGCCCCCTTCGGTGGCAGGATCGGTGGCGTGGGTGACGCCGCTGTCCGGATCTCGGCCAACACCGTGCTGCCCGCTCGGCGGGAGGACGTCACGCTGGTCACCGCCGACGGCTTGCGGCTGGTGGGGGAGTTGGCGTCGCCGGTCGAGCGGCCGGCTCGGGCGACGGTGGTGCTGTTGCACCCGTTGCCCACGCACGGCGGCATGATGGACTCCCACCTGTGTCGCAAGGCGGCTTGGCGGTTGCCCGCGTTGGCGGACATCGCGGTGTTGAGGTTCAACACCCGTGGCACCGTCAGCGAGGCAGGGCGCAGTGAGGGCAGCTTCGACAACGCCGTCGGCGAGCGGTTCGATGTGGCCGCTGCCCTGGCGTTCGTCGCCGACCGCGGACTGCCCGACGTGTGGCTGGTCGGGTGGTCGTTCGGCACCGATCTCGCGTTGATGCACGGGTGTGACCCGTGCGTTGTGGGTGCGATCCTGATATCACCTCCGTTGCGGTGGAGCAGGTCCGAGCACCTGGCTCGGTGGGTGGACAAGCGGGTGGTGTGCCTGGTGCCGGAGTTCGACGACTTCCTGCCGCCGACCGAGGCCAGGCGGCGGTTCGGCGCGGACATCCCGACCGCGGACGTGATCGACTTCCCCGGCGCCGGGCACCTCATGGTCGGGCAGTCCGACGAGGTGCTCGACGCGATCGTGTCCACGGCCCTGCCCGAGGTGCCCACGCCGTTGCCGCGCACCTGGTCCGGCCCCTGCGAACAGCGTCAGGTGACCATCGTCGCCTCCTGACGCCGGTAGACCAGCACCGGACCGTCGACCGTGATGCTGTCGCCCGCGTGCGCGAAGCCCAGCTTCTCCGCGACGCGCTGGGAGGGCGTGTTGTCGAGGTCGGTGATGATCACCACTGGCCGATCGGGCCGCACCCGGTCCGCCCACTCGATGGCCGCGCGCGCCATCTCGGGGGCGTAACCCCGGCCCCAGTGTTCGGGGCGGAACCGGTAGAACAGGTTGAGCGTCGGCTCGCCGTCCAGCTTGTGGTGGCGCAGGCCGCCGAAACCGATGACCTCGCCGGTCGACGGCAACTCCACCGCCCAGTACCCGATGCCGTCGAGCGCCCAGCGGGCCTGCCACTCCGCCAGCATGTCGGCCGTTTCCTCCGGGGAGGGCGGGCCGGCCGGGTTGAAGCGGTTGGTCACCGGGTCGGACAGGACGGCTATCGCGGCACGCAGGTCACCCGGGCCGACCCGCCTGAGCAGGAGCCGGTCGGTGTGGATCACATCCGGGTTGGAGGTCATGCCACGACGGTAGCGAGGGGGTACGACAATTCCGGGGTGCGGAGCTTCCGCTGGTGCTGCTGCACGCGTTCCCGGTTCGACTTCCGGATGTAGGACGGGTGCGGGCTGCGGTGGGGTCGGATGTCGTCGCATCGCTATGGCGTTGGGCTGTCACCCGAGTGGGTGGCCGGGTTGTTGCTGGCCGTCGGATGGGGACGAAGAGCGCGCTCGCCGCTGGGCTGGCCGCCAAGGATGATCACAAGAGCAGGACTCGGGCGTCGTGTCATCCCCGTATGGCCTGGTCAAAGACCACCACCCTTTTCCTGGGGATGCAAGCGAAGTGCGTGCTTGCATCCCCAGGAAAAGCGCGGTTCCCTGCGGGCAGGCCATACGGGGATGACACGCAGCCCAGCTCGAGGTGTGCGCGCTGCGCGCGCCTCGGCTTTACGTGCGGAGTGCGCGGTGGCTGGTGTGGCCTGTGCCGAAGATTGGTTAGCGTTTGCCGCTTCGGGCCTTGGGGGGTGTTGGCCGCGCGATTTTTTGCGTCGGGCCGTCTGGTGCTGGTTGCGGCTTGTTGTCGGCGGGAGGCGACTGGGTGCCGGTGCCGGCTTGTTGAGGGGTTTGTGGCTGGGTGGTCGGCGTGCCCTGTTGTTGGGGTGCCGGTTGGCCCTGGGTGGTGGGTTGGCCCTGGGTGCTCGCCTGTTGCGGCTGGTTGGTGGGGGTTTCGCCCTGGTTCTGCTGTGGCGCCTGTTGCTGCGCCGACGGCGGGCGTTCCTCTTCCAGGGGGTCCAGCAGAGGCGTTACCTCGTGGAGGGCTGTGCGTACCCCGTGTAGTTGCTGGGACAGGCGGTTGCGGAGTTGTTTCAGGGCTTCTACCTTGTGGGCCGCTTGGGTTACGCGGCGGTTCGATTCTTCTGTTGCTTCTCGCACTCGGCGGTTTGCCTCGTCCGTTGCTTCTTGGACCCTGGCTGTCGCCTCGCTGAGCGAGTCGTGCCGGCGGCGGTTGGCCTCTTCGGTCGCCTCGCGGACCAGGCGTTGCGCTTCCGCGTTGGACGCTGCCTGTTCCTGGGCGATCTGGGCTCGTACCCTGGCCGCTTCCTCGGCTGCCTCGCGGACTCGGCGGTCGGCTTCCGCCTTGCTCGACGCCTCTTGTTCGGCGAGCATCTTCATCGACTCGACGCGGCGGGCCGCCATCGCGATTTCGAAGTCCTCTTCGACCGTCGTGCGGCGTTGGAGGGATTCCTCGTCCAGTTTGGCAGCCGTGTCGCGGGATTCGCCTACGATGCGCTCCGCCTCGGCGCGGGCCGTTTCCAGGACGCCTCGGTGTTCGGCTTCCATCTCCGTGCGGCGCTGGTCGAGTTCCGCGATCAGCTTCTCGTACCGGGTGCGCAGCACCGCCGCGTCGGACTCGGCCTTCGCGCGGATGTGGCTGCCCTCGGCTTCGGCGCGGGCCTTGATCTCGTTGGCCTCGTCCTGGGCCAGGCGGAGCATGCGCTGCAGGCGCTCGCTCAGACCCTCCAGGGTCGTCGGTGGCAGGGAGAGGCGTTCCACCTGGCCGCGCAGTTCCGCGATCTCCGACCTCGCCGCTTCGAGCTGGCGGGTCAGGTCGTTCGTCTGCGACACCGCCGCGTCGCGGTCGGCCGCGAGCAGCCTCAGATCCGAGTCGAGGCGTTCCAGGTGGTCCTCGACCTGCGCGCGGTCGTAGCCGCGTTTGACGATGTCGAAGCCGGATCCCAGGGGGACGAGGTCACGGTCGTCGGCGAGGCCCATGGGGGTCACGCTACCCGTTCCGGTCGTGCGGGTGGGAACCTGCCACCCGCACGACCAGACGTTTTTCTTTACACGCCCCGGAAACGGTTGATCTCGGTCAGGTGGGCCGCGCGCCGCTCGTGGTCGAGGACGCCCAGGCCCTCCTCCGGCGCCAGGCACAGCACGCCGACCTTGCCCTGGTGCGCGTTGCGGTGCACGTCGTACGCCGCCTGGCCGGTGTCCGCCAACGAGTACACCTTGGACAGTGTCGGGTGGATCTTCCCCTTGGCGACCAAGCGGTTGGCTTCCCACGCCTCGCGGTAGTTCGCGAAGTGCGAGCCGATGATCCGCTTGAGGTGCATCCACAGGTAGCGGTTGTCGTACTGGTGCATGAACCCGCTGGTGGACGCGCACGTGACGATGGTGCCGCCGCGCTTGGTGACGAACACCGACGCGCCGAACGTCTCGCGGCCGGGGTGCTCGAACACGATGTCCGGGTCGTCGCCGCCGGTCAGCTCGCGGATCTTCGCGCCGAGGCGCTTCCACTCCTTCGGGTCCTGCTCGTGCTCGTCCTTCCAGAACTTGAAGCCCTCGGCGCTCCGGTCGATGATCAGCTCCGCGCCCATCCGGCGGCAGATCTCCGCCTTCTCGGGCGACGACACCACGCAGATCGGCGTCGCGCCGCCGTTGAGGGCGAACTGGGTGGCGTACGAGCCGAGGCCGCCGGACGCGCCCCAGATGAGCACCGTGTCGCCCTGCTTCATGTTCGCGCCGTTGGTCGACACGAGCTGCCGGTACGCGGTCGAGTTGACCAGGCCGGGGGCCGCCGCCTCCTCCCACGTGAGGTGCCTGGGCATCGGCATGAGCTGGTTCGCCTTGACCAGCGCCACCTCGGCCAGGCCGCCGAAGTTGGTCTCGAAGCCCCAGATCCGCTGCTCCGGGTCCAACATGGTGTCGCTGTGCCCGTCCGGGTGCTCCAACTGCACGTCCAGGCAGTGCGCGACGACCCGGTCGCCGGGCTTCCACACGTTCACGCCGGGCCCGGTGCGCAGGACGACGCCCGCCAGGTCGGAGCCGACCACGTGGTAGGGCAGGTCGTGCTTGGCCGACTCCGGCGAACTCTTGCCGTACCGCTTGAGGAAGCCGAACGTGGACATCGGCTCGAAGATCGACGTCCACACGGTGTTGTAGTTGATCGCCGACGCCATCACGGCGACCAGCGCCTCGCCAGGCCCCAGTTCGGGCGTCGGCACCTCGTCGACGTGCAGCGACTTGCGCGGGTCCTTGTCCCTGGTCGCGACGCCTTCGAACAGCTCGACCTCGTCGGCGTGCACCGTGACGCCCCGGTAGGTCTCCGGTACGTCCAGCGATCCGATCGCGTCCAGTTCGTCGGCGAGGATCGCATCGAGGATCTTCTGCACGGCGTTCCCTCCCAATCGGGGGTGGCTCGGGATTGCGGCGTTGGACGCAGGTCCACGCAGGTTGCCGGAGGTTACCCACGGGTAACCGATTCAGAACCCGCGCTGTGAGGCATTGCACTGGGGTTTCGCCCGATCGGCCAATCTTGACCGCTCGGCCGGCCGGGCGGAGCATCGGGTACGTCCGAATTCCAGGACGGAGGTACAGGTCATGACCAAGGCGTGGACCAGGTGGCAGGACTGGGCGGAAGTCGTCATCGGCGCGCTCGTGCTGCTGTCGCCCCTCGTGGTGGAGACCTCCACCGCGGCCATGTGGACGATGATCGTGCTCGGAGCGCTGATCGCCATCGACGGCCTCGCGTCGCTCGCGATGCCCGCCATGGTGTACGGCGAGTGGTTCCAGGTGGTCCTCGGTGCGCTGCTGTTCATCTCGCCGTGGGTGATGGGCTACAGCGACCTGATGGCGGCTTCGTGGGTGTCGTGGGTCGGCGGCGTCCTCACGGTCATCGCCGGTGCGATGGCCATGCCCGCCGCGAACGCCGCGCACAGCGGCCTACCCGCAAGCTCACATTGACCCACCCGCAGGCTCACAGCGGCCTATCCCGCAGCGGCCACGCCGCAGCTCCGGCGCCCAACCCGCAGCGGCCTACCCGCAGGCTCACATTGACCGACCCACAGCGGCCACGCCGCAGCTCCAGCGCCCAACCCGCAGCGGCAACGCCGCACTGTCAGCACCCAACCCGCAGGCTCGCGTTGAACCGGGCGGGGCCGCGTCGGTCGTCCGGCGACCCTTTCGAGCCGATCACGCCTTTCGATCGGCTCGAAACGGGCGGCGGACGGCCGACTTCCAGGCGGCCCCGCCCCGCCCCGGCGGAGCCGGGGCAATCCAACACAGTTCAGTGACCGGGCGCGGCCGGTTCCACGAGTTCCACCAGCACGCCGCCGGCGTCCTTCGGGTGCACGAAGTTCACCCGGCTGTCGGACGTCCCGCGCCGCGCCTCCTCGTAGAGCAGGCGCAGACCCCTGGCCCGCAAGGCCGCCGCCGCGGCGTCCACATCGGACACCCGGTAGGCCAGTTGCTGGAGGCCCGGCCCGGAGCGGCCGATGAACTTCGCGATGGTCGACTCCGGGGTGAGCGGCGCGAGCAACTGCACGGCGGTCCCGTCGCCGGGGTCGCCGGGAGCGCGCAGCATCGCCTCGCGGACGCCCTGCTCCTCGTTCGTCTCCTCGTGCTCGACCACCAGGCCGAAGTGCTCCCGGTGGAACGCGATCGCGGCGTCGAGGTCGGGCACGGCGATCCCTACGTGGTCGATGGCGGTCACCAGGCCGCGGAGTTCCTCGTGCATGGCTGGGACAGTAGTTGCCGAATCGGTGCAGGTGCCGCTGTGCGACGCCTCACAGGCTACCGATCGGTAACGCTGGGTATCGTAGCCGGTTAACAACCGCTTACACATGCTCGTGGAGGCCGATGTGTCCGGTTCCGTCATCGTCGCCGGGGCTCGTACCCCGATGGGGCGACTGCTCGGATCGTTGAAGGACTTCTCCGGCGCCCAGCTCGGCGGCGTCGCGATCAAGGCGGCGCTGGAGCGGGCCGGCGTCGCGCCCGAGCAGGTCCAGTACGTGATCATGGGGCAGGTGCTCACCGCCGGCGCGGGCCAGATCCCGGCCCGCCAGGCCGCGGTGAACGCGGGCATCCCGATGTCCGTGCCCGCCTTGACCGTCAACAAGGTGTGCCTCTCCGGCATCGACGCGATCGCGCTGGCCGACCAGCTCATCCGCGCCGGCGAGTTCGACATCGTGGTCGCGGGCGGCCAGGAGTCGATGACCCAGGCCCCGCACCTGCTGCCCAAGTCGCGCGGCGGCTACAAGTTCGGCGACGTGACGCTCCAGGACCACATGTCCCTGGACGGCCTGTTCTGCGCCTTCGACCAGGTCGCGATGGGCGCGTCCACCGAGAAGCACAACTCCCGCTACAACCTGACCCGTGAGGAGCAGGACGCGTTTGCCGCCCGGTCCCACCAGCTCGCCGCCAAGGCCGTCGGGAACGGCGTGTTCGCCGAGGAGATCGCCCCGGTCGAGGTCCCGCAGCGCAAGGGCGACCCGGTCCTGGTCGACACGGACGAGGGCGTGCGCGGCGACACCACCGTCGACACGCTGGCCAAGCTGCGTCCCGCGTTCGCCTCCGACGGCACGATCACGGCCGGCTCGGCGTCGCAGATCTCCGACGGCGCGGCGGCCGTCGTCGTGATGAGCAAGGCCAAGGCCGAGGAGCTGGGCCTGACCTGGCTGGCCGAGATCGGCGCGCACGGCGTCGTCGCCGGCCCGGACGCGAGCCTGCACGAGCAGCCCGCGAACGCGATCAAGGCCGCCTGCGCCAAGGAGGGCATCGACCCGGCCGACCTGGACCTGGTCGAGATCAACGAGGCGTTCGCCGCGGTCGGCGTCGTCTCCACCAGGCAGCTCGGGATCTCCGAGGACAAGGTCAACGTCAACGGCGGCGCGATCGCGCTGGGTCACCCGATCGGCATGTCGGGGGCCCGGATCGCCCTGCACCTCGCCCTGGAGCTCAAGCGCCGCGGTGGCGGCGTGGGCGCCGCCGCCCTGTGCGGCGGCGGCGGTCAGGGCGACGCCCTGATCGTGCGGGTGCCTAAGGTCTGACGGTGTGGTCCGCACCGTTGACGTCGCAGAGCTGGTCGACCGCGCGCGTGAAGGGCAACCGCGCGCGGTCGCCAGGCTGATCTCGCTGGTCGAGGACGCCAGTCCGCAGCTCCGCGAAGTCGCGCGGGCGCTCGCGCCGTTCACCGGGAACGCGCAGGTCATCGGGTTGACCGGGGCGCCGGGGGTGGGCAAGTCGACGTCCACGTCGGCCCTGGTCGCGGCTTACCGGGAACGCGGCAAGCGGGTCGGCGTGCTGGCGGTCGACCCGTCCTCGCCGTTCTCCGGCGGCGCGTTGCTGGGCGACCGGGTGCGGATGGGCGAGCACGCCACCGACCCCGGCGTGTTCATCCGGTCGATGGCCACCCGGGGCCACCTGGGCGGGCTGTCCTGGGCCACGCCGCAGGCGTTGCGGGTGCTGGACGCCGCGGGCTGCGACGTCGTGCTGGTCGAGACGGTCGGCGTGGGGCAGTCCGAGGTGGAGGTCGTGTCGCTGGCCGACACCACCGTGGTGCTGCTCGCGCCCGGCATGGGCGACGGGGTCCAGGCCGCGAAGGCGGGCATCCTGGAGATCGCCGACGTGTTCGTGGTGAACAAGGCCGACCGGGACGGCGCGGACACCACCGCGCGGGACATCAAGCACATGATCTCCCTCGGCCGGCGGGAACGGACCGAGGTTCTGTGGCGGCCACCGGTGGTGAAGACCGTGGCGTCGCGCGCGGAAGGCGTCGCCGACGTCGTGGACGCGATCGACGCCCATCGGACGTGGCTGCACGAGCACGGTGAGCTGGACCGACGGCGGGCGCGGCGGGCTGCCGGCGAGATCGAGGCCATCGCGCTCGAACGGCTGCGTGCCAGGTTCGGGGACCTCCGGGGCGGGGCAGCCGTGGAGACCTTGGCGAACCGGGTCGTGGCGGGTGAGCTGGACCCCTACGCTGCGGCTGACCAGTTGGTCGAGGGGGTGGGCGCGTGACACCGGTCGTCATCGACATCGGCACGCGGGACACCCGGCGGGTGCTGATCGGCGGCACGGTGGCCGGTGTCCTGGGCCTTTTGGCCCTGTTCGGGGCGTTTTCGGCGTATGCGGACGGCTCCGGCGTCGGCGGGACGATCGCGCTGGTCATCGGCGTGGTGTTCACCGGCATCGGGGTGCTGGCGGTGGTGAACTGGAAGAAGGTGTCCCGGCCGCGCAAGCTGGTGTTCGAGCCGCCGGGCGTGCGGTGGGACGACCCGCAGGGCGCGGCGTGGGCCGTGCCGTGGCCGGACCTGGGCGCGGTGCGCATCTCGCGCACGCGGGAAAGGGTCGTGCAGTTGGCCGACGCGTTGACCCGCCGGACGATGGTCCGGCTGGACCTGCTGCCGGCCGATCCCGCCGCGTTCCGCGCGAGGCACCCCGGCATGGCGCACCTGGTCCGGCCGGACGGGACCTACCGGCTGCCGCTGGGCGACGCGGCCAACCTGGTCCCGGTCGTCGAACGGGCCGTGCTCACCTTCGCGCCCCACCTGTACCGGGGGATTCAGGACGAGGGGTTCACGGTCGGGTTGACGTGAGCCTCGTGCTGCGCGTACGCCTTGCGCCACAACGCTTCCCGCTCGTCGGCCGAGAACGTGAGCCCGAAGACGTCGGCGAGGGCCTGGAACCACTCGCCGGGTGACTCCAGCACCGTCTTCTTGTTCGTGTCCTCGGTGCGGGTCAGCGTCAGCGCCCGCAGGGTGTCCCAGCCCGACGCGTCGGTGCGCTGCACCCCGAACGTGCGCACGAAACCCGACTCCGGTGACGTGGACAGGAACACGTGCCGTTCCGCGAAGTCGGACATCTCGGCCGGATCGGGCACGAAGTCCATCGCGTGCAGGCTGCCGCGCGGGTCGTGCTCCAGCCGCCAGCCGCCGGGCGCGATCCGTGACGGGAGCAGCCGGAGCGTGAACGGGCCCTGCCGGTGGTCGCCCTCGCGCAGGGGCAGCGGGGAGTGCAGGCCGTCGCCCAGGCCCACGTCGACCAGCCACACGTCGTCCGAGTCGGGCAGGTCGCGCACGGTCAGCGCCAAGTGGTGCCGGTTGATCACGAGTTCGGCGTCCGGCGTCATCTGCACGCCGGCCCGATGCCTGGTCACGTGGTAGCCGAGCGCCCGGAGCACCTCCGCGAACGCCCCGTTCAGGTGGAAGCAGTACCCGCCCCGGCCACGCCGGATCCGGGACAGGGACTCGCGCGGGTCGAGGGACGTCACCCGACCGAGTTGGATCTCCACCGTCTCATACGGGACGCGCTCCACCCAGGCCTGGTGCAGCCGGGTCAGCGCCGCCGCGCTCGGGGGTTCCGCGCTGGTCAGGCCCACTCTGCGGAGCAGAGAGAGTAGGTCTTGTGAAGCCATCTAATAAATCCCCCATCCGGGTGAGGCAGCGAAGCCGGGACTTCCGACTCTAGGCAAGGACGATCACAGAGCCGACCGTTTTAGTACGGCAACTGGGGGATAAGAGGGTGCGATGTACGACTCCGCTGGGCTCCAGGTGCTCTCCCGCGAGGAGTGCCTGCGACTGCTGAGCTTGACGGGCGTGGGGAGGCTGGTCTTCACCGACAAGGCGCTGCCCGTCGTGCACCCGGTCGTCTACGTGCTGGACGGGGAGTCGGTCGTGCTGCGGGTGCCCGAAGGCAGCCTGACCCTGGTCGCGCGCGACACCATCGTGGCGTTCCAGATCGACGACGTGCGGCCCGACCTGTCGAAGGGGTGGTCGGTGATGGCCGTCGGGCACGTCACCGAGGTGAGCGACGAAGGCACGCTGACCAGGATGCGGGAGCTGCCGCTGGCCTCGCGCGGGGTGACCGGGCAGGACCACTACCTGTTGGTGGCCTTGGAGGTGCTGTCCGGTAGGCGCATCCCGTGAAGAGCACCGCCGAATCGGGCCGTCGCATCCCCCGACCGGAGGCGATAGCCTCGGATCCTCCCTGCTTGGAGGGGTGGGTTGGTTGGCTGGATCGCCGGACTCGAACGCGACGCGCCTGGACGGGCTGCTGCGCGAGCTGACCGACCGGACCGCCGAGGTGATCGTCTCCCAGGAGCGGATGCACCGGCTGCTCGGCGCGGTCGTGTCCCTGGCGAGCGACCTGTCGCTGCCGGACGTGCTGCGCCGCATCGTCGAGTCGTCGTGCGGCCTGGTCGGCGCGCGGTACGGGGCGTTGGCCGTGGTCGGGCCGAACCGGCAGCTACTGGAGTTCACGTACGGCGACGAACGGCACCACACCCACTTCGAGGGCACGGCGTTCGACCCGTCCGCGCCGGGGTTCCTGGGCGTGCCCGTGCACGTCCGGGGCGAGGTGTTCGGCAACCTGTACCTGACCGACAAGGAGGACGGCGCCGACTTCACCCGTGCCGACCAGGAGGTCGTCGTGGCCGTCGCGGCGGCGGCCGGCATCGCCATCGAGAACGCCCGGCTGTACGAGCAGTCGCGGCAGCGCGAGGTGTGGCTGCGGGCGTCCAACGAGGTGACGAACGCGCTGCTCACCGGCACACCGGACCGGGACGCGCTGCGGTTGGTGGCGGTTCGCGCGCGGCTGGCGGCGGACGGCGTGAGCGCCGTGCTGGCGTTGCCCGACGCCCAGGGCGAACTGGCCGTCCGGGTGATGGACGGCGGGCTGCGCGGGTTCACCGTGTCGCGCGAGGGCAGCGCCAGCCGTGAGGTCTACGCGACCGGCAAGACCAAGGTGCTGGACGGCCTGCCCGGTCACTTCGACCGGATCGGCCCGGTCGTGGTCGTGCCGCTGGCGGCCGGCGACCGGATCCTCGGCGTGCTGATGGTCGCGCGGTCGCGGGACCACCACCCGTTCGACGCCTCCGACGTGGCGCTGGTCGAGTCGTTCGCCCGGCAGGCGGCGCTGATCCTGGAGTTCACCCGGGCCACCGGGGCGGGCCGCCGGCTGGCCGTGCTGGAGGACCGTGACCGGATCGCCCGCGACCTGCACGACTTGGTGGTCCAGCGGCTGTTCGGGCTGGGACTGGGGCTGCAGGGTTTGAACGGCCTGGTCGAGCAGCCGTTGGTGGCCGAGCGGTTGGCCGACTTCGTGACCGAGGTCGACCAGACCATCCGCGAGATCCGGCGGACCATCTTCTCACTCCAGGAGCCGGCGGCCGGCGCGGCGAGCCTGCGAGCGCAACTGCTCCGGGTGGTGCAGGACTCCGGCCGGCTGCTCGGTTTCGAACCCGCGCTGATGACCGACGGCCCCGTCGACTCCGTGGTGCCCGACCACGTCCGGCCGGACCTGTTGGCGACGCTGCGCGAGGCCTTGGCCAACACCGCTCGGCATGCGTCGGCGAAGAAGGTCGACGTGCAGGTGGTGGTGGACCGCGAGGCCACCGAACTGCACCTGGTCGTGTCCGACGACGGCGACGGGCTGCCGGATGGCCGCGCCCGGCACACCGGCGGACTGGTGAACATGGCCGCGCGGGCCGCTCGGTGGGACGGCAGTTGCAAGGTGCAGTCGGAAGTCGGGAAAGGCGTGACGGTGACGTGGTCCGTGCCATTGATATCGGGGTAGGGAGGTTTCATGTCCATCTCGGTGCTCCTCGTCGACGATCATGAGATCGTGCGACGCGGCCTCCAACAATTGCTCACGGTGGAACCGGACATCGACGTCGTCGGAGAGGCGGAAAGCGCGGCTGCCGCAGTGGCGGCGGCCGTGGAGCACCGACCCGACGTGGCGGTGATCGACGTCCGACTGCCCGATGGCGACGGGGTGACGGTGTGCCGGGAAATCCGGTCCACGATCCAACCACCTCCCGCCTGCCTGATGTTGACTTCGTACTCGGACGACGAGGCGCTGTTCGGCGCGATCATGGCCGGCGCCGCCGGGTACATGTTGAAACAGGTTTCCGGGAACGACCTGGTCTCCGCTATCCGCACGTTGGCGGCCGGCGGATCTTTGTTGCACTCCGGGGTCACCGCGACGGTGTTGCAGCGGCTGCGCGGCGGACCGGTGGAAGATCCCCGATACGCGGCTTTGAGCCCACAGGAACGACGGATCCTGGACCTGATCGCCGAGGGTCTGACCAATCGGCAGATCGCCCAGCGGCTGTACTTGGCGGAGAAGACGGTGAAGAACTACGTCTCTTCGCTGCTGCACAAGCTGGGGTTCGACCGACGCACCGAGGCCGGCGTGTACGCGGCCCGACGCCGGCAGAGCGGAGCGGCAGGCCTGTAAGCAGCAGCAACACGCTCCGCGCTTGAAGGCACCCAGCGCGCTCCGCGCTCTAGCCCTTGGCGCGCTCCGCGCTCTTCGCAGTGGCGCACGCAGCGCGCACACCGAGCGGTGGGCTGCGTGTCATCCCCGTATGGCCTGCCCGCAGGGAACCGCGCTTTTCCTGGGAATGCAAGCACGCTTTTCGCTTGCATTCCCAGGAAAAGGGTGGTTGTCTTTGACCAGGTTATGCGGGGATGGCACGACGCCCGAGTCTTGCTTTTGTGTACATCCTTGGCGGCCTGCCTGTCCGGCGAGGACGCTTTTCGCTTTTTGACGAAAAGCGAAAAGCGACGCTCGCCGCTTGGCAGGCCTCCGGGGAGGGAAAAGAAAAGGCGTCGTGTTCTCCCCGTATGACCTGTCAAAGACCACCACACTTGTCAAGGAGGCGCAAGCGAAAAGCTTGCTTGCACCTCCTTGACAAGCGCGGTAGCCCTGCGGGCAGGCCATACGGGGAGAACACGAGGCCCCCTGCTGTGCTCGCGCGCAGCAGGGGGCCTGGTCGTGTCGCGTGGGTTGTGTGTTGTGCGTTGTGTGCTGTTACAGCCAGCCGGGTACCAGGGACGGCTTGGTGTCGAGGGTGGTGGTTGTTGTCGGGTCTGGCAGAGGCATTCCGGGGCAGGTGATGTCCTTTGGCGGGACCTTGCCGTCCACGATGAAGGACTCCACCAGGTCGTCCACGCACGGGTTGCCGAAGCCGTAGATGCCGTGGTCGCCTTCGTCTGCCACCGTGATCATCCTGGAGTCGGCGAACTTCTCGTGGGCTCGTTGTGCGCCCTCAAGAGGGGTTGCCGGGTCGCGGACCGACTGCACCATGAGCACCGGGGGCACGCCCTTGCCGGTCGGCGTCTTCAGTTGCAAGGGGGGACGGTTCCAGAAGGCGCATGGGGCCAGGATCTGGTAGTAGCCGATCAGCGGGTATTGCCTGCCGAGGCGTTCTGCTTCCTCGGCCAGGTAGCCACGGCCGCCCTTGAACCGGGTGTCGTTGCACGTGATGGCGTACAAGGTCGCGGTCGGGGCGTCCGGGTAGCGGATGTCGGCCGATGCGGCGGACGCAGTGGCCGTGTTCTGGTCGAGTCGGGAGAACAGGGCCGCTGCCGGCGGGAACGAATGCTTGCTGTACTGCGCCTGGACCAGGGTCAGGTCGAAGGCCACGCTGGTGAAGAGGCTGCCGTCCGGTAGCTGGATCGGGGTCTCGGCCAGTTTGGCGCGGATCTCCTCGTACTTCTGGCGGACCTGTTCGGGCGTGGTGCCCAGGTGGTAGAGGCTGTCGTACTTCGCCACCCAGGGCAGGAAGTCGACGCGGAACCTGCGTTCGAAGCCTCGGCCGAACTCGTCGAAGATGTCCTGGAACGTCGTCGTGAACTCGGTGTTCGAGTCGAGCACGAACTTGTCCACGCGGTTCGGGAAGTAGGTTGCGTAGTACGCCCCCATCCACGTGCCGCCGGAGTAGCCGATCCAGCTAATCTTCTCGCGGCCCAGCAGGTGGCGCAGCAGGTCCAGGTCCTTCACCGTCTGCTCGGTGTTGACGACCTTGCCGAACTCGCCGCTGTGGTGCTGGCACGCGGTGGCCTGCAGCTCCGCCGCGTCGTAGAGCAGCTTCACGTTGGCACGGCTGCGGTCGCGCGGGTCGGCGAGGCTCAGGAAGTCGAAGTTCGCGCACGTCACGTTGGTGCTCGCGCCGGTGCCGCGCGGGTCGATGCCGATGATCTCGAAGTTGTCCACCAGCTTCGAGCGGCTCTCGTACACGATGGGCAGCAGCCTGCCCGGTCCGCCGGGACCTCCGGGGTTGGTCAGGACGCTGCCCCTGGCCTGGCCGCTCTTGGGCTTGAGGCGGCTGACCGCGATGGTGATGTCCTTGCCGTTGCCCGGTGTCCGCCAGTCCTGCGGCGCGCGGTACGTTCCGCACTCCAGGGCCGCCGCCGGCGGCGGGAGGTCGGTGCACGGGCCCCAGGCGATGGTCTGGGCGAAGTGCGGACTTGCCTGGACCTGCTCCCGGGTCTGCTCTTGGGCCAGGGCCTGCGCCGGGAGCGTCGCCGCCAGCAGGGCCGTGGACACGGTGAGTACCAGTCTTCGCATGTATCCCCCTCCAGTGGTGCCACCCACTTCATCGGTGTGACGGGGTGGGCGGCAACCACACAAAGACTGGTGTTCGGGTCTACGAAAGCACTAGGCCAGTCGGGGCTTGGGGAAAGTAAGGTCGGCAGGGTGGGGATTTTCCGGAGGAAGCGGCCTGCCGCGGTCGCCCGTGAGGTGGTGCGCGACCACACCTACGACGACGCGATCCTGGACATCGCGGCCGAGGAGATGGACGCCGGGCACCTGCGCGCGGCCACGACCGTGCTGGCCGAGTGCCGGGACGAGCCCGAGGTCCGTGCGCTGCGGGCCGAGGTGCTGGGTGAGCACGCCATCGGGCACGCGGACGAGCTGTTGGAGTTGGCGAAGACCAACACCGACCCCGACCTGTGGCTGCTGGCGGGCACGGCGTTCATCCGGGAGGCCTGGGCGATCCGGGGTTCGGGGCGGGCGGACAGCGTCGGCAAGGACCGGTTCAAGGTGTTCTTCGGCACGCTCCGCAAGGCGGTGGGGCCGCTGCACGAGGCGGCGAAGCTGCTGCCCCGGGACGCGGTGCCCTGGTCGCAGCTCCAGACCGCCGGGCTGGGGCTCCAGGTCGACCGCGACCAGAAGGACGAGGTCTGGCGGGAGATCGTGGCCCGCTGCCCGTCGCTCTACCCCGCGCACTGGACCCGGTTGCAGATCCTCGCTTCGAAGTGGGGCGGTTCGGCCGAGGAGATGATGGCGTTCGCGCACGGCAGCGTGGACGCGTCCGAGCCGGGCGACCCGGTGGTGGCGATGCTCCCGCTGGCGCACTTCGAGATCTTCCTGGAGCAGTTCGAGGACGCGGTGCAGGCACGCAGCGCCCTGAAGATCGCCTCGCTCAAGCTGCGCTACTTCAGCCGGGTGCGGGAGGAGATCGCGTCCGCGGCGGACAGGTGGGACGCGTCGCCCGCACGCGCCCACCCGCGGTCGCTCCAGGCGCACAACCTGTTCGCGGCGGCGTTCGCGCTGGCCGACGACGCGCCGCGGGCCCGCCGGCACCTGCTCGGGATGCGGGACCACGTGCACGACGTGCCGTGGGCGTACGTCGCCTACCTGGCCGACGACCTGGAGAAGGAGTACTCCGAGCTGGCCAACAAATACCTGGACGCCTGAGCCGGCCGCCCGGCCCAGGCGTCCGCGCCGGTCAGCACTTCTGCTTGTAGAAGTACTTCTCGTTGGCCGCCATGTCGGCTTTGGTGAGGGCGACCAGCTCCGTCTGGATGTCGCGCTCGACCGTGCCGCCTTCCAGGGCCGCGATCGCCTGTTCCACACCGTTCTTGCCGATGGTGGCCGGGTCCTGGGCGATCAGGGCCTGCACGACGCCCGCGCGCAGGTCCTCCACCTGCTTGGGGCTCGCGTCGAAGCCGACCAGGTTGACCGCGCCGGTCCTGCCCGCGTTGCGCAGGCCGGTCGCCGCGCCCTCACCGGTGTTGAGGTTCGTCGCGAAGACGCCGATCAGGTCGGGGTTCGCGGCCAGCGTCGCGGTGAGCTTGGACGCGGCCTGGTCCGGCTCGTTGTCGGTGTACTGCTGGCCGACGTACTTGAGGTTCGGGAACTTCTTGATCTCGTCCTCGAAACCCTTGGCGCGGGCGTCCGTGGTGGAGGTGCCCGCCTTGGTGTTGAGCACCAGCACGGAGCCGGGTTTGTCGCCGACCAGCTTGGCCAGCGTCTGCGCGGCGAGCTGCCCGCCCTGCTCGTTGTCGGACGAGATGGTGGACACCGCGACGGACGTGTCCTCCAGCTTGGTGTCGACCTCGACGACCTTGATGCCCGCGTCCTTGAGCTGCTTCATGGGCCCGGCCATGGCCTTGTCGTCGGTCGGCGCGATCAGCACCGCCCCCGGCTTGTTCGCCAGCACACCGGTCACGATGGGGGTCTGCAGGGTCGACTCGAACTTCGCGGGCGCCTGGACGTCGACCTCGTAGCCCTTGGCCTTGGCCGCCTCCCGGAAACCGCATTCCATCGAGATGTAGAACGGTTCGGCCGCGACGCCGGGGATCAGCACCATCTTCTTGCTGTCGCCGGTTCCCCCGGTGTCGCCGATCTGCCCTCCTCCGCCGCACGCGGTCAGCAGCAGGGCCGCCCCGAGCAGGGCAACTGTCCTCGTTGACATGTCTCCCGCACCTTTCGCCTAGCGTTGATTGCGCGCCCTTCGTCGTGACTGGTCGAACCACACCGCCGCCACCAGCACGATGGCCACCGCGATCGGCTGCCAGTACACGTTCACGCCGACGATCACGAAACCCTTGCGCAGCACGGCGGGGATGAACACGCCCAGCACCGTGCCGACGATCGAGCCCGCGCCACCGAACAGGCTGGTGCCGCCGAGCACCACGCCCGCGATGGCGTTCAGGTTGTCCGTGTCGTGCCCGGTGATGGACGCGACCCGGAAGTACGCCAAGGCCATGAAGCCGGCCAAACCCGCCAGCGTGCCGGCCAGCAGGTAGACCTTGACCAGGTGACCGGTCACCGCGATGCCCACCCGCCGCGCGGCCTCCTCGTTGGAGCCGATCGCGTAGGTGTAGCGGCCGAACCGCGTCGTCGCCAGGACCAGCGCGCCGATCGCGGTGACCACGGCCGCCAGCACGACCAGGTTGGGGATGCCGAACCAGGTCCCCGTGCCGAGGTTGTCGCTCAGCACGTCCGGCACGCCGCTGACGTTGGAGCCGTTGGAGATGAGCTGCCCCGCGCCCAGGGCCGCGCCGAACGAGCCCAGGGTCACGATCAGCGGTGGGATGCCGGTCTTGGCCACCAGCAAGCCGTTCAGCAGCCCCCAGGCCGCTCCGCTGACCAGGGCGACCAGCAGTCCGATGAGGACGGTGCCCCACCCCGCGCCGGTGGCGTTGCCGCCGTTCATCGCGTTCATCGTCATCGCCGAGGTGACACCGGAGAACACCAGCACCGAGCCCACGGACAGGTCGATGCCGGACGTGATGATCACGTACGTCATGCCGACCGACAGCACGAGCAGGACCGACGTCTCGACCAGGGTGGTCTGCAGGGTAAACGTTGTCAGGACCGCGTCCGGCCGGATGGCGCCGAACACCGCGATGAGCACCAGCAGCACCAACGCGATCCACAGCGTGTTCGCGCTGAACAGCCGCTGCGCCAAGGTCCGTTCCCGGACGTCCGGGGTCATGCTTCCTCCTGGGACAGGGCGCCGGTCATCGCGCCGACCAACTCCTCCACCGTCGTGTCGGCGGCCCGCAGCCGCGCGACCCGCCTGCCCAGGCGCAGCACCTCCACCCGGTCCGACACGGCCAGCACCTCGGGCATGTTGTGGCTGATCAGCACCACCGCCATGCCCTGGTCCCGCACGCGCTTGATCACGTCCAGGACGCGTTCCCGCTGCACCACGCCGAGCGCCGCGGTCGGCTCGTCCATGAAGACCAGCTTGCTGGCCCACACCACGCTCCGGGCGACCGCGACGCTCTGCCGCTGCCCGCCGGACAGCGCGCCGATCGGCACGTCGACGCTTTGCAGCGTCACGCCCAGATCGCGGAACGACGACGTGGCCCGCCGCCGCATCTCCTTCTTGTCCAGCACACCCAGCCGGCCCAGGAGCCCCGGCTTGCGCAACTCCCGGCCCAGGAACAGGTTCGCCGCCGGGTCGAGGTCGGGCGCGACCGCCAGGTCCTGGTACACGGTCTCGATGCCCAGCGCCCGCGCGGCCGTGGGGGAGGGCAGGGAGATCTCCCGGCCGTCGAACGTGATCGTGCCCGAATCCGGCTGTTCGGCCCCGGACAGGCACTTCACCAGCGTGGACTTGCCCGCCCCGTTGTCCCCGATCAGCGACACCACCTCGCCCGCGTACGCGGTGAACGACGCACCCCGCAACGCTTCCACGCTGCCGTAGTGCTTCACCAGGTCTCGGGCGTCCAGCAGGGGTTCGGCCATGTCAGCTCCCTAGGCTCGCGGGCAGGGGCGGGCGGCACCGGACGGCGACCAGGTCGCCGGTCAGCACGCTCTCGCCGGCCGCGTGCGGCACGACGACCGTGCTGCCCCGGCGCAGCGGCACGGAGTCCAGCGTGCCGGCGCCCTCCAGGACCACGAGGACCGTGAACGACGGGTCGAGAGCCCGGCTGCCGGACACGTGCAGGCGGTCGGCCCGGAAGAACGCGTCGGCCTTGGCCCGCAACAGGTTGACGGTGGGCGCGACGCGGGAACCGGTGTGGCTGAGCAGGTCCTCCACGTGCTTGGCCCGCAGGTCGACGCAGCCCAGCGCGGCCTCCTGCCCCAGGCCGAGGTGCCACGCCTCGGGATCGGCCAGGAAGCCCTGCCACTCCAACGTGACCGAGAAGTCCGTCGGCTGCTGGAGTTCGACGATGAACACGCCCTCGCCGATGGCGTGCGGCACGCCGGCGGGCACGAAGACCGTGTCGCCGGGCTTGACCACCACCGGGTTGAGCGCGTCGAGCATCGCCGAGGAGTCCTGTGCGGACACCCACGCCGAGATCCTCGACGCGGGCACGTCCCGCCGGAAGCCGATGTAGACCGTGGGATCGGGGCCGGACGTCCCGACCACGATCCACGCCTCGGTCTTGCCGTGCCGGCAGGCGAGGTGCTCGGCGGCGAACGCGTTCGACGGGTGGCAGTGCACCGGCAGCCGCTGCCCGGCGTCGAGCAGCTTCACCAGCAGCGCGGTGTCCGCGCCGAACTCGGCGACGTGCTCGGCGCCCAGCCACGACGCCGGGTCCGCGCGCACCGCGTCCCGCAGCCACCGCCCGTCCGGCAGCCTGGTCAGGCCCGCCTCGTCCTGCCCGAACAGGGTGGTGGTCGACGCCACCCAGTCCTCGGGCCCGTAATCCGCCTCGGGGTCACCCCGCAGCGCCGCGATCGCCGCGCCACCCCGGTAGAACTGCTTGGGCTGATTGGCTGGTAGCGCGACCGGCTGGTTGCTCACGCACGAACCTCCCCTGATCCACGTGCCACCAACCGCACCGGCAGCACCACGCGGCGCGGCGGCGAGCCGTCGCCGTCCAAGCGGGCGTACAGCAGGTCCGCCGCCGCCTTCCCCAGCGCGCTCGCGTCGTGCGCGATCACGCTCACCGGCGGCGACAGCAGGTCCGCCAGCTCGAAATCGTCGAAACCCAGCAGGGCGGGCCGGTGCTCGGCGCCGGCCAGCGCGCGCAGGGCGTGCACGGTGATCCGGTTGTTGCCGGTCACCACGGCCGTCGCCGGGTCGGCCGACTGCTGCAACCGGTGCAGCGCCCGGCGCACCGACTCCTCGTCGTGCGGTCCCATCACGACCAGCGGCTCGTGGAACCCGATGCCCGCCCGCACGCAGCCCTCGCGGTAGCCGCGCAGGCGCTCGTTGGCGGTGAAGATGTCCGGCGCGTCGCCGAGGAACGCGATCCGCCGGTGTCCGAACGACGCCAGGTGCAGCACGGCCTCGATGGTGCCGCCGATGTTGTCCACCAGCACGGTGTCGGCGACGACGTCACCCGCCGGGCGGTCCAGGAACACCACCGGCGTCCCGGCGCGCATCTCCGGCACCAGGTACCCGTGCTGCAACCCGGCGGGCACGATGAGCAGCCCGTCGACCCGGCGCGAGCAGAACTCCAGCGCCAGTTCCCGTTCCCGGACCGGGTCCTCGTCGGACGAGCCGGTGATGACCTGCCTGCCGCGCAGCCGGGAGATCTCCTCCACCGCCCGCGTCACGCCCGAGTAGAACGGGTTCGCCACGTCCTCCAGAACCAGGCCGACCGTGCCGGTGGACGAACCGCGGCGCAGGTTGCGCGCGCTGAGGTTGCGCCGGAAGCCGAGCTGGTCGATCGCCGCGAGCACCCGCTCGGCGGTCGCCGGGTGCACGCCCGCCTCGTCGTTCACCACGCGCGAGACCGTCTTGATGCTGACACCCGCCAGCCGCGCCACGTCGTTCATGGTGGCGCGCCGCACCTTGCGGGCGCCCGCGGCGCCGTTCGGGGACAACGTTGTCATAGTCGCCGAATCACACACCCGGGACTGGGCGATGTCAATGACCCGGCCTGTCTCGAACCGGACAACACTCGGACACCGCCTTGACGACCCCCGCGCACTCTCCGCAAGTATGCAGTTACCGGAAGTGGGTGGACAGCGTTGTCACCGAGGAGGGCTCGTGAAGACAGCACTGGCGGCGGCGGCGGTCGTCGCAACGGCACTGGTCCAACCGGTCGCGGTCCAGGCCCAACCGGACGATCCGGCGCGCTGGGTGAACCCGTTCGTCGGCACCCAGCCGGGTGGCCCCGACCACGGCACCGGTGGCGGCGCGGGCAACAACTTCCCGGGCGCGGACGTGCCGTTCGGCATGGTGCAGTGGAGCCCGGACACGGTGACCCACCAGCACGGCGGCTACTACTACCAGGACAACCGGATCAAGGGCTTCAGCCTCACCCACCTGTCCGGCGCGGGGTGCTCGACGTACCAGGACATCCCGATCATGCCGTTCGTCGGCGACGTGACGACCTCGCCCGCCGCCGACCCGAGCCGGTACGTCTCGACCTTCTCGCACGCCGCCGAGTCCGCCACGCCCGGCTATTACGGCGTGACGCTGGACAGCGGCGCGGAGGTCGAGCTGAGCGTGACCCAGCGGACCGGCATCGGCCGCCTCGCCTACCCCGGCGGGGCCACGTCCACGTTGCTGGTCAACACCTCCGGCTCGATCTCGGGCACCGACGACGCCGAGATCACCATCGGCGCGGACTCGATCAGCGGGTGGGCCACCAGCGGCCGGTTCTGCGGCGCCGATCACCGCTACCGGATCCACTTCCACGCCCGCTTCGACCAGCCCTTCGCGTCCGTCGGCACGTGGAAGAACGGCTCGGTCAGGCCCGGCACGACGAGTGAGCGCGGCGGCTCGCCCCGCAAGGGTGACTTGGGCGACGCGCGGAAAACCCTTGCCGCGCAGACCGAGGAGCGCTCGGTCGGCGCGCTCGACACCACCGTCTCCGGCCCCGGCAGTGGCGGCTACGTGACGTTCGACGACCCGGACGTGACGATGCGCGTCGGCCTGTCGTTCGTCTCGGTCGACGGCGCGAAGAAGAACCTCGACGCCGAGAACACCGGCCTGTCGTTCGACGCGGTCCACGCCGCCGCCCGCAAGGCGTGGAACGACCGGCTCGGCCAGATCAAGGTCACCGGCGGCACGGACGCGCAGCGCACCACGTTCTACACCGCCCTCTACCACTCCCTGTTGCAGCCCAACGTCTTCTCCGACGTCGACGGCCGCTACCCGGGCTTCGACGGCCGCACCCACGCGGCCGACAAAGGCCATGCGATCTACACGAACTTCTCCGGTTGGGACGTCTACCGATCGGAGATGCAGCTACTTTCCCTGCTCGCGCCCAGAGAATCCGCGGACATGGTCCGCTCGATGATGGCGTTCGCCGAACAGGGCGGCTCGTGGGACCGCTGGACCGTCGCCAACGGGTACACCGGCGTGATGGTCGGCGATCCGTACCACGTGATGGTGTCCAGCGCGTATGCCTTCGGCGCCAAGGACTTCGACGCCGCCAAGGCCCTGCTGCTGATGCTGCGCGGCGCGAACCAGCCCACCCTGGGCTACGAGGAACGCCCGGGGCTCAAGGAGTACCAGGAACTCGGCTATGTCCCGATGGGCGTGCGGAACGTCTGGGGCGCGCCCGCGACCACCCTGGAGTACACCACGGCGGACTTCTCCATCGCCGAGCTGGCCCGCCGCCTCGGTGACGGCGCGACCTGGCAGGCGTTCATGAAACGCGCCCAGTACTGGCAGAACGTGTTCAACCCGGCCACCGCCTACACCCAGGCGCGCAACCGGGACGGCTCGTTCGTGGAGCCGTTCACGCCCGGCAACCCGGACACCTGGGTGGAGGGCAACGCCGCCCAGTACACGTGGATGGTGCCCTACAACGTCCGCGGCCTGTTCAGCGCGATGGGCGGTGACGCGAAGGTCCGCGACCGGCTCGACTTCTTCTTCACCAAGCTCAACACCGGACCCGACGAGCCGCACGCGTTCCTCGGCAACGAGCCGACCATGCACACCCCCTGGCTCTACAACTGGGCCGGCGCGCCGGGCAAGACCCAGGCCGTGGTGCGCAAGGCGGTGGACGAGCTGTTCGGTCCCGGGCCCAACGGCCTGTCGGGCAACGACGACCTCGGCCAGATGTCCTCCTGGTACGTGTGGGCCGCGATGGGCGTGTACCCGGCGATCCCCGGCCGCGCCGAACTCGTCGTCAACACCCCGCTGTTCGACGAGGTCACCATCACCCGCCCGAACGGCAAGCCGATCGTCATCAAGACGTCCGGCGAGGGCGGGCACATCTCGGACCTCAAGCTCGACGGCCGGTCGCAGACCCGGACCTGGCTGCCGGAATCGCTCGTCGCCAACGGCGGCACGGTCGAGTTCGGGCGGTCCGCCACCCCGACCACGTGGGGTTCCGGCCCGGCCGACGCGCCGCCGTCCTTCCGCGACGGAGAGGCAGGCCAGCAGGGGTTCGTGGAGCCGAGCCGCCTGGTGCTGCCCGCCGGCGGCGCCGGCGCGGTGACCGTCGGGGCGCAGGACTTCTCCGGCAAGGGCGGCAAGCTCGCCTGGAGCGCCCAGCCGCCCACCGGGATCGCGCTCACCCCGACGCGGGGCGAGATCACGCTCCCGGCCGGTGAGAAGGCCGGTCAGCAGGTGGCCGTCAAGGTGGCCGCGGACGCCGCCGAGCAGATCCACCGCGTCCCGGTCGCGTTCTCCAACGGCCAGCGCAGCTCGATCTCCGTGCTGGTGGCCGACCCGGGCAGCCTGCGGGCGGCGTTCAACAACGTCGGCACGTCACCGGACGACGACCAGGCGATCGGCAACTTCGACGGCCAGGGGTGGAGCTACTCGCGGAAGTCGTTGGCGGAGAAGGGCTTGACGCCCGGCGCGACGGTGACGCAGGACGGCATCGCGTACACCTGGCCCACCTCGCCGGTAGGCGAGCCGGACAACGCCACCAGCAGCGGCCAGACCGTGACGGTCAACGCCACCGGCACGAGACTGGGACTCTTGGGCAGTGCCGGGAACGGCAAGGCGGCCGGCACGCTCACCGTCACCTACGCCGACGGCGCCACGCAGACAGCGGACGTCGGCTTGTCCGACTGGGCGCTCGGCGGCAACTCCTCGACGCCGCCGTCGTACGACAACCGGATCGTGGCGACCATGCCGTACCGCAACAACTCCAGCGGGACTTCCCAGCAGCTCACGGTGTTCGTCTTCGCGACCGCGCCGATCACCCTGCTGCCCAAGCAGGTGCGGTCGGTGACCCTGCCCACGTCGGTGACCGGCGGCTCGTTCCACGTGTTCGCGATCGGGGTGGCCTAGGCACGCAACATCGTCGCGTGCAGCTCCCGCAGCGCGGGGCCGGTGGTGATGCCGTACTCGGCGACCAGCCGGTGGTTCAGCCGCCGGTAAGTCTCCAGCGCCTCCGCCGTGCGCCCGCTGCGGTAGTGCGCGAGCATCAGCAGCCGGTGCAGTGACTCGCGGACCGGGTGCTCGTCGGCCAGGCGGGCGAGTTCCGGCACGAGGTCGCGGTGCTTGCCCAGCCGCAGCTCGATCTCCGCGCGCAGCTCCAGCGCCGCCAGCAGCTCCTGCTCCAGCAAGCCGCCGAGCCGCACCCGCACCGACTCGAACGGGATGTCCGCCAGCGGCGCGCCCCGCCACAGCGCCAACGCGTCCCGCAGCACGTCGGCCGCCTCCCGGTCGGGCAGCGTGCGGGCCCGCTCCACCTCGACGCGGAACCGGAACACGTCGACCGAACCGGGGTCGACGTGCAGCAGGTAGCCGGGGCCGCGGGTCACCAGCCGCACGTCCGGCTGGCCTCTCAGCGATCGCCGCAGCGCCACCACCAGACCTTGCACGGCGTTGCGCGCAGTGACCGGCACCTCGTCCTCCCAGAACAGTCGGATGATTCGATCTACCGGCACCACCCGGTCGGCTTCCAAAAGCAACACGGCGAGTAGCGCACGTGTCCGAGGACCACCCAATGGAATTACCTGACGACCCTTCCATGCGCATACCTCGCCGAGAACTGTGAAGTTCACCCCTGTGCCTCACGATCTGCTCGTACCGGTTCTTAAGCACAAATCAAGCCGTTCATCAGGACCTTCTCCGAGACTGAGTCGGTCGTTACCGCAACTATTGGGAGAAGACCCGATGAGGCGAATCATGGTGAGTGTGTTGACGGGAGCCATGGCGGTGCTCGCACTGCTCGTGGCACCATCCGGCGCGTCCGCCGCGGCGCAGGACGCCGACTCCGCGGCCGACCGGATCCAGGCCACGAACGGGACGTACTCGCTCCGCAACGACCACAGCGGCAAGTGTCTGGACGTCCACGGCTGGTCCACCGCCAACGGTGGCGACATCGTGCAGTGGGACTGCCACTACGGCAACAACCAGTTGTGGACGTTCGTCCGGCACGGCGACGACGGCTCCTACTCGCTGAAGAGCGCGCACAGCGGGAAGTGCCTGGACGTCTACGAGTGGTCGACCTCGAACGGCGGCAAGCTCGTCCAGTGGGACTGCCACTGGGGCAACAACCAACGCTGGTACCAGACCTGGTACGACGACACCAACAGCTTCCGGTACGTGAGCAAGCACAGCGGCAAGGCGCTGGAGGTCTACGAGTGGTCGACCGCCAACGGCGGCCGGGCCGTGCAGTGGGACTGGCACGGCGGCGCGAACCAGCGCTGGCGCTGACCGGGGCACGTGCGGCTGCCCGCTCCGGGTGGCCGCACGTCCTTGCGGGCAATACCGCGGAACTTCTCGTCCGGCGGCCTGGCGTTATTCGTGGTAATGGCCACTATGGTGATACCCGTGAATGCGCAGGCGGACCCGGTGGCGTCGGTGAACACGTTCATCGGCAGCAAGGACGACGGGAACACGTTCCCCGGCGCGGCCGTGCCGTTCGGCATGGCCCATTCCAGTCCGATCGGGTCGCATTACGCGGGCTGGCGCTACGACGACCCGGTGATCCGCGGGTTCGGCCACTTCTTCCTCTCCGGCGCGGGGTGCTCGGAACAGGGCGGCCTGGTGTCGATCCTGCCCACCACCGGCCTGCCGGCGAGCTTCGACCACCGGCGGTACGGCGTGGCCTACGCGCACGACGGTGAGGTCGGCCGGCCCGGCCACTACCGCGTCCGGCTCGGTTCCGGCATCACGGTGGAGAGCACGGCGACCACGCGGACCGGTGTCGAGCGGTTCGCGTTCCCGCCCGGCACGACGCCGCACGTGCTGGTGAACGTGGGGCAGGCCAACGACCGGGAGCCGGTGTCCCGCAGCAGCGTCCGGGTGGTGGACGACCGGACGTTGGCGGGAACCGTCACCGCGCAGGCGTTCTGCGGCGGCAAGCCGTACACGACCTACTTCACCACGACGTTCGACCGGCCGTTCGCGCGGACCGGCAACTGGGGCGGCGCGGCAGGCGGCGCGGGCCTGCGCGGCCAGTGGGTGACGTTCGCCGACGGCCCGGTCACCGCCGCGACGGCCATCTCGCACGTGGACGCCGAGGGCGCGGCGAAGAACCTGGCCGAGGCCCGGGGCAAGCCGTTCGACGTACTCCGCGACGCCGCGCAGTCGCGGTGGCGCGACGAACTCCGGTCGATCGAGATCGACACGGCCGACGCCGACGACCGCACCGTCTTCTACACGGCGCTGTACCACGTGCTGCTGCAACCGTTGACCGGCAACGACATCGACGGCCGTTACCGGGGCTTCGACGACCAGGTCCACACGGCGGACGGCTGGACCTACTACGAGTACTACTCGCTCTGGGACACCTATCGCGCCCACAACCAGTTGCTGGCCCTGCTCCGCCCGGGTCGCGCCAGGGACATCGCCCGGTCCGTGCTGGCCATCCACGAGCAGGGCGGCCGGCTGCCCCGCTGGGCGTACGCCAACCAGGAGACGAACACGATGACCGGCGACCCGGTCACGCCGTTCCTGGTGGACCTGTGGCGGTTCGGCGCGCTGGAAGGCCTGGAGGACAAGGCGTACGCGGCGCTGATCAGGAACGCCGACGAGGTCCCGCCCGCGTCGTCCCCCTTCGAGGGCCGCGCCGGGAACCCGTCGTACCTGGCGAACGGCTTCGTCCAGTTCGACAAGGACTTCCCGAAGAAGGGCCAGGACGTGGACCCGCACCACGGCGCGTCCGCGACCATGGAGTACGCCTTGGCCGACGCCGCGCTGTCGGTCATGGCGGAAGCGTTGGGACACCAGGAGGACGCCGCCGAGCTGCGCCGGCGTGGCCGGAACTACCGCGTGCTGTGGGACACCACGGTCGCCGACCGGGGCTTCACCGGGTTTCCGCGCCCGAAGACCGCGAACGGCGAGTGGCTGCGACCGTTCACCCCGCAGGGGCAGGACGGCTTCCACGAGGGCACCGCCTGGCAGTACCAGTGGCTCGTGCAGCAGGACGTGCCCGGTCTGGTGGAACGTCTGGGAGGCAAGGAGAAGGCCGCCGCCCGCCTGGACGACTTCTTCGCCTATCCGGACCTGGTGGCGGACCCGGCCGGGACCGTGCGCGAGAAGTGGGTGGTCGGTCCCTACGACTACTACAACCAGTTCCGCTACAACCCGAACAACGAACCGGACCTCCACGCGCCGTGGATGTACGCGCTGGTCGGCGAACCGTGGAAGACCTCGGCCGTGAACCGCGCGGCGCAGTCCCTGTTCGTCAACGCCCCGAACGGCGTGACCGGCAACGACGACCTCGGCACCATGTCGGCCTGGTACGTGTTCAGCGCGCTCGGCCTCTACCCCGTGACACCGGGCACCGGGCAGTTCGTCCTGCACGCGCCCAGGTTCAGCCGTGCCGTGATCCACCTCGAATCAGGTCGGGACATCACGATCACCGCATCCGGCACGGACACTTCCACGCTCCAGTACGTCAAAGCCGCCCGGCTGGACGACACACCACACGATCGCGTCTGGGTCGACTACGAGAGCCTCACCGAGGGCGCCGCCCTGGCGTTCGACCTGACCGCCGACCCGGGCGAAGCGACCTGGGGCACCGGGCCGGGCGCCGCGCCGCCCTCGCTCTGCCCCGACCGGTGATTTCACGCTGCGCGGACGGTCGAGCGCGCAGAGCGACGGCGGACCATCCAACGTATCGAGCTTTGTTCACTTTCGTCGCACGCTTCCTCCGGTTCGCCGGTCACTCTCACTCCAACGGACTACGGTCCAGCCATGACAGGGGCGCGCATACCAGCCGTCGTGGTCGCGGACATCCGCAAGCACTACGGTGACTTGAAGGCGGTGGACGGTGTTTCGTTCACCGTCGCCGAGGGGGAGTTCTTCGGCATCCTCGGGCCGAACGGGGCGGGCAAGACCACGACCCTGGAGATCGTGGAAGGCCTCCGCAAGGCCGACGCCGGCTCCGTGACGCTGCTCGGCGAGAACCCGTGGCCGCGCAACGCGAAGCTGCTGCCCAGGATCGGCGTGCAGCTCCAGGCTTCGAGCTTCTTCGAGAAGCTCACCGCCAAGGAGCAGTTGCAGACGTTCGGCTCGCTCTACGGCGTCACCGCCGCGAAAGCCGTCGACATGCTGGAGCTGGTGGGCCTGACCGACAAGGCCGACGTGCAGGAGAACAAGCTCTCCGGTGGCCAGCGGCAGCGGCTGTCCATCGCGTGCGCCCTGGTCCACGACCCGGACATCGTCTTCCTGGACGAGCCGACCGCCGCGCTGGACCCACAGGCCCGGCGGAACCTGTGGGACGTGCTGCGGGCGATCCAGGCGCGCGGCAAGACCATCGTGTACACCACGCACTACCTGGACGAGGCGGAGATCCTCTGCGACCGCGTGGCGATCATGGACCGGGGCCGGATCCTCGCCATGGACGCACCCGCGACCCTCGTCCGGGGCCTGGACGCGCCCACGCACGTCGTCCTCCAGAAGGGCAGCCTCCCGCTGGCCGACGCCAAGGCGATCGTCGGCGTGGAGCAGGCCCAGGAGGACGAGGTCTCGCTGACCATCTCGACCCGCAAACCCGCACCCGTGCTGTCGGCTTTGGCCGAACGCGGCACGCTCGACGGCCTGCAGGTGCGAACGGCCACGTTGGAGGACGTGTTCCTCAACCTGACCGGACGGGAGTACCGGGCATGACCGCGTTCAAGAGCCTTTCCGTGGCGATGCTCAAGGGTTTCGTCCGCGACAAGATGACACTGTTCTTCGTCTTCATCTTCCCGTTGATGTTCCTCGTCGTGTTCGGCTTGTTGTTCCGCGACGCGGGCGCCGACAAGACGAAGATCGCGATCGTCGGCGACGGTCCCGTGATCACCGCACTGGACAAGACCGGCGCATTGGAACTGGAGAAGTACGACAACGCCGACACGGCGAGGCAAAAGGTCCACGACGGCGACCTGCCTGCTTTGGTGGCGGTGAACGGCAATGACGTGGAGCTGACCTTCGCGGCCAGCGACCAGGTCAAGGCACAGACCGTGGTAGGCATCGTCTCCGGTGTCGTGGACAAGGTGAACCTGGGCGTGACCAACGCGCCCCCGACATTCACCCTCGAAGCCAAGTCGGTGGAAGACGCGTCCCTCAAACCGATCCAGTACCTGACCCCCGGCATCCTGTCGTGGGCGGTCTCGATCTCAGGCGTCTTCGGCGCGGCACTGACCCTGGTGTCCTGGCGCAAGAAGCAGGTCCTGCGCCGGATTCGGTTGGCCCCCGTCGGCCCGACCGCCGTCCTCAGCTCACGCGTCCTGGTGAGCATCGGCACGGCCGTGGCCCAGGGCGTGGTCTTCGTGGCAGTGGCCCTGACCCCGATGTTCGGCCTCAAACTGACCGGTCAGTGGTGGCTGGCCCTCCCGTTGCTGGTGCTGGGCACCACAGCGTTCTTCGCGGTCGGCATGCTCGTCGGTTCGTTCTGCAAGACAGAGGAAGCCGCCAGCGGAGCAGCCAACATCATCATTCTGCCGATGGCATTCCTGTCCGGCACGTTCTTCCCCGTGGAGAACACCCCGGGCTGGCTGCAAACCGTGTCGAACATCTTCCCACTACGCCACATGAACGACGGCATGCTGGACGTCCTGGTACGAGGCAAGGGAGTCGAAGCACTACTGGTCCCCTCGGCAGTGCTCATCGGCTTCACCTTGGTAGTCGGCTTCATCGCCGCCCGCATCTTCCGTTGGGAGGACTAGCCCACACACGGCGCGCAGCGCCACACCTGTCGGTGGGCTGCGTGTCATCCCCGTATGGCCTGCCCGCAGGGAACCGCGCTTGTCAGGAATGCGCAAGCACGCTTTTCGCTTGCGCATTCCTGACAAGGGTGGTTGTCTTTTGACCAGGTCATGCGGGGATGGCACGACGCCCGAGTCTTGCTTTTGTGTACATCCTTGGCGGCCTGCCTGTCCGGCGAGGACGCTTTTAGCTCTTCGTCTATGGGCAGCCGCGACCGCTCTTCGTCTTAAAAGATTAAAAGCGACGCTCGCCGCTTGGCAGGCCTCCGGGGAGGGAAGGGCAAGGCGTCGTGTTCTCCCCGTATGACCTGGTCAAAGACCACCACACTTGTCAAGGAGGTGCAAGCGAAGAGCGTGCTTGCACCTCCTTGACAAGCGCGGTTGCCCTGCGGGCAGGCCATACGGGGAGAACACGAGGCCCCACTTGTGTGCTCGCGCAGGCTTCTTGCTGCTGTGCTCGCGCAGGCTTCGGGTTGGTGTGCTCGTGTGCGGGCCCGGACTGCTGTGCTGCCGTGCCGGCAACCGGCAAAACGGACCCCGGCGTTCGGTGAGCCGGGTCACTCACCACAATGGGGGACATGCTGAGCAGCCCCGTTGGCCGTTTCCGTCTTCTCGCGCTGGCCGAAGCCGTGTCCTGGGCAGGTCTGCTGATCGGGATGTTCTTCAAGTACGTGCTGGTCAACAACGAGATCGGGGTGAAGGTCTTCGGGCCGATCCACGGGGTGGTCTTCGTGGGCTACGTCCTGGTGACCCTCATGCTGGCGCACCGCTGGGATCGTCGGACCACGGTGTGGGCGCTGCTGGCGAGCATCCCGCCGTTCGGGACGATCGTCTTCGAGCGGTGGGCTCAGCGGAACGGCAAGTTGGTCGAGGCTCAGAGCGCCAACGACTGAGTCAACGACTGGGCCAGTGCCTGTTCCCGTTCCGGGTCTCCGGCGTGGTAGAGCCGTTCGCTTTCCTCGATGTTGTCCAGGAACTCCTGGTACACCAGCGCCCCGACCAAGTGCACGGCGGGTCGGGCGTGCCGCAGTGCGCCCGACGGGTCGCTGTCGGGTCGGTGTCGCAGCCAGGCTGAGGACCACACCTCTTCCACCACGGGACGGGTCTCGGGTGGTACGAAACCGAGCAGTCGGGCCGCGTCGAGTGCCGGGTGGCCCCAGTGTGCGTCGCCCCAGTCCAGGAGTGTGCCGCCCGACCGCCAGTTGCCGGGGTGGAAGTCGCCGTGCAGCACGGTGTTCGGCAGGCCGAAGTCGGGCACTGGGACGTCCCTGACCCGCAGTCGGGCCGGGCCGGCCAGTGCCGCCTGCACCGCCACCCACCGTGGGACGATGTCGGCGATCATCTCCGGTGTGGGGCGCCAGCAATCTTCTCCGGGGGCTTCCACCATCAGCAGGCGTCGGGGTTCTGACGCGACCACTGCGGGCACGAGGGTCGGATCCTCCTCGCCGACCAGTCGGATCACCGCTGCCTCATCGGCCATGAACGCGGGAATCTCCTTGGCCCACAGCGTTCCGGCCGGTGTGCGCAACCGGTACAGGCAGGACAGGTTCCACGTCTTCACCTGTTCGGCACGACGTACCGGTACGAAGCGATCCGCCCACGCCACCAGAGCGGCCGGTCCGCCGGGGCGGGCCCAGGGCATTCGGAGTGGGGTGTCGGGGAATTCGTACGTGTCCACAGCGGACAGACCGGTGGGGACGTCGGATGCTTCCACCTGGTAGGTGACCGTCCCGTCGCGCATCCCCGATCCCGTGGCGGAGACCAGGCGCAGCACGCTCGTGGTCACGCCCAGTGTCGAGTCCAGGTGCGCGGTGACCGGTTCCACGTCGTTCCACCAAGGGCTGTCGACCACGAACGGCGGGACGGAGCCGACGTACTGCCCGTCCACGGTCACCAACGCCACGATTTCCCGCACGCCGTGCAGCGTGGCCTATCCGCGCCCGAACAGTCGAATGGATTCCCCCGAGCAGAGTTCAGTCCTCGAAGTCGCCCACCGCGCGGCGGACCTTCGCCAGCAGGTCGGTGAGCTGTTCGGTCTGCCGGTCCGTCAGGCCGCGCAAGCCGAACTCCACCCCGACCACGGCCTCGGTGGCGGCCTCGCGGCGGGTGTGGCCGGCCTCGGTGATCTCCACCAGGGTGGTGCGCCGGTCGGTGGGGTGGGGGTTGCGGCGGACGAGGCCGTCCGCCTCCAGGCGGTCCACGATGTTGGTCACGCTCGTGGGGTGCAGTTGGAGGCGTTCGCCCATGACGCGCATGGGGAGGCTGCCGGTCCGCGCGAAGGTCAGCAGGACCAGGGCCTCGAACCGGGCGAACGTCAGGCCGTGCGGTTTGAGGGCGGTGTCCACGGCGGACTGGATGATCTGCTGTACTCGCATGACGCTCGTGACCGCCGCCATCGACGTCGACGGTCCGATCCGCTTCTCCCACAGCTCGGCGGCGCGCGCGATGGGGTCGAACGGGAGCGGCTGGGACGTCATGCCGCCGAAGCTACCAGTGGGTACCCGGCTATCAGGAGGCAGCAGTGCTCGTCGCGTTCAGTGTCAGCCCGCTCGGCGGGGAGTCCGACAGCGTGGCGGCGGCGGTCGCCGAGGCCGTGCGGGTGGTTCGGGAGTCCGGCTTGCCCAACGAGACCAACGCCATGTTCACCCTGGTCGAGGGGGAGTGGGACGAGGTGATGGCGGTGGTGAAGAAGGCGACCGAGGTCGTGCAGGCCACCGCGCCGCGGGTGGGTCTGGTGATCAAGGCGGACATCCGGCCCGGCTACACCGGACAGCTCCGGGCCAAGGTGGAGCGGGTCGAGCGGCACCTGGACCCGGGCGAGTAGCCACGCAGGTTGCCTCTGGCAAATAGTCGGAAGTCCTACTAATTTGGGGCCATGTCGCCCTCGCCCCGAGACCTGTGGTTGCGCTTCGAGACCTACCACGACGTCACGTACTTCACGCCGGAGTCCCGCGCGGTGACCGACGAGCTGGGGTGCAAGGGCGGTTGGATGGGCTACTTCGGGATGCGCGCCGCACCGCTGGGCGCGGCGGCCCCGCAGACCGTGACCGCCGCGTTCTTCACCTTCCACGTCGGCATGGTGTCGCGGGCGCTGCCCGACGCCTGGGAGATCGCTTCGCCCGAAGCGTTCCTGGAGGCGCGGCTGCGGGGCGTGGACGGGGCGTTGCGTCGGATGCTGCCGTCCCTGGATGTCGCGGAAGCCGCCGAACTGGCCGTCCAGGCAGCTTCGGAGGTGCCGCTGCCGGGACGGGTGCTGGGCGCGGCCAACGCGGCTCTGCCGGTCCCGGACGAGCCCCACCTCGCGCTGTGGCAGGCGTGCACGACCCTGCGTGAATCACGGGGTGACGGGCACCTGGCGGCGCTGGTCGCGGCCGGTTTGTCGGCGTGCGAGACGTTGGTGCTGTTCGGGGCGGACAAGGGCCTGGACCCGGCCTACCTGCGGGTGGCGCGCGGGTGGAACGAGGAGGAGTGGCGGGCCGCCGAAGCGGCGTTGACCTCGCGGGGTCTTTATGACGACGGTCTGACGCCGGCGGGCCGTTCCCTGCGGGCGGAGATCGAGCGGCGGACCGACGAGGCCGCCGCGCGGCCCTGGGACGTCCTGGGAGCGGACGGCACCGCCCGGTTCCTGGAGTTGATGACGCCGATCGCGTTGTCGCTCGGCCGGCAGAACGAGATGATGCGCACCAACCCCATGGCGATCGACCCAGTAGGTGAACTGACCGCCTGACCGGTCGCGGTCGAGTAGAGGACTCGTGCCAGGATGGAACCGTGACAAGGCCAGACCCTCGCAAGACCGCAGCACTGTCCGCCGCGCTGTCCGGGGCGGTCGACCTCGGCGCGCTGAAGGCACGGGCCGACGCGGCCCGCCAGCGCCCCACCACACCGCCGTCCGGCGCGGCCGGGGCGGACACCGGCCCCAGTCCGTGGGTGCTCGACGTCACCGAGGCGACGTTCCAGTCGGTGATCGAGCGCTCCCTGGACCTCCCGGTCGTGGTCGAGCTGACCGCGTCCTGGAGCCCGGAGGCGGGGCAGCTCTCCCCGATCCTGGAACGAGCCGCCCGAGCAGGCGGCGGCGCCTGGATCCTGGCCCGAGTGGACCTCGACGCCAGCCCCAGGGTGGGCCAGGCCTTCGGCGTGCAGTCCGTGCCGACCGTCGTGGCGGTGGCCGCCGGCCAGCCCGTGGACGCGTTCGCCGGCCCGTTGCCGGAAGCCGAGTTCACGCAGTGGATCAACCGCCTGCTGGACGCCCTGCGCGATCGGCTGCCCGGCATCAAGGCAGCGGAGGCCGGACAGGAAGCGCCGACCGAGGCCCCGGAGGACCCCCGTTTCGTCGCCGCCGAGGAGGCGTTCGAACAGGGCGACTTCGCCGCCGCCGAGGCAGCCTACGAGGCCATCCTGTCCGCCGAACCGGCGAACGCGGAAGCCAAGGCAGCCCTGGCCCAGGTCCGCTTCACCGCCAGGGCGGAAAGCCTGACCCCCGACGTGGTGCAGGCCGCGAACGCCAACCCGGAGGATGTCGACGCCCAACTCGCAGCCGCCGACGTGGAGTTGGCGGGGCAGGACGTGGACGCGGCCTTCAAACGACTGATCGACACCGTGCGCCGGGTGTTCGGAGACGACCGAGACAAGGTCCGCGAACACTTGGTGGGCCTGTTCGAACTGTTCCCACCCGACGACGAACGAGTGGCAAAGGCCCGTCGAAACCTGGCCAGCGCCCTGTTCTGACCAAGCACGAACCGAACAAACACACACAGCCGCACCGCGCCCTTCGCGCTCTTGCCCTTGGCGCGCGCCGCGCTCCTCGCAGTGGCGCGCGCAGCGCGCACACCGAGTGGTGGGCTGCGTGTCATCCCCGTATGGCCTGCCCGCAGGGAACCGCGCTTTTCCTGGGTATGCAAGCACGCTTTTCGCTTGCATACCCAGGAAAAGGGTGGTTGTCTTTGACCAGGTCATGCGGGGATGACACGACGCCCGAGTCTTGCTTTTGTGTACATCCTTGGCGGCCTGCCTGTCCGGCGAGGACGCTTTTAGCTCTTCGTCTAAAAGCGAAAAGCGACGCTCGCCGCTAGGCAGGCCTCCGGGGAGGAAATGCCAAGGCGTCGTGTTCTCCCCGTATGGCCTGGTCAAAGACCACCACACTTGTCAAGGAGGCGCAAGCGAAAAGCGTGCTTGCACCTCCTTGACAAGCGCGGTAGCCCTGCGGGCAGGCCATACGGGGAGAACACGAGGCCCCTTTGTGTGCTCGCGCAGGCTTCTTGCTGCGGTGCTCGCGCCAGCTCCTGACTGCGGTGCTCGCGCAGGCTCCTAGCCTGGGTGCTCGCGCAGGTCTCTTGAAGTCAGCCCGAGTATTTGCGGGTGCAGAGGCCGGACCCCTCGAAGAAGCCGTCTCGGAAGGCTTCTACCCGGGCGAAGCCCGAAGGCACCACGGTGCCGTTCACGTCTGCCGCGATGAGGCTCCTGTCGGCCAGCAGTTCGGCCACCGCCTCGTCCAGGTCGCCGGACGACAGTCGTAGCCGGGCCGAAGATTCGGTTGTGGTGCCTGCCCAGGCGCCGGTCAGGCAGGCCGTGCGGAGGCCGGCGGCCGGGCCTTCCAGGGAGTAGCCCGTTGCCTTCTGGATGGACAGCGCGAAGCGGGAGGCGATTTCGGCGAAGGCCGCGAAGTCGCCGATGCCGCCCTTCTGGCCTCGTTTCGGCGGGGTGCCGATCTTGGCCAGGTCGGGTAGGTCGATGGCGATGGTGTTCGTGGCCGGGCAGTACGAGGCCGGTGAGGTTTCCTGCGCGTCCGGGCACTCGGCGTCGCCCTGTTTCAAGGTCGGCGGGGTTGCTCCGCTTTGCTTGTAGGCGTTTCGGAGGCTTTCCTCCAGCAGTTCCAGGGAACGGCGGTCGTCCACCTTCAGGTTGCCCTTGCCCTGCCCTTCATCTTTCTCCTGCGGGTCGAACTTCTGCTGGGTGATCCGGCTCTTGATCTCCTGCTCGTCGATGTCCGCGCAGCGCTTCGGGTCGCCGGCGAAGCCGAACTGGAACGCTGCCACGCGGTCGAAGGCGCTGCCGTGTGCGCCCTGCTTCTCGGCTGAGGTGCCGGCCGCGTCGCGGATGAAGAACATCGTCGCCAGGACCTGGTTCAGGCCCGGTCCCGTCGAGATCCGGAAGTGCTTGGACTTGCCTTCCGCCACCCATCGGAAGAAGTTGCCGGCGTAGCAGTCCGCCTGCTGTTCCTTGATGATCGACGGCGTGCTCTGGTTGATGCCGCCCTTCTCGCCGAGCTTGTACTGCACGGCGTGGCCCATCTCGTGGGCGAGGACGGTCACCACCGCCATGGGGCCGAAGGCGTCGTCCAGCATCGGCAGCAGGTCGCCCCGGTCCCACGCGATGCTGTCGTCCAGCGAGCAGTAGAAGGCGTTGGCCACGCCCTTGGTGTTGGTGCGGCAGATCTCCACGCCCGTGCCGTTGGAGTCGTAGGACACCAGGCGTTTGACGGGCTCGAACTTCTTGTCGTCGAAGTTCGTCGGGAACTGCTCGGACCAGTACTCCTCGACGTCGGCGAGCGTGTTGATGGCCAACCGGTCCATCTCGCCGCCGTCGGCGTTCTCCACCCTCAGGTCCGCGTCCGGCACGCCGGGTTTGGCCCCGCTCTCACCGGTCGTGATGTCGAGGCCGGACACCTTCGACACGTCCGGTCGGACGGCTTTCGCCAAGCCGTCGACCGCCTGCGTGCAGCCGGCGGCCAGCGCCGTGACCGCGACCAGCGCCGCGGCCGTGAACACTCGTCGAGCCATGCCCCAGCCCCATCCCGATCCGTGCGATCCGGCCCGAACCCTACTTGGCGAACGGCCGTCGTGTGACCGGTCTAGCCGAGCCCGCAGGCTTTCACGCCCTCGAAGACACCGCCGCGGAACACGTCGACCCGGGCGAAACCGGGGTCCACCACGGACTTGCCGGTCGCGTCGCGGGCCGCGTAGTCGTACGCGAGCAGGACCCGCACGGCCTCGTCGAGGTCGCCGGGGGACAGGCCGAACTTCTGCGGGTTGGTGAACACCTCGCGCGTGTACGCGCCGGCCAGGCACAGGGCGCCGGTCGCCGCGTCGGAGCCCTCGATGTCCTTGCCCATCACGGACAACGCGGTCAGGCCGTAGCGGGACGCCAGCAGCACGCCGGTCGCGTAGTCGCCGATCTCGGCGTGCAGCTCGGGCAGGTCCCGGGCGACGTCGATCTCGACCGACTTGTCCTTCGGGCAGAACGCGATCGGCCCCTGGTCCCCCGAGCAGTCCGGCTCGTCCTGGACGGGCGTGGTCTTCGGCGGCGTCCAAGTCTTGCCCTTGGTGGCGACCAGCGCCGCGTAGTACGTGTTCAGGTCCGGCGTGACGGCTTCCAGCATCTCGTCGAAGGGCAGGTTGCCGCCCCGGTCCCGGTCGTCGACGCTGGTGAACGCCTGCTGCGTGAACGGCCGGTTCTCCACCGTCATCGCGGCGCAGAACTTCGTGCCCTGCTGGTAGCCGTCCTGGAACGCGGACACCCGGTCGAACGCGTTGCCGTGCGCGGACCGGTCGTTGGGGGACGTGCCGACGGGGTCGCGGAACGTGATCAGCGCGCCCAGCGCCGAGTCGAGCGTGTCCGTGCCGATGTCGAGGTGCTCGGACCTGCCGTCGTTGACCCACTTGACGAAGCTGCCCGCGAAGCAGTCGGCCATCGCCTCGGTGAGGATCGTCGGGTACTTCTGCGGCTCCCGGCGCTCGGCCTCGGGCGTGATGCCCATCCGGCGCTGCACGGCGTGCCCCATCTCGTGGGCGAGCACGATCACCACGGCCGCGTCGCCGAACTGGTCTTTGAGCACCGGCAGCAGCGCGGCCCGGTCCCACGCGATGGCGTCGGCGCTGGGGCAGTAGAACGCGTTGCCCTCCACGTCGCTGGCCTTCTCCGTGCACGGCGGCGGTTTGGCCGACGGGTCGGAGGTGTCGACGGAGTAGATGCCGCCCTCCAGCGGACGCCACTTCTCGCCGAACGTGGCCTGGAACGCGTCCGCCCAGAACGTGTCGATGTCGGTGATCGCGGTGGCCGCGAGCTGGTCGATGGGCCCGCCGTCGGTGCCCTTGATGAAGCCCGGGTCGACACCGTCCTTGGCCACGACTTTGCCCGCCATCGGACGGCCGTCGACCAGTTGAGTGCATCCCGAGGCCACGAGGGCCACCGCCACCAGCAGGATCAGCCGAGCCGAAGCGTGCCGCATCGCACCATTGTGCCGTCTCCGAACCCCTTAGGGGGCGTTGTCAGCACTTCGTGCGCGACCTGTCAGCGACTCGACGCATCGTGCGCCCATGGACATCCTCATCTCGGGCGCGAGCGTGGCCGGTCCCGCCGTCGCGCTCTGGCTCAACCGGTACGGCCACACGACGACCGTGGTCGAACGTGCGCCCGTGCTGCGGGACGGCGGGTTCGGCGTCGACTTCCGGGGCGAGGCGCACCTGACCGTGCTGCGCCGCATGGGCATCCTGGACGAGGTCCGCGAGCGGGCGACCCACATGGGCGCGCAGGTGGTCGTCGACGGGACGGGGCGCGAGGTGGCGCGGCTGCCGGGCGAGGCCTTCAGCGGTGACGTGGAGATCCGGCGCGGCGACCTGGCGCGGCTCATGTACGAGCGGACCCGGGACCGCACGGACTACGTCTTCGGCGACACGGTCACGTCGCTGAAGGAGACCCGGACCGGGGTGGACGTCACGTTCCGCAACGCCGCACCGAGGACGTTCGACCTGGTCATCGGGGCGGACGGGCTGCACTCCACGATCCGGCGGCTGGCGTTCGGCCCGGAGGAGCAGTACCTCACCTACCTCGACCACCACATCGCGGCCTTCGAGCTGGTCGGCAACCCGTTCGGCCTGGACCGCTCCGGCCTGATCTACACCGAGCCCAACCGGTGCGTGCTGGTCGGCCCGACCAGTGCGTCCTTCGTGTTCCCGGCGCCCGTGCAGCTCGCGCGCGACGACGCCCGGCGCGTGCTGGCCGACGTGTTCGACGGCGCCGGCTGGGAGGTGCCGCGCCTGCTGGAGCTGCTGGAGCGGTCCGACGACCTGTACTTCGACTCGATCAGCCGGATCGACGTGGGCCGCTGGTCGTCCGGCCGGGTCGTGCTGCTCGGCGACGCGGCGTACGGGGCGACGGTGGGCGGCCTCGGCACCGGCGCGGCGATCGTCGGGGCGTACGTGCTGGCGGGCGAGCTGGCGGCGGCGCGGGACGACCACGTGACGGCGTTCGCGAACTACGAGCACGAGTTGCGCCGGTACGTCGAGGGCGGCCAGAAGCTGGCGCGCGACGCGGGCCGGTTCCTGGCCCCGCCGACCGAGGCCAGGATCCGTCAGCGCAACCGCATGTACCGGGTGCTGAACACCAGGCTGCTGTCCGGGTTCTTCAACCGGATGACGACGAAGGCGGCGAACGCGGTCAAGCTCAAGGACTACGCCCGGATCCTCGCGGTCCAGCCGGGCGGCGGGGTGCGTTGACTTCGGCGCTCGGCTGCCGCTAACCTGCCGATTGTAAACAACCTTTACGATTCTGCTCCCGAGCCGCCGCCCCGGACCGTGAGGAGAACCCGTGCGCCGAGTCGCACCACTGGCCTCGGTGGCTGTGTTCGCTCTGCTCGCACAGCCGTTGACGGCCGCCAGCGCACCCGCTGATTCCCTACTCTCCCAAGGAAAACCGGTCACCACGTCGTCCGTCGAGGACAACGGTCTGGCCGGCCAGTTCGCGGTCGACGGCCGCCCCGACACCCGCTGGGCCAGCGCGCCCGGCATCGATCCCCAGTGGCTCACCGTGGACCTCGGCGGCGCGGCCGAGGTCCACCAGGTGGTCGTCCGCTGGGAGGCCGCTCACGCGACCAAGTACCAGGTCCAGCTCTCCGCCAACGGCTCGTCGTGGACCGACATCAGCAGCCGCAGCACCGGCGACGGTGCCTCCGACACCCACAACGGGCTCACCGGCACCGGCCGCTACCTGCGGATCTTCGGCACCGAACGGGCCACCGAGTGGGGCTACTCGATCTGGGAACTGGAGGTCTACGGGGTCCGCGCCGGTGGTGGGGACACGACTCCGCCGAGCGTGCCGACCGGCCTCCGGGTCACCGGCACGACGTCGAGCAGCGCGTCGCTAGCCTGGACGGCGGCCACCGACAACGTGGGCGTCGCCGGGTACGACATCGTGCGTGACGGCGTGGTCGTCGCGACCGCGGCCGGCACCGCGTACACCGACGGCGGCCTGGCCCCGAGCACGGGCTACGACTACACCGTCCGGGCCAGGGACGCGGCGGGCAACACGTCCGCGCCGGGCAACCAGGTCCGCGCCACGACGGGCGCCGGTTCCGGGTCGTTCGTGATCGCGGCGGCCGGCGACATCGCCGAGCAGTGCACCGCGAGCAGTTCCTCCTGCGTGCACCCGAAGACCGCGCGGCTGGTCGAGCAGATGAACCCGCTCGCGGTGATCACCATGGGCGACAACCAGTACGACGACGCGCACCTGTCGGACTTCCGGAACTACTACGACAAGACCTGGGGCCGGTTCAAGGCAAAGACCAAGCCGACGCCGGGCAACCACGAGACGTACTCCGACCCGCCGCTGGCCGGGTACAAGGGCTACTTCGGCGCGCTCGCCACGCCGCAGGGCAAGACCTACTACTCGTGGGACCACGGCAACTGGCACTTCGTCGCGCTGGACTCGAACGAGTCGGGCAAACCCGGCTCGGAGCAGGCCGAGTGGCTCAAGCGCGACCTCGCGGCCAACCGGAAGGGCTGTGTGGCCGCGTACTTCCACCACCCGCGCTGGAGTTCCGGCGAGCACGGCCACAACACCAGCAGCGCCGGGTTGTGGGAGACGTTGGTGGCCAACAAGACCGACCTCGTGCTGGGCGGCCACGACCACCACTACGAGCGGTTCAAGCCGTTGAACGCCGGCGGGAAGGCCGATCCCGACGGCACCCGGTCGGTCATCGGCGGTGGCGGCGGCGCGTCGCTCTACAAGGTGTCCGCCAACCCGGCGATCACCGAGTTCGCCAAGTCCACCCACGGCGTGCTGAAGCTGACGTTGACCGACAGCACCTACTCCTGGCAGTACCTGGGCCTGGACGGGAAGCCGGTCGACAGCACGCCGACCTACACCTGCCACTGATGTACATCGCGACCGCGCGGCAGGCTCCCGGCGGCACCGCCGGCCGGGGCCGGGTCGCGGGCAACGTGCTCGCGCTCGGCCTGGTCAGCCTGGTCACCGACGTCTCCTCGGAGATGGTGACCGCGGTGCTGCCGCTGTACTTCGTGGTCGCGCTCGGGTTGAGCCCGTTCCAGTTCGGTGTGCTGGACGGGCTCTACTCCGGCGTGACGGCCGTGGTGCGACTGCTCGGCGGGCACGTGGCCGACCGGTGGCAGCGGCGCAAAGCCGTGGCGCTGACCGGGTACGGGCTGTCCGCGCTGGCCAAGCTCGGGCTGCTCGCGGTGGGCTCCTCGGTGGTGGCGTTGGGCGGCGTGCTCGCCGTCGACCGCACCGGCAAGGGGCTGCGCACCGCGCCGCGGGACGCGCTGATCTCGTTGAGCAGCACACCGGACACCCTCGGCCGGGCGTTCGGCGTGCACCGGGCGATGGACACCGTGGGCGCGTTCATCGGGCCGTTGGTGGCGATGTTCGTGCTGTGGGCGAGCCTCGGCGACTACGACGCGGTGTTCGTCACCAGCTTCTGCGTCGCCGCGCTGGGTGTCGTGCTGCTCGGGCTGCTGGTGCGCGACCACCGTGCGCCGACGCCCGCCCGTCCACCGCTGAAGACGTTGTGGCGCAAGCCGTTCCGGCGGATGGTCGGCTGGGCGGCGGTGCTCGGCGTGGTCACCGTCGGCGACGCCTTCCTGTACCTGGTGCTGCAACAGCGGCTCGGGCTCGACGCGGTGCACTTCCCGTTGCTGGCGTTGGGCACGGCGGCGGTGTACCTGCTGCTGGCCGTGCCGTTGGGCCGGTTGGCCGACCGGGTGGGGCGGTGGCCGGTGTTCCTCGCCGGGCACGTCGCACTGGCGCTGGCCTTCGGCCTGCTGCTCACGCCGTACGCGGGCGCCGTCGTGGTCCTGGTGCTGCACGGCGTGTTCTACGCGGCCACGGACGGCGTGCTGATGGCCGCCGCGAGCCCGTTGCTGCCGGCCGAGCTGCGCACCAGCGGGATGGCGGTGCTGCAGACCGGTCAGGCGTTGGCGAAACTCGTTTCCTCCGTCCTTTTTGGAGCGATGTGGACTCTCTGGGGAGTGTCGACGGCGATCCTGGTGTCGCTGGTCCTGTTGGCGTGCGTGCTGGCCGGCGCGGTCGTCGGGCGACCGCTGTCGCCGCGGCCCTCGTCCTGATCGCAGCCGCGGCGGTGTACGTCGTGCACGCCCGCGGTCGCCCGGCCGAGGCGGGCGCGGCGTGCGACCGCCAGTCGGCGAGGGGTGGCACCGTCGCCTGCCTCGCCGCCCGGTTGGGCGTGCCGCCGATGGCGGAACTCGTGGTCACCCGCGCGGGACTGGAGCGGCGGCACGCCGTGCCCGGCATCCCGAGCAGGCTCCAGGTGTCGCCGAGCGGGCGGATGGTGTCGTGGACGGTGTTCGTGTCCGGCGACTCCTACAACACGGCCGGCTTCTCCACCCGGACCGGCATCCTCGACACCGAAACCGACGACCTGCGGAAGTCGATCGAGGACATCCCGCTGACCGTCGACGGGAAGCGGTACCACGCGCCGGACCTGAACTTCTGGGGCGTCACGTTCGGCGCGGACGACACCCGGTTCTACGCCACCGCCGCCAGCCGTGGCCGGACCCACCTGATCCGGGCCGACTACCGGACGTGGGAGGCGGAGGCGTTGCGGGACAACGTGGAATGCCCGTCGCTGTCGCCGGACGGCACCCGGCTGGCGTTCAAGAAGCGGGTCGACCCGGGCCCGTGGCGGCTGCACGTGCTGGACCTGGCCACCATGGCGGAGACCCCGCTGGCCGAGACCCGCAGCGTCGACGACCAGGCGGTGTGGCCCGACGCCGCCACCGTGGGCTACGGCCTGGCGAGGGAAACCTGGTCCGTGCCCGCCGACGGCACGGGCACACCGCACCGGATGGTCATGCGGAATCCGACTCCATCGCGGTGAGGATCCTCTTGGCGAGTGAGTCGAAGTGGCCGTACGCATCTTTCGCGGCTTGGAAATGGCCTCCGAAGGCGCCGTCCGCGCTGGTCAGCGCAAAGATCGGTTTGCGCGCTTCCTGCGCGAGCGGCATGAGGCTGTGGTAGTGCTTGAGTTGGCCCAGGCAGTGCGGATCGGAATCAACCGGAGGAGCCGGCTCGTCGACCCCGAGGACCGCCGAACGAAATTCACCCGGAATCTGGTCCATCCACCTCTGGTAGGCCTTCACCGGGCGGTCGAGTCGAACGCCGTGCTGGAGCACCACGTAGCCGAGCGCATCCATCCGGCCGGCCGGTGAGGAGTCGATCGAGGCCGGGCGGACCTCCAGTCGGTTGCGCCATCCGGAGCGCCACTGGCGGAGTGTCGGGCCGAGGTTCCGCAGGCCTTGGAGGCTGAAGAGGTCCGGCGCGACCGGGATCACCACGTAATCCGAACTCACCAGGGCGGCCCGGTTTATCGCGCCCAGGCTCGGGCCGACGTCAACGAGCACCAGGTTGGCCGAGTGCTGCTCGACGGCGCGGTTGATGATCGACCAGAAGGAGGAAATGACCCGGAAGGAGCGTGCGTCCCCGTCCAGGCACTTGGGCCACGCGCTGCTCAGTTCGTCTTCGAACGCGGACAGCGCGAGGTCGCCCGGCAACAGGGCCAGCCGGCTCTCCGAAGTCGACGTCAAGTTGATCTCGGCAAAGCCGCCTTCGCCGGTGTGGAAGGGTCGGATAGCTCCCCATACCGTTTCATGGTGGCTGTTCTCCGGCCACAGTTGTTCGAGTCGACCTTCGTCCAGGAAAGCGGAAGTCAGATTGGCTTGTGGATCGAGGTCGGCGGCGAGCACCCGGTGCCCGGTGTCGGCCAGCATCCAGGCCAGGTGGTAGACGAGTGACGTCTTCCCGACCCCGCCCTTGTTGTTGAAGAAGGCGACCACTGGGACATTCACTCGCGACTCCTCAAGGTGACTGCCACGTGTGATGAGGTCGGGGTGAACTCGGCATCCGGATTGCCGTTGCCGGCCAGGCTGCTCACCGTGACCGGAATGCCTGCACCGAACCGCTGCACATACCCCAAGCCGCGCATGATTTCCGCCAAGGTCGGGTTCCGGTAGTCCGTCAGCCCTTGGCCGAAGGTGTCGACGGTGACCACGCCGAACGGGCCACCAGGGCTGACCACCTCTACCCGGTCGCGGTACCAGGTGAGGCGGACCGGTGCGTTGGTGTGCTCGTAGCTCCGGTGCATCACCGCATTCCGCGCTACCTGCTGCAATGCGGCGATCGGATAGTCCGGCACCCGGCTCTCGGTGGTTCCGGACGTGAAGTCCACCGCTGACCTGATGTTCAGAGCCAGAATCTCGTCGAGTTGTCGCAGGACGTCCGGAAGTGGTCCGTCAAGTCGTTTCTCGTCATTCAACGGGTCGGCGAGCGTCGTGCCGTCGACCCGAAGGAACTGCACCCAGGCGCCGGGTATCCAGGAGAGCGGATCGCGTCCGATGGTGATGATCCCGGCGGCCGTCGGGATCCCGTCCGGAGAGGTCAGTCGTAGCGCGGCCAACCGCTGGTCGATGGTCCGGCCGTTCGCGGCCAACACGGCGGGGGGTACGAGCGATGGGACGACCAGGTCTTCGAACAGGGCCAGGTCGAGGTCAGCCGGCGTGGCGCCGCTCACCGGACGGGTGTCGAAGGGGAGGTCGAGCGACCGACGACGTTCGTTGAGCAGGCGCTCGTCCTGGGAATTGGCGACCGCCCGACGTGGGCCCACCCGGATCCAGATCTGACCCTTGTACCGGACCGGTGGAGAATTGCTCGGCTGCACTTCGACCACCGCGACTTCGCCGTCGTCGATCTTCAGCTTTCGTACCGTAATGGAAGGGGGTGGGAGAATGTTCCCCTGATCGCGGAAGGAGGCGAGGTTTTGGAGCAGTTGGTCAGTGATCGGGACGCCCGAAAGCTCACCGTTGTCCCGGACGCCGACGAACAACACACCGGGCAGGCGGTGACCTGCCAGATCGTTCGCGAAGGCGCAGATGGCTTGAGCTATCCGGTCGGAGTTCCCGCTGGCGGCCGACTCCTTGCGCTCGACTCGATCCGACTCGATGTCGGCGAGCAAGGTGTGCAGATCCTGGTCGGACAGCGCCATGCCGCGATCTTACTGGCAGGTCGATCAGACGCAGGTCAGTGCGCCTCTGGAACCAGCCAGACCACCCCGGCCGGTGGGAGCTGCAACACCGCCGACGCCGGCCGGCCGTGCCACGGCTTCTCCTCCGCCACCACACCGCCGAGGTTGCCCACCCCGGACCCGCCGTAGGCCTCCGAGTCGGTGTTCACCACCTCGCGCCACCGACCGGCCGAAGGCAGGCCCACCCGGTAGTCGTGGTGCGGCATGCCCGCGAAGTTGGCCACGCACGCCAGCACCGAGCCGTCCTCGCCGACCCGCAGGAAGCTGAGCACGTTGCCCGCCGAGTCGTTCGCGTCGATCCACGAGAACCCCTCGGGCTTCGCGTCGGCGCTGTACAGCGCGGGCGACTGCCGGTAGACCCCGTTCAGGTCGCCGATCAGCGACCGGATGCCCGCGTGGAACGGCGTGTCCAGCAGGTGCCAGTCGAGCGAACGGGACTCCGACCACTCGTCGCGCTGACCGAACTCGCCGCCCATGAACAGGAGCTGCTTGCCGGGGTGCGCCCACATGAACGCGAGCAGCGACCGCAGGCCGGCGGCCTTGTTCCAGTCGTCGCCCGGCATCCGCTGCCACAGCGAGCCCTTGCCGTGCACCACCTCGTCGTGCGACAGCGGCAGCACGAAGTTCTCGCTCCACGCGTACACCAGCGAGAACGTAATCTCGTTGTGGTGGAACGACCGGTGCACCGGCTCGCGCGACAGGTAGTGCAGCGTGTCGTGCATCCAGCCCATGTTCCACTTGAACCCGAAGCCCAGGCCGCCCAGGTGCGTCGGCCGCGTCACGCCCGGCCACGCGGTCGACTCCTCGGCCACCATCACCACGCCGGGGTGTCGCTTGTAGACGGTCGCGTTCAGCTCCTGCAGGAACCGCACGGCGTCCAGGTTCTCCCGCCCGCCGTACTGGTTGGGCAGCCACTGGCCCTCTTCGCGCGAGTAGTCCAGGTACAGCATGGAGGCCACCGCGTCGACCCGCAGGCCGTCGATGTGGAACTCCTCGATCCAGTACAACGCGTTGGCGACCAGGAAGTTGCGCACCTCGTTGCGCCCGAAGTCGAACACCAGCGTGCCCCAGTCGGGGTGCTCGCCCCGGCGCGGGTCCTGGTGCTCGTACAGCGCGCTGCCGTCGAACCGGGCCAGCGCCCACGAGTCCTTGGGGAAGTGCGCGGGCACCCAGTCCATGATCACGCCGATGCCGTGGCCGTGCAGCACGTCCACGAAGTGCCGGAAGTCGTCCGGCGAGCCGAACCGGGAGGTGGGCGCGTAGTACGACGTGACCTGGTAGCCCCACGAGCCGCCGAACGGGTGTTCGGCGACCGGCATCAGCTCGACGTGCGTGAAGCCGGCGTCGACCAGGTAGGCGGCCAGCTCGTCGGCCAGCTCGCGGTACCCCAATCCGGGACGCCAGGACCCCAGGTGCACCTCGTAGACGCTCATCGGCGCGTTGATCCACTGCGTGGCGTCCCGGCGGGTCTCCCACTCGGCGTCGCCCCACACGTGAGACGACGCGGTCACCACCGACGCCGTCGCGGGCGGCGTCTCGGTGGCGAACGCCATCGGGTCGGCCTTCTCGTGCCAGCCGCCGTCCCGGCCGAGGATGCGGAACTTGTACCTGCTGCCCACCGGGACGCCGGGGATGAACACCTCCCACACGCCCGAGGAACCCAGGGAGCGCATCGGGTTCGCCCGGCCGTCCCAGCCGTCGAAGTCGCCGCACACCCGCACGCCGCGCGCGGTCGGCGCCCACACCGCGAACGACACGCCCGTCACCGTGCCGGAAGCCGTGTCGTACGAGCGGTAGTGCGCGCCGAGCACGTCCCACAGGCGCTCGTGCCGGCCCTCGCCGATCAGGTGCAGGTCCAGTTCGCCCACGGTCGGCAGCCAGCGGTACGGGTCGTCCACCTCCACCGTCGTGCCGCCGGGGTAGGAGACCTCCAGCCGGTAGTCGCCGGGGTGCTCGGGCAGCTCGCCCTCGAACAGCCCGTCCGCCACCAGGTCCAGCTCGAACCTCTTGTCGGCGGCCAGCACGGCCACCGCGGTCGCGTTCGGGCGCAGGGCCCGCGCCACCACGTCGCCCGACGGCAGGTGGTGCACGCCGAGCACCGAGTGCGGGTCGTGGTGCGACCCGGAGAGCAGCCGGTCGACGTCCTGGCTCATCGTGTTCCCTCTCCCGTGATCCGGGCGATCGACGACAACGGGACCGTCAACCACTCCGGCCGGTTCGCGTGTTCGTAGGCCACCTCGTACACCGCCTTGTCCAGCTCGAACGCCCGCAGCAGGTAGCCGCGCCCGCGCGGGTCGCCGACCGAGGACGCCGCCGCCTCCGCGTAGCCCTCGGTGAACGCCGCGCGGTTGCGCCGCGACCACTCCAGCGCCCGCACCGTGAGCTGGTGGTCCTCCGGCTGCCCGACGAGGAGCTGGTGGGCCGCGTAGTCGAAGGATCGCAGCATCCCGGCCACGTCGCGCAGCGGCGAGCGCAGCGCGGTCCGCTCGGCGATCGGCGCGCCCGGCTCGCCCTCGAAGTCGATCAGCAGCCAGCCGTGCACGGTCCGCAGCACCTGGCCAAGGTGCAGGTCGCCGTGGATGTGCTGGATGGCGATCGCGCCGGGCGTGTCCCGGGCCTGCTCGAACGCCTCGCGCAGCGCGGGCACGTAGGGCCGCAGCTCGGGCACCGACTCGACCACCGCGTCCAGCCGCGTCCGCATGGTCCGCACGGTCCGCTCGATGTCGCCGGCGTCCGCGTGCTCCGTGCCCAGCGCGCGTTCCAGGTCGGCGTGCACGGTCGCCACCGCCTGGCCCAGCCGCTGCGCCTCGCCCGCGAAGTCCCCGCCCACCTCGTCGGCGTGCAGGTCGCCCTCGGCCATCAGGTCGCGCACGCTGGTGGTGGCCATCGCCCACCCGTCCACGGCGTCCGGCAGGAACTGCTGGAGCATCCCGACGGTGGTGATGCCGCCGTCCAGCGAGCCGGTGATCGAGCCCAGCGGCTGCGCGATGTGCTCGCAGCCCACCGCGTGCAGGGCGCGGTGCAGCACCAGGTCCGGGTTCTCGCCGAGCGTCAGCTTGCGGAACAGCTTGAGGATGTACTGGCTGCCGAACACCAGCGACGTGTTGCTCTGCTCGGAGGTGATCGGCCGGCCGCGCAGCCCGGTCTGCAGCTCGACGTCCGGCTCGTGCTCGAACGCCAGACCGTCGACGGAGGCGTTCTCCGCGATCAGGTCCAGCAGCCTGCCCGCCAGCTCGGGCTCGCCCGTCGCGTCGTAGTTCTCCGCCTGGTCGGTCACCAGTAGCTGGTACGGCTCGCGCCGGTCCGCCTGCGCCACCTCCACCACCAGGTGCACCAGCAGCGGTTCCGCCGCGCTGAGCACACAGGTCCGGAGTGGACGGACGGACGTGACCGGGCGGTCCTTGCCGCCGAACCACCGCTGCGAGGGCAGCCGGCCCGGCAGCTCGGCCACGACCTTGTCGACCAGGTCGTGCGGAGCGTTCACCTCGTTCACCTCGCCTCGCCCTCGTCGCCCGTGTCCACGAGCTGGAACCAGTAGAAGCCGTGACCGGGCAGCGTCAACAGGTAGGACAGGTCGCCGATCGCGGGGAACCGGACCCCGCCGGTCAGCTCCACCGGACGACTGCCCCGGTGGTCGGACAGGTCGAGTTCCACCGGCTGCGGGAACCGGGACAGGTTGTTCACGCACAGCACGATGTCCTCCTGCCCGTCCGGCCGTCGCCACCGCCGCCGGTAGGCCAGCACGCTCGGGTTCGAGCCGCCGAGATCGGTGAAGTCGCCCTGGGCGAGGGCGTGGTGCTGCTTGCGCACCTCGATCATCCGGCGCGTCCAGTTCAGCAGCGACGACTGGTTGTTCAGTTGCGCCTCCACGTTCAGGCCCTGGTAGCCGTAGACCGGGTCCATGATCACCGGCAGGTAGATGCGGCCGGGGTCGCAGGAGGAGAACCCCGCGTTGCGGTCCGGGGTCCACTGCATCGGGGTGCGGACGGCGTCCCGGTCGCCCAGCCAGATGTTGTCGCCCATGCCGATTTCGTCACCGTAGTAGAGAACGGGTGATCCGGGCAGGGACAGCAGCATGGCGGTGAACAGTTCCTGCTGGTTGCGGTCGTTCTCCAGCAGGGGTGCGAGGCGGCGTCTGATGCCGATGTTCGCCTTCATGCGGGGGTCTTTGGCGTATTCGGCGTACATGTAGTCGCGTTCCTCGTCGGTGACCATCTCCAGCGTCAACTCGTCGTGGTTGCGCAGGAAGATGCCCCACTGGCAGCCGTCGGGGATCTGCGGCGTCTGGGCCAGGATCTCCGAGATCGGGAACCGCGACTCGCGGCGCACCGACATGAAGATGCGTGGCATCAGCGGGAAGTGGAACGCCATGTGGCACTCGTCACCGCCCAGCCCGGGATTGCCGAAGTACTCCACGACGTCGGACGGCCACTGGTTGGCCTCGGCCAGCAGCACCCGGCCGGGGTACTCGTCGTCCACGACCTTGCGGCAGCGTTTGAGGAAGTCGTGGGTGCGGGGGAGGTTCTCGCAGTTCGTGCCCTCCTGCTCGAACAGGTACGGCACGGCGTCCAGCCGGAACCCGTCGATGCCCAGGTCGAGCCAGAACCGGAGGGTGTCGAGCATCGCCTCCTGCACGTCCGGGTTCTCGAAGTTGAGGTCCGGCTGGTGGGAGAAGAAGCGGTGCCAGTAGAACTGCCCGCGCACCGGGTCGTAGGTCCAGTTCGAGGTCTCGGTGTCCACGAAGATGATCCGCGCGTCCGGGTAGCGCTGGTCGTCGTCGCTCCACACGTAGTAGTTGCCGTACGGGCCGTCCGGCTCGGCCCTCGACTGCTGGAACCACGGATGCGCGTCACTCGTGTGGTTGAGCACCAGGTCGGTGATCACCCGGATGCCCCGCCGGTGCGCCTCGTCCAGCAGGTAGACGAAGTCCTCGACCGTGCCGAACTCGGGCAGCACCGCGCGGAAGTCGGAGATGTCGTACCCGCCGTCCCGCAGCGGGGAGGCGTAGAACGGCGGCAGCCACAGGCAGTCCACCCCGAGCCACTCCAGGTAGTCCAGCCGGGACGCGAGGCCGCGCAGGTCCCCCGTGCCGTCGCCGTTGGAGTCGCTGAAGGCCCGCACCAGCACCTCGTAGAACACCGCGCCCTTGAACCAGTCGGGCTCGCGCGGCGCGAGCTTCGCCGATCGGAAGTCCTCGGCCTGCGGCTCGACCAGCAGCCCGTCGGCGCCGAAGGCCTCTCCGGTGTGCGGCACGCCTTCCAGGCCGGTCAGCGCGGCGTCGGGTCGGGGGTCTTCTGCCATCTGCTCCACCTCGTCCCACCTTGTCGGGGGTACGGTCGACGGTCCCTCGCGCTGCGGCACGCGGGGACTGTGTGAGTCCGGCTGTCGCTGCTAGCCGCTGAACCTGCGCTGCACGGCCACGATGTGCGCCGACGCGCGCCACGGCTCCAGGCGGACGTAGTTGGCCTGGCCCCAGTCCCAGGTCTCCCCGCTCACCTCGTCGTGCGCGATCAGCCGTTCGTGCCAGTCGAAGCCGAGCGAGGGCAGGTCGAGCCAGACGGTTCCGTCCTGGGTGTGGTGCGGGTCCAGGTTCACCACCACGACCACCGTGTCGCCGCTGCCCGGGTCCTGTTTGGAGTAGGCGATCAGCGCGGGGTTGTCGATGTGGTGGAAGCGGAGCGTCCTCATCTGCTGCAACGCGGGGTGCGCGCGGCGGATGCCGTTCAGCTTGCGCAGCCACGGCTCCAGCGAACGGCCCTCGGCCACCGCCTGCCGGAAGTCACGGGGCCGCAACTGGTACTTCTCGGAGTTGAGGTACTCCTCGCTGCCCTCGCGCACGGCTTGGTGCTCGTAGAGCTCGTAACCGGAGTACACGCCCCAGGTGGGGCTCATCGTCGCGGCCAGCGCGGCGCGCAACGCGAACATGCCGGGACCGCCGTGCTGCAACGACTCGTGCAGGATGTCGGGCGTGTTCACGAACAGGTTCGGCCGGGCCTCGTCCCAGTGCCGCACCAGCTCGACGCCGAACTCGGTGAGTTCTTCCTTGGTCGTCCGCCAGGTGAAGTACGTGTAGCTCTGGGTGAAGCCGAGCTTCGCCAGCCCGTACAGCCGGGCCGGCCGGGTGAACGCCTCGGACAGGAACAGCACGTCCGGGTGCGAGTCCTTGACCGCCGAGATCAGCCACGCCCAGAAGTCCGGCGGCTTGGTGTGCGGGTTGTCCACCCGGAAGATCCGGACCCCGTGCTCCACCCAGTGCAGGACGACGCGCAGCACCTCGTTGTAGATGCCCTGCGGGTCGTTGTCGAAGTTGACCGGGTAGATGTCCTGGTACTTCTTCGGCGGGTTCTCGGCGTAGGCGATGGAGCCGTCCGGCCGCGTGGTGAACCACTCGGGGTGCTTGAGCACCCACGGGTGGTCCGGCGCGCACTGGAGGGCCAGGTCGAGCGCCACTTCCAGGTCCAGCTCGCCGGCCCGCTGCACGAACGCGTCGAAGTCCTCGATCGTGCCCAGCTCGGGGTGGATCGCGTCGTGCCCGCCCTCGTCCGCGCCGATCGCCCAGGTCGAGCCGGGGTCGTCCTCGGTGGCGACGAGGGAGTTGTTCGGGCCCTTGCGGTTCACCCGGCCGATGGGGTGGATCGGGGGCAGGTAGGCGACGTCGAAGCCCATCGCGGCGATCCGGTCGAGTTCCCTGGTCGCCGTGGCGAACGTGCCGTGCACCGGCACCCCGGACTCGTCCAGCCCGCCCGTGGAGCGCGGGAAGAACTCGTACCAGGACCCGAACGCGGCCCGCGTCCGGTCCACCCAGACCTTCCGCGGCTTGCCCTTGGTGACCAGCTCGCGCACCGGGTGGTCGTTCATGACCTGCCGCACGTCCTGCGCGAGGGCGGGCGCGACCCGCTCGGCCAGCGGCCGGTCCTCGTCCCGCAGCGCCCGCGCGGCGTTGGCGAGCAGCGGCTTGTCCTTGCGGCGGTCGGGCCGGCGGGACACCCGGTCCAGCAGCCGCGCGCCGGTCTCCAGGTCGTTGTGCAGCTCGTCGGCGCCCTGGCCGGCGGCGATCTTGACCTCCACGGCGTGCAGCCAGGTGGCCCACGGGTCCGACCAGGCGTCGACCCGGAACGTCCACGAGCCCGCGGCGTCCGGGACGATCGCGGCGACCCACCGGTCCAGCCCGACGCCCTCCGGCGCCATGCGGGTCTGTCTCGCGACCCGGTCGCCCGGCCCCCGCCACGTCACGGTGGCGGCGACGGCGTCGTGGCCCTCGCGCCACACCGTCGCCGCGATGGGGACGTGTTCTCCGACCACGGCTTTGGCCGGGTAGCGGCCACAGCTCACGGTCGGGGAGACCTCGTCGATGCCGAGTCGTCCGCTCATCGGCAGCGCCCCTCTCGCCTGGTGTGACGCTTGCGCCGTCAAGTTTGCCCGTCCCGACCGCGCAGGCTGTCACTGGGGACTCCGTACCCGCTGTTCCTACCCCGTCTGATTGGATCGCACACTTGGTGGTGACTTCGGTCTCGGCATGGGAGACGGTGATCTCAACCCCCGGAGCGGGCGTTACACGGACGGGTGAACGGAAATGGCGGCTTATCGCCGTGCTGTTCGCCCTTGTGGGCGCTGGGGAGGCGCTGGGGTGGTCCGGTCACCGACCAGGTGGACCTCGGCCTACGCCGACGAGTGACAAACCCCGGTGGTCACTACCGTGAGTGCACGCAAGACGGTCGATCTCCCAGGTCTCGCGGTCATCCGTTTTCACACGCCGGAGTCCGAGGGCGCCATTAAGACCATCGTCCTGACGTCCGACCGGCGTAACGTGTAGGACCGCATCGGTGCGTTGCGGTAACGCTTGCAAGCTGTGTACGAAAGAACACGCGCAGGACCATCCGCCCAGCTCGGGCTGGATCGGTCCCTGCATCGGTTCGGGCGACGTTGCTCCGCACCGCTGGATGGGGGATAAGGTCCGACGCCATGCGAGCACTCCGCCGGTTCACCGTCCGAGCCAGCCTGCCCGAGCCGCTGTCCGCACTGGGCACGCTCGCCACCAACCTGCGCTGGACCTGGCACCAGCCGACCCAGGACCTGTTCGCCTCGGTCGACCCCGACCGGTGGGCGCAGAGCGGCGACCCGCTGCGACTGCTGTCCACGGTCGAGTCGGAGCGGCTGGAGGCCCTCGCCCGCGACGAGCGGTTCCTCGCGCACACGCGTGCGCTCGCGGACGACCTCACCCGGTACACCACCGGCCCGCGCTGGTTCCAGCGGCGGCAGGACGAGGTGCGGCAGCGGCGCGAGCACGGCGACCACGACCTGAGCCCGCTGCCCGAGGCCATCGCGTACTTCTCGATGGAATTCGGCGTCACGGAGGCCCTGCCCAACTACTCGGGCGGCCTCGGCGTGCTCGCCGGCGACCACCTGAAGGCGGCCTCGGACCTGGGCGTCCCGCTGATCGCCGTGGGCCTGCTCTACCGCTCCGGCTACTTCCGCCAGGCGTTGTCCCTGGACGGCTGGCAGATCGAGCACTATCCCGTGCTGGACCCGCGCGGCCTGCCGCTGGAGCTGCTCACCGAGCCCTCCGGCGCGCCGATCCTCGTCCACGTGGCCATGCCGGGGGACCGCGTGCTGCGTGCCAAGGTGTGGAAGGCCCAGGTCGGCCGCATCCCGCTGCTCCTGCTCGACTCCGACGTGGAGGAGAACGACGAGGACCTGCGCGGCGTCACCGACCGGCTCTACGGCGGCGACCAGGACCACCGCATCCGGCAGGAGATCCTGGCCGGCATCGGCGGCGTCCGGGCGGTGCGCACGTTCTGCGACCTGACCGGCCACCCGAGCCCCGAGGTGTTCCACACCAACGAGGGACACGCGGGCTTCCTCGGCCTCGAACGCATCCGCGAACTCGTGACCGGCGAGGGCCTGGACTTCGACCAGGCCCTGGCGGCGGTCCGCGCGGGCACCGTCTTCACCACGCACACGCCCGTCCCGGCCGGCATCGACCGGTTCCCGGTGGACCTCGTGCAGCACTACTTCGGCTCCGAGACGCTGATCCCCGGCGTGAGCACGCAGCGCGTCCTGGCGCTCGGCGCGGAGGAGAACCCCGGCCTGTTCAACATGGCCCACATGGGCCTGCGGCTCGCCCAGCGCGCGAACGGCGTGTCCAAGCTGCACGGCAAGGTCAGCCGCGACATGTTCCGCGGCCTGTGGCCGGGCTTCGACGTCACCGAGGTGCCGATCGGCTCGGTCACCAACGGCGTGCACGGCCCGACGTGGGCCGCCACCGAGATGAGCCGGCTGCTCGGCGAGTCCGACGACAGCGGCGCCGACCCGCACGGCTTCGAGCCCGTCACCGACCAGCGGCTGTGGGAGCTGCGCGACGACCTGCGCGCCAAGCTCGTCCACGAGGTCCGCCGCCGCACCCGGCTGTCCTGGCTCCAGCGCGGCGCGTCGGCCCTCGAACTGGGCTGGACGGACTCGGTGTTCGACCCGGACGTGCTGACCGTCGGCTTCGCCCGCCGCGTGCCCACCTACAAGCGGCTCACCCTGATGCTGCGCGACCCGGAGCGCCTGCGCGCCCTGCTGCTGCACCCGGAGCGCCCGGTGCAGCTCGTGGTCGCGGGCAAGTCGCACCCGGCGGACGACGGCGGCAAGGCGCTGATCCAGCAGATCGTGCGGTTCGCGGACGACGCGGGCGTGCGGCACCGGATCGTGTTCCTGCCCGACTACGACATGTCGATGGCCCGCTACCTGTACTGGGGCTGCGACGTGTGGCTGAACAACCCGATGCGCCCGCTGGAGGCGTGCGGCACGTCCGGCATGAAGTCGGCGCTCAACGGCGGCCTGAACCTGTCCATCCGGGACGGCTGGTGGGACGAGCTGTACGACGGCAGCAACGGCTGGGCGATCCCCACCGCCGACGGCGTGACCGACCCGACCCGACGTGACGACCTGGAGGCGGCGGCCCTCTACGACCTGCTGGGCAGCCAGGTGGCGCCGCTGTTCTACGACCGCTCGGACAACGGCGTGCCGACCCGCTGGCTGGCGATGGTGCGGCACACGCTGGCGACCCTCGGCCCGGCCGTGCAGGCGTCGCGGATGGTGCGCGAGTACGTGGAGAACCTGTACGCGCCCGCCGCGTCCTCGGCCGCCTCCGTGGTCGGCGAGGGGTTCCGGGGCGCGAAGGAACTCGCGGCGTACCGGCAGCGGCTGCGGGCGTCGTGGACGCGGGTGCGCGTGCTGGAGTCGGACCTGACGCTGAACGGCTCGACGGCTCCGCTGCTGGGCACGCCGGTGGCCGTGCGGGCGCGGATCGAGCTGGCCGGGCTGGAGCCGTCCGAGGTGGACGTGCAGGTGGTGCTGGGCAAGGTCGGCGACTCGGACGAGCTGTACGACGTGGTCACGCACGCCATGCGGTACGCGGGGAACGGCAACTACGAGATCGAGGTGCCCCTGCCGCACGCCGGGGCCGTCGGCTACACGGTCCGCGTGCTGCCGCGGCACGACCTGCTGGCGTCCTCGGCGGAACTGGGCCGGGTCGTCCTGGCCGGCTGATCGGGTGACGTGACGCGGGGACCGGGAGCCCGAGCTTCCGGTCACCCGGCGCCGCCCGCATCACGCGCGAGGACTCCCACCTCACACGCGACCTCCCGGGGGCTCGGACTAGCGGATGTCGAGCCGGGCGGAGGTCTCGGCGACCCGGGGCATCCAGCCCGCCAGCGCGTGCGCCTCGACCAGCGTCCGCCGAGCCGCCGCGTTGTCCCCGGCGGCCATCTGCGCACGGGCGAGCGTCGCCAACGCGTCCGCCCGCGCCAACGCGCTCTCACTGGACCGCTTCGCCTGGCCGGCGAGTTCGATGGCCAGCGCGGTGTCGTCCTCCAGCAAGGCGAGCTGGGCCAACGTCCCCGTGCAGCGGTACTTCGGGTACCCGAGCTGCAACGCGCCCTCGGAAGCCCGCTTGGCCGCGCCCATGCCCACGTCGAGCGGCAACTGCCCGGCCTCCATCGCGTTGGCGGTCGAACTGGCCATCTCGGCCATCACGAACGCCATGTCCCGCTGGTCGAGATCGGTCCGCCCGACCAGCTTGCTGACCACGTGCAGCGCCTCGGCGTACCGGGTCCGCATGGTGAGCACGGCGATCTGCGACCCGATCGCGACCAGCAACGTCGGATGAGCCGCGACCAGCCGGGCGGCGATCTCCTCGGCCCGGTCCACCTCACCGGCGGCCAACGCGTCGGACACCTCGTTGACCATCGGCGTGGCCTCCAACTCGTCCACCACGCGCCCGGCCAACCGGGGCAGCCGCAACAGGAACCAGCCGGGCGAAGTCCCCCCGGCCCCACGGCGCGGCACCAGCCCGTTGAGCAGCACCGCCGACCCGGCGACCGCCAGCCCGCGCCCGAACGGCGTCCCACCGGCGAACACCCAGCACAACGCCACGGCGGCCCCGGTGAGGAGGACGGAGACCAGCGAGGTCAGCCAGAGCCGCCGCCGGACCGGTGCGCGCACCGACGTGAGCCCGACCGACATGATCAACGGCACGTTCCGCAACACGACGCGCCGATGCGGCCGGTCCCAGGTGCGCACCTCGCCACCGACCCCGATGACGATCAACGTAACGCGGACCCGCCACACCAGCGCGCCGAGCAGCAACCCGACCTGCAACAAGGCCAAGGCGACCGGCAACCCGCACACCGCCCCGGCAAGGCCGACGAGCCAGGAGCCGGGCTCCCACACCACCAGGACCAGGACGACGAGCGCCGTCAGCACTTTCCACACGATCCTGAAGACGCTACCGCGCCGTCCCGGGTTCCGAGGGGCTGTTAGGTGACGGCAGGCGTAGCCCCGTCCCGCACCGGCAACCCGGCAGCCGCGTAGGCCCGGAAGCCCCCCACGAGATCCGTGGCGTTGGGCAACCCGACCCGTCGCAGGTCACGAGCGGCGAGGCTGGACGCGTACCCCTCGTTGCACAGCACGACGACGGTCGTGTCGACGTCGAAGCCGGGAATCCGATGCTCGCCACGAGGATCCAACCGCCACTCCAGCACAATCCGCTCAACCGCGACGGACCCCGGAATTTCGCCTTCACTCAACCGGTTGTGGTGCGGCCGGATGTCCACGACCAAGGCGTCGGACAACCCGGCAAGCTCCTCCGGAGCGATCCGGCGAAGGTCTTCACGGGCTTCTTCGAGGAAACTCTCGGCGCTCACGGCCCCTCCTGGTCGGCAAGAACCCGCAACTGCTCCAACGGCAGCCGCGACGCGGGCAACGGCGGAATGTCCCGTGGGATGTCGGCGAGGCTGGGATATTCCCGAGTAGGCACCAAGGGTGGTGAGTAGGCATGCACACTGGATGCCCCGACGCCACCGTTGTTGAGCACCTGATGGGCCCGCCCGGCCCCGAAGCCGACAGCCGCGCCAACCCCACGGACGGCACTGCGGACAGGCCCGCCGGGATACCGGTAGGCCTCGAACAGTTCCCCGGTGAGCACGGTGAACGACCCGGCCGCGCCACCGTGGTCGTGAGGTTCGGTGCCCTGGCCGGGAAGCCATGACAACAACCACAACTCGACGCCTTCGGTGAGTCCCAGACGGGCCCACCACCGACGAGTGGAGTCGAATTCAAGAATGGACAGCAAGGGAGTGGTCAATTCACTGGCGACGAACGAGGTCAACTCACGAAGCTCGCGAGGGGTCCACAACTCACGAGAAGGATGAATGATGTCCCGCAACAACGGAACGTCCAGCACGGGGTGCACATCGACCCGCGAAAGAACTGAGGCAGTCAAAACCGCTCCTGATGGCTACGAAGAGATGAGGGGTAGCGATCAAGACGCGACGAGGCCCTGAATTACCGCCGACAACCGCCAACGGTCACACCCAGCCACCCCGCCGCGTCCGGCTACACCCACACGACGCCACGAGAAGCAGGTCGATCGTGCGGTCGCACCAGGTAAGCAATGGAGGGGCCACACCCGCATACTGCCACGCCCCCGCCCCCACCGCAGACCCCTCCCACCAGCCAAGATTGCCTCGGACACCGACCCAACCACCGCCAGCCACGACAGGCGTGCAGCACCGACGCGCTCCGCCGTGAAGCCGGCAGACACCCTTCGCTCCGCAAGAAGCCAGTAGACACGCTTCGCGCTGGGGTCGGCAGACACGCTTCGCTCCGCAAGAAGCCAGCAGACGCCCTTCGCCTTGGAGCCCGCAGACGCGCTCCGCTCCGCAAGAAGCCGAGGCGCGCGCAGCGCGCACACCGAGCGGTGGGCTGCGTGTCATCCCCGTATGGCCTGCCCGCAGGGAACCGCGCTTGTCCAGGGAGTGCAAGCACGCTCTTCGCTTGCGCTCCCTGGACAAGGGTGGTGGTCTTTGACCAGGCCATACGGCAATGCCACTAACTTAAGCTTTCCGCTGGTCAGGGCCAGGTTCGTCCGCCGAACAGGCCGGATGACACTACGAAAGATTGTCCACTTAGGACATAGTTGCATCGCGCAGGCGCAGATCCCCAGGTCGCCTCTCGCCCCAACGAGTCCGGGATGGCCCGGATCCGGTCGAGCTGAACGTCCTCTGGATCGATCTGAGCTGTGAAAACGTGGCTAAAGTTAGTGGCATTGGGCCATACGGGGATGACACGACGCCCTGGCACTTGTGATCATCCTTGGCGGCCTGCCAAGCGGCGAGCGTGCCCTTAACGCAGTTCGACCCCAAGACCGAACTGAGCACCCCCCGATACACATCCCACCACAGCGGTACGACAACCGGCGATCCAAGCTGAGAACGCCCAGGCTCAGAACCCCTCACCGGACTCAGGAATCCGAAGCAACAACAACGACCGGGCCTCCAACACCACAACCTCCCCAGGAGAATACCCCGGAACCCCCTCAGGAACCCCATCCGCAACAGCAGAATCAATCACCGGCAAAAACCGAGCCCCATAATCCGCCCCAGGCAAAGTAACCGACATCCGATCCCCACCGGCATGCAACAACAACAACCAGGAATCATCGGAAACCAACTCCCCCTCCCGAGTCCGGGACAACGAAGTGGACCCATCGATCCACATCCCCAAAAACCGCCGCCCCTCATCGAACCAATCGGTCTCGGCCATCTCCTCCCCATCAGCCCGAAACCACACCAGATCAGGAGCCCCGGAAGGCGTAGTACGACCATCAAAAAACCAAGGCTGCCGCAAAGCAGGAGACCCGGCCCGAACCGAAATCACCCGACGAGCAAAAGCCAGCATAGACTCCGCATCGCCGGCAAGCTTCCACCCCACCCAAGAAGTCTCGTCATCCAAACAATAAGGATTGTTGTTGCCACCCTGAGTGCGCCACAACTCATCCCCGGCAGTCAGCATGGGCGTCCCAGTGGACAACAACAACGTAGCCAACAGGTTACGAGCCTGCCGAGCCCGCAACGTCACCACGTCAGCCGAGGCAGTCTCCCCCTCGACCCCACAATTCCAGGACCGGTTGTCATCCGTCCCGTCCCGGTTGTTCTCCCCATTGGCCTCATTGTGCTTAGAGTTGTAAGAAACCAGATCCCGCAACGTGAACCCGTCATGCGCGGTGACGAAGTTGACCGACTGCCAAGGCCGCCGCAGATCGTCCGCGTACAGGTCGGAAGACCCGGACAGCCGATAAGCCAGATCACGCACCCCGGTGTGCCCGCGCCAAAAATCACGCACGGTATCCCGGTACCGCCCGTTCCACTCCGCCCACTGCACGCCGAAATCGCCGACCCGGTACCCGTCCCCGGTGGCGTCCCAGGGCTCCGCGATCAGCTTGCACCGCGACAGCACGGGGTCCGAGGTGATCGCCGTCAACATCGCCGAAGCCCGGTCGAACCGCCCCCCGCCGGGCCGGCCCAGGGTGGACGCGAGGTCGAACCGGAACCCGTCCACGCCCAGCTCGGTCGTCCAGTACCGCAGTGAATCCGTCACCAGTCGGACGACCTGCGGCGACCCGGCCTCCAGCGTGTTGCCGCACCCGGTGATGTCCAGCGTGCCGCCACCCTCGATGTGCAGGTAGTAGCCCGGCGCGTCGAACCCGCGATAGGACAGCGTCGGACCCTCCGGCCCGCCTTCGCAGGTGTGGTTGAAAACGACGTCGATCAGCACCTCGATGCCGGCGCCGTGCATGGCGGCGACCATCGTCCGGAACTCCTCCACCTCCCGCCCCGGCTCGCTCGCGTAGCCGGGGTGCGGCGCGAAGTAGCTCAGCGGCGAGTAGCCCCAGTAGTTGTGCCGCCCGGCCCGGATCAGGGCCGGCTCGTCGACGAACGCGTGCACCGGCAGCAGTTCGACGGACGTCACCCCGAGCCGCACGAGGTGGTCGATCACCGCCGGGTGGGCCAGGCCCAGGTACGTCCCCCGCAGGTGTGGCGGCACCCCAGGGTGCAGCCGGGTGAACCCCCGCACGTGCAGCTCGTAGATCACCGCCTCCTCGAACGGCACCTCGGGCTTCACCCCGGTGTCCGATCCGCCGAGCGACGTCACGACCGACAGCGGCACGCTGCCCAGCGAGTCGACCGGCGACGGCGGGCCCAGCATCGGGTCGTCCACGTAGCCCAGCGCGGCGTCCAGGTTCGTCAGCGTCCCGGTGATCTGCCTCGCATACGGGTCCACCAACAGCTTCGCCGGGTTGCACCGCAGGCCCCGGGACGGGTCGTACGGCCCGTGCACCCGGTAGCCGTACCGCTGGCCCGGTGTGATGCCGGACACGGTGCCGTGCCACACGCCGAACGTGCGCTCGGTCAGCTCCAGCCGTTCCTCGGTGCCGTCTTCGCTGATCAAGCACACTTCGACCGCCTCGGCGGGCGCTGCGGACACCGCGAACCGCACACCACCGGCCTCGGGGTACGCCCCCAGTGGGAACGGTCGGCCTGCGAGCAGGGAGGAGTCGACAGCCATACCGGGGATCTTCCCAGCATCCGCGCGCGCGTTGGGGATGAGAGACCTGCCGCCTCCACGCGTCGGGCGTTGCACGACAATGGCCGGGGCGAGGCACCGACGGGGCGAGGGCAGGCGTGGAAAACGAAGATCTGGTCATCCACATGCAGGGTGTTTCGGTTCGACGTGGCAAGACCACCCTGGTCGGGGACGTCGACTGGAACGTGGAGCTGGACGAGCGGTGGGTGGTGCTCGGCCCGAACGGGGCGGGCAAGACCACCCTGCTGCGGCTCGCGAGCGCCGAGCTGCACCCCACCAAGGGCAAGCTGCACCTGCTGGGCGAGCGCATCGGCAAGACCGACGTCTTCGAGCTGCGGCCCCGCATCGGGCTGTGCTCGGCGGCGCTGAGCGGGCGCATCCCGGCCGACGAGAAGGTGGTCGACCTGGTGGTCAGCGCCGGCTACGCGGTGCTGGGCCGGTGGCGCGAGGAGTACGACCGGCTGGACACCGGTCGGGCGAAGGAGCTGCTGGGGCAGCTCGGCATCGAGCACCTGGCGGACCGCGCGTTCGGCACGCTGTCGGAGGGCGAGCGCAAGCGGACCCTGATCGCGCGTGCGCTGATGACCGATCCGGAGATGCTGCTGCTGGACGAGCCGGCGGCGGGCCTGGACCTGGGTGGCCGCGAGGACCTGGTGGCCCGGCTGTCCGAGCTGGCGATGGACCCGGACGCGCCGGCGACCGTGCTGGTCACGCACCACGTCGAGGAGATCCCGCCGGGGTTCACGCACGTGCTGCTGCTGCGCGAGGGCGCGATCGTGGCGCAGGGGCTGCTGGCCGACGTGCTCACCGAGGAGAACCTGTCCAAGACGTTCGACCAGCCCTTGGAGCTGCAGAAGTCGGGCGACCGGTACTTCGCGCGGCGCAAAGCTACCCAGGGGTAACCTGCGAGGCGCTACCGACCGAGGTCGAGGAGGACCTGTGGGTGAGTTCGTGAAGCTCGAAGTCGAGGACGGCATCGGCACCATCCGGCTGGACCGCCCGCCGATGAACGCGCTGAACCGGCAGGTCCAAGAGGAGATCCGGACGGCCGCGCTGGAGGCCGCGCGGCGCGACGACGTCTACTCCGTCATCGTCTACGGCGGCACGAAGGTGTTCGCGGCGGGCGCGGACATCAAGGAGATGGCCGAGCTGTCCTACGCCGAGATGGCGGCGCGCGCCGGGTCGTTCCAGTCGGCGCTGCGCACGGTGGAGGAGATCCCGAAGCCGACCGTGGCCGCGATCACCGGGTACGCGCTGGGCGGCGGGTTCGAGCTGGCGCTGTGCGCGGACCGGCGCGTCGCGGGCGACAACGCCAAGGTGGGCCAGCCGGAGATCCTGCTCGGCGTCATCCCCGGCATGGGCGGCACGCAGCGGCTGCCCCGCCTGGTCGGCCCCAGCAAGGCCAAGGACCTGATCTACACCGGCCGGTTCGTGGGCGCCGAGGAGGCGCTGCGGATCGGCATGGTGGACGAGGTCGTCGCGCCGGACGACGTGTACGTGGCGGCCAGGCGCTGGGCCGGGCAGTTCGTCAACGGTCCGGTGCGCGCCTACGCCGCCGCCAAGGCCGCGATCGACGGCGGCCTGGACACCGACCTGGGCAGCGGCCTGAAGCTGGAGAGCCAGTTGTTCGCGGCCATGTTCGCCACCGAGGACCAGAAGGCCGGCATGGCGTCGTTCATCGAGAACGGCCCGGGGAAGGCGAAGTTCAGTGGCCGCTGACCCGGTGCAGGACCCCAAGCCCAACCCGCACGCCACGGCCGACGAGGTGCGGGCGGCGTACTCGGACGCCAAGCTCGCCAACGTGCTCTACCACGACTGGGAAGCCGGCACCTACGACGAGAAGTGGTCGATCTCCTACGACGAGCGCTGCATCACCTACGCCACCGACCGGTTCCGGGCGGTGGCGGGCGGCGTCGGCCCGTACGACCACGCCTTGGAACTGGGCTGCGGCACCGGTTTCTTCCTGCTCAACCTGATGCAGGGCGACGTGATCAAGAAGGGCTCGGTCACCGACCTGTCGCCCGGCATGGTGGAGGTGGCGCTGCGCAACGCCGAGCACCTCGGCCTGCCGGTGGACGGCCGGGTCGCCGACGCCGAGCGGATCCCGTACGACGACGACACCTTCGACCTCGTCGTCGGGCACGCGGTGCTGCACCACATCCCGGACGTCCCCGCCGCGATGCGCGAGGTGCTGCGCGTGCTCAAGCCGGGCGGCCGGTTCGTGTTCGCGGGCGACCCGACCGACGTCGGCAACTTCTACGCCCGCAAGCTGGGGCAGCTCACCTGGTGGCTGACCACCAACGTCACCAGGCTGGCCCCGCTGAACGGCTGGCGGCGCCCGCAGGAGGAGCTGGACGAGTCGTCCCGCGCGGCGGCGCTGGAAGCCGTGGTGGACCTGCACACGTTCGACCCGTCGGACCTGGAGCGCACCGCCCGCGCGGCGGGCGCGACCGAGGTCCGGGCCGTGACGGAGGAGCTGTCGGCCGCGCTGTTCGGCTGGCCGGTGCGGACGTTCGAAGCGGCCGTGCCGCGCGAGAAGCTGGGCTTCGGCTGGGCGATGTTCGCGTACCGGACGTGGCAGCGGCTGTCGTGGGTGGACGAGAACGTCCTGTCCAAGCTCCTGCCGCGCGAGGTCTTCTACAACGTCTCCGTGACCGGCCGCAAGCCGGCCGCCTGAGTTGGGCTACGCCTTCAGCCTCGACGACGTGGCGTACCTGCGTTCCGACGCCGGGTGCGCCGCGCTGTCGGCGTTGGCCGACTTGCCGCTGACGCCCGCCTCCCGGCTGTCCGATGTGGACAAAGCGCGGCACGTCTCGCCGGACCACTTCGCGGCCGTCCTGGAAACCCTGATCCTGCGCCGAAAAGCAGCGTCCAAAGTGGACTTCCCGGACGGCCTGTTCACCGATGACGCCCTGCAGCAGGCGACGCCCCGTCCGGTGGCGGCCCACCGCGCCGAACGCTTCGCGGGCCGCGTCACCCACGACGTGACGTGCTCGATCGGCGCGGACCTGGCGGCGCTCCCCGAGGGTTCCCTCGGCTCGGACCTGGATCCCGTGCGACTCGCCATGGCCCGGCACAACCTGGGCGGCTCCCGGACCCTCCTCCGGGCCGACGCGCTGCGCCCGACCTCGCGGGATGTCCCGGTGATCGCCGACCCCGCCCGCCGCGACGCGACCGGCAGGCGGACCTGGCGTCCCTCGGACTTCGCGCCGCCGCTGGACGGGCTCGCCGCCGCCTACGCCGACCGCGACCTGGCCGTGAAGTGCGCGCCGGGCGTGGACTTCACGGTCGCGCCGTGGGCGGACGAGGTCGAGCTGGTGTCACTGGACGGCCAGGTGCGCGAGGCGTGCCTGTGGACGAGAGGGCTGGCCACGCCGGGTGTCGCCCGACGGGCGTCGGTCCTCCGCTCCGGCGGTCCGGAGTGGACGATCACGGACGCCGAGCCCGACGACTGCCCGGTGACCCCGCCCGGCGAATGGCTGGTCGACCCGGACGGCGCGGTGGTCCGGGCCGGCCTGGTGCGCCACTACGCGGCCCGCCACGGGCTCGCCCAGCTTGACGAGCGGATCGCCTACCTGACCGGGCCCACGCCGCCGCCGGGCATCCGGGCGTTCCGGGTGGTCGAGCACGGCCACTACAGCGAGAAGTCGCTGCGCCCGGTCCTACGCGCCCACGACGTCGGCCGCCTGGAGATCCTGGTGCGCGGCCTGGACGTCGACCCGAACACCCTGCGCCGCAGGCTGAAGCCCACCGGCGCGGCCGAAGCCACCGTCGTGCTCACCAGGATCGGCCGCACCCCGACCTACCTGCTCGCCCACGCCGAACGCACCTGACCGCCCACGCCGAACGCACCTGACCGCCCACGCCGCACGCACTCGATCGCCCGCCGAACGCCCTGACCGGTCACCGTCTCCGGATCCGTCGGCGTCGACCGTCGTTCGGGTCAGACCAACGTGAGCAGCCGTTCCAGGATGAAGCCGCGCAACCCGTCCAGGTCCGCGTCCACCGCGATGTCGATCCCGCCGCCCCGCGCCGACTCCAGCCGCTCGTCCACCAGCAGCCCGCCCCGGCCGGGCCCGAACGCGCACTCCACGTCCACCGGGAAACGCCGCACCTGAAGAATTCCGGGCCGCACCGCCTCGGCCACCGCGACCGCGTCGTGCACCGCCATCCCGTCCCACCCGAGGAACCTCCGGTACGCGGCGAGGTAGTCCGGCGTCAGCCCGAACAGCTTCGCGCCGACCGCCGAGGACGCGCCCAGCTCCTCCAGCCACGCCACGTCCACCGCGCACCGCCGGGTCAGGTCCATCGGCACCAGCGTGACCGGCACCTCGGCGTCCACCAGCACCCGCCGGGCCGCCTCCGGGTCGCACCAGAGGTTGAACTCGGCGGCGGCGGTGATGTTGCCGCCCCGGACACCGCCGCCCATGACCACCAGCCGCTCGATCCTGCGGTGCAGCCCCGGGTGCGCGGCCAGCAGCAGCGCGATGTTCGTCAACGGCCCGATGGGCGCGATCGTGACCGGCCGCTCGGCGGCTTCGAGCAGGTCCTTCAGCAGCGTCACGGCATCCCGCGCGTCCGGGCCCCGGGTGGGCTCCGGCAGCGTGTCCGCGAACCCGGACAGCCCGTCCGAGCCGTGCGCCGACGACACGTGCGGCTGCGGGTGCACCAGCGGACGCGCGGCGCCCGCCGCGACCGGCACGTCCTCCCGCCCCAGCAGCGCCAGGACCCGCAGGGCGTTGCGCGTGGTGAGTTCCGGCGACACGTTGCCGAACACCGTGGTCACGCCGATCAGGTCGACCTCGGGGCTCGCCGCCGCCAGCGCGAGGGCGAACGCGTCGTCCACGCCGGGATCGGTGTCGATGATGAGTGGGGTGGTCACGCGAACCGATCCTGCCGCACCGCCCGACCGCCGTCGAAGCCATTCTGGATGGGTGGACACGCGGGTGCTGGGGGCCGACGACTGGCTGGTGTGGCGCGGGCTCAGGCTCGCGGCGCTGCTGGATGCGCCGGAGGCGTTCACGTCGACCTACGCGGACTGGGTGGACGCGCCCGCGGAACGCCGGCGGGAGAGGCTGGCGGCGGCGCACAACCTGGTCGCCGCCGTGGACGGCGCGGACGTGGGCATGGTGAGCGGGGTGCCGGGGGACGAGGTCGAGCTGATCTCACTCTGGGTGGCGCCCGGCGCACGCGGCCGGGGCGTCGGCGACGCGCTGGTCGAAGCCGTCGCAGACTGGGCCGCGCCCCGCCCCGTGCGGCTGCGGGTCGCGCCGGACAACGGCCACGCCATCGCCCTCTACCTGCGGCACGGGTTCGTGGCGGGGGACGGCCGGACGCTGGTTAGAGTGCCCGCGTGACGAGCATGTGGGGTGCGCCGGTGTGGTCCAGGTGGCGTAGGTCGCGGCGGGACGCGGCGCAGGCCCGGTTCCTCACCCTCGCGTCGCTGAGGTGGGTCCTCCGCCACCGTGCGTACACGCCGTGGTACCTGGTGCGGTACTGGCGGCTGCTCCGGTTCCGGCTGGCCAACCCGCACGTCGTGCTGCGCGGCATGGTGTTCCTCGGCAAGGACGTCGACCTGCACTGCCGTCCGGGGTACGGGCGGCTGGAGATCGGGCGGTGGGTGCACATCGGGGACGGCAACGCCATCCGGTGCCACGAGGGGTCGCTGCGCATCGGCGACAAGGCCGTGTTCGGCAAGGACAACACCGTCAACTGCTACCTGGACGTCGAGATCGGCGCGGCGACCCTGATCGCGGACTGGGTGTACATCTGCGACTTCGACCACGTGACGGCCGACGTGAACCTGCCGATCAAGGACCAGGGGATCGTCAAGTCGCCGGTCCGCATCGGGCCGGACTGCTGGCTGGGCACGAAGGTCACCGTCACGCGCGGCACGCGGATCGGGCGCGGCTGCGTGCTGGGCGCGCACGCCGTGGTGCGCGGCGACGTGCCGGACTACAAGATCGCCGTGGGCATCCCGGCCCGCGTCGTGAAGGACCGGCGCGAGGACTACGAGGCCGACGCGGTGCGCCGCGCGGCGGTGGCCGACATGGCGCGCAAGGCCCGTGAGGCGCTGGAGCGCTCGCAGAACGGCGGCTGACCCTCGAACCGGTCGCAGCGGCGGCCGAACCTCAGACCGGACGCAGCTCCTCGCCCGCCTTGGCGTCGTAGGCCACCTGCGCGGTGCGGATGTCGTCGATGTGGTCCTCGGCCCACGTGCGGATGGCGTCCGTCAGCCCGCCGACGTTCTCGCCGAGCGGGGTGAGGCTGTACTCGACGCGCGGCGGGACGCTCGGGTAGACGGCGCGGTGGACGAGGCCGGCCCGTTCCAGGTCGCGCAAGGTCTGGGTGAGCATCTTCTGGGTGATGCCGTCCAGCCTGCGTCGCAGCTCGCCGAAGCGCATGGTGCCGGGGCGCAGCGCGCCGAGGACCAGGCACACCCACTTGTTCGTCAACAGGTCGAGCACGGTCCGCGAGGCGCAGTCGCGCAGGAAAGCGTCGGCTCCGCCGTAGGAGCGCAGGTCGGGAACGGTATACATGAGGTACCTGGATACCATCAAGGTGCCTTCTTCACAACGGGTACCGGTCGCGATGATGCTTTTCCCATGACGAAGACGATGCGCGCGATCCGCCAGACGGCCCTCGGCGGCCCCGGAGTCCTCGAACCGGTGGAGACCGAACGCCCCTCCGCCGGCCCCGGCCGGATCCTGGTCCGGGTGGTGGCGGCGGGCGTGAACCCGGTCGACTGGAAGGTCCGCGAACACGGCTACTGGCACCGGCCGCCGCTGATCCCCGGCTGGGACGTCTCGGGCGTGGTGGAGGACACCGGACCGGGCGAGAACCGCTTCCGGGTGGGCGACGAGGTCTACGGCATGCCGTACTTCCCCGAGGTGGGCGGCGGCTACGCCGAGTACGTCGCCGCGCCGGCCCGCCACTTCGCCCGCAAACCCCGGACCCTCGACCACGTCCACGCCGCCGCCCTGCCGCTGGCCGCGCTGACCGGCTGGCAGGCCCTGACCGAGGCGGCGGACGTCCGACCCGGGCAGCGCGTCCTGGTGCACGCCGCCGCCGGCGGGGTCGGCCACCTGACCGTGCAGCTCGCCAAGGCCCTCGGCGCCCACGTCACCGGCACGGCGAGCGCGGCCAAGCACGACCTGCTGCGCGACCTGGGCGCGGACGACCTGGTCGACTACCGGAACGAGGACTTCACCGCCATCGACCCGGTGGACGTGGTGGTCGACCTGGTCGGCGGCGACTACGAGGACCGTTCCCTGACCGTCCTCAAGCGCGGCGGCGTCCACGTGAGCGTCAGCCCGTCCGGCCTCGCCGAACTCCGGGCGAAGGCCGAGCCGCACGGCGTCCGGGCCGCCGCCGTCATGGTCGCGGGCGACCACACGGCGCTGGAGAAGATCGCGCACCTGGTGGACGAGGGCAAGCTGCGCCCGGTCGTGGCCGAGACCTTCCCGTTGGCCGATGCCGCGAAGGCACAGGAGTCGGGCGAGACCAACCGCACCACGGGGAAGATCGTGCTGACTGTGTGATGTCGGGTCCGCCGGTGATGCGGACCTCAGAGGAACGCGTTGCCGGTGGCGATCTTCGGTCGGCCGAGCGGCTCGTGGTCGCGTGCCGCGGCGGCCCGGTACACCGCGGTCGTGTCCTCGGCGATCCGTGCCCAGTCGAAGTCGGTCGCGAGCCGGGCCTTGGCCGCGCGGGCACGCCGCACCGCCGAAGGGCGGTCGGCCAACACCGACCGGACCGCCGAAGCCAGCGCCTCCACGTCACCCGGCGCGAACGACAGCCCGGTGACCCCGTCCAGCACGACCTCGCCCAGGCCGCCGGCCGTGGACGCCACCAGCGGCGTCCCGGCGGCGGCGGCCTCCAGGGCCACGATCCCGAACGGCTCGTACCGGCTCGGCAGGACGACCGCGTCGGCCGCCGCCAGCAGGGCCGCCAGCGCCCGGTCCGGCAGGTGGCCCACGAAGTCCACCGCCCGCCGCACCTTGTGCTTGCGGGCCTGCTCCACCAGCCACTCGCCGTGCGTGCCCTCACCGGCCACGACCAGCCGGGCCCCGCGGTGCGCGCGGCGGATGCGGGGCAGGGCGGCGATCAGGTCCTGCACGCCCTTCTCCCACTCCAGCCGGCCGAAGAACAACAGCAGCGGCGCGCCGTCGGGCGAGTACGCCGCCCGCGCCGCCGCCACGTCGGCCGACCGGACGCGCCACCGCCGCGCCTCGATCCCGTTGTGCAGCACGGTGATCCCGCCGGCGTCGACCTCGAACAGGTGCGCCACCTCGGTCCGCATCGCCGCCGAGCACGTGATCAGCGAGTCCGCCCGGTTCGCCAGCCACCACTCCACGGAGTGCACCTGCTGGTTCAACGTCTGCGACAGCCACCCGCTGTGCCGGCCGGCCTCCGTCGCGTGCACGGTCGCCACCAGCGGCGCGCCTGCGGCCTCGGCCAGCGCGATCGCCGGGTGCGTCACCAGCCAGTCGTGCGCGTGCACGACGTCCGGCCGCCAGTTCCGCAGCAGCGCCAACCCGGCCCGGGTCATCGCGTGCCCCATGGCCAGCGTCCACGCCACCAGGTCCCGCTCGAACACCAGGTGCGCGGGGTCCTCGGCGACCCGCACCAGCCGCACGCCGTCCACCACGGTGTCCGACGTGGGGTGCGTGGCCGCGTCCGACCCGGCCGGCTGCCGGCACAGCACCACGACGTCGTGGCCCTGCGCGGAAAGCCGGGTGGCCAGCGCGTGCACGTGCCGGCCCAGCCCGCCGACGACGACCGGCGGGTACTCCCACGACAACATCAGCACGCGCATGTCGCATCCTCGCATTTCGACGGTGGCCTCGGGGCGGCTGAGGTGTGGTGCGCGGAGGTCCGCGTCGGCTCCGGGTGGGCCATCAGGCCAGGTCCCGCGCGTCGAGGTGGCCGAAGGGACCGTCGACCCGGCGGAGTTCGGCCGCCCGCTCGTGACCCCGCCCGTGCCGCAGCAGCGCGGCCAACTCGGCGAACCGGTCGGCGTGCGCCTTGGCGCGGTACCGGGCGTAGTCGGCGGCGGAGTCCTTGGTGACCATGAACGCCCAGTCGCTGGACAGCGCCAGCAACGCCTCCCGCACCGCCTGGTCGGCGACGGGGTTCCGCGCCACCCCGGAGAACTCCAGGCCGAGCAGTTCGCGCTGGACGCCCGCGTTCAGGTCCACGATGTCCGAGACCTGCGGCCCGTTCCACACGTGCCAGTCCTTGCCCGCGCCCCACGAGGACGGGTGGATCTCGACCGGCGCGCCCACGTGCCCCGCCTCCACCGCGCCGCGCAGCGTCGTCACGTGGACTCCCGCCTCGGGCAGCGCGCGCAGCACCGCCTCCAGCCACGCCGGGCCCTCGTGCCACCAGTGCCCGTACAGCTCGGTGTCGTAGGCGGCGACGACCAGCGAAGGCTTCCCGTGCTGCTCCCGCAACGCCCTCAGCCGCCGCACCACCGTGTCCACGAAGTCCGTGGCGTGCCGCTCGACCGCAGCAGCCGCCGCCGAAGGCTCGTACGGCTTCTTGTCCTCCGGCGCCACGTGGACGCCGGTCACCCGGGACGGCTTGAGGCCGCTCGGGTGGTCGTAGGTGTGGAAGTCCCGGTAGGCCGGGTCGCCCGGGTAGCCGACCTTCGGCGACCACACCCGGTACGACACTTCGAGGTCGCGCCCGAAGCACACCACGTCGGAGTCGCCCACCGGACGCCCCGCCGCCGTGTCGCCGTGCAGCGACGGACCGTCGACCAGGAACCGCCGCACACCGGCCGCCGCGTAGCCCTCCTCCAGGCCCGGCGCGTACGCGCACTCCGGCGCCCAGATGCCCTCGGGCGCCGTGCCGATCCGCCGCCGGGTGTCGGCCAAGCCGGTGCGCAGCGAGAACGCCCGCAGCTCCGGGTCCAGCAGCGGCTGGAACGGGTGCGCCGCCGGACCGCCCAGCAGCTCGATCGCCCGACTGTCCACAAGGGACCGCAGGATCGGCGAGAACCCGTGTCGCCACCGCGTTTCGAACGTCTCCAGCGCCCACCGCGACGCCCGGTGCTCGCGGGCGGACAGCTCCGGCAGGCGGGCGCTCGCGCTGTGCGCGCGCAACTGCCAGTTCCCCAGCCAGTCGTGCACGCCGTGCAGGCAGTACGGGTCGTCGAGCTGCGCGGCCAGGACCGGCGTCACGCCCAGCGTCAGCACGTCCTCGCGGCCTTCGGCGGCGAACCGCTCCAGCAGGTCCACGACGGGCAGGTACGAGTGCGCCCACGCCTGGTAGAGCCACTCCTCGCCGACCGGCCAGGCCCCGTGGTGCGCCAGCCACGGCAGGTGGCTGTGCAGGACCAGGCAGAACGTGCCCTCGGTCATGTCCGGACCGCCACGGCCACCAGGTCCAGCGAGGCGTCCGGGTCGTCGGCGGTGATCTCGAAGTCCGCCGCCTCGACGCCGCTCACCGCGGCCAGCAGGTCGGCCGGCCACGGGCCGCCGGCCACCGCCACGGCCACCTGGGCGTCGATGACCGACCCGCCGAACCGCGCGTCCAGGTCCCGCAACCGGGGCCCGTGCCGCACCCCGGCCAGCGTCTCCACCGCCAGCCCCGCCCCGGTCAGCAGCCCGGCCAGCTCGTCGGGCGCGAGTTCCCTGGTGTGGAAGGGGTTGAGCGGCGTGTCGCGGCCGGGGGAGAAGGTGATCCGGTTCGGGGTGGTCACCAGCAGCCGCCCGCCGGGCCGCAGGACCCGCGCGCACTCCGCCAGGAACCCCTCCTGGTCCCACAGGTGCTCGATGACCTGGAGGTTCGCCACCACGTCGACGCTCCGGTCGCGCAGCGGCAGCGACGCCAGGTTGCCGCGCAGCACGGCCAGTTCCGGGTAGGTCCGCGCGGCGTGCGCGGCGGTCGGCTCGTCGTAGTCCAGGGCGACCACCCGCGCGGCGTGCCGGGCGATCAGCGCCGCCCCGTAGCCCTCGCCGCAGCCGGCTTCCAGCACCACGGCGCCCACGCAGTGGTGCGCGAGATCGAGGTACGCGGCCTCGTGGCGGCGGAACCAGTAGTTCTCGACGGCGATTCCGGGCACGGTGCGCTCGCCGGTGAGGGGCAGCGGCTCGACGGTCACGCGGGCAGCGTAGTTGCTCGTTACTCGTGGGTAGCCATCGCCTGGCCGTATCGGGTGTCGCTGTTTCGTGTGAACTTGCCGGTCGGCGATTACCGGGGCCCGTGTCGCACGCGGTGGCAAAGGGTTCCGGCGTTTTCCGAGAATGACACTATCGGGTGACTCGCAACCCCGCTGTTTTGATCTTTCATGCTTGTGTTTATGCTGCCTGGCGGCTCGTGCGCCTTCAACCCACCCGTTCCGGCCAGGCCGGTGACGTGCTGGTTGGGTCCTCTCACCCTCGGTATCCTCGGAGAATCTTCAAACGAGTGGGGCGACCATGAGTGCGAAAGAGCAGGAGATTGTTCCGCTGCACGCGGGTTTCGACGTCGTCTACCGCGGTTTCCACCGCCGACAGGTGATCGAGCACTTGGAGAACCTGGAAGAACAGCTCCGGTTCACCAACGTGGACCGCGCCGAGGCGCTGGCGCAGGCGGCCGACCTGCGCAAGCTGCTGGAGATGACCAGGCACGACCTGGAGGAGGCGCGGGCGCGCGCCGAGCGGCTGGAGATGTCGCCGGACACCACGCTGGGCGCGAGCGAACGCCTGCACCGGATGCTGCTGCTCGCCGAGGACGAGGCCGCCGAGCTGCGGCTGCGGGCCGAGCGCGAGGTCGACTCGCTGCGCAAGCGCACCGACGTGGAGGTGGCCGAGCAGCGCCGGGTCGCCGAGGAGGAGGTCGCCGCCCTCCGGGCCGCCGCCGAGCAGCGCTCCCGCGAGCTGCGCGAAGCCGCCGCCGACCGCACCGCCGAACTCGACCAGCGCGAGGTCGACCTGGAACGCCGCCGCGCCGAGGTCGAAGCCCACCTCCAGGCCCGCACCGAGCAGGTGGAGGCCGAGTGCGCCGCCGCCATGGCGCGGGCGCACGAGGACGCGGACCGGCTGCGGCGCGAGACCACCGAGGAGTGCGACCGGCTGGCGGCGGAGGCCGAGGCGAAGCGGGTCAAGGCGCGCAACTTCTTCGAGCTGACCATGACCAGGCAGCGCAACGAGGCCGCGCAGCACTTCGCCGAGCAGGAGGACCTGAGCAAGGCGCGCGCGGCGTTCGTCATCAAGATCGCCTGCCGGGAGGCGCAGCGGCGGATCGCGGAGATCCACCAGCAGGCCGACGAGCTGCACGAGCTGCGCCAGACCGTGGCCGCCCAGCTCGCTTCCGCCCGCGCGGCGCTGGCCGCCGCCGCGGACCGGATGCCGAGCCTGATCCCGGAGCAGGCCGTGTCCGACGAGGAACGGGTCGGCGCTTGACGAGGCGCGGGACGTCGGTCGCGCCGCTGCTGGTGGGCGCGCTGGTGGTGCCGACGGCGCTCACGGCGTTCGGCTTCGCGGTGTACGGCGAGGAGATCACCGGAGCGCTGTGGTTCACGCCCTCGTCGGTGCCGCCGGACCACGTCGTGGCGCACCCGACGCCGCGGTCCGTGCCGGTGCGGCCGACCACCGAGCCGCCGGAGCCCGCGCCCGCGCAGCCTCCTCCGCCGTCGCCGGAGGCGATCGCGCGCGGCGTGGCGAGCCTGTTCGCCGGCAACGGGGTCAAGGGCATCACGTTCGCGCCCGGCAGCACCGAGCACGTGGGTCGGGGAGCGGCCGTGCAGCAGGGGGTGGGCACCCTGCTGGGCGGCTCGACCGGCGCGGTGGTGACGCTGGTCGCGCACGCGTGGAACGGGGAGACCGCGAGCCACCGGTGCGATGTGCTGGCGCTGCGGCGGGCGGCGCTCGTGCGGGAGTTCCTGGTCGGCTCGGGGGTGCCGGAAGAGGCCATCAGCACGCGGGTCGTGGTGGACCCGGTCTGGGGCTCGCCGTCCGAGGGCGGGCCGCAAGTCGACGTGCTCGTCGGGTAGGAGCGTTATGCCAGGTGCGATCGCCTTCGTGTTCGGGTTGTGCGCCCTGTCGTTCGCGGCGGGCTGCGTGCTGACGGCGTTCATGCTGAGACGTGAGCCGGAAGCCGAGCCCGCTCCGCCGCCGGCACCGGCGCCGCGCGCGGAGCCGAGACTGGATTTCCGCCGGCCGCCGGAGGACTACGCGACCAAGCCGATCCACCGCAACCCGGTGATGGGGCTGCCGGTCTCCGCGCCGCCTGCCGTGGAGAGCCGGCCGGCGTTGGCTTTAGTGCCGGATCCGGCACCGGTGGTGGAGCCCGGGACGTCGGTCGAGCCGGAGCCGGCCGCAGTGTCGGTGGAATCCGAACCCGCCGAATCCGAACCCGTCGATTCCGAACTCGTCGATTCCGGACCTGCCGAATCCGGACCCGTCGATTCCGATCTCGTGAAACCGGAACTCGTGGGACCTGAACCAGCCGAACCCGAGCCGCTCGGTGCCTCCGAAGACCTTCCCGTGCGGTCGGTCGCCCTGACGGACACCGGCGAGATCCGCCGGCGCTACCTCCGCACCTTCGAGGCCACGCGCCGGCGGACGCCCTGACTTCTCAGCGCCGGCGCAACCTGCGCAGGAGTTGCTGAGCCTTGGTCTTGTTGCGGGGATCCCGAGCGGCGTGCTTGAGCTGCTCGGTGACCCGCCGCCCCTGAGGACTGCGTGCGAATGCGGTGATCTTGCTGAACAGCGAAGCCATGGCCATCACCTTCCCGTTCCGCACAACGGGCAAACACCGCCGGGAGTTCCCAAACCGGCGGAGTGCGGGCTAAACGGGCGAAACGGTCACGCCGACGGCGCCCGGTCCGACGTGCGCGCCGATCGCCGAGCTGACCTGTGTCAACAGGAATCGCCGCACGTTCGGCAGCTTCGCCCGTAGCTGCTCCAGCACGGTCCGCGCCCGTTCCGGCGCGGAGAAGTGCTCGACCGCGATGTCGACCTGTGCGCTGCCGGCCCGCCGCACCGCGATGTCGACCATCTTCCGCATCGCGCGGTCCGCGCCGAGCACCTTGTCCAGCGGCGTGATCCGCCCGTCCGCCATGGTCAGCAACGGCTTCATGGACAGCGCCGACCCGAGCAGCGCCGCCGCCGCGCCGATCCGACCGCCGCGCCGCAGGTACTCCAGGGTGTCCACGTAGATCAGCTCGGTGCTGCGGTGGAAGCTGTGCTGCGCGGCGGACAGCACGCGGTCGACGTCACCGCCGGCCGCCGCCGCCGTGGCCGCAGCCACGACCGCGTACCCGAGGCTCATGCCGCACGTCCGCGTGTCCACGACGTGCACCGGCACCTGCACCTGGCCCGCCGCCTGCCGGGCCGCCTCCGCGGTCCGCGACAGGTCCGTGGACACGTGCAGCGAGACGATCGCCTCCACCCCGGAGGCCGCCGCGTCGGCGTAGGACCAGAAGAACGCGCCCGGATCGGGCGGCGAGGTGGCCACGTCGAGCTGTTCGCGCATGGCGCCCACCAGCCTGGGCACCGGGACGCGTGCCTCGTCGTCCACCCAGTCCCCGATGCGCACCTGGATCTGCGCGACCGTGATCCCGAGCTGCTCGGTCAACTGGGCCGGCAGGCACGCGGTGGAGTCGGTGACGATCGCTACTCGACGGGGCATGTCTTCGGACCCTAGCCGAGCAGGGGGTGGGTCTGTAACGCCACCGAGGGCACGCACGATGTTCACCGTTCAGCCCTATATCGTTTGTGTGCATCGTCACGCGCGATAGGCGCCGGCCGCCGTTTGCACCCCTGCTACTGGTGGGTAACATTCGGGTGGCCGACACCACCATGCCAATGCGGCGATGACATGGCAGGGTCACGAACCACACGCAGCACACCCGGCGACCGGTCGCGCGACAACCGTGCCGCCCGAGACAACGCCGCCCGTCCGCAGGAGGTCGAAGAGGACCCATGAACATTGTCGTCCTGGTCAAGCAGGTGCCCGACACCTGGTCCGAGCGCAAGCTCACCGACGCCGACCACACCCTCGACCGCGAGTCCGCGGACGCCGTGCTCGACGAGATCAACGAGCGCGCGGTGGAAGAAGCGCTGCTGCTCCAGGAGGCGCACGGCGGCGAGGTGACCGTCGTCGCGATGGGTCCTGACCGCGCCACCGACGCGATCCGCAAGGCGCTGTCCATGGGCGCGGACAAGGCGATCCACGTCTCCGACGAGGCCCTGCACGGCTCGGACGTGCTGACCACCGCCAAGGTGCTGGCCAAGGCCATCGGCACGGTCGAGGCCTTCGACCTGGTCCTCGCCGGCAACGAGGCGACCGACGGCCGCGCGGGCGCCGTGCCCGCCATCCTGGCCGAGCTGCTGGGTCTGCCGCAGGTCACCCAGGTCCGCAAGCTGTCCGTCGAGGGCGGCGTGATCAAGGCCGAGCGGGAGACCGACGAGGGCCTCGCGTTCCTGGAGGCGGACCTGCCTGCCGTGGTCAGCGTGACCGAGAAGATCAACGAGCCGCGCTACCCGTCCTTCAAGGGCATCATGGCGGCGAAGAAGAAGCCCGTGACCACGCTCACCGTGGCGGACCTCGGGCTGGACGCGGGCGAGGTCGGCCTCGGCGCGGCCTGGTCGCAGGTGCTGGAGGCGGCTCCCAAGCCGCCGCGCAGCGCCGGTCAGCGCGTCGAGGACTCGGGTGACGGCGGTTCGAAGATCGCCGCGTACCTGGTCGACCAGAAGCTCATCTGAAGGCGAGGGAACACATGTCCGAGGTCCTGGTCCTCGTCGACCACGTCGACGGCGAGGTCAAGAAGGTCACCTATGAGCTTCTATCCGCCGCGCGCCGTCTCGGCGAGCCGTCCGCGGTGGTGGTCGGATCGCCCGGCTCCGCGGGCAAAGTGAGGGAGTCCCTGGCCCGTTACGGCGCGGCCAAGGTGTACGCGGTGGAGTCCGAGGACGCGGTGAACCACCTCGTCACGCCGAAGGTGGACGCGTTGGCGACCATCGCGGGCACCGCCTCCCCGGCCGCCGTGCTGGTGTCGGCGACGCTGGAGGGCAAGGAGGTCGCGGGCCGGCTCGCCGTGCGCCTGGGCTCCGGTCTGCTCTACGACGTGGTCGACCTCGACGGCGACGGCGTCGGCACCCAGTCGGTCTTCGGCGGCGCGTACGTCGTCAAGTCGAAGGTCAGCAGCGGCGTGCCGGTCATCGCGGTGCGGCCCGGTGGCGTGGAGGCCGAGGAGGCCCCCGGTGACGCGGTCGAGCAGGCCGTGGAGCTGCCCGCCGCCGACCCGGCCCGGGTGACCCGGGTGACCGGTCGCGAGCCGATCGTGGGCGGCGACCGGCCGGAGCTGACCGAGGCGTCGGTCGTCGTGTCCGGTGGCCGCGGCGTCGGCTCGGCGGAGAGCTTCGCCGTGGTCGAGAAGCTGGCGGACAGCCTCGGCGCGGCCGTGGGCGCGTCGCGCGCCGCAGTGGACTCCGGCTACTACCCGCACCAGTTCCAGGTCGGCCAGACCGGCAAGACGGTCTCGCCGCAGCTCTACATCGCGCTGGGCATCTCGGGCGCGATCCAGCACCGGGCCGGTATGCAGACGTCGAAGACGATCGTCGCGGTGAACAAGGACGCCGAGGCGCCGATCTTCGAGATCGCCGACTTCGGTGTGGTGGGCGACCTGTTCAACGTCGCGCCGCAGCTCAGCGAAGAGGTCGACAAGCGCAAGGGCTGATCATTTCCGCGTGGCGGGGGCCGTCCTTTCGGAGGGGCGGCCCCCGTTGCCGTTCGGAGGTGGATTTGCCCTGGTCAGCCGAGGGTTGGTCACCTTCGGCAGGTGAGTGGCGATCTTCTTCCGCATTCCAGCGCACCAGGGTTTAACCGACCTGCCATTAATGCGTCATCGGAACGACCTGCTGTCGGTTTCCATCGGGTAGGTACACCAGACCCATGACGCAGCCTCAACTGCTTGTCAGCACCGGGGACTCCGCTGCCGCCGACGCGCCGCGCTACTCCCTGCTCGTCGCCCGCGACAGCGCCGAGGTCGTGGCCGCGCAGAGACTGCGCCACCAGGTCTTCGCCGGTGAGATGGGCGCGACCCTGCACTCCCCGGTCGCCGACCACGACGTCGACCCGTTCGACGAGCACTGCGACCACCTCGTGGTGCGTGACGACCGGACCGGCGAGATCGTCGGCACGTACCGGATGCTGCCGCCGGAGCGGGCCGCCGAGGCCGGCAAGCTGTACTCCGACACGGAGTTCGACCTGACGAACCTGGCGGCCCTGCGGCCGTCCGTGGTGGAGACGGGGCGCTCGTGCGTGCACCCCGACCACCGCAACGGCGCCGTCGTGTCGCTGGTGTGGGCGGGCATCGCCCGGTACATGCTGTTGTCCGGCCACTCGTGGCTGGTGGGCTGCGCCTCCGTGCCGCTGCACGACGGCGGCACGTACGCGGCGGGCGTGTGGGACCAGGTGCACGCCAAGCACTACGCCCCGGAGGAGTACCGGGTGACGCCGCTGCGGCCGTGGGACGTGGACTCCGTGGAGCGTCCCGCGAAGGCCGTGCTGCCGCCGTTGCTGAAGGGCTACCTGCGGCTGGGAGCCTGGGTGTGCGGGCGGCCGGCGCTGGACCCCGACTTCGGCGTGGCGGACCTGCTGGTGCTGCTGGGGATGGAGCACGTGGACCAGCGCTACCTGAAGTTCTTCCTGGGCGAGACGTCGTGAGCGCGGCCCATGCGTGGATGCCGGTCTCGCCTTGCGGTGACGGGTGTGTGGACCGCACGTCCGCCTCGGTGGGGGTTCTCCGTCTGGTGTGGCGGGTGTGCGCGGCGCTGACCGTCCTGTTGGTTCTTGGGGTGGTTGTCGCTCTGTTCGCGTTGGTGGTGCGGGGTCGTTGGCGTGAAGTCGTGCTGCGGCGGTGGTTTCGGGCGTTGGTCCGGGCGTTCGGGGCTCGGTTGACGGTGGTGGGTGGGCCGGTGTTCCAGGCCACGCCCTCGCGGGGGGTGTTGGTGGTGTCCAACCACGTGTCGTGGTTCGACGAGTTGGCCATCGATGCCGTGCAGCCGATCCGGATGGTGGCCAAGCGGGATATCCGTCGGTGGCCGGTGCTGGGGTGGTTGATCACCGCTGCCCGGACGGTGTACCTGGATCGGGAGCGGTTGTCGTTGTTGCCCGGGACGGTGGCCGAGCTTGCCTCGGCTCTGAAGGACGGGGCCGCGGTCGGGATTCATGCCGAGGGCACTACCTGGTGCGGGTTGGCTTCCGGGCGGTATCGGCCGGCGTTGTTCCAGGCTGCGTTGGATGCCGGGGTGCCTGTTCGGCCGGTGGTGTTGCGGTATCTCGTTTCTGGTTCTCCTGCTACCGGGGCCGCGTTCGTCGGGTCGGATACGTTGGTGGATTCCCTGCTTCGGGTGTTGCGGTTGCGGGGGTTGGTGGTCGAGGTTTCCGTGTTGGACGAGGTTGCTCCCGGGCGGGCTTCGTCGCGGCGGGAGTTGGCTGCGTTGGTGCAGGCTTCGGCTGAGCGGGCGTTGTACGGCGGGAGGTCGGTGCCGGCTCAGCGGGTGCATGGGGGTGTGGTGGAGCGGGAGTCGGTGTGAGCTTCGGCGGGGGTGTGGTCGCCTCCGCATCCCCGCCGGGCCTGGTCTGGAGATCGCCGGCGGGCGGTCACGCCTGGTCGGGTCGAAAGGCGACGCTCGCCGCTGGGCAGGCCTCCGGGGAGGCCTGGGGTGTGTGCCGGCGCACGGCTGTGGGGGTGGTGTGTCGGTTCTGCGTCATATCGCCTTGACCTCCACCCAAGTCGAGGATGAACCATGGGGCTGTGACCACGACTGATGCGGGGCGAGAGTTCGAGGCGGCTTCTTCTTCCAGCAGGTTGTGGGCCCCGGATCGGCGGGGGCCGACGGCTGGGATCATCTTGCTCGTCACGTTGTTGGCTTTCGAGAACATGGGTGTCAGCACCGCCATGCCTCGGATGGTCTCCGAGTTGCGTGGCGACGAGATGTATGCGTGGCCGTTCCTCGCGTTCCTCGCTGCCAGTGTCGTCGCCACGGTCTTGTCCGGGCGGTTCAGCGACCTGCGGGGGCCTCGGCCCAGTCTGTTGGTCGGGCCCGCGTTGTTCCTGGTCGGGCTGTTGGTCGCCGGGTTCGCGCAGGACATGACCCAGTTGTTGCTCGGCCGTGTCCTGCAAGGTCTGGGTGGCGGTGCGCAGGTGGTCGCGGTCTATGTGTTGATCGGGTTGGTCTATCCCGAGAACGACCGGCCTGCCGTGTTCGGGTTGTTGGCCAGTGCCTGGGTCGTGCCCTCGTTGGTCGGGCCGGCGGTGTCCGGGTGGCTGACGGAGGCGGTTTCGTGGCGTTGGGTGTTCCTGGGGCTTGCTCCGCTGGTTCTGCTGGGTGTGTTGCTCCTTGTCCCCGTTCTGCGGAACCTGCCCGAGCACCGGCCCGACCCCGACCGGCGCAAGGGGCTGCCGTTGGCCGCGTTGGCGGCCGGGGCCGGGGTCGTCGGGCTCAGTTGGGCCGCTCAGCACCCGCGTGGGTTGAACCTGGTGGTCGGGCTGGTCGGGTTGGTCGTGCTGGTGCCCGCGTTGCGGGTGTTGCTGCCCAAGGGCACGTTGCGCGCCCGTCCGGGGCTTCCGGTGACGATTCTGGCTCGTGCGCTGCTCGCCGGGTCGTTCTTCGCGGCCGAGGCGTTCATCCCGCTCACGTTGACCTCGGTGCACGGGTACTCGGCCATCGCGTCCGGCATCCCGCTGACGCTCAGTGCCATCGGCTGGTCCACGGCCGCGTGGTGGCAGTCCCGGAAGCCCGACATCCCCCGGGCGACCCTCGTCCGGTGGGGGTTCGTCCTCAACGCCGTGGGTATTGCCGGAGTGACGCTCATCGCACCCTCGTGGGGGCCTGCCTGGCTCACTCCGCTGCTGTGGGGGATCGCGGGCGCCGGGATGGGGTTGGCCATGTCCAGTCTGAGCGTGCTCACGCTGGCCGCGTCGAGTGACGTCGACCGGGGGTTCAACTCGTCGGCGTTGCAGATCAGCGACATGCTCGGGTCGGCGTTGCTGGTCGGGCTCGGTGGGGTGTTGGTCACCACGTTCGCGTCCGCGCAGGCGCCGACGGCGGCGGTGGTGCCGTTCGACCTGTTGATGGCGGGCGTCGCGGTGCTCGGTGCCGTGCTCACCCGGCGGCTGGGCCGGGCTACCCTGGATGACTGATGGCCTACTTCGACCATGCCGCCACGACCCCGATGCTCCCCGCGGCGATCGAGGCGATGACCAAGGCGTTGTCCACCACGGGCAACGCCTCGTCGCTGCACACCTCCGGGCGGCGGGCGCGGCGGGCGGTCGAGGAGGCTCGGGAAGACATCGCCGACGCCTTGGGCGCGCGGCCTTCCGAGGTGGTCTTCACCAGTGGCGGCACGGAGAGTGACAACCTCGCCGTCAAGGGGATCTACTGGGCTCGGCGGGCCTCCGGCCGGCGGCGGGTCGTGGCGACCAGTGTCGAGCACCACGCCGTGCTGGACACCGTGCAGTGGCTGGTCGAGCACGAAGGGGCCGAGGTCACCTGGCTGGAGCCCGACCGGTTGGGGCGCATCCGGCCCGAGGCGTTGCGGGACCTGTTGGACGACGACGTCGCCCTGGTCACGGCGATGTGGGCGAACAACGAGGTCGGCACGCTCAACCCGGCGCGCGAGCTGGCCGAGGTGGCCGCCGCGCGCGGTGTCCCGTTCCACACCGACGCCGTGCAGGCGGTGGGCGCGGTGCCGGTGGACTTCACGGAGTCCGGCGCGAGCGCTCTGACGTTGACCGGGCACAAGGTCGGCGGTCCTTACGGTGTGGGTGTGCTGCTGCTGGGGCGGGATGTGGCGACGACGCCGCTGCTGCACGGTGGCGGTCAGGAGCGGGACGTGCGGTCCGGGACGTTGGACGTGCCGGCGATCGTCGCCCTGGCCGCGGCGGTGCGGCACGCGGTCACCGAGCAGGTGGCGCGGGCCGGCGAGGTGGCGGCGCTGCGGGACGAGTTGATCGCCTCGGTGCGGCGCGCGGTGCCGGACGTGGTGGTGAACGGCGACCTGGAGCACCGGCTGCCCGGCAACGCGCACTTGACGTTCCCCGGCTGTGAGGGTGACAGCCTGTTGATGCTGTTGGACGCCAAGGGCATCGAGTGCTCGACCGGCTCGGCGTGCACGGCCGGTGTCGCGCAGCCGAGTCACGTGCTGCTGGCGATGGGCGTGGAGCCGGTGGCGGCACGGGGTTCGCTGCGGTTCTCGCTCGGGCACACCTCGACCATGGCCGAGGTCCGCGAGCTGGCCGAGGTGATCGGGCCGGTGGTGGAACGGGCCCGCACGGCGGGCATCGCGGGGATGAAGCGGCTCGCCGGTACCGGCGGCCGGACTACGGCGGAGGTGTGAGCGGGATGCGGGTGCTGGCGGCGATGAGCGGCGGTGTGGACTCCGCCGTGGCCGCGGCGCGGGCGGTGGCGGCGGGACATGACGTGACCGGTGTGCACCTCGCGTTGTCGGCCAAGCCCGGCACGCTGCGGACCGGCGCGCGCGGCTGCTGCACGATCGAGGACGCGCGGGACGCCCGCCGGGCCGCCGACGTGCTGGGCATCCCGTTCTACGTCTGGGACTTCGCCGAGCGGTTCACCGAGGACGTGGTGGAGGACTTCGTCGCGGAGTACGCGGCGGGGCGCACGCCCAACCCGTGCCTGCGGTGCAACGAGCGGATCAAGTTCGAGGCGTTGCTGGACAAGGCGATCGCGCTCGGCTTCGACGCGGTGTGCACCGGGCACTACGCGCGCCTGTCCACTGTGGACGGCCGGGTGGAGCTGCGGCGCAGCGCCGACGACGGCAAGGACCAGTCCTACGTGCTGGCTTCGCTGACCGGGGAGCAGCTCGCGCACGCCATGTTCCCGTTGGGCGACTCGACCAAGGTCGACGTCCGGGTCGAGGCGGCCGAGCGCGGCCTCCAGGTGGCGGAGAAGCCGGACAGCCACGACATCTGCTTCATCCCGGACGGCGACACGCGCGGCTTCCTGACCAAGCGGCTCGGCGAGCAGCCGGGTGTGCTGGTGGACGACGAGACCGGCGCGGTGCTGGGCAGGCACGTCGGCGTGCACGAGTTCACCGTGGGGCAGCGCAAGGGCCTGGGCATCGACGCGCCCGCACCGGACGGCCGCCCCCGGTACGTGCTGTCGCTGGAGCCGGTGTCCGGCACGGTCCGGGTGGGCGCGGCGGAGAAGCTGGCGGTGACCGAGATCGTGGCGCACCGGCCGGTGACCCGGATCGACTTCGACGGCCCGGTGGAGTGCGTCGCCCAGGTCCGCGCGCACGGCGGCCTCGCGCCGGCCGTGGCCGAGCTGGTGGGCGGCGAGCTGCTGGTGCGCCTGCGCGAGCCGCTCAGCGGTGTCGCGCCCGGCCAGGCGGTCGCGGTGTACCGGCCGGACGCGGCGGGCGACCTGGTGCTGGCCAGCGCGACGATCGGCTCGACCCGCTGAGCCCGGTCCCGGGCCGGCGACCTGGTGCCGGCCGGTGCGACGATCGGCTCGACCCGCTGAGTCCGGTCCCGGGCCGGCGACCCGCAGTGTCGGAGCCGATCGGCCGGGCGGGGCTCGTCGTGGCGGACCGGTCGGTTTCGGCTCGGGAGCGGGCTGCCCGGCGCGGCGCGTGGGTCATGCGGTCGCGTTGAACAGGGCCGCGCCGGCGATCAGCAGGACGTACCCGGCCGATCCGAGCCCGACCAGCCCGGTCCGCCGCCGCTCGTCCCAGGTCGTGAAGCCCAGCACCCACGCCAGCAGCGGCAGGACGAGCACGCCGTGCATGGCGACCCCGTGCGCGAGCTTCCACGACCCGTCGCGCTCGGCGATCATCAGCCCGCCGAACGCCAGCGCCGCGGCGAGCGTCGACGTCCCGACCACCACCGCCACCCGCATGCCCGGCGCGAGGTGCGCGGCGCGCAGCGCGGCCACCACCAGCGCCGCCACCGACCCGATGATCATCACGCCGCCACCGGTCAGCCCGCGTGCCACCAGGCTGTCGAAGGCGGTCGCCGTGTTGAAGTGCGAAGGCACCCCGCGCCACGCCTGGAGGCTGATCAGCGCCACCTCCAGCACGGAGGCCGCCGTGAACAGCCAGATCCAGAACGCCCGCAGCCGCAGGAACCCGCCCACCCACACGTAGGTCGCCAGCGTGAGCCCGAAGGACAGCCCGAACGTCACCGGCTTGCGCCACGACACCGGGCCTTCCCAGGGGCCGCCGGCCACGAAGAACACCCCGAGGTGGAACAGCCCGGACAGGAACAGCACCGCCGCCACCCGGTACGCGACACGCGAAGTCATGTCACCCGATGGTGCTCACATCGCCGGACGGCGGCGTCGGGCGGCAGGCGGCTTCACCGGGTACGTCGGCACGCGTACCGGCGCCGGGACCAGGGCGTTCGGAGTACGGGGTTACGGCGTCCAGTCCGTGTTGGCGCCGCACAGGATCACGCACACCGACTCGCCGGGCACCCGGCCGTGCAGCCACGCCGCGAACGGCACCGCCGCCGCGGGTTCCACGGCCAGCCGGAACTCCTCCCACAGCCGGTCCCGCGCGGACAGCAGCTCGGCGTCGTCGACCAGCACCGAGGACACGGCAGCCGCCCGCAGGATGTCGAACGGCAGCTCGCCCACCCGGGACGCGCCCAACGCGGACGCCGCCACCGAGTCCACGGTCGAGTCGACCGGCGCACCGGCCTCCAGCGCGTGGTGCAGGCAGCAGCAGTGCTCGGGTTCCACGGCCACGACGTGCCGACCGGCCAGCGCCGTGCCGGCCGCGAGCCCGCCGCCGCCGACGGCCACCGCGATCGTGTCGACGTCCGGCGCGTCGGCGACGATCTCCGCCGCCACGGTGCCCTGCCCGGCCACCACGGAGGGGTCGTTGTACGCCTCCACGTAGTACCCGGGCGCTTCCCGGGCCGCGAGCACGGCCTCCGCGTAGGTCGCGCCCGCCCGGATGAGCTTCGCGCCCGCCGCCTCGATCCGCCGCACCTTGCCCTCCGGCGCGCCCACCGGCACGTACACGGTGGCCTGCGTGCCGAGCAGCCGGGCGGCGGTCGCCACGCCCAGGCCGTGGTTGCCGCCGGACGCCGTGACCACCCGCTCGGGGACGTCGGCCGCGAGCAGGGTGTTGACCGCGCCGCGCAGTTTGAACGAGCCGGTGAGCTGGAGGTGTTCGAGCTTGAGCGCCAGCGGGCGGCCGTCGACCTCCACCCGCCACAGCGGGGTGCGGCGGACGTGGGGGCGGATGCGGTCGGCCGCGGTGGCGACGTCGGGGGTCATGCCTCCCAGGATGCGCCTACCCGGCGAGCCACCTGTACACCCACATGACGAGGGTCACCAGGCCGACCACGAAGCACAGCAGCGCCACGACCAGGCCGAGCAGCACGAGGATGTTCGTGCTCCACGACGAGTCGCGGTCGTCGGCCTCGGCGAGTTCCGCGCGCAACTGCTCGGACACCTCGCCCTGCAACGCGCTCAGCCGGATGCGCGCGGTTTCCGTGGGCGCCTCGCCGCTCGCCCAGTTCAGCGCCGCCAGGCGGGCCATCGGCGTGCGGTAGGCCCGTTCGAACGCCGCCGTCTCGGCCGGGTCGCGCTGCTCGGACAGGTAGCTCCACCGGCCGGCCTGCGCGGTGTCGCCGAGCACGCGGTAGACCTCGGCGAGCCGGTCGCGCAGGTCCAGCCGGGCCGGGTAGCTGGCGACCAGGCCCACGAGCCGTTGCCGTGCTCGCAGGACGCTGGCCAGATCGCCACGTTCGACTTCCTCGGCGGCCTTGCGGAGCGTCAGCTCGACGGGCATGACCCACATCGTTCCAGCCCGCGCAACCGTAGGATCGCCGGGTGATCGGGGTGTCGGTGGCCGCTTTCGGCCTGGCCTGGTGGCTCGGCCTGTACCTGCTGGTGCGCGATCCGCGCAAGCCGCTGCTCCGGCGCGCCTCGGCGGGGCTGCTCGCCTACGCGGTGGCGCTCGCGCTGCCCGTTCCGCCGGTCGTGCTGGCCGTGCCGGCGGTGGCGTGGACCGGCGCGATCGTGTGCTGGCTGCCGGAGCGCTACGACCGCTGGTGGCGGTTGGGCGCGGTGCCGCTGCTGGTGGCCGCGTGGTTCCTGCCGGCGGTCGTGCTGGTGCCGCTGGGCGCTGCGTTGGCGCTGTACCTGCGGGCCCGGCGGACGCTGGTGGGCGCGGCGACGCTGATGTTCCTGCTCGGCTCCGGGTTGGTGCTCACCGATTTCACGCCGTCGGTGTGGCTGGTCGCGTCGATCGGGGTGGACCTGCTGCTGTTCGGCGTCCTGGTGGCGGTGCGGGACGCGTTCGAGGAGGGCGAGGCGATCCGGGCGGACATGGTGCGCTCGTTGATCGTGTCGGCGGGCATGGCGGCGGTGTTCGGCGGGCAGGTGGCGTTGTTCCTGGACGACCGGCTCACACCGCTGCTGTTCGGGACGGTGGCGGCGGCGATCGCGCTCCAGGTGCTGGCGAACCCGCTCGCGGCGGTGGTGGACCGGGTGGCCGTGCCGGCGGTGGCGTCCGAGCGGGCCGAGCTGCGCGAGGCGGCCGACGCCCTGCCGCGCCGCGCGCCGCTGGCCGACGAGGCGGATTTCGTGAAGCTGACCCGGCGGGCGCTGAGCAGTTACGGCGATCTGGGGAAACTGGTCGCGAGCCCGTTGACCGGATTGCCGGTGATCGGCGAGCGGCTGGCCGCGCGGGGTGCGGCCGACCAGCCGCTGGAACGCGCCGCCGAATTGAAGACGCTGTTGCTGGAGAGCATCCTCCGGCTCAAGCCGCGGGACGGCGACTTCGGCACCAGCGACGAATGGCGGCACTACAACGCGCTGTACTTCTACTACGTGGTGGGTATCCGGCCGTATTCGCGCCGGACGAAGCGGGAAGACCTGGACCCGGAGGCCCGCAAGGCGCTCGCATGGTTCGTCAACCAGGTCCCCGAGCGGACGTTGCACAACTGGCAGAACGCGGGGGCGAAGCTGGTGGCCGCCGACCTGTCCGCCCAGGTCGCGCGCTGAGAACTGGCAGCCGTTGGCAGCGTTCGACGTCGTGCCGGCAGTGGTTCCGGCCCTAACTTCGGAGCCATGACGACGACTCAGGTCCGCAACGACGGTTTCCTCCGCTTCGCACTCAAGCTCGACGGCGTCGCCTCGGGCGGATTGGGCGTGCTCGCCCTGCTGATCAATGCCCCGCTGGGGTTGCCGCGCGGTCTCGTGCTCGGGCTCGGCGCATTCCTGGTGGTTTACGGCGTGGGTGTTTTCGCGCTCGGCGTGAAGCCCATCAGGCCGCTGGTCGGCGTGGTGGTGATCGGCAATTTCGTGTGGGTGTTGGACAGTTTCCTGACCGCTTTCGCGGGCTGGTTCCCGGTGACCGGCTTGGGCGTTTTCCTGATCGTGGCCCAGGCGGTCGCGGTGTTCGGGTTCATCGTCCTGCAGGTGATCGGTTTGCGCCGGTCGGCCTGACCACCGGCTCCACCGGCAGCGCGCGGCCACCCCGGCCGCGCGCTTCAGCCTTTGAGCGTGCGGCTGCGGCCCCGGAACTCGGCCACGACCTCGTCACCCCGGCGCACGGTGATGTCGTAGATGCCGCTGCGGCCGAACCGGACGCGTTCGACGGCGGTCGCCACCAGCTCGTCGCCCACCCGCACGGGCGCGAGGAAGTCGATCTCCGCCTGCGCCGCGACCGTGACCGACCCGGCCCGGTTGCAGGCGCACGCGAACGCGGTGTCGGCCAGCAGGAACAGGTACCCGCCGTGCGCGATGCCGTGCCCGTTGATCATCCGCCCGGTGACCGTCATGGCGAGCGTCGCGGAACCGTCCGCCAGGTCCAGTGCTCTAATACCGAGCGCGGTCGACGCGGCGTCGTTGGCGAGCATCTCGGCGGGGCCGTCCATGTCCCGCACCATAGGCGATGGGGGGCGCGATGTTCGGCACGAAGCGTCGGCTGGAAGCGTTGCAGGCCACCGTCTCGGAACTGGAGCGACAGGTCCGGGCGCTCTCCGCGCAGGTGGAGGCCGCCCGTCCGCTGCTGGCCGACGCCGCGCGGGTGGAGGCGCTGACGTCGAGCGCCCGGAGCGCCCTGACGGCGCTGGAGAACCGCGCCGAGCCGCTCGGCATCGGCCGTCCCCGCTTCGACGGCAAGCTGGACACGGTGTACCGGGCGGACGTGCTCGGGTTCGTCGCGGTGTACGTGGGGGTCGGCCGGACGGCGGACGTGCGGTTGCTGGTGGGCCGGGAGAACCCGCCGACCGAGTGCGTGGGCGTCCTGGACACCGGCGGCGAGCGCAACTCCTACGCGGGGGCGATCGTGCGGCCGGGGGAGCACTGGCTGGCCGCGTCGACCCGCCCGGACGCCAACCCGGCGTTCGTCGTCCACTTCACGCCGTTGTTCTGAGGCGGCCCGCGGCCCGGAAAGGGTGGCGGCGGGGGTGGCGTCGGACGTCCGCCACCCCCGCCGCCGTGCAGGGATTACCGAGTGAAGCCCTTGAAGATGTTCGTGAACTCGTACTGCGACTGCGGGATGCTGCTGCACGTCGGCGAGATGCCGCCGCCGGGGCAGGAGCCGTTGTCGCGGCCGACCGACCAGAACCCGAGCAGGCCGATCTTGTTGGTGTTCGCCCAGGCGACCAGCTTGTTGGCGTGCGCCTGGTTGAAGATCTTGCCGTTGAAGTTGCGGCCGATCATCGGGGTGACGCCGAGCAGGCGCTTGAGCTCCGCGTCGGACTTGCCCGGCCAGATCTGCTTCATCTGCCGCAGCGAGCTCTCCGCCGCCGCGATCACCGCGTCGCCCCAGTCGGCGCGCGACGAGCCGAACTCCATGGTCATCGGGTTCACCAGCACGGTGAGGCCCTTGGCCGCCGCGTTCTGGAGGATCTGCACCGAGTACGGGTCCATGCCGTAGTCGTCGCCCTGCACCCGCATCGTGTAGCTGATGGACGTGCCGCGCTCGGTCTGGAGCTTCTTCAGCGCCGTGTTGACCATGTCGTGCGGGATGGACGCCTCGACGTCCACGTCCAGGTGGTTGCCGCCGACCGCGTCCAGGACCTTCTTGTACGCGCCGAGCAGCGCGTCCGCAGTGGAGCACGAGTACTCCAGGTACGGTCCGGCCGCGCCGCCGGTCGCCACGATCACGTCGCCGCCGAGCGCCTTCAACGCCTTGACGTCGTTGATGATCCGGCTGTCGTTGAGCGGGATGGTGCCGCCCCACGACGGGTTGCAGCCGGAGCTGTCGGCCAGTGCGAACGCGAGTGTGAACACCTTCTGGCCGGTCGCGCGGGCCACCGACTCCAGCGACGGCGTGGGCATCGTGATGTCCACGTACGGCGCGGACTTGATGCTGCCCGGCGGCGGGGTCGTGGTGGTCGTGCTCGTCGACGTGCTGGTGCTGGTCGACGTCGTGGTGGTCGTGGTCGTCGTGGTGGTGGTCGTCGTCGTGGTCGTGCCGCCGGCGCACGGCTGCCCGTTGAGCTTGCAGTTCGTGGGCAGGCCCGTGCCACTGGCGAGGAACCCGAACGAGGCGGACGCGCCCGCCGCGACGGCGCCGTTGTACTCGCGGTTCGTGAACGTGTGGTGGTTGCCGGAGCTGGCCAGGGTGGCGTCCCAGTAGGACCCCGGCTTGGTGCCCGCCGGCAGGTCGAACTCCAGCTTCCAGCCGGTCAGCGCCGCGCCGCCGGCGGTGATCGTGTACTTGCCCTGGTAGCCCGAACCCCAGGAGGCGTCCTGGGTGAACACGGCCGTCGGGGTGGCCGTGGCGCCCGCGGGGGCGGCCGGCAGCAGTCCACCGACCACGGTGGCCGCGATCCCGGCCGCCAGTGCGGCCAGGCCTTTGCGCTTGTTCGACATCGCACTTGCTCCCGTGGCAGGGGGACGGGGGTGGAAGTGGTGCGGGAGCGCGGGGCGCGGCACGCCCCCACACCACGTCGTGTGCGGTGCCGTCGCAACTGTCAGCACCGACAAGGTGACGGTAGGTGGCCTAGACCACCTCGTCAATGGGTCTAGACCTTTTCTGTCTTCACCGAGTTAAAACCGGGGGTGGGAGACTGTGCCCGTGAATGCTGCCCCCTGGTCCGCCGGCACTGCGACCGGCATCGGCTCCCTGCCCGGCACGGACCCCCTGGAGGCCGCGCGCGTCGTCCTCGGCGAGCTGCCCGACCTCCCCCACCTGCCCGAACTCCCCGCGCGGGGAGTCGGGGCGGACATCGTCGGCCGCACCGCCGCGATCCTGGTCGACCTGCCGGTGGAGGTCGTGGCGTCCGGTTACCGGACCGCCGCGCACCCCGGTCGGGACCAGCGCCGGGCGGTGGATCTGTTGCGCCGGGACCTCGACGCGTTCGAGGAGGCGGCGGACGGGCTCGACCTGCCGGTCGTGAAGGTGCAGGCGTCCGGGCCGTGGACGCTGGCCGCCGGCGTCGAGCTGGCCCGCGGGCACCGGGTGCTGACCGACCGGGGCGCGCTGCGGGAGCTCACCGCCTCGCTGACCGAGGGGCTCGCCCGGCACGTGGCGGAGGTGGCGAAGCGGACCGGCGCGCGGGTGGTCGTGCAGCTCGACGAGCCGACGCTGCCCGCCGTGCTGCGCGGCCTGCTGCCCACGCCGTCGAAGCTGGGGACGGTGGCGGCGGTGCCGGAGCCGGACGCGCGGGCGCTGCTCCAGTCCGTTGTCGACGGTGTCGGGGCGGACGTGGTCGTGCACTGCTGCGCGCCCCGGACGCCGATCACGCTGCTGCGCGAGGCGGGCGCGAAGGGCATCGCGTTCGACGTGTCCCTGCTCGACGGGGACCTGTGGGACCAGGTCGGCGAGGCGTGGGAGGAGCGCACGACGCTGTTCCTCGGTCTCACGCCGAGTGTCGACCCCGGCCACCCGGTGGGGCTGCGCGAGGTGGCCAAGCCGGCGCTGGACCTGGTGGACCGCTTGGGTTTCCCGCGATCCGTGCTCGGCTCGCACGCCGTGCCGACGCCGTCCTGCGGCCTGGCCGGGGCGTCCGCGTCGTGGGTGCGGCGGGCGCTGGCGGTGACGCGGGACGTGGGCCGGGCGTTCGTGGAGCCGCCCGAGGGCTGGTGACCGGTCCGGCCGGCGGCTAGTCTTCTCCGCAATTAGGGAAGTTTCTTTACTTAAGGCCACCGCCGCCGGCCGGAGCGGAGGTTCCATGCGGATCCCACGATGGGCGTCGGCGCTTGCCCTGATCGGCGCGCTGGCGGCGCAGGCGGTGCCGGCGCAGGCGGCAGTGCCCGCGCAGGCCGGGCACGTGCGGCTGGACCAGGTCGGCTACGGCACGTCCGAGCCGAAGCAGGCCTACCTGATGACGCCGTCGGCGGTGGGCGGCCGGTTCACGGTGGTGGACCCGCGGGGCCGCACGGTGTGGTCGGGCCGGGTCGGCGCGTCACGGGGCGGGTGGAGCGACAAGTACGCGGCGGTGCAGCCGATCGACTTCTCCGGCCTGGAGAGGGCGGGCACCTACCGGATCAGGGCGGGTGGCGTGACGTCGCCGCCGTTCAGGATCGGGTCGGACCTGTTCTCGCCGATCGCCGACCGCACGGTGGAGTTCTTCCAGGCGCAGCGGGACGGTGCGGACGTCGTTCCCGGCAGGCTGGGCCGCAAGCCCGCGCACCTGGCCGACCGGACCGCGACCGTCTACGACACGCCGGTGTTCCGGGGCGACGGCGGTGACGAGCTTGCCGAGCCGCTGCGGCCGTCGGGTGTCACGGTCGACGTCGAGGGCGGCTGGTTCGACGCGGGCGACTTCGTGAAGTTCACCCACGCCTCGGCGTACTCGACGGCGTCGCTGCTGTTCGCGCGGCGCGACCGGGCGGACCCGGCGCTGGCGGCGGAGACCCGGTTCGGCCTGCGGTGGCTGGACAAGGTCTGGGACGACGACCGGAAGGTGCTCTACGCGCAGGTGGGCATCGGCACCGGCAGCCCGGAGCACGGTTTCCTGGGCGACCACGACGTGTGGCGGCTGCCGGAGGACGACGACCGGCTCGACGTGCGGCCGGGCGACGAGAAGTACTTCATCAAGCACCGCCCCGTTTTCGCGGCCAACCGGCCGGGTGAGCCGATCAGCCCGAACCTGGTCGGCCGGGTCGCGGCGTCGTTCGCGCTGGCGGCGCAGATCGAGGCCCGCCGCGACCCCCGGCTGGCCCGCTCCTACCTGGAGCAGGGGGCGTCGCTGTTCGCGCTGGCCAAGACCTCGGACGTGGGCGAGCTGGTGACGGCGTTCCCGCACGCCTACTACCCCGAGGACTCGTGGGCCGACGACCTGGAGTTCGGCGCGACCCAGCTCGCGTTGGCGGGCAGGGCTTTGCGCGATCCGCGCGCCGGTGGCTGGGCGCGGGCGGCGACCCATTGGGCCGCCGTGTACCTGGCGGGTGGCGACACCGACACGTTGAACGTCTACAACACCAGCGCCCTGGGGCATTACGACCTGGTCCGCCTGCTGCGCGCGGGCATCCCGGGCGCGGAGGTGACGGAGGCCCAGCTCGTCGGCGATCTCCGGCGGCAGCTCCGGTCCGGTGCGGACAGCGCGGCGGCCAGCCCGTTCGGCACGGCCGCGAGCGTGTCGGAGTTCGACGTGGCCACCCGCAGCTTCGGCTTCGCGGCGACCGCCCGCCTGTACCGGTCGCTGACGGGTGACCGCTCGTTCGACGCTTTCGGTGTGCGGCAACGGAACTTCACGCTGGGCGCGAACGCGTGGGGCACCACGCTGGTGGTCGGGGTCGGCAGCCGGTTCCCGGAGTGCCCGCACCACCAGGCGGCGAACCTGTCCGGCGACCCGGACGGCGGCCACCGGGTCCTGGTCGGCGGTGTGGTCAACGGGCCGAACGCGGCGGAGCTGTTCGCCGACCTGGGGGAGATGCCGGCGGGCGCGATCCCCTGCGCCAAGCCGTACACCAGGGAGTTCGACTCGGTGTCGGCGCGGTTCGTGGACGAGTTGACGTCGTGGCCGAGTTCGGAGCCGGCGATCGACTTCACCGCGACGGCCGTGCTGGCGTTCTCCCTGGCGTAGGCCGGGGGCGGCGTCAGAGGCGTTCGAACGGCTCCGCGTACCGGAACGGCCCGCGCAGGTTCGGGCTGTAGGAGTGCAGGGTCCGCACCTGGAAGTACGGGCCCCACTCCGGGTTCGGCGGCTCGATGCCGTAGTCGGCCGCCGACCGGAAACCGAAGCGGGAGTAGTACTTCGGGTCGCCGAGGAGGGCCACCAGCGGTTCGCCGAGGGCGTCGGCCGCGCCGAGCACGGCGTGCACGAGGGCTTTGCCGACGCCCTGCCGCTGGTGGTCCGGCCGCACGCTGAGCGGCCCGAGGCCGAGCGCGGGCGCGCCGTTCACGGTGCCCCGCGTGCACACCACGTGCCCGACGAGCTCGCCGGACGGGGTTTCGGCGACCAGGGACAGGGCCGGGAGCCAGCCGGTGTCCGCGCGGAGTTCGGCCACCAGCCACGCCTCGCCGCCGGGGTTGGCGGCGAAGGCCGCGTCGGTGACGTCCGTGATCGCTCGAATGTCGTCGGGTGTCTCGCGTCTGATCAGCACCGGGCGAGCCTACGGTGTCGTCAGATGAACTCCCGACGGCATTTCCGCGCCGCGCAGGAACCCCAGCAGGACGCTCTGGAAAGCCCGCGCGGCGGTAGTCGGGGCTACGTCCGTCCGGTGCGCGAGGGCCACCGTTCGGGTGGTGCCGGGCGCGAGGGGTGTGCCGTGCAGTGACCTCGCCGCCAGCACGGTGCTGGGCACGATCGCCACGCCCAGCCCCACTTCCACGAACCGCAGCACGGCGTCCATCTCCCCGCCTTCCACGGCGAACTGCGGTTCGAAGCCCGCGCTCCGGCACGCCGCGAGCGTCGTCTCCCGCAGGTCGTAGCCGGGCCGGAACATCACGAGCGGGTGGTCTTCCAGGTCCGTGAGGCGCATCCTGTCGACACCCAACGGTTGCGCGGACGCGACGACGAGTTCTTCGCGCAGGACCGGCACGACGGTGAGCGCCCGGTGGGCGTCGGCGGGCGACACGATGACCAGCGCCAGGTCCAGGTCGCCCGCCTCCAACGCCCGCACCAGGTCCCGCGACCCGCCTTCGGTGACCGAGACCCGGATGCCGGGGTAAGTGTCGTGGTAGCGCTTGATGACGTCGGCGAACAGGCTCCCGCACAGGCTCGGGGTCGCGCCGACCCGCACCCGGCCGCGCTTGAGCCCCACCAGCTCGGCGACCTCCAGCCGGGCGGTGTCCACATCGGACAGGATGCGGCTCGCGACGGGCAGCAGGGCCTCGCCCGCCGGGGTGAGCGTGATGTTGCCGCGCACCCGGCTGAACAGCTCCGCGCCGAGTTCCTTCTCCAGCGCGTGGATCTGCTTGGACAGTGAGGGCTGCGCCACACGCGCCTGCTCGGCGGCCTTGGTGAAGTGCCGGGTCCGGGCCACTGCCAGGAAGTACACGAGCTGTTGGAGCGTCATAGCCCCAGGCTATCCTCAACCTGTTCACGATGTATTGGACGACTCGTCACACTGGTTCCTAGCGTCGACGTCGTGGACACGATCCGGCTTTACCGCAGCACGATCGGCAAGAAGGCCGTCATGGCGGTCACCGGGGCCGCGTTGTTCCTCTACGTCGTCGCGCACATGATCGGCAACCTGTCGATCTTCGCCGGACCGGAGGCGATCGACGGGTACGGGCGGTGGCTGCGGGACATCGGGGTGGTCTGGCCGGTACGGGTCGGGCTGCTCGCGTGTGTCGTGCTGCACTTCGCCGCCGCCTACCATCTGACCGCGCGGGCCCGCCGGGCGCGTGGCCGCTACGAGCACCGGCGGGTCGTGCAGGGTTCCTACGCCGCGCGCACGATGCGGTGGGGCGGCGTGATCATCGCGCTGTTCGTGGTCTACCACCTGCTCGACCTCACCGTCGGGGTGCTCAACCCGAACGGTGTGCCGGGCGCGATCCACGCCAACGTCGTCGCCGACTTCCGGCACTGGTACGTGGTGCTGGCGTACACGGTCGCCGTGCTGGCGCTGGGTTTCCACATCCGGCACGGCGTGTGGAGCGCCACCCAGACCCTCGGCGTCACCACGTCCCGCGTCGCCGGCCTGGGTGTGGCGGTCGTGATCTGCGCCGGTTTCCTCTCCGTTCCCTTCGCCGTCTGCACCGGATTGGTGGGCTGACATGCCCTTGTACACCGAAGGTTCCCCGATCGCCGACCAGCGCGTGCCGGTCGGCCCGATCGAGTCCCGCTGGGACCGCCGGCGGTTCTCCGCCCGCCTGGTCAACCCGGCGAACCGCCGCCACCGCACGGTGATCGTCGTCGGCACCGGCCTGGCCGGCGGTTCGGCCGCCGCCACGCTGGGTGAACTCGGGTACCGGGTGAAGTCGTTCTGCTACCAGGACAGCCCGCGCCGCGCGCACAGCATCGCCGCGCAGGGCGGCATCAACGCGGCCAAGAACTACCGCAACGACGGCGACAGCGTGCACCGCCTGTTCTACGACACGGTGAAGGGCGGCGATTTCCGGGCGCGCGAGTCGAACGTGCACCGCCTGGCGCAGATCAGCGTCGAGATCATCGACCAGTGCGTGGCGCAGGGGGTGCCGTTCGCCCGCGAGTACGGCGGCCTGCTGGACACGAGGTCTTTCGGCGGGGCCCAGGTCTCCCGCACCTTCTACGCCCGGGGCCAGACCGGGCAGCAACTCCTGTTGGGCGCGTACCAGGCGTTGGAACGGCAGGTCGCCGCCGGTCGGGTCGAGCTGCACCCGCGCACCGAGATGCTGGACCTGGTCGTCGTGGACGGCCGGGCGCGCGGCGTCGTGGTGCGGGACCTGGTGTCGGGCGCGGTGTCGACGCACTTCGCGGACGCGGTGGTGCTCGCGACCGGCGGCTACGGCAACGTGTTCCACCTGTCCACGAACGCCAAGGGCTGCAACACCACCGCGATCTGGCGGGCGCACCGGCGGGGCGCGCTGTTCGCGAACCCGTGCTTCACCCAGATCCACCCGACGTGCATCCCGATCAGCGGCGACCACCAGTCGAAGCTGACGCTGATGAGCGAGTCGCTGCGCAACGACGGCCGGGTGTGGGTGCCCGCGAACCCCCGGGACACGAGGCCTCCCAACGACATCCCGGAGGCCGAGCGCGACTACTTCCTGGAACGCATGTACCCGAGCTTCGGCAACCTGGTGCCGCGCGACATCGCGTCCCGTGCGGCGAAGAACATCTCCGACGAGAAGCGCGGCGTGTACCTGGACTTCGCGGACGCCATCGCACGCCTCGGCGCGCCCGCCGTGGAGCAGCGCTACGGCAACCTTTTCGAGATGTACCAGCGCATCACCGGCGAGGACCCGTATCGGGTGCCGATGCGCATCTACCCGGCCGTGCACTACACGATGGGCGGCCTGTGGGTGGACTACGACCTGCGGTCCAACATCCCCGGCCTCTACGTCATCGGGGAGGCCAACTTCTCCGACCACGGCGCGAACCGGCTCGGTGCGAGCGCCCTCATGCAGGGCTTGGCGGACGGCTATTTCGTGCTGCCCGGCGTCATCGGCGACTACCTGGCCGACGCGCCGTTCGAACCGCTGTCCGAGGACCACCCGGTGGTCGCCGACACGATGTCCGAGGTGCGCGGCCGGGTGAAGACCCTGCTGGCGGTGGACGGCGACCGCACGGTCGAGTCGTTCCACCGCGAGCTGGGGCGGCTGATGTGGGACGAGTGCGGCATGGAGCGCAGCGAAGCGGGGCTGCGCAAGGCGTTGGAGCGCATCCCCGAGCTGCGCGAGGAGTTCTGGCAGCGGGTGAAGGTGCCCGGCACCGGCGCCCGGCTCAACCAGGAGCTGGAGAAAGCCGGCCGGGTGGCCGACTTCTTCGAGCTGGCCGAGCTGATGTGCGTGGACGCCCTGCACCGCGAGGAGTCGTGCGGCGGCCACTTCCGCGCCGAGAGCCGGACCCCGGACGGGGAGGCGCTGCGCGACGACGCCCGCTTCTCCTACGTCGCCGCGTGGGAGTTCACCGGGCAGGAACCCGTCCTGCACCGGGAAGAGCTGGTCTTCGAGCACGTCAAGCCGAGCACCCGGAGCTACGCGTGAAACTCACCTTGCGGATCTGGCGGCAGCACGGCGCAACCGGGCGGCTGGTCGAGTACCCGGTGGACGGCCTGTCGCCGGACATGTCGTTCCTGGAAGCCCTGGACGTGCTCAACGAACGGCTCGTCCTGGCCGGCGAGGAGCCGGTCGCGTTCGACCACGACTGCCGTGAGGGCATCTGCGGCATGTGCGGGGTGATGATCAACGGTGTCGCGCACGGGCCGCAGAAGGCGACCACGGCGTGCCAGCTCCACCTGCGGCACTTCGCGGACGGCGACGTGCTCACCGTGGAGCCGTGGCGGGCCGAGCCGTTCCCGGTGGTGCGGGACCTGGTGGTGGACCGGTCGGCGTTCGACCGGATCGTGGCCGCCGGCGGCTACATCAGCGTGCCGACGGGCAGCGCGCCGGACGCCCACGCCACTCCCGTGCCGAAGCCCGACGCGGACACCGCGTTCGAGGCGGCGGCGTGCATCGGGTGCGGCGCCTGCGTCGCGGCCTGCCCGAACGGGTCGGCGATGCTGTTCACCGCCGCGAAGGCTACCCACCTCGGCGTGCTGCCGCAGGGGCAGCCGGAGCGGTACTCGCGGGCGCGGGACATGGTGGCCGAGCACGACGCGGCGGGGTTCGGCGGGTGCACCAACACGGGGGAGTGCACGTCGGCGTGCCCCAAGGGCATCCCGCTGACCACCATCGCCCGGCTCAACGCCGACCTGCTGCGCGCTCACACCAGCCGCAGCGACAGGTAGCCGGCCGAGCACACCAGCACCGTCGACAGCAGTCCCAGCAGCAGGGCGCGGGGTCCGGTCGCGAGCAGTGCGCGTGGCCGGACCGCCGTGCCCAGGCCGAACATGGCCGCCGCGAACAGCACGGTGGTGAGCGTCGTGCCGGCGGTCAGCACCGCGCCCGGCAGCAGTTCCGTCGACCGGACGGCCGCCATCGCCAGGAACCCCACCAGGAACAGCGGCACGATCGGTCCCTGCCGCCGGTTGACGCCCGCCGCGATCGGCGCGAGCAGCGCCACCCGGCTCAGCTTCACCGCCATGGCCGTCGCCAGGCCCGCCGTGGGCGCGGCGGCGGCCACCTGCGCCACCTCGTGCACGCTCAGCCCGATCCACTCCGGTGACGCGCCGAGCAGCGGCAGGGCGATCATGGTCAGGGTGCCGAACAGGGTCACCAGGGCGACGCCGGTGGCGACGTGCTCCTCATCGCGCTCGGACGCCACGGCCGCGATCGCCGACGCGCCGCAGATCGAGAACCCGCTCGCGACCAGCACGGTCAGGCCACGCGGCAGCCGCAGGCGCCTGCCCATCCACAGGGTGCCGAAGAACGTCACACCGACGGTGGCGACGGCCGCCAGCAGGATCCCCGGCCCGAGGGTTGCGAGCTGCGGCAGCGACAGTTGCAGCCCGAGCAGCACCACGCCCGCCCGCAGCAGTTTCCGGGTGACGGGCGCGAGGTCCGGCAGCCGGCCACCCACGAGGACTCCCAGCACCAGCGCGGCGATCAGCACGTGACCGAGCCTGGGCCGCACGGGTGTCGGCCGGTAGGCGGACGTCGACGATGAAGTCATACCCTGGGGCTATGGCCGAGCTGCCGGATCTGGAGTCCCTGCGCCTGCTGGTGCTGGTCGGGGAGCTGGGCAGCCTCGGGCGAGCGGCGCAGGAGCTGGGTGTCGCGCAGCCGTCGGCCAGCAAGCGCCTGTCCACGTTGGAGCGCCGCCTGGGGCTGGTGCTGGTGGACCGGGGCCGGCGCGGCTCGGCGCTGACCCCGGCCGGCGTGGTGGTGACCGAACGGGCGCGGCGGGTGCTGGACGAGGTGGCGGGGCTGCTCGCGGGCGTGGAGGCGCTGCGCACGTCACGCGAGGCGGAGCTGAGGGTCGCCGCCAGCATGACCGTCGCCGAGCACCTCGCGCCGGGCTGGCTGGGCGAACTCCGCCGCACCCGGCCCGACCTGCACGTGGGTCTGCGGGTGACCAACTCGGAGACGGTGGAGCGGCTGGTCCGCGAGGGCGCGGTGGACCTCGGGTTCGTGGAGGCGCCCGGCCCGCTGACCGGCTTGTCGTCCCGGAAGGTGGCGGTGGACCGGCTCGCCGTGGTGGTGCCGCCGGGGCACCGCTGGGCCCGGCGGCCGGTGACCGTCGCCGAACTCGCCCGGACCCCGCTGGTGGTGCGGGAACGCGGCTCGGGCACCCGCGACACCCTCGACCGGGCCCTGCCGCACGCGTGCCCGCCCGCGCTCGAACTGGGCTCCACGACGGCGGTGCGCGGCGCGGTCGCCGCCGGGGTCGCGCCCGCCGTGCTGAGCGTGCTGGCGGTGGCGCTGGACGTGGCCGACGGGCGGCTCGCGGAGGCGTCGGTGGACGGCCTGGACCTGCGGCGCGTGCTGCGCGCCGTGTGGCCGGGCGGGCGGCGGTTGGTGGGGCCCGCGGCGGAACTCCTCGCGGTGGCCGTGCGGCGTGGTCGGGCGTAGGCCGATTCCGGCGTAGTCCACGATTGCGGCGTAGTTCAATGGGAGGCATGAGCTGGTTCCGCCGACGCACCGAGCCCGACCCGCAGCCCGTGCACCTGCCCAACCCGTCCGAGGCGGCGGTCGGGTTCTGGCAGCGGTGGTTCGACCTGCTGCCCACGGTGAGCGCGGCGCTCGGCGACGGCGAACCGCACCGGGTGGAGAACGAGCTGTGCGAACTGGTCGGCTCGATCCACCCCGACCTGCACTTCTCGCTGGAACGCGGCCACCGCGCCATCTACGCCCTGGTGGTGTCCGGGCAGGAGGACCCGCGCCTGCGCCCCTACACCGACGCGTGGATGGCCGCCGCGCCGCCCGAGGACATGATCTGGGAGTACCACGACTCGGTGCCGCCGGTGCCCGACCCGACGGAGGTGACGGTCAACCTGGGCGCGAAACGCGTCCGGCTGGCCGACGTGCGGGTCGTCGCGCAGGTCGCGGACGGCCTGGTGGACGTGGCCGTGTTCCACCCGCTGTTCGCGGACCTCGACGACGCGCAGCGCCGGACGATGACGTTCCTGCCCCTGGACGTCACGCTCGGTGAGCGGCTGGCCGGTGAGCGGCTGGGCCGCGTCGAAACCGCCGCCGCCGAGCCCGAGGGGACGATCGACCTGCTGGAATTCCGCGAGCTGGTGCGGGGGCTAACCGAGGATCCCTCCTGAAATTGTCGTACCCCCTGATTAGGCTGGCCCCCGTGACCAGCAGCGACTCACTCGATCAGACCAACGGCGCCGCGCCCGGCGTGGAGGACGTGCCCGCCGCCGCGCGGGAGCGCCACGCCGCCCTCGCGGAAGAGGTGCGGGGCCACCAGTTCCGCTACTACGTCCTGGACGCGCCGACGGTCAGTGACGGTGAGTTCGACGCGCTGCTCCGCGAATTGCAGGCGCTGGAGGAGGAGCACCCCGGCCTGGCCACGCCGGACTCGCCGACCCAGCGGGTCGGCGGCACGTTCTCCACCGAGTTCCGGGCGGTCGACCACCTGGAGCGGATGCTCAGCCTGGACAACGTGTTCTCCCGCGACGAGCTGCGCGCGTGGGTCGAGCGGGTGGAGAAGGAGGTCGGCGCGGGCGCGCACTACCTGTGCGAGCTGAAGATCGACGGCCTGGCCGTCAACCTGCTGTACGAGCAGGGCCGCCTGGTGCGCGGGCTGACCAGGGGCGACGGCCGGACCGGCGAGGACGTGACGCTGAACGTCCGGACCCTGGCGGACGTGCCCGAGGTGCTGACCGGCACCGCCGAGTACCCGGTGCCCGCGCTGGTGGAGGTGCGCGGCGAGGTGTTCTTCGCCGTGGAGGACTTCCTGGAGCTGAACGCGAAGCTCGTGGAGGCGGGCCGGCCGCCGTTCGCGAACCCGCGCAACACGGCGGCGGGGTCGCTGCGCCAGAAGGACCCGAAGGTGACGGCGTCGCGGCGGCTGCGGATGATCTGCCACGGCCTGGGCCGGCGGGAGGGTTTCGAGCTGACCCGCCAGTCCGAGGCGTACGAGGCGCTGCGGGCGTGGGGCCTGCCGGTGTCCCCGCACACCACGGTGCTGGAGACGTTCGAGGAGATCGGCGCGCACGTCGAGCACTGGGGCGCGCACCGCCACGACGCGGTGCACGAGATCGACGGCGTGGTGGTGAAGGTCGACGAGGTGTCGCTGCAACGCAGACTGGGCTCCACGTCCCGCGCGCCGAGGTGGGCGATCGCGTTCAAGTACCCGCCGGAGGAGGCGACGACCACGCTGCTGGACATCAAGGTCCAGGTGGGCCGCACCGGCCGGGTGACGCCGTACGCCGTGATGGAGCCGGTGAAGGTGGCCGGTTCGACGGTCGCGCGGGCGACCCTGCACAACGCGAGCGAGGTCAGGCGCAAGGGCGTCCTGATCGGCGACCGGATCGTGATCCGCAAGGCGGGCGACGTGATCCCGGAGGTCCTGGGCCCGGTGGTCGACGTCCGCCCGGACGACGCCTACGAGTTCGAGATGCCCGCGTCCTGCCCGGAGTGCGGCCACGCGCTGCGCCCGATGAAGGAGGGCGACGTCGACATCCGCTGCCCCAACGCCGCAAGCTGCCCCGGTCAGCTCCGGGAGCGGCTGGCGTACCTGGCGTCGCGGTCGGCGCTGGACATCGAGGTGCTGGGCTTCGAGGGCGCGGCGGCGCTGGTCGAGTCGCCGGTGTACGGGGACGAAGGCGACCTGTTCCTGCTGGACGCGGAGAAGCTGGCCGCGGTGGAGCTGTTCCGCACCATGTCGGGCGAGCTGACGGCGAACGCCGTGAAACTCCTGGACAACCTGGAGGCGGTCAAGCAGCGTCCGCTGTGGAGGGTGCTGGTCGCGCTGTCGATCCGCCACGTCGGCCCGACGGCGGCCCGCGCGCTGGCCCAGGAGTTCGGCTCGCTGGAGCGGATCAGGTCGGCGTCGGAGGAGGAGCTGGCGTCGGCCGAGGGCGTCGGCCCGACCATCGCGCTGGCCGTCCGCGAGTGGGTGGACACCCCGTGGCGGCAGGAGGTCGTGCGCAAGTGGGCCGAGGCGGGCGTGCGCATGGCGGAGGAGCGCGACGAGTCGATCCCCCGGAACCTGGAGGGCTTGTCGATCGTGGTGACGGGGTCGCTGGAGGGCTTCTCGCGGGACGAGGCGAAGGAGGCGATCCTGTCGCGAGGGGGCAAGGCGGCCGGGTCGGTGTCGAAGAAGACGGCGTTCGTGGTGGTGGGCGATTCGCCGGGGTCGAAGGCGGACAAGGCGCTCCAGCTCAAGGTGCCGGTGCTGGACGAGGCCGGGTTCCGGGTCCTGTTGGCCGAAGGCGCGGAAGCGGCTACCGAGGTGGCGACCTTCGCTCCGGACGAACCGGCTCCGGACGAGCCGGAAGCGCCGCAGCCGGCCGACCAGCGGTCTTGACGCACGGCGGCGGTGGTTCCTCTGCTCTCAAGGTGCGGGGGAGTGGTGGGAGAACGCCGACTCCAGCACTCCCTCGCCACGCGTGAGTCCGGGCAGCCGCAACCGCAGTTCGTGCACCCCGGCCGCCGGGATGTCGCCCTCCAGCACGCAGACCCCACATCTCACCACGGAGGATGCCGGCACGGCGCGCAGCCGGGCCAGCACCGGCGACACGGTCGACAGCACGTCGGCGGGCACCTCCAGGCGGAACGAGTGCACCGGCTCCAGCACCTCCACCCCGGCCCGCGCCAACGCGTTGCGCAGCACGAGCGGCGTCAGGGCGCGGAAGTCGCCGGCGGTGCTGGACATGCTCTTGTCGAACGCCCCGTGCGCGTGGCTCTGCCGTGCCCAGTACCCGGACCGGGTCATGCTCACCACGCAGTCGACGACCTGCCACCCGTGCACGCCACCCTGCCGCAGGGTGTCCCGCACCGCTTCCTCCACCGCCACGAAGAACGCGTACGGCATCGATCCCAGCTCCACCTCCAGCCGGAACTCCACCCCGGACCCGGCCGGGGCCGGGTCGACCCGCAGCCCGACGGTCGCCAGGAACGGGTTGCCGTCGGTGTCGATGACCGCGACGTCCTCCCCGCTGCCGAAGGGGCGCTCCAGGCAGATGGTCGTCGTCTTGCGGAAGCCGACCCGCAGCCCGACCTCGGCCAGCTCCGCCTCGATGACCTCCTTCTGCACCTCCCCGTACAGCGACACGGCGATCTCCCGCCGCTCGTCGTCCTGCCGCAGGTCGATCAGCGGGTCCTGCTCGGCCAGCCGCGTCAACGCCGTGTGCAGCGCGCCCAGCTCCTCCGGCCGCGCCGGCACCACGACCGTTTCCAGCGTCGGCGGCGCGAACGACCTCGGGACGCCGTGCGCGACGCCGAGCGAGTCGCCGATCCGCACGTCCAGCCCCCACACCCGCGCGACCCGCCCGGCGGCCACGGACGCCGACCGCACCGCCGTGCCGTGCGAGAACACGCTGATCGCGGTGACCTTCCCGCCTTCCAGCCGGTCCCGCACGCGCACCGTCCCGGCGAACATCCGCACGTAGGCGATCTTCTCCCCGGCGGGCCCGCGCTCGACCTTGAACACCGACCCGGACACCGGGGCCGAGGCGTCGCCGCGCGCCGCCGGCAGGAACTCGGGCAGCGCCGCCATCAGCGCGCCCACCCCGGCCCCGGTGATCGCCGACCCGGAGAACACCGGGTGCACCACCGCCCGCCGGCTCAACCCGGCGAACGACTCCCGCAGCCGTTCCGCGCTCACCCCGCCGTCGACGCAGGCCGCGAGCAGCGCGTCATCGTGTCTGGTCAGCACATCGGCGAGGGTCGAGGTGTCGGCGGCGACCGGGGCCACGTCGGGGGTGAGGCGCGCGGCGATCTCCCGCACCACCCGCGCCGGGTCGGCGCCGGCCCGGTCGGTCTTGTTCACGAACAGCAGCGTCGGAATCCGCAGCCGCCGCAACGCCCGCATCAGCACCCGCGTCTGCGGCTGCACGCCTTCCACGGCGGACACCACGAGCACCGCGCCGTCGAGCACGCTCAACGCCCGTTCCACCTCGGCGATGAAGTCCGGGTGGCCGGGTGTGTCGATGAGGTTCACGGTCGTGTCGTCGACGACGAACGACACGACCGCCGACTTGATGGTGATCCCGCGCTGCCGCTCCAGCGCCAGCGAGTCGGTCCGGGTGGACCCGTCGTCCACGCTGCCGACCGCGTCGATCACTCCGGCCGCGTGCAGCAGCCGTTCGGTCAGGCTGGTCTTACCGGCGTCGACGTGCGCCAGGATGCCGAGGTTCAACGTCCGCACAGAGCGTCATGTCCTTGAGATAGGTGTCGATGACCTTCTGGAAGGGCATGAAAGCTCCGCGCACGATCGCCTCCTCGGCTCGTCCCGGCGCACCACTTTCCCGGCGCACCACGGTGTTCAGGGCGCCACTAGAGCAGCGTCCGCCGTGCCGCACAACCGATTTACCGCGCCCGGCTCAGCCGGGGAACCGCCGCACCCACGCCTTCTGCCAGGGCGTTTCCACCGCGCGGTGGTGGTAGTGGGCACGGGTCCAGGCCACCGCTTCACCCGAGGGGACACCCGCCAGCACCGCCAGGCACGACACGACCGTCCCGGTCCGCCCGACCCCGCCGCCGCACGCGACCTCGACGTCCTCCCCCGCCAGGGCACGGGAGTGCAGGCCCCGGATCAGCCGCACGGCGTCCTCGGTCGACCGGGGCAGCAGGAAGTCGGGCCAGTCGACCCAGTCGTGCGCCCAGGCGAACTCCCGCCCGCGCCGCAGCCGTGAGCCGCCGAGGTAGAGCCCGTAGGCCGGCGCGTCGTCCGGGGCGGGGTTGCGCAGTCCGCGTCCGCGCACGCGCGAGCCGTCGGGGAGTTCGATCGCACCGGTCAACATCCGACCGATGCTAATCCGTGCGAGGCGTGAAACCGCCGCCGGATCCGCAGATGTGCGGATCACTCACGTCGAGTTGGTCATCCTGCCTTGATCGAACCCCCGCCCTCGGGTTTGGCTGGACCACAACGGAGCGGGAGGGGAAGAGATGGCCGATGTCGTGGTGAGGCCCGCGCGCGAGGACGAGTGGGCGGCGGCCGGTGCGATCACGGTGGAGGCCTACCGCGTCGACCGGTACATCGACAGCCACACCGGCGGGTACGCCGACGAGCTGGCCGACACGCGGGCCCGCGCCCGGGACGCCGAGCTGCTGGTGGCCGTGGACACCGAGGACACCCTGCTGGGCACCGTCACCATCGCCCTGCCCGGCAGCCCGTACGCGGAAGTCAGCCGGTCCGGCGAGGTCGAGTTCCGGATGCTCGCGGTGAGTCCCCGCGCACGCGGCCGGGGCGTGGGGGAAGCGCTGGTCAGGGCGGTGATCTCGCGGGCGCGGGAGGTCGGCGCGCGGCGGGTCGTGATGAGCAGCGGGGAGACCATGACGACCGCCCACCGGCTCTACCGGCGGCTGGGGTTCCGGCGGTTCCCGGAGCGCGACTGGAACCCGGTGCCGGGGGTGCAGCTAATCGCCTACGCGTTCAGCCTGGAACTCGCCTGACCGGTATCCGCCTGACTGGAACCCGCCTGACCGGTATCCGCCTGACTCGAACTCGTGCGACTCGAACTCGTGCGACCGGATTTCGTCCGGCCGATCTCGTCCGGCCGGCAACTCGCCTGACCAGCGCGCGGCCGAACGGGTCGGCGGGTCGCCGCCGCGGGCGTGCCGTGCGACGCTGGTCGGCGTGCTCCAGGCCTGCCTGAACGGCGCCCGCGTGCCCGACAGCCATCCCGCGCTGCCGGTGACCCCGCAGCAGCTCGCCGCCGACGCCGCCGCGCTCGTCGCGCTCGGCGTCACCCACTTCCACCTGCACCCGAGGGACGTGGTGGGCCTGGAGGTGCTGGCCGGACCGGAGGTCGCGACCGCGGTGTCGGTGGTGCGGGCCCTCGTGCCGCGCGCCGAGCTGGGCGTCACCACCGCCGCGTGGATCCAGCCGGACCCGGTGCGCCGCGCCGAGCTGGTCGAGGGCTGGGCGGGCCTGTCGGCCGGCCGCCCGGACGTGGCGTCGGTGAACGTCCACGAGGACGGCTGGCTCGACACGGTCGCGGCGTTGCAGGCCGCGAACATCGGCATCGAACTCGGCGTGTTCCACGAGGAAGCCGCCCGCACCCTGGTCCGGGCGGGCCTGCCGGACGGCACGCGGCGCATCCTCGCCGAGGTCCAGCCGGGCGAGACGACCACCGAGGCGGATGCCCTGCTGCGCCTGCTGGAGCCGCTGGGCGCGCCGATCCTGCTGCACGGCGAGGACGACAGCGCGTGGCCCGTCCTGGACCACGCCGCCCGCCTCGAACTGGACACCCGCATCGGCCTGGAGGACACCCTCCTCAACCCGGACGGCACCCGCACCCGCGACAACGCCGAGCTGGTCGCCTACGCCCAGCGCGCCATCCGGGCCAACGCCGTCCGCTGAACCACGCGGCCCACCAGCCCGCCCCGGCTCAGTCGGGCAGCACCACGGACACGATCCCGGCGAGGTGCGCGAGCCGAGCCACCTCCGCCGCCCGGAACATCGGCCCGCCCGGACGCCCCACCAGCAGCACCCGGTCCGGCTTGCCCAGCGGCGTCGCGGCCAGCTCGGTGCCCAGCTCGCGCCACGTCTCGGGCACCCAGCCCTCCTCGCCGTCCAGCACGGTGGCCCGCGCGAGCGGCATCCACGGCGGGTCCGTCATGCGGGTCTCCGGGGCCGCCGACGACGCCGTCACCCGGTGCACCCCGGCGCTGTCGCAGGACAGCACCACGGCCCACCCGGCGCGGATGATCTTCGGCACGCCCTCGGTGAACACCTCCAGCCCGCGCGCGGGTTCCTCCGCGACCTCTTCCACCAGCTCCAGTTCGCGATGGGTGTCGAGGACCCCGGCGTACGGCCGCACCGCGTCCACCTCGACCCCGTCGATGGACTCCGCGGCGGTGATCAGCACGTCCGGCAGCCGGCCGGACGGCAGTTCCACCACGAGGTCGTCGATGGCCAGGCCGGCGCCGCGCTCCACCACGTCCACGCTCAGGATGTCGGCCCCGATCTCGCCAAGGGCGGAGGCGACCGCACCCAAGGTGCCGGGACGGTCCGGGAGCTGGACCCGGATCAGGAAGGACACGGTGCACGCCTCCAAGGGCTGGGTTGGGACTTTCGGCCGATGATTCTCGCAGACGCAGCTTCGCTTTCCGACCCACCAGCCGCGTTGCCCGGCGGTAAAATCCCGCACCCTCGCGCGCGAGCGCGGGCAACCCCGTCGGAGGCCGGCCTGACCTGCCCATAGACTCGGTGGGTCCTGAAACCAGAAAACCGGACCCACGGGGGTTGACGAGGTGCCCAGCATCTCCCGCGACGAGGTCGCGCACCTGGCGCGTCTGGCCAGGCTCGCCGTCACCGACGACGAGCTCGACCTGTTCGCCGGCCAGTTGGACGTGATCCTCCAGTCGGTGGCCACGGTGGGCGACATCGCCACCGCGGACATCCCGCCGACTTCGCACGCCGTTCCGCTGACCAACGTGTTCCGCGAGGACGTGGTGCGTCCCAGCCTCGGTCAGCAGCAGGCGCTCGCGGGCGCCCCCGCCGCCGAGGACGGCCGCTTCCGCGTCCCGCGCATTTTGGGTGAGGAAGCATGACCGCCGACGTGCTCTTCTCCGCGGAGGCGGCATCAAGGGCCGCCGACGTGCTCCTTCCCGCCGACGTCCTCGTTCCCGCGGAGGCGGAATCATGACCCACCTGATCCGCAGCAGCGCCGCCGAACTGGCCGCGAGGATCGCGAGCCGCGAGGTCTCCGCCGTGGAGGTCGCGCAGGCCCACCTCGACCGGATCGGCGAGGTCGACGGCACGGTGCACGCGTTCCTGCACGTCGACACCGAGGGCGCGCTGAAGGCGGCCCGCGCGGTGGACGACGACATCGCCGCCGGCACCCCGGTCGGCCCGCTGGCGGGCGTCCCGCTGGCCCTGAAGGACGTGCTCACCGCCGAGGGGATGCCGACCACGTGCGGGTCGCGGATCCTCGAAGGCTGGCGGCCCCCCTACGACGCCACGGTCACCCGCCGGCTGCGCGAGGCCGGCGTCGTGATCCTGGGCAAGACCAACATGGACGAGTTCGCGATGGGCTCGTCCACCGAGAACTCCGCCTTCGGCCCGACCCGCAACCCGTGGGACCTGGACCGCGTCCCGGGCGGCTCGGGCGGCGGCTCGTCCGCCTCGCTGGCCGCGTTCGAGGCCCCGCTGGCGATCGGCACGGACACCGGCGGCTCGATCCGCCAGCCCGGCTCGGTCACCGGCACGGTCGGCGTGAAGCCCACCTACGGCGGCGTGTCCCGCTACGGGCTGGTGGCGTTCTCGTCGTCCCTGGACCAGGCCGGGCCGTGCGCCCGCACGGTGCTGGACGCGGCGCTGCTGCACGAGGTCATCGCGGGCCACGACCCGCTGGACGCGACGTCCATCGACGCACCGGTCCCGCCGGTCGTCGCGGCGGCCCGCGAGGGCGCGCGGGGCGACCTGTCCGGCGTGCGGGTGGGCGTGGTGACGCAGTTCAGCGGCGACGGCTACCAGCCGGGCGTGCTGCGCTCGTTCGAGGCTGCCGTGGCGCAGCTCAAGCAGTTGGGCGCGGAGGTCGTCGAGGTGTCGTGCCCGAGCTTCGACTACGCGCTGCCCGCGTACTACCTGATCGCGCCGAGCGAGGCGTCGTCCAACCTGGCGCGGTTCGACGCCATGCGCTACGGCATCCGGGTCGGCGACGACGGCACGCGCAGCGCCGAAGAGGTCATGTCGCTGACCCGTGAGGCCGGGTTCGGCGCGGAGGTCAAGCGGCGCATCATGATCGGCACCTACGCGCTGTCGTCCGGCTACTACGACGCCTACTACGGCTCGGCGCAGAAGGTGCGGACGCTGATCACCCGCGACTTCGAGCAGGCGTTCGGCGCGGTGGACGTGCTGGTCTCGCCGACCACCCCGACCACCGCGTTCCGCATCGGGGAGCGCATGGACGACCCGATCGCCATGTACAAGGCGGACCTGTGCACGATCCCGGCGAACCTGGCGGGCACGCCCGCCATGAGCGTCCCGAGTGGACTGTCCGACGAGGACGGCCTGCCGGTGGGCCTGCAGATCATGGCCCCGGCGTTGCAGGAACACCGCATGTACCGGGTGGCGGCGGCCTACGAGGCGGCCCGCGGCCCGGTCATCGCGGACGTGCCGGAACTGGCGGGCGCCCGATGAGGAAAGCACGCGGAGTGTTGGCGCTGGTAGCCGCGGTCGGCGCGGCGACCAGCGCGTTCTCCACCCTGAAGTCGGCCCGCGGCAAGAACGACAAGCTGGCGCTCGCCAACGCGGCAGCGAGCATCCTGGTCGCGATCACCGGCGCGGCGCTGGCCGTGCGCGGGCTCCGGAAGGACGGTAAGGCATGACCGCCGTGGACGAGCTGATGGACTACGCCGAGGTCGTCGAGCGGTTCGACCCGGTGCTGGGCCTGGAAGTGCACGTCGAGCTGCACACCGCGACCAAGATGTTCTGCGGCTGCGCCAACCTGTTCGGCGGCGAGCCCAACACGCACGTCTGCCCGACGTGCCTGGGCCTGCCCGGCGCGCTGCCGGTGGTGAACGGCAAGGCGGTGGAGTCGGCGATCCGCATCGGACTGGCCCTCAACTGCTCCATCGCGGAGTGGTGCCGGTTCGCGCGGAAGAACTACTTCTACCCGGACATGCCGAAGAACTTCCAGACGTCCCAGTACGACGAGCCGATCGCGTTCAACGGCTGGCTCGACGTCACGTTGGACGACGGGTCCGTCGTGCGCGTGGAGATCGAGCGCGCCCACATGGAGGAGGACACCGGCAAGTCCCTCCACGTCGGCGGCGCGACGGGCCGCATCCACGGCGCGGAGCACTCGCTGCTGGACTACAACCGGGCGGGCGTGCCGCTGATCGAGATCGTCACCAAGCCGATCAGCGGCACCGGCGAACGCGCCCCCGAGGTGGCCCGCGCCTACGTGACCGCGCTGCGGGACCTGCTCAAGGCGCTGGACGTCTCGGACGTGCGCATGGACCAGGGTTCGCTGCGCTGCGACGCGAACGTGTCGCTGATGGCCAAGGACGCCACCGAGTTCGGCACCCGCACCGAGACCAAGAACGTCAACTCGCTGCGCAGCGTGGAACGCGCGGTGCGGTTCGAGATGACCCGCCAGGCGGCGGTCCTGGTCAACGGCGGCACGATCACCCAGGAGACCCGGCACTTCGACGAGTCGACCGGTGGCACGTCGTCCGGCCGCACCAAGGAGACCGCGGAGGACTACCGGTACTTCCCGGAGCCCGACCTGGTGCCCATCGCCCCGTCCCGAGAGTGGGTCGAGGAACTGCGCGGCACCCTGCCGGAACTCCCGTGGGAGCGCCGCAAGCGCGTGCAGGACGACTGGAACCTCACCGACGCCGAACTCCGCGACCTGGTCAACGCGGGCGCGGTGGACCTGGTGACGGCCACAGTGGACGCCGGCGCGACCCCGGCCGAGGCCCGTTCCTGGTGGGTGGCCTACCTGACCAAGGAAGCCAACGCCCGCGGCGTCGAACTCGGCGAGCTGGCCATCACCCCGGCGCAGATCGCCCGCGTCGTCGCCCTGGTGAACGCGGGGGAGCTGACCAACAAGCTCGCCCGCGAGGTCGTCGCCGGCGTCGTCGAAGGCGAGGGCGAGCCGGAGGCCGTCGTCGAGGCCCGCGGCCTCAAGGTCGTGTCCGACGACTCGGCGCTGGAGAAGGCCGTGGACGAGGCGCTCGCCGCGCAGCCCGACGTGGCGGCGAAGATCCGCGACGGCAAGGTGGCGGCGGCCGGCGCGATCGTCGGCGCGGTGATGAAGGCCACCAAGGGCCAGGCGGACGCGAAGAAGGTCCGCGACCTGATCATCGCCCGCTGCTCGTAACGGGTTCCGCGGCCCGGGGACCCGCTTGGAGTCCGGACCCGGCCAAAGCCGGGAGCGGATCCCGAGCGGGCATCCGGTCCCCGCTTCGGCAGGGTCCGCCGCGGGGCAGGATCTTCCTGCCCCGCAGCGGTTTCCTCTGTGGACTCGCCGCGGACCGCGAGGCCGTCCGGCAGCGAAACGCCGCCGGGCGTTCAGCGTGCGCCTGAGCCCTTTTCCGGCCCCGGAAGGGCCGGTGGACGGTTCCGCGCGAAACTTGGACATTCGTCGAAGAATGCGCCCGCGACGTTCGCCGAAGTGATCATCCACACCGCACCCGACGTATCTGGCGACCCCTGCGCCGGTCTACTACCAAGTAGCCGCGATGCCGTCCCGACGGGATCGCGAACCGTGACGAAGGGGGTGCCGACGGTGTTTATTCCACGCGACCGGTCGGTGGGATCGCCCTCTTATTGCGGGCCTCGACACGACGTCTCTGTGTCAACATGTTCACCCATTCGAGTGGTACCGTCGCGCCGAAAGGGGACTTCGCCCAGGTCAGTGCGGCCCAACAACCGGGAAGTGATTGCGCTCGGTGAATTTCCCTCTCAAGGGTGCGTCCATCTGTGTCAGGATTAAGCCGTTCGGTCGGGCCGGGGGGCCACCGAATGATCACTCTCACCAGCCAAGCAGCCCCGAATAGCCCGGGGCTCCGTTGTAGGGGAGGACAACGTATGTCTGCTGAAACCGATCCCAAGCTCGTCGAAGAGATCGACGCCATCGAGAACGACCTGGTGGACGACGCGGCCGGCGCCGTGACGAATGGCCACGCGAAGACCAACGGCAGGACCAACGGCAAGCACGGTGGCGGCGCCATCCCGCAGGGCGGCCCGTTCAAGACCACCGACGAGCCGCCGGTCACGCCCGAGGGCGGCCCGTTCAAGACCACCGGCGACCCGGTGTCGGTCCCCGAGGGTGGTCCGTTCAAGACCACCAGCGAGCCCGTGGCGCTCGTCGCGACCGAGGGCGACCCCGAAGGGGGCCCGTTCAAGACGACCGGTGACCCGGTGTCGGTTCCCGAAGGTGGCCCGTTCAAGACGACGGGCGACCCGGTGTCGGTCCCCGAAGGCGGTCCGTTCAAGACCACCAGCGAGCCCGTGGCACTCGTCGCGACCGAGGGCGACCCCGAGGGCGGCCCGTTCAAGACGACCGACGACCCCGTCGAGCCCGAGGGTGGTCCGTTCAAGACCACCGACGACCCCGTCGCCGTCAAGTGAACTGATCGCGGACGCACTGCCGGCCGGACGCATTCCCCGGACGGCTGGCAGTGTGCCCGCGCATTCTGTGCTCTCATATGAGCGTGCCCGATCACGGCGGTCCCCCCGGTCGACCGGATGCCGTGGCAGTGGCGAGGACCTACCACAAGAACGCCGTGGAGGCCGCCACCGCCGATCGGTACCTGGTGGCGATCAGGCTCCTCCGCAAGGGACTGGCACTGGTCGACCCACCGGGCGGCGTCGACGAGCGGCTAGAGGTCAGGACCCGGCTGCTCAACACCCTCGCGTTCTGCCTCGCCGAAACCGGCAGCCTCGAAGACGGCCTCGCCCAGATGGCCGCCGCCCGCGAAGCGCTCGCCGACCTGTCCGACCCGGCCCTGCGCGACGAGCTGTACAGCCTGGTCGACGGCAACCGGGGCGTCCTGCTCTGCCGCGTCGGCCGCATCGACGAGGGCATCGCCCAACTCGACACCGACATCGCGTTCAACGAACGCCGACTCGCCGAAACCACCGGCGACCCGCACGCCATAGCGGAACTCCTCGTCACCGGCCTGTCCAACCGCGGCATGGCCCACGCCTACCGCACCGACCAAGGCCCGGACCGGGCCATCGCCGACCTCGACCGCGCCGTCGAACTCGCCGGCCGGCACGGATTCCAGATCCGCGAAGCCATCGCCACCCACGCGCTCGGCAACGTCCTCCAACGCGCGGGCGACATCCCGGCCGCACTGCGCCGCTACACCGAAGCGCAGCGCGCGTTCCAGGACCTCGAACCCGGCCTGCTCATGCGACTGCGCATCGACCAGTCCGAAGCGCTCATCAGCGTCGGCCTCGCCGACGAGGCAGGCACCCTGCTCGACGACGTGCTGCCCGAACTGCGCCGCCAGCGCATCGGCCAGGACGTCGCCGAAGCCGAACTCTTCCGCGCCGCCGCCGCACTGCTCGACAGCGACCTGGTGCTGGCCAAGCGGATGGCGAACGCGGCACAGCGGAAACTCGCCCGCCGCGGCAGCCCGGCGTGGGCGGCCGTCGCCAGCCTGATCGCCCTGCGCGTCGACGCGCTCAAAGCCCTGGACGCCCCCCGCCGCCCCCCGGCGGCCGTGGTAGACCGGGCGCTGGCCCTGGCCGGCGAACTGAGCGAACTCAAGCTGTACGACCAGGCGGCATTCGCCCAAGTGCTGGCGGCCCGCGTGGAAGTCCGCCGCGGCAACACCGAACACGCCGAACGCCTACTCCGCGACGTGCCCAAATCCCGCCGCATCGCCCCCATCGACCACCGCATGCTGCTGCGCCTGTGCCGGGCGGAACTCGCGCTGGCCCACGGCAACCAACGCGTCGCACTGGCCCAGGCGAAAGCCGGACTCGCCGAACTGGGCCGCATGCGCGACCGACTGGGCGGCCTGGAACTCGTGTCCGGCACCGCACTGCACGGCCGTGAACTGGGCGAACTCGCGATCAGGCTGGTACTGGCGGGCGGCGACTCCGCGTCCAACGCCCGCCGCCTGTTCACGTGGCTGGAACGCACCAAAGCACAGCTCTACCGCTACGACCCCTTCGAGTCCACAGTGGACCCGGTCCTGGCGGAACGGATCACCGAAGTCCGCCAACTCAGCCGCGCCCTGCTCCGCGCCCGCCTGGACGGCCTGCCCACGGCGAAACTCATCGCCCGACTCGCGGTCAGCCAACGCGACGCGATGCGCCTGGGCTGGAGCGCCAGCCCGTGGGGCAAACCCCGCCCGGTGGCAACCCACCACGAAGTCCTGTCCCGCCTCGGCGACCGCGCACTGGTCACCTTCGCCTCGTCCGACGACGAGATGATCGCCGTCGTCCTGGCCGGTGGCCGCGTCCGCATGATCCGCCTGGGCGCCGCGGACCGCATCACCGAAGCCGCCCGCCGCCTCCACGCCGACCTGACCGCCCTGGCCCCGGACTACCAACCCCCGCCCCTGGTGGAAGTCGTCTCCGCGTCGGCGAGGCGGGAAGCCGAACGCCTCGACAAAGCCCTGCTCCGGCCCCTGGCGACGATGATCGGCGACCGCGAACTGGTGGTCATACCCACCGGCGCCCTGTACGTCGTGCCGTGGAACGTACTGCCGACCTGCGTCAACCGCCCGACCGTAGTAGCCCCCTCAGCCACCGCCTGGCTGTCCAGCAGCCGCGCCGACACCGAACCGGGCAACGGCGTCCTCCTCGTCCGCGGCCCAGGACTCCAAGCCGCACAAGGCGAAATCGACCGCCTGGCCGGCTACCACGTGGACGCGAAACTGCTCGGCGTCGCGGACGCCCGGGTCAGCGCCGTGCTGGAGGCACTGGACGGCGTGGCACTGGCCCACATCGCCGCACACGGCGAACACGAGCCCGAGAACGCCCTGTTCTCCAAGCTCGAACTGGTGGACGGCGCCCTGTTCGCCCACGAGGTGGGCCGCATGCGCCGCCCACCCCACCGCGTCGTGCTGGCCGCCTGCGAACTCGCGCTCAACCGAGTACGCCCGGGCGACGAGCCACTCGGCTTCGCGGGTGCCCTGCTGGCCGGCGGCACGCGCACGGTGATCGCCGCATCCAGCAAAGTGGGCGACCAACCGTCGGCTGCCGCGATGGCCGACTTCCACCGCAACCTGGCAGCCGGCGCCTCACCGGCCGTGGCCTTGGCGGACGCGGTAGCCGTCGACCCCCTACGCCGACCGTTCGTCTGCCTGGGCTCGGGCTGACGACTGGTTCGGGCTGACGACTGGGCTCGGGCTGACGACTGGGCTCGGGCTGACGAACGGCGTGACAAGCGGGCGCAGTGCACCGGAGGTGCGTGGCCCCGCCATCGCAGACGCTGCCGATCTTACCGCCTCACCCTCCGAAAGGCCGGTTGACCAGGGGCCATCGGACCCACTAGTCACGAAGGTGATGCCGGTGATCGGAGGAGCCTCGATGCGGTCGGTGTTGCTCGCCCTGCTGATGTTGGTCACCGCCGTCACGCCCGCCGCCGTCACTCCCGTCAGTGCCGCCGCCGTCACCACCGCCGCCGCGCCGACCGCCGCGCCGGCCCAAGGACGTGGCGCGGAGCCGGGCAACGGGCCCGAGCGGAACGAGGTGGCCGCGCTCGACCCGCGGGGAGGGCCGACCGCCGTCGCGCAGGGCGTCAACCGCCCCGACGCCAATCCCGGCTACCCCCGCCGCACGGAGTTACGGGTCTACCCCGAGGACCCCACCGACAAGTCGATCAAGCTCGGCCTCGCCCCCTACCACGCCCTCGCCCCCAAGCTGAACGAGCTCCAGCGCCGCGGCGATCGCCTGTCGGTCGAAGTGATCGGCCAATCCCACGCCGGCCGCGATCTCTACCTCGTCACGCTCACCGCCCCGGAAAGCCCGGCCGAGACCCGCCGACAGGACGGGTGGCGGGACAAGATCGAGAACGATCCGGTCGGCGCGCGGCGTGATCCGTTCCTCCGCAACTCCTACAAAGCGCCGGTCTGGATCAACGCCAACATCCACGGCGACGAATGGGAAGGCACGGATGGCGCGTTACGCGTCATCGAACATCTTTCGACCAGTAACGATCGAGAAGTGCTGGATTTACTGCGGCGCAATAGGCTCTATGTAAACCTTACGGCCAATCCGGACGGCCGGGTCGCCGGAACGCGGGCCAACGCCTCCGGGTTCGACCTCAATCGCGACTTCGCCACCGCGTCACAACCGGAGGCGCGGGCGATGCGCGATCTCGTGAAGCGCATCCAACCCCTGCTGATGCTCGACGAACACGGCTACGTCGCCAACACCCTCATCGAGCCGACCACCCCGCCGCACGGCCAGAACTACGACTTCGACCTCTACCTCAAGCACGGCTACGAGAGCGGCCTGCGCATGGAGCAAGCCGTCCGCGACCTCGGCCACCCGGACGCCGCCAAGCCGGTGATGCCGTTCCGCGACTACGAACCCGGCGTCTGGGACGGCTGGGCCCCGATCTACACCGCCCAGTACTCGATGTACCACGGCGCGATCTCCTACACGGTCGAGATCCCCTTGCGGGTCAACCGGAACGACTACACGACGCTGCCCCTGACCGAACTCCGGCGGCGGTCCGGCATCAACACCGACGTTGTCGAGGCGACCATCCGCAGTGCCCTCGACTACGTCCATCGGCACCGAGATGTTCTGGTGGCCAACCAAATCGAGATGTTCCGGCGCGGTTCGGCCGGTGAGCGGCTGCGGCACATCCCGGACGGCTACGTGCCCGGCTTCGGCCCGGAAGACCGCTACACCACGGAGTTCCCGCGCGCCTACGTCCTCCCGGTCGGCGCCGGCCAGCGTTCCGGGCCCGCCGTTGCGCGGCTGGTAGATCATCTGGTCGCCAATGATGTGCGGGTCAAGCGTGCCGATCGGCCGTTCACGGCGGCGGGGCGCAGGTACCCGGCCGGCTCGTACGTCGTGGACATGCACCAGCCCAAGCGCGGCCTGGCGAACGTCATGTTGGAGGCGGGCCGGGACATCTCCGACAAGGTGCGGGTCATGTACGACATCTCGGGCTGGAGCCACCGCCTGTTATGGGGCGCCTCCGTGGACGTCCTGCGTGCCGGCCGGCTCGACGTGCACGGCCGTGACGTCGTCGCCGCCTCGCCCACCGGGTCGGTGGAAGCCGCGCCCGGCCGGGACCTCGCGCTGCGGCTCGTCGACGGGAAAGACATCGCCGCCGTCAACGACCTCCTCGGGCGCGGGCTCGAATTGCGCAGGCTGGGCGACGGCACGATCGTGGTCCCGGCCGAGGCGCGAAGCGCCGCCGTCGAGGTCGCCGACCGGTACGGGGTGCGGTTCACCGCCGCGTCCACGTCCGGCGGTGCGCCGATGCGCCGGCCCGTGGTGGCGGGCGCGGTGGCGGCCGATGAGCTGAAAGCGTTGCGGGACATGGGCTTCGAAATCCGCACCGTGTCCACGGAGGTGCTGAACGCCGGGTTCGACTGGTCGCGGGTCGACGTCCTGTTCGTGTCGTCCGGGCTCCACTACAACCAGTTGACGCCGGCCGCGAAGGCCTCGCTCGACGCGTTCCTCACGCGCGGCGGCGTGGTCACGCGAGGGGCGACCGGTGCGCGCTTCAACGCCGACGCGGGCGTGTTGGCGGCCCACGCGGTGGTGGGAACGCAGGACGCGAACGGCATCGTGTCCGTGACCGACCGCGCCGGGCGCACCGGGCACTCGTTCGTCTACACGCCCCTCTGGTTCACGGACCTGGGGCCCGGCGTGGTTGCCGAGCAGCGCTACCGGGACCTGGTCGCCGGACACTGGACCGCCCGCGCCGACGGCTCCGGCGGGCAGGACTCGGCCGCAGGCCAGGCGGCCGTCGTGTCCGGCACGTCGGCACGCGGCGGCAAAGCCGTCCTGTTCGGCACCGAACCGCTGTTCCGCGACCATCCCAAGGGCCTCTACCGGCAGGTCGCCGACGCGATCTACCGCACAACCGGCCAGCCACGAGCCGGCTAGTACTCCAGCCGCACTTCGTTGTATATGGCGTGTCTTCGCTGGTAGTGGGCTTGTTTGGCGCGGTGTTGGTGGCGTCTGCGCCAGTGGGACCAGTTCCAGGTGTGGGCGCGGTCGGGGATGGTGGTGATCAGGTGTGCCAGGAGACGCCTGACCTCGCCGAGGGTGACCGGGATGAGGCCGCCGCCAGGGCTTTTGGGGCGATGGCGGCGGTGACGGCGAGGTAGGTGTGGGCGAGCATCGCGAGGGTGATGTGGCGGTACCAGGCGTCGTAGCGGCGGACCTGGTACTGGTCCAGGCCGACCTCGGTCTTGGCGGTCTGGAAACAGTCCTCGACAGCCCAGCGGGCTCCGGCCACCCGGATCAGGTCGTCGTCGGTGGTTCCTGTTGGGGCGCAACACAAGTAATAGGCCAGTTCGTGCTCGCCGCGACGGTTGGCCGTGAGTGAGCGGCGGATCAGCAGCCACCGTCGCCACCCGGCAGGTGTGGTGTCGTCGTAGACGGGTAACGAGGCCACCGCCCAGTCGAACAGGCGGGGCCCTTTGGCGCCCTGGCCGCAACTGCGGCGCTTCCACGCTGCTTGCGGGGCGTCGGCGGTCAGGTGGTCGGCGCGGGTGGCGCCCGCAGTGGCGGGAATGGTCTGGCTGCTCGGCACGGCCACCACATAGGCGATGCGCCGATCTTCAAGCCAAGTCCGGAATTTCGAGTCGCCGCCGTAGGCTTCATCCGCAGTCACCCAACGGGCCGGCACGCCGGCGTCCAACGCCCGGGCCAGCATCGCGCGGGCGAGCACGGGCTTGGTCGCGAACTCCACGGTGTCGGGCACCGCCGCCTCCCGACACCGTTCCCGGTCGGCGACCCAGGACTTGGGCAGGTACAGCTCCCGGTCGATCAGCGTGCGACCTTTGCTTGTGGCGTAAGCAAGAAACACGCCCAGTTGGCAGTTCTCGATCCGACCGGCGGTGCCGGAGTACTGCCGCTGCACCCCGGCCGACTTGTCGCCCTTCTTCAGGAAACCGGTCTCGTCCACCACCAGCACGCCATCGCCGTCGGCCAGGTGCTCCACGGCATAGTCACGGGCGTCGTCGCGGACCCCGTCGACGTCCCATGACGCGGCGTTGAGCAACCGCTGCATCCCGTCCGGCGTCGCCTCACCAGCCACTTCGGCCAATGTCCAGCCGTTCTTGCCCGCGATCGGAGCCAACAGACCCCGAACATACGCCCGAGCCCGACGCCGCGGCTCCGCCCGCAGAAACCGTCCCGCCACCCGCCCGAACAACTCGTCCAAGCCGCTCACCCACGCCTGAACGTCCTCATCAACCAACACAAGATCGACAAGCTACCAGAACATGATCACGAAGTGCGGCTGGAGTACTAGGGCGTGTCCGCCGGAACGTTGATCGAAGGGTTTGATCAAATTGTGGTGTGGCGCGTGGTGATCTGACGGATGCGGAATGGGCGATCCTGGAGCCGTTGCTCCCCGGCCCGGCGCCTGGACGGGGTGGCCGGTGGGGTGACCGTCGGCGGGTGGTCAACGGGATCCTGTGGCGGATGCGGACGGGTGCGCCGTGGCGGGACGTGCCGGAGCGGTACGGGCCGTGGAAGACCTGTTACGAGCGTTATCGCCGGTGGGCCGTGGACGGGACGTGGGCGCGGGTGAAGCGGCAGGTCCAGGGCCGTGCCGAGGCCGAGGGTGACATCGACTGGGACGCGCAGGCCGACTCCACGATCGTGCGCGCCCACCAGCACGCGGCCGGTGCCCGAAAGGGGGGCTGAACTCGGAGGAATCTCGGGCAGCCCAAGGGCTGGGCCGGTCCCGGGGCGGGCTCACGTCCAAGATCCACACTATCGCGGACGGCCGGGGCCGCTCGCTGTCCACCCACGTCACCCCCGGCCAGGCCGCGGACACGAAGCGGTTGGAGGCGCTGCTGGAGGGCATCGCCGTGCCCCGGCCCGGTGGCGTGGGCCGGCCGCGGAAGCGTCCGGACTCGCTGACCGCGGACAAGGCCTACGGCAGCAGGGCGAACCGGGCGGCGCTGCGGCGCCGGAGGATCAAGGCGGTGATTCCCCAGCGGCGGGATCAGGTCGCCAACCGGCTGCGCAAGGGATCGGCCGGTGGGCGCCCCCCGTCCTTTGACGCCGATGCCTACAAGCGACGCAACCAGGTCGAACGGGGATTCAACCGCCGCAAGCAGTTCCGCGCCGTCGCGACCCGCTACGACAAGCTCGCCCTGCACTGGCAGGCCACCAACGACATCGTCGAGACCATCGACTGGATCCGAGCTGCCCCAGACAAAACCCGATCATGACCCGGCGGACACGCCCTAGTACTCCAGCCGCACTTCGTGATCATGTTCTGGTAGCTTGTCGATCTTGTGTTGGTTGATGAGGACGTTCAGGCGTGGGTGAGCGGCTTGGACGAGTTGTTCGGGCGGGTGGCGGGACGGTTTCTGCGGGCGGAGCCGCGGCGTCGGGCTCGGGCGTATGTTCGGGGTCTGTTGGCTCCGATCGCGGGCAAGAACGGCTGGACATTGGCCGAAGTGGCTGGTGAGGCGACGCCGGACGGGATGCAGCGGTTGCTCAACGCCGCGTCATGGGACGTCGACGGGGTCCGCGACGACGCCCGTGACTATGCCGTGGAGCACCTGGCCGACGGCGATGGCGTGCTGGTGGTGGACGAGACCGGTTTCCTGAAGAAGGGCGACAAGTCGGCCGGGGTGCAGCGGCAGTACTCCGGCACCGCCGGTCGGATCGAGAACTGCCAACTGGGCGTGTTTCTTGCTTACGCCACAAGCAAAGGTCGCACGCTGATCGACCGGGAGCTGTACCTGCCCAAGTCCTGGGTCGCCGACCGGGAACGGTGTCGGGAGGCGGCGGTGCCCGACACCGTGGAGTTCGCGACCAAGCCCGTGCTCGCCCGCGCGATGCTGGCCCGGGCGTTGGACGCCGGCGTGCCGGCCCGTTGGGTGACTGCGGATGAAGCCTACGGCGGCGACTCGAAATTCCGGACTTGGCTTGAAGATCGGCGCATCGCCTATGTGGTGGCCGTGCCGAGCAGCCAGACCATTCCCGCCACTGCGGGCGCCACCCGCGCCGACCACCTGACCGCCGACGCCCCGCAAGCAGCGTGGAAGCGCCGCAGTTGCGGCCAGGGCGCCAAAGGGCCCCGCCTGTTCGACTGGGCGGTGGCCTCGTTACCCGTCTACGACGACACCACACCTGCCGGGTGGCGACGGTGGCTGCTGATCCGCCGCTCACTCACGGCCAACCGTCGCGGCGAGCACGAACTGGCCTATTACTTGTGTTGCGCCCCAACAGGAACCACCGACGACGACCTGATCCGGGTGGCCGGAGCCCGCTGGGCTGTCGAGGACTGTTTCCAGACCGCCAAGACCGAGGTCGGCCTGGACCAGTACCAGGTCCGCCGCTACGACGCCTGGTACCGCCACATCACCCTCGCGATGCTCGCCCACACCTACCTCGCCGTCACCGCCGCCATCGCCCCAAAAGCCCTGGCGGCGGCCTCATCCCGGTCACCCTCGGCGAGGTCAGGCGTCTCCTGGCACACCTGATCACCACCATCCCCGACCGCGCCCACACCTGGAACTGGTCCCACTGGCGCAGACGCCACCAACACCGCGCCAAACAAGCCCACTACCAGCGAAGACACGCCATATACAACGAAGTGCGGCTGGAGTACTAGTCCCGCGAGCCGGCTAGTCCTGACCCCCACCGGTGGCGTTGTCACGGACGATGATCGCCACCCGGTCGTCACTGGACACCGGCGCGCCACCGGCGTTCTTGTTGACGGTGCCGATCAGCGCGGTGTTGTCGTCGACCGCCACCAGCGCGCCGGTCCGGCCGAACGTGGGCTCGTCGTTCATGTACGGCTCCGGCTTGCCGGTGAAGCTGCCGTCCGGGTTCATCGGCATGATCAGCGTGCCCGGGACGTTCGCCACGCCCAGCCACATCACGTTCGTCAGCGACGCGCAGCCGCTCACCCCCGGCTTGTCCGGCCACGACCACGCCGGGTTGCCCAACGGCTTGCCCGACTCCACCCGGTACAGCAGGTCCGCCGGACCACCCACGTCCGTGACCCACGTCTTCGAGCCGTCACCCGACACGCACAGCCCAGCCGGCGAACGCAGACCCGACGCCAACACCCGCGACCCCGCCGTGGGGTTGCCGCGCGCCGGCTGGCCGGCCCCGTCGATCCGCAGCACCTTGCCCGCCGGCGACTCCGGATCGGCGGCCAGCGCCGGGTTGCCCGCGTCGCCGGTCGCCACCAACAGCGCGCCCGTGCGGTCGTAGGACAGCACGCCACGGTTGCCGGTCGGACCCTTCGGGATGCCGGTCAACACGGGTTTCGGCACGTCACCAGGAGCGAGACGCATCACGCGGTTGTCGGTGGGTGTCGTCACGTAGACGTATACGAGCTGATCCTCCGGGTAAGTCGGTGACAACGTCAGACCGGTGAGACCGCCATCCGACGACGCGTCCACCTCGAACGTGTGCACCACCACCGGATCCACGTCCTTGGTGACCTTCACCAACCGCCCCGTCGCGCGCTCGGTCGCCAACGCCGTGACCGCGCCCGTCGTCTGGTTCACATCCGTCAGCGCCACCCCCGACACCGGCGACAGGCACGTCCCGACCACCAGCGGGTTGAAGTCCTTGCACCCCTGCGGCGGCGGCACCGGAGTCGGCTGCTGGCCGGGCTGCTGGCCCTGACCAGGGGTTCTCGGCAACTCGCCGGGCAACTCGGGCCTCGGACCAGCCTGCGGCGTCAACTGCGGCGCGGGGCTCCACCCGGACGGACCCGGCTGCTCCGGGAAGCTCGCGCAGCCGACGGCCAGCAGGCCGACAGCGGAGCCGATCAGCAACCCACGGAGTCGTGACACGAGAACCAAGGCTAGGCGCGTGGCCGTGAACGTGAGGTGAGCAGGCCGTCCGCCTGTTCGACCGCCTGCTCCACCGCCGCCACGCGGGCCAGCAGCAGCTCCAGCTCGTCCACCACGACCCGCGGGTTCTCCAACGGCAGGAAATGCGTGTTCGGCAGCACCCTCACCCGAGCCTGCGGCAGCCCCGACACCGGGCCCAGCATGCTGTCCGGCGACGCCAGCCAGTCGTACCGGCCGGCCACCACCGTTATGGGGCACGTCACGCCCGTCAGGTCCAGGCGCGGCGTGCGGCCCAGCGCGAGCGCCAACGTGAAGTACCAGCCCCAGTCGTGCTTCAGGAACCGGCGCAGCCCGCCCATCAACGGCGACCGCAGCTCCGGCACCGGCACCCGGTGCAGCACCGAGTCCAACAGCGGACCCGCGAGCCGGAGAGCCGTCACCGACGACACCCCGAGCAGCCTCCGCAGACCCTCCGGCACCCCCGGCACACCCAGCGCGCTCGCGAACGGGTCACCCGGCGCACCCGTCACCAGCATCAGCCCCGACACCCGCTCGGGACGCGTCAACGCCAGCTCCGCCGCCACCGTGACACCCATCGACCAGCCCATCACCACACACCGCTCGACCCCGCCGTCGTCCAGCACGGCCAGCGCGTCCGCGACGTGATCCCGGAGCGTGATCCGCGACGGGTCGTCCGGCCGGCTCGAACCCATCGTGCCGCGGTGGTACCAGCCGTGGACGCGGGCGGCCGGCAGCTCCGGCCACCCGGTCGGCACGGCGCCCAAACCCGGGCTCAACAGCACGTCCGGGCCTTCGGAGTCGGTGCGCCACAGCCTGATGCGCGTCCCGTCCGTGGAGAACACGTCACGCTCCCGCATGGCCGACAGTGTGCCGTAGCGTGCGGGTGTGACGCTTACCGTGTTGGTTCCCGATGAACTCGGCATCCGTGTCCTGTCCGACGTGGAGGGTGTCCGGGCGGTCCGGTACTCGGCGGACGCCGAACTGCCGCCCGAGGCCTCGCACGCCGAGGTGCTGGTGCCCAAGTTCCTGCACAACACCGATCCGCGCGAGTTCTTCGGCCGGCTGCCGAAGCTGCGGCTCGTGCAGTTGCTCAGCGCCGGGGCGGAGCGGTTCATCGGCACGGTGCCCGACGGGGTGCGGCTCTCGACCTGCCGGGGCGCGCACGGCGGGAGCACCGCGGAGTGGGCGATCGGGGCGCTGCTGGCGATCTACCGCGACTTCCCGGCGTTCGACCAGGCGCGACGGGAGCGGCGGTGGGACTACCACCTGACGGAGACGTTGCAGGACAAGAAGGTCCTCGTCGTCGGGGCCGGTGACCTGGGTGAGCAGTTCCGGCGCCGGCTGGAGCCCTTCGACGCCACCGCGACCCTGGTCGGCCGGACCGCGCGGGACGGCGTGCACGGGATGGACGAGCTGCCCGAGCTGCTGGGCGGGTTCGACGCGGTGCTGGTGGTGGTGCCGTTGACCGCGGAGACGTCCGGGATGGTGGACGCCGGGTTCCTGGCGCGGATGAAGGACGGGGCGATCCTGGTGAACGCGGCGCGGGGGCCCGTGGTGGACACCGATGCCTTGGTCGCCGAGCTGGTTTCCGGGCGGTTGCGGGCGGCTTTGGACGTGACCGAGCCGGAGCCGTTGCCCGCCGATCATCCACTGTGGACTGCTCCGGGGCTGTTCCTGACGCCGCACGTGGCCGGCTCGTGCACCGGTCATGCCGAGCGGGCTTATGCCGTGGTGGCGTCCGAGGTCGCCCGGTTCGCCCGGGGTGAGGAGCCGCGCAACCTCGTGCGGGGCGAGTACTGAGGTCTCGTGCCGGGGGCGGTGGTTCGAGGCTGCGCTTCGGGTCTCACCGCCAGGTCGCGCGCTGCACCACTCCGCCTCCGCCCCGCCTGTGCCTCCGCCCCGCCTATGTCGGTCGCACCTCCGCCGTAGGCAGATCCAGTCCGGTGATGTCCAAGTGGTCCGCTACGAGGGTCCGACGCGGAGGTGCGGATTCCACGGGTGCGGATTCCACGCCCGCCGATGGGCGGCTCCGGCGGGGCGTTCATGCGGGTCGAGCCTCGACCGGGTGCGGAAATTAGCCCATTCGGCTGAGGGGTGGCCGCGCAACGGACGCTCGCGGTGGTCCTCCGAACCTCCTAACGTGCGGGTGCGTGGCTACTCACGACGACGCCCCGAAGACTTCGGGCGGCTACTCCGACGACGGTTTCTACTCGACTTCGACGAGTGGCGTGGGCGGAGGAGCGCACCACTTCGACGACGGCACCCAGACGTTCAACAAGGACACCAGCAGTTTCGACACCTCCGGCTACACGCCGGTGGACACGTACGGCCAGACCGCGACCCACTACGACGACGAGGACGAACGCAAGCCGTTCGGGTGGTCGGGCAGCGCCGACCTGGGCCTGCTGGTGCTGCGACTGGCGCTGGGCGGCGTGTTCATCGGACACGGCCTGCAGAAGGTCTTCGGCCTGTTCGGCGGCCCCGGCATCGACGGCTTCGCGAGGAGCCTGTCCGAACTCGGCTACCGCGAGGAACGGATCCTCGCGTGGGTCACCGGCATCACCGAACTGGCGGGCGGCAGCCTGCTGGTGCTCGGCCTCTTCACCCCGTTGGCGGCGGCGGGCATCCTCGGCGTGATGGCCAACGCCATCGCCATCAAGTACGGCGGCAGCCTGTTCCCGCCGGACGGCGTCCGGCGCTTCCTCAACCCGGACGGCGTCGAGCAGGAGATGGCCTACGCGGCGATGGCCTTCGCGCTGATCTTCGCCGGCCCGGGGCGAGCCGCGATCGACTACAACCGCAGTTGGTTCCGCCACCCGCTGCTGGCGGGGTTCATCTGCCTGCTGCTCGCCGCCGGCGCGACCGCCGCGACCCTCCTCGTCTTCCGCCGCTGACCTCCGCCGCCGACCGCCGCCGCCGAGATCACCTCGGTTCGCCCACTGCCGGGACACCACGGCCACCGGGACACCGCCACCGGGACACCACTGCCGGCACCACGACCACCGGGACACGACCACCGGGACACCACGCAGGCGCACCCGCGTACTTCGTGCACCCGCCCGCACGCCGCGCCGGGTCCGCGTGACACCGCACCGGGTGTCCGCGTGGCCGGCGCTGGTGCGTGTGCCGCGGCGCTGGTGGCGTGTGCTGCCGCGTGCTCCGTGTCGACGTGTCGATCAGTCCAGGGGCGTGTGTCGATCACGACCAGGGCGTCAGCGGGCCGGGGGGCTTGGCCGGTTGCTTGCATGCTTCGCCGCCGTGCCGCGCTCCTTGTTTACGGCAACGAAATCCGTGGCCGGAAAGTGCCCGAAATGCCGCCACTCGTCCGGGTGATCTTGTGGAGCGGTGTGCGGCGCCGTTGGGTCTACGGGCTGTGACGTCGCACCCGCCTGGGCGACATGCGACCAGGCGGGTGCGACGGTCAGCGGGTGACGTCGCGGACTGCGCCCTTGGACGCGTCGGTTGTCAGGCGAGCGTACGCGCGCAGCGCCGCGGTCACCGGGCGGACGCGGTCGGCGGGTTGCCAGGGGCGTTCCGACGCCTCCATCTTCGCCCGGCGTTCCGCCAGCACCTCGTCCGGCACCAGCAGTTCCAGCCTGCGCGAGTGCACGTCGATCACGATCCGGTCGCCGTCCCGCACCAGGCCGATCGTCCCGCCGCCCGCCGCCTCCGGCGACACGTGGCCGATGGACAGGCCCGACGTCCCGCCCGAGAACCTGCCGTCGGTGATCAGGGCGCACTTCTTGCCCAGGCCCGCACCCTTCAGGAACGCCGTCGGGTGCAGCATCTCCTGCATCCCCGGACCGCCCGCCGGCCCCTCGTAGCGGACCACGAGGACATCGCCGGCCTGGATCTCCTTCTTCAGGATCACCGACACGGCCTCCTCCTGCGACTCCACGACCCGCGCCGGACCCTCGAAGTGCCACAGGTCCTCGTCGACGCCCGCCGCCTTGATCACGGCGCCGTCCACGGCCAGGTTGCCGCGCAGCACGGCCAGTCCGCCGTCCTTCGTGTACGCGTGCGCGACATCCCGGATGCAGCCGCCGGCCGCGTCGGTGTCCAGCTTGGACCACCGGTTGGCCGTGGAGAACGCCTGCGTGGTGCGCACGCCACCGGGTGCGGCGTGGAACAGTTCGACGGCCTCCGGGGACGGCGAGGCCGCCCGGATGTCCCACGCGGACAGCCACGACGCCACATCGGGGGAGTGGACCGTCCGCACGTCCTCGTTCAGCAGCCCCGCCCGCCACAGCTCGCCGAGCAGCGCCGGGATGCCGCCCGCCCGGTGCACGTCCTCCATGTGGTAGTCGGAGTTCGGCGACACCTTCGACAGGCACGGCACGCGCCGGCTGAGGGCGTCGATGTCCTCCAGCGTGAAGTCGATCTCGCCTTCCTGCGCGGCAGCGAGGATGTGCAGCACGGTGTTGGTCGAGCCGCCCATGGCCATGTCGAGCGCCATCGCGTTCTCGAACGCCGCCCGGGACGCGATCGAGCGCGGCAGGACCGACTCGTCGTCGTCGCCGTAGTAGCGCTCGCACAGTTCCACCACGGTCCGGCCGGCCGCCGCGAACAGGTCGCGCCTGGCCGCGTGGGTCGCCAGGGTCGAGCCGTTGCCGGGCAGCGCCAGGCCCAGGGCCTCGGTCAGGCAGTTCATCGAGTTGGCGGTGAACATGCCCGAGCACGAGCCGCAGGTCGGGCAGGCGGAGCGTTCGACGACGGACAGGCCCTCGTCGTCCACCTCCGGCGACGCCGACGCCGCGATCGCCGTGATCAGGTCGGTCGGCGCGACCGCCACCCCGTCCACGACGACGGCCTTGCCGGCCTCCATCGGCCCGCCGGAGACGAACACCACGGGGATGTTGAGGCGCATCGCCGCGTTCAGCATGCCGGGGGTGATCTTGTCGCAGTTGGAGATGCACACGATCGCGTCGGCCTGGTGCGCGTTCACCATGTACTCGACGGAGTCGGCGATGATCTCGCGTGACGGCAGCGAGTAGAGCATCCCGCTGTGGCCCATGGCGATGCCGTCGTCCACCGCGATGGTGTGGAACTCGCGCGGCACGCCGCCCGCCTCGCGCACCGCCTCCGCCACGATGTCGCCGAGGTCGCGGAGGTGCACGTGACCGGGCACGAACTGCGTGTAGGAGTTGGCGATGGCCACGATCGGCTTGCCGAAGTCGCTGTCGGTCATGCCGGTCGCGCGCCACAGCGCGCGGGCGCCCGCGGCGTTGCGGCCGTGGGTCGTGGTGCGGGAACGGAGCGGTGGCACGGCTCCTCCAGAGGGAAGCTCAAAAAGTGTCGCGAGGAGGGCGCGGGGTGGGCGCCGGAGTCCGGGAGCGGTGACTCAGAGGTTACTCCGCCGCAGCGCCGCGGCGACCAGCACGCCCGCGAGCGCGAGTGTGATGACGTGCACGGCGGTGCACCACAGGCAGAACTTGCCGATGAGCACGAACTCGGCCGCGACGAGGTACACGACGAACAGCACGCCGACGCCGACCGACCCGAGCCGCAGCCAGTGCAGCCGCTCGTCGCGCCACGCCACCGGCAGGCACAGCAGGGTCAGGAACGCGAAGAACGCCAGGCCGAGGATCGCCACCGGGATGCCCAGGAACTCCGACTGCTCGCTCGTGGTGACCGTGCCGCAGTCGATGACCTCGCCCTCGGCGCACAGCAGCGCGCCGGCTGAGAAGTGCGTCACGGTCAGGTAGGCCGACACCGCGAGCCCCGCGAGCGACAGCACGAGGCTGACCGGCGCGACCCAGCGGACCTGCGTGTTCGACGTCACTCCGGGAATTCTACGGAGCCCGGTGTTGCGTCCCGGTCAGGGCTCCGGGCGGTGGTCCGGGTCGGGCACGCGGCCCCCGCTGACGGCGGCCAGCGCGGACAGGTGGCCCGCCCGGACGGCGGGCAGCCGGACCAGTGAGCCGTCCGCCAGCACGGCGCTCAGCCAGCCGCGCGGCACGACCTTGATGGCCGTCACGTCGTCCCAGGCCAGCACCCGCTTGCCGAACGTGCCCCTGGCCACGAGCCGCGCGGAGTCCACCGTGGTCCGGTTGCGCAGCACCCACCAGGCGAACCCGAGCGGCAGCAGGTAGATGGCCTGGAGGCCGGGCGCGGCCCACGCGAACGGGGTCGCGCAGACGGCGATGGTGCCCGCCGCGATGAGGGCGGGCGACGGGATCCGGAACACGAGCTTCTGCACGGCACGGGATGCTGCCACCGGTCCTCCGGGCGGGTGATGGCAGCCCTCCGCCGGCCACGCCGGGCGTCCACGATCCGGGAGTGCCGTCCCGCACAGTTGACGCCCGTCGAGGTTGACGGTTAACGTCACCGCCATGCAGCGCAACCTCGTTCTCGTACTTCCCAGGCGCGTCGCCGCCTAGGCTTATCGAGCTTGCGTCGACGCGCGACCCTCGTCCCACCCGTTCGGGTTGGCGAGGGTTTTTTCGTGCCCGGACCGTGCATTCTCCTTTACCCACGAGGCAGACAGATGACCAGCGCAACCTCGCGACAGGCTCCCGGCGAGCCGCCGTCGCCCCGCCCTGGACCGCGGCCGAAACCGGCCCCGCCGAGCGGCGCCCCCGTCCGCGTGACCGGCGCCCAGTCCCTCGTCCGCTCCCTCGAAGCGGTCGGCTGCGAGGTGGTGTTCGGCATTCCCGGCGGCACGATCCTGCCCGCGTACGACCCGCTGCTCGACTCGACCAAGGTGCGCCACATCCTGGTGCGCCACGAGCAGGGCGCGGGGCACGCCGCCACCGGGTACGCGCAGGCCACCGGCAAGGTCGGGGTGTGCATGGCGACCTCCGGCCCCGGCGCGACGAACCTGGTCACGCCGCTCGCCGACGCCAACATGGACTCGGTGCCGGTGGTCGCCATCACCGGCCAGCAGTCCCGGCCGCTGATCGGCACCGACGCGTTCCAGGAAGCCGACATCTGCGGCATCACCATGCCGATCACCAAGCACAACTTCCTGATCACCGACGCCGCCGACATCCCGCGGGCGATCGCGGAGGCGTTCCACCTGGCGTCCACCGGCCGGCCCGGCCCGGTGCTGGTGGACATCCCCAAGGACGTGCTCCAGGAGATGACGTCGTTCTCCTGGCCGCCGGAGCTGCGGCTGCCCGGCTACCGGCCGACCACCCGCCCGCACGGCAAGCAGGTGCGCGAGGCGGCGAAGCTGATCGCGGCGGCCAAGCGCCCCGTGCTCTACGTCGGCGGCGGCGTCATCAAGGCCGAGGCGTCGCCCGAGCTGCTGAGGCTGGCCGAGGACACGAACATCCCGGTCGTCACGACCCTGATGGCGCGTGGCGCGTTCCCCGACTCGCACCGCCAGCACCTGGGCATGCCCGGCATGCACGGCGCGGTCGCGGCGGTGGCCGCGATGCAGAAGTCGGACCTGCTGGTGGCGCTGGGCGCGCGGTTCGACGACCGGGTCACCGGGCAGCTCTCGTCGTTCGCGCCGGACGCGCAGGTCGTGCACGCCGACATCGACCCGGCGGAGATCTCCAAGAACCGGCGCGCGGACGTGCCGATCGTCGGCGACTGCAAGGAGATCATCACCGAGCTGATCGAGGCGGTCCGGGCCGAGCGGGAGAACCGCACCGTCGACCTCACGCCGTGGTGGGAGCAGTTGGACGCGCTGCGCGGCACGTTCCCGCTGGGCTACGACTGGCCGGACGACGGCACGCTGTCGCCGCAGTACGTGATCGAGCGGATCGGCGTGCTGGCCCCGCCCGACACCCTGTACACGGCGGGCGTCGGGCAGCACCAGATGTGGGCGGCGCAGTTCGTGAAGTACGAGTCGCCGCGCACCTGGATCAACTCCGGCGGCCTCGGCACCATGGGCTTCGCGGTGCCGGCGGCGATGGGCGCGAAGGCGGGCGTGCCGGGCGTCCAGGTGTGGGCGATCGACGGCGACGGCTGCTTCCAGATGACCAACCAGGAGCTCGCCACCTGCGCCATCGAGAACATCCCGATCAAGGTCGCCGTGATCAACAACGGCAACCTGGGCATGGTCCGCCAGTGGCAGACCCTGTTCTACGGCGAGCGGTACTCCAGCACCGACCTGGGCACGCACAAGCACCGCATCCCGGACTTCAAGCTGCTGGCCGAGGCCATGGGCTGCGCCGGCCTGCGCGCCGAGGCCAAGGACGAGGTCGACGCCGTCATCCAGCAGGCCATGGAGATCAACGACCGCCCGGTGGTCATCGACTTCGTGGTCGGCAAGGACGCCCAGGTGTGGCCGATGGTCGCCGCGGGCACCGGCAACAGCGAGATCATGGCCGCGCGGGGCATCCGCCCGCTGTTCGACGAGGACGAGTGATGACGAGGCATACCCTGAGCGTGCTGGTCGAGGACAAGCCCGGCGTCCTCGCCCGGGTGGCGGGCCTGTTCTCCCGCCGCGGCTTCAACATCGAGTCGCTCGCCGTCGGCCGCACCGAGCACCCCGACATCTCCCGGATGACCATCGTGGTGTCCGTGGACGAGCTGCCGCTGGAGCAGGTCACCAAGCAGCTCAACAAGCTGGTCAACGTCATCAAGATCGTGGAGCTGGAGACGTCCGCGTCGGTCCAGCGCCAGCTCCTGCTGGTGAAGGTGCGCGCCGACGCGACGGTGCGCAGCCAGGTCTTGGAGACGGTGCAGCTCTTCCGCGCGAAGGTGGTCGACGTCTCCCCGGAGGCGGTCACCGTCGAGGCCACCGGCACGTCCGAGAAGCTCGACGCGCTGCTGCGGATGCTGGAGCCGTACGGGCTCCGCGAGATCGTCCAGTCCGGCATGGTCGCCATCGGCCGCGGCGCCCGCTCCATCACCGCGACCGCGGTGCGCTGAGAACCGCACGACTCCAGCGCCCGCCCGCAGGCCGGCGTGGAACGAAAACCAGGAAGGAAGTACCACCAGTGAGCGTCGAGATCTTCTACGACGACGATGCCGACCTGAGCGTCATCCAGGGGCGCAAGGTCGCGGTCATCGGCTACGGCAGCCAGGGCCACGCGCACGCGCTGAGCCTGCGCGACTCCGGCGTCGACGTCCGGATCGGCCTCCCCGAGGGCTCCAAGTCCCGCGCCAAGGCCGAGGAGGAGGGCCTGCCCGTCGGCACCCCGGCCGAGGTCGCCGCCGAGGCCGACCTGATCATGATCCTGGCGCCGGACACCGCGCAGCGGCACATCTACGCGCAGGACATCGCGCCGAACCTCAAGGACGGCGACGCGGTCTTCTTCGGCCACGGCTTCAACATCCGGTACGGCCTGATCACCGTGCCGTCCAACGTGGACGTGGCGATGGTCGCGCCGAAGGGCCCCGGCCACCTGGTGCGCCGGCAGTTCGTGGACGGCAAGGGCGTGCCCGCGCTGATCGCGGTCGAGCAGGACGCCACCGGCAACGCGCAGGCGCTCGCCCTGTCCTACGCCAAGGGCATCGGCGGCACCCGGGCGGGCGTCATCAAGACGACGTTCAAGGAAGAGACCGAGACCGACCTGTTCGGCGAGCAGGCGGTGCTGTGCGGTGGTGCGTCCGCGCTGGTGCAGGCGGGCTTCGAGGTGCTCACCGAGGCGGGCTACGCCCCCGAGGTCGCCTACTTCGAGTGCCTGCACGAGCTGAAGCTGATCGTCGACCTCATGTACGAGGGCGGCATCGCGCGGATGCGGTACTCCATCTCCGACACCGCCGAGTACGGCGACCTCACCCGCGGCCCGCGCGTCGTCACGCCCGCGGTCAAGGAGGAGATGCGCAGGATCCTGGGCGAGATCCAGGACGGCACCTTCGCCACCGAGTGGGTGAACGAGGACGACGCCGGCCGCGGCAACTACAAGAAGTTGCAGCAGGAGGGCGAGCAGCACCCGATCGAGGAAGTCGGCAAGAAGTTGCGCGGCCTGATGTCCTGGGTCGACCGGCCGATCACCGAGACCGCCTGAGTCCCTTTTCCAGGACGGAGCCCGCGGTGTTCACCGACGCCGCGGGCTCCGGTATATCTAGGCGCCATGAGCGACAGCGCGCCGATCTACGACGACAAGGCCCACGTGCGGGGCAACCTCGACCTCACCGGCGCCGACTGGATCCGCAGCGACGAGGGCGCGGAGGACGAGGAGGAGCACGTCGAGATCGCGTTCGTCGAGCACACCGACGGCGTGACCTACACGGCGATGCGCAACTCCGCCCACCCCGAGGGCCCGGTGCTGGTGTTCACGCCCGCCGAGTGGGAGGCGTTCATCCTCGGGGTGAAGGACGGCGAGTTCGACGAGCCCTGGTAGGCGGCGGCCGACCAGCAGGGTCTCCGCCGCCGAGGACTACGCGCCCTCCCGGTACAACCCGCAGCGGATGTGAAAGCCGCCCTCGCCCGGAACCGGCGCTACCGCCCCGGGTCTGCCGGTCGATCATGGACACCAGGTCCGAGACGAGTTCCTCCGCCGTGACGTGCCACTTGTCCGCGGACAGGTGCCCGCTGACCTCCATGTCGGTGATCCCGTGCACGCTGGTCGACAGCAGCACGCCGAACCGGTCGGCGTGCTGTGCGCCGACCAGGTCGCCGACGATGGTGACGTACTCGTCCCGGGCGCGTTCCCCCGCGCGGGTCGCCGCGTGGATCACGGCCGGGTCGCCGGTCGGGGAGGCGAACATCCTCCGGGCCGGCCTCCGGCCGCACTACCCGAAGACGACCACGGCCTGAGACCGGTCGACATCAGTTGCCGTTCCAGAACCGCCGCGCCTCGCCGATCAGGCAGTCGCACGCGGTCTGCCGCAGGCCGCACCACCAGCAGTCGGGGCCGGGCGCGGGGACGGCCGGCGGTGCGCAGCCCTGCCAGGTGACGGGGTGCAGCCGTCCGCAGCGCGGGCAGTGCCGCAGCCGGTAGCCGCCCGGCGGCGGGCTCAGGGCGAGACCCGAAGACCCCGGGCCGCCCGGCCACAGCGGGCCGCGGGCGAACGGCGGGCGGCGCGTGGGACGAGGCGTGGCCAGGGACAGGTCCAGGGCGCCGTGTCCGTTCAGCGTGACCATCCGGCCGTCGACCGCGGTGAACGGGTGCGGCGTCGCGAACAGGTGGTCCCGCCGGCCCGCGAACGCGCCCAGCGAATAGGTGCCGCGCGGCACGGCGAGGGCGACGTGCTCGCCGATCCGCGCCGGCACCACCAGACCGCTGCGGGTGGCCCGGAAGTCCTGTCCGGTGAGGACCAGGCCCACCGGATCACCCTCGCGCAGCCCGAGCGCACGTGCCGACGCCGTCAGCCCCGGCCGCACCGACACGACGCTCCGCGCGTTCCCCGGAGCGCGCGCCGCCGCGAACCTGTCCAGCCGAAACGACTCGCCGGACGCGTCGAACGCCTGCACCGGCACGCCCGCGCGGTCGAAGATCGCGTCCCGCCGGTCATAGAGGTAGCGGGCGGCGAGGACGGCGAACGGCGCGACGGGGCCGAGCACCATCGACGCCGCCAACTCGGCGAGCAGCGTGTAACCCTGCCGGCGCTCCTCGGCCGTGGGACGGAACGGGTTGTCGGTCATGACCATCCCGATGCCGGCCGCCGGGCCGCGGATACACGGTCGCTCATCGCCCCGCCTTCTTCCCGTTGCGGTTCAGCCGCGGCGCGGGCTTCGGCGTCGGGTCCGGGGCGGGGTCGACCGGGACGGGCGCGGCTTTCGCCCCGTCGAACAGGTACGGCGCGCCCATGATGATCAGCAGGCGGGCCGGCCGGCCGGCGACCGCGTCGGCCATGGTCGTCGTGTAGGTCTCGTCGGTCAGGCAGAACGTCAGGAACCCCACCGCCGCCACGGCCGAGAACAACGCCGCCACCCCCGCGTACGGCCACAGCGGCAGGTCGAACGCCACCCACGGCACGACGCCGTCGACGCGGGCCGTCGTCACCGACGCCTTGGACCAGTCCTCGGCGAGCGCGGCCGGCATGGCGACCACGGTCAGCAGGTAGACCAGCGCGTAGGTGATGGCCGTCGTGCCCACGAGCAACTTCCCGAACCGGGCCCGGAGCTGCCTGCGGAAGCCGTCCCCGGCGAGGTCCCGCAGGCGCGCCGCGTCCGCGCGCAGCGAGCTGTGCTCGAACGACGGCCTGAGGAACCGCTCCAACTGCCTCGCCGGCGGCCAGTGCTCCGTGGTCAGGCACCGGCTGCGCAGCATCCGGCCCGCCACGTCCACCCACTCGTCCGCGTTGCCCGCCACGTCCGCCGCCGCGCGGTCGAACACCCCGGTCAGCGGGAGCCGTCGGAACCGCGCCACGACCAGGGCGGCGAGCGGCACCACCGCCAACGCCACCAGGGCGACGCGCCACCCCGCCGCGGCGGCGAACTGCCACGGGTCCTCCGTGAACAGCGGCGCGAGGACCAGCACCAGCGCCGCCGGGACGAACAGCGGCACCCGCAGCGCGAGTTCGGCGGCCTCCATCGCCCACCGGCCGAGGAACACCAGCGCCACCGGCAGCAGGTGGGTGACCATGACCAGCGCGCTGAGGTCCTCGGCGATCGACCGCATCAGCGCCGCCAGCCACAGCGCCTGGACCGCGAGCCACCCCAGCTTCCGGTCCATGCCGAGCACGCCGGGCGCCACGGACAGCAGGTAGACGCCGCCCACCGCGCCCGACGCCACCACCGCGTCGAACCGCTCGACCACCACCAGGTGCAGGAACAACCCGATGAGCGCCGAGAGGGACAGCGTGGCGGAGACCAGCCGGCCGGTGTTCGCGCCGTCGTGCGCCTCGTGCGGGCAGACCTCGCCGAACCGCAGGCTGCGCAGGGCGCGCACGGCGAGCACCCTCGGCTCGACCGCGGTGTTGCCCGGCCGTCTCCGCCGCCGGACGTCCTCCAGCCTGCCCCGCTTGCGCCACAGCACCGAACTCATCAGGACCACGGGCGCACCGCCGTTCCGGGCCGGGGGTGGAGTCGCCGGATGATCGCGTCCCAGGGCACGCCCGTTACCCCGTACATGTAGGACGGTCGTACGGGAAACCAGCAGGTGGGACAGGGCACCCGGGTGTCGGGACGCGCCCGACCGCCGGATATGCTCGTCAACCCGGACACACTGCCGTGGCCGGCCGGCGCGGGTCTCGGCTGGCTCAGACGGCCCCGCGCTCCCCACCCGCCTCGCACACCACCGGGAGCACGTCCGTGACCAAGCCCGTTGTCCTGATCGCCGAGAAGCTAGCCCCGTCCGTTCTCGACGTCTTCGGCGAGGGCATCGAGGTGCGCCACGTCGACGGCACCGACCGTCCCGCGCTGCTCGAAGCCGTGGCCGACGCCGACGCGCTGCTGGTCCGCTCCGCGACCAAGGTGGACCGGGAGGTCTTCGCCGCCACCACCAAGCTCAAGGTCGTCGCCCGCGCGGGCGTCGGGCTGGACAACGTGGAGGTCCCGGCGGCCACCGAGCGCGGCGTCATGGTGGTGAACGCGCCGACGTCCAACATCGTCAGCGCCGCCGAGCACGCGGTCGCCCTGCTGCTCGCCACGGCCCGCCAGATCCCCGCCGCGCACGCCACCCTCCAGAACCACGAGTGGAAGCGCAGCAAGTTCAACGGCGTCGAGATCAGCGGCAAGACCGTCGGCGTCGTCGGCCTCGGCAAGATCGGCCAGCTATTCGCCGCCCGCCTCGCCGCGTTCGGCACCACGCTGATCGCCTACGACCCGTACGTGAGCCGGCAGCGCGCCGCCCAGCTCGGCATCGAGCTGGTGACGCTGGAGGAGCTGCTGGAGCGCGCCGACGCGATCTCCGTCCACCTGCCGAAGACGCCCGAGACCAAGGGCCTGATCGGCGCCGAGCAGCTCGCCAAGGCCAAGCGCGGCGTCATCATCGTCAACGCGGCGCGCGGCGGCCTCATCGACGAGGACGCGCTCGCCGAAGCCGTCAAGGAAGGCCAGGTCGGCGGCGCGGGCATCGACGTGTTCAGCACCGAGCCCACCACCGAGAGCCCGCTGTTCGGCCTCCCGAACGTGGTCGTCACGCCGCACCTCGGCGCGTCCACCACGGAGGCCCAGGACCGCGCGGGCACCGACGTCGCCAAGTCGGTGCTGCTGGCGCTGCGCGGCGAGTTCGTGCCGGACGCGGTGAACGTGCAGGGCGGCGGCGTGGTCGGCGAAGAGGTCCGCCCCTACCTGCCGCTGGTGCAGAAGCTCGGCACGGTCGTCGCGGCGCTGTCCGCCAAGGCCCCGACCAGCGTGACCGTCGAGGTGCGCGGCGAACTGTCCAACGAGGACGTGGCCGTGCTGCCGCTGGCCGCGCTGCGCGGCGTGTTCTCCAGCGTGGTCGAGGAGCAGGTCACCTTCGTCAACGCGCCCAGCCTGGCCGCCAGCCTCGGCGTGTCGGTCGACCTGACGAAGGAGCCGGAGAGCGCCAACCACCGCAGCCTGGCCACCGTGCGCGCGGTGCAGGCCGACGGCGCGGTCATCACCGTGTCCGGCACGCTCACCGGGCTGGACCAGGTGGAGAAGCTGGTCGGCATCAACGGCCGCAGCTTCGACCTGCGCGCCGAGGGCAACGTGCTGCTGCTGGAGTACCCGGACCGGCCCGGCGTCATGGGCGCCGTCGGCACCCTGCTCGGCGAAGCCGGCGTGAACGTCGAAGCCGCGCAGATCAGCCAGACCACGGACGGCGCGGACGCGTTCATGCTGCTCCGCGTGGACCGCCCGGTGGACACCGCGGTCCTGAACCCGATCGGCGCGGCAGTGGGCGCTCGCACTGCCAGGAGTGTCTCTTTTGCTGTGTCATCGGCCGCGCAGTGACATTGGCCGCTGCTCCGCAGACGGCGGGCTCGGCCGCCTGAAAGGCGGCACGCCGAGCCGGATTTCCGGCGATCGAAAAGCGTGATCGCCGGAAATCGGGCTCGGCCTACCGACGCGGCCTCGCGTGGGGGGCGAGAGGGCGGGGACGGCAGGGGGCGGGGGAGGGGAAGGGCCGGGGGCTCGTGGTCTCACGTACGGTGATGGTGGTGAGAGGGCGTGTGCACGGTCGGGTAGCTGTGTATATCGCTGCTGGTCTTGGCGGCGTCACAGTTGACTGTTGATTGTCAAATCTGTGGGCGTCGTCACTCGTTCGGTGTAATCGATCGTGTTCGGGTTGCTATTAGGTTCCACCCACGAGGTTGACCCGGTGCCGTAGAGGGCACGGCACCACGCGGGCGGCTCCTCCCCCCTACCGGATCACTGCGACGCTGCCCGCCGGGTCTAATCAGGCCTCGGTAGGGGCACGTTGTGAGCCGATCTCGCGTTGTCGCCAGATCTGCCGTACCGGTGTTGGCCGCGATACTCGTCGCGGGCTCCACCGCGGGCACCGCGCTGGGCGCGGAAGAACCACTGGCGCCGTCCGTCGCCGCCGCGCGCGGGCTGGACGCCGGGAAGTTGCAGTTGAAGGTGGGCAAGCGGCTGACCGCCGCCCAGGGCAAGGTCACCGCGTTCGTGGAGTTGGAGGCCAAGCCGGCCGTCGACACCTACACCGAGAAGACCGGCCAGGGCGCGAGCAAGCAGCAGGCCAAGGACGCCGCCAAGGCCACGAAGAACGACACCGCCAAGGTGGTCGACTCCGTGGTGGGCGACCTCAAGGGCAAGGACGCCTCCACCAAGGAGGTCTACCGGACCGCCAACGGCGTGCCGGGCGTGGTCGTCACGGCCGACGCCGCGAAGGTGCGCGAGCTGGCGCAGCGCGCGGACGTGAAGTCCGTCCGCACCGTGGTGCCGAAGTCCCGCCAGAACTCGTCCGCCGTGCAGCTCACCAACACGCTCAAGGCGTGGCAGCAGTACGGGAAGCTCGGCGACGAAACCCGCATCGGCATCATCGACACCGGCATCGACTACACCCACGCCGACTTCGGCGGTCCGGGCACCGTCGAGGCGTACCAGGCGATCGACGACACCAAGGTCGACGCCTCGTACTTCCCGACCGCCAAGGTCGTCGGCGGCTACGACTTCGTGGGCAACGCCTACGACGGCGACAGCGACGACCCCGCGATCAACACCCCCAAGCCCGACCCGAACCCGCTCGACTGCCACAGCCACGGCTCGCACGTCGCCGGCACCGCCGCGGGCTTCGGCGTCAACGCCGACGGCTCCACGTTCAAGGGCGACTACACCAAGCTCACCCCGGAAGCGCTCAACGCGATGCGCATCGGCCCCGGCACCGCGCCGAAGGCCCTGCTGTACGCGCTGAAGGTGTTCGGCTGCGACGGCTCGACCAACGTCACCGCGCAGGCCCTGGACTGGTCGCTCGACCCGGACGGCGACGGCGACTTCTCCGACCACCTCGACGTGGTCAACCTGTCCCTCGGCTCCGACTACGGCGCCCCGGACGACCCCGACTCGCTGTTCGTCCGCAAGCTCAACGCCTCCGGCGTGGTCACCGTGTTCTCCGCGGGCAACGGCGGCGACCTGTACGACATCGGCGGCGCGCCGGGCAGCACCCTTGAGGCGCTGACCGTGGCGTCCACCCGGGACGCGTACGTGCTGCGCGACGCGGCCGAGGCGACCGCGCCGGGCAACGTCGCGGGCCTGAAGGCCGGCCAGTACAGCCAGAACTTCGACTACCAGGGCAAGTCCGTCACCGGGCAGGTCGTGCCGCTGGGCGACCCGGCCAACAAGGACGGCTGCCTCCCGCTGTCGGCCGCCGACCGGGCCGCCGTCGCGGGCAAGATCGCCTGGCTGGAGTGGGACGACAACGACGCCAGCCGGCGCTGCGGCTCCGGCGCCCGCGCGAACAACGTGACCGCCGCGGGCGGTGTGGGCGCGGTGTTCACCTCCGCCCTGGGGCACTTCAGCGCGGGCATCGCGGGCAACGCGGTCATCCCGGTCGTCCAGCTCACCGGCAGTGCGACCGACTCGGTGCGCCCGGCGGTGGTCGCGGGCACGCTGACCCTCCGCCTCGCGGGCGACCTGCGCACCGTGCTGCCCACCTACGACCAGGCGATCGCCGACACGCCCAGCTCGTTCACCTCGCGCGGCGTGCGCGGCCCGGTCGTGAAGCCCGACGTGGCGGCCCCCGGTGACACGATCGCCTCGGCCCTGGTCGGCTCGGGCAACAAGACGCTGGTCAACAGCGGCACCTCGATGGCGGCCCCGCACACCACGGGCATCGCCGCGCTGGTCCGCCAGGCCCACCCGGACTGGACGCCGGAAGAGGTCAAGGCCGCGATCATGAACAGCGCGTCCGCCGACGTGAAGGCCGACGGCAAGACCTACGCGCCCAACCGCGTCGGGGCCGGCCGGATCGACGGCAGGGCGGCCCTGGACAACCAGGTGCTGGCCTACGTGCAGGACGACCCGGGCGCGGTCAGCGCGTCCTTCGGCGTGGTCGAGGTGAGCAGGCCGGTGGCGCTGACCAAGACCGTCAAGGTGGTCAACAAGTCCACCAAGTGGGTCGACTACACGGTGAACTACGAGGAGCTGACCTCGATCCCGGGCGTCCGCTACGAGCTGTCGCAGAGCACCGTGCGCCTCAGCCCGCGCGGCGTCGCCAAGGTCAAGGTCACGCTGAAGATCGACAACCCGGCGGAGCTGCGCAAGACCGTCGACCCGACGGTCCAGGCGAACCACCTCGACGCGCCGCGCCAGTTCCTGGCCGACGCGTCGGGCCGGATCGTGCTCACGCCGAAGAGCGGCTCCACCGTCGCGCTGCGGGTGCCGGTGTACTCGGCGCCGAAGCCGGTGGCGGACATCAACACGCCGGACCGGGTGACGTTCCGCGGCGACGCGACCCAGTCGGTGCTCAACCTCACCGGCCGGGGCGTCCACCAGGGCGCGTACAAGTCGCTGGTCAGCGTCCTCGAATTGCAGCAGTCCTCGCCGAAGCTGCGCGAGTGCCGCCGCAACGTGACGACGAACTGCACGCTCAACGACACGGCCAAGGGCGGCGACCTGCGGCACGTGGGTGTCACGTCCACCGCGCCGCTGGCCAAGGCCCAGGGCGAGCCGCAGAACGCGCTGCTCGCGTTCGGCATCGCGACCTGGGGCAACTGGTACAACCTGGGCAACAACACGATCCCGTTCGTCGACATCGACACCACGGGTGACGGCGTGCCGGACTACGAGGTCTACGCCAACAAGCTGACCGGCACCGACCTGCTGGTCGCGGCCACGGTCGACCTGGCCACCGGCCAGACCGTCGACATCCAGCCCGTCAACGGCCAGTTCGGCGACGTGGACACCAACGTGTTCGACACCAACGTGGTCGTCCTGCCGGTGCTGCTCACGGCGCTCGGCATCGACCCGTCGGCGGACACGTCGCGCCTCTCGTACACGACCGGCGTGGCGGGCTTCTACGTCGCGCCGGGCGCGTCGAACGGCCTGATCGACTCCATCGACCGGCCGGCGTCGTTCGACCCGCTCAAGCCGGGCCTGTGGGTGCAGGGCGGCGGCGACGCCGCGCTGTCCTACCTGTCCCGTCCGGGCACCGCGCTGGTGGTCAACCGGGACGCGGCGGCGCTGGCCGCCGACGGCTCGGACAGCCTGCTGGTGCTCCACCACCACAACGCCACCGGTGACAAGGCCGATGTCGTGAAGGTGAAGGCGAGCCGGGGCAACCGCTCAGCGGACTGACACCGTGCACCACTCTGGCCGGTCGGGGGTTGCTCCCGGCCGGCCAGAGCCGGTTAAGCGCATCGGGTGACGGCCGAACGGGGGCACTGAACCGTTCGGGTGTCCCGCAGTCCGGGACATATGGCCACTGAAGTGTGTTCCGAGTGCGGCGATCGGGTCCGCGACCGGTAGCCTTTCGCAAAGGAAACTAGTCCCGCGCAATGGGACTGATACCTGGGAGGTGTGTGGATGCGGCTCGCAGTGATCCCAGGAGACGGGATCGGGCCCGAGGTCGTCGCCGAGGCCCTGAAGGTGCTCGGTGAGGTCGTTCCGGCGGCCGAGATCACCCGCTATGACCTCGGCGCGGCGCGCTGGCACGCCACAGGTGAGCTCCTGCCGGAGTCGGTGCTGGGCGAACTGCGCCAGCACGATGCCATCCTGCTCGGCGCGGTGGGCGACCCCTCGGTGCCCAGCGGCATCCTGGAACGGGGTCTGCTGCTCCGTCTGCGCTTCGAACTCGACCACCACGTGAACCTGCGCCCGGCGCGGCTCTACCCCGGTGTGCGCAGTCCGATCGCGGATCCGCCGGAGATCGACATGGTGGTCGTGCGGGAGGGCACCGAGGGCCTGTACGCCGGGAACGGCGGTCTGCTGCGCAAGGACACCCCGCACGAGATCGCCACCGAGGTGTCGATCAACACCTCGTTCGGGGTGGAGCGGGTGGTCCGGGACGCGTTCGCGCGGTCGGCCAACCGGCCTCGCAAGCACCTCACGCTGGTGCACAAGACCAACGTGCTGACGCACGCGGGCTCGCTGTGGTCGCGGGTGGTGGAGGAGGTCTCGCTCCAGCACCCCGACGTGACGGTGGCCTACCAGCACGTGGACGCGGCGACGATCCACCTGGTCACCGACCCGGCCCGGTACGACGTGATCGTCACCGACAACCTGTTCGGCGACATCCTCACGGACCTGGCGGCGGCGGTCACCGGCGGGATCGGGCTCGCGGCGTCGGGCAACCTCGACGTGACCCGGCGCAACCCGAGCATGTTCGAGCCGGTGCACGGCAGCGCGCCGGACATCGCCGGCCAGGGCATCGCGGACCCGACGGCGGCGGTGCTGTCCGTGGCGCTGATGCTCGACCACCTGGGGGAGCACGAGTCGGCCCGCCGGATCGAGGCGTCGGTCGCCTTCGACCTGGCCACCCGCGACCACGCCTCGCCCGGCGCCACCTACGCGGTGGGCGACCGGCTGGCGGCGCTGGTCAGCTCGAACGTCCGCACCGGGGCCTGAGTCCCGGGTCAGCCCGCCGAAGGCCGCCTCCCCCGGGAGGCGGCCTTTCCGGTTCGTGAGGGCTCTTTGGGTTTCGTGAGGGGTGCTCGGGACGGCGGCGGGGGCGGCACGTAGGGTCGGCGTCGCCACCCGCGGGGGAAGTCCGGTCTGAGTCCGGCGCTGACCCGCAACGGTAGGCCCCTCCCCGAGGGGCGAGCCCGATTACCCGCAGGCGGCGGAAGTAGCTCCACTCCTGCCGTGGTCTGCGGGACGGACGCGCCGGTCCCTCGGGTTGCGTGCCGCACGGCCACCCGTCCGAAAGGCGACCGGTGACCAAACGGCTCTGCGTCGGGCTGGCCGCGCTCCTGGCCCTCTCCATCGTGTGCGGCGTGGCCCTCGGTCCGGTGCGCATCCCGTTCGGGGACGTCCTGCGGCTGCTGGAGGCGGCCGTGACGGGCGGCGTGATCGAGCCGTCCGAAGCCGGGCCGTACCGGATCGTGTGGGACATCCGGCTGCCGCGCGTGCTGCTCGCCGCCGTGGTCGGCGCGGGGCTGGCGGTGGTGGGCGTGGCCATCCAGGCGATGGTCCGCAACGCGCTGGCAGACCCGTACGTGCTGGGGATCTCGTCCGGCGCGAGCGTGGGCGCCACGGCCGTGGCCACGATGGGGCTGTTCGCCTCGCTCGGCATCTACGCGCTGTCCACCGCCGCGTTCCTGTCGGCGCTGGCGGCCATGGCGCTGGTGTACCTGGCCGCGCGGCGCGGCGGGCTGACGCCGCTCAAGCTGGTGCTGACCGGGACGGCGATGGCCTACGGGTTCTCCGCCGTGGCGATGCTGCTGGTCTTCCAGTCGCCGCGCGGCGAGGCCGCGCGGGCGGCGATGTTCTGGCTGCTGGGCAGCCTGGGCGGGGTGACGTGGGCCTCGCTGCCGGTGGCCGCCGTCACGGTGGTCGCGGGCACCGTCTACCTCCGGACGAGGGCCCGGCAGCTCAACGCGATGTCCATGGGGGACGAGACCGCGACGACGCTGGGGGTGGACGTGGCCCGGTTGCGCAAGGCCCTGTTCGTGGTCACCGCCGCCATGACGGGTGTGCTGGTGGCGGTCAGCGGCGCGGTGGGGTTCGTGGGGTTGATGCTGCCGCACCTGGTCCGGCTGGTGGTGGGCGCCGACCACCGCCGGGTCCTCGCGGTCGCCCCGCTGGCCGGGGCCTGTTTCCTGATCTGGGTGGACGTCGCGGCCCGGCTGCTGGCCGCGCCGGAAGAGCTGCCGCTGGGTGTGATCACCGCCGCGCTGGGCGTGCCGTGCTTCGTGTTCCTCATGCGGGGCCGCGGCTACGTGTTCGGGGGAAGGTGATGGACGTCTCGCTGACGGACGTCACCGTGACCGGAATCCTGCACGGCATCACGCTCGCCGCCCACAGCGGCGAGGTGCACGGGATCGTCGGGCCCAACGGCAGCGGCAAGTCCACCACGCTGCGGTGCGTGTACCGCGCCCTGCGACCGTCCGGCGGCGTGGTCCGGCTGGACGGCGCCGCGCTGGACGACCTGCCGATCCGGGACAGCGCGCGGGCGATGGCCGCGCTCACCCAGGACAGCCACGTCGAGTTCGACTTCACGGTGGCCGAAGTCGTGATGATGGGCCGGTTGCCGCACCAGACCGGGCTCGACCGGGAAACCGCCGGTGATCGGGATGTCTGCGCCTCGGCACTGTCCCGGATGGACGCCGCGCACCTGGCGCGGCGGAGTTTCCTGAGCCTGTCCGGGGGCGAGCGGCAGCGGGTGCTGATCGCGCGGGCCCTCGCGCAGGAGCCGGCGGTGCTGGTGCTGGACGAGCCCACCAACCACCTCGACATCAGCCACCAGATCGCGGTCCTCGGGTTGGTGCGCAGCCTGGGCGTCACCGTCCTCACCGTCCTGCACGACCTGAACCTCGCCGCCGCGTACTGCGACCGGATCCACGTCCTCGACGGAGGGCGGGTGGTGGCCGGCGGCAAGCCGGCGGACGTGCTCACCCCCGCCTTGTTGCGGGACGTCTTCCGGGTGGCGGCCCACGTCGTGCCCCACCCGACCAGCGGCGTGCCGCAGTTGCTTTTCGAACACCAGGAGGTCGGCCCGTGAGAAGGCTCGTCGCGCTCGCCCTTGTCGTTGTCCTGTCCACCACCGCGTGCGGCGCCACCATCGCGCAGGAGCCGCCCGGCTCGGCGAAGATCACGCTGCGGAACTGCGGCCAGGAGGTGACCTACGACAAGGTGCCCCGGCGGGTGGTCACCAACGACACCGGGATCGCGGAGCTGATGTTCTCGCTGGGGCTGGCCGACCGGATGGCGGGCTACGTGATCGGGGACGCCCATCAGGCCGATGTGGAGAGTTCCCCGTGGAAGGCGGACTTCGCCAAGGTGCCCCGGTTGGCTTCGGAGATCAACAAGGAGGTCGTCCAAGGGGCTTCGGCCGATCTGGTGTTCGCCGGGTGGAACTACGGGTTCTCCGAGAGCACCGGGTTCACGCCCGACGCGTTGAAGTCCTTGGGGGTGGCCACTTATCAGCTCACCGAGGCTTGTCGGAACGGGGTGGGGAAGCAGCGCGGGATCATGCCTCCGCTGGAGGCGTTGTACACGGATCTGCGGAACCTGGGTGTGCTCTTTGGAGTGTCCGCGCGGGCCGAGTCGTTGATCTCTGGGTACTCGGCGCAGGTGGCTTCGGCGGAGAAGTTGTTGCAGGGTAAGGCTCGGCCGAAGGTCTTCCTGTATGACAGCGGGTTGGACCAGCCTTTTACGGCTGGGAAGAACGCTGCTCCGCAGGACATCATCGAGCGGGCCGGTGGGGCGAACGTGTTCGGGGATCTGGACGACAGTTGGGCCACGGTGGGGTGGGAGGCTGTGGTGGCCCGTGCTCCCGAGGTCATCCTGATCAACGACTACGCGGATGGGGATTCCAGTACTCCTGATCAGAAGCGGGCGTTCCTGGAGTCTTATGCGCCGCTTCGGGAGGTACCCGCGGTTCGGGATGGGCGGTTCTTCGTGTTGCCCTATGCGGCGTTGGTGGAGGGGCCTCGGAACCCTGCCGCGATCGAGGCGTTCGCCCGGTTCCTGGCCGCGGGGTGATCCGCGGCTCTCGCGTGGAGCCTCGGGGTGGTTTGCCGGCGTTGGCTGTGCTCAGAGTGTGGGACAACCCGTCCGTGGCTTGGTCTTGCCGGGTGGGGTGTGGCAGTATCTGGTTCGTGGCTCTCCACGCTGTGATCATTATTTCTGAGCGCGTCGGGTAGTGCTTCCCTAAGCACCCGGCGCGCTGACCTCTCGCATCCTGCGGGGGGTCTTTTTGTTTTCCCGATCCGATCTTCTAGGAGACCCTGGTGACCACGCTCGGCGATTCCTTCCACGTCTACGACACGACCTTGCGGGATGGGGCCCAGCGTGAGGGCATTTCCTACTCGGTGACGGACAAGCTGGCTGTCGCCCGGCTGTTGGACGGGTTGGGCGTCGGGTTCATCGAGGGGGGCTGGCCTGGGGCTTTGCCGAAGGACACGGAGTTCTTCGCGCGGGCGGCGGCCGGGGATCTGACGTTGAAGAACGCCCAGCTCGTCGCGTTCGGGGCCACTCGGAAGGCCGGGGTCAAGGTTTCCGAGGACTTGCAGGTCAAGGCCTTGTTGGAGTCCCGGGCGCCGGTTGTGACGTTGGTCGCCAAGTCCGATCGCCGGCACATCGAAAAGGCGTTGCGGACCGATGTCGCGGAGAACTTCGCCATGGTCCGGGACACCGTCCGGTTCCTCGTGGACGAGGGGCGGCGGGTGTTCCTCGACGCCGAGCACTTCTTCGACGGCTTCGCGTTCGACCCGGACACGGCGCTCCGCACGCTGGAGTCCGCTGTGGAGGGTGGCGCGGACGTCGTCGTGCTCTGTGACACCAATGGCGGCCAGTTGCCACTCGGGCTGGCCGAGACCGTCGCCGACGTGGTCGCCCGCACGGGCTTCCGGGTCGGCATCCACTGCCAGGACGACACGTCCTGCGCGGTGGCCAACACCATCGCGGCTGTGCAGGCCGGGGCGACCCACGTCCAGTGCACCGCGAACGGCTACGGCGAGCGAGCGGGGAACGCCGACCTGTTCGCCGTCGTCGGGAACCTCGTGACCAAACTCGGCCTGGCCGTGCTACCGCGCGAATCGCTGGCCGAGCTGACCCGGGTCTCCCATGCGCTTGCCGAGATCGCCAACATCGCGCCCGACTCCCACCAGGCCTACGTCGGGTCGTCGGCCTTCGCCCACAAGGCGGGGCTGCACGCGAGTGCGATCAAAGTGGATCCGGAGCTGTACAACCACATCGATCCGGACACCGTCGGCAACGACATGCGGGTGCTGGTCACCGAGATGGCGGGTCGGGCCAGTCTCGAACTCAAGGGACGTGAGTTCGGGATCGACCTGGCCCGCCGGCCCGACGCGCTGACGAGCGCGGTGCGGAAGGTGAAGGAGCTGGAGGCCGGCGGCTGGTCGTTCGAGGCCGCCGACGCCTCCCTGGAGCTGCTGATGAAGAGGGAGCTGTCCGAAATGGACGCGCCGCCGTTCGTGCTGGAGTCCTACCGGGTCGTGCTGGACCACAACCGGGACGGCGCGATCGTGTCCGAGGCGACGGTGAAGGTGCACGTGTCCGGGCAGCGGGTGATCGCCACCGCCGAGGGCAACGGGCCGGTGCACGCGCTGGACGCGGCGTTGCGCAAGGCGCTCCTGCCGCACCTGTCCTGGTTGGACAGTGTGCAGCTAAACGACTACAAGGTGCGCATCCTCACCGAGTCGCACAAGAAGGTCGAGCACGGCACCGACGCCGTCACCCGCGTGCTGGTGGAGTCCACCGACGGTGAGCGCGAATGGACCACCGTCGGTGTCCACGGGAACATCGTCGAAGCCAGTTGGCTCGCCCTGTGCGACGCCTTGGTGCACAAGGCGACGCGGGTCAGGCCGTCACGAGCGTGAAACCCTCCGCCGCCAGGATCCGGTTGATCGGGTAGAAGAACGAGGTGCAGCCCCCGGTGGAGCCGCCCATCAGGTGGCCCTGGGCGTGGGAGCCGCTGATCACCGGCAGCCAGTCGTCGCCGGGCTGGACGCACAGGTTCGTGCGCGTCAGCCCGGTGATGGTGCCGGTGCCGTGGCTGATGGACTGGTTCTTGGCGACGACCGTCCCGCAGCGCCAGCCGCTGATGCGGCTGGACGTGCAGACGGTCGCGCCCACCGCCGCCTCGACCGATCCGGTGATGGGCGTCGGGTGGCCGGCCAGGCGGGGTAGCTGGTCCCAGGCCGACGGGTCGAGGATCCGCACCACGCCGTAGGTGGCGCGCTTGCGCTCCACCGGGCCGATGACCACGCCGCCCGGGCCGATCAGGGTGCCGTTGGCGTTCGCGCAGTGCACGGACACCAGCAGGTAGCCCCGGACGTTGAAGCCGTTCACGCAGCGGCTGTTCTGGTTCAGGGTGAGCTGGGTGCCCGCTTCGAGCGGGGTCGCCGCCGAAGCCGGGGTCGCCGTGGCGACCAGTGCGAGGAGAACTATCAGCAGGGTTCGCATGGTTCGACGCTAGGCACGCCGGGTGCCGCCGCAAGCCGCCGGTTAGGGTGATTCCCGTGCGCATTGCCCGTATCGCCCAACCGGATGGCCTCGCTTTCGCCGCGATCGAAGGCGACGGCGACGACCTGACCGCTGTCGAGATCGCCGACGACCCGTTCGCGAACCCGACCTTCACCGGCCGCAAGTGGCCGCTCGCCGACGTCCGCCTGCTGGCCCCGTTCCTGCCGCCCAAGATCGTGTGCATCGGCCGCAACTACGCCGAGCACGCCGCCGAGCTGGGCAACGAGGTGCCGGCGGAACCGCTGATGTTCCTCAAGCCCAACACCGCCGTGATCGGGCCCAACGCGGAGATCAAGCTCCCGGCGGTGTCCGAGCGGGTCGACTTCGAGGGCGAGCTGGCCGTCATCATCGGCGTCGGCGGTCGGGACATCCCCGCGTCGCGGGCCCGGCAGTCGGTCCTCGGCTACACCATCGCGAACGACGTGACGGCGCGCGACCTGCAGAAGACCGACGGGCAGTGGACCCGCGCCAAGGGGTTCGACACGTTCTGCCCGCTCGGGCCGTGGGTGGAGACCGAGTTCGACCCGTCCGACGTGGCGCTGCGCACCGAGGTGGACGGCGAGGTGAAGCAGAACTCGCGGACCTCGCTGCTGATCCACGACATCGGCGAGCTGATCGAGTACATTTCGGCCGTCATGACCTTGCGGCCACTCGACGTCATCCTCACCGGCACGCCCGCCGGCGTCGGGCCGCTCGCCGCCGGGCAGACGGTTTCCGTGACGGTGGAAGGGCTCGGCACCCTGACGAACACCGTGGCGAACCGCTAGCCACACCCCAGGGGCGGCTCCCGCGTGGGAAGTCGCCCCGGGTCCTGCGGGACTCGCGGCAACGGCGCGTCGGACAACGTCGGCGGCCGGAAGTCGCCCCGGGGTCGGCGGCGCCTCTGTGTCGGACTACGTCGGCGGCCCGGAAGTCACCCCGGGGTCGGCGGCGACTCTGTGTCGGACAACGTCGGCGGCTCGGGTCCTGCGGGGTCAACGGCTATGGGCGTGTCGGCCGCCCGAAGGCCCCTGAGGCTAGCGGGCTAGCTCCGCTCGATCCTCTCCGGGGTGCGGCGGGCGAAGGCCGGCGCGTGCTCGGGCCGCAGCCCGATCGCGATCAGGTACGCCGGGATCGCCTGCAACCACGGGAACCGCTGCAACGCCGCCACCGGGCGCGGCGCCCGGCCGTTGGCGATCTTCGACTTCCCGTCCAGCGTGGGCCGCAGGAACGCGTTCTGGATCAGCCGCTGGAACGTCTGCGTGACCGCGGTCGGGAACCACCGGCGCCGGCGCACCTTCGCCAGCTCCTTCGCCGTGAGCCGCCCCTCCCGCAGCGGACGGGCCACGATCCGCGCGGCGGCGACCGCGTCCTGCACTGCCAGGTTGATGCCGACGCCGCCGATGGGCGACATGGCGTGCGCGGCGTCCCCGATGCACAGCACGCCCTCGTCGTGCCAGCGCCGCAGCCGGTCCAGCTTCACGTCCAGCAGCTTCACGTCGTCCAGCGACTCGATGGTCTCCAGCCGTTCCGCCACCCACGGCACGAGCTTCACCACGCGCTCCCGGAACGCCTCGATCCCCTCCGCCCGCAGCATCTCGTCGGTGCCCTTGCGGATCAGGAACGCGGTCTGGAAGTACTCACCCCGGTTGATCAGCACCAGCCCCGTGCCGCGGCCGAACCTCCCCACACCGCCCTCGGGCTCGCCGGGGTTGCGGGGCAGCCGGAACCACCACACGTCCATCGGCGCGCCGAACGCGTGCACCGGCAGCGCGGCCTCCCGCCGCACCAGCGAGTGCCGCCCGTCGGCCGCCACGACCAGGTCCGCCTTCAGCGCGACCTCGCCCTCCGGGGTGCGGTAGCGGACCCCGTCGACCCGGCCGCCGGACTTCAGCAGCCCGGTGAACTCCGCGTTCATCCGCAGCGTGAAGGACTTCTCGCGCCGGCCCGCGTCCGCGATCAGGTCCAGGAAGTCCCACTGGGGCACGAACGCGATGTGCTTGTGCGGCCCGGGGAGCCGGGACAGGTCGGCCACCCGCTGGAGGCCGCTGTCCAGCAGCACCTCCATCTTGTCCACGAGCTGGTGCGGAACCTCCGCGAACGACGGCCCCAGCCCCAGTTCGTCCAGCAGCGTGAGCGTGGACGCGTGCACCGTGTCGCCGCGGAAGTCGCGCAGGAAGTCGCCGTGCTTCTCCAGCACCGTCACCTCGACGCCCGCGCGGGCCAGCAGCAGCCCGCACACCATGCCCGCCGGACCGCCCCCGACGACCACGACCGTGGTCCTCTCCATGATCCCCACCTCTTTTCAACGGTAGTTGAATAAGTTCAGGATGCTCCTGTCGGCGACGCCGGTCAAGGCGGATACGCTGATCGGGTCATGAGCGCATCCGCAGTCACCCCAGAGGTCCGTGTCCGCTTCTGCCCGTCGCCGACCGGCACACCGCACGTGGGCCTGATCCGCACCGCCCTGTTCAACTGGGCGTACGCCCGCCACACCGGCGGCTCGATGGTGTTCCGGATCGAGGACACCGACGCGGCCCGCGACTCGCGGGAGTCCTACGAGCAGTTGCTGGAGGCCATGCGCTGGCTCGGCCTGGACTGGGACGAGGGCCCCGAGGTCGGCGGCCCGCACGGCCCGTACCGGCAGAGCGAGCGCCGCGACGTCTACGCCGACGTGGCCCGGAAGCTGCTCGACGCGGGGGAGCTGTACGAGTCCTTCTCCACCGCCGAGGAGATCGAGGCGCGGCGCAAGGCGGCCGGCCAGGACCCGAAGCTGGGCTACGACGGCTACGACCGCGACCTCACCGACGAGCGGAAGGCCGCGTTCCGCGCCGAGGGGCGCGAGCCGGTGCTGCGGCTGCGGATGCCCGACGAGGACTTCACCTGGGACGACCTGATCCGGGGTGAGATCACGTTCAAGGCGGGCGCCACGCCCGACCCGGTCCTGGTGCGCGCCAACGGCGACCCGCTCTACACGTTCACGAATCCGGTGGACGACGCGCTCATGCGCGTGACGCACGTGCTGCGCGGTGAGGACCTGCTGCCGTCCACTCCGCGCCAACTCGGCCTTTATGCCGCGTTGCGGCGAATCGGCGTGACCGATTCCACCCCGCGCTTCGGGCACCTGCCTTACGTGATGGGCGAAGGCAACAAGAAGCTGTCCAAGCGGGATCCCCAGTCGAACCTTTTCCTCTACCGGGAACGGGGATTCCTGCCGGAGGGATTGCTCAACTACCTCGCGCTGCTCGGCTGGTCGATCGCGGACGACCGGGACATCTTCACGGTCACCGAGCTGGTCGAGGCGTTCACCCTGGAGAAGGTCAGCGCCAACCCCGCCCGGTTCGACCTCAAGAAGGCCGAGGCGATCAACGCCACGCACCTGCGCGCGCTGCCCGTGGAGGAGTTCGTCAGCCGCGTGCTGCCGTACCTCGCGGCCGACGGACTGCTGGTGGACCCGACCGACGAGCAGTTGACCACGTTGCGCGGAGTGGCCCCCCTCGTGCAGGAGCGTCTGGTCGTGCTGTCCGAGGCGTCCGGCATGGTGCGGTTCCTCTTCACGGACGAGGAGTCGTTCGCCCCGGAGGAGGAGTCGGCGGCCAAGGTGCTGGGCGAGGACGCGCGCCCGGTGCTGACGGCGGGTATCACCGCTCTGGAGGCACTGGAGGAGTGGACGGCGGCCTCGATCGAGGAGGCGCTGAAGACGTCTCTTGTGGACGGTCTGGGCCTCAAACCGCGCAAGGCGTACGCGCCGGTGCGGGTTGCCGTGACGGGCCGTACCGTCTCGCCACCTCTGTACGAATCGATGGAGTTGGTCGGTCGGGATCGCTCGATCGGGCGATTGCGTCGGGCGCTCGGGGCAATCTGACTGGTGCCTTCGGGGGCTCCAGGGGTGCTTGACCGTGCAAGAACACGGAGATATCACCTCTCTGGTCGAGTCGGACGAGGGGCGCTCGCACCTAGCCTCACTGGGTGACAACCGCAGCCCCGACCTTCACCCCCCGGAGAACCGGCGAGATCCGCGCGGTGAGCCTCGATGTGGACGACACGCTCGTCGACTACAGCACTTCGTCGCGGGCCGCGCTCGCCGCGATGGTCGGCAACGCCGACAACTGGACGTTGTGGCAGCGCATCACCGACGACCACTGTTCCCGGCTGCTCGCGGGCGAGCTGGAATACGAGTCGATGCGCAACATCCGCACCCGCGCGTTCTTCGCCGCGCTCGGCGAGGAACTCGACTTGGCCGAGGCGACCCGGCGCGAGCTGTACCGGCAGGACGTGCTCGCGGCCGGCTGGCGGCTGTTCCCGGACGTCGTGCCCTGCCTGGAATGGCTGCGCGCCACCGGATTGCCCCTCGCCGCGGTGAGCAACGCGTCCGGCCGCCACCAGCGTGTGAAGATCGCCACGCTCGGCCTGGCGCAGTATTTCGACACCGTGCTCATCGCCGGTGAAGTCGGCGCGGCCAAACCGGACCGCGTGATCTTCGACACCGCGTGCGCCGACCTCGGGGTGTCCCACCGCGACACCGTGCACATCGGCGACCGCCTGCACGCCGACGCCATCGGCGCGCGCGACGCCGGGATGAAGGGCGTGTGGCTCAACCGGCAAGGCCCGCGCGAAGGATCGCTGCCCACCGGCATCGCGGCCATCAGCAGCCTCGCTGAGCTGCCCGAACTGCTGGTCTGCGAGCTGTCGGCGGCCTCCGCCTGACCCCGATTTCCGTTCCGCCGGGCACTTGGTCTACTATTCCTCCCGGCGGAACGGACAGCCCCTCGACAGCCCAGGTTGCCGAGGAAGTTGATCGGGAAAGCCAATGGGGTATGGTGTAATTGGCAGCACGACTGATTCTGGTTCAGTTAGTCTAGGTTCGAGTCCTGGTACCCCAGCAGCGGCGGTAGAAAATCCAGTGTGGTAAGCTACTGCGGCAAGAAACAACTAAATCGCTCGACGAGATCGAGCAAAAACCTAGGGCCCCGTCGTCTAGCGGCCTAGGACGCCGCCCTCTCAAGGCGGTAGCGTGGGTTCGAATCCCATCGGGGCTACAGATTGGCGGATCCCTGTGTCGGCATGCGACACGGGGATCTTTCGCATTCGCATTGGGGGTCCAACCCCCAAACCCCGGCCGGGGCTTGCCCCGGACCCCGACGTGCGCGTGCCGGCCTAGCCCAGCGGGGGTGGAAGGGGGACGGCAAGCCGCCCTCAGGGCCGTGGCTGCTGAGGGCGGGTGTCGGGTGTCGGTGTGTTGGGGTTAGAGGCGGGTTTGTAGGGCTTCTGCGGCGGCTAGTAGGTCGGCTGCCCAGCGGGCTCCTGGGCGGCGGCCCATGCGGTCGATGGGGCCTGAGACGGAGACTGCGGCCACTACGGAGCCGGTGCTGTCCCGTACCGGGGCTGAGACGCTGGCCACGCCTGGTTCGCGTTCCGCGACGCTTTGGGCCCAGCCTCGGCGGCGCACCTCCAGGAGGGTCCGCTCGCCGTAGACGGCGTCCGCGAGCACCGACCGCTGGGTGCCTGGATCGGCCCACGCCGCCAGCACCTTCGCGCCCGAGCCGGCCGTCATCGGCAGTCTGGCTCCAATCGGGACGGTGTCGCGCAGACCGCTCGGCGGTTCCGCCGACGACACGCAGATCCGCTGCATTCCATCCCGCCGGTAAAGCTGCACGCTCTCCCCGGTGATGTCGCGGAGCCTCGGCAGCACCGAGGACGCCGCGTCGAGCAACGGGTCCGTGGCCCCGCCCGCCAATTCCGCCAGTGCCGCGCCCGGACGCCACCGGCCGTCCGAACCCCGTCGCAGCAACCGGTGCACTTCGAGCCCCACTGCCAACCGGTGCGCGGTTGCGCGAGGCAAGCCCGTCCGGTTGCACAACTCGGCGAGCCCACACGGATCCTTTGCGACGGCGTTCAAGACAGCCACTGCCTTGTCCAGCACGCCGATCCCGCTATGCTGTCCCACAAGCCGATACTAACTTCCCACTGTCTGGGAAGTCCAGATCTATCGACCGTCCAGATACTGGGAGAAGCGATGAGCCGCACGCTCGCGGAGAAGGTGTGGGAAGCGCACGTGGTGCGCCACGGCAGTGGTGCGGAGCCCGATCTGCTCTACATCGACCTCCACCTGCTGCACGAAGTCACGAGCCCGCAGGCGTTCGACGGCCTGCGCCTGGAGGGCCGCCCGCTCCGCCGACCCGACCTGACCATCGCCACCGAGGACCACAACGTCCCGACGGTCGACATCGAACTGCCGATCGCCGACCCGGTGTCCCGCACCCAGGTCGAGACGCTGCGCAAGAACTGCGCCGAGTTCGGCGTGCGGCTGCACCCGATGGGCGACGCCGAGCAGGGCATCGTCCACGTGGTCGGCCCGCAGCTCGGCCTCACGCAGCCCGGCATGACCGTGGTCTGCGGCGACAGCCACACCTCCACGCACGGCGCGTTCGGCGCGCTGGCGTTCGGCATCGGCACGTCCGAGGTCGAGCACGTGATGGCCACCCAGACGCTGCCGCTGAAACCGTTCAAGACCATGGCGATCACGATCGACGGCACGCTCCGGCCCGGCGTCACGGCGAAGGACGTCATCCTCGCCGTCATCGCCCGGATCGGCACCGGCGGCGGGCAGGGCTACGTGCTGGAGTACCGGGGCAGCGCGATCGAGGCGCTGTCCATGGAAGCCCGCATGACCGTCTGCAACATGTCGATCGAGGCCGGGGCGCGCGCCGGGATGATCGCGCCGGACCAGACCACGTTCGACTACCTCCAGGGCCGTCCGCACGCGCCGTCCGGCGCGGACTGGGACGCCGCCGTCGAGTACTGGAAGTCGCTGCGCACCGACGAAGGCGCCGAGTTCGACGCCGAGGTGCGGCTGGACGCCGACGAGCTGACCCCGTTCGTCACGTGGGGCACCAACCCCGGGCAGGGCCTGCCGCTCGCCGGCCGCGTGCCCGACCCGGAGGCCATCGGGGACGAGAACGAGCGCGTCGCCGCCGAGAAGGCGCTGGCGTACATGGGGCTGGAGCCCGGCACGCCGCTGCGCGACATCCACGTCGACACCGTGTTCCTCGGCTCGTGCACCAATGGCCGTATCGAGGACCTGCGCGCCGCCGCGGACGTCCTGCGCGGGCACCGGGTCGCCGCCGGCGTGCGGATGCTCGTGGTCCCCGGCTCCATGCGGGTGCGCGCACAGGCCGAGTCCGAGGGGCTGCACGAGGTGTTCCTGGCGGCGGGCGCCGAGTGGCGGCAGGCGGGGTGCTCGATGTGCCTCGGCATGAACCCGGACCAGCTCAAGCCGGGCGAGCGCAGCGCGTCCACCTCCAACCGCAACTTCGAGGGCAGGCAGGGCAAGGGTGGCCGCACCCACCTGGTCTCGCCACTCGTGGCCGCCGCCACCGCCGTGCGCGGCACCCTGTCGTCGCCCGCCGACCTGGTCTGAGGAGCTAGCAGAGATGGAAGCGTTCACCACGCACACCGGCGTCGGGGTGCCGCTGCGGCGGTCCAACGTGGACACCGACCAGATCATCCCCGCCGTCTACCTCAAGCGCGTCACCCGCTCGGGTTTCGAGGACGGGCTGTTCGCGGCCTGGCGCGGCGACGAGCAGTTCGTGCTCAACCAGGAACCGTTCCGGGCGGGCAGCGTGCTGGTCGCCGGACCCGATTTCGGCACCGGCTCCTCCCGCGAGCACGCCGTCTGGGCGTTGATGGATTACGGCTTCCGGGTGGTCATCTCCTCCCGGTTCGCCGACATCTTCCGCGGCAACTCGGGCAAGCAGGGCCTCGTGGCGGCCCAGTGCGAGCAGTCCGATGTCGAATTGCTGTGGAAGCTGCTGGAGAACGAGCCCGGCACCCGGGTGACCGTGGACCTCACGAAGAACACTGTTGTGGCCAAGGACTTCACCGCGCCCTTCACGGTCGACGAGTACACCCGCTGGCGGCTGCTGGAGGGTTTGGACGACATCGCGCTGACCCTGCGGCACGCCGACGACATCACCACGTTCGAGCGGAACCGCCCAGGTTGGTTGCCCACCACCGAACCGGTGCCCGGACGGTAGTCGGCAGGGGCCGGATTCCCCCTCTGCCAGCGGGAATCCGGTTCCGGCGGACCCCTTAGGGGCCGTTCCGGTGTCCCTCGACAGGTCGTAATTGCCCACGCCACAACGAAAAATCTGGCGTGGCGATTGGTATTTCCTTGCATATGGGCTTACCGTGGCCATCAGTCGGCCCGACTAGGGCCGTGAGCGTCCTGGGAGGGACTGAAGGTGAACAAGGCCCAGCTCATCGAGGCGCTCGCCGAGCGCCTTGGCGACAAGAAGAACGCCGCTGCCGCTGTCGACGGGCTCGTCGACGTCATCGTTCGCAGCGTCCACAAGGGCGAGAAGGTCAACATCACCGGTTTCGGTGTCTTCGAGAAGCGGGCCCGCGCGGCCCGCACCGCTCGCAACCCGCGCACCGGTGAGACCGTGAAGGTCAAGAAGACCAACGTTCCCGCGTTCCGCGCGGGTTCGACGTTCAAGGACGTCATCAGCGGCACGAAGAAGCTGCCGAAGGCCACGGCCGCCAAGCCGGCCGCCTCGGCCGCGAAGTCCGCCGCCGCCACGAAGACGGCTGCCTCGACCAAGGCGCCGGCGACCCGCAGCACCACCGCGCGTACCACCACTACGCGCACCGCGCGCAGCACGACCGCGCGCACGGCCGCAGCCGCGACCAAGGCCCCGGCGACCCGCCGGACCACCGCGGCCGCAAAGCCCGCTGCCACCGCCACCAAGGCCCCCGCCGCGAAGGCGGCCACGGCCAAGGCGACGACGGCGAAGGCCGCCACGGCAGCCGCCCCGAAGGCAGCCGCGGCGAAGAAGCCGGCCGCTGCCAAGGCGACCACGGCGAAGGCCACCACGGCCAAGAAGCCGGCGGCGAAGAAGGCCGCGGCCAAGAAGTGACTCCGGCCGGGTAGTGGCCCGGCGGGAGAAGCGTCAACCACGCTCAGGGCCCGGTGCGGACGCGCACCGGGCCCTAGGCGTGTCCGGAGTAAGGAACCGGCGTGGGCAGTGCCACGACACCCAGCCGGCTTACCGCTGAAGGTCGGCTTGAAGCGCCACGCAACGGGATGATGGCTTCCAGTGGCCCTGAAACGGCTCCTGGCGGCGGTACTTCCCCTTCACGGCAAGTACCGCCGGGCCGCTCTCCAAGCCGGATACCGGGCGCCTGAGCCCGAAACCGGCCGCCTGGCCCGATTCGCCGCCGCCACACCGGATTCGCTCGGCCACCCACCACCGGCAGCCCGGCCCCACTCGTTCGGCCCAACATTCCCGGCCGAGGCGAAACCCCGCGAATACGGAACCCGGCCAACGCGGAATTACGGATTGGGAGTCGCCAAAGGGCTGGGCAGGTAGTGCGCCGACACCAGCCGAGGCCAGCTACCCGTGTCCGATGTGGACCACCCGGGCGCCGGCCGGTGGAACGACAGCAGCCACACGCTGCCCTTCTTGCACGGCACCTCGGCCAGCGGCAGCCCGGACAAGGACGCCAGCGTGGACACCACGTCCGGGATCACGCCGCCCTGGCTGCACACCACCGGCACGCCCACCCCGTCCGCGATCTCCAGCAGGCGCACCAGCCCCGCCTCGCGGTCCGGCCAGTAGCCCTCCTCCGACAGCCGGTGCTCCAGCAGCACCCCCACGCCGAGGCGGTCCGCCACGCCCTGCACGGTCTCCACGCACCGCACGCGCGGAGCCGAATGGACGCGGGACGGCGCCCACAGGGGGAGCAGGGAGCGCAGGCCGGCCGCCTGCCGCCAGCCCGCCGGGCTCAACGGGCGCAGGTCGTCCTCGCCCGGCCAGTGGTCGCGCTTGCCGGCCTTGGCGTGCCGCACCAGCAGCACGGTCGCCAGGTCGGCGGGCGTGGCGGCGAACGTCGCCAGGACCTCGCGGTCGGTGTCCCGGGTGACCAGGTCCGCCGCCGCGTCGACCGGCAGCCAGCGGAGTTCGTCCACCTCGTCGTTGGGCGTGAACGACCCGCTCTCGGCGCGGGCGCTGAAGAAGTCGACGGTCTTCGGCTTGCCGAACGCCGTGTACCGCACGGTCGTCAGGTGCCGGCCGAGCACGGCCCGGTACCCGGTCTCCTCCAGCACCTCCCGCACGGCCGCCTCGGGCACGGTCTCACCGGGGTCGAGCTTCCCCTTGGGCAGGGACCAGTCGTCGTAGCGCGGCCGGTGGACGACGGCCACGGAGCCGTCGCGCCACAGGACGGCGCCGGCCGCCCGGATCACCCTTGTGCGCGGTGCACGCGCAGCAGCTCGGTCTGGTGGTCGCGCACCCGGCTGCCGTCGGACGGGGACGCCTCCCACTCGCCGTCGGGTTGCAGCACCCAGCACCGGGTGGTGGGCTCCAGCGCCGAGTCGAGGATGTCCTCCAGCTTCGTGACGAGCTTCGGGTCGGTCACCCGCACCTGCACCTCCACCCGGCGGTCCAGGTTCCGGTGCATCATGTCGGCGCTGCCGATCCAGTGCTCGCCGCAGCCGACGAAGTGGAACACCCGCGAGTGCTCCAGGAAGCGGCCCAGGATGGACCGCACGTGGATGTTCTCCGACAGGCCCTTGATGCCCGGCTTCAGCGTGCACACCCCGCGCACCACGATCTCGACCGGCACCCCCGCCTGCGACGCCCGGTAGAGCGAGTCGATGACCTGCTCGTCCACCAGCGAGTTCACCTTGATCCGCACGCCCGCCCGCTCACCGGAGCGCGCCAGCTCGACCTCCCGCTCGATCCGCTCCACGATCCCGCGCCGCACGCCGTAGGGCGCGACCAGCAGGCTGCGGTAGTGGTCCTGCCGGGCGTAGCCGGTGAGGACGTTGAACAGGTCGGTGAGGTCGGCCCCGATGGTCTGCTCGGCGGTCAGCAGGCCCATGTCCTCGTACAGCCGCGCGGTCTTCGGGTTGTAGTTGCCGGTGCCGATGTGGCAGTACCGCTGGATGCGGGAGCCCTCCTGCCGCACCACGAGCGACGTCTTGCAGTGCGTCTTCAGGCCCATCAGGCCGTAGACGACGTGCACGCCCGCCTTCTCCAGCGCCCGCGCCCACTTGATGTTGGCCTGCTCGTCGAACCGCGCCTTGATCTCCACCAGCGCCACGACCTGCTTGCCCGCCTCGGCCGCGTCGATCAGCGCGTCCACTATCGGCGAGTCGCCGGAGGTCCGGTACAGCGTCTGCTTGATGGCCAGCACGCGCGGGTCGGCCGCCGCCTGCTCGATGAACCGCTGCACCGAGGTGGAGAACGAGTCGTACGGGTGGTGCACCAGCACGTCGCCCTCGCGCAGGGTCGCGAAGATGCTCTTGGGCGTCTCCCGCTCGCCGAAGGCGGGGTGCGTGGCGGGCACGAACGGCGCGTCCTTGAGCTGCTTGCGGTCCACGCTGTGGAGCTGCCACAGGCTGCTCAGGTCCAGCAGCCCCGGCACCTGGACGACGTCGTGCGGGTCGACCTCCAGCTCCCGCAGCAGCCGTTCCAGCATGTGCTCGGTCATGTCGTCGGCGATCTCCAGCCGCACCGGGGGACCGAACCGGCGGCGCACCAGCTCCCGCTCCAACGACTTGAGCAGGTCCTCGTCCTGGTCCTCCTCGACCTCCAGGTCCGCGTTGCGGGTCACCCGGAAGGCGTGGCACTCGATGACCTCCATACCGGTGAACAGGTCGCCCAGGTGCGCGGCGATCAGCTCCTCCAACGGCAGGAACGTCGCCGTGGGGCTGGTGCGGTCCTGCTCCACGCGCACCAGCCGCGGCACGTTGTCCGGCACCTTGATGCGGGCGAACCGCTCCGCGCCGCCTTCGGGGTCGCGCACCGTCACGGCCAGGTTGAGCGACAGGCCGGAGATGTAGGGGAACGGGTGGGCGGCGTCCACCGCGAGCGGTGTGAGGACCGGGAACACCTGGTCGCTGAAGTAGTTGGTCAGCCGCAGCTTCTCGAAGTCGGTCAACTGGGTCCAGGTGACGATGCTGATCGCGTGCTTCTCCAGCTCCGGCCGCACGTGGTCGAGGAACGCGCGGGCGTGCTGCTCGACCAGTTCCTGGCTGCGCTTGGAGATCGCGGCAAGCTGCTCGCGCGGGGTGAGGCCGTCGGCGCTGCGCACGTTCAGGCCGGTCTCGTCGCGGCGCTTCAGGCCGGCCACCCGGACCATGTAGAACTCGTCCAGGTTCGACGCGAAGATGGCCAGGAACTTGGCCCGCTCCAGCAGCGGCTGGGAGGCGTCCTCGGCGAGCGCGAGCACCCGGGCGTTGAAGTCCAGCCAGGACAGTTCGCGGTTGAAGTAGCGGTCGTCGGGCAGGTCGGCCTGCGCCTCGGTCGCGGTGACGGCGGGCGGCGAGCTCGGGAACGAGCGCGGCGGCGTCTCGGGCTGGGTCTCGGCGCGGGTGTCTTCGCGTCGGACGGCCGGACGCGGGCGGCGGCGGGGCGCGCTGCCGGCGGGTTGCGTCCGCGGCGTCCTCGTCCGTCGCTTGGGCGCGGGCTGTTCGGGGGTGTTGTCCGTGCTCACGGATGGCATTGTTCCCCACAACGGGCGGCCTCGCGCTGATCGCAGCCGACGATGAGATGAACACCGCGTCACACCGGACGCGGCGGCACGCGGAACTCTTCGTGACGCCGAACCCCGCGTCCCACCCGATTGTTCGCGCCACCGAACCCCACACGCCGGACGGTGCGGCAAGCGTGCTCCCGTCGAGGCCTGTCGGCGAGCGCGGTCCCGACGAGTCGGAGGTCACGCGGGCCGTGCGTCACACCGGGCGTCGGGCCGCGCGGACGGTGCCGTCGGGGGCGCGGTCGAGCGTGACGCGCTGGCCGGGGCGCAGCGTCCGCCAGCCGCCCTCCGCCACGGCCGCGGCCGGGACCTCCACCAGCACCCCGTCGTCGCGCAGCACGGTCGCCGAGCCGTCCGGGTGGTGCGCGCTCACCGTCGCCTGCTCCGCCACGGCGGGCAACGTTAGCCGATCGGAGGTGGTGGCCCCGGTCGCGCACCTGACACGCTCCGCGATATCCCCATCACCGAAAGGAGTGGCGGGCATGAAGGTTCTGGCAGGGGTGGTCGCCGGGGTGCTCCTCGGCTTCGTGGGCTTGGGCAGCGCGACAGCGGCGCCTGTCCCCGACGCACCGGTAGGGCAGGAGGAGCCGGCCGGCTCCTCGGGCAGCGGCCTCGCGCCGGCGGCGAAGAACGTCGAGCTGCGCAAGGCGATCCCGGACACCGTGGGTGCGATCTCCATCAACTTCGTGCAGTACCGGCACCGCGACGTGATGTTCGTCAGCGGCACGTTCGGCCTCAAGTCCTACGACGTGACGAACCAGGACGACCCGAAGCTCCTGGACCACTTGACGAAGAAGGAGCTGGCGCTGCCGGGCGACGACCCGGAGCAGCGCTTCTGGGAGAACGAGGACGTCACCGTCGACCCGAAGCGCAAGCTGGTGTTCCTGGCCCGCGAGCGCAACGCGTTCGGCCGCCAGCCGGGCAACGAACGGCCGACCGGCGTCTACATCGTGTCGGCGAAGGACCCGGCGAGGCTGGAGCTGATGAGCTTCGCGTCGATGGGCACCGGCCACATCACCACGTGCATCAACGACTGCAACTACCTGTGGACCACGGGCTACGACGGCACGCCGTCGAACGACCCGGACAGCTACCGCCGTTCCGGCAAGGTGTTCGTCACCGACCTGCGCGACCCGCGCAACCCGAAGACCCTGGCGACGTACGTGGACCTGAACCGGAACCAGGGCGAGACGCACATGACCCACGACGTCCAGGTGGACGGCGCGGGCATCGCGTGGGTCGCGGGCACCGGCGGCACCCGCGGCTACCACACGCGCGGCTGGCACCGAGACCCGTTGACCGGCAAGGTGCGCGAGGCGACGCCGTACAGCCCGGTGCCGTACGCGGGCGGCGGGGTGCCGAAGCTGGACATGCCGACGTCGTTCTCGCACAACTCGTTCCGACCGGTCGGCCGCACCCTGCACGACGGCCCGAAGCCGACCCGCGAGCACCCGGCGGGCAGCCTGCTGCTGCACACCGAGGAGGCGTTCGGCTCGGCGACGTGCAAGGACCAGGGGCGGTTCGTCATCTCGTCGCTGGACGGCTCGACCAACGGCGAGTCGTGGCGGGCCACGCCGGACAAGCCGTTCACGATGGAGACGGTCGGCATCTGGAGCCCGGACGACCAGGACGGCACGGTGCCCGGCCCGGACGTGTTCTGCTCGGCGCACTACTTCGACGTGCACAAGCGGATCGTGGCCTACTCGTGGTACGAGCAGGGGACGCGGTTCCTGGACATCACGGACCCGAAGAACCCCATCCAGGTGGCCTACTGGCGGCCGGACGGCGCGGTCTCGTGGGCGCCCTACTTCCACCGCGACCGGGTGTTCCTGGCGGACTACGGCCGTGGCGTGGAGGTGCTGGAGCTCGGCAAGGGCGCGTACGACGCCCAGGCGACGCACACCAACGTGACGCTCAAGACCGAGCCGGTGGCGGCGTCGTTCCGGTCCACCGACGGCCCGCGCAAGCGCTTGCCGCTCGTGCCGCACCCGGACTACGGGCACGCGTGCCCGATGCTCAGCGGCCGTGGTTGCGGTGACGGTTCGGCCTGCTGCTGACGGAGTGGACCGCTGACCGGCCGGACTGCTAGCAGACTGGGCTGAGGGCCTCGCAGGTGCGGGGCCCCAGTCCCAGTCCGGCGGCCAGCCCCAGGTCCTCGGCGGTGTCCACGTCGTTGCGCAGCGACGGCCACGGCCCGACCAGCGTCCGCGCGTCCGCCGCGTGGGCCGCCGCCGACCCCGCCCCGAACCTCGGGTCCAGGTCCGCGCCGGGCGCGGAGAGCAGCAGCGTCGTGCCGGTGCCCTGCCGGTCCGGGCAGAACGCCCGCCCCTCGGCGGCGTCGAGGGCCAGCTCCAGCTCGTCGGTCCGCAACGCGGGCAGGTCGGCCTGGAGCGCGCCCACCACCGAGTGCCGGTCCCGCCGCCGCAGGACGGCCGCGCCGAACCGCAGCGCCTCGTTCAGCCCCTCCGGTCCGGGGATCGAGCCCACGCCCATCGCCCGCAGCTCCGCCGCCACGGCCCGGTCCTCGGTGATGGCGAGCACCCTCCGCACGACCGGAAGCGCGGCGGCGATGGTGTCCAGGGCGAACGCCAGCGCCAGCGCCGGCCGGTCGTCGGTCACCCCCACCAGCCGCGTCTTCGCCCGTTGCAGGGTCTTGACCGGCACCACCAGGTCCACATCGGCACGCACACCGCCATACTCCCCGATGTCGACTGGACCTCGCCGGGACTCGCGGGGAAGACTCCAGGCGAACCGCGGGTGACGAAAGGGCAGGACATTGGCCAAGGAGAAGGGCGGCTTCTGGGTGGGGGTCGCCGCGGCGGCGTTCTACCCGGCCACCGCGTTGATGGCGCGGCGGCGCAACGAGGGCGTGGAGTGGATTCCCAAGACGGGCGGCGCGCTCCTCGTGATGAACCACGTGTCCCACCTGGACCCCGTCTACGACGCGGTGTTCACCCACAAGCAGGGGCGCGTGCCGCACTTCCTGGCCAAGCACAGCCTGTGGAACGTCCCCGTGCTCGGGACCGTCATCAAGGGCGCGCGGCAGATCCCCGTCTACCGGGGCACCGCCGACGCCCAGCAGAGCCTGCGCGCCGCGCACGAGGCCCTGGAGAACGGCCTGCTGGTGATCATCTACCCCGAGGGCACGATCACCCGCGACCCGGACGGCTGGCCGATGACGTCGCGGACCGGCGTGGCCCGGCTGGCGCTGGAGCACGACGTGCCGGTCATCCCGGCCGCCCGCTGGGGCACCCGCGAGGTCTACGACCACTACCGCAAGAAGTTCCGGCCGCTCCCGCGCAAGACCGTGGTGACGAAGGTCGGCGAGCCGGTCGACCTGTCGGCGCACCGCGTGAAGCCGCAGTCGCTCGCGGTGCTGCGCGAGGTGACCGACCTGCTCATGGGCGAGGTGAAGGACCTCCTGGCCGACATCCGCCAGGAGCCCGCGCCCGACGGCTTCTACTCGAAGAAGAGCTGACGTGGAGCGCGTCGCGGTGATGGGTGCGGGGTCGTGGGGGACGGCCTTCGCGAAGGTGCTGGCCGACTCGGGCACGGACGTGGTGCTGTGGGCGCGGCGGGCGGAGGTGGCCGACGAGATCACGCGGTCGCGGGTGAACTCGGGCTACCTGCCGACCACGGTGCTGCCGGAGAACCTGGTGGCGACCGCCGACGCGGGGAAGGCGCTGGACGGGGCGCAGGCCGTGGTGCTGGGCGTGCCGAGCCAGACGTTGCGGGCGAACCTCGCGCAGTGGCGTGCCGCGCTGCCGCCCGGCGCGACGCTGGTCAGCCTGGCCAAGGGCGTGGAGCTGGGCACGCTGAAGCGGATGAGCGAGGTCGTCCGGGAGGTCGCGGACGTGCCGGAGGACCAGGTCGCGGTGGTGTCCGGGCCGAACCTGGCCAAGGAGATCGCGGCCGAGCAGCCGACCGCGACGGTCATCGCGTGCACCGACCACGACCGGGCGGTGGACCTCCAGCACGCGTGCTCGAACGCGTACTTCCGGCCGTACACCAACGTGGACGTGGTCGGCTGCGAGCTGGGCGGGGCGTGCAAGAACGTCATCGCGCTGGCCTGCGGCATGGCGGCCGGGCTCGGGTTCGGCGACAACACGATGGCGTCGATCATCACCCGCGGGCTGGCCGAGACGGCGCGGCTGGGCGCGGCGCTGGGCGCGGACCCCCTGACGTTCGCCGGTCTGGCCGGGCTGGGCGACCTGGTGGCGACCTGCGCGTCCCCGCTGTCCCGGAACCGGTCGTTCGGCGAGCGGCTGGGGCGCGGCGACACCGTGGCGCAGGCCCAGGACGCCGCGCACGGGCAGGTCGCGGAGGGCGTGAAGTCGTGCTCGTCGATCCGGGAGCTGGCCGCGCGGCTGGGCGTGGACATGCCCCTCACGGACGGCGTGCACCGGGTGTGCCACGACGGGCTGGACCCGCGTGCGCTGACGGCGGCGCTGCTGGGCCGGGAGCGCAAGGCGGAGCGGCAGTGAGCACTTCCGGCGGCGAATGGGGCGACGGCACGCGGGTGGTGCACTCGGTGTCGGCCGTGGCGGGCGAGCCGTTCCTGGCGGGTCCGGTGTTCGCGTCGGCCTACCACCTGGGCGGTGACGACACCTACGGGCGTGCGCACAACGCGACCTGGCGGGCGTTGGAAGCCGCGCTGGGCGGGTTGGACGGCGGCGAGGCGGTGCTGTTCCCGTCCGGGATGGCGGCGATCTCGACGTTGCTGCGGGTGGTGCTCGCGCCCGGTGACACGGTGGTGCTGCCGGCCGACGGGTACTACCTGACCCGGACGTTGGCCGCCGAAATGCCCGTGGAGGTCGTGGCGGCGCCCACCGCCGGGCCGTATCCGTCGTTCGACGGAGTGCGGCTGGTGCTGCTGGAGTCGCCTTCCAACCCGGGCCTGGACGTGTGCGACATCGCCGCGCTGGCCGCGCGGGCGCACGCGGCGGGCGCGTTGGTGGCGGTGGACAACACGACCGCCACCCCGTTGGGTCAGCGGCCGTTGGCGCTGGGCGCGGACATCGTGGTGGGCAGCGACACGAAGGCCGTCGCCGGGCACAGCGACGTGCTGCTCGGGCACGTGTCCACAGTGGATCACGTGCTGGCGGACCGGATCCGGGCGGCGCGGACGGTCGGCGGTGCGATCCCCGGCCCGTTCGAGGCCTGGCTGGCGCATCGCGGACTGGGCACATTGGACCTGCGGCTGGCGCGGCAGGCGGAGAACGCGGCGGCGTTGCACGAGGCGTTGAAGGGGCGGCCGGAGGTCTCCGGGCTGCGGTGGCCGGGCGCGCCGGAGGACCCGGCGTTCGAGGTGGCGTCACGGCAGATGCGGCGGTTCGGCGGGGTGCTCACGTTCGTGCTGCGCGACGCCGACGCGGTGGGCGCGTTCCTGGAGCGGTCGCGGCTGGTGGCGGCGTCCACGAGCTTCGGCGGCCTGCACACGACGCTGGACCGGCGCGCGCAGTGGGGCGACCCGGTGCCGGAAGGGCTTGTGCGGATGTCGGCCGGGTGCGAGGACACGGCGGACCTGGTGGAGGACGTGCTCCAGTCGCTCTAGTGGGTGACGCGTGTTCCAATTCGTGGGACGTGGTTGCCCGGCGCGGGCGGCGCTGTCAGGCTTTGCCCATGTCTTTCCGCGCCATGATCGACGGGCGGGGTCACATCGACCTCAGCCTGGTCGCCAGCGCGCTCTGTCCTTCTCGGTGATCCACCTGCGTCCCGCAGGCCTGTGACGCCTGCATTCCGCACTTCCCCCGAGAAGGAACCATGTTCGCCGTTCCGGAGAACACGATCGCCCTGCCCCAGTCGCACGCCGCGCTGCACCCCGTGCGGATCGCGCTCGACATGGCGGCACGGCGCGAGCGCTGGGCCCACCTGCTGCGCTACGACCCCGACAGCCGCTTCTCCACGCTGGTCGAGAAGACCGCCGAGCAGGAGGTCTGGCTGATGGGCTGGCTGCCCGGCCAGCACACCGACCTGCACGACCACGGCCCGACCACCGGCGCGTTCACGCTGGTCAACGGCTCGCTGACGGAGATCGTCGCGCCCGGCCGCACCCAGGTGCTGCACCACCTGACAGCCGGCCAGTCCCGCGTGTTCGGCCCCGACTACGTGCACCAGGTGCGCAACGACGGGCCGGACCCGGCCGTCACGATCCACGTGTACCGCGACGGCGGGCGCACCATGCGGCCGTACCGGTTCGACCCGGTGGACGGGGCTACCGCCGTCCGCTGACGTGCCCGGGGACGTCCCAGTCGCCGACCAGCAGCGGGTCGGGCTCCGGCTCGCCCCAGGAGGTGCGCAGCGGCAGCACGCCCGCCCACCTGGCGTTGGCGGCGACGTCCTCGTCCTCGTCGCCGGGCGGGCCGCTGCGGATCTTCACCGACGCCTCGGCCAGGCCCAGCGCGAGCACCGAGGTGGCGGCGAGTTCCTTCGGTGTGGGCCGGCGGGCGTAGTCCCAGGAGCCGGGCGCGAGGTGCTCGGTGAGGACGCGCAGCGCGTGCGTCTTCTCGTCGGGGTCGGTGACGGGCACGGCGGTGCCGTGGACGACGGCCGCACGGTAGTTCATCGAGTGGTCGAACACCGAGCGCGCGTAGACCACGCCGTCGAGGAGCGTCACCGCCACGCACACCGGCACCCCGGTCGCCGCCTCGCGGAGGCTGCGCGCGCCCGTGGAGCCGTGCAGGAACAGGGTGTCGCCGTCGCGGCCGAAGCCGGTCGGCAGGACCAGCGGCGCGTCGTCCACCACCACGGCGAGGTGGCAGACCAGGGCGGCGTCGAGCACGGCGTGCAGGGCGTCCCGTTCGGTCACGGCGCGGTTCTTGCCGCGCTTGATCGTGCTGCGGGGCGTCGGTGACAACGTCATGTCCGCAGCTTCACGGGTAAAGTGGCATTCTTCAAGAGCCAATTACTGGCTGACCGAGGAGGCCGCTTTGTCCGAGACGGCGTTGCCGGTCACGTTGGACCGGGCCTCCGGCGAGCCGTTGGCCGTGCAGCTCGCGGATTCCCTGCGGGCGGCGGCGGCCGACGGGCGGTTGCGCAGCGGGGACCGGCTGCCGTCGACCCGTGCGCTGGCCGAGCGGCTGGGCGTCAGCCGGACCGTGACGGCGGCGGCCTACGAGCAGTTGCACGCCGAGGGCTGGATCGCCGGGCGGCACGGGTCGGGCACCTACGTCACCACGACACCTCCCGGCTCCTTCAAAGGACGTCCGCGCCGCGCGTCCGCGCCCGAGCCCGCCGTCGACGTGATCGACTTCGCGCCCGGCGGGCCGTGGGCGGACGGCTTGGACCGGGCGGCGTGGCGGCGGGCGTGGCGCGCGGCGGCGGATGCCCTGCCGTTGTTCCGCCCCCAGCGGGGCGGCCTGCCCGAGTACCGCGCGGTGGTCGCCGAGCACCTGTTGCGGCACCGGGGGTTGGCGGTGCGCGGCGGGTTGCGCGCGGAACTGGTCCTCGCGACCGGCGGGACCACGGCGGCGTTGGTGGAACTGGCGGCGGCGGTGCTGAAGCCCGGTGACGTGGTGGCCGTGGAGGAACCCGGCTACCAGCGTGCCGTGTGGGCGCTGCGGTCGGCCCGGATCAAGGTCGTGCAGGCCCCGGTGGACGAGGAAGGGATGCTCGTGGAGGGCGTGCCGGAGGGCGTGCGGGGCGTCTACTGCTCGCCGGCGCACCAGTACCCGATGGGCGGCCGGATGTCGGCCGGCCGCCGGGTCGCGTTGGTGGAGCGGGCCCGTCGGGAGGGGTGGCTCGTCGTGGAGGACGACTACGACGGCGAACTCCGTTATGACGTAGCGCCGCTGCCGTTGCTCGCGGCGTTGGCGCCCGATGTGGTGGTGCACTTGGGGACCACCAGCAAGATCCTCACCCCGACGCTGGGCGCGGGGTGGATGGTCGCGCCCGAGCCCATCGCCCTGGAGGTGCTGGCCCACCGGGATCGGACCGGCACCAGTCCTTCGGCGGCGGGGCAACGGGTGCTGGTCGAGCTGGCCCGGACCGGCGATCTGGGGCGGCACCTGCGGAAGCTGCGCCGGGAGCTGTCCGAGCGCAGGGCGCTGGTCGCCTCGACCCTCGCCGCCGCAGGGGTTTCCGTGCTCGGCGACGACGCCGGCGCGCACGTCGTCGTGCTGCTGGACGACGCCCAGGCGGAACGGGACCTGTTGGCCGCCGCCGAAGCGCGCGGCCTCCGCCTGGACGGCCTGGCCCGGCACCACGCGGGCCGGCCCAAGGTGTTCGGCGCCGCGATCGGGTACGGGGCCTGCTCGCGGGAGCAGTTGATGGCCGCGCTCCCGGTGCTGGTGGAGCTGCTCCGTCCCGTCTGAGCAGCCGGTTACGCCATCCGGGTAGGGTCGGAAACCATGACTCGACGCAAGACCAAGGTCGCCGTGGTGTTCGGCGGGCGCAGCAGCGAGCACATGATCTCCTGCCTGTCCGCCGGCAGCATCCTCCCGCACCTGGACCGGGACCGCTTCGAGGTCGTCCCGGTCGGCATCACCCACGGCGAAGGCCGGTGGGTGATCGGCGCCGACGACACCAAGGCGCTGGAGGTCCGGAACCGGCAGTTGCCGACGGTCAACTCGCTGGTGCCCGTGTCGGGCGGCGAGCTGGTGCCCGTGTCGCCGGACGAGGCGCTGACCGACGTCGACGTGGTCTTCCCCGTGCTGCACGGGGCTTGGGGCGAGGACGGGACCATCCAAGGTCTGCTGGAACTCGCGTCCATCCCGTACGTAGGACCCGGCGTGCTGGCGTCGGCGATGGCGATGGACAAGGAGTTCACCAAGCGCCTGCTGCGCGGCGCCGGTCTGCCCGTGGGCGAGTTCGCCGTCCTGCGCCGTGACCAGGACACGCTGTCCATCGACGACCGGACCCGGCTCGGCCTGCCGGTCTTCGTGAAGCCGGCCAGGGCGGGCTCGTCGGTCGGCATCTCGAAGGTGGTCGACTGGTCGCACCTGGACAGCGCGATCGCACTGGCCCGGAAGACGGACCCGAAGGTGATCATCGAGTCCGCCGTCGCCGGCCGCGAGGTCGAATGCGGCGTGCTGGAATTCCCCGACGGCCGGGTGGAAGCCTCCCTGCCGGCCGAACTGCGCATCGTCGGCGGAGAGGTCGACTGGTACGACTTCGACGCCAAGTACCTGGACGACGTCTGCGAGTTCGACATCCCGGCGAAACTCGACCCGAGGATCACGGCGGACCTCCGGGAAATGGCCGTCACGGCGTTCCGGGCACTCGACTGCCAGGGCCTGGCCCGAGTCGACTTCTTCATCACGGACTATGACGAACTGGTCCTCAACGAGGTCAACACCATGCCCGGCTTCACGCCGATCTCGATGTACCCCCGGATGTGGGCCGAAACCGGTGTCGATTACCCGACTTTGCTCACCACGCTCATCGAGACGGCACTCGCCCGGGGCACCGGCCTGCGCTGAAACGACGCGAGCACAGCGGCCCAAGGCTTGCGCGAGCACGGCGGCCTGAGGCTTGCGCGAGCACAAAGAAGGGGCCTCGTGTTCTCCCCGTATGGCCTGCCCGCAGGGAACCGCGCTTGTCAAGGAGGTGCAAGCACGCTTTTCGCTTGCGCCTCCTTGACAAGTGTGGTGGTCTTTGACCAGGCCATACGGGGAGAACACGACGCCTTGCCCTTCCTCCCCGGAGGCCTGCCAAGCGGCGAGCGTCGCTTTTAATCTTCTCGACTCAGAGCGGTCGCGATCGCGCTGAGTCGAGAAGCTACAAGCGTCCTCGCTCGCCGGACAGGCAGGCCGCCAAGGATGTACACAAAAGCAAGACTCGGGCGTCGTGCCATCCCCGCATGACCTGGTCAAAGACAACCACCCTTTTCCTGGGGATGCAAGCGAAAAGCGTGCTTGCATCCCCAGGAAAAGCGCGGTTCCCTGCGGGCAGGCCATACGGGGATGACACGCAGCCCACCTGGGGGTGTGCGCGCTGCGCGCGCCGAGGACAAGAGCGCGGAGCGCGCTCAGTGCGTTCAGCCCTCGGTTTCGATGGGGACTGGGGCGAGGGTGTCGCGGATGGTGGTCGAGATGTCTTGCAGTGGGCCTGTGCCTGCGTCGGACGGCAGGGTCAGGGCCACGTAGGTCGGTCGGTCCACGGTGTACCAGGTGGCTTTGTCGCCCTCGTTGATTTCCAGCCACTGCACCTCGGAGACGACCCTCAGTTGCGAGGTCTGGTTGAGGTCCGCCGGTCGGTTCAGGCCGCAGCGCAGGACGATCGGCTCGTGGTCGGCGTTGCCCCAGGCCATTGTCGCCGTCGGGGCCGGTGAGGCCAGTTCTCGTCGGGGCAGGGGGGCGCCGTTCGAGACCAGTTCCGTCGGGAGTTCGTTCAGCAGGGCCTTGCACTCCTCGCCCTCCGCCTCCGGCGCGGGCACCGGGACCAAGGCCAATGGCCCTGAGCGGTCTTCGGTCGTCGGGGCGGGCTGCACGTCCTGTCCGCCGGTGGCCAGGAAGAGGCCCACGGCCGCCACGCCTGCGGCCAGCAGTACAGGCAGGCCGACGGCTACGGCCATCAGCGGTTTGGGTAGCAGTGCGGTGGGTTTCGGGTCCTGTGCCACCCGGTTATGACAACACGGGGCTACAGGTGGACCACCGGGCAGGTCAGTGTTCGGGTGATGCCCTCGACGGTCTGGATGCGGGCGACCACGAGTTGCCCCAACTGGTCGACGGTGTCGGCTTCCGCGCGCACGATGACGTCGTAGGGGCCGGTGACGTCTTCCGCCGTGGCGACTCCGGGGATGCCGGAGATCTCGGCCGCGACGGCGGCTGCCTTCCCGACCTCGGTCTGGATGAGGATGTATGCGTGCACCACGGCGTGCCCCTTCGTCGCGACAGGTTAGGTCGGGGTAGGAACGTGGTCAGCAACGTACCCCAGTCGGGGTTCCGAATGCTCAGAACGGGAGGCAATCTTGCGTCCGGAGCCGCCGCGCAACGCGGACACGGTCGCTGAAGTGGGTGAGTTCGGTCTCATCCGCCGGGTGACGGCAGGTCGGACGCAGCCGCCCACCACCCTGCTCGGGCCGGGTGACGACGCGGCTGTCGTGGCCGCGCCCGACGGACGGGTGGTGGTGTCCACCGACGTGCTGGTCGAAGGCGTCCACTTCAGACTCGACTGGTCGTCTCCCGAGCAGGTCGGCCGGAAGGCGGCGGCCGTGAACCTGGCCGACGTGGCCGCCATGGGGGCCATGCCCACGGCGTTGCTGATCGGTCTCGCCTGCCCGTCCGACACGCCGTCCTCTTTGGTCGAGGGCATCACCGCCGGCCTGTGGCAGGAGGCGGCCGTCGCGGGAGCCGGTGTGGTGGGCGGGGACATGGTGTCCTCCGCGACACTGGTGATCTCCGTTACCGCCCTGGGGGATATGAACGGACTGGAGCCGGTCACCCGGTCGGGAGCCCAAGTGGGTGATGTCGTGGCCGTCTGCGGGAGGCTCGGTTGGGCGGCCGGCGGGCTGGCGGTGCTGGGGCGCGGGTTCCGGTCGCCGGTGGCGGTGGTCGGGGCGCAGCGGAATCCCGAACCTCCTTACGCGGCCGGGCCGCAGGCCGCCGCGGCCGGTGCGACGGCGATGATCGACGTGTCGGACGGGCTGCTGGCCGATCTCGCGCACATCGCGGACGAGTCGGGCATCGGCATCGACATCCGCACCGAGCTGCTGGAGGTGCACCCGCGACTGCTGGACGTGGCCTCCGCGCTGGGCGCCGACGCGCGGCACTGGGTGTTGACCGGCGGCGAGGACCACGCGCTCGCCGCGACGTTCCCGGAGCCGGCCGCGGTGCCCGAGGGGTGGCGGACGATCGGCACCGTGCGGCACGGCAGCGGGGTGACGGTGGACGGTCGGGCCTACGAGAAACCCCCTGGCTGGGAGCACTGGCGGTAGGTAGTCTGCCTGCTGTGGAAATATTCACACGTGCGTATAACCATCCAGACTCGGTCAAGCTGATCGCCGATCTCCAACAGGTGTTCGTGGTCCGCTACGGCGACGAGGACGCCACACCGGTCGACCCGGCGCAGTTCACCGCGCCCCGGGGCCACTTCGTCGTCGGCTACCTCGACGGCGTCCCGGTGGCCTGCGGCGGGTGGCGGGCGCACGACGTGGCCCGGGACTCGATCCGCCCCGGCGACGCCGAGATCAAGCGCATGTACACGGTGGACTCCGTGCGCGGCAAGGGTTTGGCCCGGGTCATGCTCGCGGAGCTGGAGTCGTCCGCGCGGGCGGTCGGCCGCACCCGGATGGTGTTGGAGACCGGCCTGCGCCAGCCCGAGGCGATCGGGCTCTACGAGTCCAGCGGGTACCGGCGGATCGACAACTTCGGCGTCTACCGGGATCATCCCGAAAGCCTTTGCTACGCGAAGGAACTACCGGAGCACTGAGGAGGGTCGCGATGGCGATCTACGCGTTGGGCGACCACGAGCCGGTGATCCACCCGGACGCCTACGTCCACCCGGATGCCACGGTGATCGGCGACGTGCGGATCCACGCGCACGCGTCGGTGTGGCCGCAAGCCGTGCTGCGCGGCGACTCCGGGCGCATCGAGATCGGCGCGCGGACGTCCGTCCAGGACGGCACGGTCGTCCACTGCACCGAGGTGCACCCGGCGTTGATCGGCGAGGAGTGCGTCATCGGCCACAACGTGCACATCGAGGGCGCGACCGTCGCCGACCGCTGCCTCATCGCGTCCGGGTCGGTGGTCCTCAACGGCGCGGTGGTGGAGACGGGGGCGATCGTCGGCGCGGGCGCGGTGGTGTCGTTCAACGGCCACGTGCCGGCACGTTCGATGGCGCTGGGCGTGCCCGCGAAGATCCGCGAGGGCTTCGCCGTGCCGGACGGCGCGTGCCTGCCCGTGGTGGACAAGTACGTGAACAACATCTTGACGTACCGCAAGGGTCTCCGCCGGCTCGACTGAGATAAGGTCCCGCCGTGGCACGTCCGCTTGAGGAAGTCATGGAAGCCGGCTGGGCGCAGGCGCTGGCCCCGGTAGCCGACCAGATCGCGAAGATGGGCGAGTTCCTGCGGTCGGAGGTCGCCGCCGGGCGGACCTACCTGCCGGCCGGCGAGAACGTGCTGAGGGCGTTCCAGCAGCCGTTCCACGCCGTGCGGGTGCTGATCGTGGGCCAGGACCCGTACCCGACGCCCGGCCACGCGGTGGGGCTCAGCTTCTCGGTGGCGCCGGAGACCCGGCCGATCCCGAAGAGCCTGATCAACATCTACCGCGAGTACATGGACGACCTGGGCCACCCGAAGCCGTCCAACGGCGACCTGACGCCGTGGACCGAGCAGGGCGTGCTGCTGCTCAACAGGGCGCTGACGGTCCAGCCGGGCAAGTCCAACTCCCACCAGGGCAAGGGCTGGGAAGCCGTCACCGAGCAGGCGATCAAGGCCCTCGCGGCGCGCGACGAGCCGCTGGTGGCCATCCTGTGGGGCCGCAACGCCCGCAACCTCAAGCCGGTGCTCCAGCCGTTCCCGTGCGTCGAGTCGGCCCACCCGTCGCCGCTGTCGGCGGGAGCGGGTTTCTTCGGCTCACGCCCGTTCAGCCGGGCCAACGAGCTGCTGGTCGGCCAGGGCGCGTCCCCCATCGACTGGAAGCTGCCCTGACGGCCGCACCGCCGAGGAACTCCGGACGTCGCACTCGCCGACACCTCCGAACCGACACCTTCGAACGCCGAAAGGCCCCCGGGACCAAGTCCCGGGGGCCTTCCGACAACGCTCCGGACGCGGTCTCAGCCGCGAACCACCTTGCCCGCCTTGAGGCAGGAGGTGCACACGTTCAGCCGCTGGCGCTGCGAAGACGAAACCTTCGCGCGCACGGACTGGATGTTCGGGTTCCACCGGCGATTGGTGCGCCGGTGGGAGTGCGAGACCGACTTGCCGAAGCCCGGCCCCTTGCCACAGACGTCGCACACGGCAGCCACGTCAGCCACTCCTTAAGGTTTATCCAGCGGTACTCACGCCCCGGCGGGCGCGCAAGCGTGCACAAGCCTCAGCCGGGCATGGCAACCTGGACAGGGTAGCCAATGGCGGGCGTCCCCTCCAAACCGGGTGGGAATACCCTCCTCGCCATGCACGCTCTCGACGCGGTCGCGGTGCGCCAGTGGGCGGACGCCTGTGTCCGTTCCCTGGACGCGAACCGCGACGAGATCGACCGCATCAACGTCTTCCCGGTGCCGGACGGCGACACCGGCACCAACCTGTCCCAGACCATGCGGTCCGCGCAGGACTCGCTGCTCAGGACCCCGGTGGACTCCGTCGGGCAGGCCTTGGCGGCGCTCGCGCGGGGCGCGCTGGCGGGCGCGCGGGGCAACTCCGGCGTGATCCTGTCCCAGGTGCTCAGAGGCCTGGCCGAAGCCGCCCAGGGCACGTCCACCGCCGGCGGCCAGGCCATCCGCACCGCCCTGCGCCGGGCCGACGAACTCGCCACCGCCGCCGTCTCCGCGCCGGTCGCCGGCACCGTGCTGACCGTCCTGCACGCCGCGGCCGAAGCCGCCCGGGACTGCCCCTCCGACGACCTGGACGAGGTGGTCACGGCCGCCGCCAAGGCCGGTGCGGAGGCCCTGGCCGAGACCCCTCGCCAGCTCGCCGTCCTGGCGAAGGCGGGTGTGGTGGACGCGGGCGCGAAAGGCCTGGTCGTGCTCTTGGACACGTTGGTCGCGGTGATCACCGGGCAGCCGGTGGAGGTGCCGCCCGCCACCGCTCCGCCCCGGACGCCCGAATCGCTCACCACCGCCCGTGAGGCGGGCTCCGCCGAGTACGAGTACGAGGTCATGTACCTGCTCGACGGCGAACCCGACACCGACCGGCTCAAGCAGGAGCTGACCGCACTGGGCGACTGCGTCTCGGTGGTCGGCGACGGCAACGGCCTGTGGACCGTGCACGTCCACTGCAACGACATCGGTGCGGCCGTCGAGGCGGGTATCGCGCAGGGCCGTCCGCACCGCATCACGGTGGCCCGGTTCGCCGACCAGGTCGCCGCCCAGGCCCCGCGGTTCGTCCGGGACCGGGCGGTCGTCGTCCTGGTCGAGGGCGAGGGGGCCAAGGAGCTGTTCCGCTCCGAGGGCGCCGTGGTGGCCGAACCGACCGACCACCCGGCCGACCTGCTCGCGGTCGTGGTGAGCACCCGCGCCCGGCACGTCACGCTGCTCCCCGGCGACCCCGACCTGCGCGCGCCGCTGGAGGAGGCGGTCGCGCAGGCGGTCGAGTCCGGCCAGGACGTGGTCGTGGTGCCGACGTTCTCCCCGGTGCAGGCGCTGTCCGCGCTGGCCGTGCACGACGCCTCGCGGCGGGCCGGCGACGACGTGGTGGCGATGGCCGAGGCGGCGGCGGCGACCCGACGGGGTGAGGTCAGGGTTTCCGAGCGCGAGGCGATCACCTGGGTGGGACGCTGTCAGCCGGGCGATCTCCTTGGCATGCTGGACGGCGAGGTCGTGTTGATCGAGCCCGGCCCGGCCGACGTGGCGGCGCTGTCCTGCCGGCTGGTGGACCGGATGCTCGCGGGCGGAGGGGAACTGGTCACGGTGCTGCTCGGCGAGGACGCCCCGGAAGGGCTGGCGAACGTGGTGGAGGACCACCTCCGGATCGTCCATCCGGAGGTCGAACTGGCGGCGTATCACGGCGGCCAGCCCGGCGCTGTCCTGATTGTCGGTGTCGAGTAGTTGAATAGGCCGGGATGACGACCTTCGACGACAAGCTGGTGTCGGTGCTCGGCAAGAAGAGCGCCGACGCGCTGGAGAGCGGCCTCGGCCTGACCACGGTCGGCGAGCTGCTGCGGCACTACCCGCGCCGGTACGACGAGCGTGGCAAGCTCACCGAGATCAAGGGCTTGGAGCTGGGTGAGCACGCCACCGTGCAGGCGCGGGTCAAGAGCGCGCGCCAACGGCGGATGAAGAGCCGCAACGGCGAGCTGCTGGAGGCGGTGATCACGGACGGCTCGTCCGACCTGCACCTGGTGTTCTTCGGGCGCGGCTCGCGCAAGGTGGAGCGGGAGCTGCTGCCCGGCCGCGAGGCGATGTTCGCGGGCAAGGTCGGCATGTTCAACGGCAAGCTCCAGCTCGCGCACCCCGACTACCAGGTGCTGGACGACACCGTCGACGAGAACGCCGCGAAGTTCGCCGGGGCGTTCATCCCGGTCTACCCGGCGGCGCAGGGCATCCAGTCGTGGAACGTGTCCAACTGCGTGGAGCAGGTGCTGGCCGTGTGGGACGGCGTGGCCGAGGACCCGCTGCCGCTCGAACTGCGTGCCGAACGCGGCCTGGTGCCGCTGGAGAAGGCGTTGCGGGACATCCACCGGCCGGACGGGTGGGCCGCGATCGCCGTGGCGCAGCAGCGGCTCAAGTGGGACGAGGCGATGGCCGTGCAGCTCGCGCTGGCGCAACGCCGGAAGTCCGCGACGGCCCGTCCAGCGCCCGCCTGCCCGCGCCGGCCCGGCCTGGTGGGCGACGCGTTCGACGCGCGGCTGCCGTTCGAGCTGACCGCCGGGCAGCAGGAGGTCGGCGAGCAGATCGCGCGCGACCTGTCCGGCGAGCACCCGATGAACCGCCTGCTGCAAGGCGAAGTGGGCTCGGGCAAGGCGCAGCCGCTGGACGCGCTGGTGCTCACGCACGAGGGCTTCCGCCCGATGGGCGACATCCAGGTCGGCGACGAGGTCATCTCGGCGGACGGCACGCCCACGGCGGTGACGGGCGTGTTCCCGCAGGGCGAGCGCGAGGTGTTCCGGGTGGTGCTGTCGGACGGCAAGTCCGTCGAGTCCGACCTGGAGCACCTGTGGGCGACGCACGGCGGGGAGGTGCTGACGCTGCGGGAGATCCGGGAGGGCCTGCTGGCGGGCGACGGCCCGTCCCGCCGGCGGCTGCCGATGGTCGTCGCGCCGGACGTGGACTGCGTGGAGCTGGCGCCGGTCAAGGAGCGGCACGAGCTGTTGCAGGGCCTGCTGAGCACCGGCGGGCGGTGCGACGGGACGGACGTGGTGTTCCGCACCGAGTCGACGCACCTCGCCGAGTACGTGAGCGAGCTGGCGGAGTCGTTGGGCGGCACGGGGCTCCTGCGCTACGGCTACGAGCAGCACGAGGTGGTCGTGCGGCTGCCGGAGGACTTCCCGCCGTTCCGCGACGCGCTGGACCGCACCGCGCCGCCCGTGCGGCACATCGAGCGGGTCGAGTTCGTGGGCGTGAAGCCGGTGCAGTGCATCTCGGTCGCGCACCCGTCCCAGCTCTACGTGACGGACCACTTCATCGTCACCCACAACACGATGGTCGCGCTGCGGGCGATGCTCCAGGTCGTGGACGCCGGACGCCAGTCCGCGATGCTCGCGCCGACCGAAGTGCTGGCCGCGCAACACGCCCGGTCGCTGCGCGACCTGCTGGGCGACCTCGGCCAGGCGGGCGAGCTGGGCGGCGCCGAGCACGCGACCAGGGTCACCCTGCTGACCGGCTCGATGCCGGCGGCACAGCGCAAGAAGGCGATGCTGGAGATCGTGACCGGCGAGGCGGGCATCGTCGTCGGCACGCACGCGCTCATCCAGGACAAGGTGGAGTTCGCCGACCTGGGCTTCGTGGTGGTCGACGAGCAGCACCGCTTCGGCGTGGAGCAGCGAGCGGCCCTGAGCGGCCGAGCCGGCGGCTCGACCCCGCACGTGCTGGTGATGACCGCGACCCCGATCCCGCGCACCGTGGCGATGACCGTCTACGGCGACCTGGAGGTGTCCGCACTGCGCGAACTGCCCCAGGGCCGTTCGCCGATCAGCACGTCCGTCGTCCCCGTGGCGGACAAACCCGCCTGGCTGGACCGGGCATGGCAGCGAATCCACGAGGAGGTCCGCAAGGGCCACCAGGTGTACGTGGTGTGCCCACGCATCGGTGACGGAGAGTCCGAAGACGGCCCCGAACCCCCGAAAGACGACACCTCGGACCGCCGCCCACCACTGGCGGTCGTGGACGTCGCGCAACGGCTGGCCGAAGGCCCGCTGAGCGGCCTGCGCGTCGACATCCTGCACGGCCGGATGCCACCGGACGACAAGGACGCCGTGATGAGGGCGTTCGCGGCGAACGAGGTGCAGGTCCTGGTGGCCACGACAGTGGTCGAGGTAGGCGTGAACGTCCCGAACGCGACCGTCATGGTGATCATGGACGCGGACAGATTCGGCGTCAGCCAGCTACACCAGCTACGCGGCCGGGTGGGCCGGGGCAGCGCGCCGGGCCTGTGCCTGCTGGTGACGGAGATGCCCGAGGGGACGTCGACCATGGACCGCCTGCGCGCGGTCGAGTCCACTCTGGATGGCTTCGAGCTGGCGCAGCTCGACCTGGAGCTGCGGCGGGAGGGCGACATCCTCGGCGCGGCCCAGTCCGGCAAGCGCTCGGGCTTGAAGATGCTGTCCCTGCTGCGGGACGAGGACGTGATCGCCGACGCGCGAGTGGTGGCATCACGAGTGGTGGACGCCGACCCAGAACTGGCCGAGCACCCGGGCCTGGCAGCACTGGTGGCCGGCCTGCTGGACGAGGAACGGGCGGAATACCTGGAGAAGGCCTAGATGCGCGATCCCTCGGCAGTCGACGACACCAAACCCCAGCCACCCACCCCGGCCCGCCCAGCCACCGAGCCGGACGACACCGAGGCACCCCACGCCGAGGCACCCCACGCCGAGCCAGCGCACACCGAGGCACTCCATACCGAGCCCGACAACGCCGAGCCCGACAACGCCGAGCCCGACAACGCCGAGCCCGACAACGCCGACACGACCCACGCCGCCCCGGACGACACCGCCAGGGCTCCCGCAGCGCCGGACGATCCCGAGCTGGCTCGCGCCGACCAGAAGGCTGCCGAGCCGGGGTCTGCGGCGGCCGAGTCGCGTGATCTCGCGGTGACTCGTGCTCGGGCCGAGGTCCGGCAGTTCCTGGCCGGACGGCCCGAGGTGCGGGACAAGGTTGTCCGATCGCTGTTGCCTCCGTGGCTGTCGACGTTGCATCTCGGCTCGTTGAAGGTGGCCGGCGGCTTGATGCTCCTCGGCGCGGGCGGCTCGATGGTGGCCAACCAGGGGGCGCCATGGTTCTTCCACCTGGTTGACGTGCTGTTGCTGGTCCTCGGGCTGGGCACGTTGTGGTCGGTGATCGGCCAGGTCTCGATGCGTCGGATCGAGGCGACGAGGCTCCGGGTGCACGGACCGGACGAAGGCGACACCATCGCCGTCGCCGGGGTGCGGCTCGTGACGCGCCCCTGGTGGCGGAACGCGGTGGGATGGCTCTTCGACCTCGTGGTGCTCGGCTCGCCGGTGTTGGTGGCCCTCCGGGCCTGGTCGGACGGCGGCTGGCCGGCCAGGATCGCCGCCGTCTGCGCAGCCGGGTGCGTGGTCGCCGGGTCGGTGTACATCGTCCACTCGGCTCGCACCGCTCCGCAGTGGCGGAGGGACTTCATCGAGTTCGAGGGGATGAAGTTGCCGCCGGTACGAGACGAGTGGGACGTCCTGCTGCGCTGAGCGGCCTTCGGCAGCTGGAGTATCGTCGCCGCATTGTGCGCCGTCTGCTGCTCGCCCTGATGCCGATTTCGCTGGTTCCGTTCTTGCTGGTCGCGTGCTCGTCCGGCGAGACGCCGGCGCCCGTGCCGTCATCGCCGCCGAAGGGCGACCTGGCGGTGCTGGCGGAACGCATCGACCAACGGCGAACCGAGCTGAGAACCGCTCACTTCCACACCGAGGGCTTCGCGTCGGACGGCGACGCGACCGAGGTGCGCAGCACCGTCGACGGCGCCCTCCGCCAAGACCCCGACGGCGTGACGGGCTCGATGGCGATGCAGATGTCGACGGGCGGCCAAGCCCGCAAGATGGACATGGTCATGACCCGCGACGGTCTCTACGTGCACGTCGACGGCGCCCCGATGCCCGAGGGCAAGAAGTGGGGCCTCTACTCCCGGAAGAACAGCGGCGAGGTCGACGCCTTGCTGCGAGGCTTCGGCCCAGGCGCGACCGTGGGCGCGGAACTGGACTACGTGCAGCCACGCGCGGCACTCATCGCCGGCCGGGGCGAGGAGCGGCTGGACGGCGTGCCGACGACCCGCTACGAGCTGGTGGTCGACCCGATGAAGATGGCGAAGGTCATCGAAGACCCGGACATCCAGCTCCAACACACCCAGTTGGCCGAGTACGGGGTGACCATCGCGGCCGTGGTGTGGGTCGACAACACCGGCGCACCGCTCAAAGCGGAGTACCGCTTCGAGATGAACGGCAAGGTCGTCAAGCAGTCGACCACCCGCTTCACCGACTGGGGCAAGCCGATCGAGATCACCGTGCCGACCCCGGCCGAAGTCGTGCCCGCCGACCAACTGCCGCCGCAGTAGCAAGCCCGGCCCCACGCTGATCCGCCTCGGCGGCCGACCCACACCGCCCGCCGGCGCGCTTCGCCGCCGCACCGCTGGGTCACCGGCCTGACGTCGACCTCGATGCGGCACCGACCTCGATGCGGCACCGACGCTGCGTCGCATCGAGGTCGGTCAGAAGCTGTCGGCCCGGTCGGTCGGGTGCGGTCAGTCGGTGCGGGGGAGCGGGAGCTGCTTGGTGGGCTGTTCGGAGTCCGACAACGCTTCGGGCTCTGACGAGTCGGACTCCGCGTCCAAGGGCGACAGGCTGGCCACGGCCTGGCTGACGGCGGCTTGGGCCGCGGCGAACTGCTCGGACAGGGCCTTGTGCACGGTGTGCAGCTCGGTCAGCTTTCGGTCGGCGGCGGTGGTGCGGCGGTCGGCGTGGGAATCAGCGTCGCTGATCGTCTTCTCCGCCTTGGCCGTGGCCTCGCTGATCGTCTTTTCGGCTCGGGCGTTGGCCTCGCGGACGGTTTTCTCGGCGTGGGCATTCGCCTCGGTGACCGTCTTCTCCGCTGCGGACTTCGCGTCCGCAAGGGTCTTTTCCGCCTTGGCGGTCGCCTCGGTGACGGTCTTGTCGGCCTGGTTGTCGGCGTTCGTGATCGTCTTCTCGGCGTGCGCGGTCGCTTCGGCAGTGGTTTTCTCCGCGTAGGCGTTCGCGTCGGCCACTGCCTTCTCGGCCTTCGCCAAGGCCTCGGACTCCAGGTCGGCGATCTGCTTTTCCGTCTCGGCACGCAGCGCGTCGGCCTGGGCGCGGGCCTCCGCCAGCAGGCGGGCGGCCTCGGCCTTGGCCTCCACGACGTGTGCCTCGTGCTCCTTGCGGAGCGTCGCACGCAGCTCGTCGTACTCCTTGTCCAGGTCGTCGTGGTAGCTCTTGTACTTCTGGTCCAACTCAACCCGGCGGGCGTCCAGCGCCGCGTTCTTGGCGTCGTACTCGGCCGTTACCCGCTCGCGGTCGGCCCGCGTCTCGGCCACCAGCGCCTCGTGCTCGGCGGCCAGCTTGGTCCGCAGCTCCTCGTGCGACCGCTCCAGCTCGGCCCGGCGGTCCTGGTACTGCTTCTCCAGCTCCGCCGCGCGCTGCTGGTGCATCGACTCCAGCTCGGCGGAGCGCTGCTGGTGGGCCGCGTCCAACTGCTTGCGGCGCTCGTCGAGTTCACCCATCGCGCGCTGGTGCGCGGCCCGGCCCTCGGCGGCGAAGCGCTCGGCCTCGGCACGCGTCGCGTTGGCCTGGTCGATCGCACCCTTGCGGATGTCGGCGATCTCTTCCTCGGCCAGCGTCATCATCACGCGTACACGCTCGGTGACGTTCGACGCGTTGACGGGGCTGTTGGCGAGGTTGCCGAGCTGGGCCTTGACCTTGTCCAGTTCGGCGCGCGTGGTGCCGAGGAGCTTGTTCAGCTCCGCGATCTGGGCCGCGGCGGCTTCGCGTGATCTGTTGGAGTTCTTGAGGTCGAATTCCAGACGTGTCACGCGTTCGTTGACCTGTCGCTGGTTGTACCCGCGCAGAACAACGTCGAAGTGGGTGCGGGCAGCAGGCTGCCCAGTCCCTTCAGCCCCGGCCATATGTCCAACCCTACCGAGAAGTCGGCACCGTCCGTCACCCGATGCAGCGAACGCAGTGTAACGGCTCGGTGATCGAGCGCTCACAGCGGTGATACGACCACCCGCTCGTGGCGGTTACCGAACGTTCACCGCGGCCGGTGTCGAACGGCGGCGTCGAACGGCGACAACGGAAACGAGAGCGATGGCTACGGCGGTTGTCGGCGCCGCGCCTCCGACCGGCACGCCCTGACCGGTCGTCGGCGCGGCGGCACGCCCACTCGCCGTGAGGTAGTCGGGTTCTGCCGCCCGAAGATCGGCTCAGTGGGGTGGGGAACGACCCCCGGGGCGTTCGAGGGAGCCACCACCGCTCTGACACCACTTGGCACTCGGACCTCCTTTCGTCGTCGGGATTTCAGCCGGGTTGTGGGCTTGCCGTTCTATTGTCGAACAGGCGTTCGAGGGGGTCAAGATCACTATCGGGTGAAGTGGGCGGAGTGTCGCCCGTGGTGGCCGCCGGCGGTGTGAGCCGTCCGTCAGGGGGCTGCGCCGGGCTCGCCCGCAAGGGACAATCCACGGGCCGTGCGCCGGGCCGGGAGCCGCTTGACCGCGTGAGTGAACGATCACGATGACGTCCGTCACGTGGGATGGAACTCCCGAGGGGCGGGACACGCACGGTAGCGTGCCTTGATTGACCGCCGAGTGACCTGGGAGGGAACGCCGAATGTTCCGCAAGGTTCTTGTCGCCAACCGCGGCGAGATCGCGATCCGGGCTTTTCGCGCTGCCTACGAGCTGGGCGCCGGCACGGTTGCCGTCTTCCCCCACGAGGACCGCAATTCACTGCACCGGCTCAAGGCCGACGAGTCCTACGAGATCGGCGAGCCCGGCCACCCCGTCCGGGCGTACCTGTCCGTGGACGAGATCATCAAGGCGGCCCGCAAGGCCGGTGCCGACGCGGTCTACCCCGGCTACGGCTTCCTGTCGGAGAACCCCGAGCTGGCCAAGGCCTGCGCCGAAGCCGGGATCACGTTCGTCGGCCCGCCCACGGACGTGCTGGAGCTGACCGGCAACAAGGCCCGCGCCATCGCCGCGGCCAGGGAAGCCGGCCTGCCGGTGCTGAAGTCCAGCGAGCCGTCCAGCGACATCGACACCCTGCTCGAAGCCGGCCGGGACATCGCTTTCCCGGTGTTCGTGAAGGCCGTGGCGGGCGGTGGCGGGCGCGGTATGCGCAAGGTCGACGACCCCGCGGGCCTCCGCGAAGCCCTGGAGGCCGCGTCCCGCGAGGCCGAGTCCGCGTTCGGCGACCCGACCGTGTTCCTCGAACAGGCCGTGGTGGAGCCCCGCCACATCGAGGTGCAGATCCTCGCCGACGGCGAGGGCAACGTGATGCACCTGTTCGAGCGGGACTGCTCGGTGCAGCGCCGCCACCAGAAGGTCATCGAGATCGCGCCCGCCCCGAACCTCGACCCCGAGCTGCGGGAACGCATCTGCGACGACGCCGTGCGGTTCGCCCGGCACATCAAGTACCGCAACGCGGGCACCGTCGAGTTCCTGCTCGACCCCAACGGCAACTACGTCTTCATCGAGATGAACCCCCGCATCCAGGTGGAGCACACGGTCACCGAAGAGGTCACCGACGTCGACCTGGTGCAGTCGCAGATGCGCATCGCGTCCGGCGAGTCCCTGGAGGACCTGGGCCTGAGCCAGGACACCGTGCGGCTGCGCGGCGCGGCCCTCCAGTGCCGCATCACCACCGAGGACCCGGCCAACGGGTTCCGCCCGGACACCGGCATGATCAGCGCCTACCGCTCGCCGGGCGGCTCGGGCATCCGGCTGGACGGCGGCACCACGGGCTCCGGCACCGCGATCGGCGCGCACTTCGACTCGATGCTGGTCAAGCTCACCTGCCGCGGCCGTACGTTCTCCGCGGCCGTGGCGCGGGCCCGCCGCGCGGTCGCCGAGTTCCGCATCCGCGGCGTGTCCACGAACATCCCGTTCCTCCAGGCGGTCCTGGACGACGAGGACTTCTACGAGGGCCGCGTCACCACGTCGTTCATCGAGAAGCGCCCGCACCTGCTCACCGCACGGCACTCCGCCGACCGCGGCACGCGCATGCTGACCTATCTGGCGGACGTCACGGTGAACCTGCCGAACGGCCCGCGCCCGGCCGCCGTGGACCCGAAGGACAAGCTGCCGGCCGTGGATGTGACGGTCGAGCCGCCCGCCGGGTCGAAGCAGAAGCTGACCGAGCTGGGCCCGGAGGGCTTCGCCCGCTGGCTGCGGGAGAGCAAGGCGCTGGCGGTGACCGACACCACGTTCCGCGACGCGCACCAGTCGTTGTTGGCGACCCGAGTACGCACCAAGGACCTGCTCGCAGTAGCGCCGCACGTGGCTCGTATGACGCCGCAGCTACTGTCGCTGGAGGCGTGGGGCGGCGCGACGTACGACGTGGCGCTGCGCTTCCTGGCCGAGGACCCGTGGGAACGCCTTGCGTCACTGCGGGAAGCCGTCCCGAACATCACTCTCCAGATGCTCCTGCGAGGCCGCAACACGGTCGGCTACACGCCGTATCCCGAGGCTGTGACCAGCGCTTTCGTCGAAGAGGCGACGAAGACCGGCATCGACATCTTCCGCATCTTCGACGCGTTGAACGACGTGGAGCAGATGCGTCCGGCGATCGAGGCCGTGCGGGCGACCGGAACGGCCGTTGCCGAGGTGGCGCTGTGCTACACGGCGGATCTGTCCAATCCGGACGAACGCCTGTACACGCTCGACTACTACCTCAAGCTGGCCGAGCAGATCGTCGGCGCGGGCGCGCACGTGCTGGCCGTGAAGGACATGGCAGGCCTCTTGAGGCCTCCTGCCGCCGCACGGCTGGTGACCGCGTTGCGTAAGGAGTTCGACCTCCCCGTGCACCTGCACACGCACGACACGGCGGGAGGGCAGCTCGCGACGTACCTGGCGGCCATCCAGGCCGGTGTCGACGCCGTGGACGGCGCTGCGGCGTCGATGGCGGGCACCACGTCCCAGCCGCCCCTGTCGGCGATCGTGGCGGCCACCGACTACACCGAGCACGCGACGGGCCTCGACCTCCAAGCGGTGTGCGACATCGAGCCGTACTGGGAGGCCGTACGCAAGGTGTACGCGCCGTTCGAGTCCGGCATCCCCGGTCCCACGGGCCGCGTGTACAACCACGAGATCCCCGGCGGTCAGCTCTCGAACCTCCGCACCCAGGCGGTCGCCCTCGGCCTCGGTCAGAAGTTCGAGGAGATCGAGGCCATGTACGCGGCGGCCGACCGGATGCTCGGGCGCCTGGTGAAGGTGACGCCGTCGTCCAAGGTCGTGGGCGACCTGGCGCTGCACCTGGTCGGTGCCGGCGTGTCCCCGAAGGATTTCGAGGCGGAGCCGAACAAGTTCGACATCCCCGCTTCGGTGGTCGGGTTCCTGTCCGGTGAGCTGGGCGACCCGCCCGGCGGCTGGCCGGAGCCGTTCCGCAGCAAGGCCCTGCAGGGTCGGGCCGCGCCGAAGGGCGTGTCGGAGCTGACCGACGAAGACCGCGAAGGCCTGGAGAAGAACCGCCGGGCGACGCTGAACCGCCTGCTCTTCCCCGCGCCCGCCAAGGAGTTCGAGGCGCACCGGGACGCGTACGGCGACACGAGCGTGCTGCGCAGCAAGGACTTCTTCTACGGCCTGCGGCCGGGTGAGGAATATTCGGTCGACCTGGAGCCCGGCGTGCGCCTGCTGATCGGTCTCGAAGCGATCGGCGAGGCCGACGAACGCGGTATGCGGACCGTGATGGCGACGTTGAACGGCCAGCTCCGGCCGATTCAGGTGCGGGACCGGTCGATCGCGGCGGAGGTACCGGTCGCGGAGAAGGCGGACCGCGCGAACGCCGGTCACGTGGCCGCGCCGTTCGCGGGTGTCGTCACGCCTTCCGTGGCCGAGGGCGACGAGGTCGAGGTTGGGCAGACCGTCGCCACCATCGAGGCCATGAAGATGGAGGCCGCCATCACCGCCCCCAAGGCCGGCCGCGTGAAGCGGCTCGCGGTGCGGGGCGTGCAGCAGGTGGAGGGCGGCGACCTGCTGATCGTGCTGGAGTAGCGGGGACGGGGGTTCGTCGGTGGTTGAACTGGTCCCCGGAAGTTGGACTGGCTAACTGAAGGTTAGGCCGTGAGGGCCTGGGCTCGGTACTCGACCGGGCTCAGGCCCTTGAGCGTGGTCGAGATGCGGGTGGTGTTGTACCAGTCGATGTACTCGTCCAGCGCCGTGGTGAACTCGGTGACGGTGTCGAACTTGGTGTGGTGGAACAGTTCTTCCTTGAGGTGGCCGAAGAAGTTCTCGGCTATGGAGTTGTCCAGGCAGTTGGCCCGCCGTGACATCGACTGGGTCAGGCCCGCGTCGTCAAGCAGTTTCCGCCAGGAGGCGTGCTGGTACTGGAACCCTTGGTCGGAGTGCACCAGCGGCGAGGTGCCGGCGGGCAGGGTGGCGATCGCCTCGCGGAGTGAAGAGTTGGTCAGCTCCAGCGTTGGCGACGGGCCACAGGAGTAAGAGGTCCTAACAAAATGATCAACGTGGTGGCGTCGGGCCTGCCCGATCTGGATCATGTTCGGTTGTGAGGAGGGGTGAGTCGCCGCCATGGATCGTCTCCGACGATCTGTGGGAGCGGATCGAGCCGTTGTTGCCGGTGGTGCCGCGCAGGACCCACAACCCGGGCCGCAAGCGGGTGCCGGACCGGCTGTGTCTGCAGGGCATCCTGTTCGTGCTGCATACCGGCATCCAGTGGGAGTTCCTGCCGCAGGAGCTGGGCTTCGGCTCCGGGATGACCTGTTGGCGGCGGCTGCGTGATTGGAACGAGGCCGGCGTCTGGTCCCGGCTGCACGAGTTGCTGCTCGCCGAGCTGCATTCGGCGGGCAGGCTGGACTGGGACCGCGCGGTAATCGACACCTCGCACATCCGGGCTGCGCGACGCGGCCCAAAAGCGGGCCGAGCCCGGTCGACCGCGCCCGGCCGGGCTCCAAGCACCACGTCCTGACCGAGGGCGGCGGCATCCCGCTCGCGGTCCTGCTGACCGGCGGCAACCGCAACGACGTCGTCGGCCTGGAGCCGCTGCTGGACGCGGTGCCGAACGTGCGCGGTCGGCGGGGTCGACCCCGCCGGCGTCCGAAGACGGTCTACGCCGACCGCGGCTACGACCACGACAAGTACCGCCGACGCCTGCGCGCCAGGGGAATCACCCCTCGGATCGCCCGTCGCGGCGAACCGCACGGCTCCGGCCTGGGCGCGATCCGTTGGGTCGTGGAGCGCACGATCGCCTGGTACCACGGCATGAAGCGCCTGCGCATCCGCTGGGAACGCCGCGACGACATCCACGAAGCCTTCCTCGGCCTCGCCACCTGCATCATCTGCTACCGACACGTCCAGCGATTCTGTTAGGACCTCTAAGCGATCACGGATCGGTCGAACAGGTCGATGATCGGGGACAGGTAGAGCTTGCGGTCACCGATGCGGAACTCGGTGACGTCGGTGACCCACTTCGTGTCCGGCGCCGATGCGGTGAACTGGCGGTTCAGCGTGTTCTCGGCGGTCGTGCCGGTCTGCCCGAGCCAGGACCGATACCGGCGTGGCCGCCGGACCTCGCAGACCAGGCCGAGGATGTTCATCAGCTTGAGCACGGTCTTCTTGGCCACCTGCCGGCCTTGACGGATCAGCATGATGTGGATCCGCCGATGCCCGTAGCGGCCACGGGCGGCCTCGAACGCCTCGATGATCGCGGTCTTGAGCCCGGCCTGCGGATCAGGTCGCGTGAGCCGGGCCTGGTGATGGAAGAACGTCGACCGGGCCAGGCCGGCGACCGCCAGCAGCACCGGCAGCGGGTAGTCGGCCTTGAGGGCGGCGATGACCTGGGTTTTCACCCTCGCCCCTGCTCCCTCAAGGCCCGCAATTTTTCCAGGTAGGCCACCTTCGCGGACAACCGCAGGTTCTCGGCCCGCAACCGTTCCAGCTCATCCGGTTCCGAAGCCGGTGGCGCCGCGGGCCGGCCTTTCCGCCTGGGGCGCAACGCTTCCTCTCCCTCGCGCCGATACGCCCGCACCCAGTTCTCGACCAGCTTGGACGAGGACAGGTCGTGCTCGCGCGCCAGCTCGGCCGCGGTCGCCTCACCCGCCACGAACCGGCGCACGACCCCGAGCTTGAACTCGAACGTGAACGACCGCTTGCCCGGATTGTTCATCAGCGCTCCCGCGCCTCTCAACCTCCAACGATCATGCAAGCGTCGCACCGCGGCCCTGGACACACCCAACCGGGTTGCCACAGCCTTCGGACCATACCCGGCCTCGAACAACGCCACAGCGGACTCCCGCTGCCCCTCGGACAACGAACTTCGTGGATGCACCAAACCGCTCCCCGGAAGTCGGAACTGGATTCCCAGTCCAACTTCTGGGGAGCGGTTCATGGTCCGGCGAACCCCTTTCTCAAGGTCACTTCAGGAAATCGCGGCTCTCGTGCATCGGTTGTCTTCTCCTGCCGACTTCACTCGTCCGGTTGATCTCCGCGTGCGCGGGAACCCGAGGCGCGAACCGGCCGTTGGAGGAACCATGAAGAAGGTCACCGCAGCGCTGCTCGGCTTGGCGGCGGGGGCGGTCGCGTGGGCGTTGCGCGACCTGCCCGCCGCGCTGGGCGGCACCCCCGGCGGGGAACGGGTGCGGCGTTCCCCGCAGTTCCGCGACGGCAGGTTCCACAATGCCGCTCGTACCCGCACCCTGCCTCCGGGCGGTACGGGCGAGACCGCGCGGGAGCTGTTCTTCGGTGGCCGGCAACGGCATCCGGTGGGCGAGGTGCCGTTGGTGCGGCCCGTGCCCGGTGGTTCGGCCGAGGGTTTGCACATCACGTGGTACGGCCACGCGTCCGCATTGGTCGAGATCGACGGCGCGCGCGTCCTGCTCGATCCGGTGTGGAGCGACCGGTGCTCGCCGTCCCACCTGGTGGGTCCGAGACGGCTGCACCCGGTGCCGCACGAGTTGAGTGAGGTGGGCCACGTGGACGCGGTGGTCATCTCGCACGACCACTACGACCACCTGGACCTGCCGACCGTGCGGGCGTTGACGCGGAGCGGCGACGCGGTCTTCGTGGTGCCCTTGGGCATCGGGGCGCACCTGCGGCGGTGGAAGGTGCCCGAGGAGCGGATCGTGGAACTCGACTGGGACGAGTCGCACGAGGTGGCCGGCGTGCGCCTGGTCGCGTCACCCGCGCAGCACTTCTCCGGGCGCGGGTTCCAGCGGGACAACACGCTGTGGGCGTCCTGGGCGATCGTCGGCCCGCGGCACCGCGTGTACTACAGCGGGGACACGGGGTACTTCGACGGGTACAAGCGGATCGGCGAGGAGTACGGGCCCTTCGACGCGTCGCTGATCCAGATCGGGGCGTACGGGCCGGGGTGGCCGGACATCCACATGACGCCGGAGGAAGGCGTTGCGGCGCACCGCGATGTGCAGGGCGGCCTGCTGATCCCGGTGCACTGGGCGACGTTCAACCTGGCGTTCCACGACTGGGCCGAGCCGGTGGACCGGGTGTGGCGGGAGGCGAAGGCCTGGGAGATCCCGCTCGCCGTCCCGCGTCCGGGCGAGAGGATCGACGTGGACGATCCTCCGGCGGTAGACGGGTGGTGGCAGGCACTGGCATCGGCCGGGCGATCGCCGAGGAGTTGGTGAAACGCGGTCTCGACGTCGTGATCACCGGCCGGCGGGCTGACGTGCTGGCGGCCACGGCGCGGGAGATCGGCGCCCGGCCCGTGGTCTTCGACGCGGCGTCACCCGAGGCGGTGGAGGCTGCGCTGGCCGAGCTTCCGTCCACTGTGGACGTTCTGGTGAACAACGCCGGAGGGGCGGTGGGCGGCGACGACGTCCGGTCGCAATGGTTGGCGAACTACGAGTCGAACGTCATCACCGCCGTCCTGGTGACCACGGCGCTGGAGCCGCGCTTCACGGACCAGGCGAGGATCGTGACGATCGGCTCCATCGCCGGCCGACGGGGCGGCGGCAGTTACGGGGCGGCCAAGGCGGCGGTGGAAGCGTGGACCGCCGAGCTGGCCTTCAGCCTGGGTGGCCGGGGTATCACGGCCAACGTGGTGTCACCCGGCTACGTCGAGGACACCGAGTTCTTCGGCGACCGCATGACGGATCGACGCCGTCAGACCTTGATCGCCCAGACGGCCAACGGCCGCCCTGGCACGCCGGCGGACGTCGCGGCGACCGTGGCCTTCCTGACCTCGCCGGAAGCGGGCCACATCACCGGCCAGGTGATCGCGGTCAACGGCGGCGCGGCCCTGGGCCGCTGATCTTGTCCGAGGACGCCATCTCCTCCGGGCGCGACGAGACGCCGACTCGTCTGCCGGTCGGGTACCGCCTGACGGGGCGAGGCGGGGCATTGCGTGGCCACGCGGGCTTGGCCGGGCCGGCCGAAACCGGTCGGCTGGCCGGGACCGGTCGGGCTCGGCGAGGTGGGCCGGGCCGGATGCCTCCGGCGGGGTTGTGTCGGCCGGACCGCGTGGGCGTTCGTCCGGCAGGTCGTGGGCGCCTGCGACGATAGGCGGGTGACCAGGATCGTCGCGGGTGTTGCCGGGGGCCGTCGTCTGCAAGTGCCTCCCCGTGGCACCCGTCCCACGTCCGACCGGGTGCGGGAGGCGTTGTTCAGCTCTCTCGAGGCGCTGGTCGATCTCGACGGGGCGCGTGTCCTCGACCTCTACGCGGGCTCGGGGGCGCTCGGCTTGGAAGCGCTCTCACGAGGTGCGGCGCACGCCACCTTCGTGGAGTCCGACAAGCGGGCTGCCGAAGTGTTGAAGGCCAACGCCAAGGCGCTCGGGCTGCCCGGGGCGACGGTGGTCAACCGCACCGCCGAAGCCGTTGTCGGCGCGCCCGCCGACGAGCCCTGTGACGTGGTCTTCGCCGATCCCCCGTACGCGGTGACCGACGAAGAACTCGGGCGTGTCCTGCACGCCCTGGTCGACCAGGGCTGGACCGGGGGCGACTCGCTGGTCATCGTGGAGCGCGCCGCGCGCAGTGCTGAACCGATCTGGCCTCGTCCGCTGGAATCGTTGCGCACCAAGCGTTACGGCGACACGGCCCTGTACTGGGCGGAACACCGCGTCACCCACGGGTGATGCCGACCACGGACCAGGCTGGACGCGTCCGATCGGGTGCTACCGTCCGAAACCATGACGCGTGCCGTGTGCCCCGGCTCCTACGACCCGGCCACCAACGGACACCTGGACATCATCGGGAGAGCGGCGAAGCTCTTCGACGAGGTCGTCGTCGCCGTGCTCATCAACAAGAACAAGAAGACCTTGTTCTCGGTGGAGGAGCGCACGGAGATGCTCCGCGAGGTGACCGCGCAGTGGCCGAACGTCAGGGTCGACTCGTGGCACGGCCTGCTGGTCGACTACTGCCGCGAGAACGACATCCAGGCGATCGTGAAGGGTCTCCGCGCGGTCAGCGACTACGACTACGAGCTGCAGATGGCGCAGATGAACCACCAGCTCACCGGGGTCGAGACGCTGTTCATGCCGACCAACCCGATCTACAGCTTCCTGGCCAGCTCGCTGGTCAAGGACGTCGCGACCTACGGCGGCGACGTGTCCACGCTGCTCACGCCGTCGATCATGGCCCGCCTGACGCAACGCCTCGCGGAACGCCGCTGACCGGTCACGGCGGGTTAACCCCGCCGTGGTGGCGTGCTCACTCGACGTGATTAGCGTTCGCTCGCATGAGCGAGATCACGTCACGTGGCGCCAAGGCGCTGCTCTCCCTGCTGCTGGTTCTCGTCGGCTCCTTCGGCCTGGCCACCCCGGCGGCGACGGCCGAGGTCACCACCCTCCAAGCGGCCTGCGGCGACACCTCCGCGTTCCGCGAGGTCGCCCTGTCCAGCCTGCCTGCCCAGGCCACCGACACCGTCCGCCTCATCCAGCGCGGCGGGCCCTACCCGTACCGGCAGGACAACCAGACCTTCCAGAACCGGGAGCGCATCCTCCCGGCTTGTGCGACCGGGTACTACAAGGAGTACACCGTCAAGACCCCCGGCAGCTCCACGCGCGGCGCCCGGCGCATCGTGACCGGCAACGCCTCTCCGAAGCTCTACTTCTACACCGCCGACCACTACGCGAGCTTCGTGCTGGTCGACATCGGCCGCTGAGGCGCGGGACACGCCCTGCCGATCTACCCACGCCGGGGTGATCGGCAGGGCACACTAGGACGGGTACCGCTGTGTGGGTGTGGGGAGTGTGCCGTGTACCGGGTGTTCGAGGCCCTCGACGAGCTGGTCACGATCGTCGAGGAAGCGCGTGGCGTGCCGATGACCTCCGGGTGCGTCGTGCCGCGCGGTGATGTGCTCGAACTGCTGGACGACGTGCGCGACGCCATCCCGGCGGAGCTGGACGACGCCCAGGACGTGCTCGACCACCGCGACGAGCTGGTCGGCAAGGCCCAGCACGAGCTGGAGGCCACCACCAGCAAGGCCCGTGCCGACGCCGAGCGGATCGTCGCCGAGGCGCAGCACGAGGCCGAGCGGATGCTGTCCGAGGCCCGTGCCCGCGCCGAGCGCATGGTCGCCGAGGCCGAGGACCAGGCCGAGCGGACGATCTCGGCGGGGCGCCAGGAGTACGAGGACCTGGTGGGCCGCGCCCACTCCGAGGCCGACCGCATGGTGCAGGCCGGTCGCGCCAACTACGAGCGGGCGATCGAGGAGGGCCGTGCCGAGCAGGCCCGGCTGGTCGACCAGACCGAGGTGGTCCGGGCCGCGCACGCCGAGTCCTCCCGCGTGCTGGACGCCGCCCAGTCGGAGGCGATCCGGCTGCGCAGCGAGTGCGACGCCTACGTGGACGGCAAGCTGGCCGACTTCGAGGACCTGCTCGCCCACACGCTGCGCTCCGTCGGCAAGGGGCGCTCGCACCTGCGCGGGCCGGCGGTGGCCGCCGCCGCGGCCCCGTTCGACTACCACGAGCCGAACGTGCGCTCTTGATCCTCGCGACGCCCGCGGCCCCGAACGTTCGATCCGGACCGTCGACCGACCTGCTCCAGAACCCCTGGAACGCCCGGGGCCGACCCGCCGACCGACCTGCCCCGGACCCCTGGAACGCCCGACCGGACGTCGTCGACCTGCCGATTTCACGTCAGCGGCGATTGTCCCGTACCCTTGACCGGCTGGCCGTGGTAAGTCACCCGTCGGCAAACACCAAACATCATGTCTGAGCACCGTCACGCGTCCACGCGTCCCACAGCGACCGGGCCCTGGGTCATCGACACCAGGGACCTCGGGCGTCGCGCGGGCTCCAGCCGCGCCCTGAAGCGGACGGTGCCGGCCGAAGGGGTCGGTCTGCTCGGGGTGATCGCGGTGCCGCCGGGTGGGCACGTCGAACTCGATCTGCTGCTGGAGTCGGTGGTCGAGGGCGTGCTGGTGACCGGCACGGCCGGGACGGCGGTCGAAGGGGAGTGCTCGCGCTGCCTGGAGCCGCTGTCCGCCGAGGTCGAGGTGGAGCTGACGGAGCTGTACGCGTATCCCGACAGCACCACCGACGAGACCACCGAGGAGGACGAGGTCAGTCGGCTGCAACACGATCTGATCGACCTCGAACCTGTGGTGCGGGACGCCATCGTGCTCGCCCTGCCGCAGGTGCCGCTGTGCTCGCCGGACTGCCTCGGGCTGTGCGTCGACTGCGGTGGCAAGCTGGCTGAGCTCGGGCCCGACCACGGGCATGAGACGATTGACCCCCGTTGGGCCGCCCTCCAGGAGCGGTTCGACGGGAATCGTGACAATCCAGAGGAGAACTAGTCGTGGCCGTCCCGAAGCGGAAGATGTCGCGCTCGAACACGCGCTCGCGCCGCGCTCAGTGGAAGACCGCTGCCGTGCACCTGGTGGCCTGCTCGAACAGGGCCTGCCGCCAGCCGAAGCCGCAGCACGTCGCCTGCCCGGCTTGTGGCCAGTACGACGGCCGCCAGGTCGTCCAGCCGGCCTGATTCCTCCGAAGGCGAAGGTAGCGGTAAACGTGGGGGGTAGGTCGTCGCGCGGTCGGTCCGCCGACCGCGCCCCGTTGCTCGAAGCGCTCGGCGTCCCTCTGGACGCCGAGCTGCTGACGCTTGCTCTGACACACCGGTCGTACGCCTACGAGAACGGTGGGCTCCCGCCGAACGAACGGCTGGAGTTCCTCGGCGACGCGGTGCTCGGGCTCGTCGTCACCGATCACCTGTACCGCACCCACCCGGATCTGCCCGAGGGGCAGCTAGCGAAGCTCCGTGCCAGTGTGGTGAACATGCACGCGCTGGCGGGTGTGGCCAGGGGTCTCGGCGACGACGGTCTGGGAGGGCATCTGCTGCTCGGTCGCGGCGAGGAGCTGACCGGCGGCAGGGACAAGGCGAGCATCCTCGCGGACGGCCTGGAGGCCGTCATCGGCGCGGCTTATTTGCAGTTCGGCATCGAGACCGCGCGTCAACTCGTCCACCACCTCTTCGATCCGCTGTTGGCGGAGGCGCCGTTGCGCGGCGCGGGGTTGGACTGGAAGACCAGTTTGCAGGAGCTCACCGCATCGGCGGGGCTGGGCGTGCCCGAGTACCGGGTGGACGACCAGGGCCCGGACCACCGCAAGGAGTTCACCGCCACGGTGCTCGTCGGTGGCCAGTCCCACGGCACCGGCGATGGAAGCACGAAGAAGGAAGCCGAGCAGAAGGCGGCCGAGGCCGCCTACCGCGTGTTGTCCGAACGGATCCGCGTCGAGCAGGAAGCCGCCGCGTCCCCGAACGGCCACGCCGCCAACCAGGCTCCACCGCAAACCTCACCCACCGAGGAAGACTGACGCCGATGTATGCCACGAACGTCCGGACCAACCGGCGCGTGCGCGACCACCGCCACTCCCGACCGTTGAACGCCTCCCGCAGCGGCGGTATCCAGGGCCTCGTCCTGGTCCGCGACACCACGCAGGCCGGTGGCTGGATGCTGAAGCCCACCAAGCCGCAGGCCGCCGCGTACGAGCTCCTGGAGGAGCTGGAGGCCGCCGAGGCGACCGAGACCGAGGACTGACCGCGTCACGTGCCCGAGCTGCCTGAGGTAGAGGTCGTCCGCCGAGGTCTGCACGAGCACGTCGCCGGCCGGACCGTCGCCGCGGTCGAGGTCCTGCACGCCCGCGCGATCCGCCGCCACCTGCCCGGTGCGGCGGATTTCGCGTCCCGGTTGGCCGGTCGGACGATGGTCGAGGCGCGGCGGCGCGGCAAGTACCTGTGGGTGGACCTGTCCGACGGGGACGCGCTGCTCGCGCACCTCGGGATGAGCGGCCAACTGCTGGTGCAACCGGCGGGCGCGCCCGACGAGAAGCACCTGCGGGTCCGGGTGCGGTTCGCCGACGGGGGCCCTGAACTGCGGTTCGTGGACCAGCGCACGTTCGGCGGCCTGGCGCTCGCCGAGATCGTGGAGGTGGACGGCACCCCGCTGCCGCAGCCGGTCGCGCACATCGCGCGGGATCCGATGGACCCGGCGTTCGACCCGGACGCGGCGGTCGCGGCGATGCGGCGGCGGCGCACCGACGTGAAGCGGGCGCTGCTGGACCAGACGCTGGTGTCCGGCGTGGGCAACATCTACGCCGACGAGGCGCTGTGGCGCAGCCGCCTGCACAGCCTGCGCCCGACCGCGAGACTCACCCGGGCCAAAGCGGCCGAGGTGCTCGCGCACGCGACGCAGGTGATGCGCGAGGCGCTGGGTGAGGGCGGCACGTCGTTCGACGCGCTCTACGTCAACGTGAACGGCGAATCCGGCTACTTCGACCGTTCGCTGAACGTTTACGGGCAGGAGGACCGGCCGTGCGCGAGGTGCGGGGCCGCAATCGTGCGCGAACCCTTCATGAACCGCTCGTCCTACTCGTGCCCGCGCTGCCAGCCGAGGCCGCGCGTCCTGCGGTGAATCGCGCGAACCCCGCCCCCGCCGACGCGTGTGCGGAAGTCGTCGGCGGTGAGCCGGAGTCGGCAGGGTAGCGCCGAAGTCGTCGGCGGGCGGGCCGGCGTCGTCGGCGGTGAGCAGGCGTCGGGGGTTCAGCGTGATTTCGGCTCGGCGAGCCTGCGCAGCAGCGGCGTGACGGAGCGGACGTGGTCGCGTTCCTCTTCGGACAGTCGCGACAGCCGTTCGGACAGCAGTTCGGCCTCGCCGTGCGCGAGCGACAGGATCGTGTCCCGGCCCGCGCCGGTCAGCTCCACGATCGTCGCCCGGCCGTCCGCCGGATCCGCTTCCCTCCGCACCAGGCCGCCGGTTTCCAGCCCGGTCACCACCGTGGTCGCCGTCGGCTGCGAGCACAACGCGCGCACCGCGATCTCACCGATGCGCATAGGCCCCTGAGTGGCCAGCTCGGCGAGTACGAGGAGCTGCGTGGGCTGCAACCGCCTTACGGGCGCCGACTGCCGCAGACTGCGGACCAGCCGGTGCACGGCGACCACGAGCTGTAACGCGTCCTGGTTGGTCACACTGGTGGTCATCGAGGACCTCCTCGTGGCTCACTGACCGTGAGCAAGTGTCCGAATTCGGACAGGACATTCGCACTATCGCACTACGGATGTCCAGCGAATGGATTCATTCGCACCCATATGTACTCACCGTTTCCGCACCGATGCGGTCCACCACCCGCTAAATCGGCATAAAAGCCGTGGTAGCCGGCATCAAGGTGGCATCAGAAAGGGCGGAAAACCGAGTCGTGTCGGGCGGGCCCGGCGAGCCGCGACGTAGTCTCGCACCGTGACGAAGGTGCTCGTGGTCGACGACGAACCGCAGATCGTGCGCGCCCTGCGGATCAACCTGTCCGCACGCGGCTACTCGGTGCTGACCGCCCACGACGGCACGAGCGCCCTCAAGGCCGCCGCCGAGGGCAAGCCGGACGTCGTCGTGCTCGACCTCGGGCTGCCCGACGTGGACGGCACCGAGGTGATCGCCGGGCTGCGCGGCTGGACGTCCGTGCCGATCATCGTGCTGTCCGCGCGCACCGACTCGACCGACAAGGTGGAGGCGCTGGACGCGGGCGCGGACGACTACGTGACCAAGCCGTTCGGCATGGATGAACTGCTGGCGCGGCTGCGCGCGGCGGTCCGCCGGTCGGCCGTGGCGGAGGGCGAGGACGCCGTAGTGGAGACGTCGTCGTTCACGGTGGACCTGGCGGCGAAGAAGGTGATCCGGGAGGGCGAGGAGGTGCACCTCACGCCGACCGAGTGGGGCCTGCTGGAGATCCTGGCCCGCAACCGGGGCCGGCTGGTGGCGCAGAAGCAGCTCCTGCAGGAGGTGTGGGGCCCGCAGTACGCCAAGGAGACCCACTACCTGCGGGTGTACCTGGCCCAGTTGCGGCGCAAGCTGGAGCCCGAGCCGTCGCATCCCCGGCACCTGGTGACGGAGCCGGGGATGGGGTACCGCTTCGAGCTGTGACGCCGCCGGGAGCGCTCAGCCCGCGGGCAGCCTGGGGTGGCGCTCGAACAGGATCGTGCTGCGCACCACGGCCTCCTTGTAGCGTGCGGCGAGCCGTCCGGTGAGCACCGCGTCGCGGGGGCTGTCGTCGCCGCGCACGAACTGGATCAGGCCGTGCCTGCGCCCGAGGCTGATGCACTGGTTGATGTAGGAGAACCGGAACGGCTTGGGTTCGAGGCCCCGCATCCGGTCGGCCAGCGCGCGCACGGCCCGCTGGGCGGTGGGCGTCCCCGTCGCGCACGCCATGCGCAGCTCCAGCCCGTCCGGGCGGCGGATCGCGGCGGCGTCGCCGACGGCCAGCACGTCCGGGTGCGACACCGAGGCCAGCGTCTGGTCCACGACCACCCGGCCGTTGCCGTCGACCGCGAAACCGGCTTCGCGGGCCAGGTCCGGGACGCGGAAGCCCGCCGTCCACACGACCGTGTCGGCGTCGACCCGGCTCCCGTCGGCCAGCCGCACGCCGGTCGCGTCGACGGACGTCACGTGGGCGTCCTCGCGGATCGCCACGCCCAGCCGGGCGAACGTCGTGCGCAGGTAGCGCCGTGCCTTCGCGGACAGCGCGGCGCCGAGGACCCCTCCGGTGACCAGGACGACCGTCAACCGGGGGTGGCTCTCGGCCAGCTCGGCGGCGGCCTCGATCCCGGTGAGGCCGCCGCCGACGACCGCCACCGTGCGGGCGTGCGCGAGCGCGTCCCGCAGCCGCTCGGCGTCCTCCCGGGTGGCGACGCTGTGGGCGTGGTCGCGGACGCCGGGCGTCGAGTCCAGGTCCGCGTGGCTGCCGAGCGCGTAGATCAGCCGGTCGTAGGCGAGCGCGCCGGCGGTGAGTTCGATCTTGCGGGTCTCCGGGTCGATGGCGGTGACGCGGTCCACCACGAGTTCGACGCCGGTCCCGCGCAGCAGGTCGGCGAGCGGCCGGTCCGGCAAGGTCTGCCCGGCGGCGAGCTGGTGCAGCCGGACCCGCTCCACGAACCCGTCGCGGGCGTTGACCAGGGTGACCCGCGCGTCGGTCCACTTCGCCGCCAGTTTGGCCGCCGCGAGTCCCGAATAGCCGGCGCCGACGACCACGATCCGGTCCCCGCCGGCGTGCCTGTGCTTCGTCATGTCCCCGTCCTTTCGTCACTGGTGGAGCGGGACGGCGGCGAGGTCCGTGACAGCGCTTTGCTGTGATTCACGTCACGGGCACTCCGTGGACGACGTGACCGTTGTCATCACGTGCGTGAAACGGCCGGCCGGGCGGTCGGGGACCTCGCGCACCGTGATGTCATCGGTGGACAAGGGGTTGGCGGCTCGATGATCACTACGGCGCACACGTCCGGAGTGGACCCGGCGGTGCTGGCGGCGGCGCGCAAGTTGTGCGACGACGCGTTCGACGGCGATTTCGCCGACGAGGACTGGGAGCACGCGCTGGGTGGTGTGCACGCGCTGGTGTGGGAGGGCGACGAGCTGATCGGCCACGGTTCGGTGGTGCAGCGCCGGTTGCTGCACGGCGGGCGGGCGTTGCGCGCCGGGTACATCGAGGCCGTGGCGGTTCGGGCGGACCGGCGTGGGCGCGGGCACGGCGCGAGCGTCATGGCGGCGTTGGAGGGCGTGGTGCGCGGCGCGTACGAGGTCGGGGCGCTGAGCGCGTCCGAGGACGCGCTGGACTTCTACGCGGCTCGCGGGTGGCGGCCGTGGCGCGGTCCGTCCTCGGTGCTGGCCCCGGGCGGGCCGGAACGCACCGAGGACGACGACGGCGGCGTCTTCGTGCTGCCCGTGACGGCCTCGCTGGACCTGGACGGGCCGCTGGCGTGCGACTGGCGTGACGGGGACGTCTGGTAGCCGGCAGACCTCCGGCGGTATCGGTGCGCGGCCGGCCGGACCTGCGGGGTCCGCTGCTCGGCTCAGGGCCGCCGAGCCTCGATGAGCCAGGCCGCCGAGTCGTACCAGACGCCCTCGTCGGTCTCGTGCGCCGCCAGGCTGCTCCGCAGGCCGGCGAGCGCGCGGGCCCTCGTGTCGGCGTCCAGGTCCTGCACCGAGCCGCCGTGCTGACGGGACACGAACGCGAACGCGTCCGCCACGTCACGGCCGAAGTACATGGGCTCGCTCAGGCCGTCGAGCCGGATGTCGACCAGCCCGGCCGACGCCAGCAGCCGCCGCACCCGCTCGGGGTCGCTCAGCGAGAACGGGCCCGGCGCGTCCGGCGGCGGCGCGGGCAGGTCGCGGCCGGCCGCCAGCGCCGTGCGGAACGCGGTGACGAACTCGTTGCGCGCCATCGGCTGCCAGGTCAGCAGGACGAGCCGGCCGCCGGGCCGCAGCGCCCGCGTGATGTTGGCGAACGCGGCCACCGGGTCGCCGAAGAACATCGACCCGTGCCGGCTGACCGCGAGGTCGAAACCCGCCTCGGGGAACGGGTGGACCTGCGCGTCGGCCTGCTCGAAGGACACGTTGGACACGTGTTCCCGCTCCGCCTGCCGGCGCGCCAGGTCGATCATTCGCGACGACAGGTCCACGCCCAGCGCCGAACCGCCGCGCCGGGCCGCGTCCCGGGTCGTCTTCCCGGTGCCGCAGCCGATGTCCAGGACCCGCGACGTCGGCTCGACGGCCGCCACGTCGAGCAGCCGGTGGTGGTAACGGGCCACGCCGTCGTCGAAGCGCTCGGCGCGGTCCGCCCAGAGCGCGCCCTGGTCGCCGTCCCAGGCGTCCAACTGGCGGGAGTTGGACGGATCGACCCGCACCTCGGTGAAGTCGCTCACCCGACCGGAGCCTAACGACCGGCCCACGGGGACGCACGCCGTTTCTCAGGGCTCCGTGCTCGGCGTCGGGCTCGGGCTCGTCGCGGAGCTGGACGACGACGGGCCCGGCGACGGCTCGAACGACGTGGGCGGGTTGCTCTGCGGCTGGGACGTCGTCGTCGGCTGCGGCGCGGGCTCCGTCGTCGTGGGCGGCTGGGCCCTCGGCTCCTCCGGGTTCGGGGCGGCGGTCTCCGGCCCCTGCGCCGGCTTGGTGGCGCCGGTCGAGACCGTGATCACCACGGTGGACGTGCGGCCGTCCGCCGCCACTTGCACGGAGGTGCCGGTGGTCGCGTGGATGTCGACCTGCGGCCGGGGTGGACCCGCGTCCGGCTCGTCGCCGCTCTGCGTCAGCAGGGATGCGAGGGTGGCTATCACGGTGGCGACGACCGCGCCGCCGGCCGCCAGCAGCGCCACCGAGGAGGCCTTCCGCTTCGGCGACGCCTGTTGATCTTCCTCGAACACACCATCTCCCTTGGGAGGACCTGGTCGGATGGTCAGGTGTCCGAGTTATCGGCGGGTGGCGGCGGGCTCCTCATCGCCGGAGCGGTCCTCCACACCTTCGTGTGGTGAACCGTCACCCCTGCGCGACGCCCTCGTTTGGCTCAGCCCGAGGTTGTGGTGCTCGATGACGTGACGACCGGAGGTGTCGTGGTGCTGCTGGCCGGAGGGTCGGGGGTGGTGGTGGTCGGCGCCGGGGTCGTCGTGGCGGGCGGCTGCACGGGAGGCGTGTCCTCGACCGTCGTGGTCGTGGTGGTGCCGTCCGGGCGGGTCACGGTCGTCACGCGGGTGCGCCTGGACGGCGTGGTGGTGGTGGTCGTCGCCTGGTCGGACGTCGTCGTCTCGGCGGTCGTGGTGGCGGTGACCGACGTCGCCGACGTCTTCGGCACCGTGGTCAGCGTGCTGCGCGACACGACGTCCTCGCGGGGGGTCGGCTTGGCGGGCGCGGCGTCCTCCGAGGCGCCCGCGATCGACGCGATGGCCGCGAAGATCGTCGCCACCAGCACGCCGGACGCGGCGAGCAGGACGTTCGGCGACACGCGCGGACGTCGACGGTCGGGTTCCGGGGTCTCGTACAGCCCGTCGGTCACGCGTTCTCCCTCTCCGAGTGGACGGCCGGCGAATGGCTCGCTACCAGCCGAAGTTCTGGGTCCAGTACCAGCCGTCGGCGGCCAGTCCCACGCCGATCACGGCGAACCTGCAGTTGAGGATGTTGCGGCGGTGCCCGTCGGAGTTCATCCACGCCCTCATGACCGCTTCGGGCGTGCGCTGGCCCTTGGCGATGTTCTCGCCGCCCGGCTCGGGGTAGCCCGCCGCGCGCATCCGGGCGGCGAAGTCGACGCCCTCGGGCGTCTCGTGCGAGAAGTAGTCGCGGGCCGACATGTCGTCGCTGTGGCCCTGAGCGGCCCGCACGACCCGGTCGTCCACCTTCAGCGCCCCGCAGCCGGCGGCGGCGCGCGCCTCGTTCACCAGGTCCACGACGCGCTGCTGCTGGGACACCGGGGGAACGGTCGTGGTGGTGGTCGTCGGAGGCGCGGTGGTCGGCTCGGTGGTGGTCGTCGTGGTCTCGGTCGAGGTGGTCGTCGCCGCCGTGGTCGTGGTGGTCGTCGGCTCGGTCGTCGTCGGCGCGATCAGGGTCGGCTCGGTGGTCGTCGCGGGTAAGCCGACACCGCCCACCCCGCCGACGCCCGAATTGTCGCCCCGCGCCTGCTGTGCTGTGGTGGGCGCGGCGAAGGGACCGAGCTGTCCGGGGCTGGCGAAGGCCACACCGGTCGCGCCGGCGGCCCCCAGGAGCAGGCCGACGAGTCCGCCTACCACGGATCGGTTACCGCGCCGCGCAGTCACGGTCGCGCACCGTACCACTAATGGGTGAAATGTCAGGATGGTAGTTGTGGCTGGAGTAGAGCGGACCGTGCGTCTCACGGCCTGGGTGCGTGGGCACGTGCAGGGTGTCGGCTTCCGGTGGTGGACCCGGGCCAGGGCCCTTGAGCTGGGCTTGGTCGGCAGCGCGTCGAATCTCCGGGACGGCCGGGTGGAGGTCAACGCCGAAGGGACCGAGGAGGCGTGCCGTTCGCTGTTGGCGGCATTGCGTTCCGGCGATACACCCGGTCGGGTGGAATCGGTCGTGGAGCGCTGGTCCGAGGCCCGCGGCGGCCTGACGGGTTTCGCGGAGCGTTGAACGCACAGGGGTCCGGTGGCGTAGTAAACCGGTGTGGACCGAGGCGAGGACGTGGTCAGGCAGCTATACGGCCGCTGGCGTGGTCCGCTGCACGGTTACGTCCTGCGCCTGGTCGGCGGTGACCACCAGCAGGCCGAGGACGTGGTCCAGGAGACGCTGCTGCGCGCCTGGAAGCACGTGGACCAACTGACCCCTGCCGACGCCGGCCCCTGGCTCTATACGGTGGCCCGGAACCTGGTCATCTCGGGATTCCGACGGCGCGGCGGGCGCAACTCCGAGGTGCCCATCGAGCCGACCGACCTGCCGCCGGTCGCCGACGAGGTGGAGCACGTGCTCCAGAGCTGGCAGGTGGCCGAGGCGCTGCGCGCGCTCAGCCCGGACCACCGCGCGGTGGTGGTCGAGCTGTACTACCGCCGCCGCACGGTCAACGAGGCGGCGGCCGTCCTGGGCATCCCGCCCGGCACGGTCAAGTCGCGGTGCTTCTACGCCTTGCGCGCCCTGCGCGACGCCCTGGAGGAGCGCGGGGTGACCGAGTCGTGAGCTGCATCCAGACGGTCGCGCTCGGCGCGTACCTGCTCGGCTCGCTCGACCCGGCCGAGCGGTCGGCGTTCGAGCGGCACCTGCGCGGCTGCGCCATCTGCCGCCGCGAGATGCTCCGGCTGGCCCCGCTGCCCGGCCTGCTCAGCCAGGTCCGGCTGGAGGACCTGGAGCTGCCGTTCGAGGATCCGGCGCCGGGCCCGGACCTGTTCCCGCTGCCGGCCCCGGAACCGGCGCCCGAACCCGAGCCGGAGCCGGTCGCGAAGCGCCGGTGGCCGGTGCTGGCGGGCGTCGGCGTGCTGGTGGCCGTGGTGGTCGCGGTCGCCGTGCTGGCCTTCCGGCCGGACGCCGCCCCGGTGCGGTGGCAGGCCAGCGACGGCGGCACCGGCGTGTCCGCGCAGGCCGACCTGGTGGCCAAGTCCTGGGGCACCGAGCTGTGGCTGAGCCTCCAGAGCATCCCCCCTGGTCAGCGCTGCAAGCTGTTGGTGCACGACCGGACCGGGAAGACCGAGGTCGGCGGCTGGTGGGGCACCGACCACGGCGCGGACGAGCGGATCCCCGGTTCGACGTCGTTCCGGCTCGACCAGATCGAGCGGCTGGACGTCGTGGTGGACCAGAAGGTGCTGGTCTCGGTGCGTCCGTGAGCCCTTGGTCGGGCCGGCCGGCGGCGCGCCTGGCGACTGGCCCGGACGGCTCGCGGGTACTCTGCCCCGGTGCACCTCAAGAGCCTGACGCTGAAGGGGTTCAAGTCCTTCGCCTCGGCTACCACGCTGCGCTTCGAGCCGGGCATCACGTGCGTCGTCGGTCCCAACGGGTCCGGCAAGTCCAACGTGCTCGACGCGCTCCGCTGGGTGATGGGCACGCAGGGCGCGAAGGACCTGCGCGGCGGCAAGATGGAGGACGTCATCTTCGCGGGCACCTCCGGGCGCGCCCCGCTCGGCCGCGCCGAGGTGACGCTGACCATCGACAACTCCGACGGCATGCTGCCGATCGAGTACACCGAGGTGTCGATCACCCGCCGGATGTTCCGCGAGGGCGCGACCGAGTACGAGATCAACGGCAACTCGTGCCGGCTGATGGACATCCAGGAGCTGCTGTCGGACTCCGGCATCGGCCGCGAGATGCACGTGATCGTCGGCCAGGGCCAGCTCGCCGCGATCCTGGAGTCCAAGCCGGAGGAGCGCCGGGCGTTCGTCGAGGAGGCCGCGGGCGTCCTCAAGCACCGCAAGCGCAAGGAGAAGGCGCTGCGGAAGCTGGAGGCGATGCAGGCGAACCTGACCCGCCTCACCGACCTCACCGCCGAGCTGCGCCGCCAGCTCAAGCCGCTGGGCAAGCAGGCCGAGATCGCCCGCCGCGCCCAGGTCGTGCAGTCCGAGCTGCGGGACGCCCGGATGCGCCTGCTGGCCGACGACCTGGTGACGCAGCGCGAGGCGCTGGCCCGCGAGGAGCAGGACGAGGCGGCGGCCCGGGCGCGCCGGGCCGAGGTCGAGCGGTCGCTGCAGCAGGCGCAGTTACAGCAGAACGAGCTGGAGGACCAGGTCACGGCGGACGCGCCGAAGCTCCAGCGCGCCCAGGACACCTGGTACCGGCTGTCGGCGCTGGAGGAGCGGCTGCGCGGCACCGTGCGGCTGGCCGTGGAGCGCGAGCGGCACCTGTCGGCGTCCGTGGAGGCCCCGCGCGGCGGGCGCGACCCGGACGAGCTGGACGCCGAGGCCGAGCACACCGCGATGCTGGAGCAGGAGCTCCAGGACGGCGTGACGGAGGCCCGCGTCGGGCTGGCCGAGGCCGTCGAGACGCGGGCCGAGCTGGAGCGGATGGTGTCGGCGGCGGAGAAGGCGCACCTCGCGGCCGTGCGGGCGATCGCCGACCGGCGCGAGGGGCTCGCCCGGCTGTCCGGGCAGGTCGAGGCGCTGCGCTCGAAGACGTCCGCGACCGCCGAGGAGATCGAGCGGATGTCGGTCGCGCTGGCCGAGGCCGTGCAGCGGGTCGAGGTCGCGTCCCAGGAGCTGGCCGAGGCGCGTGAGGTCACCGGCACCGAGGACGAGGACGACGTCGGGCTGGACGACCGGCACAAGCTGGCCGCGGAGGCGGACGACGCCGCCCGGCGGCGGGTGGAGGAGCTGGTCAAGGCCGAGCGGACGGCCGAACGGGACATCGCGTCGTGGAAGGCCCGCGTCGACGCCCTGTCGCTGGGGCTGACCCGCAAGGACGGCGCGGGCGCGCTGCTGGCGTCGCGGCTGCCCGGCCTGCTGGGTTCCGTCGCGGCCCTGCTGACCGTCGAGCCGGGGCACGAGGTGGCGCTGGCGGCGGCGCTGGGTCCGATCGCCGACGCGGTGGCGGTGGCGTCCGGGTCCGACGCGGTGGCCGCCCTGGAGCTGTTGAAGGAGCAGGACACCGGCCGGGCCGGGGTGCTGGTGGGCGGTGCCGGGCCGGTGGACCGGTCCGCGTGGCCGGTCCTGCCGCACGGGGCGCGGTGGGCGGTGGACGCGGTGCAGGCCCCCGAGGCGCTGCGGCCCGCGTTGCACCGCGCGTTGGACCGGCTGGCCGTGGTGGACGACCTGGCCGCCGCGCGGTCCCTGGTGGAGGCCCGGCCGGACGTGCGCGCCGTGACCCGCGAGGGTGACGTGTTCGGCACGGACTGGGCGGTCGGCGGGTCCGGGCGCAGCCAGAGCGTGATCGAGGTCCAGGCGGCCGTGGACGAGGCGTCGGAGAAGCTGGCGCTGGCGGAACGGGCGTTGCAGCAGTCGGCGGCGGCGCTGGAGGGCGCGCGGGCCGAGCAGCAGGCGCGGCGCGGCGAGGTCGCCGCGCTGAAGGAGCAGCTCAACGAGGCCAAGGTGCGGCGCGCGCGGTCGTCGGAGCGGCTCAACCGCCTGGCGGCGGCCGTGCGGTCGGCCGAAGCCGAGGTCGAGCGCGTGCGGGCGCAGCGGGAGAAGGTCGAGGCGGCCCGCGAGGAGAACCTGCTCAAGCTCGGCGAGCTGGAGGAACGCCTCCTGGTCGCCGAGGAGCAGCCGCTGGACGACGAGCCGGACACGGCGCAGCGCGACGAGGCCGCCGCCGAGCTGGCCGCGGCCCGTCAGGGCGAGGTCGACGCGCGGCTGCACCTGCGCACCGCCGAGGAGCGGGCGCGGGCGTTGCAGGGCAAGGCCGAGGGGCTGCGGCGTGCGGCGCGGGCCGAGCGGGAGGCGCGGGAACGTGCCCAGCGCGCCCACGCGGCCCGTGCGCGGGGCGCCGTGGTGGCGAAGGCCGTGGTCCGGGGCGGCGAGGTCGCGCTGGAGCGGATCGCCGCGTCGTTGGAGCGCGCGGCCCGTGAACGGGACAGCGCGCAGGAGCGCAAGGCGCAGCGCGAGACGTATCTCGCGCAGGTGCGCAACCTGGTGCGCGAGATGTCGGTGGAGCTGGAGAAGCTGACCGACGCCGTGCACCGGGACGAGGTGCTGCGGGCCGAGCAGCGGATGCGCATCGAGCAACTGGAGACCAAGGTCGCCGAGGACTTCGGCATCGGCCTGGAGGACCTGGTCGCCGAGTACGGGCCGGACGTGTACATCCCGCCGTCGCAGGCCGAGGTCGCCGAGTACGAGGCCGCGAAGGAGCGGGGCGAGCCGGTCACCGCGCCCCAGCCGATCCCGTACGACCGGGACACCCAGGCGCGGCGGGCCAAGCGCGCCGAGCGGGACCTGTCGCTGCTGGGCAAGGTCAACCCGCTGGCGCTGGAGGAGTTCGCGGCGCTGGAGGAGCGGTACAAGTTCCTGTCCAACCAGCTAGAGGACATCAAGGCGACCCGGCGCGACCTGCTGACCGTGGTGAAGGACGTCGACGAGAAGATCCTGGAGGTCTTCACGTCGGCGTACGAGGACGTGGCCCGCGAGTTCGAGATCGTGTTCAAGGTGTTGTTCCCCGGCGGCGAGGGCCGCCTGGTGCTGACCGAGCCGGACGACATGCTGAGCACCGGCATCGAGCTGGAGGCCCGGCCGCCGGGCAAGAAGGTCAAGCGGCTGTCGCTGCTGTCCGGTGGCGAGAAGTCGTTGGCGGCGGTGGCGATGCTGGTCGCGATCTTCCGCGCGCGGCCTTCGCCGTTCTACGTGATGGACGAGGTCGAGGCGGCCTTGGACGACACCAACCTGCACCGCCTGATCGGGCTGTTCGAGCAGTTGCGCGAGCGTTCGCAGCTACTGATCATCACGCACCAGAAGCCGACCATGGAGATCGCGGACGCGCTGTACGGCGTCTCCATGCGGGGGGACGGGATCAGCCAGGTGATCTCGCAGCGCCTGCGTGGCCGGGAAGACCTGAAGCCGACCGCCAAGTCCACGCCCGCCGCCGCGCCTGCTGTGCCCGTCGCCGATGCCGAGTCCGCCGCGGAGCCTGCTGCCGAAGCCGGGCCCGAGGCTTAGTTCCGGTACATGAGCCGACCAGAATCGGTGTGCTGCAACGCGTTCGTAGACTCCGCCGGCGACAGCGGGCGTCAGCGGGTGTCGGTGACCGGGCGGGCGTCGAGGGCTTTGGCTTCCTCGGGTGTCGGCGCGGCGCCGCCGAGGTGGGCGGGGTGCCACCACTGGCCCTCGCCGGGCTCCGGGTAGCGGGCCTGGGCCTCGTCCAGCAGTTCCTGCATCCGGGTGCGCAGGTCCTGGTCCGTGGTCGGCTCGACCGGCTCGCCGACGATGATCGTCACGGGCACGTGGCGTTGCGTCAGGTTCTTCGGCCGGCCCTTGGTCCACAGCCGCTGCGTGCCCCACAAGGCCACCGGCAGCAGCGGCACGCCGGCCTCGGCCGCCAGGCGCACCGCGCCGCTCTTCACGTCCTTGACGGTGAACGAGCGGCTGATGGTGGCCTCCGGGAAGATGCCCACCACCTCGCCCGACCGGAGCGCGGCCAACGCCTGCCGGTAGGACTCCTGGCCGGCCGCGCGGTCCACGGGGATGTGGTGCATCCCACGCATCAACGGCCCCGAGACCGCGTGCTCGAACACCTCGTGCTTGGCCATGAACCGCACCAGCCGGCGGGAGGGCAGGGCTCCGAAGCCGGCGAAGACGAAGTCGAGGTAGCTGACGTGGTTGCTCGCCAGCACGGCCCCGCCGGTGATCGGCACATGACGCGCGCCGTCCACGGTGACGCGGAGGTCGAGCACGCGGAACAGGAGCTTGGCCGCGGCGATCACCGGCGGGTACACGCGATCCGACATGACCTGAACGGTACGCTACTGGCGGGTAACTGTGCCTTCGTGCTCCCGGACCACGCGCGGCACCCCGGCCAGGTCCTCGTCGTTGCACAGCAGCTTGAGGTTGTAGTAAGGCGAACCCTTGGTGTCGTCGTAGTCGAGGTGGATGGCGATCACGTCGACCGGCTCACCCAGCCAGTCCTGGGTCTGACGCAGCCAGGAAGAGGCACGCTGGAGTGCGCTCGGCAAGTCGTCGTCCCGGAATTCCACCGGCCGGTAGGGGACCTCCTGCACCTGATCCCGCTGGTTGGCAGGCATCGGCAGGTCTACCGCCACCCCGCTGTCGTTGAGTTCGAGTTGGATCGTTTCCTCACTCACATCTTGAGGGTCCACCACCCCACGCCCGGCGGCAAGAGATAGGCGCGTTACGACTCGCGCGGGTCGGGGCTCCAGCGCCACCCGCTCCGGCGCGGCAAGTCGCCCAGCGGCTGCCTGCCGTTGGCCCACAGCAGCGTCCGCCACGGGTCGCCGCCCCGGGAACAGCCGCCGTCCGACGCACTCCGCGAGGGTCCTTCGACCACCACCGCCCAACCCGCGCCCACCGCCTGGCCGAGGAACGCCGCACCCGCCGGAACGGCCCTGGTCACGTCGTCTGCGTCCATGCCCGAAAACTCCCTCGCGTTCGGCGACCCCGCGAGTGACTATTCCGGACATGTATGACATCCGTTTCGCCGGCCAGGACGACCTGCGTGCCGTGCTGGCGCTGCTAGTCCGGCTCCAAGCCGACACCGCGCACCACATCGGCTACCTCGGTGAGACGCTCGGCGAGTTGACCGAGGAACTCGCCGAATTCGAACCCGACTGGCCCTCCTGCACGGTCGTCGCGACCGACGACTCGGGGCGGCTGTGCGGGGTGCTGAGCGTAGAGGTGGACACCGAGCTGAAGCGGGTGTTCCTGCACGGCCCGTTCGTGGACGTGCCGGTGAACCACCCGGCGGGCAGCCGGATCTGGGACCAGACCTCCGACGCCCTGTACGAGAAGGCGGCGCCCCTGCTGCACGGCATCGAGGACCGCGAGGTCTACGGCCACACCGAGCACCGCAGGCTGGCCGCGTTCGCCCAGCGGCACGGCTTCACCGCCGGCCGCGCCAGCGGCATCTACGTGCTCGACGGCGACGGGCTGCGCGGCCTGCTGATGCGCGAGGCGAGCTGCCCCCGCACCGGTCCGGCCCGCGAGATGCGCGTCCTGCCAACGGATGCCGCCGTGCACGAGGCCGTGGCCGTGCTGCACGAGCGCTGCTTCCCCAAGACCTACCTGTCCGGCCGCAAGCTCGTGGACGGCGACGGCAAGCACACCGTCGTCGTGGCGATGGACGGCGACGCCGTGCTCGGCTACGCGGCGGGCAAGGCCGAGCCCGGGGAGTACTACATCGACTTCGTGGCGGTGGAACCCGGCGTGCGGGGCGGGGGAGTGGGCGCGGCGCTCGTCACCGAACTGGTCTGGAAGCTCGCCGAACGCTTCGGCGCGCGCCCGCAGGCCGCCGCGTCGATCCTGGCCGGCAACGCCTCGTCCCAACGCATGTTCGACCGCCTCGGCTTCCGCCTCCACCTCGAACTGGTCGCCTACCGGGCGACGCCCGCCGCCTGAAGCAGGGGCCGCCCTCCCGGCGGCCCCCACGAGTCACGCGGCCTTGGCGCTGACCACGTCCTGCACGTCGGGCGGCGTGTACCCCTTATGCCGGAGCGACAACAGGCCGCCGACGGTCAGCGTCACCAGCACGCCCATCGGCGTGTACCACGGATAAGCCAGAACCTTCGAGTTCGCCGTCGCCGCCGAGAAGTCGATCGTCAGCGCGGCCTCCGGCCCGACGAACTTCACCCCGAGGATCACGAACGCCATCACCGCGACCGTGACCACGAACGCCACGATCGCGTCGGTCTGCCTGGCCTTGCGGAACAGCAACCCCAGCAGGAACGCCCCCAACAGCGCCCCGTAGGTGAACCCGGCGATCGACAGCCCCTGCTCCACGATCGGGTTACCACGGCGGGTCAAGGTCGCGAACAGCCCGGCGCACACGACCAGCAGGCCGGCCCACACCACGGTCCAGATGCGACCCTGCCGGAACACCTCGGCCTCGCTCATCGGCCGCCGCACCACCCGCTGGTACACGTCCGTCACGGTCGACGAGGCCAGCGCACCCAACGACGAAGACAGCGCCGCCGCCAGGATGCCCGCGATCACGAACCCGGACACCCCCGACGGCATGTCCCGCACGATGAAGTTCGCGAACAGCTCGTCGTTGTTGTTGAGCTTCAGGTCCTTGACGGGGTTCGCGCCCCGGTAGAACGCCCACAGCATCACGCCGATGAACAGGAACAGCGCGAACTGGATGAACACCACGACGCCGCTGGCGATCAGCGCCTTCTGCGCCGCCCGCACGTCCTTCGTGGCCATCAGCCGCTGCACGATCAACTGGTCCGCCCCGTGCGACGCCATGGACAGCACCGCGCCGCCGACGAACGCCGTCAGGATCGCGTACGGCGAGGTGAACGGGCTGGCGGCGAAGTCGAAGATCTGGAACTTCCCGGCGTCCGCGGCCGAGGAGAACCACCCGTCGGGCAGCTTCCCGGACAGCACGACGATCACCACGACCGCGCCGAGCACGTACCAGAGCATCTGGATGGCGTCGACCCACACGACCGCGCGCACGCCGCCCAGGAAGCTGTAGACCACCATCGCCAGGCCCAGCACGACGACGATCAGCCAGTACGACGCGTTCACCCCGTACGCGGCGAGCACCACCTTCACCGGGATGGCGGTGGCGAACAGCCGGAGCCCGTCCGCCAGCAGCCGGGTGACCAGGAACGTCACCGACGCCGTGCTCTGCAGCCCGCCGCCGAACCGCTTGCCGAGGAACCCGTACGCGGTGACCAACTCGCCCGCGATGTACTTGGGCAGCAGCACGAACGACACCACGATCCGCCCGATCAGGTACCCGATCGCCAGCGACAGGAACGTCATCGTCCCGCCGTACGCGATGGTCGGCACGGACAACACGGTCAGCGTCGACGTCTCCGCCGACACCACCGACACGCACACCACCCACCACGAGATGCGCCGCTCGCTGACGAAGTAGTCCGTGGCGGACCGCTGCCGCCCGCCGATCCACACCCCCAGCAGCGGCATGCCCACCAGGAACAGCCCGATGATGGCGACATCAAGTGCGCGCACGGTGTCCTCCGATTCTGAGCCCGGTGACGGGGGTGGCCGCGGGTTCGGGAAGGCGCAGCGGGGCGCGGCCGGGGGTGATCGAGCCGAGCAGGCGCGGGCCGGCCGCGCCGGTGGCGGCGGGCACGTTCGCGGGCAGCCCGTGCCAGGTCAGGAAGCCCAGCAGCGCCGCCAGGTAGGCCTCCTTGCCGTCGGCGGGCAGGCCCAGCTCGTCGCTGCCGCGCAGGTTCACCTTCTTCCGCAACGAGTCCACGAGCACGGGGTTGCGCATCCCGCCGCCGGAGCCGACCACGGTCGACGCGCCGGCGCACCCGGCGGCGACGGTGCGGGCGGTCAGCTCGGTGAGCGTGGCGAGCAGGTCCTCGGCGGGCATGACCAGGCCCTCGGTCACGCGGTCCAGGTAGGCGCGGTTGAAATGCTCCTTGCCGGTCGACTTGGGCGCGTGCCGCGCGTAGTACGGGTCGGCCAGCAGCCGGTCCAGCAGGTCGGCGCGCACGTGGCCGCGGGCGGCGAACTCGCCGTCGGTGTCCTGCGGGCGCAGCCCGTTCGACAGGGCGGTCATCGCGGCGTCCATCAGCGCGTTGCCCGGCCCGGTGTCGTAGGCGATCACACCTTCGGGCGAAATCCGGGTGATGTTCGCGATGCCGCCGATGTTCAGCGCGACGGCGTTCGGCAGCTCGGCGAGCCACAGCGCGTCCAGCGTGCTCGCCAGCGGAGCGCCGTGGCCGCCCGCCGCGACGTCCCGGACCCGGAAGTCGGCGATCACCGGCAGCCCGGTGGCTTCGGCGATCCACGCGGGCTGCCCGACCTGGAGCGTGCCCAGGCAGCGGCCGTCCACCACCTGGTGGTGCACGGTCTGGCCGAGCGAGGCGACCAGGTCCGCGTCGTGCGCGCGGGCGGCCTCGGCGAACGCCTGCCCCAGCCGGGTGTCGAGCGCGCACAGGTCCGCGGCGTCGGCCGGCGGCTCGCGCAGGTCCGCCGGGAACGGGTGCTCGCCGTGCGCGACGGGCTCCAGCACGACGGTCGGGCCGTCCAGGGTGAAGTCGCCGACCGCCACGTCGATGGCGTCCATCGACGTCCCCGAGATGAGCCCGATCACCCGCACGCCCTGTGTCCTATTGCACACCGCCCGCATGCGCAAGGGGTCTGGTGGGAAAGTTGCCGGATATCAACCTGCTTCGTTGGATGGTCACAGACAGTGGCGTGCGAGGATTGCGGGGTGTCCACGGAACTGCTGATCTGGATCGTCGTTGTCGTCGCGGCGCTGCTCGCGGTCGCCCTCGTCACGGGTGTCGTGCTGACCAGACGCAGGCGGATCAGCCTGGCCGAGCGCGAGCAGGACAAGCCGGTCAAGGGCTACCAGGCGGGCGGCGGCGTCACGTTCGCCGCACCCTCGACCGCGGTCGAACCGGGCGCGGAGACGAAACCCGAGCCCGTCCAGCCGGACGCCGTCGAGCCCCGCACCGTCGAACCCGAGCCGGTCCGGCACCCGGTCGCGGACCGCACCGAGGTCGACGGCCAGCCCGGCGTGGGCGACGACGCGGCCGTGCCGCGCGACTCGGTCAAGCGCGGCTTCGTCGAGGTGCCGCTGCCCGAAGAGGCGTCCGAGATCGACGAGATCGAGCCCACGGCCGGCCGGCTGGAGCGGCTGCGCGGCAAGCTCGCCCGGTCCCGCTCCACGTTCGGCCAGGGCCTGCTGGGCCTGCTCGGCGCGGGCGACCTGGACGAGGACTCGTGGACCGACGTCGAGGACACGCTGCTGATGGCCGACCTCGGCTCGAACGTCACCGACCAGGTGGTGACCGCGCTGCGCCGGCAGATCGTCGCCCGCGGCGTGCGCTCGTCCGACGACGCCCGCACGCTGCTGCGGGACGTGCTGGTCGACGCGCTGCACCCCGAGATGGACCGCGCCGTGCACGCCCTGCCGCACTCCGGCAAGCCCGCCGTGGTGCTGGTCGTCGGCGTGAACGGCGTCGGCAAGACCACGACCACCGGCAAGCTGGCCCGCGTGCTGGTGGCCGACGGCCGCTCCGTGCTGCTGGGCGCGGCCGACACGTTCCGCGCCGCCGCCGCCGACCAGTTGCAGACGTGGGGCTCGCGCGTCGGCGCGGACACCGTGCGGGGAGCCGAAGGCGCGGACCCGGCGTCGGTGGCGTTCGAGGCGGTCAAGCGGGGCATGGACACGGGCGTCGACACGGTGCTGATCGACACCGCCGGCCGCCTGCACACCAAGACCGGCCTGATGGACGAGCTGGGCAAGGTCAAGCGCGTGGTGGAGAAGCAGGCCGCGGTGGACGAGGTGCTGCTCGTGCTCGACGCCACCACCGGCCAGAACGGCCTCACCCAGGCGCGGGTGTTCGCCGAGGTGGTGAACGTGACCGGCATCGTGCTGACCAAGCTCGACGGCACCGCCAAGGGCGGCATCGTGTTCCAGGTGCAGCGCGAGCTGGGCGTCCCGGTGAAGCTGGTCGGGCTGGGCGAGGGCGCGGACCACCTGGCCCCGTTCGAGCCGGTCGCGTTCGTGGACGCCCTGCTCGGCTAACGGCTACACGTCGGCGCAGCGGTGCCAGCACTCCTTGGCCTGCCGCCGCGCCGGGGACACGTGGTAGTGCAACGGCTCCAGCGCCGACCGGACCACATAGGACGGCGTCGCGGCGTCTTCCTGCGGCACCACGTACCGGAGGCGTCCGGAGGACGGCTCCCGCCACCCGGCGCGGTTCGTCGCCCGCACCCGCGCGCCCGGGAACGCCCGGCGGTACTCGGCGATCAGGTCCACCAGCCACTGCACGCGGTCGGCGGGCTGTCCCACCGGCACCGGGTCCAGCTCCACGCCGTCGCTCCACCGGCCCACCACCTGGCGGTCGTCCCAGTGCAGGGTCAGGATGCGGCCCTCATACGTCGTTCCCACGCCGGAGATCATTACCCGAGAGCCCTTTTTCGACCTCATCGGGTCATCCGATCGTGTGGCGGCGATTTCAAGCCCTCGCGGCTTGGGCGGACAGGCGGCGGGCGATCGCGAGCACTTCGGGCACGATCCGGTCCACGGCCTCCTTCGTCAGCCGCCCCTCGGGCCCCGACACGGACACGGCCGCCCTGGTCGGCCCGCCGTCCAGCGGCACGGCGACGCACCGGACGCCGAGTTCCTGCTCGCTCTCGTCCAGCGCGTAGCCCTGCTCGGCGATCCGGTCCAGCGAAGCCAGCAGTTCACCCGCATCGGTGATGGTGTTCGGCGTGTACGCGGGCAGCCCGGTCCGCTCCAGCAGCGCCCGCGCCTCCGCGCGCGGCAGCCGGGACAGCATCGCCTTCCCGACCCCGGTCCCGTGCGGCAGCAGCCGGCGGCCCACCTCGGTGAACATCCGCATCGAGTGCCGCGACGGCACCTGGGCCACGTACACCACCTCGTCGCCGTCCAGCACGGCCAGGTTCGCGGTCTCCTCCACCGAGTCCACCAGCTCCGCCAGGAACGGCCGCGCCCACGTGCCGAACTGCCGGGACGCGCTCTCCCCGAGCCTGATCAGCCGCGACCCGAGGGTGTACCGGCGGTTGCTGTTCTGGCGGACGTACCCCAGCGTGACGAGGGTGCGGATGAGCCGGTGGATGGTCGGCAGCGGCAGCCCCGAGACGGCGGCCAGCTCGGACAGGCTCGCCTCGCCGCCCGCGTCGGCGAGCCGTTCCAGGAGGTCGAAGGCGCGTCGCAACGACTGGACGCCGCCCGTGGACTCCCGTGCCATCCGGATCACCCCTCGTTGCTGTTCCGCGATGCAAAAACTATAGTCCGCAGAGTAGAAGTCGTCGCCAGAGAGGTGGGGCACCACCATGACCGGTATCCGCGTGCTCGGGGACGAAGTCGAGCGTGGCGGGCAGATCCTCACGCCGGACGCCCTGGAGTTCGTCGCCGGCCTCCACCGCGCCTTCGCCGCCACCCGGGACGAGCTGCTGGCCCGCCGGAAAGCCCGCCGTCCCCTGGGCTTCCTGGCCGAGACCCGGCACGTCCGCGAAGGCGACTGGCGGGTCGCCGAGGCGCCCGAGCCGCTGCGCGACCGCCGGGTCGAGATCACCGGTCCCACCGAGCGCAAGATGACCATCAACGCCCTCAACTCGGGTGCGCGGGTCTGGCTCGCCGACCTGGAGGACGCGAACACCCCGCACTGGCACAACGTCGTCGCGGGTCAGGTCAACCTCTACGACGCCGCACGCGGCACGATCGACTACCGGTCGCCGGAAGGCAAGCACTACTCGCTCGGCGACGGCGACCGCCCCACGATCGTCGTCCGCCCGAGGGGCTGGCACCTGCCCGAGCGGCACATCGAGATCGACGGGGCGCCCGCCGTGGGCGCGCTGGTCGACTTCGGGCTGCACTTCTTCCACAACGCCGAACTCGGCCGGCCGTACTACTACCTGCCGAAGATGGAGAGCCACCTCGAAGCCCGCCTGTGGAACGACGTCTTCACCGCCGCGCAGAACGAACTGGGCGTTCCGCACGGCACCATCCGCGCCACCGTGCTGATCGAGACGATCCCCGCCGCGTTCGAGATGGAGGAGATCCTCTACGAGCTGCGCGACCACGCCTCGGGCCTCAACGCGGGCCGCTGGGACTACCTGTTCAGCATCATCAAGTACTTCCGCGACCAGGGCGGGGACTTCGTCCTCCCGGACCGCAACAGCGTCACCATGACCGCGCCGTTCATGCGCGCCTACACCGAACTGCTGGTGCGCACCTGCCACAAGCGCGGGGCGTTCGCGATGGGCGGCATGGCGGCGTTCATCCCGAACCGCCGTGACCCCGAGGTCACCGAGCAGGCGCTGGCCAAGGTCCGCGACGACAAGAACCGCGAGGCGGGCGACGGCTTCGACGGAAGCTGGGTGGCGCACCCGGACCTCGTCCCGGTGTGCCGGGAGATCTTCGACGCCAGGCTCGGCGACCGGCCCAACCAGCTCGACGTGCTGCGCGAGGACGTGGACGTCACCGCCGACCAGTTGCTCGACCTCAAGTCCGCCGGCGGCCACGCGACCCGTGCGGGCGTGGAGAGCGCCGTGGATGTCGGCGTGCGCTACCTGCTGTCGTGGCTCGGCGGCAACGGCGCGGCGGCCATCCACAACCTGATGGAGGACGCGGCCACGGCGGAGATCTCCCGTTCGCAGCTCTGGCAGTGGGTCCACAACGACGTGGTGCTGGACGACGGCACTCCGGTGACCGGGGAACTGGTCCGCGAGATCCTCCGCGACGCCAAGGCGAAACTGGACGGCGAACACCTCGACCTCGCCGTGGAACTGTTCGAGCAGGTGGCCTTGGCGGACGACTTCGCGGACTTCCTGACCCTGCCCGCCTACGAGCGGATCGCCTGACGTGCCCAGGACGTCCCTGGACCCGTCGGCGGTCGCGGCGGCCACCGCCCGGCTGTCCGACGTCGACCAGCGGACGCCCGAGGGCCGTCAACCGGTGCACACCTGCTACGTCCCGGCGGACGAGGTGACCCCGACGACGGTGCGGGACTGGGGCGCGCAAGCGCTTGCCGCGCTGGACCGCCACGCCCCGACCGCCGCCGACCTGGCGAGGATCCTCGACGTCCCCGACACCCTCGCCGCGATCCTGCACGCGAGGGTGCAGGCCAAGCTCGCCGCCGAACCGGTCGAAGACCTGCGGATCGACTTCGAGGACGGCTACGGCGCCAAGCCCACCGAGGACGACGACGCGGAACGCACCGCCGGCATCGTCCGGACCTGGCTGGCCGACCGGACCGCGCCCCTGCGCGTCGGCCTGCGCATGAAGTCGTTCGACACCAAGGCATTGCGTGACCGGGGCATCCGGACCCTGGACATCTTCCTCACCACCCTCGGCGACGTCCCGCCGAACTTCGTGATCACGTTTCCCAAGGTCACGTCCGTCTCCCAGGTGGAGGTTTTCGGCGACATCCTGGACATGTTCGACCACGACCTCCGCTTCGAGATCCAGATCGAGACCGCCCAGTCCATTGTGGACAGCCACGGCAGGCTGGCCGTCCCGACGTTCATCGAAGCGGGCCGGGGTCGGGTCACCGGCCTGCACTTCGGCACGTACGACTACACGGCGGGCTGCGGCCTGGGCGCGGCGCACCAGCACCTCGCCCACGGGGCGTGCGACTTCGCCAGGAACGTCATGCAGGTCTCGGCCGCCGGCACCGGCGTGGCCCTGTCCGACGGCTCCACCAACGTCCTGCCGGTCGGCGAGCAGGTCGAACACGGCTGGCGGACCCACTACGCACTGGTCGGACGTGCCTTGGCGCACGGCTTCTACCAGGGCTGGGACCTCCACCCGGCCCAACTGGTCACCCGGTACGCGGCCGTCCACGCCTACTACCTGGAGAACGCGGAACCCGACGCGAAACGCCTGAAGGCCTACGTGGACCGCGTCGGCGGCGCGGTGCTCGACGAACCCGCCACCGCCCAGGCCCTGTCCACGTCGTTCATCCGCGCCTTGGACTGCGGCGCGCTGGACGCCGACGAGGTCCGCCGGCTGACCGGCCTGGACCTCCCCGCCCTGCGCGCGCTGGCCCGGCGTCGCTGATCCGGGCACAGCTCGGTAACGAGTAACGCGATCACGACCCCCGGCGACCCAACGAGGGACGACCATCCCCGCCGGAGGTCCCATGTTCGCCGAACGCCTGGACAGCGCCCGGCAGGCGCTCGAAGAAGGCAACCACGACCAGGCCGTCCTGATCGTCAAGAGCAGCCTCGCCGAGGCCGGACGCCAAGCCGCGCAAGGCGACGGCGACGCACTCGCCTGGACGATGGTGCTCACCAACGAGCTGGACGACCTCACCGGGGAAGTCCTGCCGCCGGCCGCGCGGACCCAGCCCTGGGAAGACCTGCGGGCGCTGGCCAAGCGCACCGGCATGGGCCCGGCCGAACTCGGCTCGTCGTTGCGCCTGGCGATGCTCCACCTCGAAGCGGGCAACCACGACGCCGCCACCCGCTACGCCGGGACGGTCATCGACCTCGCCCCGCACAACGGCGTCATCGAGGCGGAGGACTTCCGGGTCGAGGGCCCGACGCCGGAGACCGTCCACGACGTGCTGGCCGCCGTGGCGGAGCACCTGTACTACCGCCAGGAGGACTTCGCCGGGACCGAGGCGCTGGCCCGCCGGATGGCGGAGCTGTTCCCGGACTCCCCGTTCCCGTGGTACTTCTTCGGCCACTCCGCCGCCCGGCTCGACCACCACGAGGACGCCGTCCTGGCCCTGACGAGGCTCGGCGAACTCCTCCCCGGCCAGCCGGGGCCGCTGATCGGGCTGAGCCGCGCCCTGTACTACCTGGACCGCGACCAGGAGGCGATCGAGGCCGCGACCAAGGCGATGGAGCTGAAGCCGGAAGACCTCCAGTACCGGTTCGCCCGAGCCCAGATGCACCTGGGCGCAGGCCGGCCCGAACAGGCGCTGGCGGACCTGGACACCGTCATCGAGCAGGCCCGGGAGGTCCCGCCCCAGGAGCCCCCGGCAGGCCAGACCACCGTCCAGTACCAGCGCGACCTCCCGCCGCAGGACCTGGCGGACTACGCCCGCATCACCCGCCTGCACCTGCTGGTCGACCTGGGCCGGGTCGACGAGGCCAAGGCCGACGCGCACCACATCGCCGCCACCGGCGACGCGCCCACGGCCGGCGCGGCCTACGCGGTGCTGGGTGAGCTGGCGATGGCCGAGGGCGAGTTCACCGAGGCCGTGGCCCACTTCACCGCCCAGCTCGAACGGCACGGCTCCACCCCGGCCACCCTCGCCCGCGCCGCCGCGCACGAGGCGGCGGGCCTGCTGGACGAGGCGATCGCCGACCTGGACACCCTGGCGAGCCAGGACCGCGAGCCCCCGGCCGCCGTGGACGCCCTGACCGGGCTGGCCGACCGCCACCCGGACCACCCGCCCCTGCTCAAGGCCCTCGGCCACGCCCTGCTGGAAACCTGGCAGCCCGCCCGAGCCGACGAGGTCCTGGAGAAGGCGCGCCAACAGCTCCCGGACGACTGGCAGGTGCACGCCTGGCTCGGCATGGCCCAGGTGACCCACAGCAACGAGGAAGAGCACTGGAACCAGCTCACCGAGGATCGCGTCCACAAGGCGCTGGACCTGCTGACCGAGGCCGTGCGACTCGCGCCCGACGAGCAGTACCCGAGGGTGCACCTGCGCTGGCTGGTCGAGCGGGCCTGCGCCCAGCCGTCGATTCTGGACCGCCTGGCGGGGCTGCACTTCCTGCTCAAGGACTTCCCGGACCACGAGTTCGGCCTGGTGGACGCGGTGCCGGAACTGGACGAGGTGTTCGTCCGCTGGCACCGGGCGAGTCAGGGCGAGCAGAGCGAGCGCCGCTGGGCCCGGTCCGTGACGGAGCTGACGGCGGCCCGTGCGGCGGCGGACGGCCTCCCGATCCTGATCGCCATGATCGACCTGCGCCTGGCGGACAACTACCTGCGCCTGTACGAGGTGCAGAAGGCCATGGACCACCTCGCGTCCGCCGAGGACGCCATGGTCGGGATCGGCCGCCTGCCGGTGCACAACAACAACCCGGCGCTGGCCCGCGTGGACGAGGACGCCCAGGACAGCGGACGCCAGGTCGCCATGGTCGACCTCGACCACCTGGAACTCAGCGTGGCCGCGCAGAGCTCGTTGCACAACTGGATCTCCATGCTCCGCTCCCAGGCGCTGCAACGGATCGGCGACGTCGACGGCGCGCTGGACGAGGCCGCCGACCGGGACACCGGCGACGGGTTCGCCCGCCTGCACCACCACGCGATCCTGCTCCGTGACGCGGGTCGCGCCGAGGAGGCGCTGGCGCTGCTGCCGGAGCTGGCGGAGCTGATCGAGCCCGGCCAGGTGGACGCCCGGCACAAGCTGGCCAACCTGGAAGCGACGATCCACCTGTCGCTGCGGGACTTCCCGAAGGCCGCCAAGGTGATGGAGAAGGCGCTCAAGGCGGTCGCGCCCGACTCCTACGACGCGTCCGTGTTCGCGAGCAACCTGATCACCGCGTACATCCAGCAGGGCAAGGCACGCAAGGCGTTACGCCTGATGGAGCGCCACCCGTTACCCGAGGGCTCGCAACTGCCCCTGGTCTACGGCAGGCACGTGGTGCGCGCGCAGGCGTTGACCGAGCTGCGCGACTACCGGGGCGCGCTGGAGTGCTACCACGCCGCCCTGGACACCGCCGACGACCTGCGCGGCAGGCTGCTCGACGAGCGGTCGCGGATGTCGTGGCAGGAACGCCTGCTGGCCGTCTACGAGGTCGCGGTGGCCGTGGCGGTCGCCGCCGACGACCCGACGGCCGCGCTGGAACTGGTCGAACGCTCGAAGGCCCGCGCGTTCGTGGACCAGCTCAGCCTCGGCCACGTCGAACCGACCGAGCAGACCGAGAAGCTGCGGCGGAACTGGGAACGCGCCCGCCGCCGCCTCACCACCCTGGAGTCGCTGGCCGAGTCGCCGGACCCGGCCGCCGAGATCGAGCTCCAGCTCCGCTACCGCGAGCTGAACAACGGCCGCGACGTGCCCTTGACCGAACTCGAACGCGAACTGAAAGGCGAGCAGAGCGCGGTGGACCGGCTGGCCCGCCTCCTCGCCCTGGAACAGGTCAAGAGCAAGGAGTCGGTGGCCGGCGAAACCCTGTCCGGGGCCGAGATCCACGCCCTGCTGGCCGAGGACCGCCGCTGCGTGCTGGCCGAGTTCTTCGTCGCCGACGACCGCACGCAGTTGTTCGTGATGACCCCGGACCGCCCGGAACCCGAGGTCTACGAGTGGGATCTGACCGCGGCCGAACTCGCCGAGGCGGTCGGGTACTTCTTCGACAACCCGGTGCGGAACCTGGACCCGGCCGACTTCGCCGAGGCGTTCGGCCCGCTGCTGGCGCCGATCGCCGACCACTGCGCGCCCGGCGACGTGGTGCTCCTGGTGCCGCACGGCCTCCTGCACTACGTCCCGCTGCACGCGTTGCTGATCGAGCGCAACCCGGTGTGCCGGGTGCCCAGCGCCTCGCTCCTGAGGTACCGCCGGCGCGCCGATAGCCGCCAGTGGCGCACCGCGCTGGTGTTCGGCGACTCGCGGGGCGACCTGGTGCACTCCCGCCAGGAGGCGGACCTCGTCGCGGCCCTGTTCGAGGCCGAGCCGGCGGTCGGCGTGCACGCGTCCCGCGAGCGCCTGCTGGCGGCCGTGACCGCCGAACCGGGCCCCGACCTGATCCACCTGGCCTGCCACGGCCGGTTCGACGACGACCGGGCCGTCGACTCGGCGGTGCTGCTCGCCGAGGACCGGTTGACCGTGGAGGACATCTTCCAGCTCACCCTCACCGCGAACCTGGTCACGCTCAGCGCGTGCGAGAGCGGCGTCAACGCCAACCGGGCGGGCGACGAGCTGATCGGCCTGACCCGCGCCGTCCTGTACGCGGGCGCGCCGTCGCTGGTGGTGAGCCTGTGGGAGGTGGACGACCTGTCCACGGCGCTGCTGATGACCGACTTCTACACCCGCCTGCGCGCCGGCGAAGACCTGGCCAGAGCGCTGAACGGCGCCCAGCGGGCGTTGGCCGACACCACCGCGCGGGACGTCGTCGCGTACTGCGACCAACGCCTGGCGACCACTCCCGACAAGCTCACCACGGCGGCGTTGCTGCTGGACCGGGCAGGCGCGCAGGCCATGGCCGGCGACCTGGAGGCCGCCCTGGCGACCTGCCGAGAGGTCGCCCCGACGCTGGACGGGGCACGCGGCGAGCCCGCCCGGTGGCTGCGCGCCCGTGCCGCGCGGCAGCTCAGCCTGCTGACGCTGAAAGCGGAAGCGACGCCGCCGGTGGACTACGGCGCGCGGCCGTTCGCGCATCCCTACCATTGGGCGGCATTCGTGCTCGTGGGTGATTGGCGGTGAGGGCGGTGCTGTTGTCGTCGTTGACCAGGAGCCACGTCGTCGTGCGGGACGACGTGGAGGTGCCGCAGGCGAGAGCCGCGCTGGACCGGGTGGACGCCGAGTACGTCGTCGTGGTCACCTCCGACGGCCACCCCCTGGGCGTGCTGGGCCGGCCGGAGCTGGCCGACCTGGGCAGCACCGCCGAGACGCTGACGGCGCTGGCCCACCGCTTCCCGGCCTTGGTCGTGATCGGCGGCGACCCCGACGAGCTGGACGTGGACGAACTCTTCGACCTGGCCGAACTGGTGGGCCGCGAGGGACTGCGCTTCGTGCTGGTGGAACGCGACGGCCAGCCGTCCGGCGTGGTGCCGCGGGCGGCGATCGCCGAAGCCCTGCCGCTGGACCTGCTGGACACCGCCGGCGTCCGTTCCGGAAACCCGGACGTGCCCGCCCTGCGGTACGTGTGCCGCAAGTGCGCGCCGCCGTCGTTCCAGCTCCCGAGGGCGCCGGGCGAGAACGGCCGACCACCCAACTGCCGCCGCGTGTTCTTCCACGGCGCGATGGACGCGGACGCCTGATGTTCGCCTCGGTCCTGCGCGAGATCACCGGCTACTTCGACAAGCGCGCCCTGATCTCCACGTTCTTCCCGGTGCTGGTGTTCCTGGGCGGGACGGTCGTCGTGGTGTGGACGACCACCGCCGGCGTGGACGGCGCGGTCAAGTCCTGGAGCGCCCGCCCGGCCACGGTCCAGGTGGTGCTGATCGCGGCGTTCTTGATCCTGGTCGCGTTCCTGACGTTCGTGCTGGGCAACCTGCGCGAATGGCAGGACCGCATGTGCCAGGGCTACTGGCCGACCTGGGCCGCCAAACCCCGCGACTGGCTGGCCCGCAGGCAGCGCGCCGCCCGCAAGGCGCTCATCGACGAGGACGAGGCCTTGCAACGACGCGAAGAGGCGTTGGCCGTCGAACGAGCCACCCTGCCCGACCCGGCCGACACCACCCCGGGCACGCTGTCGGACGACGCGTTCTCGCAGTCGTTCTCCAAGCTCGACGCACTGCTCACCCAACACCCGCCCACGTGGCCGGACGACACCGCCGCCGAACTGACCGAGTTGGTCCGCTCGGTGCGTGACAAGCCCGACGCACAGGTGCACGCGGTGACCGCCCTGGCACTGAAGCTCGACGGGCACTTGGCGGTGGTGGAGCAGGACGTCCGCGACCAACGAGCCGAAATCCAGCAGAACCTGTTCTTCCGCTACCCCCAGCCGCCGGCGGACGTGCAGCCGACCGCCATGGGCAACGTCGTGCGAGCGGCCGAACAACACCCGTCGATCCGGTACAGGCTGGATGCGGTGGTTCTGTGGACGCGCCTGCAACCGGTGCTGCCCAAGGACTTCGCGGAGACGGTGAAGGACGCCAAGGTCTCGGTGGACCTGCTGCTGACGATGGCGGCGTTCCTGCCGCTGTTCGGTGTGCCGCTGACGTGGTGGCTGGTGTGGCGACTGCCCCGGATCGACGGCGTGGCGGCCTGGCTGACCGTGATCGCGATCGCCTTGTGCGCTTTCGCGTTGTGCCGCAGAGCGGCCCGCATGACTCCTGTCGTGTTGGCGTTGGCTGGGCTGTTGGTTTTTCACACGTTCGCTGGGTTCTGGCAGCCGGTGTTGAGGGTTGAGGTTGCTCTACTGTGGACTGCCGGGCTGGTGGTGCTCGCGTATCTCCTGTATCAGAACGCCACTCATGCGGCACTTGCCTACACCGAGCGGCTGCGGACGGCCTTTGATCTGTATCGGTGGAAGCTGTTGGAGGAGTTGAGGCTGGCGCTGCCTGGGACGTTGGCGGAGGAGCAGAAGACGTGGGGCAGCCTCAGCCAGTTCCTTTATCGTGGCGGGGCGACCGACCCGTCCGCCATCCACTACGAGCACCCGAAGCCTGACGCTACCGCTTGAGTGCGGTGGTGAACGCGGCCCAGCCCTTGCCGGAGACCGACAGTCGAGGGCCGGCAGGGTTCTTCGAGTCTCGGACGCCCGCCTGGGAGCCGGTTAGACGCACCTCGACACAGGAGTTGCTGGCGGCGGCGCTGTAGCTGCTCTTGAACCAGTCTGTGTCGTGGCGCATGGTCACGTCTCCTTCGGCGCGAGGTGCGGGTTCAGCGCTTGAGGTCGGTGATGAAGGCGGTCCAGCGCTTGCCGGAGATCGACAGTGCAGCGCAGGCAGGGTTCTTGGAGTCGCGAATCCGTGCGTCGGAGCTGGTGAGGCGGACCTCCACGCAGTCGTTGTTGGCGGCGGCGCTGTAGCTGCTCTTGAACCAGCCGGTGTCGCGGAGCATGGTCAGGTTCCCTTCAACGACTCGATCAGCAGGGCCTTGGACGCCTCGGGCGAGAGTGCCAGTTCGTGGACGCGTTCGAAAGCCCTCGCCATCGGTTGGGTGTCGGTCGGCTGGTTGTAGTAGGTGGTCGGCCCATAGACCGCGGGGGCGTAACCGATGCGCGGAGCCGACACGAAGTCCAGGATGATCAAGCTGCCGCCGAGCACGGGGTTGTCCGCAGTCCCGGAAGGCAGGATCTGGACCGTCATCCCGGGGTGCTTCGTCAGCAGTTGCAGCACGTGGAGGATTTGGCCCTGCATGACCGCTGCGCCACCCAGCGAGTTGGTCAAGGCGTCCTCGGTGAAGACGAAGGTCAACTTCTTCGCCTGGGGTGCTTCGAGCACTCGACGCTGCTGTTCGAGCCGGAAGGCCACTTTGGTGTCGGCTTCGGTGGAGTCGTACCAAACGCTGCCGGCGACTTTGATCAGCGCTCGAACGTAGTCCGGCGACTGGATCAGTCCGGGATAGGTGCCGGATGTGTACTGCCGGATCGCGGAGGCATTGGCTTGCAGGTCGGCGAGGCGTTGGAAGGCATCCGGCAGGACATCGGTATAGGCCCGCTTGGGTGCGCGCCGCCGCGCTTCCACCCCGATGGCGAGGATCGTCTCGCGCTCCTCGGCTGTCGCACCGTAGAGATCGAGCAGTGTCAACAGATCATGCTGCTTCAGTGCGCCCTTGCCGTGCTCGACCTGGCTGATGCGGACGTAGGACTTGCCGATCGCGGTGCCAGCGTCCTGCTGAGACCTGCCCGCCCGCTGCCGCAGCTCCTGTAGCGCCAAGCCCAACTGCATCCGCTCGACTGTCTGCTGTGCGTCGGGCACCCGAACACTCACCCTTCCAGGGCAATGATCTAACGGAACTTACAGACTATCGTCCTGACTGACCGTCTAGTCCTTACATTCCAGCCGCTATCGCACTCTACGGGAGGCTTCCATGTATCGCGGCAGTCCGGTCGAGGTCTCGACCCAGGTCGACATCTCGGAGAACTTCACCCTCATCAGCTCGGTCCACGACAACGGTGAGCAGGTCGAACTGGAGTTCTCCGGCGGCACCCACGCAGCGCTCTTCTTCACCCGGAGGGGCTTCGAGCAGTTCAAGGAGCAGTGGCCGGACGTGGTGGCCAAAGCGGACGCGGCTTTCAAAAGTCACTAGATCGGGTGACCGCCCCGGCCGAGTGCTTGACCGGGGCGGTGTTGTGTCGTCAGAAGGCGGGCAGTGTGTGCCACGCCGAGCCGGGGTCCTCGGCGTCGTCGCGCAGCACCGAACCCTCGATCAAGCCGTAAGGCCGGTCGGCGGCGTAGAAGACCTCGTTGTCGTTCTCCAGCCCGAAAGGGCTCAGGTCGACCTCGAAGTGGTGCTTGTTGGGCATCGACAGGCGCACCTCGGCGACCTCCGGCCGTTCCTCCAGCACCGCCGAACCCATCAAGTACAGCGTCTGCTGCAACGACAAACTGTGCGTGGCCGCGAACGTCCGCAGCAAAATGGCCCGGACCGAAGCGAAGCTCTCGCCCCAGTCGATCCCCGTCCCCTGGTACCGCCACCGGGCCGTCACGGACGTCGCCAGGATCCGGTCGTTCGTCTCCTGCAAAGTCGTGTACCGGTCACGCGGAAACCCGTGGAACTCCGAGCCGGTCGACTTGAGCACCACCAGGTCGCGCAGGCCGGACACGACCCACGCCCCCGACGACTCCACCGTCACGGCCGTAGTCCGCTTCTCGTTGCTGCCCTGCACGAACGAGTGGTCCCCCATGCGTTGCCACGAGTGCTCGTCGATCAGCACCCGCGCCCCGGTGATCGCCTCCTGCGTGGCCACGAAGTGCCGGCCCAGCCGCAGCGCGAAGTCCTCGATCTCGCCGACCGGAGACTCCTTGGCGAACGCGTAGACCGTGTTCTTCTGCGTGTCCGTGGCCAGCACGGCGGAGTTGTCCCCGGTCAGGTGCGTGTCCACCAGATCACCACGTAGCGAGGTGCTGACCGTGAGGTCCCTGATGGTGTGCACGGCCCCGTCGCGGGTCACCGTCACGAGCCGGTTCTCGGCTTTCCCGTACTGATTGGGCCCCAGGAGGATGGCCATCGGTCAACTCCCTCGCGAGTCGGGGTGGAGCACCTTCCGCAGGCGCAACGCGGCGATCTTGGCCAGTTCCCGGCTCACCACGCGGAGTTCGACGTGCGGCGGGTTCTCCAGGCGGGATGCCAGGTCGGCCAGCACCTGCGCGCCGCTCAGACCCGTCGCGCACACCAGGTAGAGGTGGCCGAACCGGTCCTCGTAAGCCTGGTTCGCGGCCCTCAACCGCTCGGCCGGCGTCTCGGCCACGCCGGACTGCTCGGCGGCGGACCAGCGCGCGGAGACACCGTCGTGCCCGGCCTTCTCGCCGATGCGGGGGTGACCCGCGAGAGCGGCGCGCACCTCCTCGTCACTCAGCTCGGCCGCCAGGTCGGCGGTGGCCAGCACGGCGTCCTCGGACGGGTACGGCCGTCCGGCGAGCACGGCGTCGACCCAGCGCGGCACGGCGAGGCACTCGGTGAGCAGCGGGCGGAGTGCTGCCGCCGGTGCGGAGTTGAACCCTTCCAGGTCGGACACTGCCCTCCCAAGTTTCTGTATCGCGGAAAGCCTTTTCCGTATCGGGAAGACGTTACGAGCGGCATTCAGGCGTGTCAACTGTCTTGCGCGTGGCCGATCGGCCGGCCGAGAGTGACCCCATGGACCTGGTGTTCCGGGCGAACCGGGTGATCACTCCGGACGGCGAGACGGCCGCCGACGTCGGCGTGCGCGACGGCCGGATCGCCGCCGTCACCGCGGCCGGCCACCTCGCCGCCGAGCGCGTCATCGAACTGGCCGACGACGAGGTGCTGCTGCCCGGACTGGTCGACACGCACGTCCACGTGAACGACCCCGGCCGCGCCGAGTGGGAGGGCTTCGCCACCGCGACCCGAGCGGCGGCGGCCGGTGGCGTCACGACGATCATCGACATGCCGCTGAACAGCCTGCCGCCCACCACCGACACCGCCGCCCTGGACGTCAAGCGCGCGGCGGCCGACGGCAACACGCACGTGGACGTGGGTTTCTGGGGCGGCATCGTCCCCGGCAACCTGGACGCGTTGAAGCCGCTCCACGACGCGGGCGTGTTCGGGTTCAAGTGCTTCCTGATCCACTCCGGCGTGGACGAGTTCCCCCACGTCGACCTGCCGGACCTGACCGCGGCGCTGACCGGGCTCCGTGACCTCGACGCCCTCACGATCGTGCACGCCGAACACCCGCACCACGTCACCGAACCCGGCCCCGACTACCCGGGCTTCCTGGCCTCCCGACCGCACCGGGCCGAGTCCCGCGCGATCGGCGACCTGGTCGACCTCGCCCGCGAGACCGGGGCACGGGTCCACGTGCTGCACCTGTCCAGCGGTGAAGGGCTGGCCCACCTCAGGGCCGCCAAGGACCAGGGCCTGCGGGTGACCGCCGAGACGTGCCCGCACTACCTGACCTTCGTCGCCGAGGAGATCGGGGACCGCGCCACCCAGTTCAAGTGCTGCCCGCCGATCCGCGACGCCGCCAACCGCGAGCAGCTCTGGCGTGGCCTGGCGGACGGCACCGTCGACCTCGTGGTCAGCGACCACTCACCGTGCACCCCGGACCTCAAGGAGGGCGACTTCGCCACCGCGTGGGGCGGCATCGCGAGCCTCCAACTCGGCCTCCCGGCGGTGTGGACGCAGGCCCGTCGACGCGGCCACGCCCTGACCGACGTGATCCGGTGGATGGCCCGGACCCCGGCCGAACTCGTCGGCCTGCGGCGGAAGGGCCGCATCGCGGAAGGCTGCGACGCCGACTTCGCGGTCTTCGCCCCCGACGAGGCGTTCGTGGTCGACCGCGCCAGGCTGCACCACCGCAACCCGGTCACGCCCTACCACGGCCGTCCGCTGGCCGGCGTCGTCCGGCAGACCTGGTTACGCGGCAGGCGGATCACCGGAGACCACCCGCACGGACGGCTGCTGAGCAGAGGAGACGCATGACCCCCACCTGGACCCGGCTCCCGGACCTCGCCTCGCGCGCCGTCGGCGGCAGCGTGGTGTGGGCGAACGACGACCTGTTCGCCGAGCGCGAGAACCTGATCACCAAGGCGGAGCCCGAGTACCGCCCGCACACGTTCGGGCACCGGGGCCAGATCTACGACGGCTGGGAGACCCGCCGCCGCCGCGAGCCCGGCGACGACAGCGCGATCATCCGCCTCGGCCTACCCGGCGTGATCCGGGGCGTGGTCGTGGACACCGCGTTCTTCAAGGGCAACTACCCGCCGTCCGCGACCGTCGAAGCCACCCGCGCCGCCGGCTACCCGGCGCCGGAGGAACTCGCCGGCTGGGAGGTCGTCGTGCCCAGGGCGCCGTTGGAGGGCGACCGGAAGCACTACTTCGACGTCCACGCGGAACGCCGCTACACCCACGTGCGGCTCACCATCCACCCCGACGGCGGCGTGGCGCGCCTGCGCGTCTTCGGCGACCCGGTCGCGGACCCGGACCTCCTCCTCCCGAACGCGGTCGACCTGGCGGCCATGGAGAACGGCGCGTCCGTCATTGGGTGCAGCGACATGTTCTTCGGCGCTCCCGGCAACCTCATCGCGCCGGGCCACGCCACGAGCATGGGCGAGGGCTGGGAGACCGCGCGCCGCCGCGACGACGGCAACGACTGGGTGGAGGTCGCACTCGCCGCGCCCGGCGTCGTGGCACTGGCCGAACTCGACACCAGCCACTTCAAGGGCAACGCCCCCGGCTGGGCGTCCGTGCGGGGCCGTGACGTCCGCAAGGACCCGGACGACTGGTTCGACCTGCTGCCCCGCACCCGCCTGCAACCCGACACCCGGCACCGGTTCCGGGTGTCCGGACCGGAGGCGACCCACGCCCGGCTGGACATCCACCCGGACGGCGGTATGGCCAGGCTGCGCCTGTTCGGCCGGTTGACACCGGCTGGTCTGGACGAGCTGACCCGGCGTTTCACGGAACTCACGAGTTAGCCCGCCGCGCGTCAACCCAGGGGGGTACGACCTGTCCGACTTCAGTCGGTTGTGCGCCAGGTCACCCACTGAAAGCCTGCGGTCACCCATCAGGGTGCCAGGAACTAGGGAGGAACCTGTGCGACCGATCATCCGAACGTTAGGCGGTGTCGGCTCGGCCTTCGCGCTCGTCGTCGGCATGACGTCGTTCGCGTCGGCGGACCCGGCGGACTCCGCGGACACGCGTGGCGCGGACCTGCAGGCCATCGACTGGAAGCCGTGTCGGGAAATCGCCGAGGTCGAGTGCGGCACGTTGAGACTGCCGATCGACTGGGCCAAGCCCCGCGGCGAGAAGTTCGACCTCGCCGTCGCGCGCCGCAAGGCCACCGACCCGGCCAAGCGCATCGGCATCATGGTGATCAACCCCGGCGGCCCCGGCGGCTCCGGCGTCAACTTCGCCCTGGGCGCCAACCGCTACTTCAGCCCGGAGGTGCAGGAGCGCTTCGACATCATCGGCTTCGACCCGCGCGGCGTGGCCCGGACCCAGCCGGTGCAGTGCTCACTGGACGTGCTCCAGAAGCAGCCGTCGCTCTACCCGGCGAACCAGGCGGAGTTCGAGGCGCTCGGCGCGTACAACCGCGAGCTGGCGGCCGACTGCCGCAAGAACAGCGGCCCGATCTACGACCACGCCGACACCATCAGCGTGGTCGACGACATCGACGCCCTGCGCCGCGCCCTGGGCGAGCGCAAGATCAACTACTACGGGGTCTCGTACGGCACGCTGATCGGCCAGCAGTACGCCGAGCGCTACGGCCGCAACATCCGGACCATGGTGATCGACTCCAACATGGACCACAGCCTCGGCACGTGGGGGTTCAACGAGACCGAGGCCCGCACCGCGGAGGACTCGTTCACCGAGTTCGTGAAGTGGTGCGACCGGACGGCGTCGTGCGCGCTGCACGGCCAGGACGTGGCGAAGGTCTGGGACGAGCTGCTGGCGAAGGCGGACCGCGGTGAGGTCACCGCGCCCGGCGACCCGACCCGCAAGATCCCGGCCGACCTGATCATCGACAACGCGTTCAGCGCGTTCTACGGCCCGGACTGGGGAAACCTGGCGGACTGGCTGGTCGCGCTGGGCGCCGGCAAGGCGTCCCCGCGGGCCTTCGCGGACGAACTCGTGAACAACCCGTTCCCGGCCGTGTTCTGCGAGGACTGGTCGCTGCCCGTGCGCGACCACCGCGAGTTCTCGGCCCTGGTGCGGCAGGCGAACCGGATCGCGCCGCACATGCGCGGCTCGTCCCTGGGCCACTATGCGCTCGCCGGCTGCGTCGGCCTGCCGGAGAAGGTCAACAACCCGCAGCACCGCCTGCGCATCGAGGACGCGCCGAAGATCCTGATGCTGAACGCCCTGCACGACCCGGCCACCGGCTACGAGTGGGCGGTCGGCGCTCACCGGCAGAGCCGCGACACCACGGTCCTGCTGACCTATGAAGGCTGGGGCCACGGCGTCTACGACCGCAGCGCCTGCACGCGGGGCGCCACCGACTCCTACCTGATCGAGCGGAAGGTGCCCCGTCACGGCACCCGCTGCGCCGCCGTCGAGCCGCCGGCTCTGACCGCGTCCAGTGCCGGGACGCCTCACCTCCCGGTCGGCCCGAAGCCCGGTCTGCCGGGCTGGGGCAAGTAGCAGCCACGAAAGGGGCCGCTTCCGTCTTCCGGACGAGGAGCGGCCCCTTTCGCGATCCGGCGACGACCCGCCGTGGTCGCCCGGCCGGCGGCGAGAGCGTTCGCTTCAACCACGCGAAACGTGCCCGTAACACCAGGACGGGGACAGTTCACCCGCGTGAAACCTGGCACGCGGCCCGGCGAAACAGGACGTCCCGATGCTCCCTGCAACCGACGTGCAGTGGAGGTCGACGTGGATACAGGGGACACCGCCTGGTTGCTCACCAGCTCCGCACTGGTGCTGCTGATGACGCCCGGCCTCGCCTTCTTCTATGGAGGCATGGTCCGGTCCAAGAGCGTGCTCAACATGATGATGATGAGCCTGGGCGCGATCGGCGTGGTCGGTGTGCTCTGGGTGCTGGTCGGCTACTCCACCGCGTTCGGCGCCGATGTCGGGGCCGGGCTGCTGGGCAGTCCGTTCGAGTTCTTCGGCCTGGACGGCCTGCTGGGCAAGGACGCGCTGTCGGGGACCATCCCGACCACGGTCTTCGTCGGCTTCCAGGCGATGTTCGCGATCATCACCGTCGCCCTGGTCTCGGGCGCGATCGCGGACCGCGCCCGGTTCGGGCCGTGGCTGCTGTTCGCCGGGCTGTGGTCGCTGCTCGTGTACTTCCCGGTCGCGCACTGGGTGTTCGACTTCGACGGCAAGGACGCCGCCGGCAACGTCGTGGACCCCGGCGGCTGGATCGCCAACAAGCTCCTCGCCATCGACTTCGCGGGCGGCACGGCCGTGCACGTCAACGCCGGCGCGGCGGGTCTCGCGCTGGCGATCGTCCTGGGCAAGCGCGTCGGCTGGCCCAGGGACCGCATGAAGCCGCACAGCCTGCCGCTGGTCGTCCTGGGCGCGGGCCTGCTGTGGTTCGGCTGGTTCGGGTTCAACGCGGGCTCCGCCCTCGCCGCGAACACCACGGCCGGCGTCACGTTCGTCAACACCCTGGTCGCGACCTGCGCCGCGATGCTCGCCTGGCTGGCCGTGGAACGCGTCCGAGACGGCAACGCGACCACCTTGGGCGCCGCCTCGGGCATCGTCGCCGGACTGGTCGCGATCACCCCGGCGTGTTCCGCCGTCACCCCGTTGGGCGCCATCGGGATCGGCGCGATCACCGGCGCGCTGTGCGCCCTGGCCGTCAGCCTGAAGTACCGCTTCGGCTTCGACGACTCGCTCGACGTGGTCGGCGTGCACCTGGTCGGCGGTCTGTCCGGCACCATCCTGATCGGCTTCTTCGCCAGCGGCGCGGCCCCTGCGGGGGTCGACGGGCTCTTCTACGGTGGCGGCGTGGACCAGGTGTGGCGGCAGGCGGTGGGCGCGCTCGCCGTGCTCGCGTACTCGTTCGCGCTCAGCCTGGTCCTCGGCTACCTGGTCAAGCTGACCGTCGGCTTCCGCGCCGACGAGGAGTCCGAGATCGGCGGCATAGACGAGGCCGAGCACGCGGAGACGGCGTACGAGTTCGGCAGCGGCCTGTCCGGTTCGCGTGGCCACACCAAGCCCGGCGTGGCCGCCGGCGCGACCGCGGTCCTTGAGGGGAGCACCAAGTCATGAAGCTGGTCACCGCGATCATCAAGCCGTTCACGCTCGATGACGTGAAGGCGTCGCTGGAGCAACTGGGCGTGCTCGGCATGACCGTCAGCGAGGTCCAGGGCTACGGCCGGCAGAAGGGCCACACCGAGGTCTACCGGGGCGCCGAGTACGCCGTGGACTTCGTGCCGAAGCTGCGCGTCGAGGTGCTGATCGAAGACGCCGCCGTCGACAAGGTGCTGGACGCGGTCGTGGAGGCCGCCCGCACCGGGAAGATCGGCGACGGCAAGGTCTGGGTGACCCCGGTGGAGGCGGTCGTCCGGGTGCGGACCGGGGAGCGCGGATCCGACGCTCTGTAGGGAACGGGAGACGGCCGTGATGGAGCACACCGAGACGGCCGTCGTCACGGCTGACGACCTGGTGCGGGCACGTGACCGCCTGCTCGCGCCAGGTCGCCGCCGGCTGACGGGCGAGCCGCTGCGCGAGGCTTTGACGGACCTGCACGAGTTCTGGCTCACCGCGCACGCCGCGCAGGCGGGCGTCGGCGGGCCGGGCAGCGGACTGGCCCTGGTCGCCGTCGGGGGACTGGGCAGGCGCGAGCTGGTGCCCTACTCGGACCTCGACCTGGTCCTGGTGCACAACGGGCACAAGGGCGTGGATGAAGTGGCCGAGCAGCTCTGGTACCCGCTGTGGAACTCCGGCATCGGCCTGGACCACTCGGTGCGGACCGTGGGCGAGGCCCTGCGCGTCGCGGCCGGGGACCTGCGGACCGCGTCGGGGCTGCTGGACATCCGGCACCTCGCGGGCGACCCGGAGATCAGCGGGCGGCTCGCGGAGAGCGCGCGGCAGGCGTGGCGCTCGGGTGTGCGGACCCGGCTGGACGAGATGGCCGAGTCGGCGCAGCGCCGCTGGGCGCGCAGCGGGGAGATCGCGCACCGCGTCGAGCCGGACCTGAAGCACGGTCGGGGCGGGCTGCGGGACCTGACCCTGCTGGACGCGCTGTCCGTCGCGCAGTTGACCGATCGGGCTTCCGCCGAGGTCGACGAGGCTCGGGTGTTGCTGTTGGACGTGCGCACCGAGTTGCGCAGGGTCGCCCGCCGTCCGCGTGACGTGTTGCGGGCGCAGGACGGTGACGAAGTCGCGTCGGCACTGGGTCTGGCGGACCGGTTCGCGCTGGCCCGTGCGACGTCATCGGCCGCGCGCACGATCGTGTACGCGGTGGACGTGGCCATGCGTGCGGCGCGTGCGGCCGTGCCCAGGCGCGGGCTGGGTGTGTTCGCCCGTTCCCCGCTGCGGCGGACACCTGCCCGGCGGCCGTTGGACGAGGGCGTCGTGCTGCACGGGACCGAGGTGGCGCTGGCCCGTGACGCCATGCCGAGCCGCGACCCGGCGTTGCTGCTGCGAGTCGCCACCGCCGCCGCGCGGAGCAAGCACCCCATCGCGGCCGGGACGTTGTCGAAGCTGGCCGATTCCGCGCCCGAACTGCGCCGCCCCTGGCCACGCGAGGCACGTGACGAGCTGCTGGCGTTGCTGGGCAGCGGCTCCGGGCTGGTCGACGTGGTGGAGGCACTGGACCGGACCGGTTTGTGGGGTCGGCTGTTCCCGGAGTGGGGCGCGGTGCGCGACCTGCCGCCACGCGACGCGGCGCACATGTGGACCGTGGACCGGCACCTGGTCCAGGCGACCGCCCACGCGGCGCGGCTGGTGACGCGGGTGTCACGGCCGGACCTGTTGCTGCTGGGCGCGTTGCTGCACGACATCGGCAAGGGGCGGGAGCAGGACCATTCCGAGGTCGGAGCGGCCCTGACCACGCAGGTGGCCGAGCGCCTGGGCCTGTGGCCGCAGGATGTCGTCACGGTGAGCGCGCTGGTCCGGCACCACCTGTTGCTGCCGCACACCGCCACCCGGCGGGACGTGGAGGACGAGACGACCGTGCGGCGGGTGGTCGACACGCTCGGCGGCGACCCGGTGCTGCTGGAGCTGCTGCACGCGCTGGCGGAGGCGGACGCGCTGGCGACCGGGCCGGGTGTGTGGTCGGCCTGGAAGGCTTCGCTGATCAACGACCTGGTGGCGCGGTGCCGGACGGCCATGGCGGGCGACCCGTTGCCCGAGCCCGAGCCGTTGGACCGGCGTCAGCGGGACCTGGCGGCGGCGGTGTCGGTCTCCGGCAAACCCGACGTGCTGATCGACGCGCACGACCACTTCGCTGCGGTGACCGTGGTCGCTCCGGACCGTCCGGGGCTGCTGTCACGGGCGGCGGGCGTGCTGGCGTTGAACTCGCTGGAGGTGCACTCGGCCGTGCTGCGGTCCCATGAGGGGGCCGCGGTGGACGTGTTCACGGTGTCGCCCCGGTTCGGGTCTCTGCCCGAGGTGAGCCTGCTGCGCGAGCAGTTGACCCGGGCGGTCGACGGGTCGTTGGCTCTGGCGGAGAAGCTCGCTGTGAAGGAACGGGACTACGGCGGCCCGCCGTTGGGCCCGCCGCCGCCGAAGGTGCTGTGGTTCGACGAGTCGAGCGGGGCGGTGGTGCTGGAGTTGCGGGCGGCGGATCGGATCGGGTTGCTGCACCGGGTGGCGGATGCGTTGGAGCGGTCCGGAGTGGACGTTGTCTGGGCTCGGGTGTCCACATTGGGCTCTACTGTGGTCGACTCGTTCGCGATCACCGGTTCGGGAGTGCTGGACGCGGTGTCGCGGGCCGAGATCGAGCGGGTGGTGTTGGGCGCCGCCCGCTGAATTGCGTAGGTCTACGCACAACCTATAGCGGGTGCTCACGCTGCCCCTGGTCGTTCTCGGCGGGCAGGCTTCTGGCTGTGACGCGGGGGCCGCCGGGGTTGGGCGGAGGGAGCGTCACCGACGAAAGGTCCGGGGGCGGCCCACTGAGGGGTTGGGCCGCCCTCGGGGCATGCCTCCGGGGAGGCGTCGGGGCAATCGGGAGTAGTCGATTCGGTGGCGGTTTGGGAGTGGAACTCCTGCGGGTCCGAAACGTCTCTTTAGTATGGATGCGATGACCGCCGTCGCCGTAGCGCCGCGAGCCCTCGTCGTGCTGGCCGGACTGCCTGGTGCGGGTAAGACGACGTTGCTCGCCGGGGTGGACACCGGGGGTGCGTCTGCCGTCGTGTTGGACTCCGACCAAGTGCGCGGATACCTCCGGGGTGTGTTGCCCGCGTCACTGCCGTACCGCTTCTACCGGCCCCTGGTCCACCTGGTCCATCGGCTGCGCATCCTCTGGTTCGCGGTCACGGCGGCGGGGCTCCTCCTGGTGCACGAGCCGTCCACGCGGCCGACGACGCGGGCCGGGCTGGTTGCCGTCGGGTTCGTCAGCAATCGGCCCCGGCACTTCCTCTGGCTCGACGCCAGTCCCGAGGAGGCGCTGTCCGGGCAGGTGCGGCGGGGGCGGTTGATCCGGCGGGGGTCCTTCGCGCGGCACGTTCGGCGGGCCGAGCAGTTGCGCAAGCGGTTCGCCGAAGGCAAGGCCCCGCGTGGGTGGCAGGCGTTGACCGTGCTCACCCGCGCCGACCGCCTGCGACTGTCGGTGGGTGCGAACGGCTACCCTGGCAGGTAGTCAATGGTCCGACGACGTGCGAGGTCTGGCGGCATCGTGTTCAACACCCTTTCCGACCGGCTCACCTCCGTCTTGCAGAACCTGCGGGGCAAGGGGCGGCTGTCCGAGGCCGACATCGACGCCACCGCGCGCGAGATCCGCGTGGCGCTGCTGGAGGCCGACGTCGCGCTGCCCGTGGTGCGGACGTTCATCGCGAAGGTCAAGGAGCGCGCCAAGGGCTCCGAGGTCTCGCAGGCGCTGAACCCCGCCCAGCAGGTGGTCAAGATCGTCAACGAGGAGCTGATCGGCATCCTCGGCGGCGAGACGCGCCGGCTGAACCTCGCCAAGAACCCGCCCACGGTGATCATGCTCGCGGGTCTCCAGGGCGCGGGTAAGACGACGCTGGCCGGGAAGCTCGCCAAGTGGCTGCGCGGGCAGGGACACACGCCGATGCTCGTCGCCTGCGACCTCCAGCGACCCAACGCCGTCACGCAGTTGCAGGTCGTCGGTGAGCGGGCCGGGGTGCCGGTGTTCGCCCCCGAGCCCGGCAACGGCGTGGGCGACCCCGTGGACGTGGCCCGGCGCGGTATCGACGAGGCCAGGCGGGCGCAGCACGACGTCGTCCTCGTCGACACGGCCGGCCGGCTGGGCGTCGACGAGGAGATGATGCGCCAGGCCGTCGACATCCGCGCCGCCGTGCAGCCCGACGAGGTGCTGTTCGTGGTCGACGCGATGATCGGCCAGGACGCCGTGAACACGGCGACCGCGTTCCGCGACGGTGTCGGCTTCACCGGTGTCGTGCTGACCAAGCTCGACGGCGACGCCCGCGGTGGCGCCGCGCTGAGCGTCCGCGAGGTGACCGGCCAGCCGATCCTGTTCGCGTCCAACGGCGAGAAGCTGGAGGACTTCGACGTCTTCCACCCGGACCGGATGGCGTCGCGGATCCTCGGCATGGGCGACATGCTCACCCTGATCGAGCAGGCCGAGCAGGCGTTCGACGCCGACCAGGCCGAGGCCGCCGCGGTGAAGATGGGGTCCGGCCAGTTGACGCTGGAGGACTTCCTGGAGCAGATGCTCGCGCTGCGCAAGATGGGCCCGATCGCGAACCTGCTCGGCATGCTGCCCGGCGCCGGCCAGATGAAGGACCAGCTCGCCAACCTGGACGAGAAGCACCTGGACCGCGTGCAGGCCATCATCCGCGGCATGACGCCCGCCGAGCGGGACGACCCGAAGATCATCAACGCGTCCCGCCGGCTGCGCATCGCGAACGGCTCGGGCGTCCGGGTCAGCGATGTGAACGACCTGGTCAACCGGTTCTTCGAAGCACGCAAGATGATGTCGCAGATGGCGGGCCGGTTCGGGCTGCCGGGCGGCAAGAACACCCGCAAGGGCAAGGGGAAGAAGGGCAAGAAGGGCAAGGGGCGCGGTCCCACGCAGCCGAAGGTCCGCGGCGGCTTCCCGGGCATGCTGCCGGGCGGGATGCCTCCGGGGATGACCGGTGGCGGGATGCCCGAGCTGCCGCCGGGGCTGGGCAGCCTGGACCAACTGCCGCCCGGGTTCGACCCGTCGAAGTTGAAGTTCGGCAAGTGAGCGGTCTCCACCTGCGCGGGGTCGTGCTGCCCGACGGCGGCGACCCGCGTGACCTGTGGGTGGTCAACGGCCGCGTCCGCACCCAGCCGGTGCCGGGCGCGCGCACGGTCGTGGACGGCGGCTACCTGGTGCCCGGCCTGGTCGACGCGCACTGCCACGTCGGCCTGGGCGCCAAGGGCCCGGTCGACCTGCCCGAAGCGGTCGAGCAGGCGTTGGTCGACCGGGACGCGGGCACGCTGCTGATCCGGGACTGCGGCTCGCCGCTGGACACCCGGCCGTTGCAGGAACGCCTGGACCTGCCCCGGATCATCCGCGCGGGCCGGCACCTGGCCCGGCCCAAGCGGTACATCAAGTACCTGGGCGTCGAGATCGAGGACGAGCAGGACCTGCCCTCCGCCGTGGCCGAGCAGGTCGCGAACGGCGACGGCTGGGTCAAGCTGGTCGGCGACTGGATCGACCGCGGCACCGGCGACCTGGCCCCGCTGTGGTCGGACGACGTGCTCACCCAGGCGATCAAGGTCGCGCACGACGGCGGCGCGCGGGTCACCGCGCACGTGTTCGGCGAGGACTCCCTGCCCGGACTGCTGGCGGCGGGCATCGACTGCGTCGAGCACGGCACCGGGCTGACCGACGACACCATCGCCACCATGGCGGCGGCCGGCACCGCGCTGGTCCCGACGCTGATCAACATCGAGAACTTCCCGGACATCGCCTCGGCGGGCGCGGAGAAGTTCCCGGCGTACGCCACCCACATGCGTGCGCTGTACGAGCGCAACAAGGCCACCATCGCGTCGGCGATCGAGGCCGGCGTCCCCGTCTACGCGGGCACCGACGCGGGCGGCGGCATCCGGCACGGCCGGATCGTGGACGAGATCCAGGCCCTGCACGCGGTCGGGCTGTCCCGGCACGACGCCCTGGCCGCCGCGTCCTGGTCGGCGCGGGAGTGGCTGGGCTTCCCGTCGCTCGTGGAAGGCGCGGCGGCGGACATCGTCGTGTACCGGGACGATCCCCGCGAGGACCTGGCCGCGCTGCGGCACCCGTCGCTGGTCATGCTGCGCGGACGCATCCACTGACATACCGCGCGTAGCGCTCGTTCGGGCGCACCGCGGCTTCTTTCGCCTCCGCCGACTATCCGTCCGCAAGCGCCCCCTGACTAGGGTGTTTGCTGTGAACCCTCCGGATGAACCCCCGACAGGGCTGATCGCCGGCGTCCGGGCGGTCGGCCGTGAGCCGTCGCCCTCTCCGGCCGGGCAGCGTTGGGGTTTTGGCGCGTTCCTATTGGTCGTGGCGGTGTTCGTGTTGTCCGCCGTGTTCATCACTGCGGTCGCGCGCACCTCCGGCACGGATATCGGCACGTCGGTGGCGTTCATCCTGATCGGCTCGATGGTCCCCACCGTGCTGGCCGCGGTGGTCGCCGTGGTGATCACCCGCGTGCGCGGCAACGGCCCGCTGGTGGACCTGCGGCTGGGCTGGAACTGGGCGGACGTGAAGATCGGGCTCAAGCTGGGCCTGCTCGGGCTCGTGCTTACCTACCTGGCCGCGCTGGTCTGGTCGAGGGTCGTCGGCGACCAGAACGCGACGTCCGCGATCGGCGAGCTGGTGGACGGCGCGGCACTGCCGCTGTCCGCCGCGATCGCGATGTTCCTCTACGTCTGCTTCGTGGGCCCGATCTGCGAGGAGCTGATCTACCGGGGCCTGCTGTGGGGCGCGATCGAACGCCAGGGCTGGAGCCAGTGGGCCGCGTTCGTGCTCACCACGCTGATCTTCGCGGCCAGCCACCTGGAGCCGCTGCGCACGTCGCTGCTGATCGTGATCGCCCTGCCGATCGGCATCGCCCGCCTGATCACCCGCCGGCTCACCGCGAGCGTCGTGGCGCACGTGGTCAACAACTTCCTGCCCGGTCTGACGCTGCTGCTCGTGTCGGTCGGGGTGATGCCCACGTGATCGACCTGAACAGCGACCTCGGCGAGGGCTTCGGCATCTGGCGGCTGGGTGACGACGAGGCCCTGCTCGACGTTGTGACCAGCGCGAACGTGGCCTGCGGGTTCCACGCGGGCGACCCGTCGACCATGCGCCGGGTATGCGCGCGGGCCGCTGAGCGGGGTGTCGCCGTCGGCGCGCAGGTGTCCTACCGCGACCTGGCGGGCTTCGGCCGCAGGTTCATCGACGCCGACCCGACCGAGCTGGCCGACGAGGTGCTGTACCAGATCGGCGCCCTGGAAGCGTGTGCGCGCGCGGCCGGCACCCGGGTGTCTTACGTGAAGCCGCACGGGGCCTTGTACAACGCGACGGTGCACCACGACGCACAGGCCGAAGCCGTGGTGAACGGCGTGAAGGCGTTCGGCGACCTGCCGGTGCTCGGGCTGCCCGGCTCACGTCTGCTGCATCACACCGCACGGGTCGGCCTGCGCGCGGTGCGCGAGGCGTTCGCCGACCGCGCGTACACACCCGAAGGCACGTTGGTGCCGCGCAGCCGGCCCGGCGCGGTCCTGACCAGCTCCGACGCCGTGCTCAACCAGGTGTTGCGGCTCGCCCGACGCGGTGAACTCGTCGCGATATCGGGTGAGACGATCGCGGTGGAGGTGGACTCCATCTGCCTGCACGGCGACACTCCAGGCGCCGTAGAGCACGCCCGATCAGTGCGGAAAGCGCTCACCGCAGCGGGTGTGCGGCTGGGGCGATTCGTCGTGGACTAGGCCGGTCTGGCAGAATGGCCTGTTGTTCGCCGCGGTCGGTCCCTCTCACCGTGCCATGGCGCCCAGACACTTGGGCTTTCCCACCCGTGCCCCACGCGGGCGAGGAGCGCCCGCACCTGAGCAAACGAGAGCCTGAGGAGCACCCACACCCGTGGCCGTCAAGATCAAGCTTCAGCGGCTTGGCAAGATCCGTCAGCCGTATTACCGCATCGTCGTCGCCGACGCGCGCACCCGCCGCAACGGCAAGGCCATCGAGACGATCGGCAAGTACCACCCGAAGGAGGAGCCGTCGTTCATCGCGGTCGACTCCGACCGGGCGCAGTACTGGCTGGGCGTCGGCGCGCAGCCGACCGAGTCCGTCCAGCGCATCCTGGAGATCACCGGCGACTGGCAGAAGTTCAAGGGCCTGCCGGGCGCCGAGGGCACCCTGAAGGTCAAGGAGCCCAAGCCCAGCAAGGCGGACCTGTTCGCCGCCGCGCTGGCCGCCGCCGGTGACGCGCCGACGACCGAGGCCACCACGCCGAAGAAGAAGGCCTCGAAGAAGTCCGACGAGGCCGAGGCTCCCAAGGACGAGGCGTGAGCTTGTTGGCTGACGCCCTCGAACACCTCGTTCGGGGCATCGTCGACCACCCGGACGACGTCCGGGTGAACCTGGTCACGACCCGGCGCGGCCGTACGCTGGAGGTGCACGTCCACCCGGACGACCTGGGCAAGGTGATCGGCCGCAGTGGCCGCACCGCGACCGCCCTGCGCACCGTGATGGCCGGCATCGGCGGTCGTGGCGTGCGTGTCGACGTGGTCGACACCGACCGCTGAGCGCGCGCATGGACGTCGTCGTCGGCCGGGTGGCCAAGGCGCACGGGATCAGCGGCGAACTCGCCGTCGACGTGCGCACCGACTCGCCGGAGCTGCGGTTCGCCCACGGCTCGGCGCTGGTCGGCAAGCTGCGTGACGGCACGTCCCGCACCCTCACCGTCGCAGCCGCCCGGAACCACTCCGGGCGGCTGCTGGTGCGTTTCGAAGAGGTCCTGACCAGGGACGTCGCCGAGACCCTGCGCGGCATGCTGCTGCTCGCGGGCACCGAGGACCTGCCGCCGACCGGCGACCCGGACGAGTTCTACGACCACCAACTGGAAGGCCTGCGGGCCGAGCTGCTCGACGGCACCGAGATCGGCACCGTGCTGGAGATCGTGCACGGTCCGGGCGGCGAGCTGCTGGTCATCCGCCGCGAGGCCGACGAGGTGCTGGTGCCGTTCGTGCGGCAGATCGTGCCGACCGTGGACGTGGCCGGCGGACGCGTCGTGCTGGACCCGCCCGAGGGCCTGCTCGATGCGGATTGACGTCGTCACGATCTTCCCGGAGTACCTGGACCCGCTGCGCGCGGCGCTGCTCGGCAAGGCCATCGACAAGGGCCTGATCAGCGTCGACGTGCACGACCTGCGGGACTGGACGCACGACGTGCACAAGGCCGTGGACGACAGCCCGTACGGCGGCGGTCCCGGCATGGTGATGAAGCCCCAGGTGTGGGGCGAGGCGTTGGACGCCGTGTGCGCGGGGGAGACCCCTCGGCTGGTCGTGCCCACGCCCGCCGGCCGGCCGTTCACCCAGGAGCTGGCGCACGAGTACGCCGCCGAACCCCGGCTGGTGTTCGCGTGCGGCCGGTACGAGGGCATCGACCAGCGCGTCGTGGACGACGCGTCCCGGCGGATGCGCGTGGACGAGGTGTCCATCGGCGACTACGTGCTGGTGGGTGGCGAGGTCGCGGTGCTGGTCATGGTGGAGGCCGTGGTCCGGCTGCTGCCCGGCGTGCTGGGCAACCCGGCGTCGGCCGCGCAGGACTCGTTCTCCGACGGCCTGCTGGAAGGCCCCTCGTACACCCGGCCCGAGGTGTGGCGGGACCTGCCGGTGCCCGAGGTGCTGCGGTCCGGCAACCACAAGGCGATCGACCGCTGGCGGCGCGACCAGTCGCTGCGCCGCACCCGGGAGCGCCGCCCCGAACTGCTCGACGCCCTCCCCGAAGGCACCTTGGACAAGCACGACCGGAAGCTGCTGGACGAGCTGCGATAGCCCCGATTTCGTCGGGACGCAACCCATCTGGCACACTGGACAGGTTGCTGCACCCGGGTCGTCCGGCGTGCGCCGCAAGCCCGCCCCCGCGCGATGTGCAAGTTGAGACGTCTCGCGCCTCGGGGAAGTACGTATACGTGAGGACGAGGACGGACCACCGATGAACACCCTGGACGCTCTTGACGCCCAGTCGCTGCGCTCCGACATCCCGAGCTTCCGGCCGGGCGACACGCTGAAGGTCCACGTCCGCGTCATCGAGGGCTCCCGCGAGCGGGTCCAGGTGTTCCAGGGCGTCGTGATCCGCCGGCAGAACGGCGGCATCCGCGAGACCTTCACCGTCCGCAAGGTCTCGTTCGGCGTCGGCGTCGAGCGCACCTTCCCGGTGCACTCCCCGAACATCGCCGAGATCGAGGTCGCCACCCGCGGCGACGTCCGCCGGGCGAAGCTCTACTACCTGCGCGACCTGCGCGGCAAGGCCGCCAAGATCAAGGAGAAGCGCGAGGCCAAGCCGGCCTCCTGACGGCCGGTTCACGCGCAGCCAGTAGCCTGCCCACGTGGCAGAACCCGCGCACAGCTCCGCTGACGAAGACGGTCAGGAACCCGATGCCGAGTCCACCGCGGACTCGGCATCGGGCCGTAAGGGCAAACAGAAGAAAAAAGCCCCGCTCTGGCGCGAGATCCTCGTGCTGCTGGGCACGGCTCTCGTGCTCACCGTCCTGATCCAGACATTCCTCGCGCGCGTGTACGTGATTCCGTCGGCGTCGATGGAGCAGACGCTGCACGGCTGCACGGCACCCTGCTTCGGCGACCGGGTGCTGGTGGACAAGCTCGTCTACGACTTCACCGACATCGAGCCGGGCGAGGTCGTCGTGTTCCGCGGACCACCGGCGTGGACCGCGAACGACTTCCAATCGCCTCGTTCGGATAACCCGATCGTGCGAATTTTCCAATCCGGTCTGTCCCTGGTCGGCCTCGCGCCGCCGGACGAGCGGGACTTCGTCAAGCGCGTCATCGCGGTGGGCGGGCAGACCGTCGAGTGCTGCGACGAGCAGCACCGGCTGAAGGTCGACGGCAAGCCGCTGGACGAGCCCTACATCTACTGGCAGCCCGGCTCCAGCCCGTCGGACCACGACCCGTTCGAACCGGTCAAGGTGCCCGAGGGCCAGCTTTGGGTGATGGGCGACAACCGCACCAACTCCACCGACTCGCGCCGGCAGGGCGGGGGCGGCGTGAACGGGACCGTGCCGGAGTCGGACGTCATCGGCAAGGCGCGCGCGATCGTGCTGCCGCCGTCCCGCTGGGGAGGCATCGGCGACCACAACGCGCAGGCGGTGGCGCTGGACGCGCCCGCGTGGCAGTCCGGCATCCCGGCCGGCGCGGGGCTGGTCGCCGCGTGGCCCGTGGTGTTCCTCGGCCGGAAACTCCGCAAGCGGTTGACCAGGGCCTCACAGGCCGGATCGGTACGCTGACCCAGTGGTAGACGTCGCACCTTCCCGCGGTTCGTCCGACGAGGACCCCGAGCGCGCCTCCGACGAGGAGAAGATCGAGGAGTTCCGCGAGCGCTCGAAGAAGGCCAAGCGGAAGGGCTCGTTCTGGCGTGAGCTGCCGATCCTGGTCGTGGTGGCGGTCGGGCTGGCGTTCCTGATCCAGACGTTCCTGGCGCGGGTCTACATGATCCCGTCGGAGTCGATGGAGCAGACGCTGCACGGCTGCGCCGCGCCGTGCTTCGGCGACCGGGTGCTGGTGGACAAGCTGGTCTACGACTTCACCGAGCCCTCGGCGGGCGAGGTGGTCGTCTTCCACGGTCCGGATAGCTGGACGAACCAGGACTTCGCGCCCGCCGAGCCGGCGAACCCGGTGGTGTCGTTCTTCCAGGGGTTGGGCTCGCTGATCGGCATCCCGACGGCGAGCGAGGAGGACTTCGTCAAGCGGATCATCGCGGTCGGCGGGCAGACCGTGAAGTGCTGCGACGACAAGAACCGCGTGCTGGTCGACGGCAAGCCGCTGGACGAGCCGTACGTGTACTGGGAGCCGTCGCGCGGGAGCTTCCAGGAGTCGTTCGAGGAGCTGAAGATCCCGGACGGGTACCTGTTCGTGATGGGTGACAACCGGAACGACTCGTGCGACTCGCGGTGCCAGGGCGACAAACGGCTCGGCGGGCTGGTGCCGGTGGAGAACGTGGTGGGCAAGGCCCGGGTGATCGTGCTGCCGCCGTCCCGCTGGGGTGGCGTGTCCGACCACAACCCGCAGGCCGTGGCGCTGGGCGCGCCCGCGTGGCAGGACGTCGCGCCGGCCGGGGTGGGCGTGGCGGCGGCGTGGCCCGTGCTGCTGGTCGGCAGGCGGGTGAGGGCGCGGATCCGGCGTTCGCGGCTGGGATAGGGTCGGGTGGTGATCCGCAAGCCGCCTCGCGCCCAGGTTCGGCAGACCGCGGGGATCTGGGCCTTCCAGTCCGCGCTCGACCGGCGTGGCCTGGGGCCGGTCGCCGGGGTGGACGAGGCCGGGCGCGGTGCGTGCGCCGGTCCGCTGGTGGTGGCGTCGTGCGTGCTCAAGCCCGGTGACGCGGCCCGGTTCGAGGGGTTGACCGACTCGAAGCTGCTGACCGCCCTGGCGCGGGACCGGATGTACGACCTGGTGCTGAAGCGGGCGGTGGACTACGCGGTGATCGTGATCCCGGCATGGGAAGTCGACCTGATCGGTCTGCACGTGGCGAACATCGAGGGGATGCGGCGGGCCGTGGCGCAGTTGTCCGCGCACCCCGGGTACGTGCTGACCGACGGTTTCCGGGTGCCGGGCCTGACCGCGCCGAACATGCCGGTCGTCAAGGGCGACCGGGTGGCCGCGTGCGTGGCGGCGGCGTCGGTGCTGGCGAAGGTCACCAGGGACCGGATCATGACCGGAATGCACGAGGAACTGCCCGTCTACGGATTCGACGTGCACAAGGGCTACAGCACGCCCGAGCACGGCGCCGCGCTGCTGGAGCACGGGCCGAGCGCGGAGCACCGCTGGTCGTATGCGAATGTGGCGTCGGCGGCAGCCCGGCACGGGTTGACCCCGCCGCACCGAGTGGCGCGTGACGTGCTTTCCGACGCCGTGGTCCAGAATGGAACATCGCCGCGGACCAGCGGTGGCAGGCTCGCGACGAGGAGGGGCGCGGATTCGATGATTACCCGCGCGGAGGCGTGATGAGTGCAGAGGATCTCGAAAAGTACGAGACCGAGATGGAGTTGTCGCTGTACAAGGAGTACCGCGACATCGTCAGCCAGTTCTCGTTCGTCGTGGAGACCGAGCGGCGGTTCTACCTGGCCAACTCGGTGGACGTGCAGGTCCGCAACGCGGACGGCGAGGTCTACTTCGAGGTGCGGATGTCCGACGCCTGGGTGTGGGACATGTACCGGCCCGCCCGGTTCGTGAAGAACGTCCGGGTGATCACCTTCAAGGACGTCAACGTCGAAGAGCTGGACAAGCCCGACCTGAGGCTGCCAGAGGACGGTCCGTTCAACTCCTGATCGCCGTTGCACCACAGGGGCTCATCCACCCGGATGGGCCCCTTAACGGCGTTACGGGCCGATACCACATCCCTCCGACACCCCGGCCCCGTCGGAGCGGCCGGCAGCGACTTGTCCACAGGCCGCAAACCTGTCCACAGATCCCGATCACCCCCTGGCTCCCCCCGATCCGCTTCGGCACAGTCGATCACAACACGACCCCCACCGAAGCCGGAGCCGATCATGAGGACCACCCAGGAGCTGGGCAGACTGGGCGAGCACGTCGCCTGCGAGTACCTGCGCCGCCAGGAGCGGCTGGAGCTGCTCCAGCGCAACTGGCAGTGCCCTGAGGGCGAGCTGGACATCGTCGCGACCGACCGGGCACAACTGGTCGTCTGCGAGGTGAAGTGCCGCTCGGGCCCTGGCCGCGGCAGCCCGCTGGAAGCCGTGACCCGGGCCAAGCTGGACCGCGTCCGGGCGCTGGCCCTGCGCTGGCGGGAGATCCACGACCTGAACCGCCTGCGGATCCGCTGCGACCTGGTGGGCATCGTCTGGCCGCGCTCCGGTCCCATCCTCCTGCACCACGTGCGAGGTGCCTGACATGGCACTCGCCAGAGCCTGGTCGGTGGCCCTGTTCGGCGTGGACGGGGTGCCGGTCGAGATCGAGGCGGACGTCGGCGCGGGCACGGTCCGCACCCAACTGCTGGGCCTGCCCGACGCCGCGCTGCACGAGTCCAAGGACCGAGTGAAGGCCGCCGTCCGCAACAGCAACCACAACTGGCCGACCCAGCGCGTGACCCTCGGCCTGTCCCCGGCGACGCTGCCGAAAGGCGGATCGGGCTACGACCTCGCCTTGGCCTGCGTGGTGCTGGCGGCCTCGCAGGCGGTCCCGGCGGAGCGCCTGAGCGGCACCGTCCTCATCGGCGAACTGGCCCTGGACGGCCGAGTGCGCACGGTCCGAGGCGTGCTGCCCGCCCTGATGGCAGCCCGCCGCGCCGGCCTGACGAGGGCCGTCGTCCCCACCGCGTCCCTACCGGAAGCCGCTTTGGTGGAGGGCCTGTCCCTGCACGGCGCGGCGACCCTCACCGATGTGATCGGCTGGCTGAACGGCGACGACACGTCCCTGACCCGACCCCCGCCGCCGTCCCTGGCGCCACCACCCGCACCTTCCGGCCCGGACCTGGCGGACGTGGTGGGCCAGCCGGAGGCCCGCTGGGCCTTGGAAGTGGCGGCGGCGGGCGGCCACCACATCCTGCTCACCGGCCCACCCGGCACCGGGAAGACGATGCTGGCCGAACGCCTGGTCAGCCTCCTGCCGCCGCTGTCGACGGACGAGGCGATCGGGGTGACGGCGATTCACTCCATCGCCGGCCTGCTGACCCCGGAAACCCCACTGGTCGGCACACCCCCGTTCGTCTCCCTGCACCCGTCCACCTCGACGGCGGCACTGGTCGGCGGAGGCACCGGTCTGGCCAAACCCGGAGCGGTGAGCCACGCCCACAAAGGAGTCCTGTTCATAGACGAAGCCTGCGAATTCGGAGCGCGCAGCCTGGAGGCCCTGCGCACCTGCCTGGAAGAAGGCGAAGTGCGCATAGCCCGAAGGGACGGAATAGCCAGATACCCGGCACGTTTCCAGTTGGTCCTGGCGACCAATCCCTGCCCCTGCGCTCCGCCGAAAGACCTGGACTGCATTTGCCTGCCCGCGGCAAAACGCCGTTACCAAGCAAAACTCTCCGGCCCACTCCTGGACCGGGTGGACCTCCGGGTGACGATGCGCCCATTGACGGTGATGATGGCCGCCGAGGTAGCGGAACCAGAACCGACGGAAGTAGTCCGCGCCCGAGTCTTCAAGGCGAGGACGAGGGCACGGGAGCGCTGGGCAGCCCACGGCTGGCGAACCAACGCCGAAGTCCCAGGCCCGGTCCTCAGGCGAGAGTTCCGCCTACCGCGAGAGGCGACAACGCTACTCGACCGAGCCCTGGCACTAGGAGCCCTGACGGGCCGAGGCGCGGACAGATGCCTCCGAGTGGCCTGGACCCTGGCCGACCTCGGCGAGACCAACCAACCCACCGCAGACCACGTGTCCGCGGCCCTGGAATTCCGAGAAAGGAGAAAGTCATGACCAACAACACCTGGCCGTCCCACCCCCTGATCCCGAAACTGACCCGCCTGAAACCCCCACAACCCCCAGTGATCCCGACTATCCCGCCATCCCTACGCCACGGCCCCTACGCAGGCAGACCAAGACTCCGCCGCCTGGCGAACCACAAAGACGGCACCCGCTGGGCCCTGGGCCAACCAGGAAAACGAATAAAAGCAGACCCTCGACAACAACCCCCAGACAGCCCCACTCCCACCAAGGCACAGAAAACCCCTAACGGAGGCACCCCATGACCAACGAACCCCCCAACACCCCCAACACCGACAACGAACCGCCTCACCCCCACAACGCACCCACCCCCGAACCCACGAAGCAACAACACCACCACGAACCCAAGGCACCCCCACCGCTGCCACGGTCACTAGGGGGCGAACAAGCAACCCGCACCAACGAAGCCCCCACCACCCCAGCCCTAGTCGCCCTCAACACCCCCAACCCGACCACAAGCCCCACCCCTCACCCTCAGCCCCCAAAGACGCCACCGACCCAGCCACTTTCGGCACCCGCCAACGGCGTCGCACCCGAGCCGCGCCGACCTGACCACATCGACTGGCCAAAGACGTCAGCCGACACCCGCGAAGATTTCCGACGAGGCAACAGCACCCCCGTCCCCACGGCAGCACGCGGCGGGGACAACTCAGGCCCCCGACGCAGCCACCGCGCCGAGCACTCAACCCACCCGATAACCACACCGATCACCGCGCCGGCCACCGCGCCGGCCACCGCGTCCGCCACCGCGCCGAGCCCGACCCTTGATGGCGGATCACCCCACCGTGAAAACGCCTGGTCGGCTGAGGACCCAGTCAATCGCCTCCGAGCCGGACGTGAAGGCATCACCGCACCCACCGCCGCCGGCCATGGCGCGGAGCACGAGTGCCGATGTGCCTCCGAACCCTCCGCCGAGCCCCACCCCCATACCGACGTGCGCAACGAGTGCGAATGCGCCCCCTGCGCCGGCGTCACGCGGCGAGGGCGGGCCTGCGCTTCCGTCGATCTGGACGCCTGCGGCCCGGGATGTGGCTCGCGGGCGCACCGGCGCAAGAGCTGGCTCTGTGGCCGTGTTGCGTATTCCTGGTTGTCCCGGCTGAAGACCGGCTGCGCGTCGTGGCCCGCCCCGTGCCGGAACTCGGCGCGGACCTGTTCGCGGCGGGGCCGGGTGTGGTGGTCGGTGCGTGGCGGCCTGTAGTTGTCGGCGGTGTCTCGTGAGTGACGACGAGGTCCGGTCGGCTCGGGCCTATCTCTCCCGCGTCGCGGAGCCGCCGGCCAACGCGCTCTCCGCCCTGGTCGCCGAAGTCGGGCCGGTGCGGGCGGCTCGGCTCGTTCGGCAGGGTGACGTTCCCGGTGCTGTCGACAGCCAGACGTCCGCTCGGCGGGCCGAGGACAAGGCCGAGGACGACTTGGCCGCCGTCTCCGGGCTCGGCGGCAGGCTGGTCATCCCCGAAGACGACGAGTGGCCCGAGTGGCCGCTCAACGCCCTCGCCGTCGCCGCTGCGCACGGGCTGCGGTGTGGGTTGGAGCCGCTGGCGTTGTGGGTTCGCGGAGACGGTGACTTGGCCAAGCTCACCGAGCGGGCGGTTGCCGTGGTGGGTAGTCGGTCGGCCAGCGGGTACGGGCAGCATGTCGCGGCCGAGTTCGGGTTCGGGCTGGCCGACGCCGGTGTCACGGTGGTGTCCGGCGCCGCCTACGGCATCGACGGGGCCGCCCATCGCGGGGCGTTGACCGCGGGCGGGCCGACCATCGCCGTGCTGGCCTGTGGCGTCGACATCGCTTATCCCCATGGCCACAAGGGGTTGCTCGAACGCATCCCGCACCACGGTCTCATCGTCAGCGAGTACCCGCCTGGGCACCGGCCCGCCCGGCACCGCTTCCTCACCCGAAACCGCCTCATCGCGGCTTTGGGGGAAGGGACGGTGGTGGTCGAGGCGGGCAAGCGCAGCGGCGCCAAGAACACCGCAGCCTCGACCGCTGCCCTGGGGCGGGTGTTGATGGCGGTGCCGGGGCCGATCACGTCCGCCAGCTCGTCCGGCTGCCACGAACTGCTGCGGGCGGGGGACGCGCTTGCCGTGAGCAGCGTCGCCGAGGTCATCGAGTCGACCGGACGGCTCGGGGTGGATCTGGTCGAAGCGACGCGGAACACCGAGGTCGAGCTGCCGCACGGTGAGGCGTTGCGGGTGTTCGAAGCGCTCCCGCTCAGCTCCGGGGCCAGTGCCGAGGCGGTCGCGGTCGAATCCGGCGTCGAGCTGCCCAGGGTCCGGGCGTTGTTGCCGCAGTTGGAGCTGGCCCTGCTCGCGGAACGGGTCGAGACTGGATGGAAGCGCTCTCATGAGGGGAGTTGGCGTGGCGATACTTGACCAAGTGCGTTCGGAGGCGCAGCGTCTGGGGCTATGTCCCCGCCGCCGCCCGCTCGGACTCGTCGTGTCGATCTTGTCGGCCTGCGTCGCGAGCTGCCTGGCGACGTGTCGGCGGCCCTGGACGGTTACGAACGTCATCTTGCGATGGAGCGCTCGCTGTCGCCGCACACCGTCCGCGCCTACCTCGCCGACGTGGTCTCCCTGCTGGTCCACCTGGCGTCCGGCACCGCTGCCGACGCCACGGTGGAGGCGGTCGACCTGGCCGGCCTCCGCTCGTGGCTGGCGGCCCAGCACTCGGCGGGCGCGAGCCGGACGACGTTGGCCCGGCGCGCGGCCGCCGCCCGGACGTTCACCGCCTGGGCGTCGCGGGCGGGACTGCTCGCCGACGATCCGGGCCCTCGGCTCGCCGCGCCCCGGCCGCACCGCACGCTGCCCGCGGTGTTGCGTCCCGAGCAGGCGAAGGCCGCGATGTCAGCCGCGGAAGTAGGCGCGGAACAGGGCGATCCGGTTGCGCTGCGTGACCAAGCCGTGGTGGAGTTGCTGTACGCGACAGGCGTCCGGGTCGCCGAGTTGTGCGGTCTCGACCTCGACGACATCGACTACTCCCAAAGGGTGATTCGGGTTCTGGGCAAGGGCAGGCGCGAACGCACCGTGCCGTTCGGCGTTCCGGCCGAACGGGCAGTACGGCGCTGGGTGGAACACGGTCGATCGTCCCTGGTCAGCGCCCATTCACAGAAAGCGCTTTTCGTCGGCGCGCGCGGCGGCAGACTGGATCCGCGTACCGCCAGGAGGGTTGTCCACGATGTAGTGGGTGCGGTACCCGAGACGGCCGACATCGGGCCGCACGGCCTGCGCCACACCGCGGCCACGCACCTGTTGGAAGGGGGAGCGGACCTGCGCACCGTCCAAGAGCTTCTCGGTCACGCTACGCTCGCAACGACTCAGCTCTACACACACGTCACCGTCGAACGGCTGAAGGCGATCCATGACCGAACCCACCCCCGTTCCTGACGTCGCAGGGGGAGGTTCGCGGACCGCAACCGTGACCTCTCCTTCCGCCGCGCACGTCGGGACCTCGTCGGAGGCGCACGATTCGGCTGCGCACGCCCCGACCGGGACGAACGGTCACCACGCCGAAGGCGAGGCCGCGCCCGACGCGCACGCCGACGAAGTGTGCCCGCACAACGGGTACGCCGTGACCGCGTCCGCCGGCAGACCGGCGCACCCGGCGTCCGAGTCGCGCACGGCCGACGACGTGGAAGCCGGGATCATCGCGCTCTGGCACACCTATGGCCAGTCGCACCAGCAGGTCCTGCGCGACCGGCTGGTGCTGCACTACGCGCCGCTGGTGAAGTACGTCGCGGGCCGGGTCGGCACCGGCCTGCCCGCGCACGTGGACGTCGCCGACCTGATCCAGTCCGGCATCTTCGGCTTGGTCGACGCGATCGAGAAGTTCGAGCCCGAACGCGGCCTGAAGTTCGAGACGTACGCCATGCAGCGCATTCGCGGCGCGATCCTGGACGACCTGCGCTCGCAGGACTGGGTTCCGCGATCCGTCCGCAGCCGAGCCCGCGACGTCGAACGAGCCCTGGAACGCCTCGGCGCAAGCCTCCAGCGCACGCCGACCGATCGCGAGCTGGCCGTCGAGCTCAAGATCGGCCTGGCCGAGCTGCGGGAGCTGTACGCGCAGCTCCAGCTCACCAGCGTGGTCGCCTTGGACGAGCTGATCGCCGCAGGCCGCACCGTCGGCGGCGCGGGCGCGTCGCTCGCCGAGTCACTACCCGACGAGGGCGCGGAAGACCCGATCGCCACCCTGGTCGACCAGGACAGCCGCCGCCAACTGGCGGACGCGATAGCGCAACTCGCCGAACGCGACCGCGTCGTGGTGACGCTGTACTACTTCGAGAACCTGACCCTCGCCGAGATCGGCAAGGTCCTGGGCGTGACGGAATCCAGGGTCTGCCAACTCCACACCCGCGCGGTGCTGAGGCTGCGCACCAAGCTCAACGAACAGCTCGAAGCCTGAGAAGCCCCACCCGACCGCAGCCCGACCACCCGACGGCAGCCCGACCCCAGGCCGACGGCAGCCCGATCACCCGACGGCAGGGCGACGGCGGGCCGAGGCGGTCAGAGGCCGACCTGCGACGACGCTGTACTGACCGGATGTCGCGGTGCCCCGCCGGACGAGGGCTGCTGCGGCATCGCGCCAGGGTGACCTGTGGCGTGCTGCGACGCCCGAGGTATGGGCAGGGCGTGGCCGCCTCGCTCAGGCTGGTGGCGGCGTGGTTCAGGCCGGTGGCGGCTTGGCTACGTGCCCGCCCTGGGTGGTGGCGTGTAGGCAGGCGAAGGCGTGGGATGGACGAGTGGCAGTAGGCGGACGTGCGCCGTCGCCAGGAGTGTCAGTGGGTCCAGGTACTCCCGGCCGCCGTGTGGGGTGGTTCGCAGGGCTCCCCAGTGCAGGCAGGTGGTCCGGCAGCCCTCGTGGCCCGGTTGTAGGGCGCCGATCGGGGCCCCTCTTGCTACCCGTTGACCTCGTGTGACCAGGGGTTTCACCGGTTCGTAGGTGGTGCGCAGGCCTCCCTGGTGAGCCAGCGACACCAACTGCCTCGGTCCTACCGTGCCGGCGAACACGACTGTCGCGTCGGCGGCGGCCAGAACCGGGGTGTCGGGCGTGCTGCCCAGGTCCACGCCTCGGTGGCCGGCGCCGAAGGGCGTCGATGGGCCTTGGAAGGCTCGCAGCACCGGATGTGGCGGAGCCAGCGGCCAGGCGTAGCGGGGTGGGCGGGCCGCTGCGTGCGGTGCGGTCGCCAGGGGGAGTAGCAGCGCTGTCAGGGCCAGGACCAGCAGTGTTCGGTTTTTGGGGGTCATGGATCCACCGTGCCGGAGGTTGTCGGGGGCTACCAGCGGCTATCCGGGAACTGTGGACAGGTGGGTGGGCTGTGGATAACTCCGGGGACAACTCGGGGTCGGGTCGTTATCCGGGCGCTGCTCGGCGTACACTCCTTGCGCGGCCCGTGTAACTGCGGGGCGACTTCGCGTGCCAATGCAGACTTGATCCACCTCACGTGGTCGAGTCACGGCGTCCGGCGGTCCTGAGGTGAACTCCGGTTCGGGCGGCGGCGAGGGCACCAGGGCGGCGGTCCATCCCGGTCCGCCGCGAACAACCGGAACGCGTGCCGGACGAGTGCCGGCGCGCCTGATCGAAGAGGTGCGAACCCGGCCATGGCCGTCGTCACCATGAAGCAGCTACTCGACAGCGGCGTGCACTTCGGGCACCAGACCCGTCGCTGGAACCCGAAGATGAAGCGCTACATCTTCACCGAGCGCAACGGCATCTACATCATCGACCTCCAGCAGACGCTGACCTACATCGACCGGGCTTACGAGTTCGTCCGGGAGACGGTCGCGCACGGTGGGTCGATCCTGTTCATCGGCACCAAGAAGCAGGCGCAGGAGGCCATCGCCAACGAGGCCCTCCGCGTCGGCATGCCCTTCGTCAACCAGCGCTGGCTGGGCGGCATGCTCACCAACTTCTCCACGGTCCACAAGCGCCTCCAGCGGCTCAAGGAGCTGGAGTCGATGGAGCAGACCGGCGGTTTCCAGGGTTTCACCAAGAAGGAAATCCTGATGATGAACCGCGAGAAGGACAAGCTGGAGCGCACGCTCGGCGGTATCCGCGACATGTCCAAGGTGCCCAGCGCCGTGTGGATCGTGGACACCAAGAAGGAGCACATCGCGGTCGGCGAGGCGCGCAAGCTGAACATCCCGATCGTCGCGATCCTCGACACCAACTGCGACCCGGACGAGGTCGACTACCCGATCCCGGGCAACGACGACGCCATCCGGTCCGCCGCGCTGCTGACCAAGGTCGTCGCCGAGGCCGCGGCCGCCGGCCTGATGGCCCGCTCGGGCGCTCGGACCCACGTCGCCGACGGCGCGGACAAGCCCGAGCCGGGTGTCGGCACCGATGAGCCGCTGGCCGAGTGGGAGCAGGAGCTGCTGGTCGGCGCCGACAAGCCCGCCGCTGCCGCCGAGCCTGCCGCTGCCGAGCCTGCCGCTGCCGAGCCCGTCGCCGCTGAGCCCGTCGCCGCCGCTGAGCCGGCCACGCCCGCCGAGGGCACCGAGGCCGTCCAGTCCTGACCCGTCGCACGCCGTGCCCGCGACCACGCGGGCACGGCGTGCGCACCGGCAATCCGGCCACCGCAACACCCCCGCGCGTATCCCGCAGAAGGAACGGAAAACCGCACGATGGCGAACTACACCGCCGCTGACGTGAAGCGTCTGCGCGAGCTGACCGCCGCAGGCATGATGGACTGTAAGAAGGCGCTGGAAGAGGCTGACGGCGACTTCGACAAGGCGGTCGAGATCCTGCGCATCAAGGGTGCGAAGGACGTCGACAAGCGCGCCGCGCGGACCACGTCCAACGGCCTGGTCTCCGCCGAGGACGGCGTGATGATCGAGCTGCGCTGCGAGACCGACTTCGTCGCCAAGAACGCCGACTTCCAGGAGCTGGCCTCCCGCATCGTCGCCGTCGCCAAGGCCACCCGCCCGGCGGACGTCGAGGTGCTCAAGGCCACCGACCTCGACGGCCAGAGCGTCGACGCGGTCCTCCAGGAGTTCTCCGCCAAGATCGGCGAGAAGCTGGAGCTGGCCAAGGTCGCGGTCTTCGACGGCGCCGTCACCACCTACCTGCACCGCCGTGCCGCCGACCTGCCGCCCGCCGTGGGCGTCGTGGTCGAGTACACCGGCGACAGCGAGGACGCCGCGCGCGGCGCCGCGATGCAGATCGCCGCGATGCGTCCCCGCTACCTCACCCGTGACGAGGTGCCGGCGGACGTCGTCGCCAACGAGCGCCGCATCGCCGAGGAGACCTCTCGCGAGGAGGGCAAGCCGGAGGCGGCGCTGCCCAAGATCGTCGAGGGTCGGGTGAACGGCTTCTTCAAGGACGTCGTGCTCCTGGAGCAGGCTTCCGTGACGGAGTCCAAGAAGACCGTCAAGGCTGTGCTGGACGAGGCCGGGGTCACCGTGACCCGCTTCGCCCGGTTCGAGGTCGGCGAGGCCTGATTCGCGTGAGGGCGGGGTTGCGCAAGGATGCAACCCCGCCCTTGCCGTGTCCAGAGGAGGACCTGTGAGCGCAGAGGTAGACGAAGAGCCAGGCCACGGTTACCACCGGGTCATGCTCAAACTCGGCGGCGAGATGTTCGGCGGTGGAGGTGTCGGCGTCGACCCCGACGTCGTGCAGACCGTCTCCCGCCAGATCTCCGCGGTCGTCCGAACAGGGGTCCAGGTCGCCGTCGTCATCGGTGGCGGCAACTTCTTCCGCGGCGCCGAACTCCAGCAGCGCGGCATGGACCGCAGCCGCGCCGACTACATGGGCATGCTCGGCACCGTCATGAACTGCCTGGCGCTGCAGGACTTCCTGGAACGCGAGCACGGCATCGAGACCCGCGTGCAGACCGCCATCACGATGGGCCAGGTCGCCGAGTCCTACATCCCCCGCCGCGCCATGCGCCACCTGGAGAAGGGCCGCGTGGTGATCTTCGGCGGCGGCGCGGGCATGCCGTACTTCTCGACCGACACCACCGCCGCGCAGCGGGCGCTGGAGATCGGCTGCGAGATCGTGCTGATGGCCAAGGCCGTGGACGGCATCTACACCGCGGACCCGAAGACCGACCCGGACGCGCTGATGTTCGACCACATCACCCACCGCGAAGTGCTCGAACGCGGCCTGAACGTCGCCGACGCGACCGCGTTCAGCCTGTGTATGGACAACAACATGCCGATCATGGTGTTCAACCTGCTCACCGAGGGGAACATCGCGCGGGCCGTACGTGGTGAGAAGATCGGCACACTGGTGAGCACCCCCGGTGGTCGCCCGTCCTTCTAGACCTGCTGGGATTTGAGCCGAACTTCGCACACCAAGGGAGTCAGCCGTGATCGACGAGACCCTCCTCGACGCCGAGGAGAAGATGGAAAAAGCGGTGTCCGTGGCGAAGGAAGACCTGGCGGCGGTGCGCACCGGCCGCGCTACGCCCTCCATGTTCTCCCGCATCGTCGTCGAGTACTACGGTTCGCCGACCCCGTTGAACCAACTGGCCAGCGTCGCCATCCCGGAGGCGCGGATGGCGGTCGTCAAGCCCTATGACGTCAGCCAGTTGAACTCGGTCGAGAAGGCCATCCGCGATTCGGACCTCGGCGTGAACCCGAGCAACGACGGCACGGTCATCCGAGTGGTGATCCCGCAGCTCTCCGAGGAGCGCCGCCGCGAGATGGTCAAGGTGGCCAAGGGCAAGGGCGAGGACGCCAAGGTCTCCATCCGCAACATCCGCCGCAAGGCCAAGGAAGAGCTGGACCGCCTGGTCAAGGACGGCGAGGTCGGCGAGGACGACGGCGGCCGGGCGGAGAAGGAACTGGAGAACGTGACGCACCGCTACGTCGCCCAGGTCGAAGAGCTGGTCAAGCACAAGGAAGCCGAGCTGCTCGAGGTCTAGATGGTCGCGTCGGTTTCGTCCGGCCGGGTGGCCGGCCCCATGTTTTCCCTGGCCGGTCGACGGCCGTGATAGGAGCACAGGTGTCAGGCGGCGGTGAGCAGGACGCGGCCAAGAAGGGCGCGTCACGCGCGGGCCGGGACCTGCGCGCGGCCATCGCCGTCGGCGTGGGACTGGGCGCGGTCATCCTGTTCGCCTTGTTCACGGTGCGGCAGACGTTCGTCGGCATCGTCGCCATCGCGGTCGCGGTGGCCATGTACGAGCTGACAGGCGCGCTGAAGCGCGGCGCGGGCGTCCGGGTCGCCATGGCGCCCGTGCTGCTCGGCGGCCAGGCGGTGGTGTGGCTGGCCTGGCCGTACGGGCGCGACGGTGTGCTGACCGCGTTCGCCGTGACCGTCCTGGTCTGCTTGATCTGGCGGCTGAAGGACGGTGCGGACGGGTACCTGCGGGACGTCACCGCGTCCGTTTTCACCGTGGTCTACGTGGCGGTGTTCGGCTCTTTCGCGGTCATGCTCGTGGTCCCCGAGGACGGCGTGTTCCGCGTGCTGTGCTTCCTCATCGGCGTGGTCCTGTCCGACACCGGCGGCTACGCGGCCGGTGTCTTCTTCGGCAAGCACCCCATGGCCCCCGCCATCAGCCCGAAGAAGTCCTGGGAGGGCTTCGCGGGCTCGATGGCGGCGGGCATGGTCGGCGGCGTGCTCACCGTGGGCCTGATGCTGGACGGCCAGTGGTGGCACGGCGTGCTGTTCGGCGCGGCGCTGGTGGTCACCGCCACCACCGGGGACCTGGTGGAGTCGCTGATCAAGCGCGACCTCGGGATCAAGGACATGGGCACGCTGCTGCCGGGCCACGGCGGGCTGATGGACCGGCTGGACTCGCTCCTGCCCTCGGCCGTCGTGTCCTGGCTGCTCCTCCAGGCTTTCGTCCCGGCCTGATCCACGGATCCGGCCTGACCTCCGGCCAGGCCGGACTCACCCGGCTTGACGTCGCCGAGCCGGACCCGCCGAGCCGGACCCGCCGGGGCGGACGCCGCCGGGCAGCGACCCGAACGGTGCCGTCGGCGGCTGCCGCACGGGCCCCGAGCACCCGAGTCCGGCACGCCCGAGCGGCCCTGACCCCTCACACAGGGCCGACCGGGCGCGGGGAAGCTCAGGGGGTCCGGGTCTCCTCGGGCGTCGACCGAAGCACGTGGCCGGCTCCGGGGATCTCCATCGGACCCATGAGCGGCTGCGCGCCGAGGTTCGCGACCTGTTTCGCGGTCTCCGTGATGTCGGTTGTGTGCAGGTACAGCAGCCACCCCGGCGGCGCCTGCTCGTCCGGCGGCGGGTACAGGCCGGCGACCGGCTCGCCGTCGTGGAAAGCCATCGTGTAGCCGTGGAACGACGGGTCGGGGGAGACCTCGTAGGTCCAGCCGAAGAGGCCTGTGTAGAAGTCGCGGCTCGCGGCGAGGTCGCCGGACGGCGCTTCCACCCAGGCCGGGGTTCCGGGGGTGGGCATGGCGTTCTCTTCTCGTGCGGGCGTCAGGTGTGTTCCGAGACGCACCGGACGCTACGCGCGGGGTACGACAATTCCGGGGTCGTCAGTGCTGAGGGACGTTTTCAGTCGTCGAAGGGGTCGTCCACCTGAGCGCCGGTCTCCTCCTCGGACAGCGGCACCGAGCGGGACGGGTCGATCACCGAGAACACCGAGCCGGTGTGGTCGGCGACCACGGTGACCCGGCCGAACGGCGTGTCGTAGGGCTCCACGGTGATGCGCCCGCCCAGTTCGAGGACCCTGGAGGCGACCGAATCGGCCCCGATCTCGGGCGCGGCGGTGAAGTACACCATCCAGTGCGCGGGGGTGTCCGGAGTGAACGCCCGGCCCATCCGCTGCCTGCCCAGCACGGTGTGCCCCTCGACCGCCCAGATCGTGTAGTCCACCGCGTGACCGTCACCGATCTGGGTGATCTCGAAGCCGCACAGCTCCTGGAAGAACGCGTCCGCCGTCCCGCCGTCGCGGGTGTTCAGCTCGGCCCACGCGTAGGCCCCGTGCCCGTCCGTCCCGAACACCCAGTCCGGCGGCACGTGCCGGAAGCCGATCACCCCGCCGGTCGGGTCGGCGATCAGCGTGGTCACCTCGTCCGGCTCGCGCAGCACGTGTCCCCCGATCGCGTGAGCCTTCTCGGCCGTCGCGCGGGTGTGCGGCGAGTTCAGGTAGAGCGTCCAGCCGAAGCCGCCGTCGGCGTGCCGCAGCTCCGCGACCGGCAGCCCGTCCACCACGGCGATGGTGCGGCCGTACACGTCGGCGTAGGTCCAGCCGAACAGCCCGCTGTAGAAGTCGATCGCGGCCTGGTCGTCCACGGTGGGCAGCTCGACCCAACACGGCGCGCCGTGGTGCATTTCCGCCAGAGCGGGAGAATTCGGGACAATTGACACCGTTACCTCCTGCGATGCCGGGGGAACGATCACGGTACGGCTCTACAGTCGTCTCGTGAAGGGATTCGTCCGCGCCGCGTTGGCCGCCGTGCGGCCTGTCGACGTCCTGCCGAGCCCGAACATCTGGCAGTGGCCCGAGGTCTACGAGGTCGAGAACCGGGCGCAGGACGTGGACGGGGTCATCTGGCAGGTGTTGCGCGAGGCCTGTGACTGGACCGGCAAAGACGTGGTGGACGTCGGCTGCGGTGACGGGTTCCACCTGCCGGTGTTCGCGCGTGAGGCGCGACAGGTGACCGGGGTCGAGCCGCACCCGCCGTTGGTGCACCGGGCGCGCGCCAGGGTCGCCGACCTGCCCAACGTGTCCGCGGTCGCCGGACCCGCGCAGCGGCTACCGTTGCCCGACGGCAGCGCGGACCTCGTGCACGCGCGCACGGCGTACTTCTTCGGTCCCGGCTGCGAACCGGGGCTGCGTGAGGCGGACCGGGTGCTGCGGCCCGGCGGCACGCTCGCGATCGTGGACCTCGACGGCACGGCCGAGCCGTACGGGCCGTGGCTCTGCGCCGGCGAGCCCCGCTACAACCCCGCCGACGTGGAGGACTTCTTCACGGCACAGGGTTTCGTGCTGCGCCGTGTACGGGCCGTGTGGCGGTTCGAGACGCGTCAGGACCTGGAAGCGGTGCTGCGCATCGAGTTCTCCGCCGAGATCGCCGAACGGGCCATCGCCCAGACACCGGGACTGTCGTTCGAAGTCGGCTACCGGGTCCACATCCGACACAAACCGTCCGGTCTGTTGCTGCCATAGGTGAATGCGTGCGCATAGGATCGGGTGCGTGGAGAACCGGAACGCACGCAGGTTGGGTCGTCAGGTCGGCGTGGTGGGGCTCGGCTGCTGGCAGCTCGGCGCCGACTGGGGTCAGGTGGACGAGTCGGACGCGCTGGCCGTGCTGCACGCCGCCGCCGACACGGGCGTGAACTTCTTCGACACCGCCGACGTCTACGGCGACGGGCGCAGCGAGACGCTGGTCGGCCGGTTCCTGCGGGAACGCGGCGACGCGGGCATCACCGTGGCGACCAAGATGGGCCGGCGCGTCGAGCAGACCCCGGAGAACTACCACCGGGACAACTTCCTGGCCTGGAACGACCGGTCCCGCGCGAACCTCGGCGTGGACACGCTCGACCTGGTCCAGCTCCACTGCCCGCCGACGCCCGTGTACTCCACCGACGAGGTGTTCGACACCCTGGACGAGATGGTGGAGGCCAAGCGGATCGCCGCGTACGGCGTGTCCGTGGAGACGGTCGACGAAGCGCTGACCGCCATCGCCCGGCCGGGTGTCGCGAGCGTGCAGATCATCCTGAACGCGTTGCGGCTCAAGCCGTTGGAGCGGGTGCTGCCCGCCGCGGCGGACGCGGGCGTGGCGATCATCGCCCGCGTGCCGCTCGCCTCGGGACTGCTCTCCGGGAAGTACCGCCGGGACACCGCGTTCGCCGCCGACGACCACCGCAGCTTCAACCGCAACGGCGAGGCGTTCGACGTCGGCGAGACGTTCTCCGGCGTGCCGTACGAGGTGGGGCTGGAGGCCGTGGAACGGTTGCGCGGCCTGGTGCCCGAGGGCGCGACCATGGCGCAGTTCGCGCTGCGCTGGATCATCGACCAGCCTGGCGTGACCGTGGTGATCCCCGGCGCCCGCAACGCAGACCAGGCGCGGGCCAACTCGGCCGCCGCCGACCTGGCGCCGCTGACGTCACACGACGAGGTGCGCGCGGCATACGACGAGCTGGTGCGGCCGTTGGTGCACGACCGCTGGTGACTCACTCGTCGTCGGTGTCCTCTTCGACGTCCAGCTCGCCCAGGATGGCGTAGAGCTTGCGCCGGGTCTCGTTGAGGACTTCGACGGCACGTGCCTTCTGCTCACGCGTGCCCGCGTGGGCCATCTGCTGCATCGCCGCGCCCAGGTGCCGGGCCGCCGTGCGCAGCTTCGCCGCGTGGACGTCCAGCTCGTCGTTGACCTGCTGCCACGGCGGCGCGCCCTCCAGCTTCGCCGCTTCGGCCTGGCCTGCCTCGGTGAGCGTGAACAGCTTCTTGCCGCCGGACTCCTCCGTCGCCGCGACGAGCCCTTCGTCCGCCAGCAACTGGAGCGTCGGGTAGACCGAGCCGGGGCTGGGCCGCCAGAGCCCGTCGGTGCGCCGGCCGATCTCCTGGATCATCTCGTAGCCGTGCATGGGGCGTTCGGCCAGCAAAGCCAGCACCGCCGCGCGGACGTTGCCCTTGCGCTGCCTGCCGCGCCCGCGACCAGGGCCTCCGCCGCCGTGGAAGAAACCCGGCGGCTCGGGCGGGACGGGCGGACCGCCGAACGGCCCGAAGCCGCCGCCGAAGCCGCGTCGCGGGTCGCCGGAGCCGCGGTCCCGGTGGTGTCGGTCGTGGTGTCGGTGTTCGTGGTGGAACTTCATGTCGTTGACTCCTTCATCGATCGGTTGCGACGTGTCTACGATATATCGGAACGTGTCGCGATGCAACGGTGAAGTGGGTCGCGTGGGCATGGGACACTGGAGGACGCCATGACTGCACTTCCCCTCGTCTTCGACGCGCCCAAACGCGGCCTGCCGCCGCGCCACCTCGCCGACCTCACCGCCGACCAGCGGAAAGAGGCCGTGGCGGCGCTGGGTGAGCAGCCGTTCCGCGCCGCCCAGCTCTCCAACCACTACTTCAGCAGGCTGACCGTCGACCCGGCCGAGATGACGGACATCCCGGCCGCCGCGCGCGACCGGCTCGTCGCCGACCTGATGCCGCCGCTGTGGACCGAGCTGCGCAGCGTCGAAGCCGACGCCGGGACCACGCGGAAGACGCTGCTGCGCGCGCACGACGGGACGCTGGTCGAGAGCGTGCTGATGCGCTACCCGGACCGGGCGACGTTGTGCATTTCAAGCCAGGCCGGCTGCGGCATGGCGTGCCCGTTCTGCGCGACCGGGCAGGGCGGGCTGACGCGGAACCTGTCCACGGCGGAGATCGTGGACCAGGTGCGGCGCGGCGCCGTCGCCATGCGTGACGGCTCGCTGCCCGGCGGGCCGGGGCGGCTGTCGAACATCGTCTTCATGGGCATGGGCGAGCCGCTGGCGAACTACCGGCGGGTGATCGAGGCGGTGCACCGGATCTGCGACCCGGCTCCGCGTGGGCTGGGGATCTCGCAGCGGTCGGTGACGGTGTCGACGGTGGGGTTGGTGCCCGCGATCCGGAAGCTGACCGAGGAGAACCTGCAGGTTCGGCTGGCGGTGTCGTTGCACACGCCGGATGACGAGCTGCGGGACACGTTGGTGCCGGTGAACACGCGGTGGAAGGTCGCCGAGGTGTTGGAGTCGGCTCGTGGTTATGCGGACCGGACCGGGCGCCGGGTGTCCATCGAGTACGCCCTGATCCGGGACATCAACGACCAGCCTTGGCGTGCGGACATGCTGGGCAAGCTGCTGCGCCGGCACTTGGGGCAGTTGGTGCACGTGAACGTGATCCCGTTGAACCCGACTCCGGGGTCGAAGTGGGACGCGTCGCCGAAGCCGGTGGAACGGGAGTTCGTGCGGCGGGTCAACGAGCAGGGCGTGGCTTGCACGGTGCGGGACACGCGGGGGCAGGAGATCGCCGCTGCCTGTGGTCAGCTCGCCGCCGAAGGGTAGGACACCACGACGGCGGTGGCGTTGTCGTTGCCGCCGGCGGCGTCCGCCAAGTCGAGCAGGGTCCTGACCATGGTGTCCGGACCTGCCTGCTGGGACAGGGTCTCCAGGATCCGGTGGTACGGCACCTGTTCCGCCACGCCGTCCGTGCACAGCAGGAACACGTCCCCGGGCCGCGGCGTGATCTTCAGCAGGTCCGGCTCCGGCTCGCCGGGATGTCCGATGTACCGCGTGAGCTGGTAGCGGGCCGAGGCTGCCTGTGGTGAGTCGAACGCGTACCAGCCGTTGACCGCGCCCAGCCACGCCATGGTGTGGTCGACGGTCAGCAGTTCGAGCAGGCCCGACCTCAGGCGGTACAGGCGGGAGTCGCCGAGTTGGGCCGCCCAGAGGCCGTCCGGGGACTCGACGAGCGCCGTCAGCGTGCAGCCGGCCAGACCGCCGATCCGTCGGCCGTAGTCGCCGACCCGGCGTTGGGCCGTCGCCACCGCGTCGGTGATCGAGCCGCCCGAACGCACGCCGGCCACCAGCAGGTCCACCGCCGTGCGGCTCGCCATGGTGCTGCCGGGGCCGTCGCCCATGCCGTCGGCCACCACCGCGAGCAGCGGGTCCGTGCTCAGGTGTGCCACGTCGTAGTTCGCCGAGTAGCGGCGGCCGGTACGACTGCCGGCCGCCGCGGTCAGTGCCTTCACCGCACGGACACTAGGCGACCTCGGCCAGCTTCCCGGTCGCGACGTCGAACACGAAGCCCCGGATCGAGTCCTTCAGCGGCACGTACGGGCTGTTGCGGATGCGGCCGACCGACTGGCGCACGTCCTCCTCCACGTCCTTGAACGCCTCCGCCGCCCACGACGGCTTGACACCCACCTCGTCCTGGATCGACCGCTTGAACTCGTCGTCGGTGAACGTCAGCATCCCGCAGTCCGTGTGGTGGATCAGGATGATCTCCCGCGTGCCCAGCAGGCGCTGGCTGATCGCCAGCGACCGGATCTCGTCCTCGGTCACCACGCCGCCCGCGTTGCGGATCACGTGCGCCTCGCCCTCGTTCAGGCCGAGCACCCGGTACACGTCCAGCCTGGCGTCCATGCACGCCACGATCGCGATGTGCTTCGACGGGGGCAGCGGCAGCGGGCCGGAGAACTGCTCGACGTAGGCGGCGTTGTTGGCCAGTAGTTCGTCCGTGACGGACATGGCGGTTCCTTCTTCCACGGAGAGCAAGTGATCGTGTGAGCTGCGTGACACTGACCCAACTGCCGTACGGGTGCCCGCGCAACCGGCGTTCACTGGGTGGGAAGTGAGGCCGGATACCATCCACCCGACAAGGGGGGCCGGGTGGAATCGAAGCTGGTCGCGGGCCGTTACCGGACGCTCCGCGAGCTGGGCCGGGGTGGCATGGGGGTCGTCTGGCTGGCCGAGGACCAGGTCATCGGGCGGCGGGTCGCGCTCAAGGAGCTGCGCACGTCCTCGCGGACCGAGCTGGACCGGGTGCTGCGGGAAGCCCGCACAGCCGGCAAGCTGAACAGCCCCGCGGTGGTCACGGTGCACGACGTGCTGTCCGAGCACGGCACCACCTACCTCGTGATGGAGCTGGTCGAAGCGCCGACGCTGGCCGACCTGATGCGCAACGGCCCGCTGCCCGCGCCCAGGGTCGAAGCGATCGGGCTCGAAGTGCTCAAGGCGCTGGAGACCGCGCACGCGGCGGGCGTGATCCACCGGGACGTCAAGCCCAGCAACATCATGGTGCTGCCCGACGGCGGTGTGAAGCTCGCCGACTTCGGCATCGCCCGCGCCCTGGACGACCCCGGTCTCACCGTGACCGGCGGCGTGATGGGCTCGCCCGGCTACATGGCCCCCGAGCTGTTCGACGGCCGCCCTCCGTCGCCGGCCGCCGACCTGTGGGCGCTCGGCGCGACCCTGTTCCACGCCGCCGAGGGCCGGTCGCCGTTCCAGCGCGACACGACCGCCGCGACCATGCACGCGATCATGTACGAGGAGCCGGTCCTCGACCGCACCACGGGACCGCTGGCCGGCGTCGTGATGGGCCTGCTCACCCAGTCCGCCGACGCCCGCCTCACCGCCGCACAGGTCCGCGCCCGCCTCACCGACCGCACCAGGGCCGTTCCCCGCGAGCCCGACACCGTGATCATCGAGACCCCGACGTCCTTCGTCACCACCGCGCCGCCGTCGGACACCAGGCCGGGCTGGGGTGACGCGTGGGAGGCGGACGAGCGGCCCGGGCCGAAGCGGCGGATCGCCCTGCTGGCGGGTGGCGCGGTGGTCGTCACGGCGATCGCGCTCACCGCCGTGTTCGTGCTGCTCCCGGACCCCGAATCGGGCCGCGCGTCGGGTGTCCAGGGCGGCCCGTCGTCCAGTGCGGCCACCACGACCGCGACGACCACGGACGCGCCGTCCTCGGCCGCCCCGGGCAGCAGCACCACGGCCTCGTCGAGCACGACGACGACGGCCACCACGACGACGTCACAGGGCGCGGCGCCGCCGCCGAACGCCCCGACGACCACGACCACCACGAAGCCGCCGCGTGAGACGACGGTGTTCACCAGGTTCCGCAACGCCGAGGGCTGGCACTACAGCGGTTCGACGCTGCTCGACGTCCCGGCCGGCTACACCGCCGAGGGGCCCCTGGGCAGGCTCGCCGCCAACCCCGAGCCCGGCACCCGGCCGCTGTACTCGTGCAAAATCAACAACAGTGCCGACCGGATGAGCTCGGTGTCCCCGAACTGCGAGAGCCAGCAGGTCTACGGCGTGGTGGGGCACATCTTCACGGCCAAGCCCGCCGACACCCCGGCCCAGGAGATCTACCGGTGCAACCTGGGCGGGCACCACTTCGAGTCGCTCAGCCCGTCCTGCGAGGGCAAGACGGTGGAGTTCCGGCTGGGCTGGGTGATCGGGAGCTAGCGGCGCCAGGAGGTCCGGCCGCGCACCTGGTCCCAGATCAGCAGCAGCGCCATGCCCCCGCCGAACGCGATGACCCAGATGTTCTCGGTCTGGCCGTGGTGGTTGCCGATCAGCAGGGAGAACGTCGCCAGCACGGACACCCAGCCGGCGATCTTGATGCCCTTGGGGAACGTGCCGTGCCAACCCCACTCGGCCGACGGCTCGTCGTGGGGGTCGACCGCCGGACGCTTGTCCAGTTCCGAGGACGAAGACACAGCCGCACGACCTTCCTGCCCGATCACGTTCACCAACGGCGCAATCGTCGCACATGACGGGCGCGCGCGAGACGTGAGGTGCGCGGCACCGTCGCGGCGTCTACCCTCGGCCGCTGTTCGACCAGGGCGCCGCCCGCGCGGCGGGAAAGGCGACGAGTTGACCGAACAGCCCGGCTTCCACCCGGCCGAGGAGCCTGCCCCGGACACCTTCGCACCCGTCGAAGTCGGCCTCCACGGGGTGACCAAGCGGTTCTCCGACCAGACCGCGGTGGACGACATCACGCTGCGGGTCCACGAAGGCGAGTTCTTCTCCGTGCTCGGGCCGTCCGGCTGCGGCAAGACGACGCTGCTGCGGATGGTCGCCGGGTTCGAGCGCCCGGACGCGGGCCGGATCGAGCTGGACGGCGTGGACATGGTCGGCGTGCCGCCCTACCGGCGGGACGTGAACACCGTCTTCCAGTCGTACGCGCTGTTCCCGCACATGTCGGTGTGGGACAACGTGGCCTACGGCGTGAAGCGCAAGGGCGTCAAGGGCGACGCCTTGAAGAAGACCGTCGGGGAGCACCTGGAGCTGGTGCGGCTGAGCCGGTTCGCCAAACGCCGCCCCGCGCAGCTTTCCGGCGGCCAGCAGCAACGGGTCGCGATCGCCCGCGCGCTGGCGGCGGGACCGCAGCTACTCCTGTTGGACGAGCCGCTGGGTGCGTTGGACGCCGTGCTGCGCAAGGAACTCCAGATCGAGCTGATGCGCATCCAGCGCGAGGTCGGCACGACGTTCCTGTACGTGACGCACGACCAGGAGGAAGCCCTGGTCCTGTCGCACCGGATCGCGGTGATGAACGCCGGGAAGCTGGAGCAGGTCGGCTACCCGGAGGACGTGTACGAGCGCCCGGCGACCCGGTTCGTGGCCGGGTTCATCGGCACCTCCAACATCCTGGACGCCAAGGTGTCCGGCGTGGACGGTCGCTGGGTCGAGCTGGACGCGCCGGGCGTGACGCGGCTCCGTGCCCCGCTGAACGGCGAGATCCGGCACGGGCAGCGCGTCGCGGCGACCGTGCGCCCCGAGAAGGTGCACCTGTACGACCAGGAGGGCGAGCCGCCGACCGGCTGGTGCGTGTTCAACGGCACCGTGCGCGACGTCGTGTACACCGGCGTGTCGACGCAGTACGTGGTCGACATCCCCGGTGGCGGCGAACTGGTCGCGTTCGTCCAGAACACCCGCCGCATCGACGATGCCGGCGCGCCGGGGCAGCCCGTGCGGATGGCCTGGGATCCCGACTTCACCGTGCTCTTGGAGAGCGGAGATGACTGAACGAAACCTCCGGATCGCCCGCCTGTGGGACTTGGACAGCCGGCGGGTGAGCCGCCGGGCCGTGTTGCGCTCCACGGCGTTCTTCGCGCTGGCCGCGACGGGCGCGTGCGGGGTCGGCGAAGCGCCGAGCACGAACGGCGCGCCCACGTCCGGGGCGAAGGCGACCAACGCCCGGAGCGAGCCGAAGCTCAACTTCTACAACTGGACCGACTACATCGCGCCGGACACGCTGTCCGGCTTCAAGGCCGCGAGCGGCATCGACGTCACCTACGACAACTTCAGCACCAACGACGAGATGGAAGCCAAGATCGCGTCCGGCGCGGCGGGCTACGACCTCGTGGTGCCCAGCGACAACTTCCTGCGCCGGTTCCTGCGGTCCGGCCTGCTGTCGCCGCTGGACCACGACCTGCTGCCGAACCTGAAGAACCTGGACCGGCGGTTCACCGAGGCCGACTACGACCCCGGCAACGCCTACTCCGTGCCGTGGGCCTGGGGCACCACGGGCCTGGCGTACTCGAAGTCGCAGCTCGGTGACGTGACCGGCTTCTCGGCCTACGACCTGGCCGCCGCGCAGGGCCGCAGCACGATCCTGGACGAGGCGCGGGACGCGTTGGCACTGGGCCTGCTGAAGGCCGGCCACGACCCGAACACCACCGACGCCAAGCAGCTCGACGAGGCGGTGGCGGTGCTGCTGGAGCTGAAGAAGAAGATCGGGCAGATCACGTCCGACGTGATCGAGCCGCTGACCGGCGGGCAGGTGCCGCTCGCGCAGGCCTACTCCGGTGACGCGTTCCAGGCGCGGGAAGCCAACGGGGACCTCGCGTACGCGATCCCGACCGAAGGCGGTCTGTCCTATGTGGACCTCCTGTGCGTCCCGAAGGACGCCCCGCACGCGGAGAACGCCCACCGGTTCATCGACTACATCCTCAGCCCCGAGGTGGGCGCGGCGCTGGCGAACGCGGTCCGGTACGGCAGCCCGAACGTGGCCGCCAAGCCGCTGATCGACCGGGAACTGCTGGACGACCCGCTGGTGTACCCGTCGGTGGAGCAGCTCGCGAAGCTGCCGTTCACCAAGGACCTCGGCGCCGAGGTCGAAGCCCGCTACGCCGACGCGTGGACGAAGGTCAAGACCGGCTGACCGGGAAGCTCGCGAAGCCCCGGATCACGGTGGACCCGCGGTGGACGGCGCGGCCGGCCGGCCGCAGCCGGGGCAGCCGGGCCAGCGCGCGGAACGCCACGTCGCCCTCCATCCGGGCCAGCGTCGCGCCCAGGCAGAAGTGGATGCCGCTGGAGAACGCCAGGTGCTCGGGCCGGTGGTCGCGGGTCAGGTCGAACCGGCCCGGGTCCGGGTACACGTCCGGGTCGCGGTTGGCCGCGCCGATCACCAGGTACACGTTCTGGTCGGGGCGCAGGCGGTGGCCGTGCAGTTCGACCTCCTGCCGCGCGACGCGGGAGGTGAGCTGCACCGGCGGGTCGTGGCGGAGGGTCTCCTCGACGGCGTCCGGGGCGAGGTCGGGGTTCTCCCGGAGCAGGGCGAACTGCTCCGGGTCGGCCAGCAACGCGGCCGTGCCGTTGCCGATCAGGTTGACGGTCGTCTCGAAGCCCGCGATGAGCAGCAGGCCGCAGGTGGCCGTCAGCTCCTCGGCGGTGAGCTTCCGCTCGGTCTCGGCCTGGACGAGGGCGCTGATCACGTCGTCGCCCGGATCGGCGCGGCGGCGGGCGATGAGCCGCCCGAAGATCGCGTCGAGTTCTCCGACGGCGCGGCGCAGCGCGCGGGCCTGGGTCAGCGACGTCGCGCCGTCCGCGGTCGCGCCGACCAGCCTGCCGTACTCGGCGAACCCGGCGGTGTCCTCGTCCGGGATGCCCAGCAGGTCGCTGATCACCGCGATCGGCACCGGCGCGGCGAAGTCCCCGATCAGGTCGAACTCGTCCTTGGCCAGCAACTCGTCGGCCAGCCTCTCGACGCGCGCCCGGTAGCCGGCCACCCGGCGCGGGCTGAACGCGGGCGCGACGAGCCTGCGCAGCCGGGTGTGGTCGGGCGGGTCCTGCTCCAGGAACGAGTCGTGGAAGACGCCGGTCGCCTCGCGGGCGGACGGGGTCATGCCGGGTAGTTCGCCGTTGGTCAGCCGGGTGCCGAAGCGGCGGTCCCGCAGCACGCTGTTGACGGTCGCGTGGGACGTGGCGACCCATTGGCCGGTGTGTTCCCGGTAGAGCGGGCCCTTCTCGCGCATCCGCTCGTACAGCGGGTACGGGTCGCCGCCGTCGAGCCTGCCCACGAGGCTGAACCAGCGGCCTAACGCCTGGTTCGCCTTCGTCTCGGCGATGAACCTGATCTCGTTGAGCGTGGTCATGCCTGAACCCCCTTCAGGACGGTGGTGAGCACGAGCTTCGGGGCGTCCAGCGGGGCGAGCCGGCCCGCCGCGATGGACTCCCAGGCGCTGTAGACCACCGCGTAGAGCGTGTCGAGGACCCACCACGTGGGCAGGTCGGCACGCAGCCGGCCGTGGTCCTGGCCGGTCTTGACGAACTCCAGGAGCGGTTGGTCCATCCGCGCGAGCCGCGCGGCGACGCGCGGGTCCTGTTCGAGGCCGGGGAAGCGGAGCAGGAACTCCAGCCGTGGACCCATCGGCACCAGCGTGGTGACCAGTCGGTCGAGCACCTCGTGCGTCGGCGCGGTGAGGTCGATGCCGTCGATCGCCTGGTCGACCACGTCCAGCGCGCTGTTCGCCAACGCCACGACCAGGTCCTGGCGGGTCGGGTAGCGCTTGTGGAGCGTGGTGCGGCCGATGCCCGCGGCCTTGGCGACGTCGCCCAGGGAAGCGGACGGGTCGGCCAGGAGGACGCGGGTGGCGGTCTCCAGCAGGTGAACACTCATGTTCATTACCGTACATGAGTGTTCAAGTCGGTACTTCTATGTTCAACCGGCGGCGGGTCGGGCGCGTGGCATCATGTGCGCTCGTGCTCCCGTCCCGGCGCAGGTGGCTGGTCGCCACCGGTCTGCTCACCCCCACCGGCCTCTGGCTGGGCGTTTTCCTCATCGCGCCGTTGGCGCTGGTGGTGCAGTTCAGCTTCGCGACCCGGGACACCGGGGTGGCGCGGGCCGTGCTGCCGTGGACGACCCGGGCGTACCTGACCGCTCTGGACCCGGCGTTCCTGCCGATTTTCGGGCGGACGTCGGCTTATGCGGGCGTGACGACCGCCTTGTGCCTGGTGTTGGGTTTTCCGTTGGCGTGGTTCATCGCGCGCCACGGCGGGAAGTATCGGACCGCGTTGCTGGCGGCGGTGCTGGTGCCGTTCTGGTCCAGCTATCTGGCCCGGATCTACGCGTGGAAAGCGCTGCTCGACGGGGAGGGATTGGTCAACCGGGTGCTCGGCGTCGTCGGATTGGACCGGGACGGCGGGTTCCTGCTGACCGACGGCGCGGTGGTGCTGGGCCTGACGTACGGTTTCCTGCCGTTCATGGTGTTGCCGCTGTACGTCGCCTGCGAGCGGTTCGACCATCGGCAGGTGGAGGCGTCCTACGACCTCGGGCACGGGCGGGTGTCGACGTTCTTCCGGGTGGTGCTGCCGGGCGTGTTTCCCGGCGTGCTGGCCGGGTCGTTGCTGGTCCTGGTGCCCGCGGCGGGCGATTTCGTGACGCCCCGGTTGTTGGGCGGGGTCGCCCAGTCGACGTTCGGCAGCGTGATCGACGACCAGTTCCGGGGCGGGAACAACTGGCCGCTCGGGTCGGCGATGGCGGTGTTGTTGCTGGTGCTCGTGGTGGTCGTGCTGGTGTTGCGCGGACGCCGTGGGGAGGACGTGCTGTGAATCGTCGGCCTTGGGCGCTGGGCGCGGTCGCCGGCCTCGTCTTCGTTTTCCTGTATGCCCCGATCGCGTGGCTGGCGATCGTGTCGTTCAACGATTCCCGGTCGTTGAGCCGGATCACCGGATTGTCCACCCGGTGGTATGTGGAGCTGTTCCACGATTCCCGGGTGTTGGAGTCGTTGGGGTTGACCTTGCGGCTCGCGGCGACCAGTGCCGTGGTGTCCACCGTGATCGGCACGCTGGCGGCGTTCGGGCTCCGGCGGGCGTTTCCGGGGCGTGGTCTGTGGACGGTGCTGCTGAGCCTGCCGCTGGTGGTGCCGGAAGTGGTGCTCGGGGTGGCGCTGCTGGGGTTCTGCGTGAAGCTCGCCGGCATCCCGCTGGGGTTCGGTGCGCTGCTGGCCGCGCACGTGGCGTTCTCGCTGAGCTTCGTGGTGGTCGTGGTGCGGTCGCGGGTGGCCGGGATGGACCACCGGCTGGAGGAGGCCGCCGCGGACCTGGGGGCGAGCCCGTGGGTGGCGTTCCGGACCGTCACGCTGCCGCTGGTGGCTCCCGCCGTGGTCGCCGGGGCGGCGTTCGCCTTCCTGCTGTCGTTCGACGACGTGGTCACGTCCAGCTACCTGACCGGGGTCGGCTCGACCACGCTGCCGGTGTTCATCTACGCGCAGGCGAGCAAGCGCGGGGTGTCGCCGGAGATCGTCGCCCTGTCCACGCTGATGGTCGCGGTCAGCGCGGCGCTGCTCATCGCGGGTGTGCTGGTGGCGAGCAGGCGTGCCCGCGCGTCAACTTTCGTCGAATCGATCCGAGACCAATGAACGCCGCCGGCTACCGGGAAGTTCTTTAACGTTGTCCTATGTGACGTCTGTTGTGCAGCGCCTGCGGCCGGGAGTCGCGGACCGCCGGACGGCGCCGGCGGCGTTCTTCCGCACCCACGCCCAACGCCTCCGTGAGGTGACCCCGTGGCGGGTCGGCCGCGAGGTGCTGGCGATCGTCGTCATCATCCTGCTGGACGTGTACCCCGGCTGGATCACGGGCGGCGAACCCGTCACGTCGTGGTGGCGCTTCGGGCTCGGCGCCGCGTACGTGGTCCTGTACCTGCTGCGGCTGGGGTTCCCGGCGATCGCGATGCTCATCGGCATCTGGGTGGTGTTCTCCGTCGAGCACGGCGGGATAGCCGCGATCATCATGCTCTCCTACGCGGCGGGCTACCGGATCGTGTCGTGGCAGCGCTCGCTCGTCACCGCGGCGTTGGGCCTCGCGTTGCACATGGTCGCGTGGGACGTGTCCGCGCCGGGCCTGACCGGCCCGTTCGCGTCGTGGGTGATGCTGACCGTGTACGGCATGACGGTGGCGCTGCCGTTCCTCGTCGGCCGGTACACGGCGCAGCGCAACGCCCTGGTGGCCGCGTTGCACGACCGTGAGGAAACCCTGATGCGGGAACGCCGGATGGTGTCCCGCCAGGTCCGGCTGCGAGAACGCAACCGGATCGCCCAGGACATGCACGACAGCCTCGGCCACCGGCTGAGTCTCATTTCGGTGCACGCGGGCGCGATGGCGTTGGACACCGGGCTCGGCGACCGGCAGCGCGACGCCGTCCAGGTGCTGCGCAGCGCCGCGCTGACCGCTATGGAGGAGCTGCGCGGGGTCATCGGCGTGCTCCGGCGCGACGAGCCCGACGAGGACCAGGTGCGGCGGACCGTCGACGCGATCGACGAACTGGTGGAAGGCGCACGGCGGGCCGGGGTGCGGGTGAGCCTCGTGCGGGGCGGCCAGCCGTGCCCGTTGCCGGCGAAGGTCAGCCACGCCGCGTACCGCATCGCGCAGGAAGGCCTGACCAACGCCAGCAAACACGCGCCCGGCGCGAGCGTGCAGGTCACCGTGAAGTACGAGCCGGACGCGCTGGTGGTCGAGGTCCGGAACAACCCGCCCCGGGTGAAACCGGCGGACGGGTCCGGGTTCGGCCTGATCGGACTGGGCGAGCGGGTACGCCTGGCAGGCGGGATGCTGCACGTCGGCGAGCTGCCGACGGGCGGGTTCCGCATCGCGGCCGTGCTGCCGTACGAGGACACCGCCGCCGCCGACGAGCCGTCCGACGACGAGCCGGTGGAAGAGGCGAAGCAGAGCGGCATCCGGAAGTGGGCCGGCGTCGGGTCGATCCTGCTCGCCGGGATCGTCGTGGTGGTCGTCGTCGGCGGCTACACGTGGCTCGGCAGCCAGCCCGTCACCAAGGTGGTGAAGCCGGAGTTGTACAACTCGATCCAGGTCGGCGAGGCGGAGTCGGAAGTCAGGGCGAGGCTGCCCAGCGGCGCGGAGCCCCCGATCGGCGAGCTGAAGTCCGACGCCCCGCCCGAGCCGTCGGGGTCGGGGTGCACCTACCTGGTGGCCGACGACCAGACGTACTCGTCGCGGGCGACGAAGGTCGTGCGGTTCTGCTTCGCCAACGGCAAGCTCGTCGAGAAGAACATCCACCAGCAAGGGACGTGAACGTTGATCCGGGTCCTGATCGCCGATGACGAGCCGTTGATGCGGGCGGGCATCAAGGCCATCCTCGGCACCGCCGACGACATCGAGCTGGTGGCGGAGGCAGGCGATGGGCGGGAAGCCGTCCAGATAGCCCTGGAACGACGCGTCGACGTCGCGGTCCTCGACATCCGGATGCCCAGGCTGGACGGACTGGGCGCCGCTCGCGAATTGCGTGCCGTCGCGCCTTCGGTGCGGGTGGTGATGCTCACCACTTTCGGCGAGGACGACAACATCGTGCGCGCTTTGTCCGACGGCGCGGCCGGTTTTCTGCTGAAGGATTCCGCGCCGGAGGAATTGTTGCGGGCGGTCCGGGCCGTGCATTCGGGCGAGGCTTATCTTTCGCCCATGGTCACCAGCCGGGTGGTGGGCATGGTGGCCCAGGTCGGTCAACCGCGCCGGCAGGCGGCTCGGCGTCAGGTGGAGGGGCTGACCGAGCGTGAGGTGGAGGTGCTGGCTTTGCTCGGGTTGGGGATGTCGAACGCCGATGTCGGTCAGCGGCTGCACATGAGTGAGGCGACGGTGAAAACTTATGTCAGCCGATTGCTGGCCAAACTCGGTTTGACCAACCGCGTGCAGGCGGCTCTACTGGCCCGTGACGCGGGGCTGGCAGGCTGAACGTGGGGCTTGCGGGCCATGTGTTCGCGTATGCCTAAAGCACTCCGACGAAGTCCGCCAACTCCCTGAGATCTCCTTTGACAGACCTCCGCTCACGTCGGAGCATCCCGCGCAACATCGCGTGCACCCGGTGCGTGAAGATCAGTTGCTCGGGTGCGGCAACGCGGGCTTCGGACAGCGCGTCGAGCGCTTCACGGTCACGTTTGCGCAGGTATTGAGCCCACGCGACGGTGATCAGGTGGGATGTCCGCCGCTCGGCCAGTTCAGCGGGTAGCCGGTCGTGCGGCACGTACGCGGCTTGATCGATTGCCCGCTTCGGGTCGCTCAGTTCCAGCGACAACCACGTGCGGTGAATCGCGACGTTGGTAGGTCCGAATGCGAACCAGTAGTCGTTGCGGTCGCCGATGATCTCGGCCGCACGTGCGGCTTCCGCCAGGTACTCGCGCACGCTCTTGTGATCGCCGTGCGTCGCGGCTCCGACCGCGCCCTTCAACATCAGCGACCCGTACACGCTGTACGACTCCGGGCTCGCGAGCCGGGCTCGCAACGCGTCGGCCGCGATGACCGGGACGTCGGTGGACTCCGTCAGCTTGCCCGCGTGCCTGAGCACCACCGATAGCCGCCACGCGCCCCCGGCGATCAGGAGGGGATCTCCGGTCCGCTCAGCGGCAGCCATCGAGCGCTCAGCGGCGACCCAGGGCAAATGCGGCTCGCCTAGCCGATCGAGCATTCCGGATGTCACCCGGTACACCAGAGCCTGAAGGCCGTATGCCTCCGCCTTCGCGTCCTCGGTCTGAGCGTCGCGGACCAGGTGCCAGGCGTCGGCGATCATGTCCGGCACCAACGGCGCCATCTCCGACCAGCGCTCCGTCTGCGAGCACACGAAGGCGCGGTTCAGCCTGATCCGAAGGTGTTCGGGTGACACTCCGGGGCGCTCGGGCAGGTTCAGCAAGGCGGCTATCCCGTCGTACCGCATCATGGCCGCTTCGATCTCCGGCACGAAGTCCGGCGCGCGGCCGAGGGAGTCCGCGCGGCCGGGCACGGCGCGGAACGGTCCGGGCAGCAGCGCCGCCGGACTGATCTTCAGCGCCTCGGCCACCAGCACGATGGTGGAGAGCTTGTCGACCTCCCGTTCACCGCTCTCGATCTGACGCAGCCACTCCGTGGTGCGCCCTCCGACGAGTCCGCAGAGGACTTCCTGGGACATGGATCGGCGTTTGCGGTAGTACGAGATGCGTTCACCGACCGACGCTTCGTCACCTGGTCGCACGGGTCCAGCGTACTCACTGATTCCAGCACCCCAACAGTTTGTTGGGGTGCTCGCTCTGCTCCGTGTCTATCGTTCACCAGCGGCGTGTCCGCTGGGGTGCGGACGAATGACTTGGCAGGGAGGAACGTGAGGAGGCGGAAAGCATGTCGGCTTCCACCCATACCGTCCGACTGCAGGTGAGAACCCTTGACCAGGCGATGACACTGGCCGGCATCCGCTCGGACTACGCATTGGCGAAGCTCATGAATGTGCACCGTTCGACCGTGAAACGGGTGCGAGAGGGCGACCTGCAGCCGGGCCCGATCTTCATCGGCAGTCTGCTCGCCGCGCTGGCTCCACTGGACTTCGGCGACCTGTTCGAGGTCGTGCCGTGCGAGAGCGGCAACGCCGCCTGACCTGATCGTTCCGAGTGGAAGACGAGAAGTGATCAAATGACGCCCGACGACGTCCCGTCGGCTACCCGGCACCACATGAAGAAGCTCACTCGTGCCGACGAGATTTACGCTGAAGAGGCCGGAGACATCGCGGTAGCCCTCGAACGTGCCGAGTGCCAGGTCCTCCTGGGTCGAGCGGCTCTCGCAGAGGGCGACGACGAGGTCGGCCGGCGACGGCTTGAGGAGGCGTTGAAACACCTGAACGACGATGCCGCCCACGAGGTTCGGACACTCCTCGCGGCGGTGGAGGCAGGACGGAAGCCACCGGAGCCTGTGGTGCTGAAGATCGGCGAGTTCGGGCGTCCGACCTGGGAAGTCGCCGAGGTGCCCCAGTCCGCGAGCACACCGACTTGAGGCTCGCGCGAGCACACACGAGGCCTTGCCCTTCCCTCCCCGGAGGCCTGCCCAGCGGCGAGCGCCCGCCCTTCGTCTTGAAGCGGGCGCGATCGCTCTGGGTCAAAAGCTAAAAGCGTCCTCGCCGGACAGGCAGGCCGCCAAGGATGTACACAAAAGCAAGACTCGGGCGTCGTGCCATCCCCGCATGACCTGGTCAAAAGACAACCACCCTTGTCAGGAATGCGCAAGCGAAAAGCGTGCTTGCGCATTCCTGACAAGCGCGGTTCCCTGCGGGCAGGTCATACGGGGATGACACGCAGCCCACCGCTCGGTGTGCGCGCTGCGCGCGCCGGCGCGAAAGGTGTGAGTGCGTCGGGTGTAGAAGCGCCCCCTCGCTGGGGGAAGCGAGGGGGCGCTGGGGTCGCGCCGCGCGCGAGGGGGGACGCGTTAGGCGCGAGCTCGGTTGCCGGTTACCAGGCGGTAGATGCCGAGCACGATGAGTGAGCCGAGGATGGCTAGCAGCCAGGTGCTCAGGTCGAAGAACGTGTTGATGTCGGTGCCGAAGATCGCTTGGCCGACGAACCCTCCGACGATGGCGCCGACGATGCCGAGCAGCATGGTGATGATGATGCCGCCGGGGTCGCGACCAGGCATGATGGCCTTGGCGATGGCGCCTGCGATGAGGCCGAGGACGATCCAACCCAAGATGCCCACGGGGGCTCTCCTTCCTGACGGCCGCTACAGGCGGAATCCGTAGCGGCTCTTGATCAGGGGTTGCCCACGTTTGGGTGAGACCACGCGTGCGTTATGATTCTGTTACCTGAGTACCGCTGTGCGGGCTATCAGGTTGCTTCCGGAACAATGGTTGGTGATGAGCACCTCACGCACGGTCCTGGTCCTGGGGTCCACCGGCTCGGTCGGCACCCAGGCTCTCGACGTCATCGCCGCCAATCGGGACCGCTTCTCCGTCGTCGGGCTCGCCGCCGGTGGGGCCGATCCCGCCGCGTTGGCTGCTCAGGCGGTCGAGTTCGGGGTGGACGCCGTCGCTGTCGCCCGCGCCACCGCGGTGGAGGACGTGACGCTCGCGCTCTACGCCGAGGCGCAGAAACGGGGTTATGCGTCGGGGGCGTTCAAGCTTCCCCGGATCCTGGCCGGGCCCACCGCGATGGCGGACCTGGTCGACTCGACGCCCGCCGACGTCGTGCTCAACGGCATCACCGGGTCGATCGGGCTCGAACCCACCCTGCACGCGCTCCGGGCCGGGGCCACGTTGGCGCTGGCCAACAAGGAATCGCTGATCGCGGGCGGTCCGCTGGTGCTCAAGGCCGCCGCGCCCGGTCAGCTCGTGCCGGTCGACTCCGAGCACTCCGCCCTGGCCCAGTGCCTGCGGGGTGGTCGGCGGGACGAGGTGGCGCGGTTGGTGCTCACCGCGTCCGGCGGGCCGTTCCGGGGGCGGTCGCGTGGTGAGCTGGCCGGGGTTACCGCCGCCGAGGCCATGGCGCATCCGACCTGGTCGATGGGGCCCGTCATCACCGTCAACTCGGCCACCCTGGTCAACAAGGGGCTGGAGCTGATCGAGGCCCACCTGCTGTTCGACGTGCCTTACGACCGCATCGACGTCGTCGTGCACCCGCAATCGATTGTGCACTCGATGGTCGCTTTCACGGACGGTTCGACGCTCGCGCAGGCCAGTCCGCCGGACATGAAGCTGCCGATCGCGCTCGCCCTGGGCTGGCCGGACCGCGTCCCCGGCGCCGCCGCCCCGTGTACCTTCGAGGCACCGACCGCCTGGACCTTCGAGCCGCTGGACGACGAGACGTTCCCGGCGGTGCGGCTGGCCAGGCAGGCGGGCTCCGGCGGCGGCTGCCTGCCCGCCGTCTACAACGCCGCCAACGAGGAAGCGGTCGCGGTCTTCCTCGGGGGCGGCACGTCGTTCACGTCCATCGTGGACACGGTGGAACGGGTGCTGGCGGAGGCGGACGGCTGGGCGAGCGAGCCGGTCGACGTCGCCGAGGTGCTCGCCGCCGAGGAATGGGCCCGGACGCGGGCGCGGGAACTCGTGGCCACTTCGGTGGGGTCTGGAAGGGACTGACGTGGTCTTCTTTTTGGGCATTCTGCTCTTCGCCCTGCTGATCGGCATCTCGATCGCGCTGCACGAACTCGGCCACCTCGCCACGGCGAAGATGTTCGGGATGAAGGTGACCCGGTACTTCATCGGGTTCGGGCCGAAGATCTGGTCGTTCCGGCGCGGCGAGACCGAGTACGGCCTCAAGGCCATCCCGGCGGGCGGGTTCTGCGAGATCACCGGCATGACCGCGCTGGAGGACGTGCGGCCGGAGGACCGGGACCGCGCGTTCAACCGGCAGAAGACCTGGAAGCGGGTCGTGGTGCTGTCGGCCGGCTCCATCACGCACTTCATCCTGGGCTTCCTCATCCTCTACGTGATGGCCGCGACCATGGGGATGCCCAACCTCCGCGACACCGCGCAGATCGCTGACGTCGCGCCGTGCGTGCAGAGCACCACCGCGCCCGAGTGCAAGCCCGGCGACACGTCCCCGGCCAAGCAGGCCGGGTTCCAGCCCGGTGACGAGATCCTCGCCGTCGGCGGCACCGCGACGGCGACCTGGCAGGACGTGCTGAAGCTGACCCGCGACCGGTTCGGCCCGACCGAGTTCCGGGTCCAGCGCGGCGACCAGCAGCTCACGCTGACCGCCGACGTGGCGCGGGTGGACCGGGAGTTCCAGCGCAAGGACGGCTCCCGCTACACCAAGGAAGTCGGCGCGGTCGGGATCATCCACCAGACCAAGTTCGAGTACACCGCGTTCAGCGCCATCGGCGGGGCCACCCGGTACACCGGCGACATGTTCGCCAACACCTGGAAGGGCCTGCTGAAGTTCCCGGAGAAGATCCCGGCCGTGGTCAAGGCCATCGGCGGCGGCGAGCGCGACCTGGAGACGCCGGTCAGCGTCGTGGGCGCGTCCCGGCTGGGCGGCGAGGCGGTCGAGCGGGGCCTGTGGCCCTTCTTCTGGCTGATGCTGGCCGGCCTGAACTTCTTCGTGGGTGTGTTCAACCTCCTGCCCCTGCTGCCGCTTGACGGTGGTCACATCGCGGTCAACCTGTACGAACGGGTGCGAAACTGGATCCGGAAGCTGCGCGGCATGCCCGCCGGCGCGCCGGTCAACTACCTGCGGCTGCTGCCGCTGACCTACTTCGTGATCTTCGTCGGCGGCGCGGTGACGCTGCTGACCGTGACCGCGGACATCGTCAACCCCATCCGGCTCCAGTGATCGCGGAACAGTGAGAGGTGCTTGTTCATGAGTGACGGCGTGATGCTCGGGATTCCGGCATTGCCGCCTCCCGTGCTGTCCGAGCGGCGCAAGACCCGGCAGCTCATGGTCGGGTCGGTCGGCGTGGGCAGTGAGTTCCCGGTGTCGGTGCAGTCGATGACGACGACCGTCACGGCGGACGTCAACGCGACGTTGCAGCAGATCGCCGAGCTGACCGCGGCGGGCTGCGACATCGTGCGGGTGGCCTGCCCGTCCCAGGACGACGCGGACGCGCTCGCGGCGATCGCGCGCAAGTCGCAGATCCCGGTGATCGCGGACATCCACTTCCAGCCCAAGTACGTGTTCGCGGCCATCGAGGCCGGGTGCGCCGCGGTCCGGGTGAACCCCGGCAACATCAAGAAGTTCGACGACAAGGTGAAGGAGATCGCGTCCGCCGCGCGCGAGCACGGCACCCCGATCCGGATCGGCGTGAACGCGGGGTCGCTCGACCCGCGGCTGATGGCGAAGTACGGCAAAGCGACGCCCGAGGCGCTGGCCGAGTCGGCGCTGTGGGAGGCGTCGCTGTTCGCCGAGCACGACTTCCACGACCTGAAGATCTCGGTCAAGCACAACGACCCGGTGGTCATGGTCCGCGCCTACGAGCTGCTGGCCGAGCAGTGCGACTACCCGCTGCACCTGGGCGTGACCGAGGCGGGCCCGGCGTTCCAGGGCACCATCAAGTCGGCGGTGGCGTTCGGCGCGCTGCTGCGGCAGGGCATCGGCGACACGATCCGCGTCTCGCTGTCCGCGCCGCCGGTGGAGGAGGTCAAGGTCGGCCACCAGATCCTCCAGTCGCTCAACCTGCGCCCGCGCAAGCTGGAGATCGTGTCCTGCCCGTCCTGCGGGCGGGCCCAGGTGGACGTGTACACGCTCGCCGAACAGGTCACGGCCGGTCTGGAGGGCATGGAGGTGCCGCTGCGGGTCGCCGTGATGGGCTGCGTGGTGAACGGGCCGGGTGAGGCGCGCGAGGCGGACCTGGGTGTCGCGTCGGGCAACGGCAAGGGCCAGATCTTCGTCAAGGGCAAGGTCGTCAAGACCGTTCCCGAGCACCAGATCGTGGAGACGCTGATCGAGGAGGCCATGCGGATCGCCGAGGAGATGGGCGAGACCGCCGACGGCGGCGAGCCGGTGGTCACAGTCGGCTGAGCGGGTGGCTGGCGCGCGTGGAATGCCCTCCGTCTGGCAGGCTTGAACCGTGCTGAGGCTGGCTGGCGCGCGGTTGCTGGACGAGCGGGACCTGGGCGAGGTCCTCGCGCTGCTGGCGAGCGACCCGGTGGCCTCCTGCATGGTGGCCGCGCGGGTCGAGGTGGCCGGGCTGGACCCGTGGCGGCTGGGCGGCGAGGTGTGGGCGTACGACCACCGCTCGCTGCGCGGCGGGCGGGTCGACGCCCTCTGCTTCGCCGGACCCAACCTCATCCCGCTGCGCGGCAACGCGCCCGCGCTGCGCAGCTTCGCCGACCGGGCGCGGCGGCGCGGTCGGATGTGCTCGTCGCTGGTCGGGCCCTCCGAGCAGGTGCTCGGCCTGTGGGAGGAGCTGACCCCGGACTGGGGTCCGGCCCGCGAGGTGCGCGGCGACCAGCCGCTGATGGCGCTGGGCGGCAGCCCGGCCGTGCCGCTGGACCCGCTGGTGCGCCCGGTGCGCCCCGACGAACTCGACCGGTACCTGCCGGCGGCGATCGCGATGTTCATCGAGGAGGTCGGCGTCGACCCGTGCGCCGACGACGGCGGCACGTCCTACCGGGCGCGGGTGGCCGAGCTGATCGCCGGCGGGCGGGCGTTCGCCCGGTTCGAGGGCGGCGACGTGGTGTTCAAGGCCGAGATCGGGGCGATGTCGGCGAAGGTCGGGCAGATCCAGGGTGTCTGGGTGCGGCCGGACCGGCGCGGGCACGGCATCGGCACCGCCGGGACCGCCGCCGTGGCCGAACGGCTCGTGCGCGGGCTCGGCCGAACCGCGTCACTCTACGTGAACTGCTACAACGAGGTGGCCAAAGCGGCCTATCGGCGCATCGGGTTCAGCCAGGTCGGGCAATATGCGACGGTGTTGTTCTAGCCGTTCGGCATACTCGTGCCCGTGATCCTCCGGACTGCCCTGGCCGTCGCGGCGCTTCTGGTGCTCAGCGGATGCGGCCTCTTCTCGTCCCGTCCCGGTCCCGACCAGGTCGCCGGGGACTTCCTCGGGCGGCTGGCCGGTGGGGACGTCGACGGCGCGGTGGCGCTGACCGACGACCCCGGCGCGGCCAAGGAGCTGCTGGAGAAGGTGCGCGGCGCGCTGAAGTCCGCGCCGCTGAAGGCGTCCGTGGAGCAGGTGCGGTCGGCGGGCGAGTCGGCCACGGCGGACGCCACGGCGAAGCTGGAGTGGGACCTCGGGCACAGCCGGACGTGGTCCTACCAGACCGAGTTCGACCTGCGGCGGGACGAGGACACCTGGAAGGTGCACTGGGCGCCGTCGGTCGTGCACCCGAAGCTGGCGGCGCAGCAGTCCGTCGGGATGGCCGACGTGAAGCCGGCCCTGGCCCCGGTGCTGGACCGCGACGGGAACCCGCTGCTGTCGCCGGAGCAGGTGGTGTCGATCCTGCTGGACGCGGCGCAGGCGGGCGACGTGGCGGCGGTGGCCGGCGCGCTGGCGGGCGCGCTGGGTCGGATAGACCCGGCCATCACGGCGCAGAGCATCACCGAGGGCGTGGGCAAGGTGCCCGCCGGGCAGGTGTACCAGGTCGCGGCGCTGCGGGACGCCGACTACCAGTCCGTGAAGCCCGCGATCTACGACCTGCCGGGGGTCCGCTTCACCACGCAGACGTCGCTGCTGGCGCCTTCGCGGGACTTCGGGTCGCAGGTGCTGCCGGCCGTGCGGAAGGCCGTGGAGGAGGAGATCGCCGGCCGTTCGGGGCTGCGGGTCTACACCGCGAACGCGGCCGGCGCCGAGGCGGAGACCCTGCACGAGGTCGCGCCCGAGCCCGCGAAGGCGGTGTCCACCGGGATGAGCCGGCTCGTGCAGGCGGCGGCGGAGGACGCGCTGGAGCCGATCGCGGAGCCCGCGATGCTGGTCGCCCTGTCGGCGTCGACCGGGGACGTGCTGGCGGTCGCGCAGAACGGCCCGGCCGACGCGCAGGGCGCGATCGCGCTGACCGGCCAGTTCCCGCCGGGGTCGACGTTCAAGATCGTCACGGCGGCGGCGGCGCTGGAGGCGGGCGTGCCGGCCGACTCGCCGCAGCCGTGTCCGGGCAGGCTGACCATCGACGGGCGGCGGGTCGTGCCCAACGACCGGGAGTTCGACAAGGGCACCATCCCGCTGCACTCGGCCTTTGCGTTCTCGTGCAACACCACGTTCGCGCAGATCGCGGCCGGCCTGCCCGCCGACGCGCTGACCAAGCAGGCGGACAAGTTCGGCCTGGGCGTCGACTTCGAGATCCCGGCGATCACCACCATCACCGGCTCCGCGCCGCCCGCGACCGACGTGGTGGAACGCGCGGAGGACGGCTTCGGCCAGGGCAAGCTGCTGGCGAGCCCGTTCGGCATGGCCCTCGTCGCGGCGACCGCGCGTGCGGGCACGCTGCCCACGCCGACACTGCTCGAAGGCCGCGAGACCAAGATCAGCCACCGGACGACGCCGCCGAGCCCCGCGGTGCTGGACGCGCTGCGGGCGATGATGCAGGAGGTCGTGCAGACCGGCACCGCGCCGCAGCTCAAGCCGTTGGGGGACGTGCGGGGGAAGACCGGGACGGCGCAGTTCGGCGACGGCACCAACTCGCACGGCTGGTTCGTCGGGTACCGGGACGACATCGCGTTCGCGACGCTGCTGCTGGGCACGAACACCTCGGCCCCGGCGGTGGACGCCTCGGCCCGGTTCCTGCGCGCGGTGGGCTGACTTTGCCCCGAATGGCCTAGACTCCACGTGCTACCATGTAGCACATGGAGTCCATCGGTGTGCGCGAGCTGAGGCAGAACGCCAGCGTGTATCTCCGGCGGGCGGCTGCGGGAGAGACGATCACGGTCACCGATCACGGTGTGCCGGTCGCGGTGATCGGCCCGCCTCCCAAAGACGTCACCCTGCGGGAGCGGCTTCGGCTCAGCGGTGAGCTGGTTCCGGCTGATGGCAGCCGCGACGTGCTGCTGGAGGACCCGGTCGAGTCGGATGTGGACGTGTCGGCCGAGTTGCAGTGGCTGCGAGAGGATCGGTTTTGATCTACTTCGATTCGTCGGCGTTGGTGAAGTTGGTTCGGCGGGAAGCGGAAAGCGACGATCTGCGAGGTTGGCTGCGTGCCCACCGGGAGCCGGTGGCCAGCAGCGCGCTCGCCCGCACGGAAGTCGTACGCGCGGTGCGCAGGGACGCTGAACGGCTGGGCGACCGTGCCCGACGGGTGTTGTCCGGGGTCGAGTTCGTGCCGATGACCTTCGATCTGCTCGACCGTGCCGCGGACTTGACGGCCGAACTGCGGAGTCTCGACGCGATCCACCTCGCCTCCGCGCTGCGCCTCCGCGGCGACCTCGACGCGTTCGTCGCCTACGACAAGAGGCTGCTGGTCGCCGCCGACGGGATGGGGCTGCCGACGGCCTCGCCCGGCGGGACGTCTGCCTGACCACATTGCGGGCACACGGCGCATGGGCCGTCACGCTGAGCCGTACTGTGTCGGGTATGTCCGTGCGTGCCGTCCTGGAGCCAGGTGAGCTCTCCCCGCGTCGTCCGGTGCCCGCTGAGATCGAGCGCCCCGAGTATGTGGATCGGAAGGAACCCAAGCGCAACACCGATCCCTGGGTGCAGCCGCCCGAGGTCATCGAGGCCATGCGGGTGGCCGGGCGGTTGGCCGCCCAGGCGTTGCAGGAGGCCGGCAAGGTCGTGGTGCCCGGTGTCACGACCGACGAGATCGACGCCGTCGCGCACGAGTTCCTGTGCGACAACGGCGCGTACCCGTCGACGCTCGGCTACCGCGGGTTCCCCAAGTCGTGCTGCACCTCGCTGAACGAGGTCATCTGCCACGGCATCCCCGACTCGACCGTCGTCCAGGACGGCGACATCGTGAACATCGACGTCACGGCCTACATCGGCGGCGTGCACGGCGACACGAACGCGACGTTCCTCGCCGGCGACGTCTCCGAGGAGGCCCGGCTGCTCGTCGAGCGCACCCACGAGGCCACCATGCGGGCCATCAAGGCGGTCAAGCCCGGACGGCAGCTCAACGTCGTCGGCCGGGTCATCGAGGCCTACGCCAACCGGTTCGGGTACGGCGTCGTCCGGGACTTCACCGGGCACGGGATCGGCCGCACCTTCCACAGCGGGCTGGTCGTGCTGCACTACGACGCGCCGCACGTCCCGACCGTGATCGAGGCCGGCATGACGTTCACCATCGAGCCGATGATCACGCTCGGCGGCATCGAGCACGACATCTGGGCCGACGGCTGGACGGTCACCACCAAGGACAAGAGCTGGACGGCCCAGTTCGAGCACACCATCGTGGTCACCGACACCGGCGCGGAGATCCTCACCGTCTGCTGACGCGGCGATTCTCACCGTCTGCTGAGCGCGGAGTTCCTCACCGTTTGCCGAGCGCGGCGATCAGCTCCGCCAGCGGCGCGGCCACGTCCTCCGGCGCGGACGCGGCGGCCAGGTGGTGGCTGGCCAGCTCGCGGACCGGCCAGCCCAGGTCACGGGCCTGCGCGCAGGCCGCGGTGTAGGCCTCGCTCAGCCGCAGGTACCCGCACGGCCCGCGCCACGCCACGGTCGGGCGGGGCTCCTTGAGGAACGCCAGCGGCACCTCGGGGGCCTCGCCCACGATCTCCTCCAGCAGCCGCACGTCCGGCACCATCGCGGACAGGGCCTCCGGCGCGAACCACCGGTCCCAGCGCGGCATCAGGCCGGCCCGCGCGATGGACTTGAGGTGCGCCATGCGCTCGGGGGGCGCGTCCTCCCGCCAGCTCCGGCCGGGGGTGGGCAGCTCGGCGTCCAGGAACACCAGGCCGGTGACCGGTGTCTCCAGGGCGTCGGCGAACGCGGGCAGCAGCGGGCCCGCGCCGCTGTGCCCGACGAGCACCAGCTCGCCCTCTACCGGCGAGTCCTCCACCGCGTCGGCGAACACCCCGATCAGCCGCTGGTGCACGGGGGCCGCGTTCACGGTCACCCGCAGGTCCAGCAGCAGCACCGGGTGGCCCAGCGCGGTGAGCGCGCCGGCGAGCGGCCGGAGGCTCGCCGGACCCAGGTAGGGGCTGTGCACCAGGACGGTGGTGGCGGGCGCGGAGACCATGACGTGGATGATGTCAGCCGGGACCGACAACGAGGGGGTTTTGCGGACGGTGAGCGGTGCGCTGTTGATCGCCGGGACGACCTCGGACGCGGGCAAGAGCGTCCTGGTGGCCGGTTTGTGCCGGTGGCTGGCCCGCGAGGGCGTCCGGGTGGCCCCGTTCAAGGCCCAGAACATGTCGAACAACTCGGTCGTCGCGCGGGACGGCGGCGAGATCGGCCGCGCCCAGGCCCTCCAGGCGGCGGCGTGCGGGCTGGAGCCGAGCGTGCGGTTCAACCCCGTGCTGCTCAAGCCCGGCGGCGACCGCAGCTCGCAGGTGGTGGTGCTGGGCAAGGCGGTGGGCGAGGTGTCCGCGTTGTCGTACCGGGAGCGCAAGGCCGGGCTGATGACCACCGTGCTGTCCACTTTGGATGGTCTGCGGGCCGACTACGAGGCCGTGGTCTGCGAGGGCGCGGGCTCGCCGGCCGAGATCAACCTGCGCGCGGACGACATCGCGAACATGGGGTTGGCACGGGCCGCGAACCTCCCGGTCCTGGTGGTCGGCGACATCGACCGGGGTGGCGTCTTCGCGCACCTCTTCGGCACCCTCGCCCTGCTCGACCCGGCCGACCAGGCGCTGGTCGCCGGGTTCGTGGTGAACAAGTTCCGGGGCGACCCGGCGCTGCTCGAACCCGGCTTGGGCCAACTTCGCGCCCTGACCGGACGCCCGGTGCTCGGCGTGCTGCCGTGGCGGGAGGAGCTGTGGCTGGACGCCGAGGACTCCCTGTCCTACGCGGCGGACGGCGTGCTCGGCCGCCCCTCGCCGCCGCACGGCGACCAGTGGCTGCGGGTGGCGGTGGTCCGGCTGCCGCGCATCTCCAACGCCACCGACGTGGAGGCGCTGGCGTGCGAGCCGGGGGTGTCGGTCCGGTTCGTCACCGAGCCGTCCCGCCTGGCCGACGCCGACCTGGTGATCGTGCCGGGCTCGAAGGCCACCGTGGAAGACCTGAAGTGGTTGCGCGCCAACGGTCTGGCCGATGCCATCGTCCGCCACGACGGCCCGGTGCTGGGCATCTGCGGTGGTTTCCAGATGCTCGGCCGCACCATCGAGGACGCGGTCGAGTCGAAGGCGGGCGCCGTCGACGGACTGGGCGTGCTGGACGTCGACATCCGGTTCGCGCCCGACAAGACGCTGAGCCGGCCGCACGGCGAGGCGTTCGGCGAGCCGGTGCACGGCTACGAGATCCACCACGGGCGGGTCACCCGCAACCCGCACCCCGGCCTGGTCACCCTGCCCGACGGCACGCCGGAGGGCGCGCTGAGCGGGCGCGTCGCCGGCACGCACTGGCACGGCCTGCTGGAGAACGACGCGTTCCGCCGCGGGTTCCTGCGCTGGGCCGCCGGCCACGCGGGCCGGGAAGGATTCACCCCCGCGCCGGACACGGACTTCGCCGGGCGGCGGGCCGCGCAGCTCGACCTGCTCGGCGACCTGGTCGCCGACCACCTCGACCTCGACGCGGTGCGGGCGCTGCTGGCCCGGGGCGCCCCTCCCGGTCTTCCGGTCGTCCCGCCCGCGGGCGCGCCGCCGATCACCTGACTGCGTCGAGCGGGTGCGCGCGACCCCCAAGTCGCGCGGAGCCACCGGCTCGGTCCTCAGTCACGGATCAACACCACCGGGGACGCGGCCAGCGTCCGTCAACCGCCAAGTCGGGGTAACCACTCGCCGACGCCGGGCCCGGTGGCCGCGAACGCGGCCGTTCGGAAACGGGAGAACTCGGAAGTCCGTTCAGGGACGCTCGACACCTGAGGACACGTGGGGCAGCACGCGCATGAACCGCACGGCACACCTCCACGCATGAGTAGTCACCAGAAAAGTACCGCCGATCGCCTTGGGGATACGTACCCCGTTCGGGCGACGCATGGTCACGATTCGTGCACGAGGACCGCCCAGCCTTCCTCGGCCGGCCGCTCGGTCCACCCGTCCGGCCACTTGCGCCGCACGTCGCCGACCTTCGTGCGGGCTCCGGCGAGCGACGCGGGCGTGCGCACCCCGAAGTCCGTCTCACCGGCGAACCGGGCGCCGCGGAACACCGCGTCGCCGAAGCCGACCCGCCGGAAGTCCGCCAGACCGCGGAACTGCGCCTCCCGGAAATCCGCCTGCCCGGTGAACTCGGTGCCCCGGAACGTGGCCGGCCCGACGAACGTGGTGCCCACGAACGACGCCTGCCGCACCCGCGCGTGCGTCAGCGTCAGCTTCACCAGGGTCGCGTGCGACAGGTCCAGCTCGATGTCGGACCAGAACACCTCGGGCCGGTCCGGCCGCAGGTGCCCGGCCAGCAGCCCGAGCGCGGTCTGCCGCACCTCCTGCTCCTGGAACCGGACGGCGTCCCGCGGCACCGCGTGGGCGCGGACCTCCGGCGGTGGCGTGAACGGCATCCGCAGGTACGCGCACAGCAGGTTGACGATGGTCTGCCGGTGGGCGGGGTTGCCCTGCGCCAGCCGCTCCAGCGCGTACAGCCCGGCCAGCCGGACCGGGGCCTTGTCGCTGCCCAACTGGTCGGCCGCCTTGCCGTACAGCTCGGTGACGCGGCGCTCGGTGGCGTCGTGGTCCTTCTGCACCAGGTCCAGCTCGGTGTACCGCTGCTTGCGCGCGGTCAGCAGCAGCGCCGCCGCCCCGCCCGCGCCCAGCACGATGCTCGACGCCGTCCGGATCACGTCCAGCCGCACCCCGTCCCGCGGCTCACCGGAGCCGAGTGTGACCAGCAGCAGCGCGATCGACCCGGCGGCGAGGACCAGCAGCCCGATGCCCCAGCCCACGATCGTCCTGGCCGACAGCACCCGGTGTTCCACGGTTCCCAAGCTCAACGGAACCGCGCGGACCCGTCAATCACCGGTACGTGCGGTAGAAAAGTGTGGTGGTCGAACAGCGCAACGACATGAGCGGCACGGTGTCGGGCGCGCTGATCCAAGCCCGGGACGTGGCCTTCGGCCCGCCGGCGCCGGTGGCGCTGTCCGGTCTCCCGCCGGTGGACGTCTTCACCGGCCGCGCCGAGGCCCTGGCGACCCTCGCCGAGGCGTTGCGCCCCGCGGACGACACCGCGCCGGTCGTGCTGTCCGCGGTCGCCGGGCTGGCCGGCGTCGGGAAGACCACGCTGGCCGTACGGGCGGCGCACGACGCCGTGGCGGCGGGCTGGTTCCCCGGCGGCGTCCTGTTCATCGACCTCCAGGGCTACGACCCGCACCACCGGGTGACCCCGGACGCGGCGCTGTCGACGTTCCTGCGCGCGCTCGGCCTGCCCGCCGAGCACCTGCCGGCGGACCGGGCGGGCCGCGAAGCGCTGTACCGCTCGGTGCTGGCCGGCCGCGAACCGCTGCTGGTGGTGCTGGACAACGCCTCGACCGCGGACCAGGTCCGCCCACTGCTGCCGAACTCGCCGAAGCACCGCATCCTGGTCACCAGCCGCCACACGCTGGCCGACCTGATCGGCGCGCGGCTGCTCGACCTCAACGTCCTCGACGACGCCGAGGCGGTGGCCCTGGTCGACGCGGCGGTCCGCGCCGCGCACCCCGACGACGACCGGGTGACCCCGGAGACCGCCGCCGAGCTGGTGCGCCTGTGCGGACGGCTGCCGCTGGCGCTGAGCATCGTGGCGGCGATCCTCGCCGCCGACCCGGAACAGCCGATCAGCGAGCTGGTGGACGCCCTGCGCAACGCCTCCACCCGGCTCGGCGAACTGGCCTACGGCGACAGCGCGGGCGTGCACGCGGCCTTCGAGCTGTCCTACCACCGCCTGAACCCGGCCGAGGCGAGGCTGTTCCGCCTGCTCTCGCTCAACCCGGGCCGCCAGATCGGCGTCCTGGCCGCCGCCGCGCTGGCCGACCTGCCCGAACGCGACACCGCGAAGCTCCTGGCGAACCTGCGCCGGGCCCACATGGTCGAACCGGGCGAGCCGCGGGGCTGGTTCCGCTGCCACGACCTCCTACGGCTCTACGCGGAGGAGCAGACGCACGGCGAACCCGACCGGGACGCCGCCCTGGTGCGCCTCCTGGACCACTACGTCGTCACCACGGAGGAGATCGACGCCCGGCGCTCCCCGACGAAGCTGGTCGACCGCGAGGCGCTGGCGTTGTTCGACATCGAGCACCCGACGCTGGTCGAGGTCGTCCTGCTGGCCGAGCGGACGGGTCACCTGGGCCATGCGGTGCGGCTCGTGCTGGCGATGACCGGATTCCTGTTCTACCGGCGCCACTGGGACGACTGCGCCGTGCTGTTCCCGTTGGCGCTGGACGTGGCACGACGCCTGGACGACCGGCCCGCCGAAGCCAGGGCGCTGCGGAGGCTCGGCAAGCTGGCCCGAGAACAACGCCGCCACGACGAAGCCCGCGAGCACTACTCGGCGTACCTGACGGTCAGCCGCGAACTGGACGACCGGCCGCGCATCGCGCAGGCGTTGCACAACCTGGGCTCGATCGCCCGCCTGACCCGCGACATCGGCGTGGCCGAAGCGCACTACGACGAGGCGCTGATCCGGTACCGCGAACTGGGCGACTGGCGCGGCGAGACCGACATCCTCTTCAACCTGGGCACCGTCGCCCGGCACAAGCGCCGGTTCCGCGACGCGCACCGACACTACGACGAGGCGATGGCGCTGGCCGTGGCCAACGGCGACGTGCTCCGCGAGGCGCGGATCTGCCTGTTCCTGGGCATCCTGGCCACCCGGGAACGGGAATTCGACACGGCCCGGCACTGGTGGGGCCTCGCGGTGGAGCGGTACGAGGGCCTGGGCAACGGCGACATGGTCCGCAACGTCCGCAAACGCTTGGCAGGCATCCGCCGCCGCTGAGAAACCGGCAACCGCCGCTGAGGGACCGGCAACCGCCGCTGAGGGACCGGCAACCGCCGCTGAGGAACCGGCAACCGCTAGGGGACCGGCACCGGGTCCGCATCGGGCGCACGTCGGGCCGGCACCCGCAGGGTCGCCGCCGCCATGCCCGCGATCACCAGCGCCGCCGCCACCAGCCGCGTCGGGCTGATCGCCTCGTCCAGGAGCAGCCACCCGGAGAACATCCCCGCCACCGGCACCAGCAGCGCGAACGGGACCACCGTGCTCGCGTCGTGCTCCCGCAGCAGGAAGCTCCACACGCTGAACCCGAACAGCGTCGACACCCAGGCGATGAACAGCAGCGCCCCGACCCCGGTCCAGCTCAGGTTCCCCAGCGCGGCCAGCGCGGCGGACGGCCCCTCGAAGACCATCGAGAGCCCGAGCAGCGGCAGCACGGCCACCGCGCAGACCCACACGTTGAAGGCGATCGGGTCCGGCGGCCGGGCGTACCGGGTGGCCACATTGGACAGTCCCCAGGCCACCGCGCCGAGGACCACCAGCAGCAGTGCCGAGAGCGGGCTGGTCACCCCGTAGTCCACCGCGATCAGCACGATCCCGGCCGCCGCGACCGCCATGCCCAGGAGCTGCACCGGCCGGGGGCGTTCCCGCAGCAGCGCGGCGGCGAAGACCACCGTGAAGAAGACCTGGCTCTGCAACACCAGCGACGACAGCCCGGCGGGCATCCCGGCGCCCATCCCGACGAACAGCAGCCCGAACTTCGCCACGCCCAACGCGAACGCGACGGCCACCACCCACTTCCACGCCACCCGCGGCGAGCCGACGAACCACAGCGCCGGCACCGCGGCGGCGAGGAACCGCAGCGAGGAGAACAACAGCGGCGGGAACTCTTCCAGCCCCACCTTGATGACGACGAAGTTGACTCCCCAGATGGTCGTGGTGAGCACCGCCAAGGCGACGTGACGAGGTTTCACACGCCGAGTCTCGACGGCCATATGGTTTAGCACTAGCGACGAATCATGAACTGCAAGGTTTAGCATCACTACATGCTCGACCTCGGAAGGCTCCGCGCCCTGCACGCCGTCGCCCGCCACGGCTCGGTCGGCGCCGCCGCCACGGCGCTCGGCTACACCCCGTCGGCGGTGTCCCAGCAGATCGCCAAACTCGAACGCGAAACCCGCACCACGCTGCTCGAACGCCGAGGCCGGGGCATCGCGCTGACGGACGCCGCGCACCTGCTGGCCACCACCGCGGACCAGGTCCTGAAGCTGGTCGAGCAGGCCGAGGTGGCGTTGGAGGAACAACGCGGCGCGGCGGTGGGCCGACTGCGCGTCGGCGCGTTCGCCACCGCCGCGCGGGGCCTGCTCCCGTCCGCGCTGGTCGCCCTGGCGCGGGACCACCCGGCGCTGGACGTGCGGCTGGTGGAGACGGACCCGCCACAGGGGCTGGAAGCCGTGGCACGGGGCGAACTCGACATGGCCGTCACCCACGACTGGGTCAACGCGCCGCTCGCCGTGCCGGACGGGGTGTCGCGGGTGCGGCTGGGCGAGGACTTCGCGGACGTGCTGCTGCCCGCCGGGCACCCGTTGGCGACCAGGGAGGCGCTGGTGCCTGCGGACCTCGCCGAGGAGCGGTGGATCTGCCAGCCCGAGAGCACGATCTGCCACGACTGGCTGGTCAACACGTTCCGCGGCGCGGGCATGGAGCCGGACCTGGCCTACCGGATCGCCGAGTACGAGACCCAGCTCGCGCTGCTCGCCAAGGGGGTCGGTGTCGCGCTGCTGCCCAGGCTCGGCCGGGGCGCCATCCCGGACACCGTGCGGGCGGTCGCGTTCATCCCGACGCCGACGCGGCGGGTGTTCGCGGTGTGGCGCGCGCAGGCCACCCGGAGGCCCGCCGTCGGGGCCATGCTGACCGCGTTGCGCGGCTGTTGGGACGAACGTTCGACGGCCTGAGTAACGATCGGGCAACCCGCTGTTGCCACCCCCGGGGGCCCGACGGCACCGTATGCGGGATCACGTCGATCACCACCCGAAGGCCACCACCCCAGGGGACCTCCCACGGAACTTCCGCCACCGTGGGAGGTTCCCGCCCTCGACGGGGAACCCGGACGGCGGTGCGTCGCCGCGGCACGATCGTCGGGCCGATCGCGGAACACTTCGGTCCCCGATCGCCGCCGGTCAGTCCGAATGCCGCTCCAGCAGGTCCTCCAGGAACCCGCCCGCCTCGACCGCCGCCCGTGCCGGGTCGCGGTCGCGGACCGCGTCGAGCAGACCGCCGTGCGAGACGTGGTAGTCCTCGTGGTCGGTCTCCACGGTCGCCGTGATGCTGGCCCGGACCGCCTCGGTCAGGCCCTGGTACAGCTCGGCGAGCAGGGTGTTGTGCGAGCACTGCACGAGCAGCACGTGGAACGCGGCGTCCCGCTCCACCAGCCGTTCCCAGTCCTTCGCGGCGAGCGCCGCGTCCCGTTCGGAGAGCAGCGACTCCAGTCGGCGCAGCTCCTCGTCGGTGCGCTGGGTGGCGGCCAGCCGGGCGCCCTCGACCTCCAGCGTGCGGCGGACCTGGAGCACCTCGCGCAGCTCGCTGCCGCACATCCTGCGCACCGCGCCGGACAGCTCGCTGGTGGCGCGCACGAACGTGCCGTCGCCCTGACGGACTTCCAGCAGCCCGGCGTGGGACAGCGCGCGCACCGCCTCGCGCACGGTGTTGCGGCCGACTCCGAGCGCGGTGACGAGTTCCGGTTCCGGCGGGATGCGCTGGCCGACCGGCCACTCGCCGCCGGCGATCGCGTCCCTCATCTGGTCGATCACCTGGTCGACGAGCCCGGCCCGTCGGGTAGTGGCCAACGGCACAGCGTCATCCTTTCATCCGAACATCCTATGTCTGCGATAGTAATCCGGTGCCGACCCAGCAGACCGAGCCAGACCGGACACCGTCGATGCTTCACATTGCCACTGATTCCCGTGCCAATGCGACGATCGCGGTCCATCCTTCTGGTAGTCCGGCTGCTCCGGTGGTGCGGAACCGCCAAGTTGCCCTGGTCGGCAGCACCCTGTTGGCGATCGGCGTAGCGCTGGCCGCCGCCAACCTCCGCCCGGCCGTCACGAGCCTGGCGTCGGTGCTGGGCGACGTGCGCGGGTCGCTCGGCGTGTCGACGGCCTGGACCTCGGCGCTGACGGCCGTTCCGACGCTGTGCTTCGGTTTCGCGGCTTTCCTGGCCCCTTGGCTGGGGCGGCGGCTGGGCATGGCCCGCGCTGTCGCGCTGTCGCTGCTCGTCCTGACGGCCGGTCTGGTGCTGCGGATCGTCGACGGTCCCGCGGTGGTGCTGGGCGGCACGTTCGTCGCCTGCGCGGGCATCGCGGTGTGCAACGTCCTGATCCCGGTGGTGGTGAAGGACTCCTTCCCCGGCCGGGTCGGCGTGGTGACCGGGGTGTACACGGCCGTGATGGCCGCCGGCGCCGCTGCGGGCGCGGCGTTCACCCCCGGCCTGGAGTCCCTGCTCGGCTCCTGGCGGCTCGCGGTGGGCGCGTGGGCCTTCCTGTCCCTGGCGGCCCTGCTGGTGTGGCTCGCGGGTGCCCGGCACGGCGAAGTGGTCCGCGCGGAGGCTCCCCGCGTCGCCTCGAAGCGTTCCCTGGCACGGAGCCCGCTCGCGTGGGTGATCACCGTGTTCTTCGGCCTCCAGTCGCTGCTCGCCTACACCGTGATGGGGTGGCTGCCGCAGATCCTCGGCGACGCGGGCGTGGACCGGACCACGGCGGGCCTGCTGCTGGCGGTCACCATGGTGCTGGGCGTCCCGGTGAGCCTGATCGTCCCGCCCCTCGCGGCCCGCCGCGCCGGCCAGTCCGGGATGGTCCTGGGGCTGGGCCTGCTGTCCGTGGCCGGAGTGCTGGGCCTGGCGCTGGCCCCGTCCTACGCGCCCGGCCTGTGGGTGGTCCTGATCGGCGTGGGCATGGGCATGTTCCCGCTCGCCCTGGTCATGATCTCCCTGCGCACTTCGTCCACTTCGGACACTGCCCGGCTGTCCGCGATGGCGCAGAGCATCGGCTACCTGATCTCCGCCGCCGGCCCGTTCGCGTTCGGCGTGCTGCGCGGGGCCACCGGGACCTGGACGGTCTCCATGCTCGTCCTGGTGGCCCTCCTGGTGCTGCTGACCGCCCTCGGCTGGATCGCCGGCCGTCCCCGCACCATCTAGCGGGCGTTGCGTGCAAGGGCAGCCACCCTGCCCGAGGTCTGCCTCCGACGACCTGTCGCGCCGAACTCCATCCGGTTTCGAATACGCGGTGTCGCCATTCACACTCCCGTCCCCAGACGGAGGCAGCCGTGCACGAACACGACGAACCGGAGTCGCGCAAGCGGCGTCCGCGGCCCGCGGACCGGCCGCCCGAGAACGCCCGCGCCGCCGAGCAGGCACCAGCCCAGCAGGAGGTTCGGCGGTCCGCGGCGCTGTCGCCGGACGCCCTGCTGGCGTTGCAGCGCACCGTCGGCAATGCCGCCGTGGCCGGGCTGTTGGCCGGGCCCCACGCGGTGCAGCGGTCGGCCGTGCACGAGGTGTTGGGCGATGCGGGCAGGCCGTTGGACGAACCGGTCCGCGCGGAGATGGAAACCCGGTTGGGCGCGGATTTCTCCGACGTCCGCCTGCACACCGGCACGACGGCCCAACGCTCCGCAGACGAGGTCGGGGCTCGCGCGTTCACCTCGGGCAACCACGTCGTCATCGGCGACGGCGGCAGCGACAAGCACACCCTCGCCCACGAACTGGTCCACGTGATCCAGCAACGCCACGGACCCGTCGCCGGCACCGACCGCGGCGACGGCATCGGCATCAGCGACCCCGGCGACCGCTTCGAACGCGAAGCCGAAACCACCGCCACCAAGGCGTTGTCCGGTCACTCGGGACACGCCGCCGAGCACGGCCACGAGGTCGGCCCGACGCACACCGCGCAGCGGCTCGTCGCCGAGGACGACACGCCGGTGCAGCGCGTCAACGGGCACGGGCAGGGGCAGGGGCAGGGGCTGCAAAGCCCCCGGTTCAGCGGCAACCAAACGCTGATGGGTGTCTACAGCGGGGTGCCGCTCCGGGCGGGAGCCACCGGCCTGCACGTCACGATCCTCCAGCAGGCCCTCGCCGACCTGGGTTTCCTCCCGTCGGACGCCACCGGGGTCGACGGCGCGTTCGGGCAGGCGACGACCGCCGCCCTGACCGACTTTCAAACGGCGGTCGGGCTGCCGGGCAACGGCGTCCTCAACCCGATGACGATGCAGCGGCTCGACGGCTACTTCGCCGGCCACGCCCCGGAACGGCTGATCGCGGCCCACCCGAACCGCCCGCTGGAACACGGCACCCGCCCGGTCAACCCCGGCCAGCAGTACGCGCTGTCCGACGCGGTGACCACCGCCCACGCCGGCGGTGGCGGGCCGCTACCCGTGTTCCAGCAGGTCATCCCGAACCAGTACCCGTACGAGGTCCGCCTCCGCCAGGCCTACGACCTGATCATCACCGATCTCTTCCGCAAATCCGTGGAGAGCAAGCCGAACCGGACCGACGACACCCTGATGGCGCCGGCCGAGATCGACCGGGTGGCGGGTGCGGCCAAGGATGCGGTCGACGCCGTCTTCGGCCGCTATGCGCAGGGGCCCCAGCTCCAGTTCGGCCTGAACATCCTCGACCACTTCGAGGTGACCGACGCCACCGTCACACAATCGCCCCAGCTCGCGAACCAGTCGGTGGCGTCCCTGGTCCAGTACCTGTTCAGCAGCGAGGCGATGTTCCGGCGGATCAACCACGACCACGGGGCGGTGCCCGGCCGGCCCTACGAGCAAGCGCTCGCCAACGGCGTCATGAACGCCGTCGCCAACGACCGACGGGCCGAGCTGCTGGGCATCGAGTACCACTGGCCGGGGGCGGAGCAGGCAGGTCGCATCAAGCTCCAGCGGTACAAGGGGAGCAACGACGCGGCCAACCGGAACATGCTCTACACCCTGTTCGGCACGATCATCCACGAGTACCTGCACACCCTCGAACACCCGCAGCACAGGAATTTCGTCCAGCAGCGACCGGCGCAGGCCGGTGGCGTCGTGCTGACCGAGGGGGTGCCGGACTACTTCGCGAAGATGGTGTGGGACGGCCAGGACTTCTCGCCGAACCTGCGCCGGCAGATCGAGGGCGAGAACCTCTATGACCCCACCCTGCCGCCTCATCCGATCCCGCTGCCGAGTCGCTACCCGGAGTGGGTGAACGCCGGACAGGCGGTCGGGATCGTCGGCATCCGCAACGTCATGGCGGCGTTCTTCCTGGGCCGGGTCGACCTCATCCAGATGGCCTGACCGGCCCGCGCGGGATCACGACAAGGGGAGGTTGAGCAGGGCGTTCTCGATCACCTCGGGCATGGCGGGGTGGATCCAGTACTGGCCCCTGGCCATGGTCTTCGCGTCCAGGCCGAAGCTCATCGCCTGGATGACCGGCTGGATCACGCTCGACGCCTGCGGCCCGATGACGTGCGCGCCCAGGATGAGGCCGGTGGAGGGGTCCGCGAGGACCTTGGCGAAGCCGGTGGTGTCCTCCATCGCCCAGCCGTAGGCGATGGACGCGTAGGCCTGCGACGCCGCGACGTACCGCACGCCCCGTGCCACGGCCTGCTCCTCCGTCAGCCCGACCGACGCCACCTGGGGCGACGAGAACACGGCTGCCGGCACGTAGCGGTGGTCGGCGGCGATCGGCGCGTCCGGGTGCAGCAGGTTGTGCTGCACGACCCGCGCCTCGTGGTTCGCCACGTGCTTGAGCTGGTACTCCGAGCTGACGTCGCCCAGCGCGTAGATGCCCTCGACGGACGTCCGCTGGTGCTCGTCCACCGCCACCCGGCCGTCCGGGTGCAGGGCCACGCCCGTCGCGGCCAGGTCCAGCAGGTCCGAGTTCGGGGTTCGGCCGACGGCCACCAGGAGTTCGTCGGACGCCACGACCTCCGCGCCGTCCGGACCCTCCAGGTGCAGGCGCACCTCGCCGTTCACGCGTTCCGCCCGCACGGCCTTCCGGCTGAGCCTCACGTCCCACTTCCCGGCCGCCACGGACGTGAAACGGGACGCGATCTCGTGGTCCTCGTGGCGCAGGAGCAGGTTCGACCGGGCGATCACGGTCACCGCCACGCCGAAGGACGAGAACACGTGGGCGAACTCGGCGGCGACGAAGCCGCTGCCCAGGATGGTGAGGCGCTTCGGCAGCGCGTCCAGCCGCATGACGGTGTCGGACGTGTGGTAGCCGACGGTCGCCAGGTCCGCCACGTCCGGGACGATCGGGCGGGAGCCCGCCGCCAGCACGAAGCGGTCGGCGGTGATGACCTCGCCGGTGCCGGTGTCCAGGGTTTTCGGGCCGACGAACTTCGCGGTGCCCTCGTAGAGGGTGACGTTCGCGTTCTCCTCCGCCCGCCAGTGCCGGCCGCCTTCGGAGATGGGGTCGATGCGGCCGAAGACGCGGTCGCGCACGTCGGCCCAGCGGACGCCGTCCAGCGTCGCGTCCACGCCGAGGCGGGCGCCGGCGGCGGGTGCGGCGGCGAGGTCCGCGGTGTGCACGAACATCTTGGTGGGGATGCACCCGACGTTCAGGCACGTGCCGCCGAAGACGCCTTTCTCGACGAGCGCGATGTTCCAGTCGGCGAATCGCTCGTCGGCGATCGTGTTGCCGGAACCGGTGCCGATGATGACCAGGTCGAAGTGCCTCACGTCGTGCTGCAACCCGCCAGGTGAGGCGCTCATTCCCGGGTCGGAGCCCACGCGTGTGGAACTGACCGCCGGACCGCACGCGAGCCAGGACCCGGTCGAGCGTGCGGTCCGCCACGCCGACGACTTCGCGCCTCTGGAACCGTTCGTCACCGTCGTGCCGGTGTGAGCCGCCCGATCGCCCGGGTCAGCTCGCGTAGATCGGGGTCACGATGGCGCGGGCCAGGGTGTGGAACGCGAGGTTGAAGCTCACCACCGCGGGGGACACGTCCGGGGTCACGTCGAGTTTCTCCACGTCCACCGCGTGCACCACGAAGTAGTACCGGTGGGCCGGGTCGCCCTCGGGCGGGGCCGCGCCGCCGAACGAACGGGTGCCGTAGTCGTTGCGCACGTGGTACGCGTCGCCGGGCAGGGTGTCGTCCGAGGCGCCCGCGCCGGTGTCCAGGGACGTCACGGACGCCGGGATGTTGACGGCGACCCAGTGCCAGAAGCCCGACGGCGTGGGCGCGTCGGGGTCGAAGCAGGTGACCGCGAAGCTCTTCGTCCCGGCCGGGAAGCCGGACCACGCGAGCTGCGGCGACGTGTCGCCCGCCGAGTGCACCTGGGCGTCCGGCAGCGTCTCGCCGTCCCGCACGTCGGTGGACGTGACCTCGAACGACGGCACGGCCGGCAGCAGCGAGTAGGGGTCGGGAGCGGTGGGGCGCTCAAGGCTCATGGAGTCCTCCACAGGTCGATCCGGCGCGACCCGGATGACCCTATCGTCGGGTGAATTGTGTTGCAGGTTCATCACCGGGCAACCCGGATCGAGCCCGGCGCGTCTCAAAATAGGCGACGGCCCCTACATCCGGGGGAGTGAGCGTCAAGGGGGAGCCTCGGCAATGCGGAGAATCGGTGTGGCGGTCGCGGCTGCCCTGGCCATCGTCACCGTCGCGTGCGCGCCCGAGCCGGTGGCCCAGCCGCCCGCGCCGGGCGCCACCACGACCACCACGGTGACGACGACCACACCGCCCACCGCGGTGCCCGGTCCCGGCGGCACGACGGTGCCGGTGTTCCAGCACCCGTACCGGTACGGCACGGCGCAGGCCAAGGCCCCGGTCGGCCCCGACGGGCTGCTGCCGGTCGTGCGGCGGATCGAGACCGACCAGCCCTACGTGTTCATCACGATCGACGACGGCGCGGTGCGGCACCCGGCCGCGCTGGAGCTGATGCGGAACTCGAACGTCCAGCCGTCGCTGTTCCTCAACACCAAGCACGTGCAGGAGGATCCGGCGTTCTTCAAGGCGTTGCAGGACCGGGCCGGCGCGAAGGTGCACGCGCACACCGCCAACCACCCGAACCTCCAGGGCCGGCCGTACGACTTCCAGCGCCAGGAGATCTGCGGCAACGCCGACTACCTCCAGGCCCAGACGGGGCACCGGCCGACGCTGTTCCGCCCGCCGTTCGGCAACTACGACGGCACCACCCGCAAGGCCGCGACGGACTGCGGGTTCAGCGCGCTGGTCATGTGGACGGCGGCGGTCAACGACGGTGTGGTGCAGTTCCAGGCGGGCAGCAGGCTGAACCGGGGCGACATCGTGCTCATGCACTTCCGCCAGACTTTCGTGGAGGACTTCCTGGCGTTCCTGGAGCGGTGCAAGCAGGACGGCCTGACGCCGGTGCCGCTGGAGGACCACCTGTCCGTGCCGCAGCCCTGAGGTCCGCTTGCCGACACATGAAATCCGGGTGAACGTCCCGCTATGGCGGGAATGACCGCCGGGCCGCCGACCGAGAATTCGGTGTGCAGATCCTGCGGTCCGCGCTGGACTTCCTCGGCGGCCCCGGTCCGGTGGCGCTCGCGATCGCGTTGCTGTTCGCGACCCCGCTCATCGACCGGGTCCTCGTGCGGCGCAAACGGGTCCGGTTCCGCGTGCTCTACAACTCCAAGATCGGCCTGGGCCCCGAGCGGCTGCACGACGGCACCGAGTCGAACGCCCCGCAGCTCCGGGAGCTGGTGCGCGTGCTGGACCGGATGTCCATCGTCGTCATCCGGGTGCGCAACAGCGGCAACTACGACATCGACGCCGACGACTTCGACAAGCCGCTGACCTTCACGTTCGGCGACCGGGTCGTCTGGAACGCGAGGGTGTCCGAGGCCGGTTCGGAGGAGCTGCGCGCCGAGGTCCGGCGCAGCCTCCAGTTCTTCGGCGAAGAGGCCAACCCGGTGCAGGTGTCGCTGCCCACCGTGCGCGAACGGATGGCGCAGAGCATGACCCGCCTGTTCCGGACCGGGGCGGAACGGCCGCGCGCCACGGCCGAACCGGTGTGGCACGGCGTCCGGCTGGACGGGCTCACGCTGCGGCGCAAGCAGAAGTTCAAGCTGCTGGTGGTGCTGCGCGAGCCGGACGGCAACCGGACGGGTGAGATCGGCAAAGAGGTCAAGATCAGCGGCCACCTCGGCGGCGCGGGCATCCTGCACGACGAGAAGCAGGAGCGGTTCCTCACCTTGCCCCGGCTGACCGGCGGCCTGGCGGCGCTGCTGGCGGGCGTGCTGGTGCTGACCCTGGCGTGGACGCCCGAGCAGGTCGACCCGTCGGTGGCGTGCGGTTCGGGGACGCTGCGGGTCGAGGGGTCGAGCGTGTTCATGCCGACCGTGGAGCGGATCGCCGAGCAGTACATGAAGGTGTGCCCGCAGGCGCGGGTCGAGACCGATCCCAACGGCAGCATCGCGGGCGTGCGCTCGGTCGCGACAGCCGATCCGGGCACCGCCCTGGTGGCGCTGTCGGACGGCAAGCAGGAGGTCGGCGACGTGCTCGCGCAGCAGGCGGCGATCGTGGTGTACCACGTGGTCGTGCACAGCTCGGTCGGGCTGGACACGCTGACCGTCGAGCAACTGCAGGGCGTCTACGCCGGGCAGTACACCGACTGGAGCGAGCTGCGCGGCGGCGCCCCGCTGCCGATCCGGATCGTCGGCCGGGGCAGCGAGTCGGGCACCCGCGAGCTGTTCGAACGGCGGGTGCTTGGCACCACGGAGGGCGCGTTGTCCTCCAACGACTGCCGGACGAAGGACCGCGACCCGCAGGCACGGGTGATCCGGTGCGAGCGGGACAAGAACGGGGACGTGGTGCGGGAGATCGGCGCGGTGGAGGGTGCGATCGGGTACGCCGACGCGGCGTCCGTCGCGGAGGCCCGGAAGACCGACCGGCTGACCGCGTTGTCGTTGGGCGGCAAGGTGTTCGACGTGTCGGTGGGGGTGGAGGCGGGCTACCCGTTCTGGACGGTGGAGTACCTGTACACCAGGGCCGAGCCGGCGGACGGCTCCTTGCAGGCCAATTTCATCCGGTACGTGCGTGAACACGACGATGCCCGCGTCCGGATGAAGGACGCGGGCTATCTGCCGTGCCGGTCGCCCGAGGGGACGCCGTTGGAGTTGTGCAACCTGCGTTAGGACGGGGTCCGGGTCGCCGGGTCGTCCGGTCGGGGTTCAGGCCGCGCCGCCGGGCCGTTCGGTCGGGGGTTCAGGCCGCCGCTGTCACCGCCGGGGACTCCAGCGCCAGGTCCAGGACCTCGCGCACGTCGCCCACCAGGTGCACGGTCAGCGCCTCGCGCACCGACTCCGGCACGTCGTCCAGGTCGGGCTCGTTGCGCTGCGGCAGCAGCACCGTCGTGATGCCCGCGCGGTGTGCGGCGAGCAGCTTCTGCTTCACCCCGCCGATCGGCAGCACGCGGCCGGTCAGCGAGACCTCGCCGGTCATCGCCACGTCCGCGCGCACCGGCCGGCCGGACAGCAGCGACGCCAGGGCCGTCGTCATCGTGACGCCCGCCGACGGGCCGTCCTTCGGCACCGCGCCCGCCGGCACGTGGATGTGCACGCCGCGTTCCGCCAGCGCCTCCGCCCGGCTGTCGTTCGACCGCAGGTAGGACAGCGCGATCTGGGCCGACTCCTTCATCACGTCGCCGAGCTGCCCGGTGAGCGTGACGCCCGCCGACCCGGTGCCCTGCGACGCCAGCGAAGCCTCGACGAACAGCACGTCACCGCCCGCGCCCGTCACGGCCAGCCCGGTCGCCACGCCGGGCACGGAGGTCCGCTCCGCCGACTCCGGCGTGAACTTCGGCGAGCCCAGGTAGCCCCGCAGGTCGGGCACGTCCACCGACACCGGCAACGCGACCTCGTCCAGCGCCACCCGTGCCGTGACCTTGCGCAGCACCCGGGCCAGCGACCGCTCAAGCTGCCGCACGCCGGCTTCCCGCGTGTACTCGCCGGCCAGCTTCCGCAGCGAGTCCTCGGTCACCGCCACGTCGGTCGCGGTCAGCCCGGCCTTTTCGAGCTGGCGCGGCAGCAGGTGGTCGCGGGCGATGGTGACCTTCTCGTCCTCGGTGTACCCGTCGAGCTGCACCAGCTCCATGCGGTCGAGCAGAGGGCCGGGGATGGACTCCAGGACGTTGGCCGTGGCGAGGAACACCACGTCCGACAGGTCCAGCTCCACCTCCAGGTAGTGGTCCCGGAACGTGTGGTTCTGCGCCGGGTCCAGCACCTCCAGCAGCGCCGCCGTCGGGTCGCCCCGGTAGTCCGCGCCGACCTTGTCGATCTCGTCCAGCAGCACGACGGGGTTCATCGACCCGGCCTCGGCGATCGCCCGGACGATCCGGCCCGGCAGCGCGCCGACGTACGTGCGGCGGTGGCCCCGGATCTCGGCTTCGTCCCGCACACCGCCCAGCGCGACCCGGACGAACTTGCGCCCCATGGCCCGCGCGACCGACTCGCCGAGCGACGTCTTGCCGACGCCGGGCGGCCCGACCAGCGCGAGCACCGCGCCGCTGCGCCGACCGCCGACGACACCCATGCCCCGGTCGGCCCGACGCCGCCGCACCGCCAGGTACTCGGTGATCCGCTCCTTCACGTCGTCCAGCCCGGCGTGGTCGGCGTCCAGCACGGCCCGCGCGCCCGCGATGTCGTACGAGTCCTCGGTCCGCTCGTGCCACGGCAGCTCCAGCACGGTGTCCAGCCAGGTGCGGAGCCACCCCGTCTCGGGCGACTGGTCGGACGTGCGCTCCAGCTTGTCGACCTCCGCCAGCGCGGCCCTGCGCACGTGCTCGGGCAGGTCCGCGCCCTCGACCCGGGCCCGGTAGTCCTGCTCCTCGGTGGCGGGCTTGCCGTCCAGCTCGGCCAGCTCCTTGCGGATCGCGGCGAGCTGCCGGCGCAGCAGGAACTCGCGCTGCTGGCGTTCGACGCCTTCCGTGACGTCCTTGCGGATGGTCTCGGCCACGTCCAGCTCGGTCAGGTGCTCGCGGCCCCACTCCAGCAGCTTCGCCAGCCGCTCGGCGACGTCGTTGGTCTCCAGCAGCCACACCTTCTGCGCGTCGGTCAGGTACGAGGCGTACCCGGCGAGGTCGGCCAGCGCGGACGGCTCGTCCACCTGCTGCACCGAGTCGACCACCTGCCACGCGCCGCGCTGCTGGAGGATGCTGGTGACCAGCGCGCGGTACTCGCGGGCCAGCTCACGGGTGCGCTCGTCCACCGGCGACTCGTCGGCCACCGTCGCCTCGACCCACAGCGCCGCGCCGGGGCCGGTCGTGCCGGTCCCGATCCGGACCCGCTCCGTGCCGCGCACCACGGCCGCGCGCTCGCCCCCGGACAGCCGCCCGACCTGCTCGATCACGGCCAGCGTGCCGACCTTGGCGTACTTGCCGTCGAGCCGCGGCACCAGCAGCACCCGCGCCTCGCCACCGCCCGCGGAGGCGGCTTCGACGGCGGCGCGCGCCTCGGCGGTGGCGTCCGAGCCGGTGAGCCGGATCGGGACGACCATGCCGGGGAGCACGACCACGTCGTCCAGCGGCAGCACCGGCAGCGCCAACGTCTCACCCATGTCGATCCTCCAAAGTTGAGTCTGTACGGCTCAACCAACGTGAGCGTCGGATTGTTTCCGCCGGGCGTTCGCTGTGAGCGAGCGCGGCCGTTCGTGTGCAACGTCGTCCGCCAGTCCGCGGTGCCGGCCCCGGCCACGTTCCGGCCGGTGCCGGTCGAGGTAAAGCAGCTTGCCTGGGCCGCGCAGCCCGACGGCCGGGACGAACGGCTGGAGTTCGGCGTCCTAGGACCGGTGGCGATCCGGCACGAGGGGCGGGAGTTGGTGATCGGCAGCGCGCAGCAGCGGTGCGTGCTGGCGATGCTGCTGCTGGACGCCGGCCGTGTCGTGTCGCTGGAGCGCCTGGTGGACGCCTTGTGGGACACGACGCCGTGCCGCGCACAGCGCGCAACGTGGTGCAGCAGTGCGTGTCGGAGCTGCGGAAACTGCTGGCGGCGGACCCACAGGTCAGCCTGGCGCACAAACCGCCGGGCTACCTCCTGGAGGTGGCCGTCGAACGGGTTGACCTGCACCGGTTCCGGGCGCTGGTGGCGCGGGCGCGTGGTGCCGGGGACAGGGCCGCGGTGCTGCGGCGGGCGTTGGAGTTGTGGCGGGGTGAGGCGCTGGCCGACGTCGACGCGCCCGGTGCGGTCCTGGTGCGGCGGGCGTTGGCCGAGGAGCGGCTGGCGGTGCTGGAGGACTGCCTGTCCGCCGAGGTCGACTCCGGGAAGCACGCCGAGGCAGTGTCGGAGCTGAGGGTGCTGGTCGCGGCGCACCCGGTGCGGGAGCGGCTCGCGGAGCTGCTGATGCCGGCGCTGCACCGCGGCGGCCGGTCGGCCGAGGCGTTGGAGCAGTACCAGCGGGCGCGGGAACGCCTGGCCGAGGAGTTGGGCGCCGATCCCGGCCCGGCGTTGCGAGGGCTGCACCAGCGCATCCTCACCGCCGACTCCGCATGGTGTTCGGCCAGGGCGAGGGCCCTTCGGGACGGCGCGGGAACTACCGGCTCGCGCTGGAGCACGCCCGACCGGCCCTGGACCTCTTCCGCGCCCTGGACCAGCCGGTCCGGGAAGCCACGCGCTCAACCAGGCCGGCTGGTACGCGGCCCGCCTGGGCGACTACGACAGCGCCCGCGCGCACTGCCGGGCCGCCCTCGTCCTGAACCAGGACCACGACTACCCGAAGGCCAGGCGCACACCCTGGACAGCCTGGGGTACATCGACCACCACCGGCCGGCACGACGAGGCCGTCGACCACTACCGGCAGGCCCTCGTGCTCTTCCGCGCCCTCGGCGACACCCAGTACTCCGCCGACACCCTCAACAGCCTCGGCCGAGCGCACGCCGCCCTCGGCCGGGCCGAGGGCGCCCGCACCGCGTGGCGGGAGGCGCTGGAGCTGTACCGGCGACAAGGACGTGACACCGACGCCCAACGGGTGCAGCGGCAACTGGACGCGCTCACCCACGGCGACCAGCGCACCGAATCCGCGAGCTGGGCCACTTCCTGACGGGTTCCAGGTCGCGACGCCGAAGTCAGGGCAGCGGGACGAGTGCGCGCGACCGCTCAGGGGGTTGTGGACGGTCCCCTGTCACGGAACGATCGCGCTCTGTCGACGGTCGGTGAGGGGAAGCACGCATGGAACAGGCAAGTTGGATCCCGTCCTCGATCGACCTGGACCGCCCGAGCGCGGCCCGGATGTACGACTACTACCTGGGCGGCTCCCACAACTTCGCGGTGGACCGGGAGGCCGCCAGATCCGTGGAGCGGATCTACCCCGGCATGTCCGGCGCGGCGCGGGCCAACCGCTCGTTCCTGCGCCGGGCCGTCCGCTACCTGCTGGCGCAGGGCGTGGACCAGTTCCTGGACCTCGGGTCGGGCATCCCCACGGTGGGCAACGTCCACGAGATCGCCCAGCAGGTCCACCCGCGGGCCCGCGTCGTCTACGTGGACGTCGAGCCGGTCGCGGTGGCGCACAGCACGGCGCTGCTGGCGGACAACCCGCTGGCGACCGCGATCCAGGCCGACCTGCGCGACCCGGAGACCGTGCTGGGCAGCGACGAGGTCCGCGACACGCTCGACTTCACCCGGCCCATCGGCCTGCTGATGGTGGCGGTGCTGCACTTCGTCCCGGACTCCGACGACCCGGACAAGGTGGTGGCCCGGTACCGCGAAGCCCTGCCGTCCGGCGGGTACCTGGCCATCTCGCACGGCAGCCTGGAGGGCGTGCCGCAGGACGGCCTGGACAGCACGGAGCGCATCAAGGCCATCTACCACCGCACGGACAGCCCGCTGGTGCTGCGGTCGCGGGACGAGATCGCCGGATTCTTCACCGGTCTGGACGTGGTCGAGCCCGGTGTCGTGCCGCTGCCGGAGTGGCGGTCGGACTCGGCCGACGCATACATCAGCGCGTACGTGGGCGTCGGCCGCAAGCCCTGACCGGTCCGCGCTGCGGCGGGTCGTCGAGGCGCGGGACCGGCGATGTCACTCCGGTGGCGTGGGCAGGCGACGTCACTCCGGTGGCGTGGGCCGGTGACGTCGCTCCGGTGGCGTGGGTCCGGGCCACGTCACTCCGGTGGCGTCAGGCGCAGGTCCGGGTCGACCGGCGGCTCCCCGTCGAACGGTCCGGGCGCCAGGTTCCCCAGTCCGTCCAGCGTGAGCGCGATGTCGGTCGCGCACGGGTCGCCGCCGCCGGGCGGGGTGTCGAACCACTCGTGCAGGTCGGGCGGGATCGGGTAGGTCTCGGCGAGGTCCTTGTACAGGTCCGCGCGTTGCCGGGCCTGGTCCGAGAGCTGCTGGTACTCGCGCATCGCGAGCCGCATCCGGATCCAGCGGTAGCGGTCGGTGTTCACGCCGTCGTCGGTGGTGAAGCGGGTGCGCAGCAGCTCACCCGCTTCCTTGCCCCGGGCGGCGAGTTCGAGGATGGTCTCGGGGCGCATGAACAGGTTCGTGCCGCCTTCATGACCGGCCAGCCGCACGTGCGCGATCCGGCCCCGGTAGCCGGGCAGGGCGGACTGCATGGTGTCGCGCCAGTCGAGCATCGTGTCCAGGATCGCGCCCGCGAACCGGCCCACCCCCCGGAGGTCGGTCCACGGCCTGCCGGTGGTCGCCGCGTCCTGCTCGGGCAGCCACACGGGAGGCGCGTCGTCGCTCGGGAACCGACCCAGCGTCAGGCCGAACGTGGGCCAGCGGGGGAGCAGCGCGTCGAAGAAGTGGATGGGGAAGTTGCTGGTGATGCCGCCGTCGGAGAACCAGTGCAGGCGGGGCTCGGGCTCGGCGCGGCACAGCGGCACGGCCGCGATCAGGCCCGGCAGCGGCATGCTCATCCGCACCGCCAACGCCACCGGCAGGTTCTTCGGCAGCGACGCCAGCCCGCGGTCGGGGTGCACCGGGCACGCGTGCCCGGTGGCCACGCCGCCGATCGCCCGCACCACCCGTTGCGGCAGCACGTATTCCAGGCACGCCGCGCAGTACAGCCACGGCGGCGCGGGCTCGGTGAACGGCAGCCGGTAGGGCCGTCCCTCGGACAGGTCCGTCGTCATCAGCACGAGGTTCGACGTGAGGTCGGAGAACTTCAGGTCGGTCACGCCGGACAGCTCGTCGAGCCGGTCGGCGAGCCAGTCGCTCATCGGCGGCACACCCGTCGAGCGCGGCACACCGCACCGCCGGTCCCAGAAGTTCGCGGTGAACGTCCCGGTGCCCGGCACCAGTCCGAAGTGGAGTCCGGGCGCCATCCGGTCCAGGAACCTCTTGGCTCCCAACAGGTATGTCACGGCAACCGCGCTGACGAACGCGAACCCGAGCACCAGCCACCACGCGATGGCCGTGGCGAGGGACGCCAGGTCGGGGAGCCGCCACGAGGTCGCCACCAGCACGGGGAGCAGCGGAACCGCCAACAGCAACCCCGTGCCCGACCGCCGCGCCCACACCGCCGGCCCGGAGCCGCGCTCCTTCCGCCGGGGCCGCACCCGGACCAGGATCGACGGCACGGCGACCACCACGACCACGATCACCGCGACGAGCACCCACTTCGGCGCACCGCCCCACCCGACGGCGAGGAACCACGCCATCGGCCCGACCAGCCACAGCAGCAACGCCAGCCCGAGCGCGGCCTTCGCGCGGAGCCCGATGGCCCCGAGCAGCGCCAGCACCAGGCACGTCGTCGCGCTGCGCCCGGTCGTGCTGCGGGACTGCATGGAGGCCGCGACGATCCGGTACAGCTTGCGGGTGTGCACGCCGGGCTGGAAGAGCTGCGCCATCCGCCACCCCGGCGCGGCGAACCACCGGATGGTCCCGGCCAGCTTCTCGAACCCGCCGCTGTCCCGCCCCTTCTCGGCGGCGGCGGTGAACGCGGCGGCGATGGCGCCGGCCGAGGCCCCGCCCAGCGACCGGAACCGGTAGTGCCGGGCCAGTTCCACCACGGCCCAGGGGTAGATGATCCCGCTGGTCGCCCCGCCGCGCATGGTCACGTCGCAGTACCGGTTGAACTCCGCCCGCTCGTCTGCCACGGCGACCTCCCTCGTGCCGCACCATGGTCGCGCTCAGGCGGCGCGAAGGCGCTGGACCGGATGGGTCACGACGCCCTGAACCACCCGTTCGCGCGCGCGATCTCCGCGATCTCCGCCGGCGTCCCGGCCATGATCGTGCGCACGTTCGCCGACACCTGGTCGATCGGCCAGTCCCACCAGGCGGCCCGCAGCAGCAGGTCCACGTCCTCGTCGGAGTAGCGCTGCTTCACCGGACGGGCGGGGTTGCCGCCGACCACCGTGTACGGCGGCACGTCGGACGTCACCACGGCCCCGGTCGCGATGATCGCCCCGTCGCCGATGCGCACGCCGGGCATCACGAGGGTGTGGTAGCCGAACCAGACGTCGTTCCCCACGACGGTGTCACCGCGGGTCTCCATGTTCGTCAGCAGGTCCAGCGTGTCCGCCGCCCACGAGCCGCCGAAGATCGTGAACGGGAACGTCGACACGCCGGTGGTCAGGTGGTTCGCGCCGGCCATGATGAAGCGCGTCCCGGTGGCCAGGGCGCAGAACCTGCCGATGACCAGCTTCTCCTGCCCGTACCCGTAGAGCACGTTCCGCGTCTGGAACTCGGTCGCGTGCTCGGGGTCGTCGTAGTACGTGTAGTCGCCCACCTCGATGGTCGGCGAGTCCACCAACGGCTTGAGCAGCACGACCCGGTGGTGTTCGGGCAGCGGGTGGAGGACGGTCGGGTCAGGGGTCAAAGCCGGGCTCCTATCGCAACTCGTGTTGCGTTAGTCTGGCACAGGAGTCACCACTATCGCAACTGGAGTTGCATTTGACTACCAGACCCGGCGGACGCTCCGCGCGCGTCCGCGCCGCCGTGCTCGCCGCCACCTACGCCGAACTGGCCGAACGCGGCTACCTCGGCATGACGGTGGAGAACGTGGCCGACCGCGCGGGCGTCCACAAGACGACCGTCTACCGCCGATGGGCCACCATCGACATCCTCATCGCGGACGCGCTGGACAGCAGCCGTGACACCGAGTGGCCCGCGCCGGACACCGGGTCGATCGAGGGCGACCTCATCGCCGTCGCGGACGAGATCGTCACGGTCTTCGCCGACCCGGCCCGCCGGGCGGTCCCGGAAGCGGTCGTGACGGCGGCCCTGCACTCCAGCCGCGCCCGACAGTCCAAAAAGGACTTCTACGCCGCCCGCCACGCCCAGGCCGCGGTCGTCGTGGCCAGGGCGGTCCAGCGCGGCGAACTGCCCCCGGACACCGACGCCGTCGAGCTGATCCGGCTGACCTGCGCCCCGCTCTACTACCGGATCTTCATCACCGGCGAACCCGTCGACCACGCCACCGCCGAGCGGTCGGCCCGTGCGGCACTGGCCGCCGCGCGAGCCGGGCTCGTGCCGGCGCAGCACCCGTGACGGCGCCTCCCTAGATCCGGTCCAGGAACTCGTCGATCTCGGCCAGCGCCCGCTCGCGGACCGACGCCGCGGACAGGAACAGGTCGTGCATCCCGTTGTCCACCCGGACGACCGTGACGTCCCGGCCGATCTTCGGCGCCCACCGCCGCATGTGCTCCACGTCGAGCACGGTGTCCGCCGTCATCGCCTCGGGCGTCCACCTCTTGGCGTGCAGGTGACTGCGACCCGAGCGCAGCACCAGCACCGGCACGCCCACGTCCAAGCCCCGGTGCAGCCGCGCGTGCCCCCGGCGCACCGCGCGCAGCCAGCCCGCGAGCACCGGGAAGGCGTCGATCGGCTTCCACGTCGTGTCGAAGTCCCACTCGCCGTGGTGGTCGGCGTGGATGCTCTCGCCGTAGACCGGTCCGAGGCCCTTCTTCAGCACCAGTCGCGGCGCGACCCGGCCGATGCCCCGGACGAGCGCCGTGCCGACGGTGCGGGTGATCCACGGCTCGGCCAGGTCCAGCCACGGGCTGTTCAGCACCAGCGCGTCGATGACGTCGTCGGCACGCCGCTCGTGCGCCCACAGGCCGGCGATCAGGCCGCCGGTCGAGTGGCCCATCGCGACCAGCCGCCGGTGGCCGTCCTCCTCGCGGATCACCCGCGCCGCCGCGTCGATCTCCTCGAAGTGCTCGGCCAGGTCGGTCACGAAGTTCGCGGTCTGGCCGGGCTTGAGGGAACGGCCGTACGCGCGCAGGTCGATGGCGTAGAAGTCGAAGCCGCGCGCGGTGAAGTGCTCGGCGACGTGGGTCTGGAAGAAGTAGTCGGCGAAGCCGTGGACGTAGAGCACCGCACCTCTGGTCGCGGGCTGGGCGCGGCGGCGGACGAGCGTCGCGCTCACGTCCCCGCCACCCAGGGGCAGCGTCCGGGTCTCGTAGTCGGTGCCGAGCACGTCTGCGGTCATCGCGCCAGTGTGCCTGGCGATTGCGCCTTTCCGGGAGGGTCACCCGCCGGGTCGTGGCAGTCTGGTTGGCATGAGCGACGAGATCGAGCGGTCGACGGCGCGCGTTCGGTTCCCCGGCATCAGCCCGCGGGCATACGAGCACCCGGTCGACAGGGGGGCGTTGGCGGTCTTGCGCGCGGTGCCGGGAATCGGACCCGTGTTGCAGGCGGTGGCGGGCGCGTTCACCGAGCGGGGTGAGCGGCTGGGCTACGTGGCTTCCGCGATTCGCGTGGGGCCCAAGCAGTACCCGGATTTGGACCGTCTCCGACTGGAGGCGGCGGCGACCCTGGACATCGACCCGGTGCCCGACCTGTTCGTGCAGCGCGACCCCAAGGTCTACGCGCGGACGCTGGGCATCGACAAGCCGTTCATCGTGCTGTCGACCGGTCTGCTGGAGCTGTTGGACAACGACGGCAGGCGGTTCGTGATCGGCCACGAGATGGGCCACGTGCTGTCCGGCCACGCGCTGTACCAGACCATCCTGTACCGGCTGATGGACCTCCAGCAGGGCCTCGGCTGGATGCCGGCCGGGTTCTGGGCGGTCCGCGCGGTCATCGCGGCGATGCTGGAGTGGTACCGCAAGACGGAGCTGAGCTGCGACCGGGCCGGCCTGCTGGTCGCGCAGGACCCGGCGGCGGCGCTGCGGGTGCACGTGGCGCTCGCGGGCGGCATGGACCTGTCCCAGGTGGACACGGCCGAGTTCCTGAAGCAGGCCAAGGAGTACGAGCAGGTCGAGGACGTCCGGGACAGCCTGCTCAAGCTGATCAAGACGTGGCGCAGCACCCACCCGATGGCCGTCGTGCGGGCCGCCGAGCTCCAGCGGTGGGCGGCGGGCGAGGAGTACCGCGAGATCCTCACCGGCAGCTACTCGCGCCGCGAGGACGACCGACCCACGTCCACGTTCACCGAGGACCTCAAGGGCGCGGCGCGGTCGTACAAGGAGTCGGCCGAACGTTCCGAGGACCCGCTGGTGAAGGTGCTCAACGAGGTGGGCGACGTGCTGGTCGGCGCGGCGGACCGGGTGCGGTCCAAGTTCAACGGCCAGTAGGCCGAAAGTGTGAGCCGGCCGCCCCGTTGCGCCGAATGGCGCATAGTTGTCGTACGTCCTGGCTAATCTCTGATCACTGTTCTTGATCGATCGGAGGAGGGGCCGTGCGGCGACTGGGCGTGCTGGTGCTGGTGTTTATGGTGTTGGGCGGCGGCGCGGCGGCGGCCGACCCCCGGGTGGTGGGTGGCGCACGGGTGCCGATCGCGGAGCACCCGTGGGCCGTCTACCTGGCGGACGAGAACGGGAGCCAGTTCTGCGGCGGGACGCTGGTCGCGCCGACGAAGGTGCTGACGGCCGCCCACTGCACGACGGGCCTGGCGCCGCGCGCGGCGCGGGTCGTCGTCGGCCGGGAGGACAAGCAGGACCAGCACCAGGGCAAGGCGCTGGCGGTGGCCGGCGTGTGGCGGCACCCGGACTTCGTGTCGGCCGACGGCGGCTCCGACGTGGCGGTGCTGACCTTGAAGCGCGCGGCGTCCGCCCAGCCGTTGGAACTGGCCGACGACGAGGCGCTGTACGAGGCCGGGACGAAGGCCGTGGCCCTGGGCTGGGGCCGGACCTCCGAGCAGGGGCCGACTTCGCAGTACCTGATGGGCGTCGCCTTGCCGGTCATGTCGGACGAGTCGTGCGAGCGGTCGTACACGTTGTACAAGCCGGCGGCGATGGTGTGCGCCGGCGTGCCCGAGGGCGGGGTGGACACGTGCCAGGGCGACTCGGGCGGGCCACTGGTGGCGGGCGGCAAGCTGATCGGCGTGACGTCGTGGGGCGAGGGGTGCGCGCGCAAGGGCAGGCCGGGCGTGTACTCGCGGGTCCTGGCTTACCGGGAGGTGATCAACGAACAGCTCCAGAAGACGACCTGACCAAGGCTCACGACCCCGGCCTGTCACGTGCCCGGAGGCTTCGGTCGCGTGGGGACGCCTCGGTCTACACCCTGCCGGCCGGTTTGGTCGGTGACGAAGCCTGGGACCGTGCACCCGGGCCGCTCGCGGCCACAAGCCGACATGCACCGCGTAGGCCCTAGGCCGGCCGGCACCGCTCACACCACCAAGCCGACCGGAGTCGTGCGGGCCGTCGGGTCGACCGATGGCGCCTACACCACCAAGCCGACCGACATGGTCAAAAACACCGCCGCGCAGACGGCGTCCAGCGCGGTGCTCACGCCCGGCTTGCGCAGTCGGCGGCCCATACTGCTCGCCGCCAGCACGATGAGCAGTTCCCACAGCGCCGCCAGCGCCAGGAAGATCAGCGCCAGCATGGTGAGCTGCGCCGCCGGGCTGCCCGCCCCGATGAAGTGCGGCAGAAAAGCCAGGCTGAACAGCAGCATCTTCGGGTTGGTGATGTTGGTCAGGAACCCCTGCCGGAACGGCCGGTCGGCGGCGACCGGTCCGTCCTCGGCGACGGCGGTCCGGCGCAGCAGGCCCCGGCCGATGCTCAGCGCCAGGTACAGCAGGTAGGCCGCGCCGATCCACTTCAACGCGGTCAGCACCACCGGGTACCGCGCGATCACCACGCCCAGACCGGAGATGACCAGCCCGACCTGCACGGCCGCCGCCGTGTGGATGCCGGCCAGCGCCCACAGGCCCGCCTTGGTGCCGGCGCGCATCGACGTCCGCAGCAGGAGGAAGGCGTCCACGCCCGGCGTCAGCACGACGACCGCGCACGCGATCAGGAACGTCGGTAGCTGGGTGAAGTCCAGGTGCATGGGTTTCCCTCCCTCGTTAGCCGGACAGATAGCCGTGATCTGTCTCACTGGCAGGCAAATCTTCGGTGCCAAGCGATCCTAACAACAAATTTTCCGGATTTGATACCACGTTGACGCTCCGCTACGGTTCGTGGTCATCCGGCCACCTGTCGTAGAGGAAGTACTCCATGCGCCGCAGCGCACTGGTTCTCGCCGCGCTCCTGCTCACCGCGCTCCCCGCCGACGCGGTCGTGGGCGGACGGGAAGCACCGGCCACGCCCTGGGCGGTCGCGCTGCTCGACGCGCGCGGCAACTTCTTCTGCGGCGGGGCACTGGTCGGCCCCACCAAAGTCGTCACCGCCGCGCACTGCACGATCGAGCGCACGATGATCACCACCCGCGACCGGCTGCCCGGCGAACTCCGCGCGGTCGTCGGCCGGCGGGATCTCGACTCCGCGCAGGGACGCGTCGTCCGCGTCGTGGAGATCCGGCGGCACCCCGCCTTCACCTCCGTGGCCGGCGGTGACGACGTGGCGACCCTCACCCTCGCCGAACCCGTGCCCCACCGGTCGGTCGAGATCGGCGAGGCCGTGCCGGGCGGCCTGGCCACGGTGTCCGGCTGGGGCCGCACCGGGGAACTCGCCGGTCCCAGCCGCACGCTGCGCGAGGTCGACGTGCCGGTCCGGTCGGACGACGAGTGCGCTCGGGTGATCCCCGGCTACCGGGCCGCCGTGATGCTGTGCGCGGGCTACCCGGAGGGCGGCAAGGACGCCTGCGAAGGCGACTCCGGCGGCCCCCTCACGGTCGGCGGCGTGCTGGTCGGGGTGGTGTCCTACGGCCGGGGCTGCGGGCGGGCCGGGGAGCCCGGCGTCTACACCAGGATGAGCCACTACCGCTCCGAAATCTGAGACTGTGGTACCAACGCGGTGTGCGCTCGCATCCCTATCCGGCCAAGCTGCGCCGCAAGTGGTCAGCGGATCTGACTTCCGCGCAGCTATACGCCCTGCTCAAACTTCGTGGCGAGGTGTTCGTGGTCGAGCAGTCCTCCGCCTACCCGGAGCTGGACGGCCGTGACCTCGAACCTGATACCAGGCACTTCTGGCTGGAGGCCGACGGATCGCCGGAACCCCAGGCCTACCTGCGGCTGCTGGAGGAGTCGGACGGCACGTTCCGCATCGGCCGGGTCTGCACGGCCCGCGCCGCGCGCGGTCGCGGGTACAGCCGACGGCTGATGGAGGCCGCGCTGGTCGAGGTCGGCCGGCAGGTGTGCGTGCTGGACGCGCAGACCTACGTCGCCGACTTCTACGCGTCGTTCGGCTTCATGCCCGAGGGCTCGGAGTTCATCGAGGACGGGATACCGCACCTGCGGATGCGCCGGTCTCGCTGATCACCCGTACCGCCCGTTCGAGGTCGGCCTCGGTCAGGTCCGCCCGCGCGGTCAGCCGGAGGCGGGAAACCTGGTCGGGCACCGACGGCGGCCGGAAGCAGCCGACCACCACGCCCTGCGCGCGGCACGCCTCCGCCCAGGTGAACGCGGCCTCGGGCGACGGCGCCCGCACGGACACCACGGCCGCCGTCGGGCTGCTGACCAGCAGGCCCTGCTCGCGCAGCCGGAACGCCAGGTCCTGCGCCACGTCGAGGGCACGGGTCGAGCGGTCCGGCTCCTCGCGGAGGATCCGCAGTGCCGCCAGCGCCGCCGCCACGCTGCCCGGCGCGAGGCCGGTGTCGAAGATGAACGTCCGGGCCGTGTCCACCAGGTGCTTGACCACCCGGCTCGGCCCGAGCACCGCGCCGCCCTGCGCGCCCAGCGACTTGGACAGCGTCACGGTGGTCACCACGTCCGGGGCCATCGCCAGGCCGGCCGCGTGCACCGCGCCCCGGCCGCCCTCGCCGATCACGCCGAGGCCGTGCGCGTCGTCCACGATCAGCGCCGAGCCGTGCTCGCGGCACGCCGCGGCCAGCTCGGCCAGCGGCGCGAGGTCGCCGTCGACGGAGAACACCGAGTCGGTGACCATCAGCGCCCGCCGCTTGCCCCGCGTGGCCAGCGCGTGCGCGACCTGCGGAACGTCGCAGTGCCCGGCCACCACCACGTCGGCCTTGGACAGCCGGGTGCCGTCGATCAGCGACGCGTGGATGTGCTGGTCGGCCACGATCGCCGTGCCCGGACCGGACAGCGCGGCGAGCGCGCCCAGGTTCGCCGCGTAGCCGGAGGAGAACACCAGCGCCGACTGCGTGCCGCAGAAGTTCGCCAGCTCGTACTCCAGCTCGGTGTGCAGCTCGGTGGAGCCGGTGACCAGCCGCGATCCGGTCGACCCCGCGCCCCAGCGCATCGAGGCGGCAGCCGCCGCGCCCGTCACCCGCTTGTCGCGGGCCAGGCCGAGGTAGTCATTGGACGCGAGGTCGAGGTCGGTGGAGTCGGGCGGACGGGGCCGGACCCGGCGGGCGAGACCGGCCTTGGCACGGGCCTCCGCCCGGGTGTCGATCCAGTCGAACACCGACTCCGGTCCGCCGGTCGCCTCCGGCCCTGTGCTGACACTCACGCCGGCAGTGTCGCATCCGGCCGCTACCGTCCCCGCGTGGACCTCTTCCAGGCAGGACCCGACGAGCTGCGCTCGCTGCGCGTGAACGCACCGGTCCACCTGGACGAGAACACCGGGTTGTGGCTGGTCAGCCGCTACGAGGACGTGCGGGCGATCCTCGCCGACCCGAATCGCTTCCACCCGGACAACGCGCTGACCGCCGTGACCGCGATCCCCCGCCCGGTGCTGCGCGTCCTGGCCCGCGCGGGCTTCTCCCTGCCGCCGACCCTGGCGAACAACGGCACCGACACCCACGCCGAGCTGCGGAGACTGGTCGCGGCCTTCCTCACCCCGGCCCGGGTGCAGGCCATGCGCCCCCGCATCGCCGACCTGGCGCGGGAACGACTCGCCGGATTGACGGGTCCGATCGCCGACCTGCACCCGGTCCTCGCCCGGGACCTGCCGGCGATCGTGCTGATGGAGGTCATGGGCATCGACGACGTGGACATCCCGAAGCTCAAGGCGTGGAGCACGGCGTCCCTGGAGCTGTTCTGGGGCAACCCGTCGCTGGACCGCCAGCACGAGCTGGCGAAGCCGACCGCCGAATTCCACCAGTGGCTGACCCGCCGGATCAGGACGGCGCGGGGCGACGACCTGTTCGGCGCACTGCGGGACGTGCCCATCCGCGAGGCGGCCGGACTGTGCTACTTCCTGCTCATCGCGGGCCAGGAGACGACCACCCAGCTCCTGTGCGCGATGTTCGACGCCGTCCTGCGCCACGGAGGTCTGTGGTCCAGGCTGGGCGAGCCGGGCATGCCGGCACGAGTCGTGGAGGAAGTGCTGCGCCGCGACCCGCCGGTCAACACGTGGCGGCGGATCGCGGCCGAGCCGACGACGATCTCCGGCGTGGCCGTCCCGGCGGGCGCGCACCTTCTGCTGATGCTGGCCGGCACCGGCTCGGACCCGGAGGTGTTCGCGGACCCGGAACGGCTGTGCCCGGCCCGACCGAACGCCCGCAAACATTTGGCGTTCGGCTACGGCCGGCACTTCTGCCTGGGCGCCGGTCTCGCCCGCCTGGAGGCGGAAGTGGTGCTGCGGGAGACCGTCGAACGCTTCCCGAACCTCAGCCTGGCCTCACCCGAACCGCCACCGATGCTGGGCCTGCTCTCCTTCCGCGCCCCGCTGAGCGTGCGGGTACGCCTGGGTGAGCCGGCCCACCCCGCCCCGGAGCCGGCGTCCGGCCCGAGCACCGGGCACGACGGCGACCCAGCCCTCACCGCGTCCGCCTCGCGGGGCTGATCTCGCAGGTCAGTTCCGGTGTGGACGCCGAATGCCCGGCCCACCACCGCACGCCGGAGTGATCCACCACCGGTCGACCGCACGGCCTGCCGGGGTCGGGGTTCGGGCAGGTGTGACCGTCCTCGCTCGCGGAGTCCTCGCCGGGGACTTGGAGCCCGTCGGCCGAGGTGCGACGATGCCTGGGCTGTAGGGGTGCGCGAGGAAGCCGGTGCGAATCCGGCACGGTCCCGCCACTGTGACCGGGCGTGTGGATCCGGGAGTCAGGAACTCGGCCCCCGAACTCACCGGACCGGACCCGGGCGTGGACACCCGAGGAAGGACACCGCCGCATGGGCGCGCGTTTCCCCTTTTCCGCTGTCGTCGGACATGACGACCTCCGCATGGCGTTGCTGCTGAATGCCGTTCACCCCGGTATCGGCGGGGTCCTGGTCCGAGGGGAGAAGGGGACCGCGAAGTCGACCGTGGTCCGCGCCCTGGCCGCCCTGCTGCCCTCGCTGGAGGTCGTGTCGGGCTGCCGCTTCGGCTGCGACCCCGCCGCCGTGGACGCCGACTGCCCGGACGGCCCGCACGACACCACCGCGCACGACACCACCGCGCACGACACCACCGCGCACGACACCACCGCGCACGACACCGCCTCGTCGGACGGCCCGCACGGGGTCGCCGCGCACCGCACCGCCTCGTCGGACGGCCCGCACCGCACCGCCGCGCACGACACCGCCCCGCACGACACCGCCCCGCACGACACGGCCTCCCCGGACGGCCCGCACGCGACCGCGCTGTCGGAACGGCGCGCCGCCCGGCTGGTCGAGTTGCCGGTCGGCGCGACCGAGGACCGGCTGATCGGCTCGCTGGACCTGGAGCGCGCGCTGACCGAGGGCGTCCGGGCGTACCAGCCCGGCCTGCTGGCCGCCGCGCACCGGGGCGTGCTCTACGTGGACGAGGTCAACCTCCTGCACGACCACCTGGTGGACCTGCTCCTCGACGCCGCCGCGATGGGCCGCGCGCACGTCGAGCGCGAGGGCGTATCCGTGTCGCACGCCGCGTCGTTCCTCCTGGTGGGCACGATGAACCCGGAGGAGGGCGAGTTGCGGCCACAGCTACTGGACCGCTTCGGCCTCACCGTCTCGGTGCGGGCGGCCCGCGACGTGGCGACCCGCGCGGAGGTCATCCGGCGGCGGCTCGCGTACGAGGCCGATCCCGTCGGGTTCGCCGCGCGCTGGGCCGACGAGGACGCCTCGCTGGCCTCCCGGATCGTCACCGCGCGCTCGCACCTGCCGAACGTGGTGCTGCCGGACGCCGAGGTGCGCCGGATCGCCGGGATCTGCGCGGCGTTCGAGGTCGACGGGATGCGGGCGGACCTGGTGGTCGCCCGCGCCGCCGCCGCGCACGCCGCGTGGCGCGGGGTGGGCGAGGTGGCGGAGGAGGACGTGGAGGCCGCCGTCCGGCTGGCCCTGCCGCACCGCAAGCGCCGCGACCCGTTCGACGAGCCCGGCCTGGAGGAGGAGCAGCTCGAAGACGCCATGCGCCAGGGCGCGGAACACGCCGAGGAGCCCTCCGGTCCGGACGACGACCCCGATGGGCCGGATGACGGCGGCGGCCTGCCCCAGGACGCGCCCGAGTCCACTTCGGACGGACAGTCCCCGGACGGTCGACAGCCATCGGACGGACAGCAGGGCTCTTCCGCCGAGCGCACCCACGCCCCCGCGCCTTCGTTCAAGACCCGGCTGCTCCAGGTGCCCGGTGTCGGCGAAGGCGCGCCGGGCAAGCGCTCCCGCGCCCGTGCCCGCACCGGGCGAGTGGTCCGATCGTCCACTGTGGACGGTTCCGGGCTGCACCTCGTCGGCACGCTCGGCGCCGCCGCGCCGTTCCAGGCCGCCCGGGGCCGCAGCGGTCCGGGACTGGTGTTGCGCGGCACGGACCTGCGGCTCTCGGTCCGCGAGGGCAAGGAGAGCAACCTGGTGCTGTTCGTGGTCGACGCGTCCGGCTCGATGGCCGCGCGGCAGCGCATGTCGGCGGTCACCGGCGCGGTGATCTCGCTGCTGCGCGACGCCTACCAGCGCCGGGACAAGGTCGGCGTGATCACGTTCCGGGGCGCCGGGGCCGAGACCGCCCTCCCGCCGACGAACTCCGTGGACGCGGCGGCGGCCCGACTGCGCCAACTGCGCACGGGCGGGCGCACCCCGCTGGCCGACGGTCTGCTGCGCGCCCGCCGGGTGCTGGACGTGGAACGGGTCCGCGACCCGCGCCGCCGCCCGCTGCTGGTGCTGCTCACCGACGGCCGTGCCACCGCCACCGGCACGGGCGGCGACCCGATGCGGGACGCCCTGCGCGCCGCCGGGCTGCTGGCCGCCGACGAGGTGGCGTCGGTGGTCGTGGACTGCGAGTCCGGCCACGTGCGCCTCGGTCTGGCCGGGCGCGTCGCCGAGGCGCTGGACGCCGTGTGCCTGCGCCTGGAAGAACTGTCCGCCGACCGGGTTGCGGGCGTCGTGCGCGCCGCACGAGCCGCGTAGGAGCCACCGATGCCTCAAGGACAACCGTCCGTCGTCCCCGTCGACGGGCTTACCACCAAACAGCGGCGCAACCGGCCGCTCACCCTCCTCCACACGGGGGAGATGAAGGGCAAATCCACCGCCGCGTTCGGTCTGGCGCTGCGCGGGTGGAACCAGGGCTGGTCCATCGGCGTCTTCCAGTTCGTGAAGTCAGCCAAGTGGAAGGTCGGCGAGGAGTCGGCCTTCCGCGCGCTGGGCAAGCTGCACGAGCAGACCGGCGAGGGCGGGCCCGTCGAGTGGCACAAGATGGGCGAAGGCTGGTCGTGGTCCCGCAAGCAGGGCACCGAGGACGACCACGCCGCCGCCGCGCTCGAAGGCTGGCGCGAGATCGCCCGCCGGCTGGCCGAGGAGAAGCACGGCCTGTACGTGCTGGACGAGTTCACCTACCCGCTGCACTGGGGCTGGATCGACGTGGACGAGGTGGTGGCGGCCCTGCGCGACCGGCCCGGCCACCAGCACGTCGTCATCACCGGCCGGCACGCGCCGCCGGCGTTGGTGGACGCCGCCGACCTCGTGGTGGAGATGACCAAGGTCAAGCACCCGATGGACGCCGGGCAGAAGGGCCAGAAGGGGATCGAGTGGTGAACCGCCTGGTGGTCGCCGCGCCCGCGTCGGGCAGCGGCAAGACCACCGTGGCCACCGGCCTGATGGCGGCGCTGCGCCGCGCGGGGGACCGGGTGGCCCCCTTCAAGGTCGGGCCGGACTACATCGACCCCGGCTACCACGCGGTGGCCACCGGCCGGCCGGGCCGCAACCTGGACCCGGTGATGCTCGGCGAGCAGCGCGTGGCGGCGCTGTTCGCGCACGGCGCGCGGGGCTGCGACCTGGCCGTGGTGGAAGGCGTGATGGGGCTGTTCGACGGGCGGGTGGACACCGAGGGCATCGGGTCCACCGCGCACGTCGCGAAGCTGCTGTCCGCGCCGGTGCTGTTCGTGGTCGACGCGCGCGGCCAGAGCCGCAGCCTGGCCGCCCTGCTGCACGGGTTCCGGGGCTACGACCCGACCGTGCGGCTGGGCGGCGTGGTGCTCAACCAGGTCGGGTCGGCGCGCCACGAGCACGTGCTGCGCGGTGCGTGCGCCGAGGTCGGGCTGGAAGTGCTGGGCGTGCTGCCGCGCGACGACAGGTTCGGGCTGCCCTCGCGGCACCTGGGCCTGGTCACGGCGGCCGAGCACGGCCGGCCCGCGCTGGACGCCGTGGACGCGATCGCCGCGGCGGTCGCGCGGCACGTGGACCTGGACGCGGTGCGTCGGCTGGCGGCCGAGGTGCCCGCGATGGCCGTGCCCACGTGGGATCCGGCGGCCGAGGTGTCGCCGGTGGACGGTTCGCCGGTCGTCGCGGTCGCGGGCGGCGCGGCGTTCACCTTCGGGTACGCCGAGCACGTGGAGCTGCTGCGGGCGGCGGGCGCGGACGTCGTGGTGGTCGACCCGCTGCGTGATCAGGATCTCCCCGACGGCACCTCAGGGCTCGTGCTGCCGGGCGGTTTCCCCGAGCAGCACGCCGCCGAACTGTCCGCGAACGAGGGGCTGCGTGCCGCCGTGGCCGCCTTCGCGCGCTCCGGCGGACCGGTGCACGCCGAGTGCGGCGGCCTGCTGTACCTGGCGCGATCGCTGGACGGCGTGCCGATGTGCGGCGTGATCGACGCCGACGGCTCGATGACGCCACGGCTGACGCTGGGCTACCGGGACGCCGTCGCGCCGGTCGACTCCGTGCTCGCGCGGGCGGGCGCCCGGATCACCGGGCACGAGTTCCACCGGACGAGCCTCAGCGTGCCCGCCGGCACGCGTCCGGCCTGGCAGTGGCGCGGCCACGACCAGCGCCCGGTGGCCGAGGGGTTCGTGGTCGACGGCGTGCACGCGTCTTACCTGCACACGCATCCGGCGTCCGCGCCGGAGTCCGTGGCCCGCTTCGCGCGGGCCTGCGCAACCGAGTCCGTGCGGTACGAGGCCACTCGATAGTGGTTCGTGCCCGCGCGGTACGGTCCTTGCCCACCAAGCCGTACACGTCGTGGGGAGCAGTTGTGATGACTGGTCGGGTCTCCTTCGTGGGCGCCGGTCCCGGCGCCGCCGATCTCATCACCCTCCGGGGCGCCAAGCGGATAGCGGACGCGGACGTCGTGGTGTGGGCACCCAGCGTCGTGGAAGCCGAGTGCGTGCGCGAGCACGCCCGCCCCGACGCCGAGCTGGTCGACTTCTCCCGCGTGCCCGAGTCCGAGGTCGTGGACCTGTACCGGCGGGCGTCGGCGAGCAAGCTCAAGGTGGTGCGGCTGCACGCGGGCGACCCGTCCCTGTGGGGCGGCCTGCGCGAGCAGCACGAGCTGTGCCAGCGGCTGGGGCTGGAGACCGAGGTCGTGCCCGGCGTGTCGGCGGTGTCGGCGGTGGGCGCCGCGGTGAGCCGCGAGCTGACGGTGTCCGAAGTGGCGCAGTCGCTGGTGCTGACCGGGCCCGAGGGCGCGGAGCACCTCGCCGAGTTCGCCGCGCACGGCACGACGATGGCGATCTCCGCCTCCGGCGCGCGGACCGCGCGGATCGTGGAGAAGCTGCGGGCCGGCGGGTACTCCGACGACACGCCGGTCGTGGTGGCGTACAAGGTTTCCCTGCCCGACGAGACGGTCGCGCAGACCACGCTGGGCGGGCTGGAGGCGTGCGTCAAGGAGCACAAGCTCTACCGCACCACGCTGTTCCTCGTCGGCGAGGTGCTGAAGGCCCCGCCTGCCCGGCGGGCCGCCGCGGGTGACGAGCCGGTGCGGCGGTCGCGTCCGTCGAAGTGGGCGATGCGTGCGTCCCGTGACTCGGCTTCGGTGGCCGCCTGGTCGGCCGTGCACGACTGGCAGGAGACCGCGCGGGCGCGCCGTGCCGCGCCGGCCAAGCCCAAGCCGGAGAGCGACGAGCCGGTGCTGGCCTTGGTCACGGACACCGACGAGGACACCCCTGCTTCGACCGAGCCCAAGACGAAGCCCGCGGTCGCGGCGGCGGCGAAGCGCAAGCCGGCCACGGTCCAGGCCAGCACCACGCCGCGCCAGTCCGCGAAGAAGCCCGCCGCCCCGAAGCCGGCCACGCCGCGGGCCAAGAAGACGAAGCGCCCCAACTGACATGGACGTCGTCGCCCTGCACGGGTTCCTCACCGCGGCCGGCCGGTCGTGGGACTCGGTGACCGTGGTCGACGCCGCGGCGCACGGCCTGCGACACGCGCTGAACGTGTGCCGCGCCCGGCCCGCGGTCGCGGTGTCCGGGGCCGATCCCGCCGAACTGGCCGCCGGGCTGGCCGGGTGGCGGCGCACGCTGACCGTGGCGGACGAGTCGGGCCTGTCCACTGTGGACCCGGCGGACGCCGTGGTGCGGCGGTGGGTCTCACCCGGTTTCGTGCTGTGCGCGGCGGACGGCGGGTGGACGCCGACGGTGGACGGCTGGGCGCTGCCGGACGACGGTTTCGCCCGCCGCGACGGGATGGTGGCGACGGCGGAGGTCCGCGCGCTGGCCCTGGCCCGGTTGGCGCCCCGGCCCGGTGTGCTGGTGTGGGACGTCGGCGCGGGCCCCGGTGCGATCGGGGTCGAGTGCGCGCGGCTGGGTGCGGCGGTCGTCGCGGTGGAACAGGACCCGGTGCAGTGCGTGCGGATCATCGCCAACGCTTCGGCGCACGGCGTGGACGTGCGGGTGGTCGAGTCGCCGTTGAGCGAGGCTTCCGACCTGCCCCGTCCTGACGCGGTGTTCGTCGGTGGCGGCGGCGTCGACGTGGTGCGGCAGTGCGCCCGGGTCGGCGCGGGGCGGATCGTCGTGGCGACTCCGGCTCTGGACCGCGTGGTGCCTGCGCGGGATGCGTTGCTGGAGGCCGGTTACGAGGTGGAGGGCAGCCAGCTCTCGGCGGCCCGGCTGACCGGTGGCACGTTGTCGGCGGTGAATCCCGTGACGGTGCTGTGGGGTACCAGGAAGTCGTGATGCGGAGGGCGTGGGCGTGATCGGGTTGTTCGCCGCCGGCGAGCGCGGGCGGCGGGCGGCCGTCGAACTGGCGGGTTTCCTCGGGCCGGACGCGGTGGTGCCCGACGGTCCCATCGGGCCCGCTCTGCGCCGCCTGTGGCCTCGTCTGGGCGCCGCTGTGTTCTTCCTCGGCACGGAGGCGACGGTCCGGCTGGTGGCGCCCCTGCTGCGCGACGAACGCTCCGACCCCGGTGTGGTGTGCGTCGACGGCGGTTTCGCGGTGGCCCTGCTCGGCGGCGTGGACGCGCTGGCCGGTCGGATCGCGGACTCGTTGGACCAGAAACCGGTCGTCACGTCCTCGTCGGTGGCCTCGCCCCTGGACGAACTGGTCGAACTCCTCGACGTGACGGTGGAAGGCGACCTGGCGGCGTGCGGTGCGGCCGTCCGCGACGGTGACCCGGTCCTGCTGCTGAACCCGCTGGGTTTTCCGTTGCCCGCGCTGCCGGACAACGTCGTGTCGCACGGCCACGGGGTGTGGACCGTGCTGCTGGACGACCGCCTTCCGTCCGGGGCGCAACCGGAGAACCTGCTGCGCCTGGTGCCTCGCACCTTGATCGTCGGTGTCGGTTCCAGTGCCGGGGTGTCCGCGTCCGCCGTGTCGCAAGCCTTGGCGGAGCTGGAGGTGCGGGGCCTGGACCTGCGCGCGATCCGGGCGTTCGCCACGGTGGACCGCAAGGTCGCCGAGCAGGGCATCGCCGATGCCTTGGAGGACTGGGGCTTCTGGCACGACTCGACCACCGCGCCGTTGCTGGCCTACCCGGGCTCGGAACTCGCGGTCATCCCGGTGCCCAATCCCGCGGACCTGGCGATCGGCATCCCCAGCGTCGCCGAGGCGGCGGCGTTGCGCGGGGCGATGGAGCTGTCCGGTGGTGGGCGGGTGGAGATCGCGGTGGAGAAGGTCAAGGGGCCTGCCGTGACCGTCGCGGCGGCGCGTGTCCTGCCGCGTGGTCGGCTTGCCTTGATCGGGCTCGGGCCGGGGGGTGCCGACGAGCGCACTCCTCGTGCTGAAGCCGAGTTGCGGCGGGCTTCCGTGGTGGTGGGCAGTTCCGAGTGTGTGGCCCAGGTCCGGCATCTGTTGCGGCCGGGGACTCGGGTGCAGGCCGATGGTGCGGTGGGGTTGGCGGAGGCCGGCTTGGCGGTGGCTTTCGTCGGGCGGGACGCCGGCCCTGCGTTGCCCGGGGCGGTTCGGGCCGAGGTCGTGCGGGTGGCCGGGGTGGCCGGGTAGAAACACTTCGACGCAACGTTTCTTGGTTGCTTTGCGTCTACTGCGGCCTTTTGTTGCGTGTTTGTTCCTGTTTGCTTCTAAGCGTGTTTATTTGTCAACGGTCAAGCCGTGCTTGGTGCTTGTCGGGTCCGGGGTTTTGGTCCTAGCTGGGAGGACGCCGCCGTCTTCTACCCGGAAAGGACTGAGCGCACCATGGCGAAAACCCTGCATCGCCTGATCACCGCTCTGGTCGCGGCTGTTGCCGCGGTCGGGTTGCTCACCGTCGTGCCGGCCGCCGCCGACTCGGACGACGTCTCGCCGTTCATCGTCGGTGGCACCCGCGCGTCCATCGGCCAGTTCCCGTGGACCGTCTACCTCGCCACGTCCAGTGGTGGGCAGTTCTGTGGTGGCACCCTGGTGTCCGGCAACAAGGTCGTCACCGCCGCGCACTGCACCAGTGGTCGGTCGGCCGCTTCCACCCGGGTGGTCTGGGGGCGGGAGGACAAGCAGAGCACGGCCGGCGTCGTCGCCTCCGTCACCAGGATCTGGATCCACCCCAGCTACCGTTCCGCCTCGTCCGGCTACGACGTCTCCGTGCTGACGTTGGACCGCTCCATCTCCTCGGCCTACCTGCCGTTGGCGAGCCCGTCCGACACGGCTCTCTACGCCGCCGGCACGAACGCCACGATCCTCGGCTGGGGCACGACGTCGTCCGGTGGGTCGGCGTCGCGGTACCTGTTGAAGGCGACTGTCCCGGTCACGTCGGACGCGACCTGCCGCCAGGCGTACCCGCAGTACAGCAACACGTCCATGGTGTGCGCCGGCTACCCGCGCGGTGGCACGGACACCTGCCAGGGTGACTCCGGCGGTCCGATGGTCGCCGGTGGCAAGCTGATCGGCGCCACGTCCTTCGGTCGTGGCTGCGCCGCGGCCGGCTACCCCGGCGTGTACGCCCGGATCGCGTCCTACCACTCCGTGTTGACCCAGCAGATCAACTCCTGAGTGGTGCGCCGTGCCCACGTCCGGGTGGTTGCCGGGCGTGGGCACGGCGGCCCTCGGTGGTGATGTGGAGCACCCCGGTTGGACAGGGCATGTCTGATGTGGATGCTTCTACCCATGCACGGTGAACAGCACTACCTCGTGGGCCTCGAACTGGCCGGTCGGCGGGTCGTCGTGGTCGGTGGCGGCACGGTCGCCCAGCGCCGGCTGCCGCGCCTGGTGGCCTCCGGAGCCCTGGTCGAGGTCGTCTCGCCCGAGGTGACGCCGGCGGTCCAGGGGATCGTCGACGCGGGTGGCGCGGTGTGGCATGCCCGCCCTTATGCGCCCGGCGACCTGGACGGCGCCTGGTACGTGCTGGCCTGCACGTCCGACCCGGTGGTCAACGCCCGGGTCACGGCCGACGCGACGGAGCGGCGGGTGTTCTGCGTCCGGGCCGACGTGGCGGTGAAGGGCACGGCCGTGACGCCCGCGGTGGGCGAGCACGACGGGCTGCTGCTCGGTGTGCTCGCGGGCGGGCAGCACCGGCGGTCGGCGGCGGTGCGGGACGGGGTGCTGGCGGCGTTGCGGGACGGTTCGCTGGGCGACCAGCACGACCAGCCCGCCGGGGTGGCGCTGGTCGGCGGCGGTCCCGGTGACCCGGACCTGATCACCGTGCGCGGACGGCGGCTGCTGGCCCGCGCGGATGTGGTGGTGGCCGACCGGCTGGCCCCGCAGGAGCTGTTGGACGAGCTGCCGCCGCACGTGGAGGTGGTGGACGCGGCCAAGATCCCGTACGGCCGGGCCGCCTCCCAGGACTTCATCAACACCACGCTGGTCGAGCACGCCAAGGCCGGGAAGTTCGTGGTGCGGCTCAAGGGCGGCGACCCGTACGTGTTCGGGCGGGGTTTCGAGGAGCTGATCGCCTGCGCCGAGGCCGGTGTGCCGGTGACCGTGGTGCCCGGCGTGACCAGCGCGTTCGGGGTGCCGGCGCTCGCCGACGTGCCGGTGACGCACCGCGGCGTGGCGCACGAGGTGGTCGTGGTGTCCGGGCACGTGGCGCCGGACGACGAGCGTTCGCTGGTGGACTGGGGCGCGCTGGCCCGCCTGCGCGGCACCGTCGTGATCCTGATGGGCGTCGAGCGGGCGGGCGCGTTCGCCTCGGCGCTGCTGGCCGGGCGTCCGGGTGACACGCCGGTCTCGGTGGTCCAGGAGGGCAGCACCCGCGCCCAGCGGGTGGTGCGGTCCACTTTGGACCGACTGGGCGCCGACGTCGTGGAGCACGGCATCCGCCCGCCCGCCATCATCGTTGTGGGACCGGTCGCCGGTCTGGCGCGGGAGTTGCCCTTTCGCTCTTGAGCGTCCACGCGACCCCGGCGGCGACGACCGCGACCAGACCGGTGGCCAGGCCCAGCGTGGTGAGGCGCGGCTGGACCAGCGGCTCGCCGCGCAGCGCCTGCCAGGTCAGCAGGGCCAGCAGCCCGGCGTAGCCGGCGAAGGCGATCAGCACCAGCCGCAGCCGGGTGCGCTCGTGCAGCGCCACCAGGGTCAGGCCGAGCGCGAGCAGGACCATCACCTGGAGGCCGTGCATCCCGACGAAGTGCGGGATGCGCAGGTCGCCGCCCGTGGTGCTCCACGCGGTCACCGGGAGGCCGTCGCCGCCTTCCGGCACGCCCACGCTGTGCCCGCCGCGCAACTCCACCGCGCGGCCCGCGGCGTCCGTGGTCTCGACGTGCTTGTCGATCTGGAAGACCATCAGGTAGCCGGCGGCCATGCCCGCGATCGCCAGGTACAGCCCGGTCCGCACCGCCCACATGGTGGAGCGGTCGTTGCCCGCGGCGAGCTTCTGGAACGACAGGATGACCGCCAGCACGACGTTCGCCAGGAACATCAGCGGGATGGAGGTCCCGAACATGAACTGGACGACCTGGTTCCAGGTGTCGTCGTTGGTGTTGTAGTGGCTGAACGTGCCGCGCGCGGCCTGGATCGCGACCAGCGCGACGTCCGCGAACAGGATCGCCGCGATCAGCGTGGCGAGCCCGGACGTCCAGCGCTTCCCCTTGTGCGGCAACGAGAGCATCCAGGACAGGGTGGCCGAGTAGACGGCCAGCGACACGGCGAACTTGAACGGCTTGAGCCACAGCGGAGCACCTTGCAGCACACGGCCGTCGAAGAGCAGCCCACCGAGGGTGACGAGGGTCAGGGCGGCCATCACCCCGGAGATCCAGAGCGTCGGCCGGTGCCAGGTCTTGGTCATGCGGTAGAGCGTCCGCGTTCGTACCTTGTGGATCACTGGTGTCGACCGGAGGTTCCGCGGTGGGGTCTGCACCCCCTCGGGAGGGAGGGATAGCCGGTGGCGGTGCGGATCAGGCTCGCCGGGGTGGGGTTGGCGAAGGTGCGCTTCGCCTACTCGCCGGTGTTCGAGACGGTCATGGCGGTGGACGGGCTGCGCGTGCCCGGCGCGCACGCCGTGCACCTGCCCTGGGTGGCGTGGGCGCGGGAGCGGGTGGCGTCGGTCGACGACCTGCCGGTGCTGCTGGACTTGTTGGCGGGGCCCGCGAAACCCGCGGTGCTGATGCCCGTGCCCGATGTGCGGATGCCCGATCTGGAGGCCGAGCTGGCGGGCGTGCCGGCGCGGGTCGCGGCGGTGGTGCGGGCGTGTCACGAGGTGTTGGTCGCACCGCACTGGCGGCGGATCGTGGCGGTGCTGGAGGCTGACATCTCCGCGCGTGCGGCCGTGTTGGCGGATCGCGGGGTGGAGGCGGTGTTCGCCGACCTGCACCCCGAGGTGACGTGGGCGGGCGGTGAGCTGGTGCTGTACGCGGACCGCCGGGCGGACCAGCCGCACTGCGTCGACTTGGCGGAGGACGGGTTGGTGTTGTCGCCCAGCGTGTTCTGCTGGCCGCGGGCGTGGGCGGCGGTCGATCCGGTCGGGCGGGGGGTGGTGCGGTATCCGGCGCGGGGGATCGGGACGTTGTGGGAGGAGCGGGAGGCCGCCGCGCCGGACGAGTTGGCGGCGTTGATCGGGCGGACTCGGGCGGCGTTGTTGGCGTTGTTGGTGTCGCCGATGTCCACTACGGAGCTGGCTCGGCGGTTGGGGGTCACGGCGGGTGCCGTGTCGCAGCACATCGGGGTGTTGCGGGCGGCGCGGCTGGTGACCACGCGGCGGGATGGCCGGGCCGTGCTGCACATGCGGACGGCACGGGCCGACGCGCTGTTGGCGTGACCAGCCAGGGCCGGGCCGGTCGGGCAGGGTCGGGCAGGGTCGGGCAGGGTCGGGTCGGGTTAGGCAGGGTCGGGTCGGGCCGGGTTGGGTTGGGTTAGGCGGTGGGTGCGGGCCGGTCGGTGCCGTCGGGTGGTGGGGTCGGCGCGTTGCGTCGGGTGGTGTGCGCTTGGTGAGGCCGCCGGGGTCGCGTCGGGTGGTGTGGCCGGGTGGTGCGGACCGGTGCGGACCGGTGCGGTCAAGGCTTGGCGAGGCGCAAACCCAAGTCCCGCTTCGGGTCCACGGCGTGGCCGTGCTCGCACACCGGCACCAGGCTCACCCTGCCGCCGCAGCCGACGTGCTCGTGCTCGACCGGCGGCGTGCCCTCGGCGAGGTGGCGGTCGCCCCAGGCCATCAGCGTCATCAGCACCGGCCACAGCTCCCGCCCGGCCTGCGTCAGCTCGTACTCGTAGCGCCGGCGGCTGCCGAACTCCTGGTACGGCCTCTTCTCCAGCAACCCGGCGTCGACCAGGTTCTGCAACCGGTTGGCCAGGACGTTTCGCGCGACGTTCAGGTGTTCCCGTAGCGCGTCGAATCGCTGGACGCCGTTGAAGACGTCCCGCACGATCTGCAGCGACCACCGCTCACCCAGCACGCCCAGCGCACGGGCGATCGAGCACCGGTCGTTGTCCACCACCACTCCTCGCACGTGCTCCACGGTACTCCCTGGGTTGTCAAAGTAGACCTAGCCTCGCTAAGTTGTTGCTAGAAACTCAGCTAGCCTGGGAGGACCCGAAAATGCGACTGGACGACCATCCGACCGTGCGCCAGGTCAGGGAGAACCCACCGGAACGGCCGGCGGGGGCGGTGTCGGCGGAGTGGCTGCGCGAGCTGGCGTTCCGGGCGGGTGCGGACGATGTCGGGTTCGTGCCGATCGACGCGCCCGGTCTGGAGGTGGACCTGGAGCACGCGCGCAAGGCGTTGCCCAGGGCGCGCACCTACGTCGCGTTCTGCGTGCGGATGAACCGGGACAACGTGCGCAGCCCGATGCGCAGCGTCGCGAACACCGAGTTCCACCAGGCGTTGGACGACGCGGACTCCGTGGGCCACCGGCTGGCCCGGCTGCTCCAGGACGCGGGGCACCGGGTGGTGCACCCGGCGTCGGCGTTCCCGCAGGAGATGGACGGGTTCCCGGGGCGCGGCTGGGTGATCTCGCACAAGCTGGTGGCGCAGGCGGCGGGGTTGGGTCGGATCGGCATCCACCGCAACGTGATCCACCCTCGTTTCGGCAACTTCATCCTGCTGGGCACGGTCGTCGTGGACTTCGCGGTGGACTTCGCGGTGGACGAGCCGGCCGGGCCGATCGACTTCAACCCGTGCCTGGAGTGCAAGCTGTGCGTCGCGGCCTGTCCGGTGGGCGCGATCGGCAAGGAGGGGTCGTTCGACTTCCTCGCGTGCTACACGCACAACTACCGCGAGTTCATGAGCGGGTTCACCGACTGGGTGGAGAACATCGCCGACAGCGCCGACCGCGAGGACTACCGGCGGCGGGTGTCGGCGGCGGAGTCGGCGTCGATGTGGCAGAGCCTGGCGTTCAAGCCGAACTACAAGGCGGCCTACTGCATGGCGGCGTGCCCGGCGGGGTCGGACGTCATCGGGCCGTTTCTGGCGGATCGCAGGGGGTTCGTGGCCGATGTGGTGAAGCCTTTGCAGGACAAGGAGGAGCCGGTTTACGTGGTGCCTGGGTCCAAGGCGGAGTCGCATGTGCGGAAACGCTTTCCCCACAAGGACGTGCGTTCGGTGTCGAACGGGTTGTAGTGGTCGAGAGCGGAACGCGACCTGGCTCCCCAAGTGCGCGCTCCGTGGCGCGTGTTGCGTTCCAGCCGTCCCTGACAGCTCCAGGGCTTGTCGGAAATATGGTCTTGTTGCTTGGTGTTCCCGGCTTGAGCCCAGGCTTGCGTGCTTGTGGAGCGCGCTGAGTCCGTGGTCCCTCTTCTGCCGTCAAGGTGAGTAGAACATTCCGGCTGAGTAGAACATTCCGGGGCCCGGCTGGTCGAGATTGGTCGACCACACGCCGTCGGTTCCCACCGACGCCCAGATATCGGCCGAAGCGCTGTTCGCACCGACAAAAGCGCGAACGCCGGGCCTCGGCTGGGAAGCCAAGGGCCGGCGTTCGCGGGTCGGAGCTAGTGCCTAGTGCTACGACACCGGGTCTACTGTTGCGACACCCGGGTCTAGTGCTATGGCGATCGGTCTAGTGCTGTGACACTCGGCGCGGGCGTCCGCTCCGGTCGCGGTCGCGGTCTGGGCGGCTGCCTCGGAACTGGCCGCCGTAGCCGCCTCCGCTGCCGCCGGTGCGGCGCGGGGCGCCGCCTCCGCTGCGGCGGGCGCGGACCGGGATTTCCGGTTCGGTTATCGGGATGCCGCTTGGCACCCTGGCGCCGGTGATGCGGATCAGGTCCTCGTCGCCGGGGCGGACCTTGGTCGACTCCGGGCGGATGCCCGCCCGTGCGGTCAGGCCCTGCACGGCGCGGCGCTGGTCGTGGGTCACCAGGGTCACCACCGTGCCGGACTGGCCGGCCCGCGCGGTGCGTCCCGCTCGGTGCAGGTAGTCCTTCGGGTCGGCCGGCGGGTCGACGTGGACGACGAGGCTCACGTCGTCCACGTGGATGCCGCGCGCCGCCACGTCCGTCGCGATCAGCACGGGCATGGTGCCCTCGCGGAACTGGCCCAGCACGCGGGTCCGGGCGCTCTGCGCCTTGCCGCCGTGCAGCGCGCCCGCCTGGACGCCCATCGAGCGCAGCTTCTTCGTCAGCCGGTCCACGTGGTGCTTGGTGCGCACGAACATGATCGTGCGGCCCTCGCGGGCGGCGACCTCGGTCACCACGGACTGCTTGTCCTCGGCGGACACGAACAGCAGGTGGTGCTCCATCGTCGTCACGCTGCCGGTGGGCGGCGCGACCGAGTGGACCACCGGGTTGTGCAGGTACTGGCGGACCAGCTTGTCCACGTCGCCGTCCAGCGTCGCCGAGAACAGCAGCCGCTGGCCGTCCTGCGGGGTCAGGTCGAGGATGGCGCGGACCTGGGGCATGAAGCCCATGTCGGCCATCTGGTCGGCCTCGTCCAGCGCGGTGAACATCACCTCGGACAGGTCGGCCGTGCCCTGCCGCACGTGGTCGGACAGCCGGCCCGGCGTGGCGATGAGCAGGTCGACACCGCGGCGCAGCGCGTCGATCTGACGCGGGAACGAGGTGCCGCCGACGACCGTCCGGCACCACAGCCCGAGGGACCGTGCGAACGGCGACAGCGCTTCCTCGACCTGCATGGCGAGTTCACGCGTCGGCACCAGCACCAGCGCGCGCGGCTTCAGCGGCTTGGCGCGGTCGCCCGCGAGGCGGGACAGCAGCGCCAGGCCGAACGCGAGCGTCTTGCCCGAGCCGGTCTGGCCCCGGCCGAGGACGTCGCGGCCGGCCAGCGCGTCGGGCAGCGTGGCGGCCTGGATGGGGAACGGGTCGTTGATGCCCGCCTGGGTGAGCGCGCCGAGCAGCTCGTCGGCCAGGCCGAGTTCGGCGAACGACGGCAGCGGCCCTTCGGGCAGCGTGCTCTCTACGTGGTCCGGCATGGTCGTCTCCAGCACGGGCTGGGGACGTCGGTTGCCCTGGCCTGGGCGCCTGCTCCGCGGCTTGCGGAACTGCGGGCGCTCGGAACGGCCTTGGGACAGTGGTGGCAAAACAAACCTCCGGGACAAGGCACGTCTCGGGGATTGCTCTGCCTTTACGCAGGCGCGAATCGCAAGGACGGGCCCGGCGCTGTCGTGCGCCGATAGTGGTTGGGAGCACCGCCGACCTGCTGGGTCGCCGACCTGGTGGGGTCTGGGGCCGCGAACGGTTGTTGCGCCGCCGGGCGATGCACCACTCAGTCTAGCCGATCAACGGCGCTTCGCGCGCATCCCGGCGGTGTTCTGTCGCACATGTGTGGCCGAATGGGCAATGCCGTGGGCCGCGGCGACCGTGATCGGGAACCAGATCAGCGCACGTCGGGACGGTTTCGGCCGGATTCCCTCACGCCGGAGTCGACGTAGTGCCCACAAGCTGAAAGGGGCGACGACGGTAGGCGCGGTGAGCACTCCGGGCGTGTACTGCCGCAGGATCGCGCTCGCGGCGACGTGCGTGCCCGCGTGCAGGCCGAACCCGGTGAGCACGGCGTGGAAGAACGGCGACCGGCCGTCGGTCCGCGCTCCGTCGGCCGCCGCAGCCGCGACGACGATGCCGACGAGCCCGATGGCGATGGCGGCCTGGGCCGGTGTCGTCGTCGGGATCCGGTTGCCGCGGGTCCACCGCGGCATGGTGACGAGTTCTTCGAGGTCGTGGACGACCCATGCGGCGAGCAACCCCCAGGTGACCTTCTTGCTGACCATGGCACTTACGTTACAGGATGTATCGTATGTCTGGACGTCCCCGCAGCACCGAGATCGACCGCGCCCTCGCCGAGGCGACCGTCGCCCTGCTCGACGAAGTCGGGTTCGACGCGCTGACCCTGGACGCGGTCGCGACCCGCGCGGGCGTGAGCCGGCCCGCCCTGTACCGGCGGTGGCCGACCAAGCTGCACCTCGTCGCCCACGTCGTCGCGGACCGCGTGCCGATGCCCGACCCGGACACCGGCAGCGCCCGCCAAGACCTGCTCGTGCTGGCGAACGCCCTGGCGGACGGCCTGTCGTGGGTGGTGCTCGCGGTGCACGCCGAGGCGCGCCGGGTGCCCGGCCTGCTCGACGGCTTCCTCGCCGGGCGGCACGCGGTGGTCGACGAGGTGGTGCGGCGCGGCGTGGCGCGCGGCGAGCTCCGGGCCGGCGTCGACCCGGAACTCGTCCGCGACCTGCTGTTCGGCCCGCTGGTCTACCACTGGCTGGCGACCGACCGGACGCGGCCGGCCGCCACCGTGTTCGACCTGGTGTGGCCCTTGTTCAGCGCAGACCGGCCACGTCCAGCAGCAGGTCGGTGAGCGCCCGCGGGTCGGCCGACTCCGGTTCCAGGCCGCGCGCGGCGAACCAGCCCGCGATGTTGCGGACGTCCCGTTCCAGGAACTCCGCGCCCCGCGGGTTGGCCACCACGTCCACCGCCTGCGGCAGGTCGATCACGACCAGCCTGCCGTCGTGCACCATCAGGTTGAACGCCGACAGGTCGCCGTGCGTCAAGCCCACGGAGGCCATCAGGCTCAACGCGTCCACGAGCTGCCGCCAGAGGTCCCGCAACTCCTCCGGCTCGGGCCGCAACTGCGCCAGCCGGGGAGCCGCCGCGCCGTCCGTGCCGATGAACTCCAGCAACAGCTCGGTGCCCGCGCGCTGCACGGGGTACGGCACCGGCGCGCCGAGCTGCCACAACCGGGCCAGGGCGGCGAACTCGGCCACCGCCCACTGCTCGGCGATCAGGTTGCGGCCGAACGAGGTGCGGTTCTCGATCGCGCGCATCTCCCGCGACCGCCGCATCCGGCGGCCCTCCAGGTAGCCGGCGTCCCGGTGGAACATCCGGTGGTCGTTGCTGCGGTACCGCTTGGCGGCCAGCAGGCACGACCGGTCCGCGCCCGGCAAGGCGCGTTCCAGCAGGAAGACGTCGGCCTCCTTGCCGGTCTTGACGATGCCGAGTTCCCGGTCCACCGCCGCCAGGTCGGTGACCAGCCACTCCGGCCAGGGCAGGGGCCCGTGGTCGGCGGTGTCCCAGTTGGACCAGCGGTCGCCGTCCTCCGGGACGTCGGCGGCCTCCGCGTCCTCGCGCTGCTGCGCGAGCCGGTCGCGGGTCTCCTCGGTGAGCCGGCCGCGCCGGTTCGGGTTGGGCTCGGCGTCGTCCCGGCTGGTGCGGCGCTTGGCGCGCCAGTTCAGGTCGTTCGCGTGCTCGTAGGACGCGTCGGATTCGTCTTCGGGGTCGAGAAAGTGCTCGTGCTTGCGCACTGGGTGGGCTCCAAGAGAAGAGGAGGTGTTCGCCCCACCGGCGCGTGTGGTCGGCGCGCTAGGCGATCGGGGCGAGAGGACGGGTTGGTGCCACGTCCCGGACAGTGGTAGCCATCGGGCACCTCCTCGTCTCCGCCGTGCGACCGGCTCTTGAGCGCGTTCGTGGACAGGCTGCCGGACACCCCGGCACCGCCGCAACCGAATTAAAAGTCAGGCGCGTGGATCGGGGTGTTCGACCCGGTAGCTGCCGCGCCTGCCCTGCCAGGCCGCCGCGAGTTCGGCCACCACCAGGGAGTCGTGCCGCAGCACGCGTTCGTCGTGCCACTGGGCGGCCAGCCGCGCGGCGGCGAGCATCCGCCGGCGGGCGGTGGCGCTGAACTCGGCCAGCGCCGCCAGGGCGTCGTCCACCTCGTCGGGGAGCAGCGGCGCGGGCTTCCCCGTCGACGGTAAGGCCAACTCGTGCTGGAACGTCGCCGTCGTGGCGAGGTCGTGCGCGAGTTGGTATTCCACGGATTCGGCGTTCGCCTGAAGCTTGCCCAACCCGGCGGCGGCGAGGCGGAGGCCGAGCAGTCGCGCCACGCACAGCCCGGCCCACACGCGCTTCAGCGTCTCCGGCGCGTCGAGGTCGGACTCCAGGTCCTCGGCGACGGCGCGCAGGGCCTTGGCGGTGACCTCCGATGTGTCGTGCTCGGTGGCGGCGGTGCCGGGTGTGTCGGGACTCACTCTCCTATTGTGTCAGCACCGTCACCACTGGTGACAAGTCGCTGCTGTCCGTCACGCTTTTGGCGGTTCCAGGCGGTCACCGATGGGAGAACGAGCGGCGGTAGTCCTTGGGGGCCAAGCCGACGACGGCGTTGAAGTGGTGGCGCAGCAGCGCTGCCGTGCCGAAGCCGCAGCGGCCGGCGATGTCCTCCACGCTGAGCTGCGTCTCTTCCAGCAACTGCCGGGCGCACAGCACGCGTTGGGTGGTCAGCCAGCGGTGCGGAGTGGTGCCCGTCTCGGCGGCGAAGCGGCGCGCGAAGGTGCGTGCCGACATCCGCGCGTGGTCGGCGAGGTCGGCCACGGTGTGCTCGGTGTCGAGCCGGTCCAGCATCCACGCCAGCGTCGGCTGGAGGCTCTCGGCCTGGACGGTGGTGGGCCGGATGAACTGCCGCTGCCCGCCGTCCCGCTGCGGCGCGACGACCATGCGCCGGGCGATGGTGGTCGCGACGGTCGCCCCGAGTTCCCGGCGGACCAGGTGCAGGCACGCGTCGATGCCCGCCGCCGTGCCCGCGCTGGTGATGATGTCGCCGTCGTCCACGAACAGCACGTCCGGGTCGACCTTGGCCTCGGGGAACCGCTCGGCGAGTTCGTCGGCGTGCCGCCAGTGCGTGGTGCAGCGCCGGCCGTCGAGCCGGCCCGCCGCGCCGAGCAGGAACGAGCCGCTGCACACCGACAGCAGCAGGTCGGCCCGGCTGAGCGCGTCCAGCAGCGCGCGCGGGTAGGCGTCGCGGATCTCGCACGCCGGCACCGCGATGAGGTCGGCGTCGTCCAGCACGTCGAAGCCGTGCTCCGGGACGAGGGACGCGCCGACGCTGGTGCGCACCGGCTCGCCGGGGCGCTCGCCGCACACCAGGAAGTCGAGCAGCGGCACGCCCTCCTCTGTGCGGTCGATGCCGAAGACCTCGCAGATCACGCCGAACTCGAACGGCGCGACGCCGGCGATCACCGGCACCGCCACGGAAGTGAGCATGCCCCCGAGCATAACTGGCAGGATATTGACGGACAACGGCATAGCTGCCAATTGTGGCAGCTTCTTGTTGGTCGCATAGTAAGTGCCATGACCGCCTTCTTCCTCGTCCTGGCCGTCCTGGCGCTCGTCGTCTACGGCCTGGAGCGCAACCACCGCCGCCAGGCCCGCTTCGGTTCCCGACTCGCGGGCAGCTACGACGTCGACGACCGCGACACCGTCCGCGTCGCCGGTGAACTGCACGCGGCAGCCGTGCACCGGGACACCGCGCCCCGCCGTCCGGTGGGCGCGCGGTACTCGGTGCGTTCGGCGTAGACCGCGCTCGCCGGTCTAGACGATCAGGTCGAGCGCCCTGTCGCCGGTGGGCTCCAGCCGGAGCCCGGCGGCAGCGGCGATCTTGACCAGGGCGCGCACGGACTTCGCCTCGGCCCGCGACTTCACGATGGCGCGGGCCAGCAGCCCCTTGTGCGCCTTGTTGAAGTGGCTGACCGCCTGCCGCCGCCCGGCGGAGTCCTCGGTGACCACCCGGACCGTGATGGCGTGCGGGATCCTCGCCAGCGACGAGTACGGGGCCGACCTCAGGTCGATGATGTCGGTCTCGGCCAGGGCCGCGCTGAGGACCGGGCGCCAGAGGCCGCCCAGCGGACCGGTCGCCGGGAGCACGCTGCCGCCGGACAGGCGGTAGGCGGGGATCGGGTCGCCGCCGTGGACCACGCCGAACAATGCGGAGGCGACGGCCAGGCGGTTCGCGGCGCGGGCGCGTTCGGCCTTGGTGAGGGTCTTCAGGTCCAGGTTGTCGTAGAGCACGCCGGTGTAGCGGTCGAGCGCCGGGAGCGTGGGCGAGGTGCGGAGTTCGGCGTTGCGCTGGACTTCGTGCTCCTGGCGTTCGGACAGCCCCAGGACGGCGAGGCTCGCGGGGACGTCGGCGGCCAGGTCGACCAGGGCGTCGACCAGCTTGGCGCGCAGCGGGTTGAGCTCGGGACGCGCGAGGCGTTCGAGGTCGAGGGGCGCGCCGTCGCCGCCGATCGCCTTGGTCTCCGACGGGGGGAGCAGTACCAGCACGACCCGGAAGCCTAATGCGCCGGTCAGCGCCCCTCGACCGCCGACCCTGAGGCCGTGGGTCGGCCTTGCCGCAGGCAGTCGCCGCCGCCCCGGTTGGCCCGTCTTGCCGCGGTGGGTCGCCGCTGTCGCGGTGGGTCGGCCTTGCCGTGGTCGGTCGCCCCTGCCGCGGTTGGTCGACTCCCGCGCGGGCGGCCGGCCCTACCGCGTCGAGCGGACCTTGCCGCGGTCGGCCGGACCGGCCGCGGTCGGTCGACCCCGCCGCGGTCAGCCGGGCTGGCCGACGCAGAACTGGTTGCCCTCCGGGTCCGCCAGCACTGTCCACGTCAGGCCCGGCACGGTGTGCTCCGCCACCTCGGTCGCGCCCAGCCCGACCAGCCGCGCCACCTCGGCCGCCCGGTCCTCCACGTGCGAGTCGAAGTGCACCCGGTTCTTGCCCGGTGTCACGTCCTCCACGCGTTGCAGCCCGAGCTGCAACCCGCCCTCCACAGCCGGCGCGAGGATCAGGAACTCGCCCCAGTCGTTCTGGACCTCGGTGCCCAGCGCCTTCGTCCAGAAGTCCGCGAGCTTGTGCGGGTCGGCGGTGTCGATGGTGATCATGCCAATGGTCAGCGTCATGCCCGGAACGGTAGACCCGACCCCCGACAATTTCCGGCTGCCGGGGCAATGACCTGCGGCAACACTTCGGTGTCGCGCCGAGGACAACTCGGCGCCCCTCACGCTGCCCGGCCCGCGGTCCACCGAACGGCGGCGGTCCCGGACCGGCCGCCGACGCCCCACCCGCCACCGCACCGCGTGGCACACACCCGACCCGTGCCGGGCGGAACCCGTTGGAACTGGCCAGGCCCTGTTCACTACCCTTCTTGGACCACCCGCGCCACGAGGAGCACCCAACCGTGATCACGAGGATGTCGTCGCTGTTCCTGCGCACCCTGCGCGAGGACCCGGCCGACGCCGAAGTACCCAGCCACAAGCTGCTGGTCCGCGCCGGCTACGTCCGCCGCGTCGCGCCGGGCGGGTACTCGTGGCTGCCGCTCGGGCTGCGGGTGCTGCGCAACATCGAACGGGTCGTGCGGGAGGAGATGGACGCGTTCGGCGCGCAGGAGATCCAGTTCCCCGCGCTGCTGCCGAAGGAGCCCTACGAGGCCACCAACCGGTGGACCGAGTACGGCCCCAACATCTTCCGCCTCAAGGACCGCAAGGGCGCCGACTACCTGCTCGGGCCCACCCACGAGGAGCTGTTCGCGCTCACCGTGAAGGGCGAGTACTCCTCGTACAAGGACTACCCCGTCACGCTCTACCAGATCCAGACCAAGTACCGGGACGAGGCGCGGCCCCGCGCGGGCATCCTGCGCGGCCGGGAGTTCGTCATGAAGGACTCGTACTCCTTCGACCTCACCGACGAGGGCCTCGCGCAGTCCTACCAGCAGCACCGCGACGCCTACATCCGCATCTTCGACCGGCTGGGCATGGAGTACGTGATCGTCTCCGCCACGTCCGGCGCGATGGGCGGCTCCGCGTCGGAGGAGTTCCTGGCGGTCGCGCCGACCGGCGAGGACACCTTCGTGCGCAGCACGGAGTCGGACTACGCGGCGAACGTGGAGGCCGTGACGACGCCCGCGCCCGCCGAGCAGAGCATCGAGGACAAGCCCGAGGCGCAGGTCCACCACACGCCCGACACGCCGACCATCGAGTCCCTGGTCGACTTCCTGAACGGCGCGGGCCTCGGCCGCGCCTTCACCGCGGCGGACACGCTGAAGAACGTCCTGGTGAAGCTGACCGTCCCCGGCGAGAAGGAGTCGACGCTGCTGGCGATCGGCCTGCCCGGCGACCGCGAGGTGGACTTCAAGCGTCTGGAGGCGGCCGTCGAGCCCGCCGAGGTGTCGATGCTGGAGGACGCCGACTTCGCCCGGAACCCGTTCCTGGTCAAGGGCTACATCGGTCCGGCGGCGCTGCAGTCCAACGGCGTGCGCTACCTGGTCGACCCGCGCGTGGTGCGCGGCACGGCGTGGGTGACCGGCGCGGACAAGGCCGACCACCACGTGGTGGACCTCGTGCAGGGCCGGGACTTCACGCCCGACGGCACGATCGACGTGGCGGAGGTCCGCGAGGGCGACCCGTCGCCCGACGGCAAGGGCGTGCTGGTCGCCGCGCGCGGCATCGAGATCGGCCACATCTTCCAGCTCGGCCGCAAGTACGCGGACGCGTTCGCGCTGGACGCCCTCGGCCCGGACAGCAAGCCCGTCCGCATCACCATGGGTTCCTACGGCATCGGCGTGTCCCGCCTGGTGGCGGCGATCGCGGAGCAGAGCCACGACGACCGGGGCCTGGTCTGGCCCCGCAACGTCGCGCCCGCCGACGTGCACGTGGTGGTGGCGGGCAAGGACGAGACGCTGCTCGCGGGTGGCGAGCGGCTGGCCGGCGAGCTGTCGTCGGCGGGCCTGAAGGTCCTGCTGGACGACCGCAAGGCGAGCCCCGGCGTGAAGTTCGCCGACGCCGAGCTGATCGGCGTGCCGACCATCCTGGTGGTGGGCCGCGGCCTGGCGAACGGGCTGGTGGAGGTCAAGGACCGCCGTTCGGGCGAGCGGGTGGAGGTGCCGGTGAACGAGGCGGTGCAGCACCTGCTGGACGTCGTCCGGGGCTGATTCGAGGCCGCGGAAGGGCTTCGGGGTCGCCGAAGCCCTTCGCCGCGAAGTGGCCCTCGGTCAGCGACGCAACACGGCGGCGAGCACGGCGGCGGTGTCGGACAGGTCGTCGAGCACGACGTGCGCGCCCGCCGCCCGCAGCTCGGCGGCGGTGCTGCGCCCGGTGGCGACGCCGATCGCGAACGCCGAGTGGTGCAGGGCCGCGTCCACGTCGTGCGGCGTGTCGCCGATGACGACGGCCTCGAAGTCCTTGGCGTGCTTGACCGATGCCAGCCGCACGGCCTCCAGGACCAGTTCCGGCCGGTGCTCGGACACCGAGCCGTAGCCGCCGATCTCGAAGTCCACGTGCGTGTCCAGGCCGAACGCCGCCAGCTTGTACCGGGCGATCTCCACCAGGTTGCCGGTGACCAGCGACTGGACCACGTTCTCCTGCCGCGCCAACGCTTCCAGCGCGGCCGAAGCGCCCGGCAGCGCGTGGCCGCGGGTCGGCAGCAGCGAGTACTCCCGGGTGGCCACGTCGACCAGCTCCGCGTGCAGCTTGCTGATCAGCTCGTCGGTGGGCTCCAGGGCGTGTGCCGTGAGCAACTCGTGCGAGATGGCGCGCTCGGTGCGGCCCGGGAAGCTCGGCGTGTGCACGAGTTCGAGCCCGGAGACGGCGTGCAGCGCCGTCCGGTACCAGGCGTGGCCGAGGCCTCGCGCGTCGATCAGCGTCAGGTCGATGTCCCACAGCACCAACGTGTTCACCGCAGTCGCACGCTCTCCAGGATCCGGTCGGCCTCGTCCTCGCTCGGCCCTTCCGCGACGTGCGGCCCGCCTTCGGCGACGTTCAGCACGACCACGGCGGCCTTGGGCCCGTCGCGCAGCGCCACGACGGTCACCGTCGCCTTGGGCGCGTAGCACGGGTTCACCGCGCTGGGCGTCACGCCGACGCTCACCACGGTCCGCTCCTCGTCGCCCCGCACGTCGGGTTCGGCGAGCCGGGGCCGCTTGCCCTCGACGGTGTAGCTGTTGTTGGCGAAGTCGGTGGCCAGCGTGGTCGCGACGCCGGCCAGGTCGGCCTCGATCACGGCACCGGACGCGATCTGGGCCTGGATCATGTCCCGCCCCTGGCACTCGAACGGCCGGGACACCAGGGACTTGCTCAGCCGCACGCGGCCGGACGCCCCGCCGACGCTGTCCTCCCAGGACGGCGGCACCTCGTACGCCACGCCCGCCTGCTCGTCCTCGATCAGCGGCCACTCGGGCTTCGGCGGCTCGGCGCTCGTGGTGGCCGCCTGCGTCGACTTCGAGCCGATCAGCACGGCGGCGGTCGCGCCGCCGGCGACGGCGAGCACCGCCACCACCGCGAGCACTATCCACAGTGGACGGCGGTTCGGCTTCTTCGGTTGCTGGTAGACGCCCAGGCCCGTGTACGACAAGGGATCAGCCCGCCAGCGGTTTCACGGAGTCGACCATCGCCTGGAGGTCGGCCTCGGCCACGGGCTTGGGGTCGGCGGGGCCGCCTTCGAGGTCGCCGTTGGCCATGAACACGTGGAAACCCGTGCTGCCCTTGAGGACCAGGATCTTCACCATGCCCTTGCCGGCCAGGCAGTCGTTGCCGCTCGTGGTGATCGTGGCGTCCACCTGCACGCCCTCGATCTCCGGCCGGCTGCCGTTGGGCACCTTCACCGGCTTGGGCTCGCTGAGCTTGACGTCGGCCGTCTTGCCCGAGTTGTAGTACTGGGTGCCCAGCTTCTGCGCGAAGTTCTTGGCCACGGCGGGCAGGTCGCTCTGCGCCACGACCGCGCCGCCCGTGCTGCCCCGGTTGTACCGCGCGCCGCCGCACTCGTACACGCCGTACACGGTGAGGCCGGTGAGCTTGACGTCGGGCAGGCCGGTGATGTCCGCCGAGCCGGGGTTGGGCGACCAGCTCCTGGGCACGTCGTAGCTGTAGGACAGGCTCTCGACGGCCAGGCAGTTCCAGTCCGCCTTGCCCGCCTTGCAGGTCGGCGTGCCCGACTTGGTGGTCGTCGTCGGCTTGGCGGCGCTGGTGCTGGTCGTCGTCGGCGACTGGGTGCCGCTGTTCGCGAGGTTCTCGGTGCCGTCCGAGCGGGTGACGAGGAACGCGGTCAGGCCGCCGCCGACGAGCACCAGCACGACGACGCCGACGATCAGCCACAGCTTGGCGTTGCTCTTCGGCGGGGGCTCGTCGCCGCCCGAGAACACACCGAGGCCGCCGTACCCACCGCCGTACTGCTGGTCGCCGTAGCCGGGCTGGCCGTAGCCCGGCTGCTGCCCGTAATCCGGCTGACCGCCGTAACCCGGCTGACCGTAGCCCGGCTGCTGACCATAGTTCGGCTGCTGGCCGTAGTCGGGCTGCTGGCCGCCGTAGCCCGGTTGGCCGTAGCCCTGCTGGGGCTGCCCCTGCTGCCCCCGGTCGCCCTGGCCGGACTGGCCACCCCAGCCGCTCTGCCCGTCACCTGGGTATGTCACGGCACGAACCGTACCGTGCCGATTCCGCCGGACGGGTCGAGGCGATAAATTCAACACGCGTTGACTTGCGTTGCCCGGCGTCGTACCCTCTGAATTCAACAGGTGATGAACTAGGGTTTGGAGGAAGCCATGGCCACACCACACGGCCGATCGCCGGCGGTCATCGCGGTGGCCACCGCCGTCGTCGGGGCCCTCGTCGCGCTCCTGCTCGGCCTGCTCACGTTCGGCGTGCAGGCGACCGTCCACCCCGACGAGGTGCCGCTCGCCGTCGCGGTCGGCCCGGACGCGCCGCCGCCGGTGCGCGCGATCGCGGACAAGCTCGCGGGGGCGGCGTCGGAAGAGGTCGGCTGGCGGGTGTCGACGCCGGACGAGGCACGCGGGCTGCTGGCCTCGCAGGACGTCTACGGCGTGCTGGAACTCGCGCCCGGCGGCGCGACCGTGGTGCTGTCCGGCGCGGTGAACCCGTCCGGCACGCAGGTCGCGCAGCAGGTCCTGACCGGGGTCGCGCAGGGCGCGGGGCTGCCCGCGAAGGTCGTGACGCTCAACCCGTCCTCGGCGGCGGGCCGGTCCGCGCCGCTGGCCGCGAGCGCGTTGCTGTGGATCGCCGGCCTGGCCGCCGGGGCGGCGTTCACGGTGCTGACCCGCCGCGCGGGAGTCGGCCCCCGGCTGCTGGGCGCGACGACCGCCGCCGTGCTCGGGGTGGGCGTGGTCGCCGGGTTCTTCGCGCTGTGGGACTCGGCGCTGCCGCTGGGCTGGGACGTGCTCGGCTACCTCGCGCTGGTCGCCGTGGCCTTCGCGCTGCTCCAGGCCGGTCTGCTGCGGGTGCTCGGCGTGCGGGCGATGGCGGTGCTGGCTCCGCTCTACCTGATGGCGCCCGCCGTGGCCGGTCAGGTGCCCGAGCTGCTCGACCCGGTCTACCGCGCGCTGCTGTGGTCCTGGACGCCGTTCCGGTTCTCCACGGAGGGGCTGCGGGCGCTGCTGCACGGCGGCTCGCTCGACGCCGCGCAGGTGTGGGTGTTCGTCGGTCTGGCGGTGGCCGGGCTGCTGGTCGTGCTGCTACCCGGCGAGGAAGCTCAGCCGGACCGTGCGGACCGGGTTGTCGACGTTCGTGTCGACGAGGCAGACGGACTGCCAGGTGCCCAGCGCCGGCACACCGCCTAGCACCGGGATCGTCGCGTGCGGCGGCACCAGCGCGGGGAGCACGTGGTCACGGCCGTGACCGGGCGACCCGTGCCGGTGCCGCCAGCGGTCGTCCTTGGGCAGCAGGTCCCGGAGCGCGGCGAGCAGGTCGTCGTCGCTGCCCGCGCCGGTCTCCAGCACCGCGACGCCGGCCGTGGCGTGCGGCACCCAGACGTGCAGCAGGCCGTCGCCGTCGACGCCCTCCAGGAACTCCTCGCACGCGCGGGTCAGATCGTGGACGACCTCGTTCGTGCCGGTGCGGATCTCGATCTCTTCACTGCGCATGACAAGCCAGTTTAGGTGTCGCCCGTCACGCGCGGCCGAAATTGCGCCGCTCGGGGCGGCCCTGATAGTGCAGGATTTGTGCTGTGCCGCACACCGCGATCGTCACCGGGGCCAACCAGGGCATCGGCGCCGCCACGGCCCGCGCGCTGGCCGCGCAGGGGGTCGACGTCCTGATCACGTTCCTGCGCTACGCCCCGGCGCCGGACGCGAGCCTGCCCGACCGGTACTTCACCAGCCGGGAGACCGGGGCGGACGCCGTGGTCGAGGCGATCACCGAGGCCGGCGGCCGGGCGCACGCGCTGGAGATCGACCTGACCGACGTCGGCGCGCCGGCGCTGCTGTTCGACACCGCGGAGGAGCTGTTCGGGCCGGTGGACGTGCTGGTCAACAACGCGTCCGGGTGGGTGCAGGACACCTTCCTGGCCAACGAGACGGATCAGTTCGGCCGCGTGCAGCGGGCCGTGACGCCGCAGACGTTCGACGCCCAGTTCGCCGTGGACGCGCGGGCCGGGGCGCTGCTGATCGCCGAGTTCGCGCGCCGGCACCTGGCGCGCGGCGGGAACTGGGGGCGGATCGTCGGGCTCACCTCGGGCGGTCCCGACGGGTTCCCCGGCGAGGTGTCCTACGGCGCGGCCAAGGCGGCGCTGGACAGCTACACGCTGTCGGCGGCGGCGGAACTCGCGCCGCACGGGGTCACCGCGAACCTGGTCAAGCCCGGGGTGACCGACACCGGGTGGGTCAACGAGGCCGTGCGGGCGGAGTTCCCGGTGGCGCGGCCGGAGGAGGTCGCGTCGGTGGTCGCGTTCCTGTGCTCCGCCGGGGCGGACCGGGTGACCGGCAACATCGTGCGGCTGCGCTGAGCGGACATTACTGGCGGGTAACATGGCCCGCATGAAGGCATCACGTCTGCGGCGGGGCATGAACCTGTGGCCGCCGTTCCTGTTCGCCGGCATCCGGGTCGTGGAGATCTCCGACGACTACCGGTACGCCAAGGTGCGCATGCGCCTGCGCTGGTACAACCGCAACTACGTGGGCACGCACTTCGGTGGCTCGCTGTTCGCGATGACCGACCCGTTCTGGATGCTGCTCGTGCTGCGCCACCTCGGCCGCGACCACATGGTGTGGGACCGGGCGGGCGAGATCGAGTTCGTCCGGCCGGGGCGGGGCACTGTGCATGCGGAGTTCCGGCTGACCGACGAGCACCTGGCCGAGCTGCGGTCGCAGGCGGCGGACGGCGGCAAGGCCCTGGTGTGGTTCCCGGTGGACGTGCTGGCGGAGGACGGGACCGTCGTGGCGCGGGTGCGGAAGCAGGTTTATGCCCGCCTCAAGGCCGGCTCGCCGGACGAACGAGCGTCTTCTCAGGTCAAGGCTTGAGAATCGTCGGCATTTAGATGGACTTGGCGGGATTCGGACGGTAGTGATGTCGGGTATGCGCAGCGCCTTCGGCTCGACGTTCGACCTGCCCGCCGGCTACCTCAACACCGCGAGCATCGGGATCCCGCCGGCCCCGGCCGCGTCCGTGGTCGCCTCCGCCGTCCAGCGGTGGAGCACGGGCGCCGACGACCCGACCGCCGTCGATCCCGTCGTGACCACGGCCCGGGAGGCGTTCGGCAAGCTGGTCGGCGTGCCGGCCGACCGGGTCGCGATCGGGGCCGCGGTGGCCCAGTTGGTCGGCCTCGTGGCGGCCGGCCTCCCCGCCGACGCCCGCGTCCTGGTGGCCCGCAACGACTTCACCTCGCTCACGTTCCCGTTCGCGGCCCGGGGGTTGCGGGTCACCGAGGTGGACCTGGATTCCCTGGTGTCCGCTGTGGACGGTCACGATTTGGTGGCGGTCAGCGTCGTGCAGTCGGCCGACGGCCGGATCGCCGATCTGGAGGGCCTGCGGGCCACCGGCGTGCCGGTGCTGCTGGACGTCTCGCAGGCCGCCGGGTGGCTGCCGCTCTCGCTGGAGTGGGCGGACTGGGTGGTCGGGGCCGGGTACAAGTGGCTGATGGCGCCGCGCGGCTGCGCCTGGCTCGCGTGCTCGCCCTCCGGGGTGGAACGCGCCGTGCCGGTGTCCGCGAACTGGTGGGCCGGCGATGACCCGTGGGCCACCGTCTACGGGCTGCCGCTGAGGCTGGCCCCGGATGCCCGACGCCTCGACATCTCGCCGGTGTGGCTGTCCCAGTTCGGCGCGTCGGCTTCACTGCCGTACGCGGCGTCGTTGGACATGACGGCGGTCCGGGACCACAACGTGGGACTCGCGGACGCACTGCTCGCCGGGCTCGGGTTGGCCCCGCGCGGCTCGGCGATCGTGTCGCTGGAGCTGCCGCCGGGCTCGGCGGAGAAGCTCGCGGCAGCCGGCGTGCGGTCGTCCGTGCGGGCGGGACGGGTGCGGCTCGGGTTCCACCTGTACAACACGGCCGACGATGTGGATCTAGTGCTCGAAGCGCTGGCGTAGCCGGGGTCCGTTACCGTGACTGGTTGTGTCGGTTCCTCCCGAATCACCTAATGAGGTGACGCAGCGGTTACCCCGTGTCCCGGCCCAGCCCCCGGCCCGCCCGCCGGCGGGACCTGCCGCCGCCGCCGGACGTGCTGTCGGGCCTGCTACCGGCCCTGCCGGCGGGCCGTCCACCGGGTCATTCTCCGGGTCGTTCCCCGGGCAGCCTGCGGGACCGACGGACACCTCGCCGCTGTGGCGCTCGGAGATCGGCCAGTTGGATTCGCTGCTGAGCGCGCCACCCCCTCCACCGAGGCGTCGACGGCTGTCGCGCGGCTCGGTGCTCAAGGGCCTGGGGCTGCTGGGCGTGGCGGTCGTGTCCGGTTTGGTGTGGCTGGTCGTCATGCCCAAGGACACGCCGACGACCACACCTACGACTACGTCCACGCCGGCCGGCGAGTTCACCTTCACCCGGTCACCGCAGGTGCCGGAGGCGTTGAAGGACAGCCAGTGCGCTTCCCATGCGTATGGGGAGACGAAGACCTTCCTGACCGCCACGCCTTGCCAGCAGTTGACGCGCGGACTGTTCACGACCACTACCCCGGACGGGCGAACTGTGTACACGTCCGTGTCCGTGGTGAGGATGAAGACACTGGACGACGCGAACAAGCTGAAGGAACTCACCACCCGCGACGGCACCGGAAACGTCAACGACCTGGTGAAGGACGGCGCCGTGCAGGTCCCCGGCCTGCGCTCGTTGGCCTCGGGCGGGTTCGCGGCCAAGCAGCAGGACCGAGACGTCATCATCATCGAGTCGGACGCCGTGCAGCACTCGCCCACGGAGGAAGAGCACAACGCGCTGATGAAACGAATCTCAGCCGACGCATTCCGTCTGGTCAACGAACTGGTGTAACGCCACTCGACACGCTCTTCGCAGTGGCGCGCGCAGCGCGCACACCGAGCGGTGGGCTGCGTGTCATCCCCGTATGGCCTGCCCGCAGGGAACCGCGCTTGTCAGGAATGCGCAAGCACGCTTTTCGCTTGCGCATTCCTGACAAGGGTGGTTGTCTTTTGACCAGGTCATGCGGGGATGACACGACGCCCGAGTCTTGTTTTTGTGTACATCCTTGGCGGCCTGCCTGTCCGGCGAGGACGCTTTTAGCTCTTCGACTAAAAGCGAAAAGCGACGCTCGCCGCTGGGCAGGCCTCCGGGGAGGAAGGGCAAGGCGTCGTGTTCTCCCCGTATGGCCTGGTCAAAGACCACCACACTTGTTCAGGGAGCGCAAGCGAAAAGCGTGCTTGCGCTCCCTGAACAAGCGCGGTAGCCCTGCGGGCAGGCCATACGGGGAGAACACGAGGCCCCTTCTTTGTGCTCGCGCAGGCTTCTTGCTGCTGTGCTCGCGCAGGTTTTGGGTGGAGTGAGCGGTGCGTTTGGTCAACCGACGGCGGTGCCTGGTAGGGCGATGGACAAAGGGGTTACGCCGGCCGTCTTTCGCCATCTGGTGCCGCGTACTGCCGCGCTCGTCAAAGCGTCCAAGGCCGACTTGCGCAGAGTCTGGTCGTCGGTGCGTTCCATCACTCCTCGCCAGGCGACGCAGGCGTCCGTTTCCACCGCGATCAATGCCGCGATCGCCGAAGCCGCGCTGTCCACAGGTTGAGGTGGCAGGTAAGCCGGAGCGGGAGGGCGTGGTTGGGTGCCCTTGTCCCGTAGCCAGCGCTCCGTCGTGTCGCGTCGTGCGCGGTGGGCGTTGGCGCCTTCCGCTACGGCTGCCGCCTGTTGGTCTACGAAGGCGCTGGCCAGGCCGTATGTCCACACTGCCGCGTGTTCGGCGGCCAAGGCGTCCTGTACCGCGTCGACGCTCACGACAGTGCGTCCAACAGGCTCGCGCAGCCGGCCGACACCGAGGCCAGCAGGCCCGCCCGGTGGGTCGGGGCGGTGGCTGCCAGGTCGCCCGCTTGCTTCTGGGCCGTCTGCAACGCCGTGACCAGTGCCTCACGGGACGGGTTGGTGGGTGGTGGCGTCGACGGCGTGGGTGTCGGAGATGCGGACGTGCCCGGCACCCTCGGGGTTGCCCGGTCCACCTCGGCTTGGAGCTTGTCGGCGTGTTGTGTTCTCGCCGCTGCCGTTTCGGTTGCGCCGACGGCCGTGGCCAGGGCCGCGTCGGCACGGGCCGCTTCGACCAGGTCCGCCAGGGAGTCGCGAGGTGGGGGAGGGGGCGGGGGTGTGGTGCACCCTGCCGCCAGGGGCGCGGTGGCCGCTGCCAGCAGCACGCCGCGCCTGCTGAGCGCCGTTCTTCCGATCACGTGTCCCGATCCTGCCAGAGGGCTTCCGGTCGCCTCTGGAGCGTGCGGGGTGTCCCGGACCAGATAGTCTGGGCGACCAACGGCCGGCGAGTGCAGCGTCGGCCGGGGTTGCCGTGCCCTTCTGCACCTGAAAGGAGTCACCACGTGTCCAGCCCGCCGCGCGGAGAACTCGCCGCGCAGCTAGCACCCGTCGTGCGGGAGGCGGTCGAGGCCATCGGCTTCGACCTCGAAACGCTCGACGTGAACCAGGCTGGGCGTCGCAGGCTGGTGAAGGTGGTCGTGGACGGCGACGACGGGATCGGGCTGGACGAGGTGGCGCGGGCCAGTCGCGCCGTGTCCGCCGCGCTCGACGCGCACGAGCACCTGATCGCCGGCCCGTACACGCTTGAGGTCACCTCGCCGGGCGCCGACCGGCCGCTGACCAGGCCGCGCCACTGGAAACGGGCGAAGCTGCGGCTGGTCAAGGTCAAGCAGCCCGACCAGGTCGAGTGGTTCGGCCGGGTCGGGGCCGCTGACGACAGCGGTGTCGTGCTGCTGGTCAAGGGCGAGCTGCGCCGGGTCGAGTACCGCTCGATCGAGCGCGCCGTGGTCGAGGTCGAGTTCAAGCAGCCGCCCGTCGAGGAGCTCGCGCTCCTTGAGGGCACGCATTCGAAGGAGGAGTCGGAGTGAACGTCGACATCGCCGCACTGCGAGCGATCGAACGGGACAAGGACATCCCCTTCGACACCGTGTTGGAAGCCATCGAGACCGCATTGCTGACGGCTTACAAGCACACCGAAGGGCACCACTCGCATTCCAGGGTCGAGATCGACCGCAAGACGGGCATGGTCCGGGTGCTGGCCCAGGAGCTGGGGCCGGACGGCGCCGTGCTGGAGGAGTGGGACGACACGCCCGAGGGGTTCGGCCGGATCGCGGCCACCACGGCGCGCCAGGTGATCCTCCAGCGCCTGCGGGACGCGGAGCACGAGCGCACGTTCGGCGAGTTCTCGGCCAAGGAGGGCGAGATCATCGGCGGTGTCGTGCAGCGCGACGCCCGCGCCAACGCGCGCGGCATGGTCGTGGTGCAGATCGGCGACACCGAAGGCGTCCTGCCGCCCGCCGAGCAGGTGCCCGGCGAGGCCTACGAGCACGGCTCGCGGCTCAAGTGCTACGTCGTGGGCGTGTCGCGCGGTGCGCGGGGCCCGCAGATCACGCTGTCGCGCACGCACCCGAACCTGGTGCGCAGGCTGTTCGCGCTGGAGGTGCCGGAGATCGCCGACGGCACGGTGGAGATCCCGGCGGTGGCACGTGAGGCAGGTCACCGTTCCAAGATCGCGGTACGCTCCACGGTGTCCGGCGTGAACGCCAAGGGCGCGTGCATCGGCCCGATGGGCGCGCGGGTGCGCAACGTCATGAGCGAGCTGGCCGGTGAGAAGATCGACATCATCGACCACTCCGACGACCCGGCCACGTTCGTCGGGAATGCCCTGTCACCTGCCAAGGTTGTCTCGGTGCGGGTGCTCGACGAGCGCGCCAAGACGGCGCGCGTGGTCGTGCCGGACTTCCAGCTCTCCCTCGCCATCGGCAAGGAGGGCCAGAACGCCCGGCTGGCCGCCCGGCTGACCGGCTGGCGCATCGACATCCGCAGCGACGCGGACGCCGGTGGGGCCGCGCCGGCGGACGCGGCGACATCCGGTTCGGCTGATTGAGCGGCAGGAGATAGACTCTTCAGTGGTTCGACGTCGGGGAACGGTTTTCGCTCACCAAGGCCCGGTCCGCACGTGCATCGGATGCCGTGCCCGGACGTCGCCCTCCGAGTTGCTGCGCGTGGTGGTCGTGGACGGGGCGGTGGTCCCGGACACGCGCCGACGGCTACCCGGCCGGGGTGCATGGCTGCACCCCGACCCCGGCTGCCTCCGCGACGCCGAGAAGCGAAGGGCGTTCCCCAGGGCCTTCCGGGTCCAGGGTCCGCTCGACGTGGACGGGCTGCGCGGGCACCTCGAACAGCAGGCGAAACAGGTCGCGGGATCGCCCCGCGACCCGCAGGAAGCAAGGAAGCAGGTCGACCCGTCATGAGTCAGCCGTGAAGCTGAAGACATGAACGCGCGACGTTAAGACGAGGTCGACGGGACTGCCGCCGGCCTCATCATCCAGAGGAGTGCAGTGGCAGGCAAGGCCCGCGTGCACGAGCTCGCCAAAGAGCTCGGCGTCACGAGCAAGGAACTGTTGAGCAAGCTCGCCGACCAGGGCGAGTACGTGAAGTCCGCGTCCAGCACCGTCGAGGCCCCGGTGGCCCGGCGGCTCCGGGACGCCTACGCGTCGAAGTCCGACTCGAAGTCCAAGCCGTCCGGCGCCCGCCCGGCGCCGCCGAAGCCCCAGCCGCAGGCGTCCGCGCCGTCGGCCGAGGGCAAGTCCGACTCGAAGCCCGCCGCACCGGTGGGCAAGCCCGGTCCGCGCCCGGTCCCCGGTCCGAAGCCGGCTCCCAAGCCGCCCGCACCGGCGCCCGCGCCCGCTCCGAAGGCCGCTCCGGCGGCACCGGCGCCCGTGGCACCCGCCGCGCAGACCGCGCCCGCTCCGGCGCCCGCGCCTCAGCAGGCCCCGCAGCAGGCTCCCCCGCAGCAGGCGCCCCAACAGGCACCGCAGCGGCCGTCCGGCCCGCGTCCCGGCCCCCGCGCGCCGCAGCAGCAGCCCGCGGCGGCCCAGCAGGGCCCGTCCGTCGTGCCGCCGCGTCCGCAGGCTCCCAAGCCCGCCGGCGCGCGTCCGCCGCGTCCGGGCAACAACCCGTTCGGTGTCGGCGGTGGCGCTCCCTCGCCGCGTCCGCAGGCGCCGCGCCCGTCCTCGCCCGGCGACCGTCCCGACCGGGGCGACCGCCCCGACCGCGGTGACCGCGACCGCTCGGGCAAGCCGGGCGACCCGCGTCCGGCCGGTCCCCGTCCGGGCGGCTCCGCCGGTTCCGGCGGCCCGCGTCCCAACCCCGGCAACATGCCGCCCAGGCCGAACCCGGGCATGATGCCCGGCCGTCCGGCCGGTCCCCGGCCCGGTCCCGGCGGCGGTGGCCGTCCGGGCGGCGGTCCCGGTGGCGGTGGCCGTGGCCCCGGTGGCGGTGGCGGCGGCGGTCGTCCCGGTGGTGGCGGTGGCGGCTTCCGCGGCGGCCCTGGTGGCGGCGGCGGTGGCGGCGGCTTCCGCGGCGGTCCCGGTGGTGGCGGTGGTGGCGGCGGTGGCGGTGGCTTCCGCGGCGGTCCCGGTGGCGGTGGCGGTGGCGCCCCGGCCGGTGGCGGCGGTTTCCGCGGTGGCGGCGGTCGTCCCGGTGGCGGTGGCCCCGGCGGTCGCGGTGGCGCGGCCGGCGCGTTCGGCCGTCCCGGTGGCCCGGCGCGGCGTGGACGCAAGTCCAAGCGCCAGAAGCGCCAGGAGTACATGGACAACATGCAGGCGCCGTCGGTCGGTGGCGTCCGCCTGCCCAAGGGCAACGGCGAGACGATCCGGCTGCCGCGCGGCGCCTCGCTGACCGACTTCGCCGACAAGATCAACGCCAACCCGGCTTCGCTGGTGCAGGTGCTGTTCCACCTCGGCGAGATGGTCACCGCGACCCAGTCGGTGTCCGACGAGGTGCTGGAGCTGCTCGGCTCCGAGATGAACTACAACGTGCAGGTCGTGTCTCCCGAGGAGGAAGACCGCGAGCTGCTGGGGACGTTCGACATCACCTACGGCGACGACGCCGGCGGCGAGGAGGACCTCCAGATCCGTCCGCCGGTCGTGACCGTCATGGGTCACGTCGACCACGGTAAGACGCGCCTGTTGGACACGATCCGCAAGGCGAAGGTCGCCGAGGGCGAGGCGGGTGGCATCACCCAGCACATCGGCGCCTACCAGGTCCGCACGGAGCTGGAGGGCAACGAGCGCCTCATCACCTTCATCGACACCCCGGGCCACGAGGCGTTCACCGCCATGCGTGCCCGCGGCGCCAACTCGACCGACATCGCGGTCATCGTGGTGGCGGCCGACGACGGTGTGATGCCGCAGACGGTGGAGGCGATCAACCACGCCCAGGCGGCCAACGCGCCGATCGTGGTCGCGGTCAACAAGATCGACAAGGAGGGGGCCAACCCCGCCAAGATCCGCCAGCAGCTCACCGAGTACGGGCTGGTCGCCGAGGAGTACGGCGGCGACACGATGTTCGTCGACATCTCGGCGAAGCAGGCCGTGAACATCGACGGGCTGCTGGAGGCGATCCTGCTGACCGCCGACGCGTCGCTCGACCTGCGCGCCAACCCGGAGATGGAGGCGCAGGGCGTCGCCATCGAGGCGCACCTCGACCGCGGTCGCGGTCCGGTGGCCACGGTGCTGGTGCAGCGCGGTTCGCTCCGCGTGGGTGACTCGATCGTGGCGGGCGCCGCCTACGGCCGCGTGCGCCGCATGGTCGACGAGCACGGCGACGACGTCACGGTCGCGACCCCGTCGCGTCCGGTGCAGGTCATCGGCCTCACCTCGGTGCCCGGCGCGGGTGACACGTTCCTCGTGGTCGAGGAGGACCGGGTGGCCCGGCAGATCGCCGAGCGCCGCCAGGCCCGCAACCGCAACGCCATGAACGCGGCGAAGCGCAAGCGCGTGAGCCTGGAGGACCTGGACGCCGCGCTGAAGGAGACCAGCGCCCTCACCCTGATCATCAAGGGCGACAACTCCGGCACCGTCGAGGCGCTGGAAGACGCGCTGATGAAGATCGAGGTCGGCGACGACGTCGAGCTGCGGGTCATCCACCGGGGCGTCGGCGGCATCACCGAAGGCGACATCAACCTGGCTGTCGCGGGTAACGCGATCGTCCTGGGCTTCAACGTCCGGGCCGAGGGCAAGGCGACCGAACTCGCGAACCGCGAGGGCGTGGACGTCCGCTACTACACGGTGATCTACCAGGCGATCGACGAGATCGAGCAGGCCCTCAAGGGCATGCTCAAGCCGGAGTACGAAGAGGTCCAGCTCGGCCGCGCGGAGGTCCGCGAGGTCTTCAAGTCCTCCAAGGTCGGCACGATCGCGGGCTGCATGGTGCTGTCGGGCGAGATCCGCCGCAACGCGCGGGCCCGCCTGCTGCGCGACAACAACGTCGTCCAGGAGAACCTGCCGGTCAGCTCGCTGCGGCGGTTCAAGGACGACGCGACCGAGGTCCGCGAGGGCTTCGAGTGCGGTCTGACGCTCGGCAACTACGGCGACCTCAAGGTCGGCGACATCATCGAGACGTTCGAGATGCGCGAGAAGCCGCGCGCCTGACCGTCTTCGGACACCGGGGGCCGCCGCCTCGTGGCGGCGGCCCCCTCCTGACCCCGTGGTGATGACACTTGTATGTGGGTGCCCTTGAGCTGGACGTGCTGCTCGGCGACGTCCACTCGTTGAAGCAGAAGCGGTCCGTGGTGAAGCCCGTGGTGGCGGAGCTGCGCAAGAAGTTCGAGGTGTCGGTCGCGGAAGCGGGCCACCTCGACCTGCACCGCCGCGCGCTGATCGGAGTGGCGGCGGTGGCCGCCGACGCCGAGCATGTCAGGGACGTCCTGGCCGCCTGCGAGCGGCTGGTGGCGGGACGCCCCGAACTGGAACTGCTCTCCGCCCGGCACAGGCTGCTCGGGCCGGAGGACGACTGAACGCCGCCGTTCGTGGCGGCGGGTGAGTACGGAGGAGGGAGCGCCGTGGCCGACCAGGCACGGGCGCGCAAGCTGGCCAAGCGGATCTCGCAGATCGTGGCCTCCGCGCTGGAACACGAGGTGAAGGACCCGCGCCTGGCACGGGTGACGATCACCGACACGCGGGTGACCGGCGACCTGCACGACGCGACGGTCTACTACACCGTGCTCGGCGAGAAACTGGACGCCGAGCCGGACCTGGCGGGTGCCGCCGCGGCGCTGGAGAAGGCCAAGGGCGTGCTGCGCACGATGGTCGGCCAGCAGACCGGCGTGCGCTTCACCCCGACCTTGTCGTTCGTCACCGACACCGTGCCCGACGAGGCGCGCCGGATGGACGAACTGCTGGCTCGGGCCCGCGAGGCGGACGCGGAGGTGGCCCGGATCGCGTCGGGGGCCGAACCCGCCGGCGAACCGGACCCGTACAAGCCTCCGCGTGACGAGGAGGAAGCCGACTAGCGTTCTGGTCGTGTCCAACGACCTGAGCGCTTCTCTGACGGCCGCCGCCGCTGCCCTGACCGACGCCTCCGACGTGACCCTGCTGGCCCACGTGAACCCGGACGCGGACGCGCTGGGCAGCGCACTGGCCCTGGGTTTGGCCCTGCACCGCCTCGGCAAGACCGTGCGGGTGTCCTTCGGCGCGCCCGACTCGGTCCCCGAGACGCTGCGCGACCTGGACGTGGCAGGCCTGCTCGTGCCCGCCTCCGCCGTGCCCGCCGCCCCCGAGGTGCTGGTGGCGCTGGACACCGGCTCGGTGGGCCGCCTCGGACCGTTGGCGGACCGGTTGTCGACGGCCGGGACCGTGGTGGTGGTCGACCACCACGTGTCCAATCCCGGGTTCGGCACCGTGAACGTGATCGACGCTTCGGCCGAAGCGACTGCTCTGGTGGTGCTGCGGCTGCTGGACGAACTGGGCGTGGAACTGGACGAGCCCATCGCGCGGTGCGTCTACGCGGGGTTGGTGACCGACACGCGGTCCTTCCGACACGCTCGGGCCTCGACCCACGAGGTCGCGGCCCGGCTGCTGGCCGCTGGGGTGGACGCCGAGGCGGTGGCGCGGCCTTTGATGGACTCGCACCCCTTCGGCTATCTGGGGATGTTGGCGAAGGTGTTGTCGCGGGCGGCTCTGGAGCGCTCGGCGGCCGGCGGGCTGGGTTTCGTGCACGCGGTCGTGACTTTGGACGATGCCGCCGGGTTGCGTCCGGAGGAGGTCGAGAGCGTGGTCGATTTGGTGCGCACTACGGCTGAGGCCGAGGTCGCGGCGGTGTTGAAGGAGTTGGGGCCGTCCTATTGGTCGGTGTCGCTGCGGGCTGTCAGCCGGGTTGACGTGCGGGAGGTCGCCCAGTTGCTGGGCGGCGGTGGACATCGGCTCGCGGCCGGGTTCACGGCTGAGGGCGACGCTTCGGACGTGCTGTCACGCTTGCGCGAGGCTCTGGAGACGGTCGCCGGCGGCTGATCATGCCGGGCGGTTGCGTCGCGCTGACCAGAGCGGTTGGGGCGCGCTAGCCCAAGCCGGGGGCCTCGTGTTCTCCCGTATGGCCTGGGCGCAGCCCAACCGCGCGTGTCAAGGGGTCCGGAAACACAAAAGAGGCACCGCCTGAGCTTCCCCGAGGGCCCCTTGACGCGTGTGGTTGCCTCTGGCAGGCCATGCGGGAGGACACGACGCCCTTCCCTCCCCGGAGGCCTGCCCAGCGGCGAGCGTCGCTCTTCGGCCTGGAGCGGTCGCGATCGCGCTGGGTCGAAGGGCTTCAAGCGTCCTCGCCGGACCGGCAGGCCGCCAAGGAGGAAGGGCAAGGCGTCGTGTTCTCCCCGTATGGCCTGGTCAAAGACCACCACCCTTGTGCTGGGAGTGCAAGCGAAAAGCGTGCTTGCACTCCCAGCACAAGCGCGGTCCCCTGCGGGCAGGCCATACGGGGAGAACACGAGGCCCCTTCTCTGTGCTCGCGCAAGCCTCGGGCTGCCGGGCTCGCGCAGGCTTCGGGTCGGTGGGCTCGCGCAGGCCTCGGGCTGCCGGGCTCGCGCAGGCCTCGGGTCGGTGGGCTCGCGCTGGCTTCTGGTCGGTGGGCTCTCAGCTTCGGCTCGTCGGATTGTCGGTGGCGCGTGAGAAGGTGGATCGGGGGCTGCTCTGAACGGCCCTGGAGGAGTGGGGCGTGACTGAGCGGGTGCCTGCGAAGCGGGTTGTCGGGTTGGCGGTGCCGGCATTGGGGGTGTTGGCCGCCGAGCCGCTGTACGTGTTGGTCGACACCGCTGTGGTCGGGCATCTCGGCGCGTTGCCGCTTGCCGGGTTGGCGGTGGGCGGTGTGCTGTTCACCCAGGTCGCCACGCAGTTGACCTTCCTCTCCTACGGCACGACGGCTCGTGCTGCCCGGTTGTTCGGCGCCGGCCGGCGCTCTGATGCCGTTCAGGAAGGTGTCCAGGCGACCTGGTTGGCGTTGGGTGTCGGGTTGCTCGTCATCGTGTTCGGGCAGTTGCTCGCCGGGCCGGCGGCGCGGGTGTTGGCTGGTGGGGAAGTGGCCGGGCAGGCGGTGGCCTGGTTGCGGATCGCGTTGTTCGGGGCTCCGTTCGTGCTGGTCACGATGGCCGGCAACGGGTGGATGCGGGGTGTCGAGGACACGGTTCGGCCATTGCGGTACGTGTTGTTGGGTAACGGGTTGTCCGCTGTCCTGTGTCCGGTGTTGGTGCACGTTGCCGGGTGGGGGCTTGAAGGCAGTGCCGTCGCTAACGTGGTGGCGCAGGTGCTGTCGGCCGGGTTGTTCTTCCGGGCGCTGTTCGCCGAAGGCGTGTCGCTGAAGCCGCAGCCGAAGTTGATGCGGGCGCAGCTCGGGCTCGGGCGGGATCTGGTGTTGCGCAGCCTCGCGTTCCAGGCGTGCTTCATCTCGGCTGCCTCGGTTGCCGCGCGCACGTCGGTGGCGGCGGTCGGCGCGCATCAGATCGTGTTGCAGTTGTGGACGTTCCTGGCGTTGGTGCTGGACTCGTTGGCCATTGCCGCGCAGGCGATCGTCGGGCAGGCCCTGGGCGCGCACCGGCGGGACGAGGCCAAGCGGTTCGCGTGGCAGATCACCGGGTACGGGTTGGTGTTCGGGGTGGTGCTCGGCGTCGTGTTCGCGGCGTTGGCCGGGGTGATTCCGCCGCTGTTCACCAGTGACGCGCAGGTGTTGGGCGAGGTGCCGCACGCGTGGTGGTTCTTCGTGGTGTTGCAGCCGATCGCGGGTGTGGTGTTCGCGCTCGACGGGGTGCTGCTGGGCGCCGGTGACGCCAAGTTCCTGCGCACCGCCACGCTGGTCGCGGCCGGGCTCGGGTTCCTGCCGTTGGTCTGGGCTTCGCTGGCCTTCGACTGGGGGCTGGTCGGCATCTGGGCCGGGCTCTCCGCGTTCATGGTGGTGCGGTTGGCCACGTTGCTCGTGCGGACGCGTTCCGGCAGGTGGGCGCGGGTCGGTGTGGTGTGGTGAGGCGCACGTGCCGGAATTGTTAACAGTAGGCAAGTGTTTCCGGATAGACGGAGTGCCGTCGCAGGAGACACGAGGAGCTTTGCCTTGCCGGTCGATCGTGCCACCAAGCAAGCGTGGCTGATCTGGTCAACCGCCGTCGTCGTCTACATCGCCGCCCTCTTCCACCGCACGTCGCTCGGCGTCGCCGGGCTTGAGGCCGCCGTCCGGTTCGACGTCGGGCCCGCCGCGCTCGGCACGTTCACGGTGCTCCAGATCGGCCTGTACGCGCTGATGCAGGTTCCCACCGGGCTGCTGGTGGACCGGTTCGGGCCGCGTCGGGTGCTCGTCGCCGCCGCCCTGCTCATGGGTGTCGGGCAGGTGATGTTCGCGCTCGCCTCGTCGTACCCGCTCGGGCTGGCGGCGCGGGCCGTGCTGGGTGTGGGCGACGCCATGACCTGGGTCAGCGTGTTGCGGCTGGCCGCCGCGCACTTCCCGCCGCGCAGGTTCACCGTCGTGATGTCGCTGTCCGCCGCGTTGGGCGGCGCGGGCAACCTGGTGGCCACCGTGCCGCTGACGTTGCTGCTGGGCAACGCCGGGTGGACCGCGACGTTCCTGATCGCGGGCGCGGCGACCGCCCTGTACTCGGCGATCGTCGCCTGGCGGGTGCGCGAGGCGCCGGACGGGGCGCCGCAGCCGCCGGTCGAGGCGGTGCCGTTGCGCACGGTCGCGAAGCGGGTCGCGTGGGCTTGGCGGGTGCCCGGCACCCGGCTGGGGTTCTGGGTGCACTTCACGTCCATGTCGACGCCGGCGATGCTCGGGCTGCTGTGGGGCTTCCCGTACCTGGTCGAGGCGCAGGGCATGAGCCGGCCCGAGGCGTCGGCGGTGCTGAGCCTGCTGGTGGTCGTGGCGATCGTGGCCGGGCCGGTGGTCGGGTCCGTGATCGCCCGCCGGCCGGAGTGGCGGATGCCGATCGTCGGCTGGTACCTCGCCGCCGCGCTGGTGTGCTGGGCGTTGTTGCTGGGGTGGCCGGGCGGTGTGCTGCCGGTTCCCCTGCTGTTCGCGGTGTTCGGGGTGCTCGCGCTCGGCAACCCCGCGTCCGGCGTCGCGTTCGCGCTGGTGCGTGACTACAACCCGTTGCACCGGGTGAGCACGGCCACCGGCGTGGCGAACGTCGGCGGGTTCGCGGCGATCACGTTCTCGGCCCTGGCGGTCGGCGTGGCGCTGGACCTGGTGAGCGGGCTGCCGGCCGCGCAGGCGTACCGGATCGCGTTCCTGTCGGTGGTGTCCCTGCTGGTGCTGGGCGTGTGGCGGACCGCCGTGTGGTGGCGCCGGGCACGGGCCGCGGTGTTCGCCGCGGCGGAGCGCGGGGAGCACGTGCCGGTGCGGTTGCGTCGCCGGCGGTGGGACGTTCTGGTCGAGGCCTAGGATTACCGGTCGTGTCCGCATCATCTTCCGCTGTGCAGCCAGGTCTCGTTGTCGTCGACAAGCCGGACGGGATGACGTCCCACGACGTGGTGGCGAAGGTCCGCCGCATCCTCGGCACCCGGAAGGTCGGGCACGCGGGCACCCTCGACCCGATGGCGACCGGCGTGCTTGTGCTGGGAGTGGAGCGGGCGACGAAGCTGCTCGGGCACCTGGCGCTGGACAGCAAGGCGTACCTGTCCACGATCCGGCTCGGCTCGGCCACCTCCACCGACGACGCGGAGGGCGAGGTGCTGTCCACTTCGGACGCGTCGGACGTCCCGGAGGACGCCGTCCGCGCGGGCATCGCCAAGCTCACCGGCCCCATCCAGCAGGTGCCGAGCGCGGTGAGCGCGGTGAAGATCGACGGCAAGCGCGCCTACGCGCGGGTCCGCGACGGCGAGGTGGTGGAGATCCCCGCCCGCCCGGTGACCGTGCACCGGTTCGACGTGCTGTCGGTCCGCCGCGAGGGGCCGGCGACCGAACTCGACGTGATGGTGGAGTGCTCGTCCGGGACCTACGTGCGGGCGCTGGCCCGCGACCTGGGCGCGGAACTCGGTGTGGGCGGCCACCTGGCGGCGCTGCGGCGGACCCGCGTGGGGCCGTTCGACCTGCGCGTGGCCAGGACGCTGGCGCAGCTTGAGGAGAACCCCGGCCTGTCGCTGGACCTGGACACGGCCGTCGCGAAAGCTTTCCCCCGCCGCGAGATCGCCCCGAGCGAGGCCGTCGCCATGTCCCACGGCCGGCGCCTGCCGGCCGGCGGCCTGGAGGGCACTTACGGCGTCTTCGGCCCGGACGGCCACGTGGTGGCGCTGGCGAAGGACGAGGGCCCGATCGCCAAGGCATTGGTGGTTCTCACACCCGCCGGATAGGCCTACCGTGGTCGGTATGGCGAGATGGGTGTGGCCGACCGCGGCCGGTGTGGTGACCTCGGCGACCGGGGTCGTGATCAACCTGGCCACGGACCACGCGGACAACCCCTGGACGTGGGGTGGCGTCGTCCTGCTCACCACCGTCGGCGTGTTCGTCGGGCTGGCCGCGCAGCGCTCCGAGCGGAAGCGCCACCAGCCGGAGCCGACCAGGCCCGCCGGCGTGCACAACAGCGTCACGGGCACGGTGCACGGCGGGGTCGTCCAGGCGGGCTCGTTGGGCTCCGTCACGTTCAACTCGGGCACCACGGTCAACCAGAGCGCCACGGCCCACGACGGCGGCACGATCTACCAGGCGGGCCGGGACGTCCGGCAGGACCGGGGGCAGTGACCGGCGCTGAACCGCCGTGCCGGCCCACGTAGGCTGCACCCCGTGCAACGGTGGCGAGGGCTGGAACACCTTCCCGGCGGCTGGGGTCGGTGTGTCGTGACGATCGGCGTGTTCGACGGGGTGCACCGGGGGCACCAGGCGCTCATCGGCCGGGCGGTCGAGCTGGCCGCCGAGAAGAGCGTCCCGTCCGTCCTCATGACGTTCGACCCGCACCCTTCCGAGGTCGTCCGGCCCGGCAGCCACCCCGCCCAGCTCACGAGCCTGCGGCAGCGCGCCGAACTGGTCGAGCAGCTCGGCGTGGACGTGTTCTGCGTCGTCCCGTTCACCGTCGAGGTGTCGCGGATGCCGGCCGACGAGTTCGTGCACGAGATCCTGGTGGAGCGGCTGCACGTCGCCTCCGTCGTGGTCGGCCAGAACTTCACGTTCGGCAGCAAGGCGGCGGGCAACGTCGACCTGCTGCGCGGGCTGGGGCAGCGGTTCGGGTTCGGGGTCGAGGGCGCTGATCTGGTGACCGACGACGGTGTGACGTACTCGTCCACCTACATCCGCGCGTGCATCGACGCCGGGGACGTGAAGGCCGCCGCGCACGCGCTGGGCCGGCCGCACCGGCTGGAGGGCATCGTCGTGCGCGGCGACGGCCGGGGCAAGGAGCTGGGGTTCCCGACCGCCAACCTCTCCACCACGCGGTTCGCCGCGGTGCCGGCGGACGGGGTCTACGCGTGCTGGTTCATCCACTCCAGCGGGCGGCGGCTGCGCGCGGCGGTGTCCGTGGGCACCAACCCGACCTTCTCCGGCCGGGAACGCCGGGTGGAGGCGTTCGTGCTCGACGTCGACGAGGACTTCTACGGCCAGCGGGTGGCATTGGACTTCGTGGACCGGTTGCGGGACATGGAGAAGTTCGACAGCGTCCAGGACCTGCTGGACCAGATGCACCGGGACGTCGCGGAAACGCGGGACATCCTGCCGGGGGCGAGCGCGTGACGCGTTGAACCACCTGGGTGGAACCACCCATGCGCGAGCCACTTACCTGGCAAGATGCCTGTCACGTCCAAGCCGGTCAGGGGAGAGGCGAAGGTGGAGGACCACAAGATCGTCCAGCGCAACCTCGCGTTGCAGCGCGAGTGGTACGGGGAGCCCTTGGGGGACCGGGTGCGCCGGTTGGTGGTCGCTTTCAACGTGTCGCAGGCGCAGCTCGCCGAGGTGCTGGGGATCAGCGCCCCGATGCTCAGCCAGGTGATGAGCGGCCGGCGGGCCAAGATCGGCAACCCGTCCGTGCTGGCGCGGATGATCATGCTGGAGCGCAAGGTCCTCACCCCGGACGTGGCGACCGGCGCGCCGGAGGCCCTCCAGCGCGCGCTGGAGGAGGTGCGCGAGTCCAAGCCGACGGTGAGCCGTGACTCGCTGCCGGTGAACGGCACGGACGCCGAGGCCACCGTCTTCCCGTTCCTGCGCCGCATCGCCGACCGGCGCGAGCTGTCCCAGGCCGCGGACGTGCTGGGCGAGGACTTCCCGGCGCTGGCCGACCTGCTGCGCCGCGCGGGCAAGGGGCGCGAGTCCTGAGGCTGTTCACGGGCGTCTTCCCGCCCGAGCCGGTGGTCGCCGAGCTGGCCGAGGCGCTGCGCCCGCTGCGCGCGGAGTACCCGGACCTGAAGTGGAGCACTCCGAGTCGCTGGCACGTCACGCTCTGCTTCCACGGTGACGACGCGGAGCCCGCGGGCCGGCTCGACGCGCTGCGCGGCCTGCCCTCCCCCACCGTCCGGCTGGTCGGCGGCGGCACGTTCTCCGGCGTCCTGTGGATCGGCGTCGACGGCCCGTTGCGGCCCCTGGCCGAGGCGGCGGGCGCGGGCGCGGACTGGCGTCCACATCTGACGGTCGCCCGCTCCCGCCGGCGCGGAACCCGTTGGCCGCACGTCGTGTTCACCGGTCGCGAGTGGACCGTCACGGAGGTCGCGCTGGTCCGCAGCCACCCGTCCGTGGGCTACGAAGTGCTCGACCGGGTGCCCTTGACCACGCCAAACGACTAGTCGCGGCGACTACTGGTAACCTCGACAGTTGGGTCTGGCTGCGGTCCGTGGCGGCCATGACCGTCTACCCCCGGCGACGGGGGCCGCACGGAACATCCCAGAGGTATGAGGAGTAGCAGGAACGTGGCACTGACCACCCAGGAAAAGAAGACCATCCTCGCCGAGTACGGCGTCCACGACACGGACACCGGCTCCGCCGAGGCGCAGGTCGCGCTGCTGAGCAAGCGGATCGCCGACCTGACCGAGCACCTCAAGCAGCACAAGCACGACCACCACTCGCGTCGTGGTCTGCTGCTGCTGGTCGGCCGGCGCCGCCGGCTGCTCAACTACCTCCAGAAGGTGGACATCCAGCGCTACCGGTCGCTCATCTCGCGACTGGGTCTGCGCAGGTGACAGCCGCCGAGGGGGAGTGATCGATCCGGTCGCTCCCCCTCGGCGCACCGACAACCGAACAAAGACGAGGGACGCACGCACGCGTGGCGCAACGGGACGACAGTTCGCCGGTCCTCGGTAGTGGCCCCCTGGCTCGCACCCGCTCGACGGCTCGCCCGTCGCGCCGCACCCCAGGGGACTTCGATCGAAGACCGGCCTCGTCCGACCGCGACCCCGCGCCCGTACCCGCTGCGGCCCGTATGACGAGGAGCTTTGAAGCACATGACGGACATCGAGGTCCACGAGACTTCAGCCGTGATCGACAACGGTCGGTTCGGCACCCGCACCATCCGGTTCGAGACCGGCCGGCTGGCCCGCCAGGCGGCGGGCTCCGTCGTCGCCTACCTGGACGACGAGACGATGCTGCTGTCGGCGACGACGGCGTCCAAGCACCCCAAGGAGCACTTCGACTTCTTCCCCCTCACGGTGGACGTCGAGGAGCGCATGTACGCCGCGGGCCGCATCCCCGGCTCGTTCTTCCGCCGCGAAGGCCGCCCGTCGACCGACGCGATCCTGACCTGCCGCCTGATCGACCGGCCGCTGCGCCCGTCCTTCGTGGACGGTCTGCGCAACGAGATCCAGGTCGTCATCACGGTGATGAGCCTGAACCCGGCCGACCTGTACGACGTGGTGGCGATCAACGCCGCGTCCGCGTCCACGCAGCTCGCCGGCCTGCCGTTCTCCGGTCCCATCGGCGGCGTCCGGGTGGCGCTGATCGAGGGCCAGTGGGTGGCGTTCCCGACCCACGAGCAGCTCTCGAAGGCCGTGTTCGACATGGTCGTGGCCGGTCGGGTGGTGGGTGACGACGTCGCGATCATGATGGTCGAGGCCGAGGCCACCGAGAACGTGACCGACCTGGTCGCCGAGGGCGCGCAGGCCCCGACCGAAGAGGTCGTGGCGGCGGGCCTGGAAGCGGCCAAGCCGTTCATCAAGTCGCTGTGCGACGCGCAGGCCGAGCTGGCCGCGCACGCCGCCAAGGCGACCGGCGAGTTCCCGACCTACCCGGCCTACCAGGACGACGCGTTCGCGGCCGTCGAGCAGGCCGGCGCGGCCGACCTGGCACAGGCGCTGTCCATCGCGGGCAAGCAGGAGCGCGAGTCCCGCATCGACGAGATCAAGGCGTCGGTGCTGGAGAAGCTGGCCGAGCAGTTCGAGGGCCGGGAGAAGGAGGTCGGCGCTGCGTTCCGCTCGCTGACCAAGAAGCTGGTGCGGCAGCGCATCCTGCGCGAGAAGGTCCGCATCGACGGCCGCGGCCTGACCGAGATCCGGTCGCTGTCCGCCGAGGTCGAGCTGATCCCGCGGGCGCACGGCTCGGCGCTGTTCGAGCGCGGCGAGACCCAGATCCTGGGTGTCACCACGCTGAACATGCTGCGCATGGAGCAGCAGATCGACTCGCTGTCCCCGGAGACGCACAAGCGCTACCTGCACCACTACAACTTCCCGCCGTTCTCCACCGGCGAGACCGGCCGCGTGGGCTCGCCCAAGCGGCGCGAGATCGGCCACGGCGCGCTGGCCGAGCGGGCGCTGGCGCCCGTGCTGCCCAAGCGCGAGGAGTTCCCGTACGCGATCCGCCAGGTCTCCGAGGCGCTGAGCTCCAACGGCTCCACCTCGATGGGCTCGGTCTGCGCGTCCACGATGTCGCTGCTCAACGCCGGTGTGCCGCTGAAGGCGCCGGTCTCGGGCATCGCGATGGGCCTGGTGTCCGACGAGGTCGACGGCAAGACGGAGTACGTCGCGCTGACCGACATCCTGGGCGCCGAGGACGCGTTCGGCGACATGGACTTCAAGGTCGCCGGCACCAAGGAGTTCGTGACCGCGCTCCAGCTCGACACCAAGCTCGACGGCATCCCGTCCGAGGTGCTGGGCGCGGCGCTCGGCCAGGCCCGCGACGCCCGCCTGACCATCCTGGAGGTGATGGCCGAGGCCATCGACCGCCCGGACGAGATGAGCCCGTTCGCGCCGCGCGTGACCTCGGTGAAGATCCCGACCGACAAGATCGGCGAGGTGATCGGGCCGAAGGGCAAGATGATCAACTCGATCACCGAGCAGACCGGCGCCGACATCTCCATCGAGGACGACGGCACGATCTACGTCGGCGCGGCGGACGGCCCGTCGGCCGAGGCGGCGATCGACCTGATCAACGCCATCGCCAACCCGCAGCTCCCGAAGGTGGGCGAGCGGTTCCTGGGCACCGTGGTGAAGACCGCGGCGTTCGGCGCGTTCGTCTCGCTGCTGCCGGGCAAGGACGGCCTGATCCACATCTCCAAGCTGGGCAACGGCAAGCGCATCGCCAAGGTGGAGGACGTCGTCAAGGTCGGCGACAAGCTCCGCGTGGAGATCGCCGACATCGACCAGCGCGGCAAGATCAGCCTGGTCCTGGTCAACGAGGACGAGGCCGCGCCGGCGCAGGACACCGCGCCGGACGAGGTCCAGGACTCCGTGCCCGCCGACTCCGCGGCGCAGTGACGGCACTGTGACCACGAGCGTCAACGGGACGGCCGCGAGTGCTTCTGGCACTCGCGGCCGTCCGCTTAACACCAGGCTCGGGCACCTCCAGCGGCCCGGCAGCACGCGGGTGCTGGAGCAGGGCGCGACCGGCGTGAACGTGCGCCGCAGCGTGCTGCCGGCGGGCCTGCGGGTGATCACCGAGCAGATCCCGGGGGTGCGGTCGGCGTCGGTCGGCCTGTGGGTGCAGGTCGGCTCGCGGGACGAGCGGTCGGAGGTCGCGGGCGCGGCGCACTACCTGGAGCACCTGCTGTTCAAGGGCACCGCGAACCGGTCGGCGGCGGCCATCGCCGAGGAGATCGACGCGGTGGGCGGCGAGCTGAACGCGTTCACCGCCAAGGAGCACACCTGCTACTACGCGCACGTCCTGGACGAGGACCTGCCGCTGGCGCTGGACCTGGTGTGCGACGTGGTGTTCGAGGCGCTGTGCGAGCCGCGCGACTTCGAGACCGAGCGGGGGGTCGTGCTGGAGGAGATCGCCATGCGCGACGACGACCCGGAGGACCTGCTGCACGACGCGTTCCTGGACGCGATGCTCGGCGAGCACCCGCTGGGGCGTTCGGTGCTGGGCACCGAGCGGTCCATCCAGGACATGGACCGGGCGGCGCTGTTCGGGTTCTACAAGCGCCGCTACACGCTGCCCCGGATGGTGCTGGCGGTGGCGGGCAACGTGGACCACAACCACGTGATGCGGTTGGCGCGCAAGCAGATCGGGGCCCGGCTCGGCCGCACCGGCGCGCCGGTCGCGCCGCGCGTGGGCCGTGCGCGCATCCCCGGCGCGCGGAAGCTGGTGCTGCACACCGACGACACCGAGCAGGCGCACCTGATGCTGGGCGTGCGGGCGCTGGACCGGCACGACGAGCGCCGGTTCGCGTTGAACGTGCTGAACGCCGCGCTGGGCGGCGGCATGAGTTCCCGGCTGTTCCAGGAGGTCCGCGAACGGCGGGGTCTGGCGTACCAGGTGTACTCGTCGGTCGGCCTGTACGCGGACACCGGCACGTGGTCGGTGTACGCGGGTTGCCAGCCGGACCGGCTCGGCGACGTGGCCGGCGTGGTGCGGGACGTGCTGTCCGTGGTGGCGTCGGGAGGGTTGAGCGACGCGGAGGTCGCGCGCGGCAAGGGCCAGTTGCGCGGCGGGCTCGTGCTGGGCCTGGAGGACACCAGCTCGCGCATGTCGCGGATCGGCAAGGGGGAGCTGAACTACGGCGACTACCTGTCGGTGGAGCAGACCTTGGCGCGCATCGACGAGGTCACCGCGGACGAGGTGGCCGCGCTGGCCCGGGAGTTGCTGCGACGCCCCGTCGCCGCCGCCGTGGTCGGCCCTTACGCTCACGCCGACGACTTGCCGCCCCAGGTGCACGAGGTGATCTCTTGACTCAGCGTTCTTCCGAGCCCGCCGGCAGGTCTTCGACCGAGCCCGTCCGGGTGGGTGTCATCGGCGCACGTGGCCGCATGGGCGCGGAGGTCGTCCGCGCCGTGGAAGCGGCGGACGACCTGGAGGTCGTCGCGATGGTGGACGCGGGCGACTGGCTGTTCAACCTGTCCGACGCCGGGGCGGAGGTCGTGGTCGACTTCACCAGCCCCGAGGTGGTGATGGACAACATCCGGTTCTGCGTGGACAACGACATCCACGCGGTGGTCGGCACGTCCGGCTTCGACGCGCAGCGGCTGTCGACGGTCGCGGAGTGGCTGGAGCCCAAGCCGTCGCTGGGTGTGCTGGTGGCCCCGAACTTCGCGATCGGCGCGGTGCTGTCCATGCGGTTCGCCGAGCTGGCGGCCCGCTACTACGAGTCGGCGGAGGTCGTCGAGCTGCACCACCCGCGCAAGCTGGACGCCCCGTCCGGCACGGCCGCGCACACCGCACGGCTGATCACGCAGGCCCGTGAGGCGGCCGGCATGGCGCCGATGCCCGACGCGACCGCCCAGGAGGCCCCTGGCGCGCGGGGCACGCTCGTGGGCGACGTGCGGGTGCACTCGCTGCGGGTGGCGGGCCTGATCGCGCACCAGGAGGTCGTGTTCGGCACGGAAGGCGAGACGCTGACGCTGCGCCACGACTCGCTGGACCGGAAGTCGTTCATGCCGGGCGTGCTGCTGGCGGTGCGCTCCGTCTTCACCCACCCCGGCCTGTCGGTGGGGCTCGACAAGTACATGGACCTGTGAAGACCCGTACCACCGCGTTCCTCATCACCGCCGCGCTCGCGGTGTACTTCGTGCTGCTCGGCGGGCGCGCGGTGGTGCTGCTCGGCACGGGTGACCCGGTCGGCATCGGGCTCGGCGTCGGTGTGCTGGTGCTGCCGCTGATCGGGGTGTGGATCGCGTGGACGAACCTGAGGTTCGGGTTCGTCACGGAGCGGATGGCCCGGCAGCTCGCCGACGAGGGCGCGCTGCCGGACACGTCCGGGCTGCCGCGCCGGCCGTCGGGCCGGGTGGACCGGGAGGCGGCGGACGCCTGGTTCGAGGAGCGGCGGGCCGAGGTGGAGGCCGCGCCGGAGGACTGGCGGCGCTGGTTCGCCCTGGCGCAGGCCTACGACCTGGCCGGGGACCGCGGCCGGGCGCGCGAGACCATGCGGAAAGCCATCGACCTATTCCAGGTGCCGAAGAATCATGTGTGAAGCATCCGGGTGAGATGTAATTCATCCGGTCTTAACGCCTTCTTGCCTTGGTTCGTTCGGTATCAGCTCGATACCGTAGTGGTGTGCCGAACACTTACGCGACCCTGCGGCTCACCATCGCGTGCCTCGTCATCGTCACCGCGTTCAGTGCCGCCCTCACCCTGACGTAGCCCGAAAGCCTCACCCGACCGGGTGCATCCGGGTGCGTTGGCTGCACCGTTCGGGTAGCCGCGAAGCATGGACGCAACAGCGGTGGATCGCCTCTACGACTGCGACCTGCTCGACCGGCACGGCGAGCGCATCGGCCCGGTGGCGGAGCTGTGGCTGGACAACGGCCGTCCCCTGTGGGCGGCCGTGCGCACCCACGACGCCACCACCCTCGTGCCCATCCGGGGCGCGCAAATGCGTGACCGCAGGCTCGTCGTGCCGGTCGCCAAGCAGGAGATCGAGGACGCGCCGCGGGTGAGCGCGGAACTGTCCGAAGTGGAGCACGCGGAACTGCACGACCACTACGGACTCACCGTGCCCGCGCAACGGCTCGTGCGGCACGTCAGGCGTTAGTGCAGCAGCCAGCCCGCCATGAGGCCGGGCGACGCGGCCAGGATGCTGAACCGGGCGAACCGCCCGACCATCCCGGTCGTGATGAACAGCCACGACGACATGCCCGCGAGGCCGGCCAGCACCGTCGTGAACATGAACGGCGGCAGGCCCACCACGGAACTCACCGCGTGCGTGCCGAACATCCAGTGCGGGTGCCGGTGGCACCGGTCCCGCACCCACTCCAGGCGTGCTTTCCACTTCACCCGGAACGGCGACAGCGGCTTCGGCGCCTTCTCCTTGCGCTTCAGCCACGCCGGCAGGTGCCAGTCACCCCGCGCGGCCAGGAAGTAGAACATCTTGCCCAGCACCTGGCCCACCGCCACGGCGAGCCCGATCCACCACCACGAGATGTGCGGTTGCTGCGTGACGAGGCCGATGACGAAGACCTCGATGCTGATGAGAGGGATGATCGCGGACCCGAACGCCACGCCGAACGTCAGGCCGAGCCAGCCCAGCAGTGCCCACACCTCTCCGAGGCTAGCAACCCCTCAGGCCGTCAACAGTAGGGTCAACCCCCCGGAAACCCTGATTTCGCGCAATGGCCGTCCCCCGGCGTCCAGCGTGCGCACGGTGCCGTCGCTCTCCCAGCCGGCCTTGGCGTAGAAGCCGGTGGACGCCTTGTCCGCCTCTGGAATCCACGCGATGCCGCGCGTGCTCCCGTTGTCCCGCAACGCCTGCGCGGCGATCGCGAGCAGCCGCCCGCCGTGGCCCCGACGACCCCAGCGCGGTTCGACCAGGACGTTGAACAACGCGGTCGTCGCGGCGTCCTCGGGCAGCGTGCCGTCAGCTCGGGCGACCTCGCCCTCCGGCGCCGGACCGGCCACGCAGAAACCCACCAGGTACGCGCCTTCCACGGCGACGAACACCTGCCCGTCCGCCACGGCCTCGGTCCAGGCCTCGGTGGTGTCGCCCAGACCCGTCAGCACTTCGTCCGGCAGCAGGTCCTTGTACGCGGTGTGCCAGGTGTCGCGGTGGATGCGGACGATCTCCGGCACGTCTTCGGAAGTCGCGGTGCGGACTGTGGCGTCGGCCATATACGCACCCTAGTGGCCGAAACCTGCGTGATCCGGACGGGTGTCCCGTGAAAGCGTGCGATGTATGCGTTGGGCTGCGTTGGGCGTCGTGTACGTGGTGTGGGGGTCGACGTATGTCGGGATCAAGTTCAGCATCGAGACCATGCCGCCGATGTTGTCGGCGGGGGCGAGGTTCATGACAGCCGGCCTGGTGCTCGCGCTCGTCCTGCGCGGTCGGATGCGCATGACGTGGCCGCAGTTCCGGACCGCATTGCTGGTGGGTCTGCTGCTGCCCGCGTGGGGCAACGGTCTCGTCGTGGTGGCGCAGCAGTCCGTTCCTTCGGGTCTGGCCGCATTGCTTGTCGCTTCGGTGCCGTTGTATGTCGTGCTGTTGCGTCGTATAGGCGGCGAGCGTCCGCCTTACGTGACTTATCTGGGCGTGGTGCTCGGTCTCGTCGGGTTGGCCGTGCTGGTGCTGCACGATGTGAGCGGGTCGACGTGGTGGGGGCCGTTGGTGGTGCTGCTGGCGGCGTTCGGCTGGGCCCTGGGCACGTACCTGAACGGCCGGTTGCCTTCCGCCGACCCGTTCGCCATGTCGGCGGTGGAAATGCTGACCGGTGGCCTGGCGTTGACGATGATCGGTGTGTTCGCGGGGGAGCGGGTGACGTTGTCGGAGGTGTCCCCGGCGTCGTGGTGGGCGTGGGGCTACCTGGTGGTGTTCGGCTCGCTGCTCGCGTTCAGCTCGTACGTGTACGTGCTCGGGAAGCTGCCGGTGTCGACCGTGTCGACCTACGCGTATGTGAACCCGGTGATCGCCGTGCTGCTCGGCGTGTGGCTGGCCGACGAGCGATTCGGCCTGTTCCAGTTGGCGGGCGGCCTGCTGGTGGTGCTCGCGGTGCTGCTGGTGGTCCGCGCCGAACGGAAATGTCGTACCTGAGTGGGAGTATCCGACCGTGCAGAAGATGAGTGCGGACGTGGCCCGCCGGATAGCGCTGGGCGCGCAGGGATTCGCCGACCCCAGGCCGGCCTCCTCGCCGACCCGCCGGCACCTCCAGCGGGTGCTGTCCCGGGTGCGGCTGCTCCAGCTCGACTCGGTCAACGTCGCCGTGCGCGCGCACTACATGCCGGTGTTCAGCCGGCTCGGCGGCTACGAGCCCTCGCTGGTGGACGAGGCGGCGTGGTCGCACAGCTCCCGCAAGCCGAGGCTGCTGGTCGAGTACTGGGCGCACGAGGCCAGCCTGGTGCCGGTGGAGGACTGGCCGCTGTTCCACTCGGGCGCCAAGCGGCCGGGCTGGTGGCGCAACTACACGTCGACCGTCGAGCGCGAGCCGCAGCTCGTGGAGGACATCCTGGCGGTGGTGAAGGAGCTGGGCCCGGTGGGCGCGGGCGCGATCGAGAAGGCGCTGGCCGGCGGCGGCCCGCGGAACAAGGACCACTGGGGCTGGAACTGGTCCGAGGTCAAGAAGGTCTGCGAGTACCTGTTCGGGTCCGGTGCGCTGACGACGGGCTCCCGGCGGGGCTTCGAGCGGCTCTACGACCTGACCGAGCGCGTGCTGCCGCCGGAGGTGCTGGCCCGCCGCGTGCCGGCCGAGGAGGGTGCTCGCGAACTGGTGACGCGGGCGGCCACGGCGCTGGGCGTGGCGACGGAACCCGACCTGCGCGACTACTACCGGCTGGCGCCGGCGCGCAGCCAACAGGCGGTCCGCGAGCTGGTGGAGGCAGGCGTCCTGGAGCCGGTCCAAGTCCAGGGCTGGTCCGCGCCGGCCTACCGCCACACCGCGGCCCGGGTGCCCAGGGCCATCACCGGCCGGGCGCTGCTGTGCCCGTTCGACCCGCTGATCTGGGAACGCGCCCGCACCGAACGGATCTTCGACTTCCACTACCGCATCGAGATCTACGTGCCGGAAGCCAAACGGGTGCACGGCTACTACGTCTTCCCGTTCCTGCTCGACGGCCGGCTGGTAGGTCGCGTGGACCTGAAGGCCGACCGGGCGGCGGGCATCCTGCGCGTGCAGTCCGCCCACTCCGAGCCCGACACCGATCACGGCCGGGTGGCGGTGGAGCTGGCCGCCGAACTCCGCCACATGGCCGACTGGCTGAGACTGGACAGGGTCCAGGTCACGCCACGCGGCGACTTGGCCCCGGCCTTGAAGGCGGTGGTGCGCTGAGTACTGCGACCAGGCCGTACTGCCGCGAACGCACGTGCCTGCGGACACCTGCGGACACCTGCGGCGCGCGCGTCGGGGGTGCGCGCGCCGCAGGCGGTCTGTCAGCAGGTGGCCGCGGTCAACTGGTGGCCGTGTTGAGCTGATGGTCGTGTCGGCTGGTGGCCGCGGTCGGTTGGTGGCCGCGGTCAGCTTGTCGACGCGGTCACCAGGGCGTCGCCGCTGCCGGTGCGGCCCGTGACGAACAGTCGTGCCTCACCCTCCGGCGGGGTGTTCGAGACGTCGAGTTCGCTGCGCGCCGTGCCCGAGCTGGACACGAGGTCGATCTGCGCCGCCACACCCGGCCGGATGCCGACCCGCACGTCGCCTGATCCGGTGCCCATCTGGATGCGGCCCGAGGCGGCGTCGGCGACCGTGACGTCCCCGCTGCCGGTGCGCACCTGCACGTCGTTCTGCACCGCGCCCAGCCAGACGTCACCGGTGCCGGTGTAGAGGATGGTGTTGCCGCCCACGGACGACACCTCGATGTCGCCGCTGCCGGTCTTCGCGCGCAGGCCGCCCAGCATCGGACCGAGGCGCACCTTGCCCGACCCCGAGTTGACCTGGGACGACGCGTCCGCCCGGTCGGCCGTGACGTCACCCGTCCCGGTTCGGATCTCCAGCCGGGCCGCGGCACCGGTCACGGTCACGTCGGCCGCGCCGGACTTCGCGATCACGGACGACCCGATCGGCGCGCGCACCGTCACACCCAACGCCACCGCGCGCAGCGGCAGCGACTTGGACGACTGGACGCTCAACCGCTGCCCGGTCAGCTCGACCCGCGCGTCCCGCACCGCCTCGGCCGGTCCGGTCGGCTGGCCGCGGCCGGCCCCGAACTGGTCGTTCACCCAGCTCAGCAAGCTGTTCAGACCCGCGGTCCAGGCCTCGCCGGCGGACGCCTCGTGCCGGACCTCCACGTGCACGCCGGGCTCGTCCACGAGGTGCACCCGCACCCGCCCGGCCAGCAGGGCGATGTCGATCTCGACCGCGCCCTCCACCTCGAAGCTCTGCTGCCGAACGACATCCGACTCCACGGTCTCCCCCTCCATCAGCCCTGCACCCATCCCTGCACCCGGGAGCCGTCGTCCTTGGGCGGCTTGGCGGCGGACTGCGGCCCGTGGCCCCTGTGGTGGCCGCGGCGTCCGCCCACCGCGCCCTGCACGGCCTGGGCGACGAACGTGTTGAGCGACAACCCCTGCGCCGCGGCGGCCTGCTCGGCCTTGGACTTCAGCTCGTCCAGCAGCCGCAACGTGATGCGTGTGGCGTCACTCCCGGCGGTCCGGGGAACTTCCTGCGGCTCCGGTTCGTGGTCCTCACGGGAGGACGCGCCGGTCACGACCACCTGGACGTCCCGGCCGTCCAACCGGACCTCGACGACCGGGCCGTCGAGCGCCACGGTCACCTCCGCGGCCAGGTCGGACAGTGCGTTCATGAGTGCCAGCCGGGCGGCCGGCTCCAGCGCTGCGGACAGCACGGCCGCGGTGCGCCGGGTGTCTTCCGTCCCGGCGGACGCGGCTGTCGCAAGGTCCTCGCGCAGTTGTGCGATGTACGGCGACAGATCCATGACACCACCATGCCGTCAGATTTGACATCAGTCAAGCGTCACGGTGACGCCGATCCTGCCCGGCGACCGGGTTCCGACGCACTGGAACGGCCCCGACACCGTGCGCGAGGACCGCCGAGGCGCGGTAGGGCCGAACAGCGGATCGGTTAGGGTTCCGCCCATGGCTGAGACGGTGTCGCCGAAGGTGCAGTTGATCGCGAAGACGGAGTTCTTCCCCCCGGACGGCGTCCCGTGGTCCACCGACGCCGACGGCGGCGAGGCGCTCGCCGAGTTCGCCGGTCGCGCCTGCTACCAGTCGTGGACCAAGCCGAACCCCGCCACCGCGACCAACGCCGGCTACCTCAAGCACATCATCGAGGTCGGCCATCTGTCCGTCCTCGAACACGGTTCGGTCAGCTTCTACCTCACCGGCATCTCCCGGTCGCTCACCCACGAGCTGATCCGGCACCGGCACTTCTCCTACTCGCAGCTCTCGCAGCGCTACGTGCCCGAGCGCAACGCCGCCATGGTCGAGCCCGACGTGATCGCGGACGACCCCGAGCTGCACGAGAAGTTCCTCCAGGCCGCCCAGGCGAGCGTGGACGCCTACAACGAGCTGCTCAAGGGCCTCGAACAGAAGTTCTCCGACGTCCCGAGCGCCACCCTGCGCCGCAAGCAGGCCCGGCAGGCGGCCCGCGCGATCCTGCCCAACGCCACCGAGACCCGCATCGTGGTCACCGGCAACTACCGCGCCTGGCGGCACTTCATCGCCATGCGCGCCACCGAGCACGCCGACGTCGAGATCCGCGCCCTCGCGGTGGAGTGCCTGCGCCAGCTCCAGAAGGCCGCCGCCAACGTGTTCGCCGACTTCACCATCTCCACGCTGCCCGACGGCTCCGAGGTCGCCTCCAGTCCGCTGGTCACCGAGGGCTGAGCGTGAAGCGGCTGATCGTCGACGTCCGGCCGGGGGAGTACACCGTCGCGCGGCTCCCCGCCGACGCGCCCGTCCCGGCCGGGCTGCTCGACCACGCGCTCGTGTCCGTCACCCGGACGCCCGACGAGCTGTCCATCGTGTGCCCGAGCGAGCACGCGCCGGACACCGACGCCGTCCAGGCCGGCTGGCGGCTGCTGACCGTGCGCGGACCGCTGGAGTTCACGCTCACCGGCATCATGGCCGCGCTGTCGGGTGAACTGGCGGCAGCCGGCGTGAGCCTGTTCGCGCTGTCCACTTACGACACCGACCACCTGCTGGTGAAGGCCTCCGACCTCGGCCGGGCGGTCACCGCGCTGCGGGCGTCCGGCCACGAGGTCCACCTGCCCAACTGACCCATCCCGACCCGCCGGCTGTGGTAAACACGCGAGGCCGCGTCGGGAGGCCGCGCCGCATTTCCGGCGATCATGCTCTTCGATCGCCGGAAATCAGGCGCGGCCTGCCGACTTCCAGGCGGCCGAGCCGCGACGCCGAAGGCGGCGCCAAAAGGCGGAGGAGTACGACGGTGACTGGTCCCCAAGGTGTGAACGTCCAGCCCCGGGTGATCGCGGGCAGGTACACACTGCTCGGCGAGCTGGGCCGAGGCGGCATGGGCGTGGTGTGGCGCGCCCAGGACAACGTGATCGGTCGCCAGGTCGCGATCAAGGAGCTGCACCTGCCCGACGGCATCGCGCACGAGGAGCGCCGGGTGCTGGAGGAGCGGGTGCTCCGCGAGGCGCGCACCGCGGGCCGGCTCAACGACCCCGGCGTGGTCACCGTGTTCGACGTGATCGCCGAGCACGGCATGACCTACATCGTGATGGAGCTGGTCGAAGCCGCCACGCTGTCCACGATCATCGCCCAGGGCGGGCCGCTGCCGCAGGACCGGGTGATCGCCGTCGCGATGCAGGCGCTGTCCGCGCTGGACACCGCCCACCAGGCCGGGATCGTGCACCGGGACGTCAAGCCCGGCAACCTGATGGTGCAGCCCAACGGCCGGGTGAAGCTCACCGACTTCGGCATCGCCCAGGCCATGGACGACCCCCGGCTGACCACCAGCGGCAGCCTGATCGGCTCGCCCGCCTACATGTCGCCGGAACGCATCCACGGGCACGAGGCCTCGCCCGCCTCCGACCTGTGGGCGCTGGGTGCGACGCTCTGCTACGCCGTGGAGGGCGCGAACCCCTACGAGCGCTCCACCACCGCGTCCACCCTGCACGCGATCATGAACGAGATGCCCCGGCTGACCAGGGCGCACGGCGTGCTCGGCGCGGTGATCACTGGCCTGATGATGCCCGACCCGAACGCCCGGCTCACCGGCCCGCAGGCCCGCGCCATGCTGGAGCGCGCCGTCGCCCAGCCGACCCCGCCGCGGGGCTTCGCCGGGCCGCACCCGACCACGCAGTACGCCCCCACCCCGCCCGCGCAGCGCAAGCCGTGGCTGAAAGGCCTGATCACGGCCGGTGTCGCGGTCGGCGCGGTGGCGTTCTTCCTGGGCGGCATCATGGTCGACCGGTGGCTGTTCACCGACCAGCCGCCGGCCGCGATGGCGCCGACCTTCACGTTCGGCGCCGGCGGCCAGTTGCCCGAGTTCACGCTCAGCTCGAACCGGTGCGGCGACGACTGGCTGGCCGACTCGGTCCGGGTGGCCATCGCGGACTGCGACGCCGAGCACAACATCGAGGCGTTCGCGCAGGGCGACCCGTTCGGCTCGCAGGCGTCGGTGCCGTACCCCGGTGACGACTTTCTGCGGAAGTACGGCGAGGACTACTGCACGCTGATGTTCGAGTCGTCGCGGGTGCCGGTGGACAACAAGCAGACGACGCTGCGGTACGCGGCGGTCGTGCCCACGCAGGCGGAGTGGCGGCAGGACTACTCCTCCGCCAAGGGTTCCCGCGAGGTCACCTGCGTGCTGTGGAAGAAGGACCGCGTGCTGCTCACCGAACAGGTCTACGCCGAGAAGTAGCCTGGACCCCATGGGTGTCGCGCGGGACGAACGCAGGCTGCTGACCGAGCTGTTCGCCGAGGTGGGGCCGGACGCGCCCACGCTGTGCGACCCGTGGCGCACGAAGGACCTCGCCGCGCACCTCGTGCTGCGCGAACGCCGCCCGGACGCGGCGGCGGGCATCCTGCTGAAACCGCTGGCCCGGCACACCCAGAAGGTCCAGGACGCCTACGCCGCCAAGCCGTGGGCGGAACTGGTGGCGCTGGTGCGCACCGGACCGCCGAAATGGTCCCCGTACGCGTTGCTGGACGAACTGGTCAACAGCGTCGAGTACTTCGTGCACCACGAGGACGTCCGGCGCGCCCGCAGCGACTGGGAGCCGCGCTCGCCGGACCCCGCGCGGGACGCCGTGCTGTGGAAGGGCCTGCGCAGCGCCGCCCGGCTCACGTACCGCAACAGCCCGGTGGCCGTGGTGCTGCGCCGCCCCGACGGCGAGTCGGCCACCGTCAAGGCCGGGCCGAACCCCGTCGTGCTGACCGGACAGGTATCGGAATTGCTGTTGCACGCGTTCGGCCGCGATCGCGTCGACGTGGAATACGACGGCGACCCGGACGACGTCAAGGCCGTGAATACACTCAATCGGAGTGTGTGAACACCGGCCCATCAGGGGCCGCGTGCAGGTCAGGCGGTAGCGTTTGGCCATGACCGGATGCCCTACCGCTTCGCCCGGCCGCCCCTTCGGCCGTGTCCTCGCCGCCATGGTGACCCCGTTCGACGCCTCCGGGGCGTTGGACCTGGACAAGGCGCAGCAGCTCGCGAAGCACCTGGTCGAGCTCGGCAACGACGGTCTCGTGGTGAACGGAACCACCGGTGAGAGCCCGACCACCACGGACGCCGAGAAGGCGGACCTCATCCGTGCCGTCGTGGAGGCCGTCGGCGACCGCGCGACCGTGGTCAGCGGCGCCGGCACGTACGACACGGCGCACAGCGTCGAACTGGCCGAGCAGGCCGAGGCGGCCGGCGCGCACGGCCTGCTGGTGGTCACCCCGTACTACTCGCGGCCCACCCAGGCGGGCGTCGAAGCGCACTTCCGCACCGTCGCGGACGCCGTCGGCGTGCCCGTCATGCTCTACGACATCCCGCCCCGCACGGTGATCCCGATCGAGGTGGAGACCCTGCTGCGGCTCGCCGAGCACCCGCGTATCGTCGCGGTCAAGGACGCCAAGGGCGACCTGCTCGCGGGCAGCCGGGTGTTGGCGGCCACCGACCTGGCCTACTACTCCGGCGACGACCCGCTCAACCTGCCGTGGCTGTCGGTGGGCGCGGTCGGGTTCGTCAGCGTCATCGCGCACATCGCGGCCGACCGGCTGCGCGCCATGCTGGATGCGTTCGAGGGCGGCGACGCGGCCCGTGCGACCGCGATCCACCACGAACTGCTGCCCCTGCTGCGGCCGTTCAACCGGATGCCCGGCGTCACCTACGTCAAGGCCGCGCTGCGCCTGCGCGGCGTGGACGCGGGTGACCCGAGGCTGCCCCTGGTACCAGCGTCAACCGAGGACATCGAGGCCGTCACGGCCGAACTGGGAGTCAACGCGTGATCAATCCGAGCTCACCCCCGCCCGCACTGCCCGACGGAGGTCTGCGCGTCGTCGCACTGGGCGGCATCGGCGAGGTCGGCCGCAACATGACCGTGTTCGAACACGCCGGTCGGCTGCTGGTCGTGGACTGCGGCGTGCTGTTCCCCGAGGACGACCAGCCCGGCGTGGACCTGATCCTGCCGGACTTCCGGGCGATCGAGGAACGGCTGGACGACATCGACGCCCTGGTGCTCACGCACGGGCACGAGGACCACATCGGCGCGGTGCCGTTCCTGCTCAAGCTGCGCCCCGACCTGCCCGTGGTGGGGTCGCGGTTCACGCTGGCGCTGCTCGCGGCCAAGTGCAAGGAGCACCGGCAGAACCCGACCCTGGTGGAGATCTCGGACGGCGAGCTGCGCGCGTTCGGGCCGTACGAGCTGGAGTTCTTCGCGGTCAACCACTCCATCCCGGACGCGGTCGCGGTCGCCATCCGCACGCCGGCCGGCCTGGTGCTGCACACCGGCGACATCAAGCTGGACCAGTTGCCGCTGGACGGCAGGCTGACCGACCTGGCCGGGTTCTCCCGGCTGGGCGACGAGGGCGTGGACCTGTTCCTGGTCGACTCCACCAACGCCGAGGTGCCGGGCTTCGTGTCGCCGGAGCGGGAGATCGGCCCGGTGCTGGAGAACGTCATCCGCAAGGCGAACCAGCGGGTCATCGTGGCCTGCTTCGCCTCGCACGTGCACCGCGTGCAACAGGTGTTGGACGTGGCCGTGCAGTACGGCCGGCGGGTGGCGCTGGTGGGCCGTTCCATGGTCCGCAACATGGGCATCGCGGCCGAGCTGGGCTTCCTGAAGGTGCCGGACGGCCTGTTCGTGGACCTGCACGAGGCCATGGACCTGCCGGAGAACGAGGTGCTGTTCGTGTCGACGGGCTCGCAGGGCGAGCCGCTGTCGGCGCTGTCCCGCATGGCGCGCGGCGAGCACCGGCAGATCTCGATCCAGGCCGGCGACACGATCGTGCTGGCCAGCTCGCTGATCCCCGGCAACGAGAACGCGGTCTTCGGCGTGGTCAACGGCCTGGCCCGGCTGGGCGCGACGGTCATCCACCAGGGCAACGCGAAGGTGCACGTGTCCGGCCACTCGCCGGCGGGGGAGCTGCTGTTCCTCTACAACGCGGTGCGGCCGTCGAACGTCATGCCGGTGCACGGCGAGTGGCGCCACCTGCGGGCGAACGCGGCGCTGGCGGTCGCGACGGGCGTGACCGAGGAACGGGTCGTGATCGCCGAGGACGGCGTGGTCGTGGACCTGGTCGACGGCAAGGCGGCCATCAGCGGCCGGGTCGAGGTGGGCCACGTCTACGTCGACGGCCTGTCCGTCGGCGACGTCGGCGAGTCGACCCTGTCGGACCGCCTGGTGCTGGGCGAAGGCGGCTTCATCGCCATCACGGTGGCGGTGGACTCCAACTCGGGCCGGGCGGTGGCGCCGCCGACCGTGTCCGGCCGGGGCTTCTCCGACGACCCGAAGGCGCTGGACCAGGCCGTCTCGCTGGTGGAGATGGAGCTGTCCCGCACCGAGGCCGAGGGCATCACCGACTCGCACCGCATTGCGCAGGCCGTGCGCCGCGTGGTGGGCCGCTGGGTCGCCGAGACCTACCGCCGCCGGCCGATGATCGTGCCCACGATCATCCCGGTGTGAGGTAGTTCAGTCGTCGGACGGGGTTGCCGCGTCCGGGTTCAGCCACACCAGGCGAGCCCGGACGCGGCTGCCCATCCGGAACGCGATCAGCGCGTGCTCGGGCTCGTCCAGACTCAGCCGCATCCCGCCCGTCACCGAGACGACTTCGGCGTGGTCGGCGAACGCCATGCCCCACGCGGCGATCGCGCCGTCGACCCGGTGGCCGTATTCCTGAACGACCGCGAACAGCCTCGGAGCTTGATCAGCGACCATCCGCTCCAGGATGGTCGCGAACCGCGCTTCGTCGCCGAGCGGCGTGAGGCCGGACGGGTCGGGCACGTAGAGATCAAGTGGATGCGCCATGCGAATCAGCGTAAGACGGCTCGTAATATATTCAAGCTGAGTCAACCGATCGTATGAACTTCTGCTGCCTTCGGTGCCCTGAATGGGATACTGAGTTCATGACCGACCGGCGGGCTGACCCATCCGCGTTGCGCTTCCTGATCGGCCACGACCTCCGGGCGATGCGCGAACGTGCGGGCGTGAAGCAAATCGAGGCCGCCGAGGCACTGGGGTGCAGCCAGCCGAAGATCAACCACCTGGAGAGCGGGCGGACCCAGCAGCAACCCGAGCAGGTGACCATCCTGCTCAAGCGCTATGGCGCGGACGTCGAGCACATCGACCGCATGGCGTCGTTGGCGGGTCGGGCTGATCAAGGCACGTGGTGGGCTCCGTTCGGGGACGCGTTGCCCAACTGGTTCAAGACTTTCGTCGGGCTGGAGGGCCTCGCCACCTCGGCGTTCACCTACAAGTCCTTGGTGCTGCCAGGCCAGTTCCAGACAGCGGAGTATGCCGCCGCGCTGTTGGTGGGCAACCTCCGCGTCGCACCGATGGACGCGCCGCACGTCATCGCGGCGCGGATGGCCCGCCAGCGTGTTCTCGGCTCGAACCCGTTGCGGATTCGAGCCGTCATCGAGCAGCACCTGCTCGATCGCGTGGTCGGCGGGGCCGAGGTCATGCGGGCGCAACTCCGGCGTCTGCTTTCCCTTATGCGGCAGAAGAACGTCGAGCTGCGCGTGATGCCTGTCGAGGTCGCCGTGCACGACGGGTTGGACGGCGACTTCCTCCTGCTGGACTTCGAGGAGGCCCAGGGCATCGGCTACATCGAGTATCCGAACGGCGCGGTGTACGTCCAGGACCAGGATCAGGTCGCCGCGTATAGGCTGGCGGCCGATCGGTTGTGCGCCGCCGCGCTGTCGGTGTCCGATTCCGCCGACCTCATCGCGGCGCGGATCGCGGCCCTGGACCCGAGTTCGGAGGACTGAGATGACCCCTGCCGACCGCCTGGCTTGGCGGACCTCCAGCTACAGCAGCAACGGCGAAGCCTGCGTCGAAGTCGCGCCCACCACCAACGGCGCGGTCGTCCGTGACACCAAGCACCGCGCCGGCGGGACGATCTCGTTCCCGATCACCGCGTGGAAAGCGTTCGTCACCGGCCTCACCCAGGCGTAGGCACGGGCTCCACCACGGCAGCGGTGCGGCTGCTCGCCACTTGGACCACGGCCGCACCGCTCAGCAACACCACCGCGCCGGCCACCTGCACGACGGTCAGCGCCTCGCCCAGCAGCCACCAAGCCAGCACGGTCGCCACCAACGGCTCCAGCAGCCCGATCACACTCGCCGCCGACGAAGACAGGTGGCGCAGCGACACGATGCCCGCGAGGTACGCCACCGCCGTCGCGACGAAAGCCAGCCCCAGCAACAGGATCCACGTCGGCCCCAGCTCGGTGTCCCGCCCCATCGGCACCAGCCAAGGCGGGCTCAGCACGGCCAGCACCACCGCGCCGACCATCATCCCCACCGCCAGCACACCGAACGGGTCGTGCTTGCCCGCCGCCTTCTCACCCAGCAGGTAGTACGCGGCCGTGCACACCGCCGACCCCAACCCCGCCAGCACGCCCACGGTGTCGAGCTGGACCGACCGCCACACCTCGCCGACCAGCGCCAACCCCAGCAGCGCCACCGCCATGCCCCACCAGACGGCCCCGGCCAACCTGGTCTTCCGCACGAACCGCACCCACAGCGCCACCAGGATCGGCGCGGTGAACTCCAGCAGCATCGCGATGCCGACCGGAATCCGCGCCGCCGACACGAAGAACAGCAGCGGCGCGCCGATCACGCCGAACAGGCCGTAGCCGACCAGCAGTCCCCAGTCGCGCCGGGCGAAACGCAGCGCCCGGGGGCGCGCCAACGCCACGAAAGCCAGCAGCAGCACGGCCGAGATGCCGATCCGCGCGCTGGTGACCTGGGTCGCCGTGACCCCGGTCGCCATCACCGGTTTCGCCAGCACACCGGACATCCCGAACGTCAGCGACGACAGCAGCGCCAGCGCCAGACCCCGTGTGCTCACGCGGCTTCCGGACGCCACGGGCTGCGCCCGGTGGTGGGTCGGGTCGGGTCGTGGAACTTCGGCCGGTCCATCTCGTCCGCCCGCAGCGGCGCCAAGCCGGCCGTGATGGCCCGCATGATCCGCTCGTGCGCCCGCCGCGCGTCGCCCGGACGCCCGTCCTGCAGGTCCGACAGGTCGACCGGCGAGCCGAAGTGCACCTGGAACGTCGGACGGCGGCGCAGCCCGCGCAGGTACGAGGTCAGGTAGGGCTTGAAGTCGTCCCAGCCGTCGACGCGGGTGTTACCCCAGTACACGGCCTCGTGCGCGCCCCACTGGCTGACCGGGACCACCGGCACCCCGCCGCTCAGCGCGAGCCGCGCCGCGCCAGTCTTGCCGCGTTCCGGCCACAGACCCGGGTCTTTGCTGATGCCGCCCTCCGGGTACACGGCGAGCGGGTCGCCGCCGGCGCGCAGCGCTTCGACCGCCCGGTGGTAGGCCTCGCCGACGGACGCCGACGCGCGGTCGACCCGCAGGTGGCCCGACGCCTTCAGCGCGGGGCCCATGACCGGGGCGTCGAGCAGGCCGCCCGCCAGCATGAAGCGTGGGGCCACACCGATCTTGTGGCACGCGGCGATCAGGACGAACGGGTCGAGGTTGCCGATGTGGTTGGACGCGAGCAGCAGGGGACGGCCCTTGAGGTGCGCCGGGATGTCGCCGGTGACGTGAAGCCGTCCGCTGAGACCGACGAACCCACGGTCGACGGTGGTCAGCACGCGCCACAGCAGTGGTGTGGACACAGCGGGGAAGGCTACGGCGTGTCGACGTGTGGGCGTAGCCGATTCCGGGCAACTATGGGCGGCGGGCAACGCACATCACGTCCCCGGTGAACGTTGTGGCTGGTGGGACTCAAGGGGCTAACTTAGACGCATGGCTGGCCGAACCGGTACCTCGCGCGGCAAGGGCACGACCCGTGGCTCCAGAGCCGGGTCGAAGCCACGTGCCGCCGCGTCCAAACCGAGGTCCCGGGCCACCAAAGCCGCGCCGAGGAAGAAGTCATCCGGTTCGGTCGCCAAGGTCTGGGGCCTGCTCGGGCGCGGCGTCGGCAGCATCGTGCGCGCGGTCGGCCGCGGCAAGGAGCTGGACCCCGAGCACCGCCGGGACGGCCTGGCGCTGGTGCTGATCGCGCTGGCCGTGATCACCGGCGCGGGTGTGTGGTGGCAGGCGGGCGGCCCGGTGGGGCAGTGGGTCGACGTCGCGGTGCGCAGCTCGGTCGGCGCGCCGGCGATGATCCTGCCCCTGGTGCTGCTGACGGTCGGCGTCACGCTGATGCGCACCGATCCCAAGCCGGAGGCCCGTCCCCGGCTGGTGATCGGCGGTGTGCTGGTCGCGGTCGGGTTCCTCGGCATGTTCCACCTCATCGGCGGTCTGCCGGTCGACCCCGTGGAACGCCGTGGCGCGGGCGGCGCGCTGGGGTACCTGTCGGGCGGGTTCCTCGCGCAGGGCCTGACGCCGTGGGTCGCCGGCCCGCTGCTGGTGCTGATCTTCGGCTACGGCGTGCTGGTGCTGGCGCACCTGCCGATCCGCGAGGTGCCCGCGAAGCTCGGCGCGCTGCTGCACGGCCGCAAGTCCGACGACGAACTCGAAGGCTTCGGCCGGGAAGAGGAGCAGCCCGCCGAGGAGGAACCCAAGCCGGCCCGGCTGCGGCGGCCCTCCCGTCGACGGCAGGCCGCCGTTCCCGACGAGCAGCCCGAACTGCCGCTGGACGCCGAGGAAGTGCCGCCGCCACCGCCGCCCCGTCCGAAGCCGAAGGCCGCGGAACCCGCCGAGAAGCCCAAAGCGGCCCTCGCGGTGCGCGCGGTGGAGGGCGACTACAAGCTGCCGCCGCCCACCATCCTCAAGGACGGCGACGCGCCCAAGGCCCGCAGCAAGGCCAACGACCAGATGATCGAGGCCATTTCCGGGGTGCTGGACCAGTTCTCCATCGACGCCCAGGTGACCGGTTTCACCCGCGGCCCGACGGTGACCCGGTACGAGGTCGAACTCGGCCCCGGCGTGAAGGTCGAGAAGATCACCGCGCTGACCAAGAACATCGCCTACGCGGTGGCGACGGACAACGTGCGGCTGCTCGCGCCGATCCCCGGCAAGTCGGCGGTCGGCATCGAGGTGCCGAACAGCGACCGCGAGATGGTGCGGCTGGGCGACGTGCTGCGCTCGCCGTCCACGGTCAAGGACAACCACCCGATGGTCATCGGGCTGGGCAAGGACATCGAGGGCCACTTCGTCACCGCGAACCTGACCAAGATGCCGCACCTGCTGGTCGCGGGCTCCACCGGTTCCGGCAAGTCGAGCTTCGTGAACTCGATGCTGGTGTCGCTGCTGGCGCGGGCGACGCCGGACGAGGTCCGGATGATCCTGATCGACCCGAAGATGGTCGAGCTCACCCCGTACGAGGGCATCCCGCACCTGATCACGCCCATCATCACCCAGCCGAAGAAGGCCGCCGCCGCGCTGGCCTGGCTGGTCGAGGAGATGGAGCAGCGCTACCAGGACATGCAGGTCAACCGGGTGCGCCACATCGACGACTTCAACCGCAAGGTGAAGTCGGGCGAGATCGCCGCGCCGCCGGGCAGCGAGCGCGTGTACCGGCCGTACCCGTACATCATGGCGATCGTGGACGAGCTGGCGGACCTGATGATGACCGCGCCGCGCGACGTCGAGGACGCGATCGTGCGGATCACGCAGAAGGCGCGCGCGGCGGGCATCCACCTGGTGCTGGCGACGCAGCGGCCGTCGGTGGACGTGGTGACCGGGTTGATCAAGACCAACGTGCCGTCACGGCTGGCGTTCGCGACCTCGTCGCTGACCGACTCGCGGGTCATCCTGGACCAGCCGGGCGCGGAGAAGCTGATCGGCATGGGCGACGGCCTCTACCTGCCGATGGGCGCGTCGAAACCGGTGCGCGTGCAGGGGGCGTACGTCGGCGACGACGAGATCTCCGAGATCGTCAACTTCACCAAGGACCAGGCGCAGCCGGAGTACACCGACGGCGTCACGGCGGCGAAGGCGGGCGAGAAGAAGGAGATCGACGCCGACATCGGCGACGACCTGGAGCTGCTGATCCAGGCGGCGGAGCTGATCGTCACGTCCCAGTTCGGCTCGACGTCGATGCTCCAGCGCAAGCTGCGGGTCGGCTTCGCCAAGGCGGGGCGGCTGATGGACCTGCTGGAGACGCGCGGCGTGGTCGGTCCGTCGGAGGGCTCGAAGGCCCGCGAGGTGCTGATCAAGCCGGACGAGCTGGACTCGCTGGTGTTCCTGATCCGGGGCGGCGGCCCAGCCCCCGACTCGTTCGAGGACGGGGACTGAGCCGGCCTTCCGGTCAGCTTGCCCCGAACTCGCGGACGGCCTTGTAGTACAGGTCGGCGGTGCGGTTGCAGGACCAGTTGCCCGCGCACTGGTGGTACAGGTCGGCCTTGAACTTGTTGTCGATGGTGAGCCGGGTGGCCTCGGTGAACCGGCCCTGCCGCTTGTAGTTGCGGTAGCCGAAGTCGTGGCGGTGGCAGGCGGGCAGGAACTTGAAGCCGAACGGGTTGTCGGGCGACCAGGAGCAGCCGTCGGACGACCAGTCGAGCTGGGCGGCGTGGGGCGCCTGGGCCTTGATCGAGCTGAACTGGGCGAGCGACTTGGTGAACAGGTAGTCGTCGGTCACGGCAGGCGCGTCGATCGCCGCCTGGGCGGTGTTGGCGCCGGCCAGGAGGGCGAGCGAGGTCAGGACGACGGCGAACGCGGCACGCAGGGATGTCACGGTTGTTCCCCCTCGGTCGATCGGGTGTGAGGAGGTTCATACCGGCTGGTGATCGACGTCCGACAGCCCCAACAGGCTCACTGGACGGCAACACCGGGTGAACGTTCGTAGATCGCTGCGGAAAGCCGACGGCCACCCGCGCCCGATCCGGTCCCGCGACCTTGCGCCCGGTCCGGTTCCGCGTGCCCCGCGACCTGCGCCCGGTCCGGTTCCGCGTGCCCGGCGGACCTGGGCCCGCCGGGCACGGGTGTCCCGTGGCCGGGCGCGGGATGGGCGAGCCGAACCCCTCCGCACCGGCTCGAACCACCCCGGACACCGTCGGCGTCGGGCACAGCAGGCAGGGCGTCAGGCGTCGTCGCCCTGGTCGAGGAACCGCCGGATCGCGGGCTCATCCGGGATCTCGGTCTCGTTGTCTATGAGACGTTCGGCGATCGGCAGGGGTTCCTCGGCCCACGCGGGGCGGAAGTCGCCGCCGGGCAGCAGGCCGTGCCGGCGGGCGAACTCCTCGGCGGCCTCGCGGATCGACTCGCGCAGGGTGCCCACGACCACCGTCTCGGCGGTGTAGGTCAGCTCGACCAGCAGCGCGCGGATGTGGTCGAGCTGGTCCTCCTGCCCGGTCCCCGCGGCGAGCTGCGGCCAGAGCCGCCGTTCGAAGATTTCGACGAAGTCCGCGGCGATGCCGTCCGTGGCGGCGCGCAGGTTCGCGAACTTGTCCAGCACGTCCTCACTCGGCACGGCGAGCAGCGCGAGCCGGTTGCCCGCCTCCAACGCCCAGCGCCGGGTGTGCGGCCAGCCACGCCGCCACCGCACCAGCCCGAGCTGGATGGCCCGCCGCAACACCTTCGGCCGGACGTCACCCATCGGCACCAGCCGGCTGATGTCCCGAACCCGGACCCGGACCCAGTCGTCCGGCCCTTCGGTGTCACCGACGCCGAGCACGGCGGCGACACTCGCGCCCTGCTCGCGCGCCTTCACGAGTTCCGCGATGGCGGGCAGCGAGAACCCACGGGTCTGCAGTCGCTGGACGAGCGTGAGCCGTTCGAGGTGCGAGTCGTCGTAGAAGGCCTGCCGACCCTGCCGCTTGGGCGGGTGGAGCACGCCTTTGGTCTGGTACATGCGGATCGTGCTGCCGGGCAGGCCGACCCGGACCGCCAACTCGTCGACCGTCAACTGCTCCACGCCGATCATCCTCTCGACCGGTGCTAGTGGAGTCAAGACTATTCGAGTCAGCGTTCGAAGAGTCAGAGGTGCAGCAGCATCCGCGAGTTGCCGAGCGTGTTCGGCTTCACGTAGGAGAGGTCGAGGAACTCCGCGACACCCTCGTCGGCGGACCGCATGATCTCCTCGTAGACCTCGGGGGACACCGGCGTGCCGTCGATCTCCACGAACCCGTGCCGCCCGAAGAACTTCGTCTCGAACGTCAACACGAACACGCGCGACAACTGCAACTCGCGGGCCGTCTCGACCAGCCGGTGCACCAGCCGGTGCCCGATGCCCCGCCCGAGCGCCTGCGGCGACACGGCGACCGTGCGGATCTCCGCCAGGTCCTCCCACAGCACGTGCAGGGCGCCGCACCCCAGCAGCACACCGTCCTCTTCGGCCACCCAGAACTCCTGGATGTCCTCGAACAGCGTGACGAGCGGCTTGGCCAACAACACCTGCCCCGCGTAGTGGTCGATGAGGGCCTTCATGGCCCGGACATCACCGGCGCGGGCCCGCCGGACGTTGATCGGGTCGTTCACGGTGCCAACGTAACCCGCGCGGCCGGCTGCCGTTGCCCGACGCTCCAGATTGGCGAAGTGCCGCCCTGGGGAGCCCTTGAAGCTGGTTCATGCGGTTTACTGGCACGGAACGGGCTGTAACTTCTCGGATGGAGGCCCCCATGCTGCGGAGCTTCAGGCTGGGCAACCACCGGTCGTTCCGTGACGAGCAGGAGCTCTTGCTCATACCGGCGTACGCGAAGGACCGGCAGTCGCTGCCGGTTGCGGCCGTCTACGGCGCGAACGCCTCCGGCAAGTCGAACCTGCTCGACGGCCTGGAGTTCATGGCAGACGCGGTCCGGGACTCGTTCGGCAAGTGGTCGCCCGCCGGGGGCGTTCCCCGCCGTCCCTTCAAGCTGGAGTCGGCTGGCAAGGAGAAGTCGTCCGTCTTCGTGATCGAGTTCATCGAGTCGGGGGTGCGGTACACCTACGGGTTCGAAGTAGATGACGAAAAGATTCTTTCCGAATGGCTGTACAGCTACCCTGAAAAACGGAAACGCCTGCTTTTCGAGCGCTCCCGAGACCAGGTCAAGCTGGGTGCGTCGATCAATGACGGGGTGGTCAGACTTGAGGTCCTGCAGGATCTTTTGCGATCCAACGCGCTGTTCTTGAGTCTGGGCGCGCAGTCGAATATTCAGGACCTGCTGCCAGTCTACCGCTGGTTCGTGGACCGCATGAGATTTCGTTTGGGCAACGATGCTTCGAGCTTCGAGCCCAAGGTTGCCGAATTCCTGTTGGACAACCCTGGGCTACATGGAAAAATGGTCGACTTGTTGCGCGCCGCTGATTTCGGTATCTCGAATATCGTGGTAGGCGGTGAACGTCGGGCGCAGGCAGGAATTTCCTCGGGCAGGGTTCGTCTGGAATTCGAATACCCGGTAGCCAAGGCCGATTCTCATCGGCGTCGAAGGGTCCAGTTGGCCCACGGTGATGGTGGCGAGCCGTTCCAGTTGGCCGACGAGTCCGCTGGGACGCTGTCGTGGCTGGGCCTCCTGCCGGACGTGCTGACTGTCTTGACCGAGGGCGGAACGCTGGTCATCGATGAGATCGACGCGAGCCTGCACTCGCTGCTGTCCGCTCGCCTCGTCGCACTCTTCAACGATCCCGAATCGAACCAGGGCAACGGCCAGCTCATCTTCACCACGCACGACGCGACGCTGTTGCATCCGCCGCTCGCCGATCACGTGCTGGAGCGAGACGAGATATGGTTCGTGGAGAAGGGCGCGGATGGTGCGAGCACGCTCTACCCGCTGACCGACTTCAAGCCCCGGAGCGAAGACAATCTGGAACGTCGTTACCTCGCCGGCCAGTATGGCGCGGTTCCCCAAGTCTACGAGGAACTTTTCGCCAGGGCGGTTCGGGGCGGAGTCGCTGATGGCGAGGCGTGAGAATTCGCAGCGTCGGTCGATGCGGTCGCCCAGTCCGCGCAGAAGCAATGTGCTCGTCATCAGCGGAGGGCAGAAGACCGAGCAGCAGTACTTCTCCGGACTACGTCTCACGCGCCGCGCCCGGATTACGGTCAAATGCAAGGTCGACGCGCCGCTCAACTTGGTCAGATACGCGGCTAAACTGCGTGACCAGTACCACGAAGAATTCGACGCCGTCTGGTGCGTGGTCGACGTGGACAACTTCGACATCCCGGCCGCAGTGCGACTTGCCGAAGCCGTGAAGGTCGACCTGGCGGTATCGGATCCGTGTTTCGAGTTGTGGCTCATCCTGCACTTCGCCGACCACAGCGCACACATCGCCGACTACAAGGCGGCACGCGATCTTCTGACGAAGCACGTGCCCGGATACGACAAGCGACTCGACTACTCGACCTTCGACCCCCACCTCGACTCCGCGATCGCCCGCGCCAAGGCGCTCGGCCCCGACAACCCCACGACCACCGTCTGGCGACTGGTCGAAGCAGCACTCACCCGCTGACGTCAAACAGCGCCCCTGCCGCCGGTTACCCTGAGCACCGTGTCTTCCCCCACCACGTCCAAGCGCGTCGCCATGCTGACTCTCGGGTGCGCCCGCAACGAAGTCGACTCCGAGGAGCTCGCCGGCCGGCTCACCGCCGGCGGCTGGGAGCTGGTGGACGACGAGGCCGACGTGATCGTGGTCAACACGTGCGGCTTCGTGGAGTCGGCCAAGAAGGACTCCGTCGACACCCTGCTCGCCGCCGCCGACAGCGGCGCGAAGGTGGTCGCCGTCGGCTGCATGGCCGAGCGGTACGGGGCGGAGTTGGCCGACAGCCTGCCCGAGGCGGACGCGGTGCTCGGGTTCGACCACTACGAGGGCCTCGCCGACCGGCTGGACGACGTGCTGGGCGGCAAGGCGCTGGAGTCGCACAAGCCGGTCGACCGGCGCACCCTCCTCCCGCTCACGCCGGTGCAGCGGCCGAAGGCCGCCGAAGAGGTCCAGGTGCCCGGCCACGGCTGGGGGCCCCGCGTGCTGCGCACCCGCCTGGAGGACACGCCCGTCGCGCCGCTGAAGATCGCGTCCGGCTGTGACCGGCGGTGCTCGTTCTGCGCGATCCCGAGCTTCCGGGGCGCGTTCGTGTCCCGCCACCCCGACGAGGTGGTGGCCGAGGCGCGGTGGCTGGCCGAGCAGGGCGTCCGCGAGCTGTTCCTGGTCAGCGAGAACTCCACCTCCTACGCCAAGGACCTGCCGCGCGAGCTGGGCGGCCTGGAGAACCTGCTGGAACGCCTCGCCGAGGTGGTCGACCGCGTCCGCGTCTCCTACCTCCAGCCCGCCGAGACCAAGCCCACCCTGGTCAAGGCCATCGCGACCACCCCGAACGTCGCCCAGTACTTCGACATGTCCTTCCAGCACTCCAGCGAGGCCGTGCTCCGCCGGATGCGCCGGTTCGGGTCCACCGAGTCCTTCCTCGGCCTGATCGGGCAGATCCGCGACCTCGCCCCGCAGGCGGGCATCCGCAGCAACGTGATCGTCGGCTTCCCCGGCGAGACCGAGGAGGACGTGGCCGAGCTGGAGCGCTTCCTCACCGAGGCCCGCCTGGACGCGGTCGGCGTGTTCGGCTACTCCGACGAGGACGGCACCGAGGCCGAGACGCTGCCGGACAAGCTGGACGCCGACACCATCGCCGAGCGCGTCACCCGCATCTCCAACCTGGTCGAGGAGCTGACCTCGCAGCGCGCCGAGGACCGCGTCGGCGACGAGGTCGTCGTCCTCGTCGAGACCGAGGAGGACGACGAGAACGATTGCGTCGGCCGCGCCGCCCACCAGGCGCCCGAGGTCGACGGCGAGTGCGTGATCACCAACGCCGACGGCCTCGCGGTCGGCGACCTGGTGCGCTGCCGGGTCGACGCCTCCGAGGGCGTGGACCTGGTGGTCACCGCGATCGAGGTGCTCCCGCGGTGACGGAGCCCGCGCGCGTGCCGGTGCTGAACATCGCCAACGTGCTGACGATGTCCCGGCTGGTGCTCGTGCCGGTGTTCCTCTACCTGCTGTTCGCCGCGGACGGCGCCGACTTCCGGTGGCGGCTGGCCGCGTTCGCGGTGTTCGTCGTCGCGTCGCTGACCGACCACGTGGACGGCAACCTCGCCCGCAAGCACGGCCTGATCACCGACTTCGGCAAGATCGCCGACCCGATCGCGGACAAGGCGCTCACCGGGGCCGCGCTGGTCGGGCTGAGCGTGCTGGGCGAGCTGCCGTGGTGGATCACGGTCGTGATCGCGGCGCGCGAGCTGGGCGTGACGCTGCTGCGGTTCTGGGTGATCCGGCACGGCGTGATCCCGGCCAGCCGGGGCGGCAAGGCCAAGACCCTCGTACAGGTCGTGGCCATCAGCCTGTACCTGCTGCCGCTGCCCGCCGGCCTGGAGTTCCTGGCCGTGGTCACGATGTACGCGGCGGCCGTGCTGACCGTCGTGACCGGCGTCGACTACGTGATCCGCGCGATCCGGCTGCGTGCGCGCGGCAAGCGTGCGGTGGCCGGGGCGTGAGGGCCGCCGAGGTCGTCCGCCGGCTGCGTGCGCGCGGCGAGACGGTCGCCGCGGCCGAGTCGCTGACCGCCGGGCTGGTCACCGCCGAGATCACCCGGATCGCCGGTTCCAGCGTCGTGCTGCGCGGCGGGCTCGTCGTATACGCGACCGACCTGAAGACGTCCCTCGCGGGCGTGGACGCCGCTCTGCTCGCCGAACACGGCGCGGTGCACCCCGAGGTGGCCCGACAGCTCGCGGACGGCGCACGGGCGCGCTGCGGGGCGACGTGGGGTCTGGGGCTCACCGGAGTGGCCGGCCCGGACCCGCAGGACGGGGTCGCGGCGGGCGTCGTTCACCTCGGTTTGTCCGGTCCGTCCGGTTCGGTGGTCCGATCGATCACTGTCGGTGGCGGTCGCGACGAAGTCCGGCGGGCCTCCGTCGACGCCGTCCTTGATCTACTGCTCGACCACCTCAAGATCCCCGGCGGGTGAGATGAGCAGGGCAATCCCGGTCACACCCGGAGACCGGCGGGGGAACTTACCGGCCGGTTCGGTCGTTCGCCCTTGGCGGACGTGCCCGCAAGTCACTGCCCGTCGACGGGACGGATCGGTAACGTGGTGGCACGGCCGGCCGGAAGGAGGCGCGCGATGACCGTGCTGCTACGCGAGGCGATCGGTGATCGGCTCCGCCATGCCCGCACCACCCAACGCCGCACGCTGCGCGAGGTCTCCAGGACCGCCCGCGTCAGCCTGGGGTACCTGTCCGAGGTGGAGCGTGGCCGCAAGGAGGCGTCCAGCGAGCTGCTGGCCGCCATCTGCCAGGCGTTGGACCTGCCCCTGTACGAACTACTCCACCTGGTCGCCTCGGATATCGGCGCCGTCCAGCAGCCGGTGACCAGTCCGGCCGAGCTCACCGAGCGGGCGCAGCCCGCGCCGAGCCTGGAGGGCGGCACCCTGGTGCCCGCCGTGATCGGCAACGACCTGTCCGACCTGCGCATCCAGCCGATGCTCACGCACCGGCTGGCCACGACGATCGCCAAGCCGCGCGGCACCGTGGTGGCGGCATAAGCCCAGCACGTCGACGCCGAAGCCGAGCCGGGACCTACCGGCTCGGCTTCGGCGTCGTGGGCGGCCCGGCCCGCGTCGCGGGGCGTCCGCGCATGCGTTCGGTCACACTGCAACGAGTTGGCAACCGCGCGCGGGGTCGCCGCGTCCACCCGTGCGCGGGGCGGGCAGGATGGCCGTGTCCACCGAAGTTTCAGGGGTGACTCAGGGTGAACCCGGATATCTCCCCAGGTCGGTGGAAGCAGCACCGGACAACTGACACGATGGAACCAACACCGGCACCGGGTCGTTGCCAATCACGAGCGCGAGCCAGGGAAGTGCGGAGAAGGCAGGCGTAGGAGATGGCCAACCCTTTCGTGAAGGCATGGAAGTACTTCATGGCGGCTTTTTCGTCCAAGATCGACGAGCATGCCGACCCGAAGGTGCAGATCCAGCAGGCCATCGAGGAGGCACAGCGGCAGCACCAGGGCCTGTCGCAGCAGGCCGCCGCGGTGATCGGCAACCAGCGCCAACTGGAGATGAAGCTCAACCGCCAGCTCGGTGAGGTCGAGAAGCTCCAGGCGTCCGCACGCCAGGCGCTCGTGCTCGCCGACGAGGCGCGGGCCAAGGGCGACGAGCAGAGGGCCACCGAGTTCGAGAACGCGGCCACCTCGTTCGCCACCCAGCTCGTCACCGCCGAGCAGAGCATCGAGGACCTGAAGACCCTGCACGACCAGTCGCTCCAGGCCGCTTCGCAGGCCAAGCAGGCCGTCGAGCGCAACGCGATGGTGTTGCAGCAGAAGCTCGCGGAGCGCACCAAGCTGCTCAGCCAGTTGGAGCAGGCGAAGATGCAGGAGCAGGTCTCGGCGTCGCTGCGCCAGATGACCGAACTCGCCGCGCCCAGCAACACGCCGTCGCTGGAAGAGGTCCGCGACAAGATCGAGAAGCGGTACACCACCGCGCTCGGCTCGGCGGAACTCGCGCAGAACTCCGTGCAGGGCCGGATGCTGGAGGTCCAGCAGTCGACCACGCAGATGGCCGGCTCGTCCCGCCTGGAGCAGATCCGCGCGTCCATGCAGGGCGGCAAGGTCGCGGGCGAGGTGACGACGGGCAAGCCCGGCAGCGCCGCCGCGAGCATCCAGCAGGAGATCCAGCAGCGCGTGCAGCAGCAACAGCAGACGCAGGCCCAGCCAAAGCCCCAGCCCCAGCAGAACCCGCCCGCGAGCCAGGGCTGAGGGCGGTGTCCGCGATGGATCATCCGAGGATGGATCCCCGGCGGAAGGTGGCCGGCGAGATCGCGCAGATCGTCGGCGGCCAGCTCCAAGGTCAGATCGCGGACCAGGTGAAACGGCGGCTGGCCGCCTGGAACGACCCACGCGCGAAACTCGACCGGCGCTACCGCCGGTCGAGCCGCGTGCTCACCTTCTGGCTGATCGTGCTGGCGATCCTGGCCGTGGTCGGCACGCTGGCCCTGCTCGGCGTCGTGCCGGTGGCGGTCGGTGTCCTCGTCGCCGGGGGGTTCGCCGGCACCGGCGTGCTGGCGGTGCGCACGAACACGAAGATGCGGGGGATCGACGCGGCCCGGCGGCAACTGGCCGCGGCGCCGGTCCGCGGCCCGCTGCCCGCCCGGAGTTCGGCGGCGCGGCAGCCCATGGAACGGCTGGAGGACGCCGAGGACACGCTCCGCGAGCTGCTGCGGCAGCTCGACTCGGCGGCCCTGACGTCCATCCCGGCCGACTCGGTGGCCCAGGCCCGCGCGACCGGCGCGGAGGCGGCGTCGGCGCTCCGGGCCGTGTCCCACCAGCTCCAGGCCGTGGAACGCGCCCGCGACACCGCGCCCCCGCTGGACCGGGGCCCGCTGGTGGAGGGCGTGCGGCGGCTCAGAACACAGCTCGACGAGGGTGTGGACGGCTACTGCGGCCTGGTCGCGGCGGCCGGCCGGGTCCTGGCCGAGAGCACCGCCTCCAACCCGCGCCAGGTGCTCGGCGAGGCGACGGACCACCTGGCGGGCCTGGCGTCCGCGCTGCGTGACCTGTCGCACTGGACCTGACCAGGGCCTTCAGGTCGAGCCCGGTGGCACGAACGCGTATTGCGTCACCTTGCGTAGGCGAGTTGGACCGAAGTCCTCGGTGGTCTGGTATTCCTTGCTGCAATCGTGTGATTATCAGACCGTTATGTGGCCGCAGCCACTACATGGCGTGGCAGGATCCCGTGGTCGGACAGCGCCGTCCGGCTTGGGCGCCGGGGAGGGCATTGAGTGGCGTTGTGGACCGTGCACGGCGATGGCCGTACCACTGACGGTGACGCCGTCAGTCCGCAGGAGCGGCTGAGCTGGCCGCTCACCATCGGCTTCGGTGCCCAGCACCTGGTCGCGATGGCCGGCGCCGCGATCCTGGTTCCCGCCACCACCGGTCTGCCGGTGGGCACCACCCTGCTCTTCTCCGGGGTCGGCACGCTGCTCTTCCTGGTCATCACCCGCAACCGGGTGCCGAGCTACCTGGGCGCCTCGTTCGCGTTCGTCGCGCCGCTCGAAGCCGCCCGCAGCGAGGGCATCGCCGCCCAGCTCGGCGGGGTCGTCGCGGCCGGCCTGCTGGTGATCATCATCGGCGTCGCGGTGAAAGCTCTCGGCGTGCGCCTGCTGGAGTCCGTCATGCCCCCGGTCGTCACCGGAGCCGTGGTGATCCTGATCGGGCTCAACCTGTCGCACCGCGCGACGTCCTCGTTCTCCGAGCAGCCCCTGCTCGCCGTCGTCACGATGGGGATCATCCTGCTGTGCGGCGTGCTCGGCCGGAAGCTCTTCTTCCGGTTCTCCGTGCTGCTCGGCGTGGTGGTCGGCTGGGTGCTCGGCTTCGTCCTCGGGATCGTCGACACCGGGAGGCTCGCCGGCGCCGCCTGGGTCGGCCTGCCCGAGTTGCACGCCCCCGAGCTGCGCCCGTCCGTCACGCTCCTCATCCTGCCCGTCGTGATCGTCCTGGTCGCCGAGAACGTCGGCCACGTCAAGGCGGTCGCCGGCCTCACCGGGCGCAACCTCGACGGCAGCGTCGGCGACTCGATCATCGCCAACGGCCTGTCCACCAGCCTCGCCGGCTTCGGCGGCGGCCCCGGCACCACGACCTACTCCGAGAACATCGGCGTGATGGGCGTGACGAAGGTGTACTCGACCGCCGCCTACGCCGTGACCGGCGTGATGGCGATCCTGCTGGCGTTCTCCCCGAAGGCCACGGCCGCGCTGGGCACCATCCCGCCGGGCGTCGTGGGCGGCGCGACGCTGGTCCTGCTCGGCCTCATCACGCTGGTCGGCGTGCGCATCTGGATGGACAACCGGGTCGACCTCGCCAACCCGGGCAACGCGCTGGTCGGCGGCGCGGCCCTGGTGGCGGGCGTCGGCGACCTCACCCTCCGGCTCGGCGACATGCAACTCGGCGGCCTGGTCTGGGGCTCGCTGCTCGTGGTCATCCTGCACCCGGTCATGCGCTGGCTGAGGGCGGCCCGGCGGACGTGACGAGCAGGTGCTCCTCCTCGTACGCGAAGTGCGCGTCCAGCTCCTCCAGCAGCCCGTCCACGTCCCCGGTGGCCTCGACCTCGGTCAGCGCCTTCGCGATCACCCGGTGCTCCGCGCGCAGCCGTGCGACCACCGGCGCCAGGTCGGGGAACTCGTTCTCGATCGCCGTGAACGCGCCGTCCTCCCGAACGTGGTGCAGCCGCAGGTGCGAGCAGAACGCCAGGCAGTGGCTCATCAGGTCGCGCCGCGCCTCCGGGTCTTCACGCAGCCGCACCAGCTCCTCGCGCAGCGCGGCGTGGTGCCGCTTCAACTGCACGCCGAGCGCTGCCAGACGGGCGGGGTCGAGCTTCAGCGGGTGCAGCGCCACCACCGGGATCACCCGCCCGGTGGCGGCCTCGTAGGCCCGGAACGCCGGATCGCGGGCCGCCTGCGCCTCGTACGCCGCGTCCCGCTCGGAGCCCGTCAACACCTCCGCACGCGCGGCGAGCACCCGTTCCCCGATCTCGATGGTCACCTGCGGATCGGCCACGAGGTTGTGGAACCACTGCGGGTGCCGGGCGCTTCCCGCGTTGGTCGCGAACACCAGCAGCCGCCCGCCGTCGTTCACATACGCGGCCGGCGTCGTGTGCGGCCGTCCGGTCCGGGCGCCCGCCGTCGTCATGAGCAGCAGCGGAGCGCCTTCGAACGGGCCTCCGACGACACCGCCGTTGGTCCGGAACTCGTCGATGATCGGCTGGTTCACCTTTGCTCCCTCGCTAGGCTGTGCGGTGACGACAAAGTAGCTTTGATAGCAAAGCCTCTTTGAATGCAAAGCTAGAGAGGGAACGGCGAGGTGTCAACCACGGACGACGCCATCCGGGCATTGCTGCTGCTCATGCCACGGATGGTGGGACGGGCCAAGCGCATCCCGGTGCCCGAGGAACTCCAGTCGCTGTCACTGGCCCCACGGCACCTGTCGCTGCTGGCCTACTTGCTGTTCGACGGCCCGATGACGGTCAACGACCTCGCGCACCGCCTGGAGGTCGCGCCCACGACCGTGAGCCTCATGGTCGCCGAACTGAGTCGTAAGGGCGTCCTGGAGCGCCGTGAGGACGACAACGACCGCCGTCGGCGCATAGTGAGCATCACGGACGCCAAACGCCCGTCGATCGACACGTGGCTCGCGCGCGGCGCGAAGGCGTGGCGTGCCGCCCTGGAACCGTTGACGCCCGATCAGCGCGCGATGTTCGTGGACACCCTCACGGCGTACGAGAGCGCCCTAGACGACTGAACGGGCGATCCGGCGCACCAGGCCCGGACCCTCGTAGATGAACCCCGTGTAGAGCTGCAACAGGCTCGCGCCGGCGTCGAGCATCCGCTTGGCGTCGTCCACGCTCGCGATCCCGCCGACGCCGATGATCGGCAGCTTCCCGTCGGTCTCCCGGCTCACGAACCGCACCACCTCGCGGGCCCGCGCCGCGAGCGGCCTGCCGCTCAACCCGCCGGCCTCGGCCGCCAACGCCCGGTCGGCCGGGGCCAGCCCGTCCCGCGAGAGCGTGGTGTTGGTCGCGATCAGCCCGCTGACCCCGTGCGCCGCGCACACCTCCAGCAGCTCGCCGATCGCCTCGTCGGAGAGGTCGGGCGCGATCTTCACCAGCAGGGGCTTGCGCGGCGAGGACCCGGCCAGCTCCGCCGCCGCCGCGTTCAGCGCCGACAGCAGCTTGGTCAGCGCCGCACGGTCCTGCAGGCTGCGCAGACCGGGCGTGTTGGGCGAGCTGATGTTCACCGCGAAGTAGTCGCCGTGCCGGTACAGGGCCCGCAGCGACGTCCGGTAGTCCTCCACGGCCTCCTCGACGGGGGTGACCTTGGACTTGCCCAGGCTGATCCCCAGCGGCACCGCGAGCGGCCCGAGCCGGTCCAGCCGGTTCGCCAGCTCCAGCGCGCCCTCATTGTTGAAGCCCATCCGGTTGATGATCGCCTCGCTGTCCCGCAGCCGGAACAGCCTCGGGCGGGGGTTGCCGGGCTGCGGGTGCCGGGTCACCGTGCCGACCTCGACGAAACCGAACCCCAGCGCGCCCCACGCGGGCAGCGCGCGGCCGTTCTTGTCCAGCCCCGCCGCCAGCCCGACCGGGTTGGGGAACCGCACCCCGAACACCGTGCGCGCGCCGACCGGCTTGCGCCGCACGAACCGCGCCAGCGGGCTCACCGCCGTCAACGCGCCGAGAGTGGTCTCGTGGACCCGCTCCGCGTCCCCGCCGTGCATCCGGAACAACGCCTTGCGCACCACGCTCTTGTAGACCACGGCGGTAACTCTAAGCGATCGGCCCAGGCTGGCAGCGCGGGCACCAGTACGACGACCGCTCCTGGGCGTCCGGTCCCTGCATGTCCACCCGGACGCGCGTCCCACACCGGCGGCACGGCTTGCCGGCCCGTCCGTAGACCCAGGACTCCTGGCCGCGCCCGATCAGCCCGGTGGTGTTCCGGTTGGGCCGGTGGGCGTTGGTCAGCAACAACTTCCGCGCCAGCCGCACCGCCCGCGCGCCGTCCACCCCGGACACCGGCGTCCACGGCGAGGCGCCCAGCAGGAAGCACACCTCGGACTTGTAGACGTTCCCCACACCTGCCATCACGCGCTGGTCGAGCAGCGCGAGGCCGATCTCACGTTCCGGATCGGCGGTCAGCCGCACGACGGCCTCCGCCTCGTCCTCGGCCGTCCACGGACCCAGCAGGTCCGGCCCGAGGTGTCCGACCAGCCGCGCCTCCTCGCCGGTCGGCACCAGCTCCAGGTCGTGCAGCGCGAACCCCACGGCGACCCGGTCCGGCACCTCCAGCAGCACCCGGGCCTGGTGGCCGGGCCGCCGCCACCGGTCGCCGGGCCGGTACAGGTGCCACGAGCCGTCCATCCGCAGGTGGCTGTGCAGGCTCAGGTCGCCGGAGAACCGCGTCAGGATGTGCTTGCCCACCGTCACCACCCCGAGCACGTCCCGCCCGGCGAGGTCCACCGTGGCCAGCCGGGGGTGCCTCAGCTCGGCGCGCAGCAGCGTCCGCCCGGCCAGCGCCTCGTCCAGACGCCGCCCGGCCAGGAAGACCGTGTCACCCTCGGGCACCGCTGTCGAACGCCACCTTCAGCCCGAACCCCACCAGCACGGACGCGGTGACCCGCTCGGTCCACCGGCGCACCCGCGGCCTGGTCAGCACCACCGCCGCCCGGCCGGCGAGCCACACCACGACGATCTGCCACACCTGCCCGAGGCCCACGTGGACGCCCACCAGCAGCGCGGCCCAGCCCGTCGACTCGCCCGACGTGGGCAGGAACTGCGGCAGCAGGCTCAGGTAGAACACGCCGATCTTGGGGTTGAGGAGGTTCGTGGTGAACCCGGTCCGCAGCGCCTGCGCGGGCGTGATCCGAGGCGCCGACGTGGGCTTCTCCGACCGCGCGCCGCGCCACGACCGCCACAGCGCCGACCCGCCCAGCCACAGCAGGTAGGCCGCGCCCGCGTACCGCACCACGTCGTACGCGAACCGGGACGCCACCAGCAGCGCGGTCAGCCCGGCGATGCTCGCCGCGCCCCACACCAGACAGCCCAGCGTCGTGCCGAACCCGCCCACCAGACCGGCCTTGCGCCCGCCGCCGAGCACCATCCGGAGCAGCATCATGGTGTCCAGGCCGGGCGTGATCGTCAGCAGCAACGCGGCGACCGTGAACGCCACCAGCGCGGTCGTGCTCACGCCTCCACCGCCTCCTGGATCTCCTCGTCGTCGAAGTCCGAGTGCACCGGACGACGCCGGCTGCGGCTGATCCGCAGTATCCGCGCCAACAGCAGGTTGAACGCCAACGCGACCTCACGCGCGCCCGGCGTGCCCCACTCGTGGATCGGCATGCACGCGCCCTGCGCCTGCTGCACGGCTAACCGGTCCGGCAGCGCGACCGGCATCACGAGCGGGCCGAAGATGTCCCGCAGCTCCTCGATGCGGAACTGGTGCTCGTGCGACCGGGGCCGCACCCGGTTCACCACCACGCCCAGCGGCTGGAGGTCGGCGTTGTGCTCGCGTTCGGACTGCACCGCCTCGAACGCCCGCTGCACCCCCGCCACCGCGAACATGGTGGGCTCCGTCACCAACAGCGCCCGGTCCGCCGCGACCAGCGCCGACCGGGTCAGTTGGCCCAGCGACGGCGGGCAGTCCAGCAGCACGAGCTGGTACGGCTCCTCGTCGTCCTCGGCCAGCACCCGCAGCGCCTCGCGCAGCCTGCCCAGCCGGGACTCGCCCGGATCGGGGTGATTGAGCAGCTCGGCGTCCTCCGAACCCGCCAGCACGTCCACGCCCTCACCCCACGCGCTGGGCGCGATCGCCGACCGCATCGTCTCCAACGTGGGCTCTTGGAGCACGTCGTAGATGCTGGCGTCGGTGTCGTCGGGCTCCAGCGTGGAGGTGGCGTTGCACTGTGGGTCCAGGTCGATGACCAGCGTCCGGACTCCGCGCCGCAGCGCGGCCGACGCGAGACCCAACGCGACCGTCGTCTTGCCTACGCCACCCTTAAGGCTGAGCACCGCCACCGTATGCACGAGGTGCAGCCTACGGTCTCTAGGCTCTAGTGCCATGCGACCGGACGCCGTACACAGGGTGCTCGACGCCGAGCTGGCCGCCGCGCGGGAGCGCCGGGACGGAGAACCGCCCAGGGTGCTGGACGTAGGCGGTGGCAGCGGCGTGTGGGCCGTGCCGCTCGCCGTGGCCGGGTGCACGGTGACCGTGGTCGAGCCGAACCCGAACGCCCTGGCGACCTTGCACCGCCGGGCCAGCGAGGCCGGCGTGCTGGACCGCATCACGGCGGTCCAGGGCGACGCGGACGTGCTGGACGCCGACTCGTCCGCCGATCTCGTGCTCGGGCACGGGCTGCTGGAGGTGGTGGACGACGCGGCCGTCGCGCTGTCCGCGCTGGCCCGCGCCGTCGCGCCGGGCGGCGCGGTGTCCGTGCTGGTGGCGAACCGCTACGCGGCCGTGCTGCACCGGGCGATCGCGGGCAAGCTGGTCGACGCGCGGCGGCTGCTGGACGACGAGGCGGGGCAGCTCACCGGGTCGCGCGAGACGGTCCAGCGGCGGTTCGACGCGGCGGGCCTGGAGGCGCTGGTGCTGGACGCGGGCCTGAAGCTGGAGCTGCTCCAGGGCCACGGCGTGGTGTCCGACCTGGTGCCGGGCTCCGTGCTGGAGGCCAACCCGGGCGCGGCGGACGCGCTGGCCGAGCTGGAACTCGCCGCCGCGACCCGGTCGCCGCTGCGCGATGTGGCCGCCCGGCTGCACGTGTTGGCCCGTCGGCCGGCGTGACGATGCGGTAGAAACGTGGTCGGCAACCACTGCCGACCGCCAGGAGTCCCGCATGGGAGATCCGCACTTACCCGAGGCCCGCTGATGGCCGTGGATCCGTCGCCCGAGTCGCTGGAGGACGAGGTGCGCCGGGCCGTCGCGGGAGACCGGCTCGCCATCGCGTGGCTGCTGGCCTCCATCCGACCGCTGGTGGTGCGCTACTGCCGGGCCAGGGTCGGCCGCCAGGAACGCACGTTCGCCTCGGCGGACGACGTGGCGCAAGAGGTGTGCCTGGCCGTGCTGACCGCGCTGCCGACGTATAAGGACCACGGGCGGCCGTTCCTGGCGTTCGTATACGGCATCGCGGCGCACAAAGTGGCCGACGCCCACCGCGCAGCCCTGCGGAACCGCGCCGAACCCGTGTCCAACGTGCCCGATTCGCCCACCGAGGAGGACGGGCCGGAACAGAGCGCGCTGCGCGCCGAACTGTCCCGCCACGTGGCCGCGCTGCTGAAGATCCTGCCGGACAAGCAACAGGAGATCCTGCTGCTGAGGGTGGTGGTGGGGTTGTCGGCCGAGCAGACCGCCGCCGTGGTGGGGTCCTCGCCGGGCGCGGTGCGGGTGGCTCAGCACCGGGCGTTGTCGCGGCTTCGTCGGGAGGTCGAGTCGTTCTTCCCCGCCGCGAGGGCCTAGGTCGTGTCTTGAAGCCATAGCCACTCGTTGATCGCTGCGACTGTGACGGTGGCCTCGTAGCGGACGGCGAGCTTGTCCAGAAACAACCGGGCCACTAACCACTGGACGTTTCTGGTTCCTGCCATTTGTCACAACGTCAAGTCCGGCGGGTCCGCGCCTTCCTCGTGCCGGGTCAGGGTGCGGCCAACGGAAGGTCCATGATGCCGGTGGCTTGCGACCAGACACAACGCCACGTGCCGCCGGCATGGGTGTAGACGTCGGTGTGCCAGGCATCGTGCCGCGGGATGTCCGCGCCGTCGACGGTGAGTTCGATAACGCACCGGTAGCGGAGGACGACGACGTCGGTGCCGACGATGGCGTCCACGTCGCCGGTCAGCCCCAGTTCCCGGTAGGCGACCCGCCCGGTGGTGAGGAGGTCCAGGTATTCGGCCTTCGTCCACACGGTGCCGGTCGGGTTGCACAACCGGTACTCCGCGGCGTGCAAGCGGTCGTAGGTGCCGCGATCCACGTCGAGGAGACATTGGATCCGATCCTGCTCGGCCTTGATCACTTGGCCGGCCACATCGTCGGTCATACCCGCTCCTGCTCACTCGTTCGGTTCTGGCCGGCGACACGGTATCGGGGACCAGGAGTACGTCACGGCTCGCTGCTCGCCGAAGAGTGGGTAGGTGAACCGGTCTCTTTTGTAGAGGTACTGCACCTCCGATGAATGGAAGACACCCACGACGCCACGTGCGCGCCCGACCGGGAACGCGCGCTCCGCACATTCGACGACATCGTGGGTTGGTTCACGCACGAACGGGGTGTCGACCACGTGCAGCCCGGTGCGAAAGCTCCGTACGTGGACGGTGTAGCTGTGACGGGGCGGGCGGACTTGACCGACGCGCATCAACGAGTGGCCATGACTTCGAGACGCGGCCTAGTGCCGCCAGCGGGTGGCGTGCGCGATCTCCTCGGGCGTCGAGTCGGCGAACCGGTCGATCTCGCCACGCCGCACGTCGGCGATGGTGGCGGCGAACTCCGGCCCGAACGCCTCGAACAGCACGTCGTCGTCCTCGAACGCCCGCACGGCTTCCTCCAGCGACACGGGCAGCCGTGCGGCGTGCCGGACGTGGGCCGGGTCGACCCCGACCGGTTCGGGCAGGCGCGCGTCGTCCACGATCCCGGCCAAACCCGCCGCGAGCGTCGCCGCCACCGCCAGATAGGGGTTCGCGGACAGGTCGTAGGGCTTGATCTCCAGGTCACGGCCCGCGACGAGCCTCAGCGCCGCCTCCCGGTTCTCCACGCCCCACACCGCGAACGCGCCCGCCCAGTGCGACGGCACCAGCCGCAGGTAGCTCGCCACCGAGGGACATCCGATCGCGCACAGCGCGGGCAGGTGGCGCAGGACGCCCGCCGCGAACGACTCGGCGTCGGCGGCGAGGCGGTGCGGCCGGTCGTCGGCCGCGAACAGGTTGCGGCCGTCCCGCCACAGGCTCACGTGCAGGTGGCCGCCGTTGCCGACGCCGTCCGCGACGACCTTGGGTGAGAAGGACGCGCGCAGGCCGTGCCGGACGGTGATCGCCCGGATCGTCTCGCGGACCAGGACGGCGGTGTCGGCGGCGTGCACCGGGTCCTCGGGGGCCGTGGAAACCTCGAACTGGCCCGGTGCGTACTCGGGGTGGAACTGGAGCACGTCGACGTCCTGCTCGGCCAGGGCGGCGATCAGGTCCACGCAGTAGTCGGACAGCTCCACCTGGCGGGCGTGGCCGTAGGCGGGGCCGGTGGTGGCGGGGCGGAAGTCGTCGGTGCCGGCCTGGCCTACCGCCCACTCCACCTCGAAACCGGCCTTGATCTCGTAACCGTGGACGGTGAGGCGGTCGGCCATGGTGCGGGCCAGGCCGCGCTCGTCCTGCGGGTGCGGGTCGCCGTGCTGGTCGTGGCGGTCGGCCGGGGCCCACGCCCAGCCCGGCTGGCCCGCGAGCACCGTGATGCGGTCCAGGTCCGGGTGCAGCCGGAGGTCGCCGACCGGGCCGCCGGCGTGCCGCCCGGAGACGATCGAGTCGTCCAGGAGGAAGGCGTCGAACACGGGGGAGGCGCCCACGCCGTGCGCGGCGGCGTCCGGCAGCTTGTCGAGCGGCACGGATTTCACCCTCGTGATGCCGCTGTGGTCGACCCAGGTGATGGCGACCGCCACGACGTCGCGATCGGCGAGGTCGTCCAGCAGGTCGGTGGCCCAGGCGTGCCGGTGGTCCCGTTCCGCGGTGTCCATGAGGTGCGTGGGTACACCAGGTCTCTACCCTTCAACAAGTGGACCCGCTGCTGCCCTACGTCGCCGAGCTGAACCTCGTGGACCACCACTGCCACGGGGTGTTGCGGGATGACGTGGACCGGATCGGGTTCGAGGAGATGCTGACCGAGGCGGACGTCGTGAGCCCTTGGGGGACCTCGCTGTTCGACTCCTCGGTGGGCTTCGCGGTGCGGCGCTGGTGTGGGCCTTTGCTGGATCTCTCACCCCATGCGCCAGCCGCCGAGTACGTGGCGCGGCGGCGGTCTCTGGGCGCGGCGGAGGTGAACCGGGCGTTCCTGGTGGCGTCCGGGATCACGACGTTCCTGGTGGACGGTGGGCTGTGGCCGGAGCGGCTGGTCGGGCCTTCGGTGTTCACCGGATCGCGTGAACTCCCGGTGATTCGCTTGGAACGCCTCGCCGAAGATGTGATCATGGACGGTGCCGTGGGGTTTCCCGACCGGGTTCGTCGGGCGTTGGAGGTCGGGCCCGCGGTGGCGGCGAAGTCGATCGCGGCGTACCGGGTGGGCTTGCAACTGTCCGGGGAGCGTCCGTCCGACGCGGCCGTGGTGGCGGCGTGCGAGCGGTGGCTGGCGGTCGGCGGTGAGCGGTGCGCCGACGAGGTGCTGTCGCGGTTCCTGGTGTGGGAGGCGCTGGAGCTCGGGCTTCCGGTGCAGTTCCACGTCGGGTACGGCGACCGCGATCTGGCGTTGCACCGGGCGGATCCGTCGCTGCTGACGGACCTGCTGCGGGCGACGGCGGCGTTGGACGTGCCGATCATGCTGCTGCACAACTACCCGTTCCACCGCAGCGCCGGGTACCTGGCGCAGGTGTTCCCGCACGTGTTCGTGGACCTCGGGCTGGCCACGCACAACCTGGGGCACCAGGCGAGCCGCGTGTTCGCCGAGGCGCTGGAGATCGTGCCGTTCGGGAAGTTCCTGTTCTCGACGGACGCGTTCGGCCTGGCCGAGCTGTACCACCTGGGCGCGCTGTTCTTCCGGCGGGCGTTGTCGGACTTCCTGCTGTCCGGGTTGCGGCGGCACGCGTTCGGGGAGGCGGACGCGGTGCGGATCGCCCACCTGATCGGCTCGGAGAACGCGCACCGGGCCTACCGGCTGGACTAGGCTGTCGAACACGAGTTCGAAGCTTGGCTCGGTGGAACCCTGTCGGTGGAGGAGGTGGGCATGGGCCGCAGCGCGAACCTGCCACGCGGCCTGGTCGACCGCTTCCGCGCGCGGGGCGACACGTGGCCGGACGACACCGGCTGCGCGATGCTGCACGTCGACATGGACGCCTTCTACGCGTCCGTGGAGATCCGCGACAACGCGGAGCTGGTCGGCAAGCCGGTGATCGTGGGCGGCACGGCGAACCGGGGCGTGGTGGCGTCGGCGAACTACCTGGCCCGCGAGTACGGCGTGCGCTCGGCGATGCCGACCGCCCACGCCCGGCGGCTCGCGCCGCACGCGGTGTTCGTGCCGCCGAACTTCGCCCGGTACCAGGAGGTGTCGCGCGGGGTGATGGCGATCTTCCGGGACATCACGCCGCTGGTGGAGCCGTTGAGCCTGGACGAGGCGTTCCTGGACGTCAGCGGGGCGCTCCGGCGGCTGCGGCTGACCCCGGCGGCGATCGCGCAGCTCGTGCGGCGCCAGGTGGAGGAGGCGCACGGGATCACGTGCTCGGTGGGCGTGGCCCCGACGAAGTTCCTCGCGAAGCTGGCGTCCGGCATGTGCAAGCCGGACGGCGTGATGGTGGTGCCGAAGGCGGCCGTGCTGGAGTTCCTGCACCCGCTGCCGGTCTCGGCGCTGTGGGGCGTGGGCAAGCGCACGGCGGAGCAGCTCGACCGGGTGGGCCTGGAGACGGTCGCCGACGTGGCGGCCACCCCGCTGCCCCGGCTGCGCCGCGTGCTGGGCGTGGCGCTGGCGGAGCACCTGCACGCCCTGTCCCAGGGCTTGGACGACCGCCCGGTGGTGCCGTCGACCAGGGAGAAGTCCATCGGCGCGGAGGAGACGTTCGAGGTCGACCACTTCGACCGCGAGCTGCTCAGGCGCGAGCTGCTGAGACTGTCCGAACGCTCGGCGGCGTCCCTCCGGTCGCGCGGGCTGCGCGGGCGGACGGTGTCGATCAAGGTCCGGTTCGCCGACTTCACCACGATCACCAGGTCGAAGACCCTGCGGGTGGCGACCGACGTGACCCAGGAGGTCTACAAGACCGCATCGACCCTGCTGGACGAGCAGGTCCCGCCGGGCGCGGTGCGGCTGATCGGCGTGCGGATCGAGCAGTTGGTGGAGGGCGAGGACGGCGAACAGTTGATGTTCGACGCGCCGGAGCGCGGGTGGCGGGAAGCCGAGCAGGCCGCCGACCAGGCCCGGACCAGGTTCGGCCGGGCCGCGGTGAAACCGGCGTCCCTGCTGGCCGCGGCGCCGCACCAGCCGAACGAGGCGCAGCCCAGGCCCGAGCGCTGATGCCGGTCGCCGATTCGGTGTCCCGACGTGCCGGAGCAGGCCGTTCGGGTGGTCGGAGTGGACAAACCGAACGGCCGGGTCGATCACCGTGCACCCTGTCAGCGTGGACCGGTTCTGGGGTCTCCTCACACCCGCCGAGCACGCGGTGCTCGGGGCGACAGGCACGGAGCGCGACTACGCCTCCGGCGATGTGATCTGCCACGAGGGCGAGGTGACCCGCCACGTGCTGGTGGTCCGGCGAGGTCTGCTCCGCGTCACCGCCACGAAGGCGGACGGCGCCGAGAAGGTCTTGGCGGTCCGGGGCGCGGGCGACATCGTGGGCGAGCGTTCGGCCATCGACGGCCTGCCCCGCTCGGCCACCGTCCGGGCCCTGGGCGCGGTCCGTGCCCTGATCGTCTCCGCGTCCGGGTTCGCGTCCCTGTGCCAGCGGTACCCGCGTATCGCGTGGGCCGTGCTGACCGTCGTCGTGGCCCGGCAGCGCGACACGGACCGCCAGCGGGTCCAGATCAGCGGCACGGCGACCCAGCGCGTGGCGGCCGTGCTGATCGACGTGGCGCTGGAGCGGGGCATCGCCGACCAGGGCGCCGTGTCGCTGAGCCAGGAGGAGCTGGCGGGCATCGCCGGCACGTCCCGCGAATCCCTCGTGCGGGTGCTGCGGTCGCTGCGCGAAGCGGGCATCATCAGCACCGGGCGGCGGAAGATCGACATTCTCGAAGTGAATCGGCTCTACGACCTGACCATGTGATCCGCACAAGGCCTCACCTGCAAAAATCGGGTTCCGGCTTGTGCGTCATCTGACGCAGAACATCCGCGCCGTTCCCCCTACAAATGAGGTACGCCGAACTCAGAGGGGGAGCCATGAACCACCACGAGGAGCCCGCCAGGTCCCGCCGCCGGTTCACCGAACGCCTCGCCTGCACCCTCGTCTTCACCGTCGTCCAGCTTTGGGCAGCCGCCGTCATCGTCACGCAACTGGAAACGAGCGGCATCGTCGCGCTGGCCGTGGCGCTGGTGCTGTCGGGCGGCCTGGTGGCCGTGCACGACGCCTGGCGCGAGGTCCGCGCGAACCGGCGCGACTTGGACGCCGAGATCAGGGAAGACCTGGTCCGGCTCTAGATCCCGGCGGTGGCCGACGAGGGGCGGTCGCCGTTCCATGAGGCCTTCCGCGGGCGGTCGGGTCCGCGGAAGGCCTCTTCTCGTTCGCGTTCGCGCCAGTTGTCCACAGCCCCGGCACTTGTCCACAATTCGTGAACTCCCTGTCGACGGCCCACCCCGAAACGTCGATCGTGGACCCATGCACACCACGAACCGAGCCACGATCAGCCTGGACGCCCTGGCGAACCTGTTCCCGCACCGCGTGACCACCGCGGCGGAACTGCTCAGCCTGGGCCTGTCCAACGAAGAACTGACCAGCCGCTGCCGTCCGGGAGCCCCCTGGCAACACGTCCTGCCCGGAGTCCTCCTGCTGTCCCGAAAACCCCCGAACCGCCGGCAACTGATGCAGGCGGCCCTCCGCTACGCCGGCCCCGACGCCCAGTTGACGGGCCTCGACGCGCTGCAACTCCACGGGATGCGTGCGTTACCCGTGTCAGGCCCGATCCAGGTCCTGTCCACCAGACCGGTCGACCCGACGCCACTGCTCCGGGTGGCGAGGTCGCGCACGCTCCCGCCGCCGGTCCTGAGAAAGGGCTTCCTGACCGCGCCGCTGGCCAGAGCCGCCGTCGACGCGGCGAAGTCCGTGCTCGGGGACCAGGAGGCCGTGCGGGCCGTGCTGACGGAGGCGGTCCGCCGGGGCGGCGTGGGGGTGGCGGACCTGGCGAAGGGCCTGTCCAGGGAGGCCGACCCGACGAGGCGGATCCTGAGGGACCTGTCGGACGGCATCCGGACCGTTCCGCAGGCCTGGGCGAAAGCGTTGCTCGCCGACCTCCCGCTCCCGCCCCCGAGGTGGAACGTGGAGGTGCGGACAGCGGACGGCACCCCGGTGGGCACGGCCGACGCGTGGTGGGAGGAGCTGGCGCTGGCCTGGCAGTTCACCGCGAACCCCGACACCCTGCTCACGGCAGCGGGAGCGGTGGTGCTCCGAACCCCACCACAGGAACTGCGCGGCGCCGGCCGCAAAGCAGCCAGATCCCTACTCCACGCAACCACCCAGGCCCAAAACCGCTCCCGCCCCGCCCTGACCGGCCACACCCGGCCTTGAGTGGCCACCCCCGGCTCAGGATGGGCTGCGCCCGGTCCACCGCTCGCCATCGCCCCCTGCGCCCATGCCCGAAGCGTCGCCGATCATTGAGGAGCGAGTATGCGCGACCATAGAGGTGTGGTGATGGGATGAATGGCGGGTGCAAGTCTAGGGGCTTCGTGATCCCGAACCGTGGGTGCGAGCCGGGTGGAGGCCCCTGATCGGGTGTACTTGGGCTCACATTGCCGTCGACCCGCTACGAGCGGAGGCTTGACAATTGACCTTCGGGGCGGTTTGGGCGACCTCACGAAGGTCTGACCGTTGACCCGTGAGGATGATGGTGACCGAACGAACCGCTTATGGTCGAGGACTGGGTAGTCGCCGGGCCCCGCGAATCGTATCCTGGTTGTGACGCCCCCAGGGTGGGGCGTCCGCCGGGACCGGCGGCAACCGTGAACACCCGGCGCCCGCGACCGCTGTGCCGGAGGAGGAGCCATGCCACTCTCCGAGCACGAGCAGCGACTGCTCGACCAGATCGAGCGCGCGCTCTACGCCGAGGACCCGAAGTTCGCATCCACTGTGCGCGGCGCCAAGCTGCGCAAGCCGTCCCGACGGCGTCGCATCCAGGGCATCGTGCTGTTCGCCGTGGGTGTCGCGCTGCTGGTGACGGGTGTGATGTTGCCGAAGCTCGCTGGTATCCCGGTGGTGAGCGTAGTCGGCTTCCTGGTGATGTTCTTCGGCGTGCTGCTCACCGTGACGACGTTGCGTCGTGGTGACCAGGGTGCCGAGGAACCCGCCGAAGAGGGAAGTCGGCCGAGCCGCAGCTCGTTCTCCCAGAAGATGGAAGAGCGTTTCCGTCGTCGCCTAGAGGACGAGTAGAGACGAACCCCGCCTGACCGACCCCGGCCCGCTCCCCGATCAAGGGGAGCTGTTGGCGAATGCGCCCCGTCAGCTCTACTGACGGGGCGTAGCCGTGCGCGCTACCGGGGCCCGCGCAATGCGGTGCTCCGGATGTCCACGCGGTCACGGTCGCCGGAGGGCTGATCCGGCGACCGTCTGCCGATTCGCACAGGCACTCCGCGAACCGCGCTCCCGACATGATCATGGCGGGAGCGCCGCCGGTCAGTTCACCGACGGCGTCCGGTCAGGAGTCCGTCAGGTCGTCTCCGGCGGCACGTTCGGGTGCAGCACCGACCGCGGCAGCACCTTCGCCCGGAGCGCCAGCGGCGCGTTGCGGCTCAGGCTGCGCCGGACCTCGTCGAACGCCTGCGGCAACGACGGGTCCGCGTCGGCCCGCGCGCTGTACCAGGAGCGCTCCACCGCGCCGACCACGGCGCGCAGGCCGTCGCGGCCCTGCTCGTCCAGGTTGTGCGCTCGGACCAGTCGCCGCGCCGCCACCCGCACGGTCTCGGTCGTGGGCACCCGGGTGCCGCGGTCCACGGACTCGGCCAGCAGTTCCTGCCACGCCGCGCCGGCCGCGTCCGGTCCGAGGCTCGCCACCGCCTGCAAGCGGGCCTTGCGCCGCACGGCCCGCACGCCGGCGGGCACCGCCGCCACCAGCACCGCCAGCAACGGCCCGGCCACCCACCACGACAGCAGCGCGACCGCCATCGTCAGGCCCACCATCCAGGCTGCGACGGCGGTCCCGCCGAGGGCCGGCAGCAGCCACGGCGTCCGCCCCGCCCAGTCCGGCGGACCGGGGCCGCGTGACCGCCGGTTCCGCCAGACCAGCAGGAAACCCGTCAGCAGCACCCCCACGCCGGCCGCGACCAGCAGGGTCACCGTGTGCCACGTGGGCGTCGGCTCCTCGTCCTGGGTCTGACCGTCCTGGCCGGTGGCGCCCGGCGCGGCGGACGTCGAGCCGCTGCTGCCGGCGGTCGTCGGGATGGTCGTCGTGGTCGTCGTGTCGGTGGTGTCGGTCTCCTCGCCGTCCGGGTTCTGGCCGGCGATGTACGGGGGCACCAGGCCCCGGCCGTCCGACAGCGGCGTCGGGTCGAAGACCATCCAGCCGTAGCCGGGGAAGTAGATCTCCACCCACGCGTGGGCGTCCTGGGTCGTGATCGTCTGGTAGTCGTCGGTCGGGAACCCGGCCGTGAAGCCCATGGCCACGCGGGACGGCAGGCCGACCGACCTCGCCATGATCGCCATCGCCGACGCGTACTGCTCGCAGTAGCCCTTCTTGCCCGTGAACACGAAGTCGCGCAACGCGTCGCTGGTCTGCGGGCCGGTGGTCTGCGTGGTGTACGTGAAGCCCTGCGTGCCGTCGGTGAAGAACCGGTGCAGCGCCGCGGCCTTGTCGAACGTGTTGTCCTGGTCGCGCGTGATCGTCCGCGCCAGGTTCGCCACCTCCGGGCTCACGCCGGGCGCTTCGAGGTACGCGTCCTCGATGTCCAGCGTGCCGGAGGCCTTGCGCAGCGCGTCCGCGCCCGGCTCCTTGAGCACGGTCTGGATCTTGTACGTCCCCGCCTGCCGCGCGTGGACGCTGTAGACCATGCCGCGCACCGGGTCGTAGCGCCAGTTCTGGTCCACGTCCTGGATCCGGCGCGGCCTGCCGTACACCGGCAGCCAGTTGTCCAGCCAGCTCACCGGCTCGATGGTCACCTCGACGGTCTCGCCGCCGCCGGGATCGCCGGGCTGCGCGGGCAGGTCGCCGTTCGCGGCGACGCCCGGCGGCAGGTCCTCCCCGATGCGCCAGCCCTCGTCCGGCACGTACTCGCGCAGCGTCATCGCCCGCAGGTACGACGACTCGGGCAGGTCGCGCACCCGGAACAGCTCCCGCGTCGCGCCCTGGTTGAGCATGCCGCGCAGTTCGGTCATCGGGTCGAGGCCGAGCTTGTCCGCCCCGCCGCCCACGCTGTCGCCGGTGCCGGGCAGCCGCCCGACGGTGCCGACCAGGGTCAGGCTCGCGCCCGCGAGCAGCGCGACCACCACCGCCAGCCCCGCGACGCCGGTCGCCGCCGGACCGGCGCCGCCGACCCCGCCGTTGGGCAGCCTCCCGCGCCACGCCTCGTGCCGGTGCTGCCCGTCGACGGCCAGCAGCAGCGCGAACGCCGCCGCGCCGAACACGAACGTCCACAGCGGCAGCATCTCGTCGGCCAGCGACGCGGGCACCGCGAACACGCACAGCAGCACCAGCCCGGACGCGGCGGGCGCGGACGCGCCGACCGCGAGCAGGTCCACCAGCACCGCGACCAGGCCGATGGCGAGCATCACCAGGCACCGCATGGCCTCGCTGTCGTCGACCGGCGGCACCCCGGTCTGCACCTCGGCGAACGCGGTGCCCAGCACCGTGAGCAGGTCGCTCAACGACTGGGGTCCGGGGAAGACCAGCAGCACGCCGGTCCGGGTGAAGATCGTCACCAGCAGGCACAGCAGCGCGAACACCTGGCCGAGCCCCACCAGCGGGATGGGCAGCCGGGCCGCGCGCAACAGCACGCCGACGCCCGCCACCACGATGATCGCCACGGCCAGGTTCACCAGCCACAGCGCGCCGCCGATCACGCTGGACAGCGCGGTCGCGGCGCACAGCGTCGCCAGGCCCGCCACGGCGGGGGTCGCGCTCACCGCCCAGTTGCCGCCGCCGGCGGCGGTCCTGCCTGCCACTAACCCACCTCCGTGCGCACCACGGGACCGCGGTTGCCCGCGCTGTGGCACAGCTCCTGCCAGACCTGGCCCATCGGCGTCGACGGCCGGGCCACCACCGCGCCCCAGCCCGCCCCGGTCAGCAGGCGCCGCGCCTCTTCCGGGTCGGGGGCGGGGTCCTCGGTGGCCGCCGCCCACGCCCGCACGTCCATCACCACGGCGAGGCTGCGCATCCCGCGCGGCCGGTTGCGCACCAGCGCGTCCACCACGGCGGGCGTCGAGCCGCCGAGGAGCGCGATGACCTCCTGACCCGCGCCGGGGTCCAGGCCCGCCGCCGGCTCACGGCGGTGCGAGGGCTGCAACGCGGCCAGCGCGTCCAGCACCACCGCGTCGCTGTGCCCGCCGTCGCCGGACCCGCCCGCCAGCACCCGGCCGTCGTCGCCGACCAGCCGCACCTGGTGCCCGAACCGGTGCAGGTGCAGGCAGACCGACGCCGCGAACGACACCGCCCACTCCAGCGACGAGCCGGGACCGGTGCCCCGGTGCGCGGTCTGGCGGTGGTCCAGCAGCACGGTCGTCCCGCCGCGCCACGGCCGTTCCTCCACGCGGACCATCAGCTCGTCCCGCCGGGCGGTCGAGCGCCAGTGCACCTTCCGCAAGTCGTCGCCGTGCCGGTACTGCCGCACCACGGCGTCGTCCTCGCCCTGCCCGGCGCGCAGCCGGATCGATCCGTCGTCGCCCGCGCCCATGCCCGAGCCGCTGGGCAGACCCGCCAGGCCCACCACGCGCGGCACCACGACGAGCTGCGAGCGGCCCGCCAGCTCGCGGTCGAACTCTGCCAGCCCGAACGGGTCCGTCACCCGCGCCATCAGCGGGCCGACCTGCTGGATGCCGCGCAGCACCGGCTTGAGCGGGTAGCGCAGGGAGGTGACCGTGTTGCGCGGCAGGCGTTCCACCACGAACCGGGGCCGCGACCCGAGCGCGTACGGCACGGCGTCCTCCAGCAGCAGGCCGCCGGTCGGCAGCCGGCCGGTGGACCGCAGCTCCACCCGGACGTCGGTCGCCGAGCCCACCTGGACGCGGCTGGGGAACAGGAACCGGGACGCGTGCAGGCCGACCCGCGCCCGCTGCGCCAGCCACGCCGCGAGCACCGGCAGCGCCACCACGAACACCGCCACGCGCAGCAGGTCGCGCTCGTTGAGCACGACCGCGCACAGCAGGGCGGCGATCCCGGCGGCGAGCAGGCAGCGGCCCCTGGTCGTCAGTCCGGACAGGGCTCCGCGCATGTCAGCGGTTCTGGTTCATGGAGTGCAGGAACTGGCCCGTCGGGTCCATCGCCGCCTGCGGCACCGGCACCCGCTGCAACAGGTTGCGCACCAGGTCGGCGGACGACCGGCGGGCGGCCTGCGCCTCGGCGGTCAGCACCAGCCGGTGCGCCAGCACGGGCACGGCCACCGCGTGGATGTCGTCGGGCACCACGAAATCGCGCCCGGCCAGCGCCGCCTGCGCCCGCGCCGACCGCACGAGCTGCAACGTGGACCGCGGCGACGCGCCCAGCCGCAGCTCCGGCAGCCGCCGCGTGGCGCCCACCAGCTCGACCGCGTACCGGCGGATCTCCTGCGACAGGTGCACCCGCCGCACCGCGTGCACCAGCTTGAGCACCTGGTCGGCGTCCGACACCGGGCGCAGCAGCGCCATCGGGTCGCTGCCCGCGTGCTCGTCCACCATCGCCAGCTCGGCCTGCGGGTCCGGGTACCCGATGGAGACGCGCGCGGTGAACCGGTCGCGCTGCGCCTCGGGCAGGGCGTAGGTGCCCTCCATCTCGATCGGGTTCTGCGTGGCGATCACCATGAACGGCGCGCTCAGCGGGTAGGTGTTCCCGTCGACCGTGACCTGGTGCTCCTCCATGCACTCCAGCAGCGCCGACTGCGTCTTGGGCGACGCGCGGTTGATCTCGTCGCCGACCACGATGTTCGCGAACACCGGGCCGGGGCGGAACTCGAAGTCGTTGTCCTGCCGGTTGTAGATCGACACACCGGTGATGTCGCTGGGCAGCAGGTCCGGGGTGAACTGGATGCGGCTCACCGAACAGTCGATGGACCGGGCCAGCGCCTTGGCGAGCGAGGTCTTGCCGACCCCCGGCACGTCCTCCACCAGCAGGTGGCCCTCGGCCAGCAGCGTCACGATCGCGACGCGCACCACGTCGGGCTTGCCGACGATGACCTTCTCGACGTTGGCCGCGATGCGTCCCACCACGGCGTGCAGTTCGGCGAGCACCTCGTCTGGCCGGCCGTTCGGGTGGGCAGTGTTGTTCACGTGGTTGAGCCCACCGCCCCCGTACGAGTGTTCGGGCAGCGCGGCTGGCTGGGTACTCGGAGTCACTCGACCTCCTGAAGAGGGGCCCACCCGCGACCGGTTCGCGGAGGCGGTGAGCGTTTCACGCAGTGTGTCAAACCAGAGCGAAGCGCCCTACACCGATTGAACAGTTTCGTCCCGCCGGTTTCCACGGCCGCCGGGCCCGGCCGGTTCACCCGCTCCCACCACCATTCCCCACCAGACCATCGGGTGAACCGGTTTTGCCCGATTTCGCTGGGCCGTTCGAGTGGGATTCCGGTCGGATGCGCTCACCCGCGGAGGTGGAGGTGCCCTGCGTCCCCCACCGTGACCCACTCCGGCCATCCGGCCTCTACCTGCGTAAACAGGGAACGACGTGCCGTGCGACCACCCGTTTCAGCGTTGACTGTGGAGAAAAGTGGGGTACTGTGGCGGCCGGTGGGGCAGACGGGGGCTCCACTGCCGGTTCGATCTCCGGCCGCGGGAGGTGGGTTGCCGTGTTCCTGGGCACGCACCACCCCAAGCTGGACGACAAGGGCCGGTTGACGCTGCCTGCGAAGTTCCGGGACGCGCTAGCGGGGGGTCTCATGGTCACCAAGGGCCAGGACCACTGCCTCTACGTGTTCCCGCGGGCCGAGTTCGAGTTGATGGCGCGCAAGATCGCGGAAGCGCCGTTCACCAACGAGGCGGTCCGCGCCTACCAGCGCTACCTGTTCGCCGGCACCGACGAGCAGCGGCCGGACGGCCAGGGCCGGGTGTCCATCGCACCGGAACTGCGCCGCTACGCGGGGCTGACCAAGGAGTGCGTGGTCATCGGCGCGATCAACCGGCTGGAGATCTGGGACGCGCAGGCGTGGCAGCGCTACCTGGACGAGCACGAGGACAGCTACGCCGAGGCTCGCGAGGAGGTGCTGCCGGGCGTCTTCTGAGTGAGGGCATGGGAATGCTTGAGGTATCGGGTGCCGTGAGGCCTCGGTCCGCTCGGCTTTCGGCCCTGGCGCACCTTCCCCGGCGCCAGGTCCGACGGGCGGGCGGGGACCTGACGACACCCGAATTTCTTGTCACGGCGGGGGGATGCTTGGGAGTGGACATGGTGGAGCGGGCGCGACACGTGCCGGTGCTGCTCGACCGCGTCCTCGCCCTGCTGGCGCCCGCGCTGGCCGACCGGGACGCGGTCTTCGTGGACTGCACCCTGGGGCTGGGCGGGCACTCCGAGGCCGTGCTGCGGGCGCACCCGCGGGTGCGCCTGATCGGGCTGGACCGCGACCCGCAGGCGATCGAGCTGTCCCGGCAGCGGCTCGCGCCGTACGCGGACCGGGTCACGTTCGTGCGCACCACGTACGACCGGATCGCGGACGCGGTCGACGGCCCGGTGGACGGCGTCCTGATGGACCTGGGCGTCTCGTCGCTGCAGCTCGACGCCGAGGAGCGCGGCTTCGCCTACTCCCGCGACTCGCCGCTGGACATGCGGATGAGCGCGGGCACCGGCATGACGGCGGCGGACGTGCTCAACGAGTACCCGGTGGACGACCTGACCCGCATCCTGCGCGACTACGGCGAGGAGCGGTTCGCCCGCAAGATCGCCTCGGCGGTGGCGCGGGAGCGCGAGCGCGAGCCGTTCACGAACAGCGGCCGGCTGGTCGAGCTGCTCTACAGCGTGGTGCCGGCCGCGACCAGGCGGACCGGGGGCCACCCGGCGAAGCGGACGTTCCAGGCGCTGCGGATCGAGGTCAACGGCGAGCTGGAGTCGCTGCGCCAGGCCCTGCCCGCCGCGCTGTCGGTGCTCGCGGTGGGCGGCCGGATCGTCGTGGAGTCCTACCAGTCGCTGGAAGACCGGATGGTCAAGCGGGCGTTCGCCGCGCTGGCCGTCTCGCGGACACCGCAGGACCTGCCGGTGGAGCTGCCCGGCCACGGCCCCGAGCTGCGGCTCGTGACCCGGGGCGCCGAGGTGGCGAACGAGCAGGAGATCGAGGAGAACCCCAGGGCCGCACCGGTACGACTCCGGGCGGCGGAACGCATCCGGGAGGCGACATGACCGCACCCGCACGGGCGAACGGCGTGCCGTCGGCCCCGGCGAAGCCGCGCGAGCGCGCCCTGAAGTCCGTGCCCGCCCGCCCCCGTTCGGCGGCGGCGGAGCGGGCTTACGCGCGTCGGGCGCAGCGCACCCGGCCCGCCCGCGGCCCGGCGGTGACCCGCCGGCAGGCGATCGCGCCCCGGACCCCGTTCGTGATCATGGTGATGGTGGTGCTCGGGGTGGGCATCACGGCGATCATGTGGCTGTCGACGCAGGCGACGGCGGACTCGTACCGGCTCCAGGACGCACGCGCCGAGGAGACCAGGCTCGCGCGGCAGGCCGAGCAGCTCCGGCAGGAGGTGGCGCTCGGCGAGTCGCCGCTGAAGCTCGCGGAGGCGGCGGCGAAGCTCGGCCTGGTGCCGGTCGACGACCCGGCGCGGCTGCGGCTGCTGCCGGACGGGACGGTCGAGGTCTACGGCAAGCCCTCGGAGGCCAAGGCCCCCGAACCGCCACCGTCCGAAACCCCCGCCCCGGATCCGAACGCGCAGCGGAACCAGCAGCAGGCCGACCCGAACGGGCAGCAGCAGGCCGGCGGCCAGGGGCAGGCCGAGGGGCAGCCGCCGCAGGGTGAGCAGTCGCCGCAAGGCGGGCAGCCGGGGCAGGGCGAGCAGCCGCCGCAGGGTGAGCAGCCGGGTCAGGGTGAGCAGTCGCCGCAGGGCGAGCAACTGCCCGGGGGTCGGTGATGCCAGGTCCCAGCCGGGGCAGGCCCGCGCGGCGGCCACTGTCGGTCCGCGGACCGGCCCCGGCCAAGCGGCGGCGCGGCGGGAACAGCCGTGTCCGCCTCGCGATCGGCCGGCTGCTGCTGGTCGGCGCGCTGCTGTCGGCCGGGATCAAGCTGGTGCAGGTGCAGGGGTTCCAGGCGGAGGCCCTGTCCGAGCAGGCCGAGAAGCAGCGGGCGACGTTCATCGACATCCCGGCCGCCCGCGGCTCCATCACCGACCGGAACGGCAACCAGCTCGCGTTCAGCATCGAGGCGCGCGCCCTCTACGCAGTGCCGCAGATGACCCGCGAGAAGTGGGTGAAGGCGCAGGACACCGACCCCTCGATCGGCAGCTACGAGGACTGGGCGAAATCGGTCGCCCGGTTCATCCAGGACACCCTCGGCACCGAGGTCGGCGGCCAGAAGACCGACGAGCGGACCATGTACGGGATGCTCACCGAGGACACCACCTACATCGAACTCGTGGACAACATCGATCCCGGCAAGGCCGCCACGATCACCGACAAGTACGCCGACATCGGCTCCGAGTACCGGGCGGTTCGGGTCTACCCGAACGGCGACCTGGCGTCGAACATCGTCGGCGCGGCGAACTGGCGCAAGGACCAGGAGCCGCCCGCCACGCACGGTCTGCTCGGCCTGGAGAACTCGCAGGACAACCTGCTCGCCGGCCGCAACGGCCGCCGCGTGGTGGACACCATGCAGGGCAACAACAACGTGGTCATCCCCGGCCCCGACCGGTCGCGCGAGCTGGCCGCCGCGACGCCCGGCCGCAGCCTGGAGCTGACGCTGGACGTGGACACGCAGTACGCGTTGCAGCGGATGGTCACCGAGTACACCGCGAAGTCGGGCGCGAAGACCGGCTCGGCGGTGGTGCTGGACATGCGCACGGCCGAGATCCTGGCGATGGCGAACGACAAGACGTTCGACCCGGCGGACTTCGGCAAGGCCGCCGCGGACCAGACCCGCAACGCGGCGGTGACGTCGGTGTTCGAGCCGGGTTCGGTGAACAAGGTGGTCACCGCCGCCACGGCCATCGAGGACGGCATCTACCAGCCGGACAGCGTGCTGACCGTGGACGACCGGATCAAGGTCGCCGACCGGGTCATCCGGGACGCGGCGGACCACCCCGTGCAGGACATGACGTTCACCGGCGTGTTCGCGAAGTCCTCGAACGTCGGCACCCTGATGACCGCGCAGAAGATCGGCGAGGACCGGTACGCGGAGATGCTGCGCAAGTTCGGCCTCGGCAAGCGCACCGAGTCCGGTCTGCCGGGCGAGGAGCCGGGCTCGGTGCCGCCGCGCAACCAGTGGTCCGGCTCGACGTTCGGCAACCTGCCGATCGGGCAGGGCCTGAACATGACGCTGCTGCAGATGACCGGCATGTACCAGGCGATCGCGAACGACGGCGTGCGCGTCCCGCCGCGCATCATCCGCGCCGAGGTGGACGAGAACGGCGTGCGCAAGGAGACGCCGCGTCCCGAGGAGACCCGCGTGGTGAGCCCGCAGACGGCGAAGACGGTCCGCGACATGTTCCGCGCCGTGGTGCAGAAGGCGCCGGGGAACCAGACCGGCACCGGCCCGTCGGCGGCCCTGCCGGGCTACCAGGTCTCGGGCAAGACGGGCACCGCGCAGCAGGTGGACAAGAACTGCGGCTGCTACAGCAACAGCTCGTACTGGATCACGTTCGCGGGCATCTTCCCGGCCGACAACCCGCGCTTTGTGGTGGGGATCATGCTCGACGCGCCGTCGGCCGGCGGCATGTACAGCGAGTCGGCGGCGCCGCTGTTCCACGACATCGCGTCCTACCTGTCCCAGCGCTACCAGGTCCCGCTGTCGGCCGAGCAGAGCCCCGTCGTCCCGCTGGTCCTCTGACAAGTGTCGTCCCCGCCGGTCCGCTGGTCCGCGTGTCGTCCCGCCGGTCCTTCGACAAGTGTCGTGAGTGGACGTGGTGGGTGGACACTCTCCGTGCGCCGGTAGCCTTCCGCGCGTGCCTGCCAAGCTTGAGGGCAAGGTCGCGACCGCCCCGCCTCGCCCTTCCCGCGTCCAGCCCGTCGCCGTGTCCGAACTCGCCTCGACCGTGGACGCGCGCCTCACCGCGCCCGACCGCGCCCACGTGCTCGTCAGCGGCGTGACGTTGCGGGCCCAGCACGTCCGGCCCGGCGACCTGTTCGCCGCGCTGCCCGGCGCCCGCGCGCACGGCGCGGACTTCGCCCACCAGGCCCTCGCGCTGGGCGCGGTGGCGGTGCTGACCGACGAGGCGGGCGCGGCGAAGGTCGGCGACGGCGTCCCGGTGCTGGTGCACCCGGACCCCCGGGAGGTGCTGGGGGTGCTGGCCGCCCACGTCTACGGCGACCCGTCCACCCGGCTCGCGGTGTTCGGCATCACCGGGACCTCGGGCAAGACCACCACCAGCTACCTGATCGAGGCGGTGCTGAAGGCCGCCGGGCGGGAGACCGGGCTCATCGGCACCGTCGAGACCCGGATCGCGGGCGAGCGGCTGGACAGCGCGCTGACCACGCCCGAAGCGCCCGACCTGCACGCCTTGCTCGCCGTCATGGAGGAGCGGGGCGTCACGGACGTGACCATGGAGGTCTCCAGCCACGCCCTGCGCCTCGGCCGGGTCGGCGGGGTCGGGTTCGCGGTCGGCGCGTTCACCAACCTCTCCCAGGACCACCTGGACTTCCACCCGGACATGGAGGACTACTTCCGGACCAAGGCCAAGCTGTTCGACGGCCGGGCCCGGACGGAGGTGGTGTGCGTCGACGGCGAGTGGGGGCGGCGGCTGGTGAAGCCCGGCACGATCACCGTGTCGATCACCGGCGAGGCCGACTGGACCGCGTCCGACGTCCGGGTCTCGGCGACCGGCGAGCAGTCGTTCACCGCCCACGGGCCCGGTCTGTCCGTCGACGTCGAGCTGCGGCTGCCCGGCGAGTTCAACGTCGCCAACGCCCTGCTCGCGATCGCCTGCCTGCACGCGCGGGGGATCGACGTCGAGGCGATCCGGCGCGGTCTGGCCGAGGTGTGGGTGCCCGGCCGGATGCAGCGGGTGGACGAGGGCCAGGACTTCGCGGCCGTCGTGGACTACTCGCACAAGCCGCAGGCGGTCGCGCTGGCCCTGGACGCCGTCCGGGCCCGGTCCGCCGGCCGGATCATCACGGTCCTCGGCTGCGGCGGCGACCGGGACACCGCCAAACGCCCGCTGATGGGCGAGGAGGCCGCCCGGCGCAGCGACGTCCTCATCGTCACCGACGACAACCCGCGCAGCGAGGACCCCGCCGCGATCCGCGCCGCGATGCTGCGGGGCGCTCTGGCGCTCGCGGAGACCGAGCGCGGCGAGGTGGTCGAGATCGGCGACCGGGGGCACGCCATCCGGCACGCGGTGTCGCTGGCCCACGCCGGCGACGTCGTCGTGATCGCGGGCAAGGGGCACGAGACCGGACAAGAGGTTGCGGGTGTCGTGCACCCGTTCTCCGACGTGGATACCTTGGCTTCGGCCATCAGGGAGGCGCACCAGTGATCCCGCTCAGCCTGGCCGAGATCGCCCGGATCGTCGGCGGCACGCTGCACGGCACCGACGGCACGCCGGTCGTCACCGGCTCCGTGGAGTTCGACTCCCGCAAGCTCACCGCCGGCGGCCTGTTCCTGGCGCTGCCCGGCGCGCGGGTCGACGGCCACGACTTCGCGGCGCAGGCCGTCGCCCTGGGCGCGGCGGGTGTCCTCGCCGGACGTCCGGTGGACGCGCCCGCCGTCATCGTGCCCCCGGTGGACGCCGGGCACGGCCGGGCCTACGTCCTGTCCGGCGACACGGACGGCGTGGGCGCGGCGGTCCTCGCGGCGCTGGCGAAGCTGGCCCGCCACGTCACCGACCGGCTCGCGGACCTGACCGTCGTCGGCGTCACCGGCTCGTCCGGCAAGACGTCCACCAAGGACCTGATCGCCCAGGTCCTCGCGCCGCTCGGCCCGACCATCGCCCCGCCGGGGTCGTTCAACAACGAACTCGGCCACCCGTGGACGGCCCTGCGCGCCGACGCGGACACCCGTTTCCTGGTGCTCGAACTGTCCGCGCGCGGCCCCGGCCACATCGCCGAGCTGTGCCGGGTGGCCCCGCCGAAGGTCGGCGCCGTGCTCAACGTCGGCAGCGCGCACCTCGGCGAGTTCGGCTCCCGGCAGGGCATCGCGCAGGCCAAGGGCGAACTCGTGGAGGCCCTGCCCGAGGACGGCGTGGCGGTCCTGAACGCCGACGACCCGCTGGTCGCGGGCATGGCGGACCGCACGAAGGCCAAGGTCGTGCTGGTCGGCGAGCACAGCGCCGCGCAGGTCCGGGCCGTCGACATCGAACTCGACGCGCACGCCCGCGCGGGCTTCCGGCTGGTCACCCCGCAGGGCGAGGCGCAGGTCCGGCTCGCCGTGCACGGGCCGCACCAGGTCGGCAACGCGCTCACCGCCGCCGCGGTCGCGCTGGAACTCGGCGCGACGCCGCGGCAGATCGCCGACGCGCTCGGCAAAGCCGAACGCGTGTCGGCGCATCGCATGGCCGTCACCGAACGTCCTGACGGTGTGACGATCGTCAACGACGCTTACAACGCGAACCCGGAGTCCGTGCGCGCCGCGCTGAAGTCGCTGGCCACGATCTCCCGGGCCGCCACGCCCGCCCGGCGAAGCTGGGCCGTGCTGGGCCCCATGGCGGAACTGGGTGCGGACCACGTCCGCGCGCACGACGAGATCGGCAGGCTCGCGGTACGCCTGGACATCAACAAGCTGGTCGTGGTCGGTCCGGACGCCCGCCCGATGCACCAGGGGGCGCACCTGGAAGGATCATGGGGCGAAGAAGCGGTACTGGTGCCCGATGTCGCGGCGGCCGTGGAGCTGCTGCGCGACCAGGTTCGGCCGGGTGACGTCGTGCTGGTCAAGGCATCCAACTCATACGGCCTGTGGCGGGTTGCCGAGGCTCTCCTGGAGGCGGTCAGCAAGTGAAGAGCATCCTCATCGCGGCGGCCATCGCGCTGATCGCGTCGATCATGCTGACGCCGTACCTGATCAAGATCTTCTCGCGGCAGGGCTTCGGCCAGGAGATCCGCGAAGAGGGTCCGCAGAGCCACAAGACCAAGCGCGGCACGCCCACCATGGGCGGCGTCGCGATCCTGGTCGCGATGTGGGCGGGCTACCTCGGCGCGCACCTGGTGAACTCGATGTCCGCGTCGGCGGCCGAGCAGACGCCCAGCGCGTCCGGCCTGCTGGTGCTGATGCTGACCACGTCGCTGGGCGTCGTGGGCTTCCTGGACGACTTCATCAAGATCCGCAAACAGCGCAACCTGGGGCTGAACAAGACGGCCAAGCTGGTCGGCCAGTTCGTCGCCACCATCATCTTCGCGGTCCTGGTCGTGCAGTTCCCGAACAAGGACGGCCTCACGCCCGCGTCGGTGAACCTGTCGTTCGTGCGGGACATCGCGGTCGTGTCGTTCGGCGTGGTCGGGTTCGTGGTGTTCTGCTACGCGGCGATCAGCGCCTGGTCGAACGCGGTCAACCTGACCGACGGCGCGGACGGCCTCGCGGGCGGCACGTCGGCGATGGTGCTCGGCACCTACGTGGTGATCAGCTTCTGGCAGTTCCGCTACAACTGCTCGAACCTGCTGGTGGCCGGCTGCTACGACGTGCGCGACCCGCTGGACCTGGCGGTGGTGGCCGCCGCCGCGATGGCGGGCTGCATCGGCTTCCTGTGGTGGAACGCCGCGCCGGCCAAGATCTTCATGGGCGACACCGGTTCCCTCGCGCTGGGCGGCCTGGTGGCGGGCCTGTCCATCACGACCCGCACCGAGCTGCTGATGGTCGTGATCGGCGGTCTGTTCGTGGTCGAGGCGTTGTCGGTGGTGTTGCAGGTCGCGGTGTTCCGCACGTCCCGGCGGCGGCTGTTCCGAATGGCCCCGTTCCACCACCACTTCGAGCTGGCCGGGTGGGCGGAAACCACGGTGATCATCCGGTTCTGGCTGCTGGCGGGCATGTGCTGCATGCTGGGCCTGGGCCTGTTCTACAGCGAGTGGCTGACCGCGGCGGGGAGCTGACGCATGGGATTCCTGGCCGGTCGCCACGTCCTGGTCGCCGGAGCCGGGGTGACCGGCCGGTCCGCCGCCGAGGCGCTGCTCGCGGCGGGCGCGTCGGTGACGGTCACCGACGGCAGCGCCGACCGGTTGGCGGCGCTGGAGCCGATGCTGCCGGGCGTGGCCCTGGTGCCGGGCCTGGTCGCGCCGCCGCCGGAGGTGGAGCTGGTGGTCACCAGCCCCGGCTGGCGGCCGGACAGCCCGCTGCTGGTCGCGGCCGGGGCGGCGGGCGTCGAGGTGATCGGCGAGGTGGAGCTGGCCTGGCGGATGGGCCTGGAACTGGCCGACCCGCCCGGGTGGCTGGCGGTGACCGGCACGAACGGCAAGACCACGACGGTCGGGATGCTGGAGTCGATCCTGCGGGCGGCCGGCCTCGACGCGGCGGCGTGCGGGAACGTCGGCCTGCCCGTGGTGGACGCCCTGCTGGCCGGGCACCGGGTGCTCGCGGTGGAGCTGTCGAGCTTCCAGCTCCACTGGTCGCCGTCGGTGCGCCCGGCGGCGGGCGTGCTGCTGAACCTGGCCGAGGACCACCTCGACTGGCACGGCTCGTTCGAGGAGTACGCCGCCGCCAAGGCCGGTGTGCTGACGGGCGAGGTGGCCGTCGCCGGCGTCGACGACCCTCATGTGGCACGGCTGCTGGCCTCGTCGCCGGCCGCCGCCCACGTCGGTTTCACGCTGGGCGCGCCGGCGGAGGGGCAGCTCGGCGTGCTGGACGGCAACCTGGTCGACCGCGCGTTCGGCCCGGACGCCGTGCTGGCGGCCGTGTCGGACATCCGGCCCGGCGGACCGCCCGGTGTCGCGGACGCGCTGGCCGCCGCCGCGCTGGCTCGGGCGCACGGCGTGTCGGCGGAGGCGGTCGGTCAGGGCCTGCGGGACTTCCGGCCCGGCGCGCACCGGGCGGAGTTCGTCGCGGAGTCCGGCGGGGTTTCCTACGTCAACGATTCGAAGGCGACCAACCCGCACGCGGCCTCGGCGTCGTTGCGGTCGCACGAGAGCGTCGTGTGGGTGGCCGGCGGGTTGTTGAAGGGCGCTTCGGTGGACGAGTTGGTGCGGTCCGAGGGGCACCGGCTGCGGGGGGCGGTGCTGATCGGGGCGGACCGGGAGGTCATCGCTTCGGCGTTGTCCCGGCACGCGCCGTCCGTGCCGGTGGCGGTGCTGGACGACGCGACCATGGACGACGCGGTGCGCGCGGCCCGTTCGATGGCGCAGCCGGGGGACGCGGTGGTGCTGGCTCCGGCGGCGGCTTCGATGGACATGTTCAGCGACTACGCGCACCGGGGCAAGGCGTTCGCGGACGCGGTGCGCGCCCTGACCGGTGGGGACGGCCGTTCGTAGGTCGTGCTTGTCGTGGGTTGTGCTTGTCGTAGGTCGTGCCGGTCGCTGTCAGGGCCTCTCGTGGGGCACGGAGTCGTAGATGCTGTCGGGGTTCTTCAGGAACTCTTGCGCGCGCGAGATCGTCGGGCACGGCCAGGCTTCGCGCCCCAGCCGGCCGTCGACCCAGGTGGGCGGGCAGCCCAGGCACAGGCCGTGCAGGTCGGGCTTGTGGCCGGTGACCGTGCCGCGCAGGGCGGCGATCAGGCGGGGCACCTCGGTGCGCGCGACGGTCAGGATCGTGTCGTCGTCGGTGTCGTACTCGCTGGTCAGGTGCTCGACGGTGTCCAGGTAGCCCAGCATGTCCTGCTGGAGCAGGTGATGGGCGCGGGCTAGCGCGTCATTGATCGTGGTCATGGCGCAACAGTCCACCCGACGGCATTTTGCTGCAACACAGCAGAGGGCTGTGTTGCTGAAGTTCACCCGATCAGTGGTCTGTTTTGCCGCTAATGTCGCAGTCATGCCGCAGAACCAGGGTCCGGGGGTTCGCCGACGTGTGTTGGCGAGCGCATTGGTCCAGCTCCGCGAGGAAGCCGGCCTCAGCTTCGACGACGTGATCCGCGAGTTGGGCTTCTCCAAGTCCAAGATCAGCCGGATCGAGTCGGCGATCACCGGTGTGTCCATAGTGGACACCAAGGCTCTCGCCGAACTGTACCGGGCCGATCCTGAGAAGCTCCAGTGGCTCCTGCGGTTGGCGAAGGTCGCGAAGAAGCGCGGGTGGTGGCACGTCTACGGCGACGTCCTGTTCGACTGGTTCTCCGAGTACGTGGTCCTGGAATCGGAAGCGAACACCGTCAGCATCTTCGAGATCGACCTCGTTCCCGGCCTCTTCCAGACACCTGCGTACGCCCGACAGGTCATGCGCGCCTACGCCCCCGACGCCCGTGACGAAGTGATCGACAAGCGTGCCGAGTTGCGCCAGACCAGGCAGCACCGCGTGGAAGACGGCTCGCTGGTCGTGTGGGGGATCCTCGATGAGGCTGCCCTGCGTCGGGTCGTCGGGGGCAGTGAAGTCCATCAGGAGCAGTTGCTCCACCTGCTGAAGCTGGCCGAACTGCCCAACGTCACGCTTCAGGTGCTGCCGTTCGACAAGGGGCAGCACATGGCGATGGGAACTGCCTTCCACCTGTTGAAGTTCCTGGACTTTCCGAGCGTCGTCTACATCGACAACCTGACTGGCGGCCTCTATCTGGATGACGCGGCCGAGGTGGAGCGGTATAGCCTGGTGTTCAACCACTTGCGCGCATCGGCGCTCGATCCGCGCGAGTCGGTAGCACTGATCCGGCGTGTGATCGGTGAAACCTGAGGGAGATGACCATGTGGTCGGAGTGGCGCAAGAGCAGCCGTAGCAACGGTTCCGGCGCGTGCGTCGAAGTGGCGCGGTCGACCACTGCCTTCCGGGTGCGGGACAGCAAGAACTCCGCTGGGCCGGTGCTGGGGTTCTCCGGGCGTTCGATGGCGGCGTTCCTGGCTGGGCTCAAGCGCTAGCCAACAGCTCCCCGAGGACGCGCCAGGAGTTGGCGACCAGCGTCGGGTTGGTGTCCCAGTAGTACGGCAACTGGATCAACGCGATCGACAGCGCCAGGCCACGGCCGCGTTCCCAGGTGGCGTCGTCGTCACCCAGCACGGCCCGGAACTCGGCGCGGTCCCGGGCCGGCAGCAGGTTCCACGCCACCGGCAGGTCCGCGGCGGGATCGCCGACGCCGGTCGACGAGAAGTCGATCACGGCGCTGAGTTTTCCCTCCGCCACCAACACGTTCCCCGGTGACAGGTCCGCGTGCACCCACACCGGGTCGCCGTCCCACGGGGGCGCCGCCAGCGCCGACTCCCACACGGCGGTGACGGCTGCGGTGTCCACCCGGTCGCCCAACGCGTCGATCGCCTCGCGGGTGGCCGCATCCCTTGTCGCCAGGGGTTTGCCGCGACCCGCGACCGGCGGGTCGGGGAGTCGGAGCCCGCGCAGTTCCGCGACGAATCCGGCGATGTCCTGGGCGAAACCGGGCGGGACGTGGGTGGGGTTCTCGCCGTCCAGCCAGCGGTACACCGCCCAGGGCCACGGGTAGTCGGCGGTGGGTTCGCCGAGTGCCAGGGGTTCCGGGACGGCGACCGGCAGGTGTGGGGCCAGTCGTGACAGCCATTCGTACTCGTGCGTGATGCTGTCGACGGCCCAGCCGACGCGGGGCAGTCGCACGACCATGTCGTCACCCAGTCGGTACATGGCGTTGTCGGTGCCCGCCGACCGCACCCGCCGCAACGGCAGGTCGGCCCATGCCGGGCAGCGCTCGACCAGCAGACGGCGGACGAGGGGCGGGTCGATCGTCGGTTCGTCGGGGTGCACGGGCCGATCCGATCGCGCCCGCGAGCAACCGTCAACCGGTTTCGGGCGTCCACTGGGCGGTCAAGGGCGTGATCGGGATCGCGTCTGAGCGACACGCGGCGGATTTTCCCCTTTCCCCGCGCGAAGCGGGAGACGATGCACGTATGACAGCGGTGGACAGAGCGATCGCGGAACGGCCACCCCCGGCCGCACCTGCCCGGCGCGGCGGCCGGGTGGTCGTGGTCCGCAGCGCGCTCACCGCGTGGCTGAGCCGGCCGCTGGCCGATTTCCACCTGCTGCTCGCGATCTTCGGCCTGCTGACCGCCATCGGGCTCATCATGGTGCTGTCCGCGTCCGCTCCCGGCGAGGTCGCCGTGGGCGCGTCCGCGTACAGCGTGTTCCAGAAGCAGCTCCTCTACGTGGCCGTGGGCACGGTGCTGTTCCTGATCGTCCTGCGCATCCCGCTGCGCAAGATCCGGCACGTCAGCACGATGGCGATGCTGGCCTGCGTGATCATGCTCGTGCTCGTCCTGACCCCGCTGGGGACGGAGAACTACGGCGCGCAGTCGTGGTTCATCATCGGGTCGATCTCGTTCCAGCCCATCGAGGCGGCCAAGCTGGCGCTCGCGCTGTGGGGCGCGCACGTCCTGGTGACCAAGCGGGCGTTGCTGGACCAGTACCGGCACCTGCTGGTGCCGGTAGTGCCGGTGGCGCTGGTCGTGTTCGCGCTCGTGATGCTCCAGCCCGACCTCGGCGGCACGATCACGCTCGGCGTGGTGCTGATCAGCCTGCTCTGGTTCGTGGGCGCGCCGATGCGGTTCTTCGGCGTGATCGCGATCGGCGCGGTGTCCGGCGCAGTGGTGCTGGCGGTCGGCTCGCCGTACCGGTTGGAGCGCGTGATGACCTACCTGGACCCCGACAAGGACCCGCTGGGCGCGGGGCTCCAGGCGCGGCAGGCGTTGTTCGCGTTGGCCGAAGGCGGGTTCTTCGGCAAGGGGCTGACCAACGGCAGCTCGAAGTGGCGTTACCTGCCCAACGTGCACAGCGACTTCATCTTCGCCGTGATCGGCGAGGAACTCGGCTTCATCGGGTGCCTGGTGGTGCTCGGGCTGTTCGCGCTGCTGGCGGTCGTGGGGCTGCGGATCGCCGCGCGGAACACCGACCCGTGGATCCGGATGGTGTCGGCGACGCTGACCGTGTGGCTGGTCGCGCAGGCCGCGATCAACATCGGGTACGTCGTCAAGCTGCTGCCCGTCACCGGCATCACGCTGCCGATGATCTCGTCCGGCGGCACGTCGATCGTCACCACGATGGTGGTGTTCGGCATCCTCGCCAGTTGCGCCCGGCACGAGCCCGAAGCGGTGTCCGCGCTGCGGTCGCTCGGTCCGGGCCGGGTCGGCGGGGTGCTCAAGCTGCCCGCGCCGGTGGCCTACAAGCCGCCGCCCAAGCGCAAGCCGGTCCGGCCGTCCACGCCGCCGCGCGGGCGCAAGGCCGCGCCGCCGCCGGTGGACGAGCGGAGGATGGCCGGCCGGCACGCTCCGCCGTCGGAGTACCGTCGGCGCGACTCCCGCAGAGCGACCCAGGATCGGTCCCGGCGTCGCGACGGGCGATAGCCGTTGCAGTACCGAACAAGGAGGAAGTGCGTGACCGGGGTTCCCCAGCAGGTCGGACCGTGCGTGGTGGTCGCCGGAGGCGGCACCGCCGGGCACATCGAGCCCGCCCTGGCCCTGGCCGACGCCGTCATGCGGCTGCGGCCCGACGCGCGTGTGGTCGCGCTCGGCACCGAGCGGGGGTTGGAGAACAAGCTGGTGCCCGCGCGCGGCTACCCGCTGGAGCTGATCCCGCCGGTGCCGATGCCGCGCAAGCCGTCGCCCGACCTGCTCAAGCTGCCGCTGCGGGTCCGCGAGTCGGTCCGGCGCACCCGCGAGGTGCTGGAGCGCGTCGGCGCGGACGTGGTCGTCGGGTTCGGCGGCTACGTGTCGCTGCCCGCCTACCTCGCCGCGCGCGGCCGGGTGCCGATCGTGGTGCACGAGGCCAACGCGAAGAGCGGCCTGGCGAACAAGGTCGGCGCGAAGTTCGCCACCCGGGTCGCCGCCGCCGTGCCCGACTCGGGGCTGACCGACGCGGAGATCATCGGCATCCCGCTGCGGCACTCCATCACGTCGCTGGACCGGGCCGCGCTGCGGGCGCAGGCCCGCGCGCACTTCGGGCTCCACCCGGACGCGCCGACGCTGCTGGTGTTCGGCGGCTCCCAGGGCGCGCGGACCATCAACAACGCGGTGACCGGCGCGGCGTCCGCGTTCGCGCAGGCCGGGATCGGCGTGCTGCACGCGCACGGGCCGAAGCACACCGTCGCGGTGCAGTCGGTGCCGGGCGCGCCCGCGTACGTGCCGGTGCCGTACCTGGAGCGGATGGACCTCGCCTACGCGGCGGCCGACGCGGTGCTGTGCAGAGCCGGCGCGATGACCGTCGCCGAGGTGTCGGCGGTGGGCCTGCCGGCGGTGTTCGTGCCGCTGCCGATCGGCAACGGCGAGCAGGCGCTGAACGCCGGTCCGGTGGTGCGCGCGGGCGGCGGGCTCTTGGTGCCCGACGACCAGTTGACGCCGCAGTGGGTCACGCAGCACGTGGTGCCGCTGGTCGCGGACCGCGCGCGGCTGGCCGCGATGACCGCCGCGACGCTCGGCACCGGCCACCGGGAGGCCGACGAGGTGCTGGCCCGCATCGTCCTGGAAGTGATCGAGAAGTGAACAACGCCGGAGAACTCCGCGGCGCGGTGCGCGGCGACGAGGGCCTGCCGGGCGATCCGTCCACCGTGCTCGACCGGGTGCACCTGGTCGGCATCGGCGGCGCGGGTATGAGCGGCATCGCGCGGATCCTGCTGGCCCGGGGCGCGCAGGTGTCCGGCTCGGACGCCAAGGACTCGCGCACCGTGCTGGCGCTGCGGGCGCAGGGCGCGGCCATCGCGCTCGGCCACGAGAGCGCGCACCTGGACCAGCTCGACGGCGGTCCGACGGCGGTCGTGGTGTCCACGGCGATCCGCGAGGGCAACCCCGAGCTGGTGGCCGCGCGCGAACGCGGTGTGGTGGTGCTGCGGCGGGCCGAGGCGCTGGCCGCGCTGATGCTGGACCACCGCGTGGCCTGCGTCGCCGGCACGCACGGCAAGACGTCCACGACCTCGATGCTCACGGTCGCCCTGCAACACTGCCGGATGGACCCCTCCTTCGCGATCGGCGGCGACCTGAACGAGTCCGGCGCGAACGCCCACCAGGGCACGGGCGGCGTGTTCGTGGCCGAGGCCGACGAGAGCGACGGGTCGTTCCTGTTCTTCGCGCCGTCCGTGGCGGTGGTGACCAACGTCGAAGCCGACCACCTGGACCACCACGGCACCGTGGAGGCGTACGTCGCGGTGTTCGACTCGTTCCTGGAACGCGTCCGGCCCGACGGGGTGCTGGTGGCGTGCGTGGACGACCCGGGCGCGGCGGCCCTCGCCGCGCGGGCGACCGCCCGGGGCATCCGGGTCCGCCCGTACGGCCGCACGGCCACCGGCCCGGACGCGGCGAGGCTGGTCGACTACCGGCCCCGCGACGGCGGCGGGCTCGCGGTCGTGGAGGTCGGCGGCGAGACGGTGGACATCCGCGTCGCGGTGCCCGGCGAGCACATGGCGGGCAACGCGATCGCGGCCCTGGTCGCGGCGCTGGAGCTGGGCGCGGCGCGGGACTGCGTGCTGGAGGGCCTGGCCGCGTTCGGCGGGGTGCGCCGGCGGTTCGAGTTCAAGGGCCATGGGGCGGGCGTGCGGGTCTACGACGACTACGCCCACCACCCGACGGAGGTCGCCGCGCAGCTCACCGCCGCCCGGCCGGTCGCGGGCGAGGGCAAGCTGGTCGTGGTGTTCCAGCCGCACCTGTACTCGCGGACCAGGCTGTTCGCGGACGAGTTCGGCACCGCGCTCGGCCTGGCCGACGAGGTCGTGGTGCTCGACGTCTACGGCGCGCGGGAGGACCCCGAGCCGGGTGTGACCGGTGCGCTGGTGGCGGGCAAGGTGCCGCTGGCTCCGGAGAAGGTGCACTACGAGCCGTCGTTCGACCGGGTGCCCGCGCTGGTGGCGGGCCTGGTCGGGGACGGCGACGTGGTGGTGACCATGGGCGCGGGCGACGTGACCATGCTCGGCTCGGAGATCGTCGGCGAGCTGGACCGGTGATGAGCACGCCCACGGCGCGCCGCCGCCCCGCCCCCGTGCGGCGGCGGCGCCCGGCCGGGCGTGGCGGACCGTCCCGGCGCACGGTGCTGCGCCGCCGGGCGATCGCGGTCCTCGTCCTGCTGGTGGTGACCGGCGTGGTGGGCGCGGTCTGGTTCACGCCGCTGCTGGGCGTGCGGGAGGTGGAGGTGCAGGGGGTCGTGGAGCTGACCGCCGACGAGGTGCGCCAGGCCGCCGAGATCGAAGAGGGCACGCCGCTGGTCCGGCTGGACGTCGACGGGATCGTGGAGCGCGTGCGCAAGCTGTCCCGGGTGGCGGCGGTGCGGGTGGAGCGGTCGGTGCCGGGGACCGTGCGGCTCACCGTGGACGAGCGCACGCCGGTCGCGGTGGTCGACCTGGCCGACGGCGCCCACCTGGTGGACGCCACCGGCAAGGACTACGCGGTGCTGGCGCAGCCGCCGGAGGGCCTGCCGGAGCTGACCGCCGAGCCGGCGGGGCTGCCGGCCGCGGTCGCCGTGCTGACCGGGCTGCCCGAGGAACTGCGGCGGGAAGTGCTCACCGTGTCGGCCACCACCGGCGCGGACGTGAAGCTGGCGCTGACCGCCGGCCGGGAGATCCGGTGGGGGTCGGCGGTGGACACGCCGCGCAAGGCGGCCGTGGCGCAGGTGTTGATGACCCGTGAAGGAACGGTGTTCGACGTGTCGAGCCCGGAGCTGCCGACGGTGTCCTGACTCCCGGCTGGGCGCGCTCCCGGAAGCGGGATCGCGCATGCCGTGCGAGCCTTCCGCGACGCTGTGGGAGAAGGTCGGCAACCGGTTCGGGGCCGGCGACCCGCTCTACGGTTGGGTGATGCTCACCACGCGGTGGGCGACCACGAGGCCGCGGTGCGCGCGTGGCGGCGGGCGTCGGAGCGGTCGGACGTCCCACGTCGGCGGAGGTTCGGGCGAAACTCGGTTCTGCGCAGCCGTGACCTGCCGCGATACTGCGCGCCATGACCGAGACGAAGATCGTGACCAGGCCCGAGGACCGGGTGGACGTGCCGTTCACCGGCGATGAACGTTCGCTGCTGGGCGGTTTCCTGGACTACCTGCGCGGCACCATCGAGCTGAAGGTGGCCGGACTGTCCGAAGAGGACGCCCGCCGTTCGGTGCTCCCGTCGCCGCTCAACACGGCCGCGGGCATCGTCAAGCACCTGCGGTGGGTGGAGCACTACTGGTTCCGGGTGGCGCTGCTGGGGCAGCCGGACGTGGCCCCGTATTCGCGGGAGGATCCGGACGCCGACTGGCGGATCGAGCCGGGTGAGACGATCTCGGGATTGGTGGCCGACTACGCTGCGCAGTGCGCGGTGAGCCGGGAGGTCGCCGCGGGGCTCGACCTCGACCACGAGGTGGTGTTCCGCGGGGACAAGCGGCTTTCCACGCGCTGGGTGCTGATCCATCTCATCGAGGAGACGGGTCGGCACGCGGGGCACCTGGACGTGGTGCGCGAGATGCTCGACGGGGTGACCGGCGAGTAGACGTGGCTCACCCGGTCGGGACACAACACGGCGTGGCTGCTGGACCGAGGCATTCTTCGTGCATAACGTCCTGCAAGAACATACGGGGTTGACATAACTCTTGACCTCTGGTTGAGGGTTTCAATCCGGGTGGAGCTCCGTCCGGGTGTGACACCGGTGGTCATCCACTCCAGCACATGAGCACGGACACGATCAGGAAGGCGGATCCGATGACGCCCCCGCACAACTACCTCGCGGTGATAAAGGTCGTCGGCATCGGCGGTGGCGGTGTGAACGCCGTCAACCGGATGATCGAGGTCGGGCTCAAGGGTGTCGAGTTCATCGCGGTGAACACCGACGCACAGGCTCTGCTGATGTCCGACGCCGACGTGAAGCTCGACATCGGCCGTGAACTGACCCGCGGCCTCGGCGCGGGCGCGAACCCCGAGGTGGGCCACAGGGCCGCCGAGGACCACCGCGAAGAGATCGAGGAAGTCCTCAAGGGCGCCGACATGGTGTTCGTCACGGCCGGCGAGGGCGGCGGCACGGGCACCGGCGGCGCGCCGGTCGTGGCGTCCATCGCCCGCAAGCTCGGCGCCCTCACCATCGGCGTCGTCACCCGGCCGTTCTCGTTCGAGGGCAAGCGCCGCGCCAAGCAGGCGGAAGACGGCATACAGGCGCTCCGCAACGAGTGCGACACGCTGATCGTCATCCCCAACGACCGGCTGCTCCAGCTCGGCGACATCGGCGTCAGCCTGATGGACGCCTTCCGCTCGGCGGACGAGGTCCTGCTGTCCGGTGTCCAGGGCATCACGGACCTGATCACCACGCCCGGTCTGATCAACCTGGACTTCGCCGACGTGAAGTCGGTCATGTCCGGCGCGGGCTCGGCGCTGATGGGCATCGGCTCGGCGAGAGGCGAGGGCCGGGCGGTGCAGGCCGCGCAGAAGGCGATCAACTCGCCCCTGCTGGAAGCGTCCATGGAGGGCGCGCACGGCGTGCTGCTCTCCATCGCGGGCGGTTCCGACCTGGGCCTGTTCGAGATCAACGAGTCGGCGTCGCTCGTCCAGGAAGCCGCCCACCCGGACGCGAACATCATCTTCGGCACGGTGATCGACGACTCGCTGGGCGACGAGGTCCGGGTCACGGTGATCGCCGCCGGCTTCGACAGCGGGGGACCGACGCACAAGAAGCTGGAACCCCAGGCGCTGTCCAGCTCGACCCGTGGCGGGCCGGTGGCTCCGGGGCAATCGGGCGTGGTGAACCAGCAGCCCGTCCAGCCGGTGGAACAGGCGCCCCCGCCGGTGATGCCACCCAGGCCGACCGTGCCGCCGCAGACCAACGGCAACCCGCCACCCGCGTACCAGACGCCTCCGCCCACCCCGACGCCGACCCCGGTGCCGCAGCCCCAGCCGACCATGCCCCGGACCCTGCCGCAGGGCGGACTGCCCAGCCGCGCCGTGCCGGTGACGGACGACCCGGACGACGAGGTGGACGTCCCGCCCTTCATGCGACGTTAGCCAGGTGCCCTGAGGCCCAGCACTTCGAGAGGGAGACCCGCCGACCAGTCGGCGGGTCTCCCTTTTTCTTGCTGTTCGCAGTGGCGAGCTTCGCGCTCTTGCAGTGGCGCGCGCAGCGCGCACACCTGTCGGTGGGCTGCGTGTCATCCCCGTATGGCCTGCCCGCAGGGAACCGCGCTTGTCAGGGATGCGCAAGCACGCTTTTCGCTTGCGCATCCCTGACAAGGGTGGTGGTCTTTGACCAGGTCATACGGGGATGGCACGACGCCCTGGTCCTGCTTTTGTGATCATCCTTGGCGGCCTGCCTGTCCGGCGAGGACGCTTGTAGCTCTTCGTCGAAGCGCGATCGCGACCGCCTCAAGACCAAAGATCAAAAGCGGGCGCTCGCCGCTGGGCAGGCCTCCGGGGAGGAAGGGCAAGGCGTCGTGTTCTCCCCGTATGACCTGGTCAAAGACCACCACCCTTGTCCAGGGAGCGCAAGCGAAAAGCGTGCTTGCGCTCCCTGGACAAGCGCGGTAGCCCTGCGGGCAGGCCATACGGGGAGAACACGAGGCCCCTTCTTTGTGCTCGCGCAAGCTCCTAGCTGCTGTGCTCGCGCGGGCTTCGGGTGGTTGTGCCTGCGCCAGCCTCGGGCTGCTGTGCTCTCGCGCGGGCTTCGGGTCGGTGTGCTCGTGCGCGTTGGTGTGCGTGGCAGGCTGTGGGGGTGCGCATTCGTCGTGTCGTGACTACCCGGCAGGGTGGGGTTTCGAAGTCCTCGTTCGAGTCGTTCAACCTTGGCGATCACGTCGGGGATGATCCGGCTGCTGTCGTTGCCAATCGCCGGCGGTTGGCTGAAGGGCTCGGGTTGTCCGAGGACCGGCTGGTGTGGATGGAGCAGGTGCACGGGCGGACGGTTCAGGTGGTCGACGGGCCTCAGGACGGGCCGCTCGAAGCTACTGACGCGGTGGTCACCGATGTTCCGAAGCTCGCGCTCGTGGTGCTCACCGCCGACTGCGTGCCGGTGCTGCTCGGTGATCCCGAGGCCGGGGTGATCGCCGCTGTCCACGCCGGACGGGTCGGCGCGCGGGTCGGTGTGGTGCCTGCCGCGCTGGAGGCGATGCGCGGGCTCGGGGCCGAGTTGGGGCGGGTCGAGGTGTTGCTCGGGCCGGCGGTGTGCGGGCAGTGCTACGAGGTGCCCGCCGGGATGCGGGACGATGTCGAGAAGCACCTGCCGGGTAGTGCGGCCAAGACTCGTGCCGGCAAGCCGTCCCTTGATCTGCGGGCCGGGTTGTGGCAGCAGTTGGCCGACGCCGGGGTCGGCAAGGTGGGTGTCGACCCTCGTTGCACGGTCGAGGAGCGGGACCTCTTCAGCCATCGGCGGGATCCCGGCACTGGGCGGATCGCCGGCGTGATCTGGATCGACGGGTGAACCGGCGGGACGAGTTGGCGGCGAACCTCGCTGAGGTTCGTCAGCGGATCGAGCGGGCTTGTGACGCGGTCGGGCGGGATTCGGCCGAGGTGACGTTGCTCGCGGTCACCAAGACGTTTCCGGCTGCGGATGTCGCACTTTTGAGTGATCTCGGGCTCACCGAGTTCGCCGAGAACCGCGACCAGGAGGCCGGGGCCAAGGTGGCGGAGTTCGGCGCGCTGCGACCGGACGCGTCGGCTCGGTGGCACATGGTCGGCAGCCTCCAGCGGAACAAGGCCAGATCCGTCGTCGGCTGGGCCGACCAAGTCGACTCGGTCGACTCCGAGCGGCTGGTGGACGCGCTGGCCAGGGCCGCCGGCCGGGCGCTCGACGTGTTGATCCAGGTCAGCATCGACGGCGACCCGCAACGGGGCGGTTGTCCGCTGCCGGACGTTCCGCGACTGGCCGAGTATGTCGCTCGGAAGGATGAACTTGTGCTGCGCGGTGTGATGACCGTCGCACCCCTCGGGATGTCTCCAGTGCAGGCGTTTGACGCTCTACAAGGTGCGGTAACCCGCTTGCGTGACGATCATCCCACTGCCAACGTGATCTCGGCGGGGATGTCCGGTGACCTGGAAGATGCCATCGCGTGCGGTTCCACGTGCGTGCGTGTCGGAACAGCGTTGCTGGGCAGCCGGAGACTAGCCTCGCCGTAACTGTCTGGAACCTCTGGGACGGCCGCGACGTCCTTGCGGGTAGGGATCGGCGGAGGAAGGGCTCGACCATGAGCGGGTTTCACAAGCTGAAGGCCTACTTCGGGATGGTTCCCGCCGAGTACGCCGACGACCCGGACTACGAGCACGACCGTCCGGGCCGCTACGACTACCGGCCCGAGTACGCCGAGCCCGAGGACTACGAGACCTACCCCGACCAGCGCAACGGCCGTCGCCCGGTGAACCGCTACCGCGGTGAGCAGGACGACGCCGTGGACTACGAGCCGGACGCGCGCGCCCGGTCGCGGCGGTCCTGGAGCGCCGAGCCCACGCACGGCGCGCTGGCCGTCGAGCCGCAGCGGGAGCCGGTATCCCGGGTCCGCTCGGCGCCCGAGCCCGCCCGCACCCAGTTGGGCCGCATCACCACGCTCAACCCGCGCAGCTACAACGAGGCGCGGACCATCGGCGAGCACTACCGCGACGGCACCCCGGTGATCATGAACCTCACCGACATGGACGACGCGGACGCCAAGCGGCTGGTGGACTTCGCGGCCGGGCTGGCGTTCGCGCTGCGCGGCTCGATCGACAAGGTCACCAATAAGGTGTTCCTCCTCTCACCGCCGAACATCGACGTCACGGCGGAGGATCGGAGGCGGCTCGCGGAGGGCGGGTTCCTCAACCACGGGTGAGTGATGGCACAGTTGACGGTGTGTATGCCCTGTCGCTCGTGGTCTACTACGTGCTGTTCTCGTTCTGGCTGCTGCTCACGGCGCGTGTCGTGGTGGAGCTCGTCCGGTCTTTTGCCAGGGAGTGGCGGCCGGCGGGCGGCGTCGCGGTGGCCCTGGAGACCGTCTACACGGTGACCGATCCCCCGGTCCGACTGCTCCGCCGGCTCATCCCGACGGTGCGGATCGGGGGCATCGGTCTGGACTTGTCCATTATTGTGCTGTTGCTGGTCGTTATCATTCTGATGCGAGTAGCCGATCCCAGGTGAGGGGACCAGGGATGTCCACAGCCCAGGAGTGCGTGAGGTGATCTGATGCCGTTGACCCCCGCGGACGTGCACAACGTCGCGTTCAGCAAGCCGCCGATTGGCAAGCGGGGCTACAACGAGGACGAGGTGGACGCGTTCCTCGACCTGGTTGAGGGCGAGCTCGCCCGCCTGATCGAGGAGAACAACGACCTGCGCCAGCAGGTCGAGCAGCTCGACCAGCAGGTCGAGACCGCACGCGCCGATCTTGAGGACGCACGGGCCAAGGTCGCCGCCGGCGTCGGTCCGAGCCGCGTCGTCGACGAGCCTCGCCGACTCGCCCCGGTGCCACCCCCCTCGGCGCTGGAGCAGACTTCACCCGGTGGTGGTGGGGACCACCACGTCCAGGCCGCGAAGGTGCTCGGGTTGGCCCAGGAGATGGCCGACCGGCTCACCGGGGAGGCCAAGGCCGAGGCCGACGGGATGCTGTCGGAGGCCCGGACGAAGTCCGAGCAGCTCCTCTCCGAGGCCCGCGCCAAGGCCGACACGATGGTCAACGAGGCGCGCACCCGTGCCGAGACCATGCTGAACGACGCGCGCACCCGTGCCGAGACACTGGAGCGGCAGGCCCGCGAGAAGGCGGGCGCGCTCGACCGCGACGCGCAGCGCAAGCACGCCGAGGTGATGGGCAACATCACCCAGGAGAAGAACACGCTCGAGAAGCAGATCGACAAGCTCCAGACGTTCGAGCGCGAGTACCGGACCCGGCTCAAGACCATGCTGGAGTCCTCGCTGCGCGACCTGCAGGACCGCGGCCCGGCCGCACCGTCCGATGGCCGCCAGCAGGGCTACTCGTTCGGGGCACGCGCCGAAGCGGGCTGACCCGTTGATCTAGTCTGCGGACGTGCTCTACATCGTTCTGCTGTTGGTGCTGGCCGCCCTGGGGCTGCTCGTGCCCGCGCTGACCTCCGCCCAGACCCATTGGGCGTGGCTCTCCGTGGGCGCGAGCGCGGCGGCGGCCCTGGTCCTGGTCTGGGACTGGTGGCTGCGCCGCCGGTCGGGTCCGACCCCCGGGGCGGCCGGCGCCACGGCGGAGCCGGGTGATCGGCAGCCTCCCGCTGTCGATCATCCCGCGGACGAGGACGGTGTCGACGACGACGCCCCCGTGTCACCCGATCAGGCGACAGAGCCCGAGGAGGAGGACACCGACGCGGCCGACCTGCTGATCGTCGCCGAGCTGGCCGACGAGATCAGGGTGGTGGACGAGCGACCGCGCTACCACCTGGCCGCGTGCACCTGGCTGGACGGTCGGGCGTCGCTGGGCCTGCCGGTGTCCGAGGCCCGTCAGCTCGGCTTCACGCCGTGCGCGGTGTGCCGCCCGGACTCGACCCTGGCGGCGCGGAATCGTGCCGCCGGGGCCTAGTGCCGCGGGAGTGGAACGGCCCGACAACCGGTTTGCGCGGACCGGTTACGCTGGAGTGAGCACGGCGTCGATCCGGCCATCACCGGGGAGCCTCCGGAAGAACGGGCGCGAGCCTCAGTAGAACCGGACGGGTGCGGCCCGTCACAGCCGTCAACGAGAGGCCGTCGTGAACCTGCGTCGGCAAGCGGGGTGGTACCGCGGTGCGCCTGGCCCGGCGTGTCGTCCCCGCGTGCCGGAATGACGCAGCACGCGAGGAGCAGCACGATGGCCTACCCGAAGGCAGGTGGGGGCTCGGTGCCCTCCCAGCCGTCCTTTCCCGTCCTCGAACAGGACGTCCTCGACTTCTGGCGGTCCGACCGGACGTTCCAGGCCTCGATCGACGCCCGTCCGGCGGGGGACCGGGGCGCCAACGAGTTCGTCTTCTACGACGGCCCGCCGTTCGCCAACGGCCTGCCGCACTACGGCCACCTGCTGACCGGCTACGTCAAGGACGTCGTCCCGCGCTACCAGACCATGCGCGGCCGGCACGTCGAGCGGCGGTTCGGCTGGGACACGCACGGCCTGCCCGCCGAGGTGGAGGCCGAGAAGCAGCTCGGGTTCTCGTCGAAGTCCGAGATCGAGGCGTTCGGCATCGAGAAGTTCAACGAGGTCTGCCGCACCTCGGTGCTCCGGTACACCGGCCAGTGGCGCGACTACGTGACCCGGCAGGCGCGCTGGGTGGACTTCGACCACGACTACAAGACCCTCGACCCGGACTACATGGAAAGCGTCATGTGGGCCTTCAAGACCTTGTGGGACAAGGGCTTGGTCTACGAGGGCTTCCGGGTGCTCTGGTACTGCTGGCGCTGCGAGACGCCGCTGTCCAACACCGAGACCAAGATGGACGACACCTACCGGGACCGGCAGGACCCGGCGGTGACGGTCGGCCTGCGGCTCGACTCCGGCGAGTTGGCGCTGGTGTGGACGACGACGCCGTGGACCCTGCCGTCCAACCTGGCCGCCGCGGTGCACCCGGACGTGGACTACGTGACCGTGGAGGCGAACGGCGAGCGCTACCTGCTCGCCGAGGCCCGCGTGCCCGCGTACGCCCGTGAGCTGGGCGAGGAGCCCCCGGTCGTCGCCCGCTACAAGGGCAGCGACCTGGTGGGCCGCCGGTACGCGCCGCCGTTCGACTTCTTCGTGGGCAGGGAGAACGCCCACCAGGTGCTGGCCGCCGACTACGTCACCACCGAGGACGGCACGGGCATCGTCCACATCGCGCCCGCGTTCGGTGAGGAGGACAAGGTCGTCACCGACGCGGCGGGCATCGAGGTCGTCGTGCCGGTCGACCCGCACGGCCGGTTCACCGCGGACGTGCCGCCGTACGAGGGGCAGCACGTCTTCGACGCGAACAAGGCGATCATCCGCGACCTGCGGGACGCGGGCCTGCTGCTGCGCCACGAGACCTACGACCACCCGTACCCGCACTGCTGGCGGTGCGACAACCCGTTGATCCAGCGGGCCGTGTCGTCCTGGTTCGTCGCCGTGTCGCGGTTCAAGGACCGGATGGTCGAGCTGAACCAGCAGATCAACTGGGTGCCCGAGCACATCCGGGACGGCCAGTTCGGCAAGTGGCTGGAGAACGCGCGGGACTGGAACATCTCGCGGAACCGGTTCTGGGGCTCGCCGATCCCGGTGTGGGTGTCGGACGACCCGGAGCACCCGCGGGTGGACGTGTACGGCTCGCTGGACGAGCTGGAGCGCGACTTCGGCGTGCGCCCGACCGACCTGCACCGGCCCTACATCGACCAGTTGACCCGGCCGAACCCGGACGACCCGACCGGGAAGTCGGTGATGCGCCGGGTGCCCGAGGTGCTGGACTGCTGGTTCGAGTCGGGCGCGATGTCGTTCGCCCAGGTGCACTACCCGTTCGAGAACTCGGAGTGGTTCGACGACCACTACCCGGGCGACTTCATCGTGGAGTACAACGGCCAGACCCGCGGCTGGTTCTACACGATGCACGTGCTGGCGACCGCGTTGTTCGACCGGCCGGCGTTCAAGAACTGCGTGGCGCACGGGATCGTGCTGGGCGACGACGGCCAGAAGATGTCCAAGTCGCGCAAGAACTACCCGGACGTGAACGAGGTCTTCGACCGCGACGGCTCGGACGCCATGCGGTGGTTCCTGATGGCGTCCCCGATCCTGCGGGGCGGCGACCTGGTCGTCACCGAGCGCGGTATCCGCGACGCGGTGCGCCAGGCGGTGCTGCCGCTGTGGAACGCCTGGCACTTCCTCGCGTTGTACGCGAACGCGGAGGACGTCGAGGGGACGTGGCGGACGGATTCGCCGCACGTGCTCGACCGGTACGCGCTGGCGAAGACGCACGACCTGGTGGCGGAGGTGACGGGGCAGCTCGACACGTACGACATCTCCGGCGCGTGCGCGTCCATCCGGGAGTACCTGGAGGTGCTGACGAACTGGTACGTCCGCCGGTCCCGGGACCGGTTCTGGGCGGGCGACCAGGACGCGGTGGACACGCTGCACACCGTGCTGGAGGTGGTGAGCCGGGTGGCCGCGCCGCTGCTGCCGCTGACCACCGAGGCCGTGTGGCGGGGTCTGACCGGCGGGCGCTCGGTGCACCTGGCCGACTTCCCGCGCGCCTCGGACCTGCCGGCCGACGACGCCCTGGTGGCAGCGATGGACCAGGTGCGGCAGGTGGCGTCGACCGCGTTGTCGCTGCGCAAGGCCAACAAGCTGCGGGTGCGGCTGCCGCTGGCGAAGCTCGTGATCGCGGCCGGCGAGGCGGCGCGGCTGGAGGCGTTCACCGGAATCCTACGGGACGAGGTGAACGTCAAGGAGGTCGAGCTGACCACCGACGTGGACGCGTACGGGCACTTCCAGCTCGCGGTGAACGCGCGGGCGGCGGGCCCCCGGCTGGGGCCGGACGTGCAGAAGGTGATCAAGGCCGTCAAGGCGGGCGACTGGACCGAGGTGAACGGGACGGTGGTGGCGGCGGGCGTCGAGCTGTTCCCGGAGGAGTACGAGCAGCGGCTGGTCGCGACCGACCGGGGCGCCACGGCGGCGTTGCCGCAGAACAGCGGGCTGGTCGTGCTGGACACCGAGGTGACCGGGGAGCTGGCCGCCGAGGGCGTCGCCCGTGACCTGGTGCGGGTCGTGCAGCAGGCGCGGAAGGACGCCGGCCTGGAGGTGTCGGACCGGATCTCGCTGGTCTTGCAGCTCCCTGCCGGGGAGGTCGACGAGGCGGTGCGGCGGTTCGAGGAGTTCGTGGCCTCGGAGACGTTGAGCAGCGAGGTGTCCTACGGGTCCGTGGAGGAGGGCTCGGTCGGTGTCGTGGGCGACGGGGTGAAGGTGAAGGTCGCGGTGCGGCGGATCTGAGCTGACGGGGTGACGCCGCACGGCTCCGGGCCGTGCGGCGTCCGTCAGGCCATCGGGGAGGCTCAGGCCACCCGGAACGCCAGGGCGATCGCCACCAGCAGGTGGACTCGTTCCACCAGGTGGGGCGGCGGCGGGTCGAGGGTGGTGACCAGGTCGTCCAGCCACGGGGCGAGGTCGTCGGGCATGTCAGGCACCTCCCTCGCGGTCCAGGTGGGAGCGCAGTGTGTGCAGGCAGCGGCCTCTGGTGGGGCCGATGCTGCCCCTCGGCATGGACAGCGCCTCGGCCACGGCCCGGTACTCGGCGCGGCCGGCCAGCACGGTGAGGCGCAGCAGTTCCTGGCAGCGGCGGGGCAGCGTGGCGAAGGCCCGCCACAGGCGGCGGTCGCGGTCGTCGCGCAGGGCTTCGGTCTCCGGCAGCCAGCGGGTGTCCGGGACGTCGACGGCCGAGTCCGTCGACAGCGCCGCCCGGCCGTTCGCCTCGCGCCACGCCCGGTGCGCCTCCCGGCGCGTGGTGACGATGAGCCAGCCCGCCAGGGCCCGTGGTTCGGCGATCCGGTCCAGGTGCCGCAGCAGGCTCAGCCACACGGTCTGCACCACGTCCTCGGCCACTTGCTGGTCCAGGCCGTTGCCGCGGGTCACGTGCCAGACCAGCGGGGTCAGTTCGGCGATCAGCGTGTTCAGGGCCCGGCGGTCGCCGTCGCGCGCGGCGGTGAGCAGGGCCGCGTGGCGTTCCGGGGTGGTCGGCGTGGGTGAGGCCTGCGCGATGATCGCCGCCACGCCCAGGTCGTCCGCGCCGGGGTCGTCGGGGATCGCCTCGCTCAGTTCGGCGCGCAGGTCGGCCAGGCGCGGGTCCAGGTCCGCCGGCGAGTCCGGGTCTGTCGGCGAGTCCGGGTTTGTCGGCGAGTTCGGGTTCGGGTCTGTCGGCGAGTCCGGGTTTGTCGGCGAGTCCGGTTCTTTCGGCGAGTTCGGGTTCGGTGGCGAGTCCGGGTCGTCGTCGGTCATCGTGTCCCCTTCCCGCGCCGCGGGCCCCGCACCCGGCGCTCGGAGTTGCCGACCGTCTCGCTGACCCTCGCCCGCGCGTCCGACACGTACCGGCGCACGGACTCGCGTCTGCATCCCAGCACGTCGGCGATCTCGTCGTCGCCGAAGTCCCAGAACCTCAGCACCAGGGCCGTGCGCAACTGGTCGGGCAGCCGGGCGATGGCGGCGAGCGTGCTGGTCAGCTCGTGCCACGCCTCGGCTTCGCGATGCCGCTGCACCAGGATGCGGGACCGCGCGACGACCTCGTCGGTCACCTCGCTGGGCCGCTCCAGCCGCCGGGCCTGGTCGACCAGCAGGTTGCGGATGGTCTTGGCCAGCCACGCCCGGCGGGCGGGCGGGCTGATCGACGGCCAGTTGCGCCAGGCGCTGACGAACGCCTCCTGCACCGCGGACTCGTGGTCGAGGTGCGGGGACATCACGGCGGCGAACCGGACGAGCCGGGTGCGCTCGCGGTGGTAGAAGTCGCTGAAGGCGGCTGCGTGGTCATCGGAGTCTCCCGGTGTCACGAACCCTCCCTCTGGTCAGCGCCCGGCACCCGGAAGACGGACGCCGTGGAGGGTTGTGGATGCCGCCGGTTCAGGCGGTGCGGCGCAGGACCGCCCTCAGCGTGCGCACCCACGGCGACCAGCGCGCCGGCCGGATCGCCTGACCGGCGGAAACGCTGATGTTGTCGAACAGGTCCTCGATCAGGGCGTCGTGCAGCCACCGCACCGCGAGCGGCCACCACAGCCGCATCCACCCGGTCGGGTGACCCGTGAGCACGTGCCGCACGCCGCCCGGCACGGCTTCCAGGGTGTGCGTCCCGACCAGGCCGAGTCGAGGGTCGAAGGCGAACTCCACCCGCTTGCCGGGCTCGTAGGCCGTGCACCGGTAGCGGACGAAGCCGTGGCCGCCGTCCGCGCCGACGCCGAGCGGCCGGTCGAGCACCAGCCGCGGCCACCGGTCGGCCGGCCACAGCTCGACCACCCGGTCGACCCAGTTGTCGCCGGGCACCTGCCGCCCGTGCACGTTCTCGATCATGGTTTCCTCCATACGGCTCCGTATGGTGCTGACCATACGGTAGCGTACGGAGTTGTGAGGAAGCGCCGGACGAAAGACGACTGGACCGGGGTGGCCCTGCGGGCGCTGGCCGAGGGCGGTGTGGCGGCGGTGGCCGTCGAACCGCTCGCCGTCCGGCTCGGTGCGACCAAGGGCAGCGCCTACTGGCACTTCCCCAACCGCGAGGCGCTGCTCACGGCCACCCTCGAACGCTGGGAACGCGAGCACACCGAGGCCGTGATCGAACGGGTCGAGGCCGAGACCACCCCGCTGGGCCGGTTGCGGCTGCTGTTCGGCATGGTGCTGGAGGACATCCGGGACAGCGCGGTCGAGCTGGCCATGCTCGCCGCCAAGGACGACCCGGCGGTCGCGCCCGTGCTGCGCCGGGTCGCCGAGCGGCGCATCGGCTACCTGGAGGACCTGTTCCGCGCCATGGGCTTCCCGGACGGGACCGCGCGGCACCGGGCCGTCCTCGCCTACTCCGTCTACCTGGGACAGGCGCAGTTGCTGTCCAGCACCCCGCACGTCGTCACCGCCCGCCGGGCGCTGCTGGAGGACATGCTGGCCGCGGTGACGTCCCGTGCCTGACGTCTTCCGGCTGGACGTCCGGGTGAAGCCGGGCGCGAAGCGGGACGCCGTGGGCGGCCGGTGGAACGGGACGGCGCTGGTCGTCGCGGTCGCCGCCCCCGCCGTGGAGGGCAAGGCGAACGAGGCCGTGCGCAAGGCGCTGGCCGAGGCGTTCGGCGTGCGCAGGCAGGACGTCCGAGTGGTGCGCGGCGAACGCGGCCGGGACAAGGTCGTGCAGGTCGACCCGGCCCCGCCGGACGCGCGGGAAAGGCTGGCACGCCTGCTGGACGGCTAGCGCCCGCCCGGCCTCCGCGGTCCGATGTGGACGGTCGGTGCCGGGCCGCCGCGACGGGCCGGGCGGCGGTGTGACGATTGCCGGATTAGTCCAAATCGGTGTCACCAGGGAGAATGACCTCCACCGAGTGAACAACAGGAGGTCGAGTGGGTGGTGTGACTGCCGTTCTCGGCATCGGCGCCGCGGTTCTGCTGGTCTCCGTCATCGCGGTGCGGGTGTCGATCAAGCTGGGTCTGCCCTCGCTCCTGTTGTACCTGGGCATCGGCGTGCTGCTCGGCGAAGCGGTGGTCGGCATCCAGTTCGAGGACGCCGACCTGACCCGTTCGCTGGGCACGGCGGCGCTCGTGCTGATCCTCACCGAGGGCGGTCTGACGACCCGCTGGTCGTCGGTGAAACCGGCGCTGGGCCTGGGCATCGCACTGTCCACAGTGTCCGTGGCGGTCAGCATCGGCGTCACCGGCCTGGCGCTGCACCACCTGCTGGGCCTGGACTGGCGCACCGCCCTGCTGTGGGGCGCGGTGCTGTCGTCCACCGACGCGGCGGCGGTGTTCAGCGTGCTGCGCGGGGTCGGGGTGGGCAAGCGGCTGATCGGTCCGCTGGAGCTGGAGTCCGGCATCAACGACGCCCCGGTGTACATCGCGGTCGTGCTGCTCGCCTCGCCCGACCCGGTGACCTGGACCGCGCCGCTGCTGATGGGGTACGAGCTGGTCGCGGGCGCGGCGATCGGCATCGCGCTCGGGTGGCTCGGCGGCGTCGGGCTGCGGCGGGCGGCGCTGCCGTCGACGGGCCTGTACCCGCTGGCCACGGTCGCGGTCTGCCTGCTGGCCTACACGGTGGGCGACCTCGCGCACGCGTCCGGCTTCCTCGCCGTGTACATCGCCGCGCTGGTCCTGGGCAACGCCCGGCTGCCGCACCGGTCGGACACGCTGTCGTTCGCCGAGGGCCTGGGCTGGATCGCGCAGATCGGGCTGTTCGTGCTGCTCGGCCTGTACGCCTCGCCGGGCCGGCTGCTGGAGGCGCTGGTGCCGGCGCTGGTGGCGGGCGCGGTGCTGGTGCTGCTCGCCCGGCCGCTGTCGGTGGTGGTCGCCGCGCTGCCGTTCCGCGTGCCGTGGCGCGAGCAGGTGTTCATCTCGTGGTCGGGGCTGCGCGGCGCGGTGCCGATCGTGTTCGCCCTCATCCCGCTCATCCAGCAGGTGCCCGGCGCGCAGCAGCTCGTGGACGCGGTGTTCGTGCTGGTCATCGTGCTGACCGTGGTGCAGGGCACCTCATTGCCGTGGCTGGCCCGGTGGCTGAAGCTGGTGCGGTCGGGGGAGGCCACGGAGGTCGAGGTCGACTCCTCGGCGCTGGACGAGCTGGGCGCGGAGCTGCTCCAGGTCCGCATCCAGGGCGGGTCCAAGCTGCACGGGGTGTACCTGTCCGAGCTGCGGCTGCCGCCGGGGGCGTCGGTGAGCCTCGTGGTGCGCGCCGACCAGGGGTTCACGCCGGAGCCGACCACCCGGTTGCAGGAGCACGACCAGTTGCTGGTGGTGTGCACCGAGACCGCCCGGACGGCGACCGAGCGCCGCATCCGCGCGGTCGACCGGGCCGGGCGGTTCGCGCGTTGGAAGGGCGATGCCGGGCTGCCGTGATCCGAGCGGCCGGGCCGGGCGGTTCGCGCTGAAGGGCGATGCCGGGCTGCCGTGACGCTCCCAGAATGTGAACGCCGCTCGACCCGGCGGCCGGATGTCGGCTAGCGTCGGCGGCGAGGTCATGAGTGCCAGCGCGAAGCTCGGGCTAGCTGGCCGGCAACCCTCCTACCGCGGTGGGGTGCCCCCGATGAGGACCTGGCCTGGCGCGCAGGGCGTCGGGCAAGCGCGGGCCTCCCATGCCACGGAGTCCGCCGGACCCGTCGGAGGGTTGCCGTGACTGTCGCAGTTCCCGGATCGATCGCCGCTCTGCCCCGTGTCGTCGGCGCCGCGCTGCGCGTGCCGCTGGTCACCGGGGAGCGCGTCGAGTACGCGAACCTCGACCACGCCGCCAGCGCGCCCTGCCTGGAGCAGGTGCGGGACGCCGTGAACGAGCTGCTGCCCTGGTACGCGAGCGTGCACCGGGGCGCGGGCTTCGCGTCCCGGGTGTCCACCCGCGTCTACGAGCAGGCGCGTGACTCGGTGCGCCGGTTCCTCGGCGCGCGGCCGAGTGACACCGTGGTGTTCACCCGCAACACGACCGACTCGCTGAACCTGCTGGCCCGCAGCCTGCCGCGGCGCACGTCCGTGGTGTTGTTCGACACCGAGCACCACGCCGCGCTGCTGCCGTGGCGCGGGCCGAACGTGCGGCGGCTGCGCACGCCCGCGACGCCCGCCGCGGCGGTGCTGGAGCTGGACCGCGCGCTGCGCGCCACGCCGGAGGGCCCTCGGCTGGTCGTGGTGACCGGCGCGTCGAACGTGACCGGCGAGGTGTGGCCGGTGGCGGAGCTGGCGGCGGTGGCCCGGCGGCACGGCGCGCGGATCGCGCTGGACGCGGCCCAGCTCGCCCCGCACCGGCCGGTGGACCTGCGGGCGCTGGACGTGGACTACGCGGTGCTGTCCGGGCACAAGGTCTACGCCCCGTTCGGGGCCGGTGTGCTGGTGGGGCGGGCGGACTGGTTGCAGGCCGCCGACCCGTACCTGGTCGGCGGCGGCGCGACGGCACGGGTCACCGACCACGGCGACCGGCTGGGCGTGGCGTGGTCGGCGGTGCCCGAGCGGCACGAGGCCGGGTCGCCGAACGTGGTGGGCGTGCACGCCCTCGCGGTGGCGTGCGACGTGCTGGGGCGGCACTGGGAGCAGACCGTCGCGCACGAGCGGGAGCTGCTGTCCCGGCTCCGGGCCGGCCTCGCGACCGTTCCCGGTGTGCGGGAGCTGGCGTTGTTCGGCTCCGCGCACGACCGGGTGGGCGTGGTGAGCTTCGTGGTCGGCGGCCAGGACGCCGGGTTCCTGGCGGCGGCGCTGTCCGCCGAGCACGGCATCGGGGTGCGGGACGGGGCGTTCTGCGCGCACGTGGCCGTGCACCGGCTCGCCGAAGGCGACCGGGCGCTGCGCGCGTCGCTGGGGCTGGGCACGACGGTCGGGCACGTGGACCGGCTCGTGGCGGCTCTGCGGTCGCTCGTGGTCGAGGGTCCGCGGTCGGATTACCGGATCGTCGACGGCCGCTGGGAGCCGGTGGACGACGACCGGGCGCTCCCGCCGTTCCTGCGCTGACGCGATGCTGGACAATGGCCCGGTGAGCACAGAGTCCAACACCGGGCCGAACAGCGAGTCGGGCGTCGAGCCGGACGTCCCGACCGACGCCGGAGCCGGGCAGCCGCTGCCGAAGCGCCGGGTGGCGCTGCTGGCGGTGATCGCGCCGGTGGTGTTGGCGCTGGACCTGGTGACCAAGATCGTCGCCGTGGCGACGCTGGAGGGCGAGGAGCCGGTCGAGCTGTTCGGCGGCCTCGTGTACCTGTCGTTCCTGCGCAACTCGGGCGCGGCGTTCGGCCTGGCGTCGGGCTGGACGGTGATCCTCGCGCTGGTCGCGTGCGGCGTGGTCGGGTTCATCCTGTGGATCGCCCGCAAGCTCCGGTCGGTCGGCTGGGCCATCGGCCTGGGCCTGGTGCTGGGCGGCGCGCTGGGCAACCTGGTGGACCGGCTGTTCCGCGGTCCCGGACCGCTGCGCGGGCACGTCGTGGACTTCATCTCGGTCGTCGAGCCCTACGGCGCGTTCTTCCCGGCGTTCAACATCGCCGACTCCGCGATCTGCGTCGGCGGCGGGGTGATCGTGCTGATGGCGATCCTCCAGCGCGACTACGACGGCACGCGGGTGGACAAGAAGTCCGCGGGGAAGGGCGCATGAGCGGCTACCGGACGCTGCCCGTGCCCGACGGCCTGGACGGGATGCGGGTGGACGCCGGGCTCGCGAAGCTGCTCGGCCTGTCCCGGACGGTGGTGGCGTCGCTCACCGAGTCCGGCGCGGTCGTGCTGGACGGGCAGCCCGCGGGCAAGTCCGACCGGCTGGTGGCCGGGTCGCGGCTGGAGGTGACGCTGCCCGAGCCGGAACGGCCCGTGCAGGTGCAGGCGATCGCCGTGGAGGGCCTGGAGGTCCTGCACGAGGACGACGACATCATCGTGGTGGACAAGCCGGTCGGCGTGGCCGTGCACCCCAGTCCCGGCTGGACCGGCCCGACCGTCGTCGGCGGCCTCGCGGCGGCGGGTGTGCGGATCGCCACCTCGGGCGCGGCCGAGCGGCAGGGCGTCGTGCACCGGCTGGACGTCGGCACCACGGGCGTGATGGTCGTCGCCAAGAGCGAGCACGCGTACTCGGCGCTGAAGCACGCGTTCAAGGAACGGACCGTCGACAAGCTGTACCACGCGCTGGTGCAGGGGCACCCGGACCCGATCAAGGGCACCATCGACGCGCCGATCGACCGGCATCCCAAGCACGACTACAAGTTCGCCGTGATGGCCAACGGCAAGCCGAGCATCACCCACTACGAGGTGGTGGAGGCGTTCCGGGCGGCGTCGCTGCTGGACGTGCACCTGGAAACCGGTCGCACGCACCAGATCCGGGTGCACTTCTCGGCGTTGCGGCACCCGTGCGTCGGTGACCTGACCTACGGCGCGGACCCGGTGCTGGCCAAGCGGCTGGGCGTCACGCGGCAGTGGCTGCACGCCCGCACCCTGGGCTTCCACCACCCGGCGGACGGGCAGTGGGTGGAGTTCACCAGCGAGTACCCGGACGACCTGGCGGCGGCGCTGGAGTTGCTCCGAGCCGAGGGCTGACCACATCGCCTCCCCACGCAGGTCGCGTTCGCGTAACGTTCGGATCAACAGGCCCGCTCGTATGGGAGGTACGCGTGGTGTCAACGCACATCGATGATCCGGATCGCACGCCACCGCAAGGCATCCCGCGGGTCGACCCGTCAGCGGGCCGCCGCGCCGCGCCGATGGCGCCGGGCACGGTGGACGCCTGGGCCGCGGCCGAGGCCCAGCACCGGGCCCAGCGGGCGCGCCCCGTGGAGGACGAGCCGGTCTATCGCAACCGTTTCACGCCCGCCGCGACCGATCCGGACGGGTGGAGCGTCGCTCCCGCCGTGATCGGCGGCGAACTGCCGGAAACACCGCCGCCCGCGCCCCAAGCGCGGCCTGCGTCCCACGAGCAGCCCGCGCCCCGACCGGACGCCGCGCCACCGGCCGCCAAGCGCTCGTTCCTGGGAAAGCTGTTCAACCGCGACAAGTGACGATGCAGGGGGACTGGTGAAAGCGATCCGCTACGAGACTTACGGCGCACCTGAAGTGCTGCGGTTACAGGACGTCGACCTACCGGAGGTAGGTCCGCGCGACGTGCTGGTCCGGGTCCGGGCGGCCGGCGTCAACCCGCTCGACTCGCACTTCGTGCGCGGCACACCGTTCGTGACCCGGGCCGCGTCCGGCCTGGCCCGTCCGGGCGGGGGCCTGGGCGCCGATCTGGCGGGGCAGGTCGAGCAGGTGGGCGCCGAGGTCACCCGGTTCGCGGTGGGCGACGAGGTGTTCGGCGGTCGGGGTACGTCGGCGGAGTTGCGCAGCGCCGCGTTCGCCGAGTACGCCTGCTTCCGCGAGGACGCCGTGCTGCTGGCCAAGCCGGAGAACCTGACGTTCGAGCAGGCGGCGGCGGTGCCGGTCGCGGCGCTGTCCGCGTTGCAGGCGCTGAGGGACGTGGGCAGGCTGCAAGCGGGACAGCGAGTGCTGGTCAACGGCGCGGCGGGCGGCGTGGGATCGTTCGCGGTGCAGTTCGCGAAGGCGTTCGACGCGCACGTGACCGGAGTCTGCCGCGGCGACAACGTGGATCTGGTCCGCGCGCTGGGCGCGGACCGCGTGGTCGACTACACGGCCGAGGACTTCACGAAGTCGGAGAGCCGGCCGTACGACCTGATCCTGGACATGGCCGGCAACCGCGCCCTGGCGGAGATCCGGCGGGCGCTCACCCCGAGGGGGACGCTCGTCGGGATCGGCCAGAAGACCTTCGAGGACCACCTGGTGAGCCCCTTGCTGCGCCCGGTGGGAATGCTGCTGCTGACCACCCTGGCGACCCAACGCCTGATGCCGTTCCTGGCCCGCAACCGCCGCGAGGACCTGGCGACCGTGGGCGAACTCCTGACGTCGGGCAAAGCACGCCCGGTGATCGACCGGACGTACCCCTTGGACCAGGTCGCCGACGCGATCACCTACGTCGAGCAGGGCCACACCCGCGGCAAGGTGGTGGTGACCGTCTAGGCGCGCCGCGAGCCACCGGCCGCCACGGTCTCAGTCGTCGACCGTCCAGACGAGGGTGTTGAGATCGGTCTCCGGCCGGGAACTCCACCGGACCGACGTGACCGCGGTGTTCTCGGGAAGCACGTAGACGGTGTGCCCGCCGGCCGTCTCCCCGGGCTGCACGCCGATCTTGTGCGGCGGCCGGGACGACAGCGACACGGGCGCCTTGCCGATCGTCTCACCGGTGTTGGTCATCAGCACCAGGTACATGTCGGGCAGCGCGTTGAACGCCACCGTGCCGATGTTGGCCAACTCGGTGTGCACGACGACCGCCCGCTCGCCGTCGGCCAGCTTGTACCCGGCGGCGGTGAACAGGAAGTCCGCCGGGTCGACCACCTCGACGAGCTGGATGGTGAACCGGGCGCCTTCCAGGCCCTCGGTCTCCAACGTGCTGCCGATCTTGCCGGTGCGCGACTTGGGCGAAGGGGCCTGGTCACCGCGCGCCCACCCGGACGACTGCGGCGGCCCCCACGTGCTCATCGGCTCGGGCGCGGGCATCGGGCCGGACTGCACCGGCACCGGGCCGGAGTGGGGCTGCGCGGGGAACGGGCCGCTGGGCGGGCCCTGCCGGTACGCGCCGGACGGCGTGCCGCGCACCGTGCCGGGAGCGGGCTGGTACGGGCCGCTGGGCGTGCCGCGCGCACCCTGGGGCCCGGTGTAGTTGCCCCAGGCCACGCTGTTGGCCAACGCCTTGCGGATGCCGTTCGGATCGCACTCGACGCCCACCAGCAGCGGCAACCCGCTGCCGGACAAGGTGATCAGCCGGGTGGCGGCTTCGCGCGGATCCATGCCCAGTCTCGCGGCCAGCTCGTGCACGGCGGCACGGCCCATCTCCGCGAGCATGGCCAGGAGACGGGCGTCGACGGGATCCGGCGCTACCACCCCTTGAACGCTACCCGCCTGTGGCGATCTTCGCTGCGCCGCCCCGCCGTGGAGGTCCGCGAAAGCCCCGTGTCCCGCTTCACCCGTCCGGCCGGGAAGTTATAGGGTCGGGAGTCTCGTGCCCGCGCCTTCCCACCGGGCAGTTACGATCTCCGAGGAGGCATGGTGGCGGACTCGTTTGTGCACCTCCACGTGCACACCGAGTACTCGATGCTGGACGGCGCGGCGAAGCTGAAGGACATGTTCGCCGAGTGCGAGCGCCTCGGCATGACCGCCGCCGCGATCACCGACCACGGCAACATGTACGGCGCCTACGACTTCTACCGGCAGGCGACGGCGGCCGGCATCAAGCCGGTGGTGGGCATCGAGGCGTACCTGGCGCCCGAGTCCCGGTTCAACAAGAAGCGCGTGCTGTGGGGCGATCCCGGCCAGAAGTCCGACGACGTGTCGGCCAGTGGCGCGTACACCCACCAGACGATCTGGGCCCGCACCAACGAGGGCCTGCACAACCTGATGAAGGTCGCCAGCCGCGCCTCCACGGAGGGCCAGCTCGGCAAGTGGGCGCGGATGGACGCCGAGCTGATCGCCGAGCACTCGGCGGGGCTGATGGCGACCACCGGCTGCCCGTCCGGCGAGGTGCAGACCCGGTTGCGGCTGGGGCACGAGAAGGAGGCGCTGGAGGCCGCCGCGAAGTGGCGGGACATCTACGGCGCGGACAACTTCTTCGTGGAGCTGATGGACCACGGCATCGAGATCGAGAGCCGGGTCCGCGGCGGGCTGATGGACATCGCCCGCAAGCTGAGCATCCCGTTCGTGGTGACGAACGACTCGCACTACACCTACGCCGAGGATCGCGAGGCGCACGACGCGCTGCTGTGCGTGCAGACCGGCAAGACGCTCCAGGACCCGAGCCGGTTCAAGTTCGACGGCACGGGCTACTACCTGAAGTCGCCGGAGGAGATGCGGGCGATCGACTCGTCCGACGCGTGGCAGGAGGGGTGCCGCAACACGCTGCTGGTGGCGGAGAAGGTCGACACCACCGGCATGTTCGCGTTCCAGAACCTGATGCCGCGCTACCCGGTGCCGGAGGGCAAGACCGAGGCGGACTACTTCCGCGACGAGGTGTGGGAGGGCATGCGCCGCCGCTTCCCGCAGGGCGTGGACGAGGTGCACCGCAAGCAGGTCGAGTTCGAGATCGACGTCATCCTGCAGATGGGCTTCCCGTCGTACTTCCTGGTGGTGGCCGACTTCATCAACTGGGCCAAGGAGTCCGGCATCCGGGTCGGTCCCGGCCGCGGCTCGGCGGCGGGCGCGCTGATCGCGTACGCGATGGGCATCACCGACCTGGACCCGCTGGCGCACGGCCTGATCTTCGAGCGGTTCCTGAACCCGGACCGGGTCAGCCCGCCCGACATCGACATCGACTTCGACGAGCGCCGGCGCGGTGACGTGATCCGGTACGTGACGGAGAAGTGGGGCTCGGACAAGGTCGCCCAGGTGATCACGTTCGGCACCATCAAGGCGAAGGCGGCGATCAAGGACTCCGCCCGGGTGCTGTACGGGCAGCCCGGCTACGCGGTGGCGGACCGGATCTCCAAGGCGATGCCGCCGGCCGTGATGGGCAAGGACATCCCGCTGGCCGGCGTGTTCGACGCGTCGCACAAGCGGTACTCGGAGGCCGCCGAGGTCCGCGCCCTGTACGACACGGACCCGCAGGTCAAGGAGATCATCGACACCGGGCGGGGCCTGGAGGGCCTGATCCGCAACGCGGGCGTGCACGCCTGCGCGGTGATCATGTCCGCCGAGCCGCTGACGGACCACATCCCGGTGTGGCGGCGGCCACAGGACGGGTCGATCATCACGCAGTTCGACTACCCGACCTGCGAGACGCTCGGCCTGCTGAAGATGGACTTCCTGGGCCTGAGCAACCTGACCACGATCGACGACGCCCTGAAGAACATCGAGCTGAACGGCAAGGGCGCGATCGACATCGCGACGGTCCCGTTGGAGGACAAGAAGACCTACGAGCTGCTGGGGCGGGGCGACACGCTGGGCGTGTTCCAGCTCGACGGCGGCGCGCTGCGGGACCTGCTGCGGCTGATGCGGCCGGACAACTTCGAGGACGTCTCGGCCGTCATCGCCCTGTACCGGCCGGGTCCGATGGGCGCGAACTCGCACACGAACTACGCGCTGCGCAAGAACAAGCAGCAGGAGATCGTGCCGATCCACAAGGAGCTGGAAGAGCCCTTGGCGGAGATCCTGGACACGACCTACGGCCTGATCGTGTACCAGGAGCAGGTCATGGCGATCGCGCGGAAGGTCGCGGGCTACTCGCTGGCCCAAGCGGACCTGCTGCGCCGCGCGATGGGCAAGAAGAAGAAGGAGATCCTCGACAAGGAGTTCGAGGGCTTCGAGAAGGGCATGCTGGACAACGGCTACTCGCCGGAGGCCATCAAGACCCTGTGGGACATCCTGGTCCCGTTCGCCGACTATGCGTTCAACAAGGCGCACTCCGCCGCGTACGGCCTGATCGCGTACTGGACCGCGTACCTGAAGGCGAACTACCCCGGCGAGTACATGGCCGCGCTGCTCACCACGAACTCCGACAACAAGGACAAGTCGGCCATCTACCTGGCCGAGTGCCGCCGGATGGGCATCACCGTGCTGCCGCCGGACGTCAACGAGTCGGAGCGGGAGTTCGTCGCGGTCGGCGACGACATCCGGTTCGGGCTGGGCGCGATCCGCAACGTCGGCGCGAACGTGGTCGAGGCGATCATCAAGGCGCGCAAGGAGAAGGGGAAGTTCGCCGACTTCTCCGACTTCCTGCGCAAGGTCGACGCGACGGTGTGCAACAAGAAGGTCGTGGAATCGCTCATCAAGTCCGGGGCGTTCGACTCGCTCGGCCACCCGCGCAAGGGCCTGCACATGGTGCACGTCGAGGCGGTCGACGCGATCATGCTGACCAAGAAGGAAGAGGCGCGCGGCCAGTTCGACCTGTTCGGCGACGGTGGCGGCGACGACGGCGCGAGCGTCTTCGACGTGAAGATCCCGGACGAGTTCTGGGAGCCCAAGCACCAGTTGACGCTGGAGCGGGAGATGCTGGGGCTCTACGTGTCCGGGCACCCGCTCAACGGCGTGGAGCAGGTGCTGGAGTCCTATTCGGACACTTCGATCGCCCGCATCCTGGAAGGCGACGTGCCGGACGGGACGCAGGTGACGCTGGGCGGCATCCTGGCGTCGGTGACGCGGCGGGTGAACAAGAACGGCGAGCCGTGGGCGTCGGCGCAGCTTGAGGACCTGGCCGGTGGCATCGAGGTGCTGTTCTTCCCGAAGAGCTACGTGATCCACGGGATGTCGGTGGCCGAGGACGCGATCGTGCTGGTGAAGGCGCGGGTGGCGAAGCGCGAGGACCGGATCTCGCTGATCGCCAACGACCTCGTGGTGCCGGACCTGTCGGAGCTGGGCGCGCAGGCGCTGAAGCTGAAGGTGTCGGCGTCGCGCTGCGACCCGAAGCTGGTGACGTCGCTGAAGGAAGTGCTGCGGGCGCACCCCGGGACGACCGAGGTGCACCTCAACCTGGTGATCAACTCCAGCCGGAACACGCTGCTGAAGCTGGACGACGCGCTGCGGGTGAGCCCGACGCCGTCGTTGATGGGCGACCTGAAGGCGTTGCTGGGTCCGGGCTGCCTGGGCTGACGGCGCTCACCGGAGCCCGTCCTCGTGGGGCTGGGTCGACCGCGTTCACCGGAGACCGTTCTCGTAGGCGTGGATGACGAGGTGGACGCGGGTGCGCAGGCCGAGCTTGGCCAGCACCCGCGCCACGTGCGTCTTGACCGTGCCCTCGCCGACGGTGAGGGCGTCGGCGATCTCGGCGTTGCTCAGGCCCCGGGCGACCAGGAGCAGCACTTCGCGTTCCCGCGGGGTGAGCCGGTCGTCGGTCTGGACGGGGCGCGGGGCGAGTTCGGCGAACCTCCGGATCGTCCGGCGGGTGACCTGGGGGTCGATGAGCCCCTGGCCTTTCGCCGCCGCGCGCACGGCGTCGACCAGCAGGGTGGGGTCGCTGTCCTTGAGCACGAAGCCCGCCGCGCCGGCCTGGAGCGCGCCGAACAGGTACTCGTCCAGGTCGAACGTGGTCAGGGCGACCACGGCGGGCGGCGGGTTGACCGAGTCGGCGAGCCGGCGGATCGCGGCGATCCCGTCCAGGCGGGGCATCCGGAGGTCCAGCACCACCACGTCCACGCCCCGCCACCGCGCCTTGTCGACGGCTTCCGCGCCGTCGCCCGCCTCGTCCACCACCTCGATGTCCGGTTCGGCGTCCAGGATCAGGCGCAGCGCCCACCGGACCGGGGCCTGGTCGTCGGCGATCAGGGTGCGGATCACGGCCGGCCCAGGGGGAGGCGGGCTTCGACGCGCCAGCCGTGCGGGTCGGCGGGTGTGATCCGGAGCGTGCCGCCGAGCAGTCGGACGCGTTCTCCCATGCCGCGCAGGCCCTCGCCTTCGGTGTCGGTGCGCGTGGTGTTCCCGTTGTCCGCCACCGTGATGGCGAGGGCGTGGCGGTCCTGGTGGATCGTCACGTCGATCCTGGTCGCGTCGGAGTGCTTGAGGGCGTTGGTCAGGGCTTCCTGCACGAGCCGGTAGCCGGCGTGGTCGACCGCCGGCGGCAGCGGGTCGGCCGGCCCGGTCCGGGTGAGGCTGACCGGGGTGGTGGCCCGGTCCGCCAGGGCACGCAGGTCGGCGAGGCTCGTGCCGTTGTCCCGCACCACTGCCAGCACGTCGCGGATCTCGGCGAGGGCCGCGGCGGACGAGTCGGCGATCGAGGCCAGCGCCTGGTCCGCGGCCGGGGGGAGGGCGGTGCCGACGTGGCGGACGGCGGTGGCCTGGAGGCGGATCGCGGTGAGGTGGTGGCCCACGGCGTCGTGCACTTCGCGGCCGATGCGGGCGTGTTCCTCGGCCACCACCCGGCGGGTTTCCTCGCGGTAGAGGGATTCCGCCTGCTCGGCCCGTCCGCGGTGGAGCCGCAGCGCGTGGCCGACGGCCACCGGGGCGACGCCCAGCAGGACCAGGTCGGTGACCGTCGCCGCGCCGTCGGGCTTGATCGCCAGCAGCTTGCCGACCACCTGCCAGGACACGGAGAGCGCGAGCACCGGCAGGGGGTGGCGGTGGTAGGCGGCCGAGGCGAACGCGGCCGTCGCGACGAGGCTGCCGGGCCAGGCCGGGAGGGTGGCGGTGCCGGCGATCGCCACCGCCGCCGACGCGACCGCCGCGGTGAGGGGAAGGGTGCGGCGCACGGCCAGCGGCGCCGCGACGGCGATCGAGGCGGCGGTCCGGGCCGCCACGTCCGTCGGGTGCTCCAACAGGCCCAGTGCCAGCACCACGGCCGCCGCCAGGAGCGCTGACAACGCGTCCCGGCGGCGGTCCATGGCACGTTTGTACACGCGGCTCAGCAGCGTGCGCCCGCCCACGGCAGCCCACCCGTCCACAGGTAGTGGTTCACGTGGTCCCGCACGCACCTGTTCCCGCGCAGGTAGAGACCGTGGTTGCCGTCCACGGCGAGGTATCGCGCGCCGGGGAGCTGCGCCGCGACGCGTCGGCCGTGTTCGGCGGGCGTCAGCGGGTCGTTGTCCCCGTTGGCGATCAGCACGGGCGGCAGGCCGTGCGCGTGGATCGGCCGCGGCGGGTGCAGACCTGTTCTGGGCAGGCCCGAGCAGTGCCCGGAGACGTTCCACGCCTGCGTCGCCCAGCCCAGTCGCGGCGCGACGGTCTGCCGGAGTCCGGTCTCGACCCGTTTGAGGCTGTCGTAGTCGTCCGGGAAGACGAAGTCGGAGCACAGCGCGGTCCGCGCGAGACTCGTGTCGGGCAGCCACCCTCGGCGGACCATCGCGGTCGCGTCGCCCTGGTCGGCCTGCGCGAGCCCGGTCGCGAGGGCCGGCCAACCGCGGTCGTTGCCGATCCGGCCGGCCGCCCACGCCAGGATCGCGGTCGCGTCCACGCCGTCCGTGCCGGGAGCGGGGATCGGCGCGCGGGCGAGCACCCGGTCCCACACCGCCACCAGGTCCTGGCCGTGCAGGGCGCAGGCGGGGTCCTCGGCGCACCACGCGGCGAGCCGGTGCAGGTTGCGTTCGGCGGTGATGGCGGCCGGCCGGGTCCAGTCCGCGAGGTCCCGCCGCGTGTGGTCCAGCACGCTGTCCAGGTACATCCGGCCCACGTTGCGACCGAACAGGTCGGCGTAGGCCTGCCCGTACACCGTGCCGTAGGAGTTGCCGAAGTAGTTCAGCCTCCGCTCACCCAACGCGACCCGGACGGCCTCCATGTCGTGGGCGACCTGCCGGGCGTTCACCCGCAACGACCCCGTGGCGGGTGCGCAGTCCGCGGCGAACCGCGCGTTGGCCGCGGTATAGGAGGCGTGGCCGGCCTCGGTCAGCGGCGGTGTCACGGCGACGGGGTTCGGGCCGGGGCAGGTGACGCCGCCGCTCTCGCCGATGCCGCGCGGGTCGAACACCACGACGTCGAACCGTTCCGCCAACTCCGCGAACTGGTCCCGGTACGTCGGGAGGGCGAAGTTCCGGATCGACGGGCCGGGCCCGCCGGGGTTCAGCAGGAGCGTGCCGAGCCGGTCGCCGCGGGCGGGGATCTTCAGCAGCCCCACGGCGATCCGGTCCCCGCGCGGCCGGGACCAGTCGGCGGGGACCTCGACCCCGGCGCACCACAGGCCGTCGTGGCACGCCCGCCACCCGACGCGGTCGCGGTCCGCCGCCGAAGCCCACCCCGAGCCGGCGGCGAGCAGCCCGAGCACCCCCAGGGCGCAGGCCATGCGTGTGATCTTCATGGACCGATCCGACCAAGCGGAAACCGCCCACACGTCTGCCTTCCGGTAGATATCGGACAGGATCGTTAGGCTGATCGAGTGACGTTCGGCGGAACGGGCACCATCCGGCATTCCCCGAACGTTGAGTTAACAGGGTTAACTCAAACAGGAGGGGCCACCATGGGGGAGAACACCATCACCCAGGAAGAACTGGGCGACGAGTACTTCCAAGACCCGCACACGTTCCACGCCGCACTGCGCGAACAGTCCGCCGCCCACCAGGTCGTCCTGCCGCGCGGCCTCAAAGCCTGGCTGGTCACCCGCTACGAAGAAGCCCGGCTCGTGCTCGCCGACGCGCGGTTCAGCAAGGACTACAGCCAGTTCGAGCCGCTGTTCGACCGGCACTTCGTCGGCGAAGGCGAACGCGCCCGCTTCGAGCAGTCACTCGCCCAGCACATGCTCAACAGCGACCCGCCCAGCCACACCCGACTGCGCAAACTCGTCACCAAGGCCTTCACCGCGCGCCGGGTCGAACGGCTCCGCCCGCGCATCCAGGAGATCACCGACGAACTGCTCGACGCGGTCGCCGGGCAACCCGAGGTCGACCTCGTGGAAGCACTCGCGTTCCCGCTGCCCATCACGGTCATCTGCGAAATACTCGACGTGCCGATGGACCAGCGCGACGACTTCCGGCGCTGGTCCAACATCCTCCTCGCGGGCAACGAACCCGCCATTATCCAAGAGGCAGGCGGCGCGATGGCGGCGTTCCTGTCCCGCATGGTGGACGACAAGCGCGCCAACCCCGGCGACGACATCTTCTCCGCCCTCGTCCACGCCACCGAGGACGACGACCGGCTCGACCACACCGAACTGATCTCGATGGCCTTCCTGCTCCTGGTCGCCGGCCACGAGACCACCGTCAACCTGATCGCCACCGGCGTGCTCAACCTGCTGCGCCACCCCGAACAGCTCGAAAAGCTCCGCGCCGACCGATCCCTGCTGCCCGGCGCGGTGGAGGAATTCCTCCGCTACGAAGGACCGGTCAACCAGGCCACGTTCCGCTTCACCACCGAAGCGGTGACAGTCGGCGACGTGACCATCCCCGAAGGCGAGATCGTGCTCGCGTCGCTCATCTCCGCGAACCGCGACGACAACCGGTTCCCGGACGGGGAGACGTTCGACATCACCCGGCCCGCCGGCGGCCACCTCGCCTTCGGACACGGCATCCACTACTGCCTCGGCGCGCCACTCGCCCGCATCGAAGGCGAGATCGCCGTCGGCACCCTGCTCGACCGGTACGACATCGGCCTGGCCGACGAACCCGAGACGCTGCGGTGGCGGTCCAGCACACTCATTCGCGGCCTCTACACACTGCCGGTTAGCCTCTCGGCTCGTGGACCGCGATGAGCTGCTGAAGCTGGATCAGGCACACGTCTGGCACCCGTACGGCCCGATGCCGGGCACCCACCAGCCGCTCGTCGTCACGGCGGCGGAGGGTGTCCGGCTCCGGCTGGACGACGGCCGCGAACTCATCGACGGCATGTCCTCCTGGTGGGCCGCCATCCACGGCTACCGGCACCCCGTGCTCGACGCCGCCGTGCGCGACCAACTCGGCCGGATGAGCCACGTGATGTTCGGCGGCCTCACCCACGAACCCGCCGTGGCCCTCGCCGCACGACTGGTCGAGATCACGCCCCCGCCGCTGGAACACGTCTTCCTGTGCGACTCGGGATCGGTGTCGGTCGAAGTCGCGGTGAAGATGGCCCTCCAGTACTGGCGCTCGCAGGGACGACCGGAGAAACAGCGGCTGCTCACCTGGCGCGGCGGGTACCACGGGGACACGTTCCAGCCCATGTCCGTGTGCGACCCGGAAGGCGGCATGCACTCGCTGTGGCGCGGCGTGCTGCCAGACCAGGTGTTCGCCTCCGCGCCACCACGCTCGCTGGAGACCTCGTACGTGGAAGAGCTGGCACGGCTCATCGAACAGCACGCCGGCGAACTGGCCGCCGTCATCGTGGAACCCGTCGTCCAAGGCGCGGGCGGCATGCGGTTCCACGACCCGCGCTACCTGCACGTGCTCCGCGAACTGACGCTGGCGCACGACGTGCTCCTGATCTTCGACGAGATCGCCACCGGCTTCGGCCGGACCGGCGAGCTGTTCGCCGCCGACCACGCCTCCGTCAGCCCGGACATCATGTGCGTCGGCAAAGCGCTGACCGGCGGATACCTGTCCATGGCGGCAACCCTGTGCACCGGCCGCGTCGCGGACGGCATCTCCCGCGGCGAAGTGCCGGTGCTGGCCCACGGACCGACGTTCATGGGCAACCCGCTCGCCTCGGCCGTGTCGCTGGCGTCGATCGACCTCCTGCTGTCCCAGGACTGGCGGTCGTCCGTGCAGCGCGTGTCGGACGGGCTCAAAGCCGGACTGGCCGACGCGCCCGGCGACGTGCGGGTGCTGGGCGCCATCGGCGTCGTGCAGCTCGACCACCAGGTCGACATGGCAGCGGCGACCGCGGCGGCCGTCGAACACGGCGTGTGGCTACGGCCGTTCCGCGACCTGATCTACACCATGCCGCCGTTCATCAGCACCGACGACGAGGTGGCCGCGATCGGATCGGCCGTCGTGGCGGCGGCCAGGGCGTCACACGAGCAGCGTCGTTGAGGGACGTGCGAGGCGGTCGCTTCCCGGCACGGCGTCGCTCCTCGGGGCAGTGTCGCTCCTCGGGACGGTGCCGCTTCTCGGGGCAGTGTCGCTTCTCGGGAAGGTGTCGCTTCTCGGGACGGTGTCACGACCGCAGCAAGGTCGACCCCCACACCAGCAGCAGCGCCGAATACGCGATCAACACCCACCCCACCGGCTGCCCGGTCGGCTCGCCCTTGCGCTTCACCAGCTTGACGACCAGCGCCCACAGCACAACGACGACCAGGAACGCCAGGGGCACCGCCGCCACCCCGTACGCACCGGCGTACACACCCGCCCAGAAGTCGGTCGGCAGCCGGATGCCGTTCGCATAACCGGTGGGAATGCACAACACGGCGACCGCCGACCACACCCACGCGACGATCTTCAGCCGCTTCGCGTTCTCCGGCTTCGCGGTCTCGTGGTTGATCGCCACGATGCCCAGCGCACCGAACGCGCCGCCCGCGAACAGCCAGCCGACGACCGTGGACAGCACCGGGATGTGGCCCACCGCCTCGCCGAGCACTGGGAACAGCTTGCCCCACAGGAAGAAGTGCCCGCCCACGCCGAGTGCCGTAGCGGCCAGGACGATCCCGGTCTGCTGCCACCCGGGACGCTTGGTGAACCAGTTCTTGGGCTTGGCCCGCGGCCTGCCAACACCTCGGTTCCTCCCGGCGCGGTTCCTCCCGCCCCGGTTCCCGGCGGTCCGATTCTTGCCGGCCTGGTTCTTCCTGCCCAACGTCAGACCTTGACGGCTTCCGCCAACTGGACGTTCGTCGGCTCTACCAGCACCACACCACCGGGCAACACGATCACCGGAATATTCTTCCGCCCACCCGCCAACTCAACAGCCCGATCCCGAGCAGCATCATCCCGCTCGACGTCGACCTCGGAAAACGGCACTTCGTGCTCCCGCAGCCAGGCCTTGGCCCGCCGGCAGTCACCACACCAGTCCGCACCGTAGAGAACGATCTCACCCATAGGCGTGATGCTAGAACGTGGCCGGCCGCGACGCTCCGTGTAGTCGTAGGGTGAGTGCCCGTGAGCGTCCTCGTGATCACCGGAACGGGAACCGAGGTCGGCAAGACGGTGGTAGTCGCCGCGCTGGCCGCCCTGGCAGCCGCCGACGGCCGCCGGGTCGCCGTCCTGAAACCCGCACAGACCGGCGTCGCCGCCGACGAGCCAGGCGACCTGGCCGAAGTGATCCGCCTGGCAGGCCCGGTAACCACCCGCGAACTGCGCCGATACCCGGACCCCCTGGCCCCGGCCACCGCCGCCCGCCGAGCCGGCCAACCGACCGTGCACCCCAGCGAGGTAGCCGCCGCAGCGGTAGACCTCGACCACACCCACGACCTGGTGCTCGTGGAGGGCGCAGGCGGCCTGCTCGTGCACTTCGACGACGAGGGCACCACCATCGCCGACGCGGCCTGGGCCCTCAACGCTCCGGTCCTGGTCGTCGCACACGCCGGCCTGGGCACCCTGAACACCACGGCACTGACCACCGAAGCCCTCCTCCACCGAGGCCTGGAGTCGGTAGGCGTCGTAGTGGGCCGCTGGCCCGCCGAACCGGACCTGGCAGCCCGCTGCAACCTGGCCGACCTCCCCGAAGCCGCCGGCGGCCCCCTGCTCGGCGTGCTGCCGGACGGCGCGGCCACCCTGGGTCGAAGCGACTTCGTGGAGATGGCCCGAGGTGCGCTGTCGCCCTGGTTCGGCGGCACGTTCGACCCGGAGAAGTTCGCCGCGCTGCACACCTGCTGACCTGCCGGCTACCGACGCACGGCGCCGGACACCTTCAACGGCGCCGGTCGCGTGCCCACGGTGCCGGACGTCTGCTGACCTCTCGCGCACCTGGCCAACGGGTCGGACACATCTGCTGACCGACACGTCTGACATACACCTGGTGCACGTACGTGTCGGCCGCCGAGACCGCCACCGTGCCTATATAGGCTCATGCGGTGGGAGCGGCATCAGGTTGACACCAAGCGCACTGGTTCACCCTGAAGGAGGCCGCAGGCGGGCAGGTTGACCGTATCAGTGACGTACGTCGCTGGGTCGTGAGTACCGCTGTGCGGCAGACTGGCCGGCGGACAACCGCCGGACAACCCTATGGAGAAGTCGTGACCGCAGCTCCCGAACAGGTCGATATCCTCGGCGTTGCCCGTGAACAGGTGCTGGAGCGCGGTGTCGGTCTGTCCGAGGAGCAGGTGCTCGACGTGCTCCGGCTGGGCGACGACCGCATTCCCGACCTGTTGGAGGTCGCGCACCAGGTCCGGATGCGGTGGTGTGGGCCGGAGGTCGAGGTTGAGGGGATCGTGTCGCTGAAGACCGGCGGGTGTCCTGAGGACTGCCACTTCTGCTCGCAGTCCGGTCAGTTCCCCTCGCCGGTGCGTTCCGCGTGGCTGGACATTCCCGGGCTCGTGCGCGCCGCCCGGCAGACCGCCGACACCGGCGCGACCGAGTTCTGCATCGTCGCCGCCGTGCGCGGGCCGGACAAGCGGCTGTTGTCGCAGGTTCGGGACGGGATCAAGGCCATCCGCGACGACGGCAACGACATCCAGATCGCGTGTTCCCTGGGCATGTTGACCCAGGAGCAGGTGGACGAGCTGGTCGCGATGGGCGTCCACCGCTACAACCACAACCTGGAGACCGCCCGCTCGCACTTCCCGCAGGTCGTCACCACCCACTCGTGGGAGGAGCGGTGGGAGACGTTGCGGATGGTGCGGGACGCCGGGATGGAGGTGTGTTGCGGCGGGATCATCGGGATGGGTGAGACGTTGGAGCAGCGGGCCGAGTTCGCCGTGCAGCTCGCCTCCCTGGAGCCGGACGAGGTGCCGCTGAACTTCCTCATCCCGAACCCCGGCACGCCGTACGAGAACTACCCCGTCGTGGAGGGGCCGGACGCGTTGCGGACGGTCGGTGCGTTCCGGCTCGCGCTGCCGCGCACGATCCTGCGGTTCGCGGGTGGGCGGGAGCTGACCTTCGGCGATCTCGGCGCCAAGCAGGGCATGTTGGGCGGGGTCAACGCGATCATCGTCGGCAACTACCTGACCAACCTGGGCCGTCCGGCGCAGGACGACCTGGACATGCTCCAGGAGCTGTCGATGCCGATCAAGGAACTGAGCAAGACGCTGTGACCATGGCCGACGCGCTCACGTACTGCAACTACTGCGGCAAGGACCTCGGCGGGACCGATCACACGGCGTGCGCGGAGCGCCTCCGCGTGGTCGACCCGCCGAGGTTCTGCGCGGCCTGTGCGCGCCGCATGGTGGTGCAGGTGACGCCGGTCGGCTGGACGGCCACGTGCAGCCGTCACGGCGAGATCACCTCCGCGCGGTAACCTGCCCTGCATCGGTAGTCCGGGCTGGGGAGGTCGTGCGTGGCGGAACAACCGGTGGACGAGCGGGCCGCGCCCGTCCGCGTGCCACCAGTCTTCGTCTACCGCTACGCGCCGCCGCGTCCTCGGGTCGTGGTGAAGCGTGACCTGTTGCCGGGGTTCGCCGTGTTGTCCACGATCGCCTTGTTCGGGCTGCCCGTGGGGTGGCTGTGGGCCCGGGTCGCGCCGCCGCAGAACGTCGTGGTCGCGCAGGACGGCTCGCTGATCCCGGTGACCGGGGAGAGCTACCACCGGCTGGACGGGCTGATGCTGTTCGTGCTCATCGGGCTCGCGGCGGGGCTGTTGGCCGGGATCGCGGTGTGGTTACTGCGGGAACGCCGTGGGCCGGTGGTGATGCTCGCGGCCACGGTGGGCGGCGGGGTGGCGGCGTACCTGGCGCAGCGGACCGGCCTCGGGTCGGCGGGCAGCCGGTACGCGGTGAGCGCCGCGCCCAAGGTGGGGGACATGATCGCCTTGGCCCCCGTCCTGGAGACGTGGTGGGGCTTGCTGGCGTGGCCCTTGGGCACGGCGCTGGCCTACGGGTGCCTGGCGGCGTGGAACGGTCTGGACGACCTCGGTCGCCGGCTCGGCTGAAGCACCGCCGCAGAGCGTCGGCAGGTAGAGCGTTGGCGGGCAGAGCGTTGGCGGGCAGAGCGTTGGCGGGCAGAGCGTTGGCGGGCAGAGCGTTGGCGGGCAGAGCGTTGGCGGGCAGAGCGTCGGCGGGCAGAGCGTCGGCGGGCAGAGCGTCGGCGGGCAGAGCGTCGGCAGGCAGAGCGTCGACACGGAGAGCCGGCGGAACTCAGCACACGCGGTAGTCCTCGTCGCGGATGTCGGTGACGAACATGTGGCCGGGCGCGTGCGTGATCGCGAACGGCGGCCTGGACGCCATCACCGCCGCCTGCGGGGTGACGCCGCACGCCCAGAACACCGGGACGTCGCCGTCGTGCGGGACGGTCGGATCGCCGAAGTCCGGTTCGTCGAGGTCCTTGATGCCCAGCCCGGCCGGATCGCCGATGTGCACGGGCGACCCGTGCACGGCGGGCATCCGGGCGGTGATCTCGCGGGCGGTGTCGGTGAGGTGGGCCGGGAGGTAGCGCATGCTCACCACCATCGGGCCGTGCAGCTTGCCCGCCGGGCGGCATTCGCGGTCGGTGACGTACATCGGGACGTTGCGGCCCTGCTCGACGTGGCGGAGCGGCACGCCGGCCCGTGTCAGCGCCGACTCGAAGGTGAAGCTGCACCCGATCAGGAACGCCACCAGGTCGTCCCGCCAGTGCGCGGTGGCGTCGGTCGGCTCGGCGGTCAGTTCGCCGTGTTCCCAGATCCGGTAGCGGGGCAGGTCGCGCGTCAGGTCGGCGTTGGGCGCCAGTGCGGTGCGCGGCGATCCCGCGTCGGTCACGTCCAGCACCGGGCACGGCTTCGGGTTGCGTTGGGCGAACAGCAGCACGTCGTAGGCCCAGTCCCGGGGCACGGCGATCAGGTTGGCCTGGGTGTAGCCGTCGGCGAGGCCGGCGGTCGGGCCGGTGGCGTGGCGGCGCACCTGCTCGGGCGTCGCAAGCTCCGGGTTCGCAGTATCGGAGTTCACGGCTTCGGAGGTCACAGCAGTTCCCTTCCCCGGGTCTCGGGCAGCCCGAGCAGCGCCACCACGGCGATCCCGTAGGCGATCGCGCCGAACACCATCGCGCCGCCGACGCCCATCCGGTCGGCCATGAAGCCGACCAGCGTGGGGAACAGCGCGCCCACCGCCCGGCCGAAGTTGTAGGTGAACCCCTGGCCGGTGCCGCGCAGCGCGGTCGGGTACAGCTCGGCCAGGAACGACCCGAAGCCGCTGAAGATCGCCGACATGCAGAACCCGAGCGGGAAGCCGAGGAACAGGACGGTGGTGTTCGCGCCGGCCGGGATCTGGGTGTAGAGCATGATCAGCCCGGCGGACAGGATCGCGAACAGCGCGAAGGTCTTCTTGCGCCCCAACCAGTCCGTGACGTAGCCGCCGGCGACGTAGCCGATGAACGCGCCGGAGATGAGGAACGCCAGGTACCCGCCGGTGCCGATGACGGTGAGGCCGCGTTCCGACTTGAGGTAGGTGGGCAGCCAGGTGGCCAGCGTGTAGTACCCGCCTTGGACGCCGGTCGCGAGGAGGGACGCGAAGAGCGTGGTGCGGGTCAGGTCCCCGGCGAAGATCGCCCGGAACGAGCCCTTGTGGTCGCTGGTGGCACGGCGTTCGGTGACGTGCGGCGCGTCCTTGACGGTGCGGCGGACGTAGATGATCAGGAGCGCGGGCAGGGCGCCGGTCCAGAACAGCACCCGCCAGGCGATGTCCTGCGGGAAGAAGTTGAAGACCACGGTGTAGACGACGACGGACAGCGCCCAGCCGACGGCCCACGCGCTCTGGATGAACGCCACCGTGCGGCCCCGGTACTGGGGTTTGCAGTACTCGGCGACGAGGATCGCGCCCGCCGCCCACTCGCCGCCGAAGCCGAGGCCTTGCAGGGCGCGGAACACGAGGAGCGTCTCGTAGCTGGTGGCGAAGCCGCACAGGACGGTGAAGACGGCGTAGGTGGCGACCGTGATCATGAGGGTGCGGACGCGGCCGATGCGGTCGGCCATGACGCCCGCGACCGCGCCGCCGATGGCGCTGACCACCAGGGTGACCGTGGTCAGGAGGCCGGCTTCGCCCTTGGTGATGCCGAAGTAGGCGGTGATCGCGACCAGGCCGAGGGGCAGGACCTGGAAGTCGTACGAGTCCAGCCCGTACCCGCCGAACGCCCCGATGAAGGCTTTCCGGCCGTTGCGGCCGAGGGTGCGGAACCAGGCGAAGGGGCCGCCGTCCGTCCGGGCGGTCTCCGCGGTGCTGCTGCTCATCTCTCACCTCGCAGACGTGGGGTTGTGCGCTGGACCACACCGTAGAGGATTGTTGAACAATCCCACTAGAGGGCAATAGGACGAATCAACACGAGAACATGCGGGCATGCTCAGACGCAACTGCCGGTCCAGGGGGATCGGAAGACGGTCCAGGGAGATGGGTAGATGGTCCGGGCGGATGGGAAGACGGCCCAGGGGGATGGGAAGACGGCCCAGGGCACCGATGTGAGGGGGCGGGTCGGCGATGTGGTGCGGGAGGGAAGGGCGTCAGTTGCGGTGGGGGAGGTGGCCCAGGTCGGCGATGGGTGCGGGCACCGCGTGCAGGGCTGTGATGATCCCCGCCTCGCGGTGCATCATCCGGCGGACCATGCGCAGCCGCCGCGCCTCCGAGCGCTCCTCCAGCAGGTGCTGCCGGTCCTCCAGGGTCAGCAGGCAGTCGTTGGCCAGCGCGTAGGCCAGCGCGTCCGTCCTCGCCACCACCGGGTCGTCCTCGAACGCCGCCCGCCGATACCGCCGGAACGCACCCATCGCCCCGTCCACCAGCAACGGCAGCACCTCCGCCACCTCCGCAGGCAGCGGCACGTCCTCCACCCACTCCACCTTGCCAAGCAGGTAGGGCGCGCTCTCGGTGTCCACGTCCACCAGCCGGAACCGCCGCCCGCCCGACGTCGCCAGGTCGAACCGGCCGTCGGGCAGCGGCTTCGCGTCGCGGAGCAGGGCCTCGCACCCGACGGCGTGCAGCGCTGTCGCGTTGCCCGTCCCGACCTCCCAGCCCTGGCGGATCGCGACGACGCCGAACGACCGACCGGGTAGCTGCTCGGTCATCAGGTCGACGGTGAGCTGCCGGTACCGGGGCTCGAACACGTGCAGGGGCAGCGACGTTCCCGGGAGCAGCACGGTACCCAGCGGAAACAGGGGGAGCGTCGTGGTCACGTGCCCAAGTTACGGCTGCTCGGTGGTCGCAGCACGGCGAACGGATCGGTGACCCGCATCTCCCGTGACACGAACCGGAACAGCGCCGCGGGCCGGCCGCCGGACGGGCCGACCGGGGCGACCGCGCCGGTCGGCTCCAGCAGGCCGCGCCGGGACAGCACGCGTTGCAGGTTGGTCGCCGTCACCTCGTACCCGAGCGCCGCCGAGTACAGCGAGCGCAGCGCCGAGATGGTGAACTCCGGTGGGGCCAAGGCGAATCCGACGTTCGTGTAGGACAGCTTGGACGCCAGCCGGTTCCGGGCCCGGCGGCAGATCGCCTCGTGGTCGAACGCGGTCGCGGGCAGCGCGTCCACCGGGTGCCACGCCGTGTCCGAGGGCACCACCGGGTCCGTGTCGGACGGCACCAGGCCGAGGAACGCGGTCGCCACCACGCGCGGTCCGGGCACCCGGCCGGGGGCGCTGAAGACGGCTAGCTGCTCCACGTGTGAGAGCTGTCTCACGTCCACTTTTTCCGCGAGCTGGCGTCGGATCGACGCCTCCACGTCCTCGTCGTCGCCGAGTCCGCCGCCCGGTAGTGACCAGCGGTGAGCGTGCGGTTCCCGCGCGCGTTCCCACAGCATGACCTGGAGTGATCCGGCTCTCACCTGGAGCACCGCGGCCACGACCTCATGTCCCGCTAGACCCACTCGGCTGATACTATCGGCCACGTTTTCGCCCGAAAGGCGAAAACCTGGCTGAAGGAGGACATCCATGGTCGCTACCGCTTATGTGGAGCGAACCTCTGACGGTGCGTACGACGGCATCGCGCCGGACGCCGCCTGGCGGGACGAGGTGCTGGAGCTGGCGCGCAGGCAGGACGCGGTGATCCTCGCGCACAACTACCAGCTACCCGAGATCCAGGACATCGCGCACCACACCGGCGACTCGCTGGCGCTCAGCCGCATCGCCGCCGCGAGCGACGCGTCGACCATCGTGTTCTGCGGTGTGCACTTCATGGCCGAGACCGCGAAGATCCTGGCTCCGCACAAGACGGTGCTGATCCCGGACGAGCGCGCGGGCTGCTCGCTGGCCGACTCGATCACCGGCGACCAGTTGCGCGCGTGGAAGGCCGAGCACCCCGGCGCGGTGGTGGTGTCCTACGTGAACACGACCGCCGAGGTGAAGGCCGAGACGGACATCTGCTGCACGTCCTCGAACGCCGTCGACGTGGTGGCCTCCATCCCCGCCGACCGCGAGGTGCTGTTCCTGCCGGACCAGTTCCTCGGCGCGCACGTCAAGCGCGAGACCGGCCGCGGGAACCTGCACATCTGGGCGGGCGAGTGCCACGTCCACGCGGGCATCAACGGCCCGGAGCTGGCCGAGCGCGCGGCGGCGAACCCGGACGCCGACCTGTTCATCCACCCCGAGTGCGGCTGCGCCACCTCGGCGCTCTACCTCGCGGGCGAGGGCACGGTCCCGGCCGAGCAGGTGAAGATCCTCTCGACCGGCGACATGATCACCGCCGCCCGCCGCACGAGCGCCAAGTCGGTGCTCGTCGCGACCGAGATCGGGATGCTGCACCAGCTCCGCCGCGCCGCGCCGGAGATCGACTTCCGGGCCGTGAACGAGCGGGCGTCCTGCCGGTACATGAAGATGATCACCCCGACCGCCCTGCTGCGCTGCCTGCGCGAGGGCAAGGACGAGGTGCACGTCGACCTGGAGACCGCGCGGCGCGCCCGGGGCGCCGTGCAGCGCATGATCGAGATCGGCAAGCCCGGCGGCGGCGAGTGAGCACTCCGCTGTGGGAGGCCCGCGCCGACCTGGTGGTGGTCGGCACGGGTGTCGCGGGGCTGACGGCGGCGCTGCGCGCGCGTGAGCTGGGACTGCGGGTGCTCGTCGTCACCAAGGCGGAACAGCGTGACGGCAACACCCGTTGGGCGCAGGGCGGTGTGGCCGTCGTGCTGCCCGACGAGCACGACGAGGGCGACACGGTCGACGCGCACGTCCGCGACACCCTGGTGGCGGGCGCGGGCCTGTGCGACGAGGGCGCGGTGGGCGCGATCATCGCGGGCGGGCCGGCGGCCGTGACCGGACTGCGCCGGCGGGGCGCGGTGTTCGACGCCGCCGCGGACGGCCGGCTGGCCCGCACCCGCGAGGGCGGGCACAGCGCGTTCCGCGTGGTGCACGCGGGCGGCGACGCGACCGGGGCCGAGGTGGAGCGGGCGCTGCTCGCCGCCGCCGGCGACGGCCGCGTCCCGGTGCTGGAGCAGCACATCGCGGTGGACGCGGTGCGCACGCCGCTCGGCCAGGTGTGCGGCCTGCTGGTGCTGGACGGCAACGGCGTGCCCGGTGTGCTGACCGCGCCCGCCGTGCTGCTGGCCAGCGGCGGCCTGGGGCAGCTCTACCAGGCCACGTCCAACCCGGAGGTGGCGACCGGCGACGGGCTGGCGCTCGCGCTGCGGGCGGGCGCGGTGGCGGCGGACGTGGAGTTCGTGCAGTTCCACCCGACCGTCCTGTACACGGGGCGGGGCGCGCGCGGCCGGTGCCCGCTGGTCACCGAGGCGGTGCGCGGCGAGGGCGCGGTGCTGCTCGACGCGACCGGCGCCCGCGTGATGCGCGGCGTGCACCCGCTGGAGGACCTCGCGCCGCGCGATGTCGTGGCGGCGGCGATCACCCGGCACGTGGCGGACGCCCCCGGCGGCGTGGACGACCACGTCTTCCTCGACGCCACGGGCATCTCCGACTTCGCGCGGCGGTTCCCGACCGTGCACGCGGCGTGCGTCACGGCCGGCGTCGACCCGGCCCGGCAGCCGATCCCGGTCTCCCCGGCGGCGCACTTCGCGTGCGGCGGCGTGGTGTCCGATGTGGACGGACGCACCGGCGTGACGGGCCTGTACGCGGCGGGCGAGGTGGCGCGGACCGGCCTGCACGGCGCGAACCGGTTGGCGTCCAACAGCCTGCTGGAAGGCCTGGTGGTCGGCACGCGGGCCGCCGAGGCGGTCGCGAGCGACCTCGCGCTGGGCGTGCTGGCCCGCTGCACGGGCACGGCGGAGCTGCCTACCGCGCCGGTCGCGGACCGGGACTCGTTGCAGCGCGTGATGAGCCGGTACGCGGCGATCGGCCGGGACGCCGAAGGGCTGGCCGTGGTCGGCTCGGTGCTCGACTTGTCCACTGTGGACCGGAAGCTGGACACCCGGCAACTGGTGGAGGACGCGGCGCTGACCGTGGCGGCACGGGCGCTGATCGCGGCGGCGGCCGAGCGCACCGAGTCGCGCGGCTGCCACGTGCGCACCGACTTCCCGTCCCGCGACGACGTGCGGTGGCAGCGCGGCCAGGTGGTGCGGCTCAACCCGTCGGGCCAGCCGGTGCTGGCCGACCCGGTGACGGCTTCGAGGGGAGTGGCATGACGACCGGACCCGGACTCGATCCGGACGACCTGCGGCGGGTCATCACGACGGCGCTCGCCGAAGACCTCCGCTACGGCGCGGACGCGACGACGGAGGCGACGGTGCCCGCCGACGCGGTGGCCGTCGCCGAGCTGACCCCGCGCCAAGCCGGTGTGCTGGCCGGTATCCCGGTGGCGCTGGCGGTGTTCGAGGAGGTGTTGGACTTCGAGGTGCTGGACCGCCGCGACGACGGCGACAAGGCCGTCCCCGGCGAGCCCGCGCTGGTGCTGCGCGGCCCGGTGCGCGGCCTGCTCACCGCCGAGCGCACGGCGTTGAACCTGCTGTGCCACCTGTCCGGCGTCGCGACGCTCACCGCCGCGTGGGTGGGGGAGGTCGCCGAGACCCGGGCGAAGGTGCGGGACTCCCGCAAGACGCTGCCCGGCCTGCGGCTGCTGGAGAAGTACGCGGTCCGCTGCGGCGGTGGCGTCAACCACCGGCTCGGCCTCGGCGACGCCGTGCTGATCAAGGACAACCACGTCCGCGCGGCCGGCTCGGTCACCGCCGCGCTGGCCGCCGTCCGCGCCCACGCCCCGCACCTGCCGTGCGAGGTGGAGGTGGACTCGCTGGCACAGCTTGACGAAGCCGTCGCGGAGGGCGCGGAACTGGTGCTGCTGGACAACTTCACGGTCGCCGGGTGCGCGGAGGCCGTGCGGCGGGCCGGTGGCGTCACGCTGGAGGCGTCCGGCGGCCTCACCCTGGACGTGGCCCGCGCCTACGCCGAGACCGGCGTGGACTACCTGGCCGTGGGCGGCCTGACCCACTCGGCCCCCGCCCTGGACCTGGGGATGGACCTGCGCTGAGCCGCCCGCGCCCTGGACCTGGGAGCGGACCCGCGCCGAGCCGCCCGCGCCCCGGGTTCGGGAGCGGACCCGCGCTGAGCCGCCCGCGCCCTCGTCGTCGAGGGCGCGGGCCCTCCGCGTTCAGGCCTTGTCGTCACGTTCGACCTCGATGCGTTCCTTGCGCACCTGGTCACCGACCTGCCGCTGCTCGGTCACCGTCTCCTTGTCCAGCCGCACCTTCTCCACCGGCTCGGCCCGCTTGCGCACCACGGGCTCCTCCCGGCGCAGCGACACCTCGACCTCCTCTTCGGCGAACGCCTCGCGGGCGTCACCGCGGTCGGCGGGCTCCCGCACCACGCGCACCTCTTCGTGCGTCACCGGCACGGTCACGTTCTGCTGCTCGGTCACGACGTGCTTGACCAGCCGCACCCGCTCACCGCCGGTCTCGCGCGTGCCGACGTCAAGCTGCTCCTCGTACCGGGTCACCGACTGGTCGTCGCGGGTGCGCCCGGCGCGGGTGTCGTCACGCGTCTGCCGCGCCTGGGGCTGCCGGCCGGTGGTCTGCTGCGCAGTCGTCTGCTGCCCGGTCGTCCGCCCGGTGGTCTGCTGCCCGGTGGTCCGGCCGGTGGTCTGCTGCCCCGCGGTCCGCCGGCCACCGGGCATCCGGTCGTGCTCGCCGGGCCGGGCGGTCGGGATCATCCCGTAGTACGAGTACAGCTCGTCCTGCTGCGCGTCGGACATGTGCTGGTCGTCGACGTCGATCCGCGGCGCGTCCTTGACCTGCTGCTTCTCCACCGGCACGGTGATGTGGCCCTTGCCCATCCGCGCGTCCTGGATCGGCACGAACGTCTCCTTGAGCCCGAACAGCCCGGTGTGCACCGAAGCCCACATCGGCCGCCCGTCGCGGTCGTCCAGCCACACCTGCTTGACCGACCCGATCCGCTCGCCGTGCGAATCGATCACGTCGCAGTCGTACAGCCGGTCCACCTCGGCTTGGTTGATCATGGTCTTCCCTTCGCATCGTCCGTACACGTGCGAGGGCGGATTACCCGTGACGTGGAACGAGCCACCGTCCGTCACCCGGACGTGTGGCTCGTTCCCCCCGAAAGAGATTCGGGTCGTCAGTCGTCGTGCGAGGGCCTCGTCGGGTCGTTGACGATCACCAGCCGAGGCGCCGGGTCGACCGCGTCCTGGGTGACGAGGAACAGCCGCTTCAGGTCGGACCCCCAGGCCAGACCACGCGTCGCCACCGTCTCCGACCGGTCCACCTGCACCGTGCGGACCGGCTGCGTGCCACCCGCCGCGTACACCCGCACGTCGTTGTCGCCGCTGGTGCCGATGCCGGTGGCCAGGTACGCGCTGTCGGGTGACGCCGCCACCGCCACCGGACGCGTCCCGGTGCGGTACGCCCCGCGCCGCGCCAGGTTCGCCGGCGCGAACGCCTCCACGTGGTCGCGCGACCCGGACGCGCTGTAGAGCGTCGCACCGTCCGGGGTGACGGACAGGTCGTTCAGGCTCGCCCCGACGACGTCACCGGACGCGCTCGCGGTCAGCTCGCCACCCCTCTGGGTGAACACGCGCACGGTCGACTGGCTCAGCGAGAGCTGCCCGGCCACCAGCGGCCCGGCGTCCGTCCCGTTCGACGCCAGCAGCGGCGCGCGCTGGAACGTCGCGTTCCCGTGCACCTTGCCGATGTCGACCCCGACCGCCGGGTCGAGCTTGCCGATCTTGGCGTTCCAGTCCGCCGCGCACCCGTAGCCGAACCAGACCAGCGCGCCGGTCCGCGCCAGGTGCGTGGGGCACGTCTGCGGCCCGACCTCGAACCGACCGGTCTCGGCCAGCGTCTCGGTGCTGATGACGGAGATCGCGTCCCCGGCCGCCAGCGCCACGTACAGGCTCGCCCCGTCCGCGCTGAGCACCAGCCCGGTGGCGCCCTGCTGGCCGTCGATCCGCTTGGTCACCCGCCCCCGGAAATCGGTGACCACGATGCCGTTCGCGGTCGGGCCGCCGCTGACGAACACCCGTTGGTGCGCCTGGTCGACCGCGATGTCGCCGTAGCCGGGCAGCGGCAGCCGGTCGTCGGTCGCCTGCGCCGGTGTCGCGAGCGCCAGCGCGGCGCCCACCGCACCGACGATCGCGAGCGTGAGCTTTCGCATGGTTCCTCCCCCTGTGGACGACGCGTCACCCGGCCGCGGCGCGGACCAGGTCGAACGCGCGGACGTGCTCCTTGTTGTGCGGGTTGTCGAGATCGAGGTGCGCTTCCAGCGTCGCCAGCGCCCCCTTGGCGTCCCCGAGCGTCACCTGGGCCGCGGCCACGGCGATCCAGCCCCGCGCGCCCAGCCCGATGCCGTCCCGGTCGCCCAGCGCCCAGGCGACGAACGCGGCGGGCGAGGACAGCGCGGTGAACAGCGCCCCGAACCGGTCGCGCAGCAGGCCGCCGACCCACCCGGCCACGTCGGCCGCCGCCTCCGGCCCGTCGACCAGCAGCTCCCGCCGCGACCCCACGGCGTACTCGCGCACGTCGAAGCGCAGGGTGAAGTCGACGACCACCCCGTGCCTGGGCGGGTCGAGTTTCCTGGCGAGCGCCACCACGTCCGGGAACGCCACCTCGCCGTACGGCTGCACGACGATCGAGTCCTTCGCGTACCGGGGGTGCAGCTCGAAGTCGAACACCAGCCGCTGGAAGCCGTCCGCCACGTTCCGCCGGTACACCAGCGCGTCCTTGCGCCGCCGCAGCCCCAACTCCGCCGCCGCCGGGTCGACCCGGCCGGTCAGCGCGTCGGCCAGCACCCGTCTGCCCCCGGCGCGGTCCGCGATCACCGGAACACCTGCACGATGATGGTGCCGACGACCTTGGCGCCCCGGTGCCTGCCGGTCGCGGTGCCGGTGTTGCCGGCGGTGTTGATCCAGTCGTCCTTCGCCCGCTGGTCGGTGCGCTTGCGACCGTCGGTCTTGGCCTCGATGCCGATCAGCTCGTCCTCACCCACCCTGATCGCCCCGTCGTAGATCCGGACGCCGCCGTCCCAGTCGCCCTGGACGCGGACGTCGCCGCGGATCACGTCGTAGCCCTCGGCTTCCAACAGGTCCCACACCTCGCGCTCGTGGCCCGCGCCGTCACGGCCCGGCTCGCCGTTGCGCTTGGCGTACTTGCCGTCCGGGGTCCGGGGCGCCTCGCCGCCGGTCCCGCAGTTGTGCACCAGGATCGCGTCGGCGTAGTAGGTGTGCAAACCGGCGACGGACAGGTTGTGCACCCGGAGGAACGACGTCCAGGTGCGGATCGAGGTGACCCGCTCCGCCTCGCCGTCCGGCCCGCGCAGCCAGTCGCCGACCTCCAGCGCGCCGGCGGGCACCCAGTCGCCCTCGTTCTCCACCCAGAACGGGTGGCCGTCGGTCGCGACGACCTCGCCGCCGCCGGCCACGGTCACCCCGACCAGCTCGCGCACGCCCTCGCCGACCACCAGCCCGGTCACCCGGCCCGCGTCGGACTGCCCGCTCACCGGGTCGCCCGCCAGCACCTTCTCGCCGACCCGCACGTCGCGGATCGCCTTGCGGGAGCCGTCCGCCATCAGCACGGGTGTGTCGCCGGTGAAGCTGTTGCCGACCTTGCACGCCGGCGCGGCGGGCTCCTGCGGCTTCGGGGCGTCGGCTTCCGCCTTGGGCCGCGGCGCGTCGGCCTTCGGCGCGGGCGGCGGGTCGACCTTGCTCGCGGTGCGCGCCGCGTCGGCCACGTTGTCGGTCGCCTGCACGGCGTCCATGGCCTTGTCCGCGTACTTGCCCGCCTTCACGGCGGTCGCGGCGTAGCCCGCGAACGGGATCGCCGACGCGGCCGACAGCGCGGCGTCGACGTAGTTGCCCTCGGCCGCGTACCAGGCCGCGTTCGCCAGGTCGGCGACCTCGCCGACGACCGGGATCATGCCCGCCACGTCCAGCACGGCGTGCCCGATGTCGCTGAACGAGAGGCCGAACAGGTGCCCGTCGATCTCCACCGCGCTGATCGGGTTGCCGCCGCCGAACGAGTAGCGGTTCATGGTGAACGGGTTGGTCGCCAGCCCGAGGTCGTTCAGCGCCCCGTTGTACAGGTCCAGCGACAGGAACCGGTTCTGGCTCGGGCTGTAGTCCCGGAAGCCCATGTCGTAGTTGCCGGACGCCGAGTCGTACCGCTTGGTGTTGAAGCGGTAGGAGTTCAGCGGCTCCCCGTCGGGGTCGCCGGCGCCCGGCTTGTCGTCCCCGGTGAACGCCGACTCGTCGTCCTGCCCGTACGCCGTGTAGCCGTAGGTGGCCTTGGCGTCGCCCTCGGAGTCGGTGACCGACTCGACGTCCGAGTGCGGGCTGAAGCTCTGGAACAGGTCCTCCTCGGTGCCGTCCTCCTCGACCGACACCTGGGACAGCAGCTCGCCGTGCGGCGAGTACTGGTAGGTCTTGCGGACCTCGCCGTCCAGCCGCTCGGTCAGCACCTGCTCGGACAGGCCGAGGTAGAGCATGTCGGTGGTCTTCGTCCGGCCGGCGGCCGTGGTGCTCTGCGACACCGTGCGGTCCAGCGGGTCGTAGACGTACTTGGTGGTGCGGGCCAGGTCGCCGGTGCCCGCGCGGTGCTCGGCGGTGTGGTCGAACCCGTCGTAGATGTACTTCTCGGTCTGCTCGCCCGCCGAGCTGACCTTGCTCAGCCGCCCGAACGGGTCGTAGGCGTAGGTCGACTTCGTCTCGCCCGCGGTGGCCGACACCAGCCGGTTGCGGTCGTGGGCGTAGGTCGTCTCGACGTCCTTGATCTTCTGCCGCACGACGTTGTTGTTGCCGTCGTGCCGGTACTCCTCGGTGGCCGGGTCGTCACCGGTCTTCTCGACCTTCCGCACCCGGTCGCGCGGGTCGTAGGTGTAGGCGAACGTGCTGTTCTTGGCCGCCCCGTGGTCGTCGGCGTTCTGCTTGCGCGACTCGTCCCTGGCGCGGTTGCCGTTCGCGTCGTACTCGATCCGGTGCTCGTTGACGACGGTGTCGCCGGACTTCTTCTTCTCCACCTGGTGCTTGAGCATCCCGTCCAGGAAGTACTCGAAGTCCACGGTGTTGCCGTTGTGCTTGACCTGCTTGGCCAGGTGCGCGCGCGGCGTGTAGGAGAAGGTGGTGACCTTGTCCGCCGGGTCGTCGCCGGACTTCCGGTTGGTGACCTTGGCGACCAGGTCCCGCACGTCGTACTCGAAGACCGCGGACTGGTCGTCGTGCCGCCACTCCGCGACGTTGCCGTTGGCGTCGTAGGTGAACGTGGTGGTGTTCCGGACCTCGCCGCCCTTGCGCTCCTCCACCTTGTCCGCGCGGTCGAGCACGTCGTAGGCGACGCTGTACTCGTCCACCCGCGCGCCGGAGCTGAGGTCCTTGATCAGCGTCTGGTTGTCGTCGGCGTCGTAGAAGTACTGGAACTCCTTGGACTCCGCGTCCACGTCGCCGCTGTTGTCGCGGACCAGCCGGACCGCGTCGGCGCTGACCGAGCCGTTCGCGCGGTCGGTGAGCGTGACCTTGCGGACGGTGTCCTCGGTGAACTGGTAGGTCCCGAGGCTGACCCACTTGCCGGTGTCCTTGCTCTGGTCCACCGCCACGGTCGCCACGCCGCCGTCGTGCTCCACGGTGTAGGTGGCGTCGGTCGCGGTGGCCGTGCCGTAGCGGGCCCACACCTCGTACCGGCCACCGGCCGGGATGTCGGCTTTCCACGTGAAGCTGTCGCCGCCACCGCCCGCGGGGTGCGTCCGGTAGTCGAAGCCCTCGTGGTCGACGTCGCCGGACGCGGTCGCCCAGTTCCCGACGACCTCGGTGTCGTTCGGGTCGGAGTTGTCCACCAGCGCCACGTGCTTGCCGACCGGGACACCGCCGTCGGAACGGGACTTGCGCTTGCCGTCCGGGTGGTAGGACCACTCCTGGGTCCGGCTGGAGCCGCCGCCCGCGCTCAGGTGCGTGCGGCGGATCTGCTGGCCGAGGTCGTTGTACTCGTACTGGGTGCCGATGCCCCACGCGTCGGTGGTGGACCTGGTCCAGCCGTTGTCGAAGTAGGCGTACCTGGTGGTGTTGCGGACCGTCTGCCCGTTCGACGGCGGCGCGCTGACCTCGGTCAGGTTGCCGATCTCGTCGTAGGAGTTGAGGATGCGGTCCGGCGCCTCGACGTCCGCGTCGTCCCGGTCGAACGGCTGGAGCTGCTCCTTGACCCGGTTCAGCTCGTCGTAGACGACCTCGTGCACGAAGTCGTCCGGGTCGTCCGCGGTGTCCACGCCGCGCGGCGTGGTGGTGCGGGTCTTGTTGCCCACCTGGTCGTACTCGTACCGCGTGGTGCGGACGACCCCGTTGTCGTGCGGTGCGCGCACCTCCACCGGCTTGGCCCGCTCGTCGAGCACGATGGTGGTGGCGACGTCGTCCTCGTCCTTGGTCTCCACCACGTTGCCGTCGCGGTCGAACCGCTTCTCGACGTCGTGCCCGGCCGCGTCGATCGTCTTGACCACGCGGTGGTTGAGGTCGAACACGTACTTGGTGGTGAAGTCGGCCGGGTCCGGCGTGGCGGTCTTCTTGGCGTCGGCCTCGGTCACCGCGTTGCCGACCCGGTCGTAGGCCACGGTGAACCGCTGGCCCTTGGCGTCGGTGCCCTCGACCGGCTGGTTGACGGCGTCGTAGCGGACCTTCGCGGTGTAGTCGTCGGGCTCCGGGGTGAGCGTGCCCTTCGGCGTCGTCTCCCGGATCAGGTTGCCCACCTTGTCGTAGGCGAACGTCCGGGTCTTGGTCGGCGAGCCCGGCCAGTCGTCGGACGGGGAGGTGACCGCGACCTGGCGGTCCATCGCGTCGTACGCGGTGGTGGTCACCGCCCGGTTCGCGGCGGTGAGCGCGACGATGTTGTCGTTGCGGTCGTAGGTCGCGCCCGGCGTCACGATGTGCTGGTCGGCCGCCGCGTCCTTCGGCACGCGGGAGTCCAGGGGGCGCTTGAAGATGTCGAACGTGAACCAGCGCACCTTCTGCTTCGCGTCCACAGTGGACACGACGTTGCCCACGTCGTCGTACCGGAAGAAGCTGGCGCACTCCAACGGGTCCACGATCCGCTGCGGGTAGCCGTTGGCGTCGTAGTCGCCGTAGGTCGTCGTGTTCCCGTTGGCGTCCGTGGTGGTGATCAGGTGCCCGAAGTCGTCATAGGTGTACCGCGTGGTGTAGTCGCCGTCGGCGGCGGTCGCGGTGCCCTTCGGGTCGGTGACGGCGGCCAGGTTCCCCTTGTCGTCGTACACGAACGTCCACTTGCGGCCCTCCGGCGACGTCTTGCCGGTCAGGTCGGCGACGTGGCCGTCGAGGTCGGTGCGGTACTCCAGCCTCGTCGCGGGCCAGTCGTTGGCGTTGGCCTCGGCGTCCCGGACCTCCAGCGGCGAGCCGGTCTTCCGGTCGTACACCCAGGTGGTGGTCGCGCCGTTGTCCTCGCGCAGCCTGACCACGTTGTTGTCGGCGTCCCAGGCCAGTTCGGTGGTCTCGCCGTTGGCGTTGGTCAGCTTCTCGGTGCGGCCGAAGCCGTCGATGAGGTAGGTGGCGGTGTGGCCGTTCGCGTCGGTCACCGTGGACTGGACCTTGGAGCCCCGGTCGCCGTCCGGGTCGGCGTAGCCGAACGACGTCACGCCGTCCAGCCGGTCCACCAGGTCCTGGAGCTTCGCGTCCTTGGTGTAGCGGAGCCTGCTCGCGCCGCCGTTGGGGTCGACGACCCTGGTCAGCTTCGGGTTGTGGGCGTTGTCGTAGAAGAAGGTGAACGGCTTCTCGTCGGGCGTGCCCGCGCCGTCCACGACCTCCTGGAGGAGGCCGCCCTCGCCGTAGGTGAAGGTGATCCGGCGGCCGGAGATGTCGGTGACCGACCGGAGCTGGTTGACGATCGAGGCGTCGGACAGGCCGGTCGCGGCGACCTTGCGGCCGTCCCGGAAGAAGGAGTAGTCGTCGCCGTGGTGGTAGTAGTCCAGGCTCAGCGTGCGGCGGCCGGCGGCGTCGGTGACGTGGGTGAGCAGCCGGACGCCGCGCGCGCCCACGAAACCGTTCTGGTAGTGGAACTCCAGCTCGTTGCCGTTGCGGTCGGCGGTCGCGGTCTGGTAGCCGCGGTGGTCGAAGAACATCCGCGTGCGGTCCGGGCTGGTGAACACCCAGCGGCGGCTGTCGTCGTCACCGGAGGACCGCTCCAGCAGCAGGTGCACGCCGGCCGGGCTCGCGTACGTCCACTTGCGGCTGTCGGCGCTGTCGTGCTTGTCCAGCTCGAACTCGTGGCTCGTGCCGTCGCCGTCGACCAGGGTGATCCTGTTCGGGTGCCCGGTCAGGACGGGCGTGAGCAGGCCGTCGAACTGCAGCGGCGTGCCCAGCCGCTGCAACGTCGACGTGGCCACCGACCAGCCGCGGCCCGCGTAGGAGTTCGAGGTGTCCTGGCTGTTGTAGGTGAGCCGGCCGAACGTCGCCAGGCCCCGGCCGGGGTTGCTGAACGCGTTGTAGGACAGCACCGCGTTGCCCGCGTACTGGTTGACCGACACCCCGGTGCCCGCCCCGGTCGGCTTGCCGCTGTACTGGTGGAACTTCTCCAGTCCCAACTGGTCGGACGTCGGGTGCTCGACGGTGACGGCCTGGTCCAGCGTCGGCACGCCCGCCTGCGACAGCCAGCGGCGGGTGGTGCGGTCGAGCAGGTCCCACTTCAGCACCCAGGCTTCGCGCCGGTTGCCGGCGTCGGCGTTGGGCGGCGTCTTGAGCCTGGCGTCCACGGTGACCGTCGCACCGGGAGCGAGGTCGGCCGGGAGTTCGGTCTCCAGCCGGTTGCCGGCGTTGGTCTGGTCGCTGCCGTCGGGCAGGAACCAGTGGTAGGACAGCGCATACGCGGCTTTCGGCCACGCCGTCGCGGTGGTGTTGCGCAGCGTCACCCGGACCCGGTGCTCGTCGCCGGGGATCATCCGCAGCGGGGTGTCCGGCGCGGAGTACGTCGTATCGGCGGCCTCGGTGGTCTCGGCCAACGGCCTGCTCGGCGCGGCGGCGACGCGGGACACCCGCGGCACCGCCGGCGCGGTCGGCGTGTCGCATCTCACGGCCTGTGCCTGCGCCGGTCTCCGATCCGCCTGCGCGGGCGCCGCGGACACCGTCTGCGCCGCGCCCGACGCCACCAGCGCGGACACCGCGCCGACCGCGAAAATCCTGGTCAAAATACGCATGTGCCATGCCCCCTCGGAAATGTTTCCGGGCAGCCCGCTAACGCAGGGCAGGCCGTGCGGCCGGAAACAGCAATGCGGTCGGCGTATTTCGCGTGCACGCCGAAGAAGACGGTTCGCAATACCGTCGGGTGTGGTCTGACCTCAGACTTCGCGCTTCCCCAAGCGCACCGGGCAGCCCCCTCGCGCCCGGCGGAAACTCACCCCTCGTAAGCCTCGTGTAAAAGTGACATTACCGGTCGGGCACGAAGCGGCAGTACGCCGAACGGGTCAAATTCGGCATACCGGCCGAGGTGGAATTCCGCTACATCCGGCGGTTCGCGAGAACGGGCAGCGCACGCCTCGCCCGCTCGACCGCCGCCACGTCCACGTCGGCGAAGAGCACGCCCGGCTCCGCGCCGAGCTGGTGCTCGACCGCGCCCAGCGGCGAGGCGACGGTGCTGTACCCGATGCCGGTGGGCGCGCCGTCGTGGTCCTCGCGCGGGTCGGCCTGGCCGCACGCCAGGACCCAGGACGTGCAGTCCAGCGCCCGCGCCCGGACCAGCAGCTCCCACTGCTCCCGCTTGCCCGGCCCCGCGCCCCACGACGCGCCGAGCAGGACGGCGGACGCGCCCTGGTCCGCCAAGGCCCGGAACAGCTCGGGGAAACGCACGTCGTAGCAGGTCGCCAGGCCGAAGGTGACGCCGTCCACCTCGACGGCCACCGGTTTCCCGCCCGGCGCGACGGTCCGCGACTCGGTGAACCCGAAGGCGTCGAACAGGTGGATCTTGTCGTACCCGACGTGCAGTCCGCCGCCGGTCGCGAGCAGCGTGTTGGTGACCCGCCCGTCCGGCGACGGCGTGAACATGCCCGCCACGACGACCACCCCGTGCTCGTCCGCGATGTCCCGCACGGCCGTCGCCCACGGGCCGTCCAGCGGCTCGGCGACCGGTCCGAGCGGCACGCCGAACCGGCACATCGCCGCCTCCGGGAACACGACCACCCGTGCGCCCGCCGCGCGCTCGACCCCCGCCCGCAGCAGGTCCAGGTTGGCCGACGGGTCGGTGGACGACGTGATCTGGCAGAGGGCGACACGCATACCCCCACTCTAGGTAGTGTCAGGTCCCGTGCGCTCCCTGTTGCCCCCGCTCGCCCTGGTCGCCGTGCTCGCCGCCGCCGGGTGCACGGGGACGACGACACCCAACGCGGAGGGCACGGCGGACGGCAGCTCGATCGTGCTGGCCGACGCCACCGAGCCGGCCACGCTGAACCCGCTGCTCGGCTACGGCCGCGACGGCGTGTCCAAGATCTACGACGGCCTCGTGGAGCACCGCGCGGACCGGTCGCTGCGGCCCCAGCTCGCCGCCGACCTGCCGCAACCCGCCGCCGACGGCCTGTCCTGGACGGTCCGGCTGCGGGACGACGTGAAGTTCGCCGACGGCTCGGCGTTCGGGCCGGAGGACGTGGTCGCGACCTACCGCGCGCTGCTGGACCCGGCGTCGGGCTCCACGGAACGCGCGGCGTTCGGCAGCCTGGCCGGCGTCGAGCAGCTCGACGTGCGCACGGTCCGGTTCGCGCTGACCGAGCCGTGGGCGGCGTTCCCGCACCAGCTCGTGCTGGGCGTACTGCCGAGCGAGGCGTTCAGCGTGCCGCTGAGGGACGTGCGGCCGGTCGGCACCGGCCCGTACAAGCTGGTGGACTGGCGCAAGGGCGACCGGATGGTGCTGGAGTCCAACCCGGCGCACTTCGGCGGCGAGCCGCGGATCCGCAGGCTCACCGTCGTCTTCGTGCCGGACGACAACACCCGTGGCCAGCGCATGCAGGCGGGCGAGTTCGACGGCGTGGAACTCCCGCCGCGGCTGGCCCAGCCGTTCGCCAACGCCAGCGGGATGCGCGTGGTGACCCACCGCTCCACGGACCTGCGCGCCGTCACCCTCCCGGCCGGCCCGGTGACCGGCGACCCGGCGGTGCGGATGGCCCTCAACCACGCCGTGAACCGCAAGGGCGTGGTGGACAACCTGTTGGGCGGCAACGGTTCCCCGGCCGCCACACCGATACCGGACACCCTGCCGGAGTTCTACGACCCGGCGGCGTCCTTCGCCTACGACAAGGCGCAGGCGGAACTCCTGCTCGACCAGGCGGGCTGGGCGCGCGGCGCGGACGGCGTGCGGGCCCGCGACGGCGTGCCGGCCCGGTTCACCCTGATGTACCCGATCGGCGACGTGGTGCGCGCCGACCTGGCGACGGCGTTCGTGGCCGACGCGAAGGCGGTCGGCGTGGACGTCCAGCTCGCCGGCCTGGGCTGGGACGCCATCGCACCGCGCCTGGGCGCGGACGCCCTGCTGCACGGCGGCGGCACCCCGTTCGACCCGGACCTGACGGCCTACCAGCCGCTGCACACCGGCAACCCGTGGGGCTACTCGAACCCGCGGGTGGACGCCGCCCTGGACGCCGGCCGCAGGCTGCTGGACCCGGCGCAGCGGGCGGCGGCGTACCGGCAGCTCCAACACGCCTACCTGGCCGCACCGGGCATGGTCGTGCTCGCGGCCGTGCAGCACACCTACGTGGTGCGCGACAACTGGACCGGGTACCAGGAGGTCGTCGACCCGCACGCGCACGGCGCCCTGTCCTGGGGCCCGTGGTGGAACCTGGAGAAGTGGACGGCGCGCTAGGACACGTCCCAGACCGTGACCTCAAGGGTCATGGACGGGTCCAGCCCGGCCCCGATCCGGACCACCGTCAGGTAGCCGACCCGTTGGTCCGTGGTCCCGAAGCACACCACCGAGCCTTCTTGACCGACACCCGGCGCTGCCCCACGTGGCCCTCCAGCTCTCCGGCGCACTGCGCGTGGTCGGGCGGGCCGTCGCCGTGCCACGCGACGAGAGTGTGGCCGGTGATGTGGGACAGGTCGCCGTAGGACACGTCGCTCCCGACCAACGCCTCCGTCGGACTGCCGGCGTCGAAGTCCAATTTCCCGTACGACAGGCCGTTCAGTTCCGTGCTGCCGCGCCACCACACTCGGCCGGCCGGCGTCCCGGTGGTCGGGTCGGCGTTGGTCCGGTGGGTGGTGGGCGCGTGGTCGCCCGCGGCCGGTCGTCCGGCGTCGCCGGGTCCGGCCCGGTCGCGGTGGCGGCCGGCGTCTCGGCGGCCGGGCCGTACCGCAGCGCCTGGGACACCGCGAACCCGGTCAGCAGCAGGGCGACGGCCGCGAGCGCGAGCGGCCACACCCGGCGCCGGACCGGCGGCGTGAGGTAGACGTTGTCGATCCGGCCCGCCTGCACGCCCTGGACGGACGGGCTGGTGATCTCGTTGCGGACGGTGGGCGTGGTGTGCGCGGGCTCGACGCCCTCCGGTTCGGCGGCCATCGCATCGGTTCCCCTCTCGCGGTGTCCCCATGCCATGGTGTACACGAAAAGGTGAGCGGCCGACTCGGAGACTCCGTACCGGCCGGAGGGGGTCACCCGTGATCGACCTGAACGCCGTGCGCGCCGACACACCGGGTGCGGGCCGACGGATCTTCCTGGACTCCGCGGGCTCCTCGCTGCCGCCACGACCGGTGCTGGACGAGGTGATCGGCCACCTGGAGCGCGAGGCCGAGGTCGGCGGGTACGTCGCCGCGCGGGAACGTCACGACGACCTCGAAGCGGGTTACGGGGTGTTCGCCGAGCTGCTGGGCGCGGAGCCGGACGAGATCGCGTTCACCGACAGCGCCACCCGGTCCTGGCTGGCGGCGTTCGACGCGGTCCCGCTGGGCGAGGGCGACCGCGTGCTGGTGACGGAGGTCGAGTACGCGGGCAACGCCATCCCGATCCTGCACCGCGCCCGGCAGGTCGGCGCGACCGTCGACACGATCCCGTCCGACGCCGCCGGCCAGGTCGACGTCGAGGCGTTGCAAGAGCTGCTGGACGAGCGGGTCAAGCTGGTCTCGCTGGTGCACGTGCCCACCAACGGCGGCCTGGTCAACCCGGTCAAGGAGGTCGCCGAAGCGGCGCACGGGGTCGGCGCGCTGGTGCTGCTGGACGCCTGCCAGTCGATCGGCCAGCTCCCGGTCAGGGCCGAGGAGCTGGGTGTGGACCTGATCTCCGCGACCGGCCGCAAGTGGCTGCGCGGACCGCGCGGCACCGGTGTGCTGGTGGTGCGCCGGGACGTGCGGTCCCGGCTCCGGCCCCGGCTGGTCGACCTGCACAGCGGCGAGTGGGTCGGACCGCGGGAGATCAAACTGCGCGAGGACGCCCGCGTCTACGAGCTGTGGGAGACCTCGGTCGCCGACCGGCTCGGGCTCATCGCCGCCGCGAGGTACGCCCTGGACCTCGGGCTGGACGCCATCGCGCGGGAGGTCCGGGCCAGGGCCGAGCGGCTGCGGCAGGGGCTGCGCGCCCTGCCGGGGGTGGAGGTGCGGGACATCGGCGAGCAGCAGGCGGGCATCGTCACGTTCACCGTCGAGGGCTGGGACGTCGTCGGGCTGCGCGATCGGCTGGCCGCGGAGGACGTCACGGTGAGCACGAGCCATCGGGGTTCGACGTTGTTGGACATGACCAAGCGCGGGCTCGGCGAGTTGGTTCGTGCGTCACCGCACTACTTCGTCGAGCCCGCGCAGGTCGATCAGGCAGTGGAGGCTGTCAGCAGGTGCGGCCGATGATGCGCGGCACGCAGTCCGAGTAGGTCAGGAACAGCTCCACGGCGCTGTCGTTCCGGGCCGTCTGGGCGGCGATCAGGGTGTCCCGCGGGTAGAAGCCGGGGCTGGCGCCCTTGGGGTACATCTCGAAGGTGTAGCTCCAGATCTTGTGCACGCCCCACATCCAGTCGTTGACGCTGCCGTCGGTGATGTAGAGGTCGCTGGACTGCTGCGGGGTGTAGCCGTTGGTCGCCGCCATCCGCCTGCCGAGCGTGGCGAACGCGTTGGCCTGGTTGGCGTCCAGCCCCGGAGCGGTGTCCGCGTACGTGTAGCCGTACGGCCACAGGATCAGCTCCGAGTAGGTGTGCCAGTCGATGTGCGTCTTGATCTGCTGTGTGCCGCCGACGACCCGGCCGTTCACGAAGTCGCGGATGCGCGCGGTCTCCGGTGCGGAGAACGCGGACGGGCCGCGGTAGGTCTCGCTGGTCGCGCTGCCGCTGGAGCCGCCGCAGCAGCCCCACTGGAAGCCCCAGTTCCGGTTGGGGTCGGTGCCGTTGGACGGCTGCCGGTTCTTGCGCCACGACCGGAACTGGCCGCTCGCGATGTCGTACTCGACGCCGTCCGGGTTCACCATCGGGATGACCCAGATCTCCCGCGAGTCGATCAGGTTCTTGACCGTCGGGTTGGTGGCGTAGTTGTCGGTGTACTGCTTGATGATGCGCAGGCACATCTCGACGGTGAGGTGCTCACGGGCGTGCTGGTTGCAGGTGAACAGCACCTCGGGCTCGTTCTCGTCCACGCCGGGGTTGTCGCTGATCTTCAGCATCCACAGGTCGCGGTTCTCGTAGGACTTGCCGATGCTCGACAGCTTCACGAGGTCCGAGTGGTCGGTGACGGTCTGGTTCAGCTCGGCGACCGTCTCCCGGAAGTTGTGGTAGCCCGCGTAGCCCGACGGGAAGTCCTGCGTCCCGACCTGCGGGTCGGTGAAGTCGGACTTGCCGAGCGCCGCGAGCTGGGCGTCGACATCGCCCAGGTCCGTCATCGGCAGCCCGGTGGCGCGCAGCGCCCACTGCTGCCGGGCCTCGGCGATCACGGTGAGCCGCGGCCCGTCCGTGCCGAGCACGTCGACCCCGGTCCGGGCCACCTTGGTCCGGTCCTGCGGGGTGTTCGCGATGATCTCGAAGAGCGTCCGCTCCGGGGTGCTGGTCGTGCCCGGCTGCGCCGTCACGGTGTTCAGGGGCAACACCAGGGTCAGACAAGCGCCGAGCACGGCGGCCACCAGGCCGCGCCGCTTGGGCGACATTTCGCCTCCATCATCAGCAGGGTTTGCGACGGAGTTGCTGCCTACGCAGCGTGGCCCGGTTGTCACAGGCCGGCATAGCCCCCGTTTGTCGGGTTCCCCGCCCCGGACGCGGCTGACAGTTGACAGACGCCGCCGTGAGGACCGAATTCCGCAATTGTGCGGCCATTCGGGTGTATAACCACCCCCTGTTCGGCCTAATGTCGGTCACCATTAGTTTGGTCTCGGGGAGGACGGACGTTCCGGCGACAGGGCGGCGCAGCGGTGGAACAGCACGACCAGGGGTCCAGCAAGGCCGAGGCCAGCGACCACTCGCGGGCCATCTCGGCCCGGGGGAACGTGGTCTACATCGAGGTCCACCGGCCTCCCTCCCCGGCGGCACGCCGGCCGTGGCGGCTCTGGCTGGGTGTGGCCGGCGGGGTCGCGCTGGTGGCGGCCGGGGTGGTCGCGAGCGTTCTCTGGCCCGAGGGAAGGCAGCGGGTCACGTACGCCACGCCCTCGCTCACGTCGGCCCGCGCTCCTGCGACGACCACGACGACGGCTGCCACCACGACGACGCCCGTGGTGATCGGCAGCGTGCCGCGGCCCGTCGGGCAGCCGCTCGTGCCGGCCGACCAGCTTCCGCGCGCCACGCCCGTCACGACGACGCAACCCGCCCCGACCTCCGCGCCGACGCCGCCCCCGCCCTCGATCGTGATCGCGGTCGGCGGGGCCACCAGCAGTTCCCGTTGCGAGAAGGGGAAATGCTATTGGATCGCCACCCGGCTGACCGGGTTCGCGCCGAACACCGGATACGAGGTGGTCGCAGTCGGGAACGGCCGCGAATTCAGCGAGCCGTGCGAAGCCCGGACCGACGCGAACGGCGCGGACGACTGCAACACGACCCGTTACGACGTGCCCGGCGCCGAGGTCTACGTCTACGTCCGGACCGCGCGGGGCACGATCACCTCGAACACCATCGTCTGGCCGTCCGAGAGGAGCGTCACGTGGCTGCCGAACTGAACCGTTTTCGGATCCTGTCCGTTCCGGGGTGGGGCTGCGACGGGTTGGTCCGGACGGCTTACCCTAGGTGGCATGCTCAACCGCATCGACCTGCGAGGTCGGGTTCCGTCTCCGGCTGAACTGCGCGCCGCGCTGCCGCGCGCCGAAGTGGACGTCGACGCGGTGCTGCATCACGTGCGGCCGATGGTGGCAGCGGTGCGGGAACGCGGCGCGGAGGCCGCGCTGGAGTTCGGCGAGCGGTTCGACAAGGTGCGCCCCGCCACGGTGCGGGTGCCGACGGCCGAACTGGACCGCGCGCTGGCCGGGCTGGACCCCGCCGTGCGGGAGGCGCTGGAGGAGTCCATCGCCCGCGCCCGCAAGGTGCACGCCGACCAGCGGCGCGCCGACACCACGACGCAGGTGGTGCCCGGCGGCACGGTGACCGAGCGCTGGGTGCCGGTGGCGCGGGTCGGCCTCTACGCGCCCGGCGGCCTGGCCGTCTACCCGTCCAGCGTGGTCATGAACGTGGTCCCGGCGCAGATCGCCGGCGTCGAGTCGCTGGTGGTCTGCTCACCGCCGCAGGCCGAGTTCGGCGGCCTGCCGCACCCGGCGATCCTGGCCGCCGCCGCGCTGCTCGACGTGACCGAGGTGTGGGCGGTCGGCGGGGCGCAGGCGGTGGCGCTGCTCGCGTACGGCGGGGTCGACACCGACGGCGGCGAACTCGCGCCGGTCGACCTGGTGACCGGGCCGGGCAACATCTACCTGACGGCCGCCAAGCGCCTGCTGCGCGGGGTGATCGGCATCGACGCCGAGGCCGGTCCGACCGAGATCGCGATCCTGGCCGACGACACCGCCGACCCGGTGCACGTGGCGGCGGACCTGATCAGCCAGGCCGAGCACGACACGCTGGCGGCGAGCGTGCTGGTGACGACGTCGGCCGGACTGGCGGACGCGGTGGACGCCGAGCTGGAGCGCCAGGTCGGCGCGACCAAGCACGCCGACCGGATCGCGACCGCGTTGCGGGGCAGGCAGTCCGGCACGGTGCTGGTGTCCACTGTGGACGACGGGCTGACCGTGGTGGACGCCTACGCCGCCGAGCACCTGGAGATCCAGACCGCGGAGGCGCGGGAGGTCGCGGCACGGGTCCGCGCGGCCGGCGCGGTCTTCGTCGGCGCGCACTCCCCGGTGTCGCTGGGCGACTACTGCGCGGGCTCCAACCACGTGCTGCCCACGGGCGGCTGCGCGCGGCACTCGTCGGGCCTGTCGGTGCAGACGTTCCTGCGCGGCATCCACGTCGTGGACTACAGCGAGGACGCGCTGCGCGAGGTCGCGTCGAAGGTGGTCGCGCTGGCCAACGCCGAAGACCTGCCCGCGCACGGCCAGGCCGTCACCGCGAGGTTCCGCGGATGAGGCCGATCGGCGACCGGGTGGAACTGGCCGACCTGCCCCTGCGCGAGGACCTGCGTGGCCGCACGCCCTACGGAGCGCCGCAGCTCGACGTCCCCGTTCGGCTCAACACCAACGAGAACCCGTACCCGCCGACGCCCGCGCTGGTCGCCGACGTGACGCGGGAGGTCGCCGCGGTGGCGGGCGGGCTGCACCGGTACCCGGACCGCGACGCGGTGGCGCTGCGCCGGGACCTGGCGGCCTACCTGTCGTCGTCCACCGGCGTGTCGCTGACCGAGCGGAACCTGTGGGCCGCCAACGGTTCCAACGAGGTGCTCCAGCAGATCCTCCAGGCGTTCGGCGGTCCGGGCCGGACCGCGCTGGGCTTCGAGCCGTCGTACTCGATGCACCCGATCATCGCGGCCGGCACCCGCACCGAGTGGACGCCCACGCCCCGGCGCGCGGACTTCTCGCTGGACACCGGGAAAGCGGCGGAGATCATCGCCTCCCGGCGGCCGGACGTGGTGTTCGTGACGAGCCCGAACAACCCCACCGGGCAGAGCATCCCGACCGAGGACCTGCGGGGCCTGATCGAGGCCGCGCCCGGCATGGTCGTGGTGGACGAGGCCTACGCGGAGTTCTCGTCGCGGGAGAGCGCGGTGTCGCTGCTGGCTTCCTATCCCGAAAAGCTCATCGTCAGCCGCACGATGAGCAAGGCGTTCGCGTTCGCCGGCGGCCGGCTGGGCTACCTGGCCGCCGCGCCCGCCGTGGTCGACGCGTTGCTGCTGGTGCGCCTGCCGTACCACCTGTCGGCGCTGACGCAGGCCGCCGCCAGGGCTTCGCTGCGGCACGCGGCCGAGACGCTGGGATCGGTGGCGCTGCTGGCGGCCGAGCGGGACCGGGTGATGGACGCGTTGGCGGGCCTGGGGTTCGACGTCGTGCCGAGCGACGCGAACTTCGTGCTGTTCGGGTGGTTCGAGGACGCGCACGCGACGTGGCGGTCCTATTTGGAGCGTGGTGTGCTGATCAGGGACGTCGGTATCGCGGGTCATCTGCGGGTGACGGTCGGGACTCCGGAGGAGAACGACGCGTTCCTCGTGGCGAGCAAGGAGGTTGGCCGGTGAGCCGGGTCGGCAAGGTGGAGCGGACCACCAAGGAGTCGTCGGTGTACGTCGAGGTCGACCTCGACGGCTCCGGCCAGGTCGAGATCGGCACCGGGGTGCCGTTCTACGACCACATGCTGACCGCGCTGGGCGTGCACGGGTCGCTGGACCTCGTCGTGCGCGCGTCCGGCGACGTGGAGATCGACGCACACCACACGGTCGAGGACGTGGCCATCGTGCTGGGGCAGGCGTTGCGGGAAGCGTTGGGGGACAAGGCGGGCATCCGCCGGTTCGGCGACGCGTGGATCCCGATGGACGAGACGCTGGCGCACGCGGCGGTGGACGTCTCCGGGCGGCCGTACTGCGTGCACCTGGGCGAGCCGGCCGAGTTCACCACCTTCACCATCGGCGGCAACTACCCGTTCGTGCTGAACCGGCACGTGTTCGACTCGCTGGCGTTCCACGCCGGGATCGCGCTGCACGTGCGGGTGGAGTACGGGCGCGACCCGCACCACATCGCCGAAGCGCAGTTCAAGGCGATCGCGCGGGCTCTGCGGGCCGCCGTGGAGCCGGACCCCAGGGTCGGCGGGGTGCCGTCCACCAAGGGCGTCCTGTAATGCCCAAGGAGTACGTGGTGATCGGACTCCTCGCCCTGGCGGGGTTCCTGATCGGCGGGGTGTACAGCACGTGGAAGACGGCTCGCGGGATGGCGGTCGTGCTCGGCGTGCTGGCCCTGATCGCGGTGGGCGGTGCGGTCGTGTGGCTGCTGTAGCCGTTCGGCCGCCGGTCGTTCGCCCGCCGGTCGTTCAGCCGTCGAGCTTTCGCGAACAGCCGCCGGTCAGGTGCCGCCTTCGCTGGCGGGTTTGAGCTTGGGCGCGCCCGGGCCGTCCACCGCCTGCTCGTCCTCGAAGTTGTGCAGGAAGCAGCTCCGCAGGGACAGGCAGCCGCAGCCGATGCACGAGGTCAGCCGGTCGCGCAGGCGGATCAGCGCGTCGATGCGCGCGTCGAGTTCGGCGTGCCAGGCGGTGGACAGCCTGCTCCAGTCGGACTTGGTCGGCGTCCGGTTGTCCGGCAGCGTGGCCAGCGCGTCGTGCACGTCCTCCAGGCTCAGGCCCACCCGCTGCGCGGTGCGGATGAACGCCAACCGCCGCAGCACCGAGCGCGCGTACCGGCGCTGGTTGCCCGCCGTGCGCTCGGACGCGATCAGGCCCCGGTCCTCGTAGAACCGCAGCGCGGTGTGCGGCACACCGCTCCGCTCGGCGACCTGGCCGATGGTCAACATCTCCGGCAACTTGCTCACCTGCCCATCCTAAGCCTTGACCTCCACCTAAGTCGAAGTTGTTGGGTGGGGACATGGCAGTGACGAGCGAGTTGGGCTTCGCGGACATCCCCGCGCTGTTCCAGCGGATGTCCGGGGACGAGAAGCACGAGTGGGCGGCGGCATCGACGCTGCACGTGCTGTGGGTGCTCTACGACCGGGTGCTGGACGTGTCGCCGGACCGGGTGGACGACCCGGATCGGGACCGGTTCCTGCTGTCGAAGGGGCACGGGCCGATGGCGTACTACGCCGTGCTGGCCGCCAAGGGTTTCCTCGATCCGTCCGTTCTGGACACTTGGACCGAGTGGGACTCGCCGCTGGGGCAGCACCCCGACCGGGTGCTGGTGCCGGGCGTCGAGATCAGCAGCGGGTCGCTCGGGCACGGGATGCCCATCGGCGTCGGCGTGGCGCTCGGGCTGCGGTTGCAGCAGCGGTCCTCGCGGGTGGTCGTGCTGGTCGGGGACGCCGAGTTGGACGAGGGCAGCAACCACGAGGCGATCGCGCTGGCGGGGCGGCTGGGGCTGGACAACTTCACGGTCGTGGTGGTGGACAACGAGTCCGGCACGCACGGGTGGCCCGGCGGGGTGGCTGCCCGCTTCGCCGTGGAGGGCTGGGAGACGTCCACTGTGGACGGACGTGACGAGGACGCGCTGCACTCGGCGTTCACGCAGGAGCACCCCGGCCGTCCGCTGGCCGTGGTCGCGCGGATCAGCAGGGGGGACTGAATGACCATGCGGCAGGTGTTCGCGGACACCGTGCAGGACGTGATGGCGCACGATCCCCGGGTCGCGGTCGTGCTCGCGGAGATATCACGCGACGCTTTCGAGCCGTCGCCTCGGGTGATCAACGTGGGAATTCGCGAGCAGGCGATGGTGGGGGTCGGGAGCGGGCTGGCGTTGAGCGGGATGCGGCCGGTGGTGCACACCTACGCGCCGTTCCTGGTCGAGCGGCCGTTCGAGCAGATCAAGTTGGATTTCGGGCACCAGGATGTGGGTGGGGTGCTCGTGAGCATCGGCGGGTCTTATGACGATCCGGTGTGGGGGCGGACTCATCAGGCGCCGGGGGATGTCGCATTGTTCGACACCTTGCCCGGGTGGCGGGTAGTGGTGCCGGGGCATTCCGGCGAGGTCGAGTCCGTGGTGCGGTCCGCGTTGGCTTCTGCTGATCGGATCTATATCCGGCTGTCGTTGCGGGAGAATGCTGTGGCGTACCCGGTGGTCGAGGGGTTCACCGAGGTGCGTCGTGGGTCTGGTGGGGTTGTTGTCGCTGTTGGGCCCATGTTGGACACGGTGCTGGCCGCTACCGAGGGGGTGGATGTGACCGTGTTGTACGCGACTTCCGTGCGGCCGTTCGATGGTGCCGGACTGCGGGCCGCTGTTGGTCGTGGGCGGGCTGATGTGTTGTTGGTCGAGCCTTATCTGGAGGGGACTTCGGCTCATCTCGCTTCCTCGGCCTTGGAGGATGTGCCTCATCGGTTGAGGTCTTTGGGGGTGCGGCGGGAATCCGAGTTGCGGGCTTATGGGACGGCTTCGGACCACGATTCCGCGCATGACCTGGATGTGCTGGGGATTGCGGCGGCTGTCCGGCGGATGTTCGGGGGGTCGCGACCGCTTCGGGTTTAAAAATAAAAGCGGACGCTCGCCGCCGGGCAGGACACGAGACCTCTTCTGTGTGCTCGCGCCGGACTTGGTCCGTGCGTCGGGTGCTTCTGGTCGGCTTGGTGCGGCATGATCTCCTGTCGTGAGCTTGTCTCGGACGTTGATCTGGACTCCGGTGCCCGCTGCTTCGTTGCAGTTGGCGTTGCACCGTGCGGCGGCCGGCCCGGCTGCCCTGGTGCCGGTGGGGTCCGGGACCGTGTTGTTGCCCCGGCGGTCGATCGGCTTTTCGGCCGCCGTCCGGTTCGCCGCGCAGGTTCGGGAGGTCGGCGGCGGCTCCGCGTTCCTGGTCCGGTGGGACGGTGGCGGTGTGGTCTGGTCGGACGGGGCGCTCGCCGGCTTCTCGTACAGCGGGGGCGCCCGGCGGTTGGTCGGTGTGGTCGGGTGGTGGCGGTTGAAGGCCGTGGTCGGCGAGTTGTCGTTGCCTGCCGATGTCGCCGAGGTCCGTGCCCTGGTCGACGAAGGTCGGGCCGACACCTGGGTTGCCGCGTTGCCCGACCGGGCCGGGCTGGCGATCAACACGGTGCTTCCCGTGGTGCCGGTGACGCAGGGTGGGGCGCCGTTGGCCTAGCCTGGTCCGGTGGCACGAGTCGTCGTACTGGACTACGGATCCGGCAACCTGCGTTCCGCCGAACGCGCGCTCGAACGCGTCGGCGCCTCCGTCGAGGTGACTTCCGACCATCGGGCCGCCCTGGACGCGGACGGGCTGGTCGTGCCGGGCGTCGGGGCGTATGCCGCCTGCATGGCCGGGTTGAACTCGGTCAAGGGCGGTCGGATCGTCGGCGAGCGGTTGGCCGGTGGGCGTCCGGTGCTCGGGATCTGCGTCGGCATGCAGATCCTGTTCGAGCGGGGGATCGAGCACGGTGTGCTCACCGACGGCTGCGGCGAGTGGCCCGGCACGGTGGAGCGGCTGGAGGCACCCGTCGTGCCGCACATGGGGTGGAACACCGTCCGTGCGCCTGAGGGCACGAAGTTGTTCGCCGGGTTGGATGCCGACACGCGGTTCTACTTCGTTCACTCGTACGGGGTGCGCAAGTGGGAGTTGGAGTCGTCCGACGTGATCCGTCCTCCGCTGGTCACGTGGGCGACGCACGGTGGCGACGACTTCGTGGCCGCCGTCGAGAACGGGCCGTTGTGGGCCACGCAGTTCCACCCCGAGAAGTCGGGTGACGCGGGGGCTCGACTGCTGGAGAACTGGCTGCACAGCTTCCGGTGACGCGCCGCCGGCGCAAGCCAGGGGGTGCGACTGCCCCGGAGCAGTGGCAACTACGCTGTTCGGCGTGACTTTCACGCTGCTTCCGGCTGTTGACGTGGCCAACGGCCTGGCCGTCCGACTCGTGCAGGGCGAAGCCGGCACCGAGACCTCTTACGGCGAACCGCTGGACGCCGCGCTCGCGTGGCAGCGCGACGGCGCGGAGTGGGTGCACCTGGTCGACCTCGACGCCGCGTTCGGGCGGGGCGGCAACCGCGAGCTGCTGGCCCGTGTCGTGGGCGAGTTGGACGTCCGGGTGGAGCTGTCCGGCGGCATCCGGGACGACGAGTCGCTGGCCGCCGCGCTCGCGACCGGCTGCGCCCGGGTGAACCTGGGCACCGCCGCGCTGGAGGACCCGGTGTGGTGCGCGAAGGTCATCGCCGAGCACGGGGACAAGATCGCCGTGGGGCTGGACGTCCGGATCACCGAGGAGGGCCACCGGCTGGCCGCGCGGGGCTGGACGCAGGACGGCGGCGACCTGTGGGAGGTGCTGGATCGGCTGGACCGGGACGGCTGCGCCCGCTACGTCGTCACCGACGTGAGCAAGGACGGCACGTTGCAGGGGCCGAACGTCGGGCTGCTGCGGGAGGTCTGCGCGCGGACCGACGCGCCGGTGATCGCGTCCGGCGGCGTGTCCAGCGTGGACGACCTGGTGGCGCTGTCCGCGCTGGCCCGGGACGGGGTCGAGGGCGCGATCGTCGGCAAGGCCCTGTACGCCGGGGCGTTCACGCTTCCCGAGGCGCTCGAAGCTGTGCGCTGACCGCCTTCCGGAACTCCGCGGTGATGTGGGCCTCCGCCGCGGCCGAGGTGATGCCGGTCGCCGCCATCACCTTGGCCGCGGTGCCTTCTCCCTCGGCCAGCAGGCCCAGCAGGATGTGCTCGGTGCCGACGAAAGTGTGACCCAGGCGCAGCGCCACCCGGACGGTCAGCTCCAGGGCCTTCTTGCAGTGCGCGCTGAACGGCTGCTGCTCCGGTCGCTGCCGGCTGGTGTTGTCCAGGGCGTTCAGGGTGGCCAGCCGGGTGGTGCCCTCGGCGCCCTCCAGCTTCGCGATGGTCTTCGCCGCCAGGCCGCCGGACTCGTCCATCAGGCCGAGCAGCAGGTGCTCGGTGCCGATCCGCTCGCTGAACCGGGCGTGGTGGCGGGCCAGCACGACGACCCGGCGGGCGCGGTCGGTGTAGCGGTCGAAGCTGGGCTTGAGCTCCGGGGACTCCTTGGGCACGAAGCGCTTCTGCGCGGCCTGCTTGGTGACGCCGATGCTCTCGCCGATGTCGGTCCAGCTCGCGCCCGAGCGGCGGGCCTCGTCCACGAAGTGCCCGATCAGGTGATCCCCGAGTTCGTCGAGCTGCGCGCTCAGCTCCACGGCCGCCGTGAGTCTCGCCAACGCGTCCACGTGCTCGTGGGCGACGGTGACGATGAGGTCGGTCAACTGGACCGGCGTGGTGACCACCCGTCAACTCTAGGTTGACGGAAAGCGAGCGTCAACCTAGAGTTGACGGAGGTCGGGCCGGGCTGATCTCGATGCCCACCGTGCCGGTGCGGCCCCGGCGGAAACGGCTGCCCAACAGGGTGAGCTTGCCGACAATCCCGTACTTTCGCCCGATCAGGTGGCGGGCGTGGTCGCTCGCCCGCTCGTCCAGAACCTTCGCCCGCGCGGGCGCGGGGTCGCCGGTCGGGTTGCCCTTGAAGTCGCAGGGTGCGATGGTGACCTCGGGGTTGTTGCGGATCCGCTTCACCTTGCCCGCCTCGGCGGCGGACCAGACGTAGATCACTTCGCCTTGGCGCACCGCCCAGACCGGCGTGTGCACCGGGATGCCGCTCCTGCGGAACGTCGTGAGCAAGAGGTACTTGTCGTCCCCGAGGGTCATGGGGACACGCTAGACCGGGGCGTAGTGTCACGCTCGGGGCCTACAGAGGAGACGCATGTCCACTGAACGACGGATCGGCCCGGCGAAGGAACGCGACCGGCTTGCGGACGCCCGTGAGGACGAACGCGCTCATGCGGCGATCCGGAACGTCAGGGCGGCCCGCATGATCGCGGGCCGCGCGGGCAGCGCGGAAGAGTGCTCGCTGCTGCTGGAGATGCTCGGCATCGAACTGGCGGAGGACCGCCGCTAGCGAACCGGCCGCCGCTGACAGCCCGAGGGCCCCGTTCCAGCCGGAACGGGGCCCTCGGTTCGATCCGTGGATCAGATCAGGTTGACGTTCGTGGCCTGGGGGCCCTTGGCGCCCTGGCCGACGTCGAAGCTCACGCGCTGGTTCTCCTCCAGGCTGCGGTAGCCGTTGCCCTGGATCTCCGAGTAGTGGACGAACACGTCGGTGCCGCCGTCCTCGGGGGAGATGAAGCCGAAGCCCTTCTCCGAGTTGAACCACTTCACAGTGCCCTGGGCCATCTGAAATCTCTTCTCATACGGGTGCCGGCGGGCGCTTGTGCGCCACCGTTGGCCGGTTCGCGGCGGGGACTCTCCCGAGGAACCCGCAGGAAAATCACACGCTCGAAACACGTTTCGCGAGCGTGGATGACACGGACACAAAACCTACGACCACTACCAGTGAACCACGGCCGGGCCGCGAATGGTGCATCGGCATCCCGAAATCGTGGCCCGGCGATCCTCCCGAGTGGCCGTCGGGGAGATTCCGGCCACACCCACCGGTCGCCGGGCGCGGGCTTTCGACCTCGTCCGCGAGGCCTTGGCCTGGGTGCACGCGGTGCGCCGGCCGGAGTTCCGGGAAGCGGCGGGTCGATCCGCGCACCGGGCGTGTCGCGGCTGAGCGAAAGGTCACACGGGTGGCGGGAATCGCCGTGTGACGTCCCCGTAGGCTTCGTCCCATGTCGGTCGCGGTACGCGTGATTCCCTGCCTGGACGTCGATCGGGGGCGGGTGGTGAAGGGGGTCAACTTCACCAACCTGGTGGACGCCGGCGACCCGGTCGAGCTGGCCCGCGCCTACGACGCCGAGGGCGCCGACGAGCTGACCTTCCTGGACGTGACGGCGTCCTCGTCCGACCGCGAGACGACGTTCGACGTGGTCCGCCGCACGGCCGAGCAGGTGTTCATCCCGCTCACCGTCGGCGGCGGCGTGCGGACCCCCGAGGACGTGGACAAGCTGCTCCGGGCCGGCGCGGACAAGGTCGGCGTGAACACCGCCGCCATCGCGCGCCCCGAGCTGCTCGGCGAGCTGTCCCGGCGGTTCGGCGCGCAGTGCATCGTGCTGTCGGTCGACGCCCGCCGCGTGCCCGAGGGCGGGCGGCCGACGCCCTCCGGCTTCGAGGTCACCACGCACGGCGGGCGCACGGGCACCGGCATCGACGCCGTCGAGTGGGCCGCCCGCGGCCAGGAGCTGGGCGTCGGCGAGATCCTGCTGAACTCCATGGACGCCGACGGCACGAAGGCCGGGTTCGACCTGGAGCTGATCAGGATGGTCCGCAAGGTGGTCGACGTGCCGCTCATCGCCAGCGGCGGTGCCGGGGAGGTCGACCACTTCCCGCCGGCGATCGGGGCCGGCGCGGACGCCGTGCTCGCCGCGAGCGTCTTCCACTTCGGCGAGCTGCGCATCGGCGACGTCAAGAAGGGCCTGCGGGACGCGGGCGTGGAGGTGCGCTGAATGCTGCGCGAAGCACCCGCGGAGGTCCGGCTGGCGGCCCTGATCGGCGCGGCGGGCGGCCTGCTGTTCGTCCTCGAAGGGCTGATCCGCTGGCAGCTCGACGGCGACGGGGCGGTGGTCAAGTTCCCGCTCATCGTCCTGGTGCTGGAACTGCTGGCGGTGGGCGGCCTGCTGGCCAGGTTCCGGCCCGCCCGCCTGACCGCCGCGTTCGTCTACGGCCTGGTGGGGCTGATCCACCTGCTGGCGGTGCTCAACCAGGGCCCGGTCTGGGTCCGCCTGCTGTCCGGCGTGCTGTCCGCCGCGCACATCTTCGCCGTCGTCCTGCTGAACACCCGACCCGCCCGGCTGCACTTCGGAGGACCCCGGTGACCGGCGCCCTCGACCCGACGATCGCCGCGCGGCTCAAGCGCACCGCGGACGGCCTCGTGTGCGCGGTGGCGCAGCGCCGTGGGACGAACGAGGTGCTCATGGTCGCGTGGATGGACGACGAGGCCCTGCACCGCACCCTCACCACGCGCCGTGCCACGTACTACTCACGCAGTCGTCAGCAGTTGTGGGTGAAGGGCGAGACGTCCGGCCACACGCAGTACGTGCACGAGGTGCGGCTGGACTGCGACGGCGACACCGTGCTGCTGCTGGTCGACCAGGTGGGCGCGGCCTGCCACACCGGGGACCGGACGTGCTTCGACTCGACCGTGCTGCTGGGCGAGGCCCCGGCCGACTGAAGCCGGTCGGCCGATGTCGCCGTCAGCCGATGTCGCCGGTCAGGTAGCGCTGGAGGTTGGGCGCGACGGCCTTGACCATCGTCTCGACGTCGGCGGAGGCCAGCGGCTCGAACCGGACGACGTACCGGACCATGCCCATGCCGAAGATCTGGCTGGCGGCGAGCGTCGCCCGCAGGTCGGGCCGGTCGGTCCCGACACTGGCCACGACCCGCCGCAGCAGGGTGCGGACGAAGAACTCCCGCAGCACCTCCGCCACCCGGTCGTGGGCGGTGACGCTGCGCATGAGTGCGGCGAAGTGACCGCCCTCGGTCGCGTCCCAGATGCCGAGGAAGTTGCGCACGATCCGCTCGCCGATCTCCTCGACCGGCCCTTGGAGCAGCCGTCCGACCAACTCGTTCGGGTCGATCGGCACCTGGAGCACCGCCTTGGCGAACAGACCTTCCTTGCTCCCGAACCAGTGGTTGACCATGGCCGCGTCCACCCCCGCCCGAGCGGCGATGGACCGCACCGTCGCGCCTTCGTAGCCCCGCTCGACGAACGTCTCGCGGGCGGCGGCGAGCAACGCGGCTTTGGTGTCCTCACCACCCGCGCGGCGGCCTCGGCGTTTCGGCTCGGTCTCTTGCGTGCCTTCGTTCACTTCTCCATCATGGGCCAAGTCACAGGTATATTTCAACGTGCGATGAAATATCGGTCACCCAGCGTCACTCTCAGCCGGACTCCCCGGCATTGTCGGTACCTCGTGGGACGATCGAAACCGGGGGCCGGAGGCCACGCCCTTCGCACGCGGAGGGCGACGGCGATGAGCGGGCGAGGCCACCCGCCGAGCGCCTGACCAGCGCCGGTGCGAGCCGCCAAGCCGGGGCCGGCGCGAGCTGCCAAGCCGAAGCCGGTGCGAGCCGCCGAGCCGAAGCCGGTGCGAGCCGCCGAGCCGAAGCCGGTGCGAGCCGCCGCCCCGGAGACCACGCCCACCGCCGGCGCCCGGCAACCGGCCGGGTCCGGCGGCCCGAGGCCACCTTGAGTCCGGCGGCCGAAGCCCATATAGGACGGCACGGCAGAATGGCGCCCATGGTGAGCGTCATCGGTGCAGGCGCGGGTCTGGGCGAGGTCAGCCCGACGCGTGAGGAGTTCCGCGAACTCGCCGCGCAGCGGCGGGTCATCCCGGTGGTGCGCCGGCTGCTCGCGGACGCGGAGACCCCCGTAGGCCTCTACCGCAAACTGGCGGCCGACCGGCCCGGCACGTTCCTGTTCGAGTCCGCCGAGAACGGCCGCTCGTGGTCCCGCTGGTCGTTCGTCGGCGTACGCAGCGCCGGAGCCCTCACCGCGACCGGCGGCGAGGCGTTCTGGCTCGGGCCGCACCCGGTGGGCCTGCCCGAGGGCGGCGACCCGCTGGCCGCCCTGCGCGAGACGATCGAGGTGCTGCGCACCGACCCGCTGCCCGGCCTGCCCCCGCTGACCGGCGGCATGGTCGGCTACATCGGCTACGACGCCGTGCGCCGCCTGGAGAAGCTGCCCGACCTCGCCGAGGACGACCTCGCGCTCCCCGAGCTGGTGATGCTGCTGGCCACCGACCTGGCCGCCCTCGACCACCACGAGAGCACCGTCACGCTCATCGCCAACGCCATCAACTGGGACGACTCCGAGGAGCGCGTCGACGCCGCGTACGACGACGCGGTGGCCCGCCTGGACCTGATGACCCAGGACCTGCAGAGCCCCGCGCCGCCCACGGTCGCCGTGTTCGCCCGCCCGAAGCCGGAGTTCGTGCGCCGCCGGTCGCAGCAGGAGCACCACGCGGTCGTGGAGAAGGCCAAGGAGGCGATCCGCGCGGGCGAGGCGTTCCAGGTCGTCCTGTCGCAGCGGTTCGAGATGCGCACGAGCGCGGACCCGCTGGACATCTACCGCGTGCTGCGCACCTCCAACCCCAGCCCGTACATGTACCTGCTGCGGCTGGACGACTTCGACATCGTCGGGTGCAGCCCCGAGTCGCTGGTCACCGTGCGCGACGGCAAGGCCACCACGCACCCCATCGCGGGCACCCGCTGGCGCGGCGTGGACGAGGAGGAGGACGCGCTGCTGGAGAAGGACCTGCTGGCCGACCACAAGGAACGCGCCGAGCACCTGATGCTGGTCGACCTGGGCCGCAACGACCTGGGCCGGGTGTGCAAGCCGGGCACGGTGACCGTGGTCGACTTCTTCAAGGTCGAGCGGTACAGCCACGTCATGCACATCGTGTCCACGGTCAGCGGGGAACTCGCCGAGGGGCGCACCGCGTTCGACGCCGTGGCCGCGTGCTTCCCGGCGGGGACGCTGTCCGGCGCGCCCAAGCCGCGCGCGATGGAGCTGATCGAGGAGCTGGAGCCGACGCGGCGCGGCCTGTACGGCGGTGTCGTGGGCTACCTGGACTTCGCGGGCGACGCGGACACGGCCATCGCCATCCGCACCGCGCTGGTGCGGGACGGCGTCGCGTACGTGCAGGCGGGCGGCGGCATCGTGGCCGACTCCGACCCGGTGGCCGAGGACAACGAGTGCCTGAACAAGGCGGGCGCGGTGCTCTCCGCCATCGCGACCGCGCAGACCATGGCCCCGGCGGTGGACCCCGCGCGTGTCTGAGGCGCCTGCCGGACGCCCGAAGCGTCCACTGTGGATCACCGTGCTGCTGTTGCTGCTCGGCGCGGCAGCGCTGTGGGGCTCCTCGCGGCTCGTCTGGGACGCTTCGGCGGATCGGAGGGGCGAGGAGGTCGTGCCCGCCCTCGTGCCGCTGGCGTTGCTGTGCCTGGCCGCGATCGCCGCCGTGGTGGCGTTGAGCGGCTGGGTGCGGCGGGTCCTCGGCGTCGTCGTGGTCGCCGCGGGCGGCACGGCGGCGTTCCTCGGGCTGGCGGAGTCCGGGGCTCTTGCAGGCCGCGCACCGGCCGTCCTGGGCGGTGCGCTCGTGCTCGGCGCGGGCGTCCTGCTGGTCGTGCGCGGCGCCGCCATGCCGCGGCTGGGCGGCGGCTACCAGACGCCCGGCGCGGCCAAGCGCGCGACCGATCCCGAACGGGAGCTGTGGAACGCCTTGGAGCGCGGTGACGATCCCACGGACCGGGACTGACCGGCGGCTGACGGCCGGCTGACCTCCGGCCGCCGCACGTTTGCGCACGTCGGCTCGGAAGGGCCCCGGTCAACTGCGCGAACGGGACTACCCGGTGGCCGGACGGGGTTTGTGACGGGGTTAGCATCCTCGTGGCGGGAAGGGGAGCATGACGTGCGGGAGCTTGCGAGCGAACTGGATGGACTGACGGACACGGGCGAGGTGCTCGGATGACCGTGCTGGAGTCGATCATCGAAGGCGTCCGCGAAGACCTCGCCGCGCGCGAGGCGGAACTGCCCTTCGACGTGCTCAGGGAGAGGGCCGCCAAGGTGGCGCCGCCGCAGGACGTGATGGCGGTCCTGCGGTCGCCGGGCGTGGGTGTGATCGCGGAGGTGAAGCGGCGCAGCCCGTCCAAGGGCGCGCTGGCCGAGATCCCGGAACCGGCGGACCTGGCGGCGCAGTACGAGGCGGGCGGCGCGCGGGCGATCAGCGTGCTGACCGAGCGGCGCCGCTTCGGCGGGTCGTTGGCGGATTTCGACGCGGTGCGGGCGGCGGTCGGTGTTCCGTTGCTGCGCAAGGACTTCATCGTCAGCCCGTACCAGGTGCACGAGGCGCGCCTGCACGGCGCGGACCTGGTGCTGCTGATCGTGGCGGCGCTGGAGCAGAACGCCCTGGTGTCGCTGCTGGACCGGGTGGAGTCGCTGGGCATGACGGCGCTGGTGGAGGTGCACACGGCCGAGGAGGCCGACCGCGCGCTGGAGGCGGGCGCGGGCGTGATCGGCGTGAACGCGCGCAACCTGCACACGCTGGAAGTGGACAAGGACGTGTTCGGGCGGATCGCGCCCGGCCTGCCCTTCGAGACGATCAAGATCGCCGAGTCCGGGGTGACCGGGCCGGGCGACCTGATGGCCTACGCGGGCGCGGGGGCCGACGCGGTGCTGGTCGGCGAATCACTCGTGACGAGCGGCGACCCCAAGGTCGCGGTGAACAAGCTGGTGACGGCGGGCTCGCACCCCGCATGTCCCCGGCCGAGCCGGTAAGGGAGTAGCGCATGTCGCGCGGCCACTTGGCACCGACACCCCACGACCCCGACGAGCGGGGCCACTTCGGGCCGTGGGGCGGCCGGTACATGCCGGAAGCGCTCATCGCCGCCGTGGACGAGCTGGCGGCCTTCTACGAGAAGGCGCGGATCGACCCGGAGTTCCTGGACGAGTTCTTCCGGCTGCTGCGCGACTACGCCGGGCGGCCGTCGCTGCTTACGGAGGCCCCGAAGTTCGCCGCGCACGCCGGTGGGGCGCGGGTGTTCCTCAAGCGGGAGGACCTGAACCACACCGGCTCGCACAAGATCAACAACGTGCTGGGCCAGGCGCTGCTCACCAAGCGGATGGGCAAGCAGCGCGTCATCGCCGAGACCGGCGCGGGCCAGCACGGCGTCGCGACCGCCACGGCGTGCGCCCTGATGGGCCTGGACTGCGTCATCTACATGGGCGAGGTCGACACCAAACGGCAGGCGCTGAACGTGGCGCGGATGCGGCTGCTGGGCGCCGAGGTGATCCCGGTCAAGACGGGGTCGCGGACGCTGAAGGACGCGATCAACGAGGCCCTGCGCGACTGGGTCGCCAACGTGGACGACACGCACTACCTGCTCGGCACGGCGGCGGGTCCGCACCCGTTCCCCGTGCTGGTCCGGGACTTCCACCGGGTGATCGGCGTCGAGGCGCGCGCCCAGGTGCTGGAGCAGGCCGGCCGGCTGCCCGACGTGGTGGCGGCCTGCGTGGGCGGCGGGTCGAACGCCATCGGCATCTTCCACGGCTTCATCGACGACCCGTCGGTGCGCCTGGTCGGCCTGGAGCCGGGCGGCGACGGCATCGAGACCGACCGGCACGGGGCGACCCTGACCGTCGGCACGCCGGGCTCGCTGCACGGCGCGATGTCGTACGTGATGCAGGACGAGGACGGCCAGATCACCGAGGCGCACTCCATCTCGGCCGGTCTGGACTACCCGGGCGTGGGCCCGGAGCACGCGCACCTGAAGGACACCGGCCGCGCCGAGTACCGCCCGGTGACCGACGCGGAGGCCATGGAGGCGTTCGCGCTGCTGTCCCGGACCGAGGGCATCATCCCGGCCATCGAGTCGGCGCACGCGCTGGCGGGCGCGCTCGTCCTGGGCCGTGAGCTGGGCCCGGAGGGGTTGATCGTGGTGAACCTGTCCGGCCGGGGCGACAAGGACATGGACACCGCGATCGAGTGGTTCGGGCTGGGAGTGGAGTCATGAGCAGGCTGGCCGAGGTGTTCGACACGTGCCGGTCCGAGTCGCGGGCGGCGCTGATCGGCTACCTGCCCGCCGGGTACCCCACGGTCGAGGGGTCGAAGGACGTGCTGCGGACGATGGTGTCGTCCGGGTGCGACCTGGTGGAGGTCGGGCTGCCGTACTCCGACCCGGTGATGGACGGGCCGACCATCCAGGTGGCGTCGGAGCAGGCGTTGCGTGGCGGGTTCCGGGTGCGGGACCTGTTCGGGGTGGTCGAGTCGGTGGCCGCGCTCGGTGGGCGGGCGGTCGTGATGACGTACTGGAACCCCGTGCTGAAGTACGGGGTGGACGCGTTCGCCCGTGACCTGGCGGCGGCCGGCGGGCTGGGGCTGATCACGCCCGACCTGGTGCCCGACGAGGCCGCGGAGTGGCTGGCGGCGTCCGAGGAGCACGACCTGGACCGGATCTTCCTGGTGGCGCCTTCGTCCACCGAGGAGCGCATCGACCTCACCGCGCGATCTTCGCGGGGGTTCTTGTACGCGACTTCGGTCATGGGTGTGACCGGCGCGCGCGACGTCGTGTCCTCGGCCGCTCCGGCGCTGGTCTCGCGCGTGCGGGAGCACACGGACATCCCGGTGGCGGTCGGTCTGGGCGTGCGGTCCGGGGCTCAGGCGGCCGAGCTGGCGGCGTTCGCGGACGGGGTCATCGTGGGCTCGGCCTTCGTGACAGCCGTGCGCGACGACACCGTGGCCGCGCTGACCGCGGAGCTGGCTCACGGCGTCCGCCAGGTTCCCACTCCGGCCTGAGAACACACCATCGTGTGAACCGACCTCCGGGGCCCTGATCAGGCCCCGGAATTGTCGGTGCGCGTCGGCAAGCTGGCCCCATGAACACGCCCGCTACCGATCCGACGTGCGACACTGGCGCGTGTCGGGCAATCTCTGGAGGTGATGCACCGTGGCGGTGCCGGCCGACTACCTGTTGCCCAGGCACAGCGGCAGTTGGACCTTGGACGACGTTCTCGCGTTGCCCGAGGACAATTCCCAGCGGGTGGAGCTCATCGACGGTTCGCTCATCGTGAGCCCGCTCGGCACGAGTCATCACCAGGCTCTCATCGGCGACGCCTACGCCGCGCTGCGGTCCGCCTGTCCACCCGGCCACAAGGCCACCGTCGAGCTGAACGTGGCGCTGCCGAGCGGCGTCCTGTTGATTCCGGACTTCACCGTGACCAAACGTCCCGACTTCAAGGGCCTGCTCTTCCCCGTCGAGGACCTGGTGCTCGTCGGGGAGGTCGCGTCGCCCAGTACCCGGTTCAAGGACTACGGCGTCAAACGTCAGCGGTATGCCGAGGCCGGGGTGCCGTATTACCTGGTCGTCGACCCCAAGCACGCCGAGGTCACGGCGACCTTGTTCGAGTTGGAGGCGGGGGAGTACGTCGAAGCGGCACGTAGCGAGGCGGGCGTGCTGAAGCTCGACAGACCCTTCCCGGTAACAATCGAGCTGTCGCCGTAGGCCGGTTCGGCCCACCCACTACGGTGGTGGCCGTGGTGACGACTTTCCTCGCGACGATCCCCAGTCCCGATCGGGGCGTGTGGCAGCTAGGGCCGATCCCGATCCGCGCCTACGCGCTGTGCATCATCCTCGGCATCATCCTGGCCATCTGGTGGGGTGAACGGCGCTGGGTGGCCCGTGGTGGGCTGAAGGGCGAGGTCACGGACATCGCGGTGTTCGCCGTGCCGTTCGGGTTGATCGGCGGCCGGCTCTACCACGTCGCGACCGACTACGACAAGTACTTCGGCGAGGGCAAGAACCCGTGGGACGCCTTCGCCATCTGGAACGGCGGCCTCGGCATCTGGGGCGCCATCGCGCTGGGCGCGGTCGGGGCGTGGATCGCGTGTCGGCGGCGGGGGATTCCGCTGCCCGCGATGGCGGACGCGGTCGCGCCGGGCATCGTGGTCGCGCAGGCCGTCGGGCGGCTCGGCAACTACTTCAACCAGGAGCTCTACGGCGGTCCCACCACGCTGCCGTGGGGTCTGGAGATCTACGAGCGGGTCAACCCGGCGACCGGGCTGAAGGACGAGCTGGGCGGCGTGGCGCTGGACCACACGCCGGTCGAGATCGTGCACCCCACGTTCCTGTACGAGCTGCTGTGGTGCCTGGGCGTGGCGCTGGTGATCGTGTGGGCCGACCGGAAGTTCCGGCTGGGCCACGGGCGGGTGTTCGCGCTGTACGTCGCGGGCTACACGGCGGGCCGGTTCTGGATCGAGATCATGCGGACCGACCCGGCGACGCAGGTCCTCGGGCTGCGCATCAACGTCATCACGTCGGTGGTGGTGTTCCTCGGCGCGGTCGCCTACTTTCTGCTGGCCGCGAAGAGGGGCGACCGCGAGGTCATCGTGCGTGACGGCGGCGCGACCGTAGACGGCGGCGGGTCCGGTGCGGAGCCTCACGCCGCCGACAGCGCCGCCGACCGGGCCGACGACGCCGACGGAACGGATGCGAAGCCGGGGTCCGCCGTGGCCCCGGATGTGAAGTCGGGGTCCGCGGTGGTCCCGGATGTGAAGTCGGGGTCAGCCGCGGTCCCGGACGCGAAGTCCGAGCCCACCTCGGTCCCCGACGCGAAGCCCGAGTCGGCCACCGTCCCGGACACCAAGGGCGGGTCGTCCAAGGTCCCGGACACCAAGCCGGGTGAGAAGCCGGGCGAGTAGGTCCCATGCGCATACTCGTCGTCGAAGATGACGACCGGGTGGCGCGTGGACTGCTCACCGCTCTGCGGCACGCGGGCTACGAGGTCCACCGGGTGGCGACGGCCGCCGCCGCGCTGGACGCGCCGCCCGCCGACGTCGTGCTGCTGGACCTGGGCCTGCCCGACAAGGACGGCCTGGACGTGCTGCGCGAGCTGAGGCACCGGCCGGGCACGGCGGTCATCACGGTCACCGCGCGAGGCGAAGAGCGCGAACGGGTCCTGGGCCTCCGGGCGGGCGCGGACGACTACGTGGTCAAGCCCTTCGGCACGGCCGAGCTGCTGGCCCGCATCGAAGCGGTGCTCCGCCGCACCCGCGCCGCACGGGCGGCCGAGGACCACGGACACCGGGTGACCCTCGGGCCGCTGTCCCTGGACTCCGCGACCCGCGAGGCGACCGTCGACGGCGAACCGGTCCCGCTGACCCGCAAGGAGTTCGACCTGCTCGCCCTGCTCGTGACGAGGGCGGGGACGGTGGTCAGCCGGGACCTGATCGTGGACCAGGTGTGGCAGGCGCACTGGGAGGCCCCGTCGCGCACTCTGGACACCCACATCGCCGCCCTGCGCGGCAAGCTGGGCGACGCGGTGAAGATCGAGACGATCCGCGGAGTGGGCTACCGGGCGGCAGCCCACTCCTGACGTCGGCTCACCGAGTCGGGCTCACTGAATTCGGCTCACCGAGTCCCGGCTGACCGGAATCCCGTGGTCGACCGGGATCACCAGAGGTGGGCGACGTCCACGACGACCCGCCCCGGTAGCGTGAACACCCGGAACGGCAGCCGGGCCCGGACCCCGAGCCCGACCGTGGTCTGCCCTTCGAACGACCCGGCCCACGCGACCTGCCGGAACGTCGAATACCCGGTCACATCCACCAGCTCGGCCCGGTTCGGGTACGTGTAGGTGGGGTTGCCGGCGTCGTCGTAGGCCGGCGAGTAGACGACCACCTGCAGCTTCGCCCCGCCCCGCAGCGGCACCAACCGCCCGGACCCGTCCTCGTACACGTCGTCGACGTACTGGACGAAGTACCCGTCGTTCGTGCCCCGGAAGTCGAACACCAGCCGGTCGTAGCAGTCCTGGCGACCGGATCTGATGTCGGTGAGGTTCCCGGACGCGGTAGGCGACGCGACCTTGGGCGACGAGCCCCACTCGATACCGCAGTACCCGGGCGCGGCCGACGCCGCGGGCACCACCACAACCACCAAGGCCGAGACCAGGGCGAAGACCGATAACGCAAGACGGCGAACCATCGACACCATCCCCCTTCAGACGACCGGGAATCCCCGGTACTCCCACATGACGCCGGTCACACCGCCGAGGTTGCGCCATCCCCTCGCCGCTCCGGTTCGCACACCTCGCAACCACTCGCCTGGCCCAACGGCAGCCGTGCACCCGCTCAGTCGCTGCCTGCACCTCCGCCGCCCGGGGCCGTTCCGGATGAGGAAGCCGACCGGGTGGGGCAGGATGGCGTGCCGACCCCCTGACGAGGTGTGATGCTGCGCCGACTGCTCGTCCTCATCGTGCCGCTGCTGGTGGCGCTGGTCGCGGCGCTCGGGGTGCCGCTCGCGTTCGCCGTGGTCCAGGGCGAGAGCCAGGAGACCTACCTGGACCGCCTGGGCGACGCCGGCCGGTTCGCCTCGCTCGCCGAGAACGCCCTCGCCTCCGGCCGCCGCACCGCCCTGCGCGAGGAGCTGTTCCGCTACGACCAGCTCTACGGCATCGCCGCCGCCCTGATCAGCACCGACCGCACGGTGCTCGAAAGCTCCCGCGAGCCGTTCCACCTCACCGACCCGGACGTCGAGACCGGCCTGGACGCGGCGTTCAGCGGCTACCGGGGCGAAGCGGACAGGTCGATCTGGCCGTGGGAGGACGTCGACCTCGTCGTGGTGGAGCCGGTCGGCCGGGACAGCGAAGTGGTCGCGGCGGTGGTGACGATCTCGCCCACCGGGGGGCTGCGCGCGGCGATCCTGCGGCAGTGGGGGCTGCTGGCGTTGATCGGCCTGGTGCCGATGCTCGGTGTGGTGGCGGTGGCGTGGCCGATGTCGCGGTGGGTGTTGCGGCCGGTCCGGACGTTGGACGACGCCACCGCCGCCGTCGCCGGCGGGCAGCTCGACGTGCGGGCCGACGAGGTGGACGGGCCGCCTGAGCTGCGAAGGCTCGCCGCGTCCTTCAACGCCATGGTGGACGTCGTCAGCCGCGCCCTCCGCCGCCAGCGGGCCTTCGTGTCGGACGCCTCCCACCAGCTTCGCAACCCCCTCGCCAGCCTCCGGCTCGCGGTCGACAACCTCGCGCCGCACGTCACGGACGACGCCGGCCGGGAAGCCCAGCGCATCGCCGTGGACGAAGCCGAGGAGATGGGCCGCGTCTTGGACACCCTGCTCGCCGCGACCCGCCTGGACAGCGCCTCCGCCGCCGAACCGGTCGAGGTCGACTCGCTGCTGGCCACGCACGTGCCCGGCTGGCGGGCGTTGGCCGGGGACATCGCGCTGGACGTCGACGTGCCGGCGGGCCTGCGCGTGCTGGAGCCGCCCGGTGGGCTCGGCAGTGTGCTGGACGAACTCGTCGGCAACGCCATCCGCCTGTCCGGCGCGACCCGGATCGAGGTCTGGGGCGCCGCGCACGGCGACAAGGTCGAGCTGCACGTCACCGACGACGGCGCAGGGCTGGCCGCGGAGGACCGCAAGCTGGCGATGCGCCGGTTCTGGCGCGCGGCACGGCACCAGAACATCGCGGGCACCGGGTTGGGGCTGTCGATCTGCGCCGAGCTGATCGCCAGTGCCGGCGGTGACCTCCGGCTCCAGCCGGTCGAGCCGCACGGACTGGACGCCGTGGTCGTGCTCAAGTCCGGAGGGCTCGACGCGTAGCCGGACAAGGTGCGTAGAGCAGGCGTATCACCGCTTCACGGAACGGAACCAGCGCTCAGCCCCCCGGTGCAGCGGCACCTGCCCGGTGGCGATGCCGGTGCGCACGTTGATCCGGCTGGCCTCTGGGTGTCCGGCGACGATGCGGGCCGACTCGGTGAACACCGTCCGGGTCACGACCTCCACCACGGACGCGTCCAGCGCGCTCCGCGCCAGCAGCAGGTTGGGCACCGCGAACGTCCGGCAAGGCCCCAGAGCCCCGTACGTGGTGGCCGGAATCGTCGCCGGCGCGTAAGGCCCGGGATAGGCCTCGGCGAGGCGCACGGCCTCGTCCGGCAGGTCCACCAGGCGGATCGGGAGGCTGCCGAGCAGGCCGGTGATCGCGGGCGTCGGTATCCCGGTCAACGCCACCAACGCGTCGATCGACCCCGCCGCCAACTGCCGCGCCGCCTCGGCGTGCGCCATCCGCCGGGCGTCCACCCCCACCCCCAGCAGGCCGAGCAGCCGGGTGGCGGTGAACTCGGTCCCGGACTCGACCGGCCCGAACGAGACCCTGCGCCCGGCGAGGTCCGCGATCCGCCGCACCGGGGCGTCCGCCGGCACCACGACCTGGAGGAAGCTGTCGTACAGCCGGCCCACCGCACTGATCCCGGCCGGGTCGTCGGCACTCAGCAGCGCCTCGAACAGCGGGTCCAAAGAGGACAGTCCCAAGTGGACCCATCCTTCGGAGAGCAGCCGGACGTTCTCCACCGACGCCGCGGTGTGCCGGGCGACCACCCGCGTGTCCGGCAACTGGTCGGCCAGCGCCAGCGCCAGCGCGCCGCCGATCTCCCGGAACACCGCCCCGTCCGGCCCGGTGGCCAACACCAGCTCCGCGGGCGCGACCACGCCGGACGACGTGCACGCGGGCACGCCCGCCGCCACGGCGGCGAGCAGCAGCGAGCGGCGGGTCACCTGCACGCCGGCCAGACTAGTCCCGTCGGACCAGTGGACGACGTGTTACGTCAGAGGGACCTGAAGTTTCCGGCGGGCGTCTTGTCGCAGGTCGGGGCTGTGCTCAGGATCACTGACCAACCCCGCCGCAGCAGCCCCCTGGAGGAGACGTGGTCACCGCGCCAACCCGTGAGCGCAAGCCGATCTACCGGCACCTGTACTTCTGGGTGCTGGTGTCGATCGTGCTGGGGGTGATCGTCGGCTACGCGTTCCCCGCGCAGGCGTCGGAGATGAAGTGGCTGGCGGACTTCTTCGTGGCGCTGGTCAAGGTGGTGATCGCGCCGACGATCTTCTGCACGGTCGTGGTCGGCATCGCCGGGCTGGGCAACCTCGCCAAGGCCGGTGGCCTGGCGCTGCGGACGATCCTCTACTTCACGGCGATGACGACGGTGGCGCTGGCGATCGGGCTGATCGTGGTGAACGTCGTGCAGCCCGGCCACCACGGGCCGCCGATCCCGATCAACGACGACGCGGCGTCCAAGACGCTGGCCGACGCCAAGACCGCGGAGACCGGCGTGACCGGGTTCATCCTGTCGCTGGTGCCCAAGTCGTTCTTCGGCGCGTTCACCGACGGGCAGTTGATCCAGGTGCTGGTGGTGGCGATCCTGGTCGCCGTCGCGGTGGCCGGGATGGGCAGGCGGGGCGAGCAGGTCGTGTCCGCGCTGGACACCTTCGCCAAGATCATGTTCGGCGTCATCAAGATCGTCATGTACGCCGCGCCGATCGGCGCGTTCGGCGGCATCGCCTACACCATCGGCAAGTTCGGCGGCACGATCCTCGGCAAGCTCGCGTGGCTGATGGGGTCGTTCTACGCGACCTGCCTGCTGTTCATCCTGGTGGTGCTCGGCGGCGTGGGGCTGTACGCGGGGTTCTCGATCTTCAAGTTCCTGCGGTACATCAAGGACGAGCTGCTGATCGTGCTCGGCACGTCCTCGTCGGAGTCGGTGCTGCCCCGGATGCTGGTGAAGATGGAGGCGGCCGGCGCGGACAAGTCCGTGGTGGGCCTGACGATCCCGACCGGGTACTCGTTCAACCTGGACGGCACGTGCATCTACCTCACCATGGGCGCGATCTTCATCGCCCAGGCCACCGGCCACGACGTGGGGCTCGGCACGCAGGTCGGCCTGCTGCTGTTCATGCTGCTGGCGTCCAAGGGCGCGGCGGGCGTGACCGGGGCCGGTCTGGTGACGCTCGCGGCCTCGCTGACGGCGTTCGAGGCGAACAGCGCCATCCCGGCCGTCGGCATCGCGCTGATCGTCGGCATCGACCGGTTCATGTCCGAGGCGCGCGCCATCACCAACGTCATCGGCAACGGTGTCGGCACGCTGGCGGTCGCCCGCTGGCAGGGCCAGTTGGACCGGGCGCGGCTGAAGGAGGTGCTGGACAACCCGTCGGACGTGGACGTCGACGCGTTGATGGACCGGCAGCACGGTGACGACCCGACCGACCGCGAGCCGGTCGGCGCGGGCTCCCGCTAGACCACCCGGCCCACGGGCCCCGCAGCTCGACCACCGCGCCGGTGGAGCTGCGGGGCCCGCCCGCGTCCGACGTGCGGGGCGAGCCTGCCGGTGCCGAACACTGCTCGTTCAGGCAGCGTGTCACTCGATACGGTGAACGTCCCCATCCGGGTACCGGAGACGACCCGGTCAACCGCGCGCGTCGCGGCAGGCAGGCTCTCACCGGTGCGCAATGGACCGAGGCCTCGGTTATGCTGGACAAGGCGTAACAAGGTCGGCCCCAATGTCGCTCCGCCCGCCTCAATCGTTACGCGTCAATGACCTGGATCACCCAATGGATGGTGTGTCCCGGTTTCGCGGCTGTTAAAGTCGCGTCAACACGCGGGCCATCGTCGTCCCGTGCCCAGAAACCGGATTTCCAGTAACTGGACACGAGGACTCGTTCTTTTGAAGGACGACGAAGGAGGTCTGCGCAGTGATCTTCTCCGCCATCCCGTCCCCGCAGGGGCTCTACGACCCGACTGCGGAGCGTGACGCCTGTGGTGTGGCGATGGTCGCCGACGTCCAGGGGCGGCGGTCCCACGGCATCGTGGTGGACGCGTTGACGGCGCTCGCGAACCTGGAGCACCGCGGCGCCGCCGGCGCCGAGCCGACCAGCGGTGACGGCGCGGGGATCCTCGTGCAGCTACCCGACGTGTTCCTGCGGTCGGTAGTGGACTTCGCCCTGCCCGAGGCGGGCTCGTACGCGGCCGGCATCGCCTTCCTCCCCCGCGACCCGGAGGAGCGGTCCAAGGCGCAAGCGCTTGCGGAGCGCATCGCGGAAGAGGAAGGGCTGCGCGTCCTCGGCTGGCGGGACGTGCCGGTGGACCCGGAGCTCGCCGACGTCGGGCCGACGGCGCAGTCGGTCATGCCGCACTTCGCGATGCTGTTCGTCGAGGACGGGGACGGCGGGAAGTCCGGTGTGGAGCTGGACCGCCGCACGTTCGTCCTGCGCAAGCGGATCGAGCACGAGACGGTCGCGGCCCAGGTCGGCGCCTACTTCCCGTCGCTGTCCGCGCGCACGATGGTCTACAAGGGGATGCTGACGACCGGCCAGCTACCGGTGTTCTTCCCCGACCTGCGGGACGAGCGGCTGGCCAGCGCCATCGCCCTGGTCCACTCGCGGTTCTCCACCAACACCTTCCCGTCGTGGCCGCTGGCGCACCCGTTCCGCTACGTCGCGCACAACGGCGAGATCAACACCGTGCGCGGCAACCGGAACCGGATGCGGGCGCGCGAGGCGCTGCTGGCCTCCGACCTGATCCCCGGCGACCTGGCCCGGCTGTTCCCCATCTGCGACCCCGAGGGCTCGGACTCGGCCTCGTTCGACGAGGTCCTGGAGCTGTTGCACCTCGGTGGGCGGTCGCTGCCGCACGCCGTGCTGATGATGATCCCCGAGGCCTGGGAGAACCACGTCTCGATGGACCCCAAGCGCCGCGCGTTCTACGAGTTCCACGCGTCCCTGATGGAGCCGTGGGACGGGCCGGCCTGCGTCACGTTCACCGACGGCTCGCTGGTCGGCGCGGTGCTGGACCGCAACGGGCTGCGGCCGGCGCGGTGGTGGCAGACCGCCGACGGGCGGGTGGTGCTCGCGTCCGAGACCGGCGTGCTGGACGTCCCGGCCGACCAGGTGGTCGCCAAGGGACGGCTCCAGCCGGGCAAGATGTTCCTGGTCGACACCGTCGAGGGCCGGCTGGTGGACGACGACGAGGTGAAGTCCCGCCTCGCCGACGACCTGCCCTACGACGAGTGGCTGCACGCCGGGCTGCTGGAGCTGGCCGACCTCGCCGACCGCGAGCACGTGGTGCAGAGCCACGAGTCCGTGGTCCGCCGCCAGCTCACGTTCGGCTACACCGAGGAGGAGCTGCGCATCCTGCTCGGACCGATGGCGGTCGGCGGCATGGAACCCCTCGGCTCCATGGGCACGGACACGCCGGTGGCCGCGCTGTCCCAGCGCTCCCGGCTGCTCTACGACTACTTCGTGCAGAACTTCGCCCAGGTCACGAACCCGCCGCTGGACGCGATCCGCGAGGAGATCGTCACGTCCGTGTCGCGGGTGATGGGCCCGGAGCAGAACCTGCTGGAGCCGGGCCCGGTGAGCTGCCGGCACATCAAGCTGACCTACCCGGTGATCGACAACGACGAGCTGGCCAAGCTCATCCACATCAACGACGACGGCGACCTGCCCGGCTTCGCCTGCACCGTCCTGAATGGACTGTACGAAGTGGACGGTGGTGGCGCGGCGCTGGCGCAGGCCGTCGAACGGGTCCGGCGCGAGGCGTCCGAGGCGATCGCCGCCGGCGCGCGCATCCTGGTGCTGTCCGACCGCGACTCCGACCACCGGATGGCGCCGATCCCGTCGCTGCTGCTGGTCTCCGCCGTGCACCACCACCTGGTGCGCACCAAGGAACGGCTGCGGGTGGCCCTGGTCGTGGAGACCGGCGACGCCCGCGAGGTGCACCACATCGCCGCGCTGCTGAGCTACGGCGCGGCGGCGGTGAACCCGTACCTGGCGTTCGAGACCATCGAAGACCTGATCTCGCAGGGCGCGATCACCGGCATCGAGCCGCGCAGGGCCATCCGCAACTACGTGTCCGCGTTGGTCAAGGGCACGTTGAAGATCATGTCCAAGATGGGCATCTCCACGGTCGGCGCGTACACCGCCGCCCAGGTCTTCGAGGCCGTCGGCCTGTCGAAGGACCTGCTGGACGAGTACTTCAGCGGCACCGTCTCCAAGCTCGGCGGCGCGGGGCTGGACGTGCTCGCCGAGGAAGTCGCGCTGCGCCACCGCCGCGCGCACCCGGACAACCCGACCGACCGCGTGCACCGACGGCTGGAGGTCGGCGGCGAGTACTCCTACCGCCGCGAGGGCGAGCTGCACCTGTTCACGCCGGAGACGGTGTTCCTGTTGCAGCACGCCACGAAGACCGGCAAGCGGGACGTCTACCGCCGCTACACCGAGGAGGTCGAGCGGCTGGCGCGGCAGGGCGGCACGCTGCGCGGCCTGTTCACGCTGAAGACGGAGCGCGAGCCGGTGCCGATCGACGAGGTCGAGCCGGTGTCCTCGATCGTCAAGCGGTTCAACACGGGCGCGATGTCGTACGGCTCGATCTCCGCCGAGGCGCACGAAACCCTGGCCATCGCGATGAACCGGCTCGGCGGCCGGTCCAACAGCGGTGAAGGCGGCGAGGACCCGGAGCGGCTGTACGACGCCGAACGCCGGTCGGCCGTGAAGCAGGTGGCGTCCGGTCGGTTCGGTGTGACCAGCGAGTACCTGGTCAACGCGAGCGACATCCAGATCAAGATGGCGCAGGGCGCGAAGCCCGGCGAGGGCGGGCAGCTCCCCGGCTACAAGGTGTACCCGTGGATCGCGCGGACCCGGCACTCCACGCCGGGCGTGGGCCTGATCTCCCCGCCGCCGCACCACGACATCTACTCGATCGAGGACCTGGCGCAGCTCATCCACGACCTGAAGAACGCCAACGAGCAGGCCCGCGTGCACGTCAAGCTGGTCAGCGAGGTCGGCGTCGGCACGGTCGCGGCGGGCGTCGCCAAGGCGCACGCGGACGTCGTGCTGATCTCCGGCCACGACGGCGGGACCGGCGCGTCGCCGCTGAACTCGCTGAAGCACGCCGGGACGCCGTGGGAGATCGGCCTCGCCGAGACCCAGCAGACGTTGCTGCTCAACGGTTTGCGCGACCGCATCACGGTGCAGGTGGACGGCGCTCTGCGCACCGGCCGGGACGTGGTCGTGGCGGCGCTGCTCGGCGCGGAGGAGTTCGGCTTCGCCACCGCGCCGCTGATCGTCGCGGGCTGCGTGATGATGCGGGTCTGCCACCTGGACACCTGCCCAGTCGGCGTGGCCACGCAGAACCCCGAGCTGCGCAAGCGCTACACCGGACAGGTCGACCACGTGGTGAACTTCTTCGAGTTCATCGCCCAGGAAGTGCGGGAACACCTGGCGGCACTGGGTTTCCGGACGATCGACGAGGCCGTCGGCCACGCCGAGCTGCTGGCGACCGACCGGGCCGTCGAGCACTGGAAGGCGGCGGGCCTGGACCTGACGCCGGTCTTCGAGGTGCCGGAAACCCCGTACCGGACGGCGAAGCGGCGCGTCCGCGAGCAGGACCACGGTCTGGCGCAGGCACTCGACCGCACGCTGATCCAGCTTGCCGAGGCAGCGCTGGAAGATGCGCTCCCGGTGCGCCTGGAACTCCCGCTGCGCAACGTGAACCGCACCGTCGGCACGCTGCTCGGCGCGGAGGTGACGCGCCGGTTCGGCGGTGACGGGCTGCCCGACGACACCATCCACGTGACGTTCACCGGCTCCGCAGGCCAGTCGCTCGGCGCGTTCATCCCGCGTGGCATCACGCTGGAGATGGTCGGCGACGCCAACGACTACGTGGGCAAGGGGCTGTCCGGCGGCCGGATCGTCGTGCGCCCGCACCCGGACGCCCCGTTCGCGGCCGAGCGGCAGGTGATCGCGGGCAACGTCATCGGCTACGGCGCGACCAGCGGCGAGATCTTCCTGCGCGGACGTGTCGGAGAACGGTTCTGCGTAAGGAACTCCGGCGCGCTGGCGGTCGCGGAAGGCGTGGGCGACCACGCGTTCGAGTACATGACCGGCGGCCGTGCGGTGGTGCTCGGACCGACCGGGCGCAACCTGGCCGCGGGCATGTCCGGCGGCATCGCGTACGTGTTGGACCTCGTCCCCGCCTCGGTGAACCGGGCGATGGTCGAGTTGCAGCGGCCCGGCGGCGAGGACCTGCGCTGGCTGCGCGAAGTGGTGGAGCGACACCACAAGCTCACCGGATCGGCCGTGGCCGCGTCGCTGCTCGGCGACTGGCCCCGGCGATCCGCGTCGTTCACGAAGGTCATGCCCGGCGACTACCAGCGCGTGCTCGAAGCGATGAGGCTCGCCCGCGCGGAAGGACGGGACGTCGACCAGGCGATCATGGAGGCTTCCCGTGGCTGACCCGTACGGTTTCCTCAAGCACACCCGCGCCGACGCGAAGAAGCGCCCGGCGGCCGAGCGGCTGTCCGACTGGAACGAGGTCTACCAGGACCTCGACGCGGAGACCCGCGACCCCGAGGTGAGGACCCAGGCCGCCCGGTGCATGGACTGCGGCGTCCCGTTCTGCCACTCGGGCTCGGCCGGCTGCCCGCTGGGCAACCTCATCCCCGAGTGGAACGACCTGGTGCGCCGGGGCGACTGGGAGCAGGCGTCGGAACGCCTGCACGCCACCAACAACTTCCCCGAGTTCACCGGCAAGCTGTGCCCCGCGCCGTGCGAGTCGGCGTGCGTGCTGGCGATCAGCCACGACGCCGGCGGCGCGGTCGCGATCAAGCGCGTCGAGCAGGCCATCGCGGACGTGTCGTGGGAGCAGGGCCTCGTGCGGCCCACGCAGTCGCACGTGTCGTCCGGGAAGCGCGTCGCCGTGGTGGGTTCCGGCCCGGCCGGTCTCGCGGCGGCCCAGCAGCTCACCCGGGCCGGCCACGAGGTCACGGTCTACGAACGGGACGACCGGCTCGGCGGGCTGCTGCGGTACGGCATCCCCGAGTTCAAGATGGAGAAGAAGGTCCTCGACCGCAGGCTTTCCCAGCTCCGCAAGGAAGGCACGAAGTTCGTCACCGGCTGCGAGGTCGGCGTCGACCTGACCGTCGAGCACCTGCGCGAGCGGTTCGACGCGGTGGTGCTGGCGGTGGGCGCGCTGCGCGGCCGTGACGACACGTCCACCCCCGGCCGCGACTTGGCGGGTATCCACCTCGCCATGGAGCACCTGGTGCCGGCCAACCGGGCGTGCGAGGGCGACGGCGCGCCCGGGATCGACGCGGCCGGCAAGCACGTCGTGATCATCGGCGGCGGCGACACCGGCGCCGACTGCTACGGCACGGCGTCCAGGCAGGGCGCCGCGTCGGTGCTGCAACTCGACCAGTACCCGCAGCCGCCTTCGCAACGCGACGACGAGCGCTCGCCGTGGCCGGTGTGGCCGTGGATCCTGCGGACGTACCCCGCGCACGAGGAGGCGGGTGAGCGGAAGTTCGCCGTGGCGGTGGAGAAGTTCGTCGGCGACGAGGACGGGCACGTCCGGCAGATCCAGTTGCGCAAGGTGCGGGTGGAGAAGGACGCTTCCGGCCGGCGGGCGGTCGTGCCGACGTCGGAAGAGGTCGAGGTGCTGCCGGCCGACCTGGTCCTGCTGGCCATCGGTTTCGAGGGCGTGGAACGGATGCCGTTGCTGGACGGGTTGGGGATCGACCTGACTTCGCGTGGCACCATCTCGTGCGGGTCGGACTGGCAGACCCAGGCTCCCGGCGTGTTCGTGTGCGGCGACGCCCATCGCGGTGCGTCGCTCGTGGTGTGGGCGATCGCGGAGGGCAGGTCGGTGGCGAACGCGGTCGACAACTACCTGACCGGTTCGTCGGACCTGCCGTCCCCGGTGATCCCGAACCAGTTGCCGCTCGCGGTGGTGTGACCGCGTTGTGCTGACAGCCCGGGCGGGCTGAGGTTTACGATCACCGGGTGACCGGTGACGAAGGCGCGAGCGCCAGGCAGGCGTCGGTCGACGGCGTCGGTGGGCGGACGGTGAACCGCCTGGTCGCCATCCTGTGCTGGCTGTCTGTTCCGCTCGTGCCCGTCGCGCTGTTCCTGGACGGCGAGGACTGGGCTTGGTGGGAGGTGCCGGCCACGATCGGCTCGCTGCTGATCCTGGGGCCCATCGGCTTCGTGATGTGGTCCGGGGCGAACCGGGCCAGAGCGGACATCGCACGGCTGCGGCAGTCCGGTCGGCCTGCCGTCGCGGAGGTCGTCGGGCTGGAACTGGACGAAGACCCCGAGGGGCCCACCATGGCGGTGCTGAGCCTGCGCATCAGCGGCGATGACGTCCCACCGTTCTCGGCGACCTACCGCTGTCGTCCCGAACCGGGTTTCAAGGTCGGAGCCCGCATCAAGGCTGTGGTCGACCCGTTTGACAACCTGTTCACCCTCAAGCGCATCTGAGCGGATGCCCTGGCCGCCCGCGAACGACGTTCGCGGGCGGTTGCTGTCGTTACGTCGGTTCGACGGGTTGTAGGGCTTCGGCGGCCTTCTCGGCGAGCTTCCTGAGCGCGCCTTCGGTGAGTGACAGCGTCAGGCCGGTGTCGCTGCCCCCTATGCGCAGGTGGATGTACCGGCTCCGCAGGTCTTCGACCTTGATCGTGCAGTTGTCTTCGAGTTGGACGAACGAGTCGACCTCGACCCCTAGCCCCATAGTTCCTCCTAGCTCTGAGGTGACACCACGCTATTCCAATAAACGGATTTTTAGTACTCGCCTGATCGAGTGATGTCTGAGCAGGTGGGTGCCGGTAGGGTTGGCTCATGGCGAAGGTCACCCCGACGACGAAGAAACTGTTGCTGGGCAAGGAGATCGCGTACCTCCGAGGGCGCGCGGGCCTGTCCCAGGCGCAGGCGGCTGCGTTGATCGAGAGGACCCAGACCAAGCTGACCGAGTTGGAGGCCGGGCAGTCCAGCATCACCCCCGGCGACCTGCTTCTGCTGCTCAAGGGGTTCGGTGTCACCGACGAGCACCACATCGAGACGCTGATGGCGTTGCGCCGGGGGAGCGGTCAGCGCGGCATGTGGACCGGTGTGCGCAGCATGTATGCCGAGCAGTTCCGAACCATGATCGACCTTGAAGAGAACTGCGATCTCATCCGCACGGTGGAGAGCGAGGTGCCGCCCGGTCTGCTGCAGTGCGAGCGCTTCATCCGGGCGCTGTACTCCCACGTCGATGACAACCGGGACCTGGATGCGCGAGTCAAGGCGCGGCTGGTGAGGCAGGAGATCTTCCACAAGCCGAACCCGCCGCAGGTCGCATTCGTGATCTCGGAATCGGCGCTGCGCAGGCAGTATGCGGCACCAGAGGTGATGCGGGAGCAGATCAACTACATGATCAAGCTGTCCAAGCTGCCCAACATCCGGCTCCAGGTGCTGCCCTTCAAGACCCTCCTGCAAGCCACCTCGATCCGGGATGGGTTCGTGTTGCTGCGCATCCCGTCGCCGGGAGTCGCCGGGCCGTTGGAGTTCGCCTACACGGAGAACCAGGCCGAGGTCCGGTACATCGACGACAAGAAGGTTGTCGCCACCCTCGATGGTCAGTGGGCTCGGCTGACGGGTGCTTCGCTGGGATTTGAGGAGACCCGGCGCTTTATGCGTAAGGTTGCTTCCGAGTACAGCTAGTGCTTGGAGGCATCTGATGTTTCGCAGGTCGAGCTACAGCGGGGACAACGGCAACAACTGTGTTGAGGTGGCGCGGCTGGTGGCGGGAGTGGCTGTTCGGGACAGCAAGGCTCCGGAGGGCGGCCAGGTGCGGCTAGGCTCTTCGGGGTTCGGTCGGTTCCTGACGGCCGCCAAGCGGGATCGGTTCAGTCGAGGCTGAGTCGGCCGACGATGCCTACCCGACGTACCCGCCACGAGAACCTGTCAGCCTTCCTCGCATCGCGCGAAGACGACCAGCTCGCCGAACTCATAAGCACAGGCCAACCCGGCGACGTGGGCGTGGGCGGTGGGTCGGCGGTGCTCGGTGTCGACGGCGTGGCGGTGTTCGTCAAGCGCATCCCGCTGACCGACCGGGAACACGCCCACCCGCACTCCACCGCGAACCTGTTCGACCTGCCGACCTTCTGCCAGTACGGCGTCGTCAGCCCGGGGTTCAACGCCTGGCGCGAGCTGGCCGCCAACCTCGTCCTCACCGACGCGGTGCTGGCGGGCGAGACGGAATCGTTCCCGGTGCTCCACCACTGGCGCATCCTGCCCGGTCGGGCGCCGATCGCCGACGAGCACGCCGACACCGACGCGGTTGTCGCCGCACTGAACAACCATCCGGCCGTGCGCGTCCGCCTCGAAGCGCTGGCCGCCGCGTCGCGCAGTCTCGTGCTGTTCAGCGAGTACGTCCCGCACCCGCTGGAAGACTGGCTCAAAGAAGACCCCGCAGGCAAGGCCGGCACGGTCGAGCGGCAGTTGGCGGAGATCGTCGGCTTCCTGCGGGGGCGGGAGTTGCTGCACATGGACGGGCACTTCGGCAACATGCGCGTCGACGGTGGGCGGATCTACCTTGCCGACTTCGGGTTGGTCACGTCGCCGAAGTTCGACCTGTCGGACGCCGAGCGTGAGTTCGTTCGGCGCAACGCCACGCACGACGCCGGCTACGCCGCCATGCGACTGGTCAACTGGCTGGTCGCGGAGGTGTGCGGGGTGTCGGCCGGTCCTGCGGTTCGCAACGAGTACGTGCGTCGGTGCGCCGCCGGGCACATCCCCGACGGCGTGCCGCCGAACGTCGCCGCGATCTTGCGTCGGCACGCACTCACAGCCGCGAGGATGAACGGCTTCTACTGGAAGCTGTTCGACGGCGAGGTGGACGCGGAGTACCCCGGCCGGTAGCTGTCACGGTCCAACGGCATCTGTCCCCATCATGGCGTAACGGTGGGGCCACCTGCGTCGACGCTTCCCCTGTAGGAGGTGGCGATGACGTCCGACGCCCTGCCGTCCCGCCTGGCGATCACCCGTGCCCGCTACGAAGGCCGTGCGGCGCAACGCAAACGCGCCCGCGCCTCGGTCGAACGCCGGGGCGTCCTGCACACCGACGTCCCACACCGCGTGACGCGCCGGCTGGACCGGCTCGGGGTGGACTGGCAGCTCGCGTCCGCCTTCGAACGTGGCGCGACCGCACCGGTCGGCGGGTCGCGGGAACTCGACCTGGAGCGGCTGATCGGCCGCAACACCTTGGTGGACTCGGATTTCCTGGAGTCCGGGGTCGCGGCGGCGCGGGCCGTGGGGCGGGTCCGGGTCGGTGGGCGGTGGGGGACCGGATTCCTGATCGCACCTTCCTTGTTGCTCACCGCCGGCCACGTGTTGCCCAGCGTCACGGACGCGGCGCAGGCCTCGGTGGAGTTCGACGGAGTCCTGGTGGCTTGTCGGCCCGAGCTGTTCTTCCTCGGTGACATGGCTTTGGACTTCACCGTGGTGGCGGTGGAGGACGATCCCGCGCTTCCCACGCACCTGCCGTTGGTCGAGCAGGAGGGGAAGGTGATCCTCGGGGAACGGCTCAACCTCGTCCTGTGCCCGGCGGGTGGGCCGAAGCAGTTCGCCTTGCGCGACCACACTTTGGTGGACGTGTTGGACAATTTCCTGCATTACGAGGCCGGTGTCGGCGCTCCGGGTGCGCCGGTGTTCAACGACCAGTGGGAAGTCGTGGCCCTGCACCACTCCGGCGTTCCGGTCACGGACGACGAGGGCGAGCCGGTGACCGCCGACGGGTCGCGGTGGTCGGCCGGCCTCGGTGAGCACCGGTTGGCCTGGCGTGCCGGGGAAGGCGTGCGGATCAGCCGTGTTCTGCGGGCGTTGCGGGACCGTCCGCTCAGCGGGGAGGCCGCCCGGTTGCGTGCCGGGATCTTCGACGCCGCACCGGTCGCGGCGGAGGTGGACGCGGAACTCCGAGCGGCGTTGGTGAACCTGGACATCGGGCGTGGCCGGGTCTACTACGACGCCGCGGCGGATCGGGCGGCGCGGGACCGCTACTACGCCGACATCGCGTTCCCCACCCGCCAGTCACTGCACGAGCTGCTCGAACGGACGCACGTGCGGCGGCCCGCCTACCGCCCGGCGCGGATGGTGTACCCGTGGGTCGATCTGCACCCGGACCTGAAGCTGCGCAGCCTGCACTCGGGTGTCGCCGTCGACCCCGAGGACTTCATCCGGGCGGACGTGGCGGCGGAAGCGGCTCGGGCCCGGCGGTTCCGGGACTTGGCGGCGGGCGGACTGCCTGATCCGGGAACGCTGGCTGCGGAGTTCGACCGGTTGGAGGAGGAGTTGCCGTTCAACTGCGAACACGTTGTGCCGCAGGCGTTGTACGACAAGCGCGAGCCGATGCGCGGGGACCTGCACCAGTTGTTCGCCCGCGGGACCGGCGACGCGGACACCTCCGAACCGTGGGAGGGACGCGGCGCGGTCGCGCGGGCGACGCTCTACTTCCTGGTGCGCTACCCGGGGATCGTGGACGACCGGAGGGTGTCCGAACTGGTGGCGTGGCACCGGAAAGACCCCGTGACCGAGTACGAGCTGCACCGCAACGCGGCCATCGCGGAGATCCAGGGCAACCGCAACCCGTTCATCGACCACCCCGGCTGGGCGCTCGACGTGTGACGAGGGCGAGGGCGATCACCAGGCACACGGCGGCGGACACGAACGCTCCGGTGAACCCGGCCCGGATGCCGTCGACGAGCCTGCCATCGGTGATCGACAGCGTGCCGGACACGGCGATGCCGAACGCCGCGCCGATCTGGAACACCGAATTGTTGATGCCCGACGCCAGACCCGACTCGTCGGACGGGACGCCGGCCAGTGCGGCGATCGCCGCCGCCACGACCGTCGTGCCGATGCCGTAACCGAAAACGACCATGGCGGGCAGGAAATCGGTCCAGTAGCCGCCCTGCTCGGTGAGCCGCGACAGCAGCCACGCGCCGATCGTCAACGCCAACGCACCCAGCACGGCGACCTTGCGATAACCGAACCTGGTCGTGAGCGGGCCGGCCAGGTTCGAGCCCACCACGGAAGCGACGGCGTACACGGCCGTGCTCAGGCCGAACAGCACCGCCGAGTAGCCGAGCACCTGTTGGGCGTAGACGGACATCATCAGCGCGCCGCCGTAGATCGTCATGGCGACCAGCAACGTCATTACGTTGCCGCTGACCAGCGAGCCCAAGCGGAACACCCGCAGCGGCACGAGCGGAGCCCCGGCCTTCCGCTCGGCCACGACGAAGAGCGCGAACAGGAGGAGCGCGCCCGCCACGAGTCCCAGCGTCCGCGGTGCGCCCCAACCGATCGTGGGAGCCTCCACGACGGCGTAGGCGAGCAGGACCAGGGCGCCGGTCACCGTGACGGCGCCGAGCGGGTCGAAGGAGCGCCTGCCCGGCCGGATCGGGGTTTCGCGGAGCAGGCGCGGGCCGACCAGCAGCACGACGCCGGCCGGCGGGACGTTGATGAAGAAGATCCACTCCCAGCCGAGGCCCTCGGTGACGGACCCGCCGACCAGCAGGGCGGCCGTGGCCCCGAACGCGCCGAGGCCGGTCCAGACGCCGATGGCGCGGTTGCGCTCGGGGCCTTCGGGGAAGGTGCTCATCAGCACCGCCATGGCGGTCGGGGCCATGATCGCCGCCGCCACGCCCTGCACGACCCGTGCGGCGATCAGCACCCCGCCGCTCCACGCGAACCCGCACAGCACGGACGCGGCGAGGAACAGGGCCGTGCCGACCATGAACATGCGCCGTCCGCCGAGCAGGTCCGCCGTCCGCCCGCCGAACAGCAGCAGGCCGCCGAAACCGAGCAGGTAGGCGCTCATCACCCACTGCGAGCCGCCGCGGGCGAACGCCAGCTCGGCTTCGATGGACGGCAGCGCCAGCACGACGATCTGCGAGTCCACGATGATCATGAAGTACGCGACGCACAGCAGGGCCAGTGCGCGCCAGCGGCGCGGGTCCAGGGAAGTGGTCGCGGTGGTCGTTTGTTCTGACACGTGGGGGTAGACCACGGGGCTGCCGGCGATTCGTCGCGACGAATTCCGCCGGCCGCGCCGGTCTACAGAGGTGAGGACAGGTAGGGGGACTGGTGGACGACTTCGTGGAACTGGTGCATCCGTACCGGGGTGAGCTGCTCGCGCACTGCGCGCGGATGCTCGGCTCGGTGCACGACGCAGAGGACCTGGTGCAGGAGACGTACCTGAGGGCGTGGCGGGCGCGCGACTCGTTCGAGGGGCGGTCGTCGCTGCGGACGTGGCTGTACCGGATCGCGACCAACGCGTGCCTGAACGCCCTGGACAGCAGGCGACGGCGGCCCGTGCCCGCCGGGTTCGCCGCGGACGACCTGCAGGACGAGCTGCCGCACGGGGTCGACCCGGCCGAGATCGTGGCGACCCGCGAGCACCGCAAGCAGGCGCTGTCCGCGGTGTGGCGGCGCCTGCCGCCGCAGCAGCGTGCGGTGCTCATCCTGCGGGACGTGATGAGCTGGCAGGCCAACGAGATCGCGCACCTGCTCGGCACGTCCGGTTCGGCGGTGCACAGCATGGTGCGGCGGGCGCGGGCGCAACTCGCGGCGGCGCCCTCGCAGCCCGATCCGGACGACCGGCGGCTCGCCGAGTACGCGGCGGCGTTCGAGACCGGTGACGTGTCTCTGCTGATGCGGGAGCTGACCGAGGAGACGCCGGCGGAGAACGGCTGGGAGTCGATCGTGCGGCTGATCGCCTACTGCCCGCTGGCGAGCGAGTACCGGAAGGTGCCGATCGCGGTGCGCGGGCGACCGGGGTTCGGGGTGTACCGGGCGGACGCGGAGGGGGTGTACCGGCCGCACACGGTCGACGTGCTGACCGTGTCGGGTTCGGGGGTGGAGCGGTTGGAGATGATGGACGACCGGAGCCTGTTCCGGACGCTGGGGCTGCCGGCGGTGCTCGGCTGACCCGCGGTTTTGCTCCGCCGAACAGGTCGCCGTGTTCGACGCAGCGGTTCCGCTCCGCCGAACAGGTCGCCGTGTTCGGCACGTCTGAGTAGCGGACTACTCAAGTGTCGCCCGGAGGTCGCCGCTGCCGGGGTGCGGCGGGGTTACCCAGGCCGGCCGGACCATCCCTAGGGTCGTGGGCAGGGGACAGGACCCACGGGGCACCAAGGGGAAGGAAGGCAGACATGGGCGCAGACTCCGAGCGGAACCGCCTCGACGCGCTCCAGGAGCGGCTTCAGGTGCTGGAGGACAAGGACGCGCTTCGGGCACTGCTCGTGCGGGGCTGGCGTGCGCTCGACCACAAGGACTGGGACACCTGGTCCGCGTGCTGGGCGGAGGACGCCGAACTCGCGTTCGGCCCGTGGAAGGCGCACCGCGGACGCCGGACCATCCGCGACACCGTCATCGCCGCCGAGGCGCCCTACGGCGCGATTACGCACCACCTGCTCAACACGCACTTCGAGGTGCGCGGCGACCGTGCCACCGGGGTCGGCCACCTGTGGTTCGTCGGTGTGCCGAACGCCGACGAGCCCGGCGAGCACTACGACTTCGGCGGGCGGTACGAATGGGAGTTCGTCCGGTCCTCCGCCGGTTGGCGGCTGACCCGGCAACGGCTCGGCGTCACCTGGAGTTCGGGCCACGACACCGTGGGGGCGTTCCGATGATCAGGTGATGACCGACCGCACCGAGCGGAGGTGGCTGACCAGGAACACGTGCGGCTCGCCGTGCGGGTCGTTGACGGTGAGGCTGCCCGACGCGTGGTCCACCGGCGTGACCACGTGGCGGATCGTCGTGCGCGGGCCGTCGGCCACGTCGATCTCCACCGACGTCCGCGTCACCAGGGCTTCCGCCAGCAGCACGACCTCGGAGTCGCGCAGCACCAGGGACTGGTCGCGTAACAGCCGCACGGTGCTCATCCGCCGGGATTCCGCGCGGGGCGGCACGGACCTCGGCTTCGGGCGTTCGCGTTCCACCAGCGCCGTGGCGAGCTTCGCCACCTCCTGCTCCGTCAGCGGAGCCCGCCACGGCGCCCACGCGGTGATCCGGCGGGCCGGTGGCTCGACGCGGCGGCGGGACACCCGCTCCACCACCGGCCGGCCGTCGGCGGTCGCGGCGGCGGGGGCGTAGCCGGCGGAGCGGAGCAGGGCCACCGTCTCGCCCGCCGGTTTCGCCGACGCCAGCACGGTCGGGCCCAGCGGACGCAGCTCCAGCGGTGTCAGCGACCGGTGGCGCGCGATCTCCGCCAGCAGGTGCGGGTCGTCCGCCCGCACGCAGCACGCCACCGCCGTCACGCTGAGCCGGCCGTGCCGCCGCGCCACCTCGCGCACCAGGCGCTCCAGGGTCTGCGGCACGCCGTGCTCGGCCACCTCCGCCAGCCGCGCCAACAGCCGCTCCGGCGTGTTCCCCGCGTCCAGCGCCCGCCGCACGCTCGCCGCGCAGAACCGCCACCCGCCGTCCACCGGGTCCGCGGCCAGGTCCAGCGCAGCGCCCAGCTCCCGGCTCGGCAGCCCCGCCACCACGGCCGTCAGGTCGGGTCTCAGGCACGCCTTCGACGCGGCCGGCGGCACGAAATCCGCCGCCACCGCCGCCTCCTCCCCGGCCAGCACCGCACGGCCGAGCGTGGTCAGCGCGCCCAGCGCCACCAGGCCGATGGTCTCCGCCTCGACCAGCGCCGCCTCGGTCGCCGCCGGGCTGTGCGCGGCCGGCCGGGACCACACCAGGTCCGCCACCACCTCGTGCCGGTGCTCGAACGCCTCGTCCTCGGCCAGCTCCGCGTACTGCCCCAGCACGCCCCGCCGGATCGTGTCGCCGGTGTCCGCCGGCTGCTCGGCGAGCGCCGGCCGGGGCTTGGCGGGCGTCCACGTCATGCGCGGCCACGCCTTCGCGAGGCCCGCCAGCCGGTTCGCGGGCGACGAGCCGCGCCAGCCGTCCGACCTGGTCGTCGGCAGCACCCGCCGGTCCTGGTCGGCCACCGCCAGCAGCCGGGCCTCCACCGCCAGCTCCAGCCACAGCCGGGTGCGGGTCTCGTCGGCGCGCAGCGCGCCCGCGATCCGCCGCAGCTCGCGCAGGCCGACCCCGCTGCGGGTGGCGACGACATCGTTGTCACAGAACTCGACCAGCCGGGTAACACCGTCCACAGTGGACGTCGCCGGGGCGATCGCCGCGCGGTCCGCGAAACCCCGGTGCTGCACGGTCCGGCGTGGCGCGCGGGGTGCGGGCGTGATGCGCCTGGGCGGCTCGCCGTCCGCCGGGCGCAGCCCCGTCGCCGCGTGCAGCCGGTCGCCCGCCGGCCACACCAGGGCGCGCCGCCGGAGCTGCCCGAGCGTGCGCTTCAGCTCGGCGCGCGACGACTTCCCGTTGCAGCGCAAGCGTTCCGCGACGGCCTCGGTGCTCGCCGCCGCGCCCAGCAGCACCACCGTGTCCAGCACGTCACGGCACGCGCGGTCCAGGCCGTCCACCGCCAGGCGCAGCGACGACGGCGTGCTCAGCTCGTCGGCGAGCCCGCGCAGCGAGTGGGGCTGGGTGTCCGCCGCGTCCTTGCGCAGCACGAGGATGTCCCGGATGTCCTGAGCGTCGAGTTCGTGCAGCCAACTGGCCAGCGCCGATTTCCTACCCACTCAGCTCATTATGCACTGTGGGTCACCACGCGGTTATTCCCTGCGATAGAGCCGGCGAATGGGCGGCCGTAAGCTGTGGGTCGTGGAATTCAGCGGCTTCGGCGAACACGCCATCGACTTCTACGACGGGCTGGAGGTCGACAACTCCAAGGCGTACTGGGAGGACCACAAGCACATCTACCAGTCCGACGTGCGCGCGCCGATGGAGGCGCTGCTGGCCGCGCTGGAGCCCGAGTTCGGCAAGGGCAAGGTGTTCCGGCCGTACCGGGACGTGCGGTTCAGCAAGGACAAGACGCCGTACAAGGACCACTGCGGCGGCGTGGTCGAACTCGGGCGCGGCGGCGGCGCGCACTACGTCCAGATCGGCCCGGAAGGGCTGTTCGTGGGCGGCGGGTCGTTCGCGATGGCGTCCGACCAGGTCGCCCGCTACCGCGAGTCCGTCGCGGACGACGTGCGCGGGCGGGCGTTGGAGAAGCTGCTCGGGAAGCTCACCCGCAACGGCTGGGAGGTGCGCGGCGACCGGCTCAAGCGCCCGCCGCGCGGGTTCGACCCCGACCACCCGCGCATCGACCTGCTCAAGCACAAGCGGCTCTACGTGGCGAAGACGTGGCCGCCGGACGACGTGCTGCACGAGCCGGCGTGCTTCGACCGGGTGCGTGACGCGTGGCGCGAGATGAACCCGTTCGTGGACTGGTGCGCCGACCACATCGGACTCACCGAGGTCGGCTTCCGCTGAGCGCGTAGCGCGCCACGAGCCGGCCGGGATCGGACTCACCGAGGTCGGCTTCCGCTGAGCGCGCAGCGCGCCACGAGCCGGTCGGGATCGGGGTCACCGAGATCGGTTCCGGCTGAGCGCGTAGCGCGCCACGAGCCAGCCGAGGGCGATGCCCGCCACGTCCACCAGGCCGTCCACCACGTCCCCGCCGCGGCCGAGCGCCACGATCAGCCATTGGAGCACTTCGGACACCGCCGCGTAGGCCACCAGGCCCGCGAGCAGCGGTCGACGCGGCAGCCGGGCGACCAGCCCGGTCACCGTGAGCAGGGCGAACAGCAGGCAGTGGACCACCTTGTCGGTGCCCGGCGGCGAGTCCGGGACACCTGACTGAGGGATGAACAGGATGATGACGCTGAGCAACACAGCGGTCACGAAAGGAAGGATTCTAAGCCCCACCAGGACGATTCTGCCTGGTTCGGACAGATTACTTCCCGGTACAACCTGATCGGTCCAGTGAAGGGGACTAGGCTCTACCGACGTGAGTCGACGCGCGAAGATCGTCTGTACGCTGGGCCCAGCCACCGCGACCGAGGACAAGGTCAACGAGCTGGTGGCGGCCGGCATGGACGTTGCCCGGATGAACTTCAGCCACGGCAGCCATGCCGACCACAAGCAGGTCTACGACCTCGTCCGCGCCGCGTCGGACGCGACGGGCCGCGCGGTGGGCATCCTCGCCGACCTCCAGGGCCCCAAGATCCGGCTCGGCCGGTTCGCGCACGGCCCCGTCGAGTGGCGCACCGGCGATGTCGTCCGGGTGACCGTGGAGAACGTCGAAGGCACGCACGACCGGGTGTCCACCACGTACAAGGAGCTGGCCAAGGACGCCAAGGTCGGCGACCGGCTGCTGGTGGACGACGGCAAGGTCGGCCTGGTCGTCACCGACGTCGAAGGCCCCGACGTGGTCTGCGAGGTCACCGAGGGCGGCCCGGTCAGCAACAACAAGGGCCTCTCGCTGCCCGGCATGGACGTGTCCGTGCCCGCGCTGTCCGAGAAGGACATCGACGACCTGGAGTTCGCGCTCAACCTGGGCGTCGACTTCATCGCGCTGTCGTTCGTGCGCTCGCCCGCCGACATCGACCTGGTGCACCAGGTGATGGACCGCGTGGGCCACGGCCGCCGCCCGGTCGTCGCCAAGATCGAGAAGCCGGAGGCCGTCGACAACCTGGAAGCCATCGTGCTGGCGTTCGACGGCGTCATGGTCGCCCGCGGCGACCTGGGCGTGGAGCTGCCGCTGGAGCACGTGCCGCTGGTGCAGAAGCGCGCGATCCAGATCGCCCGCGAGAACGCCAAGCCGGTCATCGTGGCCACCCAGATGCTCGACTCGATGATCACCAACTCCCGCCCGACCCGCGCCGAGACCTCGGACGTGGCGAACGCGGTGCTGGACGGCGCGGACGCCCTGATGCTGTCCGGCGAGACGTCCGTCGGCCGGTACGCCATCGAGTCCGTCAAGACCATGGGCCGGATCATCGAGGCCGTGGAGACCGAGTCCACGCAGGTCCCGCCGCTGACCCACGTGCCGCGCACGAAGCGCGGCGTCATCTCGTACGCGGCCCGCGACATCGGCGAGCGGCTGAACGCGAAGGCGCTGGTGGCGTTCACGCAGTCCGGTGACACGGTGCGCCGGCTGGCCCGGCTGCACACGCACCTGCCGCTGCTGGCGTTCACGCCGGAGCAGAGCGTGCGCAGTCAGCTTGCTCTCACGTGGGGCACGGAGACGTTCCTGGTGCCTAAGGTGGACTCGACGGACGAGATGGTCCGCCAGGTGGACCTGTCGATGCTGCACATCGGCCGGTACCAGCCGGGCGACCTGGTCGTCGTCGTGGCAGGCTCCCCGCCTGGCACCATCGGCTCGACCAACCTCATCCGGGTCCACCGCCTCGGAGAGGACGACCACGCTTAGGGGTTACCCGTGACAGAGGCCGCCCGCGCCGCAGCCGCCGCCGGATACGCGGACCTGCCGCTGGACACCGACGGCGTGCCGCACGGACAGCCCGTGCTGGACCGCCTCGTGGCGCTGCTGGACCTGGAACGCATCGAGGAGAACATCTTCCGCGGGGTGTCGCCCGCCGAGTCGCCCGTGCGGGTGTTCGGCGGGCAGGTCGCCGGCCAGGCCCTCGTCGCGGCCGGCCGGACGGTCCCGCCGGAGCGCCGCGTGCACTCGCTGCACTCGTACTTCATCCGGCCCGGCGACCCGACCGTCCCGATCGTGTACGAGGTGGACCGGATTCGCGACGGGCGGTCGTTCACCACCCGGCGAGTGGTCGCGGTGCAGCACGGCAAGGCGATCTTCACGCTGTCCGCGTCGTTCCAGCTCGACGAGCCGGGCATGGAGCACTTCGAACCCGTCCCCTCCGTGCCGTCGCCGGACTCGCTGCCGACCTACGCCGAGTCGGCCGCCGGGTACCTGCAGAAGGTCGGGATGGCACGCCTGCCCCGCCCGATCGACATCCGGTACGTGACCGAACCGCCGTGGCGGGCGCGGGAGGACGGACCGGGCGAGGCGCGCAGCCAGGTGTGGATGAGGGCGGACGGCAAGCTGCCGGACGACGACATGCTGCACGTCTGCGTGCTGGCCTACGCGTCCGACATGACGCTGCTGGACTCGATCCTCGTGCGGCACGGCGTGTACTGGGGCACCGACAAGGTCCTGGGCGCGAGCCTGGACCACGCGATGTGGTTCCACCGCCGCTTCCGAGCCGACGAGTGGTTCCTGTACGACTGCGAATCCCCGTCCGCTTCCGGGGCGCGCGGCTTGGCGACCGGGCGGGTCTACTCGTCGGACGGGCGGCTGGTGGCGACGGTGGTGCAGGAGGGCCTGCTGCGGGTCCTGCCGTGACCGGTCTGACCATCGAGGACTGGAACGCGATTCCCCAGCGGCCACCGGCTGCGCGCAGCCGACCACTCGTCCACGTCCACGCGAGTTCGACAGCGAGTCCGAGCACATGGCAGGCGTGATCGGGAAGGCTCCGAGTCCTTCCCGATCCCTTCGACCTCACGCAATGCCTGTTCGCTAGACCGCGCTCAAGGCGTCCCACAACGCGCGGACATGGTGCTCACGGGTCGCCTCCGACCCGATGGCCACCCGGATCGCGAAGCGCCCGTTGACGACCGTGTGGGTCAGGAACGCGCTGCCCTCGGCGTTCACCGTGTCCATGGCCCGGCGGGTGGCCTCGTCGCCGTCTCGGTGGGCGAGGGTGACCAGGGACAGCGACCGGGGCGCGACGAGTTCCCACCGCTCGTCCGCCGCCACCCACGACTCCAGCAGCCCGGCCAGCTCCACGTGCCCGCGCAGGTGCGCCCGGATGCCCTCCAGGCCGTACCAGCGCAGCACCGACCACAGCTTCAGCGCCCGGAACCGGCGGCCCAGCGGGATCTGCCAGTCGCGGTAGTCCACGACCGCCCCGGACTCGGTCGCGCTGTTGCGCAGGTACTCCGGCAGGATCGTCAGCGCGTCCACCAGCACGTCCGGGTGCGCGGTCCAGAACAGGGACAGGTCGAACGCCGTCAGCATCCACTTGTGGGCGTTGGCGCAGAACGAGTCCGCCAGCTCCAGCCCGTCGAACAGGTCCCGGTGCTCCGGGCACAGCGCCGCCGGACCGGCCCACGCCGCGTCCACGTGCAGCCAGATCCCGTGGCGCGCGCAGACTTCCGCGATCGCCCGGACGGGGTCGACGGCGCCCGTGCCGGTGGTGCCGACGGTCGCGCACACCAGCACGGGTGTGCGGCCACTGTCCACATCGGACTCGATCTGCCGGGTCAGCGCGTCGATGTCCATCGCCAGCGTCGCCGCGGAAACCTCGATGGCCCGCACGGAGTCCTCGCCGAGCCCCGCCATCCGCGCGGCCCGTTCGATCGAGGAATGTGTCTGTGAGGAAACGTAAACCGTCTCGTCACCGTCCACACCGGACTGACGCCACTTCCCGGACTTCCGGTGCAGCGCCGCCAGCATCGCCACCATCGCCGCGCTGGACGCCGTGTCCTGGATGACCCCGCCGCCCCGGAACGACGGCGGCAGTCCCATCGCGTCGACCAGTTCGTCCATCAGGTGCTGCTCGACCTCCGTGCACGCGGGGGAGGTGGACCACAGCATCCCCTGCACGCCGAGCCCGGACGACAGCAGGTCGCCCAGCACGGACGGCAGCGAGGCGTTCGACGGAAAGTACGCGTAGAAACCGGGGTGCTGCCAGTGCGTCGTGCCCGGCACGACGACCCGGTCCAGATCGGCGAGCAGCCCGCCGAACCCCTCCCCCTGCTCGGGGAGCGCCGACAACTGCGACCGCACCCAGCCGGGCTCGACCTGGGACCGCACCGGCAGGTCGCCGAGGCGTTCGCGGTAGTCGGCGATCCAGTCGATCACCTCGTGGCCGATCCGGCGGAACTCGTCAGGCTGCATGACTGCACATTAGCCGGCCGGAATCAGGGAGTTCAGCCCCTCGGTGGACGTCAGCAGGCCTTGACGATGGCCGAGTGGGACTTGGGGCTGAGGTCGAGGATTCGCACGGTCTTGTTGCCGGCGGGCACGTAGACCTGGTAGGTGCCGGGGTTGACCGGGTATCCGAAGTAGCTGCCCGCCGGGGCGGCGCCGGTTCCCGCGATGGTCCGGCCGTTGATGTGGATGGTGGTGGAGACCGCTTTGCCGCAGTTGTTGGAGATGTAGATCTTGCCCTTGGTCGCGGCGGTGGCGGAACCCGTGCCGAGGACCGAGATGACCAGACCTGCGGTGGCCAGACCGGTGAGAAAGCGCCGGGTGGTCGTCATGGTGCTCCTTTGGATGTTGTGGGGGTCGGCCGCAAGATATCCGCAGGCGCCGCCGCGCACTGTCGGTCGAACGACCGACCCCGCCGTGAGTCGGCCGGGTGCCGCGGGGGCGGTCGGGAATCGGAACCGGCCGGGTAGGGGACGGCGCTAAGGCACCCTCCGCCGGCGGTGGGTAGGCCGCTGGTCGTCGGGCGGCGTGAGGGCGCGGGTCTCGACGCGTTCCAGGACGACCGCGCTGGTCAGGTTCCGCACCTCGGTGCGGGAGGCGATCTTGTCCACCAGGAACGCCTGGAGGTGCGTGCTGTCGGCGACCGCGATGTGCACGAGGAAGTCGGCCTGCCCGCTCACGTGGAACAGCGACCGGGTCTCGGGCTGCGCCATCACGAACGCCCGGAACGCCGCCACCACCGGCCGGGTGTGCGGCCGGACGTTCACCGACACGACGGCCTCCAGCGGCAGCCCGGTCAGCCGGGGGTCGACCACGGCGTGGAAGCCGGTGATCACGCCCAGCTCGCGCAGCCGCCGCACCCGGTGCAGGCAGGTCGACGGGGCCAGCCCCACCAGTTCGGCGAGGGTGCGGTTGGGCAGCGTGGCGTCGTTCTGCAACTCCTCCAGAATCCGCCAGTCAACCGAATCCAGTTCGGCTACCTCGTTCACAGCCGAACACTTTACCTGTCGGGTGGAATTGCGCCGAACGTCGGAACGAGGATCGCGCCGTGCACATCGCGTGGACCTCCTTCCTGCTGGCGCTGGTGGTGATCACCATCGTCCCCGGCCCGGACTTCGTGCTGGTGACCGGCAACGCCGTCCGCGGCGTCCGCTTGGGCGCCCTCACCGCCCTGGGCGTGATGACCGGTCTGCTGGTGCACGCCGTCCTCGCCACCGTCGGCCTGTCGGCGCTGGTCGCAGCCGCGCCGGCGGCCCTGTGGGTGGTCAAGGCGGTCGGCGCCGGCTACCTGTGCTACCTGGGCTTGATGACCCTGCGGTCCCGCAAGTCGCCCGCTGCGCCCGCCCCGCCGTCGGAGAAGTCGGTGTTCCTGCGGGGAATGCTCTGCGACCTGCTGAACCCGAAGGTCATGCTGACGTTCCTGAGCCTGATCCCGCAGGCCATGGACCCGACCGCGCCGCCACTGCCGCAGGCGGCCCTGCTGTCCGCCGTCACGGTCGGCGTCTTCGCGGCGTTCTGGGCCTGCGTGGTGCCCACCGCCGGCCGCCTGGCGCGCCTGCTGACCCGCCCCAAGGTCCGGCCGGTCTTCGAACGCCTCTGCGGCACGGCCCTCATCGGCATGGCGGCGTCGGTCCTGGCCGCGTAACGCCGCGCCACGGGTTCACCGGGAGGACGTCGGCGGCCGTCCTCCCGGTTTGCCGCACACCGCCGCCAGGACGACGATCAGCAGGACCTCCAGCACCCTGGCGGACAGCAGCGAACTCTCGATGACAGCGCGCATCGGATTTCCTCCCGGTCGAATTCGGCTCACCACCATTAACGTCGAAAGGCCGGCCGGCCGCATCATCCGTATCAGGATGGCGGCGTCATCCCGGCCAGGACGTTGCACGTGAACCGGCCCTGTGCTGAGATGGCAGTCGACCGTGGAGCCACGAGAGGCGCTCATGAACTTCAATGACGAAGTCGATTGGCCGGAAATCTTTCGCGGATACATTTCCAGGCCCAGTCTCGCCGATCCCCGCAACCCCAGACGATCGACCTACGTCACCACGATGCTCTTCCTGGAAGGCGCGCTGAGGGAGATAGACGACCAGCTCTCCGGCCGCAGCCCGCTCAGTCGCGACGAGCTGGCCGGGGCCAGGCTCACCCGGGAGATCGTGGTGAAACGCGCGGTCCGGGTGGCGGGTGAACTGCCGGCGCACGACCGCGAGGGCCTGCGCGTGGGCGATGGGGGCTTCAAGGACCGGTGGCCCGGACTGGGTGGCACGGCCAACTTCTTCATGTGCGTCATCAAATACACCTGCACGGCGCCCCGCTGGGGCCTTTTCCTCGATTACGGGCCGCGTCGGGCGTTGGCCGAGCTGGCCAGGGTGCGCAGCGGTGAAATGGACCTCACGGCGCTCATCGGCAAGATTTCGGCGCACGACCTGAGAATGCGCACCCGATTGGCGAAGTACTGGCTCTTCCAGTTGTCCCTGACGATGGACGCCAAGTGGAAAGCCGTCGCGACGAAGGCGTACCGCGAACTCCTCGACGCGTACACCGATCGCTGGGTGCCGGTGTACGAGGAAGGCCTGCGCCAGCTCGGGGTGCGGTTCCGGCCCGGCATGACCCCGAAGAAGCTCAGCGCGACGCTCTCCGCGCTCACCTCCGGGTTCGCGCAGCACATCGCGGGGACGGGGGACGAGTCGCCGGTGCCCGGCGAGGACGGCTGCGCGTTGCTGGCCGAGGCCGTCCAAGGGCAGATCTACGCGGCCCTCGACCACGGCGACGACTGCGACATCTCGACGGCCTTGCGCAACACCCTGCTCCAGTCGGGAAGCTAAGCCGTGGTCGACCGGACCTCGGGCACGTAGAGGCCGAGGATGCGCGTCATGTGGCGCAGCAGGGCGCGCAACTCGTCCTGCTGCGCCGGGGTCAGCCCGGCCACGGCGCGGTCTTCGACGGACTTGGCCGCCTCCTGGGCGCGCTCGACCAGTCGCCGGCCCTCGGCGGTGATCCGGACTTCCAGGATTCGGCCGTGCGTGGGGTGCGGGGTGCGGACCACCAGCCCCCGGTCGAGCAGGGACGCGATCGCGGTGGACATGGACTGCGCGGTGACGCCGGCCCGGTGCCCGAGTTCGGCCCCGGACAGCCCGTCCGGGTGCTCCAGGCCGAGTTGGGCCAAGGCGGCGAACTGCGCGTGGTTGAGCGAGAACGGGCGCAGTGCGCGCTCCAGGTCCTGGGACAGCGCGTTGCTGACCATCCGCATCATGTAGGGCAGCCGCTGCCCGTAATCCCTGACCATGTCCGCGACGCTCCCCAGTCCTTCGTTCAGATCGGCAAGGTACAACCTTCCCCATAATGTAAGGCACCTGATATGTTGCCTTACATGCCACTGCAGATGCTCTTACCCGCCGACACCGCCGTGCTGCTGATCGACCACCAGGTCGGCACCATGAGCTGGGTCGGGTCGACCGACCGCGAGGTGATGAAGGCCAACGCCCTCGCCCTCGCCAAGGCGGCCAAAGCCCTCGACATGCCGTTGGTCCTCACCTCGTCCCTGGAGGACAACGCACAGGGCCCGCTCGCCGAGGAGTTCGCGCGGATCGCGCCGGAGGAGTTCGCCGGGCGGGTCAGGCGCAGCGGCGTCGTCAACGCCATGGACGACCCCGACTTCGCCGACGCGGTCACCGCGACCGGCCGACGCACGCTGGTCATCGCCGGTGTGACCAACGACGTGTGCACCGTCTACCCCACCCTCACCGCGGTCGAGAAGGGCTACACCGCCTACGTCGTCGCCGACGCCGGCGGTTCGACCAGCAAGATCGCCGACGACATCGCCCTGCGCCAAATGGAACGAGCCGGCGCCGTGATCACCTCGACGAACATGGTCCTCACCGGACTGGCGCGGGACTGGTCGTCCCCGGCCGGGCAGGCCCTCATCCCCGTTGTCGGCGAACTCATCCCCGTCTGACCACCGGCGACCCGACGACCCGCCCACTTGACGACAACCGCGAATGAGGGGCCGCTCACACGTGCGCGCGGACGCCGGTTTGGGCAGGCTGTGGAGATGACCACCTCCGAGGCATCCGCGCGGATCGCCGTCACCGGGCTCGCCGTCATGGGCAGCAACCTGGCGCGCAACCTCGCCCGGCACGGCTTCCGCGTCGCCGTCCACAACCGCAGCTCCGCCCGCACCAAGTCGCTGATCGAGGAGCACGGCCACGAGGGCGACTTCGTGCCCGCCGACACGCTCGAAGAACTCGTCGCGAGCCTCCAGACGCCGCGCCAGATCATCATCATGGTCAAGGCCGGCGCGCCCACCGACGCCGTGATCGACGAGCTGGTCCCGCTGCTCGCGCCCGGCGACATGGTGATCGACGGCGGCAACGCCCACTACGCCGACACCCGCCGCCGTGAGGCCGCGCTCCGCGAAGCGGGCCTGCACTTCGTCGGCGCGGGCATCTCCGGCGGCGAGGAGGGCGCGCTCAACGGCCCGTCGATCATGCCCGGCGGCTCCGCGGAGTCCTACCGGCACCTCGGCCCGGTCCTGGAGTCCATCGCGGCGCAGGTGGACGGCGTCCCGTGCTGCGTGCACGTCGGCCCGGACGGCGCGGGGCACTTCGTCAAGATGGTGCACAACGGCATCGAGTACGCCGACATGCAGCTCATCGCCGAGGCGTACGACCTGCTGCGCCGCGTCGGCGGCCGGACGCCCGCGCAGATCGCCGACGTGTTCCGCACCTGGAACACCGGCGACCTGGAGTCGTACCTGGTGGAGATCACCGCCGAGGTGCTCGGCCACACCGACGCGGAGACCGGCGCGGCGCTGGTCGACGTGATCGCCGACGAGGCCGAGCAGAAGGGCACCGGCCGCTGGACCGTGCAGGAGGCGCTGGAACTGGGCGTCCCGGTGACCGGCATCGCGGAGGCGGTCTTCGCCCGGTCGCTGTCCGGCCGGGTCGACCAGCGCACGGCCGTGCGGGACGCGTTCGGGCCGTCCGACGTGACAGCGAAGCCGGACGCGGACCTGGTCGAGGACGTTCGGCTGGCGCTCTACGCGTCGAAGGTCGTCGCCTACGCGCAGGGCTTCGACCAGATGCGCGCCGCGAGCGCCGAGTACGGCTGGGACCTGGACCTGGGCGCGATGGCGACCATCTGGCGCGGTGGCTGCATCATCCGGGCCCGGTTCCTGGACCGCATCCGCGAGGCCTACGACAAGCAGCCGGAGCTGGCGTCGCTGCTGGTGGACGACTACTTCCGGGACGCCGTGGCGAACGCGGAAGAGGCGTGGCGGCGGGTCGTGGTCAAGGCGGTGTCGGCGGGGGTGCCCGCGCCCGGCTTCGTGTCCGCGCTGTCCTACTACGACGGGCTGCGCTCCGAGCGGCTGCCCGCGTCGCTGGTGCAGGGCCTGCGGGACTTCTTCGGCGCGCACACCTACCGGCGCACCGATCGGGGCGGCAGTTTTCACACTCTCTGGTCAGGTGACCGGTCTCAGGTGGACGCCTGACCCGGCCGGCTCGATCATGGCCGGGTGCGTGATCGCTTCCGGCGCAACCCCGTCACGGCGGGCTACCTGCTCGCCGTGACGGGCCTTGCCCTGCTGGTCCGGTTCGTCCTGGCGGACGGGATGCCGGTGCAGGTGAGAGCCTCGCTGAGCACCAACGCGGGCAACCTCGCCGACCACCCGGTGAACGCGCTGCTGGGCAGCGCGCTGGTGCTGGACCCGGCCGACGGCGTGGTGCTCACCGGCCTCCTGCTGCTCGGCGTCGCGGTGTGCCTGGGCGCCTTCGAGCGCGAGGTCGGCCCGTGGCGGGCGGGCGCGGTCGCGCTGGTCGGGCACGTCGGCGCGACCCTCGTGACCGCCGTGGTGATCGCCCAGGGCGTGTACCCGATGGACCTCACCGACGTCACGGACGTCGGGGCCGGGTACGTCGCGTTCACCGCCGCCGGCGCGGTCACCGCGCTGATGCCCGTGGTGCTGCGCGGGCCGTGGCTGGCGCTGCTGGTCGCCTGCCCGCTGTTCACCGCCGAGTGGTTCGGCGCCTTCCCCGAGTTCGGCGCGGTCGGCCAGGTAGCCGCCGTGTTCATCGGATCGGGTTGCGGCGCGCTGGCCGTTCACCGGGTCTACGCGGCGGTCGGCCGCTAGCCCCGTCACCTGGGGTGACGTTCTCGGTAAAGATCAACACGACCGGGTGGAACCGCTGTCCGGCACGCCACGTCGTCGCCATCATGGTGGGGACGCGAGCTGTGCGACGCGGGCTGTGCCGACACGTCCCCTGTGCCGACACGGAGGTGCCACCGTGGCGACCCCGGACCACCGCGCCGAGGCCGAGCCGAGACTCGACGCCTTCAGGCCGCGCCTCCCGCTGCCCTTATCGCCGCGTTGAACCACCGCTCTCCGGCGCCCCAGCCGACCGGCGTGGGGCGCTGAACCCATGCCGACGGAAGGGAAACCGATGAACCGCCCACGCCCCAACAAGTCCCACGCCGGCGAGCACACCACGGCCGGTCCTCCGGGCGGCCTGGTGTCGGCGCTGCGCTACGACCTGCCCGCGTCGATCGTGGTGTTCCTGATCGCCGTGCCGCTGTCCCTGGGCTTCGCCGCCGCCACCGGCGCGCCGCTGCTGGCCGGGTTGCTCTCCGCAGTCGTCGGCGGCGTCGTGGCGGGCGCGCTGGGCGGGGCTCCGCTCCAGGTCAGCGGACCGGCGGCGGGCATGGTGCTGATCGTCGGCGGGCTGATCGCCGAGTACGGCTGGGCGGCCACCGCGATGATCACCGCCGGGGCCGGCCTGGTGCAGGTCGCGGCCGGCCTGACCGGGGTCGGCCGGGCCGCGCTGTCGCTGTCGCCCGCCGTGGTGCACGGCCTGCTGGCGGGCATCGGCGTGACCATCGTCGCCGGCCAGATCGCGGTGGTGCTGGGCGGTCAGGCCGGCGCGTCGGTGGTCGCGAGCCTCGGGCGGCTGGCCGGACCGGTGGACTTCGCCGCGCTGCTGGTCGGCGGCGTCGCCGTCGCGGTGCTGCTGCTGTGGCCGCGGGTGCCGCGCTCGTCCTACGTCCCCGCGCCGCTGGTGGCGGTGCTGGCCGCGACGGTGGCGGGCAGCGGGCTGGCCGTGGCGCGCGTCGACCTGCCCGCCGAGGCGCTGAGCCAGTTCACGCTGCCCCGGATGCCGTCCGGGACGGTGGCCGGGATCGCGTTCGCCGTGCTGACCGTGGCCGTGGTGACGGCCGTCGAGTCGCTGCTGTCGGCGGTGGCCGTGGACAAGCTGCACGACGGGCCGCGCGCCGACCTGGACCGCGAGCTGGTGGCGCAGGGCGTGGCGAACACGGTCGCCGGGTCGCTCGGCGGGCTGCCGGTCAGCGGCGGCATCGCGCGCGGGTCGACGAACGTGGCCGCCGGGGCGCGGACGCGGGCCTCCGCCGTGCTGCACGGGGTGTGGATCGCGGTGTTCGTGCTGGCCCTGGGCTCACTGCTGGAGCTGGTGCCGCTGGCCGCGCTGGCCGGGGTGCTGCTCGTGGTGGGCGCGCGGCTGGTGAGCGTGCGGCGGATGCGGACCCTGTGGCGGCACGGCGAGTTCACCGCCTACGCCGTGACGGCCGCGGGCGTGGTCGTGCTGGGCCTGGTGGAGGGCGTGCTGCTCGGTGTCGCCGCGGCGGCGGTGCGGTCGCTGTGCCGGCTGACGCGCAGCACCGTGCGGATCGAGGAGGAGCCGGACGGCTGGCGGGTGGTGATCCGCGGCTCGCTGGTGTTCCTCGGCGTGGGGCGGCTGGTGCGGGACCTGCGGACGATCCCGCTGGGCAGGCTGGTGGTGCTGGAGCTGCACATCGACTTCCTGGACCACGGCGCGTTCGAGGCGATCGACGACTGGCGCGCGGGCTACGTCCGGCTGGGCGGGCACGTGGAGGTCGACGAGGTGCACGACACCTGGTTCTCCAAGGCCACGCGCGGCATTCCGGCGCTCGGCAAGACCCCGCTGTCGCCGCTGCCCCGGTGGTTCGCGCCGTGGTCGCACTGGCAGCGCCGCCGGGCCGTGACACTGCCCCGGCCGCGCGAGGACGCCGACCCGATGATCCGCGGGATGCACGAGTTCGAGCGCTCGGCCGCGCCGCTGGTCCGGCCGTTCCTGGCGGAGCTGGCGCTGCGGGGGCAGCGTCCCCGGCAGCTCTTCATCACCTGCGCGGACTCGCGGGTGGTGCCGAACCTGATCACCACCAGCGGGCCGGGCGACCTGTTCTGCGTGCGCAACATCGGCAACCTGGTGCCGGTCGACGGTGACGACTCGGTGGGCGCGGCGGTCGAGTACGCGGTGGAGGTGCTGGCCGTGGAGACCATCGCGGTGTGCGGGCACTCGGACTGCGGGGCGATGAAGGCGCTGGTCACCGGGTCGGCGCGGCCGAAGTCGAAGCTGCGGTCGTGGCTGCGGGCGGCGGAGTCGAGCCTGATCCGGTTCCACGCGCCGGGTGCGGAGCTGCCGGTGGTGGAGCTGCCCGTGGTGGAGCGGCTGGCGGTGGCGAACGTGGCGCAGCAGTTGGACAACCTGATGACCTACCCGAGCGTGCGGGAAGCCGTGGCGGCGGGGTCGCTGCGGCTGGTGGGGATGTACTTCGACATCTCCGAGGCCCGGGTCTACCTGGTCGACCCGGAGCGGGACGGGCTGGAGCCCGTGCGGGCCTAGCGGTTCGCTTCCGGGGCCGCCGATCCGGCCGGCGTCGGTGGGGAGGTCCGTGGCGGAACGGCTCCGGTCGTCCGTGAGATGTCTGCGACGGCGGAACGGCCCTGGGTCGTCCGTAAGAGGTCCGTGGCGGAACCGGCCCCGGTCGGGGGTTCGAGGTCGGTTCCGCCACGGGAGCGGTCGGGCGGCGCGGAGGGGCTCGATCATCGGGGGGAGGCGCGTCGCCCGCCGTGGGAGCGGGGTCGTCCCGCTCGTCCTTGGGGCCGGCTACACCACGCTCCGCACGTGCTTGCGCCGGCCGGACGACTCGGCGGCCATCGTCATCGCGAGCTGCACGCCCAGGTAGGCGCGGCACGGCGCGGGCAGCTTGCGGCTGAACCGCTTGGTCCGGCAGGTCTGGCAGCGGCCGTGCTCGTCGGGCGTGTGCTCGTCCAGCAGCGCTCTCAGCGCCGCCACCACCAGGGGCAGTTCGGAACGGGCCAGTTCGGTCGCCGTTTCGTCGTCACCGGTGGTCGCCAACCGCACCACCGCGTCCAAGTGCTCGTGCAGCGACTTGTCGAGCTGGCTGAAGACCGTGACGGACATCTCCAGCGCTCCTTCCCGGCCTTGCGGCGTCGTGTCCGGGGTGCGGGCCCCGGAGTTGTGCTCCAGCAGCCTGCGACTGTCCACCGGCCGACTGCAAGTTGCAGTACACGAATGGATGACGGCCCTTTGCTCCGGTTGCACCCGCCCAACAGACTCTGCTCACCGGATCACGAGGAGGTGTGCCGATGACACGTGGCAGCAGCCCGACACTGCGCAAGCGGCGGCTGGTCAGCGAGCTGCGCAGGCTGCGCGAGGAAGCCGCGCTCACCATCGAGGAGGTCGGCGAGCGGCTGGAGTGCTCGGCGTCCAAGATCAGCCGCATCGAGACCGGCCGGGTCGGGGTCACGCCCCGCGACGTCCGGGACATGCTCTCCGCGTACGGCGCGGACCGCGACACGCTGGACGAGCTGGTCCAGCTCGCCCGCGAGGCCCGGCGCAAGGCGTGGTGGGACGAGTTCGGCGACATCGTGCCCGGCCGGTACATCGGGTTCGAGGCCGACGCCGAGTCCGTGCGCACCTACCAGGGGCTGATGATCCCCGGTCTGCTCCAGCACGAGGACTACACCAGGGCGCTGATCGCCCACGTGCTGCCGGACGCGGCGCCGGGCGAGGTGGCCCGGCGGGTCGCGCTGCGCAAGGCCCGGCAGGCGCTGCTGCGCGAGGAGGTCCCGCTCAGCCTGCACGTGGTGATCGACGAAGCCGCGCTGCGGCGGCTGGTCGGCGGGCCCGACGTGATGGGCCGCCAGCTACGGCGACTGAACGAAGTCGGAAAGCTCGACAATGTCACTCTTCAGATCATCCCATTCGTTGCGGGCGGTCACGCTGCGATGGACGGGCCGTTCGTGATCCTGGCTTTCCCGGAAAGGTCGGATCCCGACGTGGTATACATCGAAAGCACGCGAAGTGACATCTATTTGGAACAGCCGTCCGACGTCGTCAGGTATTCCGACATGTTCGCGCGACTGGCCGCAGCGTCTTTGGGCACAGCCGATTCGGCGGCGTTGATCGAGGAGGTCTCGCGCGAACTTCTCGCGAACCGGGAGTAACAGACCCATGCAGCAGGAGTGGCGCAAGAGCAGGCGTTCGTCCGCCTCCGGGCCGGAGTGCGTGGAAATCGCGGTGGCCGGCCGCGGTGCGGCCGTGCGGGATTCGAAGAACCGGACCGGTGGCGCGTTGAGCTTCGGTTCCCCGCAGTGGTCGCGATTCCTGGGTGTCGCGAAGAGAGGCGCTTACGACGAACGCTGAGCCCGGCGCCGCGCCGCTGAGGGCGCTCGTGCCGATCGCCAGGCTCGTGCCGGACGCCGGGTCGGATGGGCGCGGGTGCTGGTGCCGGGCGGGGGCGCGTCGGATTGGCGTGGGTGCTCGTGCCGGACGCCGGTTCCGGATAGCCGGGAAGTCAGGGGCGGGTCCATCGGGGTCCGCCCCTGACTTCTGCCCGAGAGTCCCTGACTTCTGCCCATGAGTCCGTACGACCAAGGTCTGATCTGGCACCAGACCCCGGTCCGATGCGCGACTGTCCCTGTTCCGGTGAACTTCTCGCTGGAGGGGGTGGTGTCGGTGGTTCGGGCCTTGCGTGCGTCGGGAACGGTGTTACCGGGCGTTGCCGGTCATCGTGCTCGGCGAGTTCATCCGCGCGTTGCCCGCCGCCGACCGGCCGTTGGCGCGCTGCTCGGCTGGTGGCACCTCGGCGGCCTTAACCTGCGCGGCGGGCGCGCCGGCCGTGATGGCACGATCCCGCACTGGGTGGCCGCCCCTGCACGGCGCGGCTCTGATCGTTATCCGGGGGAGAAGACATGGCCTTCCTGACCGACGCGCTGGAAGGGCTGGCCGGCTTGCCGCAGCCCGCCGTGCTGGCGGTGACGGGCGCGCTGACACTGGCCGAGTGCACGCTGGGCGTGGGGTTCATCGCGCCCGGCGAGAGCGCGCTGCTGCTCGCGGCGACGACGGTGACCAGCGTGCCGAGGTTCCTCGTCATGTGGCTCGTCGTGTCGGTGTGCGCGGTGGCGGGTGACAGCATCGGGTACTTCCTGGGCCGCCGGTACGGCGACCGGATGCGCGAGAGCAAGGTGGTCCGAAAGCTCGGCCAGGAGCACTGGGACAAGGCCGGTGCGCTGCTGCGCCGGCGGGGCGCCTGGGCGGTGTTCTTCGCCCGCTTCATGCCGGTGGTGCGGACCCTGGTGCCCGCGTCGGCCGGTGCGTCGAAGCTGGAGTACCGGCGCTTCCTGCCGGCCTCGATCGCGGGCGCGGTGAGCTGGTCCGCGTTGCACATCGGCATCGGCTCGGCGGCGGGGGCTTCGGCGAAGTACATCGAGTCGGTGTTCAACGGCGCGATGTGGGCCCTGATGGGTGTCGCGATCGTCGTCGGCCTGGTGGTGTTCCTGCGCCGTCGCCGGAAGGCCGCCGCCGCCGCCGCGCCGGCCGAGCGGCAGGAGTTGGAAGAGGTCGGCTGACCGAAGTCCGTGCGGCGGGCGGGAGCCCGCACGCGGTCGAACGCAGTCGAAGGGGCCGCGTCCAGGGGTTCGGGTCCTGGACGCGGCCCCTTCGACTGGGGGGAGGGCAGGAGGGAAGAGCCATCCCCTACCGGATGGTCTTCCCCGTGGAGACGGGGACGAGGGCGGGCCGGCGTTCCGCCGCCGCGGGCTGGATGCCCCTTGCACGCCGGCCTGCCCTCGTCGTTCTGGGAGAGCAGCGGATGTTCCGCTGTCTGGCCCAACCTTCCCCACCGGGGTTCGCCCTGTGTGGTTGGTCGGACACGCTTAGCGTAAGAATGCGGCTACAGCGCGACTGGAGCCGGACTGGAGTGATCTCCTAGTCTGCGTCGTGAGGTCGGGTCAGCTTTGAGCCCTTCGGCGAAGGATCGGTCGGTGGAGTACGACGGCGTGGAGCCCTTGCGGTTCGAGGTGCTCGGCCTTCTCCGGGTGCGGCGCGGCGACCGGGAGGTCGACCTGGGCGCCGCCAAGCAGCGTGCCGTGCTCGCGGTGCTGCTGCTCGGCCGCAACACCCCGGTCAGCCGGGACCACATCATCGAGGCGGTCTGGGGTGACGCCACGCCCAGCAGCGCGGTCAACCTCGTCCAGACCTACGTGGCCGGGCTGCGGCGGGCGCTGGAGCCCAGCCGCGCCCGCCGCGCGCCCGCCGAGCTGCTGACCTCCGTCGGCGACGGCTACCTGCTGCGGCTGGCTCCCTCGGCGGTGGACCTGGACGCGTTCGAGCACGGCGTGGTCGCGGCCGGGCGGCTGAGAGCCACCGGCGACCTCGAAGGCGCCGCGCGCACCCTGGACGAGGTGCTGGCGCTGTGGCGGGGCGAGCCCTTGGGCGGCGTCGCCGGGCTGTTCGCCGAGGTGGAACGCGGCCGGCTGGCCGAGCGCCGGCTCGCGGTGCTGGAGGAGCGGGCCGAACTGCTGCTGCTGACCGGGCGCGGCACGGAACTGGTCCAGGAGCTGACCGCGCTGGTCGCCGAGCACCCGCTGCGGGAACGCGGGCACGGGCTGCTGATGCGCGCGCTGTGCCAGGCGGGACGGCAGGCCGAGGCGCTCGCCGCGTACCGCGAGGCCCGGCGGGTGCTGATCGAGGAGCTGGGCGTCGAGCCCGGCCCCGAGCTGCGCCGGCTCCAGCAGGCCGTGCTGTCGGGGGAGGACCCCGAGCCCGAACGGCCCACCCGGCCCATCGCGCTCCCCGCGCCGACGCCGGAGCAGGCGCTGCCGACGATCCCCGCGCAGCTTCCGCGTGCGCCGGTCGCGTTGATCGGCCGGGACGCCGAGGTGGAGCGGTTGGACGGGCTGCTGGGGTCCTACCCGTCCGGCGGCCTGGTGCTCGTCGTCACGGGGCCCGCCGGGGTCGGCAAGACGGCGTTGGCACTGCACTGGGCGCACCGGGTGCGGGAGGAGTTCCCGGACGGCCAGCTCTACATCGACCTGCACGGGTACGACCCGAACCAGGAGCCGTTGGGCGCGGGCGAGGTGCTCAACCGGTTCCTGCGGACGCTGGGCGTGCCGTCGGCGGACATCCCGGTGACCGTGGAGGAGCGCTCGGCGCTGTTCCGGACGCTGGTCGCGGACCGGCGGATGGTGGTGATGCTGGACAACGCCCGCGGGTCGACCGAGCTGATGCCGCTGCTGCCCGGCTCGCCGTCGTGCGTGGTGGTGACCTCGCGGCGGCGGCTGGTCGGGCTGGTGGCGCACGCCGACGCCCGGCTGCTGGAGCTGGACATGCTCGACACCGACGCGGCCGTGGAGGTGCTGGGCCGGGTCGCCGGGCGCGACGGGACCGAGCTGGACGCGTTGCGGCGGTTGGCGGTGCTGTGCGACGGGCTGCCGCTGGCGTTGCGGATCGCCGCGGCCCGGCTGGCCGTGTCGCCCGCGCTGCGGGTCGCCGAACTGGTCGCCGAGCTGGACGACGAGCACGGGCGGTTGGCCGCGCTGGGCCTGGAGGACGAGGACTCGACCGTTCGCGCGGCGCTGGACGCGTCACGGCGGGCGCTGTCGCCGCTGCCCGCGCGGTTGCTGGCGTTGCTGGGCCTGCACCCCGGGCCGGACGTGACGGCGTACGTGGTCGCGGCGATGGCCCGGATCAGGGTGTCCGAGGCGCAGCGGGCGCTGGACGCGTTGACGGCCGCGAACCTGCTGTCGGTCGGGGAGCCCGGCCGGTACGGGGCGCACGACCTGGTGCGGGTCTACACCCGGACGTTGGCGGCCGAGCTGCCTCCGGAGCTGCGGCACGAGGCGACCAGCCGGATGCTGGACTTCTACCTGCACTGCGCCGATCTCGCCGACGGGCTGCTGCCGGTGGGGCGTGGGAGCGTGCAGGTCGCTCCGGAGCTGGTGCCTTCGGAGGTGCCGCGGTTGACCGGGGCCGGAGATGCGACGGCCTGGCTGGACGCCGAGCAGGGCAACCTGATCGCGGCGGCCGAGTTCGCCGGGGAGGGCGTGGAACGGGCTTGGCTCGTGCACGCCTGGCAGTTGCCCTACACGTTGTCGCGGTTCTTCTGGCTGCGCACCGACCGGTCGACTTGGCTGCGCACCACGGAAGCCGCGATGCGGGCGGCTACCTCGTTGGGCGATCCCAAGGCCCGTTTCGTGACGTTGTTCAACCTCGGCGTGGCGTTGGCGCAGTTCCAGCGGTGGGACGAGGCGTTGGTGCGGCTGCGGGAGGCGTTGGAGGTCGCGCGGTCGTCCGGCGATGTGAACGCCCAGGCTCGGGCTTTGACGACGGTGGGCGACATGTTGCAGACGTTGGGGCGGATGGACGAGGCCGAGACGTTCTACCGGGAGGCGTTGGAGGTCAGCCGTGCTGCCGGGTCTCGGTGGGCGGAGGCCGCGGCGCACCACAACCTCGGGCCCTTGTACCTCGCCATGCGCCGGTATGACGACGCCAAGACCTGGTTGCGGGCTGCGGTGCGGATTTATCAGGAGGTCGGTGAGCAGTGCGGGGAATCCACCTGTCACACCGATCTGGCCGCTGTCCTGTTGGAGTCCGGGGAGTTGTCGGAGGCGGTGGCTTCCGCTCGGACCGCGTTGTCGGTGGCTTCGGCCGCGATGAGTCCCTATCACCAGGCGCTGGCCCATGATCGGTTGGCCAGTGTGTTCGAGCGGCAGGGGATGGCCGGGGCGTTGGCCCACTGGCAGCGGGCGTTGGCGTTGTTCACCGAGTTGAACGCTCCTGAGGCTGATCAGGTTCGGGCTCGGTTGGCTCGGGTTCGGTCTGCTTCGGTGGGGTGAGCTTCGGGCTTCGGGCTGTGCGGGGGTCGGTGCCGGCTTTTGGTGCAGGGGGTCCTCGCTGCGCTCGCTGTGGTCTGGTCAAAGCCGAGTGGTGTGGTCCATTTGCGTGCTGTTCCGACTTGAGTCCAGACCTGCGTGCTCCCGGTGGCCTTGAGTCCGTGGTTGCCCTTCTGCCGCCGTTTTGCGTAAAAAACGAAATCTTTTCAGCTTTGGCTGGTGGTGATCGACTGCCTGCCGGTGGGCGCTCCTGGCGGTTGGTCCGGTCGTGGCTCGTTTGCGCTGGTTGGCGGTGTCATGGTGGCGTGAGAGCGCTCTCATCGCGTTGTGGCGTTCTGCGTGATCGGTTGAGTGGTCTGGACCTATTGACAGAAAGGTCTGGACCTATTTACGTTTCGTTCGCTCCACTCTGCGTTCGGCCGCCGCCTGGTGCAGGAGGTACGGCTAGTGTCCAGAAAGCTGCTGCCGCTGATGGCGTTGCTCGCCACGGTGGCCGGACTCGTCATCGCTGTCGTGTCACCATCCACGTCCAGCGCCGCCGCGGGGGAGGAGTGTCGTCCTGACGGCCTCTACCAGACCCCCGGTGTCGCCGTCCCCTACTGTTCGGTCTACGACACCGACGGCCGGGAGACGATGGGGACCGACCACTCCCGTCGTGTGATCGGCTACTTCACCAGTTGGCGCACCGGCAAGAACGGTGCGCCTTCCTATCTGGCGTCCGACATCCCGTGGAACAAGGTCACGCACCTCAACTACGCGTTCGCGCACGTCAACGCGCAGAACAAGGTGTCGGTCGGGGCCGATGGGCCGGACAACGCCGCCACCGGGATGACCTGGCCCGGTGTCGAACTCGACCCGTCGCTGCCCTACAAGGGGCACTTCAACCTGCTGAACAAGTACAAGAAGCAGTACCCGAACGTGAAGACGCTCGTGTCCGTCGGCGGTTGGGCCGAGACGGGTGGCTTCCTCAACCCGGACGGCACCCGCAACGCGTCCGGCGGCTTCTACAAGATGGGCCAGTCGCAGGCCACGATCGACACGTTCGCCGACTCCGCCGTGGAGTTCATCCGCAAGTACGGGTTCAACGGCGTCGACATCGACTACGAGTACGCGACCTCCAACAAGTACGCCGGCAACCCGGACGACTACTGGATCTCCGACGCCAACCGCGGCACGCTGTGGGCCGGCTACGAGAAGATCATGAAGACGTTGCGGGAGAAGCTGGACCGCGCTTCGGTCGCCGACGGCAAGCACTACCTGCTGACCGCTGCCGTTCCGGCGTCCGGCTGGCTGCTGCGCGGCCAGGAGGCCTACCAGGTCACGCGTTACATGGACTACGTCAACATCATGTCCTACGACCTGCACGGGGCGTGGAACCACTTCGTCGGCCCCAACGCCGCGCTCTACGACGACGGCAAGGACGGCGAACTCGCGGAGGGCGGCGTCTACGGCGCGTACGACGGCATGGGCTACCTGAACACCGACTGGTCGTACCACTACTTCCGGGGAGCCATGCAGGCCGGCCGGATCAACATCGGTGTGCCGTTCTACACGCGTGGCTGGCAGGGCGTCACCGGCGGCACGAACGGGATGTGGGGCAAGGCCGCGCTGCCCGACCAGAAGAAGTGCCCGCCCGGCACCGGCGGCAACGTCGGCTCGACCACGCCGTGCGGCAACGGCGCGATCGGCATCGACAACCTGTGGCACGACCTGGACAAGGCCGGGGCCGAGACGCCGGCGGGCGCGAACCCCATGTGGCACGCCAAGAACCTTGAGAACGAGATCACGCCGGACTACCTGGAGCAGTACGGGCTGACCCCGAAGACCGACCCGACCGACCGGCTCTCCGGCACGTACACCCGCCACTACGACAACACGCTGACCACCCCGTGGCTGTGGAACGCCGACAAGAAGGTGTTCCTGTCCACTGAGGACGAGCAGTCCATCGCCACCAAGGCGAAGTACGTGGCGGACAAGGGTCTCGGCGGCGTGATGATCTGGGAGCTGGCGGGCGACTACCGCTTCGACAGCGCCAAGAACCAGTACACCATCGGCGACACCCTGCTCACCAAGCTCAACGACGGGCTGCGTGGCGCGTCCCCGTACGGCAACCAGAAGGCCGCCGGGACGCCGCCGAAGGACGTGCTGAACGTGTCGGCGACGGTGTCCGGGTTCGCGTTGGGCGACAACAACTACCCGATCAACCCGAAGCTGAAGCTCACCAACAACTCCACGAGCACCCTGCCGGGTGGCACGAAGATCGAGTTCGACTACGGCACCAGCGCTCCGGGCACGATGTCCGACCAGTCCGGGTTCGGGCTGCGGGTCACCGCGAAGGGGCACACGGGCGCGAACGTCGGCGGGATCAGGGGCGACTTCCAGCACGTCGAGCTGACGCTCCCGTCGTGGCAGTCGCTGGCCCCGGGCGCGTCGGTGGACGTCGCGCTCAGCTACCAGCTCCCGATCGCGTCGCCGTCGAACTTCAAGGTGACCTTCGGCGGCAAGTCCTACGCCATCGCTTCCGACCACCCGCGTGGTGGTGACGGCGGCATCCCGACGTCGACCTCCACCTCCACCTCCACCTCGACTTCCACCTCTACGTCGACGTCGACGTCGACCACCACGTCTACCACGACCACGACCAACCCGTCCTGCACGGTGGCCGCCTGGGAGAGCGCCAAGGTCTACAACGGCGGCAACCAGGTCGGCCACAAGGGCAAGAAGTGGCAGGCCAAGTGGTGGACGCAGGGCGAGGAGCCCGGCACCACCGGCGAGTGGGGCGTCTGGAAGGACCTGGGGGCCTGCTGAGGCCCTGCTGAGGCATCCCTTACCCGCCGTTTGCCACCCCTTACAGCGGCGGGTAAGGGGACCAGCACCCGAACCCACGTGAACACCCGATGCCCGGGCGTCCACCTCAGGACGACTCTTCTCCTCGTCAGCGAGAACGAACGCAACGAGGAGTCGGTCATCATGGAGTGGACGCCCGAGGCTTTGAAGGCGGAGATCGACTACCGGCAGGCGGCCCTGCGCGCCGATGCGGCACACGCCCGCGTCGCCCGGCAGAGCGCCGCGCCGAAGCGCTCGTGGTGGCGGCGGCTGGGTCACCGGTCACACCCGGAGCTGCCGGTACCGCGAAATGGCCACCGCGACGCCGCCTGAGGTGTGCGAACATGCCACTCGTGGCACGCCTTGGTTCCGGTATCCCCTTGGTGGCGCGTAGCCGGGAGATGACCAGGCTGCGCGCCGCCCTCGACGAAGCCGCCCGCGGCCTGGCGGGCGCGGTCCTGCTCGCCGGCGACGCGGGCGTGGGCAAGACGCGGCTGGTGGACGAACTCGCCTCCGCCGCCGATGCCCTCGTGCTCACCGGGCGATGTCTGGACGTGGGTGAGACCGGCCTCCCCTACCTGCCCTTCACCGAAGCGCTGGGGCAGGTGCGGGAGGCCGGTCTGCTCGACATCTCGGCACGTCCCGCGCTCGGCCGGCTGCTGCCCGAGCTGGCGCTGCCCGTGTCGCAGGACAGCAGCGGGCTGTCCGGCCTGCCGTCGCACCTGGTGGGGCGGCGTCCCGAGCAGGACGTCGGCCAGTTGCAGCTCTTCGACGCGGTGCACGGGATGCTGGGTGACCTGGCCGAGTCGCAGCCGGTGCTGCTGGTCCTGGAGGACCTGCACTGGGCCGACGCGTCCACGCGTTATCTGCTGTCTTTCCTGTTCTCCCGGCTGCGGTCGCAGCGGTTGCTCATCGTCGGGACTTATCGGTCCGACGATTTGCACCGCAGCCACCCGTTGCGGCCGTTGTTGAACGAATTGGTGCGGCTGCCGGCGGTCCATCGGCTGGATCTGACGCCGTTGAGCGCGATCGACGCCCGGTCGTTCGTCGCGGCGTTGGCGGACGACCTGCCGGACGACGTGGTGCTGGAGGTCGCGGAGCGCTCGGACGGCAACCCGTTCTTCGCGGAGGAGCTGATCGCGGTCGCCACCGACGGGTCCGGTATCCCGTGGACGCTGGCCGAGGTGCTGCTGGCGCGGATCGAGCGGCTGTCGCCGGCCGCGCAGCACGTGGTCCGGGTGGCGTCGGTCGGCGGTCGGTCGGTGCGGCACGACCTGCTCCGGGAAGTGGCCGGCACGGACGACGTCGCGTTGGACGGCGCTTTGCGGGAAGCTGTTCAGCACCACGTCCTGCTGGTGAACCGGAACGAGGTCTACACGTTCCGGCACGCTTTGCTGCGCGAAGCGGTCTACGGCGATCTGCTGCCCGGCGAGCGGGTGCGGCTGCATTCCGCCTACGCCGCGCGGATCGCCGCAATGCCCGATCACCGGGGCGCGGCGGCGGCGCTGGCCCACCATTCCCTGGAAAGCCACGACCTGGCCTGCGCCCTGCGGGCTTCGGTGGACGCCGCGCACGAGGCCCAGGCCGCCGGCGCGCCCGCCGAGGCGTTGCGGCACTTGGAGCAGGCGCTGAAGCTGTGGTCCGCGGTGCCCGCCGCCGAGCGCCCGGCCGGGGTGACCGAACTGCGGCTGCTGCGGCGCGCGTCGTGGGTGGCGGGGACGGCCGGGCAGCCGGAGCGCGCCATCGCGTTCGCCCGCAGCGGGACGTTGCTGGTCGACGCCGAGGCGCCCGAGGAGGCCGCCGAGATGTGGCGGCGGTTCGCGCAGGCGTTGCAGGTGCTCGACGGCACGGAGGACGAGAAGTACGCGGCGATCGAAGCGGCGTGGCACCTGGTGCGCGACCGGCCCGCCTCGCCGGCGCGTGCCTGGGTGTTGGCGGTGTGGGCGGCTGCGCTGCGCCACGACCGGAAGTACACCGAGGCGCGCGAACGGGCCGAGGAAGCCGTGCGGGACGGGCGTGCCGCCGGTGCCGAGTCGGCGGTGGCGGACGCGCTGGCGACCCTGGGGCTGCTGGACGAGGCCGCCACGGACGTGGCGTCCGCCCGGTCCCACCTGGAGGCGGCCGTGGCGTGCGCGATGGAGGCCGAGGCCGTCAGCACGGAACTGCGCGCCCGGTACTTCCTCGGGATGCACCACTACGACCTGGGCGAGCTGCCGGACGCGCTCCGGGTGTTCGACGAAGGCATGGCGCGGGCCAAGGAGACCGGCCTGTCCTGGAGTTCTTACGGCCTGGAGCTGCGCATTCTGCAAGTGCTGACCCGGTACTACACCGGCGAGTGGGAGAGCGCGGCGGTGGCCGCCGAGCCTCCCGGCCTCCGCGTGTCCAGCACGGTGTCGGCACGGCTGGCCGCCGCCGGCACCCACGTCACGGTGAGCCGCGGGGAGTTCGAGCAGGCCGAGCGGCTGATCGGGGAGCTGCGGTCGGACTGGCACCGGGACCTCCAGATCGCGTTGATCACCGGCGGCACCGGCGCGGAGCTGGCGTTGTGGCGCGGCCAGCCGGAACTGGCGGTCGAGCGCATCACCGACGCCATCGAGTGGTCCCGCCAGGAAGGCGGAGACTGGGCACTGGCCGGCATCCGCCTGGCGGCGCTGGGAGTCGCCGGCCACGCCGAGATCGCGGCCCGCGCCCGGCGTCGACGAGATGCCGTGGCGGAGAGTGCCGCCGTCGGCGCCGGACATGAGCTGGCGGAGTACGCGCGGACCACCGCAGAGCTGGGTTCGCCCCGGACCGGTTCGATGGGACCTGAGGGCCGGGCTTGGCTCGCCCGCGTGGCGGCTGAGGAGAGTCGACTCGACGGCCCCGGTGATCCCGGGCTGTGGCGCGCGGCAGCCGACGGGTTCGCGTTCGGCTCCGTGTTCGAGGAAGCCGTCTGCCGCTGGCGCTTGGCGGAGACGCTGCTGGCTGCGGACCAGCGCGACGCCGCCATCACCGAGCTGCGGCTCGCCGACGCCGTCGCCGACCGACTGGGCGCCGTGCCGTTGCGGGACTCCGTGCACCTGGTGGCCCGACGGGCCCGGGTCGCGCTGCACGCGGAGACGACCCGATCGCACGTGGACCCGTTCACCCCTCGGGAGAGGTCGGTGCTCGGGCTGGTGGCGTTGGGGCGGACCAACCGGGAGGTGGGGGAGGAGCTGTACATCTCGGAGAAGACGGTCAGCGTCCACCTCACCCGGATCATGGCCAAGCTGGGTGCCAGCCGACGCGCTGAGGCGGTGGCCATCGCGTACGACCGAGGCCTGCTGGAACAGCCGAGCTTTCCCGATGCATAAATCCGCGCATGTACAGCGACTCAAAGCCTGCGCTTGCACCGCGACCTAAAGCCTGCGCGAGCACACCGACTAGAAGCCTGCGCGAGCACATAAGAGGGGCCTCGTGTTCTCCCCGTATGGCCCAATGCCACTAACTTAAGCCACGTTTCCGCAGCTCAAATCGATCCAGAAGGCGTTCAGCTCGACCGGATCCGGGCCATCTCGGGCTCGTTGGGGCGAGAGGCGACCTGGGGATCTGCGCCTGCGCGATGCATCGATGTCCTAAGTGGACAAACTTTCGCAGTGTCATCCGGCCTGTTCGGCGGACGAACCTGGCCCTGACCAGCGGAAAGCTTAAGTTAGTGGCATTGCCGTATGGCCTGCCCGCAGGGCAACCGCGCTTGTCAAGGAGGTGCAAGCACGCTCTTCGCTTGCACCTCCTTGACAAGCGCGGTGGTCTTTGACCAGGTCATACGGGGAGAACACGACGCCTTGGCATTTCCTCCCCGGAGGCCTGCCCAGCGGCGAGCGCCCGCTTTTAATCTTTTAGACCAAGAGCGGTCGCGATCGCTGGGTCAAAAAGCTAAAAGCGTCCTCGCCGGACCGGCAGGCCGCCAAGGATGTACACAAAAGCAAGACTCGGGCGTCGTGCCATCCCCGCATGACCTGGTCAAAAGACAACCACCCTTTTCCTGGGGATGCAAGCGAAAAGCGTGCTTGCATCCCCAGGAAAAGGGTGGTTCCCTGCGGGCAGGCCATACGGGGATGACACGCAGCCCACCTGGGGGTGTGGCGCTGGCGCCCGTTGCTCGGGCGTGTCGTGCGTCTCTGCTTGGGGTGAGGTGGTGGTGTCGGGCTGGGTAGACGTAGGGACTAGGCCGGGTCATACCGCAGGTTGATGTCTGGTTCCGTCGGCGAGGTGACGACCGTGTACGTGGGCTGCCCATAGGTTTTCCCCTGTCCGCTTGACGAGAGGGAATGAGGGAGCATGTCCGCACTGGTGTCCGACGTCGGGACTCGTACCGCTGTAGCCGCCGCGAGCCTGGTGAAGGTCTACGGCAAGGGCGACACCGCTGTCCGGGCGCTGGACGGCGTGAGCGTCGCGTTCGAGGCGGGGAAGTTCACCGCCATCATGGGGCCCTCCGGGTCCGGCAAGTCCACGTTGATGCACTGCCTCGCCGGGTTGGACAACGTCGACGGTGGGTCGGTCGAGATCGGCGGGACCGGGATCACGTCGTTGGGGGACAAGGAGCTGACCAAGCTTCGGCGGGATCGGATCGGGTTTGTCTTCCAGGCGTTCAACCTGCTTCCCACGTTGTCGGCCGAGGCGAACATCCTGCTGGGGTTGGAGTTGGCCGGGCGCAAGCCCGATCGGCAGTGGTTCGACACGATTGTCGACGTGTTGGGTTTGCGGGACCGGTTGAAGCACAAGCCCAGTGAACTGTCCGGTGGGCAGCAGCAACGGGTGGCCTGTGCGCGGGCTCTGGTGTCGAAGCCGGATGTGGTGTTCGCGGATGAGCCGACCGGCAACCTCGATTCGCGGTCCGGCGCGGAGGTGTTGGACTTCCTGCGGATGTCGGTGCGCAAGCTCGGGCAGACGGTGATCATGGTGACGCACGACCCCGTCGCGGCCTCGTACGCCGACCGCGTGGTGTTGCTGGCCGACGGCCACCTGGCCGGCGAGATCGACAGCCCGACCGCCGACTCCGTGCTCTCCGCCCTGAAGCACCTGGGGGCGTGACGTAATGCTGCGCACGATCATCGCGGGTCTGAAGGCCCGCACCGCGCGGCTTGTCCTGTCGTCGGTCGCGATCGCCCTCGGGGTCGCGTTCGTGACCGGCACGTTGGTGCTCGGCGACGCGATGAACGCGAGTATGCGTGATGAGTTCGCCAAAAGTGCCCGTGGTGTCGACGTCTCCGTCTACCTGTCCGGTAGTGGTAGTGACGTCAAAGGGATCACACCGGAAACCCTGGAGAAGATTCGGCAGGCACCGGGCGTTGCGGGTGCCGATGCTCGCGCGTACCAGCAGGTGCCGCTGATCACCGGTGACGGCAAGGCGAAGCCCGCGATGGCGGTTCCGCTCGCGGAGATGGAGAAGTTGCGGGAGTACGACCTCGCGGACGGTCGGTATCCCGGCAGTGACAACGAGATCGCCGTCGACGTCCGCACCGCCGAGACGGCGAAGCTGTCCATCGGCAAGTCGGTCACGTTGCTGGGCAAGGACGAGCAGAAGCGCGAGTACCTGCTGGTCGGCACCTACAAGCAGGGTGTCGGCGAAGTCTCGATCTCGGGCAACGACCACGTGGTGCTGACGCCGGGGGCCTACGCCGCGTTCGACCAGGAGCGACTGCCGTACCAGGTGGTGGGTGTCGCCGCCGAGGGGTTCACGCAGGAGCAGGTCGCCGAAAACGTGCGGAATGCGTTGGGCAGCGCCAACTACACCGTGCAGACCGGTGAGCAGCTCACCCAGGACATGCTGAAGCAGGTCAGCTCGCAGTCCGCCGAGTTCACCACGTTCCTGCTGGCGTTCGCGGTGATCGCGCTCGTGGTCGCGGCGATGGTCATCTACAACACGTTCACGATCCTCGTCGCCCAGCGGACCCGTGAGCTGGCGTTGATGCGCTGTGTCGGCGCGAGTCGCAAGCAGGTCTTCCGGGGCGTGCTGGCCGAGGCGTTCGCGATGGGCCTCGTGGCGTCGGTGATCGGCCTGTTCGGTGGGCTCGGCGTGTCCGCGCTGCTCCAGAAGGTGATCATCGGCTTCGGCGGTGGCGACGTTCCGGTCCGGCTGCCGATGTCCGTGTCGACGGTGCTCGCGGCGTTCGGCGTCGGTGTGCTGGTGACGGTGCTGGCGGCGGTGCTGCCCGCTCGCAAGGCGACGCGGGTCGCTCCGGTGGCGGCGTTGCGCAGCCAGTTGGACAGCAGTGAAGAGGTGTCGCGCACCGGCAGGTTGCGGGTGTTGTTCGCGGCGCTGCTCGGTGTCGGCGGTATCGGCACGATCGTCCTCGGTATGCGGATGGACGGCGAAGAACTGCCGATGATCGTCAGCGGTATCGGCACGATGGTCGTGCTGTCCGCTGTGCTGGTGCTCGGGCCGTTGCTGGTCGGGCCGGTGAACCGGGTGCTGGGCGTGGTCCCGAGGGCGTTGTTCGGGGTGCCGGCGAAGCTGGCTGCCGCCAACGCGGGGCGCAACCCCAAGCGCACGGCCGCCACCACGGCCGCGTTGATGATCGGCGTGACGATCGTGGCGCTGGTGACGGTGGTCGCCAACAGCGCCAAGGAGACCGCGAACGCGCAGGTCGACGAGCGGCTGCCGGCCGACTACACGGTGACGTCCTCGGTCTACGACCGGCCGCTGCCGGAGGAGTTGGCGACCCGGCTCGCCGGCGTGCCGGAGGTGGCGAAGGTCGCGCCGACGACGCGGGTGCTCGGGGAGAACGCGTACTTCACCGGTGTGTCGCGGGACTCGCTGGGCGACCTGTTCCGGCCGAAGGTCGAGAGCGGCGCCCTGGACGACCTGCGTGAGGGCACCATCGCGCTGAACGCCGACTACGCCAAGGAACACAAGCTGACCGTCGGCTCCACGGCGACCGTGAAGACCGACAACGGGTCGGGGTCGCTGAAGGTCGTGGCGCTGCTGTCGGGGCAGCGGCTGAGCGACGGCGTCGTGACGCTGGAGACCTCCGCGCGGCTCGACCCGAAGCTCGGTGGCTACACCAGCATCATGGTCAAGCTCAAGCCCGGTGCAGCGAACGGCCGTGCGGCGGTGGAGAAGGTGACCGACGCCTCGCCGCTCGCGGTGATCGACTCGGCGGCGGAGACCAAGGCGCAGCTCAACAAGCAACTCGACCAGGTGCTGGCGTTCGTGTGGGCGCTGATCGGCCTGGCGGTGGTGATCGCGCTGTTCGGCATCGCGAACACGCTGACGCTGTCGGTGCTGGAGCGGACGCGGGAGTCGGCGCTGCTCCGGGCGCTGGGGCTGACCCGGGGCCAGTTGCGGCTGATGCTGGTGATCGAGTCGATGCTGATGGCGCTGATGGGCGCGGCGATCGGGCTGGTGCTCGGCGTCGGGTTCGGCTGGGTGATCACCACGGCGCTGTCCTCGGACGCCATCAAGCTCGCGTTCACCGTCCCGTTCGGACAGATCGGGGTGATGCTCGCGGCGGCGGTGGTGGCCGCCGTCCTCGCCGCCGCCCTGCCCGCTCGGCGGGCGGCCCGCACCTCGGTCGTCGCGGGGATGGCCGAGGCGTAATGGGGGGTCAGGTGGCCCGTTCCGCGTTCGGGGCGCGGAACGGGCCACCCGTGTGCTCCGGGTCACAAGATTCTTTGGGTGCGCGCGTCATATCCGCCGCCCGAGCCCCTCTACCTGAGTGCGGGTTGGCTCGGGCGAGGGCCGAGCCAACCCCGCCCTCTCGTTCCGCTCGCTCACGGTTGGTCGGTCGTTACTAACCGTGAGCGAAAGCGTTCCGGAAAGTTACGGAACGGTGTCGACCGTTCAGCCTCCGCTTGACAGTGAGGTGACTCACTCACAACTGTGAGAGCGCTCTCACTACGGGTCGAGCCCGACGGGCGCGTCGAGGAGGACGGATGAGCAGGACACCGGTCGGCCGGGCGGCGGCGGTCATCGCGATCGCCATGGCCGCCACCATGACGGCCGCGTGCGGGGGAGGTGACGCCGGCGGCGGGAAGGTCGAGCTGTCCATCGGCGTCTTCTCCGACTTCGGTTACGACAACCTGATCAAGGAGTACCAGGCGGCGCACCCCGGCGTGGAGATCGAGCAGCGCAAGGTCAAGATGGAGCAGCACCACACGCAGCTCGCCACGCAGCTCGCCGGTGGGCGGGGCGCGGCGGACATCGTGGCCATCGAGGAGGGCAACGTCGCCCAGTTCCGGCAGTCCAAGGACAAGTTCGTCAACCTCGCCGACTACGGCGCGCAGGACCTCAAGTCCCAGTGGGCGGCCTGGAAGTGGCAGCAGGGCACCGCCGACGGCGGGAACTTCGTGCTCGGCCTGGGCACCGACATGGGCAGCCTGGCCGTCTGCTACCGGCGCGACCTGTTCGAGGCGGCCGGCCTGCCGGTCGACCGGGAGGCGGTCGGCGCGCTGTGGCCGACGTGGGCCGACTTCCTCGCCACGGCGGACAGGTTCACCGCCGCCACGCCGAACGTGAAGTTCGTCGACACGGCGCAGAACGTGTACAAGGCGATCCTCGACCAGACGGAGGAAGGCTACTTCGCCAAGGACGACTCCTACATCGCCGACCGCAACCCGAAGGTCGCGGACGCGTTCGAGCTTGCGGCGGGCCTGGGCGAGAAGAAGCAGACCGGCGCGCTCCAGCCGTTCAGCCAGGACTGGAACGTGGCCCTGAAGCAGGCGTCGTTCGCCACCACCACGTGCCCGGCGTGGGCGCTGGCGCTGATCAAGGCCGGCGCGGGCGACGAGGCCGCCGGCAAGTGGGACGTGGCCGCCGCGCCCGGCGGCGGCGGCAACTGGGGCGGCTCGTTCCTGGCCGTGCCCAAGCAGGGCAAGCACCCGAAGGAAGCCTACGAGCTGGCCAAGTGGCTGACCGCGCCCGAGCAGCAGAAGCGGATCTTCAAGGAGACCGGCAACCTGCCGAGCGAGCCGGCCGCCTACCAGGACCCCGAAGTCACCTCCACCGTGAACGAGTACTTCAACAAGGCTCCCGTCGGCCGGATCTTCGGCAACTCCGCGCAAAGCCTGAAGCCGACCTACCGGGGCACCAAGGACTCCAAGGTCACGCCCGTGTTCAACAACGCCCTCACCCGCGTGGAAACCGGCAAGCAGTCCACTTCGGACTCCTTCGCGCAGGCGTTGCAGGAAGCGCGGGACGCCGCCGAGTGACGGTCGCACCGGCTCGACGCGGGGCGGGGGCCGGGCGTCCCGTCCCGCCGCCGCGCGCCGGGCGCCCGTCGTGGCGCCATCGCCTGGGACGCCTGGACACCAGGTTCACGCCGTACCTGATCGTCGCGCCGTTCTTCGTGGTGTTCGGCGTCTTCGGCCTGTACCCCTTGCTGTTCACCGCGTGGGTCTCGCTGCACGACTGGCACCTCATCGACGGCGCACAGGGATTCGCGGGCCTGGACAACTTCCGGGAGCTGCTGGCGGACCGGAACTTCTGGAACGCGTTGGGCAACACGGTCAGCCTGTTCGTGCTGTCCACCGTGCCCCAGCTACTGGCGGCGCTGGGCCTGGCGGCGCTGCTGGACCGCGGGCTGCGCGGCCGGTCGTTCTGGCGGGCGGGCGTGCTGCTGCCCAACGTGATCTCCGTGGCGGCCGTGGCACTGGTGTTCGCGCAGCTCTACGGCCGTGACTTCGGCATCGTCAACCACCTGCTCGGCCTGGTCGGCGTCGACCCGGTCGACTGGCGTGCCGAGACGTGGGCGTCGCACCTCGCGATCAGCTCCATGGTGATGTGGCGGTGGACCGGCTACAACGCCCTGATCTACCTGGCGGCCATGCAGTCCGTGCCCAAGGACATGTACGAGTCGGCGATGCTGGACGGGGCGTCGCGGTGGCGGTTGTTCTGGTCCATCACGGTGCCGAGCATCCGCCCGACGATCCTGTTCACCGTCATCGTGTCCACTATCGGCGGCATGCAGCTCTTCGTGGAGCCGCAGCTATTCGACCCGGGCGGCACGGCGCTCGGCACCGGCGGCGCGGACCGGCAGTTCCAGACCCTGGTGATGTACCTGTACGAGAAGGGTTTCCGGCTGTTCGACGCGGGCTACTCGGCGGCGATCGCGTGGGTGCTGTTCCTGCTGATCCTCCTGGTGGCCCTGGTGAACTTCACGCTGACGCGGCGCATCGCGTCCAAGGGGTGACCGCGCCGTGGCCGCCCTGACCGCACGGCGTCTGACGAACGCCGGTCCGATCGCGTACGCGCTGCTGGTCGTGATCCTCCTCGCGTCCGCCTTCCCGCTGTACTACTCGTTCCTGATCGCCAGCAAGGACAACTCGGCGCTGGGCGACGCCATCCCGTCCCTCGTGCCGGGCGGCAACCTGGTCGAGAACCTGAGCCGGGTCTTCGACACCGTCGACTTCTGGCTGGCGATGCAGAACTCGCTGATCGTCGCCGGGACGGTGGCGCTGACCAACGTCGTGCTGGGCACGCTGGCCGGGTTCGCCTTCGCCCGCCTGCGCTTCCGGGGCAGCCACTCGCTGTTCCTCGTCGTCGTCGGCACGTCCATGGTGCCCACCCAGCTCGGTGTCATCCCGCTCTACCTGCTGATGTCGGACCTGGACTGGTACGGCACCCTGCAAGCGGTGATCGTGCCCGCGCTGATCGGCGCGTTCTCGGTGTTCTGGATGCGGCAGGCGTGCGAGGAATCCGTTCCGCACGAACTGGTCGAGGCCGCGCGCATGGACGGCTGCTCGGTGCTGCGGACGTTCTGGCACGTGGCGTTCCCGGCCGTGCGGCCACAGGCGGCGGTGATGGGGATGTTCACGTTCATGACGGCCTGGAACGACTTCTTCTGGCCGCTGATCGTCCTCGACCCGAACGACAGTCCCACCGTGCAGGTCGCACTGTCCACTTTGGCCAGTGGGTACTACACGGACTACTCGCTCATGCTCTCCGGCGCGTCCCTCGCGGTGCTGCCGGTGGTAGGGATCTTCCTCCTGCTGGCCCGCCACATCGTCGGCGGCATCATGCAGGGCGCCGTGAAGGGGTGAACACATGACCACAACCGACCCGGAGGCTCAGGTCGGCCAGGAGCTGCTGCGCTTCCCACCGGATTTCGTGTGGGGCGCCGCGACAGCCGCCTTCCAGATCGAGGGAGCCACCACGGCCGACGGCCGCGGGCCGTCGATCTGGGACACCTTCGCCGCCACACCGGGCAAGGTCCACGGAGGGGACACCGGCGAACCGGCGTGCGACCACTACCACCGGTACGCGTCCGACGTCGGGCTGATGGCCGAGCTGGGCCTGGGCGCCTACCGCTTCTCCCTGGCGTGGCCCCGGATCCAGCCGTCCGGAGCGGGCCGGGTGGAGCCCCGGGGGCTGGCCTTCTACGACCGCCTGGTGGACGAGCTGCTGGACCGGGGCATCCAACCCGTGGCCACGCTGTACCACTGGGACCTGCCGCAGGAACTGGAGGACCACGGCGGCTGGCGCAACCGTGACACGGCCTACCGGTTCGCGGACTACGCGGCCCTCACCCACGCCCACCTGGCGGACCGCGTGCAACTGTGGACCACGATCAACGAGCCGTGGTGCTCGGCGTTCCTGGGGTACGGCAACGGGATCCACGCGCCCGGCCTGGTCGACCCGCGCGGTGCTCTCGAAGCCGCCCACCACCTGCTGCTCGGCCACGGGTTGGCCATGCGGGCGATGAGACCGTCGGCCCCGGCCGACCACCGGTTCTCGATCGTGCTGAACTTGTGCTCGGTGTCGGTCGACCAGGACGACGAGGCGCACCGCGCGGCTGCCCACAAGGTCGACGGGTTGCAGAACCGCCTGTTCCTGGACCCGTTGGCGGGACGGGGTTATCCCGAGGACGTCGTTGCGCGGACAGCGTGGCTGGGCGACTGGCAGAGGGTGGTCCGCGACGGGGACCTGGAGGTGATCGCGAGCCCGGTCGACTGGATGGGCGTCAACTACTACAGCCCCACGCGGGTCGCCCCCGCGCCGGCCGACCACGTTCCCGACGGGCCTTTCGCGGGGTTGAGGGGCGTGGCGTTGCTGCCGCCGCGGGGTGAGCTGACCGGGTTCGGGTGGGAGGTGGACGCGCGGGCGTTCACGGAGCTGTTGGAGCGGCTGGGCCGGGACGTGGCGGTGCCTCTGGTGATCACCGAGAACGGGTCGGCGTTCCCCGACGCGGTGAGTGACGGGGAGGTGGTCGACCTGGCACGGACCCGTTACCTGGTCGACCACTTGCGGGCCGTGCACACGGCGATCTCGCGGGGCGTGGACGTGCGCGGGTACTTCGCCTGGTCGCTGTTGGACAACTTCGAGTGGGCGGCGGGGTACAGCCAGCGGTTCGGGATCGTGCACGTCGATTACCGGACGCAGGCGCGGACGGTGAAGCACAGCGGGCGGACCCTGGCGCGGGTGATCAGCCGCAACGCCGTGCCGACGAGCGGGTACGACCTGGGCTGACCGGCTCACGGCTTTCGCCGCCGCCGGAACCCCGATGTCAACCGGGCAGGGTCGACGCCGGAACCCCGACGTCGACCGGGCAGGGTCGACGCCGGGGTCCTGGTGTCACAGCGCCAGCAACGCCCGCACCGGGACGCTGCTGTCGGACAGCGGCCGGACCGCCATCCTCAGCAGCGCCAGCGGGCTGTCGTCGCCGGCGATGCGGTTGGCGCTCAGCTCACCGCAGACCAGGCAGTGGTGGATGAGCAGCCACTCGCCGTCCGGTCGGATCGACAGGCTCAGCGCCTCCATCCGCCCACCGCAGTCGGCCGCGCGGTCGCCGGGCACCCGGCCGTCCACGTGCCGGCTGCTCAGGCACTGCGGGCAGTGGTTGCGGTGCGCCGTGCCGGGCGCGGCGAGCGGCACGTCCAGCCGGCAGCCCGCGCAGCGGAACGCGCCGCCGGGCCGCCGGTCGGCGCCGGGCGGTGCGTCCTTGCGCCGCTGGACGCGCCGGTCGGTGTGCCGCGAGTTGTGCCGTGGCATGGTCCTCTCCCGTCCCCGACGACCTCACAGGTCGCCGAAAACCTCCAGTGGGAACGGCGGCTGGGCCAGCGGGCGGACGGCCAGCCGCATCAGGATGAGCTGGTTGTCGTCGCCCTGCACCCGGTTCGCGGTCAGCTCGTCGCACCGCGTGCAGCGGTGGACGACCTTCCAGTCGCCGTTGCGCAGCACCGCGATCGAGATGGGCGACATCCGCGCCTGGCACTCGGACGGCCCGCCCTCGACGTGGTCCTGGACGTGCCGGGAGTGCAGGCAGCTCGGGCAGTGGTTGCGCCGCCTGCCGTCGGGGGCCGCCGCGGCGACCGTCAGCCCGCACCACACGCAGGCGAAGGTCTCCGTGCGCGAGCCGGAGTGGGATGGGTTGTTCTTCTTGTCGGTGTTGGACACCCGGAACTCTCCTAGCCGGATCTCGTACTTCGTACGGTCGAAGGCCGGAGGGGGCCGAGCGGTCCTCACCCGTGGGGCGGGCCGTGTCGGAAAACGGGCAGCCCGAAGCCGCACCGGAGGATGCCGGGAAAACCGACGCGCGCGAGCGGTCAGTGACAGGACCCGGCCGAGGTGCGGTGGGGAGGCACACTCGGCCCATGCCGGGGCATAGATCAGCTCTTTCCAGGGCGTTGACGCCCACGAGTTCACGGTCGGACGGGTCGGACGCTACCCACCGGGCCCCGGCGGCCGCCACCGTGTTTTCGCGGCGACGGCCCATGCCCCGTCAAGGACAGCACCGACCAGGCTCCCGCGCTCAGGCGGAGGCGCGGCGCACCAGCACCGTCGGCAGGACCTCGCGACGAGCCCGGATCGGTTCCCCGCGCAGCAGCCGCAACAGGTGGGTCACCATGTGCTTCACCTGATCGCTGGTGTCCTGCCGCACGCTGGTCAACGGCGGCGAGGTGTGCGGCGCGATCATGGGGTGGTCGTCGAACCCCACCACGGCCACCTCCTCCGGCACCCGCTTGCCTGCCTCGCGCAACGCGTCCAGAGCCCCGGCCGCCATCAGGTCGCTCGCCACGAACACCGCGTCGAGATCGGGCACCCGGGCCAACAACGCGGCCATGGCCCGCTTCCCGCCCTCCCGCGAGAAGCCGCCGTCCTCGGTCGACAACGCCACCTCGTCGTCGGAAGCACCGACCGCCGACCGCCACCCCGCCAGCCGGTCCATCGCCGAGTGCTCGTCCAACGGCCCGGTCACGGACACGATCCTCTTGCGCCCCAACGAGATCAGGTGCTCGGTCGCGAGCACCCCGCCGCCCTCGTTGTCGTGGTCCACCAGGTGCAGCCCGCGCAGCGGGCCCCAGGGCCGCCCGGCGCACACCACCGGCAGCGGCAGTTTCCGCGCCACGGCAGGCAACTGGTCGCCCTTGTGGGGCGCGAACATCAGCGCGCCGTCGACGTGCCCGCCGGCCAGGAACCGCTCCGCCCGCGCCATGTCCTCCGGCGAGTGCACGAGCAGCAGCACCATCTGCACGTCCGCGTCGGCCAGCGACCGGGCCGCCGAGCGGATCAGCCAGGCGAAGTGCGGGTCGTCGAAGATCTTCGGCTCGGGCTCGGAGAAGACCACCGCCACCGCGCCGGTCCGCCGGGTCACGAGTGCCCGCGCCGCCTGGTTCGGCTGGTAGCCCAGCTCCACCACGGCGGCCGTCACCGCCTCGTGCGCCTCGGGGCTCACCCTCGGCGACGCGTTGAGCACCCGGGACGCCGTCGCACGCGAGACGCCCGCCTTGGCCGCCACGTCCTCCAGCGTGGGCCGGGCGCTGGAGTGCGATTGGACGGACACGTACACCAACTCCTCGCCACACCGAGCCTGACCGACTCAGCTTAGCCCGTCCCCACCTGCTTGGAAGCGCTCTCACGTCGGGACGCGCCCAGCGACCCGCCCTCCCGCCGGAACGATGCCGCCGTGCCGGCACCGGTCGGCGGCGCCCGGCGAACTCAGTCGGGACACCCCGGCGGCGGGTTGCGGTTCAGGACGTGGCACGGCCAGACCCCGCGCTGGTAGCTGCTCGACGTGGAGGTCGTCGTCGTGGTCGGCGGCACGGTCGTCGTCTCGGGCGCCGGAGGTGGCGTCGTGGTCGTCGTCGTGACGGTCGTCGGCGGGCGGGAGGTGGTCGAACTCGTCGGCGCGGTCACCGGGTCGGTGGTCACCACGCTCGGCACGGTGGTCGACGTGCTGGAGGTGGCGGACGGTCTGCTGGTGATCCACGTGGACGCGGGCGGCTCGGCCTTCTGCCCGTCGTCCATGCCGTCGATGTACACGCCGATCAGCACGCCGGTCAGCGCCGACGCCGCCACGGCCAGGCCGCTCGCAGCCCAGAGCACCCGCACGGCCGACCTCCGACATCTCTTCGTGGGCGTTTTCTCGTTGTTGGCGCAAACGGTAAGGCGGCAGAACAGTACCGCTTGATCGACAGGTCTCAGTCGACCCACGTCACGTCGGCCGCCTCCGCCATCCGGTCGATCTCGGCGAGCACGGCCTTCCGCCTCTTTGCGGACAACGAGCGGAAGGGCTCCACGGTCACGGCCGTGCGGCGTCCTTTGCGCTCGGCCGACCACACACCGGCCATCAGCCCGTCCACCAGCAGCACCGGCGACAGCCACCCCTGCGGCCGGTAGACCCGGGCCGGCGAGCCGCCGTCGAGCAGGTGCTCGGCGTGCCTGCTCGCGGCCACCACGTACTGGTCGAACGCGGGCAGCAGGCGCACGCCGGCCACCGGCTCGACGTCCCGCAACGCGGACGCGGAATCGGTGCGGAACCAGCGCGGCACACCGTCGACCTCGACCGGCATGATCCGATCACCCAACGTCTTGAACACCCGTCCGCCCTCCGCCGGGCTGACGCCCCACCAGCGCGCGAACTCCTCCCGCGTCGCGGGCCCCTGCTGGGCGAGGAACCGCAGCGCGATCTCCGCCACCGCGTCGGCCGGCGGCGGGCCGACGTCGATCCAGGTGTCCGGTCGGGTGAACCGCACGAGCTGCCCCTCACCCGGCCCGAACACCAGCCGGCCCTGGAACGACGCCGGCTTGAGGTACACGCCCCAGCTCTCCCGCAGCTTGTCGCCGATGTGCGGTGACGTCCGCCGGGCCACCTCGTCGGCCAGCTCGGCGCGGGTCAGCACCTGCCCCTTCAACGCGTCCGACACGCCCTCCAGCAGGGCTTCGAGTTCTTCGGCGGTGATGTCGAAGCCCCGGTGCCAGACCGGCTTGCGGTAGTGCTGGTAGGTGGCGAAACCGGCCTGCCACAACGCGTACTCGCGGGACGGCAGCAGGTGCAGCGTGCCGCGCATGGACCACGTCTTGACCAGCGTCCGGTCGTCCCACAGCGCCTTCGCGACGAAGTCCGGAGGGAGCCCGTCGACCCGTGCGTGCAGCGTCGCCTCGGCCGACGCCATCAACTGCGCGTGCAGGCCGCACAGCTCGGACACCACGTCCAGGGCGTCCTCGGCGGGCCGCCGGACGTCCAGGCTGTGCGCACGGACACGCCACGCGGCAACCTGCCGCCAGGTCACGTTCACTCTCGCTCCTTCACCGCCCGCTCGATCACCGCGAGCCGCCGCTCCAAGCTCGCCGCGCCGAGCACCCGTGCCAGCACGAGCGCCGCGCCGGACAGGCCCGCGACCAGCACCGCGCCGGTCATGTGCCACGTCGGCGCGTCACCCGTGCAGGTGAAAACCTCGGTGAACCGCTCGGACGAGCAGGTCACGAACGGCACCGCCGCCAACCCGATGCCCGCCGCCGCGACCCCGCCCAGCAGGGCCGACCCGAACGTGCGCATCAGCGGGAACGCGGCGTTGGCCGCGCCCATCGCCGCGATCGCGAACAGCAGCGGCACCGGGTGCGGGAACGGGCCGAACACCGCGCAGCCCAGCATCAGCGAGGCCACCACGGCGAGACCGGTCCGTTCACCCACGCGCCGACCCTAACCCGCGCCGCCGGCGAGACGTCAGAAGTTCGTAAGGCGTTTCCGGGACTCTGATGGGTGTCCGATTCGTCAGAGTTGTCGAAACAGACGAAACGGAGAGGCGTGCGATGTCCAAGCGTGTGGTGGTGATCGGAGTCTCGGCGGTGCTCGTCGTGGCACTGGCGGTGGGCCTGTACCTGTTCCAGCCGTGGCGGGTGTTCACCAACACCACGGCCAACGAGGCGCTGCTGGTGCCGACGTCCACGCCGACGTCGACGCCGACGTCGACGGCGGTGGAGCCCACGGCCTCCACACCGGTGGTGACCACCACGACCACGCCCGCCGGCCCGGTCGCCCTGGCGTCCGGCCCGTTCCGCTCGCTGGAGCACGCGACGACCGGCAGCGCGACCCTCGTGCGCCTGCCGGGCGGCGGCCACGCCGTGCAGTTCGCGGCGCTGGACACCAGCGACGGCCCGGATCTCTACGTGTACCTGTCGGACAAGGCGTCGGACTCCGCGGAAGCGGCGTTCGGCTCCGGTTTCACGAACCTGGGGAAGTTGAAGGCGAACCAGGGCAACCAGGTGTACGAGGTGCCCGCCGGCACCGACCTGACCGGCGTGCGCAGCGTCGTGATCTGGTGCGCGAGGTTCTCCGCCGGCTTCGCCGTAGCACCGCTGGAACAGACGTGACAGGTATTCACGAAATCCCGCATTGGTCTGGGCCAGATATAGCCTTTTCGCCGTATTGACGTATCTGGTCTAGACCACTTAAAGTGGTGGGCGCCACATCGTCCCTCGTGGATGGGCGGGCGGATGCCCCATCGACGAGGCGCCGGCTCACTGGGGTGGGCCACCGGGTGCGGCGGCGCGGTAATGTCTCTCTCCCCACGCCGCGCCGCCGCACCCGGCCATTCCCGGGTGCTGTCACACTGTGAGTGATGCTCACGAGGACCATCGCGATCCACTACGTCACGGCCGCCCTGCGGGGCGCCATCCGGCACGGGCACGACGTGTCGGAGCTGCTCGCCATCGCGGGCATTCCCGAGGCGCTGCTGGCCGACGACCGCGCGCGGGTGACGCCCGCTCAGTACAGCAAGCTGATCCAGAACCTGTGGGAAGTGCTGGACGACGAGTTCATGGGCTTCGGGCCGCAGCGCAGCAAGCGCGGCACGTTCCCGACCATGTGCCTGCTCGCCGTGCACTGCTCCTCGCTGGAGGACGCCCTGCGGCGCGGGCTCGCGTTCTACGGGCTGTTCGACGTCCGGCCGTCGATGACGCTGTGCGAGCGGGACGGCGTCGCCCGGTTCACGCTGGCCGCCGAGGGCGTGGACGACCCGGACCGGTTCCTGATCGAGTCGCTGCTGGTGCTGTGGCACCGGTTCTCGTCGTGGCTGATCGGCCGGCGCATCCCGTTGCGCGCGGTCGACCTGGCGTACCCGGAGCCGCCGCACGCGGCCGAGTACCACCTGATCTTCGGGTGCCCGCTGCGGTTCGCCGCGCCGGAGACCGTGCTGACGTTCGACACCCGGTTCCTGCGGATGCCCGTGGTGCAGGACGAGGCCGCGCTGCGGCGGTTCCTGCGCAACTCGCCCGCCGAGCTGCTGTCCCGGCGGGACTACGGGGCGGACGCGTCCAGCCAGGTGCGGCGGATGCTCGGTAGCGGGGTGGTGGGGCTGGAGAACGTGGCCGCGCGGCTGGGGGTCAGCGCGCCCACGTTGCGGCGGAAGCTCGCGGCGGAGGGGACGTCGTTCCGCGAGGTGCGGGAGCAACTGCTGCGCGACCAGGCGGTGGCGAGCCTGGTGCGGGGCGGTGAGTCGGTGGAGGAGTTGGCGCTGCGGCTGGGTTTCTCCGAGGCGAGCGCTTTTCACCGGGCGTTCAAGCGGTGGACGGGCAACAGCCCTGGCGCGTACCGGACGGGAGCTGCTACCTAGTGCGAGGGTGGCTTGCCGGCGGCCGTGATTGCGGCCGAATGGCCGTATGCGGACAACTCCCAACAGGGTGAACTTGCGACGGGAAAGTCGTTCACCACACCGCTGCGGAGTCCTCGTGTCCAGACGTGTGTGGCCACTCGCGGCCACCCTGGTCCTCGCCCTGATCCCGATTCCACCCGCCCACGCCGAACCGGTCGGCGTCGTCTCCACCGCCGCCGAACCGGCCGGCGCTCTCTCCACCACCGCCGCCGAAGCGACCGACTCGCCCTCGGCCGTCGCCGAGCCCGACCGCGCCGGAGCAGGCGTCCTCGACCTGCCCGACGCGGTCTCCACCAGGTCCGCCGTCGACCCGGCGCGGCGCATCGAGACCGTCCGCACCACCCGCCCGGTCGCGCCGGGCGTGTCCCTGAGTTCCTTCGACTGGTACGAGCCGGGCGACGCGGGCGGCTGGGTGCGCGGCGACGCGCTGACCGTCGACCTCACCGCCGGCACGAAGGTCGACTACCTGCACCCCGGCCACGTCACCAGCGCCGAACCCCTGTCCGCGCAAGCGAACCGCACCCGCGCGGTGGCCGCCGTCAACGGGGACTTCTTCGACATCAACAACTCCAACGCCCCCGAAGGCGTCGGCATCCGGAGCGGCACGACGGTCAAGTCGCCCGCCGCCGGCCACCAGCGGGCGGTCGGCATCGACGCCGCCGGCATCGGCCGCGTGATGGACATCCTCTTCGACGGCCGGGTCACCCGACCCGACGGCAGCACGATCCCGCTGGCACAGCTCAACAGCGCATCCATCGGAGTCGGCGCGGTCGGCGTGTTCAACCCGCTGTGGGGCGCCTACAGCCGCGCCCGCGCCGTCCGCGGCGCGACCAAGGTCACGGAAGTGGTGGTGCGCAACGACATCGTCACCGAACTGCGCGGCGCTGCGGGCGACGACCCGATACCCGCCGACGGTTACGTCCTGGTCGGCCGTGAGGCGGGCGCGGACGCGTTGGCGGGCCTCACGCCGGGCCGGCGGATCTCCGTCGACTACACCGCCAAGGCAAACGACGGCGGCACACCGAAATCCGCGATCGGCGGCAACCAACTGCTGATCAAGGACGGCACGGTCGTCGCGCCCGACGACCCGCTCCACCCGCGCACGGCGGTCGGCTTCTCCGCGGACGGCAAGAAGATGTTCCTGCTGACCGTGGACGGCCGCCAAGCGCCGTTCCTGCTCGGCTTGAACCTCCGGGACATCGCGTCGATGCTCAAGGAGATGGGCGCGCACAACGCGCTCAACCTCGACGGCGGCGGCTCGTCCACCATGCTCGCCCGCACACCGGGCACGGACGCCGTGGTCGTGGAGAACACGCCGTCGGACGGCGGGGAACGCCCGGTGCCCAACGGTCTCGCGCTCTACGCGCCGGAAGGCAGCGGCAACCTCACCGGCTTCTGGACGCGCACCGCGATCGACCCACGTCGAGCACCCGGTGCGGACACCGTGGCAGGCGGCCACCCGGAACGCGTGTTCCCCGGCCTGACGCGGCGACTGGTCGCGGACGGCTACGACGAGACCTACGGCCCCTCCCGAGACCAGGCCCGCCACTGGCAGTCGTCCCGCCCGCACGTGGGCTGGGTCACGGACGGCGTGTTCCGCGCGGCCACCAAGGGGACGACCAAGGCCATCGCCCGACGCGGCGGCGTGACCGGCGAAGTCGAGCTGACCGTGCTCGGCCCGCTCACCCGGCTGTCGGCCACCTCGAACCGACTCAGCCTGCCGGAAACAGGCGGCACCGGAACACTAGGCGTCGTAGGCCACGACCCCGAAGGCTTCACCGCGCCCATCGAGCCGACCGATATCGCCCTGGACTACGACCGCGCGGTGGTAGACATCGCGCCAGGCGACCACGGCACGCTACGAGTCAAGGCCCTGAACCCGGGCGCAACCACCGTCACCGCCCGCGTCGGCGGGCAGTTGGTACGTGTGCCGGTGACCGTCGGCCTGGAAGAGAAACTGATCGCAGGCTTCGACGACGGCGCGTCCTGGACGTTCGGCTCGGCACGCGGCTCGGGCTCGGTGGCCCCGGTCGCCGGACGGACCGGCCCCGGCCTGAAGATCGAGTATGACTTCAGCCAGTCCACCGGCACCCGCACGGCTTACGCCATCCCACCGAAGCCGATCGTGGTAGAAGGCCAGCCACTGGCGCTGGGCGCGTGGGTGTACGGACACGGCCGTGGCGAGTGGACGGCGTTCACCGTGACAGACAACGCCGGACTCACCAGGTCCCTCTACGGCCCGTACATCACCTGGACCGGCTGGCGATACCTGGAGGTCGCGGTGCCCGCCGGTCTGGAGTTCCCGTTGCGGGTCAACAGGTTCTACACCATCGAAACCAAGGCGGACCGTCAGTACACCGGTGAAGTACTGGTGGACGACATCGTGGCCAAGGTGCCGCCCGCGGTGGATCTGCCTGCGGCTCAACCGATCTCGGACCGAGTGGTGGTCCAGGACGGCACGGTCGACGGACATCGGTGGCGGTTCGCGGTGATGTCGGACGCCCAATTCGTGGCGCGCAACCCGGACAGCGAACTGGTACGCGCGGCCCGGCGAACCCTGCGCGAGATCAAAGCGCAGAAGCCGGACTTCGTAGTGATCAACGGAGACTTCGTGGACGAGGCCGCACCCGAAGACCTCGCACTGGCCCGACGCGTCCTCACCGAGGAACTGGGCGACGACCTACCGTGGTACTACGTGCCGGGCAACCACGAGATCATGGGTCCGGGCAGAATCGACAACTTCCGCCGCGAATTCGGCACCACCAACCGAGTCTTCGACCACAAGGGCACCCGTTTCGTACTGCTGGACTCGTCCACCGGCACCCTACGAGGCGGCGGCTTCGACCAGACCGTGATGCTGCGCAACACCCTTCGCGACCACAGCGCGGTCAAGTCCGTCGTTGTGATGCAGCACCATCCCCCTCGTGATCCGACGCCTACCAAGGGCAGTCAGTTGAACGACAGGCTGGAAGCCGACTTGGTGGAGGACTGGCTGGCGGACTTCCGCCGCACCACCGGCAAGGGCGCACTGTTCATCGGTGCGCACGTAGGTGTTTTCCATGCGTCCAGAGTGGACGGTGTGCCTTACCTGATCAACGGAAACTCCGGCAAGGCTCCGGCGGAAGGCGGCTTCTCGGGCTGGTCACTACTCGGCGTGGACCCGTCACCACGACACGGCCAGGAATGGGTAGCAGCGGAAATCAGGCCACACGTGGACGCCCTCTCCTTGACTGCCCCGGAAACGGTCCTCGTCGGGTCGCCTGCGAAGGTAACCGCTTCCATCACGCAGGGGACGCGCCAAGTCCCGGTGCAGTACCCGGTGAGCACGGACTGGAAGGGCTCACTCAACGTCCACATCGGACAGAAGTCGGGCGTACGCCCTTGGCACGTAGCCTGGCTGAACCCCACAACCGGCACACTCACCGCACTACGCCCAGGCAGAACAACCGTGGCCGTAACTGTCAACGGGGTAACCCAACGGACAGACATAACCACCGCCTGGCCCGAACGAGGCCGCAAGGCGGCATAACCCAAGCCTGCGCGAGCACACCGACCGACCGGAAGCCTGCGCGAGCACAAAGAAGGGGCCTCGTGTTCTCCCCGTATGGCCTGCCCGCAGGGCAACCGCGCTTGTCAAGGAGGTGCAAGCACGCTCTTCGCTTGCACCTCCTTGACAAGTGTGGTGGTCTTTGACCAGGTCATACGGGGAGAACACGACGCCTTGGCATTTCCTCCCCGGAGGCCTGCCCAGCGGCGAGCGCCCGCTCTTCGTCTTGAAGCGGTCGCGATCGCGCTTCGACGAAGAGCTTCAAGCGTCCTCGCCGGACAGGCAGGCCGCCAAGGATGATCACAAAAGCAGGACCAGGGCGTCGTGCCATCCCCGCATGGCCTGGTCAAAGACCACCACCCTTGGGTGGGGAGCGCAAGCGAAAAGCGTGCTTGCACTCCCCACCCAAGCGCGGTTCCCTGCGGGCAGGCCATACGGGGATGACACGCAGCCCACCGACCGGAGTGCGCGCTGCGCGCGCCACGGCGCCGAGGGCAAGAGCGCGGAGAGTGGTGGGGTGCTCGGTAGGGTGATGATTGCGGTCGTGGTGTCTAGAGGGTCGCGCTGAGCTGCGAGTTGTGCGAAAATCGCGCTATGGTGCAGCAGCTCGATTGGAGGCAGATCGGCGGTCGGATACGGGCTGCCCGCACTCTGTGCAAGCTGTCGCAGGACCAGGTCGCTGCTCGTCTGGGGATCGACCGCACGGGCGTGATGCGCATGGAGTCGGGTGCTCGGAAGGTGTCGGCGCTGGACTTGGCTCGGTTGGCCGAGTTGTTCGAGGTGCCGCTGGGCTACTTCGTGCACAGTCCGCTGGCTGCGGTGGTCTCCAGGCGGGCCGCCGTCGTTGACGAGCCGGATGCGGCTGCGCGCGAGGTGTGGCGGCTTGACATCGCGTTGGAGGCGCATGCCCGGGATGTCGCCTGGCTGGCTCAGGCCGACCTGCTGCCCGCTGCGGCGGTCCCGGACTGGCCGCGCGAAGAACTGGCCACGGTGGCTGCCGCGCAGGCCTTCGCGCAGCGCGTCCGTCGCGCCATGGGTGCGCCCGAAGGGCCGCTTGGTCCTCTGGCGGATGTCTGCGCATACTGGGGATTGCACATGCTGGTCGTGCATCGCGATGCCGACGGCGCGAGTGTGCAGGTGGACGAGGCGCCTGGTCATGGCGCTTCGGTGATCGGGGATCAAGCCGATCCGGGGCGCAGGCGGTTCACGGCGGCGCACGAGTTGGGGCACCACCTGCTCCAGGACCCCTACTCCAGTGACGTGGGGGTCGGTGCCAGCCGTGACGAACGGGAGCGTCTCATCAACGCGTTCGCCCAGGAGTTGTTGTTGCCGGGTGACGATCTGCGTGGAGCGCTCGCGGCGGAGGGAGCCGGCGATCCATGGCCGACGTTGGTCCGCGTCGCGGCGCGGTATCGGGTGTCGTGGTCGCTGGTGGTCCGTACCGCGAAGGAGCACGGGCTGATCGATGCGGCTTCCGGTAGCACTCTTGCGGCGCGCAAGCCGGTGCACGGCGACTTCCTGTCGGTGCTCGGAAGCGCACCTGCGGTGGATCTTTCCCTCGGTACCACGTCTGCCGTGTGGAAGCAGTCCGTGTTGTCCGCGTACCAACGTGCGCTGATCACCGGAGTGCGTGCGCTCGAAATGCTGCACGGAGCGGTCGAGTCGGTGGCTGATCTGCCAACGCGGACCGGAGTGGATCGTCCCCTGTGATAACCGCTGTCCGGGACACGTCACCGCTGTTCCACGCGAGTGTCGCCGACCGTCTCGATGTGTTGGGCGACTGTGCGTACGGATCACCCGAGCCGTGGCGCAACGTCACGACCGCCACGGTGATCAGCGAGCTGGAGCGCAACGACGTCCTGCTGCCCCTCGACTGGATCGAAGTCGTGCACGTGGACGAGTTGGACGAGTTGTTGGCCACGGTCCGCTGGTCGGAAGCGATGGGAGTCGACCCCGCGCGAGGGGCGAACCTCGGCGAGGCCACGGTGTGCGCGTGGGCGGAGGTGCACGGCGCGATGGCGATCATCGATGACCAGGACGCCAGAGAGGTCGCCGCGCGGGCCGGTCTACCGGTGCACGGGAGCCTCTGGGTGATCACCGAGGCCGTCCGCGCCGGACGGATTTCCCCGGCGAGCGCGAGCAGCTTCGTCGACATCCTGATCAAGACGGGTGCCCGCTATCCCTGTGGGCTCGGCGGATTTGTCCCTTGGGCACGAGGCAAGGGACTGGTCTGAATCGGCTCGGCCCTTCGAACTGCCATGCACACACAGGTACGACTGGGGAGCCCGGTTGGGGCCGGGCTCCCCAGCGTCATGTCGGTGCTAGAACTTCTCGCCCTTGGCGGCGCGTTCCCGCAGTGAAGCGGGAGGTCGGAAGCGTTCGCCGTAGGTGTCTGCCAAGTAGTCCGCCCGTTCCACGAACTCGGTGAGTCCGTAGGCGTTGACGAACTGTAGGGTTCCGCCGCTCCAAGGTGCGAAGCCGAAGCCGAACACGCTGCCCACGTTGGCGTCCCCGACCGACGTCAGTACACCTTCGTCCAGGCACCGCACGGTTTCCAGCGACTGGATGAACAGGAGCCTGTCCTCGACGTCCTGCTCGGTCACGCCGGCGTCGTCCCGGGCGTACCGCGCCAGGCCCGGCCACAGGAACTTCTTCGCGCCCTCCGGGTACTCGTAGAACCCGGCTCCGCTCGCCTTGCCGGTGCGGCCTTCCGCGACCAGCTCCTCCAGCACCTTGAACGCCGGGTGGTCGCCGAGCGCGCCCGCGATCGACGGGTCGTCGGCCAGGGTTTGGTCGCGGATCTTCAGTTGCAGGGTCAGGGTTACCTCGTCGGACACCGCCAAGGGGCCGACGGCCATGCCGGAGCGTTTCGCCACGTTCTCGATGAGGGCCGGCTGGACGCCCTCCGCGATCATCGACGTCGCCTCCGTCACGTACGTGCCGAAGGTCCGCGAGGTGTAGAAGCCGCGGCTGTCGTTGACCACGATGGGGGTCTTGCCGATCTGCAGCACGTAGTCGAACGCCCGCGCCAGGGTTTCGTCGGACGTCTGCTCGCCGCGGATGATCTCCACCAGCCGCATCTTCGGCACGGGTGAGAAGAAGTGCAGGCCGATGAACCGGGACGGGTCGGCGACGGCCGACGCCAGGCCGGTGATCGGCAGGGTCGACGTGTTGGACGCGATCACGGCGTCCGGCAGCGCGGCGGACTCGGCCGCGGGCAGGACCTTGTTCTTCAGTTCGCGGTTCTCGAACACCGCCTCGATGATCAGGTCGCAGCCGGCCAGGTCGGCGTCGGAATCGGTCGGCGTGATACCGGGATTCCCGTTGGCGCCGCGTGTCGCCGCTTCCAGGGTCACGTCCTTCAGCACGACCTCGATGCCGGCCTTGGCGCTGACCTCGGCGATGCCCGCGCCCATCATGCCCGCGCCGAGCACCCCTACCTTGGTCACCTTCGAAGCGTCCACAGTGGACGGGCGGGAACCGCCCGCGCCGATCTCGTTGAGCTGGAACCAGAACGTCGAGATCATGTTCTTCGACACCTGGCCGGACACCAGCTCCACGAAGTACCGGCCCTCGATCTTCAGCGCGGTGTCGAAGTCCACCAGCGCGCCTTCGACCGCCGCGGCCAGGATCTTCTCCGGGGCCGGGTACACGCCGTGGGTCTTCTTGCGCAGCACGGCGGGCGCGGCGGCGAGCAGGCCGTACACGTTGGGGTCGCCGAACTTCACGTCCGGCACCGCGTGACCCGGCTGGTCCCACGGCTGCTGCGGCGCGGGGTTCGCCTTGATCCACGCACGGGCCTGCGCGATCAGGTCCTCGCGGGACGACGCCAGCGCGTGCACGATCCCCGCCTGCAACGCCCGCGCGGGCCTGAGCTGCTTGCCCTCCATCAGCAGCGGCAGCGCCGGCTGCACGCCGAGCAGCCGCACCATCCGCGTCACGCCGCCACCGCCGGGCAGCAGGCCCAGCGTCACCTCGGGCAGGCCGAGCTTGATCTTGTCGTCGTCCAGCACCACGCGGTGGTGGCAGGCCAGCGCGATCTCGAAACCGCCGCCCAGCGCGCTGCCGTTGATCGCGGCGACGACCGGCTTGCCGAGCTGCTCCAGCCGGCGCAACTGGCCCTTCACATCCTCCAGGAAGCCGAGCGCCTCACCGGCGTTGTCCGACGTGACCTGGATCAGCAGCTTGAGGTCGCCGCCCGCGAAGAACGTCTTCTTGGCCGACGTCAGCACGACACCCGTGATGTCGTCCCGCTCGGCTTCGAGCCGCCCGACGGCCTCGCCCATCGCCTCGTGGTACTCGGCGTTCATCACGTTCGCCGAGCCCGACATGTCCATGGTGAGGGTGACGATGCCTTCGTCGTCCCGCTCGTAGTGGATGGCCATCAGACCCTCTCGATGATCGTCGCGATGCCCATGCCGCCGCCCACGCACAGCGTCGCCAGGCCGCGGCGCAGGTCCCGGCGCTCCAGCTCGTCCAGCAGGGTGCCGAGGATCATGCAGCCGGTCGCGCCCAGCGGGTGGCCCATGGCGATCGCGCCGCCGTTGACGTTGACCTTCTCGTCCGGCAGGTCCAGCTCGCGCTGGAACTTCAACACCACCGAGGAGAACGCCTCGTTGATCTCGAACAGGTCGATGTCCTCCACCGACAGGCCGGCGCGGTCCAGCGCCTTGCGCGCCGCCGGGGCAGGGCCGGTGAGCATGATCGTCGGCTCCGAGCCGACCACCGCGACGGACAGGATGCGCGCGCGGGGCGTGAGGCCGAGGTCGCGGCCGGCGCGGGCGTTGCCGATCAGCATGGCCGCCGCGCCGTCCACGATCTGCGACGAGTTGCCCGGCGTGTGCACGTGGTCGATGCGCTCCACCGACGGATACCGGTCGATCGCCACCGCGTCGAACCCGAGGTCGCCGTGGAAGGAGAACGACGCCTTCAGCGCGCCCAGCCCCTCCAGCGTGGTCTCCGGGCGGATCGCCTCGTCGTGGTCCAGGACCACCAGCCCGTTCTGGTCGACCACCGGCACGATCGACCGGTCGAAGTAGCCCTTGTCGCGCGCCAGCGTCGCCCGCTGCTGCGACTTGAGCGCGAACGCGTCCACGTCCTCGCGGCTGAACCCCTCCAGCGTTGCGATGAGGTCCGCGCTCACGCCCTGCGGCACGAAGTTCGTGGCCAGGTTCGTCTCCGGGTCGGCCATCCACGCGCCGCCGTCGGACCCCATCGGCACCCGCGACATGGACTCCACGCCGCCCGCGACCACCAGGTCCTCGAACCCGGACGCCACCTTGGCCGCCGCGAGGTTCACCGACTCCAGGCCCGACGCGCAGAACCGGTTGAGCTGCACGCCGGCCGGCCTCAAATCCCACCCGGCCGCCAGCACGGCGGTGCGGGCGATGTCCGACCCCTGCTCGCCTACCGGCGACACGACGCCGAAAACCACGTCGTCCACCGCCGAGGTGTCCAGGTCGTTGCGCCGCGCCAGCGCCGCGAGCACCCCGGAGGCCAGGGTGATCGGCTTCACGCTGTGCAGCGAGCCGCGCTTCCCCCGGCCACGCGGTGTGCGCACCGCGTCGAAGATCAAGGCTTCGCTCATCGCCCTTCCAATCCGGTGTGTGTAAACGGTCGTCGCACAGTCGGTTGAGCTGTGCACGATCGCCGACGCGCCGGTCAGGCGGCCCCTCGGCCACCCGGCCCGCGATCGGCTGCCGAGCTGTCCCGCGCGTTCGGCCGCGTGCGGCCCGGCCGGCGGCCGGATACCCGTCGCCGGCCGGACATCCCACCGCCCGACAGGGTGGTCGGGGGACGTCAGGCTCCCACGGTAGGCAGCCGTGACCGGCAAGCCCATGACCGCAAGGAGTGACTTATTAGCTCACCGCCAAGCTCATCACCTCGCCCTCGCCGGAGAAGCCGAGCCGCTCGTAGAGCCGGCGGGCGGCGAGGTTGCCGCGGTACACGCGCAACTGCACGCGACGCCAGCCGTGCTCGCGCGCCCAGGCGAGGACCTCTGCGGCCAAGGCCTCTCCGACACCGCGCCTGCGGAACGGCGGTATCACCCACATTGAGTAGAGGTACAGCACGTCAGGATGGTCGTCGTGGGGCACGCCGGCCACGATTCCCACCGGATCCGGTGCTTCTGCGACCACCTTCACACCCCACCGCGGATGCAGCAGTTCGCGCCAGCGGGCCTCGTCGTAGTCCTGCTCGCGCGACAGCGTCGAGGCGAACGCCTGCGGGTCGCTGGCCAGTGCGGTGAGCCTCAGGTCACGCCAAGTCGCCCAGTCCCTGGGGGACAGCCTTCGGAGGTTCATGTCCGCAGTGTTGCGCACCACCCTGACAGTTGTGCTCACGATCGGCCGGCAGTTGTGGGTGTGGCGGTCATGGCGGCGGGCCGGTGGCGGTGGGACCGTCGACGCCATGCCTACGCGCCGTTCCCCCTGGATGACCGACGACCTGGACCAGCTCCGTCAGCTCGCCCGGACGTTCTTCGAGAAGGAATCGGTCCCGAACCTCGAACGCTGGGCCGCGCAGAAGCACGTGGACCGCGAGTTCTGGACCAAGGCGGGCGGACTCGGCCTGCTGTGCGTGTCCGTCCCCGAGGAGTACGGCGGTGGCGGGGGCACGTTCGCGCACGAGGCGGTGCTGCTGGAGGAGCAGGCCCGCGCCGGCGACAGCGCGTGGGGCAACAGCGTGCACAGCGGGATCGTCGCCCACTACATCCTCGCCTACGGCACCGAGGAGCAGAAGCACCGCTGGCTGCCCAAGCTCGCGAGCGGCGAGTACGTGGGCGCGATCGCCATGTCCGAGCCCGGCGGCGGCTCCGACCTGCAGAACGTGAAGACGCGCGCGGTCCGGAGCGGCGACGAGTACGTCATCAACGGGTCCAAGACGTTCATCACCAACGGCGCGCAGGCCGAGCTGGTGATCGTGGTGGCCAAGACCGACCCGAGCCAGGGCGCGACCGGCATCTCGCTGCTGGTGGTGGAGACCCCGCTGGCGCCCGGCTTCCGGCGCGGCCGGGTGCTGGACAAGATCGGCCTCAAGGGGCAGGACACCGCCGAGCTGTTCTTCGACGACGTCCGGGTGCCCGCGGACAACCTGCTCGGCTCGGCCGAGGGGCAGGGCTTCGTCCAGCTCATGCAGCAGCTACCGCAGGAACGGCTGATCATCGCCGTCGCGTCGATCGCGGGCATCGAGGCCGCCGTCGACCTCACCGTGGACTACGTGAAGGACCGCACGGCGTTCGGCCGGGAGCTGATCAAGTTCCAGAACACCCGGTTCAAGCTCGCCGAGTGCGCCACCGAGGCCCGCGTGACCCGCGCGTTCGTGGACGAGTGCGTCGAGGCGCACCTGGAGGGCAGGCTCGACGTGCCCACGGCGGCCATGGCCAAGTGGTGGTCCACCGAGCGGCTCTGCGTCGTCGTGGACGAGTGCGTGCAGCTATTCGGCGGCTACGGCTACATGACCGAGTACCCGATCGCGCGCGCGTGGGCGGACGCGCGGGTGCAGAAGATCTACGGTGGGACGAACGAGATCATGAAGGAAATCATCGCGAGGTCGCTCTAGTGGGCGGGCCGCTGGCGGGACTGCGCGTGGTCGAGCTGGCGGGCCTCGCGCCCGCGCCGTTCGGCTGCATGGTGCTCGCGGACCTCGGCGCGTCGGTGGTCCGCGTCGACCGGGTGTCCGGCGGGTTCGACGTGCCCGGCGACGTCCTCGGGCGCGGCCGGCGGTCGATCGGGGTGGACATCCGGCGGCCGGAGGGCGCGGAGCTGGTGCTGCGCCTGGTGGAGCGGTCGGACGTGCTGGTCGAGGGCTTCCGGCCGGGCGTGGCCGAGCGGCTGGGCATCGGGCCCGCGCAGTGCCTGGCCCGCAACCCGCGCCTGGTCTACGGCCGGATGACGGGCTGGGGCCAGGACGGGCCGCTGGCCGACCGCGCCGGGCACGACATCAACTACATCGCGCTCGCCGGCGCGCTGGAGCCGATCGGGCGGGCGGGCGCGCCGCCCACCGTGCCGCTCAACCTCGTCGGCGACTTCGGCGGCGGCGGGCTGCTGCTCGCGATGGGCGTGCTCGCGGCCCTGTACGAGCGCGAGCGGTCCGGGAAGGGGCAGGTGGTGGACACCGCCATGGTGGACGGCGCGGCGCTGCTGACGACGTTCCTGCACGGCATGAAGGCCGCCGGGTCGTGGCCGGGGGAGCGCGGCACGAACCTGCTCGACGGCGGGGCCCCGTTCTACGACGTGTACGCCGCCGCGGACGGCAAGTACGTCAGCATCGGGGCGCTGGAGGAGAAGTTCTACGCGGACCTGCTGGTCGTGCTGGGGCTGACCGGCCCGGACGTGCCGAACCGGCACGACCCGGCGCAGTGGCCGGCGCTGCGGGCGCGGATCGCCGGGGCCGTGGCCACTCGAACGAGGGATGAATGGGCGGCGCTGGCGGAGGGGACGGACGCCTGCCTGGCCCCCGTGCTGACGCCCGACGAGGCCGCCGGGCACGACCACAACGCCGCGCGCGGCACGTTCGTGGAGGTAGGGGGCTTGGCGCAGCCCGCGCCCGCGCCGCGCTTCGACCGCACTCCGGCGGAGACACCCTCCGTGCCGCCCTCGGCGGGGCAGCACACGATCGAGGTGTTGGAGGCGCTGGGACTGGCCGACGAGGAGATCGCGGAACTACGTCGGGCCGGCGTCGTGGGGTGACCGAACGGTGACCGGAAAATGGCCGCGTTAAATCGCCCGGAGTGCGCGGAAGAATGAGGACGGCCGGTGTCGGCCTAATGACGCACGGTGTGTGGGTCAGCGCAACCGGGTGATCGGCGCGGCTTGCGGCGGAGGGATGACGATGTCGCGGAACCTCGGTGTCAGTGCCAGGGGGAGTGGGCGAGTGGCCCGTACCTTGGTCATCGGCCGGGGCCCGGCGGCCCTTGATCGTCCGTTCGGGTGACTGCCGGCACGGCTCAGGCGTAGCTCCCTGCGTGATCGTACGCCCAGACGTGGGATCACGGCGGGTCCGGCGTTCATCGTCCGGGTGAATGGGGGACCATGGCGGGTAACACGGCGGGCACCACGCCTGTCGGCCGGGCACCTGTGAACGGACGGAGAGGGACTCGTGAACGTCAAGAAGGTGGTGACGCTGGCAGCCGTCGCGCTGCTGCTGTTCCTCCTGATCACCCAGCCCGACCAGTCCGCGGAGGCGGTGAAGACGGGCCTCGGCTGGCTCCGCCAGGGCGCCGAGTCGATCATCACGTTCGTCCGGGGGCTCTTCGGCTAGTCCACCTCGCGAGGCCTCGGTGGTCTGGTCACCCGGGGTGACGGTCAAGTCCGACCGTTGCACCGTCTGGGTGGAATGAGGGCTATAACGCCCTGGTAACAGGGTTTTTGACAATCCAGGGTCTAGCGGTTGTCGGTACCCGCTAATACGGTGCGCTGCATTGGCTGATCTTCGACCGATGAGGAGGCAGAATGGTCGAGGACTCCGGAGTCGACGAGCTGCTGCGGCAGTGGGCGGCTGAGCGCTCGGACGACGCCGAGCTGCAAGAGGTGAACCGGATCAAGGACGAGTGGCTGGCCGAGGCCCCACCGTCCGCGCCGGGAATCCCCGTGCAGCGGGCGAATGGCGGGTCACGCGGACTGGTTCGGGTCGAGTCCGCGGACCCGGCGTACGTGGCGGCGATGAGGAAGCGGGCTCCCGAGGTGCCCGAGGTCCTGCTCGCGGCCGCCGCCAGCTACTGGCAGTTGGTGGGCGACCTGTCCGAGGCGGAGCTGTGGTGGGACGCGGGTATCAGCCCGTTGGACCAACGGGCTCTCGACTACCGGGCGGCCGGGCTCACGCCCGCCGACCTGGGACGTCGACTCGGACCGATGACGGTGCTCCAGCACCTGCGTCGGGGAAGCGCGGCGGCCTGGTGTGTGGCCAGGTTGCAGCGGCAGCGCCGGGACGGCGTTGCGTGAGGTTCGGGCGTCGCGCCGTGAGGGGCGCGACGTGAGTCGGGACTAGCACCAACCGGGAGGGCGGGCTCCTACGCGAGGAGCCCCTTCCGACGAGGACCCGGTGTCGACGGAAGGCCCGGTGTCGTCCGGTGCGGTGGTCCCGCGAAGTACTCTTGAGGGCGTGTCCACCCCTCCGCCCGACTCCCAGGCGACCTCGCCGCGCGAGCGGAGCGAGCGCCATTGGGCACCGCTGGGCATCGCTGTTGTCTGTTTGGCGTCGCTGGTGGTCTGCTGCGGGCTCGCCTACTGGCAGTGGGAGCGGTTCTCCGAGGCCGGGGGCACCTTCCAGAACCTCGGGTACGTGTTCCAGTGGCCGCTGTTCGGCCTGTTCCCCGCGTTCATGGTGTGGCGGATGCGCAAGCTCGCCGCCCAGCGCAAGGCCGAGGACGCCTCCGCGGAGCCGGTGGTGGACGTCCCGGAGCAGGTCGTTACCGTGGAGCCTGTCAGGACACCCGCGCACGACGACGAGGACGACGAGCTGGCGGCCTACAACCGCTACCTCCGGGAGCTCCACGCGCGGGACCAGCGGTGAGCGAAGGCGGTCGGTAGGGCGATGAGCGGTGCGTTGGGCCGGTTCCGGTTCATGGCTTACGTGGTCGGCGTCGGCCTGCTCGGGCTCGTGGTCGCGATGTTCGTCAAGTACCTCGGCGACAACGCCGGGATGATGGCGGTCGTCGGACCCGTCCACGGCTTCCTGTACGCCATCTACCTGGTCATCACGGTCGACCTGGCGCTCAAGGCGCGCTGGTCGCTCAAGGGCACCGCGCTGGTGCTGCTGGCGGGCACCATCCCGTTCGTGTCGTTCTACGCCGAGCGCAAGGTGGTCGAGAGCGTCCGGGCGGAGCGCGCCCTGTGACCGCCTCCCGGTTGACCGCGCCTACCAGGCACAACTAGCGTCTGGCGGTACCAACTGAACACGGCCGTCGATGTCGCGCGGGAGAGTCCCCACCAGGGGCGCCGAAGGAGCAACTCCTCCCCGGAATCTCTCAGGCACAGCTACCGCCCGACGAAGGCAACTCTGAAAAGCAGGCGTCACGCCTCGCCCACGGTGCAAGCCGCGCTCTGCGCGCGGCGAAGCTCTCAGGCTCATGACAGAGGGGGAGGCTCACTCGACGAGGAGTCTCCGATGGACCGTGTCATCCTTCGTAACGGCGACCCGGCCGACCCGGCCGGTCTCGTCGCCGTGCCCGCCATCAGGGAGGACCCCGTGGAAACCCGCCGGACGCCGCTGCACGCCGAGCACGAGGCGCTGGGCGCCCAGTTCACCGACTTCGCGGGCTGGCGGATGCCGCTGCGCTACGACAGCGAGCTGGCCGAGCACCACGCCGTGCGCACTTCGGCGGGCCTGTTCGACCTGACCCACATGGGCGAGATCGTGCTGGCCGGACCCGAGGCGGGCCGCGCGCTGGACCACGCGCTGGTGGGCCACGCGTCCGCGATCGGCGTGGGCCGCGCCCGCTACACCATGATCTGCCAGGCCGACGGCGGCGTGATCGACGACCTGATCGTCTACCGGACCGGCGAGCAGGAGTACCTGGTCGTCGCGAACGCGTCCAACGCGGCCGTCGTCTTCGCGGCGCTGGTCGAGCGCGCCGCGGGCTTCGACACGACGGTGGAGGACAAGTCGGTCGACTACGCCCTGCTGGCCGTGCAGGGCCCGGCGTCGACCGAGATCCTGTCCGGGCTGACCGCGACCGACCTGGCGGCGGTGAAGTACTACGCCTCGTACCCGACCGAGGTGGCCGGCAGGCCCGCCCTGCTGGCCCGCACCGGCTACACCGGCGAGGACGGCTTCGAGCTGTTCCTGGCCCCGGCCGACGCCCCGCACGTGTGGCAGGCGCTGCTGGAGGCGGGCCGGCCGCACGACCTCAAGCCCGCCGGCCTGGGCTGCCGGGACACGCTGCGCCTGGAGGCCGGCATGCCGCTCTACGGCAACGAGCTGAGCGCCGCCCGCACGCCGTACCACGCCAACCTGGGCCGCGTCGTGAAGCTCGACAAGCCCGGTGACTTCGTCGGCCGGGACGCGCTCGCCGCCGTCGCCGAGCGGGGCGCGGACGCGAAGCTGGTGGGGCTGAAGACCTCGTCCCGCCGTGCGCCGAGGCACGGCTACCCGGTGCTGGACGCGTCCGGCACGGTGATCGGGGAGGTCACCAGCGGCGCGCTCTCGCCGACGCTGGGGTACTCCGTGGCCATGGCGTACGTGACTCCGGGCCACACCGGGCCCGGCACCGAGCTGGCCGTCGACATCCGGGGCAAGCAGGAGCCCGTGGAAGTCGTCGCGCTGCCGTTCTACAAGCGAAACTCGTAGGGAGACCACATGTCCGAGCACTTCAACACCTCCCTCGCGGAGTTCGACCCGGAGGTCGCCGAGGCGGTCGCCGCCGAGTTGGGCCGGCAGCAGGGCACGCTGGAGATGATCGCCTCGGAGAACTTCACGCCGGTGTCGGTGCTCCAGGCGCAGGGCTCGGTGCTCACCAACAAGTACGCCGAGGGCTACCCCGGCCGGCGCTACTACGGCGGGTGCGAGCACGTCGACGTCATCGAGCGGCTGGCGATCTCGCGGGTGAAGGAGCTGTTCGGCGCGGGCTTCGCCAACGTGCAGCCGCACTCCGGCGCGCAGGCCAACGCGTGCGCCATGTTCGCCCTTCTCCAGCCCGGCGACACCATCCTCGGGCTGGACCTGGCGCACGGCGGCCACCTCACGCACGGCATGCGGATCAACTTCTCCGGCAAGCTGTACCACGTCGTGCCGTACCACGTGTCCGATGTGGACGGTCGGGTGGACATGGCGGAGGTGGAGCGGCTGGCCGCCGAGCACCGGCCGAAGCTGATCGTGGCGGGCTGGTCGGCGTACCCGCGGCAGCTCGACTTCGCGGAGTTCCGCCGGATCGCCGACTCGGTGGACGCCTACCTGATGGTGGACATGGCGCACTTCGCCGGCCTGGTGGCGGCCGGGCTGCACCCGAGCCCGGTGCCGCACGCGCACGTCGTCACCACGACCACGCACAAGACGCTCGGCGGCCCGCGCGGCGGCGTGATCCTGACCAACGAGGCCGACCTGGCGAAGAAGATCAACTCGGCGGTGTTCCCCGGCCAGCAGGGCGGTCCGCTGGAGCACGTGATCGCGGGCAAGGCGGTGGCGTTCAAGCACGCCGCGTCCCCCGAGTTCGCCGACCGCCAGCGCCGCACGGTCGAGGGCGCGAAGATCCTGGCCGACCGGCTGTCCCGGCCCGACGCGGCGGCGGCCGGCGTGAAGGTGCTGACCGGCGGCACGGACGTGCACCTCGTGCTGGTCGACCTGGTGGGGTCCGAACTGGACGGCAAGCAGGCCGAGGACCGCCTGCACGAGGTCGGCATCACGGTCAACCGCAACGCGGTCCCGAACGACCCCCGCCCGCCGATGGTGACCTCGGGCCTGCGGATCGGCACGCCCGCGCTGGCCACCCGCGGCTTCGGCGCGGCGGACTTCACGGAGGTGGCGGACATCATCGCGTCCGCTCTCCAGGCGTCTCCTGACCTGTCGGATCTCCGTGCGCGGGTTGAGGTCCTGGCGGCGAAGCACCCGCTCTACCCGTCGCTGTAAGGCTTTTCGCACGACGTGATCCCCTCGGCCCAACCCCAGGCCGAGGGGATCACGTTTTCGGGGGATGGTTTTCCTTGGCGCGTCAGGAGATCACTTAGGCGGAGGGTGCGAGGTCGCGTCGACAGGTCGAGACTCATTTTCTGTCGATCATGCTTTTCGATCGGCAGAAAATCAGGCTCGAACTGCCGACTTCCAGGCGGCCTCGCCGACCTGCCGGAGGCAGGTCAATTAGACACAGGGGCTTGTACTCCCGGCGGCAGGCACTCGACGTTGCGTTTGCCGTCGGGCTGGATGACGAACCACGTCCCGCCGACGCCCTGGCCCTTCCACTGGCCCGGCGCCTCGTCCTTCGCGTACGTGTAGAGCGCCCACCCGGCCAGCGTGACCTGCTCGGTGCCGTCGGCGCGCTTCACCGTGCCGATCAGCGCCGGGTCGACGCCCTCCAGCTTCGGCGTGCCGTTGGCCAGCAGCGGCGGCCAGATTTCGGCGCAGTTGCCCTCGCAGTTGGACTTCGGCGGGTTCGGCGTGTCCTTGTCGAACCGGTACAGGGTGCGGCCGTCGCCGTCCTGCACGACGTCGCCCATCTTCGGCACGCTCTTGGCCACCAGCGTGACCGAGGACTCCTCGGGCGCGGGCGCGGCCTGTCCGGCGGGCGCTTCGGCCGGTTCCTCGGCCGGTTCCTCGGCGGGCGGCTGTGCCACGGGTTCCTCGGTGGCGGGCGGCGCCAAGGAGACGTCTCCGTAGTCGGCCTGTGCCGCCGCGCCGACCTGCTCGGTCTGCGCGACGTTCGTGCCCTGCAGGCCCACGGCGTTCGAACTCCACATGACCAGCGCGAGCACGGCCGCCATGCCGCCCGCTACGGCGATGGCGATGCGGTTTCGTCGGATCACACTCAACTCCTCCTCGGTCCGTCAATCGCTCCACCGACGACTACGGACACCTCACGAGGCCGGTTCAGCGCCGGGCCAAGACAGGGGTCGAACCAAACAGGGGTAGCCGACGAACGTACGACCACCACCCGAGGTCTGAGGAGGAGTCCGTGGTCGTCGCAACCATCGGTGTGGCCGGTGAGCTGGCCGCGCTGGTCGAGCGCCTGCTGGGGGTACGGCTGCCGGTCGGCCTGCGTGCGTGGGATGGCAGCGCGGCCGGGCCGCAGGACGGCCCGGTGGTCGTCATCCGGTCCCGCCGCGCCCTGCGGCGGCTGCTGTGGAACCCCGACGAGCTGGGGCTTTCCCGTGCGTACGTGGCGGGTGAGCTGGAGGTGGACGGCGACCTGGCGAACGGCCTGGCGAGGTTCTGGGAACTGGCCCGGCAGGGCGCGTTGAGCAAGCCGAAACCGCGAGACGTGTTGGGCGCGTTGGGCACGGCGGTCAAACTGGGCGCGATCGGACCTCGTCCCGCGCCGCCCGGCGAGGAGGCCCGGCTGTCCGGCCGACGGCACACCCGGGCCCGCGACCGGGACGCCATCGCCCACCACTACGACTTGAGCAACGCGTTCTACCGGCTCGTGCTGGACCCGAGCATGGCGTACTCGTGCGCCTACTTCACGTCCGAGGACATGACGATCGCCGAGGCGCAGCACGCCAAACTGGACCTGGTGTGCCGCAAACTCGGCCTGGAGCCCGGCATGCGGCTGCTGGACGTCGGCTGCGGTTGGGGTTCGATGATCGTCCACGCGGCCAGGCACTTCGGCGTGCGGTCGACCGGCGTGACGATCTCGGCGCGGCAGAAGGCGCACATCGAGCACCGGATCGCCGACGAGGGCTTGGCGGACCTGGTATCGGTGCGGTTGCAGGACTACCGCGAGGTCGCCGACGAGCCGTTCGACGCCGTCTCCACGATCGAGATGGGCGAACACGTGGGCGAGGAGAACTACCCGCGGTACGCGGGCGTCCTGCACCGGGCGCTCAAACCCGGTGGACGCCTGCTGCTCCAGCAGATGTCCCGTGGGGCCGACGCTCCCGGCGGTGGCGCGTTCATCGAGTCCTATGTGGCGCCGGACATGCACATGCGACCGGTGAGCCGGACCATCGCGCACCTCGAAGGGGCGGGCTTCGAGATCCGTGACGTGCACGCGTTGCGCGAGCACTACGTGTGGACGGTCCGGGCCTGGGCCGCCACGCTCGAACAACGCTGGGACGAGGCGGTGCGGCTGGTCGGCGAGGGCCAGGCGCGGGTGTGGCGGCTGTACCTGGCGGGCGGCGCGCTGACGTTCGAGGAGGGGCGGATGGGCGTCGACCAGATCCTGGCGGTGCGGCCGGGCGGACGTGGTGTGCCGAGAACTCGGGAGTGGGCTTGAACTTCGGATGGAATGTCCTGGCGTCGGCGGTCGCGGTGCTCGTCCTGGTCACCGCTCTGTTCGGCTATGCGGCGTCCCGGCGGCGCTTCGACCTGATCGACTCGTTCTGGGGGCCGGGTTTCGCGGTGGTCGCCGCGCTGACCTCCGTGCTCGCCGGGTTCTCGGCGCGGTCGCTGGTCGTCGCCCTGCTGACGGTGGTGTGGGGCGTGCGGCTCGGTTGGCACATCCACTCCCGCAACCGCCGGAAACCCGAGGACCGGCGGTACGTCGACATGGTCGACCGGGCCAAGGGAAACCCGCTGGCCAAGATGTACCGCGTCTACCTGCTCCAGGCGGCGATCATGCTGGTCGTCTCACTGCCGGTGCAGTTCGCCGCGCACACCACCGCCGCGTTCGGTGTGCTGGACGTGCTCGGCATCCTGTTGTGGGCCCTCGGGTTCACGTTCGAGGCGGTGGGCGACCGGCAGCTCGAACGCTTCAAGTCCGATCCCGGCAACCAGGGCAAGGTGATGGACCGGGGTCTGTGGCGCTACACGAGGCACCCCAACTACTTCGGCGACGCGTGCGTGTGGTGGGGCCTGTTCCTGTTCGCCTGCAACGAGCCGCTGGGCCTGGTGTTCGTGGTCAGCCCGGTCCTCATGACCTTGCTGCTGGCGAAGGGCAGCGGCAAACCGTTGCTGGAGAAGGACATCGCCCAGCGCCGACCGGGCTACCAGGAGTACGTGGCACGGACGAGCGGCTTCTTCCCGTTGCCGCCCAAGAGCGGGAGGTGAGTCGACCGGACCCGCCACGAAGACACCACATCGGGTGTCGCTGTCGGTAGCGCGCCTGTTACCCGGGGGTGAGGCCCTAGGGTGTCCTGGTGGGCAACGAGACCTCCTTCCCGCGCCAGCAAGCGCGCACCCAGCGGTTCACCCTTGGTGCTCCGCGGACCTTCACCGTCACACCCGACGGCGGCCACGTCTACTTCCTGCGCACCGCCACGGCCACGAGCCGGGCGAACGGGCTGTGGGTGTTCGACACCGCCACCCGCGCCGAGCGGCTGCTGGTGGACCCGAACACCCTGCTGACCGACCCGGAGGACCTGTCCCCCGAGGAGCGGGCCCGCCGGGAGCGCACCCGCGAGCAGGCCGCGGGCATCGTCGGGTACGCGACCGACGCGGACGTGGCGCAGGCGGCGTTCACGCTGTCCGGACGGCTGTTCGTGGTCGAACTCGCGTCCGGCGCGGTGCGCGAGCTGCCGGCGGCGGGCTCCGTCATCGACCCCCGGCTGGACCCGACCGGGCGCAAGGTCGGGTACGTCGCGGACGGCGCGCTGCACGTCGTGGACCTGGAGTCGGGCGCGGACCAGGCGGTCGCCGAGCCGGACGGTCCGGACGTCACGTGGGGGCTCGCGGAGTTCATCGCGGCCGAGGAGATGCACCGCTTCCGGGGCTACTGGTTCTCCCCGGACGGCGAGCACGTGCTGGTCGCGCGGGTGGACAACGCGCCGGTGGCGCGCTGGCACATCGCCGACCCGGCGAACCCCGAGCGGCCGGCCGCCGAGATCGCCTACCCGGCGGCGGGCACGGACAACGCGGTCGTCGAGGTCTTCATCCTCGGCCTGGACGGCAGCCGCACGCCGATCACCTGGGACCGCGCGGCGTTCCCGTACCTGACGACGGCGAACTGGTCGTCGCACGGCCGCCCGCTGCTCCAGGTGCAGTCCCGCGACCAGCGCCGGGTCCAGGTGCTCGCGGTGGGCCCGGACGGGGTCGAGGTGGTGGCCGACGACGCCGACCCGCACTGGTTGGAGGTCGTGCCCGGCTCGCCGCGGTGGACGCCGGACGGCAAGCTGGTCCGCGTCCTGCCGAAGGACGGCGCGAACCGGCTGGTCGTGGGGGACGAGACGTGGACGCCGGACGGCTTCCAGGTGCGGTCGGTGGCCGACATCGCCGAGGACATCCTGGTCACCGCGTCCACCGACGACCCCACCCAGGTGCACGTGTACCGCGTGACGGCGGGCGGCGTCGAGCGGCTGTCCACTGAGGACGGTGTGCACGGCGTGGCGCGCGGTGGTGACGTCACGGTGCTGTCGTCCGGCGGTCTCGGGCACTTCGGGTCCAGGACGACCGTGTCCGGCGGCGGTGAGATCGGCTCGTTCGCCGAAACCCCCGTGCTCACCCCGGATGCGCGGCTGCTGACGGTCGGCGAACGCGGCCTCCGCGCCGCCCTGCTGTTCCCCACCGGGCACACCGGGGGCACGAAGCTGCCCGTGCTGCTCGACCCGTACGGCGGCCCGCACGCCCAGCGCGTGCTCAGCGCCCGTAACGCCTACCTGACCTCGCAATGGCTGGCGGACCAGGGTTTCGCGGTGCTCGTGGTCGACGGGCGCGGCACGCCGGGCCGCGGTCCGGAGTGGGAGCGGGCGGTCGCGTTCGACTTCGCGGGCGCCACGCTGGAGGACCAGGTCGACGCGCTGCACGCCGTCGCGGCGCAGGAGGAAGACCTGGACCTGACCAGGGTCGCGATCCGGGGCTGGTCGTACGGCGGCTACCTGGCGGCCCTGGCGGTGCTGCGCCGGCCGGACGTGTTCCACGCGGCCATCGCGGGCGCGCCGGTCACCGACTGGCGGCTCTACGACACCCACTACACCGAGCGGTACCTCGGCCACCCGGACGAGAAACCCGAGGTGTACGAGGCGAACTCGCTCATCGCCGACGCGCCGAAGCTGGAGCGCCCGCTGATGATCGTGCACGGCCTCGCGGACGACAACGTCGTCGCGGCACACACGCTCCGGCTGTCGTCGGCCCTGCTCGCGGCGGGCCGTCCGCACACCGTGCTGCCGCTGTCCGGGGTCACGCACATGACCCCGCAGGAACAGGTGGCGGAGAACCTGCTGCTGCTCCAGGTGGAGTTCTTGAAGCGTTCGCTCGGCTGACCGGACGAGGGCCGCTCACGTTGCCCGGCAACGGGAGCGGCCCTCGTCGCGGGACTACGCCAGGGAGTGCCGCACCAGGTACGGCGGGATCGAGTTGCCCAGCAGCGCCAGGTCGTCGATCGTCTCCGGCCGGTAGCCGCACGCCGGCAGCCGCTCCACCATCAGCGCGGTCGGGTCGGCCACGTCGTCCGCACGGCCGAACAGGTACGCCCACTCGTGCTCGTCCGAGCCGTAGTACGCGACCGTGCCGAACACGTCGTTGAACCGCCGCCACGAGCGGATCAGCGTGTTGTTGCGCCACATGGTCTGGCACCCGGCCTGCGTCACCACCACACCGCCCGGCGTGAGCAGCGCCTTGCACATGCGCAGGAACTCCTCGCCGTACAGGCGGTTGTGCTGCGCCTCCTCCTCGCGCTCGTCCGGCAGGTCCACCAGGACGATGTCGTAGCGCTCGGACGTGGTGCGGATGTGCTCCCAGCCGTCGGTGTACCGCACCCGGATCGCGCCGTCGCCCTTCTCGGCCGCCGCCAGCTCATCCGGGGTGTAGCCGTACGGCAGGTGTTCCGCGCACAGCTTCACGGCCTGCTCGTCGATGTCGATGTGGTCGACTACGGACGCGCCGGCCGCCACCGCCATCTTGCACACCACGCCCTCGCTCGACCCGATGACCAGCACGCGGTCGACGCGGTCGGCGAGCAGCAGCGCCGGGACCATCAGCGCCTCGTGGTAGGCGAGCTGGCTGAACTCGGTGCTCTGCCGGTCGTCGTCGCAGAACAGCGACAGGCCTTGGGTCGTGCGGGCGATCACCAGGTGCTGGAACTCCGTCCGAGTGTCCACGACGACGTCCTCGACGTCCCAGAGCCTGGTCAAACCGGCCGCGAGTGGTTCGCGGATCACGCTTTCTCCTCACCGATGAGCGCGGGGACGCGAGCGCCCCGACTGATCATGTCCGTCCGTGCGGACTCGGCTCCCAGCGCGTCCGCCAGCAACTGCACCGCGAGCGCTGGTTTCGCGCGCGTGCCGCAGGTGAACACGTCCACGAAGACCGCTCCGACTTCCGGATACGTGTGGATGGACGCGTGCGACTCCGACAGCAAGGCCAGCACGGTGACCCCCTGCGGCTCGAACTGCTTGGAGACCACCTCCAACACGGTGGCGTCGGCCTGGGTGAGCGCCTCGCCGAGGGCGTGGCGCAGGAACTGCTCGTCGTCCAGCAGTTCCGGGCTCACGCCGCGGAGTTCGGCGAGCACGTGCTGTCCTGCGAACAAGCCGACCGGCTCGGTCTCGCACGGGACTTCGGACATCAATCACTCCAAACCTTCTGAAGGGGGGTAGAGCCTGGGACAACAGGGGAGCGTGCTCACCGCACGCAGTAGGTGGCCAACGGCTCGAAGCCGTTGAAGGCCACGGAGGAGTAGCTCGCCGTGTACGCGCCGGCGCACAGCAGGTCCACGTGGTCGCCCGGCCGGAGGTCCAGCGGCAGGTGGTAGCACGTGTCCTGGTACAGCACGTCGTCCGCGTCACACGTCGGGCCGGCGATGACCACCGGGCCGACCGGGCCGCCGTCCGTCGGCACACCGCCGCGACTGGTGGCCAACGGGTACGCGATCGCCTCGCCCTCGGTCTCCGCGAGGCCGCCGTACCGGCCGATGTCGAGGAACACCCAGCGGCGTCCGTCCGAATAGGACTTCTTCGACACCAGCACCACTTCGGAGCGCAGCACACCGGACTCGGCGACGATCGCGCGGCCCGGCTCCACCATCACCCGCGGCGCGAAGCCACCGAAATGCCGGGCGACCGACGCGGTGATGGCGGCGGCGTAGTCGGCCAGCGGCGGCAAGGGGTCCAGGTACCCCGCGGGCAACCCGCCACCCAGGTTCACGGTGGTCGGCTCGACACCCTCGGCGCGCAGCTTCGCGGTGATCTCGGCGGCGTCCGCGATCGCGGAGTCCCAGCCGTTCGGGTCGAGCTGCTGCGACCCGGCGTGGAACGCCACACCCAGTGGCACCAGCCCGAGTTCGCCCGAGAGGCGCAACAGGTCCGTCGCCATCTCCGGCGCGCACCCGAACTTCTTGCCGAACGGGTAGGTCGATCCCTTGCTGTTCACCAAGATCCGCAGCATCACCTGCGAACCCGGCGCGTGCTCGGCGAGCGTGCGCACGTCGTGTTCGCTGTCGGACACGAACAGCCGGACGCCGCGCTCGTACGCGTACGCGATGTCACGCGCCTTCTTGATAGGGTTGCTGTAGGAGATCGCCGCCGGTGCGGCTCCCTGCGCGAGGCACAGGTCGATCTCGTTGGGGCTGGCGACGTCGAAGCTCGCGCCCTCGGCCGCCAGCAGCGCGACCACCTCGGGCGTCGGGTTCGCCTTCACCGCGTAGAAGATCCCCACGCCGGGCAGGGCGTCGCGGATCGCGGTGAACCGGTCGCGCACCGTGGCCAGGTCGATGACCAGGCAGGGGGTGGCGGGTCGCTCTCGGTCCAGGAAACGACGAATACGAGCTGTTGCCTCGTGATGGAGCCGTCGGCCGGCAAAGCTCGTCTTCATCTCGTTAGGGATCCCCCTCCGCAACCGCGTGCTGGCACGGCCGTCCACTCTAGGTGGTTTCGGTGAAGAACGCGCTATCAGCGGGCGAAGTTGTGATGCAGCTCCACCAACGTGATGTCCGGCGGAGCGCCCACGCGCACCGGCGGACCCCAGAAGCCCGCGCCGTTGCTGGTGTAGACCTGCGTGCCGTCGATCGTGGCCAGGCCGCTGCGCACCGGTTGCTGCAAGCCGACCGCGAGATGGAACGGGAACATCTGCCCGCCGTGCGTGTGACCGGAGAGCTGGAGGTCGACGCCGTGCTTGGCGGCCTCCCGCACCTGCACCGGCTGGTGCGCCAGCAGGACCACCGGATCGCTCCGGTCCCGCCCGTCCAGGGCCCGCGCGAAGTCCGGCCCGTCGGCGAAGTTCGCGCCCGTGACGTCGTTCACGCCGGCGAGGTCGAACGCCGCCCCGGCCCGCTCGATCCGCAGCCGCTCGTTGCGCAGCGGGTGCACGTCGAGCCGGTCCAGCTCCGCGAGCCACGGCTCCGCGCCCGAGTAGTACTCGTGGTTGCCGGTGACGAAGAACGCGCCGTGCGTGCTCACCAGGTCGCGCAGCGGAGCCGCCGCCTCGCCCAGCTCCTCCACCGTGCCGTCGACCAGGTCGCCGACGATCGCCACCAGGTCCACCTGCTGCTCGTTGATCATCCGCACGATCCGCTCGGTGTGCGACCGGCCGAGCAGGGGGCCGAGGTGGATGTCGCTCACCACGGCGATGCGGTAACCCGCAAGCCTGGGGTCCAACTTGCCCAGCGTCACCGGCACCCGTTTGACGACCGGATCACCCAACGCCTGCGTCGCGCCGTACCCGACCAAGCCGGCCGTGGCGACCCCGCCGACCACGGCGAGTGACCGTGCGATAAAAAGCCGCCGGTCGGGATCGGTCGGCTCGGCCACCTCGGCGGGCTGTTCCTCCGGCGGCCCGCCCACCGCGACCGGCTTGCGCCTGGTCGCCCGGTTCAGCAGGAGGCGGGGGACCTCCAGCACCCCGAACAGGATCGCCAGGTAGAACGCGCACGCCAGCCAGACGTATCCCGGCCACGCGAACGCGTCGACCAGCAGACCGGCCATCAGCAGCACGAACAGCGCTACGACCACCCCGGTGCCGACGCGTCGCGAGCGACCCGGAACGGTGGTGTCGCGGACGGCCCGCTTCCAGAGGTAGTAGTGGGCCGCGCCCATGACGACGGCGAACAGCACAACGAACAAAGCCCGGCCTCCCAGTGGTGGTGATGCCAAGTCTCCACGAAACCGGCGGGGTCGGTGCAACCGTCCGAGGCTCCGCGCGCGTGACTAACCCGTATCGCGGGATGGGGAGGACGAATGAGTGATCGGGACGCCGCGTTCGCCGAGTACTTCGGGACGCGGTCCGAGGCCATGCGTGGCACGGCGTACCTGCTGTGCGGCGACTGGCACCGTGCCCAGGACCTGGTCCAAACCACGTTCACCAAGCTCTACGTGGCGTGGGACCGGATCGACCGGCACGAGGCACTCGACGCCTACACCCGGCAGACGCTGGTCCGGACGTTCGTGTCCGACCTGCGCCGGGGCTGGTTCCGCAAGGAGCGCGTGAGCGACTCGACGCCGGAGACCGCCGGCGTCGGTCGGGGGTCGGCGGAGGACCGGCTGGTGCTGCTCGCGGCGCTGGCCAAGGTGCCGCCGAGGCAACGCGCGGTCCTCGTCCTGCGGTACTGGGAAGACCTGTCGGTCGAGGAGACCGCCAGGGCGTTGCGCTGTTCCGAGGGAACGGTGAAGAGCCAGGCCGCGCGGGGGCTGCAGACGCTGCGCGGCCTGATCACCCCGCAGCAGGGAGAAAAGGTGCGATGAACGAGCACGAGCTGAAGAGCGCGTTGCAGGACGCGATGGTGGCGAGCAGCCCGCCGCCTCCGATGAATCCCGAGGCTGCCGTGGAGGCGGGCCGGGCGGCCAAGCGGCGCCGCAAGGCAACGTGGGGCGGCGCGGTGGCCGGTCTCGCGGTGGTGGCGATCGCCGTGGGCGCGGTGCTGGTGCCGCAGCTCACCGGGGGTGCCGGCGACGGCGGCGTGATCAACGCAGGCGGGCCGTCGACCACGCCGTTGTCGGTGTCCCCGTCGCCGGGCGACGTGGTCACCGTCACGCCGACGAACCCGAGCGTCAAGCCGCCGAACCCGAGCGTCACGCCGACCGCTCCGGCGGGCGACACGAGCACGCCGTGGCCGGACGGGCAGACGGACCGGACGGCCAGCAGCGGGCCGCGCGCGGACAAGTCCGTGCGGATCCTGAACGACCTGGGCTCGGCTCTCCCGCCGGGCTACCAGGCGGTGGACAAGCAGCCGGTCGGCGAGCGGTGGTTCGGGCCGATGCGGTCCGCCCAGTCCCAGTTCGCCGACTACTACGACGGCGACAAGCAGGTCTGGGAGTACATGGGCACGACCCCGGTCACGCAGCAGGGCTCCTCGGGGGTGGGCAAGCTGTGGATCCAGGTCATGACCAAGGGCAACCGGCACTCGTCGATCTCCTCGCCGTGCGACGCGGTGAACGGGAACTGGCCGATCCAGGGCCCGTGCGAGGTGCGTGAGGTCGGCGGCAAGAAGGTCGGCTTCGCCACCGGCACGGCGACGGGCGAGGACGCCAACCTGGACCAGCTCGCCGTGTACAAGCACGACGACGGCACGGTGGTGTTCGTCGGGCAGGCCCGGGAGTTCTACCGGTCGGGCCACCCGCCGCTGGCCGGGCCGATCCTGACGCCGGAGCAGTTGACGGCGCAGGCCGTCGACGCGAAGTACCACCTGGACTGAGTCGGGGTAGGACCGGAGGGGCCGGGACAGGGTGTGTCCGGCCTCTCCGGGGTACTCCATCCGGGTGTCGCGGCAGGTAGCGTGCTGTGTTGCCATGCGGACCCTGCTGATCGACAACTACGACTCGTTCACGTTCAACCTGTTCCAGTACCTCGCGCAGGTGAACGGGCGGGAACCGGTCGTCATCGCGAACGACGACCCGGGCTTCCGGATGTCCGATCTGCGCCGGTTCGACAACGTGGTGATCTCACCCGGTCCCGGCCGTCCGCAGAACCCGGCCGACTTCGGCCTGTGCCGCGCGGTGATCGACCACGCGGATCTCCCGCTCCTCGGTGTGTGCCTCGGCCACCAGGGGCTCTGCCTGTCTTACGGCGCTTCCGTCGGGCTGGTGACGCCGCGGCACGGGGTGGTCGACCTCGTCCGGCACACCGGGACGGACCTGTTCGCCGGCCTGCCGTCCCCGTTACCCGTGGTGCGGTACCACTCGCTGGCCGTTTCCGACCTGCCCGCCGAACTCCAGGCCGTGGCCTGGGCCGCCTCGGACGACGTGCTGATGGGCGTGCGGCACCGCTCCCGGCCCGCGTGGGGTGTGCAGTTCCACCCCGAGTCGATCTGCACCGGGTCCGGGCACGCGCTGCTGGCGAACTTCCGCGACCTCAGCGGCGGGACCGCGGGCGCCGCCGATCCTGTGCCGCCGGCCGCTGTGGCGGCCCCTGCGCGTGAGGTGACCGTGCGGAGGGTGGACGTCCACCCGTCACCGGAACAGGTGTTCTCGGCGCTGTACGGGGGTTCGTCGGACGCGTTCTGGCTGGACAGCAGCCTGGTGGGGGAGCGGGGCCGGTTCTCCGTCATGGGGGACGCCGGTGGGCCGCTGGCGCGGGTGGCGACCTACGACGTGTGGACCGGACGGGTCAGCGTCGGGGACGACGAGTTCGACGGGCCGTTCTTCGACTGGCTGGAGGCCGACCTGGCGGCGCACCGGGTGGCCCCGCCGGACGTGCCGTTCGAGTTCGCGTTGGGCTGGGTGGGGTATCTCGGCTACGAGCTGAAGGCGGAATGCGGCGGCGCGGCGGCACACCGTTCGGAGCAGCCGGACTCGGCATTCGTCTTCGCCGACCGGGCGCTCGTCTTCGACCACGTGGAGCGGTGCGTCTACTTGTTGACGTTGACCGATTCGGACGACTGGGTGCGGCGCACCGCGGCGGTGCTGGAGGCGTTCGACGAGCGGCCCGTTGTAGGGGCGGCGGGCGCCGTCGTGGGCTCCGTTCGGCTGCGGCACAACCGGGCTCAATACCTCAAACTCGTGGATGCGTGCCAAGAAGCCATCACCGCGGGCGAGAGCTATGAGGTATGCCTGACGAACATGGTGACGTGGCACGGCGCCGTGGACCCGTGGGAGGCGTACCGGTTCCTGCGGGCGGAAAGCCCGGCCCCGTTCGGGGCGTTGCTCCGTTTCGGCCCGCTGTCCGTGCTCAGCACTTCACCCGAGCGGTTCATCCGAGTGGACCGGCAGGGTGTCGTGGAATCGGAGCCAATCAAGGGCACGAGGCCGCGGGGGGCGACGCCGGCGGCCGACCGGGCTTTGCGCACAGCCTTGGCGACCAGCGCGAAGGACCGGGCCGAGAACCTCATGATCGTGGACCTGGTCCGCAATGATCTGGGGCATTGCGCGGAAGTCGGCAGCGTCGAGGTGCCCAGGATCTTCGCGGTGGAGAGCTACGCGACCGTGCACCAGCTCGTCAGCACCGTTCGGGCGAGACTTCGGCCCGGCAGTTCGGCGGTCGCGGCGGTTAGGGCGGCGTTCCCCGGCGGCTCGATGACCGGTGCGCCCAAGATCCGGACAATGCAGATCATCGACGGGCTGGAAGCCGGGCCCAGGGGCGTCTACTCGGGTGCCCTCGGTTACTTCTCGCTGTCCGGAACGGCCGACTTCAGCATCGTCATCAGGACGCTGGTCGCGGACCGGGACAAGGTGAGTTTCGGCGTGGGCGGGGCGGTCATCGCGCTGTCCGACCCGGCCGAGGAATTCGAGGAGACGGCCGTCAAGGCGACCGCCCTGCTGAGCCTGCTCGGCACCGCGTTTCCAGGCCGACTGTGAATGTTCACAGTAGGTCTGACCTGCGGTTACCCCCTGTGGTCGGTTTGTTGCCGGCCACAGGGGATAACACGCGAAGCGGCTCAGGAAGCGTGGGCTTCCTGGAACTGCACGACCAGGCCCTGGGGAATGCGACCGCGGTCCGAGATCTGGTGCCCCTGGGCCCGCGCCCAGTCCCGAATCGCCTGGGCCTGAGCCTTGTCACCAGCCTTTACCGTGCTCTTGCCGCTGCCCTTGCGCTGCTTGCGCCCACCGGCGCGGCGCGCCTTGGCGACGAAGTCGGCCAGGGACTCGCGGAGCTTGTCCGCATTGTCCTTGGAGAGGTCGATGGAGTACTCCACACCGTCCAGCGCGAAGGTCACGGTCTCGGCGGCTTCGCTGCCGTCGAGGTCGTCGATGAGTTGGACGACGGTCTGCTGTGCCACTGTTCCTCCGTGTGTGCTCGCATAGCGCGTGTTGCCGTCGACTTGTATCTGCGCCACACGCTTCGGACGACACCATAGTGCACGGAAGGAATATCGCCTAACCTTTCGACGCGAAAATGTGACTGATGCCCCCGGACGGGTCATTTCGCAGCTAAACCGGTCACCCCGAAATGTGAGGCCGGCCTTCGCGGTCACACGTGGTGCCGGTCACACTCGGACGGGTGGCCTATCCTGGGGTGCGGATACCCGCCCAGGGTAGGGAAGGCCGGGAGCGATGCACGGTTACACAGCGGACAAGGACGCTTACCTCAAGCGCCTGCGCCGCATCGAGGGACAGGTCCGCGGCCTGCAGCGCATGGTCGAGAACGACGAGTACTGCATCGACGTCCTCACCCAGATCTCGGCGGCGACCAAGGCCCTGCAGGCGGTGTCCCTGGGCCTCCTGGACGAGCACCTGAAGCACTGCGTGGCCCAGGCCGTCGCCGAGGGCGGCGAAGTGGCGGAGGAGAAGCTCGCCGAGGCAACCGCGGCAATCGGCCGCCTGGTCCGCTCCTGAGGGTCCGTCCCGGGCTCCGCGACGGACCCCGTCGGTCGGTTACTGTCGGACTGGACCGGGCAGCCGCGGCCGAGGGGTACGCGGCAGCCCGTCCACCTGATCGAGTAGAGTGCTCAGCCACCGGCCCCCGTAGCCCAATCGGCAGAGGCAGCGGACTCAAAATCCGTCCAGTGTGCGTTCGAGTCGCACCGGGGGCACATCGCAATACAACTTCGATTCGGCCCCTGACCGGTTGTTCCGCTGGTCGGGGGCCGAACTCGTTCTGCCTGGCCGACGCTCGTCGGGTGCGCGCTGGGTGCGGGTTGTCGCAGGCGAACTCGCGGCGTAACGTATCCCATCGGATACGTTACTGGAGGCCGGCATGGCGGATATGGCGGCGATGCTCGCGCAGGCGAGGCGCGCTGCGGGGCTCAGCCAAGAGGAACTGGCACGTCGAGCAGGTACTTCGCGGCCGACGCTGTCCGCCTACGAACACGGACGAAAGTCGCCCACAGCGGACACGTTGGGGCGGTTGCTCGCTGAGGCCGGTCACGAGTTGGTGGTCGTGCCCGTGCCGCGGGTTGTCGAGCACGTGAGCTCGCGTGGTCGCGTGGTCTTCACGTTGAGCGAGCTTCCTCGGCTTCCGGCGGTCCGGGCTTTTTCCGTTGTGACCCTGCCGATCCACTTGAACTGGTCTGCGCCGGGGCGGCGGTTCAACCTGGCCAACCGGTCCGAACGTGCGCGCGTCTACGAGATCGTGCTTCGCGAGGGCGCGCCGGAGGACGTGATCACGTACGTGGACGGTGCTCTGCTCATCGACTTGTGGGACGAACTCGTCCTTCCTCGTGACGTTCGAGCCGCTTGGTCGTCGGTTGTCGGTCGTGCTGCGGGAGAGGCCGCGTGATGCCTGACGAGTCGTCTCCGGAAGGCTTGACGGACTTCCAGGTCGAGGTGGCCAGGGTGTTCTTCGGTCTTGCGGAGAGCGAGGGGTTCCTGCTCGCCGGAGGCGCGGCACTGGTGGCTCAGGCCTTGACCGACCGGCCCACACAGGACTTGGACTTCTTCGCGGGCCCCGACAGCGGAGATATCGTTGCCGCTCGTGACGCCTTCGAAACGGCTGCGCAAGAGCGCGGCTGGTCTGTGCGGCGGGTGCGGGACGGGGTGACGTTCTGTCGGCTAGTGGTCTCCGGGCCGGATTCGCTGGTGGTCGACCTCGCTCTCGACACGCCTCCCAGCAGGCCGCCCACAGCCAGCTTCATCGGGCCGACGTTCGACTTGGAGGAGCTGGCCGGCCGTAAGACGCTCGCCCTGTTCGACCGTGCGGAAGCTCGCGACTTCACGGACGTCTACGCGCTGGTCCAGCGTTATGGCAAACAATTGCTGCTCGCCCGCGCCGCTGAAGTCGACATGGGGTTCGACATGGCGGTCTTCGCGCAGATGCTCGGAACGCTGTCCCGCTTCGAGGACAGCGAACTCCCCATCCCCGGCGACCGGGTGTCGGAACTTCGGTCGTTCTTCGCGAGTTGGGCCGTCGAGCTGGTTGACGACCGCGCTAGTTGATCATCCTTTGTGGACCCAACTGTCCATGGAAGTGTCCATGAACCGCTGTGCCACCGCGCCTGGGCCACCTCTACGATGCAACCGCGGGACTCGGTCACCAACCCGACGCCGCTGATGGCGGGCCTTCGGGTGGGCAGCGGGTGTGTGACGTCGGCGTCGCTACCGGCGTGAGGGCCGACCCGACCCGCCACCCACGCACAAGCCCGCGAAGCCGAGAACGACGTGCCGGCCAGTGCGTCATCGGAGCGGCATGGCGGCGGTCCGGTCGTGCAGTGGCCTGTGGCCGGCGCGGGAAGTCGGCCGGCCACAGGCGGTGCGAGTGCGGGGCGCGTCAAGCGGTGATGTTCTTGAGCCTGCGGGGTTTGTAGTCGTCGGGCTTGAGGCCGTACGCCAGCTTGCGGTAGGTGGTGCCGTGGCCGCCGCGTTGCTCGTAGGCCCAGTACTGGGTGCGGGCGGCGTCGGCCCACTTCTCGAAGATCACCACGTGTCGGAAGTCGGCGCCTGGTCGGTCGTCCTTGTCGATGAACAGGTCGCCGGGCTGCATGTCCCGCACGGCGATCGGCACGGTGTAGGTGTCGAACAGGCCGACGGTGTTGGGTCCGCCGCCGGCTTTGGGGAGTTTTGCGGCCATCGACACGTATCCCGAGCAGTCCTGCCGGTAGCCGTCCTTCCAGATCTTGGTCATGCTGTACGGCACGGGCTTGCCGCCGTTGGCGGTCAGCCATCCCTTCGCGCGGGCCAGCAGCTCCGCCCTGGTGACCTTGTCCGCCTCGGCGACGCGCTCGTCGGACGCGATCTGCGACACCCGTGGGTATGCGGCTGCGTGGGTGTTCCCGGTCGTGTTCGCCTGAGCCTGCAGGGCCGTCAGCGTCAGGCCGGTCGCGACGCCGACCCAGGCGAGTCCGTGCCGCAGCAGCCGGTTCTTCCAGTAGCTCATGGTTCTCTCGCATTCTGTGCTGTGGGATCGAGGCGGTTCCGTGGATAGTCGGAAGCCTTACCCGTTCCTGTGAATCCCTGTGCGATGAGAATCCCGATTGCCGGGGTCGGGGACATCAGGTGGACTACGTAGTCGACTACGGAGATGGCGCGTCCGTGCCGCGTCCCCACCGGGCGGCGAGGGCGGCGCGGGTGTGTAGCCCCAGCTTGTCGAAGACGTGCGCGAGGTGGGTTTCGACGGTGCGGGTGCTGATGTGCAGGGCACGGGCGATGTCCCGGTTGGACCGGCCGTCGGCGGCGAGCGCGGCGATCTCGCGTTCCCGTGCGGTGAGGCCGTCGGTGGCCGCTCCGCCCGGTGTGGACAGTCGGCGTCCCCACTGGTGGGCTTGTGCGAGGGTGGCCAGCGCGCCGCAGTCCTCGGCCAGCCGGATCGCTTTGGTGAGCGCGGCGCGGGCGGCGTCGACCGAGGTCGGGGTGTGGGCACGGGCGGCGAGCAGCCAGGCGTCGGCGGCTTCGTGCGGCGCCTTCGCGCGGAGGAACAGCTCCGCCGACCGCTCGGCGTGTTCGGCCGCGTCCGGATCGCGCCGCGCGAGCAGTGCCCTGGCCTCGGCTCGCGTGGCCAGGGCGGTGTGGGTGGGCAGATCCGGCGCGGCTGCCTCGCGGGCGTGTGCGGCGAATTCGGCGGCCCGGTCGGGATGACCGTCCTCGACGGCCAGTCGGCAGAGGGCCTCGTGGAAGCAGGGGCGCAGCACCGGGTCGACCAGGGGAGCCGGGGGTCCGCCCACGGCGTCGAGCAGCAACTCGAAGGCGCCTGTCCCGTCGGTGGCCGCGATGGCGGAGGCGTGCGCGAGTGCCACTTGCTGCCCGGTGAACCGCATGCCCAAGCGGGTCGACGCGGCGCGGGCGGCGGCGCGCAGCGCTGCCTGCGGCTGTCCCCGCAGCAAGGCGACCATGCTGTACTCGGCCAAGGCGCGCGCTTGGATCTCGGGGCTGGGGAGGATCATGGCCGCGTCGACGGCCTCGATGGCCGGCTCGTCGAGATCCCGGAGCCTCCCGAGGCACCGCAGGTACCGCACGCGGAAGGCGAGCATGCGGCTGGCCGCATGCTGCTGTCCGGTGTCGCGGGCGATGGCGAGGACGCGCTCCACGTGGCGCAGCGCCTCGTCGGGGCGGTCCAGCACCATCGCACAGAAAGCGACCCACACCAACGGCTGGAGGTTGCGCTCGGCGGCCTCGGCGTCCGACAGCCCGTCGACCAGGTCGATCGCGGTGTCGGTCCAGCGGCGTCCTTCGGCGAGGTCGAGGCGCAGGACGTGGTGCAATCCCAGGGCGGCGCAGACTTCCGCCCGCAGGCCCCGCAGGCCGTGCCGCTCGGCGATCCGCAGCGCTTCGTGGATCAGCCGGGTGTCGGATTCGTCGACCGGAACGGCGAGCAGCTTCGCGGTCACGACGGACAGGCGCAGTTCGGCGCCGTGCGGGGTGGTGTCGTCCGGCAGGGCCTCCAGTTCCCGCCGGGCGAAGGCGGACGCCTGCTCCACCCGCCCCAACAGGCGGTCCATCCGCGTGCCCAATCCGACGACCGCTGTGCGCAACGCCAGGTCGTCCGAGGACACGGCGAGAACTTCGTCAAGGATCTCCCGAGCCCCGAGCAGGTCCCCGGCCAGTGCCACCGCGCGACTGCGGGCGAAGAGCAGACCTTGTCGCCGCTGCGCGTGGTCGGGGGTATCGGGAAGCAGGTCGACGGCGGCCCGCAACCAGTCGGCCGCCGCGGCGGGCACCCGGCCCATGGCCCGGCCCGCGGCGTCGACCAGCACGGTGATGGCGGCCTCGTCACCACGCCGCGCGCAGTGCTGGAGGTGCTCGGCGCGCAACTCGACGGGTGCCGCGTCCTCGGTGTAGGCCGCCGCGGCGGCGGCGTGACCTGCCACGCGTTCGGCCGGCGTCAGCGACTCGTACACCGCGGCGAGCACCAGCGGGTGCCGGAACGACACCCGAGCGGCTTCCGCCGGACAACGGAGCACGTCAGCGGCGAGCAACGTCTCCAGCCCCCGGCGGAAGCCGGCGGTGGGCAGCCCGCTCATCCGCTCGGCGACCCGCGGGTCGAACTGGTCGCCGAGCACCGCCGCCGCACCCGCCACCCTCAGGGCGACACCGTCGAGCCCGGTGAGTTCCGCCCGGAGCGCGGCCATGGCGTCGGCGGGCCTCGGTCCGGCCCGTTCCAGCGCGTCCAGGTAGAACGGGTTGCCGCCACTGGCCTCGTACAGCCCGTCGTGGCGCTCCGCGGCGACACCCCGCGCGGCGAGCAGCCGCCCCACATCCCGGCGGGACAGCGGGTCCAGCCGCACTCGTCGCACCGTTCCGGCATCGACACCACGGCCGAGTTCGGCCACCAGCCGGGTCGACGCCTGCCTCGGCCGGTGCGCGATGACCAGCAGCGTCGGCGCCGCGACCGGACGCCGGACCAGGTACCCCAGAAGCTCGGCCGAAGCCTCGTCGGCCCAGTGCGCATCGTCGACGACCAACGCTGTCCGGGACCGCAGGGCCATACCGTCGAGCAACATCCGCAACGCCCGGAGCAGCCGGTGCCCCGTCGGCGACGACACCGGTCCGGTCGCGAGCGCGGGGAACAGCGAGCCGCACATGTCCAGCGAGGACGCGTCCAGCGGCGGTCGCCAGCCCAGTCGCGACAACCGGCCGAGTTCGTCCTCGACGGCGTCGACCAGCACCCCGAAGGCCACCACACGCTGCGACTCGCTGGCCCGCGCCTCCAACACGCGCACACCGCGCGCCGCCAGCCGGTCGCGCCAGCCGGCCAGCAGACAGGATTTGCCGATACCGGGCTCGCCGGAAAGCTCCACCGCCCTCAGCACGGACGTCTCCGGCGGGCCCCAGACATCGTCCGCGACGTCATCGATGACACGCAGTTCCTCGTCGCGCCCCATCATCGTGGGATGCCCCGCAAGCCCACCCGTCCGCAACGACGTCACGTCTCCACCATGGATCAACGTCACCGCGTTGTGGGCTCCCGACACCGAATTCACCCACTCGTGGAACCCCCGGCACCGGCTGGGGCTCCGGCCGCCGGCCCGTGAAGGGATCTACGCTGCCGTGGTGGTGGACCTCGGCGGTGGCCACGGTGGCCTGCTGCCGGCCGTGCTGCGCCACCACACGGTCCGCGCAGTCCTGGCCGCAGCGGAAACCCCCAGCCGGGTAACGGTTTGGGGGATGCGCGTCGGGTCAGCGACTGGCGAGTCCGGCCAGGATCTCCACCAGGTCGGGTCGGTCGAACGGGCCGACGTGGGGGGCTTCGATGCTGCGCACGTCGGTCGGGTTGTCCGGGGTGAGGCGGTCGGCTTCGGTGATGAAACGGTCTTGCAGGGCCGGTGGGATCAGGCGGTCGCGGGTGAAGCGCACGTACGTTCTGGGGATGCGGCCCCAGGTGTGCGCTTCGCCCCTGGCTTCGGCCAGCGGGATGGCGGCTGTCTCGTCCGGCTCCAGCATGTTGAGCAGTCGGCTCACCCCTTCGTCGGTGAAGTCGGCGGCCAGGCACTGTTTGACGGCCTGGAACACCGCCGGGTCGGCCGAGCGCCAGTTGAGCCGGTTCACGCCCAGCACCGTCGGGTCGGCGACGATCGCCGCCTGGATCAGGGGGAGCAGGCTGTCGCTGTTCTCCGGGGTTTCCAGGTAGGCGGCCAGGTTCGGCAGGTCCACGCAGCAGTACGCGGCCATGTACACGACCCGGTCGAGCAGTTCGGGAATGGCGTTGCCGACCCTGCTGACGGTGACGCCGCCCTGGCTGGCCCCGGCCAGGATCACGGGTCCGTGGCGGCGGGCGCGGCGCACTACGTCCACGACGCGTTCCACGTAGTCGTCGATGGTGATCTCGGCCAGCGGGGACGGTTCGGTCGCCAGCGCTGCCAGGTCCTGCGGGGCCTGGTACGCGCGGGGGAAGAAGCCCTCCGCGCCGTGGCCCGGGAGGTCTACCGCCACGGTCCGGTGGCCGCGGAGGGTGAGTTCGGAGACCAGGCCCGTGCACCAGAAGGACGAGGTGTTGGTGCCGTGCACCAACACCAGGGTCGGCGGTCGCCGATGACCGCCGTGGTCGACGGGAGCAGGTTCGTGGGTCATTGACGTTTCCTTCTCTGCTTGATGGTTCCGGACGGTCAACGGCGCGGTTGGCGCCACATCGGCTGAAGGGGCGGGCTGTCGGCCACGTGAACCGGCTCGCCGAGGTCCTCGAACCCGTGTCGGAGGTAGAGGGCACGGCTGCGGGACGAACTCGCTTCCAGGTGCACGGCCAGTCCGTCGGCGTCCGCTTGCGCCAGCCGGTGGCGCAGCATCGCCGAGCCGAGTCCGGCGCCCTGCCGCCCGCCGACCACCCCCATGCACGAGAGGTAGAGGTGCGGTTCGTGCACGGGGTGCCGGCCCGCCAACGCCTGGCCCAGGGCCGACAGTCGCGTGCCGCTCTCGCCGAAGATCGTGGTCGGGTCCGCCGCGGTCGTCTCCGCGGCGTGATCCTCATGGGGTGTCCGGCCGGCGGCCAACGTCAGCCAGATCGACGCGCCCTCGCGATGGCCCACGAGGTAGGCCTTTCCGGCGGGATGGGTGAGCAACGGGCGGTAGAAGTGCGGCTGGAGACGGCCTCGTTCGCCGGTGTCGGGAAAGAGCCAGCAGACGACGGGATCGTCCATGAATGCCTCGGTGAGGACGTCCACCACCGCTCGGTAGTCCGCGTCCGCTGCCGGTCGCACGGATGCGTACGGCGTATCTACGGTCATGAGTACACCGTATCGACGGAGACCGGAAAATCCGCCATAGCAAGCAGATCAAACAGATAAAGTGTACTAGCCGGACTGGATTGAACTAGTACACTTGCCGAGGGATCGGAGGTCACTCATGTCACCAGGGCAGCGACCGGAACCGCCTTACCGGCGGATCGTCGCGGAGATGCGCGCCCGCATCCTGACCGGTGACCTGCGGCCCGGTGATCGGATGCCGTCCACCCGGCAGATCGCCCAGCGGTGGGGCGTCGCCCTCGCGACCGCGACCAGGGTGATGGCCACCCTCCGCGACGACGGGCTGGTCGAAGCGAAGGTCGGCTCCGGCACGGTGGTCAGCGCGCGCGCCGGCCACCGACAGCCGGCCAACCCGACCGCGGCGCCGGGATCGCGGCCGGCCGGCGTCGTCAAGCAGGCACTGAGCCGCGGGCACGTTCTCCGCACCGCCATCGCGATCGCCGACGCCGAAGGGCTCGACGCCGTGTCCATGCGGCGGCTGGCGGCCGAACTCGGGGTCGGTCCGATGTCGCTGTACCGGCACGTGGCGAACAAGGACGAACTGGTGACGGAGATGGCCGACGCAGCCTTCGGCGAGCCGGAACTGCCCGTCCCGGGGCCGGCCGGGTGGCGGGCCAAGCTCGAACTGATCTCCCGCCGGCAGTGGGAGCTGTGCCGGCGGCACCTCTGGCTGCCCAGGGCCGTCTCGTTCACCCGCCCGCTGCTCGTGCCCAACGTGATGGCACACACCGAGTGGACGCTGCGCGCGCTCGACGGGCTCGGACTGCCGATGGCGACCCGGGTCCGGGAAGCGCTCACCCTGCACGCGCTGGTCCTCACCAGCGCGCTGTCCCTCGCGGACGAGGTCGATGCCGAGCAGGACACCGGTGTGACGCTCGACGGGTGGTGGCTGGCCCAGCGGAAGCGGACCGACGAACTCCTCGACAGCGGACGGTTCCCGTTGCTGGCCACGGTTCCCGGCGAAACGGTGGCGGACCTGGACGGGTTGTTCGAGTACAGCCTCGCCCGCCACCTCGACGGGTTCGCGGTCTTGGTGGCGGGGCAGGCCTGAACGCCGAAGCCCGGCGGGCTAGGCCGGCTGCAGCGCGAACTGGTCGTAGAAGGCGGTCTTGATGTTCGCGATCGCTTCCTCGGTGTGCTTGAAGCACTCCCGTTCGCCCGCCGACCGGAGTGCCTGCCACAGCCGGACACCGAGCTGGTCGGAGTGGGTCGACGCCAGCGGTGAGGCCTCCGCGAGCGGGCGGACCTTGGCGTCGTGCACCTTGTGCGGCAGGTAGAACGTCGACCGCTCGCCGAGGACCGGTCCGATGCGGGCCCACAGCTCCTCGTACTCGACCGCGACCAGGACCTCGCCCCAGAACCGCAGCACCGTCAGCAGCGCGACGTCCGGGTGCTCGCCCGCACCGGCCTCGCTGATCAAGTCGAACGTCGCCGTGATCGACTCGACGGTCGCCCGCGTCGGCCGGCTGGTGACGAGGTCCCGCCGCGGCACCCCCAGCCGCAGGATGTCCTCCTTCATCTCCTCCCGGTGCGACGGACTGCGCCCGTCCTCGCCCGGGTACTCCTCGCGCAGGATCGTGCGGGCGATCCGCACGCTCTGCTCGTCGGTCAGCAGGTCGATCGCGAGGTCGTAGGCCGGCGTGAACGCGAGCGACAGGAACCGCCGCTGGAGCAGCAGCGCCTGGAACTCGCCCTCGGGCAGCCGCGCCACGTTCGCCAGCACCGGGTGGGCCCGGACCCGCGCGATCAACGCGTCTTCGAACTCGTCCAACTCGTGCACCGCCATCACTCCTGTCACAGCCGTTTGCGGTCCAGGTCGCGTTCCCAGTGGAGGGGGTCGATCTCCACGCCGATATCCCACAACGTGTCCAGTTCCTGCTGGAACTGCCGCCCGAGCAAGGTGGAACCGCCTTGGATCTCCAGTTGCGGCGACTCGATCGCGAGCTGGCCGTGCATGAACACGCTGACGTAATAGTGCTCGTCCGCCTTGTACACCGCGACGGACGGCAGCGAGTTGAACACCTTCACCGTCAACTGCGCCGCCCTGCGCCGTTTCTCGGTGAGCAACTCCTCCAGGATGGCGAAGTTGTGCCCCACACCCTTCTTCACGCTCCACTCGGGGTTGTTCCGGCCGCGCGCCCGCAACGCGTCGTCACGCACCGAGGCGACCAGCGAGTTCGGGTACAGCAGCAGGATGCGGACCTCCGCGCGCCGGTCCAGCGCGTCGGCCAACGCCTCCTTGAGCCGTTGCAGGTTCGGGATCCAGGTGTTCAGGATCGTCACCTGCCGCGCCTGCCCGATGCACCGGAGGTAGTCCTCGTTGGGCAGGCTCGGGTGCACCGCCACCAGCCCCTGCTCGGAGCCCTGCGCGACGGCCCGCCGCACCCAGTCCACCTTGGCGTCGATCTCGTCCAGCTTGGCGAAACCGTCGACTTCGAGCGTCACCACCAACGCCATGGAACCCAGCAGCAGCAGGGTTATCTTCTGGATCGTCCCGCCCGGCGCCACCTTGTCCAGCCAGCCGACCAGGTCGGCCAAGGCGACCAGGATCGACAGGCCCGCCGCCGCGAACAAGCCGATCCGTTCCGACGTGCGGCGCAAGTTGCCTGCCATGATGTGGTGCGCCCTCCGAAATTGATCGATCAAGTCTGGTCAGCGCCACCGGGTGTGTCAAGTGCCGGCGGGTCGCTCCGCTACCGCCCCAGCCGCGTGACGAACCACCGCCACACCGCGGGTCGGGGCCTGGCCGGCGCGCCGACCTCGACGCCGCGGAGGTCCGCGACATCGGCGAAGTGGGCGCGCAGCAGGGCACGGTGTTCGGCGAAGCGCGCGCCCACGAACTCGGCCGGGCCGAGGAACCGGGCGTCGGTGAACTCGGTGTCGCCGCGGAACTCCGTGCCCAGGAAACGGGCCTCACCCGAGGTGCGGGAACGGGTGAAGCGGGCGGCTCCCGCGAAGTGCGCCGTGCGGAACACGACGTCGCCGTCGAAGTGGGCGGCGGTGAAGTCGGCGTCGCCGGAGAAGGCCGCGTTGCGGAACTCGACCGGCCCGGCGAAGCGCGCGCCGGCGAAGGCCGTGTCCCGGACGAAACGCGTGCCCTGGAACGTGGTCGTGCCGGCGAACCGCGCCCCGACGAACCGGGCGGCCCGCAGGTGGCAGTCGCTCAGGTCGAGGTCGGCGAGCGTCGCGCCGGACAGGTCCAGGTCCGTGTCCGGCCAGAACTTGGCGTTCGTCGGACGCTGCCTGCGGTCGAGGACGGGGCGCAGGTGGTCGGCGAGGATGCGTTGGGCGGCAAGCCGCACCTGGTCGTCGCGGCGCGGCGTGCCGGGCTTGCGCATCCCGCTCGGCACCGGCACCGGGATGCGCAGGTACGTGCAGATGACGTCGACGATGGTCTTGCGGTGCTCGGGGTGCTGCTGCGCCAAGCGTTCCAGCGCGTATAACCCCGCGAGTCGGACGACCGGGTCCTTGTCGGTGCCGAACTGGTCCGCGGCCTTGTGGTACAGCTCGGTGACCCGGCGTTCGGTGGCGTCGATCTCGGCGTGCGCCTGGGTGCGCTCGCCGAGCCACTGGCGCCGCATGGTGACCAGCAGCGCCAAGGCGCCCGCACCGGCGGCCCCGATGCCCAGCCCGGTCTTCACGGCGTCGAGGCGGGTCGTCGGGTCGGTGGCCGGGGCGAGGCCGAGCACCGCGGTCAGCCCGATCCACGTCGTCGCGGTCACCAGGGCGAGCCCGGCGGCGATCATCCACCAGCGCAGGGGGCGCAACGGCGTCCCGGACCCCGGGCGCACCGGCCGGCGCACCACCGCCGCGCCTGCCGCGAGGCACCCGATGCCCAGCAGGAGCAACGCGACCAGCGGCGCGTGGTCGCGCAGCCACGTCAGCGGACCGTGCCACCGGAGCACCCCGGACACGCCCAGACCGAGCAGCACCAGCACCGCGGTGCCGAACGCGAGCAGCCCGACGCCCTCGCCGAACGGTCTGCCTGACGCCATCCCGGTCCGCACCGCCCTTCCGCCGCTGTGCAACTGTAGCGACCGGGCAGCCGATAGCATCCGCGCTGTCGGAGGTCTGGGAGGGCGCGCGAATGACCGGCGTGAACGTGTTCAGCCTGGGGGTCGCCGTCCTCGCGCTGTTCCTGTCGATCGTCCTCTACGCGTACGACCGCTACTTCCTGCGCCGCAGGCAGCTCACCTACCGCATCCAGCTCGACGCGCCGATGACGACCGATCCGGCCATCGGGTCCATGGTGCTGCGGCACGGCCGGAGCGAGGTCGAGCACCCGAGCCAGGTGCTGCTGTCGGTCGGCAACAGCGGTGCCCTGCCGATCGAGCCCGCGGACCTGGTGGAAGGGCTCACGATCAGCTTCCCCGGCCGGCGGGTCGTGGCGGTCGAGATCCCCCACGCGTACCCCGAAGTGCTGCGCAAGGTGCTGCTGGACAGGCTGGAGCACGACGAGTTCTCCGGCGAGTCCGAGATCGCCCTGCCGCGCGTCCCGCTCAACCGCCGGGACCGGTTCAAGCTGCTGGTGCTGTTGTCCGGCGACGGCGACGAGGTGCACGTCCGCGGCTCGGTCAGGAACGGTCGGGTCGCCCCCGAGAACAGTCGGGGCCGGACGACCCGCCTGGTGGCCGTGGTGCTGGCCTTCGTGTTCGTCGGGGCCCTCGTCACCACCGGCTACGACGCGCTCCGGCGCCCGTCGTCGGGCGTGCGGTGCGAGGCCGGGCAGTTGCAGGTGCTCGCCGCGTCCGATGACCGCGACCTGCTGAGGTCCGTGGCGGAGGACTACTCGGACGCCTGCCCTGACGCGCAAGTGACTGTGACGCAGAGCAGTCCGGCGGTGCGCACCCTGCGCGCGCTGGCCGAGAAGGACCCCGACCTCGCCGGCAGGGCGGTGGCGTTCGCGCCGGAGACCGATTCCGGGGCGTTGCTCGTCCGGCCGGTGTACGCCGTCGTCTACGTGGTGGTGGTCAACCCGTCGACCGGGGTGGACGACCTGACGGTCGAGCAGCTCCGGTGGATCCAGAGCGGGCGGGTGACCAACTGGAACCAGGTCGGCGGCAACGACCTCCCGATCCGGCTGGTGGGCCGCGCCGCCGAGGCGGGCAGTCGACGGCTGTTCGAGCAGAAGGTGTTGAACGGCCGGGAGGAGCCGGCGACCTCCGGCGACTGCCTCACTAATCATTTGGAGCCGACGGGGCCGGTCATCCGCTGTGAGCGGGCGACGGCGGCCGAGGTGCTGCGGACCGTGGAGCAGGTGCCGGGAGCGATCGGGTACGCGCGCAACGCCGGCCTCTCGGGCGTCAGGACCGTGACGATCGAAGGCGAGGAGCCGGGACCGGCCACGCTGCGCACCGGACGCTACCCGTTCTGGGCGGTGACCAACGCCTACACGACCGGCGTCCCGACCGGGGTGGCCTCGGCTCTGCTGGATTTCCTGGGCGGCGACGGTGCGCAGACGAAGGTGCGGGATGCGGGACTCGTGCCGTGCGGGCGCGCCGACTCGCTCTGCTAGTGCCGAGAGCGAGCCGGGATGAAGGGCGGGACGCGAGATGAGTCCGACTCACGCCGTGGTTCTGGGTGGTGGCCTGGCGGGCATGCTGGCGGCGTCGGTGCTGGCGCGCCACCTCGATGCCGTGACGGTCGTGGAGCGGGATGTCCTCCCCGAGGGACCGGCTTTCCGGGCCGGGCTGCCCCAGGGACGTCATGCGCACCTGTTGATGTCCGGCGGGGCGCGCTGCGTCGAGAGGCTTCTTCCCGGCACGCTCGACCGGCTGACCGCGGCCGGGGCCCATCGCGTCGGCATCCCCGACGACCTGGTGTCCTTGTCCTCGCAGGGATGGCTCCGCCGGTTCCCCGAGATGCAGTTCATGATCACCTGCAGTCGCCCGCTGCTGGACTGGGTGGTGCGCGCACAAGTGTTGCGCGACAAGAGGATCACGGTCCGCGAGAACACCGGGACCGGCGGGCTCGTCGGCGACCGGACCAGGGTGACCGGGGTCCTGCTGGAGGACCGCGGGAACCACCGGCGGACCCGCCTGGACGCGGACGTCGTCGTGGACGCGACCGGCCGCGGTTCGAAGATGAAGCAGTGGCTGGGCGAACTCGGCCTCCCGGACGTGTGCGAGGAGCGCGTCGACTCCGGTCTTGCCTATGCCACCAGGATCTTCCGCGCCCCCGGCCGGGCCGCGGCCGGTTTCCCGATCGTCAACGTCCAAGCCGACCCGCGTGCGCCGCGGCCGGGGCGGACCGCGACGCTGCTGCCGATCGAGGGCGGCCGGTGGCTGGTCACGTTGTCCGGCACCCGTGGCGGCGAGCCGACCACCGACGAGGACCGCTTCGTGGACTTCGCGCGGTCGGTTCGTCATCCCGTCGTCGGTGACCTCATCGCCGACGCCGAGCCGCTGGGCCCCGTCTACGGCTCGCACAGCACCGTGAACCGTCGTCTGTACTACGAACGACTCCGGTCCTGGCCTGATGGCCTGCTGGTGATCGGTGACGCGGTCGCGACCTTCACTTCAACCCGGTCTACGGGCACGGCATGTCCGTCGCGGCGCACAGCGGGGTGGCACTCGACACCGAGCTGGGCAGCCATGGCCTGGCCCCCGGGAAAGCCCGCCGCATCCAGCGGTCGATCGCCCGGACCGTGAACGGGGCCTGGGCCATGGCCACCAACCAGGACATCCTCTACCCGGGCGCGATCGGCAAACCACTGCCGCTCACCGGTCGACTGCTCCAGCGCTACGTCGACCGGCTCGCCCTTGCCGCCACCAGCGAACCCGTTGTGGCCCTTGCCTTGCTCGACGCGTTCACGCTGTCGAAACCCATGACCGACCTGGCGCGCCCCGGAGTCGTGCTCGCCGCACTTCGCGGGCCCCGGCGCCCGGCGGTCGCTGAACCTCCCTTGACGACCGACGAACTCAAGCGGCTGAGCTAGCCCGCCCCAGGTCGAAGGTCCCGGCTCATCGAGGAGCTTCGAGGCGACCAAGGACTCTGTGCGCCGCGCCCGGCCTGGGTCAGCCTGGGATCGGATCACAGGAGGAGAGTTGGTCATGGACACCCGGACGGATGTGCGGTCGTCGCGGTGGTGGTGACGTTGCTGGGCCTGCCGATCGCCGCCGCGATCGGGTACCAGGTGCACGCGCCAGTCGGCGGTCGCCCGAGCGGATGAAGCGGGCGGGTTCGAGTCGCGGTGCTCCGGAATGCGCTTAACGTCCCGAAGGGGAAGTGCAGCGCGGTCCGAGAGGGGTAGCGATGTTCGCCGTACGGGGAACTTCGGTGGTGACGGCCGCGGTGGTCGCGCTGGCCGGCCTGGTGGGCACGTCGCATGCGGCGGCGCCCTCGTTCTCGTTGTCGGAGTTCAAGCCGTGTGACGACAATCCGGAGGCTTTGTGCGCGGTCTTGTCCGTGCCTGAACGGTGGGGTGATCCGCGTGGCGGGATGATCGACCTCCTGGTGGCGAAGCGGAGTGCGACCGCGAGCGGCTCCGCGTACAAGGGAGTGCTGCTGGCTGATGCCGGCGGCCCCCACGGAAATTCCGCCCAGAGCCTTTCCGGCAACGAGTACCACTCGTGGTACAAGAACTTCACCGAGCCGGTGCGCGAGGCTTTCGACATCGTCGCGATCAACGAACGCGAGGGGCAGATCAAGTGCGAGGGCCATCAGTTGGGCCCCAAGCCGCCGTTGGCCCCGGAGCGGGACACCTTCGACCGCGTGACCGCGGACAACGAACGCTACGCCGCCGGTTGCCGACCGGAGGCCTTGAGAAGGATCAACTCGTTGGACCGGGCGCGGGACTTGGACGCGCTGCGCCGCGCTCTGGGAGTCGTCAGGGTGAGCTTCTACGGCGTGTCCTATGGGACTGTGGTCGGGCAGGTGCTGGCCGACCGTTATCCGGGGAACATCCGGTCGATGGTGCTCGACAGCCCGCAGTACCCGAGGCTGAGCACCCGGGACTACCTCGTCAGCGCCGCGGCGGGCATCGAGGACATCGCCCACGGGTTCGCCCGCTGGTGCGAGGCACACCAGGAGGGGCAGTGCCGGAGTCTCGCGCGGGTGGTCGGGGCCGGCGGTGCGATCACCACCGAACAGGTGATCGACCACCTGCGGAAACTGAGCGCCCTGGCCGAGCAGGGGAAGCTGAAGGGCGTGACGCCCGACGAGGTGACCCAGACGTTCAACTACCTGAACCCGCTGAAGGACATCCCCGGCAAACTGGCAGCTCTGGCCGACACCCTGGCGGGTTGGGAGGCGGCCGGGCATCGGGGCCCCACCGTCGACGACGATCGGGAGCCCTCGCAGACCTTGCTGCGCTGCAACGACTTCTTCGACGGCACGATCAAGACCTACGAGCAGTGGTCGAGTCTGTGGCAGAGCAGCCGGGAGGTCGCGCCGATCGTCCGGACCGCCGACAACCACTGGACCTGGATGCGGGCGTGCCTGGGCACGGGCCTGGGCAAGGCTCCGGGCCAGTGGCGCCCGAAACCGTTCCCCACGGCGGTGCCGCTGCTGGTGACCTCGATGCGCTACGACGGCGCGACACCGTGGAACTGGGCGCGGGAACTGGCGAACGACGCGTCCGCCCGGTTGATCACGTACAACGGGTTCGGGCACGGCGCCTACGACGCCACGATCGAGCACCAGCCCGGCCGGGACTGCGTCGCCGGGCCGGTCGAGGACTTCCTCGTCAACGGGGTCGTGCCGGCCGGCGACAAAGAGTGCCGAGGAGCGACGGCGGCCTGAGCCTGCCGACGCTCGGCGGTCAGAGCATGGCCCACGCGGTGGTCAGCGCGGCGCGGAGGATCTGTTCCATCTCGTCGAAGTGCCGTTGTTCGCAGATCAGCGGCGGGGACAGTTGCACGACCGGCTCGCCCCGGTCGTCGGCGCGGCAGTACAGGCCGGTCGCGGACGGTTCGGGTGACAGGTAGCCGCGGAACACGCGTTCGCACTCCTGGGCCGTGAACGTCTCCTTGGTCGTCTTGTCCTTGACCAGTTCGATGCCGTAGAAGAAGTCATGCCCTTCGCCGTGGTGATCATGTCCGGCCGGTAGCCGTACGCGGGGTAGTCGTCGGCGTGCTCCGGCGCGCGGTAGAAGTTCGTGTTCGGCACCCGCACGGTGGTCGGCACCAGCGGCTCGAAGTCGCGTTTCGCGCCGGGGATGCCGGTGATCGACAGGGCGCCCGCCGAGGTGCCGTGGTGGGCCGGCGCGCGCCTGATCACCTTGTGCTTGGTCGGCCGACCGGTGAGCTTGAAGTACTGCTTGGCCAGCTTCCTGCTCGGCCGGACCCGGAAGCCGCACATCCCGCGCACGGCCGGGTACCACGAGGACAGGTACTTCCACGGCGGCCCGGCCGACGGCGAGCCGTACCCGGTGGTGGACCTGCCGTACGCGGCGGCCCCGGCCCGCATCGGCCTGCCGACGTGCTGGGACCAGTGGTTCCCGGAGGTGGCGCGGGCGTACTCGGTGAACGGCGCCGAGGTGATCGCCTACCCGACCGCCATCGGGTCCGAGCCGGACCACCCGGACTTCGACACGGAACCGCTGTGGCGCCAGGTGATCGTCGCCAACGGCATCGCCAACGGCACGTTCATGGTGGTGGCCAACCGGTGGGGCGACGAGGGGTCGATCACGTTCTACGGCTCGTCCTTCGTCTCCGACCCCTACGGCCGGGTGCCGGCCACCGCGCCACGCCACGAGGACGCGGTGCTCGTCGCGCCGCTGGACCTGGACCAGCGGCGCGACTGGCTGACCCTGTTCCCGTTCCTGGACACCCGTCGACCGGACACCTACGGCGTGCTGACGCGTCGGTGATGCCCCGGCGTTTCGCTCGACGGCGTGCCGGCTACCCAGCCGTGCATGGGAACAACCGAGGAGCTGTCCACCCTGGAGGAGCAGGGCTGGCGGGCACTCAGCACCGGCGGGGACGCCGCGACCGCGTTCTACGGTGAGGTCCTGGACGACACCGCGGTCATGCTGCTGCCCGGCGGGATGGCGCTGACCGAGCGCGACACCATCATCCGGTCGATGGCCGGCCGGCCGTGGTCGGCGTTCGAACTGGACGACGTCCGAGTCCTGCGGCCGGCCGACGACCTCGGGGTGGTCGCCTACGGGGTCACGGCCCACCGCGAGGGCGAGCCGGCGTACTCGGCGCTGATCAGCAGCCACTACGTGCGACGTGACGGCGGCTGGCGGCTCTTCTTCCACCAGCAGACGCCCCGCTGACGATCCGTCGGCCTACCTGTCCCGGCTCAGCAGCTCGCGGGCGAGCGCCGCGCCCCACCAGTGTTCGACCTGGTCGGGCGACCACGTGCGCTCGGTGGTGAGCGTGGTGTAGACGTCGATGTTGCACAGGGCGGCGTAGATGTCTACGGCGGTGGGCACGTCCAAACCCGGGCGCAGCGTGCCGTGCGGCCAGGAGGAGAACACCTGGACGCGGGTCTCGTCGGCCTGTCGACGGGCCTGCTGGTACAGGTCCGCCAACTCGGCTTCGGCACGGCCGGCCTCGCGCACCAGTGTGATGAGATCGCCCGAGCGTTCGAACAGCCGCCGGTCGTAGGCGGCCATCGCCGCGAGTTGCCGCTCGGGGTCCGGCGCGGCTGCCAGCTCGTCGAGCTGGCGCGGGAGGTCGGCGGACAGGTCCGCCGCGTCCGCCAAGGCCCAGACCAGGCCCGTCTTGTTCCGGTACGCCGCGTAGACGGTGGGCACGGAGACACCCGCCTCGCGTGCCACGTCGCGCACAGTGGTCGCCGCCCAGCCCTGCGCGACGAACAGCCGGCGGGCCGCTTCGGCGATCTCGGCCCTGGTCTGGTGCGCTTGCGCTTGGCGGCGCAGCGAGTCGTAACGGCGACCCTGCCCTGCCGGTGCCTCCATGATTGCCCTTTGACCTCCCTCGTCCTACATTGAATATAACACGCGTAAAATGAATCTCGGGGAGGTGCGGTGGGTCTCAGCGGCTTCGCGGGTCTCGGTGGCATCGCGTTCGTGCTGGCGGCGATCGCCATCAATGTCGCCTACGTCCGCGCACGGCTTCCGCTCCCGACGTCGGGCCTGGACCTCGATGCGGTCACGGACGCCTTCGCCGCCGTCGGCGACGCGCTGAAGAGGCCATCGGTGCTCGCCCCGGCCACCTGGCTGTTCACCACGGTGTTCGCGGCCGGACTGCTGGCCGAACTGTGGCGCGGCGGGTCGGGGCCGGGCGCGTGGGCGCTGGTGGGGTTCGGGGGAGTGCTCATGCAGAACGTCACGTTCACGTGCGTGGAGGCGCTGCGGTTCGGCTTGGCCTCGGCCGCCCGGCGCGATCGCGGCTCGGTGGCGGGCCTGTGGGGGCTGAGCAACGTGCTGTTCGGGTTCAACCAGGTCTTCCTGGCCATCGCGCTGCTGGGCTTCACCGTGGCCGGGGCCGGTGTCGGGCTCATCCCCGGCTGGCACGCGGTGCTCGGCTATGTCAGCGCGGCGTTGCTCTTCCTCTCCTCGTCAGCCAGTCCCCACAACGCCGACGGGGCCCACCGGGGCGCCGTGCTCGGCCTGGTCGGCTGGCTCGGGTGGGCCGCCTGGATCGTCGCCTGCAGCATCACCCTGCTCCGCCTCTAGGGCCGCGCTGCGCAACGAGGCGCACTTCCTGAGGTCGACGCTGCCGCTGCTGTTCACCTTCGTCGGCGCGAGCGTGCCGGCGCGTAGCGGTGCGTTGTGCCTGACGGCCGGGTGAACATCCGGGAAAGCCGGGTGAGCGTGCCCGCCTGCGGGTAGGGACTGCGGGATGGTTGCCAACCGCTGTCCGTTGTGGACGATGAAGCTCCCGGGTCCGACCGGGGCGCAGACGAATCCGCTGTGGGAATCCGGGTCGGATTCCCACAGCGGATTGCGGCATCCCGGCATCGGCCTACCATCGAACAGCGACGGTTCGACCGTCGGCCGTGCCGGTGGATGGGGCTGGAGCCCTCGGCGTCCGTGCCTGCGGACTACTCGTGCCCCCAACGGCCTCAGTCGTCGTCGTGGTGGTCGTCATCGTGGTGGTGGTGGTGACCGGCTGAGGAACCGGTGTTGCTCGTGCCCGCACCGTGGGGACCCGACCACGACAGGTGTTCCCTGTAGTACGAGTTGCCGTGGCCGTCGGTGCCCGCGCAGACGGAGTAGTGCCACGCGCCATCCGGCCCGGCGACCGTGCTGTCGTGGTTGTAGTTGGTGTCCGCGGACGCGAGGCCGGCGGCGCCGACGAGCAGAGGAGCCGAGAGGGCGCCTGCGACGATGAAGCGGTACAAGGTACGCACGAGAAAACCTCCATACATAGTGGAACGTGCCGACTTATCGTCGCTAATGTCTGGCCGACACGCCGCTCCAATACCCCATCGTGTGACATCGGCCTGGGCCCGCGGGGGTCGGCGGATCCGGTCTGTCCCAGGCTTTTGCGCTGTTGAGCGCCGGTGTGCGGGCACGGCGGGGCCACTCGGGACGAGGGGCCGGGCAGCCGCCGATCTCCAGCCCGCACAGGGGAAGCGGGATCGGGTCGAGACCGCAGAAAGGCGGAGCGGTTCGCCTGATCAGGTGCATTCCGGTGCGCTGGTCCAGCGATCGGCCGCGTCCACTGTGGAGAGTGGAGCGGGAACTGTCCGGTGCTGGTCCGTCGGGATCGAGGAGTGTCATGCTGGCCGCTCGGTTGAACGTGAAGACCCACTCGCTGGCGGTCGTGGAGGTGCCCGCGCCGGAGCCGGGGCCGGGACAGGTGCGGATCGAGGTGGCCGCCGCGGGCGTGTGCCTGTCCGACGTGCACCTCATCGACGGCAGCCTCGTGCCGCTGTTCCTGGCCGGTGACACGGTCACCCTCGGCCACGAGGTCGCCGGCACCGTCGACGCCCTCGGTCCCGGGGTGACCGGCGTGTCCACCGGGCAGCGGGTCCTGTTGCAGGCCGGCGAGGAACGCGCCGGCGTCGTCTACACGCGTGGGGTCGACTACGACGGCGGGTGGGCGCAGTACGCGCTCGCCGCGGCCGACACGGTGGTGCCCATCCCGGACGGCCTGCCGTTCGAGCAGGCGGCGATCATCCCGGACGCGGTCAGCACGCCGTGGGCGGCCATCACCGCCACCGCGCAGGTGCGTCCGGCCGAGGCGGTCGGCGTCTGGGGCGCGGGCGGCCTGGGCGCGCACGCCGTGCAGTTGCTGCGCCTGGCCGGGGCTGCGCCGATCTTCGCCGTCGACCCGCTGCCGGCGGCCCGGGAGCGCGCGCTGGCGTTCGGCGCCGACCTCGCTTTCGACGCGGCCGACGCGGACCTGCCGCAGCGCGTGCGCCAGGCGAACGGCGGGCGCGGCCTGGCGGCGGCCTTCGACTTCGCCGGGGTGGCCGCCGTGCGCGAGCAGGCCGTCGCCTGTCTGGACGCCCGCGGGCGGCTGGTGCTGGTCGGGCTGACGGACAAGCCGCTGACCATCACCAATGGCACCGCGTTCAGCTACTTCCAGCAGCAGGTGCGCGGCCACTACGGCTCCGAGCCACCGCACCTGGTCGAACTGGTCAACCTGGTCGCCCACGGGCGGATCGACTTCAGCCGCTCCATCACCGACGTGCTGCCCCTGGCGCGGGCCCAGGAGGCCGTCGACCGGCTGATCCGCAAGGAGGGCGACCCGATCCGCCTGGTGCTGCGGCCGTGAACCTCGCCGGCCGGGATGGTTCCGGCGGTCCGGGCCGGAACGCGGTCAGCGTTCGAGCACGACGACCGGGATCAGCCGGTCGGTCTTCTTCTCGTAGTCGGCGAACCCCGGCGCGTGGGCGACCATGCCCGCGTAGAGGCGGTCGCGTTCGGCGCGGTCCTGGACCACGGTCGCGGTGGCCTCGAACTTCTCCGTGCCGACCTCGACCGTGACCTTCGGGTTCGCCACCAGGTTGTGGAACCACGCGGGGTTCGTCGGCGCTCCGCCGTACGAGGCGGCGACGACCAGGCGGTCGCCGTCGCGGGTGTAGACCACGGGGGTGAGGCGTTCCCGGCCGCTCTTCGCGCCGACCGTGGTGAGCAGCAGCAGGTCGCGGCCCTCGAACACGCCGCCGACCTTGCCCCCGTTGGCGCGGAACTCCGCGGCGATCCGCTGGTTGCGATCTTGCCTCTCGTCCGCCATGCGGTCGCGTCCTCTCGTGGTGTGCTCGGTGGAGCCGGCCGCGAACCGCGCCCATTCGGATTATAGGTCGGGTCGGCCCAGGTCAGCCGAATGGCCCAGGAACGCCGTGACAGCATCGGCGAACCGGTCCGGGTCGTCCACCCATGGGTAATGGCCGGCTCCCGGCTGGGTGAAGAACGTGGCGTTCGGGAACAGCGCGGCGTAGTCGGCCAGGAGGGGCGGCGGGGCCGCGAGGTCGAGTTCACCGGCGAGGACCAGGACCGGCCGGTCGACCGTGGCGAGCGCCGCGCGGGTGGCCTCCTGGTCGAAGGCTCCCTCGGCGGCGAAGGCGGCGGCGGCCCGCGGGTTCCGCCGCCGGTCCATGTCCTCGCGGTGGGCACGCGCCGCCGCGTCCCAGCGCCCGTAGGTGAAGGGCACGACGGCCTCCCAGTCGGTGGCGACCGCGCGCCCGGCCGCGATCGCCTCGAAGGCCGCCGACACCTGCTCGAACCACGGCTCGTCCCGGCGCCGCCGCACCACCTCGCGCCGGACCTCGGCGGCGGCGGCGATGCCGACGGCCATGGTGCTGGGCGTGACCATGACCAGGCTGTCGATGCGCTCGGGGTAGCGGGCCGCGTACAGGGTGGCGAGGTCCGCGCCGCCGGAGTGCGCGAGCAGGACCATCCGGTCCAGGCCGAGGTGCTGCCGCAGCGCCTCGACGTCGTCCACCAGGCGGTCGCAGCGGCAGGACGCGATGTCGTCCGGCGTCTGCGACCGGCCGGTGCCCCGGTAGTCGGGCAGCACCAGCCGCCGAGTGCCGGACAGGCCGCCGAGGTCCCCGAGGTACCCCGGTTCCAGCATCGGACCGCCCGGCAGGCAGACCACCGGCCGGCCTTGCCCGGTCACCCGGTAGGCGAGTCTCGTTCCGTCACGCGCGAGGAGATCAGGCATCGGCGGATCATCGCGGTGACGCTCCGTCCAGGGCAACCGCGTTGTCCCGAGCGCGGCCCTCACCCGACGGTGCCGGTGTCACCCGCAGGAGACATGCCGCCCAGGCGGGCAGCGGCACCGACCTGATCGGCGTGGCGTCGAGCCCGGTCAGCCGAAGGCGACCACGTAAGTCAGGACGACGGCCAGGAGGTAGGTCGGATAACCGATCCGGGCCGCTCGGGCGAGGGACGCCTCCCCCCTGGTGTTCCCCTTGGCCGCCAGGCGCTTGCGGAGCATCGCCACCAGCACGCAGGTCGCCGCGAGCAGGATGAAAGCGTAATAGCCCCACTCCAGGGCCACCGTGTAGCTGACCGACGGCAGTTGGGACGTCACGTTGTTGAGCAGGACGGCGGTGCTCAGGATCGCCGTCACGCCCATCGACACCGGGGCCGCGCCGTCGGTCGCCTTGAAGAACAGGGACAGGTAGGTGACGCCGATCAGCAGCACCAGCGGGAGGAGGTTCTTCACCAGGAACGGCGCGATGTCACGGGCCACCTCCACCTCGGCGGTGTACTGGCTGTAGTGGACGCCGGTCGCCGCGCCCTTCGTCTTGGCGTCGCCGAGGGCGTCGCTGCTGCCCACCGTGCGCTGGAAGAAGCTCGCCGACCGGGCCTGCCAGTTCGGGATCGCGTTGATGTCCGCCGCCGCGTTCGTGCCGCTGCGGAGGTAGTCCTCGGGCGACTGGTCGAGGATCTCCTTGTCGGTCACGTAGACCACCTCGTCGGCGGTCCGGGTGCGGTTCTGCAGGAGCACGTCCAGGTGCTGCCGGTCGAACGGGAAGCCGCGGAAGTCGAAGCCCGTCTTGAAGCGGTCCGCCACCCGGTAGAGCCGGTAGGTGTGGCCGTCCTCCGTCACGTCCCGCAGCGGCGGGCCCAGTTTCAAGTCGGGTTCGACCGCGTTCACGAACACCACGTCGGACGCCACGTGGTCGCCGGTGTACTTCAGCCACAGGAAGAAGTCGACGAAGTACGTGCCGTCGCGGGAGTCCAGGTCGCGGATCTCGTTGAGGTTGATGCCGGTCGCCACCACCTGCCGGCGGGTCAGGTACCGGTCCGCGACCGCCACCACCGTGCCGTTCGCCAGGCCTTTGCGCAGCGCCTCCTCCGACGGCGGCTCGTAGATGGTGAGCTGCACGGGCGCGGAGACGAGCCGGGAGCCGTCGCTGGTCACGAACGAGACCGGCATCTGCGCCGAGCCGCTCGGGCTGAAGTACAGCGGGCCCAGCAGCGCGGGGAAGGAGTTCTTCCTGTCCTTCAACGACGCGAGCGCGTCGCGGACGCGGCGGCGGTCGTCGGAGCGCGCGGGCTGGAAGTCCAGGCCGCCGATGCCCATGGCGTGCAGGCCGACGTTGAGCGCCTGCCGGGCGGTCGCGGCCGGCCACCGGGGGCGTTCGCCGTAGCGCAGCTCGTAGTCCCTCGCCCACGCCAGCGCCGGGCCGGACAGCGAGTCCGAGGCCAGCGGTGTCCCGAGGTACAGGTTGCCGGTGAACAGGCCCGGCCGCCCGCGCTCCTGCTCGGCCCGCACCAGCCTGTCGTGGAACGCCTGCGTGCCCAGCGCCGCGGTGCCCAGGACGGGCGCGGTGACACCGGCCTCGCGGAGGCGCTGGACCACCAGGGCGCCGCGCTCCTCGGTGCTCGCCACCACGATCGGGTCCGCCGGGTCCTGGCGCGCGAGCGCGTCGACGGTGTCGGCCATCGAGGCGGTCGAGACCGGCAGTTCGGCCGTGACCGTGCCGAACCGGCCGAACGCGTCCACGAAGCCCTCCCGCGCGGAGCGTCCGGACTCGTCCTCGTCGTAGACGATCGCGGCGGCCCTCGCGTCCAGCACCTGCGCGGCGTACACGGCGAGGAAGTCGCTCTGCGTGCGGTTGCCGAACACGCTGCTGAAGTACCAGTCGCTGTCGTCGGTGACGCGGGACGAACCGGCCGACGGGGTGATCGCGGGAATGCCGGCGGCCCGGTAGACCGGCGCTGCCGCGAGGGCCGCGTCGCTGGTCCCGTGGCCGACCACGAACATCACCCGGTCCTCGCGGACGATCTCCTCGGCGATGGCGCGCGCCCGGTCGGGCCGGTCGGCGTCGTCGTACACCAGCAGCTCCACCGGGCGCCCTTGCACGCCACCGGCGTCGTTGACCTCGTCCAGCCGCATCCGCAGGCCGCGTTCCATGTGGGCCGAGTCCACCGCGTTGTCGCCGGTCATGCCGGCCACCAGCGCGACGTGCACGGGCTCGCCACCCTCGCCGCCCGCGGCCGACCACACGCCGACCACCGTGAGCAGCACCAGCGCGGCCGACCCGGCGGCGACCCACCGCCGCGGACCGAACCGCCCGCGCCGAGCCGGAGCGGGCGGCTCCGGGCGAGGCGGCTCGACCAGGTGCTCGACCTCGGCGGGAGGACGGCCCGCGACCTTCCGCACCGCCTTGAGCGCCTGGTCGGTCGCCGGGTCGGGGCTGATCCCGGACGCCCGTTCCAGGCAGAACCGCCGTTCGGCGTCGTCGGTGACGACCTCGGCGAGCCATCGCCAGGCCGGTTCGTACGCGGGGTCGTCGGCCAGTGCCGCGCCGAGCAGTTCGCGGGCTCGTGGCGGGTCGGATGCGCGCAGCCGGACAGCTTGGTGGGTCAGCGCGACGGCGTTGTCGGGTTGTGGTGCCACGGAGCCTTCCGATTGCGATCGGGCCGCGCGTGATCAGCGCGTGCCGTCGATCAAGCTAGCGGGGGATTCCGGGGGTCGGTATCACTCGATCAACTGAATTCACGACCGGACGGCCCCGGTTGCCCTCGGCTCGCCCGGGTACCCCGGAGCCCATGCGGCGGGCCGCCTGAACCCGGCGTAGAACGTCCACTGTGGATTCGTCCGGCATCCCCGGACGGTGAGGAGTGGCTGTGCTGATGGCGTTGGCCGAGGCCTCGACGCCGGCGGATCTCGCCGCGGCCCGGACGCAGATGGCCTTCTCGCTGGGCTGGCACATCGTCATCGCCTGTTTCGGCGTGGGGATGCCCGGACTGACGGTGTTCGCGGAGTGGCGGGCGCTGCGCACCGGTGACCGGGCCTACGAGACGCTGGCCCGCACGTGGGCGCGGGCGATGGGCGTGCTGTTCGCGGTCGGCGCGGTGTCCGGCACGATCCTCAGCTTCGAGATGGGTCTGCTGTGGCCGGGGCTGATGGGGCGGTTCGGGGACGTGATCGGGCTGCCGTTCACGCTGGAGGGGTTCGCGTTCTTCGTGGAGGCGATCTTCCTCGGGGTCTACCTGTACGCCTGGGACCGCCTGCCGCCCCGCGCCCACCTGCTGACCGGCGTCCCGGTGATCCTCGCGGGCGTGGCGTCGGCGTTCTTCGTGGTCACCGCGAACGCCTGGATGAACCAGCCGCGCGGGTTCGACCTGGTGGACGGTGACGTGACCGGGGTGCGGCCGTGGGAGGCGATGTTCAACCCGGCGACGCCGCCGCAGACCGTGCACATGATCGTCGCCGCGTTCATGGTGGCCGGGTTCGGCATCGCCGCCGTGTACGCGGTCGCGCTGCTGCGCGGCAAGCGGGACCGGCACCACCGGCTGGGTTTCCTCGTCCCGTTCACGTTCGCGGCGGTGCTGGCGCCGGTGCAGGTCGTGGTGGGTGACTGGGCGGCGCACTTCCTCGCCGACTACCAGCCGCTCAAGCTCGCGGCGATCGAAGGGCTGACGACGACCACGGCCGGCGCGCCGCTGTCCGTCGGCGGCATCTACGTGGACGGCGAGCTGCGCTACGCCGTGGAGATCCCGAACGCCCTGTCGCTGCTCGCGCACTGGAACCCGGACGCGGTGGTGCCCGGCCTGGACCGGGCGCCGCCCGAGCTGCGACCGCCGGTGAACGCGGTGCACCTGAGCTTCCAGGTGATGGTCGGCATCGGCTTCGGCCTGGTCGCGCTCGGCGCCTGGCTCGCGCTGACCTGGTGGCGCCGCCGCGACCTGCCCCGGTCGCGCTGGTTCCTGCGCGCGGCGGCGGTCGCGGGTCCGGCGGCGGTGCTCGCGATGGAGGCCGGGTGGGTGGTGACGGAAGTCGGCCGCCAGCCCTGGATCGTGTACGACGTCCTGCTCACCAGGGACGCGGTCAACCCCCAACCCGGCCTGGTGGTCGGTCTGCTCGTGGTCCTCGGCGTCTACGCCGTGCTGACCGCGGCGACGGTGTACGTCCTGCGCAGACTCGCCCGACGTGGCCCGGTGGCGCCACAGGAGGAATCCGTGTCGAGCCGCGGCGGCAGCCACACCTCGTCGACTTGGTCATCCGAGGCGCCGGCCCCGGAAAACACCGATCCGAAGGACTCGTCATGACGGCCGCCGACGCCGTGCTCGCCGTGCTGTGGGCCGGGCTGACCCTGTACGCGCTGTTCGGCGGGGCCGACTTCGGCGGCGGGCTGTGGGACCTGCTCGCCGGCGGCGCCGAGCGCGGTCGGGCGCAGCGGGAGTTGATCGAGCACTCGATCGGACCCGTGTGGGAGGCGAACCACGTCTGGCTGATCTTCGTGATCACGCTGTTCTGGACGGCCTTCCCGCCGGCCTTCGCCGCGTTCGCCGCCACGCTGTACATCCCGCTCACGCTGGCCGCGCTCGGCATCATCGCGCGCGGGTCGGCGTTCGCGTTCCGCAAGGTGGCGGACGAGCCGTGGCAGCAGCACCTGTTCGGCGCGGCCTTCGCGTTCTCCTCGGTGGTCACGCCGTTCTTCCTCGGCACGACGCTGGGCGCGGTGGCCTCTCGGCGCGTGCCGCCCGGCATCGCCGCCGGCGATCCCCTGACCACCTGGTGGAACCCCACGTCGATCACCACGGGCGTGCTCGCCGTGGCCGCCACCGCCTACCTCGCCGCCGTGTACCTGACCGCCGACGCCCGCCGGGCGGGCGAACCCGCGCTGGCCGAGGCGTTCCGGTTGCGCGCGCTGGTCACCGGCGTGGTGCTGGGCGCGCTCACGTTCGCCGGCCTCCCGATCGTGCGCGCGGACGCCCCCGACCTGTTCGCCGGGCTCACCGGCCGCGCCCTGCCGCTGGTCGTCGCGTGCGCCGCGGCCGGCGTCGTGTCCCTCGTGCTGCTGGCGACCCGCCACTACCTGCTGGTCCGGCTCACGGCGGCGCTCGCGGTCGCCGGCGTCCTGTGGGCCTGGGGTGTCGCGCAGTACCCGGTGCTGCTGCCCGGCCTCACCGTCGACGCCGCCGCCACCGACGACGGCGTGCTGCGGCCGGTGCTGTGGGTGCTCGGCGCGGGTGCGGTGGTGCTGGTCCCGTCCCTGCTCTACCTGTACTCGCTGTTCCAGCGGGGCACCGGGGTCACCGGTACCGGCAGCAGCCGCGACCGCTGAGCCCGAGGTCAGGTGCTCGTCCGGTCGCTGTCGGCGGGTCGGATGGTCAGCGAGCCGTCGACCACCGCGCGGGCCACGTCCAGCAGCTTCCGGTTGCCGGTCCGGGCGTGGGAGCGGAGCGCGGTGAACGCGGCGGCCGGCGGGATGCCGAGGCGTTCGGCGAGCACGCCCTTGGCCTGCTCGATGAGGATGCGGCTGTGCAGCGCGGTCTGGAGCTGTTCGGTGACCACCTCGTGCCGGCGGACGACGCGTTCGTGCAGGATGCCGATGGTCGCCATGTCGGCCAGCCCCCGGCCCAGCTCCAGCGCCGCCGCGCTCAGCGGGCCGGGAGTGGCGGTGAACAGGCTCATGGCCCCGATGACCTCGTCGCGCAGCCGCATCGGCAGGGCGTGCACCGCCGCGAGCCCGGCGCTCAGCGCGGCGGCTGCGAACCCGGGCCAGCGGCCTCCCGCGTCGGTCAGGTCGGGGCAGGACACGGGCGCGCCGCCGCGGTAGCAGTCGAAGCAGGGGCCTTCGGAGTGCTGCGACTGGAACAGCTCCAGCAGCCGGGCCTCCTCGCCGGACGCCGCGACCGTGGTGAGCGTGCCGCGGTGGTCGACCAGGAGCAGACCGCAGGCCGCGGCCCCCACCAGGTCCGCGCACCGGCCGGCCAGCACGTCCAGGAAGTCGATCAGGTCGAAGTCGGCCACCAGGGTGTCGGCGAGCATGATGAACGTCTCCCGCACGTGCTGGTCCTCGGTCTTCATCGGTCCCCGCCCTCCTCGTTCGGCTCGCGGGGAACGTTGCCGGCTCGGGGGACGGGGAAACACCACGCATCCGGTGGACCGCCGGTCCCGTCGCCGGCGAACCGCAGCCGGCGGCTCAGCACCTCGGCGGCCACCTCGCTCAGCGGCCGGTCGCGGGCGAACGCGTGCGCCCGCAACCGGACCAGCGCGTCGGTGATGTCCACACCGAGTTGCACCGAGACCATGCCGGCCGCCTGGTGCACGCGAGCGCCGTGGGCGGCGAACCCGGTGTCCAGCAGGTCGGTCAGCGACGGGCTGACGCCGCCGCGCCCGTCCAGGGCCAGCACCAGCACGGCGTCGGCGCACACGAAGGCCGCGGACACCGCAGCGGCGCCGGGCAGGCCCGGCCGGTCGCGGTAGCAGGTCAGCACGCCGAACTCGGCCGCGGCCGAGCGGACCGGCATCGCGATCACCGACCGCGCGCCCAGCCGGGCCGCCGCGGGCGTGAACACCGGCCACCGGACGGCGACCGCCGGGTCGAGCAGGTCGGCGACGAGCACGGGCGAGCCCCACGCCACCGCGTCCAGATTCGGACCCTCTCCGACCGTGAACTGGAGTTCGTCCATCGCACGGCTGTGCTCGTCGGTGGCGAACACCGGTTCGCACACCCCGCCGTCACGCGTCATCGACAGACCCGCGCCTCTCGCGTCCAGCACCAGCGCGCACACCACGCAAGCGTGCCGCACCGAGACCGGCTCGCCCTCCTGCCGGGCCAGCGCGCGCAACCGCGCCCACACCTCGGTGGTCGTGGGCTCACTCATGGCGGGGTCCGTCCCGCGGTGCGCAACCCGGGTGGCCGGCGAGATGAGGCTGAACGCGCGCGTTTCCGCGCCCCGACCGGGCCGACTCCGACTCCGCGACATCGGATGCCGCCGCCCGCCGCGACCCACTCCGGGGTTCGGGAAAAGCTGCGGTCCCAACAGGTTCGGACCTGGACATCACGCCACCTCCGGCAGCCGCCGCACCGGCGGTTCGAGGTCCGGGGCGGCACGCACCGGCCGGTGAACCAGCGGTCTGGTGAAGTCCGTGCGGACCACCCGACGGGCGACGGCCCGCGACAGGGGGAGGTCCCGCCGACGGGAAACGCCGTCCGACACCGGATCGCTCCGCACACCTCGCTGCGGGCGCCATCGGCTCACTTGAGCCCTGGCTGCTCGACGGCCGTACCGGCCCTGAGGGTGATGACGTGAGCAGGTGATCCGGTGCCGTGGTGGCGCTCCCGTCGACGGCTGGGAACCGGCCGGCCCGGGTGCCGGGCCCGACGCCGGCGTGCCGCCGCGTCGATGTACCCGACCACCCCGACCCTACACCCGAATCCGGGGTGCGGCGGCGTGATCCGGCGGAAAAACCGCAGGTCGGCCCGGCGGTGGCCGGCCGCCCGGTGCGCCGGTTCAGGCCACGCCGCTCCGGAGGTTGCGCGCCAGCCGTTCCGGCTTCGGCCAGCGGACCTTGGTGGCCCAGCCCGCCAGCTCGAACCCCCGGATCAGCCGGGCGGAGATGTCGAGCTGGCCGCGCCGGACGCCGTGCCGGGCGCAGGTCGGGTCGGCGTGGTGGGAGTTGTGCCAGGACTCGCCCATCGACAGGATCGCCAGCGGCCAGAAGTTCGCCGACTTGTCCCGCGAGACGAACGGCCGGTCGCCGATCAGGTGGCAGATCGAGTTCACCGACCAGGTCACGTGGTGCAGCACGGCGACGCGCACCAGGCTCGCCCAGAAGAACGCGGTCAGCGCGCCCCACCAGCTCCACGTGATGAGGCCGCCGGCGAGGGCGGGCGCGAGCAGCGTCGCCGCGGTCAGCGCGGGGAACCAGCGGTCGACGCGCCGGATGTCCTCGTCCGCGAGCAGGTCGGGCGCGAACCGGGCGGCGTTGGTCTGCTCGCGCTCGAACAGCCAGCCCATGTGCGCGTGCCAGAACCCCTTGGCCAGCGCGCGCGGCGAGGTGCCGAACCGCCACGGCGAGTGCGGGTCGCCGTCCCGGTCGGAGAACGCGTGGTGGCGGCGGTGGTCGGCGACCCAGCCGATGACCGGGCCCTGCATCGCCATGCTGCCGACGACCGCGAGCGCGATCCGCAGGCCGCGGTGGGCGGTGAACGCCCCGTGCGTGAAGTACCGGTGGAAGCCGACCGTGACGCCCAGGCAGGTCGCCGTGTAGAAGAACGCGGCGAGGCCGAGGTCGACCCAGCCCAGGCCCCAGCCCCAGGCCAGTGGCACGGCCGCCGCCAGCGCCAGGGCGGGGACCACCGCGAACAGCTTGACCAGGAACATCTCGGAGCGGGACTTCTCACCCGCGAGGACCGGTTGCGGCGAGCCGCCGACGCGGTCGTCGGGGAGTGTCGCTTGGTTCACGAGCCTTTACCTCCGTGCGTGCGGTGCCGGATTCCCGCCGCCGAGGTCTGGGGCGATCGAGAGAGGATGTGGAACGGCCGGGAGCACGTCCTCAGGACTGTCGCGTACCCGGTGCGGTGGTCGGAGAACCATCGGCGAGGCGAACGGCCTGCCGGTTTCTCGCGGATACCCCGCCAACGGCGGCCGGCCGGGAAAAGTTCCCCGGTGCGGTAACCTGGCGCCACCGAGGGTATGTCGAGCGTCGATGGTCAAGCCGATGCCGCCTTGGGCGCACGATGAACCGGCCGGCTGGTCCGGTCGGAGGCGGGAGCGCCGGGATGACCTCGGACCTGCTCACTGGCACACCCGATCCCACCGCCGAACGCCTGCGGTTCGCCCTCAGACCGGACGGCGCGCCGCACGGGCACGTCGACGGCGGCTGGTGGCCGAGGTCGACCGACCCGGTCGCCGAGTTCCCCGCCCTGATCACGGCGCTGGCTTCGCGCGGGCCCATCCGTCGGGTGTCCTACCACCTCGGCGTCTGGGGCCCGGCGGGCCGCCGGCTGACCGTGGCCGGCGTGGACGTGCGGATGGAGGGCTTCCACACCCCGCAGCCGGACATCGTGACGCTGATCGGGCCGCACCTGACCCGGACCGTGCTGCTCGTCGTGCCGCCGGGCACCGCCGGCGGCGCCGCCCGCGCCGTGCTGCGGGCCGCGGCGGACCAGGGCACCACCGCGAGCGTCGCGGAGATCCTGGAGGGGAATGGCGTCCCGGTGAGCCTCGGTGCGGTCGGAGGATGAATCCCTTCGGGCTCAGGGCCTTTCGCGAGAGCATGTCCATTGTGGATGATCCGGCGCACGGTGTCGCGGCCGGGTTCCCCGGGTCGTGGCGGATGATGGTGTACGCTGGCGGCATCGGGCTTCGCGCCATCGCGCACCCGAACACCCCTCGCGCCGTGCGGCCTCCGGTTCAGCCGTGAGCACGCACCGGGCGCGGAGAAAGTCGGAAACCATGACTGCCTTGTTCGTCTCTCGCTACGAAGCACGGATCGACCTCGTGCAGAAGACCCTGCGAGACCACTCGAAGCTCGACGAGAAGGCGGCGGCTGCCCTCGCCGTGCAGGTCCTGCGCGCGCTGGACGGCCTGCCGGAGCAGGTGCGATGACCGCGCAGCCGCCGAGCGACCTGTTCAGCCACCCGGACACCGACCTGCAGACCGAGTCCGGTCCCCGCGACGACCGGCAGCGGGCCTACACCGACCTGTTCCGCGAGCCGGCGGACGATCCGCCGCAGGCTGACCGCCGGACGGCCTGAAGACCGAGCGTTCGGGAGTCGGCGGACGATCCCCGCCACGACCGCCGAACGGCCTGAAGACCGAGCGTTCGGAAGTCGGCCGCCGCCCCGCCACGACCGCCGGACGGCCCGAGGGCCAGGCGGTCAGGCCTGGGGGGTCAGGCGTTCAGGTAGGCCAGCACGGCGAGGACACGGCGGTGGCCGGCCTCGTCGTTCGGCAGCGACAGCTTGGCGAAGATGTTGCGGATGTGCTTGTGCACCGCGCCTTCGCTGACCACCAGGGTCTCCGCGATGGTGCCGTTGTTGTGGCCTTCCGCCATCAGCGCCAGCACCTCGCGCTCCCGGGCGGTGAGGGTGGCCAGCGGGTCGTCGGACCTGCGGCGGACCAGGAGCTGGGAGATCACCTCCGGGTCCATCGCCGTGCCGCCCTCGGCCACCCGGCGCAGCGCGTCCAGGAACCGCTCGACCTTGCCCACGCGCTCCTTGAGCAGGTAGCCGACCCCGCCCGCGCCGTCCGCGAGCAGTTCGGCCGCGTAGCTGTTCTCCACGTAGGCCGACAGCACCAGGACGGGCAGGCCGGGGTGGATGCGGCGGGCCTCCACGGCGGCGCGCAGGCCCTCGTCCCGGAACGACGGGGGCAGCCGGACGTCCATCACCACCGCGTCGGGGCGGTTCGTCGTCACGGTCGCGAGGAACTCGGTCGCGTTGTCCACGGCCGCCACGACCTCGATACCGGCGTTGCCCAGCAGCAACGACAAGCCCTCGCGCAGCAGCACGTCGTCCTCGGCGATCACGACCCGCAAGGCAGCTCCACACGCAAGATGGTCGGCCCGCCGGGCGGGCTGGTCAGGTCCGCGTGGCCGTCGAAGGCGTCGGCTCGGCGCTGGATGCCGACGATACCCGTTCCCCGTGCGCCGTCCGCCCCGCCCCTGCCGTCGTCGCGGACCGTGATCAGCAGGCTGTCGTGGGACGCCGCGAGGCTCACCGAGGCGGTCTCCGCGGCCGAGTGCTTGGTGATGTTGGTCAGCGCCTCCGCGATGATGAAGTACGCCGCCGCCTCGATGGCGGCGGGCCGCCTGCCGATCGGGGACAGGTCCAGCGTGCACGGCACGGGGCAGCGGGCCGCCAGCGCCGACACCGCGCCGTCCAGGCCGCGGTCGGACAGCACCGGCGGGTAGATGCTGCGCACCACGTCGCGCAGTTCGGCCAAGGCGTCGATCGCCGTGTCCTGCGCCTTGCGGACCAGGTCGAACGCGGCTTCCGGATCACGTCCTCGGACCTGGTCGGCGATGCCGAGCTGCATGACGACGGCCGCGATCCTCGCCTGCGCGCCGTCGTGCAGGTCACGTTCGATGCGCCGCAGCTCGGCGCCGTGCGCCTCCAGCGCGCCCGCGCGCGACGCGGTGAGTTCCGCCACCCGGTCGGTCAGCCGCACGCCCTTGGCGGGGGAGAGCAGGCGCCGCGCGAGGTTCGCCTGCCAGCGCGCGGCTCGCGGCGACAGCAGGAACAGCAGCCCGTAGGCCACGCCGATCCCGATGGCCACCGGTGTCATCGACCACGAGTCCACGACGAAGTCGAGCCCGGTCGACACGCCGCCCGGCACGAGCCACCAGTACAGCGGCATGAGCAGGTGGTTCACCGCGCTGAACGGCAAGCCGACGGCCATCGCGCCCAGGAACATGCCGGTGAAGCCGTGCACGACCAGCCACGCAGCGTCACGCCTGGTCGCCGGGTCGCCCAACGCCGTGCCGACCTGCTTGAGCACCGGCCCGTCCAGCACCTGGTAGGCCTCCGGGATCGGCTCGCCCAGGAACGCCCCGGCGCGCCGCCGCTCGACGTCCACCAGTTTGCGGATCAGGTGCAGCGCCTCCGGCAACGCCGGCAGCCCCACGCCGATCAGGCACAGCGGGGCCACCAGGGCCAGCCCGGCCAGCGCCAGCAACGACAGGAACGCCGTGCCCGCGCCGACGAACAGGTACCGGACGGCGGTCCACAGAGGAAGCAGGCGGGTCATGACGTCGATTCTGCCTAACGCCGCCCCGTCGCACGGTAGTGCAGGCACCACCCCTGTCCGCCCGCCAGTGGGATCGAGACCCGGGCGCTCCCGCAGCAGGCTTTCGGTGACACGACGAGGAGGGAACCGGACATGGTGGCTGGGGCGGTTGTGGTGGACGCGGGGTACGCGTTGCGGCTGGAGTCGGTGCGCAAGGTCTACGGCTCGGGTGTGAACGCGGTCACCGCGCTCGACGGGGTCACGGTGGGCCTGCGCCGCGGCGCGTTCACCGCGGTGATGGGGCCGTCCGGGTCGGGCAAGAGCACGTTCCTGCACTGCGCGGCGGGACTGGACCGGCCCACGTCGGGCCGGGTGCTGCTGGGCGACACGGACTTGGCGGCGTTGCGGGAGAACGAGCTGACCGAGTTGCGGCGGGAGCGGATCGGGTTCGTCTTCCAGGCCTACAACCTGATCCCGTCGCTGACCGTGCGGCAGAACATCACGCTGCCGCTGCGGTTCGCGGGCACGACCCCGGACGAGGGGTGGTTCCGGGAGATCGTCGAACGGGTCGGGATCGCGGACCGGCTGGACCACCGGCCCGCCGAGCTGTCCGGCGGGCAGCAGCAGCGCGTCGCGATCGCGCGTGCGCTGGTGACCCGGCCGGAGGTGCTGCTGGCCGACGAGCCGACCGGGGCGCTGGACACCCGGACCGGGCGGCAGGTGCTGGAGTTGTTGCGCGGCTTGGTGGACGCGGTCGGGCAGACCGTGCTGATGGTCACGCACGACCCGGTGGCGGCGTCCTTCGCGCACAGCGTGCTGTTCCTCGCCGACGGCCGGCTCGCGGGCGAACTCCGTGAGCCCACGCCGGATTCGGTCGTGCGCCGGCTGACCCACCTCGGGGAGTGGTGAGCCGTGCTGGACATCGCGTGGCAGTTGGTGAAGGCGCGCAAGCTCGGGTTCGTGGGCGCGTTCCTGGCGATCCTGTGCGGCACGGCGGTGGTCGCCGCGTGCGGGATCCTGATGGAGTCCGGCATCCGGTCCGGGGTGCCCACGGAGCGCTATGCCGCCGCGTCCGTCGTGGTCGGCGGCAACCAGGTGGTGCGGCCCGAGGGCGGCGACTTCATGGCGTTCCAACAGGTCGGCACGCTGCCCACGGTCCCGAACTCGCTGATCGGGAAGGTCGCGGCGGTGCCGGGCGTGCGGAAAGCCGTCGGGGAGTCGACTTTCCCGGCGCGGGTCGTCGCGGGTGGCGTGCTGGACGCGCTCGGCCACAACTGGGACGCCGCGGCGCTCACGCCGTTCACGCTGCGGGACGGGCGTGCGCCGGCGCGGGGTGACGAGGTCGTGCTGGACGCCGACCTGGCGCGGCGGGCCGGGGTCGCGGTGGGCGGCCGGGTCGAGGTCATGACGACGTCCACTCCGGTCGAGTACCAGGTGGTCGGCGTGGCCGCACCGGCCGGAAAGGACGGTCTGGCCAAGCAGTCCGGGCTCTACTTCACGGAGGAGCGGGCGGATCGGCTGTCCGGGACGCCGGGTCGGTACCACGCGATCGGCGTGCTGGCCGACGACGGGGCGGCCGACCTCGCCGAGCGGATCGAAAAAGCGTTGGCGGGCGACAACGTCACGGTGGTGTCGGGGGGCGACCGGGGCACGGTGGAGTTCGCCGCCGTCGGTCAGTCCCGGGTGATGCTGTCGGCGATCTCCGCGTCGTTCGGCGGTATCGCGCTGCTGGTCGCGGTGTTCGTGGTGGCGGGCACGCTGACGCTGTCCATCGAGCAGCGGCGGCGGGAACTGGCGCTGCTGCGGGCGATCGCGGCGACCCCGCGCCAGATCAAGAAGCTGATCGGCGTGGAGACCACGATGGTGGCCGGTGTCGCGGCGGCCCTGGGCGCCGGCGCGGGGATCTTCGTCGGCGGCTGGCTGCGGGACGCGTTCGCGGCGATCGGCGTGATCCCGCACGACTTCTCGCTCTCGGTCGGTCCGCTGCCGCTGCTCGCCGCGTTCCTGCTCGGTCTCGGCGCGGCCCGCTTGGCGGCGTCGGTCGCCGCCCGCAGGCCCGCGCGCATCCCGCCGACCGAGGCGTTGGGCGAGGCGGCGGTGGAACGGCGGGAGATCGGGCGCGGGCGGACCGTGACCGGGTTCGTGTTCCTGGTGCTCGGGGTGGGGCTGGCGACCGTGCCGCTGTACCTGGGCGGCGAGATCGGGATCGCCATGACGACGATGTCCGTGCTGATGGCCGTGATCGGCATCGCGCTGCTCGGGCCGCGCGCGGTCGCGCCGATCGTGCGGCTGGTCGCGGTCCCGCTGGGGAGGCTCGGCGTCACCGGGTTCCTCGCCGCCGCGAACAACCAGGCCAACCTGAGGCGACTCGCCGCCGCACTGACCCCGCTGATGCTGTCGATCAGCTTCGCGGTGGTGAACTTCTTCAGCCAGACCTCCGCCACGGCCGCCGCCGAGCGGGAGACGGAGCTGGCCACCACGGCGGACTACGTGCTGTCCGCCGCCGGCGGTGTCTCACCCGAGGTCGCGGAGGCGGCGGAGCGGATCGACGGCGTGGCGGCGGCCGGCTCGATGGTCCGCACGCAGGTGATCGTCGTGGTCGACGAGGGCGACTCGAAGCGGGTCGAGCGCCTGCCCGCGCTCGGGGTGGACGACGTCCGGGGCACGCTGGACCTCGGGGTGCGGTCGGGGGACTTCGCGGACCTGCGGGGCGACACCGTCGCGTTGAGCGAGACCGAGGCGTCCTGGCTGGACGCGGGCATCGGCGACGAGGTCGAGCTGTACCTGGACGACGGGCAGCTCGTGAAGCTGAAGCTGGTCGCCACCTACGAGCGCGGGTACGCGTTCGGGAGCCACGTGCTGCCCGCCGAGCTGGCGCGCGAGCACTCCGCGACCAAGCTGGACAGCTCCGCGCTGGTCCGCCTGGAGCCCACGGCGGACCGCGCGGCGGTGACCGCGGCGCTCACCGGGCTGGCCGGGAGCTACCCGGGCCTCGCCGTCACGGATCGCGCGGACGTGGCCCCGGCCGAACGCGCCGACCGGCACGTCCAGTTCTGGGTGAACCTGGTGGCGATCGGGGTGATCCTGGGCTACATCGCGATCGCGGTGGCCAACACGCTGGTGCTCACCACGGCGCAGCGGCGGCGGGAGTTCGCGCTGCTGCGACTGGTCGGCGGCACCCGGCGGCAGGTCGTGCGGATGATGCGGACCGAGGCGGTCACGCTGGTGGGCATGGCGATCGTGGTCGGCACGCTCATCCCGGCGGTGCCGTTGATGTTGCTCGGCATCGGGTTGACCGGCTCACCGCTGCCCAGCGGGCCGATCGCCGTGTACCTGGGGATCATCGGGTTCGCCGCGCTGCTCGGGTTGCTGTCCCTGGGCCTGCCGACCCGGCTGGCGTTGCGGGCGCGGCCGATCGACGCGATCGGCCTGCGCGAGTAGGCGAGTGTGGTGCGCGGCCTATGGGAGAGGCCGCGCACCACACTCCACTGGTGCGGTCCTTGGGGGTTCCGACCTACTCCGCCTCGGTGCGGCGCGCCGCCCGGCTGTTGAACAGGTACTCGGCCCGGCCCTGGTCGTCCGCGCCGACCAGGGTGTACACCGGGTAGCGGCCGTGCTGCTCCTCGACGCCGATCAGCCGGTCGTCCGCCAGCCGGACCACCTCCGCGCTGCCGCGCGGCACCAGCATCTTCGCCTGCTCGGTGTGCGGGATCGTCTCCACCCAGCCCCGGCCCTCGTCGTCCACGCTCACCGCGTACCCGATCACCGGGGTCTCGTAGGTGCCCGTGATCCGCGCGGCGTCGAGCGGTCCGGGGTCGGCGGGCGGCGTCGGGTACCCGGGCACGTCCGCGCCCGCGTACTGGCGGAGCACCCCGGCGACGATGTCCCCGTACAGCGCGCCCCCGTTCTGGCCGTTGGTCAGCAGCGCGACGGCGATGCCGGTCTCACCGGAGATCCGCAGGAACGCCGTCTGCCCGATGGTGGCGCCGTCGTGGCCGAAGACGTCCGCGCCGAAGTCGAACAGCTCCCAGCCCAGGCCCCACTTCGCGGCCAGGTGGGCGGTGAAGGGCACGTCGGTCTGCGGCACCCGCATCGCGCGGGCGCTCGCCTCGCCGAGGATCGGCCCGCCGCCGTCGAGGTGCGCCTTGGCCCAGCCGAGCAGGTCGCGGGCACGCATGGCGAGCATCGCCCCGGCGGGCGCGTTGGACGCCTCCAGCCCCCAGACCGGCGCGGGCACGGGGCCGTCGTCGCCGGGCAGGTGGCCCACGGCGGCGCGGAACAGGATGGCCTCGTCGGCGTTCGTGGCGACGTGCCGCAGGCCGAGCGGGCGCACGATCCGCTCGTGCAGCACCGCGCCGAACAGCTTGCCGCGCAACACCTCCACCAGCCGGCCCAGCACCACGTACCCGCTGTTGCAGTAGGAGAACATCGCGCCCGGCTGGTGGATCTGCGCCGCGTCGGTGATGGTCGCCAGGTACTTCTCCACGGCGTCGTCGCCGCGTCCGGTGCGGTGGAACAGGTCGCCGTCGAAGCCCGCCGTGTGGTCGAGCAGGTGCCGGGCGGTGATGACGGAGGTCGCGCCGGCGTCCGCGACCCGGAACTCCGGCAGGTACTTCACCACCGGCTCGTCCAGGTCCAGCAGGCCGTCCTCCACTAGCTGCATGACCAGCGTCGCGGTCCACACCTTGGTGATCGAGCCGACCTGGAACACCGAGTCGGTGGTCGTCTCCACACCGGTGGCCACGCTCAGCACGCCGGCGGCGGCGTCCACGACCTCGCCGTCGACCAGCACCGCGGCCTGCGCGCCGGGCACGCCGTGCTCGGCGATCAGCCCGGCGAGCCGGCCGGGCAGCCAGGCGGCGACTTCTGCACTGCGGGACATGCGTTTCTCCTTCGGCGTGGAGTGGCGCGTCCGGGATCGGGTCGGACGGCGCGCAGGCCGGCGGGCCCCCTTCCACAGATAGCAGGCCCCGCCGGTCCGACCGCGCGCGGATTTTTCACATCGTGCCGGGGCGGCGGCTTCGTCGGAACCGACAACTGCCGGTGGCCCGGTTCGTCGGCCACGACGACGCGCGAGGGGCCACGATGGTCGTCAACTGGTGGCCGGCCCGCGACGAACGGAGCGAACATGGAGACCGCGAACGAGGTGGTCGGCGAGATCCTCAGACGTGCCGAGGAGGTCGGCGTGCGAGTGTGGCTGCACGCCGCCGACCTGGACGGACCGCGCCGGGTGGACATCGACGGCGACGAGCCGGTCGTGTCCGCCTCGGTCTTCAAGGTGCCGGTGGCGGTGGAGCCGGCCAGGCAGGCCGTCGCGGGCCGGGTCGACCTGGGCGAGCGGATCACCTACCTGCCGGGCACGGGCACCGGGTCGCCGTACGGGCTGGCGACCTACCGGCACGAGGTGACCATCTCGTGGCACGACCTCGCGGTGCTGATGATCGGCGTCAGCGACAACGTGGCGACGGACCTGGTGGCGGACCGGATCGGGCTGCCCGCCGTGGCGGAGCTGCTGGCCGGGCTCGGGTTCACGCACACCGCCGTGCCGTACGACTGCGCGGGGCTGTTCGCGACCGTCGGCGAGGACCTCGGCGAGGACCTCGCCGACGAGTCCTTCGCCGGGCTGAGCCGGGCGGACCTGCTCGCACTGCGCATCCTCCAGCTTGCGCGGACGTGCCGGACGACCGCCGAGGAGACCACCCGGCTGCTCGGCATGGTGTGGCGGGACGAGGCCGCGCCCGCCGAGGCGTGCGCCGACGTGCGGTACTGGCTGGGCCACCAGGTGTGGCCGCACCGGCTGCGGTCCGGGTTCCACGAGGACGGCATCAAGGTGTCCGGCAAGACCGGGACGCTGCCCATGGTGCGCAACGAGGCCGGCGTCGTGGAGTACCCGGACGGCGGGCGGTACGCGGTCGGCGTGTTCACCCAGGCGTTCGACACGCGGGTGCAGGTGCCCGAGCGGGACGCGTTCATCGGCTTCGCGGCGGCCCGCGCGATCGACTGGTTGCGCGCGTGAGGGCCGGGCTGGTGCGGCGGTTCACGGACGCGCTGCCGGCACTGTTGGCGGACATAGAGTTGTTGGTGCGCAAGGAGTCCCCGTCCGCGGTCGAGGACGCGGTGGCGTCCAGCGCGGATCTGGTGGCCGGGCTGGGAACCCGGTTGCTGGGTGTCGCGCCGGACCGGATCGGGCCGCACCTGCGGTGGCGGCTGGGCGACGGGCCGGCGCGGGTGCTCGTGGTCGGGCACCACGACACGGTGTGGCCGATCGGCTCGCTGCGCACGCACCCGTTCTCGGTGCGGGACGGGATCCTGCGCGGGCCGGGCTGCTTCGACATGAAGACCGGTGTGGTGATGGCCTTCCACGCCATCGCGGCGCTCGACGACCCGGCCGGGGTGACGCTGCTGGTGACCGGGGACGAGGAGCTGGGCTCGCCGTCGTCGCGCGGGCTGGTCGAGGCGGAGGCGGCGGGCTGCGCGGCGGCGTTCGTGCTGGAGGCGGCGGCGGGCACGGCGGTGAAGATCGCCCGCAAGGGCGTGTCGCGGTACGAGGTGCGGGCGCTCGGGAAGGCCGCGCACGCCGGGCTGGAGCCCGAGCTGGGCGTCAACGCGGCGGTCGAGCTGGCGCACCAGTTGCTGGCGGTGGCCGCGCTGTCCGAGCCCGCGGTGGGCACGACCGTCACGCCGACCCTGCTGAACGCGGGCACCACCGGCAACACGGTGCCCGCGAGCGGCGGTTTCGCCGTGGACGTGCGGGTGACGTCCGAGGCCGAGCAGGAACGCGTCGACCGGCGGATGCACGCGCTGACGCCGGCGCTGCCCGGCGCGCGGCTGGAGATCCTGGGCGGCCCCAACCGCCCGCCGCTGCCCGAGTCGGCGTCCGCCGGGCTGTTCGCGCTCGCGCGGCGGCTGGGCGGGGAACTGGGGCTGGCTCCGGTCACCGGCGCGGCCGTCGGGGGCGCGTCGGACGGCAACTTCACCGCCGGCGTCGGCACGCCCACGCTCGACGGCCTCGGCGCGGCGGGTGGTGGCGCTCATGCCGACCACGAGCACGTGCTGGTGGACGAGATCCCCGGCCGCACCGCGCTGCTGGTGGCGCTGATGGCGGAAGTCCTGCGGTGAAGCCGCGTTCACCCCGGCGGAGGATCGGATGAGCACCTGCTTGCACTGGCGGGGTGTCCGATGAGCGCCCGTCCGCGCACCGGCCTGGGCCGGGTCCTGGAGGACCTCGGCACGACCCTGCTCGACCTCGCCCACGGCGACCCGGACGGCGTGGACGAGATCGACGGCGTGGCCATCCACGACCCGCTGGACCAGCCCGTGCTGCCGCCCCACGCGCTCGTGCTCGGCGTGGGGCTGCACGGGGTGGAGGCGATCGCCGGCGCGCTCGACAAGCTGGGGGCGCAGTCGGCGGCGGCGCTCGTGGTGCGCTCCCCGGTGCCCTCCGACGAACGGCTCGCGGCGGCGGTGCGGTCGTCCGGGGTCGTCCTGCTCGGGCTGACGAGGGGCGCGTCGTGGGCGCAACTGGCGGCGCTGCTGCGGTCGCTGCTGGCGGACGGAGACGTCGGCGCGGGCCCGGAAACGCTCGGCGGCCCACCGTCCGGGGACCTGTTCGCGCTGGCCAACGCGGTCGCGGCGCTGCTGGACGCGCCGGTGACCATCGAGGACCGCAGCTCGCGGGTGCTGGCGTTCTCGGGACGGCAGGAGGAGGCCGACCCGTCCCGCGTGGAGACGATCCTCGGCCGGCAGGTGCCGGACCGGTTCACCCGGATGCTGGAGGAGCGCGGGGTGTTCCGCGAGCTGTACCGGGGCGACCAGCCGGTGTACTTCGACCCGCCGGCCACCGACGGGACCGACCTGGTGCTGCCGCGGGTGGCGATCGCCGTGCGGGCGGGTGACGAGGTGCTGGGCTCGATCTGGGCCGCCGTGCGCGCGCCGCTGGACCCCGACCGGTCGCGGACGTTCCGGGACGCGGCCAAACTCGTGGCGCTGCACATGCTGCGGCTGCGGGCGGGCGCGGACGTGCAGCGGCGGCTGCGCGCGGACCTCGTCGGCCAGGCGCTGGAAGGCGGTCCGGGCGCGGTGGAGGCGGTCAGCAGGCTGGGCCTGCTCGGGCGGCCGGCGGTGGTGCTCGCGATGTCGCCGGCGGACCCGTACGGCGCGGACCCGAGCGTCGCCGAACACGCCCGCCTGATCGCCGAACGCCAACGGGTCTGCGACGCGTTCGCGATGCACCTGGGCGCGGTCCACCCGAGGTCGGCGGTCGCGCTGCTGGGCGACGTGGCCTACGCGATCGTGCCGGTGTCCGAGACCCCCGACGCGGCCCGCGTGGCAACGGACTTCCTGGACCGCGTGGGCACCCGAGTCCACGCCCGCATCGGCATCGGCGGCGCGGCGGCCGACGTGGCCGGCCTGCACCGTTCGCGGACGGCCGCCGACCGGGCGCTGCGGGTGCTGCGTTCCGGCGCGGGCCCACGGCGGGTGGCGCGGCTGGCCGACGTGGAGGTCGAGGTGCTGTTGCTGGAGTTGCGCGACCTCATCGCGGCCCAGGGCGACCCGCCGGCCGGCCCGATCGCGCGTCTGCTGGCGTACGACCGCGAACACGGCGGCAACCTGGTCGAGACCCTGCGGGCGTGGCTCGACGCGTTCGGCGACGTGGTGGCGGCGTCGGCGGCGATGTACGTGCACCCCAACACCTTCCGCTACCGGCTGCGCCGCCTGGCGGAGGTCGGCGGTATCGATCTGAGCGACCCGGACGCGAGGTTCGCGGCGATGCTCCACCTGCGCCTGATGCCGCCGGGCTAGCGCACCGGCCGGGTCCGGACCTGCTCGACCGGCCACCGGCCGGGTCCGCGCCTGCTCGGCCGACCACCGGCCGGGTCCGGACCTGCTCGACTGGCCAGCAGCCGGGTCCGCACCTGCTCGCCCCCACCGACGCGCTAGGAGCCCCGGTGGATCAACGCGCTGAGCCCGGCCCGATTGGTGAGGCCGAGCTTCCGGTAGATGTGCCCGAGGTGGTTGTGCACGGTCCGCGTGCTGATCCCCAGGTTCCGCGCGATCTCCCGATCGGTGGCGCCGCCGGCGACGTGCACAGCCACCTGCCGCTCACGCGAGGTCAACTCGGGCAACCGCGCCAACGCCCGCTCCCGCTGCTCCCCGAGCACGGAGACGTGCCGCGCGGTGGCCGACAACGCGGCATACCGCTCGCGCCGGGCCATCGCCTGGGACAGGTGGGGAGCCAGCAGTTCCACGATCTCCCGATCCCGCCGGGAGAACCCGGGCCGCGACCGGTTGAACACCAGCACACTGCTCTGCCGACCCTTGAGCTCCAACACGCAGAGCAACTGGTCGACCGTCCTTTCCGGACGGTAGAAGTCGACGTAGAGCGGCAAGCGCCGCAACGAAGCCATATCGACCAGATCGGTCAACGCGACGGCGGTCCACACCGGCAACCGCCCAGCCCGATAAGCCGAAAACCCGGGATGCTGCCCAACAGCCTCGGCAAACCCGGGCCGCCCCACCATGTTCCGGTCAGGCAGCGTGATGTCGACCGCGGTCAACCTCCTTGCGACGTGGTCACTGCCGACCACACCGGCCAACTCACACCCGACCAACCGCCCCAAGCCCGCCAACCCACTCCGCGCCAGTTCGTCGTCGCCGTCGTCCTCGTTGAACAGGCGGACCAGGTCGAGGGCACGGCGCAGGTCGCGGACGGTCAAGTCGCTCACAGTCGACAAGAGCCGACCTCCCGTGCACAGATACACCGTCACAGCGCCGCGAGGGCGGCCAACTGGTCCCGCACGGCGTCGGCTTCCGGCAGTCGGCTCTGGGAGCGGTAGAGCGCCTCGGCCTGGGCCAGGGTTTCAAGGGCTGCCCGGTGCTCGCCCGATGCGGTCAGCGAGCGGCCCAGCCCGGCCAGGCTGTCGGCGGTGCCGTAGGCGTTGCCCAGCCGCCGGCGAAGGCCGAGCGCGTCACGGAACAACGCGACCGCCTTGACGTGCTCGCCGGAACGGAAGTGGACGTCCGCCAGGCAGTCCAGCGATGCCGCCTCACCGTCCAGGTCCTGGAACTCCCTCGACAGCTCAAGGGACCGTTCGCACAACTCACGTGCCGTCGCGTGGTCGCCGAGCCGCGCCTGGTAGCTGCCGGCGAGGTTGAGCGCCCGCGCCTCCCACATCGGGATGTCGGCGCGGCGGAACAGGGGTACCGCCAGCATCGCGTGCTTCAAGGCCATCTCGTAGTCGTTCCGGATTTCCCAGGCGCACGCGAAGTCCTGGTGCGCACGGGCCTGTTCACGGATGTCCCCGACCTGTTCGGCGAGGCGCAGCGCCGCGGTCAGGTGTTCGATGGCCTCGCCGTGGCGGGACTTCCTCGACGCGGCGTAACCCAGGTACCGGTGCGCCCGGCCCCGCAGCCCGTCGTCGCCCAACGCCTCCGCCGCGCCGAGCGCGTCCTGCCACATCGTGAAGTGGTCGTGCACGTGGCCGCGCCGCCAGTGGAACGTGTCGAGCGCGTAGGCCAGTTGCCACACCCGCGAATGCCAGTCGCGGGCCACCGCCAGCCTGCCGGCGGCCAGCAGGCACGCGTGCTCGGCGTCGAGCCAGGCCAAGGCGGCGTCTCGGTCCGGGAAGCCCAGCGGACGGCAGTCCGGCGTCGGCTCGGCGACCAGGGTGGGCCTCCGCCGCCCGTCGACCCGGGCGGACGCGGCGACCGCGCTGTGCACGTAGAAGTCCACGAACCGCTGCTGGGCCGCCGTGCGCTCGGCCGCGCTGTCGACCTGTTGGGCCTTCTCCGACGCCCATAATCGGACCAGGTCGTGCATCCGGTACCGGCCGGGCGCGTGGTTCTCGACCAGGTGCGCGTCGACCAGGTCGCGCAGCAGCCGTCGGCTGTCCGCCTCGGCCACCCGTGCCAGGTTCGCCACGGCGGGGACCGTCGTGTCGGGCGCGGTCACCTCGCCGAGCATCCGGAACAGCCTGGCCTCGGGCTCGGCCAGGGCGCGGTACGACGAGTCGAACACCGCGCGGAGGTCGTTCTGCCGGATCCTGCTCTGGAACGCGTCCAGCCGCTGTCCCGCTTCGCGCAACTCGGCGACGAACACCTCCAACGGGAAGTCCCGGAACTGGCTCGCCCGCGCGGCCAGGATGCTCAGCGCCAGCGGCAGCCGCCCGCTCAGCCGGATCAGGTCGCGCACCGCGTCCGGCTCCGCGTCGACCCGGTCCCGGCCCAGGTAGCCGGCCAGCACCTGCTCCGCGGCGTCCGCCGCGAGCACGTCCAGCGACATCAGCCGCGCGCCGTACGCCGTCGCCAGGCCCTCGAGCGTGTGCCTGCTCGTCACGAGCACCGTGCAGGTCTCACTGCCCGGCAGCAGCGGCGTGACCTGCTCCTCGTCGACGGCGTTGTCCAGCACGACCAGCAGCCGCCGGTCGGCGACCAGGGTGCGGTAGAGCGCGGTCCGCGCGTCGAGGTCGGACGGGATCGACGCCGGCGCGACGTGGAGCGCGTCCAGGAATCCCCGCACCGCCACGGCGGGTTCGAGCGGCTTGTCCGCCGGGTCGAACCCCCGGAGGTTGACGTAGAGCTGCCCGTCGGGGAACCGGTCCCGGTTCTCGTGTGCCCAGTGCAACGCCAACGACGTCTTCCCGATGCCGCCCATCCCACCGATCGCCGAGATCGCGACCGTCGCCCGTACGCCTCCGTCCACCGCGGCGGTGAGCGTGGCCAGCTCGGTGTCGCGCCCGGTGAAGGCGCGCGGCCGGGCAGGGAGCTGGCGCGGCACGAGCCGCGCCGGCGACGCGGGAACGTGCAGGTGCACCCCGCCGGAGATCGTCTCGGCCTGCACGGCGGCGCCGAGCACGACGGCGTTGACCTCGTTGGCGGTCGCGCCTTTCGGTGCGCTTTCCGGCGGACGCATCCATTACTCCTGGCGTGGTTGCCGAGACGAGTGATCGCGAGGATAGCCGGGCTGGAATCGGGCGTCGGGCGTTCCGCCGAATTCACCCGATTGCCGCAGCAATGCGGGTGGTGAGTCCATTGTGGACGCCGCCGGGACCAACGGGTGATCGTCCGGTGTGCGATTATTCCACTCGCTTGTTCGATCGGACCGGGGGTGCGCAGTGACGCGATTGCTGATCCAGCCGGTGGCCGACGCCACAGCCGCGCGCAACCGGCGGAAGACCCTGCACCACGAGGTCGACTTCCGGGCGGCGCGGCACTGGTCGGCCCTGACCGGTGACCAGCGCGCGCTGCTGACCGGCCTGCACCCCGGTGGCACGGCCCCGTTCTGGGGCACCCGCCCCTTCCTCGACCGGCGCATGGCCGAGGTCGGGGTGGGTGATGTGGCGCTGTTCACGTGGGCCGGCCACATCAGGGCCATCGGCGAAGTGGGGGCCAACTTCCGCAACCAGGCGTTCGCCGACACGCTGTGGAAGGAAAGCCCGGACGAGGACAGCTTCGTCAACGTCTACAGCCTGATCGGCTTGGACGACACTGTGGTCATCCCGTACCGAACCCTTGCCATGGCGTCGAACGGAGTGCTCAAAGGCCCTTTCCTGCAGGGGCGCGTGATCGGTGACCAGACGGTCGTGCACCAGGTGATCAGCGATCTCGGCGTCGAGAGGTCGAGCGTCGCCGCGCTCGAGAACGCGCGCGAGGAGTACATCCGCTCCCAGCTCGAACAAGGGCTGGCGATCGAACTCGAACGAATCCACACCACCGAGGCCACCTATTCACGCCCTGCGCGATCCATCACCGTCCGCCGGGCCGAGTCGCTATTGGTGCACGAATACGCCGACGCGAATCCGGACGCGCGCTTCGAGCGCATCACCTCCGAGGCGGGGATCTCGGACATGTACACGATCGGGCCGGACGGTGCGGAGGTCATCGAGGCGAAGGGCGGCATCGGCCGGGAACGCGTCCGCCAGGCCGTGGCGCAGCTACTGCACTACGCACCCCGCTGCCGGGACCGCGTGGTCCGCCTGACCGCCCTCTTCCCGGCCCGCCCCGACGCCGCCGACATCGAGCTGCTGCACAGCGTGGGCATCGACTGCGTGCACCGCACACGCCCCGGCGAGTTCGAGCGGATCACCGCCCCGGCCGCCCGCCGCGCCCACATGTCGCCGGTGTGGAACAACGACTTCCCCGAGTAGACCCGATCAGGCCGACGGGTCCGGCGGCGGGGTGATGCGGCACAGGCTCCGGTGGTACCGGATGTGCTCATCGTCGATGGCGTGCTCGGGATGGCGACGCAGCCGGCCGACTTCCTCGCTGTTGTGGGCCTGCCGCACCACGTCCTCGTGGTCGATGTAGATCCCGAACCGGTCGAACCGCGCGTGGCAGTTCGGGCACAGGCACAGCGCGTTGCCGACGTGGTCCGGCCCCTCGTGCGGGGCTCCGAGCCCCCTGATGTGCGCGGCCTCGCTGTAGAAGCCGACACCGGTGAGAAGCCGTGTGTCGCAGAACTGGCACTTGTCGTCGTGCAGCGAAGTGACGGTTTCGGCGACGCTCCGGCGCCGCCCCACGGCGTCCCCGTTCCGCTTCCGACGGGGCGCCGCCTCGTTCCGGTCGCCGGCGGCCCGGGAGCCGCCGCCCACCCGTGCGTATCCGCCGAGCCCCAGGCGGCTCAACAGCTCTTCGTCCTCGGTGATGGCGTTCAGGTGGCGGCTGCGCAGGGCGGAGATCGCCTTCGTGCGCACCACGACGGACGACAGCAACGTGTCGCACACGTCGTTGAAACCCGCGAGCGGCTGGGCATCCGCTAGCTCCACCGCCCACACGTCGGTGCCCTCCAGGTGCCAGAACAGGTCCTTGGCGACCTCGGGGTCCGGTTCACCGTCGAAGTCGCGGAGCAGGTCTCCCACGCCGTGGCGGAAGTCCTCCTCGGTGTGCCACCTCCGTTGCCGCGTGACCTTCTGGCCGATCGCCCACAGCAACGCCACCGCTTCACGCCTCCTGGCGTCCTCGGCCCGCTGCTGCGGGTCGAGGGTGACCAGCCGGTCCAACAGGTCCTCGACCGAGAACACCGGCGGCTCCGCGGCCGTCTGGTCGGAGGCCGCCGGGTCGACCCGGAAGCCTTGCGGGGCCTGCATGAAGTGCCGCACCGTGCCCAGCCCGATCGCCTGCAGCGCGGGGCGCGCGTCGAGGGGCGGGTCGTAGATCCGCACGTCGCCCAACGCGGCCATGTGCGCGAACGTCCGGCCCTGCCGGTCCGCTCCCCAGATCGACCGCGCGGCCCGCTCGTTGTCGAACAGGCGCAGGATCACCGCTTCCGCGATGAAGCTGTGGTCGGCGTAGAACAGCACCCGGTCCCCGACCCGACGTGCCTTCAGCGCCTTGGCCTTGGCGTGGTACTCGAACGCCGGAGGCGTGTTGCCCCACAGCTTCGCGACACCGTCGGGGTAGAGGGCTTCGAGCGCGGCGAGATCCGCCCCGAGCGCTTCCGCGTGCTTTGCGAGCACGACGCCCTCCACGACGGTGTTGGCGAAGTGCTCGGCCCCACCGTCCTGACGACCGCGCGGCTGGAGGAACAGCCGCGCGGGTGCGTCCATGCCCTCGACCTGGAAGCCGAGGTTGGTCAGGTGTCGTCCGACGGTGGCCCGGCCGCCGCTGAACATGTCGGCTGTCAGCGCGGCGCCGGACAGGTACTTGTGCGCGACGCCGACGATCGCTTTGGAGTCGTACCGCCGGCCGTCGTGGACGAGCACGTACTGGCGCGCTTCGGCATATCCGTAGGCTGCCAGGAACGCGTCCTTGCCCGACTCGTCGTACTCCTCGATCGCGGCCGACACGTCCTGTCGGCGCACGTCTGCATACCCCATGATCCGAGCGTAGAGCGGCACACCGACAATTCAGCACAGGCCGGCCAGGAAGCGCTGTGTTTCCGGGTCGGTGGAGTAGAACCGGCAGCCCAGCGTCGCGCGGCTGGCCAGGACCCAGTAGGTGTTCAGCGCCAGCGGCAGGTAGCGGTCGGGTGGGAGCCCGTTCAAGGCCTGGTCGTGGCTCTGGTCGGGGTCGGCGACCCAGCGGTCGTCGCGTCGGACCAGGTCCGGGCCGAGGATCACGCCGCCGTAGTCGTATTCGAGGCCCTGGCTGGTGTAGATGCAGCCGACCTGGTTCTGGCCGCCGGGGTCGGTGGCCCAGAACGTGCGTTTCGGGGCGAGCACCTCGCCGTCGGGTCCACGGTGGACCCGGCTCGCGTTCCACGGCCGCCGCCAGGTCCGTTCGCCGCCGTCGGTCCAGGTGATCACCACGTCGTCGTGGAGCGGTCGGCCGGCCGCGCGTTTGGGCCACGGCCAGCAGAAGCCGGCCGCGATCCGCGCGGTGTGGCCCGCCGACCCGTGGCGTCGGATCCAGCGCTCCAGGTCATCCGGGTCGCTCGCCACGCCGACGTCGTAGTCCGATCCGGTCCACGGTTCGGCGACGTCGTCGGCGGACAGCAGCTTGCCGAGCCAGTTGAGGTAGGCCTGGGAGCCGCCGCAGCGGAACTGGCCGGTCAGCTCGACGTGGCGGAAGTCGGCTCCCTCGCGGTCCGCGATGTGCCGCAGCTCCTCGACGGTGACGCCCTCGTTCGGTCGGATCACCTGGCGCTCGTCCAGCAGGAAGACGCTGACCGGAGCGTTCCTGATCAGCGCCGTGACCAGCCGCGGATCGCGTCTGAGCCGCTGCGCCTCGTCCACCAGCGGAACGGTGTCCTCCCCCAGGCGGGCGTCCGGATAGGCGAACAGCCCTCTCGTCCGGGTCTGCTCTTCGAGCGCCCGCTCGAGCTGGTCCATCAGCGTGCCGGACGGCGTGAGCAGACGGGCCGACAGCGGGCCGGCGGCCGAAGCGAGGTTCGGGATGTCGGCGAGCAGCCGCAGCGCGATCACCGTCTTGCCGGTGCCGGGTCCGCCGGTCACCGCGATGACGCGTCGCCGGTCTGGCGAGGCTTCCGCGACGGCCTTGGCCACCCGGAGCTGGGCGGCCTGTTGAGCGCCCACCAGGATGAACTCCGACTTCTGCGCGAGGATGGCGCGGAGCTCGGCGAACAGCTTCGGCGACGGCCGGTGCTCGACCGCGAGGAACCGCGCCAACTGCTCCTCCGCGGGCGACCGGAGGTCGTCACACCTCAACAGCGCGGCGAGTTCGTGCGGCGCGGTGTCCGTCAGGTCACCGGCGGACACGATCGGCACGTCACCACTGCCGGGCCGGCCCGCGACCTCCGCCCGCAACCGCGCAGCCATGTCGGTCCCGGCGTTGTGCAGCACGGCGACACCACGGAACCGCAAGTCCAGCGTGGCGTCCTCGAGCCACGTCTCCAGGTAGCTGGTGTACCCGGCGGCCTGGCGACACGGGTGCACCCGCTCGACGCCCCGGGCGATCTCGACCTCCGTCGAGTCCGCCCGCCGGAACCGGTCCCACTGCTTGAGCTCCACCACGACGCCGGTCAACCCGCCGTCCGGTCGGACACCCATCACCACGGCGTCGACCCGCTCACCGGTGCCGGGCAGCTCGAACTCGAGCAACAAGCCCAAGTCCGCCGACCCTGCCTTGAGCAACGCACGCACCAACACCGGCCAGCTTTTGCGCCAGCTCGCCACCTCACCGTCCTCGGGCGGCTCACCCCGCCTGCGCCGGAACCGGTCGACGCACCCGGTGACGAAACCGTCGAGGTCGGACCGCAGCGCCTCGCCCGCGTCCCGAACAGTGCCTCCGTACACGTGCATGATCCAGAACTACCAGGACCGCACCGCGCCGGTGGGTTGTTCCAACGAACGGATCAGGGCTCAGTGGAACCAGACGCCGAACATCGAGTTCCGGGTCGTGCCGCTCAGCCGCTCGTCCAGGTCGATGGCCTGCCCCTCGGTGAGCACGCAGAGGTAGTCCACGACCGCGCGGGCGCATGCCGCCGGCTCGTCGGTGGCGAAGGCGCCGTTCGCGTCCGGGTCGCGCACGGCGTCCTGGTACATCTCCTGCAACAGGGTCGGGAGCTTCCTGCTGGACGGGTCGTGGCTCAAGCGCTCGAACAGCCTGTCGTACAGCGAGCCGATGATCCTCTTCTGGCCTTCCTGTGCCATCGCCAGCGCGGGCTTGTCGATCACGTAGAACCAGGTCAGCTCCTTCAACGCCTCGATGGTGTACTGCGCGCCCCGGTCGATCGCGAGGTACGGCCAGTCGTCGGACTCCTCGGTCGCGCCGATCAGGTCGGTGAGGTTGGCGGAGGTGACGCCGTTGAGCCAGGCCCGGTTCTCGCGGGTCTCCCAGGAGTGCGAACGGTGTTGTCGGCCGTTCATCTGCTCCAGGACCCGGTCCAGCGCCTTGACGAACTCGTCCTGGTCGAAGCCGGTGTTGTCCTTCAGGCGCTCGATCCCGTGCTGCCTGATGTCGGCGCTGTTGCGGGTCAGGTCGTGCAGCGGGATCAGGCCCGCGCGGAAGTAGTCCTCGATGTCGTGGGTCGCGTAGGTGATGTCATCGGCCCAGTCCATCAGCACGGCGTTCGCGCACCGGGTCTTCGGCGGGCATCCGCCGCGCGCACGCACGAAGTCCGGCAGTTCGCTGAGGTAGCAGCCCCACTTCGGGCCCCGGCTCCGGTCCGTCCACGGGTGCGCGGCGGGTGCTTTCGCGTCGTACCGCCGAGGTCGGGCCGTCGGGTACTTCAGGATCGCGTTCAGGCTCGCGGGTGTGAGGTCGAGGCCGGGGTGGCCCTTGCTGCGGCGCGCGAGTTTCGTGACGATGCGGAACGACTGGGCGTTCCCCTCGAAGCCTTCGAGGCCGGTGTCGCCGAGCCTGCTGTCGAGCACGACCTCGGCGACGTGCCCGAACGGTGGGTGGCCCAGGTCGTGGGCCAGCCCGGCGGTCTCCACGACGTCGGGGTCGACGTCCGCCTTCACGGCGAGGTCGGGGCGCGCGGCGACCAGGTGCTGGGCCGCCCGCCGGCCCAGTTGGGCGACCTTGAGGCTGTGCGTCAGCCTGTTGTGCAGCACGCGTTGCTCGCTGACGGCCGCTACCTGGGTCACGCCCGCGAGCCTGCGGAACGCGGAGGAGTACAGCACCCGGTCGCGGTCCCGTTGGAACGCCGTCCGGTACTCCGGCGCGGTGTCCGGCTGGTGCCTGCGGCGTTGGTCGAGTGTCATGGCGTCGCTCCCCGCCTCGGTACCTCGAAGTCGGCCACGTCGGACGGCTTGTTAGCCGGTGGCGGGTTGTTCCACCGAACGGTCCAGTGGGGTGGCGGCGGGGTGTCGGTGGGGGTCGTTAGGATCGCCGGGTGGGGTCGCATGAGGTTCTGCGTCGGGTTTTCGGCTACGACTCGTTCCGCGGAGACCAGCAGGAGATCGTCGAGCACGTCATCGGTGGTGGTGACGCGCTCGTTCTCATGCCCACCGGTGGCGGGAAGTCGTTGTGTTATCAAATACCATCGCTCGTCCGGGACGGGGTCGGGGTGGTCGTCTCACCCCTGATCGCGCTGATGCAAGACCAGGTCGACGCGTTGCGCGACCTGGGTGTGCGGGCCGGTTTCCTGAATTCCACGCAGTACCCCGACGAACGGTCACTGGTGGAGGCCGAGTTCCTCGCCGGAGAACTCGACCTGCTCTACCTCGCCCCCGAACGGCTGCGGGTGGAGCAGACCGTCCGGTTGTTGGAGCGGGGGAAGGTCGCGCTTTTCGCGATTGACGAGGCGCACTGCGTGTCGCAGTGGGGGCACGACTTCCGGCCCGACTACCTCGCCCTCTCCCACCTGCACGAACGGTGGCCCGACGTGCCTCGGGTCGCGTTGACGGCCACCGCCACCAAAGCCACCCACGCCGAGATCGCCGAGCGGTTGAAGCTCGGGGACGCCAAGCACTTCGTGGCCAGTTTCGACCGGCCCAACATCCAATACCGGATCGTGCCCAAGAACGAGCCGAAGAAGCAGCTCCTGGAGTTGCTGCGCAACGAGCACAACGGCGACGCGGGCATCGTCTACTGCCTGTCCCGCAATTCCGTGGACAAAACCGCCGAATTCCTGAACCAGAACGGCATCAAAGCGCTCGCCTACCACGCCGGCCTGGATTCGGGCACCCGGGCCAAGCACCAGGCGCGGTTCCTGCGGGAAGACGGGCTGGTGATGGTGGCGACCATCGCCTTCGGCATGGGGATCGACAAGCCGGACGTGCGGTTCGTCGCCCACCTCGACCTGCCCAAGTCCGTCGAGGGCTACTACCAGGAGACGGGGCGCGCCGGGCGGGACGGGCTGCCGTCGACCGCCTGGCTCGCGTACGGGCTCCAGGACGTCGTGCAGCAGCGCAAGATGATCGACGACTCGGAGGGCGACCAGCAGCACCGCCGGCGGCTCGTCGCGCACCTGGACGCGATGCTCGGGCTGTGCGAGACGGTCGAGTGCCGCCGCGTGCAGTTGCTTGAGTACTTCGGCCAGAGCGGCGAGCGGTGCGGCAACTGCGACACCTGCCTGGTGCCGCCGGAGACCTGGGACGGCACGGTGCCCGCCCAGAAGGTGCTGTCCACCGTCTTCCGCCTCAAGAGCGAGCGGCGGCAGAAGTTCGGGGCCGGGCAGACGATCGACATCCTGCTGGGGCGCAAGACCGCCAAGGTCATCCAGTTCGACCACGACGCGCTGTCGGTGTTCGGGATCGGCGCCGAGCTGAACGAGAGCGGCTGGCGCGGTGTCGTCCGGCAGCTACTGGCACAAGGCCTGCTGGCCGTCGAAGGCGAGTACTCGACCCTCGTCCTCACCCCCGCCAGCGAGGAAGTCCTCTACCAGGGCCGGAAAGTGCTCCTGCGGCGGGAGCCCGAGCGCGCCGCCAAGGTCAAGACAGCCAAGCCCAAGCGCGGCGAACCCGTGGACATGCCCGCCGAGGCCGCCCCGGTCTTCGAGAAGCTGCGCGCGTGGCGGGCCGCCACCGCCAAGGAGCAGGGCGTCCCGGCCTACGTGATCTTCCACGACGCGACGCTGCGGCAGATCGCCACGAGCGCGCCGAGCACGTTGGCCCAGCTCGGCACGGTCAACGGCGTCGGGGAGAACAAGCTGGCCAAGTACGGGCAGCAGATCCTGGACACGCTGGCCTCATGACCGAGTTGCGCGCCGACTGCGAACGGTGCTTCGGCCTGTGCTGCGTGGTGCCGGCCTTCGCCCGGTCGTCGGACTTCGCGATCGACAAACCCGCCCGCACGCCGTGCCGCAACCTGGGCGAGGACTTCCACTGCGGCATCCACACCCAACTGCGGGACCGGGGCTTCCGCGGCTGCACGGTCTACGACTGCTTCGGCGCGGGGCAGCAGGTCGCCCAGGTGACGTTCGGCGGGCGTAGCTGGCGGGACGCCCCCGAGACGGCCGAGCTGATGTTCGACGTCTTCCCGGTGGTGCGCGAGCTGCACGAACTGCTCTGGTACCTCACCGAAGCCCTCGACCTCCGCGTCCCGCCGGCACTGCGCGGGCAACTCGCCGAAGCCAAGGGGGACATCGAGAAGCTCACCGCCGGCCCGCCGGAGGAGCTGGCGCGGCTGGACGTCGGGCCGCGGTGGCGCACCGTGAGCGGGCTGCTCGACCAGGCCAGCGAGCACGCCCGCGCCCGGACGAAGAGCCGGAAGTCCAAGCGGGGCGCGGATCTCATCGGCAAGAACCTCGCCAAGGCCGACCTCCGGGGCGTGGATCTGCGGGGCGCCTACCTGATCGGGGCCGACCTGACGCACGCCGACCTGCGCCTGGCCGACCTCATCGGCGCGGACCTGCGGGGCGCCGACCTGGGCGGCGCGGACCTGACCGACGCCCTGTTCCTCACGCAGGCGCAGGTGGACGCCGCGAAGGGCGACGCGGGCACCGTCCTGCCGCCGGCCCTGACCCGCCCGTCGCACTGGGCCTAGCGCGATCTACGGCCCTGGCCACCCACTGCACCGGGCCTAGAGCCGCGCCAGAGCCCCGTCCACCACGTCCTCCAACTCCTGCCGGTCGTGCGTGACCTTCCCGAGCACGCGCAACCCGTAATAAGCGCTGAGGAAGAACCGCGTGCTCACCAACGGATCCACGTCGCACGAGAACTCGCCGGCCCGCTGCCCCGACGCGATCAGGTGGCACACCGCGCCCTCCAGTCGCCCGAACTGCCGCCGCACCGCCTCCGCCACCAGGCCGTCGGTGCCGCCGGCGTCCACGGCGGCGTTGATGGCCAGGCACCCGCGCCGGTCAGGGTCGGCCAGGTCGGTGTCGATGACGGTCAGCATCAGTGCCCGCAGCCGGTCCTTCGCCGCGCCGGGGCCTTCCAGGATCGCGAGCTGCCCGCCGAACCCGATCTCGGCGTAGCGGCGCAGCACCCGCTCGTACAGACCGTGCTTGCTGCCGTAGGCGTTGTACAGGCTGCCTCGCCCCAAACCCGTGCGAGCGCACAGGTCCTCCGTCGAAGTGGCCTCGTACCCCTTCGACCAGAACACCTCCATCGCGGCGTCCACGACCGCCGCGTCGTCGAAACCCCGTGGCCTGCCCACGTGGTCCGAGCGTAGTCGGTCCGACACGCCGGGAAGGGGGCCGCGAGGCTATCCGCGACCGGTCGGAATTTGGGAAGCTCTTCCGTTGTGGGCAAGAAGATCACCGGAATGACCGTCGCGCAGGGCACCGCGATGTACGTCGGCGCCGTGCTCGGCACGGGGGTGATCGCCGTGCCCGCGCTGGCCGCGCAGGTGGCCGGTCCGGCGTCGTTGGTCGCCTGGCTCGGTCTGGTAATGGTGTCCGCGCCGCTGGCCGCGACCTTCGCCGCGTTGGGCGCACGCCACCCGGACGCCGGCGGCGTGTCGACCTACGCCCGGCTGGCGTTCGGCGAACGCGCGGCCACCATCGTGGGCTGGTGTTTCTTCTTCGCCGTCCCGCCGGGGACGACGGCGTCCGCGTTGTTCGCGGGCTCGTACGTGGCGGACGCCGTCGGCGGTGGGCGGGTCGCGCAGGTCGGCACCGCCGTGGTGCTGATGACGCTGGTCGCGTCGACCAACTGGGCGGGTCTGCGTGCGTCGGGACGGATGCAGTGCGCGCTGGCCGGGATGCTCATGCTGCTGGTGTTCGGCGCGGTCGCGCTGTCCGTGCCGATGATGGACCCGGCGAACCTGGAGCCGTTCGCGCCCAACGGGTGGACGGCCATCGGCCCCGCCGCCGCGCTGCTGGTGTGGAGCTTCGCCGGGTGGGAGGCGATCACGCACCTGGCCCAGGAGTTCGGCAAACCGCAGCGGGACCTGCCGCGCGCGGTCGGGTTCGCGGTGCTCATCGTGGCGCTGCTGTACTTGTCGGTCGCGTTCGCGACGGTCGCGGTGCTCGGTTCGGACGTCGCCGCGGACGCGCCGCTGGGCGAGCTGCTGGCGCGCGCGTTGGGCGGCGACCTGAAGGTGTTCGCCGCGATCGCCGCCGTGCTGCTGACCGTGGGCTCGATGAACGCCTACTACGCGGGCGGCGCGAAGCTCGGCGCGGCGTTGAGCCGGGACGGGGCGTTTCCGCGCAAGCTGTCCGGCGGCAGCGTCGCGGGCGAGGTGCCGCGGCGGAGCCTGTTGCTGCTGGTGGGTCTGTCGTTCGTGATCCTCATGGTGGTCGTGGTGACCGGCGCGGGCACCACGCTGCTGGTGCTGCTGACCACCGGGCAGTTCGTCGCGGTGTACGTGATCGGCGCGGCGGCGGCCGTGCGGCTGCTTCCCCGGCGCAGCAAGGCCCGCTACACGGCGGTGCTCGCGTTGGCCGGTGTCCTGCTGCTGCTCGTGGTGTCCGGCGTCTACATGCTGCTGCCCGCGCTGGTCGGCGTGCTGGCGCTGCTCTTCCTGCGCTGGAACCGGCGGCGGCGCGGCCTGCTGGACCAGGACGGCAACCTCTCGTCGGTGGAACTACGCCGCCGGGCGTAGGCCCGCGAGCCGCCGCACGACGGACGTGGCGACAAGCACCGCACCGGCACGCTCCACCCCATGAGATTACCGCCCACCGCACGAAAACTCGTCGTCCTGCTGCACGTCATCTCGTCGGTCGGCTGGCTCGGCGTCACGGTCGGCAACCTCGTCCTGGCGCTGGCGGCCTTCGGCGAACCCGTGCTCTACCGCGCGATGGCGCTGCTGGGCGATGTCGTCGTGCTGCCGATGGGCCTGCTGGCGCTGGCGACCGGCGTCCTGGTGTCCGTGGGCACGAAGTGGGGCCTGGTGAAGCACCGCTGGGTGCTGGTGAAGTTCGTGCTGACGGTGATCGCCGTGGTGGCGACGACGTTCGCGCTGCGCTCGGGGCTGCACGAGGCGGCGGACGGCGAGGTCGGCACGGCGGGCACGGACGTGCTGGTCGCGTCCTGCGTCTCGTTGACCATCTACACGGTCAACACGGTGCTGTCGATCTTCAAGCCGTGGGGTCGGACCCGGTGGGGCTGAGGCCTTCCCGGCGGCGTTCGACGGTCGCGCCCAGCTCCACCGGGTCGCACTCGGCGAGGTGGTCGCGCACCACGCCGTGCGGGAAGCGGTGGTCGCCGACCAGCAGCACCCGGTCCCGGGCGGACTGGAGGACCGCCTTGCGCCGCAACGGGAACTCGTCCAGCGCGAGGGGTTTCGCGAGCAGTTCGGCGACCGGCTCGAACGGCCGGGCCGCCACCGGGGTCACGGCGAGCCCGATGAGCAGCCCGGTCACCGGCCCGACCGCCTGCCACTGCGGCGGCGCGCCCAGGCCGGCGGCGATCCCGACGCCGACCAGGCCCGCCACCGGTAACCAGCGCGGCCCGCGCCCCGCCGGCGGCAGGTCGCGCAGGCTCTCCCACACCCTGGCCAGACCGCCCGCGAACACACCGGCCGCCGCGCCCGCGCACAGCCCGATCCCCAACGCCGCCACCAGGTCCGCCGACGGACCGGTCCGGATCATCACGGCCGTCGGTGCCAGCGCCACCGCCACCGCCCAGTACCGGTCCCGCGTCACGCCCAGCGCCACCAGGAACGTCGCGACGAGCACCAGCCCGAACGCGACGTACGCCGGCCACCGCGCCACCTGGGCGCCCAGCCAGCCGCCCACCGCGGACAGCACGCCCACGACCGCCGCCCCGGTGACGAAACCCGTCGCCGCCCACCGCGCCCCGCGTGCCCGGCCGGCCACCGGAGCGGCGAACCGCCCGTGCCGCAACGCGATCGTGCCGACCGCCGCGACCACGCCTGCGGTGAGACCGAACCGCAGCCCGACGACCAGGCACAGCGCGGTCGCCGCACCGGCCAGCACCCCCGGCCCGGCCCGCCGGAACAGCCGCCAGACCGCCGCCGGCTCGACGAAGTCCAGCCACACCTCCCGCGGCGGCAGCCGGTGCCGGGCGACCAGGTCCGTGCGGCGGCGGGCGATCCGGGCCAGGAACCGAAGCGCGCGCAACGTCCGCTCGGCCCGCCCCGGACCCCGCGCGGCCGACTCGACCAGGTACGTGTCCAGCACCCCGCGGTACTCGGCCCGGCCCGCCCGGTAGGCCAGCGCCAGCAGCCCGAACGCCAGCGGCGTGCGCACCTCGTCCCACAGGTCCGGGTCCTTGTCCAACGCCTCGCGCAGCCCGTCCAGCCGGGGCCCGCACGCGGCGATCAGGTCGAGCACGTCGTTGCGCCGCAACGGTTCCACGTGCACCACGTCGTACCGCGGCAGCCGCTCGTAGTCGTCGGTGGAGCAGCACAGCGCGACCTGCGGCAGCTTCAGCGCGGTGATCCACGCCAGGCACTCGGCGCGGTCGGCCCCGGGCAGCTCGTCCAGGCCGTCGAACAGCACCGCCAGCCGCCGGTCCCGCAGCCACGTCCGGCCCAGCCGCACGCCGATCCGGTACCGCCGGGCCAACGCCTTGAGCAGCCACTCGCCGAAGTCCTCGTCCCGCCGCCAGGTGCCCAGGTCCACCAGCACCGGCACGGGCCGCCCGTCGTCCGACTTGGCCCGGTTGAGCAGCGTCTCGGCCAGTTCCAGCAGGAGCGACGTCTTGCCCGCGCCCGGCTCGCCGGTCACCACCAGCGGCGCCTTGATGCGGGTCGGCAGCCGCGGGCCGATGCGCGGCGCGACGCCGAGCTTCAGCCGCACCTGCTCGGCCAGCGAGCCCGCCTGCCGGGCGAGGACGTACCGCTCCACGCGTTCCAGCGCGGCCGTCCGGTTGGCCGGGTGGGCGGGACGCCGCTGCACGAGCACGGCGCTGAGCCCGTCCCACGCGGCGAGGGCCGCCGTCACCGCCGACAGGAGCACCAGCGACGGCCACACCCACGTCGCGTACGGCCCCAGCACGCGAGGTGCAGAGCCGCCGGTCGCGGCGTTGATGGCGATCGGCAGGAGCACCAGACACGTCACACCGCCCGCGCCGATCAGAGCGATCTGGCGCGAGGTGCGGGCGAGTCGTCGGTGGTCCATCTCCCCCCTCCGCAGGTCGCAACGACGGTAACGGCGTTTGCGGTCCCGTGGTAGGGAAGTTCCCGTGGCCGGGCGGTGACGATCCGTGATTGACCCGGATGGCCGACAGCGGGGGGCGGGTTTCGCCGCCTACCCGGTCAGGAACTCCACGAGCAGCCGGTTGACTTCGGCGGGCCGTTCGAGGAAGCCGTAGTGGCCGGCGTCGGCCACCTCCTCGTACCGCGCGCCCGGAATGGCCTCGGCCACCTCGCGGGCCAGGTGCGGCGGCAGGATGCGGTCGTCGGCGAAGCCCACCACCAGGCACGGCACCGTGATGGCGCGGTAGGCCTCCAGGCGGCTGTCGAACTCGTTCAGGTCCATCTGGGCGCGTACGCCGGCGCCGACCGCGGACCCGGTGAACTCGAAGACGTCCAGCCAGTCGCGGACCCCCACCGGGTCGCGCAGGGTCGCGGGGGAGAGGTTGAGCACCGCGTTGACCGCCGCGAAGTAGCGGCCGGGCAGGGTGATGGCCTGGTCGTGCAACGCGCGCTCGCCCTGGGACAGGGCATTCTGCACCGGGTCGTTGCGGCCGGCGGTGCCCAGCAGCACGGCGCGCTCCACGAGGTCGGGGCGGGCCAGCGCCAACTCCTGCGTCACCCGCGCGCCCATGGACGTGCCGACCACCCGGGCCGGGCCGCCGAGGTGTTCGATCAACGCCGCCGTGTCGCCGACCAGGTCCTCGATCTTCATGCCGGACGCGCACTCGTCGGTCGGCGGGATGCCCCGGTTGTCGACCGTCGCGACCCGGAAACCGGCGGCGCGCAACGCGGGCACCTGGTGCGGGTGCCACACGCGGCCGGGGCTGCCGGTGCCCATCACCAGCACGACGAGATCGCCGTCGCCCTCGACGTGGTAGCTGAGGTTGATCCCGTTGAGGGCGGCTACTGGCATGGCCCGCAGGTTAGCGACCTCGTCTATGCGTTCGCTATCGACGACGTCTAGGGTCGGTGACCATGAGGCGCGCGATCCTTTCCGGTTCCACGTTCGAAGAGCAGGTCGGCTACGCGCGGGCCGTGGTGGACGGCGACTGGGTGCACGTCTCGGGCACCACGGGGTTCGACTACTCGACCATGACGATCCAGGAGGACGTCGTCGCGCAGGCCGAGCAGTGCCTGGCCAACATCGGCGCGGCGCTCACCGAGGCCGACTGCACGTTCGCGGACGTGCTGCGGGTGACGTACTACCTGCCGGACGCCGCCGACTTCGAGCCGTGCTGGCCCGTGCTGCGGAAGGCGTTCGGCGAGGTGCGGCCGGCCGCGACGATGCTCGTGTGCGGCCTGTCCGACCCCCGGATGCGGATCGAGATCGAGGTCACCGCCCGGCGCGGGGCCCGTTAGCCGCCCATTCGATGGCCGGGCAGCGGTCCATCACCATGTCGAGCCCGGCGGCGGTGGCGCGTTCGTAGGCCGCGGTGTCGATCACGTCGAGCTGGAACCACACGGCTTTCGCGCCGATCTTCACGGCCTCGTCGGCGAACTCACCGGCGGCCTCGGACCGGCGGAACACGTCCACGCAGTCCACCGGGAACGGGATGTCGGCCAGCGACGGGTAGCCCTGCTCGCCCAGCACGGTCTCCGCGTCCGGGTGCACCGGGACGACGCGCTTTCCGTGCTGCTGGAGGAAGCGGGCCACGCCGTAGGCCGCGCGGTGCGGGTGGTCGGCCAGGCCGACCACGGCCCACGTGTCGCAGTCGGCGAGGACCCGCCGGATCTTCTCGGTGTCGCCCCACGGTTCGGTCATGTGACCAGGGTAGGTCCGGATCGCGTGGAGGGCCGCCCGCGCGCCGGCCGCCGGACCGCCCGGCCGTGGACCACTACCACCCCGGCGGCGGTGGCAGCGGTCCGAGTGGCCCGTCGAACGCTAGGGCCGCGCCAGCCCGCAGCCGGGCGCGGTCAGGTCGATCCGCCCGCCCCCTGGCAGGCACGGCACCATCTGGTACGTCTGCTGCGCGTACCCGATGCCGCGCCGCACGGTGACCGTGCCGGACTGGTCGACCTCACAGGGGTTGTTGGTGGTGCACCGGCCGCCGCTCTCGTTGCCGGTGTTGTTCACGCCCACCACCTTGCCGGACGCCACGTCCACCACGGGCGAGCCGGACGTGCCGCCGACGACGTTGCACGACGCGGTGTAGCGCATCGAGTCCTGCCACGTCCAGTTGCCCTCGCGCAGCCGGTACACGTACCCGTCCGCCCGGCACGAGTAGATCCGCTTCCAGTAGCCCGACACCACCCGGATGTCGATGCCGACCGCCGGGTGCTGCGGCGACAGCTCCAACGCCCGCGTGCCCATGCCCTCGACCTGCGCGTAGGTCGCGGTCAGCCGGTACAGCGCCGCGTCCGTGCCGGTCATCGTCGCGTACAGCAGCCGTTCGGCGCGCAACGTGCCCAGCGAGCCGCTGCCGTTGCGGTCGAGCAGGGAGAACGAGCGGCTCACCGCCTGGTCCACGATCACCTCGCGGTCCGCCATGAGCTTCACGCAGTGGCCGTTGGTGAGCACCAGCGCCCGGTCCGACGACTGCGCCGTCGGCGTCCGGACCACGGAGCCCGAGCAGTTGTTCAACGCCACGATCCCGGTGAAGTCCACCGCCGCGGCTCGGGCCGGCGCCGCGAACACGGTCAGGACGAGCACGGCAGCGAGCACCGCGCCTGGCAAACGCTTGGCCATCAGTTGGATCCTCCTCCGAAGTACGGGGCATCCAACCAGCAGTTTGTCGCTCTCAGTGCCCGACACGCTACGGCCAGGAGTCGGGTTCACCGGTAAGCGCGAATCACCGGCACCCGCGGGTCCGCCGCGGTCACGCGTCCAGCCGGAAGTCGAGGTCCGCGTCGATGGCCGGGCCGCCCACCCGCGCCTTGTGCACCGAGCCCGAGTAGTCCCAGTCCATCGACTGCCAGCGGGTGAACTGGTCGAGCACCCACATGCCGGACTGGCGGGAACCGTTGCCGGACTTGCCGTTCCCGCCGAACGGCAGGTGCGCCTCGGCCCCCGAGGTGGAGTTGTTGACGCTCACCGTGCCCGCGGCGATCCCGTTCCGGAACGCGAACACCTTGTTCGGGTCGGTGGTGTAGATCGAGCAGGACAGCCCGTAGCCGGGCAGGTTGCCCAGTTCGACGGCCTCGTCCAGGGTCCGGTACGCCGTCACGCCGACCAGCGGCCCGTAGGTCTCCTGCCGGAACACCTCGTCGTCCGGCCGCACGCCGGCCACGATCACCGGGTGGTAGAACAGCCCGCCGTCCGGGTCGCCGAGGAAACCCTTGCGGGGGTTGGACTCCGTGATCCGCCCGACGCCGGTCGACCCGTGCGCCGAGTGGTGGTCGCGAATCCAGCCGAGGTACTTCTCGAAGGCCACCGCGAACTTGCCGTCCAGCATCGGCCCGTACAGCACGTCGCCCGACGGGTCGCCCACCACGGCGCTCTCGGTCGCCGCCGCGAACCGGCGCAGGAACTCGTCGTGCACCGACTCGTGCACGATCGCGGTGCCCAACGACGTGCAGCGCTGCCCGCCCATGCCGAACCCGGAGGACAACGCGCCCCGCACGGCCAGGTCGAGGTCCGCGTCCTCGGTGACCACCATCGGGTTCTTGCCGCCCAGCTCCAGGCACGGCGCCTGGAGGTGCCGCCCGCACAGCTCGCCGATCAGCGCGCCCACCTCGGACGACCCGGTGAAGCCCACCTTGTCCACCAGGCGCTCCTCCAGCGCCAGCTCCAGCCCCCGGAAGGTCTGCGACCCCTCGGCGAAGACGACGTTCAGCACGTCCTCGGGCAGGCCGGCCGACACGAGGATGTCGTAGAACGCCTGCGCGGACGCGGCGGAGTACTCGGCGGGCTTCCACACCACGGTGTTCCCGCACAGCAGCGCGGGCACGATGTGCCAGGAGGGCACGGCCACCGGGAAGTCGCCCGCGGTGATGAACGCCGTCACGCCGACCGGGTTGCGGAACGTGAAAAGCTGCTTGTCCGGCATCTCCGACGGCACCGTCTGCCCGTACAGCCGGCGGCCTTCGCCGAGGAAGAACGCGCAGGTGTCCACGATCTCCCGCACCTCGCCGCGCGCCTCGGCCAGCGGCTTGCCGATCTCGCGGGTCACGATCCGGGCCAGCGCCTCCGCGTTGGCCTCCACGAGTCTGCCGATGTCGGCGACCACCTGTCCGCGCACCGGGGCGGGCACCCGCGCCCACTCGCGTTGCGCCTGCTTGGCGAGGCGGGCGGCGGCGGCGAACTCCTCCGCGCCGACCAGTTCGACGTGTGCGACGACATCGTTGAGGTCGGCCGGATTCGTGGACACGTAGGTCATGGCCCTCAGCGTGGTGGGCCGCCGCCGGGGTGCCAAGGCCCCGCAGGGTGAAACCTCGGTGCTGCCAGCATAAGGTGAACTGGTGCTCAACCCCCTTCACTTGCGCACCCTGGTAGAGGTCGTGAAGACCGGTTCGTTCGCCGGGGCGGCGCGGTCGCTCGGGTGCACCCCGTCGGCGGTCTCGCAGCAGGTGTCGGCGTTCGAGCGGGCGGTGGGCGTGACCCTGTTCGAACGCGGGGCGCACAGCATCCGGCCCGGGTGGGCCGCGCGGTACATCGCGGACCGCGGCGCGGAGCTGCTGGCCGCGCTGGACGGCTTCGAGCGGGAGATCGCGGGCCTGGTGAAGGGCCTGCGCGGACGCCTGCGGCTGGGCACGTTCCCCACCGCGTCGGCGCGCGTGGTGCCGCACGCCGTGGCGCGGCTGGCGGCCGACCGGCCGGACGCGGAGATCCTGCTGGACGAGGCCGAGCCGGACGACGTGCTGCCGCTGGTGTTGGCGGGCTCGCTGGATCTGGCCCTGGTGTACGCCTACGACCTGGTGCCCCGGACGTGGCCGGCCGAGCTGACCGTGTTGCCGCTGCTGGACGAGACGGTGCTGGTGGTGCTGCCCGAGGGCCACCCGGCGAACCGGCCGCAGGTCCGGGTGGAGGAGCTGCGCGAGGAGCGGTGGATCTCCAGCCGGGACGGCACGCCGGGCGCGACGTGCGCGGTGCGGCTGTGCGCGGCGCACGGGTTCACGCCCCGGATCGCGTTCCGCAGCAGCGACTACGGCGTGGTGCGCGGCCTCGTGCAGGCCGGGGTGGGGGTGGCTCTGGTGCCCGCGCTGGGTTTCGAGCCGCTGGCCGGGATCGTCGGTCGTCCGCTGCGGGGGAAACCGTTGCGGCGGCACGTGTTCGCGGTGCACCGGACCGCCAACGCGAACCCGCTGCTGCGGGGCGCGTTGGCGGCGTTGGGTTCCGCGTGCGACCAGGTGGCGGGTGAGCACCTGGCGCGGGTGTGAGCTACTCGCCCTTCTCTCCGTCGGCGAGTTCGCGCAGGAAGTCCAGGTGCCCGACGTGCCGCCCGGTCTCCTGGATCAGGTGGGCGAGCACCCACCGCACGGTCCGGCCCTTGCCGTCGTGGTCGCCGCGCGTCCGGTCGCCGGGCCGGAGCCCGTCCAGCGCCTTGGCGGACAGCTCCCACTCGGCGCGGTACTCCGCGATCACGGAGTCGACCGTGTCCTCGTCGTGCAACTGCCACGACGCGTCGGCGTCCGCGCCCCACAGCGACGGCAGCTCCACGCCACCCGCCTCGATGGACAGCCACCATCGCTCGACCGCCGTCAGGTGTCTGAGCACGCCCAGCGCGCTCACCACCGGCGACGTCGGGATGGGGGTGGCCGCCGCCAGTTCCCGGCTCAGCCCCTCGACCTTCGACACCGCCGTGATCCGCAGGAACGTCAAGAAGTCCGTCAGCAGCCGCAGCTCGTCGTCCGCCGCCGCGGCCGGCCACACTCTAGTCGAACTCATGTTCGAACCCTACGGTACCACCGCGGCGAGGTGTTCGGCGGGGGGCGCAAAGCCGCCCGCACGACCAGCAGGTTCGGCCCGTCCCGCGCCGTGAACTCCTGGAGCTTCTTCGCGAATTCTCCGGTGAAACCGTCCACTTCGGACGCTTCGACCCCGAAACTCCGTGCCAGCGCAACGAAATCCGGCGTGTGCAGGTCCACGCCGTACGCCGGGTGCCCCGCGCTCACCTGGTCGTGGCGCAACATCCCGTACCCGCCGTCGTCCACCAGCACCACCGTCACCGGCAGCCGTTCCTGGTGCGCGGTCGCCAACTCGCCACACCCGAACAGGAACCCGCCGTCCCCGCACACCGCGACGACCCGCCCGGCGACCGCCGCGCCCAACGCGGCCGGAAACCCGAAGCCGAGCGTGCCCCAGCCCACCGGGTACGCCAGGTGGCGCGGCGCGGTGACCTTCAGGAAGCCGCCGACCCAATACCCGGCCACGCACATGTCCGCGACCACCCGGTGGCCCTCCAACGCTTCCAGCAGCGGCACGGCCTGCGGCTCGTCGTCGGCGACCGCCCGGCGCACCACCGCGTTCAACTCCGCGACCCGCGCGGCGGCGATGCGGTCCGGACGCCGGGGGAGCGCCCGGACGAGCGCCTCGGTGACCAGCCGGGCGTCCCCGCGCAGCGTCACGTCCGGCGGGTAGTTGCGGATGGCGTCGACGTTGACGCTGACGAGCCTGCGCGGAGCGGGCTGCAGCCAGTTCTGCGTCATCATGCCGTCGAAGTCGCTGCCGATCCCGACCACGAGGTCCGCGTCGTCCCACAACGCCCCGACCGCCGGCAGGTGCACCGGCCCGTGCACGACGTGGGGGTGGTCCACCAGCCCACGCGCGCCGTACGTCGTGACGACCGGCGCGTCGAGCCGGTCCGCCAACGCGCCCACCGCCGGCCCGGCCCGTGCCCGCTGCGCGCCTCCTCCAGTCCAGACCAGCCGCCGGGTCGAGGCGGTGAGGAGGGCGAGCGCCTCGTCCAGCGGCGGCACGGCCCGGGGGCTGGTCGGGATCTTGCTCCACGGACCGGCGTCGGCGGTCAGGAAGTCGGTCGGGATGCCCAGGTAGACCGGCCCGTGCGGGGCGGTGGTGGCCAGCAGGGCGGCGCGGTCGGCGTCCGCGCCGAGGGCGTCGGCACTGCGCGCCGTCCAGCCGCCTTTGACCACCGGGAGGAACATCGCGCGCTGGTCACGGGTCTCGTGCAGGACACCCCGGTACGCGCCGGGACGGCGCAGCGCGGAGGGGATGTCGGTGGCGATGACGAGGACGGGCGAACCGGACGCCATCGCCTCCCCGGTGGCGGCGAGGCAGTTGGCCGCCCCCGGCCCGGTCGTGACGAGCGCGACCCCGAGCCTCCCGGTGGTCCGCGCGTACCCGTCGGCGGCGTAGCCGGCGGTCTGCTCGTGCCGGAGCCGATGAGCCGCATGCCGGACGTCCGCAACGCCTCCCAGACCGGCAGGTTGTGCACACCGGGCAGCCCGAAGACGACCTCGACGCCGTGTGCGCCCAACACCTCCAGCAACCTCTCCGCGCCGTTCGTCATGGGGCTGAAGTTATGGACTCCGGATTGCCGGGGCAATGAGCCTTGGTGCTGTGCTCGGGATCAGTCGGGGGAACGTCCGAACGGGGCTGTCGGGTGCGCTCGAACGGGCGATACCGACCTCGGACGGGTCCGCTCGTGACCTGGGATCTCGCGCGGTCTGGGTTCGCGCGGTCTGGGTTCGCGTGGCCTGGCGTTCGCACGCGGCTCCCGTCGCGGCGTCGTTGAATGAGCACCGGATACACGACATCGCTCGGGCGCTTCGACTGGGCAGGCGCTTCGACTGGGCAGGCGCTTCGACTGGTCGGGCACTTCGACGCGGCCAGACCTCCGGGCGCTCACCGTCGTCGCCGAACCGCACTCTTCGACGCCTCCGGACGGCCGTGCCTCCGGACGGCTCGTGGCCTCCGGCCCCCATCTCGATTGTCCCACCTGATGCCGACAGTTCTTCGTCGCGAAGCTGAGGGGCCTGAGAGCCGAAGCCGAGAACCCCAGAGCAACTCCCAGCGAACCCCAGATCAGTTCTCGGCAAACCACCTGCCGGCCCGATAACCCCCGAAGGACCGTCGGTGTGCCATGCGACAATGGAATCGGGGCCGGAGGCCAACGCTGGTACCCTGGAGCACGGCGTGTATGGGCAGACGTGAGGCTGGAGCCACTCCCCGGCAGCCGGGTGGCGTGATCCGCCGCAGGGTGTAGGCACCCCTGACCATGAGGCAACACCACAAACCACACCGTTGACGCGTGTACGCGTCCTTGTGCGCCGAGCCGGGCGGCGGGAGCGAGGACCGCGATGGCACGTTCGTCATTGACCGAACAATTGGTCGACCTGCGCCGCGGCTATACCGGCGAAAACCTGAGCCAGGCCGTCCCGGCGGTCAAAACCGTCCTGCACGCGCTGCCCGACGACCGGCGCGAACGGGTGGTCGACGCGCTCAACGGCCGGGCCGACGTGCGGGGGCTGTTCCTGCCCGACGCGCCGTCCGACGACCAGCGGACCCTGGAGTGCGTGGTCCTCCAGAGCGCCACCGACGCCTCGGTCCACCTGCAGCTCCGGCCGCCCGCGTCGATGCTGCGCCCGGCTCACGTGTTCCACGCCGTCGAGCCGGCCGACACCCCGCGCCTGCACCTCGCCGAGCACGCCCTCGGGCCGCTGCTCTACGAGATGCTGCCCAGGCACGAGGACCGGTGGATCGCCGGTGTCGCCGGGTTCCGGGTCGAACGGCACCCGAGGTCGGTCGAGATCCGGTTGCTGGACCTCGACGCGAGCGTCGTCCTGTCCAACGTCGACGAGGCCGCCTGGCAACTCGGCATGAACTACGTTCACAACCTCCTCAAAGGCCGTGACCTGCCCAGGACGTTCATCGAAGGGCCGTTGAGCCCCGCCGAGCGCGAGCACCTGGCGGAGTTCCCGCGGCCGACCGGGCTCGGCAGCGCGGTGCTCCGCCGTTACCGCCTGTTCACCGCCGCGCCGTGGCTCCGGTCGCTGCCTCAGCGCGACCAGTGGTGGCTGGAGTGGCCGCAGAGCCTCGGCGTGCCGAAGGTGGCCGACCGGCTGCTGCACCCCGTGTTCGGCCTGCCGAACGCCGTCGAGACGCCCAGCCCGTCCGGCGGGCTCGGCCTCACCACCGGCTGGCACGACCTCTACCTGCGGGAAGTCGACCCGCCCGACCCGGCCAAGGAGGAGGCGCTCGGGGCGTTCGACTGGCCGGAGGGCGTCACGGGCTGGTGGGAGCCACCGCAGCGGGAGACCGTCCGGTAGCGACCCGGGTTTCCCCCGGGTGGCGACCGCGCCGACCGGGCCGGCGGCACCCCGATTCCACGGAGTGCCGCCGGTGGCCGCGATCACGGCCCGACCGGACTGTGCGCACACCACGCGCCGGTAGACTGCCCTTTCACCCGGTGCGTTCGCGTCGAGTGCCGCCAGTGCCGAAACCGTTTGGAGGACCCCGGTGACCCAACAGGCTGCCGAGGCCCAGTCCGCGGGCCAAGCCGCGCCGCGTCGCGTGCTCGTGGCCGAGGACGAAGCCCTCATCCGCCTCGACCTCGTCGAGATGCTGCGCGAGGAGGGCTACGAGGTGGCAGGGCAGGCCGCCGACGGCGACGAGGCGGTCACGCTGGCCGAGGAGCTGCGGCCCGACCTGGTCATCATGGACGTGAAGATGCCGAAGGTGGACGGCATCGAGGCGGCCAGCGCTATCGCGGCCAAGCGCATCGCGCCGGTCGTCATCCTCACCGCGTTCAGCCAGCGCGACCTGGTGGAGCGGGCCCGTGACGCGGGCGCGATGGCCTACCTGGTGAAGCCGTTCGCCAAGCGCGACCTGGTGCCCGCGATCGAACTGGCCATGAGCCGGTTCGCCGAGTTGCAGGCGCTGGAGAACGAGGTCGCCGGGCTCACCGAGCGGCTGGAGACGCGCAAGGTCGTCGAGCGCGCGAAGGGCCTGCTGATGACGGAACAAGGTCTGTCGGAACCCGAGGCTTTCCGCTGGGTGCAGCGCACCGCGATGGATCGCCGCACGACCATGAAGGCGGTGGCCGAAGCGGTCATCGAAAACTTCGGCTGAGATACCTGTTCGGAAATCGGACACACCGCCGGCACATTGTTGGTTACTGCCCGCATTGACCTTGTGACCTGCGGCGATTTGAGCTGGATTTAAGGGTGTGAACGTCCGCGCATTTGCCTGTAAGTACCGTCACAATGTGGACACAGAGCAGTAAGACCACCTGTTCACCGAACACGACTGAAGCTACGTTCCTGCCCTAACCCAAGCCCTCGTGTGAGGGCGCCGCCTACCGGCGGGCTGGTTGGTCATGGGAGGTATTCCGGTGTCAGGAGCACGACTCGGCCGAGTTCTGGTGCTGGCGGTGGCTTCGTCGCTGGCGCTCGCGGCTTGCGCCGGCGGCGGTGGCGGCGGCACGACAGGCGGCGACGTCACGTCGGTCAAGATCGGGTTCATGGGTGACCTCACCGGTGAGAACTCCGCGATCGTCATTCCGCCGTACAACGGCGCCAAGATGGCGATCGACGAGTACAACGCCAAGAACCCCAAGGTCAAGATCGAACTGATCAAGTACGACAGCCAGGGCAAGCCCGAGCAGGCCACCTCGCTGCTCGCCCAGGCCGTCAACACGGACAAGATCGTCGCCCTCATCGGGCCGGCGTTCTCCGGTGAGTCCAAGGCCGTCGGCGGCACGCTGGAGGAGAGCAAGCTCCCCAGCATCTCGCCGTCCGCCACGGGCCCCGGCCTCGGCAAGAACGGCTGGAAGTACTGGCACCGCGTCGTGGCGAACGACGAGGACCAGGGTCCGCGCGTCGCCGAGTTCCTGGTGACCGCGAAGTCGCCGAAGAAGGCGTTCGTGCTGTCCGACGACCAGGAGTACAGCGTCGGCATCGCGGAAGCGGTCGTCAAGACGTTCAAGGACAAGGGCGTCGAGGTCGAGACCGACAAGTTCTCCAAGGACGCGTCGGACTACTCGTCCACGGTCACCAAGGTGAAGGCCGCCAACCCGGACGTGATCTTCTTCGGCGGCTACTACGCCCAGGGCGGCCGGCTGCTCAAGCAGCTCCGTGACAACGACGTGAAGACCATGTTCGCCTCCGGCGACGGCTCGCTCGACCAGCAGTTGGTGACCAGCGCCGGCGCCGACAAGGCCGAGGGCGCCGTGCTCGCCTGCCCGTGCAACATCCCGACCTCGGGTGTGACCGGCACGCTGAAGACGTTCTTCGACAACTACAAGAAGAGCGCGGGCACCGACCCGGCCATCTACGCGACCGAGGGCTACGACGCGGCGACCGCGTACATCAAGGCCATCGAGGCGGGCAAGACCACGTCCGAGGACATCAACAACTTCCTGTCCACGGTGAACTTCGAGGGCGTCTCCAAGCCGATCAAGTTCAAGTCGAACGGCGAGCCGGAGAACGCGTCGATCTTCGTCTACCAGGTCAAGGGTGGTGTCCTCAAGCTGCTCGGCCCGTCGGCCAGCGCCAAGCTGGAGGGCTGATCTCCGAGACGGTTTTTCACCGAGTTAGGTCGCGCTGGGGAGCGGGAGCGTCGTCGAACGTCGACGGCTCCCGCTCCCCACCCCTATGGCGCAGAAGTTTGTCCCCCCGCCCCGTCTCGTGAGGCAAACCTGTCATGCTTGATGATTTCCTCAGCCAGTTCCTACCCAGCACGGTGGGTGGACTGGTGATCGGCTCGATCTACGCGCTGATCGCCCTGGGCTACACGATGGTCTACGGCGTCCTGCGTCTGATCAACTTCGCGCACTCCGAGATCTTCATGATCGGCACCTTCGCGTCCCTGGTGACGCTGCTGGCGTTCGCGCCGACCGCGCCGTTCACCGGGTTCGCCCTGGTCGGCATGTTGCTGTTGCTGATGCTGATCTCCGCGGTCGTCTCCGGGGTGTCCGCGGTGGCCCTCGAAGCCGTGGCCTACCGGCCGCTGCGCAAGCGCGGCGCGACCCGGCTCGCGGCCCTGATCTCCGCGATCGGCGCGTCGCTGTTCCTCCAGGAGCTGTTCGGCCTGCTCGTGATCGAGTGGCTGATCGACAAGCCGGGCCGCAACCAGGCGTCGGCGCCCCGGTTCGTCGGCCGCGACACCCTGTTCTCGATCGGCAACGTGGACGTGCGGCTCGACCAGGTGATCGTCGTCGTGGCGGCGGTGCTGGTGATGGTCGCGCTCGACCGGGTGGTGAACAAGACGAGGATCGGCCGCGGCATCCGGGCCACCGCCCAGGACCCCGAGGCCGCCGTCCTGATGGGCGTCAGCATCGACAACGTCGTGCGGGTGACGTTCCTGCTCGGCGGCGCGATGGCCGGCGTGGCCGGCTCCCTGTACATCATGGAGGTCGAGAACACCAGTTACCTGATCGGCTTCGTGCTCGGCATCAAGGCGTTCACCGCGGCCGTGCTCGGCGGCATCGGCAACCTGCGCGGCGCGCTGCTGGGCGGCATCGTGCTCGGTCTCATCGAGAACTGGGGCGCCATCTTCCTCGGTTCCGAGTGGAAGGACGTCATCGCGTTCACCGTCCTGGTGGTCGTGCTGATGTTCCGCCCGACCGGCATCCTCGGCGAAACGCTGCAGAAGGCACGCGCATGAAAGGCGACGAAGTGGCGACGGAACACAACCCGGGCAAGCGCCGCGGCTTCGCGGTCGTGGGGCACGGGATCGACCGGCTGCGGGACTGGTGGGAGCAGGCGAAGGTCTGGCAGCGGTACTTGGTCTACATCGCCCTGGTGGTCGGCGCGCTCATCCTGCCCGCGCCCGCCATCGGGACATTCATGTCGCCCGGCTCGGACTGGACGACCGTGCTGGTCTACCCGATCGGCGTCTACATCCTGCTGGCGGTCGGCCTCAACGTGGTCGTCGGCCAAGCGGGCCTGCTGGACCTGGGCTTCGTCGCGTTCTTCGCGATGGGCGGCTACTCCGTCGCCTACTACGGCACCAACTTCGGCTGGAACTACTGGGCCACGGTCGCCTTCGGCATCATCCTCGCGGCCGTGTCGGGCGTCATCCTCGGCGCTCCGACACTGAGACTGCGCGGCGACTACCTGGCGATCGTGACACTCGGGTTCGGCGAGATCGTCCGCATCACCGCGAACAACACCGACGAGATCGGCGGCGCGCGCGGCATCTCCGGCATCCCGCACCCGCCGCCCATGTTCGGCACGAAGTTCTCGATCCTCGCCGCGCCGTACTACTACCTGATCGTCGCGGCCATCGTGCTGGTCATCATCTTCTCGGTGCGGCTGCAGAAGAGCCGGGTCGGCCGGGCGTGGGGTGCGATCCGGGAGGACGAGGACGCGGCCGAGCTGATGGGCGTGCCGACGTTCAAGTTCAAGCTGCTGGCGTTCGCGATCGGTGCCATGATCGGCGGCCTGGCGGGCGGCATCCACGCGGGCAAGGCGAACTTCATCGACCCCAACACGTTCCCGTTCATCCTGTCCGCGACGATCCTCGCCGCGGTCGTGCTGGGCGGCTCGGGCAACCTGCCGGGCGTGATCCTGGGCGCGTTCCTCATCGGCTGGCTCCCGGAGCGGTTCCGCGACTTCGCGGAGTACCGCATCCTGATCTTCGGCGGCGTGCTGGTGCTGATGATGGCGCTGCGGCCGGAGGGCCTGCTGCCGTCGCGGCGGCGCAAAGCGGAACTACACGAGGGAACAGGCGGAATGGGCACCATGGGCGCGGAGGTCCTGGGTCCGGACACGGACGTCGCGACGACGGAGGCGGCCAAGTGAGCACTCCCCCCGCCCTTCAGTTGGACAACGTGACGATGCGCTTCGGCGGCGTGGTGGCGCTGCGCGAGGCCAAGATGAGCATCGCGGAAGGCGAGATCTTCGCCCTGATCGGCCCGAACGGCGCGGGCAAGACCACGGTGTTCAACGTGGTCACCGGCGTCTACCAGCCGTCCGAGGGCCAGGTGCTGTTCCAGGGTAAGCGGATCGACGGCACCAAGCGGTTCAAGATCACCAAGCAGGGCATCGCCCGGACGTTCCAGAACATCCGGCTGTTCCACAACATGTCGGCCCTGGAGAACGTCATGGTGGGCGCCGACGCGCACCACCGGACGGGCGCGGTCGCCGCGACGCTGAACCTGCCGTGGCACCGCAAGGAGGAGAAGCGCGGACGCGAGCTGGCGCGGGAGCTGCTCGACTTCGTGGGCATCTCCGCCCGCATGACCGAGACGGCGAAGAACCTGCCGTACGGCGACCAGCGCAGGCTGGAGATCGCCCGCGCCCTGGCCACCGACCCGAAGCTGCTGCTGCTCGACGAGCCGGCCGCCGGCATGAACCCGGCGGAGAAGGAGGCGTTGCAGCGCCTCATCAGGAAGATCCGCGACAGCGGCCGGACCGTGCTGCTGATCGAGCACGACATGAGCCTGGTCATGGGCGTGAGCGACCGCGTGGCGGTGCTCGACTTCGGCCAGCTTATCGCAGAAGGGCTGCCGCACGAGGTGCAGAACAACCCGAAGGTCATCGAGGCCTACCTGGGGGTGTCCGAAGATGCTTCTTGAGATCAAGGACATCCACGTCCACTACGGCAAGATCGCCGCGATCAAGGGCATCAGCCTGCAGGTCAACGAGGGGGAGATCGTCTCCCTGATCGGCGCGAACGGCGCGGGCAAGACGACCACCCTGAAGACCATCTCCGGCCTGCGCCCGCTGACCAGCGGCAAGGTGATCTTCAACGGCGCCGACATCTCCCGGATGCCGGGCCACAAGCGGGTCCAACTGGGCATCGGCCAGTCCCCGGAAGGCCGGGGCGTGTTCCCCGGCATGACGGTGCAGGAAAACCTCCTGATGGGCGCGTACACCAGGAAGGACGACCTGGGCGCGGACCTGGCCGAGGTGTACGAGCTGTTCCCGAGACTGGCGGAACGCAAAACCCAGTTCGGCGGCACCATGTCGGGCGGCGAACAGCAGATGATCGCCATCGGCCGAGCCTTGATGACCAAGCCGAAGGTCCTCCTGCTGGACGAACCGTCAATGGGCCTGGCGCCCATGCTCATCGCACAGATCTTCAACATCATCAAAGAAATCAACAGGCGCGGCACGACCGTGCTGCTGGTCGAGCAGAACGCCCAACAGGCACTGAAACTGTCCGACCGGGCTTACGTCCTGGAAACGGGCAGGGTGGTGAAGTCGGCCGGCGGCCTGGAACTACTGGACGACCCGCAAGTGCGCGCGGCCTACCTGGGCGGCCACTGAAAAGGCGAAGACCAAGACGAACACCCCGTTAACCACGGAAGGCCCGCCGGCACCACCGGCGGGCCTTTCCTCATGCGCAGCCTTCAGCTCCAGCGCGCCGCACACACCTGTAGGCCGTCCCTGGCAGTTCGACCGAAGCGAGCGAGACGCCCAACCTCACTGACCCAGCAAGATCTCCGTGCCGGACTCGTCCTTGAGATCCGTCAACGTGGGCCCACCGAACACCCGCAAAGCCGACGGCGAGGCAGTCAACGGCAGGTCGTAGTACACGTCGTACTCCAACCGGACATTAGCCCCGAGATCGATGACCTCAGGCTGCCGCTTGATGGTCATAGCCTGGGAATCCACTACGTACTCGACCCGCTGGGCATCCAACAACACATGCCGACGGGCATCGAACGAAACACCACTGCGCCCGTTGTTGATCACCGACATCCGAATCCGGACGAACTGCCCCTGCGCCTCGAACTCGGCGTGACTGCCGATCAGCGCCCGCATCCCGGTGGTAAGCCCGAGCAAGGTGAACGCGGTATCCCCGTCAGCAGTGGTGGACACCCGAAGCACCCGCTCATCCGGCCGCACCGGAACAGTGGGCACCGGGTAGGCGGACACAACCGGATCCACCGCAGCCGGCGCGCTGGTACAACCCACAGCCACCACAGCCACCACCGCCAGAACCCACCGCATCCCTAGACCTTAGGCGGCATCCCTAGCCCTTAGGCGGCGCATCCCGCAAAAAACACGTGAGCCGGGCAGTGCAACTCCGCCGCCCCTGCTCATCACTGATCACGATCTCGAACGTAGCCGTGGACCGCCCCAGGTGGAGAGGCGTGCAGACCCCGGTGACAACCCCCTCCGACACACCCCGATGGTGCGTGCAGGACAGCTCCACCCCGACCGCGATCCGCGAGGGAGCAGCGTGCATGGCCGCCGCCATCGACCCCAGAGTCTCGGCCAACACCGCGTTCGCCCCACCGTGCAACAACCCGTAAGGCTGACGGTTGCCCTTCACCGGCATGGTGGCGACCATCCGGGAGGCATCCCACTGGGTGACTTCGATACCCATCCGGGCGATTAGCTGCTCATGGGCGACCTCGTGATCGGCGCCAGGCATGTCGACCCCGGGCACGTCATCTTGCATTGGGCTCACGCGCTGCTCCACTCGGTGCATGACTGTCTAGGTGCAGGACTGTCGGACCCTCACCCTAGACTCGCCCCGTGAGCACTTCAGGAGCCTCCCGTCTGCTGCTGGTCGACGGCCACTCGATGGCCTACCGGGCGTTCTTCGCGCTGCCCAAGGAGAACTTCCAGACCGGCACGGGCCAGACCACCAACGCGGTCTACGGCTTCACCTCGATGCTGATCAACCTCCTGCGCGACGAGCAGCCCACGCACATCGCGGTGGCGTTCGACGTCTCGCGCAAGACCTTCCGCACCGAGACCTACGCGGAGTACAAGGCCGGTCGCAGCGCGACACCGGACGAGTTCCGCGGCCAGGTCAGCCTCATCCAGGACGTGCTGGGCACGCTCAACATCCCCACCCTGGAGAAGGACAACTACGAGGCCGACGACGTCATCGCGACGCTCACCACGCAGGCCACGGACCTCGGCTTCGAAGTGCTCATCTGCACCGGCGACCGGGACGCGTTGCAGCTCGTCACCGACAAGGTGACGGTGCTCTACCCGGTCAAGGGCGTGTCCGAGATGGCCCGCTACACGCCGGAGCTGGTGCTGGAGAAGCAGGGCGTCCCGCCCGACCTGTACGCGGACTACGCGGCGGTGCGCGGCGACTCGTCGGACAACCTGCCCAACACTCCCGGCGTGGGCCCGAAGACGATCGTGAAGCTGCTCAACCAGTTCGGCTCGCTGAACGGCCTGATCGACCACGTGGACGAGGTCCCCGGCAAGGTCGGCGACGCGATCCGCGCCAACCTGACCAACATCATGATGAACCGGCAGCTCACCGAGCTGGTCCGGGACGTCGAGCTGCCGATCGGCCCGGCCGGCCTGGAGGCCCGGCCGTGGGACCGGGACGCGGTGCACCGGCTGTTCGACGAGCTGGAGTTCCGCGTGCTGCGGGACCGGCTGTTCGCGACGCTCCCCACCGCCGAGCCCGAGGCCGAGGAGGGCTTCGAGGTCTCCGGCGGCGCGGTGGGCCCCGGCGAACTCGCGTCCTGGCTGGCGACCCACGCGAGCGGCGGCCGGGTGGGGCTGGCGTTCCGCGAGGCGTCCGGCGACCTGGAGGGCATCGCGTTCGCCGGTGCCGAGGGCGGCTACGTCGAGGTCGCGGCCCTCACCGAAGGCGACGAGAACGCCCTCGCCGCGTGGCTGTCCGACGAGGCCGTCAAGAAGGCCGGCCACGACCTCAAGCTCCCGCTCCGGGCGCTGCGCGCGAGGGGCTGGCGGCTGAAGGGCCTGACCAGCGACACCGCGCTGGCCGCCTACCTGGTCCGCCCCGGCCAGCGCAGCTTCGCCCTCGACGACCTGGCGCTGCGCTACCTCCAGCGCGAGCTGCGGGCCGAGGAGCCGGACGACGGGCAGCTTTCCCTCCTGGCCGACGAGGAGGAGGACCGCCAGAAGACCGCCCAGGCCGCGATCGTCCGCGCCTTCGCCGTTGCCGAGCTGGCCGACGCGCTGGACGCGCGGCTGGTGGAGACCGGCCAGGACACCCTCCTCGCCACCCTCGAACTCCCGCTGATGAACGTGCTGGACGAGGTCGAGGCGGTGGGCATCGCGATCGACTCCGAGCACCTGGCGGCGCTGGAGGCCCACTTCGCGGCCGGTGTGAAGCAGGCCGCGCAGGACGCGTACGCGGTGATCGGCAAGGAGATCAACCTCGGCTCGCCCAAGCAGCTCCAGGCGGTGTTGTTCGACGAGCTGAACATGCCGAAGACGAAGAAGACCAAGACCGGCTACACCACCGACGCGGACGCCCTGCAGAACCTGTTCGAGCAGACCGAGCACCCGTTCCTGCAACACCTGCTGGCGCACCGGGACGTGACCCGCCTCAAGTCCACGGTGGACGGCCTGCTCAAGTCGGTGGCGGACGACGGCCGCATCCACACCACGTTCCACCAGACGATCGCGGCGACCGGCCGGCTGTCCTCGACGGACCCGAACCTCCAGAACATCCCGATCCGCACCGACGAGGGCAGGCGGATCCGCGAGGCGTTCGTGGTCGGCCCCGGCTACGCCGAGCTGATGACCGCCGACTACAGCCAGATCGAGATGCGGATCATGGCACACCTGTCGGAGGACGCGGGCCTGATCGAGGCCTTCCGGTCCGGCGAGGACCTGCACACCTTCGTGGCCTCGCGCGCCTTCTCGGTGCCCACCTCCGAGGTGAGCGGCGAGCAGCGCCGCCGCGTCAAGGCCATGTCCTACGGCCTGGCCTACGGGCTGTCCGTCTACGGCCTGGCGCAGCAGTTGCGCATCTCGGCCGAAGAGGCCCGCGACCAGATGGAGGCGTACTTCGCCCGGTTCGGCGGCGTGCGCGACTACCTGCACGCGATCGTGGAGGACGCCCGGAAGAAGGGCTACACCGAGACCATCCTCGGCCGCCGCCGCTACCTGCCCGACCTGACCAGCGACAACCGGCAGCGCCGGGAGATGGCCGAGCGGATGGCGTTGAACGCGCCGATCCAGGGCTCGGCGGCGGACATCATCAAGGTGGCGATGCTGGGGGTGTTCCGCGCGCTCCAGGAGTCGGGGCTCAGGTCCCGGATGCTGCTCCAGGTGCACGACGAACTCGTGCTGGAGATCGCCGACGGGGAACGCGAAGCGGTCGAAGCCCTCGTGCGGGAGCAGATGGGCCGCGCCTACGAACTGTCCGTGCCGATGGAGGTCTCGGTGGGCGTCGGCCGGTCGTGGGACGACGCGGCCCACTAGCGCAGGTCGGTTCGGCCTATTAGCAGCGGATCGGCGTGGCCTGCTGTGGAGCGGACAAGGCGGGACGCGCCACTCAACGCAGGGGCGTGACCCGGACGTCGCGTGCGGTCAGCTCACCACCGCACGCGGCGCACCCCACTTGGACGTCGACCTGCCCGCCGCACTCCCGGTGGTGCAGGCCGAACGACGGCCCCTCCTCGGGCGCCATCCACTTGTCGCCCCACTTCCGCAACGCCATCAGCACCGGGTAGAGGTCGAGCCCCTTCTCGGTCAGCCGGTACTCGTACCGCGTGCGCACGTCCTTGTACGCGACCCGGCGCAGGATGCCCTCCTCCACGAACTTCGCCAGCCGCTCGGTCAGCACGCTGCGCGAGATGTCCATCGCCGACTGGAAGTCCTCGAACCGCCGAGTACCCAGGAACGCCTGCCTGAGCAGCAGCAACGTCCACCGCTCGCCGAGCAGGGCGGCGGGCAACGACACGGTGCACAGCTCGTCGGCGACCTTCACAGGCGACATACCCGGAGAATACCCCTTGCATTCGGAAAACAGACCCAGCTACGGTTCGGATTCCGAACTTAGGGGGCCGGTGCCATGACCAGAGTCCGCGTGCTCGACCGGGAAGGCGCGGGGGCGGCGGTCGACGCCGTGTTCGAGGGCCTGTCCGCGCGGAGCCGCTACCTGCGATTCCACGCGCCGATGCCCAGGCTCACCGCCGCCATGCGCCGCCAGTTGACCGACCTGGACGGCCGCCGCAGGGCCGCCGTCGTCGCCGAGTGCGGGCGGCAGACCGTCGGAATCGCCCGATTGGCCGCGACCGACCAGGGGACGGCCGAGATGGCGATCGCCGTGGTCGACCGGTGGCAGCGCAAGGGTGTCGGCACCCGGTTGATCACTGCCCTGGGCAACCTCGCCACCGACCTGAGCTACCCGGGGCTGACCGGCGAGGTGCTGTACGAGAACCTGCCGGTGCTGCGGCTGGTGCGCCGCGCGTTCCCCGGAGCCCGGCTCGAACCGTCCGAGGACGAGGTGATCCGGATCAGCTACCCGCTCACCTCCACCCTCACCCACGAGGAGCTGGTGGCGGACTTGCGCTGGTGACCACAATCGAGTGATGCGACGAGCGCTGGGGTTGGCATCGGTCCTCATCCTGCTGTTCGCCACCTCGGCCGCCGCGACACCACCGCACGACCAGCCGCTGCCCGGCTACACGATCTCCAACCCGCCGCTCCCTCCCGCCTCCGTCGGCGGCGCGCCCAGCCGCGTGCTGCAAGGCGTGCACGAGCACGCCGGCTACATCGTGGAGGTCCCGCCGCGCTGGAACGGCCGGCTGGCGATGTGGGCGCACGGCCACCGGGGCGCGAGCACCGTCCTCACCGTCGAGCCGCCCGCCTACGAGCTGCGGCAACGCCTGCTCGACCAGGGTTTCGCGTGGGCGGCGTCCACCTACTACGCCAACGACTACGACGTGAAGGCCGGCGTCGAGAGCACGCACGACCTGGCCACGCACTTCACCACGCTGGTCGGCAGGCCCACGGACGTGTTCCTGGCCGGCGTCTCGATGGGCGGCCACGTGACCGGCCGCTCCCTGGAGCAGTACCCGGGCTTCTACCGCGGCGCGCTGCCGCTCTGCGGGGTGCTCGGCGACCAGGAGCTGTTCGACTTCCTGCTGGACTACCAGCTCACCGCCCAGGCCCTGGCCGGTGTCGACGCCTACCCGCTGCCCGCCGACTACGGTTCGGCGGTCGTGCCGCGGCTCAAGGCGGAGCTGGGGCTGGACGGCGTCCCGAACGAGCGCGGCGCGCAGTTCGCCCAGGTCGTGATCAACCGGACCGGCGGCGCACGGCCCGGCGCGCAGGCCGCGTTCGGGCTGTGGAAGGACTTCCTGTTCGACCTGGCCGCGGGGGGACGGGGCGACCGCCTGGCCGCCGACCCGCTCCAACTCGCCACCAACGTGGCCACCCGGTACACCCCGAACACGCCGGTCGACCTGAACCGCCGGGTGGAGCGGGTGTTCCCGGAGAACCTGAAAGCCCGGCTCACGCCCGCGCTGACCGAGATCCCGCGCATCGCGGGCCGCCCGACCGTGCCGGTGTTGTCCCTGCACGACCTGGGCGACCTGTTCGTGCCGTTCTCCATGGAGCAGCAGTACCAGCGGGACGTGCGGCTCAACGGGCGGTCGCACCTGCTGGCGCAGCGCGCCATCCGGGCCGCCCAGCACTGCGAGTTCAGCCCGGACGAGGTCGGCCGCGCCTGGGACGACCTGGTGACCTGGGTGGACACCGGCAAGCGCCCGGCGGCGGACGTCGTGGACGACCCCGCCGCCGTGGCGGCTCCGGACTACGGGTGCCGGTTCAGCGACCCCGAGGCCTACGGCACCGGCACCCGCCGGATGTTCCCGCCCTGCCCGTAGCCGCTGCCCAGCGGCTCACGACGACTCGGCGGTTCGCGACGACTCGGCGGTTCGCGACGACTCGGCGGTTCGCGACGACTCGGCGGTTCGCGACGACTCGGCGGTTCGCGGCTCAGCAGTTCGCGAAGACGTCCAGGAACGCCTGCTCGCCCTTGGGGTCGTCGTTGGCGAAGACCGCCTCCCGCAGGGCGCGGGCGGCGTCGCGGCACTTGACCATCGCCGCGCCGTCGTCCTCCGCGCGCTTGCGGGCGTTCTCGGCGACCTCGACCGCGTCCTTCGCCCTGGACGCCTCGTCCTGCGCGTCCTTCAACTGCTTGCCGGAATCGGTGAGCTGCTTTTCCTTGTCGGCCAATTGGCCGGTCAGCCGGTCGTTCTGCCCGACTTCATTGGAGTAGAGCACGCCGAACACACCGGCCGTCGCGAAGAACAGCACCGCGAGGACGGTCGCCACGACCAGTCCGGTCTTCTTCTTGCGCGGCGGTTCGGGTTCGGCGTCCGGCGGGGTGGCCGGGGTGAACTCCGATGTCGTCGGCAGTTGCACGGCGGGCTGGAACGACTGTTCGGCTCCGGGTCGGTAGGCCGAGGAGCCCACCTGGAACCCCTGGTCCGCGCCGGGCTGGTGCGCGGCCGTGGACTGGTCGGCCCGTGTCTCGCCGGGCAGGCCGTACGGCTCCAGCACCGGTACGCTCGGCGGTGGCGGGTTGTCCGGGCGTTCGGAGTCCGGGTACGTCATTGTTCCCCCTGTTATCAGCTCGCCACAGTATGAGGCCTGCCGGCGCACTTTCACACAGCAATTTCCCGGTTTTCCGAAATCCGCCGGCGTTACATGAACTGCGTCTCATCCACGCGCGAACGGGACACCGGAACGGACCGCGCGCAAACCGATCGGCACGAGTTCGCCGAGTAGTCCGACTCCGATGGACAACGTCATCGGTCGCGCTTCCGCGTGCATCCCGGCGGACACCGCGACGAACCCCAGACCGGCGTTCACCGCGAACGACCCGACCCACACCGCGAGCGTCCACGGCGTGTACCGCTGCCACAGCACGCCGTCGCGGGTGAACAGCCGGATCGTCGTGCCGCGCAGCACGCCCAGGGCCACGCCGACCACCGACCCGACCGCCAGCCAGAGCACGTCGACGGCGGTGAGGGGCGTCTTCGTCAGCCCGTAGATCCCGAAGCCGAGCAGCACCACCGGCGGCCCGACCAGGTCACGGGCGCTGAGCGGCTCACCGAGGAACCGCTTGACCACCACCGCCGCCACACCGACGGCGACCAACCCCCAGATCAACACACGAACCTCCTTCTTTGTGGCATGGCTGTGCTAATTAAGCTAGCACGACTGTGCTACAAAGAGGCGTGCCCAAGGTCGTCGACGCCGAAGCCCGCCGCCGCGAGGTCGCCGAGGCGGTGTTCCGGGTGGTCCGCGCGCAGGGCCTGGAGCAGGCGTCGCTGCGCAACGTCGCCGAGGAGGCCGGCCTGGCGATCGGATCGGTGCGGCACTACTTCACCGACCACGACGAGCTGCTGACGTTCGCGCTCGAAGCGCTCATCGAACGGGTCGAGCACCGTTTCCTGGCCCGCGTCGCGCAGGTGTACGCGGCGACGACCCCCGAAGACCGCCGGACCGCCGTGGAGGACCTGCTCGGTGAACTCCTGCCACTGGACCCCGACCGGCACGACGAGTCGGTGATCTGGCTGGAGTTCTCCAACGCCGCCCGCACCCGTCCCGCGCTGCGCCCGGCCGCCCGCAAGCTGCACGACGGCATCCGGACGCTCGTCCGCAAGGTGCTGGAGCGGGCGGGGGTGCCGGACGTGCCGGTGGAGACCGAACGGCTCGCCGCGCTGCTCGACGGCCTGGCGGTGAACGCCGTGCTCCAGCCCGACCTGACGACGCCGGACGTCATGCGCGCCGTGTTGCGCAGGCACCTCGCCGCGGTGCGCCCCTGACATCCACTGTGGACGGCCGCGCGTTCAGCGGAACGCTCGTCACGTTGCCTTGCCCGATCGGGTGGTACCCCTCGTGCGCCGGAGGGGGCTTGCGGGGCGACGGTAGCCTTTCCCGGTGCCGCTGTTAGGACCTACTGACGAGTTGCCGCACTCGCCGAGGCGGGTGCTGGTCGCGGGTACCTCGGGCGCGGGCAAGTCGACCATGGCCAGGTGGATCGCGGACGCCCTGGGACTGTCCTATGTGGAGATGGACTCGCTGTTCCAGGGTCCACAGTGGACTCCACGCGACGGGTTCGAGGCCGACGTGCGCGAACTGGTGAAGCGCGACGCGTGGGCGACCGAATGGCAGTACACGCTGGCCCGTCCGCTGCTGCTGGCCAGGGCGGACACGTTGGTCTGGCTGGACCACGCCAAGCACACGGTGCTGCGCAGGGTCGCGGTGCGGACGGTGGTGCGGCGGGTGCGCCGGCAGGAGCTGTGGAACGGCAACACCGAGCCACCCCTGCACACCGTGTTCACCGACCGCGAGCACCTGCTGCGGTGGGCGTGGAAGTCGCACGGCCGCACCCGCGACCGGATCACGGCGGTGCTGGCCGGCGAGCACGGGGCCCGACTGGCGGTGGTGCGGCTGCGCGGGCAGCGTGAAGTGGACCAGTGGCGCGCCGGTCCCCTCCGGCGTGCGGCGGAGCGCGGCGAGGAGTCGGTGCGATGAGTGGGCGGACGGCGCTGGTGCTCGGTGGCACCGGCATGTTGAAGGGCTGCGCGGACGACCTGCTGGCGCAGGGCTGGCGAGTGGTGCTGCCGTCCCGCAGGCCCCCGAGAGCGGGTATGGCGGCCCGCGCGGCCCTGGGCCGCCGCGGCCACGTGCCGCAGACCGCACCCTCGGAACTGCCGCAGGACGAGTCGCGGAACGTATCGCGAACCGCGGCCCCGGCCGGCTCGCGCGGCGCGTCCGGGACTGCCCCGCGGGACGGCGCGATCTGGGTCAGAGCCGACTGGGCCCACCCGGAGGAGCTGGCCGGACTCGTCGGCGACGTCCTGACCGCGCCGGCCGACCTGCTCGTGGCCTGGGTGCACCTCAGCTACCGCGCGCCGGTGCTGCGGGCCGTCGCGCCGCTGCTCGCGCCGCACGCCCCCGTGGTGGAGGTGCACGATAGCTGCGGCATCAACTCGCGGGAGGGCGTCCCCGACCCGGTCCTGCCCGGCCACCCCACCCAGCAGGTGGTGCTGGGCCTCGTCCGGCACGGCGGGGCCACCCGCTGGCTCAGCCACGAGGAGACCTCCGTCGGCGTGCTGGAGGCCGTGCACCGGGCGCTGGCGGGCCGGCAGTCGTCCGTGCACCAGGTCGGCGAGATCGACACCTGGGCCGTGCGGCCTTAGACCCGCAGTCCCCGGACCAGCAGCAACACCGCTTCCCGCACGTCGGCCAAGGTCCGTTCGGGCTGGAACACCTGCCAGTCCAGCGCGATCACCAGCAGGGTGCCGAACAACGCCGCCGACGCCGTCCCGACCTGCACGCCCGCCGGCAGCTTGCCCTCGTCGGACAGCCGCTGCATCTGCCCGCGCACGATGGACACGATGTCGTCGCGCAACAGGCTCAGCGTGCCGTGCCACTGTCCGGGCGTCCGCCACAGCTCGCTGACCAGTAGCTGTCCGAACGCCGGGTACTCGGCGAAGAACCCCAGCATCCCGTCGACCAGCGACTCCATCGCCCGCCCGGTCTCCGCCTCGCCCTCGGCCACCCGCAGCCGTCCCGCCAGCAGTTCCACGCCGTGCCGCAGCAGCGCGTCCACCAGGGCGTCCTTGCTGGCGAAGTTGTAGTACACGGTGCCCTTCGCCACCCCGGCCTCGGCGGCGATCTCGTCCACCGTCACGCTCGCCGCGCCGCGTTCGCCGACCAGCTTCAGCGCGGCGTCGAACAGCTTCTGCTTGGTGGCCGCGGTGCGGGCGGGGCGGGTGTTGGTCACTAGTGCACCCTCTTCCATGCAGGCGCCTGGATGGCGTTTGTGGTAGGAACCAGGCGGAAGTCGGGGTGACGGCCCATGTCGGTCGCCCTTCGAGGGCCTCTGTGACACTGCCGCCCCCGGCTTCCCCGGAACCGTTGATCGATGACAGAGGGACGCGCCGCAGAGCGCCGGTTAGTGACCACTCGACTGTCGGTTCCCTCGCCTCCGCCTGGTGACCGCCTCGCGCTGCGAGCAGGAAGGCGACCGGGGTGTCGCTGCAGAACGAGCCGTTGTTCTTCGTCGGGATCGACTGGGCCACGGCCGAGCACGCCGTGTGCGTCCTGGACCGGGCAGGCAGGCGGGTGACGGCGTTCACGGTCGGCCACACCGCCGCCGGGTTCGGGTCGTTGGCGGACAGGCTGGGCCGGCTCGCCGAGCCCGAACATGTCGCGGTGGCCATCGAGCGCCCGGACGGCCGCCTGGTCGACGCGCTGCTGACCGCCGGGCACCCGGTGATGCCGGTCAAACCCAACGCGATCAAGACCTGGCGCGAGTCCGAGGTGCTCTCCGGGGCCAAGTCCGACCGCGGTGACGCCGCCGTGATCGCGGACTACCTGCGCGTTCGTCACCACCGACTGCGACCCGCGACCCCCTACACCGGCGCGACCAAGGCGCTGCGGGCGGTGGTGCGCACCCGCACCGACCTGGTCCACGCCCGCGTCGCCGCGACCAACCAGCTCGCCGCCCTGCTGGATGCCCACTGGCCCGGCGCCGGAAAAATCTTCGCGCGTCTCACCTCGGGCATCGCCCTGGCGTTCCTGACCGAGTACCCCACCGCCGCCTCCGCCGCCGGACTGACCGAGAAACGCTTGGCCGCGTTCCTGCGGCGGCAGCACTACTCCGGGAAGAAACCGGCCGCCGACCTGCTCACCCGTCTGCGTCAAGCCCCGGCCGGGGTCACCGACCCGGCACTGTCCGAGGGCGTCCGTGACGCCGTGCTCGCCCAGGTCGGCGTCCTGACCGCACTCAACACCGCGATCAAGGCGTTGGACCGCTCGATCGGCGAGAAGATGGACACCCACCCCGACGGGGCCGTCTTCCGGTCCCTGCCCCGTGCCGGGACCGTCAACGCCGCCCAGGTCCTGGCCGAGTGGGGCGACGCCCGCGCCGCCTACACCCATCCCGACGCCGTCGCGGCGCTGGCCGGCATCACCCCCGTGACCAAGGAGTCCGGCAGGCAACGCGGCGTGTCCTTCCGTTGGGCCTGCAACAAACGCCTGCGCCAGGCCCTGACCACGTTCGCCGACAACAGCCGCCGTGCCAGCCCCTGGGCCGCCGACATCTACACCCGGGCCCGCGCCTCCGGGAAGGACCATGCCCACGCGATCCGCATCCTGGCCCGCGCCTGGACCCGCGTCATCTGGCGCTGCTGGCAGAACAACACGCCCTACGACCCTGAACTCCACGGCGGAGCCCGTCAGAACGCCACTGCCACACCTGCCGCGGCCTGATTTCGATCGTGAGGTTGACACAGGGGGTGTCACAGCACCAGCTCTGGCTTGAGACGAGACGGGGTCCACACCCGCTGCTTGTACGCGGCGAACGTCGACAAGGCAAGGGCCCCGACGAGGTAGGCGAGCAGGATCAGCGCGTCCTTCCCGACGCTGCCCAGCGGCCCGCCGTACATCAGGTGCCGCAGCCCGTCGACCGCGTACCCCATGGGCAGGCCGTAGTGCAGCGGGTACAGCGGCTGCGGGATGGTCTGCCACGGGAACGTGCCGCCCGCGCTGACGAGCTGGAGGATGAGCAGCACCAGGCCGATGAACTTGCCGACCGCGCCGAACAGGGCGTTCAGCGCGTGCAGCACCGCCACGAACGTCGCCGAGGTCAGCAGCAGGAAGCCGACCGTGCCCCAGGTGTGGGTGGGCCGGATGTCGACCACCAGCGCCACCACCGCGAACATGATCACCACCTGCGCCGCGCCCAGCAGCACACCCGGCAGCCAGCCGCCCAGCGCGACCCGCAGCGCGTTCTGCCCGCCCGCGAGGCCGCGCCGGGACAACGGCTTGAGCAGCAGGAACAGCACGAACGCGCCGATCCAGGTGGCCAGGCCGAGGAAGAACGGCGCGAGCCCCGCCCCGTAGCTGCCCGCCGAGGTCTGGCTGACGCCGCGCACGTTCACCGGGTCGCCGATCGTGTTGGCGGTGGACTCGCGGGTCGGGTCGTCCGGGTTCGGGATCTGCTGTACGCCCGCGTTGAGGCCGTCCCGGAGCTGGTTCGCGCCGGTCACGAGTTCCTGCTCGCCGTCCCGCAACGCGGTCGCCCCGTCGCGGAGCTGGGCGTTGCCGTCCGCGACCTGCTGCGCGCCGTCGTTGAGCCTGATGATCGCGTCGGTCAGCGCGGGCGTCGACGCGGCGAGCTGCGCCGCGCCGTCGGCGACCTGGTGCGCGCCGTTCGCGAGGGTCCGAAGCTGGCCCGTGGTGCCCTGCACCCGGCCGTTGGCGTCGTCGAGCGGTGTGCGGACGTCCTTCAGCGCGCTCATCACGTGCTGCACCTGCTCCTCGGTGAAACCGGCGGCGCGCAAACGGTTGGCGACGTCGCCGTTGATCTGGTCGAGCCGCGTGATGAGGGCCTGGGCCTTGGCCGCGTAGTTCTCGGCGGTCTGCGCGACGGTCTCGTTGCCGTCGGCGACCTGCTTCGCGCCGTCGGCGAGCTGCTGCGACTTGACCGGCAGGTCCTTGGTCTGGTCGCGTAGCTGCCGCAGCCCGTCGGACACCTGCGCCGAGCCGTCGGCCAGCGGTCCGGCGCCGTCCACCAGCCGCTGGCTGCCGTTCAGGGCGTCCTGCTGGCCGGTGGCGAGCTTGGTGGCCCCGTCGGCGGCCTCCACGGTCTTCTGGCGGATCGTGGAGAACCCGAGCAGCAGCTTGTCCGCCGCCTCCGCGCCGACCTTCACCGACACCGAGCGCCGCACCTCGGTGACCACCTGGTTGGCGATGGTGGAGCCGAGGTAGTTGTTGGCGTCGTTGGTGGTCAGCATGATCACGCCCTGCCGGGGCTTGAACTCGCCGGAGGACAGCAGGGCCTGGGAGAAGTCCTCGGGCAGGGTCAGCGCGAACGTGTACGTGCCGTTGCGCACGCCCTCCTCGGCCTGCCGGGCGTCGACCCGCTGCCAGTCGAACCGGTGGCCGGAGATCAGCTCGGTGGCGACGTCCTCGCCGGCGTGCTTGACGGTGCCGTCGCTCGCGGTCGCGCCCTTGTCCTCCACGACGAGCGCGGCGGGGACCTGGTTGAGGTTCCCGTACGGGTCCTTGTTGGCGTACAGGTAGAGGGCCGCGTACAACAGCGGCACCAGGGCCAGCGCCACCACGGCGAGCTTGGGCAGCTTCCCGGCCGTGATGCGGCGCAGTTCGTTGAACGCCATCCGCAGGGCGGTCACGAGGTCTCCTCGGAGTTTTCGGAGTCGGCCGGGAGCACGACGGTGGACTCGGCGGACTTGACCCGACCGGTCGAGTCGGCCGCCGACCACACAGCGGTCGAACCGGAGCTGTCGACCATCGACCGCGTGCCGGCCGGCTCGGTGGCCGGCTCGGTGGCGATCGGCTCGGTGGGCCACACGACGGCGTGCTCGACGGCGGTGTCGTCTCCGTCTCCGACAGCGGTGTCTCCGACGGCGGTGTTGTCCTCGCCGAGCCGCGCGGCGGGCACACCCAGCACCGCGGCGGACGTCTCGGTGCACAGCACGACCACGGACAGGTCGGGCCTCACGCGCTTCCGTGCGAGCTGCCACCAGCCCTTCGGGTCGCCGTGGTAGCGGTCGGGGGTGTCCAGGACCAGCGCGCGGACATCGGGCCGGCCCGCGGCCAGCTCCAGCATCAGCCGGCACCGCACGTCGGCGGGCACGTACTCGAACCGCGTGTCGATGTGCTCGCCCGCCCCGCGGTCGACCAGCCAGTCGGCCACCGCCTTGCGCCCGACGCGCCGCCCGTTCATGGCCAGCTCCTCGCCGACCACCACGGCCAGCGACCAGGACGCCTCCGGCTCGTTCACATCCGGCGCGTCCACCACCACGACGTGCTTGCGCAGCAGGACCGGATTCGGCGTGACGGTCCCGGTGCTCGGCCGCAGCCGCCCGGACAGCACCAGCCCGAGTGCCGTGTGCCCCGCTCCCGGCGGACCCGCCACCAGCACGAGTTCGCCCGGCGGCACGCGCAGGCTGGTCGGCTTGAGCAGCGGACCGTGCGGTCCGACGACGCCGACGCGCAGGGCGCGGATCTCCACGGCGGAACCCCTCCTTTGAACTGACCGGTCAGTTCAAATAGTGGCGCGGCCGGGAGTGGCTCGCAACCGGAGCGGTTGTGACTTAGCGCAACGCTCCCGCCGGGCGGACCTCCCAGACCGTCCACAACGGACGGTAGCCCTGTCGCGGCCAGAACACCGAAGACAGCGGGTTCGGCGGGTTGTAGTAGAGGTAGCTGCCAACCGTGCCGAGCCGCTGCAACTCACGGTGCGCGTGAGCCATCAACCGCTGCCCGATGCCGCTCCCACGCGCGCCCGGCAGCACGGACACGCAGTTCACGTAACCCCAGCGGCCGACCGGTAAGCGGGTCGACGTCCAGTTGCCCGGCTCCGACGTCACCAGCGCGCACTCGGCCAACGCGACCGCGATCCCGTCCCGCTCGGCCAACCACGCCGGACCGCCCGCGGCCAGCCGTTCGGCCAGCGTGCGGCGCTTCAGCTCGACCGCCTCCGGCCGGTTGACGGTGGAGCCGACCATGGCCGAGTAGCGCAGCTCCGACAGCGCCAGGTTGAGCACCGTCTCCAGGTCGGCGGGCGTGGCCCGGCGGATCACCAACGAGCCTGGGACCAACGGCGTGTTCGCGCGCAGCGGCGTGTTCGCACCGGCCAGCATGTTCGCGCCGGCCGGTGCGTCTGCACTCGACGGTGCGTTCCTGCCCGTCGGTGTGTTCGCGTTCGACGGCGTGTTCCTGCCGGTCGGCGTGTCCGCGCCCGTCGGTGTGTTCCTACCCGGCGGTGTGTTCGAGCCTGACGGCCTGTCGGCGCTCGGCGTGTTGCGGTTCAGGGGCGTGTTCGCGTTTGTCGGCGTGTTCCTACCCGTCGGCGTGTTCGAGCCCGACGGAGTGGTCCCGGATGACGAGCGGCCGGCCGGGGGAGTCGCGGGCGTGTTCGGGCGCACCGCGATCACCGACAGCGGCACCAGGCCGTGGTCCAGCAGGGCCTGGGTCGCCTCCGCGTCCCGGCTCGGCCAGGTCAGCACGCACGCCGAGTCCCGCTCGGCGGGCCCCGCCCGGTCCATCCGCCGCCGCCACGCGCGCAGCAGAGCGTCCATCCCGGCCGCACCCGCGCTGCCCAACAACGGCGTCAGCTCCCACACCTCGGTCGCCGACCACAGCCGCGCGGCCGACGTCCGGTCGTGCACCTGCCGCTGGAGCACCCCCGCGACCCGCGAGCCGTCCGGCAGCGCGGCGGTGATCACGTCCCCGTCCGGCGGCGCGGCCACCGCCGGCAGCAACGGGTCGACACACGCGAAGCGGGTGCTCTGAGCCTCCACCAGTCCCCGACTGACGGTCATGCCCGCAGGTTACGGCTTTCGTGTCCGCAGAATCGCGGTGCCGGGGAATAGCCGGCCGCGCAGCGGGCTCCACTGGCCCCACGTCCGGGTGTGCCCGGCGGGCCACTCCGGCTCCACCACGTCCACCAGTTCCAACCCCGCCCCGACCAGCGCGCGGACGTAATCGCCCATGGTCCGGTGGTGCTCGACGTAGGTCGCCCGCCCGCTGTCGTCCACCTCGACGTAGGGCGTGCGGTCGAAGTAGGACTGCGTCACGGTCAGGCCGTTCGGCCCAGGATCGTCCGGAAAGATCCACCGGATCGGGTGAGTCACGGAGAACACCCACGGCGCGCCGGGCCGCAATACGCGGGCCACTTCGCGGAACACCTCGCCCACGTCCGCCACGAACGGCACCCCGCCGAACGCCGAGCACGCGGCGTCGAAGCTCGCGTCCGCGAACGGGAGCTGGTCCGCGCTCGCCTGCACCAGCGGCACGTCGATCCCGGTCCCGGTGTTGCCCGCCACGGCGTGCCGGAGCATCCCGGCGGAGATGTCGAAGGCCACCGCGTCGGCGCCCCGCGACTTCAGCCACCGGGCGCACGGGGCCGACCCGCAGCCCACCTCCAGGACCCGCCGGCCGCGCACTTCGCCCAGGTAGCGGGCCTCTTCCTCGCGCACCCCCTCCGGGCACCAGACGAAGTCCGCCGCACCCAGGAACGCGCCGTGCGCGACGTGGTAGTCGTCCGCGTCGGCGTCCCACCAGATCCGGTTCGCCGCCCTCGACTCGGCCGCGTCGGCGCCCCGTTTCGCGATGCCGGTCGTGCCGAGAGCCAGTTCGGCGCTCGCGTGCTGGTCGGACACACTGCTCCTTCAGGGTTACCCGCGGGGGGACCGGTTTGCCCGCCGGTCGTGAATCCGCGTACGATACCGCCCGCGTAGTGGGTTCGCGCTGCCCAGGATCGGTATGCACGTCACGGGATCGGTCGTCGGGGGAAGCCTTGCCTCCCGCGCAGCGTTGCACCCAAGGCCAGACAACCCCAATCCGTACCGGAGCCACCTACCTAATGTCCACCGACACCACCACTGTCCCGGCTGCTACCGCGCCGAAGCAGATCGCTATCAACGATATCGGGACGGAGGAGGACTTCCTCGCCGCCATCGACAAGACCATCAAGTACTTCAACGATGGCGATATCGTCGAGGGCACCATCGTCAAGGTCGACCGGGACGAGGTCCTGCTCGACATCGGCTACAAGACCGAGGGCGTCATCCCCTCGCGCGAGTTGTCGATCAAGCACGACGTCGACCCCAACGAGGTTGTGAAGGTCGGTGACGAGGTCGAAGCCCTGGTTCTCCAGAAGGAGGACAAGGAAGGGCGGCTGATCCTCTCCAAGAAGCGCGCCCAGTACGAGCGCGCGTGGGGCACCATCGAGGCCCTCAAGGAGAAGGACGAGCCGGTCAAGGGCACCGTCATCGAGGTCGTCAAGGGCGGCCTCATCCTGGACATCGGCCTGCGCGGCTTCCTGCCCGCCTCGCTCGTGGAGATGCGGCGCGTCCGCGACCTCCAGCCCTACGTGGGCCGCGAGCTAGAGGCGAAGATCATCGAGCTGGACAAGAACCGCAACAACGTGGTCCTGTCCCGCCGTGCGTGGCTGGAGCAGACGCAGTCCGAGGTCCGCAGCGAGTTCCTCAACCAGCTCCAGAAGGGGCAGGTCCGCAAGGGCGTCGTGTCCTCCATCGTCAACTTCGGTGCCTTCGTGGACCTGGGTGGCGTGGACGGCCTCGTGCACGTCTCGGAGCTGTCCTGGAAGCACATCGACCACCCGTCCGAGGTGGTCGAGGTCGGCCAGGAGGTCACGGTCGAGGTCCTGGACGTCGACATGGAGCGCGAGCGCGTCTCGCTGTCCCTGAAGGCGACCCAGGAAGACCCGTGGCGCCAGTTCGCCCGGACCCACGCGATCGGCCAGATCGTGCCGGGCAAGGTCACCAAGCTGGTTCCGTTCGGCGCGTTCGTCCGGGTGGACGAGGGCATCGAGGGCCTGGTCCACATCTCCGAGCTGGCCGAGCGCCACGTGGAGATCCCGGAGCAGGTCGTCCAGGTCGGCGACGACGTGATGGTCAAGGTCATCGACATCGACCTGGACCGTCGCCGGATCTCGCTGTCGCTCAAGCAGGCCAACGAGGGCTTCACGGTCGACTCGGAGTTCGACCCGACCCAGTACGGCATGGCGGCCGAGTACGACGACCAGGGCAACTACATCTACCCCGAGGGCTTCGACCCGGAGACCCAGGAGTGGCAGGAAGGCTTCGACAAGCAGCGCGAGGAGTGGGAGCGGCAGTACGCCGAGGCCCACACGCGCTACGAGGCCCACATGAAGCAGGTCGCGAAGGCGGCGGCGGCCGAGGAAGAGGCGGCGGGGGAGACCAACTACTCCTCCGGCGGCGAGGCCCCGGCACCGGCAGCCGGCACCGGCGGCGGCGCCCCGGCCCAGGCCGGCGGCACCCTGGCCAGCGACGAGCAGCTCGCTGCGCTCCGCGAGAAGCTGTCGGGCGGCGCCTGACAGCAGAGGTCCCTCGGGACCGATAGCAGACAGCCAGGCCGACGGCCCCGCACCGATTCCGGTGCGGGGCCGTCGTTCGCGCGCTAAATTGAGTGTCCTATGGGCACGCGGACTCGGCTGGTGACAATGGTGTTGGCCGCGTCGGCGGCCCTATCGGGCTGCTCGTCGCAACCCGAGCAGGACCCGGCCGCCCCGCCACCTCAGATCCCGACCATCGTGGCGCCCACGTCGGCCTCCCGAACCCCCGTGATGACCGACCGGGAACTGCTGGACGACTGCGAGCTGATCCTCCCGGTCGAACTGGTCAACCAACACCTGGGCCGAGAGCTTCAGGGCGAACTGAAGCACATCATCGGCGTCCCGGAACCGTCCCTGGGCCGTACCAAGAAGATCGACTGCTACTACGAGGTCCCCGAACGCCAACCCCTCACCGCCGCGCCCTTGATCATCGGCCTGGCCACCTACGTGGACGAGCCCACCGCCAAGAACCGGGTAGCGGACAGCGTGAACGCCGAACGCCAGGAAGGCGCGTCGGTGGCCGAGGTCGACGTCGGCAAGCAGAAGGGCCAACTGGTCAGCACCAACGCAGAGCGCCTGGTCATCGGCTCCCTGGGCAAGACGACGTTCGTGGCCAGGGCAAAGACCGGCTTCGTACCGGACGACAAGATGAGCGCCTTCCTGACCACCCTCGCCGCCCAATCGATGACCCCCATCGAAGGCATCTGAGAACCTCGTCAGCCCAAGCACCACCCAACGCCCCCACGCACCCAACGCCGAAGCGCGCTCCGCGCTCTTCGCAGTTGCGCGCTTCGCGCTCTTGCCCTTGGCGCGCTCCGCGCTCGTCACCCGGCGCGCTCCGCGCTCTTCACCCCGGCGCGCTCCGCGCTCTCAGCCGTGGCGCGCTTCACGCTCTTCGCAGTCGGCGCGCGCAGCGCGCACTCCGGTCGGTGGGCTGCGTGTCATCCCCGTATGGCCTGCCCGCAGGGAACCGCGCTTGGGTGGGGAGTGCAAGCACGCTTTTCGCTTGCGCTCCCCACCCAAGGGTGGTGGTCTTTGACCAGGCCATGCGGGGATGGCACGACGCCCTGGTCCTGCTTTTGTGATCATCCTTGGCGGCCTGCCTGTCCGGCGAGGACGCTTGTAGCTTGTGGTCTTGAAGCGGTCGCGACCGCTCTTCGTCTTAAAAGATCAAAAGCGACGCTCGCCGCTGGGCAGGCCTCCGGGGAGGGAAGGGCAAGGCGTCGTGTTCTCCCCGCATGACCTGGTCAAAGACCACCACCCTTGTCCAGGGAGCGCAAGCGAAAAGCGTGCTTGCGCTCCCTGGACAAGCGCGGTAGCCCTGCGGGCAGGCCATACGGGGAGAACACGAGGCCCCTCTTGTGTGCTCGCGCAGGCTTCCGGTCGGTCGGTGTGCTCGCGCAGGCGTCGCGTACCTCGGGTGATCACGGGCAGACTGTTGGCCATGTTGCGCGTGGGCCTCTCCGGGGGCATCGGGTCGGGTAAGTCGACGGTTGCCGGCAGGCTGGCTGAGCATGGCGCGATAGTCATCGACGCTGATCGGCTGGCCCGTGAGGTGGTCGAGCCTGGGTCGCAAGGGCTTCGTGAGATCGAAGAGGCGTTCGGGTCTGAGGTTCTGGACGAGTCGGGCGCTCTGAACAGGGCCGCGCTTGCGGCGAAGGTCTTCAGTGACGACCAAGCCCGTGCCGCGCTCAACGGCATCACGCATCCGAAGATCGGCGCGCGCACTGCCGAGTTGATTGCCGCCGCGCCGGAGGACGCGATCGTCGTCCACGACGTCCCGTTGCTGGTGGAAGGCGGGCTCGCCCCGATGTACCACCTGGTCGTGATCGTCCACGCCGAGGTCGAGCAGCGCGTCGAACGGCTCAAAGGGCGGGGTCTGGACGAGCAGGACGCGCGCAGTCGGATGGCCAAGCAGGCGGACGACGGGCAGCGCCGGCGGGTGGCTGATGTCTGGCTCGACAACTCCGGCACGCCTGACCGGGTGTTGGCCGAGGTCGACGCGCTGTGGGCGGACCGTCTCGTCCCGTACGAGGCGAATGTCCGGCTCCGCCGGTACGCCTCCGGCGCGCCGAAGCTCGTCCCCTACGACCCGACCTGGCCGGAGCAGGCGGCCCGCATTGCCAAGCGGATCGAGGCGGCCGGTGGGCAGCGGCGGGTCGAGCACATCGGGTCCACGTCCGTGCCCGGCCTTTCGGCGAAGGACGTGCTCGACTTCCAGCTCGGCGTCGCGTCGCTGGACGAGGCCGACGAGATCGCCGAGGCCTTGACGCAGGCCGGGTTCCCGTTGATCGGGCCCGGCGAGGACAGCGTCAAGTACGGCGATCCCGAGGGCTGGAAGAAGCGGCTGCACGCGGGTGCGGACCCGAAGCGCCGGGTGAACTTGCACGTTCGGGTGGAGGACGGGCCGGCGTGGGACTGGGCGATCCGGTTCCGGGACTGGCTGCGGGCCGACGACGGGGCGCGGCGGGAGTACGAGGCGGTGAAGCTCGAACTGTCCGAGCGGCACGCCGCGGACGTGGACGGGTTCGCGTACGGCGACGCCAAAGAGCCCTGGATGTCCGCCGCCGTGGAGCGGATGGCCGCCTTCTACAAGGACGGCCAGACGTCGTAGATGCCCCGGTGCGTCAGCCATGCGCCCAGGTCGTGGCGGTGCAGGCTGACCTCCTCCAGCGTTCGGTGCACGGTCCGCAGGGCCTGGTCGGCATCGCCGGGGCCGAGCACGCGCCCGGCCACGGCCGCGGCGAACTCCTCCGAACGCACGATGCGGGCGGTCGTCCCGCCGGGCACCGCCAGGCCGAGGAGCAGGTCGGTGGTGCGCCACGACCGCCCGTCGCGCCGCACGCGCACGGCGCTGAGCACGCTCGGGCCGCTGCGTGCGTGCCGTGACCGGGGACGCTGGTGGGTGAGGCGGAGACCGAGATCCGGCATCAACCAGGTGACCTCGGAATCGGAGAACGGGTCTTCGGGTGTGGGGCATTCGAGCCGGAGTCCCCAGCTCTCCACACGGCATGTCGTCAGGTGTCGGGACATGCCCGAGGAATAGCTCCGAACTGCGCTTACGGTGTCGACCACGTCGACGAGCTGAGGTGTGATAACCGCTCCCACGCGACCCGAGAGTAGCCGTAAGTATGCGGCCGGTAACACTCCGGTTCGATTTGTTACATCACGGTCTGTGGTGAGGTCGGTCTCTTTCCGGTGACGGACCAGGATGGTCCTTGACCAGCGCATCTCACCGTCTGTATTACCGCCGACGCCAGGTGGTGACCGTTCCCTGCGAGGCCAGCCAACGCACCGCGTCGTGCCCGTGGGCGGCGATTCCGGCCAGCGCGCGGTAACTGGTCTCCAGCGCCCATTGGGCCCTGTGCGGCTGAATGAGACCCCGTTGCAGGGCCGCCAGCAGTTCGTCGGTGTCGAGGACGGTCACGCTGCGGCCGGTGCGCACGATCAGGTCCAGGTACAGGTCGACGGTCTTCCACACCGAGCCGCTGGAGGTGATCTCCACGACATCCACGTACAAGTCGTAGTCGCGTTCATGGCCCGGGTGCCACGACTGCCGGGTGACGCGCAGGCCGTGCGCGGGCAGCAGCCACGACTCGAAGTGGGAAAGCTGCGAGTGTCCGGTCACCGGTCGGAACATGTAGAGGCCGTGCTGGGTCAGCCGGTACTCCTCGACCCCGCGCAGGTGACCCTTGGGGTCCGTGTTGCTCTTCGCGTCCAGATCGAAGTACTCGATCTTCGGCGGGTGGATGTGCATCTGGGACGTCCCTGCCGCGCTCAGCGTCACGATCCGCACCCTATGCACCAATGCCCGCCGAACACCCGTTTCTGTCACCCGAAAGTATGATGATCGTTTAGTCTTCCGGCCATGTTCGGGATCATCCGGCCCTGCCGCCACCGACTGGGTGCGGACCTGCGCCAATCGTGGCTGGCGCACCTGTGCGGGTTGTGCCTCGCGCTACGTGACGACCACGGGCACATGGCCCGGGTGGTCACCAACTACGACGGTCTGGTCATCTCCGCGTTGGTGGAGGCCCAGACGGGGCGTTCGCGGCGCGCTGCGGGGCCGTGTGCGCTGCGCGGGATGAGGTCCGCCGACGTGGCCGTGGGCGCCGGCGCGCGGTTGGCCGCGACGGTGTCCCTGGTGCTGGCGTCGGCGAAGGTCGGCGATCACGTCGACGACCGGGACGGCGCGTTCGCGCGGGCGCCGGTGCGCGGGGTGGGACGTCAGGTGGCTCGTCGGTGGGCCGACCAGGCCGCGTCCACGGGCGCGGATCTCGGGTTCGACACGGGTGTCCTCGTGGCGGCCGTGCGGCGGCAGTCCGAGGTGGAGGCGGCGGCCGGGCCGGGCGGTTCGGTGCTCGCGGTGACCGAGCCGACCGAGACCGCCGGCGGCGAGGCCGTCGCGCAGACCGCCGTGCTGGCCGGACGTCCGGGGAACGCCGCCGCGCTGCGCGAGGTCGGGCGGTTGTTCGGGCGCCTGGCACACCTGCTGGACGCCGTCGAGGACCTGGACGCCGACCGCGCTTCGGGCGCGTGGAACCCGCTGGAGGCCACCGGCACGTCGTTGGCCGAGGCGCGGCGGCTGTGCGGCGACGCGGCGCTCGGGATCGAGTTGGCGCTGGCGGAGGTGAAGTTCACCGACGGGCACCTCGTGCACGCGCTGCTCGTGCACGAGGTGCGGGAGTCGATCCGCCGGACGTTCGGCGAGCCCCACACGCACGGCCCGCAGCCGCCGTCCGGGCACGGCCCGCACGGCCCTCAGGGCCCGCAGGGCACGCCGCCCGGCTGGCGGCCCGCGCCGGGCATGTACCCGCCCCCACAGGCCCCGTACGGCAGCGTGCCGCCGCCCGGCCCGATCCCGCCCGCGGCGGCGTACGGCGGCGGCGACGGGCCGCCTCCGCGGCCGACCCACTGGGATCGCGGGAGCAAGCAGCCCGGTCCGGGTGGCGGCCTGTGGTGCTGGCCGAAGCTGGTCCACCCGCCGCAGGGCCGCGGGGCGCTGCTCGGCTGCCTCGCCGTGCTCTACCAGTGCGGGACGTGCCAGTACTGCTGCCGCGACCCGTTCCCCGGCCCGTTCAGCGGCAAGTGGCGCTCGGCGAACTGCGACTGCGGGTCCGGCTGCGACTGCGGCGGCTCCGGCGGCCGGGGCGGCGGCTGCGACTGCTGTGGTTGCGACTGCTGACCAGCCCTGACCTGGGCCGATCGAAAATTGTCGTACCCGAGGCGTACCGTCGTTCCCGTGGCTTTCCCAACCGAGCTCCCGGTCAAGGCGCACTCGGCGCACCGTCCCGTCGGCGACATCCCCCGCACCGACGGGAAATTCCGCGTGGTCAGCGACTACCAGCCGGCGGGCGACCAGCCGGCCGCGATCGCGGACCTCGAACGCCGCATCACGACGGGCGAGAAGGACGTCGTGCTGCTCGGCGCGACCGGCACCGGCAAGTCGGCCACCACGGCGTGGCTGGTGGAGAAGCTGCAACGCCCCACCCTGGTGATGGCGCCGAACAAGACGCTGGCCGCGCAGTTGGCCAACGAGCTGAAGGAGTTCTTCCCCGACAACGCGGTGGAGTACTTCGTCAGCTACTACGACTACTACCAGCCCGAGGCGTACATCCCGCAGACGGACACGTACATCGAGAAGGACTCCTCGATCAACGAGGACGTCGAGCGGCTGCGCCACTCGGCCACGATGAGCCTGCTGACCAGGCGGGACGTGATCGTGGTGGCGTCCGTGTCGTGCATCTACGGCCTCGGCACGCCGCAGTCGTACCTGGACCGCTCGATCCAGCTCCAGGTGGGCGGCGAGGTCGACCGTGACCTGCTGCTGCGCGCCCTGGTCGACATCCAGTACGCGCGCAACGACGTGGCGTTCAACCGGGGCACGTTCCGGGTGCGCGGCGACACGGTGGAGATCATCCCGGCGTACGAGGAGCTGGCGCTGCGCGTCGAGTTCTTCGGCGACGAGATCGACAAGCTGTACTACCTGCACCCGCTGACGGGTGACGTGATCAAGGAAGTGGACGACCTCCGCATCTTCCCGGCGACGCACTACGTGGCGGGTCCGGAGCGGATGGAGAAGGCCATCCACAACATCGAGGCGGAGCTGGCCGACCAGCTCGCCAGGCTGGAGCGGCAGGGCAAGCTGCTGGAGGCGCAGCGGCTGCGCATGCGCACCTCGTACGACATCGAGATGATGCGCCAGGTCGGGTTCTGCTCGGGCATCGAGAACTACTCGCGCCACATCGACGACCGGGCCGCCGGGACCGCGCCCGCGACGTTGATCGACTACTTCCCGGACGACTTCCTGCTGGTCATCGACGAGTCCCACGTGACGGTGCCGCAGATCGGCGGCATGTACGAGGGCGACGCGTCCCGCAAGCGCAACCTCGTGGAGCACGGCTTCCGGCTGCCCAGCGCGCTCGACAACCGGCCGCTGACCTGGGAGGAGTTCGCCGACCGGATCGGCCAGACGGTCTACCTGTCGGCGACGCCCGGCCCGTACGAGATGGGGCAGGCCGGCGGCGAGTTCGTGGAGCAGGTCATCCGCCCGACCGGCCTGGTCGACCCGCAGGTGGTCGTGAAGCCGACGGAGGGGCAGATCGACGACCTGGTCCACGAGATCAGGGCCAGGGCCGAGCGCGACGAGCGCGTCCTGGTCACCACCCTGACCAAGAAGATGTCCGAGGACCTGACGGACTACCTGCTGGAACTCGGCATCCGGGTGCGCTACCTCCACTCCGAGGTCGACACGCTGCGCCGGGTGGAACTCCTGCGCCAGCTCCGCCTGGGCGAGTACGACGTCCTCATCGGCATCAACCTGCTGCGGGAGGGCCTGGACCTGCCCGAAGTGTCGTTGGTGTCGATCCTGGACGCGGACAAGGAAGGCTTCCTCAGGTCCGGCACGAGCCTCATCCAGACCATCGGCCGCGCGGCCCGCAACGTCTCGGGCGAGGTCCACATGTACGCGGACCGCATCACCGACTCGATGAGCCACGCGATCGAGGAGACCAACCGCAGGCGGGCCAAGCAGATCGCCTACAACGAGGAACGCGGCCTCGACCCGCAGCCGTTGCGCAAGAAGATCACCGACATCCTCGAACAGGTCTACGCCGAGGCGGAAGACGCCATCGAACCGGGCGGCTCCGGCCGCAACGCGTCGCGCGGCAAGAAGCCGACCGGCGACCCCGGCGCGAACGGCCGCAGCTCGGGCGTCCTGGTAGACCGCGACACCGGCACCATGGCGAGGTCGGAGCTGGCGGACCTGGTCCAGCAACTGACCGACCAGATGATGAACGCGGCCCGCGAACTCCAGTTCGAACTGGCGGCCCGGCTGCGCGACGAGATCCAGGACCTGAAGAAGGAGCTGCGAGGCATGGACGCCGCAGGCGTCAAGTAAGCCCACACCCGGCGGCCTCGCTCTCGGGCTACCGGCCGAGCGCACCGCTGGGCGTCGTGCCAGGTGTCGGGCTCGGGCTTCCAGCAAGCGGCGCTTGAGGCTTCACGCAAGCTCGACGCGCGCGGAGCCGGCTAAGGCCCGTGCTCTCCGTCGCTCCCGCCACAGGTCCGGTGCCGGTCCCGCCGCCGCTCTCGCCGCAGCCCGGTGCCGCTCTCGCCGCAGGTCCGATGCCGCTACCGCCGCCGGTCCCGCCGCTGCTTCCGCCGCAGGTCCGGTGCCGGCCGGCACCGGGCACTCGGGCGCGGGATCGGTCGGGTCAGGCATCGGCAGATTGTCGGTGGGATGGCTTAGCGTGTGCGGCTATGACGCTCGATGAGGTGATCGCGCACTGCCTGGCCAAGCCCGGTGCGGAGGAGAGCTACCCCTGGGGTGACGAGGACCTGGTCTGCAAGGTCGGCGGCAAGGCGTTCGCGTTCATCGGGCTGGCCGGCAACGCCGTAGGCGTGAAGTGCGGCGTGAACGCCGAGGACGCGGCCGAGTGGCGTGAGCGCTTCCCCGACGACATCGCGGTCAGCGCCTACGTCGGCCGCTACGGCTGGAACCGGGTCCGGTTGGGTGGCGGCGTGCCCGAGGACGACGTGCGGGAGTTGCTCGACCGGTCCTATGACGCGGTTGTCGCCAAGCTGCCGAAGTCCAAACGCCCTTGAGCCGAGTACATCGTGTCCGCGGAACCGGAGGTGGCCCACCGGGAGCGTGCCGCTCCCGGTGGGCCGGAGCCGGGTGGGGCAACCTAGCTGGTGATGTCCTTGCGCGCGAACTTCCGAGCCGCGAGCAGCGTGAAGAACGCCCCGTACGCGAGCGCGGAGAACGTCCCGCGAGCCATCTGCGACCAGTCCACGTCGGACGACAGCAGGTCCGCCCAAGCCAGCGCGTAGTGCGTCGGCAGGTAGTCCCGCAGGCCCTCCAGCGCGGTGATCTGGTCCAGGATCTGCGACAGGATCGACGCCAGCACCGCCCCGCCGACCGCACCCAGCGGCGCGTCCGTCGACACCGACAGGTACAGCGCCAGCCCCGCCACCCAGAACAGGTGGAGGGAGATGTAGCAGACCGCCAGCGCCACGCCGTACACGCCCGAGCCGAACGACGCCGCCTCGCCGGTGGGGCTGACCGCCTCGCCCGCCCCGTACCAGAGCACGCCGACCGCCAGCGCCACGGCGGGCAGCAGGACCAGCGCGAACACCGACAGCAGCCCTGACGCCAGCGCCTTCTGCCGGAGCAGCCGGTGCCGCGGGATGGGTGCGGCGAGCAGGTACTTCAGGCTCGACCAGGACGCTTCGGACGCGATCGTGTCGCCGAAGAACAACGCCACGATCATCGGCAGCAGGAAGCTCCCGCTCACGAACAGCGTGAGGATCACGAAGTTCACGCCGCTGGCCGTCGCCAGGTCCACGAACCCGCCGGACCGCCGGTTCGGCGACGACTGCCCGAGTTCGAACGCCACCACCAGGATGAACGGCAGCAGCACCAGGAAGCCGAGCACGAGCTGGGTCCGCCGCCGGCGGAGCTGCCGCGCCAGCTCGACCCGGATCGGCAGCGTCCGCCTCGCCCGGTAGCCGACCTTGGAGCCGTCCGGCGCGACCGCCGAGTGCTCCTGCTCGGCCGCGTCGGTCAGGTCGGAGATCGCCGACGGGTCGGTGTGCACGCCATGCTGCTTCATTCGCCCACCAATTCCAGGAACGCGTCCTCCAGTCGGCGGCGCGGACCGGCCTGGTCGACCGCCACCCCCGCCTTCACCAACGCCTGCAACGCCTCCGCGCGCGGCGTGCCGTTGAGGGCGGCGTGCACGTGCTCGCCGTCCACCGACACCCCCTGCACGCCGGTCAGCCCGCGCAGCACGCCCGCCGCCTCCTCGGGCTGGTCGACCCGGAAGGTGGCCTCGCCGCTGCCCGTCGCGATCTCCTCGACCGGACCGGCCGCGACCAGGGTGCCCTTGTGCATCACCACGACGTGGCTGCACGTCTGCTCGACCTCGGCGAGCAGGTGCGAGGACACCAGCACCGTGCGCCCGGCCGCCGCATACCGCCGCAGGACCTCGCGCATCTGGTGGATCTGGGGCGGGTCGAGGCCGTTGGTCGGCTCGTCGAGCACCAGCAGGTCCGGCAGGCCGAGCATGGCCTGCGCGATCGCCAGCCGCTGCCGCATGCCCTGGCTGTACGTGCGCACCCGGCGGTGCACCGCGTCGCCCAGGCCCGCGATCTCCAGCGCCTCCTCGAAGTGCGCCTGCTCCTCCGGACGGCCGGTCGCCGCCCAGTACAGCCGCAGGTTCGCCCGGCCGGACAGGTGCGGCAGGAAGCCCGAGCCCTCCACGAACGACCCGATCCGGGACAGCACGGGCGCGCCGGAACTGATCCGGTGGCCGAACACCCTGATCTCGCCCTCCGTGGGCGTGATCAGGCCCATCAGCATGCGCAGGGTCGTGGTCTTGCCCGCGCCGTTGGGGCCGAGCAGCCCCAGCACCTGCCCGTGCTCCACCCGGAACGACAGGTCCTTCACGGCCGTCAGCCCGCCGGGGTAGGACTTGGTCAGGTCCGAGATCACCAGCGGCACACCGGTCAGTTCGGGGTCGACGTCGGCGGTCAGCCGGCGGCGGAACCACGCCACCACCGCCACCAGCAGGCTCGCGATCAGCACGATCGCGATGCCCCACAGCGCCTGCGTCGGCACGCCGCTGGTCGCGTTCACGCCCGGCACCACCGGCACCGACAGGTCCGGCGACGCCAGCGAGATCCGGTACGCGGCGGGCTCCGCGGCGTTGGCGTACGCCTGGTCCGTCGTGGACACCACCAGTTGCAGCCGGTGGTCGCTCTCCACCGGGCGCACCGCGCCCGGCAGCGTCACCGTCACGTCGACCGGCGTGCCGTCGGCGGGCAAATCCCGGATCCGGATCGGCGCGACGGCCGAGCCGGGCAGCGTGCGCACGCCGTTCGCGTCCGCGTCGTAGAGCTTCGCGAACAGCACCGCGCCCTCGGCGGGCACCGGCTGCCCCGGCACCGCCGCCACCCGCAGCCGCACGGTGGACGCGCCGGTCAGCAGCATCTGCGAGGTGAACGGCTCGCTGGTGAACACCGCCGCCTGCCCCGGCAGGTCGACGGACAGCCGCGAGGAGATCGAACTGGACCGCGCCAGCGCCGAGCCCAGGCCGGGCAGGCTGCTCACCGCCGCCGGGTTGCCGCCCGCCGGGTTGATCACCGTCTGGTCGCGGCCGGTCAGCGGCACCGCCTTGCGCTCCACCGGGTCGGCGCCCGGCAGGCCGGGGTAGTGCGGCGCGATCACGTTGCGCAGCGACGGCGCCCCGCTGCTGCGGAACGCGCCCACGACCGTGTACTCGAAGCCGACGCCCGGATCGGCGCCCTTGCCGTCGAGGTGGAACGCCATCCAGTCGGCGATCTGCCCGCGCAGCTCCGGGCCGGGCGAGCCGCCGTCGTGGCCGCCGGAGTACCAGACGACCTTGACCTTCGCGCCGTTCGCGGCGATCTGGCGGGCGTTCGCGTCCGCCTGGTCCAGCCCGAACAGCGTGTCCTGCTCGCCCTGCACGATCATCGTCGGCTGGGTGATCCGGCCGGTCACCGTCGCGGGCGAGGAGCGGCGCAGCACCTCCAGGGTGCGCGCGCTGGCCCGGCCGGTGGTCGCGACGTCGGTGTACGCGGCGCACACATCGGCCTGGAACCGGCCGCACGCGCCGTTCACCGGGCCGGCCGGCGTGCCCGGCTGTTGCTGCTGCCCGGTCGCTGCCGCCGCCGCGTCGGTCGCGGTCTGGCCGCCGTCGTCCTGGCCCGGCTCCGCCGCCTCCTGGCCGGGGCCGGCCAGGTCTCCGCCGGACAGCCCGGCGGAGAAGAAGATGCCCGCCCACGACCGCTTGAACACGCCGTCCTCGCCGAACGCGCCCGGCGCGGCCGAGTTCGTGTCCACGGCGTCCGTCCGGGCGGAGTTCGGCAGCAGCGCCTGGCCCAGGTCGTTGAACGTGATCACCGGGGCGATGGTGTCCACCCGCCGGTCCACGCCCGCCAGCGACAGCGCCAGCGCGCCGCCGTAGGACCCGCCGGTCACGCCGACCCGCGGGTCGCCCGCCGCGTCGGTGCGCACCTCCTCGCGGGTGGCCAGCCAGTCCAGCAGCTTCTGCGCGTCACGCACCTCGTGGTCCAGCGAGTTCAGCGCGATCTGCCCGGTGCTGCGGCCGAAGCCGCGCGCCGAGTACGCCAGCACGACGAAGCCGCGCTGGGCCAGCTCGGTCGCCTGGGAGGCGACGCCGTCCTTGCTGCCGCCGAAGCCGTGCGGCAGCAGGACGGCCGGGGCCGGGGTGCGTTCCGGCAGGTAGAGCGTGGTGTCGAGTTGGATCGCCCGGTCGCTGTCCGGGCTCTCCGGGACGTCGATCACCGCGTCGCGCGTGCTCACCGGGGGCGGGTCGTCGCCCTGCCGCGTCCAGACCACGACGGCGCCCACCAGGGCGACCAGCACGACCAGCGCGGGGAGCGACCACCTGCCGCGGAAGCGGGAGGAGAGGGCCACCTTGTTGACCTTAGGCGGAGTTCGGCGCCGCGGCCGGTTTAGCTGAGAACAGGGCGTGAGGGCTGTTCGTCGTTCTCAGCTTGTAGGCCCCCAGGCGGGTGGGTCTGATCACCCCGACTGGCGCGAACCCGCAATCATGCGTGAGACTGGGCGGTGCGTGGAGGGGAGTACTCCCTGAGCGGCGGTGTCGTCAGCACGGAGCCCATCGTTGGGAGCCCGGTGCCGCCGGTCGGCTTTCGAGCCGATGGAGGAGACCTCCGGTCATTGGCGTGCGCGCGATGTACCGGAGGTGTTTCGATGGCTGTTCCCGTGTGGTTGTGGATCGCGACGATCGCAGGCCTGGTGGCCCTGCTTGCGATCGACCTGTTCATCGTCGACCGCAAACCGCACGAGGTCACCATCGGAGAAGCCGGTCGGTGGGTCACCTTCTACGTGGCGGTCGCGATCGCGTTCGGCTTGGGCCTCTGGTTCTTCTCCGGCGGCGTGTACGCGGGCGAGTTCTTCGCCGGGTACATCACGGAGTACTCGCTCAGCGTCGACAACCTGTTCATCTTCCTGATCATCATGACGACCTTCAAGGTGCCGGCGATCCACCAGCACAAGGTGCTGCTGATCGGCATCCTGATGGCGCTGGTGATGCGCGGCATCTTCATCGCGGTCGGCGCGGCGGTCATCGCGCAGTTTAGCTGGGTCTTCTACCTCTTCGGCGTGTTCCTGATCTACACCGGCTACAAGCTGGCGCGGACCGACCACAACCAGGAGGAAGAGGACTACCAGGAGAACGCGGCGCTGCGGGCAGTGCGCAGGATCTTCCCGGTGACCGACGAGTACCACGGCGCCAAGTCGTTCCTGAAGGTCAACGGCAAGCGGTTCGCCACGCCGATGTTCATCGTCATCGTCGCCATCGGCACCACGGACCTGCTGTTCGCGCTCGACTCCATCCCGGCGATCTTCGGCCTGACCAAGGAGCCGTTCCTGGTCTTCACGGCCAACGCGTTCGCGCTGATGGGCCTGCGGCAGCTCTACTTCCTGCTCGGCGGCCTGCTGAACAAGCTGGTGTACCTGTCGATCGGCTTGTCGGTGATCCTCGGCTTCATCGGCGTGAAGCTGATCCTGGAGGCGCTGCACTCGAACTCGCTGCCGTTCCTCAACGACGGCGCGCCGCTGCCGGTGCCGGTGATCGGGATCGAGCTGTCGCTGTCGGTGATCGTGGGTGTCCTGGCCATCACCACGGTCGCGTCCCTGATCAAGGTCAAGCGCGACGCGGAGGCCGAGAAGCTGCCCGTCGAGTGACCCGCTCCGCCGAGTGGCGGACCGGTTGCGCTGCGTCGTTTCATGACGAAACTGTGAGCGTCAAAATCTTGTGAGCCTTGCTAAAGAGTTCTGCGGTAACGTGCCCATTCGTGCGCCCCGATGACTTGCAGTCGTTGACCCTGACCGGCTCCGTGTCGGTGCGGGGGGACCTCGTCCTGGTGAACGTCTTCACTCCGGACGTCGCCGCGAACGCCTACCGGAGCGGGCTGCACGCCGTGCCCCTGGACGGCAGCGGCGCGCGGCGCTGGACGTGGGCGGAACGCGACCTCAACCCCCGGATCTCGCCGGACGGGCAGTGGGTCGCGTTCCTCCGCGTCAGCGAACCGGGCAAACCACCCCAGCTCCACGTCATGCCGGCGACCGGCGGTGACGCGCGGCGGCTCACCGACCTGAAGCTCGGCGCGGGCGCGCCCGCGTGGTCGCCCGACTCCCGGCGGCTCGCGTTCACCTCCCGCGTGCCCGAGGCCGGGCGTTACGGGGCGGCCCCGGCCGAGGGCGAGGACGCGCCGACGCCGGACGCCGAGGCGCCCCGGCACATCCAGCGGATGGACTACCGGCTGGACGACATCGGGTTCACCGCGGACCGCAACTCCCGGCTGTTCGTCGTGGACGTCGCCGAGGGCGCGCAGCCGGTGGAGCTGACCGACGGCGGGTTCGACGTGGCGGACCCGGCCTGGACGGCCGACGGCTCGGCGCTGGTGTTCGCCGCCGACCGCGACCTGGGCGCGGTGGAGACGCTGCACAACGACCTCTACACGGTGCCCGCCGGCGGCGGTGAGCCCGAGCTGCTGGTGCAGACGCGCGGGTCGGCGGCGTGCCCGGTCGCGTTGCCCGACGGCGGCGTGTTGTTCTACGGCACCGAGTTCAGCGGTGTGCACAGCGTCGCGCGCAACATGAGCCTGTGGCGGTTCTCCGGCGGGATGCTGACGCGGGTCACCGAGATGGAGAGCGTCGACTGCGAGAAGGCCGCCGGCGCACCGGTCGTCGTCGGCGACCGCGTGCTCGTGGCCGTGCGGAACCGGGGCGCGGTGGAGTTGCGGCGCGTGCCCGTGGACGGTGTCGAGCTGCCGCTGTCGTCGTCGGAGCTGCTGGCGGGCGACAAGGCCGAGGTGAAGTCGTTCGCGGCCGACGGTGACACGGTGGTGGCGGTCGTGACGCGCAACGACAACACCGGCGAGGTCGTGCGGGTCGGCGGGGACGTGCTGACGTCGTTCGGCTCGGCCGTGCCGCTGCGGCCGGCGATCGAGCTGACCGGCTCCGCGTCGGACGGGTACCCGGTGCACGGGTGGCTGGTGCTGCCCGAGGGCGAGGGGCCGCACCCGGTCGTGCTGGCGGTGCACGGCGGGCCGTTCATGTACCACGGGTGGGGGTTCTTCGACGAGGCCCAGGTGTACGCGGGCGCGGGCTACGCGGTCGTGCTGCCCAACCCGCGCGGTTCGGCCGGGTACGGGCAGGCGCACGGGCAGGCCGTGGTCGGCGGGTTCGGGACCGTCGACGTGGACGACGTGCTGTCGGTGCTCGACGTGGCGTTGGAGCGGCCGGACCTGGATGCCGACCGGGTCGGCGTGATGGGTGGCTCCTACGGCGGGTTCATGACGTCGTGGCTGGCCGCGCACCACGGCGAGCGGTTCCGGGCGGCGTGGAGCGAGCGCGCGGTCAACGCGTGGGACTCGTTCTCCGGGTCGTCGGACATCGGCTGGTTCTTCACCGACGCGTACTGCGGGCCGGGCCTGGAGGCGCAGCGGGCGATGTCCCCGCTGACCTACGCGGAGAAGGTGTCGATCCCGTTCATGATCGCGCACTCCGAGCACGACTGGCGCTGCCCGGTGGAGCAGGCGCAGCGGATGTTCGTCGCGTTGCGGCGCAACGGGGTCGAGGCGGAGATGCTGCTGTTCCCCGGTGAGGGCCACGAGCTGACCCGGTCCGGCAAGCCCCGGCACCGCGCACAGCGGTTCGACGCCGTCCTGCGGTGGTGGGAGCGGCACCTGTCCTGAGCGGTTCGGCCCCGGCGTCCGCTGGGGCTCACCCCTTCCCCCGTCAGCGTTCGGCCCAGGTGTCCGCCGAGGCCCGAATGAGCTGAAATGCGGTCGAATCACTGATTGGCCTCCCCGATTCGCGGCACACTTGTCGCCTGCGAGGAGGTCGAGCATGAGCGCGATCCCACCACCCCGTGCCGGCAAGTGGCCCGCGGGGACTTTCCTGGACATGCTGTCGCCCGAGGGGCAGGCCGCGTTGCTGGACCTGGGCGTGCCCAAGGTGTACCGGCGCGGTGACGTGATGCTGCGCGAGTCCGAGCACTCGGACCACGTGGTGCTGCTGGTGCGGGCGGTGGTGAAGGCGACCGTCACGCTGGAGAACGGCAGGGTCGCGTTGCTGAGCATCAAGGTCGGCGGCGACGTCGTCGGCGAGATGGCCGCGCTGAGCGGTGAACCGCGCTCGGCGACCGTCACCGTGTGCGGTGACGCCCACGTCCGGGTGATCTCGTCCGGGACGTTCCGGGAGTACCTCGGCCGGTTCCCCGAAGCGGGGCTCGCGTTGACCCGGATGATCATGCAGACGTTGCGGTGGGCGGACAAGCGGCGCATCGACTTCAACGGCTACCCGGCGTTCGTGCGGCTGGCGCGCGTCCTGGACGAGTTGGCGGACGGGTACGGGCGCGCGGTGCCCGAGGGCGTGACACTGGATCTCGGGTTGACGCAACGGGAACTGGGCGCGCTGGTCGGCGCCGAAGAGGACACCGCACGGAAGGAACTCCGGTCGCTGCGTGATCGTGGTGTCATACGGATGGGGTACCGAACGATCACGATCGTGGATCGCGAGGTACTGAGCAGCATCGCGTACGACTGGTCGGAAACCCGGTGATACCGCTACTTCCGCCGGGGCGTCGGCCGGATGCTGTGGTGGTGAAGCTGGATACCGTGACACCGCTCGACGGACTGGTCTACCGGCTCGTGGTCGCCGTGGACGTCGAGGGCTACAGCAAGCTCGACGCGCTGGACCAGTCCTTGGTGCAGTCGAGACTGGGCGAGGTGCTCGACGTAGCCGCCCACAACGCCGGACTGGACCGTTCCCAGTGGTACCGCCAGGTGCGCGGCGACGGGGAACTGGCCGTGCTGCCCGCCGACGCCGACACCGCGTCCGTGATCGCGCACTTCACCGAGGAGGTGGCCCGAGCGCTGCGGGACCTGCGGCGCGCGGGCACCCCGATGCGGATGAGACTGGCCATGCACTGCGGCGCCCTGACCACCGGCCAGTTCGGCCTGGTCGGCCACGCGCCGATCGTGACGTGCCGGCTGCTGGACTCCAAGGTGGTGCGGAAAGCGCTCGCCACCGGCGACGGCGACCTGGTGCTGGTGATCTCGGGACGCCTGTTCGACGACGTGGTTCGGACGAGGTTCCACGAACTGGACCCGACCCGTTTCCGGGCCACCCGGTTCTCCGTCAAAGGGGTGGGCTACGCGGGCTACCTGTGCGCCGGCGCCCCCCGGGCCGAGTTGGTGGAAAGCTAGCGAGCCGCGCGGCCGGTGCGGCACGCTCACCGGATGCAGTGGACCGTGCGGCCCGGACGGCCCGACGACGCGCCCGAGATCGCCAGGATCAACGTGGACGCCTGGCAGCACTCGTACCGGGGGATCGTGGACGACCCGGTACTGGACCGGATGCTCCCCGAGAGCCGCCTGCCGGCCTGGGCACGGGTACTCCGACTGCCCGAACCCAGCCGGGTGTTCGTCGCGGTGGAGGAGAGCGGCCGGATCGGGGCCTACTGCGCGGTCGACGCGGTCCGCGAATCGAAGGACGCCCATCCCGATCTGCACACCGGGGAACTGGTCGCGATCTACGCGGACCCCCGGTACCGGGGAACCGGGGCGGGGCACGAGGTCCACGAGGCCGGCGTGCGCCACCTCGTGGAGCAGGGGTTCCGGTACGCCGTCCTGTGGGTGTTCCAGGACAACGCCCGCAGCCGGGAGTTCTACGAGGCTCACGGGTGGCGGCATGACGGACTCGTGCACCGGTATGAACTGGGGGAGCAGGAACTGCCGGAAGTCCGGTATGGACGCTTCCTCTCGGCACCACGTAAACGCACGGCGGCAAGCCGCGTCTAGTGCTGCACCAGCGTCAACGGTTGCGACAGGCCTGCTGCAATTGGACTCGGTGAACGCCCTTTGCCGCTCCCACTACCTGGCGCACTCTCCTCCCGGCTCCTTGGCGCGCGCAGCGCACACCTCCCGGTGGGCTGCGTGTCATCCCCGTATGGCCTGCCCGCAGGGAACCGCGCTTTTCCTGGGAGTGCAAGCACGCTTTTCGCTTGCACTCCCAGGGAAAGGGTGGTTGTCTTTGACCAGGTTATGCGGGGATGACACGACGCCCGAGTCTTGCTTTTGTGATCATCCTTGGCGGCCTGCCTGTCCGGCGAGGACTCTTTTAGCTTTTTGTCCAAAGATTAAAAGCGACGCTCGCCGCTGGGCAGGCCTCCGGGGAGGAAGGGCAAGGCGTCGTGTTCTCCCCGTATGGCCTGGTCAAAGACCACCACCCTTGTCAAGGAGGTGCAAGCGAAGAGCGTGCTTGCACCTCCTTGACAAGCGCGGTTGCCCTGCGGGCAGGCCATACGGGGAGAACACGAGGCCCCTTCTTTGTGCTCGCGCAGGCTTCGAGTCGGTGTGCTCGCGCAGGCTTTGGGTCGGCTAGCCGAGGAGGGTGTAGTTCAGTTCCTCGCAGACTCGTGCCAGAGGTAGGTCCAGGCCTGGGTGTTCCAGTGGGAGTAGGACGTCCGGGGCCGGCGGTAATCCCGAGCCTCCTGGTGGATCCCACAGGCAGACGGCCGGGTCGCCCGAGTCCATTGACGAGCGATACCACAGGCCGTCCAGTTCCGGGTAGGCCGCTCGGATTGCCCTTGCCCATTGTTGGGTCAGGTGTTTCGGGCCTGCGCTGATTTCCTGGGAGGCTCCTACCCTGGTCGGCCACAGGCCCGCCAGGTCCAGTAGGCGCAAGGTTCGTCGGGGGCGCAGGACCACCAGGAACGGGCTTCGGGTGCGGCGGTCCACTACCGAGGTTGCCTGGAAGACCTCGGCGATGCTGGTGCGCACCGTCAGGCCGAAGTACAGGACGCCCTGGTCGTGTGCGTGGGTCGGTGCACCGTCCGGCGCGGGGGGTTGGGTGTCGAAACGGGCGTGTGGCAGGGGGCCGGTGTAGCGGAAGCTGTTCCAGCGTTGGGGGTGCAGGCCCTTCGCCGTGAAGATGCGGACCAGGCGGGTTGCCCGGTGGACCGCCACGACGTCCTCGGTCCGGCGCAGGTTCGCCTGCAGCACGGCAGGAGCGGGCGGCTGGGGGAGCCGTGACATTCGGATCCTGTCGGTGTGGGCGTCAGGCCGGCGTGCCCAGTTGGGTGACGAGGTCGGCTACTCGGCGTGGGTCGCCGCCGGCCAGCAGCCAGTCGCGTGGCGACATGCGCTTGCCTTCCACCAGCAGGTCTTCCTGCTCGGTGGTCATGAAGCCGGCGACCACCAGCGCGGGCTGGTCGGTGGGCACGGCGGCCAGCACGGTCTCCAGGCCGGGTAGCACGCCGCCGCCCGCGAACTGCCACGCGGGCAGTCGCCAGGAGCCCCGGTCCTTCCAGCCGACCAGCCTGCCCACGCCAAGGCGGTGGCGGATGCGGCTGGTGTCCACGCCCAGTTGGCGAGCGGCTTCGGCGACGGTCATCGCCGAGTCGCGGAGCACCGCGTGGGCCACGACGGTGCGGGCGCGGGGCTGGTCGTCCAGCGTGCGGTGCCGGCTCAGGTCCAGGCCCACGTCGGTCAGGGCGTCCTGCTGGTCGGGGGTGAAGTAGCCGGCCGGGTCGGGGTGTGGCGGGGCGAGTCGTTTGGCCGCGTCCGCGACGAGTGACAGGAACTCATCGGGGGTGACCTGTAGGCCGGCCTTGGCCAAGACGGTCTCCAGCGCGGGACTCATGCGCACAGGGTATCCCGTGCGTGCGCCCTTGTGCGCATAGATGCCCCGAATGTCCCAGGCCTTCGACGGTGTGCGCACACTTCGCCACTCTACGTAAACGAACGAGGTGGAGCACAGTGACCTCCGCCTCATCCGAGTGCCGGTCACGATGCTGCTGATGACGGTCAACGTGCCCGCGACCGCCAACATCGAGCACAGCGCGCCGAGTCGTTCGACCCCGTGACGCAGTGTATTTACGGTAAAAATCGATTCCGAAAAGCTTTCCGTACTAACGCAAAGGCCGTGCGCACGAATGCGCACGGCCCGGCGGTTCTCCCGCGATATTCGATCAGGAACCGGTGATCAGGCTGACCGCGCGGTCCTTGGTGGCGTCGTCCACGTCGGACACCTCGAAGTTGCGGCCCAGGATGTGCTGGATCAGCGCCGCCTCCGGCGGCAGGCCGTGCTTGCGCAGGTAGTGCGGCACGGCGCCGGCCCAGATCCAGGTGCCGTCGGTGCGGAAGTTCAGCGGCACGTCCTGCTCGCCGGGCGCGAACTCGTCCACGTCCAGGTTCCGGGCGGCCAGCACGACCGGCGCGGACTCCAGGTAGGTCAGCAGCGCCTCGCGCAGCGGGGGCTCGACGGTAGGCCGGTTGACCACCGGGCGGCCCGCCTCGTCGCGTCCGTCGTACACGTGCGCGGTGCGCAGCTCGCCCGGCGGCACCGGCTCGACGCGTGGCGGCAGGCCGACGCGCTGGCGCAGCCAGTCCGGGATGCGGTCGTCGGCGCGGGGGAAGTTGCGCAGCTCGTCCTGGAAGCCGATCACCGGCGGCGCGTTGCGCCAGCGCGGCTCGTCCTCGGCGTTGAAGTCGACGGAGAACTGGCTCGGCGCCTCGATCTCGTAGACCGCGCTCAGCCACGTGCCGCGGTCCGGCGTGTACATGCCCGTGCGTAGCTGCCCGAATAGCTGGACCATGTCCATCGGTGGTCGCACCGGACGCCACTGCCCGTCCGGCCCGGCGAACGCCAGGTCCACCTCAAGGTGCCGCCCGGCCGCCCGGTACTCGGCCCGCACCCGCTGCCACCCCTGCGGCAGCGCGGGGAGCATGGCCCGCCCGATCTGCCGGACGAGCTGCTGCTGCTCCTGCTCGGACAGCGGTGTGGCTGGCTGACTCATGCGTCGAACACCCCTTCGGCTCCCCCCAACACGGCGTGGCTGATCTTAACGGCCACGCCGTCCGCCCGTGGTTCGGTTGGACGACTGCGCAGGTCGGCGAGCTGCGCCCGGTCCGGGGTGGACACCGGGATGCGCGGGGTCGCCGTCGGCCCAGGTCGTGGAGCAGGACTCGACCACCGGCGGGTCGTCCCGCCGGACCCGGTCACGACAGGAAGGACTGCCCGCCGAAGTCGTCCTCGTCATCCGGCCTGCGGGCGGGTGGCCTGCGCGTGGTCGGCGGCGGAGGGGGCGGCGGTGGTGGCTGGTGGTCGTCCTCGATGCCGAAGCGGATCTCGCGGTTCACCGGCGGTGCCGGCGGGTCGTCCTGCGGCGGCGCGGGGAAGTTCTTCTTGGCCTCGTTGAACAGGACGTTGGCCGTCTCGTCCTGGGTGCCGATGGTCTCGGTCATGGCCTGTTGCAGCAGTTCCGGGATGCGGGACTGCGCTCGTTGCAGGGTGCGCATCACCTCGGCCGACACCTCGGCCATCCGCTTGCCGCCGGCCGCTTCCGCGATCTCCAGGTTGGTGAGGATGCCGTTCGAGCCGATGGTGAGCCGGACCAGGCCGTCCTTCGACGCCTCGGTGATGGACAGGCCCTGCACGCGCTCGGCCATCTGCTGGTAGCGCTCGGCCTTCTGCTCGATGTTCGTCTGCCACTGTTCGAGCATCCGCTCGGACGAGCCGATGTCCTCGGGCACGGCGACTTCCCCCTTGATCACGCCGGTCGGTGGTCCACTCCAGGATGACGCAGTGGTGAACGGCCCGGTTCCGGCCGGCCGTCAAATGCTCTGAACGGAGCAGCGGCCGGAACCGGGCGCGAGTGGGCTAGTTCACGTCCAGCAGGTCCACCACGAAGATCAGCGTCTCGCCGGGCTTGATCACGCCGCCCGCGCCGCGGTCGCCGTAGCCCAGGTGCGGCGGGATGACCAGCCTGCGCCGGCCGCCGACCTTCATGCCCGCCACGCCGCGGTCCCAGCCCGCGATGACCCGGCCGCCGCCGAGCGGGAAGCTGAACGCCTCGCCCCGGTCCCAGGAGGCGTCGAACTGCTCGCCGGTGGAGTGCCCCACGCCGACGTAGTGCACGTGCACCGTCTGACCGTTCTGGGCCTCGGGGCCGTCGCCGACGGTGATGTCCTCGACCAGCAGGTCCGCGGGCGCCGGACCGTTGTGCGGTTCGACCACGGGCTTGGTCATCTTCAGTCTCCTAGCGATCGGTAGCAGTCCGGGAACGAGTCAATCACGTCCTCGGGAGAGCGTCCGATCGGCCTACGGGGGCCACTGATTCGTCGCCGCACGCAACGCGTCACCCGGTCGGGTCCGTCCTGGGGGCATGACGCGATGGACCTGGGGTAGGCGGGCGGCGCTGCTCGGCGGGGCCGCCCTGGTGGCAGTGGTGAGCGCGGCCTCGGCGGTGCCGGCGGTGTTCGACGTGCGTGCCCTCCCGCCGGCGCAGAACGTGCCGGTGGAACTGGTCGCCTTCGACACGTGTGATGCCGCGCTGGCGGAGTTGCGTGCGGCGGTGGCGCCGCACGTCGGCGTGTACGGGCTGGGCCGCGGGAACATCACGATGATGGCCGAGGCGGACGGGCGGGAGGCCACGGCCGCCGTGCCCAAATCCGCTCCGTCGGCAGCCTTCGACCAGGCCGCGCCGGAGCACTCCAAGACCAACGTGCACGAGGCCGGTGTGGACGAGCCCGACCTGGTGAAGACCGACGGCAAGCGGATCGTGACGGTCGCCGACGGCAAGCTGCGCGTGGTGGACGTCGCGTCGCGCAAGCTCACCGGCACGCTCGACATGCCCGCCGGGTTCGCGTCCCAGTTGCTGCTGCACGAGGACCGCGCGCTGGTCATCGCCGGGTCGAACATGATCCTGGAGGACCGGGGCTTCCTGCCCGGTGAGTTCGCACCCGAGAGCGGCGCGACGCTGACCCTGGTCGACCTGAAGGACACGCCGAAGGTGGTCGGCTCGCTGAAGGTCGACGGCCGGTACGTCGACGCGCGGCAGATCGGCGGCGTGGTGCGCGTCGTCGTGCACTCCGGGCCACGGCTGCCGTGGGTGTACCCGGCGGACGGCCGGTCCGAGGCGGAATCCCTGATCCACAACCGCGAACTCGTCGCCACCGCGCCCATCGAGTCGTGGCTGCCGCACTACGAGCTGACCGGTGAGGACGGGTCGCGGACGGACGGCACGCTGGTGGCGTGCGACCGGGTCAGCCACCCCGAGCAGCACTCGGCGACGTCCATGCTGTCCGTGCTGACCTTCGACTTCCCCGGCGACCTCGGCACGGGTGACGCGGTGTCGATCGTCGCGGACGGCGACACCGTCTACGGCACGGAGACCTCGCTCTACATCGCCGACGACCACCACCTGGTGCCGAACCTGCGCCGGATGCCCGCGCCGCCGACCACCACCGCGATCCACCAGTTCGACATCTCCCAGCCCGGCCCGCCGAAGCACGTGGCGTCCGGCCAGGTCACGGGCACACCGCTGAACCAGTACTCGCTGTCGGAGCACCAGGGCCACCTGCGGATCGCGACGACCGCGTTCAACGCGCCGGGCATCCCGGAGCAGCCGCCCGCGTCGCAGAGCGCGGTCACGGTGCTCAAGCGCGACGGCGCCAAGCTGGTGGAGGTCGGCAGGATCGACGGGTTGGGTGTCGGCGAGCGGATCTACAGCGTGCGGTTCGTCGGGCCGCTCGGTTACGTGGTGACGTTCCGGCAGACGGATCCCTTGTACACCTTGGACTTGTCCGACCCGGCGAAGCCGCGCAAGGTCGGCGAGCTGAAGATCACCGGGTACTCGGCGTACCTGCACCCGGCGGGCGACCGGAAGCTGATCGGCGTCGGCCAGGAGGCCACCGACCAGGGCCGGGCGCTGGGCACGCAGGTGTCGCTGTTCGACGTCGCCGACCCCGCCGCGCCGACCCGGATCGCCGGTCACCACGTCCCCGGCGGGAACTCGGAGGTCGAGTACGACGCGCACGCGTTCCTGTACTGGCCGGCCCGCGACCTGTTGGTGCTGCCCGTGATGACGTACCCGACCGCGGAGAAGCCGACCACGCCCCCGTCCGGTGGGGTGCTGGTGCTCCGCTTGCGGGACAACACTTTCACGTCACTCGGCACGGTCCAGCACACCGCCGCGCCTGCCTACGACGCCGGCGTGCGGCGGGCGCTCGTCATCGGCGACGACCTGTGGACCGTGTCGGCGGCGGGCGTTCAGGCGACCCGGATCGACGGCCTGGCACAGCAGGCGTGGGTGCCGTTCACCTGATGTCGTCGTGGAGCAGGCGGTGCGCGAGGATCGTGCCGCCTGCCATCGCCGCCGGGAAGACCACCAGCGCCGCCAACGGGATGAGGCACAGCAGGTAGGTCGGCACGGCGAACCCGAGCGTCACGGCCCGGCGCTTGCGCAGCACCCGACGCCGGACCCCGAGCTTGAGCCCGCGCCGGGTGAACGGGATGCCGGTCAACTCGATGCCGAGCAGCGTGGCGTTGACGCAGACCGCGATCACCGGCACGACCGTCTGCCCCACCACGGGGATGAACCCGGCGAGGAACAGCGGGATCGCGCACAGGATCGCCAACCCCACCAACAGGACCGCGTCCCGGATACCGACTCCGGCCGACCGCGCCCAGCTCACCCGCTGGGCCTCCGGCACACCGCCGAGGTGCTCGTCCTCGATGGTCTCCGCGATGTGCTCGTAGAACGGCCCGCCGATGACCAACGTGATGGCGGAGAACAACAGCAGCCCCACGGCCAGGTACGCGCCGATGATCGACACACCGGCGGCGAACCTCGTGGTGGTGCGGAGGGTTTCGTTCCAGTCGTCGGCGAACGGCGTGGCCCAGGCGGCGATGTCGTCGATCCACACACCCAGCGCGACCAGGCTGCCGATCAGCAGCACGGTCGTGATGAGCGCCGGGATCGCGCCGATCAGCAGCAGCTTCGGCGACCGGAACACCAGCCCGAACCCCTTGGCCAGCAGGCCGACACCGGTCGAGAAGTCGCGCAGCACCCTGATCACCGGCGGAGCATAACGGGCGGGTGCCGGCGAAGCCGAGAGCGTCCGGGGCTTTTCCGGCAACGCGCCCACCGCGGCGGTGGACCCGCTGCGGTGGGCGCGTTGCTTCAGGAATCCGGGTGCACTACCGGCGGCGGCGGAAGGAGAACGAGCGTGCGCCGGCGCCGACACCCGCCAAGTGCAGGGCCACGCACAGCAGACCTGCCAGGAGAAGCGTGCTTCCGTCGATGACGGAACCCAGCGACGCGTTGGCCAGGTCCAGCAGGAGGGCGAGCCCGAATATCACCGCGGCGATGATCGCCAACACAGGAGCCTCCTAGGGAGTAGGTGTCCTGTCTCTACCCCGCTGCCACAGCCTCCAAGCAGGCATTCGGCCCAATTCGTGCTACTTGCCGTCGGTGAGCCGGGGTGGAGCGGGGGTCACCGTGCCCGCCCACGCCACCAGGCCGGCCACGTCCACGCCGTGCGGCCGTGCGGCGCGGTACGGCTCGATGTTGCGCGCCCCGCGGGCCAACAGGCTCTTCGCGCCCCTCGCGTTGCCGCGTGCCAGGTGGGTCAAGCCCACCGCGAGTTGCGCCAAGCCCCGCCACAGCTCGCGTTCCGACTCGGGCGCGGTCTTCCAGGCGTCTTCCAGCACCTCGTGCGCGTGGAACGGCTTGCCGTCGTCCAACAGGCGCTGTGCCTCGGCCAACGACTCGGCGGGGGTGCGCGGCACACCCTCGGGTTGGCGTTCGACGCCCGGCGCGCCGTAAGGCAGCGGACGGCCCAAGCCGTCGCGCGGGCGGGCGTTGCGGGCTCGGCCGGTGTCGTCGCGGTCGCGGGGGCTGCCTTCCACGTTCTTGATCGTGGCACGGGAGGCAGCCCCCGCGCATCCGTCAGGCCTTGACCGACGAGAACCTGATCTGGTTGCCCGACGGGTCGCGGAACCCGCAGTCCCGCACGCCGTAGGGCTGGTCCACGGGCTCCTGGACGACCTCGGCGCCGGCCGCGCGAATCCGCTCGAACGTGCCGTCGAGGTCGTCCACCTGGAAGATCACGCCGTCCAGCGCGCCCTTGGCGAGCAGGCCCCGCACCACCTCGGCGTCCTCGGGCGACCGGGCCATGATCGGGTTGCACAGCACGATCTGGACTTCCGGCTGGGCCGGCGGGCTGACGGTGAGCCAGCGCCACTCCTCGAAGGGCGCGTCGGTGCGCGGTTCCAGGCCGACCACGTCCCGGTAGAACTTCAGCGCCTCGTCCTGGTCGTGCACCTGGATGAACGTGTGGGAAAGCTTGATGGTCATGACGGGGAACCTATCTGCGCTGGTCAGAGCGGGGCTTCTCGAAATCTGCTCGGTCGGGACACGGCCTTCGCCCAGCACGCGGGCACCGGTGCGGTCGCCGAGTGGTCGCGGGCCCGGTAGGCGCTGGGCGACTCGCCGACCAGTTCGGCGAACCGGGTGCTGAACGAGCCGAGCGAGGTGCAGCCGACCGCCATGCACACCTCGGTGACGCTGAGGTCGCCGCGTCGCAGCAGCGCTTTGGCGCGTTCGACGCGGCGGGTCATCAGGTAGTTGTAGGGCGTCTCGCCGTACGCGATCTTGAACTGCCGGGCGAAGTGCGAGGGCGACATGAGCGCCGCGCGTGCCATCGCCGGGACGTTCAGCGGCTCGGCGTGCTCCCGGTCCATCAGGTCGCGGGCCCGCCGCAGGTGGGCGAGTTCTTCCGGCGTCACGCGGCCAGCATGGCACGCGGATACTGGTGGACGTGTCCGAACAGGACTGGGTCCTGCACGTGGACCTCGACCAGTTCATCGCGGCGGTCGAGATCGCGCGCCGGCCCGAGTTGCGGGGCAGGCCGGTGGTCGTCGGCGGGAACGGCGACCCGACGCGGCGTGCCGTGGTGGCGACGGCGTCCTACGAGGCCCGCGAGTTCGGCGTGCACTCCGGGATGCCGTTGCGGGTGGCGGCCCGGCGGTGCCCGGACGCGGTGTTCCTGCCGTCCGACGGGCCCGCGTACGAGGCGGTGTCCGAGCACGTGATGGCGGTGCTGCGCGGGCTGCCCGTGGTGGTCGAGGTGATCGGGTGGGACGAGGCGTTCCTCGGCGCGCGGACCGACGACCCGGAGGCGTTGGCGGCGCTGGTGCGCTCGACCGTCCAGGAGCAGACCGGGCTGTCGTGCTCGGTCGGGATCGGGGACAACAAGCTGCGCGCGAAACTCGCCACCGGCTTCGCCAAGCCCGCCGGGATCTACCGTCTGACCAGGGACAACTGGGTCGAGGTGATGGCCGGCAGGCCGGTGGACGCGCTGTGGGGGATCGGGAGCCGGACTTCGGCGAAGCTCGCCGACCTGGGCATCCGCACGGTGGCGGACCTGGCGCGGTCCGACCCGGCGGAGCTGGCGAAGCGCTTCGGCCCCGCGACCGGGCCGTACTTCCACCGGCTCGCGCTGGGCGCGGGGGACACCGAGGTCAGCGCGACGCCGTGGGTGGCGCGGTCGCGGGGGCGGGAGACGACGTTCCAGCAGGACCTGGCTTCGCCCGACGAGATCCGGGAGCAGGTGCTGGTGCTGGCCCGGCGGGTGGCGGAGGACGTGCGGGCGGAGGGGCGGGCCGCCGTGCGGGTGGCGGTGAAGGTGCGGTTCGTGCCGTTCTTCACCTACACGCGGAGCGTGACGCTGCCCGAGCCGAGCGGTGAGGTCGACGCGATCGAGCGCGGCGCGCTGGCGGCGCTGGCGAAGTTCGAGCTGACGCGGGCCGTGCGGCTGCTCGGGGTGCGGGCGGAGTTCGGCGAGCCGCCGGCGGGGAGCGGGTGACCGGAACGGGATCTGCGGACCGGCCGGCGGGTTGGCCGGTCCGGGGCACGTCGGACGGCCTCGCGCCGGCGGTGAGCCGGTGCTTCACCCCGTCGAGCGGTTCTGCTTCCCCGTGGGGGTAGCCGGCGGCGTTTCCCCGCGCGCGGGTCGATCGCCGCACACAGCATCGACCGCATGTCCCGCACACACCTGCTCGGTGTCGTCGGCGCGGCGGCGCTGGTCGCTGCCGTCGCGCTCCAGGGGATCGGCGTGGCCGACCCGCTGCCCGGCGGTCTCGGTCCGTGCGTCGGCCCGCAGTGCCCCGGCAAGTTCCCGCCCGTGCACAACGGCGACTTCGCGGGGCGGGACGACGCGGTCAACATCTTCGTCGGCGGCGACTACCTGGTCCGCCACGCGGCGGTGGAGGCCGAGGGGCGGGTGGTCGTGGGCGGGTCGTTCGACCAGAACAAAGCGGCCGGCGTGGCGTCCACCTACAACATCGGCATCGTCGGCGTGGGCTCGCGGGTGCCGCCGCCGGCCGGGTCGGACTTCCTCGTCACGGGCGGCGCGGTGACCATCGCGCCGCAGCAGACCCTGCTCGCCGAGGGCGGCGCCGTGCACCACGCCGGACCTCTGACCGGCAACATCACCGGGACCGACCGCCCGGACCCGGACGCGTTCGACCCGTACGCCGGGCTGGCGCCGCAGTTGACCACCGCGAGCCGGTGCTACCAAGCGGCGGTCGCGACCGGCACGGCCGTCAACGAGGGGCATCGGACGCTGTTCACCGGTGACGGCACGTCGGCGATCCAGGTGTTCACCGTGGACTTCGACATCGCCGGGCCGAACGGCGCGCAGCAGGGCATCGAGTTCGCGGGTATCCCGGCCGGCGCGACGGTGCTGGTCAACCTGGTCGGCGCGGCGCGGCAGATCATCACCTACACCGGTGAGCTGACCGACGAGGGCCCGCTCAACCAGTTGCGCGAGCGCCTGCTGTGGAACTTCCCGGACGCGACCGCGGTGACGCTCGGCGGCACCGCCCAGTTCCAGGGCAGCGTGCTGGTGGGCAACCCGTCGAGCATGACCACGGTGACCGTGCCGGGCACCAACGGCCGCTTCTTCACGACCGGCTCGCTGACCCACGGCGGCCCGGCCAACAACGGCCAGGAGATCCACGCCTACCCGTTCAACGGCGACCTGCCGGGCTGCGCCGCTCCCACGACGACCACCACGACCACCACCACGACGTCGGAACCGACCACGACGGGCCCGACGACCGGGACGACGACGGAGCCGACTCAGCCGACGACGACGAGCGAGTCGACCGGCTCCGCGACCTCCGGCACCGCCCCGACCACGACCAGCCACGTGGACGGCGGCAGCGGCGACCTCGCCGAGACCGGCGCGAACGTCGGCTGGGTGGTCGTGATCGGCGGCCTGCTCCTGGTGGCGGGCACCTCGCTGCTCGTGCTGGTGAGCCGCCGTCGCCGCACCTGACACCGGCGGGACGCACGAAAAAAGCCTGCCCGCGCGACCGGGATTCGCCGCCGAGGTCGCGCGGGCAGGCCGTCCGGGTGGGGGATCAGACCCCGGCGACGGACTGGATCCAGGAGCGGTACCGCGTCACGTTGGTGTACGCGGTGGTGGTCTGCCGGTCACTGGTGGACGCGACGCCGATCTGCAGGCCGCCCGACATCATCGGGCCGCCCGAGTCGCCGCCGGCCGTGATGCCGTTGCCGCGACGGGCGCAGATCGCGCTGCCGCCGTAGGCGTCGGTGCACGAGCCGGACACCGTGACGTTCGCGACCTTCAGCAGGCGCGACTGGCAGTTGATCTCCGAACCACAGCGGGACGTGGCGCCCCAGCCGTAGACCTGCACGGAGGTGCCCGCGCCGGGCGAGGTGGAGGCGAGCTGGGCGTAGGTGCCGGAGACCGACTTGTCGAGCTGGACCAGGGCGAGGTCGGACGAGTGGGTCACGGTCCGCGTGCCGTTGGCCATCGTGCCGCCGGTGGTCTGGTCGAGGCTGCCGATCCGGAACGACAGCCCGCCGCCGCTGACGCAGTGCCGGGCGGTCAGGATCCACGTGGGGGCGATGATGGTCGCCGAGCACGTCTGCCGGCCGTTGGAGAACAGTCGAGCCGCCCAGGGGGCGTTCGACGCGTAGCCGCCGCCGATGATGTACGGCGTCACGCCGCCGTCCGCGGCCGGTGCGGCCGACGCGGACGGGACGAGGGCGATCATCGAGAGCAGTGCGGCTGCGAGCGCAGGGATCAACCTGGTGATTCGCAAGGTTCCTCGTTTCCGAAAGACACGCGATTACTCGCGCACAGGGTGTCTTTGGTCACGAAAAGTCGTACCACCCAAATGTGTTAAATGGGATATACCGAACTGGTTATAGTGCCACGTTAGAGTGGGTTCCGGTCCTGGTGGGACACCCGCTGCCAGCGGAATCGGTCGTTGACCGAAGTAGTGCGCGTGAATGGCCGGGAGCCTGCCGGAGGCATTGATTCGGCCATCCGAATCAATGCCCGCCGGCGCGGATGGCCGGGCGTGCGGCGATGATGTCGTCCATGTTGGTCGAACTCGCGGTCGGGGACGCGTACGGAGCGGGCTTCGAATACGCCGAACGCCGCTTCGTCGCGGCACACAACACGCTTCAGGGCTACGTCCGCCACCCTACGCACTCGGGCATCGTGCCCGGTGCGTACACCGACGACACGCAGATGACGCTGGCGCTGGCCGAGTTGATGGTCGACGGCGGCCCGTGGACGCCGGAAGCGATCGCCGACCGGTTCGTGGACGCGTTCCACCGCGACCCGCGCGACGGGTACGCGCGGGGCTTCCAGGCGTTCCTCCGGGAGGTCCGCACGGGAGAGGAGTTCCTGGCCCGCATCCGGCCGGACAGCGACAAGAGCGGCGCGGCGATGCGCGCGGCGCCGCTCGGGCTGCTGCCGACCGTGGACGAGGTGCTGCACCACACGGCGGTCCAGGCCCGCGTCACGCACGACACGCCGGACGGCGTCGCCTCGGCGTCGGCCGCCGCGCTCGCCGTGCACTACTGCCGCTTCTCGCTCGGCCCGGTCGCCGAGATCGGCGGGTGGCTCGCGGACCGGCTCGGATCGGCGGTGTGGTCGCGGCCGTGGGAGGGCAAGGTCGGCTCGAAGGGCGTGATGAGCGTGCGGGCCGCGCTGACCGCGTTGGCGGCGCACGACTCGCTGAGCGCGATCCTGCGCGCCTGCGTCGCGTTCACCGGCGACGTGGACACGGTCGCTACCGTCGCGCTGGCCGCCGCGTCCACGTCCACGCGGATCACCGCCGACCTGCCCGGCGTGCTGCTCGACGACTTGGAGAACGGCGCGTACGGCCGCGACCACCTGGCCCGGCTGGACGCTCAGCTACCGTAGCGCTCGGTCAGCTCCGCCACCCGTTCCGCCGGCCACGGGCGGTCGGTCTCGCCGAACGTGGCCGCGAAGAACCGCTCCAGGTGCACGTGCCACGCGGCCAGCGCGGTCGGGACGAACGCCGGGTCCTCGACGGTGTGCGTGAGTTCCACCGTGGTGCCCTGCTCGGGGTCGTGCCGGAACTCCCAGCGCACCCGGCCGGTCGGTGAGTCGAACTCCAGCAGCCGGGGCGGCTCGACCGCCGTCACGGGGCCCGGCGGGACGTGCGGGTTCGCCGCCCTGGCGGGCAGGCCGGCCGCGCCTCCGGTGAACAGTTCCCACACCTCGTCCAGGGGCTTCCACACCAGGTCGCGCACGAACCGCACGTCACGGCCGTCGACGCGGCCCTCGTCCAGGCCGAACCGGCGGACGTAGCGCTCCATCGGACCCAGCCACGCGGTGGGCTGCTCGAACGGGCGGTCCGCGAGCCTCGCCTCCAGCGCGGCGAGGCAGGTGTCCCAGCCCGCCGCCGTGCGGCCCGCCGAGTGCTCCGCGCCCAGCACGTGCGTGAAGACCAGCAGGCAGCCCTCGTCGTGCGGCAGGAGTTCGAACCGGAGCACGTCGGTGTTCCAGCGGAACGCGAACACCCTGGGCGGGTCCAGCTCCAGCACCTCGCCGTCGCTCGCGGAGTCCGGGAAGGCGAACCGCATGGCCTTGCCGTCGATCTCCACCTCGGCCGGGAACCAGTGCTTCAGCTCCGCCGGCTCGGTCACCGCCCGCCACACCTTGGCGGGGGAGTGCCGCAGCAGCCGCTCGAAGCGCAGCACGGGCCTGCCGTCGATCCGTCGCAGTTCGGCGCTCATCCGTCCATCCCGTCCAGTCGCTGTTCCAGGGCGTCCAGGCTGCGTTCCCACATCCGCCGGTAGGGCGCGAGCCAGGCGTCGACCTCGGCCAGCGGCTCCGTCCGCAGCCGGTACCAGCGCCGCTGCGCGTCCCGCCGCACCTCCACCAGCCCGGCTTCGCGCAGCACCTTGAGGTGCTTGGACACCGTCGGCTGGGTCAGCGCCAGCCAGTCCACCAGGTCGTTGACCGGCCGCTCGCCCGCGCGCAGCACGTCGAGGATCTCCCTCCGGTGCGGATCGGCGAGCACCGCGAACGTAGATGTCATACCGGCAATATAGCCGGGTCGGAATAAACGCTGTCAACGGCGCTGCGATGTCACCCGGTAGGGTGTATTTCGGCGCCTCGACCCCAGTGCGACCCGCTTCCCGCGTGGCACGACCGCGTGCAGTCCGCTCCTGAGCGACCCGAGGAATCCCATGCCCCGCATCAGCGACGTCGGCAGCTCGCCCGTGCGCGACCTGCTCGCCCTCACCGCCCGTCCCGAGGTCATCTCGTTCGCCGGCGGCCTGCCCGCGCCCGAGCTGTTCGACCTCGACGGCCTGCGCGCCGCGTTCGACCGGGCGCTGTCCCGGCGGTCCCTCCAGTACGCGCCCACCGAGGGCGACCCGGACCTGCGCGCGCACGTGGCGGGCCGGATGACCGCGCGCGGTCTGCCCACCGCGGCGGCCGACCTGCTCGTCACCACCGGCTCGCAGCAGGCGCTGACGCTCGTCGTGACGGCCCTGCTGGAGCCCGGTTCCGTGGTGGCCGTGGAGGAGCCGACCTACCTGGCGGCGTTGCAGGCGTTCCGGCTCGCGGGCGCGCGGATCGTGCCGGTGGCGGGCGACGAGCACGGCATGGACCCCGCCGCGCTGGCCGACGTGATCACCCGCGAGCGGCCCGAACTGCTCTACCTCGTGCCGACGTTCGCCAACCCCACCGGCCGCACGCTGGCCGCGGCGCGGCGGGCCGAGATCGCCGCGCTCGCCGACCGGCACGACCTGTGGGTGGTGGAGGACGACCCGTACAGCGAGCTGCGCTACCGGGGCGACGAGCTGCCCGCGCTGGCGTCGATGAGCCCGAAGGTGCTGCACCTGGGCAGCTTCTCCAAGATCGGCGCGCCCGGCCTGCGGCTGGGCTGGCTGCGCGCGCCCGCCGGGCTGCTGCGCACGCTGGTGATCGTCAAGCAGGCGGCGGACCTGCACACGTCCACGATCGACCAGGCGGCAGCCGCCGCGTACCTGTCCTCGCACGACCTGTCCGCGCACGTCCACTCGCTGCGCGAGGCCTACCGGGAACGCCGGGACGCGATGATCGCCGCGCTGCCCGCGACCGTCCCGGACGGCACGCGGTGGAGCGACCCGGACGGCGGGATGTTCGTGTGGCTGACCCTGCCCGACGGCGTCGACACCGCCGAGGTGCTGCCCAAGGCGCTCGCGGAGGACGTGGCGTTCGTGCCCGGCGCGCCGTTCTACGCCACCACCCCCAACCGGGCCACCCTGCGGCTGTCGTTCACCACGAACACCGTCGCCGAGATCGCCGAGGGCATGCGCCGGCTGGCAACCGTCATGAGTTAGCGGTTCGCTTCCCGCGCCTGGTGATGCACCATCGACCCGGTCCGGTCCCTCCCGGCCCGGGAGGAGGCCGGCGTGATCCGGGTGCTGGTGGCCGACGACGAGGACCTCGTGCGGGTGGCGCTGGCGTCGCTGCTGGGCCTGGAACTGGACCTGGAGGTCGTCGTGCTGGCCGCGGACGGGCCGTCCGCGGTGGCCGCCGCGCTGGCCCACCGGCCGGACGTGGCGGTCGTGGACCTGGTGATGCCCGGCCTGGACGGCTTCGCGGTGACCGCCGAGCTGGGTCGCGTGCTGCCGTCGTGCGCGGTGGTGGTGCTGACCGGCCACGGCAAGGCGCCCCACCCGTACCGCGCGCTGGCGACCGGGGTGAAGGGCCTGCTGCCCAAGGGATCGCCGGCCGGGGCGCTGGCCGACGTGATCCGGCGGGTGCACGCGGGCGGCCGGTACCTCGACCCGGCGGTGTCGGCGACCGCGCTCCTGCCGCCCACCTGCCCGCTCACGCCGCGGGAGCTGGAGGTGCTGCGGCAGGCCCAGCACGACACGCCGGTGGCCGAGATCGCCCGCCGGATGGGATTGGCCGGCGGCACCGTGCGCAACTACCTGTCGGCGGCCGTGACGAAACTCGGCGCGTCCGGCCGCTCCGACGCCTTCACGACCGCGCAGGACAACGGCTGGCTGTAGCGACCCCGGACCCGGAACTGCCCACGTGTCAAAGGCGTGCGCGGTCGGGCGGTTCGACTGCCCCGTCGGGTCGATCCCGTCGCGGACGCCTTTCCGCGGCGGGCACGCCGTGTTGCCCTGTGGTGGCGACGTGGACGAATCCCCGATCCGCCGGCAGCGGGGGCCCGGAACCGATTCCGGGACCGGCCGGGGTGCGGGGTGGTCCTGCCCGTCGGGCGGGCGTCGCGTCCGGGCGCCGTTCGAGTGCCCGGCGGAGAAACGGGGAGGAACCATGGGGAACACGAGGGGACGCATCGGGTGGGCCTGGGCGGTCGGGATCGGGGCGGTGCTCGTCGCCCTGCTGCCGGGGGTGGCCACGGCCGCGCCGACGGCGAGCGCCGACCGTTCCGACACGATCAAGTGTCACTCGTTGGAGGTGGACGGCACCACGGTGTTCGGGTACGACTGCGGCACCGAGCAGTGGGGCGTGCTGGAGGGCTTCACCCTCGCCGGCAGCGGCGGCCGGCAGTTCCGCTGCGGGGAGGGATGGGCGGAGGGTTCCCTGTGGGTGCGGGGAGACGACTGCGAGCGGATCAGGTAGCCGGTCGGGCCGGAGATCGGCTCGCGGTGCGGTGAACGTCCGGTTTCGAGTGGCGGCCCCGGTGCGGGCCGCCACTCGGCGTTGCGCCCAGGCGGGTCAGCGGCCGGCGACTTCCCTGACGCCCCGGACCGCGAGCTGGTCGGCCCGCTCGTTGTCCACGTGCCCGGCGTGCCCCTTGACCCAGTGCCACTCCACCTGGTGCGGCGCGGCGGCCTCGTCCAGCCGCCGCCACAGGTCTGCGTTCTTCACCGGCTGCTTGGCGCTGGTCAGCCACCCGTTGGCCTTCCACCGCGCGAGCCACGACATGATCCCGTTGCGGACGTACGTGCTGTCCGTGTAGATCCGCACCACGGACGGCCGGGTGAGGCTCTCCAACGCCTGGATGGGCGCCATCAGCTCCATCCGGTTGTTGGTGGTGGGGCCGGCATCGCCCCCGTACAGGTCCTTCTCGTGCTTCCCGTACCGCAGCACGGCCCCCCACCCGCCCGGACCGGGGTTCCCGCTGCACGCCCCGTCGGTGTAGATCTCCACCACCACGTCACCCGCCACACCGCGCAACCTACCGACCGCTCAGTCCCGCACCTCGGCCCACCACAGGTAGTCCCGCGCACGGGTGGCCGCGACCAGGCGCTGCCGGACCCGCAGCTCGTCCGGCTCCACGCCGGGCGCCGGCGTCTCGACGACCAGCACGCCCTGGAAGTCCAGCCCCTTCGCCCGGTGCACGGTGCCGATCTTGAGGCGGTCGTCCGCCTCGCCGGTGAAGTCCTCCAGCCGTTGGATCGGGATGCCCGCGTCGGTCAGCGCCGAGGCGCAGCGCTGGGCCTCGGGCTTGGTGAACGTGATCACCGCCGCCTGCCCGGCCGGCACCGGCAGCCCGCGCACGGCCGCCGCCAACGCCGCCGGCAGGTCCCGTCCCGGACCGGTCCAGGTGTGCGTCCGGCCGCCGGTCGCGACCGTCTCGGCCTGCCGCAGCGTGACACCGGCCGCGCCGTCGAGGTCGTCCACGGTGTTGTTGGCGTCGAACCGCCGGGCGAAGTCGAGCACCCGTTCCCGGTTGCGGTAGTTCACCCGCAGCACCTCGCCGCGCCCCTGGATCGGGATGCCCGCGTCGGACAGCCGCCAGCCGCCCGCGTACACCTGCTGCTGGCCGTCGCCGACCAGCAGCAGCCGGTCCGCCTCGTCGCCCGCCAGCTCGCGCAGCAGCCGCAGCCCGGTCAGCGTGATGTCCTGCACCTCGTCCACCACGACGGCCTCGTACCGGGGCTCCGGCCGTTCCCGGCGGATTTCCTCCAGCGCGACGGTGATCAGGTCGTTGTGGTCGCGCACGCCCTTGTCGCGCAGGAACCGCTCGTAGGTCTCGTACAGCCGCCAGACCTTCTCCTTCTGGCCGGCGTCCAGCCGCACCCGGCGTCCCCGCCGGACCACCGCCAAGTACTCCTGGAGGGTCCGCAGCCCCCGGCCCTTGATCACGCGGTCGATCTCGGTCTGCCAGTAGCCCGGCGAGGGCTCCAGCTCCTCCAGCGCAGGCCGGTGCGCCAGCCAGGCGCGGCTGAACAGGGTGCGCGCCTGACGGGCGTCCACCACGACCCGCCGGTCCCGAGCCGCCAGGAAGTCCCGCACCCACGAGTGCAGGTTGGTGAACTCGACCCGGTGCGCCGACTCCGGGGCGAGCCGGTGGAACGCCGCCTGGTGCACGCGCGGCAGCGTCCGCACGAACGTGGTGAACAGCAACGGCCCGGTCGACCGCCGGGCGAGGTTGCGCAGCCGGTGCAGCGCGACCACCGTCTTGCCGGTCCCGGCCGGCCCGCTGATCCGCGCCGGACCGCCGTACCGGCGGGTCGCCACGGCCTGCTGGTGCGGGTGCAGGAACGTCAGCCACGTCTCGAACGGCCGTTCCTGGGCCGCCGCGAGCTGGTCGCCGGCCACATCCTCCGCGGCCAGCAGACCGACGGGCTCCGGGGACCGTTCCGGCGCGGAGACCCGTAGCTCGGGGTAGTCGGCGAGCCGTGCGGCGACCTGCTGCGCGACGGCGTCGACGTGCCGGCGGTCCAGGTGGGGGTCGCGGCGGAACAGGCGTTCCACCTCGCCCTCGGCCAAGGTGAGGAACGGCTCGGCGGCCCGCGTCGAGCCCACGAGGACGTAGTGGATCGCGCTGCGCGCCAACACCTGCCCCTTCGGCCCCCGGACGCCGGCGAGCCGGCCCTCGACGTGCCGGACGACCGCCGGACCGTCCACCGACTCCCCGACGACGACCGCGAACACGCCACCGGACCCGACCAGGACGGCGTCCGCCCGATCGCGGCGGCCCTGGTCGCGGTGCACGAACAACCGCCACCCGACGGCCGTGTGCGACGCCAGCGCGCTCAGCACCCGCCGCCGGCCCGGCTCCGCGCCCGGCAACCTCCGGGCCACGGACTCCCCGGCGAGCCGCTGGACCTGCCGCCACGAGTGCGCGCTGAGCGCCATCCGCCCTCCCCGTCACTTCTTGTGGCGACGGTAGGACGTGATGCGGTCGCGTTGCGAGTGATCAAACGCCGATCACCCGGATGCCGGCCAGGCGCATAGCGCACCGTCGTCCCGAGCCGGCCATGCGATCCGCACGGGTTTTCCGTGACACCGCGCAGGTGGGAGTTGCGCGTCGCGGGCCGCAGTTTGGTCCCATGACACGTTCCGCACTCATCTCCCTGCCGGTGTCGGCCGCGCTGGGATTCCTGATCGTCGCCGACGACAACGGCGACTGGACCGGTTTCGGCACGTGGGGCCTGCCCGCGTGCGCGTTGGCATACCTGGTGATCGGCCTCGTGCGCGGCTTCGCACGACGGCCGCGCGTGCTGGCGGCCCAGGCCGTCGGCGTGGTCGTGTTCGGCTCGGTGGCGGTCGGCGCGTTGCTGCTCGCCCCCGACGTCGGCCGGTACGTGGTGGCGGCGGGTTGGCTGGCGCACGCCGCGTGGGACCTCTTCCACTATCGCGCACGGCTGGTCGTGCCGCCCTGGTACGCGCTCGGCTGCGTCGTGGTCGACACGTTCGTGGGGGTGTCGCTCGCATGGTGAGGCACTTCTTGGGGATGCTGGTCGCGATGGTCGTCGGCATGGTCGCGCTCGACCCGGTGTGGGGGCTCGCGGTGGACCTGCCGGACCGGGCGGACGTCGGTGCGCTGGTGATGGCCACGAACATGACCATCGGGATGTCGCTGTGGATGTGGTTCCGCCGCCACCCGTGGCGGGAGGTGGTGGAGATGGGCGCGGCGATGTACGTGCCGTTCCTGGTGCTCCTCGGCCCGTTCTGGGCCGGGTGGGTGTCCGGCTCGTTCCTGATGGCCGCCGGCCACCTGCTGATGCTGCCGTGCATGGCCCTGGTGATGTGGCGGCACCGCGCATGATGCGGCGGGCGCGGCTGCTCACGTTGGCGTCCGTGGGCATGGCGTGGTCGACCAGCCTGGTCGGGCCGGGGATCGGCGTGCTGCTGGAGTCCCGGACCGAGTGGGTGGTGCTGGGCGCGATCGGCGTGGTGCTGTTCGCCGCGGCGCACGCCGGCGTCCTGTACGCGGCCGTGTCGCCGGTCGCGCGTGGGCCGTGGCTGGTGGCGTTCGCGGTGGCGTCGCTGCTGACCGTGCCGCTGCTCGCGCCGGTCGCGGCCGGCCGGTGGGAGACGTGGGCGTGGGTCGGGGCGTCGCTGGTCGGCACCGCGCCCGTGCTGGTGCGGCGGTGGTGGGCGGTCGTGCTGGGCGTCGTGGCGGTGGCCGTGGTGCTGGCGGGCGATCCGTTGCGCGCCTTGCTGATCACCGGTGGTGTCGGGGTCGGTTTGGCGCTGGTGCACGTGCTGCCGGTGTGGCTGTGGGACCTGCTGGTGCAGGTGCAGGACGGACGTGAGGCGCGGGCGCGGCTGGCCGTGATCGAGGAGCGGCTGAGGTTCGCGCGCGACGTGCACGACCTGCTGGGGCACCGGCTGACGGTGATCGCGCTGAAAGCTGAACTCGCCGAGCGACTGGCCACACTGGACGGTGCGCGGGCCGGCGAGGAGGCTGGCGAGGTGCGGGTGTTGGCGGCGTCGGCGTTGGCGGATCTGAGGGAGGCGGTGCACGGTTATCGAGCGGTGGACTTGGCGGAGCAGGCCTCCGCGATCGAGCAGGTGTTGACGTCGTCGGGCGTCCGGTGCACGGTGTCGGTCCCACCGTCATTGCCGACGGCGGCGCGTGAGCTGTCGTGGGCGTTGCGGGAGGCGGGCACGAACGTGCTGCGACACAGCCGGGCCCGGTGGTGCACGATCGACGTGGCACTCGAACCGGACCTGGTCCGCCTGACCGTGGCCAACGACGGCGCGCCGGGCGTCGCCGGCCGGGGGTCCGGGTTGGACGGCCTCGCCGAGCGACTGGTCGGTGCGGGAGGGACGCTGCGCACAGGGGAGGAGGGCGGGGTGTTCACGCTGGTGGCGACCGTGCGGACGTGATACGCGTGCTGCTGGCCGACGACGAGGAGCTGATCCGCGTCGCGGTGGCCGCGCTGCTCGGCCTGGAACCCGACCTGGAGGTCGTGGCCCAGGCGGCGGACGGCCGCGCGGCGGTGTCGGAGGCGCTGGCCCACCAGCCGGACGTGGCGGTGGTGGACCTCCAGATGCCGCTGCTGGACGGCTTCGAGGTGACGGCGGAGCTGGCCAGGTCCCTGCCGACGTGCGCGGTGGTGATCCTGACGGGTCGCGGCAAACCGCCACACCTGCAACGCGCGCTGTCCACCGGCGCCAAGGGGTTCCTGCCGAAGGGCTCGCCCGGCGGCACCTTGGCCGACGTGATCCGCCGGGTCCACGCGGGCGGTCGCTACGTGGACCCGGCGCTGGCGGCGGACGCCCTGACCACGCCGCCGTGCCCGTTGACGCCCCGGGAGCTGGAAGTGCTCAGACTGTCCGAGTACGACACCCCGGTCGCCGTCATCGCCCGCAAAACCCACCTGTCTGCGGGCACCGTGCGCAACTACCTGTCGGCGGCCGTGGCGAAGCTGGGCGCGGCCGGCCGCAGCGAGGCCTACCTGACCGCCCACGACAACGGCTGGCTGTAGGCGGCCGGCTGCGGACCGGCCGGCTGTAGGACGTCACCGCGCCGCGACGACCTCCCGCCGCAACAGCACGTGCGCACCGGCCGCGGTGAGCAGACCGAAGCAGCCCAACGCGATGACCACGGTCCGCAGCGCGTCGGTGAAGCCCCCTCCAGCGAGGTGACCGCCGCCGAGGAACGCCAACGCGGACCCGACCGCCGCCAGCGTGACGGTCTCCGTGGCGAGACGTGCGGTGTTGAACAGACCCGCGGCCGTGCCCGCTTGGGCGGTGGGCGCACTGGAGATCGCCAACCCGTCGATGACGCCGGTGGTGACACCGATCCCCGTGCCGGTCAGCAGCAGCGGTGCCAGGAGCGTCCACGGTGTGGCCTCCGGGCCGATCGTGACAAGCCCTGCCACACCGGCCGTGGTCACCAGGATCGCGCCGACCGACAGCAGCCGCGGCGACCGGCGGGCGATCGCCGCCCCGAGAGCGGGGAGCAGGACGGACGGCAGGGTGAGCATCAGCATCCACAGCCCGGCCTGAGCCGGGTCGAGACCGACGACGTCGATGAAGTACGACGGCAGGTAGACGAGCAGCGGGACGAGCAGCCCCATCATCGTGGCCGCGACCAGCGAGTACCCGAGGAACGACCGATCGCCGAGGAGCGCGAGGTCGAACATCGGCGCACACCGACGACGCTCGACCCGCACAAACCCGACCGCGCTGACGACCACCAGAACCACCGCGCCGAGCACCACCGGATGCGCCAGACCGAGCACAGGGCCTTCGACGGACACCGAGATGAGCGCCCCAAGCCCGACCGTGAACAGAAATCCACCGGCCCAGTCGACCTGCTTGCCGCCGATACCCGGCACAGCGGGCAGGAAGGGACACAACAAGAGCACGAGACCGGCGAGCACCGCGGGAACCCCGAACACGGCCCGCCACCCGACCGCGTCGACGAGGAAGCCGGAAACCGTCGGCCCGAAGGTCAGCCCGATGCCGAGGACGGTGCCCAACGCCCCGAACACGCGGGCGCGGGCCGGGCCGTCGAACGTCGCGGCGAGCAGGGACTGCCCGGCCGCCGTGGCGACCGCGGCGCCGACCCCGGCCAGCAGCCGAGCCGCAACCAGGACCCCGACGTCCCCCGCGAAGGAGCACAACACACTCCCGACGAGGAACGCCGAAACCCCCACGACGTACAGCCGCCGCTTGCCGAACAGGTCCGCGAGCGAACCGCCGAAGGCGAGGAACGCGGCGAAGCACAGGTTGTAGCCGGTGACGACCCATTGCGCGCCGGTCGGCGACGCGTTCAGGTCGTCGGCGAGCCCCGGCAGCGCCACCGAGGCGCCGGTGATGGTGAGCGGGAAGGACAACGAGGACAGCAGGACAGCCATCGGGACGAGGACGCGGCGGTTCACCCGATCCGGGCGACCGGCGTCAGGAAGGGGAGAGTTGTGCATGAAAGGCTCCGGAACGCATGGGCGGAGCCGGGCAGCCCGAACAGCCACACCGGCGAGGACTCGCTGATGCGGCGGAGCGCGAAGCTATGTGCTGGGGTTTCGCGCCGCCGCTAGGGGCGGCGCACCCTGTCCGAGGCGGGCACCCGCAAAGGCTAACCGACTGCCTGTTCGGCAGCGGGTTCCGGCCCGCGTGAGCGAGGATGGCCGGGTGAAGTGGACGCGTGCGGTGCAGCATCTGCGGGACTCGGCGATCGGGTCCGCCCACCCGCGCCGAGCACGGACGACCTGTGGCGTGCCAGTGAGGTCTCCCTCGACGTCCTAGAGTCGTGTGGGTGGAGGTCTTCCTTCTCTGGCACGTTCGGCATGCCGCGAACCCCGACGGTCCGGTCGAGCATGTCGGTCAGGACGGTGAGCTGGTCTGGTCGGAGGAAGCCGGCGACGATCTGAAGATCCTGGGCGTGTACTCGACGGAGCGCCGTGCCCGCGAGCGAATCGAGCACGCGAGGAGCATGCCCGGTTTCTCCGACGAGCCGAACTGCTTCCTACTCGACAGGTATGTTGTCGACGTGGACCAGTGGGCCGAGGGTTTCGCCACTGTTCGTCCTGATCACAGCCCTTAAGTCACTCGACCACCTCCGACGCCGGCTATGGCTCGGGCGAGGCGGTGGGAGTCGCCCTCGGCGGCAAATGGAGAGCGCCGATGTACGGCTACTGGCAGGACCTACTCCACCGCATCAAGAGCTAGCTGCCACGGGTACTCGGCCATGACACGGTCTCCGTGCCTGGGCGGGTGCGGCTGGAAGCCATCTTCGCCGAAGAGCACTCTCACACCTGCTGCCCGCAGCGCGTCGATACTGCGGCGGAGCACCTTGTTCGCAGCAAGAGCGGTATTCACGAATGGCAGGACTGCGATCGGGACGCCGAGGCCGGTCAATTCCGCGAGTTGGGTGAGGACGTAGGTGTCGGCGATGCCTGCTGCCCATTTGTTGATGGTGTTGTAGGTGGCAGGGGCCACGATGACGGCGTCGGCTTTGGGCAAAGCGGGTTGGCCTTGACGTTGGTAGTCGGTGCGGACGGGGTGGCCGGTGAGGTGTTCGAGTTTGTCAAGGTCGAGAAAGTGATCGACGGCGGCCGGTGTGGCGACGCAGTGGACCGACCAACCTCTGTCCTGGGCCAAGTCGATCACGACGTCGACATGGTCGGCCGGACCGGCCCCGCAGATCATGAGATAGAGGACTCGGGTAGTCATGCGGGGACTCCGGCTCGGTGGGCGATCTGACGGATCTGGCGGGCAGGTTCGCCGGTGGTGGTGGACAGCAGGGCCCGCAGCAGGCTGTGGGCTACCGGACGGCAGCGGACTTCCTGTGGGGCGATGCGTTCGGCTTGGGCGAGGTTGCGAGTGGCGTCGGTGTAGTTGCCGCGGTGGGTGTTGGCCTGGGTCAGGTCGAGCAGGAAGTTGGCTCGGCGTTCCGGTGGCAGGGCGTTGAGAGCACCCGGCGGAATGGTGCTCGCGAAGCGAAGGGCCACGTCGGCCTCGTGGAGGCGAACGAGGGCGGATACTCGGTGGATCGCCACGTTGGTGCGGCCGAAGTGTGTGTGATGGGTGTCGTAGTGGGGTTCCATGCGTTCGGCGGCTTGGAAGGCTTCCTCATGCATCGACAACGCCAGTGCGGCGTCCTCCTGCTCTGCTGCGGAGATGGCGGCGGCCAGGTAGAGCATCCCGAAGAGGGAGAGCAGGGTGCCGGATTCGCCGGGGACCTCGGGGCGCATCCGGTCGGTCATGCTTATGAGGGCGTCCACGGCTTCAGCGCGCTGACGGGCAGCGGTCATGGCTCGGGCGACGCTGCGGGTCGCGCGCGCTTGTGACCAGGTGTCGTCCACTGCCAGGGCGGTGTGCATGGCACGGTCCGCGGCCAGCCAGGCCAGGTCGTGGCTCTCGAACTTGAGCAGCATCGACGACGCCAAGCGGTAGGACATGACCAGGACGCGGTGGACCTCGACCTCCTCCGACGGCGAGGCCGTGAGAGCGGCGGCCTGTGCGGCTTCCAGCAGCTTTGGGAGCTGTTGGGCGATCGTCGTGAAGTGAGACGAGGTCCAGGCGTGGTCCAGGTACTCCGCTTGGCGGGCGAGCCTGGCTACCGCCGGCGTCTCCTGGGGCGAGGCGGCCAAGCCCGGGTAGCGGCCCAGTACGGCGCGGATGGCGGCGACTTCAGCGGGGTCGACACAGTCCGCCGCGCGAGCTGCGGCCGGGGCGTCGGTGAGGACGCCGGGGTCGATGGAGAGAGCTTCGGCGACCAGTTCGATGGCGGGGATGAGGACCAGTCCACGTTCGCCGGTTTCAATCTTGTCGAGCCAGGAGGTGGAGCGGCCGATCATGTCAGCGAACTGCTTGCGGCCCAGGTTGCGGCGTAGGCGCCAGTAGCGGACGCGCTTGCCGATGTGATCGAGGGTGTCCTGCATCGCCCTCCTCTCCAGCGGATGGCTGGTGCGCGTACGGCAAGGGTAGCTTCCGGGTGGTCACACATTTTGTACAACTTGTCATGCTCAGTAGTCCCTACGTTGGCCAGAGCGATTCGACTTCGAGCGGCGTAGGTGTAGGGCGGGTGGTTGTGATGACCAAGGCTGCGGCGCAGCCGTTCCCGGCATCGGCCGGGTGAGGCGGGATCGGTGCCGCACACGGTTCGGTTGCGGACGAGGGCATTCTCCAGGGCGGCTCAACTTGGCGGGTTCCGCTCGGACTACGCGCTGGCCAAGGCGATGGAGGTCAACAGGTCGACGGTGGCGCGGGTCGTCAGCGGTGACCTTCGACCGGGGCCGGCCTTCATTGGGGGTGCGCTGATCGCGCTTGCACCTATGCAGTTCGAGGACCTGTTCGAAGTCGTCCGTGTGACCTGCGAATAGGTGTCGTGATCAGGAGTACTCCAGGTAGAGAGGTGTTGCCGTGCTGGTCAGTATGTGTCGGGCAGTCCGAGAAGTTGCTGAAGGCGCTGGAGTACGTGGAGATGGGGCGGCCGGTGCCGCGTGGAGCCGTGCCTGGCTTCGTCCGGCCTGCGCGGTCACGGTTCATCACCAGACCCACGCCCGTGTCGAGCACCACGATGATGTCGTCGGCCTCGTGAAGGAGTGTGCGTGAACGGCGTGACCGGGGTCGGGCACCGGACGGATGAGGAGTTCGCCAGGTTTGTGGCGGGCCTGGTACGAGATGACGCGCCACGGCTGTTCGCCATCGTGGAGGAGTACGGCGAACGGGAGGACGCCGAGGTCGCCGCTTACGGCCTGGACTTCGGCGACCACACCGACGTCAAGTCCGTCGAGGGTGACTTCCGCCTGCGCTCGCAGAATCCGCAGAGCGCATTGGCTGTGTTCGGGCACAGCACGGGTGCGACCGGCGTGAGTCGGTTGCACCTGGTGTGGCTCGACGGCGCCGAGTCCGCGTCACCGTTCGATGTGCCCGGCAGGTGAGGGAAGATGGCACCGTGAAGTGGACGCGTGCGGTGCAGCACCTGCGGGATTTGGCGGCGAAGTGCGCGGAGTTGGACGGTGTGTCGATCTACCGGTTGCGGGTCGTCCGGTTGTGGGCAGTCGGTGACATCCTCGGTCCGACTCGCGATCTGGAGCAGGTCACCGTGGCGTTGGCCGTCGACCTCCCGGTGGACGAGGTGCCGTGGCGCGGCGAGCCGATCGGCGCCGAGCACTGGGCCAACGCGACTCGCCTGGCCAAGAACCCGATCGTGCCGCTGTGGCGATCAGCGCACGGTCCCGTCTGGAACCACCACATCGACCGACCGGCTCTGGTGTGGGAGGCGGAGAGCGGGACGGCGGAAGAGACCTTGACGGCGTTGGCGGAGGGACGCGGTGATCAAGTCCGACCGCCCGCACCGAGCGCGGACGACCTGCGCAAGCGCCTCTCCGACGAGTTGGCGGTGAGCCTCCGCGCGCTGCGTGGTCGCACGCGCGTCTACGAGGAACGGCGCTGGCATCCCGGCAAGCTCACGCCCGTCGCCGACGATCTGTGGCGGGCCAGTGACGGCTACCTCGACATCTTGGACGCCGTCGCCCGCACCGGGACCGGCTGACGAGAGGGCGTTCCGCGTCGAGCGTGGAGAGTCGAGGCTGATGAAGGCCGTGGTCTCCTCACTGGCGTTTGCGGTGCAGTTCCGAGATGCGCTGGATAGCCGCCATCGACTGGCGGACACCTTCGGCGGCCCGGTCGGCGGCACGCAGCGAGTCGGCGGACAACTCGTTCAAGGTGCGGGTCATCTGGTCCAGTGACGGCGGGGTCGGCAGGGACTCCGCCGTGGCCGTCCGGGCGGCGTCAAGAGCGGTGTTGGTGGCTTCCACGATCGCCGCCACCAGGTCTGGCAGCCGGGTGCGCAGCGCCGACGGGTCGACGCGCAGAGAGCTGACGCGGCCCAGGGTGGCTTCCACGCGGACCATGCCGTCGAGCGCCTCGCCCGTCCCCACAACGGGTTCGGAGGGTGCGGAGGGTGGTGCGCCGGTGTCGGCGCGCACCTGCGCGAGCTGGTCCTGCATACGGTGCACGATGTTCCTGGAGGCGTCCCAGGGGTCGGTCATGGCTGCGCCTTTCCGGTGAACGGCCGCACCAGGGCGCCTGCCTCGCGCAGGGCGTCGATCGCGTCGACCGGTCCGCCCGGACCTACGACGAGGCTGCCCGGCAGGACCGTCCCCGTCGCGTCCGACGCGTCCCAGCCGGTGACGAGGTCGGCGTCGAAGCCGGTGCGCTCGAACCGGGCGCCGCGCAGCTTCGCCCCGCGCAGGTCGGTGCGGCAGAAGTACGTCTTGGTCAGGTCCGCGCGGTCGAGGGTGGCGTGGATGAGCACGGCGTCGGTCAGGTCCGTCCGCAGCAGCCGTGCGCCGGTGAGGTCCGCGCCGGCGAGGTCGGCGCCGGTCAGGTTCGCCTTGTACAGGTCGGCGTCGGTGAGCCGGGCGTTGCGGAAGTCCGCGCCGACCAGGTCCGCGTGGCTGAAGTCCGTGCCGGTGAGGTCGCAGCCGGACAGGTCGGTCTCGTCCAGCACCGCGCCGTCCAGCCGCAGCCCGGCCAGTCGCAGCCCGGTCAGCGCCCGGCCGGTGAGCACGAGCTGCCGGCCCGTGCCGTGGTCGTTCCAGGCGTGGTGGTCGCGCAGCAGCGCCTCGAACTCCGCCTGCGTCGGTGTCGCGCTCATCAGTAGATCACCACCTGACCCGCCCACTCCGGGTGGGACGCGACGAGTTCCTTCAGGTTCTCCCGGTCCGCCGCGGACAGTTTCGCCGTGTCCAGCGCGACGTGCTCACCGGCCGCGATCTCCCGCAGGATCGACTTCTCGGCGGCGTCCCTGGTGTAGCCGCCACGACCGGGCCGGGTGTGGAAGCCCTTCACGTCCCAGTCCTGGCCGTTGCCGTCCTTGAAGTCCGCGCCCGGACTGCCGCGCTCGACCGGCGGCGTCACCGCGCCCATCTTCTCCAGGCCCAGCGCGACGTCCGCTTCCCGCCGGGTCGCGTCCGTGACCTTCCCGCCGTTGTCCGGGTCCTTGGCCAGCTCCTCCTTGCGGCGTTCGTACTCCTGGCGCTCCGCTTCCCGTTCCGCGGGGGTGTCGAACTCGTCGACGCCGTCCTCGGAGGAGTGGATGGGCCGCGAGCTGAGCCGGTCGATCTCCTTGCCCAGGTGCTCGCGCACCAGCTCGGACAGCGGCGCGCCCAGCGCGCGCACCGCGGTGATGGTGGCCGTCACCAGCGCGACGATCGTCCGGTTGACCACGACCGCGGCCTCCGCCGCCGCGGCCAGCGACGCGCCGAGGGTGAAGAACGCAGCCGCGATGGCGGCGGCCAGGATCACCGCGAACGCCACGAGCTGCGCGATCACCAGGATCTTCAGCGTCAGCACCAGGCCGCCCGCGGAGTAGAACGCGATCGAGACCGCACCGGCCACGATGCCGCAGTCCACCAGGTACCCGTCCTGACCGGACAGCTTCTCCCAGTACCCGCGGAACGCGTCGAGCCCCGGGCTGCTGTTCTCGGCGAGCATGGTCTGCACGGCGGCGGACGCCGCTTCCGCGTGCTCGGCGGCGTGCTGGGCGAACCCACCCCAGTACTCACCGCACTCGAACAGCTTGGTCTCGTCGGCCTCCGGCCACGTGCACCCGATCCAGGACAGCGCCTCGATCAACTCGGGTGGTAGCTGGAGTCCCATTCACACCTCGCCGAGGCTCGCGACGATGTCCTGGACCCGGCGCATCTGCCCGGTGTTGTCCTGTTCGACCACCGTGTACTCGGTGGCCATGTCGTTCATCGCGGCGGCCGTCTCGACCAAGCAGAACCCGGTCTCGTTGAAGTACTCCAACGCCGTCGGGCCGATGATCGCGTACATCTCGGCGAGCGCGGCGCCGAGTTCGTCCGAGCCGTACGGCGACCCGACCGCGTCCATCTCGGCGGACAGCCGGCTCACCGACTCGCCCCAGTCCTGCCCCGCCCCATCGACCGCCTGCGCCGCCGAGTGGATGCTCTCCGGCCGTACGTCGACCCGCCCCATGGCCGGACCGTAGCACGGTGGGTAGTCGGCCGGATGCGTTTCGACGCAGGCCGATGAGACCCGAGGAGGGCCGGTAAGGCAGTGTCGAGGTGATCACACTTTGATGATCAAAGTGATGGTCGCGGCGACAGCGGAGGCGAAGCTGCCCACCGCACCGACAGTCGCGGCCTGCGCGCCGATGGTCGACCACGACCTCCGGCACAACTCCGCCCACCGTTGGCGCCTGACGACCATCTTCACCTTCTCCCACTTGTGCTTCCTGATCCAGCACCCGATCAGCAGCCCGTGCGCGTTGTTGCTGCACGGCTTTCCGTTCGTGGTGTTGGGCGCCATGCACCACATGGGCGCGGCGAACAGCATGTACAGCAGCGACAATGCGGAGAGCGCCAGGACGAGAATGATGTTGGTGTCGTTGCCGAACCACACGTAGACGGCGGCTGCCAGAACCAAGTACCCCCAAAAGCGCCAGATTACCTTCTTGGTCCGACTCTTCGTTCTCCCCATTGGCTCGAAACTAGTCACCGGAGTCGACATCGCGACACGTCCGAATGGGTCGACATGGCGCTCGACCGGGTGTGGCGAGTTCAATTGTGCACCACCAGTGCCGATAGGCTCAGGGATCACATCGATCACGCGGTACACAGGCATAGCCATCACGACCACCTCCAAGGTGCGGCGGGCGGCAGGTGCGTCCCGTCTGCAACCGATGCTTCATCTCCTAGTGGATCCATGCCCGGATGAACACGTCGGATCGACGTACTGCAATGAGCCACTATCCTCCGACCGCACCTCAACCTGTCGCGGACCATCTGCCCGGTCGCCGCGCACCATGATCCGGAGGTTCCGTTGCCGAAAGTGCCTGACGCTCGCAGACCCAGCCGTGCGGCGGTCAACGCACTGCGGACGCTTCTGGAGCGACACAATCACATAGTCCAGGAGGTGGACGGCCAGAACGACTTCGGCGAGGACCAACACGTCACGTTCACCGAGGACGGCGAGGTCACCGGCGACCTGGTCAAGATCCAGGTCAAGGGCGGCCGTTCGTGGCGCAGGGCCGACGGGTACGCCGTGCCGATCGGTGACCACGGCGGCACCTGGGCCGATGGCAACATCCCGGTGCTCTGCGTTGTGCACGACCCGGACACCGACGGTCTCTATCGGGCCAATGCCACCAAGGAGCTGCTGTCGGCGCGGCGCAACGGCGAGGTGCTCAAGACGATCACCATGAGCCCGGACCGGAAGTTGGACGATGAATCCATTGCGGACTTCGTCGCCGAGGCCAGACGCTAGCTGAGCCGTTATTCGGGGCAACCGGATCATCCAGGCCCAGTTGGGCGAGATGGCGGGCGTCGACTTCGGTCCATCGGACATCGTGCAGCACCATGTGAACGTGTTCGGCGAGGATCTGATCTTCTGGCAGCGCCGGGGTGAGGGATTCGCCACCCTGCTCCACAGCGACCTCGACTGGCATCCGGAGCACATCGGCCCTGAGCACTTCCACCCCAACGGTCGACCAGGCATGCTTCCCGGCATACCCGTAGTGGCGGAAACGATCCTGAGCACGGCCGAGGCACAGTGGCTGGCGGCCTGCTTCGACGCGGCCCAGTGGGCTCGCAAACCCGCCGTCGACGATCCGCCGCTCCACACCAACATCGACGCACGTGACAACTACGTGGCCAAAAGAGTCGAACGCCGTCTTCGGATCGATCCCGACGCGTTGACCCGGTCGATCCAGGAACTCCGCGCCGAGACCGCGATCGACCACGAGCTGGCCACCATCGCCGCGGAGTTGGAGTCGGATGCCGAGGCAGGTGCCGAAGCGCTCTCGACACCGTGGCGTGAGATGTCGGACAAGGCGCGTCGGCTCGTCACGTTCTACCTGGTCGAAGAAGTGCACGTGGGTCCGCCCGCGTTGCCGATCGACGAGCAGTTCCGGATCGTCTGGCGATGCCCCCGGCCGGCTGCGGAATACGATTTCGGCGCGCGGGTCGGACAGCCGAGCACTCGCATGTCGTCGAACCGGGAGATCGTATCGGCTTTCCAGCTCAGGCCGGGCGACAGGATCTACTGGCTGAGTCGGCACGGGAACGAACGCGGCCGGGATGTTTCGGCCGTCTGGGATTCCGAAGACACACCCGGAGCCGTCTGCGTGCTTTTCGATCAGCTATCGCTGGGAGACACCTTCTGGCCGGAGGAGTTGTTCGTCCGGAAAGCGTCCACCGGACCGCGCCTCGGCGCATTCCCCGGTTAGCTCCCCTACAGCGAAACGGGGCCCGTCTGACAGTCAGGCGGCCCCGTCCGGGAGGTCCTTCAGCTCACCAGCCGCGCGAACGCCACTTGCCGAGCTTGGGACGCTCTGCTCCGATCGTGGAGTCGTCCCCGTGACCGGGGTAGAACCAGGTGTCATCGGGCAGTTCGCCGAAGACCCGGGCCTCCAGGTCGTCCATCAGACTCGTGAAGTCCTCCGGGCTCGTCGTCCGTCCAGGACCGCCCGGGAACAGCGAGTCACCGGTGAACAGGTCATTTGGATCGCTGTCAGCGGTACCACTGCTGGGCAGCGGTTCGGCAGAGTGTGGCCCAGGCTTGGCGCGTTCTGTCGCTTAGGGGAACCGCGTTCTGTCGGTTAGGATCGACTTGTGAGTACTCTCGTACAGCGCAACGCAGCTCCGAGGGTGACCGAGCTGCTGGCTTCGTTCCGCGTGGTCCTGCTCGGTGGCGCGCGGCAGACCGGGAAGACGACGCTGGTGCGCGAGTTGCTCGACCTGCCCGACCACGCGTGGTTCAGCTTCGATGACGAGGCCGTGCTCGCCCGTGCGGCGGACGATCCGGTCGGTTTCGTGGACGCCTTGCCGCGACCGGCGGCGGTCGACGAGTTCCAGCGTGCCGGACGTGGTTTTCTGCTCGCGGTGAAGCAGGCGGCCGACCGTGACCGCGCGCGAGGTCAGATGCTGTTGACGGGGTCGACCAACTACCTGGCCGACAAGGGCCTCTCGGAGACCTTGGCGGGTCGTGCCGGGAGGCTGCTGCTCTGGCCATTGTCGATGGGGGAGCGGCTCGGCGTGCGGGAAACCTTCCTGGACTTGCTGTTCGAGCCGGCCCGATGGCCGGCTCGGTTCGAGCCGTTGCCGCGTGCGGAGTTGATCAGCACGCTGTTGGAGGGCGGGTACCCCGAGATCGTCACCGAGGGACTTGCCGGACGTCAGCGCCGGAACTGGTTCGAGGCGTACGTGCACGACGTCGTGTCGAGGGAGGCGCTTCGCCCGATCGCCGAGGTCCGGTTGGAGGCCGAGCTGCGGAAGCTGCTGCGCCTCCTGGCCGCTCGTACCGGTCAGGAGCTGGTCGTCGCCGGAGTCGCCGGGGACGCCGACGTCGGCCGTGAGACGGCGTCGAACTACGTGACCCTGCTGGAGGCCCTCCACCTGGTGACCTTGCTGCCCGCGTGGTCGACCAACATCACGAACAGGGCGAAGCGTCGCCCGAAGGTCGTGGTCGTGGACACTGGTCTCGCGGCGGATCTCTGCGGTCTCGGCGAGCGGGCGTTCTCACTGACCGCGGATGGGACTGCGGCAGGTGCGCTGTTCGAGACGTTCGTGATCACCGAGGTCTTCAAGCAGGCCACGTGGAGCGAGCGGAGCGTGGACCTGTCGTACTTCCGCGACCGTGACGGGGCCGAGGTGGATCTCATCGTGGAGGACCGCAGGTCTGGTGAGCTGGCCGGCTTGGAGATCAAGCTGACCAGCACGCCGACTGCCCGGCATGCCAAGCACCTGGTGATGTTGCGGGACAGGCTGGGAAGCCGGTTCACGACGGGTCTGGTGCTCCACGCCGGATCGCAAGTGCTGCCGCTGGGCGACCGGATCTGGGCCGTTCCGGTTTCCGCTCTGTGGCGGTCGGACACCTGACCGCGGTGGCGGCCCCCTCAGCCGACCCCGTCGGTGCGTCACCCGGCGGGGTTGGCCGGCTGTGCCCCTGGCGATCGACCACCAACCGTGCGAGCGCCACGCCTCCAGGTGGGCCAGTCCTCCGCGGTCGTTGTCCGGCCTTCCCCCACCTGAGGATCCGGGCGGTGTCAGCAACAGTCCGACAGTGCTCGACGGCATGGTCGTTGTCATGGTCGGACGGGCATGTTGAGCCGTACCACGCCCAAGGGGTCGTGGAGCGTGTCGACAGTGTTCGCTGGGCGGGTGAACCGCGGTCGGTCACCCGCGCCGGATCAGATGGCGTCGAGGAGATCGCGGATCCTCTCGCAACGGCTTTCCGGGATCTGCGAGTCACCAACCGCGTTCCCGCCACTCACCGAGCTTGGGACGCTCTGCTCCGATCGTGGAGTCGTCCCCGTGACCGGGGTAGAACCAGGTGTCATCGGGCAGTTCGCCGAAGACCCGGGCCTCCAGGTCGTCCATCAGACTCGTGAAGTCCTCCGGGCTCGTCGTCCGTCCAGGACCACCCGGGAACAACGAGTCGCCCGTGAACAGGTGCGCACGCCCACCCGGCTCCCGGTACAGCAGCGCGATCGACCCGGGCGTGTGGCCCCTCAGGTGGATCACGGTCAGCGGCACCCGGCCCACCGGCACGGTGTCCCCGTGCTCGACCAACTGATCCGGCGGAATGGGCAGCACCGAGGCGTCCAGCGGGTGGGCCACGGTGTTGGAGCCGTTCGCTCCCGCCACCGCGCCCAACGCCCCCCAGTGATCGGCATGCCGGTGGGTCGTGACCACGGTCTTCAGGCGCGGGCGTTCCAGGGAGTGGCCCACCAGGTCCGAGAGGCGGGACGGGTCGGCTGCCGCGTCGATCAGCAGGGCCTCGTTCGTCGCACGGCACACGAGCAGGTAGGCGTTGTTGTCCATCGGGCCCACCGAGATCTTCGTGATGGTCAGTTCGTCCAGCGTGCGGCGGGTGGCCGGGCCGTCGGGCCCGACGTGGCCCGTGTAGTCCTCAAGTACGTCCACGAGCGCCGACGGTAGTCGAAACGGCAACCTCAAGGGATCGCCACAAGTTCATTCGATCGAGTTATGACGGCCTTCACAACTCCCAGCTCCGAGCGTCGTTAGGCACCGGCCCGGCGCCCGACGACGCGCACACCGCTCAGAGCCACCTGGGCAGCGTCGGCACGGGCCCGTCCAGCCGCGCGCCGCTCCGGCGCCCGGTCAGCCAGCCGAGCACGGCCGCCGCCGGGCCGCCGACGGTCACCGGGTCGCCTGCCGCCGTCAGCTCCCAGCCGCGGTGGCGGCCGTCCGGCAGCGTCACGTCCAGCCGTACGGCCGGCACGTCCGCGCGGTCGGCGAACCGGCCCACGGCCTCGTCCACGAAATCCTCCACCAGGTGCGCCGGGATGTCGTCGAAATCGACCCCCGAGTCCAGGTCCACCAGGTGGACCCACACCTCGCGCAGCCTCAGCCACGGGATGCGGTGCGCCAGGAACGGCCCGCTGTGCGGGTACGTGACTTCCGCCTCCCACGCGGTCGGCGGCAGGTCGCGCCCGGCCGTCGCGAACCGCTGGCTCGCCGCGTCCAGGTCGGCCCGCAACAGTTGCGGCAGCCTTCCCGCGCCCTCGGCGATGTCCGCGTCCCGGTCCGCCGGGCTCGGGTACATCTGGTGTTCGACGCCGGTCTTCGCCCAGGTCAGGAGGTTGACCAGGGCGTCGGCGTTGCGGGCGAGATGGGTCACGACGTGGGCCCGGCTCCAGCCGGGCAGCAGGCTCGGTCCACGCACCGCGACCTGGTCCAGGCCCGCGACCACGTCGTACAGCGCCTGTGTCGCCCGTTCCACCTCGGCTAGACCGGCGACGGCGTCCTGGACCGCCGCGGACTGCTCGCGCGGCGCGGGTACGCTCGTTCCGGAGGACCGGACCTGGGCGGCATCAGCGAAGCTCATGGGCACCTCATCCCCGACATCTACGGCCGAATGGCCTATCGTCCCAGCGTAGGGGCGTTCGCTACCGACCGGTAGAGCCGTTGGCGCACGATCGCGGACGGGCCCGCCCGTTTTTGTCGGGGGTCGCCCTTAGCATGGAGCCCGCCCCTGCCCGACAGGTCTGTCGTGGTGGTCCAGTACGCTTTTTCGAACATCTGTTCGGGGATGGCCGAATACCGAAGGGAACCGTTGTGGCTGACCGCCTTGTCGTTCGCGGCGCGCGCGAGCACAACCTGCGGGGCGTGGACCTCGACCTGCCGAGGGACAGCCTCATCGTGTTCACCGGGCTGTCCGGCTCGGGCAAGTCCAGCCTCGCGTTCGACACGATCTTCGCCGAGGGGCAGCGGCGGTACGTCGAGTCGCTGTCCGCGTACGCGCGGCAGTTCCTCGGCCAGATGGACAAGCCGGACGTCGACTTCATCGAGGGCCTGTCGCCCGCCGTCTCCATCGACCAGAAGTCGACCAGCCGCAACCCGCGCTCGACCGTGGGCACCATCACGGAGGTCTACGACTACCTGCGGCTGCTCTACGCCCGCGCGGGCAAGCCGCACTGCCCGACCTGCGGCGAGGCGATCTCCAAGCAGACCCCGCAGCAGATCGTGGACCAGGTGCTGGCGATGGCGTCCGGCACCAAGTTCCAGGTGCTCGCGCCGGTCATCCGGGGCCGCAAGGGCGAGTACGTCGACCTGTTCTCCACGCTCCAGTCGCAGGGCTACTCGCGCGCGAAGGTCGACGGCGTCGTCTACGCGCTGGGCGAGGTGCCCAAGCTGAAGAAGCAGGAGAAGCACCACATCGCGGTGGTCATCGACCGGCTGAGCGTGAAGGCGAGCGCGAAGCAGCGGCTGACCGACTCGGTGGAGACGGCGCTGCGGCTGGCCGACGGCCTGGTCGAGCTGGAGTTCGTGGACGTGCCGGAGAACGACCCCGGCCGCGTGCGGGGCTTCTCGGAGAACCTGGCCTGCCCGAACGGCCACCCGCTCGCGATCGAGGACCTGGAGCCCCGGTCGTTCTCGTTCAACTCGCCGTACGGCGCGTGCCCGACCTGCACCGGCATCGGCGTGCGCAAGGAGGTCGACCCGGAGCTGGTCGTGCCGGACGACGAGCTGTCGCTGGCCGACGGGGCGATCGCGCCGTGGGCCAGCGGCCAGACCGCCGAGTACTTCACCCGGCTGCTGGAGGCGCTGGGCCTGACCATCGGGTTCCGCATGGACACGCCGTGGCGGCAGCTCCCCGCGAAGGCGCAGAAGGCGGTCCTGCACGGCGTGCCGGAGCAGGTGAACGTCCGGTACAAGAACCGGTACGGCCGCGAGCGCTCGTACTACGCGAACTACGAGGGCGTCATCCCGTTCCTGGAGCGCCGGCAGGAGCAGACCGAGTCCGAGTACATGCGGGAGAAGTACGAGGGCTACATGCGGGAGGTGCCGTGCCCGGTGTGCCAGGGCACGCGCCTCAAGCCGGAGATCCTGGCCGTCACGCTGCACCACGGGCGCAAGGGCGACAAGTCCATCGCCGAGGTGTGCGCCATGTCGGTGGCGGAGTGCTCGGAGTTCCTGGACGGCCTCAAGCTGGCCAAGCGCGAGGCGATGATCGCCGGCGCGGTGCTGAAGGAGATCCAGGCCCGGCTGCACTTCCTGCTGGACGTGGGCCTGAACTACCTGTCGCTCGACCGGGCGTCCGGCACGCTCTCGGGCGGCGAGGCGCAGCGCATCCGGCTGGCCACGCAGATCGGCTCGGGCCTGGTGGGCGTGCTGTACGTGCTGGACGAGCCGTCGATCGGCCTGCACCAGCGCGACAACCACCGCCTGATCGAGACCTTGACCAGGCTGCGCGACCTGGGCAACACGCTGATCGTGGTGGAGCACGACGAGGACACCATCCGCACGTCGGACTGGGTGGTCGACATCGGTCCGGGCGCGGGCGAGCACGGCGGCGAGGTCGTGCACAGCGGCCCGTACCAGGAGCTGCTGAAGAACAAGAACTCGATCACCGGGGCGTACCTGGCGGGCCGCAAGCAGATCCCGATGCCGTCGACGCGCCGCAAGGTCGACAAGAAGCGCCAGCTCACGGTCGTGGGCGCGCGCGAGCACAACCTGCGCGGCATCGACGTGTCGTTCCCGCTGGGCTGCCTGGTCTCGGTGACCGGCGTGTCCGGCTCGGGCAAGTCGACGCTGGTCAACGACATCCTGGCGACGGTCCTCGCGAACAAGCTCAACGGGGCGCGCCAGGTGCCCGGCCGCCACACCCGCATCCGGGGCCTGGACCAGGTCGACAAGCTCGTGCAGGTCGACCAGTCGCCGATCGGCCGCACCCCCCGGTCGAACCCGGCGACGTACACCGGTGTGTTCGACCACATCCGCAAGCTGTTCGCGGCGACCACCGAGGCGAAGGTGCGCGGCTACCAGCCGGGCCGGTTCTCGTTCAACGTCAAGGGCGGGCGCTGCGAGGCGTGCGCGGGCGACGGGACCATCAAGATCGAGATGAACTTCCTGCCGGACGTCTACGTCCCGTGCGAGGTGTGCAAGGGCGCCCGGTACAACCGGGAGACGCTGGAGGTGCACTACAAGGGGAAGACCATCTCCGAGGTGCTGGACATGCCGATCGAGGAGGCGGCGGCGTTCTTCGAGCCGATCAACGCGATCCACCGCCACCTGCGCACCCTGGTGGACGTCGGCCTCGGCTACGTGCGCCTGGGCCAGCCCGCGCCGACGCTGTCCGGCGGTGAGGCGCAGCGCGTGAAGCTGGCGTCCGAACTGCAGAAGCGCTCGACCGGCAAGACGGTCTACATCCTGGACGAGCCGACCACGGGCCTGCACTTCGAGGACATCCGCAAGCTGCTGGGCGTGATCAACGGCTTGGTGGACAAGGGCAACACGGTGATCGTGATCGAGCACAACCTGGACGTGATCAAGACGTCCGACTGGCTGGTCGACATGGGCCCGGAGGGCGGGTCCGGCGGCGGCATGGTGGTGGCCGAGGGCACGCCCGAGGAGGTCGCGGACGACGAGGACAGCTACACCGGCCAGTTCCTCCGCGAGGTCCTGGGCACGACGGCGGCAGCGGTAGCGGGCTGATCCCCGAACCGGCACCGAGGCGAGGCCCGCCGAGTCGACGGCTCGGCGGGCCATGCTTGTGCGACCGGGCTGCGCTGGGCCACATCGTGGGTGACCGGGCTGCGCTGGGCCACATCGTGGGTGACCGGGCTGCGCTGGGCCACATCGTGGGTGACCGGGCTGCGCTGGGCCCCGTCGTGGGTGGCCGGGCTGCGGTGGGCACGCCCTGGGTGACCGGACGGTGTGGGTCAGCCCTCGGTGTCCGAGCAGCGCGGGCCGCGGGCGGCTTGGTCATGTCGCCCGAATGGCTCACTGGTGCGGCCGTTCGCTCTAGGCGACCATCTCGACTATGCCGCTCACGACCGTGCCGCTGAACTCGTACCGCTTCCGCAGCGTCTGGCAGGTCGACTCGCCACCGGATGAGACGTTCGACGTGCTGGCCGACCTGGGCAGCTACCCGCACTGGTGGCCGGAGGTCCGGGAGGCGCGGCAGATCGCCGAGCGCGCCGCCGAGCTGCGCTGCCGGTCCCTGCTGCCCTACGACCTGGTCTTCCAGACCTGGCACAACGCGAAGGAGCCCGAGTCCGGGCTGCTCAAGGCCGATCTGGTCGGCGACCTGGACGGCACGGCGAGTTGGCGCGTCCGGCCCGACGGCGAGGGCTCGCGGTTGGTCTACGACCAGCACGTCACGGTCCGCAAGCCGCTCCTGCGCGCCCTCGCGCTCATCGGCCGCCCGTTCCTCAAAGCCAACCACGAGCTGATGATGCGCAACGGCCAACGCGGCCTGCGCACCTACCTGGCAGGTTTCCAGGCGGCTCGACGCGGGTGACGCCGGCCGGGACGGGAAAATCCGAAGAACGGTGAACCCTCCCGGCGAACCGTCCGTGTTGGTGGCAGTCGGTTGCCGCAGCGGATGCCGGCGATCACCCCAGGAGGTTCACCATGACCCGCACTCGTGCGGCCGTTTTCGGGGCCGCCCTCATCGGTGTCACGCTGCTCGGCGCGTGCGGCCAGGCGACGCAGGCTGGAGCGCCCCATCCCACCGCCCAGCAGCAGGAAATCGTGCTGGCGCAACAGGAACAGCCAACCCCCGACCCCGCCGCGGCGGATGGGCCGGTGCTGGCCACGGCGGTCGTGACCGGTCTGGGGACGGTGCTCACCGACGGCAAAGGCCTGACGCTGTACCGGTTCGACCAGGACACCGCGAACCCGTCGCTGTCCACTTGCGACGGTGACTGCGCCGTGAAGTGGCCGCCCGCCTTGGCACCGGCCGGCGAGGTGCAGGCCCAGGGCGTGGACCAGGGTCTCGTCGGCACGGTGGAGCGCGAGGACGGCACCAAGCAGCTCACGGTCGGCGGGTGGCCGGTGTACCGCTTCGCGCAGGACGCCGCGCCCGGCGAAGCCAAGGGGCAGGGCGTGGGCGGCACGTGGTTCGTCGCCGCGCCGGACGGCAAGAAGGCCGCGCAGGCCGCCGCCGGGCTGACGTTGACCACCGCGTCCGTCGGCAACCTGGGCACCGTGTTGACCGATAAGGACGGCATGACGCTGTACCGCTTCGACAAGGACACCGCCGACCCGTCCGCGTCCAACTGCAACGGTGACTGCGCCGTGAAGTGGCCGCCGCTGCTGGTCGAGTCGGACACCTTCGAGGTGCAGGGCGTGGACAAGGCGCTCGTCGGCACCGTGCAGCGCAAGGACGGCAAGAAGCAGGTCACCGTCGCGGGCCGGCCGCTCTACCTGTTCGCCGACGACAAGGTGTGCGGTGAGGCCAAGGGCCAGGGCGTGGGTGGCGTGTGGTTCGCGGCCAAGCCGGACGGCAAGAAGGCCGGTGTGTGAGGACCACCTGAATAACCCCTCGAAAAAGCCAGTGCCCGCCGGGAACACGTCCGGCGGGCACTGGCGCGCGGCGGTCACACCACGAGACTGAGCAGCGCTGCGACCGCGAACCCCACGACGGAGAGGATGGTCTCCAGCACCGTCCACGTTTGCAGGGTTTCCTTGACCGACAGGCCGAAGTACCGCGACACGATCCAGAACCCGCCGTCGTTGACGTGCGAGGCGATGATCGAGCCGGCCGCGATCGCCATGACCACCAGCGCAAGCTGCGGCTGCGAGTAGCCGAGTTCCGCCACGACGGGCGCGACGATGCCGGTCGTGGTCACGATCGCCACGGTGGCCGAGCCCTGTGCGATCCGCATGCCGCAACTGATCACATAGGACAGTGCGATCACCGGCAGCCCGAGGTCGGACAGCTCGGTCGCGAGCACGTTGCCCACACCCGTCGCCGACAGCACCGCGCCGAAGAACCCGCCCGCGCCGACGACGAGCAGGATCATCGCCACCGGCCGCAGCGACGCCGCCGACAGCTCGCCGACCTGCGCCCGCGTCATGCCGCGCCGGTACCCCAGCAGCCAGAACGCCAGCAGCACCGCGATGGTCAGCGCGACGGCGGGCGTGCCGAGGAACGTGAACACGCCGAGCACCGTGGAACCCTTGGGCAGCAGGATGCTCCCGAACGTCCCGGACAGGATCAGCGCCAGCGGCACCGCGATGATCCCGAGCACCAGCGACAGCGGCGGCTCGCCGCGCGACTCGTCGGCCCGCAGCTTCTCCGCCGCCGCCAGCATCTCCTCCGGCACCGGCACGACGATCCGCTTGCCGACCCACGCCGAGAACAGCACGCCGCCGATGAACCACGCCGGGATCGCGACGGCCAGCGCCATGATGATGATCCAGCCCAGCGACACGTGCAGCAGACCCGCGGCGGCGACCGGACCTGGGTGCGGTGGCATGAACGCGTGCATCACGGACAGACCGGCCAGCAGCGGCATCGCGTACAGCACGATCGACCGCCCGCTGCGTTTCGCCGCCACGTAGACCAGCGGCGCCAGCACGAAGATGCCGATGTCGAAGAACACCGGGACGCCGAAGATCAGGCCCGCCAGGCCCATCGCGAGCGGCGCGCGCTTCTCCCCGAACGCCTTCAGCAGCGACCGAGTCAGCACCTCCGCGCCGCCGGACGCCTCCAGGATGGCGCCGAGCAGCGTGCCGAGGCCGATGATCGCGGCCACGTGCCCGAGGATGCCGCCGAACCCGCCCTCCAGCAGCGAGCCGGACGCCTTCTGCGCGGAGCCGACCAGCTTCTCGACCGGCAGGCCCGCGGCCAGCGCCACCAGCAGGCCGACCACGAGGAGCGCGATGAACGGCTCCACCTTCACCTTGATGATCAGCACCAGCAGCAGGGCGATGCTGAGGCCGGAGAGCGTCAGCAGCCCTCCGGTGGAATGCTGCAACCAGTCGATCACGCGCGGCTCCGGGTGTTTCGCAGGGAATGGCCGGGCAGGGCGTCGGTGCGCCTGCCGTCGTCGATCACCGGAACGCCGTTCACGATGACGTACGGGATGCCCTCGGCGGCCTGCCGGGGGTTGTCGAAGGTCGCGGTGTCGGCCACCGCGTGCGGGTCGAACAGCACCAGGTCCGCCGCGTAGCCCTCCTTCACCAGACCGCGATCGGTGAGGCGCAAGCGTTTGGCGGCTCGTCCGGTCAGGTGGGAGACGCACTCCTCCAGGCCCAGGACGCCCAGGTCGCGCACGTACCGCGCCAGGTAGCGGGGGAACGTGCCCCACGCGCGCGGGTGCGGCCGGTCGCCGACCAGCAGCCCGTCGCTGCCGCCGGTGTGCGCCGGGTGCCGCATGATCGCCTGGACGTTCTCCTCGTGGCCCACGTGCATCAGGCACGACGTGCCGAGCCGTTCGGCGATCAGCACGTCGAAGTACAGGTCGGCGGGCGACTTCCCGGCGGTCCGCGCGGACGCCGCCACGCTGTGCCCGACGAGGTGCGCGTGCTCGGCCTTGCGCACGCCGTTGATCTCGATGGCGTCCCAGTCGATCGGCACGCCGTGGCACCCGTCGGAGCCGGTCTCCTCGATCTCGACCCGGATCCGCTCCCGCGTGTCCACATCGGACAGTCGCGCCAAGGTCGCGTCGGGGCCGCCCTCACCGCTCCAGCTCGGCAGCAGGGCGGACAGGTAGGTCGCGCCCGGCAGGTACGGGTAGGTGTCCAGGGTGATGTCCGCGCCCGCCGCGATCGCGTTGTCCAGCAACGACAGCAGCTCGCCCGCGCGGCCCCGGTTCACCTCGAAGTTCATCGTGGCGTGCGCCAGGTGCAGCGGGCAGCCGGACTCCCGCGACACGTCGACCATCTCGGCGTACGCCTCCAGCGCGCCCGCGCCGTAGCTGCGGTGGTGCGGGCTGTAGAACCCGCCGAGTTCGCCGACCACCCGGCACAGCGCGACCAGCTCGTCCACGCCCGCGTACATGCCCGGCGTGTAGGTCAGGCCCGACGACATGCCGACCGCGCCCTGCGCCAGCGACTCCGCGAGCACGGACCGCATCCGGTCCAGCTCCGCCTCGGTCGCGGGCCGGTCGTCCCAGCCGACGCACAGCATCCGCAGCGTGCCCTGCGGCACGAGGTAGGCGGCGTTCACCGCGATGCCCTGGTCGAGCCGGTCCAGGTACTCGCCGACCGACCGCCAGTTCCAGTCGAACCCCGCCGGGTCGTCGTTCCAGCCGGCGAGTTGGGCGCGCAGCGCGGCCAGCACGTCGTCGTCCACGGGCGCGTAGGACAGCCCGTCCTGGCCGATGACCTCGGTCGTCACGCCCTGCGAGACCTTGGCCAGGTGGTCCGGCCGCGCCAGCACCTGGAGGTCGGAGTGGGAGTGCATGTCGATGAAGCCGGGCGCGAGCACCAGCCCGTCGGCGTCGACCGTCCGCATCCCGCTCACGGAGCCGATCCCGGCGATCCTGCCGTCCCGCACACCCACGTCCGCCCGGTAGCCGGGCGAGCCCGTGCCGTCCACCACCCGCGCGCCCTTGAAGACGATGTCCACGCCGCCGTCCTTTCTCAGAAGTACGTGCGAACCAGGTCGACGACGGTGGTGCCGTCGACCACCGGGAGCAGTTGCCACTTGTCGAACACCGTGCAGGGGTGGGACAGCCCGAACCCCACCCAGTCGCCGACCTCCACCGTCGAGCCGGCGGGCAGTTCCAGGAACGTGTGCTGGTCGTTCAGCGCGGTCACGACACCGTCGACCGGCCGGGCCACGCCGTCCCGGCCGCGCACCACCTGCGGCTCGGGCAGGCCCTCGTCGAACGACGCGTCCCGCTTGCCCATGGTCAGCAGCGCCAGTCCGGGCTCCGGCTTGGACGTCACCTGCGCCCACGCCCGCAGCGCCGACCGGAACGGCTGCTCGCCCGCTCCGCGCCCCAGCGGCGAGATGCCCCGGTAGAAGCCGTCGTCGTGGGTCACGTACGCGCCGCTGCGCAGCACCGGCCGCACCGGGAACGGCCACGGCCCGGTCAGCGCCGCCGCCACCTGGTCGAAGTACGCGCTGCCGCCGCCCGTGACGATCGGCTCGGCCACCTCGAACAGATCCTTGATCCGCACGGCGAGCTCGCGCAAGTCCGTCAGGTACTCGTCCACAGTGGACAGTGCGGACGGCGAGGCGTCGTGCGCCAACGCGCCCTCGTACCCGGCGACGCCGACCACCCGCACCGCCGGGCTCTGCGCGGCGGCCCGCGCGACCTGCACCGCCGTCTCCAGGTCGCGGGCCCCGGTCCGGCCGCCCGGAGCGCCCAGCTCCACCAGCACGTCCACCGGGCGCCCGGGCGAGCCGAGCGCTTCCGACATGCGGTGCACCCCGGCCACGGAGTCCACCCAACAGGTGAACTCGAACGCCGGATCGGCGGCCAGCTCCGCGGCGACCCACGCCAGTCCGGCCGGGTCCACGAGCTGGTTGGCCAGCAGCACCCGCCGCACGCCGAACGCCCGGTACACCCGGAGCTGGCTGACGTTCGCGGCGGTGATCGCCCACGCCCCGTGGTCGAGCTGGCGGGTGAACAACTGGGGTGCCATGGTCGTCTTGCCGTGCGGGGCGAGCAGGACGCCGTGCGCGGCGCACCACGCCGACATGGTGGCCAGGTTGTGCTCCAGCGCGGCGGCGTCCAGCACCACCAGCGGTCCGACGAAGCCGTCGGCGAACAGGTCCAGCCGGCGGTCGGCGACCTCGCCGATCGTCGAGCCGAAGGTGCTCGCGGGCAGGCCCTTGAACCGCCAGTCAAGGCGTTCGGCACGGATCGCGGCCACGGCGGCGCGGTCGATGTCCACTGTCTCGCTCCTCACGTTGCGTAGCTCGCAACGGCTATTGCGCGATGTGATGCTGATCTGTGTAACATTCGGCTGCCGCCTCGTCAATCAAAGGGCTCGGAGGAGCGGATGCGGTTCGACCTAACGGGCGGCGTGGTGTGCCTGGGCGAGACCATGGTGGTGCTGGTGCCCGCCGAACCCGGTCCGGTGCGCGCGGCGCGCACCTGGACGCGGGCCATCGGCGGCGCCGAGTCCAACGTGGCCATCCACCTGGCGCGGCTCGGGCTGCGCAGCCGGTGGGTGGGCGCGGTGGGGGACGACGCGTTCGGCGGGGCCGTGCTCGACTTCGTGCGCGGCGCCGGCGTGGACGTGTCCGGCGTGCGGGTGGACCCGACCCGGCCCACCGGTCTCTACGTGAAGGAAGCGGACGCGGCGGGCAGCCCCGTCCGGTACTACCGGCGCGGTTCGGCGGCCTCGGCCCTCGGGCCGGACACCCTGGACCGGCTCTCGCTCGACGGCGTGCGGCTGCTGCACGTCAGCGGCATCACCGCCGCGTTGTCCGACCGCTGTTTGGACCTGCTGCGCGAGGTGCTGTTCCGGCCCCGGCGGCACCTGGTGTCGTTCGACCTCAACTGGCGGCCCGCGCTGTGGCCGGACCGCGACCCGTCCGTGCTGCTGGAACTCGCCGACGCGGCGGACATCGTGCTGACCGGCGCGGACGAGGCCGAAGCCGTGTGGGGCACCGGCGACCCGGCCAAGCTGCGCACGCTGCTGCCCGGCCCGTCGAGCATCGTGGTGAAGCAGGGCGAGCAGGGCGCGACCTTGGTGGAGGACGGCGAGTTCACCTACCAGGAAGCGCTGAAGGTCGACGTCGTGGAGCCCGTCGGGGCCGGTGACGGGTTCGCCGCCGGGTACCTCGCCGCGCACCTGGCGGGCCTGCCGCCGACACGCCGACTGCGCGCGGGGCACCTCCAGGCCGCCGCCGCCCTGCTCACCAGCGAAGATGTGGGCGAACCACTGCCGCCCGACGTGACCGGTCCGCTGCTGGACGCCGATCCGCCGACGTGGGCCGCCGCGCACCTGAGGAGAGTGGGATGAGCCAGAGCCTGGACCGGGCGCTGACCCTGATGGAGGAGTTGGCGACCGGCGCCAAGACGTTGGACGAGCTGTCCGCCGTCATCGAGGTGCACAAGTCCACCACGCTGCGGCTGCTGCGCACCCTGGAGTCGCACCGGTTCGTGCGACGCGACGGCGTGCACCACTACCGCCTGGGCACCGCGCTGTTCGACCTCGCCAACCGCGCGCTGGAGGAACGCGACGTGCGCCGCGCCGCCGAACCCGCGCTCCGCGACCTCAACGCCCGCCTCGGCTACACCGTCCACCTGGCGTCCTACGAGGGCGGCGAGGTCATCTACATCGACAAGTACGACAGCACCCACCCGATGCGGATGTACTCGCGCATCGGCCGCCGCGCCCCGCTGCACTGCACGGCCGTGGCGAAGGTGCTGCTGTCCGACCTGCCCGAAGCCCGCCGCCGCGAGGTCGCGGACACCATCGACTACGTGCCGCTGACCGCGAACACCATCACCACGCCCGCCGCGTACCTGGCCGAACTGGACCGCGTGCGGGACCGCGGCTACGCCGTGGACAACGCCGAGCACGAGGACTTCATCCACTGCGTCGCGGTGCCGATCAGAGGCTCCCGCGGCGAGGTGGTGGCCGCCGTCTCGATGTCCGTGCCGAAGGTGATGCTGGACTTCGACGGCCTGCTCGGCCACCTGCCCGACCTCCTGGCCACCGCACGCACGGCCTCCGTCGAATGCGGCTGGTCCCCCCGCGACTAGACCGGCCAGGTCCTTCCGGCAACCTCGCGCCGCGTCAGCGGAGCCGAGGCAACCCAACACCGATCACCACAGGAGCAGACGTATGTCCAAGACCGAGATCACGACTTCCAACGCGCCCAAGCCCGTGGCGTCGTTCTCGCAGGGCGTCCGCAAGGGCAACGTGCTGCAGGTCGCGGGCCAGGTCGCGTTCGACCCCGCCACCAACGCCATCGTCGGGAGCACGGTGGCCGAGCAGACCCGGCAGGCGCTGGCCAACGTGGCGGCCGTGCTGGCGGCGGGCGGCGCGTCGCTGGACGACGTGCTGATGCTGCGCGTCTACCTCACCGACACCGCGCACTTCGGTGAGATGAACGAGGTCTACAACGAGATCGTCACGCAGCAGCCGTTCCCCGCGCGCACCACGGTCTACGTCGGCCTGCCCGAGGGCCTGCTGGTCGAGATCGACGCGCTCGCGGTGGTCGACTGAAAGTGAGGCATCCTCAGGTACTTCTGCCGGTTGTTCTGCGTGGCACCGCGCGGACGGCGGCGGTTGACTGGAGCCGGCCCCCGAGCGAGTCACGGAAGGATCAGACGGCGATGGCTAGGAACGCATCACCGATCGGCTGACCGCAGCTCGGCGGCCCGCGAACGGCATTGACCGGCCGCGACCGGGTCACCGAGGTCGTCATGCACATCGGCCAGCACGTCGAGCACCGCGCCCAACCGGTGGTGGCGGTGCTCGATGAGCATCTCGGCCGCTTCGACCAGCTCGGCACGCGCCTGGACCAGGTCGCCGAGCCGGCACAGCGCCAACCCGCGCAGGTGCCGGGCGTCACAGGTGCTGCTGGGGGCGGTGGCGGCGATCGAGAGTCGCAACGCCTCGGTCGCCGCCTCCAGCACCTCCGGCCACCGCGCCAGCTCCGCCAGGCTGTCGGCGGCCCGCACCAGCAGGCTCGCCTGCATCTCGACGGCCATCACCGGAGCCAGGTCCAGCACCCCGGAGCGGACGTTCGCCAGCAGTTGCCGGTGCACGTCGACGGCCTGCTCGTACTGCCGCAGACCGTGCAGCACCAAACCCAGGCAGGACAACGAGATCTGCTCGCCCAGCAGGTACCCGGCCTGCCGGAACAACACCCGCGCCCGGCCCGCGCTCTCCTTCGCGGACGCCAGCTCACCCGACCGCAGCTCGGACGCGGCGCGGTAGTGCATCGCCCAGCCCTGCTCCTTCAGGTCACCCGACGCGATCGCGGCCCGCCACGCTTCACCGTGCAGCGCAAGGGCTTCCCCCGGCTTGCGCAGCAGCACGCACAGCGTCCAGGTCAGGAAGTTGAGCTGCACGGCCTCGTCGCGCACGCTGCCCACCGCCCGCGCCGCCGCGACGCCCGCCGTGAACACCTCCGCCCACGTCCCGCCGTGCCCGCGCTGGTCGGAGTACCAGTGCACGGCGGTCGCCAGCCGCAGCACCTCGCGGTGCATCCCGTGCGCGGCGGCCCACCGCACCGCGCCCACCCAGTTGGCCGTCTCGGCGGTCAGCCACGCGTCCGCGTCCTCCTGCCCTTGCAGGGACTCCGTCGGCGTGTCCCGCGCGTCCGGGCCGAAGAACCCCGCCGCCTCGACGGCCGTGTCGATCAGGTGGCCGACGACCCGCCGCCGCGACTCCTCGTGGTCGGGCTCCTCGTCGGCGAGCCGTTCCGCGGCGAACACCCGGACCAGGTCGTGGAACACGTACCGGCCGGGCGTCTCGGCCGTGTTCAACAAACTCACGTCGACCAGTTCCTCCAGCGTGTCCTCGGCGGCGAACCGGTCGACGTCCGCCGCCACTGCCGCCAGGTCCGGCGTGAACGTCGCGCCGGGCGCGAGCGACAGCCGCCGGAACAGCAGCGCGGCCTTGCCGCCGAGCTGCCGGTACGACATCTCGAACGCCGTCCGCACCTGGAGGTCGCCCGCCGTCAGCGCGGACAGCCTGCGCCGCTCGTCCGCGAGCTGCCCGGCCAGGTGCGCCACCGTCCACTGAGGACGGCCGGCCAGCCGGTTGCCCGCGATCCGCAGCGCCAGCGGCAGGTGCCCGCACAGCGTCGCCACCTGCCGCGCCGCCACCGGCTCGGCCGCCACCCGCGACCGGCCGGCGATCGCGCCCAGCAGGTCCACCGACTCGGCCGGCCCGAGCACGCCCAGCCCGAGCCGCGTCACGGCCTCCAGCCCGCCCAGCACCTGCCGGGACGTGACCAGCACCAGCGACCCGTCGCCGGTGGCCAGCAGCGGGCGCACCTGCGCCTCGTCGGCGGCGTTGTCCAGCACGAGCAGCGTCGACCGCCCGCGCAGCCGCTCCCGGTACAGGTCCGACCGCTCGGCCTCGCTGGCCGGCGGGTCCTCGACGCCCAGCGCCAACAGCATCCGGTGCACCACCTCGGCCGGGTGCGCCGGCCGGGCGTCCATCCCCCTGAGGTTGAAGAAGAAGCACCCGTCGGCGAACCGCGGCCCGAACCGGTAGCCCGCCCGCACGGCCAGGCTCGTCTTCCCCGCCCCCGGCGGGCCGTGGACGACGACGACCGACGTGCCCGCGGCGACGGACGCGGCCTCGGCGAGCGCCCGCAACGCCGGCTCCCGGCCGGTCAGGTCCACGACGTCCGGCGGCAGCGCGCACGGCGCCACGGCGATCGGCTGCCGCCGCGCCCGGCCCTCCTTGGCGGCGGCGGCCAACGCCCGCAACTCGTCCGGCGACACGGCCAGCACCCCGGCCAACGCCTCCACTGTGCGCCGCTGCGGACCCCGGGCCCGGCCGCGCTCCATGTCGCTGATGGCACGGACGCTGACCCCGGAACCGTTCGCCAGCTCCTCCTGGGTCAGCCTCGCGCGCTGCCGGTAGGCACGCAGCAGATCGCCGAACGTCGTCCCCACTGCTCCGACCCTACTGCGCCGCGAGAACGCGGCGTCCCGCCGGTATTGCTGGTATTGCTTCCGGCATGAAGTGGTACGCGGATCGACCGGGCCGGCTGGGCCGACAGGTGGCGGCCGACCTGCTGGCGGCGGCGTGGGTGTGGGTCTGGGCGACCGTGGCCCTGGCGACGCAGGAAGCGGTGCGCGCGTTGCGTGCTCCGGGTGACGGGCTGACGCGGGCGGGCAACGGCCTGCGCGACACGTTCACCGACGCGGCGGGGAAAGCCCGCGACGTCCCGCTGGTGGGCGGCCGGCTGGGGGAGGCCCTGGACCGGGGCCGGGACGCGGGCGGCACGCTGGTCGACGCGGGCAACACCCAGGTCGAGGCCGTCGAGAGCGCGGCGCTGTGGCTGATGGTCGCCCTGATCACCGTGCCGGTGGCGTTCCTGCTGGTCACCTGGCTGCCGCTGCGCCTGCGCTACGCCCGCAAAGCCGGTGCCGCGCAACGACTGCGCGACACCGGCCGGCGCGACCTGCTCGCGCTGCAAGCCCTGAACACCCTGCCGCTGCGGGAACTCGTCCGGTTCGACACCGACCCGGCGGACGCGTGGCGCAGCCGTGACGAGGAGGTCATCGGGCGACTGGCGGCCCGGCAGTTGGCGGTGTGCGGCCTGCGCGAGAAGCCCCGGGCCTGAGCCCGGCTCACTGCCGGCGGTGCCAGAACACCTGACCGCCGGGCCCGTAGAGCACCAGGTTGGCGTCGGTCTGCACGATCAGCCGGTCCGCGGCCGTGCCGAAGGTCCAGGTGTGCCACCGGGCCACGCCCGCGTCGGAGTAGAGCACGAAGTTCCCGTCCGGCTGGAGCACCGCGCGGGTCACGTCGCTGCCCCACGTGACGGTGTGCCACAACGCCTCGCCGTACGCCGTGTACAGCACCAGGTTGCCGTCGCTCTGCAAGGTCAACCGGTACGCGCCGTCCGTCGACACCTTGCTCTGCCCGGCGGTCAGCGACTCACCCCGCGTCAGCCGGTCCGCGCCCGGCGTGGCGTTCGTGGGCGGCCCGGTGTAGAGCAGCAGGTTCGGCGTGCCGGCCCCGGCCGCCGCGATCCGCCCGCGCGTGGCGGCGTAGGTGAGCGCGTACTGGACCTGCTGCGGCGAGTCACCCGGCCGCGCGGCCAGGTGCAGCGCCGCCGCGCCCGCGACGTGCGGCGCCGCCATGGACGTGCCGTCCATGCGCATCGACGCGGTGTCGCCCGTGTGCCAGGCGGACGGGATGTCCGCGCCCGGCGCGAACAGGTCGGCGCACGTGCCGAAGTTCGAGAACGACGCCCGCGCGTCGCCGCTGTTGGACGCGGCCACGGTGATCGCCTCGGGAACACGGGCGGGGGAGCGGAGGCACGCGTCCTCGCCGCCGTTGCCCGCCGCCAGGACGTAGGTGACGCCGGAGTCGATCGACCGCCGCACGGCCGAGTCGATCAGGTCGCTGACACCGCTGCTCAGGCTCATGTTCGCGACCGCGGGCCGGACCTGGTTGGCGGTCACCCAGTCCACGCCGGCGACGACCTCGGACACCGTGCCGGTGCCGTTGCAGGACAACACCTTCACCGCGTGCAGCCGCACTTCCCTGGCCACGCCGAACGTCGCGCCGCCGACCGTGCCCGCGACATGCGTGCCGTGGCCGTTGCAGTCGGTGTCGTCCGAGTCGATCGCGTTGAAGTCGAACGACGCCCGGCCACCGAAGTCGGCGTGCGAGGTGCGGATGCCGGTGTCGAGGACGTAGACGTGCACGCCCTGCCCGGACTTCGCGTAGTTGTACGTCTTGTCGAGCGGCAGGTCGCGCTGGTCGACCCGGTCCAGGCCCCACGACGCCGTGCCCGCGATCCGGACCACCTGGTCCTGCGCCACGTAGGCGACGTCCGGGTCGGCGGCGAGCCGACGCGCGGCCGACTCGGGCATCGCGGCGGAGAACCCGCGCAGGGTGGCGTGGTACCGGTGGGCGACCCGGGCCCCGACCTTCTTCGCGACGGTGTCGACCTCGCCGGAATCCTTCAACACCACGATGTAGCGGCCGGTGACGGCGTCGGCGCTGTGCGCGCCGACGATCGCGGGCTGCGCCGAAGCCGGGGCGGCGGCGAGCGCCACGACCAGAGCCGACCCGGCTCCGACACCGGCCCACCGTCTCCAGGACGCGCCGAACTCTCCCATGACGGGTCTCCCTCGATAACAGGTACTGGGCGGCAGAGAAAGTTCGCGCGAACCGCCGAGAAGCCTAGGCAGCCCCGCCCGCGATCACAATCACCATCGGGTGAAAGGTAAGACTCGAAAGAGGTCCCCCGAATGGGAGCACCCCTCGCACATACCTAACCACAGGGGTACGACAGGTCGGGGGCGTGTGGCGAGGCCCTGTGGATGACTCGCCACGGCCTGTGGATGGCTCGCGTCGGCTCGGGCAGGTCCACCTTCGATCAAGAGGGAACGCGACATGAGGGTGGCCGTCCCCGGTCGGGGGTGGGCCCGATCGGGTCAGTAGACCGGACCGGTGAACTTCTCGCCCGGTCCCTGGCCGGGCTCGTCCGGCACCGCGGAAGCTTCGCGGAACGCGCGCTGGACGGACTGCAAGCCGTCCCGCAACGGCCCCGCGTGCGGGCCGAGGTACTCCGCCGACGCGGTGACCAGGCCGGCCAGCGCGGTGATCAGGCGGCGGGCCTCGTCGAGGTCGCGGCGCGGGCTGGTGTCCGGGTCCTCGTCGGCCAGGCCGAGGCGCTCGGCTGCCGCGGAGAGCAGCATGACGGCCGCTTTGCTGATCACCTCGATGCTGGGAACATCGGACAGGTCGCGGACGTTGTTCGTAGGCAGGTCGGTCACGGGAGGCATTCTCGCAACCTCCCCGAACGGGTCGCCGGTTCGGGGGTTGACAAGGCCGTCTGCTAGTATTCTCCGCGCGACCAGTCCCCACACGTGTGGGGACGGCAAGTGGAGCCCCGCTCCCACCCGCGTTCCACCGCTGTCAGGTGGCCGGGTCCGGTCACCTCGATGGGTGGACTGCGCCCTTCGTTGTGCGATCGGTCGGAAGCGGGCCTCACACCGGGCAGGTGTGGGGCCTCTTGTCTTTGGCGCACAACGAGTCACAAAGGACGTGAATGACAAGTCCCTCGAACCGAGGTGCCCCCGTCAGCACCGATCTGCGCATCAACGACCGCATCCGCGTGCCCGAGGTTCGCCTGGTCGGGCCTAACGGCGAGCAGGTCGGGATCGTTCGCATCGAGGACGCGCTCCGACTCGCGCAGGAATCGGATCTCGACCTCGTCGAGGTCGCCGCGCAGGCTCGGCCGCCGGTCTGCAAGCTCATGGACTACGGCAAGTTCAAGTACGAGAGCGCGCAGAAGGCCCGCGAGTCGCGTCGCAACCAGCAGCTGACGGTCATCAAGGAGCAGAAGCTCCGGCCGAAGATCGACCCGCACGACTACCTGACGAAGAAGGGTCACGTGGCCCGCTTCCTGTCGCACGGGAACAAGGTCAAGGTGACCATCATGTTCCGTGGCCGCGAGCAGTCCCGGCCGGAACTGGGTTACCGGCTGCTGCAGAGGCTGGCGGAGGACGTCGCGGAGCTGGGCTTCGTCGAGTCGAACCCGAAGCAGGACGGCCGCAACATGATCATGGTGTTGGCGCCGCACAAGACCACGAAGACCCGTCCGGTGAAGCACGAGCAGGACGGCGCCGAAGGCGCGGCGGACCCGGGGTCTGTCGAGGAGTGACCTCCCGGCCCCCGGGCCGGGAGCAAGCATGGCCGCCCCATCCCGGTGGCTGCACGAGACGAGGACGGAAATGCCCAAGAACAAGAGCCACAGCGGGACCTCCAAGCGAGTGAAGGTCACCGGCAGCGGCAAGCTCATGCGCGAGAAGGCAGGCAAGCGCCACCTGCTGGAGAAGAAGTCCAGCAAGCTGACCCGTCGTCTCTCCGGAGCCACCGAGGTCGCGAAGAACGACGTGCCGCGGTTGAAGAAGCTGCTCGGGCTCTGAGCTTTCACTCCCCCATGAACACCGGGGCCTTGACCAGCCCCACGAGATCGACAGGACGGACCCGTGGCACGCGTCAAAAGGGCAGTGAACGCCCAGAAGAAGCGCCGTACCACCCTTGAACTCGCCAGCGGCTACCGCGGCCAGCGTTCGAGGCTGTACCGCAAGGCCAAGGAGCAGGTGCTCCACTCGCTCAACTACGCGTACCGCGACCGCCGGGCGCGCAAGGGCGACTTCCGGAAGCTGTGGATCCAGCGCATCAACGCCGGTGTCCGCGCCAACGGCATGACGTACAACCGCTTCATCCAGGGCATGCGCCTCGCCGAGATCGAGGTGGACCGCAAGATCCTGGCCGAGCTGGCCGTCAGCGACCCCACCGCCTTCACCGCGCTGGTCGAGCTGGCGAAGGCCGCGCTCCCCGCCGACGTGAACGCGCCGGTCGAGGACAAGGCCTGAGCGTCGCACCACGACCCGAGGATGCTCCGTTCACCGAACGGACTCCTCGGGTCGTTGCCGCTCGGCGCCTGACGAGGCGTTCCGGCCGGGACCGGGCCGGGCAGTTCCTGGCCGAGGGCGCGCAGGCGGTGCGGGAAGCACTGTCCTGGTCCGCCGCCGGCCGAGGCCGGGTGCACGAGCTGTTCGTCACGGCCGTCGCCGCCACCCGCAACCCCGACCTGGTGCGGGACGCGGTCGACGCGGGCGTGCCGGTGAGCGGCGTCACCGACAAGGCCGCCGCCGCCCTGTCGGAGACCGTGACCCCGCAGGGCGTCGTCGCCGTCTGCGACCTGGTCGACGTGCCGCTCTCGCTCACGGGCGCCCGACTCGTCGCCGTGCTGCACGGGGTGGCCGACCCGGGCAACGCCGGCACCGTGGTCCGCGTCGCGGACGCCGCGGGAGCCGACGCGGTGATCTTCGCCGGCGACACGGTGGACCCGCACAACGGCAAGTGCGTGCGGTCGTCCACCGGCAGCGTCTTCCACCTGCCGATCTCCCGCTGTCGCGACGCGGACGAGGTGTTCGCCGCCTGCCGCGCCGCCGGCCTGCGCCTGGTGGCCGCCGACGGCTACGCCGAGGAAGACCTCGTCACCGCCGACCTGCGAGGCGACCTCGAACGCCCCACCGCCTGGGTCTTCGGCAGCGAGGCCCACGGCCTGCCGGACGAGGTGGTGGCGACCCTGGACACCGCCCTCAAGGTCCCGATCTACGGCGGCGCGGAAAGCCTGAACCTCGCCACGGCCGCCGCGGTCTGCCTCTACGCCTCCGCGCGGGCGCAGCGGACCTGAGCAAGGGCCTCGCGGCCACCGCGAACCTTGTTCAGGGCTCGCCCTGCGGAAGAAGGCGTAGCTGGTGAGCGGATCAGCCTTCGAGGCATCGTCGGCTGACAGTGATGATGTGTGTGGTGACGTCGTTGGTGGGTCTGACCCATCGGCTGACTGACGTCTCGACTGTCCTGTTAGGGATTTGTTGGCCCGTTGACTGCGTCACCGCGTACGCGGCCGGACGGGCGCTTGTGACTTCATAGGAGCCTGGCCGGAGGCCCCGTCACTGTCCTGTCCACCCGCCCGACCGGCGCGTGCCGCCCCTGGTGAACACACGCTGCAAGGGACGGACATGACCAGCATGACGCACGACGGCCCACCGGTTACCGGCGGAGTCGACACCCACAGCCACACCCACCACGCCGCCGTGGTCGACCCGGTCGGCAGGCACCTGGCCGACCGGGAATTCCCCGCCATCATCGCCGGCTACCGAGCGCTGCTGGACTGGATGCACTCACACGGCCCGGTGACGGCGGTCGGAGTCGAGGGCACCGGCGCCTACGGCGCCGAGCCCGCCCGCATGCTCACCGCCGCCGGGATCACCGTCGTCGAGGTCGGCCGCCCCGACCGCAGGACCAGGTGGAGCAAAGGCAAGTCCGACGATCGACGCCTACGCCGCCGCCACCGCCGTGCTCTCCGGACTCGCCACCGGCACCCCAAGAGCCGCGACGGCGTGGTCGAAGCCGTCCGCGACCTGCGCATCGCACGCCGCAGCGCGGTCAAGGCCCGCACCCAGACTGTCAACCAGATCCGCGGCCTGCTCGTCGCCGCGCCCGCGCCGCTGCGCGAGCGGTTCACCGGCCTGGACCGGGCCGCGCTGATCACGACCCTGGCCCGACTGAGCCCCGACCACGACCTGACCGACCCGGCCACCGCGACCCGGGCCGCCCTGCGCCGCCTGGCCCGCCGCCACCAAGCCCCTGGACACCGAGATCTCCGAACTCGACGCGCAGATCGGACCGCTGGTCACCCAGGCCGCCCCGGCCTTGCTCGAGCTGTTCGGCGTCGGCCCGGAGACCGCCGGCCAACTGCTCGCCTCCGCCGGGGACAACCCGGAACGGGTGCGGCCCGAAGCCGCGTTCGCACACCTGGCCGGGGTCGCCCCGATCCCTGCGTCCTCCGGACGCGTCCACCGCCACCGGCTCAACCGCGGCGGCGACCGGGCCGCCAACAACGCCTTGCACACCATCGCCCTGGTCCGCATGCGTCACGACCCAACGCACCCGCACCTACGTCCAACGCCGCACCAGGCAAGGACTGTCCGGCAAAGACATCATCCGCTGCCTCAAACGCTTCATCGCCCGCGAGGTCTACCGCGCCCTGACCAGCACACCAAGTCCAGCCATCGCAACTTGACTTCTATAGGAGCATCCTCGTCACCGCCCTGGCCCACTCTCGGGTGGGCCTCCGGTCAGTCCTCCGGGGGTCGGTCCTCCAGGATCAGTCCTCCAGCCGTGAGGTCAGTGCCCGCAGCACCCGGTCGCCGGCCGTGGGCTTGTCCTGGGCGCGCAGCGACTCCTCCAACACGTTCGCCGTGTCGCCGATGATCTGCGGCGGCGAGGTGTCGGTCACCATGCCCGCCGCCCGTCGCGCCTCGGCCTCCGCGTTCACCGCGTCACCGGACTCCAGCAGGAACCGCGCGCCGCGCTGCGCCAGGAACATCTGCCAGTCCACGTCGCCCAGCCGCGCCGCGAGTTCCTCGGCGATCCCGTTCTGCTCCAGGGCCTCCGCGTGCTCACCCGCCTGGAAGTGCAGGAACGCCCGGATGGCCGCGATCCGGGCCGCGAGGTGGGCGCGGTGTTCCTCGTCCTCCACCGACGGCAGCAGCTCCTCGGCCGACGCCAGGGCCGCGACGCACTCGGCGTGCTCCTCCTTGGGCAGTGCCGCCGCCGCTTCGACCCACGACCCGGCCGCCTCGGTCGCGTCCGGCACCTCCTGCCACGACCGCGCGGCCTCCGCGTAGGCGCGCGCCCCGTCCAGCGGCTCGTCGAGCCGCCGCAGCACGCCGCCCAGCACGTCGAGCACCAGCGCCCGCCGCCACGGCTCGTCCTCGGGCACCAGCGGCAACGCCACGTCGAGGTGCCGCCGGGCGGCCTCGTTCTCGTCCAGCCGCGAGCAGACCTGCGCCAGCCGGTACCGCACCGGCACCACGATGTCGTAGGACACGTCCTGGCCCTCGATGACGCGGACGGCTTCCTCCAGCGCCTCGGCCGCCTCCACGAGCCGCCCCGACTTCAGGTATCCGCCGGCCAGCGCGTGGCACGCCTTCGCCACGTCCTCGGGCACGCCCAGGTCGTGCCCGACCGCGATCGCCGTGCGCAGCTCCTCCAGGTGGTGCTCCTCCACCCCGAGCCGCTCCAGGGACACCACCCGCTGCCGATGGGTCTCGGCGGTCCACGGGCCGCGCGGCGTGCTGAAGCCCGCCACGAACTCGGCCGCCGTCTCCACCGCCGCCGACGAGCCCTGCACGGTCTCGACCTTCAGCCGCAGCCGCAGCGCGTCGAACCGCACGGCCGGCGGCGGCGACGCCGCCAGGACCTCGGCGATCAGCGCGGTCGCCTCGTCCAGCTCCCCGACGGTGGCCAGGTGCTGCGCCAGGTCGCACCGCGCCCGCGACACCAGATCCGGCACCTCGGCCTCGGCCAGCGCCAGCGCCGACGTGACCAGCTCACCCTGTTCGTCGAACTCGTCCACGTCGGCCAGCAGGTCCGCCAGCAGCAGCCTGGTCAGCACCCGCGTGTACGGGGCGCCGGACCGGTCGGCCTCGGCGACGCACTCGCGCGCCTCCACCATCGCCACGACCGGGCCGGTGCTCTCGGCCCGCATCACGGCGCCCCGGCAGCGGTACCGGTTGGCGAGGTCGGTCTCGCCCGCCGCCGCCAGCCGCAGCACCGCGATGTCCAGCTCGGCCAGCACCTCGTCCAACGGCCGCGCCTGCCGCCCGACCAGCGCCCGCCGGGCCGCGACCACCGCCGCCAGGCCTTCCGGCAGCAGCGGGTCGAGGTCGGCGGGCAGCGACCGCAGCAGCCGGATGCCGGTGATGAAGTCGCCCCGGTCGAACGCCTCGCCCAGCTCCCGCGCCAGCTCCACCGGGTCGGCCACCACCACCGGCTCCTCCTCCGGCTCGGGCGGCGGCGCGGCGGCGACCGGCACGGCCAGCGGCACGTGCGCGGTGTCCTCCAGCGCCAGCTTCGCCCGGATCCGGCGGCTCACCGCGTCGGTGCCGTTGCGCTCGTCGAACCGGGCGGCGATCTCCAGCGCCCGGCTCTCCAGCAGCCGCCGCAGCTCGGCCGCGGCCAGCACCTCGGTCTGCCCGTCCCGCGGCACGGCGAACTCGATCGGCTCGTCGACCCGGCTCAGCAGCAGCGCGCCGCCCGCCGCGAAGTGCATGGCCTGCGCCGGCGAGGGGGAGTGGTGCACCCGGTGAAGCTGCCGGCGCAGCAGCTCGACGCCCCGCTGCACGTTCCCGGAGGTCGCGCAGAACACCAGGTGGTCGTCCAGGTAGCCGCCGTACCGGTCGTCGCGGACCAGCCGGTACGCCACGGTGTGGGCCTGCCGCGCCCGGTCCAGTTCGCCCAGGGTCACGAACGCGGGCGCCAGCGTCGTCAGGATGCCCTGCGGCTGGGTGGCGCAGCCGGTCTCCTTCTCCAGTTGGTGCTCCGCGTGCGCGACGGCCTCGGCGGGCCTGCCCTGCCGGATCAGGTGGCCCGCCTGCTCCTCGATGACGCACGCCTCACAGTCGCTCATCGGGCCCCGGTCCATCGCCAGGTACCGCGCGAAGTGCTCGCGGTAGGCCGCCTCGTCGCCGATGTGCTCGGCGAGGTCGGCGCGCGCGCCGTGCACCGGCTGGAGCGAGAACCCGTGCTGCTGGTAGCGGGCCGCGAGCTGTTCCAGGACCGACTCGACCTGCGCCAGCGAGAAGCGCGGGTCGGCGATCAGGCCGCTGACGATCCACTTGTGCGCCCAGTCGAAGCTGTGCGTCTCCCACTCGTCGAACGCCGTCGGGTCGCGCTTCTCCGCCGCGCCGCACCAGGCGAACGGCGCCAGCATCAGGTCGTAGCGGCCCAGGTCGTAGGCGGACCGGAGCAGCGCGATCCGGCAGCTCACCGCCAGCGGCAGGTGGTCCACCGCGTCGGCGGCCCGCGCCGCGCGCTCCAGCGCCTCGTGCCGCGCCATGCCCTCGGGCAGGTGGTACGCCTCCACGAACTGCTGTTCGGCGGCGTTCTTCTCCTCGCTCACGCGTGCCCTCCGACGGCGCGGTCCAGCAGTTCCAGGAACGAGCGGTTCAGCGCGGCGGTGTCCTTCGGGCGCATCGGCCGCCGCGCCTGCAACAGGGCGTGCACGTACAGGGACTCCACGGTCAGCTCCACCAGCGCCGAGTCGTCCAGCCCGGCCAGCCGCCGCACCAGCGGGTTGCGGCAGTTGAGCACCAGCCGCTGCGAGGCGTCCGACTCGGCCGACACCAGGCTGCCCAGCAGCTCCGCCCACAGCGGGTCGGCCTGCTCGCCGACCTGCTCGACGTCCCGCTTGCGCTCGCCCTCCACGTTGGTCACCAGCAGCGCGGGCAGCGAGCCGGGGTCGAAGTCGCGCGGCACGGCCTCGCAGTCGTGCCGCTCCAGCACGTCCTTGGCCAGCGCCAGCCGGTCGCGCAGCGCCCGCTCCACCTCCGGCTCGGGCTCGCCGAGCGCGGCCAGCACCTCGTTCGGCGCGACCCGCCGGGCCGCCGCGGGGCCGTCCAGCGCGACCAGCCGGTCCATGATCTCCACGTCGTAGGCGTAGCCCGCGTTGAGCAGGCCCATGCCCTGCGCGTGCGCGACCGGCGCGAGCTGGCGGAACTCGTCCACGTCCGGCACGTACGCGATCGCGCCGTGCCTGCGCTTGAACTGGCGCAGCGACTGCCCGCCGTCGGTGGTCTCGAACGGCAGCCACCGCTCCACCAGCCGCAGCATCTCGTCGTCCACCCTGGCCAGCGACTTGATGCCCAGGTGGTGCGCGTCCAGCAGGGCCGCGGTGCGGTCCGGGTCGGTCGCGTCCAGCCGCACCAGCCAGTCCCGCACCTGCCTGCCCAGCTCCTCGCGCACCGCGAGCAGCGTCTCGTCCTGGTACAGCGACTCCCGGCTCGCGGTCGGCCGCAGCGCCGACGAGTCGACCACGCACCGGATGAAGTACGCCCACTCCGGCAGCAGCCCCTCGATGGCGTCGCCGACCAGCATCCGCTTCAGGTACACGCGGTGCGACTGCCGCGCGCCGGGGTGCACGCCGCGCGGCAGCACGTACGCGACGCCCGTCAGGCCCACCGTCGGCACCTCGACCGGGATCGCGTCGAACGGCTGCACGCCGAGCACCCGCGCCCCGTAGCCGAGGGCGTCCTCCGCCCACGGCAGGGTCTCGCCGGTGACCACCTCGCCGGCCACCGCCACCCGGACCGGCAGCAGCTCGCCGTACTCGACCACCAGCGCGCGCACCACGTCGCGCTCCAGCCAGTGCTCCGAGTCGGGGTTGGGCACCAGTTCGATGGTGGTGCCGACGGGGACGTCCGGGTCGTCGCCGAGGACCTCCACCTCGTAGTTGCCGGCCGCGTCCGCCGTCCACCGCACGGCCGGGCCGCCCTTCGCGGACCGCGACACGAGCCGGATGCGCTCCGCGACCAGGAACGCGGACAGCAGGCCCACGCCGAACTGGCCGAGGAAGCCCTGCCGGGCGAACCCCAGCTCGTCCCGCTTGGACGTGCGGCCGAGCGTGGAGAGCAGGTCGTGGACCTCCCGCTCGGTCAGGCCGATGCCGGTGTCGGTGATGCGCAGGGTGCCGCCCGCGGTGGAGTCGATCGGCTCGATCGCCACCTCGCCGGGCGCGTCCGGCTGGAGCGCGCGGCGGGCGGTGATCGCGTCCACCGCGTTCTGCAGCAGCTCACGCGCGTAGACGCGGGGACTGCTGTAGAGGTGGTGGCTGAGCAGATCGATGATCCCGCGCAGGTCGACACCGAAGGTGTGTGCCATGGGAGTGGAATTCACCTCGGGTCAAGGTCAGGTGGGACGGTCGATAATAGGCTCGCGTGGAGGGCGGCGGACCCGGTTTTCGGCGGTTCGCCCGCCGGGCCGGCGGCTCATGGGGACCACTGTGCCGGCTACCACCGACAATTTCCGTCACCCGGCGTCGTGACCAGGGAAAACAGTCGGCGCAGCGGCGGGGGCGCGTTCGGCGGGGCGGGCTGGACCTCACGGAGGATCACCGATAACGGCCCTGTCACGGCCGCGGTGGACCCCTGCGCGGGCCGATCACCTAGGATCGAGCCGCCGCTCCGTGCCCTTGACGGGGCGGCCATCACCACGGCACGTGACGGGAGCTGTCCACCAACCATGTCCGGAGCCAACGACCCGTACGACCCCAAGCAGGTCGCGGCGCTCTCACCGGAAGCGCTCGACACGGCGGTGGAGCAGGCGCGGGAGGCCTTCGCGAAGGCGGCCGACCTCGACGAGCTGGCCGCCGTGAAGCCGGGCCACCTGGGTGACCGCGCGCCGGTCCTGCTGGCCCGCCGCGAGATCGGCGCGCTGCCGCCGGCCGCGAAGGCCGAGGCGGGCAAGCGGGTGAACGAGGCGCAGAACGCGGTCAAGCTCGCGTTCGAGGAGCGGCGTGGCGTGCTCCAGGCCGAGCGCGACGAGCGCGTGCTGCGCGAGGAGTCCGTCGACGTCACGCTGCCGTGGGACCGCGTCCCGCGTGGCGCGCGCCACCCGATCACCACGCTCGCCGAGCGCATCGCCGACGTGTTCGTGGCCATGGGCTACGAGGTCGCCGAAGGCCCCGAGGTGGAGACCGAGTGGTTCAACTTCGACGCGTTGAACTTCGGCAAGGACCACCCCGCGCGCACCATGCAGGACACGTTCTACGTGGCGCCGCAGGACTCGGGCCTCGTGCTGCGCACGCACACCAGCCCCGTGCAGGCGCGGACGCTGCTGGCGCGCGAGCTGCCCGTGTACGTGGTGTGCCCCGGCCGCACGTTCCGCACCGACGAGCTGGACGCCACCCACACCCCGGTGTTCCACCAGGTCGAAGGCCTGGCCGTGGACAAGGGCCTGACCATGGGGCACCTGAAGGGCACGCTCGACGCGTTCGCCCGCGCGATGTTCGGCGAGGGCTCCCGGACCCGGCTGCGGCCCAGCTTCTTCCCGTTCACGGAACCGTCCGCCGAGGTGGACGTGTGGTTCCCGGAGAAGAAGGGCGGCGCGGGCTGGGTCGAGTGGGGCGGCTGCGGCATGGTGAACCCCAACGTCCTGCGCAACTGCGGCATCGACCCGGACGTGTACTCCGGGTTCGCGTTCGGCATGGGCCTGGAGCGCACCCTCCAGTTCCGCAACGGCCTGCCGGACATGCGGGACATGGTCGAAGGCGATGTCCGCTTCACCCAGCCATTCGGAACGGAGGCATGACCGGTGCGTATCCCGGTTACCTGGCTGGTCGAGCACCTGGAGTTCCCCGAGCTCCCGACGCCCGAGCGGATCGCCGAGGCGTTCGTGCGGATCGGCCTGGAGGTGGAGGACGTCCACCGGCTCGGCTCCGTCACCGGACCGCTGGTCGCGGGCCGCGTCATGGCGATCGAGGAGCTGTCCGGCTTCAAGAAGCCCATCCGGTACTGCCGGGTCGAGGTCGGCCCCGACCAGGTCAACGGCGTCATCTGCGGCGCGACGAACTTCGCCGAGGGCGACACCGTCGTGGTGGCGCTGCCCGGCGCGGTGCTGCCCGGTGACTTCACCATCGCCGAGCGCAAGACGTACGGCCACGTCAGCCAGGGCATGATCTGCTCGGCCCGCGAACTCGGCCTCGGCGACGACCACGCGGGCATCCTGGTGCTGCCCAGCGGCACCGCGCAGCCCGGCGACGACGCGCTGGAGCTGCTCGGCCTCGACGACACGGTCATCGAGGTCGCGCCCACCCCGGACCGGGGCTACGCGTTCTCCGTGCGCGGTCTGGCGCGGGAGATCGCCTGCGCGTTCGACGTGCCGTTCGGCGACCCCGGCCTGGCCGAGGTGCCCGAGGGCGAGGGCGAAGTGCTGCCCGTGCGGGTGGAGGACCCGTCGGCGTGCCCGCGGTTCGTGGCGCGCCGGGTGACCGGTGTCGACCCGACCGCGCCCACGCCGTGGTGGATGCGCCGGCGGCTGATGCTGGCGGGCATCCGGTCGATCTCGCTGCCGGTCGACGTGACCAACTACGTGATGCTGGAGCTGGGCCAGCCGCTGCACGCGTTCGACGCGTCCGCCGTCCGCGGCGGTCTGGTGGTGCGGCGCGCCGCGGCGGGCGAGAAGCTGACCACGCTGGACGAGTCGGTGCGGGCGCTGGACCCGGACGACATCGTGATCGCCGACGACAGCGGCGTGATCTCGCTGGCCGGCGTGATGGGCGGCGCGTCCACCGAGGTCCGCGGCGCCAGCACGGACATCCTGCTGGAGGCCGCGAACTGGGATCCGGCGTCGATCGCGCGCACCGTGCGGAGGCACAAGCTGCCGTCCGAGGCGGCGAAGCGGTTCGAGCGCACGGTGGACCCGGCGCTGGCCCCGGTGGCGCTGGAGCGCGCGGCGCGGCTGCTGCACATGTTCGGCGAGGGGAGCATCCAGCCCGGTCGCACGGACGTGGGCGCGCCCGCGCGGCCCGTCCCGGTGACCATGCCGATCGACCTGCCCGACCGGGTGGCCGGCGTGCGGTACGCGCGGGGTGTGACGGCGCGGCGGCTCGGCCAGATCGGGTGCCTGGTGGAGGTCACCACGGGCGACGACGGCGCGACCATGGTCACCGCCGTGCCGCCGTCGTGGCGCGCGGACCTGACCCAGCCCGCCGACCTGGTGGAGGAGGTGCTGCGGCTGGAGGGGTACGACACGATCCCGTCCACCATGCCGCCCGCACCCGCCGGGCGGGGGCTGACCGAGCAGCAGCGGCGTCGTCGGACCGTGTCCCGTGCGCTGGCGGAGAACGGGTTCGTCGAGGTCAAGCCGTTCCCGTTCCTCTCGCCGGCGGTGTTCGACGCCTTCGGGCTGTCGGCGGACGACGTGCGCCGTAAGACGGTCAGCGTGCTGAACCCGCTGGAGGCGGACAAGCACGCGTTGGCGACCACGCTGGTGCCGGGGCTGCTGGAGACGTTGCAGCGCAACCTGGCGCGTGGGGCGAAGGACGTGGCCCTGTACGCGATGGCGCAGGTGACGCTGCCGCGCGCCGAACAGGTGCCGGTGCCGCAGGTCGGCGTGGGCGTCCGGCCGTCCGACGAGCAGGTGGCGTCATTGGTGGCCTCGCTGCCGCAGCAGCCCGTGCACGTGGCGGCGGTGCTGGCCGGCAACCGCGAGCAGGCCGGCTGGTGGGGCAAGGGACGTCCGGCGGACTGGGCGGACGCGGTGCAGGCCGCGCGGCTGGTCGGCGAGGCGTACGGCGTCGAGCTGACCGTGGTGGCGTCCTCGCCGGCCCCGTGGCACCCCGGCCGGTGCGCCGAGCTGCGGGTGGGCGACTGGCCGGTGGGCCACGCGGGTGAACTTCACCCGAAGGTCGTGGAAGCGCTGGGCCTGCCGAAGCGGACCGTGGCGTTCGAGCTGGACCTGGACGCGCTGCCGCTGGAGGACCACCGGCCTGCGCCGTTCGTGTCGCCGTACCCGCCGGTGCTGCTGGACGTGGCCGTGGTGGTCGACGCGGAGGTGCCCGCCGAGCAGGTGACGCGCGCGCTCCGGTCCGGCGGCGGCGAGCTGCTGGAGGACCTGCGGCTGTTCGACGTCTACGCGGGCGGCCAGGTGGGCGAGGGCAAGCGTTCGCTGGCCTACGCGCTGCGGTTCCGCGCGCCCGACCGGACGCTGACCGTCGAGGAGGCGACCGCGGCCCGGGACACGGCCGTGGCCGAGGCCGCCGACCGGTTCGGCGCGGCGCTGAGAGGCTGACGCACAGTTCCGGGCCCGCACTGGTGCGGGCCCGGAACTAGTCCGGCCGAGTGAACCACTAGGTGGCCGACAGAGTGAGAACGTGCAGTTCAAGGTACCCAGCGTGACGTGTCAAGAGGTCTTTGGACCTGACTTTCCGGGCCTGGTTGTTCTTGCGCCGAGGTTGAACGTTCTCCAAGATTGGTTCCGCGGCCCGCTGGGCCGAGGGGCGAAGCGATGAACCGCCGGGCGAGTCTGGTCGCCGGTCCGACGGGGAGCTAGCGGCGAACCCACCGCCTGATGCGCAGTCGTAGTGAGGTTGCCTCATGCGTAGCTTGGGACCGCGGATGGAAGTCGCCGTCGCCATGACCATCCTGGGCGTCGGCGCCGCCGTGGTGGCGGCCATGCACCTGACCTGGCCGGAACCCGAGCTGCCCGCCATGGCCTACGCCGTGAGCAACGGCGAGGCGGGCGTCGCCGACCTCCAGCCGTTCGAGATCAACGACATCTCCGGCGCGCCGGTCGAGCTGAGCCCCGGCAGCGAGGGCTCGCGACTGGTGCGGCTGTCCAACCCGAACAGCGTCGGCATCGTGGTGATGACCCTCCAGGCGGTGCCCGGCCAGCCGTTGGACGCGGCGCACAACCGGGTCCAGGACTGCCCGTCCGGCGTGCTGACCGTGGTGCCCATGGCGGAGCCGGTGAGCATCCCGCCGGCCGGTGCGGTCGAGGTGGAGATGGTCGTGCAGATCTCACCCGACGTGCCCGAGGCGTGCCAGGACTCGGTCTTCCCGCTCACCTACTCCGGCCGCGCCACCCGCGGCTAGGGCCCGCGCCGCCCGCCGGGCTCAGAGGTGCTTCAACGCCTCGCTCCGCGACAGCGGGGACAGTCCGGGATGCGCGTCGACGAACGCGCGGACCCAGCCGGGGTCGACGCGGGCGTGCTGGCGCAGGGCCCAGCCGATGGCCTTGCGCAGGAAGAAGTCCGGGTCCGTGATGTTCGCCTCGACCGTGTCGGCCAGCAGGTCGAGGTCGGTCGCCGTCTTGGCGCCGAGCTGGCAGATCACCGACACCCGCCGCCGCCAGCGGTCCGGGTCGGTCGACCACGTGCGCATCACCGGCTCGACGTCCTCCGGGTACGCGCGCAGCAGCGGGCCGATGCGGCGGGACGCGATGTCGTCCACGTAGTCCCACCACGCGCCGGTGACCACCAACTCGTCGTACACCGGCAGCAGGGTGGGGTCCTGCCACTTCGGGTAGCGGCCGGTCAGGTCCAGCGCCACGTACCGCTCCTCGCGGTACTCGGCCTCGCGCCACAGGGTCAGCACGGTCGCCACCCACTCGTCCCGCGAGGTGCACGGGTGCCGGGCGAACACCGCGCGCGCCAGCTTGGCGCGTTCCGGTTTGGCCACGCCCAGGAACGGCATCTCCGACTTCATGTACCGCTGCATCTCCGGCGCCTTCGCCGGGTCGGCCGCGGCGGCCAAACCCTGCCGAACCGCTGTCACGAGTCCGTCCACGGGGACACCGTAGGCCGCTTGTGACACGCTTCGGGGCATGAGCGACTTCGACTACGACCTGGTCGTCATCGGATCCGGCCCCGGTGGGCAGAAGGCCGCCATCGCGGGCGCGAAGCTGGGCAAGCGGGTCGCGATCGTGGACAAGGCGGACATGGTCGGCGGGGTGTGCGTGAACACCGGCACGATCCCGTCGAAGACGTTGCGCGAAGCGGTCATGTTCCTCACCGGCATGAGCCAGCGCGAGCTGTACGGCGCGGACTACCGGGTCAAGAAGGACATCACCATCTCGGACCTGCTCGCCCGGACGCAGCACGTCATCGGGCGCGAGGTCCAGGTCGTCCGGGCGCAGCTACACCGCAACCAGGTCGACCTGCTCACCGGCACGGCGCGGTTCGTCGACCCGCACACCGTCGCGGTGCGGGGCGCGCACCGCGGGGAGCACCACACGGTCAGCGCGAAGAGCATCGTGATCGCGACCGGCACCCGGCCGGCGCGGCCCGCGGAGGTCGACTTCGACGAGCAGCGGGTGCTGGACTCCGACGAGGTGCTGGCGCTGGAGGAGATCCCGTCCTCGCTGGTCGTGGTCGGGGCCGGGGTGATCGGCATCGAGTACGCCTCGATGTTCGCCGCCCTCGGCAGCCGGGTGACGGTGGTGGAGCAGCGGGACCGGATGCTGGAGTTCTGCGATCCGGAGATCGTGGAGTCGCTCAAGTTCCACCTGCGGGACCTGGCGGTGACGTTCCGGTTCGGCGAGAAGGTGGTCGACGTCGCGGTGTCGGACAGCGGCACGGTGACGACGCTGGCCAGCGGCAAGCGCATCCCGGCCGCCGCCGTCATGTACTCGGCCGGACGGCAGGGCGCCACCGACGAGCTGGACCTGGCCGCCGCCGGCCTGGCCGCCGACCGGCGCGGCCGGCTGACCGTGGACGAGCACTACCGCACGTCGGTGGAGCACATCTACGCGGTGGGCGACGTGATCGGCTTCCCGGCGCTGGCGGCGACGTCCATGGACCAGGGCAGGCTGGCGGCGTATCACGCGTTCGGCGAGACGGCGAACGAGCTGGCGGCGTTGCAGCCGATCGGGATCTACACGATCCCGGAGGTGTCGTACTGCGGCGCGACCGAGGCCGAGCTGACCTCGTCGGCGGTGCCGTACGAGGTGGGCCTGGCCCGGTACCGGGAGCTGGCGCGCGGCCAGATCATCGGCGACGCCTACGGGATGCTCAAGCTCCTGGTGTCCACGGTGGACCGCAAGCTGCTGGGCGTGCACCTGTTCGGCACCGGCGCGACCGACCTGGTCCACATCGGACAGGCCGTGATGGCGTGCGGCGGCACCGTGGACTACCTCGTGGACACGGTCTTCAACTACCCGACGCTGTCCGAGGCGTACAAGGTGGCGGCCCTGGACGTGACGAACAAGATCCGCGCCCTGGACCGCTTCGGCGGTTAGACCGGCAGGCGGTCCAGGAAGTGCTGGTCCAGCGTCCAGCCGTCGGGGGACAACGAGGCCGGGTCGTGCGGTCCTCGTCCGTACCTAACGGTTAGCCGACGTCGTATCCATTAGGTTGGTGACGAGGTGGAGGCGGGTGTCGGCGACGTCCGCCAGCGGCGGCACGAGCAGGGTCGGCATGCCCACGTCCACACCGGCCCCGTCGTGGGTGGCGCGGTCACCCACCATCAGCGTCTCCTCGGGCGACGTGCCCAGTTCGGCCAGCGCGATGCGGAAGATCGTGAGGTCCGGCTTCACGACGCCGTGCTCGAAGGAGAGCACGAACGAGTCCACCGGCAGGCCGTCGAACGCCGGCCGGATGTCGAAGTGGATGTCACTCAACACCCCGATGCGAATCCCGTTGTCGCGCAACGTCGCCAGAGTTCTCGCGGCGTCCGTGGCGAACGGGTTGAACGCCGGGTCGGACTCCACCGCGTAGAGCGAGTCGGCCAGCTCGGCGTCCAGTCCGGCGTCGGCGAACATCCGGTAGCACGTCTCGCGGTGCAGCGCGGCGTCCGCGTCGACGCCGGGCACGTCCAAGCGGTTTTCGGCCAGCAGCGCCACGATGTCGCCGGCGGTGGACGTGTCGCGCCCCACTCGCTTCAGCGCCTCGGCGACCCAGCCCCGGAACGTGGGCGCGAGCACCGGCGTGCCCCGCCAGTCGAAGACCACTGCCCTCATACCGGCCAAGCTAATACCGGTCGCCGCCGGACACCCCGGTTTGCCAGGCTCGCGAGATGGTCGACCACCTCTTCGCCGACGCCCGCCTGGCCGCCCTGTACGACGACCTCTGCGCGGGCCGCGCCGACTTCGCCTACTACCTGCCGCTGGTCATGTCCGCCGACTCCGTGCTGGACGTCGGCTGCGGCACCGGCGAGCTGCTGCGCCTCGCCCGCGCCGCCGGCCACACCGGACGGCTGTGCGGTCTCGACCCGGCCGCCGGGATGTTGGCGCAGGCGCGTCGGCGCTCCGATGTCGACTGGGTGCACGGCGACCTCGCGTCGGTGTCCTGGCGCCGGGAGTTCGACTTGATCGTCATGACCGGGCACGCGTTCCAGGTGTTCGTGACCGACGACGAACTGCGCAGCGCGCTGCGCGCCATCCGCGCCGCGCTCACCGACGACGGCCGCTTCGCGTTCGAGACCCGCAACCCGGCGGCCCGCGCCTGGGAGCGGTGGACGCCCGGGAACGCCGTCGAGGTCACCGACGCCTCCGGTGCGCAGGTCCGGGTCGAGCACGACGTGAAGGAGGTCGACGGCGACCTGGTGCGGTTCACCCAGACCTACACGAGCCCCGGTTGGTCCCGTCCCGAGGTGAGTTGGAGCACCCTGCGGTTCCTGAACGGGTCCGCTCTGGCAGCGTTCCTGTCCGAAGCGCACCTGCGGGTGGCGGAGCAGTTCGGCGACTGGGATCGCAGTCCATTGGCCGAGGCCTGCCCGGAGATCATCACGACCGCCGTGCCGTCACCCATCCGATAAAGCTATTTGAGTGAGTTTGCATCAGCGTGCATACTTATCCGCATGACGGTGCGGATCGCGGTCGCGGGTGCGAGTGGCTACGCCGGTGGCGAGTTGCTGCGGCTCCTGCTGGGCCACCCGGACGTGGAGATCGGCGCGCTCACGGCGGGCGGCAACGCGGGCACGCCGCTGCTCGCCCACCAGCCGCACCTGCTGCCGCTCGCCGACCGGACCCTCGCCGAGACCACGGCCGACACCCTCGCCGGCCACGACGTCGTCTTCCTCGCCCTGCCGCACGGCCACTCCGCCGTGATCGCCGCGGAACTCGGCCCGGACACCCTCGTCATCGACTGCGGCGCGGACCACCGGCTCACCGACGCCGGGGCCTGGGACCGCTGGTACGGCGGCACGCACGCGGGCAGTTGGCCCTACGGCCTGCCGGAACTCCCCGGTCTGCGCGAGCCCCTCCGGACCGCCAAGCGGGTCGCCGTCCCCGGCTGCTACCCGACCGTGTCCTCCCTCGCGCTCGCCCCCGCCATAGGCCTGGTGGAGCCCGAGGTCACGGTGGTCGCCGTGTCCGGCGCCTCGGGCGCGGGCAGGTCGCTCAAGCCCAACCTGCTCGGCTCGGAGGTGATGGGCTCGCTCAGCGCGTACGGCGTCGGCGGCGCGCACCGGCACACCCCCGAGATCACCCAGAACCTGTCCGCGGTCGCCGGCGAGCACATCAAGGTCTCGTTCACGCCGGTCCTCGCGCCGCTGCCGCGCGGCATCCTCGCCACCTGCTCGGCCACCCTCAGGCCCGACCGGACCGCCGACGACGTCCGCGCGGTCTACGAGAAGGCGTACGCCGACGAGCCGTTCGTGCACCTGCTGCCGGAAGGCCACTGGCCGACCACGGGCGCGGTGCTGGGCTCGAACGCGGTGCAGCTCCAGGTCACCGTCGACGCCGACCTGAACCGGCTGGTGGTCGTCGCGGCGGTGGACAACCTGGCGAAGGGCACCGCGGGCGCCGCGGTGCAGTGCATGAACCTCGCACTCGGCCTGCCGGAGACCACCGGCCTGTCCACCGTTGGAGTCGCCCCGTGACCACCCCAGGAACCGCACCGTCCCGCGACCGCGGCGTCACCGGACCGAAGGGCTTCCGGGCCGCGGGCGTCGCCGCCGGCATCAAGGAGTCCGGCGCGCTGGACCTGGCGCTGGTCGTCAACGAGGGTCCGGGCCAGGCCGCCGCCGGCGTGTTCACCACCAACCAGGTGAAGGCCGCGCCCGTCCTGTGGTCGCAGCAGGTCCTCCGCGAGCGCAGGCTCAAGGCGGTCGTCCTCAACTCCGGCGGCGCGAACGCGTGCACCGGCCCCGAGGGCTTCCAGGACACCCACGCCACCGCCGAGAAGGTGGCCGAGGTGCTCCACGTCGGCGCGATCGAGATCGCCGTCTGCTCCACCGGCCTGATCGGCGAACGCCTGCCGATGGCCAGCCTCACCGCGGGCGTCGAGGTCGCGGCGAAGGAACTCGACAGCTCCGACGAGGCCGGCCTCCACGCCGCCACCGCCGTGATGACCACCGACACCCGTCCCAAGCAGTCCTGGGCGCGGCACCCGGACGGCTGGTCGGTCGGCGGGTTCGTCAAGGGCGCCGGGATGCTGGCCCCGAACATGGCCACCATGCTCAGCGTCATCACCACCGACGCGGTGGTCGACGGCGACGCGCTCGACGCGGCCCTGCGCGCCACCACCGCCAAGACCTACGACCGGCTGGACGTGGACGGCGGCACGTCCACCAACGACACCGTCCTCGTGCTGGCCTCCGGCGCGTCCGGCGTCGCGCCGAGCCCCGAGGACTTCGCGGGCGTGCTCACCGCCGTGGCCGCGGACCTGGTCAAACAGCTCCAGGGCGACGCGGAGGGCGTGACCAAGGAGATCAGCATCACGGTCAACGGCGCGCTGTCCGAAGCGGACGCGGTCACGGTCGCGAAGACCGTCGCCGAGGACAACCTGGTCAAGACCGCCCTGTTCGGCTCGGACCCCAACTGGGGCCGCGTCGCGATGGCCGTCGGCCGTGCCCAGGCCACCGTGGACCAGCACAAACTGGGCATCGCCATCAACGGCGTCACGCTGTTCGCGGACGGCCACCAGGCCGCCGACCGCGCCGAGGCCGACCTGTCCGGCCGGGACGTCGAGATAGTGATCGACCTGAACCTGGGCGACGGCGAGGCGACCGTGCTCACCACCGACCTCTCGCACGGCTACGTCGAAGAGAACAGCGCCTACAGCTCATGACCGCCCAGCAGAAGGCCGAGGTCCTGATCGAGGCGCTGCCCTGGCTGCAGCGCTTCCGGGGCGCGACCGTGGTCGTCAAGTACGGCGGCAACGCCATGGTGGACGACCGGCTGAAGCGGGCGTTCGCGCAGGACATGGTGTTCCTCAAGCTCGCCGGCCTGCACCCGGTGGTGGTGCACGGCGGCGGCCCGCAGATCGGGGCCATGCTGGCGAAGCTCGGCATCGAGAGCGAGTTCCGGGGCGGCCTGCGGGTCACCACGCCCGAGGCGATGGACGTGGTCCGCATGGTGCTGGTCGGCCAGGTCCAGCGGGAACTGGTCGGCCTGATCAACGAGCACGGCCCGTTCGCGGTCGGGCTGTCCGGCGAGGACGCGCACCTGCTCACCGCCGTCCGGCGGCCGGCCATCGTGGACGGCGAGCCGGTCGACATCGGCCTGGTCGGCGACATCGTGGGCGTGAACCCGGAGGCAGTGCTGGACATCGTGAAGGCGGGCCGCATCCCGGTCGTGTCCACGGTCGCGCCGGACGCGGACGGCGTCGTGCACAACGTCAACGCCGACACGGCCGCCGGCGCGGTCGCGGTGGCGCTCAAGGCGGAGAAGCTCGTGGTCCTCACCGACGTGGAGGGCCTGTACGCGGACTGGCCGGACAAGGGCTCGCTGCTGCACCAGGTGCACGCCGACCGGCTGGAGGAGCTGTTGCCGCGCCTGGACAGCGGCATGGTACCGAAGATGGAGGCCTGCCTGCGCGCGGTGCGCGGCGGAGTGCCCGAAGCACACGTGATCGACGGTCGGCTCGCGCACTCGGTGCTGCTGGAGGTCTTCACCTCCGAAGGTGTCGGGACGATGGTGACGACCGGTGAAGCCGGTAGTCGGATGGGGGAACAGGGATGAGCGACCAGCAGCGGTGGCAAGCCGCGATGATGGACAACTACGGCACCCCCGGCCTGACCCTGGCACGCGGCGAGGGCGCCTACGTCTGGGACACCGAGGGCAACCGCTACCTGGACCTGCTGGCCGGCATCGCGGTCAACGCGCTGGGCCACGCCCACCCGGCGGTCGTCGCGGCGGTCACCGAGCAGATCGGCAGGATCACCCACACCTCCAACCTGTACATCAACGAGCCCGCGCTCAAGCTCGCCGAACGCCTGCTGGACCTGTCCGGTGTGGACGGCGACGGCCGCGTGCTGTTCTGCAACTCCGGCGCGGAGGCCAACGAGGCCGCGTTCAAGCTCAGCCGCCGCACCGGCCGCACCAAGGTCGTCGCCACCGAGGGCGGTTTCCACGGCCGCACCATGGGCGCGCTGGCGCTGACCGGCCAGCCCGGCAAGCGCACGCCGTTCGAGCCGCTGGTGCCCGGCGTGACGCACGTCCCGTTCGGCGACGTGGCCGCGCTGGAGGCGGCGGTCGACGACGACACGGCCGCGTTCGTCGTGGAGCCCATCCAGGGCGAGCAGGGCGTCGTGGTGCCGCCGGAGGGCTACCTCCAGGCCGCCCGCGAGATCACCGCGCGGCACGGCGCGCTGCTGGTGCTGGACGAGGTGCAGACCGGCGTCGGCCGGGTCGGCACGTGGTTCGCGTTCCAGCGGTTCGGCGTGCTGCCGGACGTGATCACGCTCGCCAAGGGCCTGGGCGGCGGCCTGCCGCTGGGCGCGTGCCTCGCGTTCGGCGCGGCCAAGGACCTGTTCGAGCCCGGCCACCACGGCACCACGTTCGGCGGCAACCCGGTGTGCTGCGCGGCGGCGCTGGCCGTGCTGGACACCATCGCCGCGGACGGCCTGCTGGAGCACACCGCCGCGGTGGGCAAGGAGATCGCGGCCGGGGTCGAGGCGCTGGGCCACCCGCTCATCTCCGGTGTGCGGGGCGCCGGCCTGCTGCTCGGGATCACGCTGCGCGAGGCGGTCTCGGCGAAGGCCGCGGCAGCCGCGCAGCAGGCCGGCTATCTGATCAACCCCATCCAGCCCGACGTGCTGCGGCTGGCCCCGCCGCTGGTGCTGGCCGAGGCCGACGCCCAGCGCCTGGTGGCCGACCTGCCGTCGTTCCTCCCGCCCGCCGAGGAGTCCTGATGGTCCGGCACTTCCTGCGCGACGACGACCTGAGCCCGGCCGAGCAGGCCGCCGTGCTCGACCTGGCGGACACCTTCAAGGCCGACCGGCTGAGCGCGAAGCCGTTGGCGGGCCCCAAGTCCGTCGCGGTGATCTTCGAGAAGAACTCGACCCGCACCCGGCTGTCGTTCGAGGTCGGCATCGCGCAGCTCGGCGGCAACCCGGTGATCATCGACGGCCGCTCGATGCAGCTCGGCCGCGAGGAGACCATCGAGGACACCGCCCGCATCCTCTCCGGGTACGTGGACGCGGTGGTCTGGCGGACCTTCGCGCAGAAGCGCATCGAGGCCATGGCCTCGGTGTCCCGCGTCCCGGTGATCAACGCGCTGACCGACGAGTTCCACCCGTGCCAGGTGCTGGCGGACCTGCAGACCATCCGCCGCGTCCACGGCAGGCTCGCCGGCCTGACCGTGACCTACCTCGGCGACGGCGCGAACAACATGGCCAACTCGCTGCTGCTCGGCGGCGCGACCGCCGGCATGCACGTCCGGATCGCCGCGCCCGCGCACTTCCGGCCCGCCCAGTGGGTGCTGGACGACGCCCGCAAGCGCGCCGTCGAGACCGGCGGCTCCGTCGACGTCGTCACCGACCCGCGCCAGGCCGTCGACGGGTCGGACGTGCTGGTCACCGACACCTGGACGTCCATGGGCCAGGAGAACGACGGCCGCGACCGCGTCGGCCCGTTCCGGCCCTACCAGGTCAACGCCGGGCTGGTCGCCGCGACCGGCGTCAAGACCACCGTGCTGCACTGCCTGCCCGCGCACCGGGGCTGGGAGATCACCGACGAGGTGCTCGACGGCCCGGACAGCGCCGTGTGGGACGAGGCGGAGAACCGCCTGCACGCCCAGAAGGCGCTCCTCGTCTGGCTGCTGGAGAACTCGCGCACCCCTCGCGGGGCCGCCCCGTGACCCGCACCGCGCGGCAGGCCCGCATCGTCGAACTGGTCAGCCAGCGCGCCATCCGCAGCCAGTCGGAACTCGCGAAGACGCTGGCCGTCGAGGGCATCGAGGTCACCCAGGCCACCCTGTCCCGCGACCTGGACGAACTCGGCGCGGTGAAGCTGCGCGGAGCCGACGGCGGCGCGCCGGTCTACGTCATCCCCGAGGACGGCAGCCCCGTGCGCGGCGTGCAGGGCGGCACGTCCCGGCTGGTCCGCGTCCTCGGCGAACTGCTCGTCTCGGTCGACTCGTCGGGCAACCTGGCCGTCCTGCGCACCCCGCCCGGCGCGGCGCAGTTCCTGGCCAGCGCCCTGGACCGGGCCGCGCTCAACGACATCGTCGGCACCATCGCCGGCGACGACACCATCCTCGCCGTGGCGAGGGAACCGCTCACCGGAGCGGATCTGGCGGCGCGCGTGAGCGCGCTCGCCGCAGGTCAGGACCAAGCACAGCAAGGAGAAAGTCATGAGTGAGCGGGTAGTTCTCGCGTACTCCGGTGGGCTGGACACGTCGGTGGCCATCGGCTGGATCGCCGAGGAGACCGGCGCGGAGGTCGTGGCCGTGGCCGTCGACCTCGGGCAGGGCGGCGAGGACCTGGACACCATCCGCAAGCGGGCGCTCGACTGCGGCGCGGTCGAAGCCGTCGTCGCCGACGCGCGCGACGAGTTCGCCGACCAGTACTGCCTGCCGGCGCTCCAGGCCAACGCCCTCTACATGGAGCGCTACCCGCTGGTGTCCGCGCTGTCCCGGCCGGTGATCGTCAAGCACCTGGCCGAGGCCGCCAAGTACCACGGCGCGACGACCGTCGCCCACGGCTGCACCGGCAAGGGCAACGACCAGGTCCGCTTCGAGGTCGGCATCGGCGCGCTCGCGCCCGACCTGAAGGTGATCGCACCGGTCCGCGACTACGCGTGGACCCGCGAGAAGGCCATCGCGTGGGCCGAGGACCGGCACCTGCCGATCGACGTGAGCAAGAAGTCGCCGTACTCGGTGGACCAGAACGTGTGGGGCCGCGCGGTGGAGACCGGGTTCCTGGAGGACATCTGGAACGCGCCCATCGAGGACGTCTACTCCTACACCCAGAACCCGGCCGAACCACGTGACGCGGACGAGCTGGTCATCACCTTCGACAAGGGCGTGCCGGTCGCCATCGACGGCGAGACGGTGACCGTGCTCCAGGCCATCCAGGAGCTGAACCGCCGGGCGGGCGCGCAGGGCGTGGGCCGGCTGGACATCGTCGAGGACCGGCTGGTCGGCATCAAGTCCCGCGAGATCTACGAGGCGCCGGGCGCGATCGCGCTGATCACCGCGCACCAGGAGCTGGAGAACGTCACCCTGGAACGCGACCTGGCCCGGTTCAAGCGGCAGGTCGAGCAGCGCTGGGGCGAGCTGGTGTACGACGGCCTGTGGTTCTCGCCGCTGAAGTACGCCCTGGACAGCTTCATCGAGAACACCCAGCAGCACGTGACCGGCGAGATCCGGCTCGTCCTGCACGGCGGTCGGGCGGTCGTCACGGGCCGGCGCAGCGACGAGTCGCTCTACGACTTCAACCTCGCCACCTACGACGAGGGCGACACGTTCGACCAGACGCTGGCCAAGGGCTTCGTGCAGTTGTGGGGCCTGCCGAGCAAGATCGCGGCGAAGCGGGACCTGGGCAGGTGAGTGCACTCTGGGGCGGGCGGTTCGCCAGCGGTCCGGCGGACGCGATGGCACTGCTGTCGGCGTCCACGCACTTCGACTGGCGACTCGCCCCCTACGACATCAGGGGCTCCCGCGCACACGCCCGCGTGCTGCACCGCGCGGGCCTGCTCACGCAGGACGAACTGGACCGGATGCTCACGGCGCTGGACGCCCTGGAGGCCGACGTGGCCTCCGGGGCGTTCACCCCCACCCTCGCCGACGAGGACGTCCACACCGCCCTGGAACGCGGCCTCATCGAACGCGCCGGCCCCGAACTGGGCGGCAAGCTGCGCGCCGGCCGGTCCCGCAACGACCAGGTCGCCACCCTGTTCCGGATGTGGCTGCGCGACGCCGCCCACCGCGTGTCCGAAGGCGTGCTGGACGTCGTGGACGCCCTCGCCGGCCAGGCCGAAGCACACCCCACGGCCGTCATGCCCGGCCGCACGCACCTCCAGTCCGCGCAGCCCGTGCTGCTCGGACACCACCTCCTGGCACACGGCCAGGCGCTGCTGCGGGACATCGCGCGCCTGCGTGACTGGGACAAGCGGGCCGCCGTCTCCCCGTACGGCTCGGGCGCCCTGGCGGGCTCGTCACTCGGGCTGGACCCGGCGGCGGTGGCCGTGGAACTCGGCTTCGACGCCCCGGTGGAGAACTCCATCGACGGCACGGCCTCGCGTGACTTCGCGGCGGAGATCGCGTTCGTGCTGGCGATGATCGGCGTCAACCTGTCCCGGATCGCCGAAGAAGTGATCCTCTGGACCACCGCCGAGTTCCACTTCGCCGTGCTGGACGACGCGTGGGCCACCGGCAGCTCGATCATGCCGCAGAAGAAGAACCCGGACGTCGCCGAACTGACCCGCGGCAAGTCCGGCCGGCTGATCGGCAACCTGACCGGCCTGCTGGCCACGCTCAAGGCCCAGCCGCTGGCGTACAACCGGGACCTCCAGGAGGACAAGGAGCCGCTGTTCGACTCCGTGGAACAACTGGAACTGCTGCTGCCCGCCCTGGCCGGGATGATCGCCACCATGCGCTTCGACACCGCCCGCATGGCCGAGGTCGCGCCGGCGGGTTTCACGCTGGCCACCGACATCGCGGAGTGGCTGGTCCGCCAGGGCGTGCCGTTCCGCGTGGCGCACGAGGCGGCGGGCGAGTGCGTGCGGGTGGCCGAAGCACGGGGCGCCGGCCTGGACGAGCTGACCGACGAGGAGTTCGCCACCATCTCACCGCACCTCACCCCCGAGGTGCGTAGCGTGTTGACCGTGGAAGGATCGATCGCGTCCCGCGACGCACACGGCGGCACCGCACCCGACCGGGTGGCCGAGCAGCTCAAGCGCTTGCGCGACAAGGCCCGCCTGGCCCGTCGTGCGTAGGCAGCTCACCGAGCAGGAGCTGGCGGTCGACCCCGTGGACGCCGCCCGGCTCCTGCTCGGCTCGACCATCGAGAGCACCACACCGGACGGCGTGGTGGGCGTGCGGATCGTGGAGGTGGAGGCGTACCGGGGCGGCGACGACCCGGCGTCCCACTGCTACCGGGGCCGCACACCGCGCAACGACGTGATGTTCGGCCCGGCGGGCAGGCTGTACGTGTACTTCGTGTACGGCATGCACTTCTGCGCCAACGTGGTGTCGCTGACCGACGGCGTGCCCGGCGCGGTGCTGCTCCGCGCCGGCGAGGTGTTGACCGGCGAAGACCTGGCCCAGATGCGCCGCCCGTCCGCCCGCAGCCGGGCGGAACTGGCCAAGGGCCCGGCCCGCCTCACCGGCGTCCTGGGCCTGGACCGGGCGCACAACGGCATCGACCTCACCGCCGAGCACGCCGAAGTGCGCCTGCTGGCCGGCGACCCGGCAACCGACATCCGCACCGGCCCCCGCGTAGGCGTGGCAGTAGCGGTGGACGTGCCGTGGCGCTTCTGGATCGACTCACCGGCCGTCAGCACCTACCGCCGAGGAACCCGCCGCACCCGCGCAAGCTGACAAGCCCCGGAGCCGCCAGGGCCTGCCGGAACGCAACACGCGCCACGCCACGCGAACTCGCGGAGCCAGGCCGCGTGACGTCCCCGCTCAAACCTCACCGAACACGTAGCTGCCAGGCGCCTCCGCGTCATCCCCGGCCCAGAACTCGACCCAGTGCCGGGCGAACTCCCCCTTGGAGATGTGCCCGTCCCCATTGAGGTCCAACCGGGCGAAGGCGGCATCCGTGGACGTCTCCACCCCGGTCCAGGCACGGATCATCCAGCTATACTCCTCCGCGGAGATCTCGCCGTCGCCATCCTCGTCCACCGCCTCGAACATGGACTCCGCCGTAGCCACCACCAGGTCCAGCATGGTGCCGAGGTTGTCCACCACCGACAGCAGCTCCTCGAACGTGACCTTGTGGTCCTCGTCTCCGTCCGAAGCCGCTCGCAGCGTCTCCCACCACCCCATCATCAGCGAGCGCAGCCGCTCTTCACCGCTGTCGCCCCGGATCGCCACCCACCGGTCGGTGAGGGCCTCGAAGTCCGCCCGCTCCAGGTACCCGTCGTCGTTGGCGTCCATCGCGGTGAAGACGATGGCGCTCTTCCGCTTCTGCAAGTCGCTGGCCACCAGGCAAACCTGGCGGCCGAACGCCCGCACGACAATTGGCCACCGGGGCGAATTTTGCTCACCCGAGTGAATCTCCCGGTGACCCTCGGTAGCGCTACCGCACGGTCCGGCGGTACCAGAGCCGCCGTTCGCCGGCCGGCAGCGCGACCCGCGTGATCACGTTCGTCAGCACCGCGCCCAGCACCAGCCACAACACCGCCGCGAGCCCGTCGTTCAGCAACGTCCGCAGCCCGTCGTTCGCCGGCGTGAACAGGTCTCGCAACCCCAGCGACACCCCGGCCGACCACGACGTGATCAACTGCGCGAACCCGTTCGCCGGGTTGGCCCCCGCGATCACCAGGAAGATGTGCACGGCCAACACGATGGCGAACAACCAGCAGATCAGGTCGATCACCGCACACACCACGCGCACCGCGCGGACACGACCGTCCCCGCGCTCCACGACCTCCTCACGCACCGGCTCGCGAACAGGCTCACGCACCGGTTCCCGCAGCGGCTCGCGCGTCGGGGGTAACGCCTCGGTAGGCCGGTCAGCGGGACGTCGATCTCGATCGGGGTACGTCATCGGCCGAGTCCTCTCAAGCTAGGTAGCCCCCCGTCACCGGAGCACGCCCCGGCTACCCCTCGACCACACCAGCTCAAACCGCTTTGACCAGGTAGGGGAGAATGGCTCCCCGTGAGTGAGCACATCCTCGACGAGCTGTCCTGGCGCGGCCTGATCGCGCAGTCCACCGACCTCGACGCCCTGCGGAAGGATCTCGACGCGGGCCCGCTCACCCTCTATGCCGGGTTCGACCCGACCGCGCCCAGCCTGCACGCCGGCAACCTCGTCCCGCTGCTCATGCTGCGCCGCTTCCAGCGCGCCGGGCACCGGCCGATCGTCCTCGCGGGCGGCGCGACCGGCATGATCGGCGACCCGCGCGACACCGCCGAGCGCTCGCTGAACTCGCTGGACACCGTCGCCGAGTGGGCCGGCCGCATCCGCGGTCAGCTAGAGCGCTTCGTGGAGTTCGACGACAGCCCCACCGGGGCGATCGTGGTCAACAACCTGGACTGGACGGGCAACGTGTCCGTGCTGGAGTTCCTCCGGGACGTCGGCAAGCACTTCTCCGTGAACGTGATGCTCGCGCGCGAGACCGTGAAGCGGCGCCTCGAAGGCGACGGCATGTCGTACACGGAGTTCAGCTACCTGCTGCTCCAGTCGCACGACTACCTCCAGCTCAACCGGAAGTACGGCACGCGGCTCCAGGTGGGCGGCTCCGACCAGTGGGGCAACATCATCGGCGGCGTCGACCTGGTCCGCAAGGTCGACGGGAAGCCCGTGCACGCCCTGACCGCGCCGCTGGTCACCGACGCCGAGGGGCGCAAGTTCGGCAAGTCCACCGGCGGCGGCAACGTGTGGCTCGACCCGCTGATGACCTCGCCGTACGCCTGGTACCAGTACTTCGTGAACGTGGGCGACGCCGACGTGCTCCGGTACCTGCGGCTGTTCACGTTCCTGTCGCAAGAGGAGATCGCCGAGCTGGAACGGCAGACGGCGGAGGCGCCGCACCTGCGGTCCGCGCAGAAGAAGCTGGCCCAGGAGTTCACCGACCTCGTACACGGCGAGCGCGAGACCCGGCAGGTGATGGCGGCGAGCCAGGCGCTGTTCGGCCGGGGCGAGCTGCGCGAGCTGGACCTGTCGACGCTGGAGGCCGCGATGGCCGAAGCGCCGACCGGCGAGGCGCGGCTGGCGGACGCGCCGACCATCGTCGACCTGCTGGTGACCTCCGGGCTGGCGGACAGCAAGGGCGCCGCGCGGCGCACCGTGAAGGAGGGCGGCGCGTACGTGAACAACCAGAAGGTCTCCGACGAGGAGTGGGTGCCCGCCAAGGAGGACCTGCTGCACGGGTCTTGGCTGGTGGTGCGCCGCGGCAAGCGGAACACGGCCGGCGTGCGGATCCACCTGTGATCGCGGTCACACTGTTGTCCGCAGACCGGGTCGGATAGCGTGGTGGCGAGTGCTGCACGGGCTGCTGACCTGCGGTTTCAGCCCGTGTGGCCATGCCGCGCCCCCGATTTGACCTCCGCGTCGGCTGCGTGTAACTTTCTCTCTGTCAGCGCGGAACGGGCCGGTGAAGCCGGAACGGAGCGCGGCAGGTCACGAACCAAGCTCCCACGCAGTGTGGTAGAGTGGGTGACCGCGAAACGGGAAGACCCAGTCGAGGCTGCTAGGTAGCCGTTGCGACCAGGGCGTCAAGTTTCACTACAAGCTTTCTGGATGCACAAGCCTCTGATCAAGCCGTGCGAACGGTGCGTGACGATGAGCGCGTGTTCTTTGAGAACTCAACAGCGTGCCGAATAGCCAGTAAATTTATGAACCTCGTCAAGAGGTTTCCTTTGAGATTGACTGGACAACTGGCAATATGCATGGACCTTATTCCGGTTCGTGTTGTCAGTGTTGTCCGAGCGATCAAACATATTCCTTATTGGAGAGTTTGATCCTGGCTCAGGACGAACGCTGGCGGCGTGCTTAACACATGCAAGTCGAGCGGTAAGGCCCTTCGGGGTACACGAGCGGCGAACGGGTGAGTAACACGTGGGTAACCTGCCCTGTACTCTGGGATAAGCCTGGGAAACTAGGTCTAATACCGGATACGACCTGTCACCGCATGGTGGTGGGTGGAAAGTTCCGGCGGTATGGGATGGACCCGCGGCCTATCAGCTTGTTGGTGGGGTGATGGCCTACCAAGGCGACGACGGGTAGCCGGCCTGAGAGGGTGACCGGCCACACTGGGACTGAGACACGGCCCAGACTCCTACGGGAGGCAGCAGTGGGGAATATTGCACAATGGGCGGAAGCCTGATGCAGCGACGCCGCGTGGGGGATGACGGCCTTCGGGTTGTAAACCTCTTTCAGTAGGGACGAAGCGTGAGTGACGGTACCTACAGAAGAAGCACCGGCTAACTACGTGCCAGCAGCCGCGGTAATACGTAGGGTGCGAGCGTTGTCCGGAATTATTGGGCGTAAAGAGCTCGTAGGCGGTTTGTTGCGTCGGCCGTGAAAACTTCACGCTTAACGTGGAGCCTGCGGTCGATACGGGCAGACTTGAGTTCGGCAGGGGAGACTGGAATTCCTGGTGTAGCGGTGAAATGCGCAGATATCAGGAGGAACACCGGTGGCGAAGGCGGGTCTCTGGGCCGATACTGACGCTGAGGAGCGAAAGCGTGGGGAGCGAACAGGATTAGATACCCTGGTAGTCCACGCCGTAAACGGTGGGTGCTAGGTGTGGGGGGCTTCCACGTCCTCCGTGCCGCAGCTAACGCATTAAGCACCCCGCCTGGGGAGTACGGCCGCAAGGCTAAAACTCAAAGGAATTGACGGGGGCCCGCACAAGCGGCGGAGCATGTGGATTAATTCGATGCAACGCGAAGAACCTTACCTGGGCTTGACATGCACCGGAAACCCATAGAGATATGGGCCTCTTCGGACTGGTGTACAGGTGGTGCATGGCTGTCGTCAGCTCGTGTCGTGAGATGTTGGGTTAAGTCCCGCAACGAGCGCAACCCTCGTTCCATGTTGCCAGCACGTTATGGTGGGGACTCATGGGAGACTGCCGGGGTCAACTCGGAGGAAGGTGGGGATGACGTCAAGTCATCATGCCCCTTATGTCCAGGGCTTCACACATGCTACAATGGCCGGTACAGAGGGCTGCTAAGCCGTGAGGTGGAGCGAATCCCACAAAGCCGGTCTCAGTTCGGATCGGGGTCTGCAACTCGACCCCGTGAAGTCGGAGTCGCTAGTAATCGCAGATCAGCAACGCTGCGGTGAATACGTTCCCGGGCCTTGTACACACCGCCCGTCACGTCACGAAAGTCGGTAACACCCGAAGCCCGTGGCCCAACCCGTAAGGGGGGGAGCGGTCGAAGGTGGGACTGGCGATTGGGACGAAGTCGTAACAAGGTAGCCGTACCGGAAGGTGCGGCTGGATCACCTCCTTTCTAAGGAGCATCTCTCATCGTGGTCTTCGGATTGCGGTGGAGGGCCACGCGGTCGGCGAATGATCGACCGGTGGTTGCTCAATGATGTGGATGCTGGCTAATGCATTCGGTCTTGTTGCCATACGAGTTAGTACTGCTCCTTCGGGGGTGTGGAAGGGTCGTGTGGGGGCTTGGTCCGGTGTTCGGTACGCTGTTGGGTCCTGAGGGAACACGTGAGTGTCCTTTCAGCGAGGAAACGACAGGCTGTCCCGGTCGTCGTACCGCTTCACTTCGGTGGGGTAGGCGTTGGCAGGGTGGGATGGTGTCTGGTTGTTCTTTGAGAACTGCACAGTGGATGCGAGCATCTTTGTGGCAAGTTATTAAGGGCACACGGTGGATGCCTTGGCACCAGGAGCCGATGAAGGACGTAGGAGACTGCGATAAGCCTTGGGGAGTTGTCAACCGAGCTGAGATCCAAGGATTTCCGAATGGGGAAACCCGGCCCCAGTCATGTGGGGTCACCCACGCCTGAACACATAGGGTGTGTGGAGGGAACGCGGGGAAGTGAAACATCTCAGTACCCGCAGGAAGAGAAAACAACCGTGATTCCGTGAGTAGTGGCGAGCGAAAGCGGAAGAGGCTAAACCGTATTCGTGTGATACCCGGCAGGGGTTGCGTGTGCGGGGTCGTGGGACCTGTCTGATCGTTCTGCCGGACGGTCGAGGAGTTATAAAGCACTGTGGTTAGCGGAACGTGTCTGGAAAGCGCGGCCGTAGAGGGTGAGAGTCCCGTACGTGAAAACCCGGTGTCTCCTGACGGTGTTCCCAAGTAGCAGCGTACTCGTGAAATTCGCTGTGAATCTGGCGGGACCACCCGCTAAGCCTGAATACTCCCTGGTGACCGATAGCGGACTAGTACCGTGAGGGAAAGGTGAAAAGTACCCCGGGAGGGGAGTGAAATAGTACCTGAAACCGTGTGCCTACAATCCGTCGGAGCCTTTCGGGGTGACGGCGTGCCTTTTGAAGAATGAGCCTGCGAGTTAGTGCTGCGTGGCGAGGTTAACCCGTGTGGGGTAGCCGTAGCGAAAGCGAGTCCGAATAGGGCGTTCATAGTCGCGTGGTCTAGACCCGAAGCGGAGTGATCTAGCCATGGCCAGGGTGAAGCGTGGGTAAGACTGCGTGGAGGCCCGAACCCACCAGGGTTGAAAACCTGGGGGATGAGCTGTGGTTAGGGGTGAAAGGCCAATCAAACTCCGTGATAGCTGGTTCTCCCCGAAATGCATTTAGGTGCAGCGTCGTGTGTTTCGTGCCGGAGGTAGAGCACTGGATGGTCTAGGGGGCCCACAAGCTTACCGAAATCAACCAAACTCCGAATGCCGGTACGTGAGAGCGCGGCAGTGAGACTGCGGGGGATAAGCTTCGTAGTCGAGAGGGAAACAGCCCAGAACGCCGGCTAAGGCCCCTAAGTGTGTGCTAAGTGGGAAAGGATGTGGGGTCGCCCAGACAACCAGGAGGTTGGCTTAGAAGCAGCCACCCTTTAAAGAGTGCGTAATAGCTCACTGGTCAAGTGGTCCTGCGCCGACAATGTAGCGGGGCTCAAGCACACCGCCGAAGCCGTGTCATTCCGATTATGTCGGGATGGGTAGGGGAGCGTCGTTCAGCCATGGAAGCGCCGGAGTGATCCAGGTGTGGAGGCTGGACGAGTGAGAATGCAGGCATGAGTAGCGAAAGCAGAGTGAGAAACTCTGCCGCCGGATGACCAAGGGTTCCTGGGCCAGGCTAATCCGCCCAGGGTAAGTCGGGACCTAAGGCGAGGCCGACAGGCGTAGTCGATGGACAACGGGTTGATATTCCCGTACCCGTGTGAACGCGCCCATGGCGAACCTTGTGATACTAACCGCCCGAAGCGCCATGGAAGTCTTCGGACGACTGTGGTTGTGGAGCGCGGGACCTGAACTTGTAGTAGTCAAGCGATGGGGTGACGCAGGAGGGTAGCTCCGCCAGTGAGTGGTAGTACTGGTGTAAGCGTGTAGGCCGCAGCATAGGCAAATCCGTGTTGCATGAAGGCTGAGACGTGATGCATAGCCGATTGAGGCGAAGTAGGGTGATCCCATGCTGTCGAGAAAAGCCTCTAGTGAGTGTTCATGCGGCCCGTACCCCAAACCGACACAGGTGGTCAGGTAGAGAATACCGAGGCGATCGGGCGAACTGTGGTTAAGGAACTCGGCAAAATGCCCCCGTAACTTCGGGAGAAGGGGGGCCGAGGGATTTGAAGCCCCATGCGGGCTAGGATTTTTCGGCCGCAGAGACCAGCGAGAAGCGACTGTTTACTAAAAACACAGGTCCGTGCGAAGTCGCAAGACGATGTATACGGACTGACGCCTGCCCGGTGCTGGAACGTTAAGGGGACCGGTTAGTCCTTCGGGGCGAGGCTGAGAACTTAAGCGCCAGTAAACGGCGGTGGTAACTATAACCATCCTAAGGTAGCGAAATTCCTTGTCGGGTAAGTTCCGACCTGCACGAATGGCGTAACGACTTCTCGACTGTCTCAACCACAGGCCCGGCGAAATTGCATTACGAGTAAAGATGCTCGTTACGCGCGGCAGGACGGAAAGACCCCGGGACCTTTACTATAGCTTGGTATTGGTGTTCGGTTCGGCTTGTGTAGGATAGGTGGGAGACTGTGAAGCGGCCACGCCAGTGGTTGTGGAGTCGTCGTTGAAATACCACTCTGGTCGTACTGGATGTCTAACCTCGGTCCGTGATCCGGATCAGGGACAGTGCCTGGTGGGTAGTTTAACTGGGGCGGTTGCCTCCCAAAGGGTAACGGAGGCGCTCAAAGGTTCCCTCAGCCTGGTTGGCAATCAGGTGTCGAGTGCAAGTGCACAAGGGGGCTTGACTGTGAGACCGACGGGTCGAGCAGGGACGAAAGTCGGAACTAGTGATCCGGCCATGGCTTGTGGAAGCGTGGTCGCTCAACGGATAAAAGGTACCCCGGGGATAACAGGCTGATCTTGCCCAAGAGTCCATATCGACGGCATGGTTTGGCACCTCGATGTCGGCTCGTCGCATCCTGGGGCTGGAGTAGGTCCCAAGGGTTGGGCTGTTCGCCCATTAAAGCGGTACGCGAGCTGGGTTTAGAACGTCGTGAGACAGTTCGGTCCCTATCCGCCGCGCGCGTAGGATACTTGCGGAAGGCTGTCCCTAGTACGAGAGGACCGGGACGGACGGACCTCTGGTGTGCCAGTTGTCCTGCCAAGGGCATTGCTGGTTGGCTACGTTCGGAAGGGATAACCGCTGAAAGCATCTAAGCGGGAAGCCTGTTCCTAGATGAGGTATCCCACCCATTCGTGGGGTAAGGCCCCCAAGAGACTATTGGGTTGATAGGCCGGAGATGGAAGGTCGGTAACGGCTGGAGTTGACCGGTACTAATAGGCCGAGGACTTGTCACGAAAATGCTACGCATCCACTGTGCGGTTCTGAAAGAACCAACCGGGCACACCAGGCGACCTTTCGGGGGCGCGGGGTGTCTGTGGTTGGTAATTTCATAGTGTTTCGGTGGTCATGGCGGAGGGGGAACACCCGGTCCCATTCCGAACCCGGTAGTTAAGCCTTCCAGCGCCGATGGTACTGCACTCGTGAGGGTGTGGGAGAGTAGGACGCCGCCGAACATTCTTTCCCTGAAAGGGCTTGTGGTGGGGGCACATCGAGATGTGCTCAAATCACAGGCCCTTTCGGCGTGCGTGTCCACAGTAGGAGGAGTACAGGTGTCGAGGTTCGGAGACCGCCCGGGCGACCGTCAGCGTGGCCAGGGAGACCGACCGCGCCGATCCGACGGTGGCCGCGCCGATGGAGTCCGCAAGCAAGGCAGTGGCGGCCGGGACGACCGCGGCGGCTATCCGCGCAGGGACGACCGGCCGGCGACCGACCGCGGCCGTGATGACCGTGGCCGTGACGACCGCAGCAGCAGCCGCGACGACCGCGGCGGCTACCGCAAGGACGACAGCCGCGCGGACCGTCCCCGCTACGACAAGCCGCGCGATGACCGCGGCGGCTACCAGCGCCGTGACGACCGCGGCGGTTACCAGCGCCGTGACGACCGCGGCGGTTACCAGCGCCGCGATGATCGTGGTGGCTACCAACGGCGCGATGACCGTGGTGGGTACCAGCGCCGCGATGACCGCGGCGGCTACCAGCCCCGTGACGACCGTGGTGGGTACCAACGGCGCGATGACCGCGGCGGCAGCCAGTCCCGTGACGATCGTGGCGGCTACAACCGCGACGATCGCGGTACCGGCTCGCGCAGCGGCGAACGCCGCGAATTCCGCCCGCGCGACGACCGTGGTGGCTACCAGCCCCGCGAAGGCCGCAGCGGCGAACGCCGTGAGTACAAGCCCCGCGACGACCGTGGCGGCGAACGCCGCGAGTACCGCCCCCGCGATGACCGTGGCGGCGACCGTCGCGAATTCAAGCCCCGTGACGACCGCAGCGGTGGACGCCGCGAGTACAAGCCTCGCGACGATCGCGGCGGCGAGCGCCGTGACTTCCGGCCCCGTGATGACCGTGGCGGGGAGCGCCGTGAGTACCGGCCCCGTGACGATCGTGGCGGTGAACGCCGTGACTTCCGCCCCCGTGACGATCATCGTGGAGAGCGCCGTGAGTTCCGGCCGCGCGATGACCGCCGCGATGACCGTGCCGGCGAGCGCCGTGAGTACCGCCCCCGTGATGACCGTGGTGGCGAACGTCGTGAGTACCGGCCCCGTGACGACCGTGGTGGCGAGCGCCGTGACTTCAGGGCTCGGGATGATCGCGGGGGTTACCAGTCTCGCGAAGGTCGCAGCGGTGAGCGCCGTGAGTTCAAGCCGCGCGACGATCGTGGCGGTGAGCGGCGGGAGTTCAAGCCCCGTGAAGGGCGTAGTGGCGAGCGGCGGGAGTTCAAGGCTCGGGATGACCGTGGTGGTTACCCGCGTCGCGATGACCGGCGTGACGACAAGCGTGACGACAAGCGTGATGATCGGCGTGATGCGCGGTCTCGTGATCGGGCTGCTCGGTTCCAGGGGCGGGCTGTCGAGAGCGACCCGGTGTCGGTCGAGGAGTCGGTTGAGGAGAGCACCGGTTCGGGTGGCGTCGTCGAGTCGGTGACGCCGGAGGCCGTCGGTGTCGAGATCGCCGCGGCCCCTGAAGTTGCCGTGGCTGAACCTGAAGTTGCCGTGACTGCCTCTGAAGTCGAGCCTGCGGCGGCCGAGGGCGAGGTTGCCGGTGGCGTTGAGGGCGATTCCGACAAGGCCGAAGATGAAGACAAGGCCGAAGACGAAGACAAAGCCGAAGACGAAGGTGGAGACGTCGCGGACGCTCCGGTGGCCGAAGCCCGGCGGGACGAGGGCGAGTTCACCCGGGCTCGGGCGCCCGAACTGCCCGAGGAAGCGGACCTCTCGATCCTCGACGCCGAGGTGAAGCAGGAGCTGCGTGGCCTGCCGAAGGGGCTGGCCGAGATCGTCGGCCGACACCTGGCCGCCGCCGGCATGCTGATCGACGCCGAGCCCGAGCTGGCCCTGGAGCACGCCCGCTACGCCCGGACGAAGGCGGCCCGGGTCGGTGTGGTGCGGGAGGCCGCCGGACTGGCCGCCTACCACGCCGGTGAGTGGGCGGAGGCGCTGTCGGAGCTGCGGGCGGCTCGGCGGATGTCGCACGGTGCGGGGCATGTCGCGGTCATGGCGGACTGCGAGCGCGCGTTGGGGCGGCCGGAGCGGGCGATCGAGCTGGCCCGCGAGGCTCAAGCGTTGCGGCTGGAGCCTGATGAGGCGGTCGAGTTGCGGATCGTCGCGGCCGGCGCTCGGCGGGACATGGGGCAGTTCGACGCGGCGGTCGTCGCGTTGCAGGGGACCGATCTCGACGCCAAGCGGCGCGATCCGTGGAGTGCCCGGCTGTTCTACGCCTACGCCGACAACCTGGCCGCCGCCGGGCGCACCGACGAGGCCGTCAAGTGGTTCCTGAACGCCGCCCAGGCCGATGACGACAACGAGACTGATGCCGCCGAGCGGGCGTTCGACCTGAGCCCGCAGGAGTGACCTGAGCGAGGGCCTGTGCTGCTGGACCGTTACGACGCGCTGCTGTTGGACCTCGACGGCACGGTGTACCGGGGCCGGGAGGCCGTGCCCGGCGCGGTGGAGGCGGTCGCCTCCGCCCGTGGGCACGGCACCGGCATCCGGTTCGTCACGAACAACGCCACGCGGTCGCCGCGGGACGTCGCGGACCACCTCACCGAACTCGGTTTCCGCGCCGCGCTGGACGAGGTGAGCACGAGCGCCCAGGCGGCTGCCGCGATGCTGCTCGACCTGGTGCCGCAGCAGGCGGAAGTCCTGGTGCTGGGCACCGATGCCCTGGCCGAGGAAGTGCGGCTGCGCGGGTTCACGCCCGTCACCCGGGCCGCGGGCGTCGCGGCGGTGGTCCAGGGGCTGTCCCAGGACCTGGGCTGGCGCGAGCTGGCCGAGGCCGCCGTCGCGATCCGGGCGGGTGCGCGGTGGGTGGCGTGCAACGTCGACGCGACCCTGCCGACCGAACGTGGTCTGCTGCCCGGCAACGGCGCGCTGGTCGCCGCTCTCCGGACCGCCACCGGGGCCGAGCCGCTGGTCGCCGGGAAACCCGCCACCCCGTTGCTGGAGCAGGCCGCGAAGTCCTTGGGCGCGCAGCGCCCGCTGGTCGTCGGGGACCGGCTGGACACCGACGTCCTGGGCGCGGTGAACGCGGGCATGGACTCGCTGCTCGTGCTCACCGGGGTGTCGACCCGGGCCGAAGTCGACGAACTGCCGGCGGACCGGCGGCCCACCTACATCGCGGAGGACCTGTCGGTGCTCGATCGGCTACCGTGAAACCGTGAGCTTCGAGGTTCCCCTCCCCGGCCCGCCGCGTGATCCGGTGGCCGGGATCGACGATGCGCTGGCCGGGCTCGACGGGCTGGAGCAGCTCGACGTCGCCGAGCACGTCGCCCGGTACGACGACGCGCACACGGCGCTGACCGTCGCGCTGTCGAGCATCGACAAGGTGTGACGCGGTGCCACGCAGGGCTCGGCTGGACGCCGAACTGGTCCGGCGCGGGCTGGCCCGGTCCCGGGAGCACGCCAGCCAGCTTGTCGCCGAAGGCCGGGTGACGATCCGCGGCACGGTCGCGACGAAACCCGCCACCGCCGTCGAGCTGGACACCGCGCTGGTGGTGCGCGACACCGACGACCCGAACTGGGCGTCGCGCGGCGCGCACAAGCTGGTCGGCGCGCTGGAGAAGTTCCCCGCGGTCAAGGTCGACGGCAGGCGCTGCCTGGACGCGGGCGCGTCCACCGGTGGTTTCACCGACGTGCTGCTGCGCAACGGCGCACGTCAGGTGGTCGCGGCCGATGTCGGGCGGGGTCTGCTGGACTGGCGGCTGCGCACCGACGACCGGGTCGTGGTCAAGGACAAGACGAACGTGCGGTCGTTGACGCCGGAGGACATCGGCGGTCCGGTTGAACTGGTAGTGGCCGATCTCTCGTTCATCTCGTTGAGGCTGGTGCTCCCCGCACTCGCCGCGTGCCTCGACGAGGAGGGCGATCTGCTGCCGATGGTGAAGCCGCAGTTCGAAGTCGGCAAGGAGCGTTTGGGTTCCGGCGGTGTCGTCCGGGATCCCGGGCTGCGCGCCGAAGCCGTGCTGGACGTCGTGGCCGCCGCCGCCGGGATCGGCCTGCGGCTGCACGGCGTCACCGCCAGCCCCCTGCCCGGACCGTCGGGCAACGTCGAGTTCTTCGCCTGGCTGCGCCGGGGCGAGCCCCTGGCCGCGGACACCGCCGCCGCGCTCGTGCGCGCCGCCGTAGCGGAAGGACCCCAGTGACCGGGGACGATGTGACAAGGGAGATCCTGCTCGTCGTCCACACCGGGCGGCGCAGCAACGTGCGCGTCGCCCAGGAGGTGGCGCGGCGCTTCGCCGCGGCGGGTGTGCGGCTGCGGGTGCTGAAGGACGAGGCGCCGGACCTCGACCCGTCGTGTTACGCGCAGGTCGTGACCGCCGACGACAACGCCGCCGAGGGCACCGAGCTGGTGTTCGTGCTCGGCGGCGACGGGACGCTGCTGCGCGCGGCGGAGCTGGCCCGCGCGGCGGGCGTCCCGGTGCTGGGCGTGAACCTGGGCCGGGTCGGTTTCCTGGCCGAGGCCGACTCGGACAAGCTGTCCGAGGCCATCAACCGGGTCATCGCCCGCAGCTACGAGGTCGAGGAGCGGATGACGGTGGACATCACCGCGTCCGTGGACGGCGAGGTGTTGGAGAGCACCTGGGCGCTGAACGAGGCCAGCGTCGAGAAGAGTTCGCGGGAACGCATCCTGGACGTGGTGGTGGAGGTCGACGGCCGGCCGGTGTCGGCGTTCGGCTGCGACGGCGTGCTGGTGGCGACCCCGACCGGGTCCACGGCGTACGCGTTCTCCGCCGGCGGGCCGGTGGTGTGGCCGGACGTGCAGGCGCTGCTGGTGGTGCCGTCGAACGCGCACGCGTTGTTCGCCCGCCCGCTGGTGGTGTCGCCCGCGTCCGTGGTGGCGCTGGAGGTCGACCCGGGCGGGCACCCGGCGGTGCTGTGCGCGGACGGCAGGCGGATGGTGGAGCTGCCGGCGGGCGCGCGGGTGGAGGTCGTGGGCGGTTCGACGCCGCTGCGGCTGGTGCGGTTGCGGGAGGGTCCGTTCACCGATCGGCTGGTGGAGAAGTTCTCGCTGCCGGTCCAGGGGTGGCGGGGTCCGTCGGCCGGTTAGAACATTTGTTCGCCCGACACTCCCACCCGAACTCACCTCCCGCGGTCGTCGCCCAGTAGTGTGCGCGCTGTGCTGGCCGAGATGCGCATCCAGGGCCTCGGTGTGATCGACGAGGCCACCCTTGAACTCGCCGAGGGCTTCACCGTCGTGACGGGGGAGACCGGCGCCGGCAAGACGATGGTCGTCACGGGCCTCCACCTGCTGGGTGGCGGCCGGGCCGAGGCGTCCCGCGTGCGCAACGGCGCGGACAAGGCGGTGGTCGAAGGGCGGTTCCAGGCGCCACCCGGCAGCCCGGCCGCGAAGGTCGCCGAGGAGGTCGGCGGCGAGGCGGACGAGGACGGCAGCGTCATCGCCATCCGCACGGTCGGGTCCGACGGCCGGTCCCGCGCCCACCTGGGCGGCCGTTCCGTGCCGGTGGGCGTGCTGTCCGAGCTGGCCGAGCAGCTCCTCGCGGTGCACGGGCAGAACGACCAGCTACGGCTGCTGAGGCCCACCGAGCAGCGCGCGGTGCTGGACCGGTTCGCGGGCGACGACGTGGGCGCGCCGCTGCGCAAGTACCGGAAGATCCGCGACGAGTGGCTGCGGGTCGCCACCGAGTTGACCGAGCGCACCGAGCGGGCCCGCGAGCTGGCCCGCGAAGCCGAGCTGCTGCGGCACGGCCTGGCCGAGATCACCGACGTCGACCCGAAGTCCGGCGAGGACGTCGAGCTGCACGACGAGGCCCGCCGGCTGGCCGACGCCGACCAGCTCCGGGAGACCGCGTCCGGCGCGCAGTACGCGGTCAGCGGCTCGCCCGACGGCGACCCGGACAACCCCGGCGCGCTCGGCCTGATCGGCGAGGCCCGCCGGCGGCTGGCCACGTCCGAGGACCCGAAGCTGCGCGACCTGGAGCCCCGGCTGGTGGAGGCGGAGACGCTGCTGGCCGACGTGGGCGCGGAGATCGCGACCTACCTGGAGCACCTGGACGCGGACCCGGCGCGGCTGGAGCAGGTGCTCGCCCGCCAGGCCGAGCTGAAGGCGCTGACCCGCAAGTACGCCGCCGACGTGGACGGCGTGATCGCGTGGGCGGCCGACGCGTCGTCCCGGCTGGCCGGCCTGGACACGTCCGACGAGGCGCTGGCCGCGCTGGCCGCGCGCCGGGACGAGCTGGCCGGGCAGCTCGCCGGGTACGCCGAGCAGGTCACCGCCGAACGCGGCACGGCCGCCGAGGAGCTGGGCAAGGCGGTGTCCGAGGAGCTGACCGGCCTGGCCATGCCGCACGCCACCGTGGAGGTCGCGGTCCGGCCCCGGCTCGCCGAAGCCGGCGACCCGCAGGCGCTGGAGGTCGGCGGGCGGGTGCTGCACGCGGGCGCGTCCGGCGTGGACGAGGTGGAGCTGCGGCTGGTCGCGCACCCCGGCGCGCCCGCGCTGCCCGTGCACAAGGGCGCGTCCGGCGGCGAGCTGTCCCGCGTGATGCTGGCGCTGGAGGTCGTGCTGTCGCACTCCGACCCGGTGCCCACGCTGGTGTTCGACGAGGTCGACGCCGGTGTCGGCGGGCGGGCGGCGGTCGAGGTCGGCCGGCGGCTGGCCCGGCTCGCGCGCAGCCACCAGGTCATCGTGGTCACGCACCTGCCGCAGGTCGCCGCGTTCGCCGACCGGCACCTCGTGGTGGACAAGACCGCCGACGGGGTGCTGACCCGCAGCGGTGTGCGGGTGCTGGACGAATCGCAGCGCGTGGTCGAACTGGCGAGGATGCTGGCGGGTATGGACTCCACGGACACCGGCCGCGCGCACGCCGAGGAGCTGTTGGCGGCGGCCAAGGCGGACAAGGACAGCGCGCCGGTGGTGCGGCGGAAGAAGAAGAGGTGAGCCGACGGACGGCGGGTGTCGTCCTGGCGGTCGCGGCGGCGGTGGCGGCGATCGCGGCGACGTTCCTGCCGTTGAGCTGGGTCGGCACCGGGCAGGGCCAGGTCCGGTTCGGGTTCACCACCACGAGCTGGACCACCGTCGTCGAGCCCGTCGAGCTGGGCGAGTTCCGCGCGACCCCGCAGGTGGGCGTGCCGATCGTGGTCGCGGCCGTGGTGCTGCTGATCGCGGCGGCGCTGGTGTTCCTGCCGGCGCACCAGCGGCAGGCGTCCCGCCGCACGGCGATCGCCGCCACCGGGGTGCTCGTCGGGTCGGTGTGGGCGACGTTCATGACGGTCCAGGCGTCGCTGGAGCTCTTCACCCGCGACGGGCGCGCCTCCATCGACCGCGAGTACGGCGCGGGGCTGTGGCTGCTGGTCGCCGCCGTGGCCGTCGCCGTCGTGGGCACGGTGTTCCTGCACGCCGAACCTCCGCCTCCCCGGCCCGAGGGGGTGGTCGTGCACCGCCTGGACGACAAGGACGCCGACCTGGACACGCCTCCGCTGGGCATCCAGGTGGCCGTGCTGCCGGACGACCACCCGGAGCCGCCCGCCGGTCCCGAGGTGAGGACGCGGTGACCCGACGTGTCGCCGGGGTCGTCGCGCTGCTCCTCGCCGCGCCGCTGGCGCTGGTCGGCACGTTCCTGCCGCTGTACGAGCAGTCCTGGGAGTTCCCGGACAGCCAACGGATGGCGGTCGCGCAGACCGGGTGGCAGGTGACCAGCGACGGAGGCGACTTCGGCCGGGACGCCCTGTTCGGGCTGCCGATGGTGGTGGCGGCCCTGCTGCTGGTGCTCGGCGCGGCGCGGGTCGGCCGGATGTGGGGCCGACTCGTGGCGGCCGGCGGCGCGATGCTGCTGCTCGGCGGCGCCTGGGCGGTCTGGCAGTTCGTGCTCGCCATCTACCTGGCAGAGCAGGACCGCGGCGGGTTGGTCATCATCACGACGTTCGGCCTCGCGCTGCCGCTGCTCGGCCTGGCCTGCGCGCTCGCCGTGGGCGGCGCCCTCGCGGTGCAGGACTGGCCGCCACGCGCGCCCCGGCCCGCCGGACCGGTCGTGTACCAGGTCGAGGGCAACGACGACGACACGCCGCCGTTCGGCATCCCGCTGCCACCCGACGCCGGAGCCGAGGGGAAGGTCGGACCGTGAACCGACGGATGATCGCGGCCGGCACGCTGTCCGCCGGCGCGCTGCTGGGGTTCGGCGGCGCGCTGCTGGAGCTGTACCGGGTCGACGCCCCGCCCCCGCGCGGCGTCGGCGGCTTCACGCTCACGGCGTGGCGGATCGTGTTCTACAACCAGCCCACCACCGAGGACGTCATGGACGGCCCGCAATGGGGCTACCCGCTGGTGACGGCGAGCGCGCTGGCCCTGGTCGCGGCCGTGCTGCTGTTCCGGCCGGCGCCGCTCGCCGCGGTGGGCCGGTTCACGGCCGTGATCGCCACCGGCCTGCTGGGGGGCACCGCCTGGTCCGTCCACACGACGATCAGGAACCTGTTCGTGAACCCCGAGACCGTGCCCTACGGGTTCGCCACCGTCGTCGGGGCGGGCCTGTGGTCGCTGGCCGGCGCGTGCCTGGTGCTCCTGGTCGGTGCGGTGCTGGCACAGGACTGGCCGCGCCGCGCGCCGAAGCCGACCGGGGTGGCGGTGTACCGGGTGGACGGCGACGACGACACCCCGCCGTTCGGCATCCCGATCCCGACGGCCGAGTTGGCCGTGCCCGAAGCAACCGACCTGCCCGTGCCCAGGGCAACCGACGTGCCCGTGCCCGGGGCAACCGACTCGCCCGTGCCCGGAGCAGTCGATCGCACGGGCGAAGAACGTCCCCCGACCGGGGGTAATCCGTCCACTGTGGAGCGCTGACCTGGTTGACCTGCCCGGATCCGCTCGGCGTGTTAGCCACGAACCGGCGGCCGGGTGAGTCACCATCGGCTCATGAAGCTCTCCGGGTTGCTCAGCCGCACGAACCGCGAACTGCCCGGCGTCACCGGCGTCGCGCGGGTCGACCGCCGCACGAGCGACCTGCTGAGGCGGCTCAGCCCCGGTGACATCGCCGTCCTGGACCACGTCGACATCGACCGCCGCACCGCCGAAGCGCTGGTCAGCGCCGAGGTGGTGGGCGTGGTCAACGCGTCGCCGTCCATCTCGGGGCGCTTCCCCAACCTCGGCCCCGAACTGCTGATCGAGGCGGGCGTGCCGCTCGTCGACGGCGTCGGCACGGGCGTGCTGCGCGAGGTGAAGGACGGCGCCAGGCTGCGGCTGCACGAAGGCGCGGTGTTCGTCGGCGACCGGGAGGTCGCGCGGGGCGTCGAGCAGAGCGTCGAGTCGATCGCCGACGCGATGATCGAGGCCAAGGCGGGCATGGCGGCGCAACTGGAAGCGTTCTCCGCGAACACCATCGAGTTCCTGCGCCGGGAACGCGCGCTGCTCCTCGACGGGGTCGGCGTGCCCGAGGTGTACGTCCCGATCCGCGACCGACAGGTGCTGATCGTCGCGGGCGGCCCCCGGCACGCCGAGGAACTGCGCAGGCTCCGCAAGTACATCCGCGAGTACCGGCCGGTGCTGATCGGCGTCGACGCGGGAGCGGACACCCTGCACGACGCCAAGTACCGGCCGGACATCATCGTCGGCGACCCGGACGGCATCGGCACCGCGACGCTGAAAGCCGGCTCGGAGGTCGTGGTGCCTGCCCAGACCGACGGCCACGCGCCCGGCCTGGAACGCATCCAGGACCTGGGCATCGGCGCGGTGACGTTCCCGGCGACCGGCAACGCGGAGGACCTGGCCCTGCTGCTCGCCGAGGCGCACGGCGCGTCCCTGGTCGTGACGGTGGGCCTGCAGGCGGGCCTGCGCGAGTTCCTGGACCGGGGCCACTCGGGCTCCAACCCGTCCACCTTCCTGACCCGGCTGAAACTGGGCAGCAAGCTGGTGGACGGCGAGGCGGTCGCCACCCTGCACCGCAGCAGGGTGTCGTTCGGGGCGATCTCGCTGTTGGTGCTCGCGGCCGTGGTGGCGATGGTGGCGGCGCTGGCGGTGTCCGGGGTTGGACAGGTGTACGTCGATGTGGCGGTGGACGCGTTCCGGTCCGTCGTCGACTGGCTCAAGGGGTTCTTCTCATGATCTCGATGCGCTACCACATCGTCTCGATCACCGCCGTGTTCCTGGCGTTGGCCGTGGGCGTGGTGCTCGGTTCGACGGCGATCAGCGGCCGGCTGCTGTCCGGGTTGACGGACGACAAGTCGGCGCTGGGCACGAAAGTCGCGGAATTGCAGACCGGGCAGAACGGGTTGCACGCGAAACTGGCGGAGGCGGACCGGTTCGCGACTTCCGTGGGTCCGTTGGCGGTGCGGGGATTGTTGGCCGAGCGGACCGTGGTTCTGGTGACGACGGCCGATGCGCGGCCGAATGACCGTGATGCTCTGGTCTCGCTTCTGGCGGCCTCGGGCGCCACGGTCACCGGTGAATTGCAGTTGACGGATTCTTTCGCCGATCCGCGCAAGGCTGATCAGTTGCGTGGTCTGGTGGCGCGGTTGCAGCCCGCCGGGACGCAGTTGCCCACCGGGGCCGATCCCGGCACGCGTGCCGGTGGGTTGTTGGGTGCGCTGCTGTTGTTGAACAAGGAGAACAACCAGGCGCAGGCTTCGGCGGACGAGACGGCGGCGGCGCTGACGGGGTTGACTTCCGCTGGGTTCATTCGTTCCCAGGCGCCTTTGCAGCCTGCGCAGTTGGCTGTCGTGCTGACCGGTGGGGCTGTGGACGGGGATTCGGCCGGCGACCGTGCGGCCATGGTCGCGCGGTTCGCCACGCAGTTGGACCGGTCGGGGGCGGGGGCTGTGCTGGCGGGTGGTGAGGGGTCGGCCGACGGGACCGGGGCGGTCGGGGTGGTGCGGGCGGATACGGCGGCTACTTCGGTGTTGTCGACCGTGGACCACGTTGGTGCCGCTGCTGGGCAGGTGGTGGCGGTGTTGGCGTTGCGGGAGCAGTTGGAGGGGAAGTCCGGGCGGTATGGCGTGGCGGGCAATGCGGAGGGGGCTGTGCCGGGTATCGTGGGGTGAGGGCTTGGGTGTTTGTCTCCTCGGGTGTTTGTCTGAACGTTGGGGTTGTGGAAGGTTTACCTGGTTCCGCGGATTCACTCGATTTCGTTAATCCGGCTCGGAACTGGCACTTCCTGGGGCTGGCGTTCGTTGCCGTAAACAAACGGACGCCACCACGGCGCACCCGCCTCGGCTTGACCACGGATGGCCCCAACCACGGATACCTCGGTACGGATGGCCCGGCCTGACCACGGACGACCACCGAACCGCCGCTTGCCGTGCGAACCGCCGCTCGCCGGTGCCGATGATCCCGCTGTCGGCCGGACCGGACTGCCGGCCGGACTGCCGGCGGGCGTCGGCCGGGTTCACGGCAGCGAAGCGGTGTCGCCGACGGTCCCGGTGTCGAGCGGAGCGTGGTTGGTGGTTGGTCGGTGTGACCGGCATCGGTTGATCGACTGGGGGCTAGGCCATCTGAGTGACGTGACACCCGACCACCAGCGCGCTGGGTGACCGGTGGCGTGTTAGCGTTAGGGCCCGTGGACAGGGCCGGTTGCCCTGCGGAACTTCAGACCACGGGGAGCCTCGTTGGTGCTTCAGGCACGTACGACCAAGCACGTTTTCGTCACCGGGGGCGTGGCCTCCTCCCTGGGCAAGGGACTCACCGCCTCCAGTCTCGGTCAGCTACTGACCGCCCGTGGTCTGCGGGTGACCATGCAGAAGCTGGACCCGTACCTCAACGTCGACCCGGGCACGATGAACCCGTTCCAGCACGGCGAGGTGTTCGTCACCGACGACGGCGCGGAGACCGATCTCGACATCGGGCACTACGAGCGGTTCCTGGCTCGGGATCTTTCCGGGGATGCCAACGTCACCACCGGGCAGGTGTACTCCGAGGTCATCGCCAAGGAGCGGCGTGGGGAGTACCTCGGGGACACCGTCCAGGTCATCCCCCACATCACCGACGAGATCAAGCGGCGGATTCGGGCGATGGCCGAGCCCGGCGCCGACGGGGTCGTGCCGGATGTCGTGATCACCGAGGTCGGCGGGACCGTCGGCGACATCGAGTCGCTGCCGTTCCTGGAGGCGGCGCGGCAGGTTCGGCACGACGTCGGCCGCGACAACGTGTTCTTCCTGCACGTCTCGCTGGTGCCCTACCTCGCCCCGTCCGGTGAGCTCAAGACCAAGCCCACGCAGCACTCCGTCGCCGCGCTCCGCAACATCGGCATCCAGCCCGACGCGATCGTGTGTCGGGCGGACCGGGAGATTCCGGATGCGTTGAAGCGCAAGATCGGCCTCATGTGCGACGTCGACACCGAGGCCGTCGTGGCGGCCGTGGACGCGCCGTCGATCTACGACATCCCCAAGGTCCTGCACGGCGAAGGGCTCGACGCGTACGTGGTGCGCCGGCTCGGGCTGCCGTTCCGCGATGTCGACTGGACCGTGTGGGGCGACCTGCTGGACCGCGTGCACAACCCGTCCGAGAAGGTGCGGATCGCGTTGGTCGGCAAGTACGTCGACCTGCCCGACGCCTACCTCTCGGTCACGGAGGCCCTGCGCGCCGGTGGGTTCGCGAACCACGCCAAGGTCGAGGTGGTGTGGGTGCCGTCCGACGAGTGCCAGACGCCGTCCGGCGCGGCGCACGCGTTGGCCGGGCTGGACGCCGTGCTCATCCCCGGCGGGTTCGGGGTCCGCGGCATCGAGGGCAAGATCGGTGCCATCTCCTACGCCCGGACGCGCGGCATTCCGCTGCTGGGGCTGTGCCTGGGGTTGCAGTGCCTGGTGATCGAGGCCGCGCGGAACCTCGCCGGGATCGCCGACGCCAACTCCTCCGAGTTCGAGGAGACCGGGTCGCCGGTCATCAGCACCATGGCCGACCAGGAGGACGTGGTGTCCGGGCAGCGCGACATGGGCGGCACGATGCGGCTCGGCGCGTACCCCGCGAAGCTCACGCCCGGTTCGCAGGTGGCGTCGGCGTACGGCACGACCGAGGTCTCCGAGCGGCACCGGCACCGGTACGAGGTCAACAACGCCTACCGGGACAAGCTGGGTGACGCCGGTCTGGTGTTCTCCGGGACGTCGCCGGACGGGCGGCTGGTCGAGTTCGTCGAACTGCCCGCCGACGTGCACCCGTTCTTCGTCGCCACGCAGGCGCACCCCGAGCTGAAGAGCCGTCCGACGAAGCCGCACCCGCTGTTCGCGGCGTTCGTGAAGGCGGCGCTGGACTACCGGCTCGCCGACCGGCTGCCGTTGTCCGAGACGGCTGGTGCGGCCAAATGAGGCACGAGTTCGAGACGGTCTCGTCGCGGGACGTGCACATCGGTCGGGTCGTCGGGCTGCGGGTGGACGAGGTGGCCATGCCCGGCGGCGGGACGGCGTCGCGCGAGGTGGTGGAGCACCTGGGCGCGGTGGCCGTGGCGGCGGTGGACCCCGATGGCCTGGTGACGCTGATCCACCAGTACCGGCACCCGTTGGGCAAGCGGATCTGGGAGCTGCCGGCGGGGCTGTTGGACTCGGCTTCGGAGGAGCCGCTGGAGGCCGCTCGGCGTGAGCTGATGGAGGAGGTCGGGCTGGCGGCGTCGGAGTGGGCGACGCTGGTGGACGTCGCCGCGTCGCCGGGCTTCACCGACGAGGTGGTGCGGGTGTTCCTCGCGCGGGGATTGTCGGAGGTGGACCGGGAGCAGATGGGCGACGAGGAGGCCGATCTGGAGGCGCGGCGGTTCCCGCTGGACGAGGCGGTGGACATGGCGCTGGCCGGGGAGATCGTGAACGGGGCCGCGGTGGCCGGGCTGCTGGCGGCTCAGGCGGTGCTCGCCGGGAGGGCGCAGGCTCGGCCGGCGGACGCGCCGTTCACGGACCGGCCGACGCGGTTCGCGGCTCGCGGCGACTGACCTGCGGCGACTGAGGCGCGGCGACTGAGGCGAGGTCGAAGGCGCGGCTCGCCTGGTCGGTGGGAGGTCTGAACGCGCAACTCGCCGCCCGTGAGGAACTCGCGGGCGGCGAAGGCGCAACTCGCGGACGAAGGCCAACTCGCCGGGGAGGGATGGCGGAACTCGCGCGTGAGGGCGCAACTCGCCGTTGAGGGGGCAACTCGCCGGGCGGTGGAGGTGCGACTCGCGGGCGGAGAGCGCAACTCGCCGGGGGTGTGCGCCATCAGCCGGTCCGGTGGGCACAATGGCACGTATGGGTGCACGTCCGGGTGTGCGTGGACCGGTTGCCGTGGCTGCCGGGGCGGTGGCTGCCGGGGCGGGGCTGTTGATCGTCGATCCCAACGGCCCCGGGTCGGTGTGGCCGCCTTGTCCGCTGTTCGCCCTGACCGGCATCCAGTGCCCGGCCTGCGGCTCCACCCGGATGGTGCACGCGCTGCTGCACGGGGATCTCGCCGCCGCCTGGCAGTTCAACGCCGTCATGCTGGTCGCCGGGCTGCCGTTGCTGGCCTGGCTGTGGGTGCGGTGGTTCCGGTCCGCGCGGCGGGATGAGCGCACGCCCCGGCTCTCGGCCAAGGTGGGCGTGCCGGTGGTGGCCTTGGCCGTCGCCTGGATGTTGGTCCGGAACCTGGCCTAGTCGCGCAGTTTGCGGCCGTTGCTGTCCGTGCCGCCGTTGACCAGCAGGATGATCCCGTCGATCAGCGACCAGATCCCGCACCCGCCGCACGTCAGCAACTGCGCGATGCCGATCCCGGTGTCACCGATGTAGAACCGGCCGATGCCGAACGGCAGGACGAGTTGTAGTACGCCGGCTGCGATGCGGGACTTGTCGGACAACGGTTGGCCGGTCAGCGGGTCCACGCCGAACGGCGCGTTGGGGTTGAAGCCCGGCTGGCCGTAGGCGCCGTAGTCCGGTGTGAAACCCGGCGGTGGGAAACCCGGCGGTGGGAAACCCGGCGGTGGGAAACCTGGCGGTGGGAAACCCGGTGGCGGGGTGGCGTAGTCGGTGGGTGGCGCGTAGTGCGTCTGCGGCGGCGGCAGGAACTGCGGGTGGGGCTGGGGCAGGTCCTGGAACAGGGCCGCCAGTTCCGCGGCGGTCTGGGCGGCTGTCGCGTAGCCGACCCGCTGCTCGTACTCGCCGATCTCCAGACGACCGGCCGCGAAGTGGTCGTTGAGCGCGCTGATGGCCGCTTCGCGCTGCTGGTTGCCGATGCGCACCTGGTGGGGTTCCGACACAGGCCGCAACGCTAACAGCACCACGGCCTCCGTCCAGCCGGAACGCGCCGGCCGACCTACGCTGACCTGGTGCTGGTCGGGATACCGCGAGAGGTCAAGAACCACGAGTACCGGGTGGCGATCACGCCGGCCGGGGTGGTCGAGCTGGTGCGGCGCGGGCACCAGGTGCTGATCGAGGCCGGTGCGGGGGACGGCAGCGCGATCCCGGACGTCGAGTTCACCGCCGCCGGGGCGCGGACCGTGCCGCACGCCGACGACGTGTGGTCCGACGCCGAGCTGGTGCTGAAGGTCAAGGAGCCGGTCGCCGAGGAGTTCCACCGGATGCGTCCCGGCCAGACCCTGTTCACCTACCTGCACCTGGCCGCGAACGCCGACTGCACCCGCGCCGTCGTCGCGGCCGGGATCGACGCCATCGCCTACGAGACGGTGCAGCTCGCGGACGGCTCGCTGCCGCTGCTCGCCCCGATGAGCGAGGTCGCCGGGCGGATGGCCGCCCAGGTCGGCGCGCACTGCCTGGAACGCACCCAGGGTGGGCGCGGTGTGCTGCTGGGCGGTGTGCCGGGTGTCCCGGCGGGCAAGGTCGTCGTGCTCGGCGCGGGGGTGGCGGGGATGAGCGCCGCCGCGATCGCGGTCGGGCTCCAGGCCGAGGTCGTCGTGCTCGACACGAACGTCAACCGGCTGCGGCAGATCGACTTCATCTACCGGGGGCACCTCCAGACCGTCGCGAGCAACGCCTACGAGGTGGAGCAGGCCTGCCGGTGGGCGGACCTGGTGATCGGCGCGGTCCTGGTGCCCGGCGCGAAGGCGCCGACGCTGGTCGACAACCACCTGGTGTCCACCATGCGGGCCGGGTCGGTGCTCGTCGACATCGCCATCGACCAGGGCGGCTGCTTCGCCGACTCGCGGCCCACCACGCACGACGATCCGACGTTCCGGGTGCACGGTTCGATGTTCTACTGCGTCGCCAACATGCCCGGCGCGGTGCCGCACACCTCGACGTGGGCGCTCACGAACGTCACACTGCCCTACGTGACCGCGCTGGCGGACAAGGGTTTCCGGCAGGCCGTGGGGGACGACCCGGCGTTGGCGAGGGGTGTGAACGCGGTGCGCGGCACGATCGTGCAGGCCGGGGTCGCGAAGGCGCACGGCCTGCCGCACGTCCCCCTGGCGCAGTTGTGAGGGACGTGGTCAAGGCGTTCCTCGACCACCTGGCGGTCGAGCGCGGCGCCTCCCGCAACACCCTGGAGTCCTACACCCGCGACCTGCGCCGTTACGCGGAGCACCTGGACGCCCGGAAGATCACCTTGCTGGATGACGTCACCGAGCACCTGGTCGGTGACTTCCTGGCGAGCCTGCGCGAGTCCGGCCTGGCCGAGTCGTCCGCCGCCCGCACCCTGGTCGCGGTGCGCGGCCTGCACCGGTTCGCCCACCTCGAAGGGCTCGCGAGCCACGACCCGGCGCGCGAGGTGCACCCGCCGACCCCGTCGCGCCGGCTGCCCAAGGCGCTGCCGGTGGACGACGTGCTGCGGCTGCTGGACGTGCCCGCGAACCCTCGTGACCGCGCCCTGCTGGAGCTGCTGTACTCCAGCGGCGCGCGGATCTCCGAGGTGGTGGGCCTCGACGTGGACGACGTGGACACCGCCGAGCGGACCGTGCTGCTCGACGGCAAGGGCGGCCGGCAGCGGCTCGTGCCGGTCGGCCGCCCGGCGCTGGCCGCGCTGGAGGCCTACCTGGTGCGCGCCCGGCCCGCGCTGGTCAAGCGGGGCACCCCGGCGGTGTTCCTCAACGCGCGCGGCGGGCGGCTGTCGCGGCAGACGGCGTGGCAGGTGCTCAAGACCGCCGCCGAGAAGGCCGGCATCACCGCGAAGGTCTCCCCGCACACGCTGCGGCACTCGTTCGCCACCCACCTGCTGGAGGGCGGCGCGGACGTGCGGGTGGTGCAGGAGCTGCTCGGCCACGCCTCGGTGACCACCACCCAGGTGTACACGCTGGTCACCGTCAACACGCTCCGCGAGGTCTACGCGACCGCCCATCCCCGCGCGATCGGTGGAACATGAGCCATCCACAGGTACTGTGGGCGAACCCGCTCGGCCGTCAGCCGTTCGGGTGACATCCCGAAGGGGTGACGCCGGAGAGGCCGATCACGTGGAACACAAGCCCCACCCCGGACGCGACAAGCTGGAGGAGCCGTGCCGGTGCCGAACATCGACGAGCCGGAGCCCACAGACATCGAACTCGGCGCGGTGCTGCACGCGCTGAGCGACGCCACCCGGCTGGCGGTGGTCCTCCAGATCGAGGCCGACGGGGAGCGCTGCTGCGGCGCGCTCGACGTGGACGTCGCCAAGTCGACGCTGTCCCAGCACCTGCGCGTGCTGCGGGAGGCCGGCATCACCCGGACCAGGGCGTGCGGCAACCAGCGGTGGGTGTCGCTGCGCCGCGACGACCTCGACGCGCTGTTCCCCGGGCTGCTCGACGTCGTGCTCAAGGCGGCCGACCGGACCGCCGCCGTCCGGTGAGAACTGCTCGCGCCCGGCACGGCGAGGCGCGTTGCTGGTGACCGTCGGTGTGCTTAGGCTGCGCCCAGGCAGAGGACTAGGAATCGGGAAGGCGATGTCGACACCGGAGCACGCGGGCCAGGCGTGGGTCAGCCCACCGCCGCCCACGCCACAGTCCGGTGTGCCGCGCGCGTCGGTCGAGCTGAGTCTCGCCCCGCACGCCGCGCCGGCCGACGAGGACGCCGCCGAGCAGACGGTGGGCGAGATAGGCCCCACCGGACGCCCCCTCCGCTTCGTCGCCGAACCGCCGCTGATCGCGCACCACGGCCCCGCGAAGATCCTCGCGATCTGCAACCAGAAGGGCGGGGTCGGCAAGACCACGTCCACGATCAACCTCGGCGCGGCGCTCACCGAGTACGGCCGCCGCGTGCTGCTGGTGGACTTCGACCCGCAGGGCGCGCTGTCGGTCGGCCTCGGCGTGCACCCGCACCAGCTCGACCAGACGATCTACAACGTGATCATGGAACGCGACGTCACCGTCCGCGACGTGATCATGCAGACCCACGTCGAGGGCATGGACCTGCTGCCCAGCAACATCGACCTGTCCGCGGCGGAGATCCAGCTAGTGTCCGAGGTGGGCCGCGAGCACACCCTGGTCCGCACGCTGCGCCCGGTGATCGACCACTACGACTACGTGCTGGTGGACTGCCAGCCGTCACTCGGCTTGCTCACGGTCAACGCCCTCGCGGCGGCGGACGGCGTCCTCATCCCGCTGGAGTGCGAGTTCTTCAGCCTGCGCGGGGTCGCCCTGTTGATAGACACCATCGAGAAGGTCAGGGAGCGGTTGAACCCGAAGCTCGAGATCACCGGGATACTCGCCACCATGTACGACCCGCGCACCCTGCACTCCCGCGAGGTGATGGCGCGGGTCGTGGAGGCGTTCGGCGACGTCGTGTTCGACACGGTGATCAACCGCACCGTCCGGTTCCCGGAGACGACCGTCGCCGGCGAGCCGATCACGAGATGGGCGCCCCGCTCGGCGGGCGCGAAGGCCTACCGCGCACTGGCGCGCGAGGTGATCGCCCGGTGACCCGACGCCCATCACTGCCGGGCGCGTCCGAACTGTTCCGCCTCACCAGCCCCTCGGTTCTCGACGCCTCCGTGCCCGCCCAGCCCACCTCCGCGCCGACCGGGCAGCCCGCGTCGACTGCGCCGACCGGGCCGTCCGCGACGTTCTCGGACGAGGCTCAGGGACCGCGCCGGGGCACCGGGCGGCAGAAGCACTCCACGAAGATCACCGTGTACGTGTCGGACGAGGAGCTGCTGGCCCTGGAGCGCGCCCGGCTGGAGCTGCGCGGCGAGCACGGCCTCGCGGTGGACCGGGGCCGCGTGGTGCGCGAGGCGATCGCGATAGTGCTGGACGACCTGGAGGAGCACGGCGACGACTCGCTGCTCGTGCGTAGGCTGCGCGAGCGGTGAGCGGTGACGCCCCAGCCGACGAGGTCCCCGCCGAAGTGGTTCCGGACGGCCGCTTCAAGGTCAAGCTGACCAACTTCGAAGGCCCGTTCGACCTGCTGCTCCAGCTCATCTCGCAGCACACGCTGGACGTGACCGAGGTGGCGCTGCACCAGGTCACGGACGACTTCATCGCGCACATCCGGGCGCTGGGCGACCGCTGGGACCTGGACGAGACGACCGAGTTCCTGGTCATCGCGGCGACCCTGCTGGACCTCAAGGCGGCCCGGCTGCTGCCGCAGGGCGACGTGGAGGACGAGGACGACCTGGCGCTGCTGGAAGCGCGGGACCTGCTGTTCGCGCGGCTGCTGCAGTACCGGGCGTACAAGCAGGTCGCGGCGCTGTTCGCGGAGCTGGAGCAGGGCGCGTACCGGCGCTACCCGAGGTCGGTGGCGCTGGAGGTGCGGTACGAGGGGCTGCTGCCCGAGGTGATGCTCGGGGTGGACGCCCGGCGGTTCGCCGAGATCGCCGCCGTCGTGTTCCGGCCCAGGCTGCCCCGCACCGTGTCCACCGCGCACGTCCACCAGCACCGGATCTCGGTGCGGGAGCACGCCGGGCTGCTGCGGGAGCTGCTGGCGGCGCGGGGGACGGCGACGTTCGCCGAGATCGTGGCCGACTGCACCGAGACGATGGAGGTCGTGGCGCGGTTTTTGGCACTGCTGGAGCTGTACCGGGAGCGGGCGCTGGCGTTCGACCAGCCCGACCCGCTGGGCGAGTTGCGGATCACGTGGGTGGGCGGCACTGTCGAGGAGGCCGAGGCGGGGGCCCGTGACGAGGACGAGGAGTACGGGTGACCGAGCCTGAGAACACCACCGAGCCGGACCCCGGCCTGTTCCCCGCGCCTGCCGACCCGGCGCCCGCCGGTGCTGTGTCAGCCGGCCCCGTACCTGTCGGTGCCGCGCCTGTCGGTGCCGCGCCCGCCGACCCCGCGCCCGCCGATGACCCGGCCGAGGCGGCGGAGGAGTCCGGGGTGCCCGACCTCACCGACGACCGCGAGTTCGAGGGCGCGCTGGAGTCCGTCCTGCTCGTCGTGGACAGCCCGATCGACGAGAAACAGCTCGCGGGAGTGTTCGAGCAGCCCGTGAAACGCGTCACCCTGGCCCTGCGCACACTCGCCGACCGCTACACCGAGCAGGGCAGCGGCATCGACCTGCGTAGAATCGGTGACGGCTGGCGGTTCTACACGCGGGACCGCTTCGCGCCATTCGTGGAGAAGCTGCTGCTCGACGGGCAGCGGGCCAAGCTCACCCGGGCTGCCCTGGAAACCCTCGCCGTCATCGCCTACCGGCAGCCCGTCACGCGGGCCCGGATCGCGGCGGTGCGCGGGGTGAACGTCGACGGGGTGATCCGCACGCTGGTCGCGCGCGGGCTCATCGCCGAGACGGGCACGGACTCCGACACGGGTGGGCTGCTCTACCGCACGACCGAACTGTTCCTGGAGCGGTTGGGGCTGTCGTCGCTGGACGACCTGCCGCCGATCGCCCCCCTCCTGCCCGAAGTGGATGCGATCGACGATGTCTGACCAAGGACCCGAAGGGATTCGGCTCCAGAAGGTGCTCGCCAAGGCGGGCATCGCCTCCCGCCGCGTGGCCGAGGAGCTCATCGAGCTGGGCCGCGTCCAGGTCGACGGCGAGGTCGTGCGCGAGCAGGGCCGCCGGATCGACCCGGAGACCGCCATCGTGCACGTGGACGGTGTGCGGGTGGTGCTCAAGGACGACGTCATCACGCTGGTGCTGAACAAGCCGCGCGGCGTGCTGTCGACGATGCACGACGACGCGCACCGGCCGTGCGTCGGCGACTACCTGCACAACCGCAAGGAACGCCTGTTCCACGTCGGCCGGCTCGACGCGGACACCGAGGGCCTGCTGCTGCTGACCAACGACGGCGACCTCGCGCACCGCCTGATGCACCCGTCCTACGGCGTGTCCAAGACCTACCTGGCCGAGGTGCCGGGGCCGGTCGCGAAGGACGTCGGCAAGCGGCTGCGCGCGGGCATCGAGCTGGAGGACGGGCCGGTCGCGGTCGACTCGTTCAAGCTGGTGTCCTCCGCGCCCGGCCGCGCGCTGGTGGAGGTCGTCATCCACGAGGGCCGCAAGCACATCGTGCGCCGGCTGCTGGAGGCGGTCGGCCACCCGGTGGAGAGCCTGGTGCGCACGGCGGTCGGCGAGGTGCGGCTGGGCAACCAGCGGCCGGGTTCGATGCGGGTGCTCAACCGCCAGGAGGTCGGCTCCCTGTACAAGGCGGTCGGGCTCTGAGAAGCGGTCGGGCTCCGGCAGGGGTCGGCGCGCCGGGCGTGGCAGTCGGGTGGTGAAGCGGAAGGCGCCTGGTGGGTCTCCCCTCATCCACCACCAGGCGCCTCCCTCCCCCGCGGAGCCCCTCCGGCTCACGACCCCCATTGCTACGGCACCCGGGTTGTTCAGGGTCAGGACGTGGACGCTGAACAGGCTTCTCTGAACAATCGGCCCCCGAGACCGAGGGGGCGCGATGGCCAGACGGGAGAGCCCGTTACACCAGGACGCGGGCGAGCTGGGCGAGTTCGCCGACCAGCTTCGCCGGCTGCGGGAACAGGCAGGCAGCCCCACCTACCGGCAGCTCGGCAGGCTGGCGCACTACTCGGCGGCGGCGCTGTCCGAGGCCGCGAACGGGCGCAAGCTGCCCAGCCTCGCGGTGACCCTGGCCTACGTGCGGGCCTGCCGGGGAGACGTCGGCTGGTGGGAGGCGCGGTGGCGGGAGCTGTCCGCCGGCGAGGGTCGGCCCCCGGTCGCGGACGGCTGCCCTCCGTACGCGGGGCTGGCGCCGTTCCAGGTCGGTGACGCGGACCGGTTCTTCGGCCGGGACCGGCTGGTCGGCGAGTTGACCGACCTGGTGTGCCGGCGGCGGTTCGTCGGGGTGTTCGGCGCGTCCGGCTCGGGCAAGTCGTCGGTGCTGCGGGCCGGTCTGGTGGCCCGGGTCCGGCGGCCCGCCGTCGTGCTCACCCCCGGCGCGCGGCCGGTGGAGGAGCTGGCCGTGCACGTGGCCGCGTTCACCGGCAAGCCCGCCGGCGGGCTGGCCGCCGAGTTCGCCGCCTACCCGGAGAACCTGCACCTGCGGGTCCGGCAGCAACTGGTCGGCACGGACGACGACCTGCTGCTGGTCGTGGACCAGTTCGAAGAGGTCTTCACGCTGTGCCGGGACGACGCGCGGCGGAACGCGTTCATCGCCGCCCTCACCACCGCCGCGGCCATCCCGACCAGCCGCACCAGGGTCGTGCTCGGGGTGCGGGCCGACTTCCTCGGGCACTGCGGGCGGCACCCCGAGCTGGTGGAGGCGTTGCGCGGCGGGCACGTGCTGGTCGGTCCGATGACCGCCGACGAGCTGCGCGAGGCGATCGTCGAACCGGCCGTCGCGGTCGGCTGCAAGACGGAGACCGCGCTGGTCACCCGCCTGGTCGCGGACGCGGTCGGCCGGCCCGCCGTGCTGCCGCTGGTGTCGCACGCCCTGCTGGAGACGTGGCGGCGGCGGCGCGGGGTGGCGTTGACGCTGGCCGGCTACGAGGAGGCGGGCGGCGTCGAGCACTCCATCGCGCGCAGCGCCGAGCACGTCTACCTGGGCATGGGCGAGCGGCAGCGGGCCGTCGCCAAGGAGGTGTTCCTGCGGCTCATCGCGGTCGGCGAGGGCACCGACGACACCAAGCGGCGGGTGGCGCGGGACGAGGTCGACCACCCAGAGGTGCTGGCGGTGCTGGCCGACGCCCGGCTGGTGGTGCTGGACCGGGACACCGTGGAACTCGCGCACGAGGCGTTGATGCGGCGCTGGCCCCGGCTGCGCGACTGGATCGCCGAGGACCGCGCCGGGCTGCGGGTGCAGCGGATGCTGACCGAGGCGGCCCGCCTGTGGGAGTCGCTGGACCGCGACCCCGGCTCGCTGTACCGGGGGACGCGGCTCGCGCTGGCCCGCGAGTGGGCGGCGGGCAGCGGCGCCCGGATGACCGGCGCCGAGGTGCGGTTCCTGGACGCGAGCATCCGCGCGGAAGCCGCCGTGACCGCTACCGAGCACCGGCGCACCCGCCGGCTGCGGCAGCTCATCGGCGTGATGGGCGTGCTGCTGCTGTTGGCGTCCCTCTCCACGTTCCGCGCGTTCCAGGCCGAGCGCACGGCCACCGAGCAGCGCAACCTCGCGCTGGCCCGCAAGGTCGTCAACGAGGTCACGACGCTGCGGGCCGCCAACCCGGCGCTCGCGGTGCAGCTCACCCTGGCCGCCCACCGCCTCGCGCCGCTCCCCGAGACCCGTGACGCGCTGTTCGACTCGCTCGCCACGCCCTACGCGACCCGGATCGACGCGGTGCGCGACATCGCGGTCAGCCCGGTCCGGTCGCTGCTGGCCGCCGTGGAGGAAGGGGTGCGCCGCGAAGGCCGGCTGTGGGACCTGACCGATCCGCACCGCCCGAGCCGGCTCGGCGTGCTGGACGGGCACCCCGGCGGGGTGCACGCGATGGCGTTCAGCGCGGACGGCCGGTCCATCGCCACCGCCGGCAGCGACGCCGTGTGGGTGTGGGACCTGGTCGACGCCGGTCGGCCGGCGGTCGTGCTGAAGTTCGCGCACCCGACGGTCACCGAAACGCCGGTCGCGCTCGCGTTCGCCCCGAACGGCCGGTTCCTCGCCACCGGCTACCGGTCCCACCCGCCCGCGCTGTGGGACATCTCCGACCCGAGCCGTCCGGTGCTCGCCGCGTCACCGGGCGGCGACCACTCGCCGTCGGTGGCGTTCCTGACCGACGACCTGCTGATCGCCGCCGACGGCCCGCACGCGCGGGCGTGGCGGCTGTCCGACCCGGCCGCGCCGGTCGACTTCGCGTGGCACGGCGGGCGGGTCGCCGCGATCGCGGTCAGCGAGGACCGGAGGACGGTGGCCACGACGGGCGAGGACCGCGTGGTGGGCCTGTGGGACCTCGCCGACCCGGCCCGCCCGGTCCGGCTGGCCACCGTCGAGCAGCACGCCGACGCGGTCCGGTCGGCGGCGTTCGGCGCGGGCGGGCGCAGCCTGATCACGGGCGCCGACGACCGGACCGCCAAGCTCTGGGACCTGGCCGACCGGACCGCGCCGACCGGGATCGCCACCCTGGACGGCCAGCCCGGCGGCGTGCACGCGGTCGGCTTCGCGGCGAACGGCCGGGTCGTGGTCACCGCGGGCGCGGACGGCGCGGCCCGCCTCGTGGACGTCGCCGACCTGCCGATGGCACAGCCCACCAGGCTGCGGTCGATCGTGGTCGGCACCGACCGGGGCATCGCGGCCACCATCGACGTCGGAGGCGTGCTGCGGCTGGTCGACATCTCCGAACCACGCGTGCCGCGCACGGCGTGGCCGCTGCTCCGACACCCCGGCCAGGTGCGGGCCGCCGCGCTCAGCCCCGACGGCGAGCACCTCGTCACCGTCGGCGCCGACGACTCCGCGGTCCGGGTGTGGCGGACCACCAACCCGGCCGTGCCCGACCTGGTCGGCGAACTGCCCGGCGGCCGGTCGGTGGCGTTCGCCCCGAACGGCCGGACCTTCGCGATAGGGGGCGTCGACGGCCGCACCCGCCTGGTCAGCCTCGCCACCCTGGAGGTGGTGTCCACCCTGGGCCGCTCGGCGGTCGGCGGAGCGGACGACCGGGGCCGGGTCACCGCGCTGGCCTACGACCGGACCGGCGTCCGCCTGGCGATCGCGCGGGCCGGCGACCGGGTGGAGGAGTGGGACGTGGCCGACCCCGGGCGGCCGGTCGACCGGTCCAGCGCCTACCCGCCGAGCGTGCAGGTCCCGTCGATCGCCGTAGGACCGACCGGCGAGCCGCTGACCGTGGAGGAAGGCGGCAACGCGGTCCTGTGGCGACACCGGAAAGCCGGTTCCGGTGTCGACGGGGGAACCAGGCCGCTCACCCCGCCCGTGCCGCTGCTGGCCGACGCGCGGTCGGTGGTGGTGAACGGCGACCACGCGGCCGTCGCCGGCACGGACGGGAAGGTCCGGCTGTTCGACATCGCGGACTCGTCCGCACCACGCGAGGTGGCGGCGTTCTCCGGCCACCAGGGCGAGGCGGCGACGGCGGCGTTCGCACCGGACGACCGCACCCTGGTCAGCGCGGGCGGCTCGGTCATCCGGTTCTGGGAGACGGACGCGGCCAGGGTGGAGGCGAAGATCTGCGCCACCGCCCACCCCAGACTGACCGCCGAGGACTGGCGACGCTACTTCCAGGACGTGCCGTTCACCCCACCGTGCCGTTAGGACCGCGCCGAGGCAGGCAAGGACGCCCAGCGCCGCCCGGGAGCTGTCCTTGCCGGATGGAGGTGGCGGTGTCGCGAACTGCCCGGATACCGTGAAACGGTGATCTTCTGGCTCAACGGCGGGTTCGCGGCGGGGAAGACGACGCTGGCACAGGAGCTGCACCGACGGCTCCCGGACGCGGTCGTGTACGACCCCGAGGACGTCGGGATCATGCTGTGGAAGTGGATGCGGCCCAACGAGGACTTCCAGGACCTGCCGAGCTGGCGGGAGCTGGTCGTCGCGACGGCGCTGTCGCTGCGCAGGCACCACGCGCACACGCTCATCGTGCCGATGTCGCTGGTCCGCGACGCCTACCGGACGGAGATCCTCGGCGGCCTGGCCGACGCGGGCGAGGAAGTCCTGCACGTCTTCCTGGAGGCGGACGCCGACGTGCTGAGGGAGCGGCTCAGCGCCCGCCCCCCGCAGGTCCCCGGCGATCCGGAGTCCGCCCGGACGGCCCTCGAATGGGCCCTGAGCAGGCTGGACCCGGCCGCCGGCGCCCGCCAGCCGGACGGGACGGTCGTGCTGCGCTCGGACCGGCTCACCCCGGCCGAACTGGCCGACGAGGTGCTGGCCGCAGGCCACCGGCGGACCGGACCGGAGCAGTGAAGATTCGTGACAGTGATTTGCCGTGCACGCATTGTCGCGACAGGGCCTGACTCTCTAGATTGAGCCGGGTTGGCTGGCGTTGATCAACTGGAAGTAGGCGTTGCGCGTGCGTGCGCTCACCCGAGGACTGCTCGGTGTGGCCGGGTTCCTCGTCGTCTGGGAGCTGTTCGGCCGATCCCGGCTGGTTCCCGCGGAATATCTGCCGCCACCCTCGGTGGTGGGGGCCGAGTTACTCGAGTTGCTCGGCGACGAGGCGTTCTTGCGCGACATCGTCGCGACCGTGCTGGCGCTGCTGATCGCGATCGGACTGTCGGTCGGCATCGCCGTCCCCTTGGGACTGGTGCTGGGCAGCGTCCCGGCCGTCCGGCAGGCGACCCGCGCCGTGGTCGAGTTCCTGCGGCCCATCCCGTCGGTGGCGTTGATCCCGCTGGCGATCCTGGTCCTCGGCATCGGACCGGAGATGAAGATCGCGCTCGCCGTGTACGCGGCGGTGTGGCCGATCCTGTTCAACACCATCTACGCGCTCGACGAGCTGGACCCCCTGCTCGTGGAGACGGCCCGCGTGTTCGGCACCGGCCGGGTGCGGGTGCTGTTCTCCGTGGCGCTGCCCAGCTCGCTGCCGTTCGTGCTGACCGGCATCCGGCTCGCCGCCACGACGTGCCTGGTCGTGCTGGTGAGCGTGGAACTGCTCGCGGGCGGCTCCGGTGGCCTCGGGCAGTTCATCATGGAGGCGCGCAGCGGCTCCGGCCGCATGGACCTGGTCCTCGCCGGGACCGTGGTCGCGGGCGTCATCGGGTTCGCCGTCAACGAGGGCCTGGAACGCGCGCAACGTCGTTGGGTCGCGTGGAGTTCGGTCACCGGAGGACGGTCATGACCCGGTTCTTCCAGCGCTGGGCGGTGTTCGCGGGCCTCGTCGTGGTCTGGGAGCTGCTGACCTGGTTGGCCGACGACACGTTCTTCCCGCGTCCCACCGTGATCGCCGAAGCCGCCCGGACGCTGTGGCTGTCCGGTCCGGCCGATCGGCTGTTCCTCGGCGACACCGTGTTCGAGCACGTGGTCCCGAGTGTCGGCAGGCTGCTCGCCGGCTGGGGCATCGCCGCCCTGGTCGGCGTCTCGCTCGGCGTGGCGCTCGGCCGTTCCGCGACGGCCATGGAGTTCGCCGGGCCCCTGCTGACGTTCCTCCGCTCCATCCCCCCGCCGGCGCTGGTGCCGGTGTTCCTGCTGGTGTTCAACGTCGGCACGCAGATGCAGCTCGCGACGATCGTGTTCGGCGTGCTGTGGCCGATCCTGCTCAACAGCGTCGACGGCTCCCGCAGCGTCGACGCGACGAAGTCCGAGACCTCGGCGGTGTTCCGCATCCCCAAGGCGCAGTGGATCCTCGGTGTCGTCCTGCCGGCCGCCGCACCGAAGATCTTCGCCGGGCTGCGGGTCAGCCTGTCGCTGTCCCTGGTGCTCATGGTCGTCTCGGAACTGGTCGGCACCGACAACGGGATCGGGTCGCAACTCCTCGTCGCCCAGCGGGAGTTCGACTTCCCCGACATGTGGGCCGGGATCGTCCTCTTGGGAGTCCTCGGCTACGCCCTCAACACCGTGCTCCTCGCGTTCGAGCGCCGGGCCCTCGCCTGGCAGCCGAAGCGGGAGCGCACCCCCGCGACGGTGGAGGATTGACATGACCGCGATGCTTTCCGTGGCCGAGCTCGGCCATACCTACCAGGCGAAGGACGGCGCGCACACCGCCATCGCCGACCTGTCGTTCACGGTCGGCGCGGGCGAGCTGGTCTGCGTCGTCGGCCCTTCGGGCTGCGGCAAGTCCACGCTGCTCCGCACGATCTCGGGCCTAATCCGCCCGACGCAGGGCGCGATCGCCCTGCACGGCAACGCCGTCCACGGCGTGCCGGACGACCTGGCCGTGGTGTTCCAGGACTACAGCCGCTCGCTGTTCCCGTGGCTGTCGGTGCAGAAGAACGTGGAGTTCCCGCTGCGCCGGTCGCTGGGCCGGCGGGCGCGCCGGGCCCGTGCCGCCGAGGCCCTGGAGTGGGTGGGCCTGGCCGGGGCGACCCGCAAGTACCCGTGGCAGCTCTCCGGCGGCATGCAGCAGCGCGTGGCCATCGCGCGGGCCCTGGCCTACCGGCCCGCCCTGCTGCTGATGGACGAGCCGTTCGCGTCGGTGGACGCGCAGACCCGGTTCGAGCTGGAGGACCTGCTGCTGAAGGTCAAGAACGAGCACGACACCACGGTGCTGGTGGTCACCCACGACATCGACGAGAGCGTGTACCTGGGCGACCGCGTCCTGGTGCTGTCCGGGTCGCCCGCCTCGGTGGTGGCGGACCTGCCGGTCGACCTGCCCGCGCGGCGCGACCAGATCACCACGCGCGAGTCGGAGGCCTTCGTGGCGCTGCGCGGGGAAGTGGCGCGGCTGCTGAACGTCGGCAAGGGCGCGGAGCAGCGCCGGCCGCGGCGGAAGGCGAATGAGCACTCGGCCGCGAAATGGGCCGAGGCGGAACGGGCCGAGGTGTCGCGCACGGAAGCACAGGACCGCGCGGCCACTTCCTGACGGTATACCGCGACATTCGCGGGGCGGGTGATCCCCGATACCGCGCGGCCGTTTCGCGACGGCATACCGCGGTGTTGACGGGCGGGCGATTCCCGATCCGGCCGGCTTTTCCCGCAAGCTGTGTCGGGTCGCCCGCCTTTCGCTTTCGCGGGGCGGGCGACCGCCGTTCAGGGGCCGACGTAGTTTTGCGCGAAATACCCGGCGGAGGCGCCGGACCCGATGAGGTGTTCGAGTCGCGCCTGCCCCAACCGGCTCAGGAACGGCTCCGGCGAGCGGTGGATCATGAAGACCATCCACTGCGAGAACTCCTGCGCACGCCACACCCGGCGCAGGCACACCTCCGAGTACGACCGCAGTCCGGTGTCGTCACCCGTACGGTGGTACCCCGTCAGTGCGGTGGCGAGCACCTCGGCGTCGTGCAAAGCGAGGTTCATTCCCTTTGCGCCGACCGGCGTGATGATGTGCGCCGCGTCGCCGAGCAGGTACAGGCTGCCGTGGTTCATCGGTTCCACCACGTGGCTGCGCATGTCCAGGATGCGCTTCTCGATGATGCGGCCCTCGGTCAGCGACCAGTCGGAGTCGCGCAGCGCGAGCCGCTTGTGCAACTCGGCCCAGACCCGTTCGTCCGACCAGTTGTCCACGGTGTCGTCCACCGGGACCTGGAGGTAGTACCGGGAAACCGTCGCGCTGCGCAGCATGTGCCCGGCGAAGCCGTCCGGGTGCAGCGCGTAGATTACCTTGTGCGTCGACGGCGGCGCCTCCGCGAGGATGGACAGCCACTCGATGCCGTGCTGGTGGGAGAACTCCTGGATCGCGCCCGGCGGGATGCTGCGCCGCGTCACGCCGTGGAAGCCGTCCGCCCCGGCGATGAACGCGCAGTCCAGCTTCTCCCGCGTGCCGTCGGCGGTAGTCCAGGTCAGCGACGGTGCCGGGCTCTCGATGTCGTGCAGCGCCACGTCCTGGACGTCGAACCGGACGTCCCCGCCGCCGTTGACGAACGCGGCCACGAGGTCCTTCACGACCTCCTGCTGGGGGTAGACGTAGTGGGTCTGCCCGTCGTACAGCGACGAATAGTCCACTTCGTAGGCCTGCCCGTCGACCCGGAATTCACAGGCCCCGTGGCGGTCCGCCTCCTGGAGCAACCGGTCCGCCAACCCGTGCCGGCTCAGCATCTGGACGGCCCGGTGCTCCATGACGCCCGCGCGGGGACGGGTCTCGATGTACTCGCGGCTGCCGCGTTCCAGTACCACACAAGGGATTCCGGCCTGCTGGAGCAGGTTGCCCAACGTCAGGCCGGCCGGTCCCGCTCCGACGATTCCCACCGGACGGCGGTTGCTCTGTCCGGCCCATTCCCCATCAAGATCGCTCACCGAGTACCCCAACCTCTGGACAGCCTGTGCAAAGATGCTCACCGAAGGTAGTGGATCAGCCTTCAAGTGTCGGTCGACTGGGGTCTTGCCGAACCACCGAAGTCACTTTGAGTGGTTCTGCTCGGCCCTGTCGCCCGTGCATCCTGCCCCCGCAATGTCGCCACTCCAACAGGAGATGCCCCCCATGACTCGTAGAGTCGGCCTCTCGGCAAGAAGGATCATCGGCGGTCTGTCCGCGATCGCGATGCTCGCCGTGGTCTCCGGCTGTGGTCTGCTCGGTGGTTCCGAGGCCAAGCCCACCGACGCCGCCGCAGCTCCGGGCAAGGTCGAGCAGGCCAAGATCAAGCTTGGCCTGCTCCCGATCCTCGACGTCGCGTCGGTGCACGTCGCGATCAAGAAGGGTTACTTCAAGGACGAAGGTCTGGAGATCGAGCCGATCTCGATCCAGGGTGGCGCCGCGGCCATCCCGGGTCTGATCAACGGCGAACTCGACATCACCTTCGGCAACTGGGTCTCGTTCTTCGCCGCGGAGGCCAAGGACGCGGCCAAGGGCGTGGACGGCCTGAAGCTGATCAACGACGGCTACCAGGCCAAACCCGAGATGTTCCTGATCCTCACCGGCCCCGACTCCACGGTCAAGTCGCCGAAGGACCTGGCCGGCAAGACGATCGCGATCAACACGTTCCGCAACATCGCCGAGCTGACCGCGAAGGCGACCCTCGAAGCGAACGACGTGGACCCGAAGTCCGTGACCTTCAAGGAGTTCGCGTTCGGGGACATGCAGGCGGCGGTGCAGAACAAGACCGTCGACGCCGCGTTCATGGTGGAGCCGTTCATCAGCAAGGCGCAGCGCGCGATCGGCGCGGTCAGCGTGCTGGACGCCGCGTCCGGCCCGACCGACGGCATCCCGGTCGCCGGCTACGGCACGACCGGGAAGTTCGCCAAGGAGAACCCGAACACCGTCGCCGCGTTCCAGCGCGCGATGGCCAAGGGCCAGCGCGACGCCGCCGACCGCCCCACGGTGGAGCCGCTGCTGGTCGAGTACGCGAAGGTCGACAAGGAAACCGCCAGCCTGGTTCACTTCGGCGAGTTCCCGACCACGCTGGACGCCACCCGGTTGCAGCGGGTCGCGACCCTGATGAAGACCTATGGCTTGCTGGAGAAGGACTTCGACGTCAAGCCCATGCTGGTCACCGCTTCCGGCGGCTGAGCCGCGGCCTCGGGGGAGCCCGGAGACGGGCTTCCCCGAGCAGTTTCCCGCTGGTCGGCAGCATGAAAAACCTTGAACCCGGGTTAGCGATCGTTTAGCCCGGCGCACTTGACCTCGCGGGACAATGGTTGATTTGCAAAATACCGCTGTTCTCGTCCGAACGGCGGTATGAGGACCGGGGATTTTCCACCAAGATCCACCGGGTTTGTAGGGATGTTCGTCAACTGGCTGGGGGGCTGGGGAGTGTGCTGACGGTGCGCGGTCACGATGACCACGCCTCCGGGAGAGATCCGGAGCGGACTGGACCCGACAAGGCCGCGGACGCCGTTCCGCCCGACTCGGGTCCGGGCACAGGCACCACCGCACCCGCCGACCGGGGCATCTCCCGGTGGCGGCTGCGCAACTGGAGACTGCGCAGCAAGCTCGCCGTGGTGCTGCTGGTGCCCGCGCTGAGCACGCTCGCCCTCGCGGGCCTGCGGCTCAACACCCAGCTCGACGACGTCGAGCTGTTCGGCAAGGTGCAGCGGGAGCTCCAGCTCTCCGCCCAGGCCGCGGCCGTCTCCGACGCGCTGCAACTGGAGCGCGACGCGGCCGTGTGGTTCGTCGCCGGCGGCCGGGCCGACAACAGCGGCGAGCTGACCACGCGGTCCGCGAAGGTCGACACGGAGGTCGGCAAGTACCGCGATGTCGCCGCCGCCACGTCGGGCGTCGAGGACAGCGTGCTCGACTCGTTCCAGAAGTCGCTGCAGTCGCTGGACGGCCTGCCCTCGCTGCGCAACACCACGCTGACCACCAGGTACCCGGACATCTCGGTGGCCAGCGCGTACACCCAGATCCTCAGCGCCCTCGCCCAGGTGCAGCGCGCCACCGCGAGCAGCCTGAGCAACGAGACGATCACCCCGCTCTCCGGCGCCAACCTCGCGCTGTACGGCGCGAAGGAGCAGCTCTTCCAGCAGAACGCCATCCTGCTGTCCACGGCGAAGCGCGGCGAGTTCGCGCCGGGCCAGGTCAACGCCCTGCGCGCCGCCCAGTCCCGGTTGGACGCGGCGCTCACCGACTTCGCCAACACCGCGAGCCAGGAGAACCGCCAGCGGTACTCCGACGTGGTGTCCGGGGCCTCGGTGGACGCCCGCAGCCGGCTGGTGCAGCTCGCCCTGGTGCAGCAGGAGGAGACCGACGAGGTGTCCATCTCGGACGCCGAGGTGATGCGGGTCGGCGAGGAGACCGCCGCCCTCATCCGGACGGTCGCGATCGACATCGAGCAGCAGGCCGACCGCGCGTCGGTGGACCTGACCGAGATCGCCCGCGGGGCCGCGTGGCGGGACGCGGCGCTGGTCGCCGTCGCGCTGCTGATCGCGTTCGCCCTCATGGCGTTCGTGGCGCGGTCGATGCTGACGCCGCTGCGGGTGCTGCGCCGCTCCGCGATGGACCTGGCCCGCAACCGCCTGCCGGAGGCGATCAAGCGCATCCGCACGCACCGCGACCCGTCGCGGGCCGCGGAGGAGTCGCTGGTGCCGGTGCCGATCCACACCACCGAGGAGGTCGGCCAGGTGGCGCGGGCGTTCGACGCCGTGCAGCGCGAGGCCGTGCGCCTCGCGGTCGAGCAGGTGGCGCTGCGCGCGAACGTCAACGACATGTTCATCAACCTCTCGCGCCGCTCGCAGGCCCTGGTCGAACGGCAGATCACCGTCATCGACCGGCTGGAGCAGGACGAGCAGGACCCCGACCAGCTCGCCAGCCTGTTCGAGCTGGACCACCTCGCCACCCAGATGCGCCGCAACAGCGAGAACCTGCTGGTGCTCTCCGGCACCACGGTCAACCGCCGGGTCACCCGGCCGGTGCCGATCGCCGAGGTGCTCGGCGCGGCGGTGTCCGAGGTCGAGAAGTACGCCCGCGTCCAGGTCGCGCCCGCGCCGGAGCTGAGGGTGCAGGGCCGCGTGGTCAACGACCTCGCGCACCTCATCGCCGAGCTGCTGGACAACGCCACCGCGTTCTCCAAGCCCACCACCAAGGTCACCGTGCGGGCCATCGAGACCCGCCGCGGCGAGGTGTCCATCCGCATCCACGACCGCGGCGTGGGCATGCAGGAGCAGGACATCATCGACTCCAACCACAAGCTCGCCGAACCGCCCGAGGTCGACGTGTCGGTGGCGCGCGAGATGGGCCTGTACGTGGTCGGCCAGCTCGCCAAGCGGCACGAGATCCGGGTGACGCTGAGCAACAACGACGACATAGAGGGTGGCGTGACCGCCCAGGTCGTGCTGCCGGTGTCGCTGCTGCACCGCGGCCCCGAGCCGGCGCAGGCCCGCCCCGCCACCCCGGCGCTGCCGCACCGCCAGGCGCCGCTGGAGCTGGAGGCGAGCGGGGGCGGCGTGCTCGCCGGCGTGCCGAAGTGGACGCCGGACCAGCCTCCCGCGTCGTTCGGCCGCCCGGACGCGACGCCCGCGCCGTTCCTGTCGCCCGCCGAGTCGACGCCCGCGCCGTTCCCGCAGGTGGTGTCCACGCCGGCGGAGGACAGCACGAACTTCTTCCAGGTCGAGCAGACCCCGGCGGCGGACCTGTTCACCGCCACCGTGGTCGAGACCGTGGCGCCGCCGTCGCGCGAGGACGCGCCCGACTACTCCTACCCCGGTTCACCCGCCCCGCCTCCGCCGCCGATCGTCGTCGAGGAGGACGACGCGTCCACTCAGCGGCTGCCGATCTACGAGGACGTGCTGTCGCGCTGGTTCCAGGGCGGCGAGGCGGCGGAGGCGGCGGTGCGGGAGAAGTCCCACGAAGAGGTCCCGCCGGAGTCCCCGGCGGAGAGGACGATGTTCGCCGACCGGCTGGACTTGGTCGGACCGGACAACGCGTCCGAGCAGACCGTGTACGCGGACCGGGTGGACCTCGTCGGCGAACCCGACCAGCCCGCGGAACGGGTCGAACCGGAGCCCACCGCCGCCGGCCTGCCCAAGCGGGCGCCCGCGCCGTCCCCGGTGCCCGCCGCCGCCAACCCCGGCCCAAGCTGGGGCCCGGCCGACGACGGCTGGGCCGCCGCCGGCAGCGTGCTCAAGTCCTCGGTGGACGACACCACCACCGCGGGCCTGCCCAAGCGGGTGCCCAACGCCCGCCTGATGCCCGGCTCGCTCACCGCGCCCGCGTCGTCGCGCCCGGCGTCGACCCCGTCGTCCGCGAACGGCAGCTCGGCCTCCGCCGCGGGCGTCACCACCGCGCCGCCGCGCCGGTCCGCCGACCGCCTGCGGCAGCGGCTCGCCACCTACCAGCGCGGGGTCCAACTCGGCCGTGAGAACGCCGACGACAACGGGATGCCCTGGGAGGGCCTGCCGTTCGGCAACGGAGACAACCCCGGCAACCAGACCAAGGAGCAGAAGTGACCACCGCAGCCGAAGAACTCGACAACTTCAGTTGGCTGGTCGACGACTTCGTGAGCCGGGTCGCGGGCGTGGCGCACGCGATCGTGGTGTCCGCGGACGGCCTGTTGCTGGCGTCCTCGGAACGCCTGCCGATCGACCGCGCGGAGCAGCTCGCCGCGGTGGCGTCCGGCCTGGTCAGCCTCAACCTCGGGGCGGCGCGCTGCTTCGAGGCGGGCGACGTCAAGCAGACCGTGGTGGAGATGGAGCGGGGCTACCTGTTCCTGATGTCCATCAGCGACGGGTCCTGCCTGGCCGTGCTGGCCGCGCCGAACTGCGACATCGGCCTCATCGGGTACGCGATGACCCGGCTGGTGGAGCGGGTGGGCGTGCAGCTCACCCCGGAGATCCGCTCGCGGCTGCACGTCGCGATGCGCGGGTGAGACGCCTTCCGGGGCATCACTTCGGGGCACTACTAGGGAAAGCGGAAGCAACATGAGCGGTGGTGCTCCCGAACGGCCGGGCACACCGAGCCTGACGGTCACGTCGACCAAGATCGTGGTCGCCGGCGGCTTCGGCGTCGGCAAGACCACGTTCGTCGGCTCGGTGTCGGAGATCGTGCCGCTGACCACCGAGGCGGTGATGACCGAGGCGAGCGTCGGCGTGGACGACCTGTCCAACACGCCGAACAAGATGACCACCACGGTGGCCATGGACTTCGGCCGGGTGTCCCTGGACCAGGACCTCATCCTGTACCTGTTCGGCACGCCCGGTCAGCACCGCTTCTGGTTCATGTGGGACGACCTGGTGAAGGGCGCGATCGGCGCGGTCGTGCTGGTGGACACCCGGAGGCTGTCCGACGCGTTCGCGTCGATCGACTTCTTCGAGGACCGCGAACTGCCTTACGTGGTCGGCGTGAACTGCTTCGACGGCCTGCTGCACCACCGCATCGAGGACATCCGGGAGGCGCTGACGATCGACCAGTCGGTGCCGATCGTGCCGTGCGACGCGCGGAACCGGCAGTCGACCAAGCAGACGTTGATCACGTTGGTGCAGCACGCGATGCGGCAGCCGACGTTCGCCTGAGGCCTTTGCCGCCGGTGGGGTCGTGGGAAATCCCCGTGACCCCGCCGCCGTGTTCGGCCAGACTCGGTGTGTGCCTGACTCCTACGAAAGCGAAGAACTGGCCGCGCTCTACGACACGATCAACGCCTGGGGCCCGAGCGACGACTTCTACCTCGACCTGGTGATGTCCGCGTCCTCGGTGCTGGACGTGGGCTGCGGCACCGGGCTGCTGCTGAAAGCCGCGCGTGACGCCGGGCACCCCGGTCGGCTGTGCGGGCTGGACCCGGCGGACGGGATGCTCGCGCAGGCGCGGGCGCGGGCCGACATCGAGTGGGTGCGAGGCGATCTGGGCACCACGTCCTGGGACCACGAGTTCGACCTCGTGGTGATGACCGGGCACGCGTTCCAGGTGCTCCTCACCGACGACGAGGTGCGGGCGACGTTCACCGCGATCCGGCGGGCGTTGGAGCCGACCGGGCGGTTCGCGTTCGAGACGCGCAATCCCGCGCTGCGGCCGTGGGAGCGGTGGACGCCGGAGAACGCCACCGAGATCACCGATCCGAACGGTGCGCGGGTGACCGTGGCGCACGAGGTGGAGAGCGTCGTGGACGGTGTCGTGCGGTTGAGCGAGACGTTCAGCGGCCCGCGGTGGCCGGAACCTCAGGTGAGCCGGGGATCGCTGCGGTTCCTCGACGCGGGCGAGGTCGACGGGTTGTTGGCGGACAGCGGGTTGTCGGTCCACGCCCGGTTCGGCGACTGGGACCGCGGCGGGTTCGGCGACGACAGCCGCGAGATCATCACCATCGCACGGCCAGGTCCGCTCCCGGCGTCCCGCTGATCACCAGGGCGCCGGCCGACCGGAGCATCGGCACCAGCATCGCGAGCGCTTCGCGGGCCAGCGGCTCGTCCGGCGGCTCGTCCAGCTCGACGCCGTGCAGCGCGTGCCGCCGCACCAGGGCGAGTTCCCGCAGGCCGCAGGTGAATCCGTGCAGCAGCCGGCGGACACCCATGTCCGCCAACGTGGTCAGGTTGTCCTCCAGCGCTTCCGACCAGCTCGCCAGACAGGCCGCGTCCAGGCTCAGCCAGAGCCGGTCCGGGGCGAGGCCGGAGGTCCGCACCGCCTCCGCGACCACCGCGGCCAGGTCCGGGTCGCGTGACTGGTCGGCGGAGAGCCGCACGATGACCGGCAACTCCTCCGCCGCCGCGAACGAGCACGCCTCCTCCAGCAGCCACGCGCCCAGGTGCCCGCTCAGCCCGAGGGTGTCCGCGAAGTCCAGGCACTCCTCGTGCCCCACGACGCCGAACTCGGCCTCGTCCCAACGAAGTCGCGCCGCCACCGCCACCTGCTCGCCGTGTTGTTCGTCTCGCTGTTGTTCGCCGCCGTGTTGCTCGCCGCTGTGCTGTTCGTCGCCGTGCGGCGGTTCGCCGACCCGGATCACCGGTCGGTAGTCGATGGCGATCTCGCCGTTCTCCAGGGCTCTCGGCATGGTGGCGATCAACGACAGCCGGGTGCGGTCGCGGGCGTCCTGGCCGGCGTCGTAGATGCCCCACTGCCCCTTGCCGCCGCTCTCCGCCCGCCGCAGCGTGCTGTGCGCTTGGCGCAGCAGGGACATCGCGTCCAGGCCCTGCGCCGTCGTGCGCACGAAACCCATGCCCGCCGACACCCCGACACCGTGCCCGGACAGGTAGACCGGTTCGGACAGCTCCGTGTCGATGGCCTCGGCCAGCGCGGAAATGCTCGGTGTCGCGGGGGAATCCTCGATCAGCACGACGAACTCGTCACCGCCGATCCGGGCCACCGTCGCGTTCTCCCCGGCCACCACGGCGGTCAGCCGCCGCGCCACCACCCTCAGCAGCTCGTCGCCCGCCTCGTAGCCGATGCCGTCGTTGACGATCGCCACGCTGTCCACGTCCAGGTAGCACAACGTGATCGACCCCGGCTGGCTGAGCGCCCCCTCCAGCTTGGGCAGGAAGCTCTGCCGGTTCGGCAGCCCGGTCAGCACGTCGTGCAGCGCCTGGTGCCGCAGGTAGTCGCGCAGCATCCGCTGCTCGGTCACGTCCTCGATCACCGCGATGCGGCACTTCGGCCGCCCGTCCGCGTCGCGCACCAGCGACAGCGCCACCGTCGTCCACATCGGATCACCCAGCGGACCGGTGAACCGCAACTCGGTCCGCGCCTCGTCCCCGGACGCCCACGCGGACCGCAGCGCGGCCAGGTCGCCCGGCTCGAACAGCTCGTCCGGGTCCGGACCGGCGTTGCCCTCGGCGTGCCCGAGCATCCGCACCAGCGCCGGGTTCGCCTCCACCACCCCGCCGTCCAGGTCGAAGATCGCGATGCCCGCCGCCGACGACGTGAACAGCCGCCGGAACCGCGCCTCGCTGTCGTGCAGGTCCTGCCGGGCCCGCGCCAGCGCCGCCCGCACGTCCTCCTGCTCGGCGAGGGCCTGTCTTCGCACGCCGTGCGCGTACCCGGCGGCGACCGCGCCGAGCACCGCCGCGACCCGCTCGGGCGGCGCGTCGGCCAGCGCCGCGCCCAGCACCTCGATGCTGCACCGGAGACTCGTCGGCCCGGTGAACCGCGCGGACACCAGCCACTCGCCGACCTCCGCCGCCCCGTCCGGCCGGAACTCGGGCGCGGCAAGGATTTCCAGCAGCCGTTGCACGTCGTCCGCCAGGTGGGTGCGGATCGCGGGCCGGGCCATCGGCACCCGCGCGCTCGCGAGCAGGGCTTCGGTCCACGACTCGGCGCAGGTGGCAACGGCCGCGGAAGGGCCTTCCGAGGCTTGCTGGTCCGGTGCCGAGTCGGTCATCGCGTGAGGCGGAAAGTGTGGTGCATATGATCAGTTCCGCAAATCTTGCGGACCCGGCACGCCTCACGTCAAGGCTTGCGGCCGACAACCTCGCACCGAGTGGCACATCCGGCGTCGGGAAAGCACGCGGCCGGCCCCGTGCTTGAGGTGATCACCCTCGGGCGCGAGGCCGGCCGTGCCTGTGTCACGCCACGAAAACCCCGTAGCCCGGGTGGAATTCGGCGCTGGTGAGCAGTTGGTCCCGCGCCTCCACCGCGGACAGGCCCTGCCGGGACATCATCGTCGCGATCCGCCCCGCCACGTGCGGCGCGGCGAACGACGTGCCCAGCCAGTAGGCGAACAGGTCGAACGCCTCCACGGCCGGGTCACCGGCCAGTTCCCACCTTCCCCGCAGGAACGTGCTGGCGCGGTTGCCGACCGCGCAGGCGTCCACCCAGTGCCCGTGGTTGGAGTAGCACGCGGGCGCACGGGAACCGTCCCGTTCCTCGGCGACCGCCGCCACCGCGACCACCCGCGGCAGCGCGGCGGGCCAGCAGGGCCGGTTGGTGCCCTGGTTGCCCGCCGACGCGACCACCACCACCGAGTCCGGCAGCGCGGCCACCGCCCGCCGGACCGGTTCGGGTGCCACGTCGTCCTGCGTGAAGCAGCCCAGCGACAGGCTCACCACGTGGACGTGCTCGCCGAACCAGGACAGCGCCCGGACCAGGTCCTCCTCGGTGCCCAGACCGTTGGCGTCCAAGGCTTTCTCCACGTCGAACCGCACACTCGGCGCGGCCTGCCGCAGCACGCCCGCGACGAACGTGCCGTGCCCTCCTTCCAGCGCGAACACGTCGTCGTGCGAATAGGCCTCGTCCACCTTGTCCGCGTGCGGGACGAACGCGCCGCCCAGCAGGCGCGGGTGGTCGGTCTCGGCGGTGCGGGAGATGCCGGTGTCCGCCAGACCGACCAGCACACCCTTGCCGTCGCCCGCCGCGTCCGGGGACGGGTCGGGCAGCGCGGGGGTCGTCTTCGGCGGCTGCACCGAATGGCCGTGCATGTTGCCGCCGTGACCGACCAGCACGTGGTGCGGCTGCACGTACGGCACCCGCTCGCCCGGCCACTGCGCGGGGGTGCGCAGGAGACGGACGATCGCGGGGATCTCGTCGGGGTGGCGGGGCAGCACCAGGCGGGCCATGCCCGCGAAGTCCTGGCCGCGCTCGTTGTCGACGAGCTTCTGGGTCAGCTTCTCGCGGACCCGGTCGACCTCCTCGGGGATGGTGAGCAACTCGCCTGCCACGTAAAGGAATTCGCGCCCCTGCTCGGCGTGCAGCCGGATGTCGGGGCGGTGGAGCACCGCTCGGGCGAACGCTTGTTGGTACAGCTCGGCCCGGTTCGGCGGTTCGGACATCAAACACCTCTCCACAACAGTCGTGACTGACGGGGTGAGGGGGGTTCGACCAACGTAGCAGTGCGGCCGGTGCGGTGGCACGGGTTTTGCGACACTGTTTTTTGTTGCCTGGCAAGGGAAGCCGGTCTACCGAAGGCGGCAAAGTGCCCCGTCGCGAGCGGGTGACCGCCGCGACGGGGCTAGACGCAGACCCAGTCGGTCACCACGGTCGTGCCGTCGGTCTCGATGCGCAAGCGCACCGGTCCCGGCGGGGGCGGGCCGAGCAGGAAGCAGCCCAGCTCGTCCACTTCCGCCTCCTCCGCCGGTCCGCTCGCGGTGAGCAGCGTGACGCGGCTCGGGCGGGCGGGCAGCACCTGGCCCGCGACGCCGGCTTCGGTGACCTCCACCTGCACCGAGATGCCCTCGGCGTCGAACACGAGCTGCCGTGCGGTGAGCGCGGCCCGCGCCCGGCCCGCCAGCTCGGCGTCCAGGATCGAGTCGTAGCTCGTCAGCAGCATCAGCTCCGCGTCGACGGTCCGCCACGTGTAGGCCGCGCGGGCGGCCTCGGCGAACTCCGGCGGCACGGTCCGCGCCTCGGCCAGGGCCTCGGTCAGCTCGCGCAGCAGCACCTCATCGCTTTCCCACCCCGGACCGCTCACCGAGCACACCTCCTCCGCCGACCGGCCGCGGGTCGAGGAACCCCATCACCGCGGGTGTTCTGCGCAGCTTCTCCAGGCACCTGATGCGGGTCGGCCCGATGCTGCCGACCGGCATCGCAAGCTGTTCGCTGACCGTCGCGTAGCTGGGCGGCGGGTCGGCCATCAGCCTGGCGAGCAGTTCCCGGCACTGCTCGGAGAGCAGCCGGAAGCCGTCGCGCAGGGCCTGCCGCCGCTGCGCTGCCTCCATCTCCTCGTCCAGGTCCGCCACCGCGTCGACCGGGCTGGCCGGCTCGTCGTCCGACAGCGGGTCGTACGGCTGGGTGCGGTGCTGCAGGCGGAGCATGCGCAGGCACTCGTTGCGGGTGGTCGTGGAGATCCAGCCGGGCAGCGCATCGGGATCCCGAAGGCGTCCGATCTGCTCCACGAGGCGCAGCCACAGGGTCTGGTTGACGTCCGCCGCATCCGCCGGGCGCAGCCGGTGCCGGTAGATCACCGACAGGACCAGCGGCGTGTACCGGTCGACGATCTCGTTCCAGGCACGCTGGTCGCCCGCCGCCGCCGCGCGGACCAGCGCGGCGATCGGGGATGCAGGGGTCACGTCCCCTCCTGGGCTTCGGTCTCCTCGTTGCTTCCACACACTACGGAGGGCGGACCCCGCCGCCAGATACGACTAATCCACCAGGATTCCGTAGCCGGGGAAGAACTCCGGTCCGGCGAGCAGTTTGTCGCGCGCGGCGACCGCGGACAAGCCGTGCGTGGTCATGGTCTCCGCGATCCGCCCCGCCACGTGCGGCGCGGCGAACGACGTGCCCAGCCAGTAGGCCCACAGGTCGAACACGTCCACCGCCGGGTCGCCCGGCAGCACCCACTTGCCCTTCAGGTACGTGCTGGTGCGGTTGCCGACCGCGCACGCGTCCACCCAATGCCCGAAGTTCGAGTAGCACGCGGGGGCGCGGGAGCCGTCCCGCTCCTGCGCGACGGCGGCCACCGCCACCACGCCGGGCAGCGCGGCGGGCCAGCTCGGCCGGTTGGTGCCCTGGTTGCCCGCCGACGCGACCACCACGGTCGTGGCAGGCACCTGCCGCAGCGCCCGGCGGATCGGCTCGGAGGCCACGTCGTCCTGGGTGAAGCAGCCCAGCGAGAGGTTGACGACCTGCACGCGCTCGTCGAACGACGACAGCGCCCGCGCGAAGTCCTCTTCGGTGCCGAGCCCGGACGGATCGAGCGCCTTCTCCGGGTCGAACCGGACGCCCGGCGCGGCCTGCCGGACGACGCCCGCGACGAACGTGCCGTGCCCGCCCTCCACCGCGAACACGTCGGTGTGCGCGTAGGCGGCGTCCACCTCGTCGGGCTTCGGGAGGAACGCGCCCCCGAGCCACCGCGGGTGGTCGGTGGCGGCGGTCTTCGAGATGCCGGTGTCGAGGATGCCGACGACCACGCCCTTGCCCTGGCCCTCGGTGCCCTTCGCCGGGTCCGGGAGCGCCTCGGCGACGCGCGGCGGCTGGCCGGGGTTGCCGTGCATGTTGCCGCCGTGGCCGACCACCACGTGGTGCGGCTGCAGGAAGGGCACCCGCTCGCCGGGCCACTGGCGCGGGTCGCGCAGCAGCCGGACGACGGCGGGGATGTCGTCGGGGTTGCGCGGCAGGATCAGCCGGGACATCCCGGCGAATTCCTTGCCCCGCTCGTGGGGGATGCCGTTCTGCGCCAGTTTCCGACCGACCCGGTCGACGTCCTCCGGAATGGTCAGCAACTCGCGTGCGACGAACAGGAATTCCCGGCCGCGCTCCGCGTGGAGGCGGAAGTTCTGGTGCTCCCGGATCGCCTGCTCGAACGCTTTCTGGTACAGCTCTGGGCGGTTCGACGGTTCGGACACCGGGGCCTCACAGCAGCGTGGAGGGGTGCTGAGCTTGATCAAGCTACCACAGCGGTCCGGGTAATAAGGTGTGTTCTCGTGACCGCGGTTTCCGCAACCGCCGCGTTGGAGGCCCGGCAACGGGATCCGCACGCGGCGATCGTGATGGGCCGTTCCGCGCTGCGCGCGGCGCGGGCGGCGGACGACGCGCAGGAAGCGTCGATCGCGGAGCGCGCGATCGGCCTCTCGCTGCGCGAGTTGCACGACTTCGACGGGGCGTTGCGGCACCTCCGGCGGTCGGTGCGGATCGCCGAAGGCGCGAACTCGCCGAGGCTGGCCGCGCTCGCCCGGATGAGCCTCGCGTTCGTGCTGTCCAACACCGGGCGGCACGCGTTGGCGCTGCGCGCGATCAACGCGGCGTTGCCCGATCTGCGTGGCGCGGACGCGGGCAGCGGGCAGATGCAGCGGGGGCTGGTGCTGCACTACCTGTGCCGGTACGACGAGGCGCTGCGGGACTACAACGGCGCGATCGAAGTGGTGCGGCGGTTCGGCGAGCGGCTGGTGGAGGCGCGCGCGTTGAACAACCGGGGGCTGCTGCGGGCCTACACCGGCGGCCTGCGGGCGGCCGACGAGGACTTCGACCGGGCCGCCGCGCTCTACCGGGAGCTGGACCAGGAGCTGGCCGTCGCCGACGTGCGGTGGAACGCGGGCATCTCGGCGTCCCGCGCGGGGGACGTGCCGCGCGCGCTGACCATGTTCGCCGAGGCCGAGCGCGAGTACCGGCGGCTGGAGGTGCCGCGGCCGGCGCTGCTGATCAACCGGCTGGAGCTGCTGGTGTCCGTGCCGCTGCTGGAGGAGGCGCGGGCGGCGGCCGACCGGGCGTTGGCGGAGTTGGGCAAGAGCCTGGTGCTGGCGCGGTCGGAGGCGTTGTTCTACCGGGCGCGGATCGCGCTCATGGAGGGCGACCTGGACCTGGCCCTGCGGATGGCGGTATTGGCGCGCAAGGGTTTCCGCCGCGAGAAGCGCGAGGTGTGGGAGGTCGGCGCGCGGCACCTGGAGCTGCGCGCGGCGTACCTGAGCGGTGAGCGGTCGCGGTCGCTGTGCACGGCGATGGCGCGGGTGGCGTCCAGGCTGGCCGAACTGGGCTGGCGGATGGCGGGTCTGGAGGCGCGGGTGGACGCCGCGCTGATCGCCCGCGAGCTGGGTGACCGGCGGCGTGCGCTGGCGGAGCTGACGGCGGCGGGCGCGGCGCGGCGGGGCGGTCCGGCGGCGCACCGCGTGCAGGGCTGGTACGCCGAGGCGCTGCGGCGGGACCTGGAGGGCAACGCGCGGGGCGCGCAGATCGCGTTGCGGCGCGGGCTGGTGCTGCTGGACGAGTACCGGGTGTCGCTGGGCGCGGCGGAGCTGCGGGCGCTGAGCGGGGCGCAGGGCAAGGCGCTGGCGTTGGAGGGGCTGCGGTCGGCGGTCGCGAGCGGGCTCGCGGGCCGGGTGCTGAGCTGGGCGGAGAGCTGGCGGGCCGGTGCGCTGCGGATGACGCCCGCGCGTCCGCCGGAGGACTCGGGGCTGGCCGACGCGCTGGCCGAGCTGCGGGCGGTGACGTCGGACATCGACCTGGCGCTGCTGGCCGGGAAGCCGACGGCGGCGCTGCGCCAGCGGCGGCTGCGCGGCGAGCAGCGGGTGCGCGAGCTGACCCGGCGGACCAGCGGCGGGGGAGCGGTGCACCGGGTGCCGGCGGTGCGCGACCTGGCGTGGGCGCTGGGCGACGCGGCGCTGGTCGAGTACATCGACTTCGAGGGCGCGCTGCTGGCCGTGGTGGTGGCGGGCGGCCGGGCGAGCCTGCACCGGCTGGGTCCGGTGGACGGCCCGGTGCGGGAGATCCGGCTGCTGCGGTTCGCCCTGCACCGCCTGGTGACCTTGCCCGAGCACCTGGACCGGACGGCCGTGCGGGCGGGCGCGGAACACGCGGCGGCCCTGTTGGACCGCCGGCTGCTGGCCCCGCTGCGGCGCAGGGTCGACGGGCGTCCGCTGGTGCTCGCGCCGACCGGGGTGCTGGGCGGCCTGCCGTGGGCGGCGCTGCCGGGGTGCCGCGGCCGTTCGGTGACGGTCGTGCCGTCCGCCACGGTGTGGCTGCGGGCGGCGGCGTCGTCCCATGTGCCGCACAACCGGGCGGTGCTGGCCGCCGGTCCGCGCCTGCCCGCCGCGCCGACCGAGATCGCCGCCATCACGCCCCTCGCGGGGGCGGCGTCGGTGCTGGTGGGCGATGCGGCGACGGTGGACGCGGTGGCGTCGGCGATGGACGGCGCGCCACTGGCCCACGTGGCGGCGCACGGCTCGTTCCGCGCGGACAACCCGCTGTTCTCGGCGCTGGAACTGGCCGACGGCCCGCTGACCGTCTACGACCTGGAACGCCTCCGCACCCCTCCCGCGCGGGTCGTGCTGTCGGCGTGCGACTCGGGCCTGTCGGCGGTGCGTCCCGGCGACGAGCTGATGGGCTTCACGGCCGCGTTGCTGGGCCTGGGCACGCGGACCCTGGTCGCGCCGGTCGTGCCGGTGCCGGCCGAGATGACGACGCCGCTGATGGTGGACCTGCACCGGCGGCTGGGGTCGGGGCAGAGCCCGGCGGTGGCCTTGGCGGGGGCGCAGGAAGCGCACGTGGACGGCGGTGACGCGGCTTTCGCGGCCAGCGTCGGTTTCCTGTGCTTCGGAGCCTGAGCGGTAGGTTGGCCCGCGTGGACCCACAGGACATGCTCGCCGTGGCGGTGGAGGAGGCCCGGACCGGGCTGGCCGAGGGCGGAATCCCGATCGGGGCCGCGCTGTTCGCCTCGGACGGCACGCTGCTCGGCCGCGGCCACAACCGGCGCGTGCAGGACGGCGACGCGTCCACGCACGCCGAGACGGCGGCCTTCCGCGCCGCGGGCCGGCGGCGGACCTACCGGGACACGGTCATGGTCACCACGCTGTCACCGTGCTGGTACTGCAGCGGGCTGGTCCGCCAGTTCGGGATCGGCCGGGTCGTGATCGGCGAGGCCCGCACGTTCCACGGCGGCCACGACTGGCTGGCCGAGCACGGGGTCGGGATCACCGTGCTGGACGACCCGGCGTGCTTCGAGCTGATGAGCGACTTCATCGCGGCCCGCCCCGAGCTGTGGTTCGAGGACATCGGCCGGGACTGACGCCCCGCCGGCAGGCGGCCGTGGTGCGAGGACACGGCCGGCGGGTGGCTGTCGTCTGAGGACGTCGGCCGGGACTGACGCGGGCCGGCGGGTGGCTGTGGTGCGAGGACACCGCCGGGACGGGCGCGCGCCGGCGGGCGCACTGCCCCCGGTCCGGGGGCGGTGCGCTGCGCCGTCCGCTCAGACCTTCGCCATCGCCTCGTCCACGGTCGGGACGATGGTGAACACCGTGGCCAGTCCGGTCGCCTCGATCGGGCGCAGCACCGCGCGCCCGGCCGCGACCAGCAGCAGCGGGACGCCCAGCTCGGTCGCCCGCTTGCTGCCCGTGACGAGAGCCTCCAGGCCGGCCGAGCCGAGGAACCGCACCCCGGTCAGGTCGACCACCACCGCACGCACACCCTGCACCAGGGTGCTCTTCAGCGGTTTGGCCAGCTCGTCCGCGCTGCTCGTGTCCAGTTCGCCCGACACGTGCAGCACCACCACACCGTCCGCCGGCTCGTCCACCCGCACGGACGCGAGCGTTGCCGCGGGTTCTGGCACGCCGGTCTCCTCTCTCATCGCACACCGCCGGTGCGGTGCGTGGTCCACGGTAGTCGGGCTCGGCCGTCCGCGACGGTCTCGGCCAGCAGGAGGTCGACGAGGTCACGCGCGTCGGGCGAGGCGCCGAACGCCCGGCGCTGGCGTGCCGCCCCGCTCCCGTTGGCGCGCAGCCACTCCAGGTGATCTTCCACGGCCTCCAGGGAGCCCGCGTCGCGCAGCGCGTCCGCGCAGTACGCGACCAGCTCGGCGGCCAGGTCCCGCGCGGGCAGCAGGCGGCCCGTGCGCGGGTCGGCGCCCAGCCCGTCCACGCCGTCCCGCGCGGCACGCCAGTAGGCGGCGCGCAGCAGCACGTCGTCCACCCGTTCGGGTGACTCGGCGGCGGTGCCGGCGGTGCGCGTGAACGCCCGGACGAGTTCGGCGATGACGACGACCTCGTGGGCGGTCTGCGGGATGTCCGCTACCCGGACCTCGACCGTCGGGACGTGCGAGGACGGCCGGACGTCCCAGTAGACCATGTTGACGTCCAGCACGACCTCGGTCTGCAAGAGGGTCCGCACCAGGTGGTCGTAGTGCTCGGCCGAGTCGAGGTGCGGGGGCGGCCCGCCGACCGGCCAGCGCGACCAGACGATCGAGCGCCAGCTCGCGTAGCCGGTGTCCGCGGCCTGTTCGACCGGCGAGTTCGCGCTCAGCGCGAGCAGCGTCGGCAGCCAGGGTCTCAGCGCGTTCGACACGCGGACGGCGGTGTCCCGGTCCGGCACGCCGACGTGGACGTGCAGCCCGCACACGCCCTGCCCGCCGAGCAGCCTCCGGTGCGAGTGCTCCACCAGCCGGTAGCGGGGGTCGTCCGACGAGCCCGGCGGCGGTCCGGCCGTGCCGACCGGGGGCACGCCGGCCGCGAGCAGCCGGCAGCTTGCGGCGCGCGCGGCGTCGGCCAGGTGGGTGCGGCCGAGCAGGACCTGTTCGGCCAGCTCGGCGGACGTGTGGCAGACCGGCGTGGCGACCTCGATCTGGTACGGCGTCAGCTCCCGCTGCACGTCGAGCAGGTCGCCCGCGTGCCGCGCGACTTCCGCGGCGCAGGCCGCCGGACGGCGCGACTCGGGGTCGACCAGGAGGAACTCCTGCTCGACGCCCACGGTCCAGGGCTGCGTCATGGGCGTCCCATACCCAAACCGCGCCGACTTCAACCCGGAAAGTTCACCTGTCCCCGGTCCGGGCACCACGCCTTGGTGAGACTGCGCCGCAGCAACCCGAGCGGCCCCGGCTGGCGTCGTCGCCCCCGTGGCCGGGGCTTCAGCTACACCGACGACACCGGCGCGGTCCCGGACGCCGAGGAACTGGCCCGGATCAAGTCGCTGGCCATCCCGCCCGCGTGGCGCGACGTGTGGGTGTGCCCGCACGCGAACGGCCACCTCCAGGCGGTGGGCACGGACTCGGCCGGCCGCCGCCAGTACCTGTACCACGACCGGTGGCGGCAGGAGCGCGACGAGGAGAAGCACGACCGGGTGCTGTCGCTGGCGCCGGCGCTGCCCGGCTTCCGGGCCGAGGTGGGTCGGGCGCTGCGCGGCCGGGGCCGCACCCAGGAGCGGGTGGTGGCCGTGGCGCTGGCCATGCTGGACCGCGGCGTGTTCCGGATCGGCGGCGAGTCGTACGCGGAGGACAACGGCTCGCACGGGGTCGCGACCCTGCTGTGCTCGCACGTCGGGGTGCGCGGGTCGACGGTGGACTTCTGCTACCCCGCCAAGGGCGGCATCCGGTTCACCACGAGCGTGGCGGACGCGGACCTGGCCCGTGCGGTGAAGGCGTTGCTGCGGAACCGCTCCGGCGAGGACCGGCTCCTGGTCGACCAGTCCGGGCGCGGGGTGACCGCCGAGGACGTGAACGAGCGGTTCAAGGAACTGGTCGGTGACGAGTACTCGGTCAAGGACCTGCGCACCTGGCACGCGACCGTGCTGGCGGCGGTGGCGTTCGCCCGGAGCGAGCGCCCGGCGTCGAAACGCGGTCGCAAGCGGGTGGAGGCGGAAGTGATGCGGGAGGTGTCCGACCACTTGGGAAACACCCCCGCCGTCACCCGAAAGTCCTATGTGGACCCCAGGCTCGTCGCGTTGTTCGACAAGGGGACCGTTGTGCGGCCCTCCGGTGACGACCGCGAGGAGATCGAGAAGGCGGTCGTGAAGCTGTTGGGCGACTAATCCGGGTGCGGGCGGTCGGTGCGGTCGTGTGTGATCAGGGGTATGGCGATCGTGGTGGGCAGGCCGGGGGTCGAGGGGCTGGATGACGCTGTGGGCGTGCTGCGGGAGTGGCAGCACGACGGCGCGCCGATGCAGTTGCATCCGGGGGACCTCGGCTGGTTCTGGCGGTTCGGCGTGGAGGCGACGGCCGCGGCGGTCCGGACGTGGAGCCGGGACGGACGGATGCTGGCCGTCGGGCTGTTGGACGAGCCCACACTGTTGCGGCTGACGATCGCGCCGGACGCCCACCGGGACGAGGAGTTGGCGCGGCGGCTGGTCGAGGACGTGGCCGAGCCGGAGCGCGGCGTGCTGCCGGAGGGCAGGGTGTGCATCGAGGCGCCGAGGGGCGCGCTGCTCCAGGACCTGCTGTCCGAGCGCGGCTGGCACACCGACGAGCCGTGGACGCCGCTGCTCCGCGACCTCACCGAGCCGGTGGAGGACCCGGGCGTGCGGATCGAGGTGATCGGGCCGGGGCAGGCGGTCGTGCGGGCCGCCGTGCAGCGGGCGGCGTTCGACCGTTCGACGTTCACCGAGGCGGGCTGGCAGGCGATGGCGGGCGGAGCGCCCTACGCCGACGCCCGCTGTCTGGTCGCGTACGACGACCGGGGCGACGCGGTGGCGACGGTGACGGTGTGGTCGGCCGGTCCGGGGAGGCCCGGGTTGATCGAGCCGATGGGCGTGCACCGGGAACACCGCGGTCGCGGCTACGGCAAGGCGATCACCGTCGCCGCGGCGGCGGCGCTTCGGGAGCTGGGCTCGTCGAGCGTGGTCGTCTGCACCCCGAGCGCCAACGTCGGCGCGGTCGCCACCTACCGGTCAGCCGGCTTCCGGCAACGCGCCGAGGTCCGGGACCTGTGCCGGGCCGGCTAGCCCGGGAATCCCCGGTCATCGGTGCGGCGGGTCACCTGGTGGAAGAGGCACGGCAGCGGAGGGACACGGCATCGACGGGCACGGCCGGCCATCACCCGGCGAGCAGCGCGCCGACGTCCTCGTGCAGCCGCACCGCCCCGCCGACGAGCGCGATGTCCGCCCCGGAGGCCACCGCCAGCAACGGCAGGACCTCGTCGGCCCGTCCGCCGTCCGCCATCCGCGACCCCACCAGCGGATCGGTCAGCAGCAGGGTGTCGACCGTCCCGGCCTCCAGCGCCTCCTGCACCGGCGCCACCCCGTGCACCGCCCGGCCGGTCAGCCGTGCGGACTCGTCGCGGAACCGCTGCACCACCGCGCGCCGCGCGTCCTGGTTCGCCCGGCCGGCCAGGTGCAGCACCGCCCGGTCCGGCGCGCCGTCCACCTCGACCACCAGGTGGCGGTACCGACTCGGCAGCGCGACCCGCAGCGACCGCCTCGACGACAGCGGACCGGCGAGCACCAGCAGCGGCGCGCCGAGCCGGTCCACCAGGGCGGTGGCCTCCTGGGCGACGTCGGCCAGCTCCGCCGCGGCCAGTCGCCGGTCGGACCGCCGCGCGCCCACCGAGGCGACCGCCACCGGCCGTCCGCTCGGGTCGACGCCGCGCAGGTCCGCCCCGTGCGAACCGACCTGCACGACCACGTGCGGCAGCAGCGGCTCGGACAAGTCCACCAGCGGCAGCAGGTAGGGCAACGCGCTGAACCGCGCGGTGTACCCGGAAGGCGGCAGCGGCAGATCGGCGTCGATCAGCACGCGGCCCTCGGACGCCACCAGCCCGCGCCCCACCGCCCGGCCGCCCGACGACAGCCCGGTGTCGAGGGCCGACCCGACCGCCGCCAGCGACCCGGGGTCCGCCCCGGCCCCGTCCAGTTGGTCACGGAGCGCGCGCCACCGCAGGTCAACGTGATCACTCACATCGAGGTACACCGACACGAAGGGGCCGTCCATCCCGACGACCTCGTGCCAGCCCGTGGTGCGCATGTGGTCCTCCCGGTTGACGTCACCGGAAGACATACCCGGCGGGGGCCTAGGGCAACCGTCCCGTGCGGCCGGCCCGGAGCGTCCGGGCGCGCTGCTCGCACCACACGCAGCTCTCCGCGATGCCGACCGACGCGAAGCCGAGCAGCAGGTGCGCCCCGTTGCCGAGGAAGCCCGCGTCCAGCGGCCCGTTCGGGTCACCCACCCCGTAGGCGAACACGACGAGGAACACCAAGCCCATCAACGTGCCGACGAACCGGGCCGCCCGCGTGCGGAAGGCCGCCGCCAGCACCGCGAGTCCGGTGATCCCGTGCAGCACGCCCAGCGGCGCCCGCCCGGCCACCAGGTCGACCAGTGCCCACACCATGAGCAGCGCGCCGAGTGCCAGCGCCGTGCGCTGGGGCCAGGACAGGTTCGCCATGGCGTGCACCCCTCTCGCTCCGTCATTCATCATCGAGCAGACTCCGCAACCGGGCCAGTGAGCGGCTCAACAGCCTGGACACGTGCATCTGCGACACACCCACGGAGTCGGCGATCTGGCTCTGCGTCATGCCGCGGAAGAACCTCAGCACCACGATCCGCCGCTCGCGCCGGGGCAGGCCGCGCAGCATCGGGTCCAGCGCGTGCTGCAGCTCGACCACCTCCAGCGCGGGGTCGTCGAAGATCAGGTGGTCGCCGCTGTCCAGCTCGCCGCCGCCGGCCAGCTCGTCCAGCGACAGCAGGTGGTGCGCGGAGGTGGCGTGCAGGCCCTCGTAGACCTCGTCCACGCTGATGCCCAGGTGCCGCGCGACCTCGGAGGGCTTGGGCGAGCGGCCGGTGCGGCGGGCCAGGTCGACGCGGGCGGTGTCGATGGCCACGCACAGCTCCTTGAGCCGGCGGGGCACGCGGACCGCCCAGCCCTGGTCGCGCAGGTAGCGCCGGACCTCGCCGGTGATGGTGGGCACCGCGAACGCCAGGAAGTCGATGCCGCGGCCCACGTCGAACCGGTCGACGGCGTGGATCAGCCCCAGCGCGGCCACCTGCCGCAGGTCCTCGACGGACTCGCCGCGTTCGGCGAACCGGTCGGCGATGTGCCTGGCCAGCGGCAGGTGCTCGGTCACCAGCTTGTCGCGCAACTGCGCATAGCGCGTGCCGTCACGCTGCGTCGCCGCCAGTTCCACGAACAGCGGCTGGTAGTCGACCGCGTTCATGCCCGGCACCTCAACTCGACCTGCAACAGGCCTTCTCCGTCCACCCAGGTGGCCACCGTGTCGGTCACCGAGCTGACGACCCGCCAGTACAACGAGCGGTGGTCGGGCACGGTCACGGCCGAGGAGCGGACCTGTGCGCGAAACCGAACGGAATCACCGTCTCGGACGAACCGGCAGGCCAGCACGGCGTGGTCGCGCGCCTTGGCGATCAACGTGGTGCAGGCCTCGTCCACCGCGATGACCAGGTCGATCGCGAGTTCGGGGGTGGACCGGGCGATCGCACCCGCGACCGCCCGCACGGTGGACAGGCCGGCGGGCCCCGCTGCCAGCCGGAGCTCGATCTCGCCGCCGTCCATGGATGGCGCATACCCGAGCCGTCACCCCGTTACACCCCGTCCACACAGGACTGGGCATCGGAATCGAGAAAGCCGGACCGGGTCGACCGCCCCGACATCACGGTTCGTGAACAGTGGTAGGTAACGGTGTGATCGGGGTCATACCGGCCGCCTTCCCGGCACTCCGGAGGCGCTGGTGCTGGAGGCGTGCAACTTTGAGTTGGTCTACGCCGATGTGATGCCGGTGTTGCGCGGCTGCGCATCCCCGAAGGGCGGACAGTCGCCCTCCTCGGCGCGAACGGCGCGGGCGAGACGCGGGCGCGCCCTGATATCCGAGTCGCGCTACCCGCTGCTGGACGAGCCGAGCCCGGGTCTCGCACCGCTGGTGGTCCGGCAGATCCGCGACCTTTTCGTGCGGATCAACGAGCAGGGCACCGCGGTCCTGCCGGTCGAGCAGAACGCCGCCATGGCGCTGCCCGTCGCCGACCACGGCTACGTGCTGGAGACCGACCGGGTGGTGATGGACGAGCCCGCCGCGGCGCTGCCGGCCGACGAGGACGTGCGCGAGTTCCCACCTGGGGCTGCGGGGCGAGGGCACGGTCTCGTCGTTCCGCGACGTCGAGCACTACAAGAGGAGGAAGCGGTGGTTGTTCGTGGTCAACGGTTTCTTCGACCTGGGTTCGTGCAACCTGCTGCCGCGCATAACCCGGGAACTGCCCACGGTGCTGCCGTTCATCAGCCCCGCTGCGACGGGCGCGGTCACGGTGTTCCAGGTCGAGGCCGTCCTCTATGGACTGTTGATCGTGGTCTTCCTGATTGTCGAGCCACGCGGCGTGTTCCGGCCGCGCCCACCGGGGTGACCTTGGTGGACTTCTTCAGCGGTCCTACATCGGAGGGGCACAAGTTCTCGTAGCACTGCTACCCGTGACGCTGTTGGGGCGGGCCGGCTCGGGGGACGAGCCGGCCCCGACCTGCGTTACTTGACGGCGGTGAGGAACGTCGTGAGGGCTTTGGCGGTGAAGGCCAGGGTCGGGCCGGTGGGGTTCTTGGAGTCGCGGATGGCTGCGGCCTCCTCGGTGCGGGCCAGTTCGACGCAGTTGGCGACGTCGCTGCTGCGGGTGCTCTTGCGCCAGCAGGCGGTGGTGGGGTCCACGGTCACTCCTTGATTGGTGTGCGTGCCGGGCAGGCCTGCGACGCGGGTCGGCCCGGACTCGACTACCTGAGAGTGTTCAGGAACGTGGCCAGTGACTTCGAGGTGAACGCAAGGATTGGGCCGGTGGGGTTCTTGGAGTCGCGGATGGCTGCGGCCTGCTCCGTGCGGGCCAGTTCGACGCAGTTCGACGCGGTGCCGCTACGGGTGCTCTTGCGCCAACGGGTGAGGTCCACGGTCACTCCTTGATCAGCTCTGCCAGCAGGTCGGCCGTTGCACCCGGTGCAAGACCCGCTCCGAGAATATTGCGCAGAGCAAGGCGGTAGCCCTCCAAGTCGACTGCCTCCTCCAGGAACATGGCCGTGATCTGGTTCTCCACGTGCACGATCGCCGGTTCGTGCAGGAACTCCAGGATCACGAACGGCCCGCGCAGACCGGCGTTCATGCCGGCGGACATCGGTACGACGACGACGGTGACGTTCGGGTGTTCGGCGGCGTCCAGGAGGTGGCGAAGCTGGCGGCGCATGACCGCAGGCTGGCCGACCTGGACGCGGAGCGCGGCCTCATGGACTACTGCGAGGTACTGCGGGGCGTTGCTTCGAGACAACAATGTCTGGCGCGCCATCCGGCTGGTGACCAGGGTGTCCAACTCGTGGTCGGTGACCGTCGGTTCAGCGGCTTTGAACAGTGCTCGGGTGTATTCGGCGGTTTGCAGCAGACCTGGGATCATCAGTGGTTCGTAGTTGTGTATGCGCAACGCTTTGTTCTCGAAGTCGATGAGTGCGCGCCACAGTTTCGGCAGACCGGCCTGACGCTCCCACCACCCCATCTCCTCACCCCTGCGCATCAGGTCCATCAGCTCTTTCCGACGCGGCCCCGGCACCTGGTAGAAACCCAGCAGCGCGGCCACGTCGTCCAGTTGGAGGCCGCTCTTCCCGGTCTCCATCCGACTGATCTTGCTGGCCGACACGCCGAGCATCCCGGCGACGTCTTCGCAGCTCATCTCATGTTGCTCACGATATAGTCGGAGCGCGTTGGCGACCGTGCGGGAGCGCACGGAGGTGTAGGCGTTACCTGGCATGAGGCCCATGGTGGTCGAGCTGATCTTTGATCGGCAATAACACGATTGGGCTATGTATTGCACCTGTTGCAACGTGTCAGTGTGCATTTATGAACGCACAACAGCAGCTCGCGCACATGGCCCAGCTCCCGCTCGGCCGGAAATTCACCATCCCCGCCTACGGCGACCTCGGGCCGGCCAGTATCGAACTCGCGCTGCCGCACGTCCGGGTCACCGATTCGGACGGCCACGTCATCGTCATCACGCCCCGGCAGGCCGAACTGGTGTCCGCCGCGCTGGACAACATCACGTCGTGGTTCGAGGACGTCCAGGACCTGCCGGAGGACGTGTCCGCCGAGTGACCAGCCGGGCCGGCGGAGTGGCCGCCCGTCAGCGGTCACTTCGCCGGCGTCAGCAGCGGATCGGCCCACACGCCGACGCGTTCCGGGCCGGGGCACTTGCTGGCGTCACCCGTCGGCGGGCGGACGCCGATGGTCAGCCGCTGTGCGCCGGCCACCGGGATGTCCACCATTCGCGAGGTCTTGCCGACCGCCGGGAAGTCGGCCGGGTTGCCGTCGGCCAGCACGTAGAAGTCCAGCGGTTTGGTTTCGGCGGAGTCGTCGGCTATTCCGATGAACGCGGTGAACCGCTCGAATCGCGCGTTCAGTGCGAACTCGACCTGGGTCGCTCCGCACCACGCGCCGGTGACGGCTATCGCCTTGTCGTGCGGGACGCCTTGCAGTCGTGTCGCGCCGGTTGTCCAGAGATTCTCGTTGGCTTCGTTTTCGATCGGTTTCAGATCCGCCAGGGAGACGGCGTTCGGCGGCGTCAGCGGCACGGACTGCGCGGTGCCGATCGTTTCGCTCGGTGTCGACGTGGTGGACGGCGGCGGGGTGCTCGCGGCGTTGGCCGGAGTTGCCCGCGGCGACATGTCCATACTGCCCAGCACTATTGCCAGGACCAGGGTCGCGACGCTGGCCGTGGACAGGCCCGCGAGCAGGGCGGTGGACGGTCTGTCCCGGTCGCGGGAGGTGGCGAGCACGGTCGCGCCGATGATCACGCAGACCGCCGCGCCGACAATTTTCAGCACCGTGGTCGGAAATGTCAGAATGGCGATGAGGGCGCCCGCCAGGCTGGTGGCCGCACCGGCCCACCGGGCTAGTGCGATGGTTGTTTTGGAGGTAGTCGGCTCACTTTCGGGGTGGTCAGCGCTGGTGCGAGCCCGGTGGTGCCGACCGTCCATTGCTCACAAATCCTTTCCGGATCCCTGGTTGGCGCCGCACACTAGCACCGAACGAGCCAAGATCAATACGCGGGAAACGTGTTCGTGTGAAGTCGAACTTCCGTATTTATGCGGTAATTGCGGGTAAAACAAGGTGCCGGCCCGGCCCACCCTGCCCTCGCGGGCAGCCGGCGCTGCCCCAAGGTCCGCCGTCGCGTCGCTGCACCTCGACCTGCCCGAACCCCATGGTGGAGGCGTGATTCACGAGGTGGACGAGGCCCTTCGCCGACTGGTCCGGGACGACGCGCTGCGCGGCACGGACGTCGAAGTCGCGTTCGACGCGCCGACCAAGGACTGGGCGGCGCGCCGCAACGCGCCCACCGTCAACGTCTACCTCTACGACATCCGCGAGGACATGCGCCGCCGGCAGCGCGGGCTGCTCAACGACTACGAGAACGGCCAGGTCGTCTCGCGCCGCCTGCCGCCGCGCTACATCAAGCTGTCCTACCTCGTCACGGCGTGGACCCAGCGGTCCGAGGACGAGCACCGGCTGCTGTCCGAGCTGCTGGTCGGCTTCATCCGGCACGAGTCGGTGCCGACCGGCCTGCTCAGCGGGACGCTGGCCGCGCTGGAACTCCCGGTGCCGATGACGGTCGCGCTGCCGCCGCCCGAGGACCGCGCGTTCGCCGACGTGTGGACCGCGCTGGGCGGCGAGCTGAAACCGTCGCTGGACGTCGTGGTGTCCTCGCCGGTCGACTCCGGCCGCGTCTTCCCGGCCGGCCCGCCGGTCGAGGACGGGATGCGTCTGGAGATGGGCGACGACTCGGTCGCCCACCGGCCGGCGATGACCCGCAGGCACACGTGAACACCGGCAGCCTGCCGCACCTGTTCGCCCGGCTCGCGGCCCTGGAGCGGCGCATCCGGGACGCGGTCGCCGCGCGCCGCGAGGCCGACCCGAACCCGGACGACCCGTTCCGCGGCCTCTACCTGTCGGACGAGGCCATCGAGGCGCTGCTCGCGTCCCGGCGCGAGCCCTACGTGCCGTTCCAGTCCTCCGTGTCGGCCGGGCGGCTCGGCCGGTTGGCCGAAGTGGCCGGACTGTCCGGTTTGGACATTGAAATCCTGTTGGTGGCACTGGCTCCGGACGTGGACAGCCGGTTCGAGCAGTTCTACGGCTACCTCAACGACGACGTGACCCGGCGGCGTGCCACGGCGGGGCTGGCCTTGCGGCTCTGCGGGCTGCCCGAGGCCTCCGCCGCCGGCCGGTCCCGGCTCGACCCGTCCTCACCGCTGGTGGCCGCCGGGCTGCTCGTGGTCGAGGACCGGGAACGGCCCTTCCTGTCCCGTTCGCTGCGGGTGCCGGACCGGGTGGTCAACCACCTGCTGGGCGACGACCGGCCGGACGCGGCGCTGGCCGGCGTCGCCCGCGTGGTGGACGACCCGGTGCCGGCGGCCGACGTCGGGCGGCTGGTGCGGGGGCTGCGGGCCAAGGTCCGCCTGGCGTACTTGAGGGAACGGCCGGGTGGCGGGGCGCGTGAGCTGGCGTCGGCCGCCCTGACGCACGCCGGGTTCTCCGTGCTCGAAGTGGACGCCGCGCGGTTGCGTGCCGAGCCCGATCACTCCGAGCTGGCGACGGCCGTGCTGAGGGAGGCGGTGTTGCGCGGCGCGGGCGTGGTGTTGGGGCCGGTGGAGGACGAGCCGCTGCTGCGACCGCTCACGCACCCGTCCGTCCCGCTGCTGGTGCACGGCCCCGAAGTGTGGAATCCACAATGGAGTGTCGACCCGCCGCTGCTGCACGACGCCGCGACGCTGACCGTGACGTCCCGCGCGGACCTGTGGCGCGAGCGGCTCGACGGCAAGCTCGCACCCGGCGTCGACCCGGCCACGGCGACCGCGCACTTCGTGCTGGGCCCCAGCCAGATCGCCCGCGCCGCGCAGGCCGCGTCGGTGTCGGCGCTGGTGGACGGCGGCGTGGTCACGATGGCGCACCTGCGGGCCGGGGCGCGCAGCCAGAACGCGGCCGGTCTGCAACGCCTGGCACGCCGCATCGAGCCCGCTGTGACGTGGGACGATCTGGTGCTGCCCAGCGGTGTCGTCGGTCTGCTGCAAGAACTCGCGGCCCGCGCCCGGCACCGTGACCGGGTCATCGACGAATGGCGGATGCGCCCCGGCGGAGGTCGTGGGCGGGGCGTGACGGGGTTGTTCGCGGGCGATTCGGGCACCGGCAAGACGATGTCGGCGGAAGTCATCGCCGCGTCGCTGGGGCTCGACATGTACACGGTGAACCTCGCGACCGTGGTGGACAAGTACGTCGGCGAGACCGAGAAGAACCTGGAGCGGATCTTCACCGAGGCGGCGGGCGTCAACGGCGTGCTGCTGTTCGACGAGGCCGACGCGATCTTCGGGAAGCGGTCGGAAGTCCGCGACGCGCACGACCGCTATGCCAACATCGAGAGCGCATACCTGTTGCAGCGCATGGAGACCTTCGACGGCATCGCCGTGCTGGCCACCAACCTGCGGGCCAACCTGGACGAGGCGTTCACCCGGCGACTGGACGTCGTGGTGGACTTCCCGGTGCCGGACGAGAACCTGCGGCGCGCGCTCTGGGACAAGTGTCTGGGCACGACGGCCCCGCGCACCGAGGTGGACCTGGACTTCCTGTCGTCGGCGTTCGAACTGGCGGGCGGGCACATCCGCTCCGCCGCCGTGACGGCCGCGTACCTGGCGGCCGAGTCCGGGCGGCCGGTCGGGATGGCCGAGGTGGTCGGCGCGGTGGCCAGGGAGTACCGCAAGCTGGGGCGGCTCGTCGGCGCGCGGGAGTTCGGCCCGTACCTGGACCTGGTGGTGTCGTGACATGAGCCACGTGCCGCGACCGTGCTCCAGGTCCCCGTGGATGCCCTTCCGGGCAGTCGAGACCGCCCGTTCGGGCGTGCGGCCGAGGCTGGTGCTCGTCGCGCGCCGGGACCATGCTCTAGGGCGACACCTCTGATACGTGGGGGCGACCATGCACGGACACGGGCACGAGCACGAGGGCGAGAGCGCGTTCCGCCCGAAGGGCGATCGGGTAGAGCGCGAGGACCACGACCTGATGGGTCGTGCGGCGGCGGCCGGACGCCCGGACATCCTCGGGCCGGCCGGGATGCTGGGCCTGCAACGGGCCGTCGGCAACGCGGGCGCGAGCACCCTGGTGGAAGAGGAATCCCCGGTGCACGACGTGGTCCGGTCCAGCGGCGCGCCGTTGGACGTGGGCGTGCGCGAGGACATGGAATCGCGCTTCGGCCAGGACTTCTCCGGTGTCCGCGTGCACACCGACGGCGCGGCGCACGAGTCGGCGAGGTCGGTCAACGCCCAGGCTTACACGGTCGGCGAGAACATCGTGTTCCAGAGCGACAAGTACGACCCGTCCTCGGACGCGGGCAAGCACATGCTGGCGCACGAGCTGACCCACGTCGTGCAGCAGCGCAGCGGCCCGGTCGACGGCACGGACGCCGGCGGCGGCGTGAAGGTGAGCGACCCGTCCGACCGGTTCGAGCGGGAAGCCAGTGCCAACGCCGATCACGTGATGTCGGCCCCGGCCGCGCCCGCCGTGCAGCGGCACGAGGACCACGACCACGGCGCGGAAGCGGCGTTGCAGCGCGAGGACGTGCCCGCCGAGGAAGAGGAAGAAGCCCCGGCCGCGCAGACTTATGTGCAGCGGGAGGAAGAGGAAGAAGTCGCCGAGTAGTCAGCGCGGCGCTGTGAATTGCGCCCGATGGCATGATGAAAACCATTGCGAATCGACTGTTCACCTGATTCGGGCCTATTTCGGGTGAAATATGGGTCGATAGTGGAGACGCCGACAGCACCGGGTGGCCGGGGCTGTGAGATCGTGGACGCGTGATGCTGGAGGACCTCGTCCGGTTGCGCCGGGCCCGCGACACGATGGACCGCGACTACGCCGAGCCGCTGGACGTCCCGGCGCTGGCGCGGGCCGCCCTCATGTCGGACGGTCACTTCTCCCGCAGCTTCCGCGCCGCGTTCGGGGAAACGCCGTACAGCTACCTGATGACGCGCCGGATCGAGCGGGCCAAGGCGCTGCTGCGGCGGGGTGACCTGTCGGTGACGGAGGTCTGCTTCGCGGTCGGCTGCACGTCGCTGGGGTCGTTCAGCACGCGGTTCACCGAGCTGGTCGGCGAGAGCCCGAGTGCCTACCGGGCCCGTTCCCACGACGATGGCGCGGCCATCCCGGCCTGCGTCGCCAAGATCCACACCCGCCCGATCAGGAATGGAGAAGCGAAACCCGGGCCGCGCTCGTAGCGTTGTCCGCATGGACATCACGCTTTCACAGTGCTTCATCGCCGTCGACGACCACGACAAGGCGCTCGCCTTCTACCGGGACGTGCTCGGCATGGAGGTGCGCAACGACGTCGGGTTCGAAGGAATGCGCTGGGTGACCGTGGGCTCACCGTCACAGCCCGATGTGGACATCGTCCTCGAACCGCCCCTCGCGAACCCGAACGCCTCGCCCGCCGACAAGCAGGCCATGGCGGAATTGCTGGCGAAGGGCATGCTGCGCGGGGTCATTTTCCAGACCGACGACTGCGACGCCACGTTCGAGCGAGTCAGCGCGGCGGGTGGCGAGGTGTTGCAGGAGCCGATCGACCAGCCGTACGGCGTCCGCGACTGCGCGTTCCGCGATCCCTCCGGCAACATGCTGCGCTTCAACCAGCCCCGCAAGCGGTAAGCCGACCATCACGGGCAGCCGCCCCCTGGCAGTTCCCGCTGCCCGGGGGCGGCTGCCTCTTCGGGCAGTCAACGGTTCCCCCTGGCCCATCCTCATGGTCGTTTCGCCACGTGCCCGGCGGGCCGCAGCATTTGCCTACAGCCGGTTCCGCACGACCCGGTCCCGCACGACTCTGGGAGGCAACGCAATGCCCACCTATCTCTCGCCGGGGGTGTACGTCGAGGAGGTCGAGGCGGGTGCGCGGCCCATTGAGGGCGTGGGCACCGCTGTCGCCGCCTTCGTGGGGTTCGCGGCACGTGGCCCGTTCAACACCCCGACCCTGGTCTCCAACTGGGCCCAGTACACGCAGACCTTCGGCGACTTCGTCGAGGACTGCTACCTGGCGCAGTCGGTCTACGGGTACTTCCTCAACGGCGGCACCAACTGCTACGTGGTGCGCATCGGCGGCGAGCGGGGAAACGGCAACGGCGCCGAGCCGACCGGGCCGCAGGCCGCATTGGGCGGCTACCGCGTCCGCGCCAAGGAGGTCGGCGCGGCGGACCTCTCCGTCGAGGTGGCCGACGCCGCCGGGGAGAACCCGCCGGACGACCGGTTCACGCTGCTGGTCAAGCAGAACGGCAAGGTGGTCGAGACGCACAACGTGACCACCAAGCGCACCAAGGAGAACGTCGTCACGGTCGTGCAGGAGAAGTCCAACCTGATCACTATCGAGGAGACCGCCTCCACCGCGCTGGCGAAGCCCGACAAGGGCGCCGTCACGCTGTCCGAGGCGCCCGCCGGGTCGCCCGTGCCGCGCAAGATCGCGGCCGACGACTACGTGGGCGACGTCGCGGACCGCACCGGGTTCGGTGGCCTGGAAGCGATCGAAGAGATCACCATGGTCTCGGTGCCCGACCTGATGAGTTCGCTGCAACGCGGCCTGATCACGCTGGAGTCGGCGAAAGCCGTGCAGCTCGCGATCATCGCCCACTGCGAGCTGATGGGCAACCGGATCGCGATCCTCGACCCGCCACCCGGGCTCAACCCGCAGCAGGTCCGCAGTTGGCGGCAGAACGAGGCGGGCTACGACTCGAAGTACGCGGCGCTGTACTACCCGTGGATCAAGATCTTCGACCCGGCCAGCGACGAGCACGTGTTCGTGCCGCCGAGCGGGCACATGGCCGGCGTGTGGGCGCGCACCGACGGCACGCGCGGCGTGCACAAGGCGCCCGCCAACGAGGTCGTGCGCGGCGCGGTGGCGCTGGAGACGCAGCTCACCAAGGCGGAGCAGGAACTGCTCAACCCGATCGGCGTCAACTGCGTGCGGTCGTTCCCCGGCCGGGGCATCCGGGTGTGGGGCGCGCGGACGCTGTCCTCCGACCCGGCGTGGCGGTACCTGAACGTGCGGCGGCTGTTCAACTACCTCGAAGAGTCCATCCTGAACGGCACCCAGTGGGTCGTGTTCGAGCCGAACGACGACGCGCTCTGGGCCCGGATCCGGCGCACCATCAGCGCGTTCCTGGTCACGGAATGGCGGAAGGGCGCGCTGTTCGGGCTGACGCCGGACGAGGCGTTCTACGTCAAGTGCGACCGCGAGACCAACTCCGCCGAGAGCATCGACCTCGGCCAGGTGGTCTGCGAGGTGGGCATCGCGCCGGTGAAGCCCGCGGAGTTCGTGATCTTCCGGTTGGCCCAGATCTCCGGCGGCACCAGCCTCGTCAACGAGTAAAGGCGGTTGAGTCATGGCCCTTCCCGACCTCGACACCTCGGTCGGCCATTCGTTCGGGCTCGAAGTCGACGGCGTCGCGATCAAGCAGATCTCCGAGGTCTCCGGCTTGAAGATGGAGCAGGACGTCATCGAGCTGAAGCAGAACACCAACGACGGCAAGTACATGATCAAGAAGCTGCCCGGCAGGCCCAAGGCGGGCGAGGTCACCCTGACCCGCGGCCTGACGTCCGACAACAGCTTCGAGAAGTGGGTCAAGGACTCGCACTTCGGCAAGATGGTCAACGCCCGCAAGGGCGGCGCGATCATCGTCTACGACTACGAGGGCCAGCCGATCAAGCGCTACAAGCTGACCAACGCGTGGCCGAAGTCGTTGGAGATCGGCACCTTGAAGGCCGGCGACACCAGCGTGCTGACCGAGAAGCTCGTCATCACCTACGAGCAGCTTGAAATCGAGTGACGCCATGCGCAGGGTGATGTCCGCGGTCCCCGCACCCGCTCCCGAGGCGCCGGCCGCACCGGAGTCGGCGATGCGGACGGAGTTCGCCTTCGAACTGCCGCGCGGCTACGTGGACGACGCGGGCGTCGTGCACCGGTCCGGCGTGATGCGCCTGGCCACCGCGCGGGACGAGCTGGTGCCGCTGCGCGACGACCGGGTGCGGGAGAACGCGGCCTACCTGACGGTGGTGCTGCTGGCCAGGGTGATCGAGCGGATCGGCACGGTGACCGACGTGCACGTGGGTGTCGTGGAGAACCTGTTCGCGTCGGATCTGGCTTTCCTGCAGGACATGTACCGGAGGATCAACAGCGAGGGCCACACCCGCGCGGCGGTGGCCTGCCCCGAGTGCGGACACGGGTTCAGCGTGGACGTCGCGGGCGGGCGCCTGGGGGAATCGTGACGTACGCGGCCGACCGCCTCCACGAGGAGGTCGCGTACGTGGCGTACCACTTCCACTGGTCGTGGGAGTCCATTTTGGACATGGAACACCCCGACCGGCTGCGGTACGTGGCCGAGATCGCGCGCATCAACACACGGATAAGCCAGGGGCGGTGAACCGCGATGTGGCCATGGCGCAGGCAACCACGTGCCGAGCCCGCGGCACGCGCCGAACCGGTGCTGCGCGGCGAGTGGCGGATGCTGCCGCCGATCCAGCGCGTCGTGCCGGAGCACCCTCTGGTGAACCCGGTGCAGCGGTTCTCGGGCTCTCTGGCTTCTTGGCGGTCGCCTGCCTACCTGGCTCCGTTGGCGCATCTCGTGGAGGCTCGGGAGCCGTCCGGTGTGATCGACGGCTTGGTCCGTCCGGTGCGGGTGCCCGGGGCGCCGGTCGACATGCCTGTTGCTGTGCGGGGCAGGCCTCGGGGGTCGGTGGTGCAGCGGCTGCTCGGTTCTTTGCGGACTTCTTGGTCGGCTGACTCGCCGGGTGCTCCGGTGCAGCGGGCTGTGGCCGGGGGTGAGGTGGCGGGGGCTGAGGCGGCTGGAGGTGAGGCGGCTGCTGAGGCGTCGGCTGCTGAGGCGTCGGCTGGTGAGGCGGCTGTTGAGACGTCGGTTGTTGGGGCGTCGGCGGCTGAGGCTCCTGTGCTCGGGGACGAGTTGGCTGCGGAGGTTCCGGGTTCGGTGCTCCGGGCTGAGGCGGGTGTCGGGGCGGTTGTGCCGGTTGCTCCGAGTTCGTCGCCGGGCATGCCGCCGAGTGCGTCGGTGAGCGCACCGCTGAAGGTGCAGCGGAGCGCGTCACCGAGTGCTTCGGTAGGCGCATCGGTGAATGCGCCGGTGAGTACTCCGCCGGATGCTGCTCGGGCTGATTTGCCGGTGGTTGCCGGGCAGCCGGATGTGGTCGGTGATTCGGCGGGTGAAGTCGCGTCGGTGGCGGGCCCGGTCGAGACCGCGCCGGAGGCCGGATTCGTGGCGGAGGCTGAGTTCGCGGGGGAGCCTGGTGGGCCTCAGGAGGCTGCATCGTTCGCCGACTCCGGATCTGATGCACGTCCGACGCTCGGGGAGTCCCCGGTCCAACGGATGCCGGAGGTTGCGCTTGATGCCGGGCCCAGCGCTCCGCCTTCACCTGGAGTTGCAACGCCCCGCTCATCTGAGTCGATTGTGCCCCGTATTGCTGCGCCTGCCGTACCACGTGTGGCCGACGGGGTCGCGCAGCGAGTGGTTGAGCCTTCCGTGCAGCGTGTCGCCGAGACCGTCGTGCCGCCCAACCCGAAGCCTTCCGTGTCGCGCCTGCCGGAGATCGGTGTGGTGCCGGAGTCTGCGATGGTTTCCGACGGGCCGGTTGGGGAGAGTGCGTCGAAATCCGTCTTGGGGACTGGGCCAGAGATAGTCGTCGCGCGCTTGGCGGAGTCGGGTGCGGCCCCCTTGCCCGCGCGACTGGTCGGGCAGGAAGTACAGGCTTCTCAAGCTGAGAGGTCCACTCGGCCGGTGTCGGAGCCCGTGGTCGAGGTCGGGTCCGCGCCGGTTGTCGCGCGCGCCGAACCGGTAGTGGCTCGCATGTCCGATCCTGTGGTGGCGGGTGTGTCCGAATCCGTGACACCGCAGCGCTTCGAAGATCATGGAGCCGGGTCGACTCGCGACCTTCCGACGGTGGCGAGTCTCGAACCCGTGGTTCGGCAGTCCGGTGTGGAATCGGTGCGAGCCGGTGTCGAGCCGGTAGCGCCCCGGCTCGGGTTGGGGCTGCCGAGGGTCGGATCGACTCCGAGTATGCAACTTCCGAGTGTCCAACTTCCGAGTGTGCAGCCTCCGAGTGCGCAACTTCCGAGTGTGCAGCGAGTGCCTTCAGAGGAGACCGCCGCGCCGCTGGTGGGCGCTGATCCCGTGTTGAGCGAAGCGCCGTTGAACCACAGCTCTGACTACAGCCCTGACTACAGCGCTGACCACCGTTCCGACCACAGTCCGGTCCGCAGCACGCTGGGAGCAGGGCCGGTCCAGGCTGGCGGGCGCGGAGTGGGCGGCGTTGTGCAGCGGGTCTCGGTCGATCAGGTGGCCGGGAGTTCCCCCGTCACAGCTTCCATGGCTGGAACTCCCATAATCGGAAATGCAGCCGTTGAAGATCCGGTGCCCGGCCGATTTTCCGCCGGCCGTCCGACCGAAGCACGACGCCCTGGCCTGGGTGCGCCGATGGCGTCCTCGGCCTACTTCGTGCAACGGACCGAGCGAGCGCCCGAGTCGCAGGCCGAAGTCGTTGTAGCGCGGGAGGTCACCGCCGACCCCACCCCGGCCGCCGAGCCGGCCCCGGCGGTCGAGTCCGCGCCACCGCAAGCCCAGGCGGCTCCCGTGCAGGCAGTCGGACCGGCCCCCGTCGGGCAGGAGCCGGAGGAGCTGGTCAAGAAGCTGTACGACCCGTTGTTGCGGCGGCTCAAAGCCGAACTCTGGCTGGACCGCGAACGGCGCGGGGTGTTGACGGATCGGTGGCACTGAGAGGACTTGGCGATGGCTGAAGTGGAAGAGGCGGTTGCCGTGTGCTTCGTGGTGCGCATCGACGACGAGAGCCTCGGGTCGTTCAATAGCTGTGACGGGCTCGGCATCGAGTTCACCATCGAGCAGCGGGAAGAAGGCGGCAACAACGGGATGGTGTGGCAGTTGCCGACGCGGATCAAGTACTCCAACGTGAAGTTGTCGCGGCCGGTCACCAAGGACTCCGACAAGATCATCAAGTGGATCGCCGGCATGGCGGCGGGCATCTCCCGCAAGACCGCGATCATCGAGGCCCGCACGTTGCGGGGCACGGTGATCGCGAGCTGGGCGCTGTCCGGGGTCGTCCCGGTGCGGTGGAGCGGGCCGCAGTTGTCCGCCGACTCGCCCAAGGTCGCCACCGAGACGCTCGAACTCGCGCACCACGGCTTCCTGACGTCGGCGAGGTGACGGCATGGCCTCCCCGATCACCTTCACGTCCGCCGGCGCGTCCAAGGTCACCAGCTACGCCGCGCCGAACAACCTCCAGAAGGCCGTGCTCGCCGTGCACAGCCCGCCGAAGGCCGGCAGTGCCGCCAAACCCGGCGGACTGCTGCACGAGATCGCGTTCCAGTTCAACCCCAAGGAACTCTCGCTCACCAAGAACGCCAAGTGGGAGCGCAGCCGCCAGCCCAACAACGCCAAGAGCGGCCCGCCCGAGTTCAAGGGCTCGGACCCGTCGAAGCTCGCGCTCGAACTCTTCCTCGACGCCACCGAGAAGATGGACGACAGCGTGGTCAGGAAGGTCGAGCGGCTGTTCGCCTGCTGCGTCCCCACCGAGGACAGCCGCCAGCACGGCAAGGGCTCGCCGCCCTGGGTGATCTTCAAGTGGGGCGGGATGACCGGGTTCCCGTCGTACGTCTCCAGCGTCAGCGCGAAGTACACCCTGTTCACGCCGGCGGGCACGCCGGTCCGTGCGACCTGCACGGTCAACCTGGAGGAGATCTCCGGCGAGCAGGGCGGCCAGAACCCGACGTCCGGCGCGCTGGCCGCTCGCGACTCGCACGTGCTGGTCGCGGGCGACACGCTCCAGTCGTTGGCGTACAAGGCTTATGGCAACGCCGAGCTGTGGCGCGAGATCGCGGTGGCCAACGACATCGACGACCCGATGCGGCTGCGGCCCGGCTCCCGGCTGCTGGTGCCGGCACTGGAGGAGATCCGCGATGGCCAATGAGAGCTTCGCGAACTCCCTCGTCATCGAGGTCGAGTCCGCCCCGCTGCCGGAGGACGTCAAACCGCTGCTGACGCACGCCTACGTGGACGACAGCCGCAACCTGCCGGACGTGTTCGTGCTGCGCTTCCGCGACCCCGGCCACGTCGTGCTCGACAAGGCGCACTTCAAGATCGGCGCGAAGATCGCGTTGAAGGTGCAGACCTCCGACCCCGGCGGGCCGCAGCCGTTGATGAGCGGCGAGGTCACGGCGGTCGGCGTGGAGCTGGACAGCGGTGGCACGTTCACCGAGGTGCGCGGCTACGACCTGGCGCACCGGCTGTTCCGGGGCCGCCGCACCGCCGCCTACCCGAACATGACCGTCGCCGACATCGTCCGGAAAGTCGCCCAGCGGGCCCAGATCCCGATCGGGCAGATCGACGACGTGAAGGGGTTCGGCGGCCGGCCGCAGACCCAGATCAGCCAGGACAACCTGAGCGACTGGGAGTTCCTGTCCCGGCTCGCCGCCGCGGTCGGCGCGCAGATCGCCGTGGTGGAGGGGAAACTGGACTTCCAGCTACCGGAGAAACCCGCCGGCGCGCCGGACAAGTCGGCCAAGGCCAAGAGCAACCCGCTGGTGCTGGAGATGCACCGCACGCTGCTGTCGCTGCGGGCCGCGATCACCGCCGCCGAGCAGGTGCCGGAAGTCCAGGTGCGCGGCTGGGACTACGAGAACAAGAAGGAAGTCTCCGCGACGAAGAAGCCCGACATGACCGGCACCGAGATCACCGGCGTCAGCCCCGTCGACCTGGCGGGGAAGTTCAACAGCCCGCCGTTCCTGGCCACCGGGCCGTACCGGGGGCAGGCCGAGGTGGACGCGGTCGCGGCGGCGCTGGGCTCGCAGCTCGGCGGGGCGTGCGCGGAACTGGCCGGGGTGGCGCGCGGCAACCCCAAGCTGCGCGCGGGCACGGCGGTGGCGCTGACCAACATCGGCGACCCGTTCGCGGGCAAGTACACGCTCACCAGCACCCGGCACCTGTTCGCCGAGCAGGTCGGCTACACCACGGAGTTCACCGTGTCCGGCCGCCAGGAGCGCTCGCTCTACGGGCTGGCCAACAGCGGCGGCGGCAACGGCGCGCGCGCCGGCCTGGTGCCCGCCGAGGTCTCGGACATCAAGGACCCGGCGAAACTCGGCCGGGTCAAGGTCAAGTACCCGTGGCTGTCCAACGACTTCACCAGCGGGTGGGCGCGCACCGTGCACACCGGGGCCGGCCAGGGTCGGGGTTCGCTGGTGCTGCCCGAGGTCGGCGACGAGGTGCTGGTCGGGTTCGAGCACGGCGACTTCGACGCCCCGTACGTGCTCGGCGGGCTCTACAACAGCAAGGACACCGCGCCGAAGCTGACCAAGGAGCCGGTGGACGGCAACAGCGGCGAGGTGACCACCCGCGGGTTCGTGTCCCGCAAGGGGCACAAGGTCGAGTTCGTGGAGGACGAGGGCATCCTGATCTCCAGCGGTGACGGGAAGTTCGTCGTCAAGCTGGACCAGAAGGCCCAGGTCATCGAGGTGACCAGCGGCAAGGCCGTGACGGTCAAGGCGCAGAACGGGATCACCATCGACGCGGGCACCGGGCCGTTGGAGCTCAAGGGCCAGAAGATCACCGCGCAGGCCCAGACGGACGTCGAGGTGAAGGCCGGCGCCCAGCTCAAGCTCAACGGCACCGCGGGCGTGAAGGTCGAAGGCGCGACGGTGTCGGTAGCGGGACAGGGCCAGACCGAGGTCACCGCGAGCGGCGTGCTCACCGTGCGCGGCAGCCTGGTCAAGATCAACTGAGGTCGAGATCGACTGAGGTCGCGGTCGACCGGGTCGGGATCGACCAAGGGCAGGGTCAAACTGAGGGAGGCGGACATGCCACCAGCGGCGAGGGTCGGCGACCCCACCGGTCACCCCGGCGTGGTCGGGCCGCCGGGTGTGCCGACGGTGCTCGTCGGCGGGATGCCCGCCGCGGTCGTGGGCAACCCGCACATCTGCTCCTTCCCCGGCCTGCCACCGCATCCGCCGACCGCGCTGCTCCCGCCCGGCTGCCCGACCGTGCTGATCGGCGGGCGGCCCGCCGCGCGGATGGGCGACCTGTCCGCGTGCGGCGCGCCGATCGTCCTGGGCTGCCCGACCGTCATGATCGGAGGGTGACGTGGACTTCATCGGACGGGGCCTGGCGTTCCCGATCCACACCGACGCGACCGGCTCGGTGGCGCTGGTCGGCGGCGAGCGCGAGATCGTGGAGAGCATCCGGCTGATCCTGGCCACCGCGCCGGGCGAGCGCCCGATGCGGCCGGAGTTCGGCTGCGCCATCCACGACCTGGTGTTCGCGCCCGCCGACGCCGCCACGGCGGGCCGGATCGCCTACGAGGTCAGGCTTTCCCTCGAACGCTGGGAGCCCCGGATCACGCTGGCGGACGTGTCGGTCGGCTTCGACGAGGTGGACCAGGGCACGCTGCTCATCGACATCCGGTACGCGCTGCGCGGCACGAACGACCCGCGCAACCTGGTGTTCCCCTTCTACGTCATCCCGCCGCACGAGGCCGACGAGGAGGGCGTCTGATGTCGCTGCCCACACCGAACCTGGACGACCGGCGCTTCCAGGACCTCGTGGACGAGGCCAAGCGCCGCGTCCAGCAGCACTGTCCGGAGTGGACGGACCACAACGTGTCCGACCCCGGCGTCACGCTGATCGAGGCGTTCGCGCACATGGTGGACGAGCTGCTGTACCGGCTCAACCGGGTGCCGGACCTGCACTACCTGCGGTTCCTGGACCTGATCGGGGTCAAGCTGTTCCCGCCCACCGCCGCCCGCGCCGAGGTCACGTTCTGGCTGTCCGCGCCGCGCGAGGTGCCGGTGGTGGTGCCGAGCGGCGCGCAGGTCGCGACCGAGCGCAGCGAGATCGAGGACCCGGTCGTGTTCACCGTCGACCGCGAGCTGTCGATCGTGCCGTGCGAGCTGACGCATCTGGTGACCGCGATCGCCGACTCGACCATCCCGCCCGCCGACCGCACCGACGAGCTGAAGGACGGCAAGGCCCCCGAGTGCTTCGCCGAACCGCCCGCACCCGGCGACACCGTCCTGTTCGGACTGTCGAACGCCGTGCCGGGCTGCGCCGTGCTGCTCCGCGTGGAGGCGCAGGCCGAAGGGCGCGGCGTCGACCCGCGTGACCCGCCGTGGCGGTGGGAGGCGTGGAACGGCAACGGCTGGACCAAGTGCGAGGTCGACCGCGACTCGACCGGCGGCTTCAACACGCCCGGCGACGTCGTGGTGCACGTGCCGCGCACGCACACCGCCTCGGTCGTCGCCCGCCGGCGCGCGGGCTGGCTGCGCTGCCGTGCCACCGAACCGGCGGCGGACCGGCCGTTCTACCAGAAGTCGCCCAAACTCCTGTCGGTCACCGCCGCGACCATCGGCGGCACGACCGACGCCACGCACGCCGACATCGTGCGCGGCGAGACCGTCGGTGTGTCGGAAGGCGTTCCGGGGCAACGGTTCAAGCTCACCCGCACCCCCGTGGTGGTGGACGACGGCACGCTCGTGGTCGAGGTCGCCACGTCGAACGGCTGGGAGCAGTGGACCGAGGTCCGGTCGTTCGCCGAGTCCGGTCCGCGGGACCGGCACGTGGTGCTGGACCGCGTCGGCGGCGAGGTGATCTTCGGCCCGGCGATCCGCCAGCCGGACGGCAGCGTCCGCAACTACGGCGCGGTGCCGGGGAAGTCGGCCGCCATCCGGGTGCCGGAGTACCGGACCGGCGGCGGTCTGCGCGGCAACGTCGCGCGCAGCCTGCTCCAGGTGCAGCGCGACCCGGTGCCGTTCGTCAGCTCGGTGACCAACCGCGAGCCCGCGAGCGGCGGTGTGGCGGGCGAGTCGGTGAAGGACGCCGCGCTGCGCGGCCCGCTCGTGCTGCGCACCCGCGACCGGGCCGTGACCGCCGAGGACTACGAGCTGCTGACCCGCGAGGCCGCGCCGGAGATCGCCCGGGTCCGGTGCGTGCCGGCCGGGCCTGGTTCGGCCGCCGTGCGGGTCCTGGTCGTGCCTGCCGTGGGGTTGAACGAGGAGTCGGACTTCGGCGCCCTGCAACCGAGTGCCGAGGCGCGGCAGCGGATCGAGCGGTTCCTGGACGAACGCCGGTGCATCGGCGCGCGGGTGTCCGTGGAACCGCCGTTCTACCAGGGCGTCACGGTCGTCGCGCAGCTCCGGGCCCGTGCCGGCACGCCGGAGGACGTGTTGCGCACGCGGTGCGTCCAGGCGCTGTACGACTACTTCAACCCGATCAACGGAGGCCCGGACGGCGACGGCTGGCCGTTCGGCCGGCCCGTGCAGTCCGGCGAGGTGTTCGCGGTGCTGCAACGGCTTCCGGGCGTCGAGCTGGTCGAGGAGATCAAGCTGTTCGGGGCGAACCCGGTGACCGGCGAGCGCGGCAACGCCGTCGCGCGGCTGGACCTGCCGCCCAACGGCCTGGCGTTCTCCTACGGCCACCAGGTGCGGGTGGCGCGATGAGGACCGGCGGACCGACCCTGCCCACGCCGCACCCGCTGGCGGACCGGCTGCCCGGCGTGTACGTGGAGGACCGGTTCACCCAGAACTTCCTCGCCGCGCTGGACGAGGTGCTGGCCCCGGTGTTCACCGCGCTGGACGGCTTCGCGGGCTACCTCGACCCGCGGGTCGCGCCGGAGGACTTCCTGGACTGGCTGGCGCACTGGGTGGCGCTGGAGGTCGGCGAGGGCTGGTCGACCCAGCACCGCCGGCTGCTGGTCGCGACGGCCGTGCGGCTGCACCGCTGGCGCGGCACGCGGCGGGGGCTGATGGAGCACGTGAGCCTGTTGACCGGCGGGCGGGTGGAGGTGTTCGACAGCGGCGGCTGCACGTCGACCGACCGGGCGGGCCTGCCGCTGCCGGACACCGGGCCGGCCCGGGTCACCGTCCGGGTGCGCGTGGCCGACCCGTCCACAGTGGACCGGGTGCGGCTGGCCGCCGCGATCGCCGACGCCGTGCCCGCGCACGTCGTGGTGGAACTGGAGGTTGGGGGACCATGATTGTCTGCGCGCAGTGCGGCGAACGCAACGCCGAGGGCGCCGAGTTCTGCGGCTCGTGCGGCACCTACCTGGAGTGGGAGCCGAAACAGGCCGCGCAACCGGTGCCCGGAGCGCCGCAGAGCCAGCAGAGCCAGCCGAACCAGCAGAGCCAACAGAACCAGCAGGGTCAGCAGGGCCAACCGCAGCGGTGGCAGGCGCAGCCGGGGCGGCCACCACAAGGCCCGCCGCAGGGTTGGCCGGGTCCGACGCCGCCCGGATGGCAGGGGCCGCCACCGGGATGGCAAGGACCGCCACCGCCCGGCTGGCAAGGCCCTCCGCAAGGCCAGCCGCCTCAACAGCAACCACAACCACAGCAACAACCGCAGCAACCGCAGGCTCAGCAACCGCAAGCCCAGCAGCCCGGTGCGATGCAGCCCACGGACGAGCGCCAGGCCCCGCCCGGCCACAAGCCCCGGCTGACCGAGCGCCGCGTCCCGCAGGCCGGCGACCTGATCTGCGGCCAGTGCGGCGAGGCGAACGCGCCCACCCGCCGGTTCTGCGCCCGCTGCGGCCACGAGCTGGTGGAGGCGCAGGTCGTCAAGGAGAAGTGGTGGCGCCGGATCTTCCCCCGCCGCGAGCCGGCCAAGGCGGGCACCCGGCATCGCCGGCGCGGCTCGCCGGGCCGGGTGATCGGCCGGGTGGTCCGCTGGGCGCTGGCGATCCTCCTGCTCGCCGGCGTGGGCCTCTACGGCCTGTACAGCCCGTTCCGGCAGGCGGTGAACGACCAGGCGACCTCGGCCACGCGCGAGGTCAAGGACTGGTTCTCCAACGACCCCAAGCCGGTGCGCCCGAGTGCGATCACCGCGACGGCGGAAAGTCCGGGCCACGCGGCGGGGTTGGCCGCCGACAACGTCAAGAGCACCTACTGGGCCGCGCCGGTCGAGCCGGAACTGCCCGCGCTGGTGCTGAACTTCGACCGGCCGGTGGACGTCAAGCGGGCCATCTTCCAGATCGGCATCGGCGACAAGTTCCAGACGGCGCACCGGCCGGAGAAGGTGCACCTGGTCTACTCGACGGGCCGGACGTTCGACCTCACGCTCGCCGACACACCCGACGCGCAGCCGGTGAAGATCGAGCACAGCGAGGGCGCCGAGTCGGTCGAGGTGTTCGTGAAGTCCCTGCACAGGTCGTTGCAGGGCAACGAGGTGGCCATCTCCGAAATCGAGTTCTTCACGGTGGAATGAGGCAGTGGTGATCGGACGGACGAGCAGAGCGACCGCGGTGGCGGTGGTCGGCGTGCTGCTGGGCGGCTTGCTGCTCGCCGACCGGCCGTCGATCGCGAACGCGCAGGCGGAGCCCCTGAAGCCGTACCGGATCGGGGCCAGCCGGGGCGGGCCCGGCGACCTCTGGAGCACGGACGCGAACGGTGGCGACCAGCAGGCCGTGACCCGCGGAGGCCGGCCGCACGAGAGCGACCCCGCCTACTCGCCGGACGGCACGCGCATCGCGTGGACCGAGTACCCCGGCTCGGAGCAGCCCGCCAGGGTCTGGGTCGCGGACGCGGACGGCTCGAACGCTCGCCGGCTCAGCGGCCGGGAGGGCCAGTCGGAGCCGTCGTGGTCCCCGGACGGCACGCGGCTGGCGGTGACGGACGGCGACTCGATCGGCATCGTGCGGGTCTCGGACGGCGTGCTGCTGTCCAGCGTGCCGAAGCCGGACCACCTGCGCAGCCAGGACAGCACGCCCGCCTGGTCGCCGGACGGCGGGACGATCGCGTTCAGCCGCAACAGCCAAGGCCTGGACACACCGCTGGTGACGCCGCGCTCGGTCGGCGGGTCCACGCCGCTCGGCGGGTCGTTCACCACGAGCGCCACCTTGCGCACCCCGACCTTCCCACGGCTGCCGGAGATCATGTTCCTGTTGGACACCACGGGTTCCATGGGCACCGCGTTGGCCAGCTTCAAGCTCCAGATCCCGGCCGTCATGGACGCCATCACGGCGAAGGACCCCGGCGCACGCTTCGGTCTGGCGTCCTACAAGGACACTTGGGACGGTCCTCTGCGCTACGAGCTGGTGGAGAACCTGGCCACGGCCGCGCGCATCCGGGAGGTGCTGCTGGACGAGAGGAAGCTCCAGGCGTTCGGCGGCGGCAGCATCCTGTCGGAAGACTGGTTCAACGGCCTGCACCGCCTGACCCGTGACCTGGACCCGGCGGACCCCGGCAGGCACCGCGTGTTCAACACCGAGGGCGCGAGCCGGATCATCGTGATCGCCGGTGACGCCACCAGCAAGCAGGCGGGCGACCCGTGCGACCCGCCACCGGGCACGAGCCCGCCGAGCAACCCGTCGGAGTGCTCGCCGCCCTACTACTCGCTGGACGAGGTCAAGGAGGACCTGACCGGCACGTACCCGCCGGTGTCGCAGCCGCGGGGCGTCAAGGTCGTCGCGGTGCCGATCCTGACCCGGTCCGACGGCCTGAACACCCGTGGCCAGGCCAGGGCGCTGGTCGACCACACCGGCGGCACGCTGGTCGAAGCCGGCGCGAAACCGGAGGCGATCGCCCAGGCCATCGACGGCGGCATCAGGAGCCTGCCGGTGACCGTCACGCCGGTCGCGCACTGCCCGCAGGGCGTCTCCATCACGTTCCAGCCGCCATCGGTGACCGTGGGCGGCGACACGGAGGTGACGTTCCAGGAGACGGTGCGGCTGGACCCGCCGGGCCCGTCCGCGAGCGCGGTGGGGGACACCAGGGGCTGCACGGTCCGGTTCCTGTTCAACGGCGCGGAACCCACCGACCGCCGCGAGCAGACCATCCGGATCACCGAGGCCGCCGCCGGGCTGCCGACCGTCGTGGTGAACGGGGCCGCGGCGCCCAGCCCGCAAGGCGTTCCGGTGCCGGTGGAGTTCAGCGCGACCGCGACCTCCGCGACGGGCCAGCCGCTCACGCCGTCCTGCGACGCCACGTCCGGCGCGTCGTTCCCGGTCGGCATCACGACCGTCACGTGCACGGCCACCAGCGGCGGCCGGACCGGACGGGCGAGTTCGGTGGTGGCGGTGTTCGTCCCGGAGAACGTGCCGTACCGCGACCTCTGGCTGGCCGACGTCGGCGGCGGACCGGTGGTGCAGACCGACCTATCCATCCGGTTCGGACGGACGTGCGGCCGGGTCGACGGCCACCCGGACTGGTCGCCGGACGGCAACCGGCTGGTGTTCCAACACGAGGACGCCCTGTGCGTGGCGAACGCAGCCGGCGGGAACGCCACCGTGCTGGTGCCCGAGGGCGACGGCGCGGAGGAGCCCGCCTGGTCGCCGGACGGCGCGCTGATCGTGTTCTCCCGGTACACGTCGGGGGAGGGGCCGCGCCGGATCTTCGGCGTGCCGCCCAGCGGCGGCCCGCAGCGGGAGCTGGTCTCGTTCGGCGAGCAGGACGCCCGCAGCCCCGCGTTCCAGCGGCTGCCGGACCTCGTGGTCACCGGCTCCGGCGCGCCCGCCCGGATTCCGTTCGAGGGCACCACGACCGCGCGGTTCGTGGTGACCAACACCGGCCACACCCCGGCCGCGCAGCCCGCGACGGTGACGCTGACCGTGCCGCCGGGCCTGCGCGTCGACAGCCTCACCACGACCGTCGGCTCCTGTTTCCCGGGCGGGACGACGTGTTCGCTCGGCCGGCTCGCACCCCGGTCGCGGGCGGAGATCCGGGTCACCCTCACCGGGATCGCGGCGGGGCAGCAGGTCGTGCGGGCCGAAGTGGGCCCGGACGTCAACCCGGCCGACAACCGGGCCGAGGTGGCGGTCACCGTGGACGAGGAAATCAAGCCCCCGGTCACACCGGGCTCGCTCGCGCTCGCGGTCGCCGTGCTGCCGGCGGAGAGTTTCGTCGGCGGTGACGACATCACCGTGGTCTACAAGATGCGCAACGGCGCGGGAACGCCGATGACGGGCGTCCGGATCGTCACGTCGCTGCCGGCCCAGTTGCTGCCGCCCAGGGCCGTGTCACCGGGCTGCGCGGCGGACGGCGCCGGGTGCGACATCGGTGTCCTGCAACCCCTTCAGGAAGCCGAGGTGCGGATCACGTTGCCCGCCAAGGCCGCCGTGGACACCAGTGCCGGCGGTTCGGTGCTGGGCGTCGGGCCGGACAACGACGCCGCCGACAACACCTCCGTCGCGCAGGTCCTGGTGCGCCAACCGCGGATCGCCGTCGAGCCGCTGGTCGGGCCGACCGGGTTCGTGCCGCGCGTGACGGGCGGCGGGTTCCCGCCCGGCGGCACCGTGCGGCTGACCTGGACGGTGGGCATCTCGGCCGAGCCCGGCACCGTCCCGGTGCGCGCCGACGGCACGATCGACGCCCAGGTCCTGGTGTTCGAGAACGACCTGATCGGACCACGCGAGCTGGCGGCCACCCCGGTCGCCGGACCCGGATTCGGCGCGGTGCGGTCGAACCCGTTCCTCGTCGTGCCCAGAACCCTGCAACCGCCCGACTTCGCGGCACGTGGCTGAACGGCTGCCCGTAGGGGCAGCGGGGAACGCACCACGCCCCACCCTTCCGCCTCGTGCCACCCAGCACCGCCAGACCGGAGGATTCACGACATGGGCGCTACCGCGACGCTGTCCGCCACGGGATTGGCCGTGGAGCCGGGCTCTGAGGTCACCTGCACGGTCGTCGTGCGCAACACCGGCGAGCTGGTCGACCAGTTCACCGTGGACGTGGTGGGCGACGCCGCGGCGTGGGCCGCGGCCGAACCGCCGTCGGTGAACCTGGTGCCGCAGGCGTCCGCCGAGGTCGTCGTGCGGTTCGCGCCGCCGCGGGCCGTCGAGGTGGCGGCCGGGCCGGTGCACTTCGGCGTGCGCGTGACGTCCCGGGAGGACCCGTACGGCTCGGTGGTCGAGGAGGGCGTGGTCGAGGTCGGCTCGTTCACCGACCTGAGCGCCGAACTGGTGCCCGGCAAGGTGGAGGCGGGCCGCCGGGGCAAGTACGAGCTGGCCGTCGACAACGTCGGCAACCACCCGGTGGGGGTGCGGTTCACGCCGAGCGACCCGGACGGCGAGCTGGACTTCACGGTGGACCGGCCGGAGATCGTGCTCGCGCCCGGCACGGCCGCGTTCGTCAAGCTGCTCGTCAAGCCGCGCGACACGTTCCTGCGCGGGCAGCCGCAGACCCGGCCGTTCCGGGTGGAGGTGCTGCCGAACGTCGGCAACCCGCTGGTCGTCGACGGCACGTTCGTGCAGCGCCAGCTACTGCCCAGGTGGCTGCTGCCCGCCCTGCTCGCGCTGCTGGCGCTGGCGGCCGTGCTGGCGGCGCTGTGGTTCACCCTGTTGCAGCCGGCCGTGAAGTCGGCCGCGCGCGACGCCGCGACCGAGCAGGCCAACGACGTCAAGGCCGCCGCGCAGCGGGCCGAGGACAGCGCGGGCCAGGCGAAGACGGATTCCGCGCAGGCCAAGGGGAACTCCGAGAAGGCCATGGAGGCCGTCGGCCTGGACCCCGGCGCGGCCCCCGGCACCCAGCCGTCGCCCAACCCGAACCGCCCGGGAGCGGCGGCGCCCGGCGAGCCGACGGACTTCCGGGTGGCCGCCGACGCGGCGATCGTGACCAACCCGGACCTGTTCACCGACTTCGTCTTCACGCCCGACGACCAGAAGACGTTGCACATCAGCGACATCGTGATGCAGAACCCGCGCGGCGACACCGGCACCCTCCGGGTCATGCGTGACTCCAACGGAACCCGCAGCACGATTTTGGAGCTGGGCCTGGGCAACTACCGGGACCTGGACCGGCACTACGTGCAGCCGCTGCGGTTCAAGTCGGGTGAGAAGATCGTGATCGCGGTGAGCTGCCAGAACCCCACGGACAAGGGCAACTGCAAGCCGTCGGTGTCCTTCTCCGGGAGGGTCGAGTGAACCGCCTCGGGCGAAGAACACCGACGGGAACGTTGCTAGATAAGGCCTTCGCGTAACGCGAACGCCACGGCGTGCGCGCGGTTGCGCAACTGGAACCGGTTGGTGATGTCGTGCAGGATGCTCTTGACCGTGCGTTGGGAGTAGCACAGCTTGTCGGCGATCTCCTTGGTCTCGAAGCCGTCCGCGATCAGCCGCAGCACCTCGGTCTCCCGGTCGGACATGCCGGCCATGGTCCAGCCGTTGGGGTTGAGCACGTTGCGCTGCAACCGGGACACCCGGTCCAGCAGTCGGCCGAGCAGGTCCGGCGGCAGCGCGCCCTGGCCCGCCGCCGTGGCCTTCACCAGGCGCACCAACGTGTCCGGGGTCGCGTCGGACCGGCGGATCACCGCCGACACCCCGCTGCTGATGATGTTCAGCAGCTCCGGGTCGGCGATGTCGCCCGCCACCAGCACGATGTTCGGGCTGCCCTGCACCTGGAGCCGGCGCAGTAGCTGCTGCGCGGCGCCGTCCAGCCTCTCCAGCACCACCAGCGCCACCGGCGCGGGTTCGTCCGGCTCGACCAGCCGGATCTCCGGCCGCGACCGCAGGGCGGCCGTCACGCCGGCCCTGGTGATCGAGTCCGCCGCGTGCAGGGCGACCGCCGTCTGCTCACCGTTCATCGCTGCTCCCGCCCTAGTGGCCGATGTTCCCCCCGACCATGGTCGCCACCCGGGGTGTCCCGGCACTATGGGCCGGTGGTCCCGATGTGTCCCGACTCGTCGCCCAGACCGGCCTCCTTGGCCCGGGACACCGCCTGGGCGCGGTCGGCCACGTGCAGCTTGCGCAGGATGTTCGACACGTGGTTGCGCACCGTCTTCGGGCTGAGCACCAGGACGCGGGCGATCGCCGCGTTGCCCCGGCCGTCGGCCATCAGCCGCAGCACCTCCCGCTCCCTCGCGGTCAGCTCCGGGAACGCCTCCACCTTCGACTTGGCCGTCGTGCCGAAGTACGCCAGCAGCCGCACCGCGATACCCGGGCTGAAGATGGCCTCGCCTTCGGCGACCGCCCGCACCGCGCGCACGATCTGCTGCGGCCGGGCCGCCTTGAGCAGGTACCCCAGCGCGCCCGCACGCATCGCGGCGAACACCGAATCGTCGTCGTCGAACATGGTCAGCACCAGCACGCGCACGGCCGGGTCGTGCGCGACGATCCGCCGGGTGGCCTCCACCCCGCCCAGGTCGGGCATGTTGAGGTCCATCACGACGACATCGGGGTGCAGCGCGGCGGCCATCTCTACCGCCATCGTGCCGCCCGAGGCCTCGCCGACCACCTCCAAGTCGGACGCGGCAGCCAGTGCCGCGGCGAGCCCATAGCGGAACAGCGGGTGGTCGTCCACCACGAGCGCCCGCAGCGCAGGCGGCATGTCCCGCTCACACTCCACCCGCGACGGGCAGGTCGACGGCGATCCGCGTGCCGCCCGCCGCGGCGTCCTCCATCGCCCACGTCCCGCCGATCTCGCGGGCGCGTTCACGCATCGAGTTCAGCCCCACTCCGCTCCCCTCGGCCTTGCCCGCGCCGCACCCGTCGTCCACGACCTCCACGTGCAGGCCGTCCGCACACCACAGCCGCACCACGCAGGTGCGCGCGCCGGCGTGCCGGACCACGTTCGTCAGCGCTTCGGTGATGATCCGGTACGCCGTCACCTGAACGGAGATCGGCAGTTCCGGCAGTGCCCCGTCGACCCGGACGAACACCCGCACCGGGTGCCGGTCGGCCAGCGTCGCCACGTGCGCCCGGACCGCGCCGGCCAACCCCAGCCGGGCCAGCTCCGCCGGGTACGCGCCCGCGGCCAGCCGCCGGATCTCGCCCACCGCGTTGTGCATCTCCTCTTCCAGCCTGGCCAGCAGCGGCCCGGCCGACGCCGGGTCGCGCGCCACCAGGTGCCGGGCCGCGCGCAGGCCGAGCGCGATCGCGGCGAGCGACGGCCCCAACCCGTCGTGCAGGTCCCGCAGCACCCGGCGCCGGGCCTCGTCGGCCACATCGGTGGACACTGCGAATTTGCGGCGCATGTCCCCTCCCCCAGGCGAGCACTCGGGCTTGACCGCCTCGTATACGAAGTCGCTGTGCGGTCAGCCGTCGTTTCAAGCAACCCCACAGGTTCCCACGTTGGGGTGAGTTGATCGGGTCAATGGTGACGGAATGACGTATCACCGGGCCGACTGTCTGCTCCATACGAATATCAGGTGCCACGGGAGGGTGGAAATGCGGCAAACGGGCGGCAGCGCGGTCCTTCAGGTGCATCCCACCAGGCTGTGCAACCTGAGATGCCTGCACTGCTACTCCAGCTCAGGACCGGACGTCGCGGAGTCCGTGCCCATCGGCCTGCTGGGCCCGGCCGTCAGGGACGCCGCCGCGCTCGGCTACGACGTGCTGAGCGTGTCCGGCGGCGAGCCCTTCCTGTACCCGGAACTACCCGCATTGTTGCGGGCCGCGCGGGAAGCGGGAATGCGAACGACCGTCACCACCAACGCGGTGGCGCTCAACCAGCGCCGCATCGGCCTGGTCCGGGGCCTGGTCGACCTGGTGGCCGTGTCGGTGGACGGCGACCAGACCACCCACGACCGCATCCGGGACCAGCCGGGGTGTTTCGAGAAGGCGCTGGCCGGCATCCGGCGGCTCACCGAGGCGGGCATCCCGGTCGGCGTCATCACCACCCTCACCCAGGGCAACGCGACGCAGCTCGGGGACGTGGCGCTGGCGGCGGCCCAGTCCGGCGCGCTGCTGCTCCAGGTGCACCCGCTGGAGCCCGAGGGAGTGGCGAACCGGCTGATGGCGGGGGAGCGGCCGGACGCGGTGGAGTTGGCGTACGCGGCCGTCGAGTTGGGACGGATCGCCGAGGAACACGGCCTGGCGGTGCAGCTCGACGCCGTGCCCCGCACCATGCTGGCCCGCAAACCGGCGGCTTTCATGGCCGTGCCGGTGGCCTCCGCGCAGCCGCTGGGAAGCTGGCTGACCCCGTTGGTGATCGAGGCCAACGGCGCGGCCGTGCCGGTGGCCTACGGCTTCGACCGGCGGTACTGGCTGGGCAACATCTACGACCGGCCGTTGAGCGACCTCGCGGCCGGGTGGGACGCCGGTCCGTTCCTCGACCTGTGCCGTGCCACCTGGCAGCGGCTGGTCGACGGCCGTACCGGACCGTTGATCCCTTGGTACGGGCACCTGGTGCGCGCCTCACGGGCCGGCCGCACGGCCAACGCCGGCCGCTGAAAACCTGAACGGCGGCAATCGGCGTTCCCGGCGTCCAGGCGCTTCCGGCTCTTGGCGTTCTAGCCCGTACCGCCCTGACCGGTGAGGGCCAGCAGATCCTTCGCGCCGCGAGTGTTGATCACCCGATCCGGCTCGACACCGCACTCCTCGGCGCGTTCGCACCCGAAGGACAGCCAGTCAAGCTGGCCGGGAGCATGGGCGTCACTGTCGATGGAGAACGTGCAGCCCAACTCCACGGCCAGCCGCAGCAGCCGCCCCGGCGGATCCCGGCGTTCCGGGCGTGAGTTGATCTCGACGGCCGTCCCGTGGTCGCGGCAGGCCGTGAACACCGCCTCGGCGTCGAACTGCGACTCCGGCCGACCCTTGCCGGTGACGAGGCGCCCCGTGCAGTGGCCCAGGATGTCCACGTGCGGGTCGGCCACGGCGGTGAGCAGGCGTTCGGTCATCTCCGCCGCCGGCATCCGCAGCTTGGAGTGGACGCTGGCCACCACGACGTCCAGCTCTGCCAACAGGTCCGGGTGCTGGTCGAGCGAACCGTCGTCCAGGATGTCCACCTCGATGCCGGTCAGGACCAGGAACGGCGCGAGTTCGGTGTTCAACTCCGCCACCACCTCCAACTGCCGGCGCAGCCGGTCGGCGGACAGCCCGTTGGCCACCGTCAACCGGGGCGAGTGGTCGGTGAGGACCATCCACTCGTGACCCAGGTCGCGGGCGGCCTCGGCCATCTCGCGGATCGGGCTGCCGCCGTCCGACCAGTCGGAGTGCGTGTGGCAGTCGCCTTTCAGCTTCGCGCGCAGGGCCTGGCCGCCGACCACCGGCTCCTGGAACTTCGCCAGGTAGACCGGCTCGCGCCCCTGGACCGCGTCGACGATCACGCCCGCGGTCGCCTTGCCGATGCCGTTCAGGTCGGTCAGCGTGCCGTCCGCCACCCGTTTGGCCAGGTCACCGGGCGGCAGGGCGGCGATCACCTCGGCGGCCCGCCGGAATGCCCGCACCCGGTACGTGGGTTCGCCCGCACGCTCCAACTGGAACGCCACCTGCCGCAATGCCCAATGGGGGTCCACCCTGTCCTGTCTACTCCGTTCGGGCGGGGAACGCGCGTCAACTCGCGGACCGGGCGACGCGGAGGAGGCCGCTGTCGTGGAAAGGCTTGCCCACCAAGGAGATCCCGAACGGCAGGCCGGCCACCCCACCGGCCGGCAGGGCGAGCGCCGACAGGCCGAGCAGGTTGACGAAGGCGGTGAACCGGCCGAGCCGCGCGTTGACGCCGACCGGGTCGCGCTCGACGGCGGCGATCGTCGGGTGCTCCGCAGTGGTCGGCAGCACCAGCGCGTCGACCCGGTCCAGTTCCCGGAACGCCGCCGCCTTCAGCCGCGCCAACTCCTCCTGGTCGCGGAACAGCCGGTAGGCCGGGATGTCCTTCGCCGCCGAGATGATCTCCCGCACGGTCGGGTCCACCTGGTCGGGGTGCGCGTCGATGAACCCGCCGACCGCCGCGTACCGCTCGGCCACGAACGCGCCCCCGTACAGCAGTCGGCCCGCGTCGAGGAACGGGTCGAGGTCGATCGGCACCAGTTCGCCGGGGAACCTGCGCACCGCCGCCTCGAACGCCTCCGCCCAGCCGTCCGCCAGGTCGCCGAGGTCGGTCGGCACCCCCAGCCGGTGCGTCGGCACCGGCACGGCGGGCGGCTCGGCCACGCACGCCAACGCCTGCTCGGCCTCGTCCACCGTCCGGGCGAGGATCGACACGCAGTCCAGGCTCCGGCACGCGGGCACGACGCCCTCCACGGGGACCAGCCCGTAGGTCGGCTTGAGGCCGACGATGCCGTTGAACGCGGCGGGCACCTGACCCGACCCGGCGGTGTCGGTGCCGAGCGCCAGGTCGACGATCCCCAACGCCACCGCGACCGCCGACCCGGAACTCGACCCGCCGGACACCCGGGCCGGGTCCACGGCGTTGCGCACCGCGCCGTACGGGCTCCGGGTGCCCACGAGCCCGGTGGCGAACTGGTCCATGTTGGTCACGCCGAGCACGACCGCGCCGGCCGCCGTCAACCGCCGGACGACCTCCGCGTCCCGGGCCGGCCGATAGCCGAACGCCGGGCACGCGGCCGTGGTCGTCAGGCCGGCCACGTCGATGTTCCCCTTGACCGCCAGCAACTTCCCGGCCAGCGGCCCGGACGCCGCCGCGAACTCCCGCCGGACCTCGTCCTCGTCCCGCAGCGCGATCCAGATTTCCGGCCGATCCACCGCCCGGATGCGCTCCCGCGCCGCCGCGAGCCGGTCCACGCTCCACCCCCGTTCCACCCGCGAGTATTACCAGGCCGTGCTCATCGAGCGCACGTGCTGACCGCCGACCGGCCGATGTCGCCGGGCCGTCTGCCGGGCAGGTGTGGACTTTGTGCGGGTTCCACCTCGGACTCCGAAAAGCGTTCGCGTCCACTCCGGACAGTGCCGGCCGCCGGCGGAACGACTTCCGACTGAGACGAGGGTCCGTCCGGAGGGTTGCGGTCGCCGGGTCGGTGAAGCCAGCATGTCCGCCATGTCCCCACGGTCACCGGTAGGTTCCCTTGGGTCTCGACGTAGGCCCAGCAAAGGCGATCTCACTTCGCAGGCCATCCTGGACACCGCCGAACGGCTGTTGCAGAGCCGTTCGCTCGACGACATCGCGGTGGACGAGTTGGCCTCCGGCGCGGGTATCTCGCGGTCCACGTTCTACTTCCACTTCTCGTCCCGCGAAGCGGTCCTGCACGCGTTGTCCGCCCGCGTGCTGGATGCGCTGTACGAGTCGGCCTCGTCCTGGCTGAGACGCGGGAGCGAACCACCCGAGGCGGCCATCCGGCGGGCGCTGGGCGCGACCATGGCGCTGTGGCAGGCGCACGGCCCGGTGCTGCGGGCCGCCGTCCGCGCCCGCGACACCGACCCGCTGATGCGCGACTTCTGGACCGGTGTGGCGCGGAAGTTCATCGATGCCACCGCCGAGCAGATCGTCACCGAACGCGCGGCCGGCGTGGCGGTCGACGGTCCGGACGCGCGGTCGCTCGCCGCCGTGCTGGTGTCGATGAACGAGCAGGCGTTCGTGGGCCGGTCGCTCGCGCGGCGCTCGACGAAGCGGGACCGGAAGCTGGTGGACACCTTGGCCTTCGTGTGGCTGCGGTCGGTGTACGGGATTTCCCCCTAGACCTCCGGGTCACGAGGCGGGGGGAACAGCTCGGCCAAGCGGCGCAACGACTTCTCCACCTCGCGAGCCACCGCGCGGCGACCGAATGCCGGCGGCGCCGTGGCAAGCGCCGGAACGCAGGTCTGCCGGAACCAGACTCCGCGCGCGTCGGTAGCCCAGCCCGGCACGCACCGTCTACAAGGGACTTTCGCCGCGCGTTGCTACCGACACCCATGCCTGCCTGCTCATGGCGTAGCCGAACGACCTCCGCGCGGCCGGCGGCAGCAGCATTCGGCGGGTGCGGCGTGCCGCCGCCCGGTCACGACACCTGGGCGACCCAGGCGGGCTCCCGGACTTCCTTCTCCGCGATCTCGACCCGGCCGAACGCCGCCGGGTCGACCCGGCGGTACCCGTGCCGGACCACGCTCTGGTAGAGGACGTCCGAGACGACGAGGACGGCGTCACCGGCCAGCTTCGCGCGCACCGGGTCGGCGTCGGCGAGGCGGCACGCGGTGTTCAGGTCGCTGCCCACCCAGCCGTGGGCGTCCCGGTGCACCTCGCCCGCGTGCAGGCTGATCCGCACCCGGATGCGCGGCGCGGAGGCCCGGTTGTGCCGCCCGAGCTGGTCGATGAGCCGGGGGATGGCCGGGTCGAGGATGTCCACTTTGGACACCTGGGGCGGGATCAGCACCATCATGCCGTCGCCCCGGTCCTGGACGCCGAGGTCGTTCCACCGGATGCCGGCGGCGCGGAACCCGTCGCGGACGGCGTGGGTCAGCACGTCCCGCGCCACGATCTGGTGCGGGTTGGACCACCGCCCGAACCCGGCGATGTCCACCACGAAGATCGACCGGTACTCGGGGCCGGGAGGGTGCCGCAACCGACGCCGGCCGCGGGGCAGCTCAACGGTCATCGTCCGCCCCCTGCAACGCGCGGCGCAACGTCCAGGACCGGCTCAGCAGCCGGAGGGTGTGCGGGACGCGGCGGACCGGCGGCAGGTCGGCCAGTTCCGCGCGGAACTCCTCGTGGTACCGGGCCTGGTGGCACGGCGGCAGCACGGCGACGGCGAGGTGGAGCAGCCGGCTGCCCGGCCGGGGCTCCAGTTCCAGCCGGATGATCCGCGCGGCTGCCGCCATCGGCTCGAAGCTGGCCGTGGCGAGCAGGTTGCGCTCCACCGCGAACTCCAGCCACAGCACCCGTTCGTAGACCTGGCGCAGCCGGACGTCCCCGTTGCGCTCCAGCGCACGCCTCAACTGGAGTGCGAGGTGGTGCGCGAGCTTGCGGTCCAGGATCCGGTCGAGCGTGCCGTCCAGCACGACTTCGAGGTCGTGCGCGAGCAACCGGATACGAGCCAGCCGGTGTCGTCGAGTCATGTCCCACCTGCCGCATGGGGTCGCAGCAGGCCGAGCCGGGCGACCGCCCCGCGCCCCCGCGCGAGGGCCGCGCGAGCCGCCGCGACGCTGTCCGGGTCGACCCGGTAGTACCGCCGCCGGGGCCGGCCGCGTTCGTGGGGATCGGCGTCCTCCCACCGGCTCTCCACCCAGCCGCACTGCTCCAGCCGGGCGAGGATCGGGTGGACCGTTCCACTGGGCAGCCCGGCGACCTGGCAGATCTCCAGCCCGTACCGCTCCAGCGCGGGCTCCTCCAGCAGCACACCCAGCACCAACTGGGTAGGCAGAGTCATCTTCGGTCCCTTCCGAGCCACAACCATGGTCTAACTCTACCTAGGGTCGTCCGATTGCGCTCCGCAGAAAACGGGTGTCGGGCCTCCTGTTTTCCGGGTTGAACCGATCGTCCGACGGCTCCGTGTCAGGGGTGTCCACCACCGCACGGAAAGGCCAACCCGCCGATGAACCCGCACCGCAACCCGTCCCCGCTGGGCCTCCAGGGAACGAGCTGACCGAGTCCGAGATGCGCGACCCCCTCCTCGAACGCACGCTGCGCCAGGTCCGGGCCGAGAAGGCCCGGGACCGCAGGCGTCGCGGCGGCATCGTGACGGCGGTGAGCGCCACGCTCATCGCCGCCGTGCTCGTCGTCGGCGTCCACCTGGGCCGGCACAGCGCGCCCGGGGAACGGGTCCTGGTCGCCACCGCGGCGAGCGGAACCCGGATGACCACCACCATCACTCCCGCCGACGGCTGGGTGCGGCTGCACGCCGCCGTCGACGGGATCGACCCCGGTGAGAAGTGCGAGCTGGTCGTCACCGATTCGGCCGGCCGCAGGTACGTCGCGGGTGGATGGGTCGCATCGCGCCGGGGGGACACCGGTCTTGCCGGTGCGGCCATGGTCGATCCCGCCGAAGTCGCGACGATCAGCGTCGTCACCGTCGACGGGCGGGTTCTGATCACGGTCTCCGCGTAAGCCGGGTCAGGCGGTGTTCACCTCGCCGCGACTGGACGGATGCACATGTCACGGACCAAAAATGGCAAGCTGTGCCCGTGAGGCGGTTGCTCCCACTGTTACTCGTCGTCCTCCTCGCCGGGTGCGGCGCCGACGAGCGGTTCGTCGCCATCGACGACGTGCCGGTCCGCGTGGACGCGGTCGCCGCCACCCGGGACGCGTCCACCGGCACGTTCAGCGTCGACTGCGGGCGCAACGAGGCACGGCACCTCAACGCCGACAACATGGTGATCGCGCCGGGCACGCCGTTCGGCGCGCACCACACCCACGAGTACGTGGGGAACCTGAGCACCGACCACACCAGCACCGACCGGTCGCTCGCCGCCGCGTCCACCACGTGCGCGGGCGGCGACCTGTCCACCTACTACTGGCCCGTGCTGCGGCTCACCGACCGCGGCGGCCACGACGGGCACGCGCCCGGCGGCGGGGTCCACGGCAACACCGGCGAGGTGCTGCCGCCCGCCGCCGTGCGGGTGACGTTCACCGGCAGCCCGGTCGGCAAGGTCCTGCCGATGCCCCGGTTCCTGCGCATGATCACCGGCGACCCGGCCGCGCTGACGTCCGGCACCGGCACCGCGAAGTGGAGCTGCACCGGGTTCGAGGACCGGCACACCGACCGGTACCCGGTGTGCGGGGCGGGGCGGCAGGTGCTGCGCACCTACGACTTCCCGAGCTGCTGGGACGGCCGCAACACCGACAGCGCCTCCCACCGGGCGCACGCGGTGTTCCCCGCCGCCAACGGCGTCTGCCCGCAGGGCACGTTCCCGATGCCGAAGCTGCGCGTCCGGGTGGCCTACGACGTGCCGCCCGAACGGCCGTTCGCGCTGGACAGCTTCCCCGAGCAGGACCGCGACCCGCGCACCGACCACGCGATGTCCGTCAACGTCATGCCCGACGCGCTGACCGCGCGGATCGCGGCGTGCCTCAACCAGGGGCAGACCTGCGGGTGAGGTCCGCCCGGACTTTTTCCGGCCGGCTTTGAACCGAACCCGCCCGGGAGCCGTGTCCGCGGTGAGGAGTTGACGAGAGGAGTGGGTGGATGGCGGCTTTGTGGTCCCGGAAACGGGAACCCGCGGCCGACGAGGCGCTGATCCGATCGCTCTACGAGGAGCACGGCCGGGCGCTGCTCGCCTACGCCACCAGGCTCACCGGGGACCGGGCGGCAGCGGAGGACGTCGTCCAGGAAACCCTGGTCCGGGCGTGGCGACACCCGGACGCCCTGGTCAACGGCAAGGGCTCGGTGCGCGGCTGGCTGCTCACGGTGGCGCGCAACATCGTCACCGACCGGATCAGGGCCCGCGCGGCGCGGCCCCAGGAGGTGGCGGAGTCGCCCGCGACGCCGCCGGTGCAACGCGACCACGCGGACTCCGTCGTGGACTCGGTCGTGGTGCTGGAGGCGTTGGACCGGCTGTCGCCGGACCACCGCGACGTGCTGATGGAGATCTACTTCCGCGGCCGGAGCGTGACGGAGGCGGCCGAGGCGCTCGGCGTGCCGCCGGGCACGGTCAAATCGAGATCACATTACGCGTTGCGGGCCCTGCGAGAGACGTTCGTCGGACAACAGGTCGCGCTGAAGGGGGTGGCCGGATGACCACGAACCACGATCCACAGCTACTGGGCGCCTATGTCCTGGGTGTCCTGGAAGAGCCGGAGGTGCGCGCGGTGGAGGAGCACCTGGCGGCCTGCCCGCGGTGCCGCACCGAACTGGCCGACTTGCGGGCGATGGAAGAGGCCATGGGTGACGTGCCGCCCGAACTGCTGCTCGACGGGCCGCCCGAGGGCGGGGACCTGCTGTTGCAGCGGACGCTGCGGCAGGTGCGCGCGGAACGCGGCGGTCAGGTCCGGCGTCGGCGGATCGGCGCGGGACTGGTGGCGGCGGCCGTCGCGGCGGTCGTGCTGGGCGGCGGGTTCGCCGTCGGCCGGAGCACCGCGCCGACCCAGCAGCAGGCGGTGACGACGCCGCCGACCGACCAGCCGAACACCAGGCTCGGCACGGCGGTCGACCCGGCGACCGGCGCCCGGATGACGGTGAAGGTCAAGCCCGCCGCCGGGTGGGTGCGGGTGAACGCCTCGGTGGCGGGCATCGCGAAGAACGAGAAGTGCAGGCTGGTGGTCGTGGCCAAGGACGGCACCCGGCACGAGGCCGGGAGCTGGCTGGTGTCGGCGCTCGGCGAGCAGGAGGGCACGAACCTGGACGGCTCGGCGCTGGTCGCGCCGGACGACGTGGCGGCCGTGGAGGTCCGCAACTTCGACGGCGAGCGGATCGTCACCGTGCAGGTCTGAGCCGACGGGCTCATGGGCCGGCGGGCCCCGTCGACAGGCCCGCCGGCCGACCGGGGAGGCCGTGCGCCCCGCTCTCGGGCGGGGCGCACGGCGGTCCTTCCCGCGTGTTGGGGCTTCAGTGTTTCAGTGCTTCAGTGCTTCAGTGCCGAAGGGCTTCAGGGCTTCAGGGCTTCAGCACGACCTTGCCGCTGGTGGTGCGGTTCTCCAGCGCGGTGTGCGCGTCGGCCGCGGCGGACAAGGCGAACGTCGTCGTCAGCGGGGTGAGGCGGCCCTCGGCGAGGGCGGCGAGCGCCAGCGTCTCCAGGTCGCGCAGGTTCATCTTCTTCAGGATCCGGGGGCCTACCGCGACCGACGCCGTCAGGCCGCGCGAGTACAGGTCCGCGGTCTCGATCCGGGTCGGCTCGCCGGACGACCAGCCGAACAGGATGATCCGGCCGCCGATCCCGAGCAGCTCCAGCGCCTGCCGCCCCCGTTGCCCGCCGACGCCGTCGAGCACGACCGTCACCTCGCCGAACTCGGCGCGCACCTCGTCCGACCAGTCGTCGAGGGTGTAATCCACCACGAGGTCGGCCTTGAGGTCCCGCACCACGTCCAGCTTGCCGGTGCTCGCCGCGCCGACCACCTTCGCGCCGACCGCCTTGGCCTCCTGCACGAACAGCGCGCCGAGACCGCCCGCCGCGGCCGGCACGAGCACCACGTCGTCCTTGGTCAGCTCGGCGACGCGCAGCACGCCGTACGCGGTGCGGCCGGTGCCGATCATGGCCACCGCGGCGTCGTCCGAGACGTGGTCGGGCACCTCGTGCAGGGCGGCGACGTTCGCGACGGCCAGCTCGGCGTACCCGCCGTGGGCCATGCCGAGGTGCGCCACGACACGCTTGCCCAGCCAACTCGCGTCGACGCCGGCACCGAGCCCGACCACTACCCCGGCGACCTCGCGTCCCGGTGTCATGGGCAGCTCGGGCGCCGGGAACGGCCCACCGGTCTCGCCCTTGCGGATCGACGTGTCGAGCAGGTGCACCCCGGCGGCCGAGACCGCGACCCGCACCTGGCCGGCCTGTGGTTCCGGGTCCGGGACCTCCTCGTACCGCAGGTTCTCGGCCGGGCCGAACTCGTGCTGTCGGATGGCACGCATCCTGTGTTCCCCCTCGCGTCGGTTGTGGTCGCCACCGTAGAAGTTCGACTTAAGTCGAGGTCAAGGCGCGCGCCCGCCGATGAACCCCGCGCGTGGTGATGCGTCTACGGAGGTGTGAAGCACTTCGACCACAACGCGCACTACCACCCGCTGTTGCTGGACCAGGTGCCGCCGGGGGCGCGCACGGCGCTGGACGTCGGGTGCGGGCACGGGGCGTTCGCGCGCAAGCTCGCCGCCCGCGGGCTGGCGGTGACCGCGGTGGACCGGGCCGTCGACATGTCCGCTCCGGGGGTGGCGTTCCGGCGGGCCGACGTGCTGGCCGACGACCTCGGCGGGCCGTACGACTTCGTGTCCTGCATCGCCACGCTGCACCACATGCCGTTCATCGCGGCCGTCGAGCGGTTGCGCGGCCTGGTCGCGCCGGGTGGCGTGTTGGCGGTGCTGGGGCTGGCCAAGGAGAAGACCGCCTGGGACTGGGTGGTGAGCTTGGCTTCGGTGCCCCCGAACATCGCCCGGAAGCTGGTCCGGGACGACCCGGTGAGCGCCGCCCCGGTGCGGGACTGGTCGATGTCGGTCGACGAGATCAAGGCCGGCGCCGAGCGGCTGATCCCGGGCGCACGGGTCCGGCGGCACCTCTACTGGCGGTACTCGCTCGTCTGGACCGCGCCGGGCGTTGTGTAGGTGGGAGCCGGCCGAGCCGGCCTTTAACGTGGTTAATGCTTTGACGGCAACCCGTTGCGGGAGACATAGTCGGAGCCGACAACGGGAAGGGGGGAGCTTCGTGGACGCCAGTGAGTCTGAGTGGACCGGCGCGGCGACGTTCTCTTTTCGTGAAGTGAACTCTCCACCGCTGACCTGCGCGTAGGCCGGTCGCCTAAGGACTGCCCGAGCATGTCGGGCGGTGCCCGCGGCCATTAACGGGCCCTATTGCGCTCTTTATCTTGTTGATTTGCGCGTGGGTATCGCGCGACGCGACGCCCCGGCCTTCATGGGGTGGGTCGGGACGAAACCTCGGCACGGCGAGGTGGTGACTCCTGTCCGGTCGGGGGCGGGTCCGTGCGCCCGCTTCCACCCTGGTTTGCCACCGGGGGAGGTCGGGTAGTCGAGGGGCGTCCGGAGCCCGGCTGGCGGGCTCCAGCGGTCCTCATGGGAGGGCGTGATGACCCACTCGACCGTCGGTCGTGTCAAGGTCGCTGGACTCCAGCCCGCCCAGGTGCTGGCAGGTCTCCTCGGCCTGGCGTTCCTCGTCGCCGGTGTCGCCGGCTTCGTGCGCACCGGGTTCGGCGACTTCGCGGGCGAGCAGCACTCGATGCTGCTCGGCTTCGCGGTCAACCCGCTGCACAACGTCATCCACCTGGCGTTCGGCGTGCTGGGTCTGCTGATGGCCACCGGCTCGGGCCTCGCCCGGCTGTACGGCTGGATCGTGTTCCTGGTCTACGGCGCCGTGCTGGTGTGGGGTCTGATGCTGGCCGGCGTGGTGTCCGTGAACCCGATTTCGGGTCTCGGCAACCCGTTGGCGCTCAACGTGAACGACAACTGGCTGCACCTCGGGCTGGCGGCGGTCGGCCTGCTGATCGCGGTGCTGCCCGCGCGGCGGAAGGTCGTCGTGCCGGAGCAGGAAGTCGAGCCGGTCGGCGAGCACGAGCCGGTCCGCGACGAGAGCATCCGGGACACCGGGATGCCCACCCAGCGCGATCGGGACGACCTGCACGACCAGCAGAACTGGCACGACAAGGACGTCCGGGAACGCGAGACGGTGCGCGGCGAGCGCGTCGAGTCGATGGACCCGACCGTGTCCCCGCGTCCGGTCCAGCCGATCGACCCGGCGATCGCCGAGCAGCACAAGGCGCGCCACTACCGTTGACGGGCAGTCCGTCGGGGAGCGGCACGGTCCACACTGGACCGTGCCGCTCCTTGCTGTCGACCTGGCTGCTGGAGCGCGCTCCAGGCCAAGCCCGAGAAGTCCGGACCACGGGCGGGCCCGGCCTGGCATCCTGGACGGCGATGTCGACACTCACGCAGTGGGCGCCCGCCGTGCTCGCCCTGGTCCTGGTGGCCAGTCCCGGTATCTGGCGGTTGAGCCGCAACACGATCACCATCGCGCACGAGGGCGGGCACGCCCTGGTAGCGCTGCTCACCGGCCGCCGGCTGGAGGGCATCAAGCTGAACGCGGACACGTCCGGCGTGACCGTGTCGCGCGGCAAGCCGACCGGGATCGCCGTCGTGCTCATGTACGTCGCCGGGTACGTGACGCCGTCCCTGCTGGGGCTCGGCGCGGCGGCGCTGGTGACCGCCGAGCAGGTGCGCCCGCTGCTGTGGGCGACGGTGGTGCTGCTGGCCGGGATGCTCATCATGATCCGGAACCTGTTCGGCGTGCTGTCGGTGGTGTTGACCGGCGCGGTGATGTTCGCGGTGTCCTGGTACGCCACGGCCGAGTGGCAGGCGGCGTTCGCGCTGTTCGTGGCCTGGTTCCTGCTGCTGGGCGGGGTGCGCCCGGTGGGTGAGCTGCAGAGCCGCCGGATGCGCGGGCGCGCGCCCCACTCCGACGCCGACCAACTGGCCCGCATCACCCGCGTGCCGGGCCTGCTGTGGGTGCTGCTGTTCGCCGTCGTCACGATCGGCGCACTGCTGCTGGGCGGGCGGCTGCTGTTACCGCTGTAACCCGTCGGTGCACCGCCTGCGAGGTGCCGCCGATCCCGCCACGCGCGTCATTCGACCAGGTGAAAGCGGTGGCGGAAGCCACACACGAGGGTGACCCGAACGCGTGGGCCACGCTGACCGCGGGCGTCCGGACCGAGGTTCAGGAGTTCCTGCGCGGGTAACCGGAGCCCATGGTCAGCATCGGTTACTTCCTGTCCAGCGAGGAGCACCGGCCGCGGGAGCTGGTCCGGATGGCCCGCCAGGCCCAGGACGCCGGCTTCGAGCGGCTGTGGATCTCCGACCACTACCACCCGTGGAACGGCGAGCAGGGCCAGAGCCCGTTCGTGTGGTCGGTGATCGGCGCGCTGTCCGAGGTGACGACCCTGCCGATCACCACCGCCGTCACGTGCCCCACGGTGCGCACCCACCCCGCCGTCATCGCCCAGGCCGCCGCGACCGCCGCCGTGCAGTGCGAAGGCCGGTTCGTGCTGGGCGTCGGCTCCGGCGAAGCCCTCAACGAGCACATCCTCGGCGACCCGTGGCCCTCCGCGCCGCGCCGCCTGGAGATGCTGGAGGAGGCCGTCGAGGTCATCCGCAAGCTGCACACCGGCAAGGACATCGAGCACCGCGGCAAGCACTACACGGTCGAGAACGCCCGCATCTACACCCTTCCCGACCAGCCGGTGCCCATCTACGTGTCCGCGTTCGGCCCGAAGGCGGCCACCCTCGCCGGCCGCATCGGGGACGGCCTGTGCAGCACCAAGCCCGACAAGTCCCTGGTGCGGAGGTTCCACGAGACCGGCGGCCACGGCAAACCCGCCCAGGCGGGCTTCAAGGTGTGCCACGCGCCGACGGCCGGGGAAGCCGTCGACCTGGCCCACCGGCTGTGGCCCAACGAGCAGCTACCCGGCGAACTGGCCCAGGTGCTGCCGTCGCCACGGCACTTCGAGCAGGCGTCGACCCTGGTCACCAAGGAGATGATGGCCGAGGCGGTGCCCGTCGGACCGGACCCCGAGCCGTACGTGCAGGCGGTCCAGGAGTACGTCGACGCGGGCTACGACGAGGTGTACGTGCAGCAGATCGGTCCCCAGCAGGGCGAGTTCTTCGAGTTCTGGGCCCGCGAGGTGGCCCCGAAGGTCCACGGGATCGCGCGATGACCAGCCAAAAGGCGACACCTCGGACGTGCGCCCGGCGCACCGGGAAGCCGGCCCCGGCGGGGTAACCCGATTGGGGGCCGACACGTTTGTCCGCCCCGCCCGCCGGGGTACGCAGTGATCAGCACCTGAACCGACTCCAGCAGGGGGTACGCCCACTATGACCAGCACCGCGCGCCTGCCGAAGCCCGTGACCGACGTCTGGGACTGGCAGAAGGAGGGCCTCTGCCGCGGCCGAGACAGCGCCGTCTTCTTCCACCCGGACAACGAGCGCGGCTCCGCCCGCGCGGCGCGGGAGGAGAGGGCGAAGCAGCTTTGCGGTCGCTGCCCGGTCCTGAACCAGTGCCGCGAACACGCACTGAACGTCCAAGAGCCCTACGGCGTGTGGGGCGGCATGGGAGAAGACGAACGCCGCCGCCTGATCGCCGCCGCCCGCCGCCGCGTAGCCGCCTGACAGCCGGGCACTTCTCCAGCTTTCGACGGTTCTTCTGCTCTTGACGCAACACCGCGGAGGCACGGCGACACAGCCCCCGCAGCCGGACCGGCCCAGCCCCCGCACCCGGATCGACACGCCCAGCCGCGTACCCGGACCAACACAGCGACCCGGCACCACCGAAGACAAAGCCGCGCGCGACCATACGATCGCGCGCGGCCCGAAGACACCACGAGGCCCCACAACGGCCTCATCCGGCTACTCCGTCAACCCGTCACGCAACTGCCGCAACGTCTTCGCCAGCAACCGCGAGACGTGCATCTGCGAAATCCCGACCTTCTGCGCGATCTGGGTCTGCGTCATGTTCCCGAAGAACCGCATCACCACGATCTTCCGCTCCCGCTCGGGCAGCTTCTCCAACAACGGGTGCAATGCCTCCCGCTGCTCGATCGCCTCCAGCTCCGGGTCCTCCTCGCCCAACGTGCTGCCGAGCGAGATGGAGCTGTCGTCGGCCACCAGCAGGTCGTCCAGGGACGCGCTGTGGTAGGCGTTCCCGGCCGCCAGCCCCTCGTGGATCTCGTCGCGGGTCAACCCCAGGTGCTCCGCCAGCTCGGACGGCGTGGGAGCGCGCCCGAGCTGCTGGGACAGCCGGGCCGAACCCGCGTTGATGGCCAGGTGCAGCTCCTTGAGCCGCCGGGGCATCCGCACCGACCAGCTAGAGTCGCGGAAGTACTTCCGGACCTCGCCCATGATCGTCGGCACGGCGAACGACAGGAAGTCGCTGCCCCGCTCCGGGTCGAAGCGGTCCACCGCGTTGATCAAACCGACCGTCGCCACCTGGACCAGGTCGTCGTAGGGCTCACCGCGGTGCCCGAAGCGGCGGGCGATGTGCTTGGCCACCGGCAGGTGCTCGGTCACCAGCTCGTCGCGCAGCCGTTCCCGCTCCGGGTCGCCCTGGGCCGTCGCCGCCAGGCGGACGAACAACGGCGCCAAGTGGTCGTAATCCCCCTGGGATCGCGTCGTGCCCCCGTTGTCGGATCCCGTCACGCCGTCCCCTGTGAGCGCTTCACGAGGTCGATGTGCACCTCGTACGCGTCGGACCGGGGAGCGACCCACGTGGTCACCGAGTCCACGAGGGCGCTGAGCACCCGCCAGCCGAAGCTGTCCCGGTCCGGCGGCGCCGAGCGCTTGGAGCCGACCGTGGTGAACACCTGCACCGCCCCGTTCACCACGACGAACCGCGCGCTCAGCACGGTGCTCGGCGCGGCCAGCGAGATGAGCGTGGAGCACGCCTCGTCCACCGCCAGCTTCAAATCCTCGATCGAGTCCAGGTCGAAGTCCTGGCGCATGGCGATGTCGGCCGCCACCGCCCGCACGATCGATAGCTGCGTGGGGTCGGCGGCCATCCGCAACTCCACCCCGGCCAAGGGGTCATCCGACTCGCCGCTCTGCGGCTCCGTGTGCGACACGCTCACCTCATCGTCCGTTTCTGTCTCGCTGGTGCTGAAGCTATCGGTACCCGAACAGATCCAACCTCACACGTGTAAGGCACGCCCGCGCTGGGAAGACTGGTTGGTGCGCCATGGGGAGGCCTCTTGACCGATCGACTCGCGGACCACCGCTGGCGAGTGGAGTACCCGACCGATGCCGGGTTGCTGGCAGCGGTCCGAGCCGGGCTCGACACCTGGCTGATCGATGTCGGCGTGTCCGAAGACGACCGGTACGACCTGGTCATCGCCGTCAACGAGGCGGTGAGCAACGCCGTGGAGCACGCTTACCCGCCCGGCGAGCCGGGCCTCGTGAAGGTCGAGGCCGAAGCCCGCCCGGACGGGGACGTGCGGGTCGTGGTGGTCGACGAGGGCCGCTGGCGGGTGCCGCCCGTCACGCTCTCCGACCGGGGCCGCGGCCTGCTGCTGATGCGGGAGAGCGTGGACGAGGTGCGGATCGAGCGGGCCCCGGACGGCACCCGCGTCACCCTCGTGCTGAGGCCGGGGCGGTCCGGCCGGGGCGCCCACCCGGCGCCGGCGTTCGACCAGGTCCTGGTGTCCGCGCACCCCGGATGGGTGGAGGTGGTGGTCTCCGGCGACGTGCCCGCGCGAGCCGGGCCCGCGGTGCGCCGGCGCATCCTCACCGCCGCCCGGGGTGGCGCCGTGCCGATCGTGGTCGACCTGCGCCGGCTCGGGAACCGCAGCGAGGGGCTGATGCGCGGACTGCACGCGGTCGCCGAGGCCGCCGCCGCGGCGGGCAACCGGGTCGTCGTGCGTGCGCCGGAGCACAGCCCCGCGCACATCGCGCTGATGGCGGCCGGCGTGGACCAGGTCGTGGACCTGGTGGCGCACGCTAGCCCGCCGAGGACGCGCCGTCCGCCGCAAGTGCCTCCGCCACCGAGCCGTACACGCTGAACACCTCGCCCAGCCCGGTCGCCGCCAGCGGCCGGATCACGGCCCGCTCCACCGCGACCACCCGGAACGCGGTGCCGCGGCGCTTGGCGTGCTGCGAGGCCTCGACCAGCACCGCGAGGCCCGCCGAGCCGAGGAAGCTCACCCCGGACAGGTCCAGCACCAGCGTGCGGTCGCTGTCCAGCCTGCCGAGCACGTCCGCCCGCAACTCGGGCGCGGTGAGCATGTCGATCTCCCCGGTCGCGGCGATCACCGTCACGCCGTCGGCGGGGTACTCCACCGAGCGCACGACCCGCCCGGTCCGCGCGCTGTCCGGGGCGGATTCGGCTCCGCTCGTCGCCACGACGTTCGGATCCTGAACCGTCACGAGGGACTCCTCTTCACCTGGTACCGCTGGGGAGGGAAGCCCAGGCGTGCGGAACGCGCCGAGCACGAAAACGCAGCGTGGCGGCACTTGTGGCCCGTAAGCCGGAGCTTCCCCGGCGCGGCTGTTGGCTCAACCGCTGCGCCACCTACCGTACGGAGCCCGTACGGACACCACAAGCGGGCAGATGGCGTCTTGATCAGTACCAGTGTAATCCGGCAGTCGGTGTGCGGCGCGTGACGAACGTCGAACGGTTTGGTCGCGGAGCGCGGCGCTACACCGCGGGGGAAGGTTTCCGCGCAACTCGGCGACCGAACCGTCCGATGACCGAGACTTACCGCAAATAGGAGGTGGCGGAGACCACAGTTCGCGCAGAATCGTGGGCAGGGGTTAACGCCGCGAGGGCCGCGGACGACTCCCCACATGGAGGGATTGACGATGAGCACCAGAACGGAAACCGAGTCCGAGCCCGCGAAGCCCAGGGCAGCGCGCGCGCTCTCCGCCGGCGCGGGATCGCTGCCCACCGCTCCGTGCAGCGTGGTCTGGAGCAAGGGCCACGCCTACGTGCTCGAAGGTTTCCGCGCCCGCTGGGTCGGGGTGGACGACCGAGGTCGTCCCCAGGCGCTCAGCGGCGAGCAGTTGCAACGCCGAGGGTGGAGCCGCACCCGCGCCCACTGAGGGCGCGCTTGAGGTGAGCCGAACGGGTCGAACCGAGTCGAACACTCGGACTCCCCGCGCCTGACACGGCGGGTGCCCCCGAGTCCGAGGTTCACCACCGTGGCGTTGCCGACCGCTCGGCGACCACTCCGCGAGTCGGCTCGGGCGGACCGTGCCGGCCCGACCGCTCTCCGCGACCGGCCCGACTGCTCTCCGCGACCGGCCCGACTGCTCTCCGCGACCGGCCCGACTGCTCTCCGCGACCGGCCCGACCGCTCTCCGCGACCGGCCCGCAACCCGGTGGTCGCATCACCGGGCTCTACCCGCGACGCCGTGCCCGCCGCCGAAGTCGAACCTCTACGATTCCGGATTGTGCAGGATCCCGCCGACCGGCTGCTGACCATCCCCAACGCGCTCAGCGTGCTGCGGCTCCTCGGCGTGCCGCTCTTCCTGTACCTCCTGCTCGGCCCGCAAGCCGACGGCTGGGCGCTGGTCGTCCTGGTCGCGGCCGGCCTGTCGGACTGGCTCGACGGCAAGATCGCCCGCTGGCTCGACCAGACCAGCAGGCTCGGCACGCTGCTCGACCCCGCCGCCGACCGGCTCTACATCCTGGCCACGCTGGTGGCGTTCGTCGTGCGCGACATCGTCCCGCTGTGGGTGGCGGCCGTCCTGGTCGGGCGGGAGATCGTGGTCGGCGCGTGCCTGCCGGTCCTGCGGGCCCGTGGTTACGGGCCGTTCGAGGTCAGCTACCTGGGCAAGGGCGCGACGTTCAACCTGCTCTACGCGTTCCCCATGCTGCTGCTCGCCCAGGGCACGTCCACCGCCGCCCAGATTGCCCGGCCGGTCGCCTACGCGTTCATGGTCTGGGGCTGCGCGCTCTACCTGTGGTCCGGAGCCTTGTACGTCTACCAGTTCTTCCTCGCGCTCCGCAGACCGCCGGGGGTCGCGCCGGTCTGAACCGGTCGTGGGAAGATCCCGCAGCGAAGATCCACCGTCATGAAGGAGCACACCGCGGTGATTCCCGAGGAGCTCAAGTACACCGAGGAACATGAGTGGGTGTTGCGCACTGGTGACGACACCGTGCGCGTCGGCATCACCGACTACGCCCAAGAGCAGCTTGGTGACGTCGTGTTCGTCCAGCTCCCGGAGCTCGGCGAACAGGTGGGCGCGGGCCAGACGCTCGGTGAGGTGGAGTCCACCAAGAGCGTGTCGGACATCTACGCGCCGCTCGCGGGCGAGGTGATCGCCCGCAACGACTCGTTGGACCAGCAGCCGGACCTGGTCAACAGCGATCCGTACGGTGAGGGTTGGATGGTGGAGCTGCGGTTGGACGACCCCACCGCGGTCGACGACCTGCTCGACGCCGCCGCGTACCAGGAGCTGGCGGCCTCGGAGTGACGTCGATCTTCCGGCGGCTCTTCGGTCGGTGGGGGAGCCGCTCCTCAGACCAGGGTTCGGGCACGATAGGTTCTAGCGGTCTCGACGGTTCCAGCAGCAGGAGGAGAGCTCAGGTGAGCACGAACGACGGGCCAGGCGTTCCGCCCGAGCAGTCCCCGGAGCGGACCTCCGTTTTCCGGGCCGACTTCCTCGCCGAGGTCGAGGGCGCCGAGGCGCCCGCCCAGGAGCCGGCCGTCGCCGGCGTCGACGCGCTGCCCGCCGGGTCCGCCCTGCTCGTGGTCAAGCGCGGTCCGAACGCGGGGTCGAGGTTCCTGCTCGACCGCGACACGACCAGCGCGGGTCGGCACCCCGACAGCGACATCTTCCTCGACGACGTGACGGTGTCCCGCCGGCACGCCGAGTTCCGCCGTGAGGGCGGCGAGTTCGTGGTGATCGACGTGGGCAGCCTCAACGGCACCTACGTCAACCGCGAGCCCGTCGACCAGGCGGTCCTCGCCAACGGCGACGAGGTGCAGATCGGCAAGTTCCGCCTCGTGTTCCTGACCGGTCCGGGCGCCGGGGGTCAGGGGGCGCAGTGACGGCGGCCGGGCGGCCACAGCGCGGGGGGTTGAGCATCGGCGCGGTGCTCGCGCAGTTGCGATCGGACTTCCCCGACGTCACGATCTCCAAGATCCGATTCCTGGAGTCGGAGGGCTTGGTCCGCCCGGCACGCACCGCATCGGGGTACCGCCAGTTCACGTCGGCGGACGTCGAGCGGCTGAGGTACGTCCTGGCCGCCCAGCGCGACCGCTACCTGCCGCTGAAGGTCATCAAGGAGCAGTTGGACGCGGCCGACGCCGGCGTGTCCCCGCGCCTCCTCCGCGCGGTCGACGGCGCGCCCACGGCGGACCAGTTCACCGGCTCCGCCCACCGGGCGACCCGTGAGGAACTGCTGGCCCGCTCCGGGCTGGAGCCCGCGGCGCTGGCCGAGTTGGAGCAGCACGGCCTGATCCGGGCCGGTGTCTACGACCAGGACGCGGTGCAGATCGCGGTCACCGTGCGCGCGATGGCCGAGTACGGGCTGGAGCCGCGTCAACTGCGTGGTTTCCGGGTGGCCGCCGATCGCGAAGTAAGCCTCGTGGAGCAGGTGGTGGCCCCGCTGTACCGCCGGCGGGATCCCCGTGCGCGGGCCCGAGCCGACGAAGTGGTCCGCGAGTTGGCGGCGCTTTCCGTAACGCTGCACACACTCCTGGTGAAGGCCGGCCTGCGTGACGTCGCAGGTGGCCGCGTTTCGCCGCGGTGAACACGTGTCCGCATCGTGATCCGGGGATACCGGGCGGTTGCGCACAAGGCCCGCTTGGCGGGTAGCGTCGAAAGAGTAGGTGGGGGATCCTCGTTTGGAGCGGGGACGCCAGAATTTCAGCGCGCTGAGGGAGGCGAGACCCGATGAGCGAGATGCGCGTCGTGGGCGTGCGGGTGGAACTGCCCGCCAACCAGCCGATCCTGCTGCTGCGCGAAACCGAGGGCGAACGCTACCTGCCGATCTGGATCGGCTCGGTCGAGGCCACCGCGATCGCCCTCGAACAGCAGGGTGTCCGACCTGCCCGGCCGTTGACGCACGACCTGCTCAAGGACGTGATCGGGGCGCTCGGGCGGCAGCTTGAACAGGTCCGGATCACGGATCTGCAGGAGGGCACCTACTTCGCCGAGCTGGTGTTCGACGGTGATGTGCGGGTGTCCGCCCGGCCCAGCGACTCCGTGGCGCTGGCCCTGCGGATCGGGGTGCCGATCCACGCCGAGGAGTCGGTGCTGGCCGAGGCCGGGTTGATCATCCCGGACGAGCAGGAGGACGAGGTGGAGAAGTTCCGCGAGTTCCTCGACTCCGTTTCGCCGGAGGACTTCCGGGGCGCGGACACGTAGTCGGGCCGGCCCGCCTGGTGTGGCGGGTTCGCGGGTTGGGCTTCTAGAGGTCCGGAGCGGGTGCTTCGGACCTTCTGCTTGTCGTTGGGCGCGTTCGCCGCCGGCCGGGCCTCCGGGGGCTTCTCACTCACGTCGTGGGGTGGGTGAACCACGAGAGGCCGGTCGTCCAGCCGCGAGTTGGAGCGGCCCCTCGTGGTGTTGCGGTGCGTTGTGGATCTGCCCCGCGTGCCACCCCCCGGTGTCACACCTTTGGATTACACAACGTCAGCGGTGATCGGCTAAACGATCACTAAACGTCACCCGAATGGCTTACGTCGGCTGACTCTCTCTACCTTTAGTTGAGGTTGAGGTGCGACACGCTCAGCGCGTCGCGTTGACCTGCCCCCTAGGCGGACTTACCGTCGAACTCAGGTGAATTGCCACGGTGTGATTTCCGCGCCGGGCGGCTTCACGTTGGTCGCCGGCTGTCGTGGCCGGACCGAGGGGAGGCAGGCGTGGTCGAGGAAGCGCCCATCCGGGCGGGAACCGGAGAACAGGGCGAGCTGTTCCCGGACTCCTCGCTGCCGGACGAACTCGTCGGCTATCGCGGGCCCGCCGCGTGCCAGATCGCCGGCATCACCTATCGCCAGCTCGACTACTGGGCTCGCACCGGGCTGGTCAACCCGACCATAAGGAGTGCCCACGGTTCCGGCAGCCAGCGGCTCTACTCGTTCAAGGACATCCTGGTCCTGAAGGTGGTCAAGCGGCTGCTCGACACCGGGGTCTCGTTGCAGAACATCCGGGTCGCCGTCGACCACCTGCGGCAGCGGGGGGTGCAGGACCTGGCCAGGATCACGTTGTTCAGCGACGGGACGACGGTCTACGAGTGCACCTCGCCCGAGGAGGTCGTGGACCTGCTGCAAGGCGGTCAAGGGGTGTTCGGGATCGCGGTCAGCGGGGCCATGCGGGAGATCAGCGGCACGATCCACGAGTTCCCGGCCGAGCGGGCCGACGGGCTGGAGGTCGACGAGGCGCCGGGGAACGACGAGCTGTCCCGGCGGCGGCGCACGCGGGCGATCGGTTGAGCGGAGCGGTGTCCGCGGCGCCGGTTCCCGGGTGAGCGGGCGGGCCGGTTGTGCCTCCGCGGGGCGGGCCGGTCGAGCGGGGCCGGTCGAGCGTGAGCAGGGCAGGCCGTCGAGCGTGAGCGGGCCGGTTGAGATCCGTGTCGCGTCCGTGAGTGTGTCGCGCGGCCTGCCGGGTACCATTCGCGGGTAGTCGATTTATCCCGTGCGGGAGAGTCCGAGCCGCGGCTCGGCGCCGAAGGAGCAAATCCTCCCCGGAACCTCTCAGGCGCAAGGACCGCGCGGGTGAGACGCCTCTGGAAAGCGGGTCGGGCGACCGACCCCGCCGACGGTGCAAGCCTGGTCCGCGAGGGCCTCGTGAAGCTCTCAGGCGCCCGGTTCGGGCGGAAGACAGAGGGGGAGGGCAACGGCAGAAGTGTGCCCGTAGCCCCGGAGGCGTAGCTATGACGCAGGACCGCATCCCCCTCGCCGCTCTTGAGCACGGCACCCCCTTCGCCGACCGGCACGTCGGTCCGCGGCCCGCCGAGCTGGCCCGCATCCTCGACGTCATCGGCGTCGGCTCGCTGGAGGAACTGGCCCAGCGCGCGGTGCCGCCGTCGATCCGCGAGCGGGACCTGGTGCTCGACCTGCCCGCGCCGGCCACCGAGACCGAGGCGCTCGCCGAGCTGCGTGCCCTCGCGGGCCGGAACAGGCCGCTCAAGCAGATGATCGGCCTCGGCTACTACGGCACCATCACGCCGCCGGTCATCCGCCGCAACGTGCTGGAGAGCCCCGCCTGGTACACCGCGTACACGCCCTACCAGCCGGAGATCTCGCAGGGGCGGCTCGAAGCGCTGCTGAACTTCCAGACCGCGGTGGCCGACCTGACCGGCCTGCCGCTGGCCAACTCGTCGATGCTGGACGAGTCGACCGCCGCCGCCGAGGCGATGACGCTGGTCCGCCGGGCGGGTCGGAGCAAGTCGAACCGGTTCGTGGTGGACGCCGACACGCTCCCCCAGACGCTGGCCGTGATCGAGACCCGGGCCGAGCCGCTGGGCATCGAGATCGTGACCGCCGACCTGTCCCAGGGGCTGGAGGGGTTGGGGCTCGGGGGCGACTTCTTCGGCGTGCTGCTGTCCTACCCCGGCGCGTCCGGTGTGGTGCGCGACCAGCAGGCGCTGATCGGGGAGATCCACGCGGCCGGCGGGCACGCCGTCGTCGTGGCCGACCTGCTGGCGCTGACGCTGCTGCGCCCGCCGGGCGAGATCGGCGCGGACGTCGTCGTCGGCACGACCCAGCGGTTCGGGGTGCCGGTCGGGTTCGGCGGGCCGCACGCCGGCTACCTGGCCGTCCGGCAGGGGCTGGAGCGGCAGCTACCGGGGCGGCTGGTCGGCGTGTCCGTGGACGCGGACGGGTCGCTCGCCTACCGGCTCGCGCTGCAGACGCGCGAGCAGCACATCCGCCGGGAGAAGGCGACCAGCAACATCTGCACGGCCCAGGTGCTGCTCGCCGTGATCGCCTCCATGTACGCGGTCTACCACGGCCCGGAGGGGCTGAAGGCGATCGCGACGCGGGCGCACCGGATGGCGACCGTGCTGGCCGCCGGGCTGTGCGAGGGCGGGATCGAAGTCGTGCACGGCGAGTTCTTCGACACCGTCCAGGCCCGCGTCGAGGGGCGTGCGGCCGAGGTCGTCGCCACCGCCCGCGACCTGGGCGTGAACCTGTGGCAGGTGGACGCCGACACGGTGTCCGTCGCCTGCGACGAGACCACCACCCGCGAGGATTTGTCCGCGGTGTGGAAGGCGTTCGGCGTCACGGTGGCCGACGTCGACGGCCTGGACGCGGACACCGCCGACGGCATCCCCGCCGACCTGCGCCGCACCACGGACTACCTGACCCACCCGGTGTTCCACGCGCACCGCTCCGAGACCGCCCTGCTGCGCTACCTGCGGCAGCTCTCGGACAAGGACGTGGCGCTGGACCGCAGCATGATCCCGCTCGGCTCGTGCACCATGAAGCTCAACGCCACCGCCGAGATGGAGCCGGTCACCTGGCCGGAGTTCGCCGAGCTGCACCCGTTCGCGCCCGCCGAGGACGCCGCCGGCCTGCTGTCCGTGATCAAGGACCTGGAGACCTGGCTGGCCGAGCTGACCGGCTACGACGCGGTGTCGTTGCAGCCCAACGCGGGCAGCCAGGGCGAGTTCGCGGGCCTGCTGGCCATCCGCGCCTACCACCGCTCGCAGGGCGCCGCGCACCGCGACGTGTGCCTGATCCCGTCGTCCGCGCACGGCACCAACGCCGCGTCGGCCGTCATGGCGGGTATGCGCGTCGTCGTGGTGAAGTGCGACGACAAGGGCAACATCGACCTGGACCACCTGCGCACGACGGCCGAGGAGCACCGCGACGACCTCGCCGCGATCATGATCACCTACCCGTCGACGCACGGCGTGTACGAGGACACCGTGCGCGAGGTGTGCGGCGTGGTGCACGACGCGGGCGGCCAGGTGTACGTCGACGGCGCGAACCTCAACGCGCTGATCGGCCTCGCCCGGTACGGCAAGTTCGGCTCGGACGTGTCACACCTGAACCTGCACAAGACGTTCTGCATCCCGCACGGCGGCGGGGGCCCCGGTGTCGGCCCGATCGGCGTGCGGTCGCACCTCGCGCCGTTCCTGCCCAACCACCCGCTCCAGCCCGGCGCGGGCCCTGAGACGGGCGTCGGCCCGATCAGCGGCGCGCCGTGGGGCTCGGCGTCGATCCTGCCGATCTCGTGGGCGTACGTGCGGATGATGGGCGCGGACGGCCTGCGTCGCGCCACCCTGACGGCGGTCGCGGCGGCCAACTACGTGGCCCGCCGGCTGGACGAGCACTTCCCCGTCCTCTACACCGGCGAGGGCGGCTTCGTGGCCCACGAGTGCATCCTCGACCTGCGGGCCATCACCAAGGCGACCGGCGTGACCGTGGACGACGTGGCCAAGCGCCTCGCCGACTACGGCCTGCACGCGCCGACCATGTCGTTCCCGGTGGCGGGCACGCTGATGGTGGAGCCGACGGAGAGCGAGGACCTCGCCGAGATCGACCGGTTCATCGACGCGATGATCGCGATCAAGGGCGAGATCGACCGCGTCGGCGCGGGCGAGTGGCCGGCCGACGACAACCCGCTGCGCAACGCCCCGCACACGGCGGCTTCGGTGACGGGCGAGTGGGACCACCCGTACAGCCGGGAGGTGGCGGTGTTCCCGGCGGGGACGTCCGCGCCGAAGATGTGGCCCCCGGTGCGCCGGATCGACGGCGCGAAGGGCGACCGCAACCTCGTCTGCTCGTGCCCCCCGGTGTCCGCTTACGGGGGCTGACCACGGAGTCTGGCCACGGAGTCTGGCCACGGGGGCTGACCATGAGGTCTCATCACGCGACTTGATCATCGGGCACCTGTTGCCGGAGCTGGTCGCGCAGGAGGGTTTCGGGCGCGTCGGCGGGTGTTCTCACACCTGCCGACGCGCCCGCGTGTTCGCGGCGGGTCCTGGGCGGCGTTCCCGGGTGGTCGTCTCAGGACAGGTCGTAGTCGATCGTGTAGCGGCCCGGTTCGCCCTGGGCCCACCTGACCGTGCCCTCGCCGGTGAGGCCGGTCAGGTCGCCGGTGGCCGAGACGATGGTGAACGTGCCCTCCGCCACGCCGTCGCGGAAGCCGCCGACGTGTTCCAGCACGAACGTGCCCGTCCGGCCTGCCAGGGTGCCGGTCACGACCTCGTAGCCGGTGGAGCGGCAGGTGTCGTCGTCCGGGTAGGACATCAGGAACCTCATGTCACCGGTGCCTTCGAGGTCGCCCCGGTAGGCGGTGGTCATCCCGCCGGTGGTCTGCTTGGGACCGGTGGCCTCGTCGTACCGCTTGCCGTCCCACGTGTGCTCGTCCCAGCTCTTCATCTCGACCGGGCCGGTTGCCTGAGTGCTCATGGCGACGATCCTGAGGGGTGTACCTGACAGGTCGTGTCAGGTTTCCGGGCACACTGGGAATCATGCGCGCCAGTCGTCTGCTCTCGCTCCTGCTGCTGCTCCAGTCACGGGGCCGGATGACCGCGCAGGAACTCGCCGACGAGCTGGAGGTCTCGGTGCGCACCGTGTACCGGGACGTCGAGGCGCTCGGCTCGGCCGGGGTGCCGGTCTACGCGGATCGGGGGCCGACGGGCGGTTATCAGCTACTGGCCGGCTACCGGACGCGGCTCACCGGACTGACCGGGGAGGAAGCGGACTCGCTGTTCCTCGCCGGGATGCCCGGCCCGGCGGCGGAACTCGGGTTGGGCACGGTGGTCGCCGCCGCTCAGCTCAAGCTGCTCGCCGCGTTGCCGCCGGAGTTGCGGTCGCGGGCCGGGCGGATTCGGGAGCGGTTCCACCTGGACACGTCCGGGTGGTTCCGGCAGACGGAGGAGATGCCCTTCCTCGGTGACATCGCCGACGCGGTGTGGAACCAGCGGCGGTTGCGGATCCGGTACCGGCGGTGGGGGAGCCGGGGCGTCGAGGTGGAACGGGTCATCGGGCCGCTCGGGCTCGTGCTCAAGGCCGGGCTCTGGTACCTGGTGGCCGAGGCGGGCGGTGATCTGCGGACGTATCGGGTGTCGCGGGTGCTCGAAGTCCAGTCGACGGACGAGGGGTTCTCGCGGCCGGAGGGATTCGACCTCACCGGATTCTGGGCGGGCTGGTCGGAACGTTTCGAGGAGCGCATGTACCCGATGTCCGTCACGGTGCGGATGACCGAGGCCGGGCTGAAGAGGGCGCAGGTCCTGCTCAGCCTGGTCGCCGGGCGGGCGTTGGCGGAGGTCGTGCCCGAGGAGGGCTGGACCACTGTCCAGGTGCCGGTCGAGTCGTTGGAACACGCCTTGGTCGACATCCTCCGGCTCGGCCCGGACGCGGAGGTCGTCGAACCGCCTGAATTGCGCGAACGGATCAAGACCACGCTGACCGCCATGGCCGCTGTGTATGCCTGAGTCAAAAGCCAAAGCGCCACGACGTGAACGAGGCAAAGGCTTTTGTTCAGTGGTTTACGCAGCTTGACGGCAGAAGAGTGACCACGACGCAAGGCGACTAGCGCCTACGCAGGTCTTGGATGCAGCCGGGGACATTACGGGAATGGACCACACTTTCGGAAGCTCTAAAGGCTGCCGGGGGACCGGTGTCAGCGCAACTCGCCGCCTGCAAAGCAGCCCTCCCAGCCTGATTGAGTGGCGGATCTCGGCAGAGGGGGAACGCGGCTGGGCGGGCTGCTTTGCGGGCGGCGTGTGCGGTTGACGGCCGTCCCCGGCAGATCACAGGACTTCGATGATACGGTCGTTTTGCGTAGTGTTCCCGGCTTGAGTCCAGACTGCGTAGGTGCTGGTCGCCTTGCTTCGTGGTCACTCTTCTGCCGTCAAGCTGCGTAAAAGATTTGCGCTCTTGTCCGCTTTGCCGTCTTTGCGTTCTTGGCGGTTGTCCGGAAGGTCTAAGCGGAGAGGAGTTGGGCCAAGGCCGCGTCCACCCCTCGGCCGTCCTCCACCACGGACAGCGTTCCGCCGGTCGATCGGGTCAGTTCGCCCAGCGGTTGGCGTTCCGGGTCCGGGCCGAGGGCCAGCACGCTGATCGCGATGTCCTTGCCGTCCTGCTTGAGCCTCGCCAGTTCGGTCTTGAGCTGGTCGAAGGTCAGCCCGCCGTCGTTGGCGCCGTCGGTCAGCACGATGATCCGGTTCCGCTTGCCCTGCTGGTAGTTCTCCAACGTCTTCGTGTACAGCGCCACCAGGCTCGTGTACAGGTGGGTCGCGCTCTGCGGGCGCAGGCCGGCCACGCCGTCCAGCAGTTGCTGCCGCTGCCCGAGGACGGGGCCGGTCGCCACCAGTTGTCGGTACGGCTTCTCGCCGTCCAGTGCCCGGGAGAACTCCCACAGGCCCAGCGAGCCCGACACCGACCGGTTCACCTGGCCAGACAGCGCGTCCTTCACCCACACCATCCGGGGCTTGCCGGCGCCGCCCGGTTCCTCCATCGACTTGGACGTGTCCACCAGCACGGTGACCACCTGGCCGTTGTCGGCGGTCGCCCACGCGGCCGATATCTGCTGGGTGGTGTCGGCGTCGGCGGGCACCAGTTTGTCGGTCATGGTCGCCCAGCGGATGCCCGGTGACGGCTTCGGGCGTTCGGTGGTCACGTCGACCCGCAGGCCCGCGCCTGCCAGGGTCTTCTGCTGGTCGGCCTCCAGCAGGAACTCCCGGAACTCCTGGGACGCCCGGACCTGCGCCTCGCCCACCCAGTCACCTGCCAGTGGCACGTACGGAAAGTCCGCGACCGGCGACGGGCCGCCCGGGGCCACGCCGTAGAGGGGGCGCAACGGCGGGGTGCCGGTGTCCTTGCCGGTGTTGTGCCGGTACAGGTCCACCTCGAACACGGGCACCGCGCTGAAGCCCGAGCCGTTGACCTCGGGCTTGTCGGCCAGCAGGGACAGCGCGCTCCACGTGGTCGTGGGAGTCACCTCGGGCTTGGACGCCGTGAGCCTGCTCAGGGTGGTCTTCACCGTGTCCACTTCCAGCATCGCGGTGGTGACCGGGCCCTTGCCGTCCGGGCTCGCGCCCGCCAGTGCGGACTGGATCGCCATCGCGGTCGCGGCGTTCGTGGCCGGGTCGGGCATCGCGACCTTGAAGTCGCCCCACTCCGGCTTGCCGAGCCGCTGCCAGCCGCCCGTCGCAGACGTCACCTCGGGCAGGTCCGTCCAGCGGAAGCCGACGCCGGCCTGGAGCGCCTGCGCGCCGTCCTGGGGGAGTGCCAGCAGCACGGGGCTGGCCGCGATCGACACCGGCTGCGCGCCGAGCAGGGTGCGGTTCTGCGCGCCGAGCCGGTTCGCCCACAGCGTCGAGTCGGTGATCCACGCGTGCGGGCGTTCGCCGAGTTTCGCCTCGTCCCAGCCCTGGGTGAGGCCTTGGAGCACGACCTCGGAGTCGATGGACTGCACCGCGACCCGGATGCAGTGGTCGTACACGACCGGGCGCTGCCTGCTCCACGACTCGGCCGCCGCGCGCACCGCCTCGGCGACGCTGGGCGTCGCGGAGACCCGCAACAGGGCTTCGCCTTCACGGCAGTCACCCGCCTGGGCGGCGGCCCGGCGTTCCACGACACCACCGACCCACGTCCAGGCGAAGTACCCGAGGACGAGGAGGGCGACCACACCGATGATCGCGACCGGCCAAGTGGCTATTCCGCGCCGCACCTTCGTCCGCAGCGCGCGGTGTCGAGACATCGTCTTCCCTCTCAGCGTCCGACTACGGCTGGCGAATCCCGACCGGCGTCACGCTAACAGGTGAAGTCTGCGAAGCAGGTGAAGTGACGGTGAGTCACTCGGAAGTGACTGGAGGCGCGAGAAAAGTCCGCGTCAGCTCGATCAGGGCAATGCGGAGTGGCGCGGCGGCCTCGGTGAACGCGCTCTGTCGCCGGACGTACTCCGCCCGGCCCTCGGCGGTCTCGATCGGGACCGGCGGGTAGCCGAGCGCCCGCAGGTCGTACGGGCTGGCGCGCATGTCCAGTTCACGGACCTGGAGCGCGAGTTCGAAGCAGTCCGCCATCAGGTCGGACGGCGTCGCCGGGTCGAGCTTGTAGCACCACTTGAACATGTCCATGGACACGTGCAGGCAGCCGGGCTGCTCCATCCGGACCTGGTCCTCGCGCGTGAGCTGCACCACGTTGAGCGGGCGTGCCTCCGGCGTGAAGAACCGGAACGCGTCGAAGTGGCTGCACTGCACCCTGTTCGCTGCCACGACGGCGTCCGTGCCCTCGTCGCCCAGCCGCAACGGCCACGCCTCGTGCCGGACCCGGTCCGACCGGTAGACCATCGCCCACTCGTGCAAGCCGAAGCAGCCCAGCCGGGGCGCGCGGGAGGCCGTGGCGGTGAGGAGGCGGTGGACGAACTCGATGGTGTGCCGGCGCTCACGGGCGAACGCCTCGACGTCCAGCGTCACGCCCTCGTCGGTCTGCCGGTAGGCGGGCCACCGCAGGTACTCCTCGGCGGCGTTGCCGGCGAGCACGACGTCCGGGCCGGGATGCCAGCGCTCCAGCCGGGAGGGTCGGTGGGAGTAGTAGCTGAAGAGGAAGTCCAGCACCGGGTGCTTCTCGCCGCGCGCCTTGCGCTCGTGGTGCGGGACCGTCCAGGCGCGGACGCGGGCCGTGTGGGCGTCCCGGCGCGCGGTCCACTCGGCTTCGGACAGCACACGCACCCCACTACCGTACTTCCCCCTGGACGAGCGCCAGCCCGAGGCCGGTGCGCAGCGAGACGACCTCGCGCCCCTCGCGGCGGCTCACCGCCAGGCCGGCCGCGCGCAGGACGGTGAGGTGCTGCGAGACGGCGCCGACCGTCACGCCCAGGCGCGCGGCCAGTTCGGTGACGGTGCTCGGGCGTTCCAGTTCCCGGAGCAGGCGGGAGCGGGTCTGGCCGAGGAGGCGGGCCAGGGTGTCGTCGGCCGGTGCGGTGGGGCGTTCCCAGAGCGAGCCGAAGCCGTGGGCGGGGTAGCAGAGCGCCAGCCGGGCGGGGCCGATGCGGAGGTAGACGTCCGGCCAGGTGAACGCGGAGGGGACGAGGGCGAGGTCCCGCCGGCCGACGACGACGTGTCGTCCGTGCACTTCGAGGTCGGGGTCGTGGTAGGCGACGTCCGGGTGGAGTTCGGCGAGCACGGTCGGCGCGCCGGCTTCGACCAGGCGGCGGCCCCGGCGTTCGATGTCGCCCTGGAGCACGCCTTCGAGCCTCGGCCAGACCGGAGCGATGATCGCGTCGTGGACGGCTTTCAGCCGGTCGCGGAGTGACGCGAGGGTTTTCCCGTGGTGGTCGAGGAGGGGGCGGAAGCGCGGGTCGTCGGGGAGGGCGGCGGCGACCCGGGCGGGCTTGGCGACGCGCGGCAGCCAGCGGAGTTCCTCGTCGATGCCGATCGAGCGGATGCCCGGCGTGGGGATGAGGAACTCGGGCACCACCGGCAGCGTGACCAGGGCGGTGAGGAGGGTCGGGTCGTCGCCCAGCTCGGCCGTCTTGCGCTCGGCCCAGGTGATCCAGCGCTGGTGGACGGGGAAGTAGCCGGGGGCGGCGAGGACCCGCATGGCGGCGACGGTCTCCCACAGCGGCGAGACGGTGAACCGGAGAGCCATGCCTCATCCCACCCCGGCACGCCCGCGCTCCGCCACCGCCCGGCGGAGGGTCGTTTGAGCCGGTGCTAAAACGTTCGCGTCCGCCAATCCGGTTGGCAGGGTGGTCCGCATGTCCAGGGGGTGGGTGCGGCTACAAGCCGTCGCAGTGTCCGGTTCGGTCGCCGAAGGTCTGATGTTGACGATCCTGCCGCTGGTGGCGGTGTCGATCACCACCGACCCGACCGAGGTGTCGCTGGTCAGGATCGTCGGCCAGTCGCCGTGGCTGCTGCTCTCGTTGTTCGCCGGCGTCCTGATCGACCGCGTGCGGCGCACCACCGTGCTCGGGTCGGCCTTCGCGGTGCAGGCGAGCGCCGCGCTGGCGCTGGCTGTCGCGGGCACGGTGGGGCAGCTCAGCCTGCCGCTGCTGCTGGTGGTGGCCTTCGTGGTGACGGCGGCGCAGGTGCTGGGCGACGGGGCCGCCGGAGCGTTGCTGCCGGATGTCGTGGAGCCCGACCGGTTCGCCGCCGCCAACACCCGCCTGATGCTCATCGACCAGGGCGTGGTGCAGTTCGTCGTCCCGCCCGCCACCGGGTTCCTGGTGGGCTACGGGTTCGGCGCGCCGCCGTGGATCGCGGTGGCGGCGGCGGTCGTGGCGTGCGCGCTGAGCCGCGGCATCCCGTCGAAGGCGCTGACGCCGTCGAAGAAGCACCCGTTGCGGGACATCGCGGACGGGCTGAAGTTCCTGGTGGGCACGCGGCTGCTGCTGTCGATCACGATCGCGGTCGGGCTCGGGTCGTTCGCGGCCAGCGCGGCCATGTCGATGTTCGTCCTCTACGCCACGCAGGTCCTGCACCTGGGCCCGGTCGGGTACGGCCTGCTGCTCACCGCGTTGGCGGTCGGCTGGGTGGCCGCCTCGTTCGTCGTGCACCGGGTGGTCGCGAAGATCGGGTACGCGTGGTCGATGCGGATCGCCCAGCTCGGCATGGTGGTGACGCACCTGCTGGTCGCGGTGCTGCCGCCGTGGGCGGCGGCCGTCGGGTTCGTGATGTTCGCGCAGTCGGCGATCGTGATGCTGTGGAACGTCTGCTCGCAGTCCAGCCGGCAGCGGTTCACCCCGGCGGGGCTGCTGGGTCGCGTGCTGACCAGCCACCGCACGCTCGCGTGGGGCCTGACCCCGCTGGGCGCGCTGGCCGGCGGTCTGGTGGCGTCCGGGTTCGGGCTGCGGGCGGTGTGGGTGATGGGCGCGGCGATCCAGCTCGCGGCGCTGGTCGTCGCCTGGCACGGGCTGTCGCCGCGGGCGTTCGCGGACGCCGAGCGGGCGGCCGAGGGGGCCGCCGGGACGCTCGCGGGCAAGGTCTAGCGATCATCCCGAACGGTCGCGTCCGATCCGACCGCCAGGTCCAGGAATCGGGACGTTCGGAGTAACTTTTCCTCAATTATCGCCCGGCTACCCGGCGGGCGATAGCATGTGGTCATTCGGCGAACGACCTGGTTCATACGCGATGCCCATTCAAGGTCGACCGTATGGAGGAACCACGTGGCCACCCGTCGCAGAGGTGCGTTATTCAGCCTGTTCGCAACTCTGCTCCTGCTCTCCGGAGGTTTTTCGGCCTATGCGGACAGCGCGCCGCCGGAAAGCCGGCTGTTCGCTGCCAATCGCATTCTCCACACGCTGGCCGATGAAAAAGGCGCGTTGGGCGTCTACTACGACGAACAGCGCAGTCAGTTCGTGGTGGTGCTGCCGGCCACCGGCCCCGGCAGTGCGCGGACCTCCGCCGATTTCGCCGTCGACGGCGCCACCCCGATCGTGCGGCGCAGCAGCACCACCCAGGCCGGGATCGACGCGGTGCACAGCCGGATCCGCGCCGAAGCGCAGCGGAACAAGGCCGCGGGACACGTGTTCGGTTCCGCTTTCGACTTCGCCCGCGATGTCATGGTGGTGACCTCCGATGCGCCGCAAACGCTTGTCCGGTCGCTGTCCGCCGGGTTGGCGATCCCGGTGGAGCACCGGCACGGCACGGGCGGCCGGAACTCCAGGCAGTACGACCCGGTCCCGTTCCGGGGAGGCGCGGCCATCACCGTCGGGACCAAGCGGTGCACCAGCGGATTCACCGTCAAAGACCCGCAAGGGGACCGTTACCTGCTCACCGTGGGCCACTGCGGGTACGTGCCGGGCGTGCCGATCGGTCGGCCGGTGCAGAACACCGGCAGCGGCGAATTCATGGGCTACTTCTACAACTGGAATTACCCGGACCGGGACATCGCGCTGATCGCCCGTGTGGAGGCCGGTTACTACACGCGGCAGATCTACGTCGGCGACGTGAACGGCAAGGCGATCCGGGTGGCCGGCGCGTCGGATCCCGTCGTGGGCCGCAGCGACTACTGCCGCAGCGGGGCCGTCAGCGCCGAGAAATGCGGCCACCGCGTGGTCAACACGAACGGCCAGTTCTGCGACGCCGCCGGCTGCACCCGGAATCTCATCAGCTACGACAAGGGCACGCCGACGCAGGCCGGAGATTCCGGCGCGCCGTTCTACACCTACAACGCCGACCGGAGCGCGGTGGTCGTCCACGGAATGCACGTCGCGATCTCCGGCGCGATGTACTTCGCCGAGAAGTGGAGCCTCATCGCGAGCAGCCAAGGCGTTTCGATCGTGACCGATCTGTAGGCCTTCGGCGCGGAACGGGGCTCAGAGCGGCGGGACGAGGCCGGGGAACTTGCGGGCGCCGTGGCAGTGCGGGCACTCCCGGCCGTTGTCCACGGTCCGGGGGACGCCGCCGATGACGGCGGACGTCGGGTGCGCGACGAAACCCGCTCCGCCGCACAGGTGGCAGATCGTGCGGGGCTCCGAGGTGACGCCGAACAGGTCGTCCTCGTCCGCCTCCTCGTCCTCCTCGAAGTCGTCGTCTTCGGGGTCGAAGTCGTCCTCTTCGTCCTCACGCGGGTCCACGGGGGACACCGTAACCCGCTGTCCCCCGCGCGCACCGCCCAGGGCCGCCGGCCCGGCCCGTCCACAGTGGACCGCGGTGTCACCGGGCCACCGCAGCACCGGGCCACCGGGCCACCGGGCCACCGCGCGCCACCGCAGCACCGCGCCACCGCAGCACCGCGCACGGCGGACGGCAACGCGGGGGGCGTGTGGCACGCCCCCCGCGCGGTGCCACCGGCAGCGTCGCCGGGACCTCACCCGCCCTCGGTCGGACCGATCAGTGCGAGGGGTCGCGGTTGTACAGCTTCCGCGCCCAGGAGTAGCCGCCCAGCGTGGCGAGCAGGCACCACCCGATGGCGAGCCACGCGCTGTTCCCGATCGGCGTGCCGGTGAGCACGCCGCGCAGGGTGTCGATGATCGGCGTGAACGGCTGGTGCTCGGCGAACCACGCCAGGCCCGGCGACATCGAGTCGGTCGGCACGAACGCGCTGCTGATGAACGGCAGGAACTGGAACGGCAGCGCGAACCCGTTCGCGCCCTCGGGCTTGCTCGCCGCCAGGCCGCCGGCGACGGCCAGCCAGGTCAGCGCGAGGGTCAGCATGAGCAGCACGGCGATCGCGAGCAGCCACTCGCTGAACGACGCCTGCGGCCGGAACCCGATGAGCAGCGCCACCGCGACGACCAGCGTGAGGCTCGCCACGGTGCGGATCATGCTGCCCAGGACCTGCCCGGTCAGCACCGAGACGCGGGCGATGGCCATGGTGCGGAACCGGGCGATGATGCCCTCGGTCATGTCGACGTTGATGTTCACCGCCGTCCCGGCGGAGGCCGCGCCGACGCCCATCACCAGGATGCCGGGCACCAGGTAGTTGATGTAGGTGCCGCCGCCGACGGTGGTGACCATCGCGCTGCCGAACACGTAGACGAACAGCAGCATCATGAAGACCGGCATCACCAGGCCGCTGACGGCCATCACCGGGTAGCGCTGGAGGTGCCGGAAGTCGCGACGCAGCATCGTCAGCGAGTCCGACACGGTGTGGGTGGCGGTCATCGCGCGGGTTCCTCCAAGGTCGGCCGCCCGGTCAGGGCGAAGAACACGTCGTCCAGGTCAGGGGTGTGCACGGTGAGGCCGTCCGGCTCGACGTCGGCCCGGTCCAGCTCGTCCAGCAGGGCGCGCAGCGACCGCACGCCACCGTCGCCCGGCACCTGCAACGTCAGCGCGTCGTCGTCCCGGCCGGTCGAGGCGAGGGCGCGGGCCGCCGCGTCGAGCCCGCGGGCGTCGGCGAACCGCAGGGTCACGTGCCCGCCCGGCACCAGGCGCTTCAGCTCGGCGGCGGTGCCCTGCGCGACCAGCTTCCCGTGGTCCAGCACGGCGATCCGGTCGGCGAGCTGGTCCGCCTCCTCCAGGTACTGGGTGGTGAGGAAGATCGTCACGCCCTGGTCGGCCACCAGCTCGCGGATGATCTGCCACAGCCCGTGCCGGCTGCGCGGGTCGAGCCCGGTGGTGGGCTCGTCCAGGAAGATCACCCGCGGCCCCCCGACCAGCGTCATCGCCAGGTCCAGCCGCCGCCGCATCCCGCCGGAGTAGGTGGACGCGGGCTTGCGCGCCGCTTCCACCAGGTCGAACCGCTCCAGCAAGCCGGTGGCGACCCGCCTGCCCTCCCGCCGGGGCAGGTGCCGCAGGTCGGCCATCAGCAGCAGGTTCTCCTCGCCGGTGAGCAGGCCGTCCACGGCGGAGAACTGCCCGGTCACACCGATCGCCGACCGCACGCCGTCCGGGTCGGACCGCAGGTCGTGGCCGGCGATCCGCACCTCGCCCGCGTCCGCCGTGATCAGGGTGGACAGGATCTGCACGGTGGTGGTCTTGCCCGAGCCGTTCGGGCCGAGCAGCGAGAACACGGTGCCGTCGGCGACGTCCAGGTCGATGCCGTCCAGCACGACGTGGTCGCCGAATTTTTTGCGCAGCCCAAAGGCCGAGATGGTCATGGATGCCCCTCAGGAAGACTTGCGGGAGTGGTGCGAACGTGCGGGAGTGGTGAAATCAGGCGACGCGCATCGGCAGCGTGCGCACGCCCGTCATGTTCGGCGACGGCATGAACGTCGGCCGCAGTTCCGGGTCCACGTGCAGGTCGGGGAACCGGTCGAGCAGGATGTCGACGGCGATCCGGCCTTCCAGCCGGGCCAGTGGCGCGCCGACGCAGAAGTGGACGCCGCGGCCGAAGCCGAGGTGCGGGTTGGGGTCGCGGGTGGCGTCGAACAGGTCGGCGTCGGCGAACCGCCGCGGGTCGCGGTTGGCGGCGGACAGCCAGGTCATCACCAACTGGTCGGCCGGAATGCGTTGCCCGCCCAGCTCCACGTCCGCGGTGGTGGCCCGCGCGAGCGACGCGAACGGGGTGAGGAACCGCAGCGACTCCTCGATCGCCGCGGGCAGCGTCGACCGGTCGGCGCGGATCCGCGCCCGCTGGTCGGGGTGGGCGTCCAGGCACAGCGTGGTGTTGCCCAGCAGCATGGTCGTGGTGACGTGCCCCGCGACCAGCAGCACGGTGGCGAAGTTGACCACCTCGTTGTCGTTGAGCCGCGCCCCGTCGACCTCGGCCCGCACGAGACCGCTGATCAGGTCCTCGCGCGGGTTCTTCCGGCGTTCGACGGCGTGGGCGCGGAGGTAGTCGAGCATCGGGGCCATGCCCTCGGCCTGGGCCGCGAACTCCGCGAGCATCTTCTCCTTGTCGTCGTTCAGGGAGAGCTGGGTGGTCTCGGAGAACATGACGTCCACCCAGCCCCGGAACAGCTCCCGGTCGCTCGCGGGCAGCCCCAGCAGCTCGGCGATCACGATCACCGGCAGCGGGTAGGCGAGGTCGTTCACCAGTTCCAGCCGACCCCCGTCCACCGCGGCGTCGAGCAGTTCGTGGGTGAGCGCGGCGATCCGGGGCTCTAAATCGGCCACGACCTTCGCGGAGAACGCCTTGCTCACCAGGTTGCGCAGCTTGCGGTGGTCCGGCGGGTCCATGTCGAGCAGGTTGCCCTCGGACATGGAGGCTTCCATCTCGATCGGGAACAGCTCGTTGACGTGGGCGGAGGAGAACGTCTTCGGGTCGCCGAGCAGCGCGACGGCCTCCTCGTGCCCGTAGACGGTCCACATCCCGGTCTCCTCCTCGAAGCGGACCGGTTCGGCGGGGCGTTCGCCGCGCAGCCAGAACTGCTGCGGGTGGATGCCCCACTGCTCGGCGAGGGTGGTCATGAGTCGTCCTCCTTCATCGGGGTGGCCCGGCGGATCACGATGTCGCCGATGCCGGTGCGCGCGCGGACCTCGACGGCGTCCGCGCCGGATTCGGGGCCTGGAGCGGACTCCAGGGAGTTGTGCACGGCGCCGAGCACCGTCCGGACGTCCAGCCAGGCGGCGGTGCCGTGCCGGATGCCGATCTCCACCCGGCCGGCGCCGGTCTCCAGCACCGCCGTGCCGCGCACCACCTCGTCGACCCGCACGCTGCCGCTGGCGGTCTTGGCGGTGACGTCGGCGAGCGCCCGGTCGACCGAGATGTCGCCGTTCGCGTTCTGCGCCCGCAGGTCGCCGGTGACCTCGCCGATCCGGATGACGCCGTTGGAGTTGCGGATCACGGCGGAGCCGTCGACGCGCTCCACGAACAGCTCGCCGGTCCCGGTCTGCACGTCGGCGTGGCCGGTCGCGTGGCCCAGGCTGACGTTGCCCATGGCGGTGCGCAGGTGTGTCGGCCCCGTCCGGTCGACCCGGAGGTCGCCGGTCGCGCTCTTGAACCGGAACTCGCCGAACCGGCCCAGGGCCTGGAGGCCGCCCAGCGCGGTGTCGCCGCGCACGCTGGAGCCGGTCGGCAGCTCGATCACGATGTCGACCGAGCCGCCCCGGTTGAACATGCCGCGCAGCTTGGCCGTCTTGACCAGCAGCCGGCCGTCCGCGTACTCGACGCGGGTCTGGTCGGCGGCCTTCACGTCGCCCTCGCGGTCCGGGTCGTGGGGTCGGACGTCGACCACGGTGTCGGTGCGGTCGCCGGCGATGATCCGGGTCTCGCCCATCACCAGTTCGAGGGTGGCGGTGATCGGCTCGGGTGTGGCGAAAATGGGCATGGCTGTCCCCTGGTAGTGGGCCGGTCGGGTGTTCGGGCCGGTCAGGTGGGTTGCGCCGGTCAGGTGGCCGGGCCGGTCGGGTGGTTGCGCCGGTCAGGTGGTTGCGAGGGTCGGGCCGGTCAGCGGACCCAGCCGGTGTAGCGCTGGCCGGTGTGGCGGGTCGGTTGGCGGACGCCCTGGTCGAGGGCGGCGGACGCGGCCCGGACGAGCCAGGCGTTGACCGAGACGCCCGCCTTGCCGGCGGCTTCCTCCACGCGGAGCTTGAGGTGCTCGGGGAGGCGGAGGTTGATGCGCGTCATGGCGCTGTCGTCGTCGGCCGGCGGAGGTGGCGGCGCGGCCTCGGGCGTCTCGTGGAACGCCTGCTCGGCCGGCGGCGCCGAAACGACGAACTCGGGGTCGCGGCCACGCAGCCGGACGTCCACCGAGCCGGGGGCCAGCTCGCGGGTGATCTCGGACGCCGCCGCCGACAGCGCTTCCAGCAGCGTCAGCCGGGTGGCGGACTCGACCTGGCCGGTCAGCCGCTCGGCGAGCGTGCGGGCGTCCTCACCGACGGCCTCGGCGGCCGTGGCGAGTTCGCGGCGGAGGTTGTCGACGAAGGGCGTGAGGTCCATGGCACCACTATGGCAGTGATGTGGTGCCATGGCAACCCAAAGGTGGTGCCATCTTGGCACCATCAGGTGCCAAGATGGGTTTGCGCTGGTCAGACCTCAGCCACGGAGGCCGACACGGTCAGTCCCTTCGCACATGGGTGCCGTCGCGGACCGTTCCCACGTACTCCTCCAGCAGATCCTCCAACGCCACCACCCCGCGCACCCTGCCATCCGCCGCCACGGCCCGCGCCAGGTGGCTCTGCGCCCGCCGCAGCACCGCCAGCGCCTCGTCCAGCCGCGCGTCCGCCGCCACCTCCGGCAGCCCCCGGATCCGGTGGCCGGGCACCTTCGTGGCCGGGTCGGCGTCCGCCAGGTCCAGCACGTCCTTCACGTGCAGGTACCCGACCAGCCGGCCGTCGTCGGCCACCGGGAACCGGGAGAACCCGGTGGCCGACACGGCGTCCTCCACCTCGCCCATGGTGGGCCGCGCCGACACGGTCGTGACCCGGTCCAGCGGCACCAGCACGTCGGCCACGGTCCGCTCCGTCGACGACAGCGCCTGCGCCAGCCGCCGGTGCTCGGAGTCCTCCAGCAGGCCTTCCTGCCGGGACTGCGCGATCAGCAGCGCCAGCTCGTCCCGCGTGTAAGCCGACTCCAGCTCGTCCTTCGGCGTCACGCCCACCAGCCGCAGCACGGCCGTCGAGAGCACGGTGAACCCGCGCAGCAGCGGCGCGACCAGCCGGCAGAACCAGTAGTGCGCGGGCACCAGCCACAGCGCGGTGCGCTCCGGTCCGGCGATCGCCAGGTTCTTCGGCACCATCTCGCCCAGCACGGTGTGCAGCGCCACCACGATCACCAGCGCCAGCGCGAACGCCACCCCGTGCAGCACCGCGTCCGGCAGCCCCAGCACCCCGAACGGGACCTCCAGCATCGACGCCACGGCGGGCTCGCCCAGCGCGCCCAGCCCCAGCGAGCACAGCGTGATGCCGAGCTGCGCCCCCGCGATCAGCAGCGGCAGCTCGCGGCCCGCCCGGATGACCACCCTGGCCGGCGCGCTGCCCTGGTCGGCCAGCGCCTCCAGGCGGTCGCGGCGGGCGGTGATGATCGCGAACTCCGCGCCGACGAAGAACGCGTTGCCCGCCAGCAGCAGGAAGATGACCAGGATGCTCATCGCGGCACCGCCGACGGGGACTCGACCCGCAGCTCGGCCACCCGGTGCCGGTCCATCAGCACCACGGTGATCCGCCAGCCGTCGACCCGGGTCTCGTCGCCCACGTCCGGGATGCGCCCGAGCCGTGCCAGCACCAGGCCGGCCAGCGTCTCGTAGTCGCCGGACGGCATCCGGAACCCGGTCGCCTCGAACACCTCGTCGTCGCGCAGCAGCCCGGACATCAGCCACCGGTCCCGGCCGAGCTGCCGGACCGGCGCGCTCTCCCGCCGGTCGTGCTCGTCGCGCACGTCGCCGACGATCTCCTCGACCAGGTCCTCCAGGGTGACCAGCCCGGCGGTGCCGCCGTACTCGTCCACCACCAGCGCGGTCTGCAGGCCCGACGCCCGCAGCCGGTCCAGCAGCGCGTCGCCCGCCAACGTCTCCGGCACCGTCTGCACCGGCCTGGTCAGCGCCGACACCGGGGTCGTCGCGCGTTGCGCGCGCGGCACGTTGAACGCCTGCTTCACGTGCACGATGCCGCGCACCTCGTCCAGGTCGCCGTGGTAGACCGGGAACCGGGAGAACCCCGTCTCACGGGCCTTGGCCAGCAGGTCCAGCACGGTCGCGTCGGCGCGCAGCGACTCGACCCGCACGCGCGGCGTCATCAGCTCGTCGGCGGTGCGGTCGCCGAACCGCAGCGAGCGGTCCAGCAGGGTCGCCGTGCCCGCGTCGATCGTGCCGTGTTCGGCGCTGGAGCGGACCAGCGCGCCCAGCTCCTGCGGCGACCGCGCGGACGCCAGCTCCTCGGCCGGCTCGACGCCCAGCCGGCGCACCAGCCAGTTCGCCGCGCCGTTGAGGCCGGTGATGAGCCAGCGGAAGACCGTGGAGAACCCCGCCTGGATGCCGGCGACGGCCCGCGCGGTCTCCAGCGGCTTGGCGATGGCCAGGTTCTTCGGCACCAGCTCGCCGAACACCATGGACAGCGAGGTCGCCAGGGCGAGCGCGATGACCAGCGAGATCGGCCGGGCCGCCGCTTCCGGCACGCCGAGTCCGGTCAGCGCGGGCGACACCAGCCGGGCGATGGCGGGCTCGGCGATGTAGCCGGTGATCAGCGTGGTGAAGGTGATCGCGAGCTGCGAGCCGGAGAGCTGGAACGACAGCGACCGGTGCGCCTTCTCGACGGTCCGCGCCTTGGCGTCGCCGACGGCGGCGACGTGTGACTCGACGGTGCTGCGCTCCAGCGCGGTGAGGGAGAACTCGGCGGCGACCGCGATGAACGTGCCGATGGTCAGCGCCACGACCGCGACCAGGCCGAGCACGCTGAGCAGGATTCCGGTCACCGGGCACCCCTGCTGGGGGCCGGGTCCTGCGGAGAGCCGGGTGTCGGACCCGGCTCGGTACTGCGACCAGGAGATCGCGCGTCGCGCACGGAAGGGATCACTCCTCGACGGGGTCGGGCTGCGTGTCCAGTTTAGAGAGTCGACGCCGGTCAGCGCAGTCCGGTTCCGCTGGGTGACGAGGTGCTCGCGCGGAGTACCACGTCGCCGGTCACGCGGACCGTGCGCGGCTCGCCGCCGGCCTCGTCCAGCACCAGCCGCGCGGCCCGTTCGCCCATCTCCTCCATCGGCAGCCGGACCGTGCTCAGGCCGGGCGTGAGGTCGCGCAGCGTCGGGATGTCGTCGAAGCCCGCGATCGCCACGTCCTCGGGCACCCGCAGACCGTGTTCGCGCAGCGCCGCCATCGCGCCCATCGCCATCACGTCGTTCACGGCGAACACGCAGGTGGCGCCGGTCTTCGCGGCGAGCAGGCCGGCGACCGCCGCGTGCCCGCCGTCCCGGGTGAACCCCCCGTGCACCACGTTGGCGGCGGGCAGCCGCAGACCGGCGTCGGCGAGGCCCGCCTTGAAACCGGCCAGCCGGTCCCGGGCCACGACCAGGTCCGGCGGCCCGGCCAGCACGGCGAACCGCCGGTGGCCGAGCGCGGCCAGCTCACGGGCCAGCGCCCGCGCGCCGGCCCGGTTGGCGGGCACCACGGTGTCGACGCCGAGCTTGGCCTGCGACACGCACGCCACCCGCCCGCCCTGGCCGGTGAAGGCGGCGATCTCCGCGGCGAGCCGGGCGACGGCGTGCCGGTCGGTGGTCCGGCTGCCCGCGATCACCACCGCCCGCGCCCGGTGCGCGCGCAGCGTGTTGACCAGTTGCACTTCGCGGTCGGGGTCGCGGCCGGTGGTGCCGAGCACGACGACCAGGCCCGCCTGCTCGGCGATCCGGGTCACTCCGGCGGCGATGCCGGCGAAGTACGGGTCCGCGATGTCGTGCACCACGAGGCCGACCAGGACGCTGCTGTTGCGGGCCAGCGCCTGCGCCGAGGCGTTGGGCAGGTAGCCCAGCTCGCGCGCGGCGCCCACGACGCGGTCCCGCAGCTCGTCGCTGACCTGGCGGGTGCTGCCGTTGAGCACGCGGGACGCGGTGGCGAGCGAGACGCCCGCGTGCTTCGCCACCTCGGCCAGCGTGACCTGCCGCGCTGCCACCGTCGTCTCCTTCTCGCGTCGTGGGATTGTCGAGGGTAGCCCGCGCCGGTCGGTCGACGGCTGAAGTGGAGAGGGGGAGGAGCGGGGAAGGAGCGGGTCCTGGCGGTGGAAAGCGCTTTCCGCACCGACGGGATCGGACCTCGCGCGCGGGGGTCGCCGGGGATAAGGCACCCCCGCGCGCTTGCGCTGCCGGTGTGAGGGCTGCTCGCGCGCCGTCGCTGGGTGGGGGGCTGCTCGCGCGTCGACCTCGCAGGGCATGGAGGCCGATCGTGGACGGCGGCCACGACCGGCCTCCGGCGCGCCCCTGACGGGACAACCCCGCCCCCGGCAGCGCCGGCCCGGCATCCACCGGGCCAGGCTCCCTACCGGGGCAACTCCCGCCCCGCCGCCAGCAGCCGAAGCGTGCTGACCGACGGGACGAGGGCGTACAACGCGCCCGTGGTGCGGACGAACCTCTCGAACGTCAACGTCGCGGCCCCCACCTCCGACGTCTCGAACCGCGCCGCGCCGGCACCCCCGATCACCGGGTCGGTGCCGGTGGGCGCGCCGTCCTCACCACCGGCGAAATCCGGGTTGCCCGCCCACACCCGCTGCTGGAACTCGAACTGCTCCCGCACGGAAGTGCAGTGGGCGACGAACATCAGCCCCCGCTCGGCCCGCGGGTCCGCCGAGTACGGCGGCCCGAACGGGATGCCGCGCCGCAGAATCCGCCGCTGGCGCGGATCGCGGAACGTGAACGACCTGGGATTGGTCTTGCGCACGTGCGCCGGGCACGGCGTGACCTGCCCGCGGGGATCGTCGGCGTAGTCGAAGTCGTTCCGGTCCGGCCCGAGCCCCAACGCCTCGTCCGCGGGAGCGGCCAGCGGACGCCCGTCCTTGTGCCGGCCGATCAGCATCGCGCCCATCTCGGCGGCCGTGACCCCCAACGCCCGAGCGTGCTCCTCGACCGCGGCATCCCACCCCTGGACGTCCTGCGTCAGCCGCCGGACGACCTGGACGGACCCGTCCCGCAACCACCGCGCGGTCCGCGTGCTCTCGTCGCCGCGCTCGGTCTCGTAGCCGAACACGAACTCGCCGGGATTGACCAGCAGCGCGCCGGAGTGCCCCAGCCGATGCCCTGTGCGGTGCGGGTCCTCCTCGTGGAACCCCCGCACCCCCGGCTGGGAGATGCCGTCCTTGTACCCGAAGTGCTCATGCCCCCGACGCGGTGCGGGCAACGTCTCGGCGTTCTCCTGGTAGACCTTCGTCACGCCCAACAGGTCGTCCAGCAGATCGAGCAACGTGTCGACCGCGTCAAGCCGCTCCCGGGTGTCGGACGCCACCGTCACCACGGCGTGGATCTGCTGGTCGTCCCGCCCGAACCGGAACTCCTCCGGATCGTCCCCGTTGACACCGGCCCGCGCCGCGGCGCCCTGCACCAGCTCCGGATCACGCTCCCGCAGGTCGCGCAGGACCGCCTCCGGGTTGACCGCGATCCGGGCGAGCCCGGCGGGCGTCAACGACAGGTTCGTCCACGTCGCCCGCAGCGACTGCGGATCGGCCCCGAACATCGCCCGTCCCAACGAGAACGCCTCGTTGAAGTCCTCGACGTCCGCCGTGACCGACACGTGCCCGAGCATCGCGGCGAGCCACGTCCGGCCCAGGCGGGCGTCGGTGAAGCGCACGAACCGGAATTGCTGGTGGTCCTTGTTGAACGCGGCCAGCACATTCCCCTGGATCTCCCGCGACCCCCGCAACGGCGGCCGAACACCCCGCCGCTCGGCGTGCAGGTGCAGCAGCTCGGTCATCCCCGAGACCCCATTCCCCCGAATGTCCCTCGATGACAAGACCACACAGAGTCCCGCCAGATACACCCACCGTAAGAGACCTGCGTAACACCGGCCATCGGCCGTAGCCGGATCACCCTCCGTTGGCAGCCCGATAAGGCTGCGCCTCGTAGGCCCGGGGCCGGGAAGTGGTGATCCGCAGGACCGAGTCGTACAGCGTCCGCCCCAACGCCGCGCGTGCCCGCAACGCGGGATGGGTGGCGCTGTAGTTGTCGGCGTTGGCCGCCTGATCCCCGGCGAACCGCCCGGAGGCGAACAACGCGTAGGTGATCACCGCCCGGCCGGAGGCGTCGAACACGATCCCGGCCTCGTTGCGCCCGTCCGCGAACCACCCGGCCTTGGTCGCCACGTTCAACCGCTCCGCCGAGGACAGGTTCAACCGGACCCCGTCGGTGAACGACGTCAACGACCGCAACACCTTCAACAGGTGCGCCGTGGACGTCTCGGACAGCAACTCGCCCTTCACCAGCCGCTGCAACAACGTGTACGTCTCACGAGCCGTGGTGGTCCCGAGGAAGAACCGGTTGGGGTTGGCCACCGGCACGACCTGCGTGTGCACGAAGCCCTTCCCGCGCAGGATCTCGTTCAACTCCAGCGCCGGGCAGACCAGCCCGCACAGCCGAACCGCCGTGTTGTCCGAAACCGTCAACAGGGCGGCCAGCGCGTGCCCCACCGTGACCGACGACGGATAGGCGCCGTCCAGCCCGAAGATCCCGTCCGTGTCCTGGATGACGATCGCGGCGGTGACGTCGATCCGCTGGTCCAGCGTGATCAGCCCGCGGTCGACCTTGTCCAGCACCGCGACCGCCACCGCGATCTTGTTCACGCTGTACGCCTCGACGACGCGGTCCGCCTCGACCTCCACGGCCGGCCGCACCACCCCGTCGGGGTCCGCCACGCCGATGTAGGACGACCACGTGCCGCCCGCCCACCCCGTCTCGCGCCGGTACTTCCGCGCGATCTTCCGGCGGGCCAGGTCGGCGGTGGTCGGGATCAGCGCGTCCCACTCGGCGTCCGTCTCCTGGGCCTGCGCCGTGCCCGGCGTCCCCAGCACGGCGCCCGCCGCCGCGGCCGAGCCGAGTCCCAGCGCGACCCTGCGGTTGATGTCCATGTTCCCCCAATCGACAAGGATGTCCGCTACTACTACGCCGCCGAAGGCGCGTGTGCTGCCTCTGACCGGTGTAGCGCGGTGCGCTGATCCAACCAGCAGTAGCCTGCCGACATGGGCGAAGGGGTATTCCTCATCACGGGGGCTTCCCGCGGTATCGGTCTGGCCACCGCGCAGGCGGCGGCCGAGGCCGGGTACCGGCTGGTGCTGACCGCGCGGGACGTCGACAAACTGGCCGAGCAGGCCGCCCGCCTGGGTGGTCCGGACCGGGTGTGGGTCGCCTCCTGCGACGTGCGGGCGTGGGAGCAGCTCGCCGCGCTGGTCGGCCGGGTCGAGGAGGAATGGGGGCGGCTCGACGTGGTGTTCGCCAACGCGGGCACGAGCGTCGTCACCTCGTTCACGTCCTCGCAGGGCGCGCCGCCGGCGCAGTGGAGCGACATGGTCCTGACCAACGTGTGCGGCCCGGCGTTCACCGCGCGGGCGGCGCTGCCCGCGCTGATCCGGTCCGGCGGGCACCTGGTGCTGACCGGGTCGGCGGCCGGGCGGGGCGTGCGGCCGGGGAACCTCTACGCGGCGACGAAGTGGGCCGTCACGGGGCTGGCGCAGGCGATCCGGGCGGAGTGCGTCGGCACCGGCGTGCGCGTGACGCTCGTCCAGCCCGGCTTGACCGACACGGGCGGCATCCCGACCTCCCGGCTGGGCGACCCGAAGCTCGCGCCCGCCGACGTGGCGCGGGCCGTGATGTACGCGGTGTCGCAGCCGTCCACGGTGGACGTCAACGAGATCCTGGTGCGCCCGCTCGGTCAGGACGCCTACCGCTGACCGGACCGCCCGGCCTCCCCGCCGAGCCGCCCGGCGACCGCGGCAAGCGCTTTCCGCACCTCTTCCGGAGCGTCCAGCGCGTAGTCCGCCGCGATCAACAGCAGGTCGGCGGCGAGCGGCTCGATGGTGTTGGCGCGCAGGCGCACCCGGCAGGTGCGTGCGGACACCGCTTCGACCTTGCCCGGCAACGCCACCATCAGCCGGGCCTCCACGACGTCGGCGGGCGCCTGCACCAAGGCCGTGGCGGTGTACCGGTACGGCGCTTCGGCCAGCACGCGGGCGACGAAAGCCGCGGGTTCCGCCGGCAGTTCCCGCGCCGGGAACCGGTGCCCGGTGGGCTCCGGCATCCCGATCCGGTCGATCCGGAACGTGCGCCAGTCGTCCTTCGACGGGTCGAACGCCAGCAGGTACCACTGCCGGAAAGCGGTTACCAGCTTGCCCGGCTCCACCTTCCGCCAGACGCCGCGGTGCGTGAACCGCACCATCTCCCGATCCCGGCACGCCGCCGCCAGCACCCCCAGCGCGGCCGGGTCGGACACCGGCCCACCACCCAGCGGTATCCGCGCGATGGCCGTGCCCACGGCCCTGATCCGCCGCCGCAACCGGTCCGGCAGCACCTGTTCCAGCTTCGCCAACGCCCGGATCGCGCTCTCCTCGATCCCCGCGACACCGGCCGCCGTCCGCAGCCCCACCGCGACCGCCACCGCCTCGTCGTCCTCCAGCAGCAGCGGCGGCAGGTCCCGCCCGGACAGCAGCCGGTAGCCGCCGGCCGTCCCGGTGGTGCCGGCGACGGGATACCCCAGCTCGCGCAACCGCTCGATGTCCCGCCGCACCGTCCGGTCGGTCACCCCGAGCCGGTCCGCCAGCTCCGTGCCGGTCCACTCCCGCCGGCCCTGGAGGAGTGACAAGAGTCGCAACATCCGCGCGGGCATGTTCATCACGGACATCCTATGTCCTAAAGCGGGCCTAGCGTCGGCCCCATGACGACCTACGTGCTGATCCCCGGCGCCTGCCACGGCGGCTGGTACTACGACCCGATCGCCACCGACCTGCGCGCGCTCGGCCACGAGGTGCACGCGCCGACGCTGAGCCGGACCGGCAACCTGGAGGACCACACCGCCGAGGTGCTGGCGCTCGTGCGGGACCTGGACGACGTGGTCCTCGCCGGCCACAGCTACGGGGGCATGGTGGTCACGACCGTCGCCGACCGCGTGCCGGACAAGGTGAAGGCCCTGGTCTACGTGGACGCGCTGGTGCCGGGCGACGGGCAGTCGGTGTGGGACCTGGTGCACGGCCCGTGGCGCGAGTGGTACATCGACGGCGCGGCCGGGGACGGCCGTTCCGTCGCGCCGATGCCGTTCTTCGACCGCCGCGCCTTCGCCCACCCCATCGCGTCCCTGCTGCAACGCCCCCGCATCACCGGCGCGGTCGACAAGATCACCGACCGCTGGTACCTGTTCGCGAAGGGCACCGAAGACAGCCCGTTCATCCAGTTCCGCGACGCCTACCGGGACGACCCGAGGTGGCGGGTGCTCGAAATCGACACGTCGCACAACTTCATCGACGGTGGTGCGGAGGCACTCTCGGACGTGCTGAAGTCCGCAGGCGCCACTTCGTAGCCGGCAGGTCGGCGACCGGGTGACCCCGAACACAGTCGCCGGTCCGGTGTTGACCTCCACCGAACTGGAGGTCGGAGGCTGGGCGCACAGTCGGAGCGGCCCCGGGGGATGACATGCGTGCGGTGTGGTTGACGGCGTTCGGTGGGCCGGAAGTGCTGGTGGCGGGGGAAGCGCCGGATCCGGAAGCCGGTCCCGGACAGGCGTTGGTGGAAGTGGCCTACGCCAACATCACGTTCGTCGAGACGCAGTACCGGCGCACCGGCCAGGGGCCGTTCTCGGTGCGCCCGCCCGTCATCCCGGGCAACGGCGTGGGAGGCGTCGTGACCAGGGTCGGCCCCGGCGCGGACCCCGGTCTGGTGGGCAGGCGGGTCGTCACGGCCACCGGCGGACAGGGCGGTTATGCCGAACGGGCGGCGGTGGACGCGGCGGGTGTGGTCGTCGTCCCGGACGGCGTGCCGCTGGACACGGCGGTCGCGTTGATGGCCGACGGCCGCACCGCCCTGCTCAACCTCCGCACGGTCGGCGCGGTCGCGGGGCAGCGGGTGCTGGTGCTCGCGGCGGCGGGAGGTGTCGGCACGCTGCTCGTGCAGCTAGCGAAGGCAGCGGGCGCGGTCGTCGTCGGCGCGGCCGGCGGTCGGGACAAGGGCGAGGTCGTCCGCGATCTGGGCGCGGACGAGGTGGTCGACTACCGGACCGCCGACTGGCCGGCGAAGGTCGGCCCGGTGGACGTGGTGTTCGACGGTGTCGGAGGTGACACCGCGCGTGCCGCGTTCGACCTGATCACACCGGGCGGGCGGATGCTCAGCTACGGCCTGGCGAGCGGCGAGTGGGCGGGCATCGGGCCGGAACGGGCCGCCGAGCGGGAGGTGACGCTGGTGCAGGGGTCGCGTCCGACGCCGGACCGGTTGCGCGAACTCGTGTCGACCGTCCTGCACCAGGCCGCGGAAGGCGCGCTGCGGCCGGTGATCGGGCAGCGGTTCCCGCTGGCGAAGGCGTCCGACGCGCACGCCGCCATCGAATCCCGTGCCACGGTGGGGAAAACGCTGTTGGAGGTGCGGTGATGGACGTCGGCATCACGCTGCCCGGCTACGGCCACGACATCGTCGCCTACGCCCAGCACGCCGAAGGCCTCGGCCTGGAGTCGCTGTGGCACGGCGACCACCTGATCCCGGTGAACCCGTTCCTGGACAGCACCCTCGTGCACGCCACCGCCGCCGCCGTCACCACGCGGATCAAGCTCGGCTTCGGCGTGATGGTGGTGGCGCTGCGCCAACCCGCGTGGACGGCGAAGCAGATCGCCACCCTGCAACACCTTTCCGGTGACCGCGTGCTGCTCGGCGTGGGCAGCGGCGGCGACGCGCACGGCGAGGCCGCGTGGCGGGCGGTGGACGTGCCGTTCGCGGACCGCGGCAAGCGCACCGACGCGGTGCTGGAGGTCCTGCCGGGACTGGTGCGCGGCGAGACGGTTTCCCTGCACGGCCACGACATCGCGCTCTCGCCCGGGGCGGCTATGCCGCCGGTCTTGGTCGGTGGCGGCACGAACGCCGCACTGCGCCGGACCGCCCGGTTCGGCGACCACTGGTACCCGGCGTTCGTGCCGCGCCGGGCCGTCGCGGCGGGGGTGCGGCGGCTGGCGGAACTGGCCGACGAGTTCGGCCGGCCCCGACCCGGCGTGACGGTCGGCGTCAGCGTGGCGCTGGGCGACGTGCCCGCGTCCGTGATCGACCAGCGGGTCAAGGGGATGACCGACTACGGGATGCCCGAGGAGCAGGCGCGCGAGGTGCTCGTCACCGGCACCCCCGCGCAGGCGGCCGAGCGGTTCGCCGCGCTGGCCGAGGCGGGCGCGGACCGGATCGTCGCCATGCCGTTCACCGAAGACCGCTTCCGCCAGGCCGAACTCGTCGCGGCGGCTACCGTGACGTGGTGACTGAACAGATCCTGCGCGCCAACGGCGTCGACCTCTGCGTGGAGACCTTCGGCTCGTCCGACGACCCGGCGGTGCTGCTGATCATGGGCTCGACCGGGTCGATGGACCTGTGGGAGGACGACTTCTGCGCCCGGCTGGCCGCGCACGGCCGGTTCGTGATCCGCTACGACCACCGCGACACCGGCCGGTCGGTCGCCTACCCGCCCGGCGAACCCGGTTACACGTTCCCGGATCTCACGGCGGACGCGGTGGGCGTCCTGGACGCCCTCGACGTCGACCGGGCGCACGTCGTCGGCATCTCCATGGGCGGCGGCATCGCGCAGCTACTCACGCTGGAACACCCGGACCGCGTGCTGACCTTGACGCTGATGGCGACCGGCCCCGCCGGACCGGGCGACCCGAGCCTGCCGCCGATGGACCCGGCGCTGCTCGCGCACTTCGCGGCCGGCGGCACGCCCGAGCCGGACTGGACGTCCCGCGACGCGGTGGTCGACTACCTGGTGGCGGCGAACCGCCCGTTCCAGGGCCCCCGCCCGGTGGACGAGGCCGCCGCCCGCACGCTGGCGGGCCGCGTGTTCGACCGGTCGCCCCACCTGGCGTCCAGCGGCAACCACTTCAAGATGAGTGTCGGCGAGTCGTGGCGGGCGCGGCTGGGGGAGATCAAGGCGCCGACGCTGGTAGTGCACGGCGACGTGGACCCGCTGATGCCGTTGAGGCACGGGGAAGCGCTGGTCGCGGAGATCCCCGGCGCGCAACTGCTGGTGCTGCCGGACACCGGGCACGAGTTCCCGGCCGGGGTCTGGGACCTGTTCATCGAGCGGTGGGTGCGGCACACCGCCTGACACGCTCCGTGGCGGGCCGACCGCGCGGCGCTGATTCACCCGGACGGCCTGCTCAGCCGTCCCCGAATCCGGACGACTGTCTGAAGTGTGCCGCGAACGCGAAGGATCACCGTCGCCAGTGCCCTCGTCGTCGTGGGGGCGCTGGGGACGTTCTCGGCCCTGGGCGCGGTCCTCTCCCCGGGCGCCCCGTCCGTGGACACGAGAGCGGTCGCGGCCCACGCCTTGGAGACCGCTCGGCAGGTGTCCGACCCGGCCGCGATCGACGAGGCGGTCGCGCGGGTGCTCCCGGCCGGCGGTCGCGCGGTGGTGGTGCGCCCGGCTCGGGCCAACGAGCCGTCGTCCCGGACGGGCACGGCGCAGGTGGCGGTGCTGGTCGGCGAGGTCGACCAAGCCGCCGTCGCACTGCTCGTGTCCACCGGCGGCGTGGTCGGCTCCCACGCGACGCCGGACGGCTGGTGGACGTCGATAGCGGTGCCCGCGACCGTGCCGCCGCCCGTCGGCGCGGCGCTGGGGCTGCTGGTGGGGGCGTTGTTGCTCGGGGCGGCGGCGACGGAGGTCCCCCGCCGGCGGCCGGTGCCTGCTCCGTCCCAGGACGTGTTGGTGCGCGGCTTGTCCGACCTGATGCCGAAACTGCCGGGAGGTCTGGCGAAGCAGGCGGAGAACCTGTTGGCAGCGGCCGGAATCCGGCTCCTGGTGCCCGATGGGAGCCCGGTCGACCCCGACGCCCACCACGTGGTGGGCACCGAGCCGACCGCTGACGAGGACCTGGTCGACACCGTCGCCCGCACCGTGCGCCCCGGCTACGCCGACGGGGATCGCGTCGTCGTGCACCCGTCCGTCGTGATGTACGTGCGCGACTGATCGACTTCCTCCCGCCCGGTGTTTGCCCGGTGGTGTGGCTTCACAGGACCGACCTGACCTGGTCGGACACCCGGACTTCACCCTTGACTGGTGTAGACCAATCCGGTTGAGTGGCCCCCGTCACGTCCGAGGGCGCTCGAACGGAAGAAGAGATCACGTGTCGAGATTCCGCGTAGTGGCGGCCATCGCCACGATCGTGGTCGGGGCGGCACTGACCGTCGCGGTGGCCACGACCACGGCCTCCGCCGCCGCCTGTGCGACCGCGTGGAGTTCGTCCGCCACCTACACCGGCGGCCAGACGGCCTCCTACAACGGCCGCAACTGGTCGGCGAAGTGGTGGACCCAGAACGAGACTCCGGGCACCGCGCAGGTCTGGGCCGACCAGGGCGTCTGCGGCGGCAGCACCACTCCGCCCCCCACGTCCTGCAACCACCCGGCATGGGTGCAGGGCCAGTTCTACGCCGCGGGCAGCATCGTCCGGTACACCGACGGCAAGTCCTACATCGCCGAGCACGACAACCCGGGCTACGACCCGACGGTGTCCACCTGGTACTGGGATCCGTACACCGGCTGCGGCGGCACGACCCCGCCGACCACCACCACGACCTCCAACCCGCCCCACCCCGGCGGTTTCGTGGTCAGCGAAGCCCAGTTCAACCAGATGTACCCGAACCGGAACCCCTTCTACACCTACCGCGGCCTGACCGCCGCGCTCAGCGCGTACCCCGGTTTCGCGAACACCGGCAGCGACACCGTCAAGAAGCAGGAAGCGGCGGCGTTCCTCGCCAACGTCAACCACGAGACCGGCGGCCTGGTGCACATCGTGGAGCAGAACCAGGCCAACTACCCGCACTACTGCGACGCGAGCCAGCCCTACGGCTGCCCGGCCGGACAGGCGGCGTACTACGGTCGCGGACCGATCCAGCTTAGCTGGAACTTCAACTACAAGGCGGCCGGCGACGCGCTGGGCCTGCCGCTGCTGACCAACCCGTGGCTGGTGCAGCAGGACGCCTCCGTGGCGTGGCGGACCGGCCTCTGGTACTGGAACACGCAGAACGGGCCGGGCACCATGACCCCGCACAACGCGATGGTCGACGGGCACGGCTTCGGCCAGACGATCCGCAGCATCAACGGGGCCCTGGAGTGCGACGGCCGCAACCCGGCGCAGGTCCAGAGCAGGGTGAACGCGTACCAGCGGTTTGTGGGCATCCTGGGAGTGCCGGCGGGCAACAACCTGTCCTGCTGAGAGAACCTTCCTGCCGAGACGCAGGGAAAGCGGGGTCTGCCGCACCCGGCAGGCCCCGTTTCCGGGTGCGTGTCGGCCGATCGTGCGGGAGGTTTCGCTTCGGGCGGGTGTCAGCCGACCACGCGGCGGATGACGCTGATCGGGCCGATCGAGTCGATGTCGGCGATCTTCACCGGCACCCCCTCCGTCGACGCGTGCACCGCGCGCACCCCGTCCACCGCCATCGCCACGTGCGACTGGCCCGAGTAGTAGATGATCAGGTCGCCGGGCTGGACCTGCGCCCGCGTCACCGACCGGCCGACCGCGGCCTGGGTGTAGGTGGTCCGGGGGATGGGCACGCCCGCCGCCCGGTAGGCGGCCTGGGTGAGGCTGGAGCAGTCCCACGAGTTCGGGCCGTTGGAGCCGAACACGTACGGCTTCCCCCGCTGCGCCAAGGCGAACTCCAGCGCCGCCCCGGCCGCTCCCGCGGGCACGTCCACCGCCGAGGTGTCGCCGGGGGCCGCCAGCACCGCCTTGTCGGCCGCCGACAGCGACCGGTACTGCGCACGGGCGTCCGAGACCTGCCGGTCCATCGCGGTCTTGCGGTCGGCGATGTCGTCGACGAGCCGCTGCGCCTCGTCGGTCGCCCGCGAGGCTCGTGACTGCGCGTCCCGCGCGCCGGAAGTAGCCCGTTCGGTCGCGTCCACCGCCGCCGAAAGGCGGTCCAGGGCCTCGCCGCTGTCGGCCGCCAGCACGTCCAGCGCGCTCAACCGGTTCAGGAAGTCCTGCTGGGAATCCGACACGAGCAGTGCCGAGAGCTGCGTGAAACTGGCACCCTCGAAGGAGGCCTCGGTGAGCACGTCCACCTGGCCGCGGAACAGGTCCTGGTCCGCCCTCGCCCGGTCGCCGAGCCGGGCCGCTTCGGTCAGGTCGGCGTCGGCGCGGTCCAGTTCGCCCCGCTTGGCCGTGAGGTCGTCCTGGGCGCGCAGGTGCTCCTCGTGCAGGCGCTCCGCCTCGCGGGACAGGTCCTCGTACCGCTGGAGCGCGTCCGAGGCCGTGGGCTGGGCGGATGCCGTGCCGGGCAGTGTGAACGCCGTGACGGCGACCGCGGCCAGCGCGGCCAGGCGCCTACCGGGATGTGGGGTCACACCGGGGGTTACGGGTGACTCGACCAGCCGGTTCAGATCCTTGACCCGGATGACGTTCACGATTATGGTCTAGACCACATCGCCGAGTGTGCCCGTCCCCCTGCGGGCAGTCACACCCGGCGTGGATCCGGCCGCCGCGGATTTGGACCCTGCCCAGGGAAACCTCTCGGGGTTTCCTCCGAAGGAGCTGGACAATGAGCCTGAAACGCAAGCTCGCGGCGGTTCTCGCCGGCGTGGGCATCGCCCCGTTCATCGTCGTGGTGTCGGCGGGATCGGCGAGTGCGCACGGCTACATCTCCTCGCCGCCCAGCCGGCAGGCGATGTGCGCACAGGGCCGCGTCTCCAACTGCGGCCCGGTCATCTACGAGCCGCAGAGCGTGGAAGGCCGGAAGGGCCAGCAGAACTGCCACGCCGGCGACAGCCGCTGGTCCCCGCTCAGCGACGAGAGCAAGGCGTGGCCCGCCACGTCGGTGGGCAACAACGTCCCGTTCAACTGGACCATCACCGCCCGCCACGCCACCACCACGTGGCAGTACTTCGTCGGTGGCAGCAAGATCGCCGAGTTCAACGACGGCGGTCGCCAGCCGGGCTCCTCCGTCACCCACAACGTGAGCCTGGGCGGGCGCACGGGCCGGGTGAAGGTGCTGGCCGTCTGGAACATCGCCGACACGCCGATGGCGTTCTACGCGTGCGTCGACCTGCAGGTCGGCTCCGGTGGCCCCGGCACGACGACCACCACCACGCCGTCGACCACCACGCAGCCGACGACGACCACCACCACCCCGCCCGTGGGCGGCACGTGGGCGGCCGGCACCGCGTACTCGGCCGGCACGCAGGTGACCTACGGCGGCGCGTCCTACCGCTGCCTCCAGTCGCACACGTCCCTGGCCGGCTGGGAACCGCCGAACACCGCTTCCCTCTGGCAGCGGCTGTAAGAACGGTCTGCGAAGGCCCGTCCGCGCGACCCTGCCACCGCGCGGGCGGGCCCTTCCCCGCCCCCTTGGAGGACGACCTTGCGACGCCTCATGGCAGTGCTGGCCGGCCTGCTGGTGCTCTCCGGCTGCGGCCTGGGCGGCGGAGGCGATGTGCCCCCGCCCACCGGACCCGTGTCCGCCGTCGTGGAGACCAACGAGTTCAACCCGGTCGACGTGATGTTCCTCCAGATGTCGGTGTCCCACCACCGGACCGCGCTGGAGATCGTGAAACTGGCCAAGGACCGCCCCGTGCGGTCGGACGTGAAGAACATGGCCTCCGCCATCGAGGTCACCCAGCTATCCGAAGTGGACTCGATGCTCAAGTGGCTGGCCGACTGGAAGCAGCCGGAGACCGCCGGTGACAACCCGCAGCTCCACGCGGGCCACGGCGGCGACCACTCCACCAGCCCCGAGGCGATCGCGGCGCTGGCCGCCACCGGCTCGGGCGAGTTCGAGAAGGCGTTCCTGAACCTGCTCATCGCCCACCAGCACAACGCGGTGGAGATGGCCAAGATGGAACGGGAAGGCGGCGTCAACCCCCAGGCGAAGGCCTTGGCGGAACGGATCTTCCAGTCCCGCACCGGCCAGATCGCGCAGATGCTGGGCTACCTGGAGTAGAGGCGCAGCCGGCTCTCGAACCGGCGGTGCTCCCCGGTCACCGGGTCGGTGAAGGCCAGGACTTTCGCCAGTAGCTGCAACGGGTTCGTGAAGTCGTCCAGCGGCTTCTCGTGCAGCACGGGGTAGAAGTCGTCGTGGCGGATCGGCACGCCCAGCGCGGCCATGTGCAGCCGTAGCTGGTGCGTGCGGCCCGTCGCGGGCGTCAGCCGGTAGCGGCCCCAGCCGTCCCGGTGCTCGACCAGCTCGACCAGCGTCTCGGCGTTGGGCGGACCCTCGACCTCCTGCGCGGTGATGACGCCCTTGACCTTCACGATCCGGCTGAGCACCGTGCGCGGCAGCTCCAGCGCCGGGTCGTAGCGCGCGATCGCCTCGTACTCCTTGCGCACCAGGCGGTCCCGGAACATCGTCTGGTACCGGCCGCGCAGCTTCGGGTCGGCCACGAACATCACCAGCCCGGCGGTGACCCGGTCCAGCCGGTGCGCGGGGACGAGGTCCGGCAGCCCCAGTTCCCGGCGCAGCCGGACCAGCGCGGTCTGCACGATGTGCCTGCCGCGCGGGATCGTGGCCAGGAAGTGGGGTTTGTCCACGACCACGATGGCGTCGTCGCGGTGCACGATGCCGATGTCGAACGGGACCGGCGTCTCGTCCGGCAGGTCCCGGTGGAACCACACCGACGTGCCGGGGGCGAACGGCGCGTCCGGCGCGATGGGCCCGTCGAGGTCGTAGACCCGGCCCTCGGCGAGCATCAGGTCGATCCGCTCCGGGGCGACCCTCGGCAGCCGCGCCACCAGGTGGTCGCGGACGGTGGGCCACGGCCCGTCCTCGGGCAGCCGCAGCCGGGCGGGGTCGAGGCCGTGGCGCTGGGGCAGCGGCGGCCGGAGCTTGCGTCTCATCGGGCGGTGAGCCTAGTCGGCCCCGTCGAACCGCACCTGGTAGCCCAGCCCGCCGAGCATCCCGGTCAGCATCTTGCGGGTGCTCTCCTCGGCCCGCGCGGTCAGCCCGGAGTCCCGTGCCGCGTCGGCGATCTTCTGCTCGGCGGCGACGTAGAACGGCTGCTGGTCCTGGGTCTCCACGATCGCGGCGAGCCGGTCCACCAGCCCGCGCTCCTGGGCGAACACGTAGCACCGCTCCTGGTGCAGGTTCGGCTTGTCCAGCACGGGTTTCGGCAACGCCACCCGCACCGACTCGCCGTCCGGCGACACTTGCAGCGCGCCCTCGGCGAAGTCCTTGAAATCGACGTAGGCGTTGACCGAGCCGGCCGCGACGAACAGCGTCCGCTGCCCCGCGAGGACGGCGGGCACGTACCGGACGTCGTGCTCGATGTCGAGCACCACCTGGTACTCGCCGGCCGCCGCGTGGAACTGGCTCAGGTCCCGCAGCGACTGGAGGACCGCCGGCTGACTCCGGTCCACCGTGTCCGTGCCGAACCTCGGGACCACCACGAACGCCGCCACCAGCACGACCACGGCGGCCAACGCCGCCACCACGACCCCGATGCGCCACTTCATGCCGCCGGGGTACCCCGGTTCGGCTACCAGCGAACCCGCTGCCCGTCGCGGAAGAACCCGCCGGTGGGGCCGTCGTCCGGCAGCGTCACACCCCACACCACGCTCGCCGCGCCGTGCTCCACCGGCCGGCCGCCCGCACCGCCCATGTCCGTCGCGACCCAACCGGGACAGATCGCGTTGACCAGGATCCGATCATCCCGCAACTCGCTCGCGAGCATCCGCGTCAACGCGTTGAGCGCCGCCTTGGACGTGCCGTAGGCCGGGGTGCCGCCGTCCATGGCGGCCAGCGACCCGGCTTCACTGGACACGTTGACGATCCGCCCGTGCCGCCCTCGGCGCATCAGCGGGAGCAACGCCAACACCGTCCGCCACGGCCCGTAGAGGTTGGTCTCCATGGCCTCCCGGACGACCGCGAGATCGGCGCCGGACGCCCGCTGCCACGAGTCGTAGTGGATGGCCGCGTTGTTGACCAGCACGTCCAGCCGCCCGTACCGCTCCGCCAGGTGCCCGGCGAGCGCCGCCGCGGATTCGTCGTCCGTGACGTCGAGCCGGTGGTGGCCGACCCCGATCCGCGCGGCGGCCCGCTCGGCCTTGCCGGCGTCGCGCGCGGTGAGCACGACGTCGTACCCGAGTTCGCGGAGCTGCCGGCACACCTCCAGCCCGATTCCGCGATTCCCGCCCGTCACGACCGCGACCGGTTCGTTCATCCGGCGCCCTCCTCCACGTGTCCCGGTGATCATTGTCCGCCGTTGTGGTTGGGTCTGGGGAGGGACGGGGGGTACTACGTGCGGGGTGACCCGAAGCCCTTGGTGCTGCTGGACGTCGACGGCCCGCTCAACCCGTGGGCCGCGAAGGCGCCGCCGGACGGGTACGTCGAGTTCCGGTGGCGGCTGTCGCGGTGGAGCCGGAAGACGCAGCACGCGTGGCTGAACCCGGCGCACGGGCCCGCGCTGCTGGACCTGGCCGAGCGGGTCGGGGCCGACCTGGCGTGGGCGACGACGTGGGAGGACCGCGCCAACGCGACCATCGGCCCCGCGCTGGGACTGCCCGTGTTGCCGGTCGTCGGTCTCCGGGCCTACGAGGGACGACCCGGCTGGAAGTACGCGGCGGTCGGGCGGTTCGCCGCCGGGCGGCCGTTGGCGTGGGTGGACGACGACTTCGGGCTGTTCCCGTCGGCGCGGGAGGCCTTCCTCCAGCGGCGGCGGGATGTCACCGCGTTGATCCCGGTCGATCCCGCCACCGGGCTCACCGAGGAGCACTTCGCGGCCGTCGCGGAGGCGTTGGGCACGTAGGGGTGGTGTGCCACGCCGGCCGCAACACGGCCGATCGCCTGCGGGAACTCCGTCGGCACCGCAGCGTCCTGAGCCACCATCCCCGCCCTCCCTGGTCGGAGAAATCCTAGTCGTCTTCCTGCTTCTCCTCACCGCGCTTGCGCAGGAACGCGAACCCCGGAATCCCCAGGATCGCCTGCCGCACGTCGTTGGTGACCTCCAATAGCTGGTGGATGTCCGGCCCGACCCGGTCCAGGGTGGACAGGATGGGCAGGACGTCCTCCAGCAGGTGCTTGGTCAGCACCGGTAGCTGGTCCACCAGCTCGATCGCCGCGTCCACCTCGTGCGGCGACAGCTCGTCCACGAACCGCTGCGCCAACGGGTGCGCGCGCTGCGCGAGCGGCGCGTAGCTGTCCATCAGCTCGCGGGACGTGCGGGCGGTCCGGCCGGCGTCCGTGGTGACGGCCTCGGCGGCGGCCGTGACGACCTGGGCCCGTGCCACCAGCGCCTCGGTGTCGTCCAGCATGCGGCCGGTGCGGGCGACCAGCTCGTCGGCGCGACGCACCACCTGCTCCGCCGCCTCCAGCAGGCCGAGCACGCGGCCGGGCACCGAGACGGCCGTGTCGACGGTCGAGCGGGCCAGGTCGAAGAACGCGCGTGGCGTGAGGTCCATGCCTCCACTGTGCCGTACCGGCCGCGTGCCCGGCAGCGCTGACCCGACGCCGGCCTCCACGTGGCCGCGCGTCGAGTCGGCGGGGAGGCGCTGGGGGACGACGTCCATTCGGAGCGGTCGCGGGGCTGGGGGGCTGCGGTACGTTGCCGTGATGGCGGACCTGAGCTACTCCTCGGGCACCTCGGAGGTGCCGCTGCTGGGTGACACCGTGGCGGCGAACTTCGACCGGGCGGTGGCCGCGCACGGCGACCGTGAGGCGCTGGTCGAATGCGCGACCGGGCGGCGGTGGACCTACCGGGAGCTGGCCGCCGAGGTGGCCTCGGTCGCGGCCGGGCTGTGGGCGTCCGGGGTCCGTGTCGGCGACCGGGTGGGGATCTGGGCGCCGAACCGGGCCGAGTGGGTCGTCGTGCAGTACGCGACGGCGCGGATCGGCGCGATCCTGGTCAACATCAACCCCGCGTACCGGGTGCACGAGCTGGAGTACGTGCTCAACCAGTCCGGGGTGCGCACGCTGGTCGCCGCGGCGTCGTTCAAGACCTCCGACTACGCCGGGATGATCGCCGAGGTGCGGCCCCGGTGCGCGGGTCTGCGCCAGGTCGTGCTGCTCGACCGTCCGGAGTGGACGGACCTGCACTCGGACGACATCCCGCAGTGGCCGGAGCTGTCCGCCGACGACCCGATCAACATCCAGTACACGTCGGGCACGACCGGGTTCCCCAAAGGTGCGACCTTGTCGCACCACAACATCCTCAACAACGGCTTCTTCGTCGGCGAGCTGTGCGGGTACACCGCGGAGGACCGGATCTGCGTCCCGGTGCCGTTTTATCACTGCTTCGGAATGGTCATGGGCAACCTGGCGGCCACCTCGCACGGTGCCTGCGTGGTGATCCCCGCGCCCTCGTTCGACCCGGCCGCGACGCTGAAGGCGGTGGCGGACGAGCGGTGCACCTCGCTGTACGGCGTGCCCACGATGTTCATCGCCGAACTCGCCGACCCCGGCTTCGACTCCTTCGACCTGTCGTCGCTGCGCACCGGGATCATGGCGGGCTCGCCGTGCCCGGTGGAGGTGATGAAGCAGGTCGTGGAGCGGATGGGGATGCGGGAGGTCTCGATCTGCTACGGCATGACGGAGACGTCCCCGGTGTCGACGCAGACCCGCCGCGACGACTCGCTGGAGCGGCGGGTGTCGACCGTCGGCCGGGTCGGTCCGCACCTGGAGGTCAAGGTGGTGGACCCGGAGAACGGCCGCACCGTGCCGCGGGGCACGCCCGGCGAGCTGTGCACGCGCGGCTACTCGGTGATGCTGGGCTACTGGGAGCAGCCGGACCGGACGGCCGAGGCGATCGACGCGGCCCGCTGGATGCACACCGGCGACCTGGCCGTGATGGACGACGACGGCTACCTCAACATCACCGGCCGGATCAAGGACATGGTGATCCGCGGCGGCGAGAACCTGTATCCGCGCGAGATCGAGGAGTTCCTCCACACCCACCCGGACGTCCTCGACGCGCAGGTGATCGGCGTGCCGGACGCGAAGTACGGCGAGGAGCTGATGGCGTGGGTGCGGATGCGGCCCGGGGCCGCGCCGCTGACCGCCGACGCGGTGCGCGACTTCTGCGCGGGCAGGCTGGCGCACCAGAAGATCCCGCGTTACGTGCACGTGGTCGAGGAGTTCCCGATGACGGTGACCGGCAAGATCCGCAAGGTGGAGATGCGCCGGCAGGCCGTGCGGATACTCGGTCTGCCCGACGCCGACGCGGAGCACGCCTAGGGCCCGTGGACGGCCCTCCAGCGGGTTCTGCGGCACGATGTGCATTGTGGATCCGGACGAGTTCCTGGCGAGGGCGGACGGCCTGCTGCGCATCCCGTCGACGGCCGACCGGCCCGCGGAGCTGGCGCGGGCACTGGAGTTCGTGCTCGACGTGGTGGGGCCGGGCTGCACCGTGGAGCGGTTCGAGTCACGGGGCAAGCCGAGCGCGCTGGTGTACCGGGGCTCCGCGCGGCAGCCGTTCCGGGTGGTCTTCAACGCCCACCTGGACGTCGTGCCGGGTGCGCCGGAGCAGTTCACGCCCCGGCGCGAGGGCTCCCGGCTGTACGCGCGCGGGGCGCAGGACATGAAGCTGTCGGCGCTGGTGCTGGCGTCGGTGTTCCGGGACGTGCGGACGCCGTTCCCGATGGCGTTGCAGCTCGTCACCGACGAGGAGGTCGGCGGGCGGGACGGAACCCTGCACCAGCTCGAACAGGGCGTGACGGGCCGGTTCGTCGTCATCGGCGAGCACAGCGCGTTGCGGCTGGTCACAGAGTCGAAGGGGCTGGTCGCCGCGCGGATCGACGCGGTGGGGCGGGCCGCGCACGGCGCGTACCCGTGGCTCGGGGAGAACGCGCTGGTCAAGCTCCTGCGGGCGGTGGACGCGCTGCTGGTGGCGTACCCGGAGGCGAGGTCGGAGGTGTGGCGCACGACGGTCAACGTGGCCCGGATCGAGACGTCGAACACGGCGTTGAACCAGATCCCGGCGGACGCGTCGGCGTGGCTGGACATCCGGTTCCCGCCGGAGGACCCCGCGTTCGACGGGCGGGGCACCGCCGAGATCGCCGCCCACCTGTCGTCGGTGTGCTCGCTGCCGGTGACGGTGAGCCACGTCGAGCCGCCGCACCGGGCCGATCCGGCGAGCGTGGACGTGGTGGCGTTGCGGGCGGCGGCCCGTGCGCAGGGGTTCTCCGGCGACCTCCTGCGCAAGCACGGCGCGGCCGACGCCCGGTTCTACTACCGGCAAGGGGTCGACGCGGTGATCTTCGGCATCGGCGGGGACGGGCAGCACGGGCCGGACGAGTACGCCGACCTGGACACCGTGGAGCCGTACTACCGGGCGCTCAGCGCCTATCTCCGGTCATTGCCTAACGCGTAACCCATCGGTTACGCTTCTGGCGTGGACGAGGTGGCGGGCGCGATCGCCGATCCCGTGCGGCGGGAGATCCTGGTGATGCTGCACGCGGACCGGCTGTCCGCCGGGGAGATCGCAGCCCGGTTCGACATCAGCCGGCCCGCCGTGAGCAGGCACCTGCGGGTGCTCCGGGAAAGCGGTCTGGTGCGCGACGAACTCGTTGGCAGACAGCGGTTCTACGCGCTCGACCCCGGGCCGCTGGACGGGCTCGCGCGCTGGCTGGCGCAGTTCGCCCGGCCGGCAAGCTGGGAGCACCGCCTCGACGCGCTGGAAACCGAGGTCTACCGGACGCGCCGCGACCGCCGCGCGGACCGGCGAGAGGAATCTGAATGACCGTGTCAAGCTGCGGCGGTGGCCGCCTGTGGCGAGACGGGTGTGAAGGTCCGTCCGTCGCGCAGCAGTGCCCAGAGGACGTCGACCAGGCGGCGGGCGAGTGCGAGCAGGGCCTGGGTGTGGATGAGTCGTTCGCGGCGCTTGCGGTCGTAGAAGGTTCGCGACGGGCCCTGGAGTTTGAGGCTGGACAGGGCGGCCATGTAGAACACCCGGCGCAGTCTGCGGTTGTAGCGCTTGGGCCGGTGCAGATTTCCGGTGACCCGTCCGGAGTCCTTGGCGACGGGGACGAGTCCGGCGTAGGAGGCCAGGTGGCCGGAGCTGTGGAATCCGGTCAGGTGGCCGCCGGTGGCGACGACGAACTCCGCGCCCAGGATCGGGCCGAGGCCGGGCAGGGACTCGATGATCTCCGCCTGGGGGTGGTTCCGGAACCGGCTGGTGATCAGCTTGTCGGTGTCCTTGATCTGCCGGTCCAGGTCCAGCAGGTGGGCCGCCTGGCGGGCGATCAGGGCCGCGGTGGTGGCCTCGCCGGGCAGGCGGACGGTCTGGGCCAGGGCGGCGGCGTGCGCGTCTGCGGCCATGCCGGGGATGCCCTTGGGCCAGGCGCCGTGCTCGCGCAGGAACGCCGCGACACCGGCTTCACCGGCGGCGCGGATCGCGTCGGGGGTCTGGAACCCGGTCGGCAGCACCAGGGCGCTGCGGGTGGAGTAGTCGAAAGCCCGCTCCAGCGCGGGGAAGATGCCGGTGAGCAGGTCGCGCAGCCGGTTGATCCCGCGCACCCAGTCGGCGGTCAGGTCCTCGCGGTGCGCGGTGAGTCGGGTGAGCTCGACGACCAGGTCGTCGGTGGCGGTCACCGGCGTCAGGTCGGTGCGCATCCGGGCGGTCTCGGCGATCACCCGGGCGTCCTTGGCGTCGGATTTGGACTCGCCCCGGAACACGCCGGTCATGCGGTTGACGACCCGGCCGGGCACGTAGACCACCTGCTGCCCGCCGGCGACCAGGACCGCCATCAGCAGCGTGCCGGCGCTGCTGGTCAGGTCGATCGCCCACCGCACCTCGGCCGCCGACTTCACGGCGCGGGCGACGAGCTGCCCGATCGCGGCCTGGTCGTTGGCGAGTCCCTGCGAGAACACGACCTTGCCGTTCGCGTCCATCGCGCACGCGTGGTGGCGGGCCTTGCCGACGTCGACACCGACCCAGACCACCGGTCGAACCGTCACTTCCGTTCTCCTGTTGCCGAACCTCAACCCCGTGGACAGCCCCGCCGACAGGTCCCTAAACAGCGACGATCCGCATCAGATCTGAATCAGTGGCCAGGGCGTCCAGAACGACGGGGCGGCCATTCCTCTGGAGCCACCTCACGGCAAACACCGCATCAGCCACACCCCATCGTCCCGGGCATCCGGGGCACCAACCCCGAACAACTTCGATCTTAGGGAGAACACCGCATGACCAGTCCACCCACCGGCCGGCTGTTTCCGGTCGGCACCGGCCACGATCTCGTGCTGACCCGCACCTTCCGCGCGCACGCGGAGGACGTGTGGGCCAGCGTCACCGAGCCCGACCGCACCGCCCGCTGGTTCGGCCCGTGGGAGGGCGACGCCGCGCCCGGCCGGACCATCAAGATCCAGATGGCGTACGAGGAGCAGGAGCCGTGGATGGAGGCGCGCATCGAGGCGTGCGAGCCGCCGATGCGGCTGGCCGTGTCGACCATCGACGACCACGGGACGTGGCGGCTGGAACTGCTGCTGTCCGAAGTGGACGGCGTGACCGAGCTGAAACTGGTGCACCACCTGGATTCCGCCGAGGGCGTCGGCGAGATCGGGCCCGGCTGGGAGTTCTACCTGGACATGCTGGTGGCGTCCCGAAGCGGCGCGCCGCTCCCGGACTTCGACTCGTACTACCCGTCGATGAAGCCCTACTTCGACGGGCTGGCGTGAAAAGTGCCCGACCGCACTCGTCTCCCCGCGCTCGACGACCTCACGTCCTCCACTTCCGGCGAGGACGCGGCGAGGCTGACCGCCGCGACGACCCTCGGGTCAGGAGACTGACGCCTCCTCGGCGAACTGCGTGCGGTACAGCTCCTCGTACCGGCCGCCGGCGGCGAGCAGGTCGGTGTGCGTGCCGCGTTCCACCACCCGGCCGTCCTCCACCACCAGGATCAGGTCGGCCGCGCGGATCGTGGACAGCCGGTGCGCGATGACCACGGCCGTGCGGCCGGCCAGGGCTTCGGCCAGCGCCGCCTGGACGGCCGCCTCGGACGTGGAGTCCAGGTGCGCCGTGGCCTCGTCCAGGATGACGACCCTCGGCTTGGCCAGCAGCAGGCGGGCGATGGTGAGGCGCTGGCGCTCGCCGCCGGACAGCCGGTAGCCGCGCTCGCCGACCACCGTGTCGAGGCCGTCCGGGAGCGAGCGGACGAGGTCGGCGAGCCGGGCCCTGGTCAGCACGTCCCACAGCTCGTCCTCGGCCGCCTCCGGTCGCGCGAGCAGGAGGTTCGCCCGGATCGACTCGTGGAACAGGTGGCCGTCCTGGGTCACCATGCCGAGGGTGTCGCGGAGGGCCTGGGAGGACAGCTCGCGGACGTCCACATCGGACAGCCGGACGGCACCGCTGTCCACGTCGTAGAGCCGGGGCAGCAGCGAGGCGATCGTCGACTTGCCCGCGCCCGACGACCCGACCAGCGCCACCACCTGACCGGGCTCGGCGCGGAAGGACACGTCGTGCAGGACCTGCACCCCGCCTCTCGTGTCCAGCACCGCGACCTCTTCGAGGGAGGCGAGGGAGACCTTGTCGGCGGCCGGGTAGGCGAAGCCGACGTGGTCGAACTCCACCGACACGGGGCCGTCGGGGACGGTGGTCGCGTCCGGCTTCTCGGTGATCAGCGGCTTGAGGTCGAGCACCTCGAAGACGCGCTCGAAGCTGACCAGTGCGCTCATCACCTCGACCCGCGCGCTGGCGAGTGCGGTGAGCGGGGCGTAGAGGCGGGTGAGGAGGAGGGCCAGCGCGACCACCGAGCCGGGGTCGAGCTGCCCGCGCAGGGCGTAGAAGCCGCCCAGCCCGTAGACCAGTGCGAGGGCCAGCGCCGACACCAGCGTGAGCGCCGTGAGGAACACCGTCTGCACCATCGCCGACCGCACCCCGATGTCCCGGACGCGGCGGGCGCGGGCGGCGAACTCGGCCGATTCGCGTTGTGGGCGGCCGAACAGCTTCACCAGCGTCGCGCCCGGCGCGGAGAACCGCTCGGTCATCTGGGTGCTCATGGTGGCGTTGTGGTTGGCGGCCTCGCGTTCCAGCCGGGCCAGCCGCGAACCCATGCGGCGGGCCGGCAGGACGAACACGGGGAGCAGGACGAGGGCGAGCAGCGTGATCTGCCAGGAGAGGCCGATCATCACGACAAGCGTGAGGACGAGGGTCACGACGTTGCCGACGACGCTGGACAGGGTGTCGCTGAACGCACGCTGCGCGCCGATCACGTCGTTGTTCAGCCGGCTGACCAACGCCCCCGTGCGGGTCCGGGTGAAGAACGCGATGGGCATCCGCTGGACGTGGTCGAACACCGTGGTGCGGAGGTCCAGGATGAGGTCCTCGCCGATGCTCGCGGACAGCCAGCGGGTCACCAGCCCCAGACCCGCTTCCAGCACGGCGATGCCCGCGATCAGCCCGGCCAGCCCCAGGACCACGTCCAACGCCGACCCGTGGACGATGGCGTCGACGATCCGCCCGGCGAGGACCGGGGTGGCCACCGCCAACACGGACACCACCACGCTCAGGGCGAGGTACTGCACGAGCCTCGTCTTGTGGGGCCGCGCGAACGACCAGATCCGGCGCAGCGTGGCCTTGGAGAAGGGCCGCTTGTCGTCGTGGGCGTTGGTCACGTGGTACAGCGACATCCACGCCGTGACTTCCATGTCCATGGCGGGAACGTAAGACCTCGATCGAGCTGGAGGTCAAGCCATTTGGACGGATCGGACACCCGGCCCGTTGCGGGTTCGCGGTGTCAGGACATCCGGCGTGGCCGGTCGGCAGTCCGACAAGCGGGCAGCGTCACGGTGTTGGCGATCTTCTGGAGGTCGCCGAACAGCTTCGACGCGCCCGGGATGTGCGGGACCACGCGCATCGTGAGGTCGCGCATCCTGATGAACCAGCGCGAGTTCGGCAGCAAACCGTCCATCCCGCCCAGCGCGAACTTCTGGCACCGGGCCACGTACTCCCGCATGCCCTCCTCGTACCGGCGGAACGCCGTGGTGTGGTCGGGCGCGGTGGCCAGTTCGCCGGCCAGCAGGTACGCCCCGACCAGCGCCATGCTCGTCCCGTTGCCCGCCATCGGGGAGGCGCAGAACGCCGCGTCGCCCAGCAGCCCGATCCGGCCGCGTGACCACTTGTCCATCCGGATCTGGCACAGGCGGTCGAAGTAGAAGTCCGGAGCGGTCCTCAGGTCGGCCAGTAGGCGCGGCACGTCCCAGCCGCCGCCGGCGAACGCGCGGGCGATCAGGTCGCGCTGGAAGCCGTCGTCGTGGCGGTCGTGGGGGATGACCGGGGACTTGAAGACGAACATGCCCTTCGCCGCCCCGCCCGGCGTCGGGTAGATGCCCGCCGTGCGGCCCGGCACGGTGTGCATGAGCATCCAGCCGTCCAGGTCTTCCCGCTGCGTGGTGCTGAAGATCGACGTGTACGCGCCCATGTCGTGCACGAACCGCGACTCCGGGCCGAACGCCAGCGCCCGCACCTTCGAGTGCAGGCCGTCCGCGCCCACCACCACGTCGAAGCGGCGCGGCGGGGACTTCTCGAAGGTCACGTCCACGCCGTCGGGCGTCTCGGTCAGCGACGTGACGGTGTCGTCGAAGAGGTACTCGACGTCGTCCTTCGTCTTGTCGTGGAGGATTCGCACGAGGTCACCGCGCAGGATCTCGATCTCCGCGATCGCCCCGCCCGAGTCGCCCATCGTGTCCGACGCCATGGTCGCCGTGCGCTTGCCCGAAGCGTTGACGAACGCCATCCCGCGCGCCCCGGTGTGCGCGGCGCGCACCTCGTCCAGCACGCCCATCCGGGCGATCACCTCGCGGGCCGTCCCGCGCACGTCGACGGCCTGGCCGCCGGGCCGGGGCGCGGGAGCCCGCTCCACGACGGTCGGGGTCAGGCCGTGGTGGCGCAGCCAATGGGCGAGAGTGGGGCCGGCGATGCTCGCGCCGGAGATCAGTACGGTGTTCATGCGTACAACGTACATGAGTGCACTAGCACGTCAATTGCTATTTAGTGCACTAGTGCACTAACCTGGCGCACTAGTGCGGAGGAGGGTCATGGCGGACGCGGTGTACCAACGGATCGCGCGGGACATCCGACAGCGGATCGACCGGGGGGAGTTGCGGCCCGGCGACCGGGTGCCGTCGACCCGGGAGATCACCTCCACCTGGGGTGTCGCGATGGCCACCGCCACCAAGGTGCTGGCCTCGCTGCGGAAGGACGGCCTGGTGGAGGCCGTTCCGGGCGTCGGCACGGTGGTGGCCGGCCCGGTGGTGGCGAGCACGGCCGCCGGTGAGAAGGAGGCGCGCGGCGAGCCGGAGCTGACCGGTGAACGGCTGGTGCGGGCGGCCGTCGACATCGCCGACCGGGAAGGGCTCGCCGGGCTCTCCATGCGGCGGGTCGCGGCACAGCTCGGCGTGGCCGCCATGTCGCTCTACCGGCACGTCCCCGGCAAGGACGAGCTGGTCCTCCGGATGATCGACACCGTCATGGCCGCGCAGCCGCTGCCCGACCCACGCCCGGACGGCTGGCGGGCCCGGCTGGAAGCGTCCGCCCGGCTCCAGTGGGAGCTGTTCCGCCGGCATCCCTGGCTGGCGGGCGCGATGTCGATGACCCGTCCGCAGCTTCTGCCCAGTGCCGTCGCGCACACCGAGTGGACGCTCCAGTCCCTGGACGGCCACGGCCTTACCCTGGAGGAGAGGCTGCACGCGTCCGTCACCCTGTTCGGTTTCGTGCGCGGCATCGCGGTGAACCTGGAGCTGGAGGCCGAGGACCGGCAGCGCACCGGGATCACCGACGACGAATGGCTCGAACGGCAGGCGGACGTGGTGGTGGGCATCGCCGCGACCGGGCGGTTCCCGCTGTTCGCCCGAATGGTCCAGACCGAGCTGGACATGGAGCTGGGCACGCTCTTCGAGTTCGGCCTGGCCCGGATGCTCGACGGGATCGGGGAATGGATCAGCGCCCGGTCCGCGTTGAACGCACAGAGGACTACCTGAGGGAGGCACGAGGTGGCGCTGGACCCGGAGGATCTGTTCGAGGTCGACTCCGACGTCCCGGACCTGAGCGGAGCGGTGCTGCTGCACCACTTCGACGGCTTCATGGACGCCGGCGCGGCGGGTTCCACGCTCGTCGACCACCTGCTGGCGGTGCACGAGCACCGGGTGGTGGCCCGGTTCGACGTGGACGACCTGATCGACTACCGCGCCCGCCGGCCCACGATGACCTACGCCACCGACCGGTGGGAGCACTACGACGCGCCCGAGCTGGTGGTGCGCCTGCTGCACGACTCGGTGGGCACGCCGTTCCTGCTGATGACCGGTCCCGAGCCGGATCGCCGCTGGGAGGCGGTGGCGGCGGCGGTGCGCTCGCTGGTCGAGCGGTGGGGCGTGCGGCTCGCGGTGAGCTTCCACGGCATCCCGATGGGTGTTCCGCACACCCGGAAGCTGTCGGTGATCTCGCACGCCACCCGGCCGGAGCTGGTGGCCGAGGCGTCGCCGTTCAGCCGGGTGCAGGTGCCGGGCAACCTGTCGGCGCTGTTGGAGCTGCGGCTGGGCGAGGCGGGCCACGACGCGATGGGCTTCGCCGCGTACGTGCCGCACTACCTGGCGCAGGGCACGTACCCGACGGCGGCCGTGGGCCTGCTGGAGTCGCTGACCAAGGCCACCGGCCTGACCGTGTCGTCCGCCGCGTTGCAGGAGGCCGCGCTCCGCACGAACGCCGAGATCGCCCGCCAGGTGGGCGAGTCGGAGGAGGTGGCGCAGGTCGTGGAGGCGCTGGAGCGGCAGTACGACGCGTTCACCGAGGCGTCGGACAACCTGCTGGTCGGCGAGGACGAGCAATTGCCCAGCGCGGACGAGCTGGGCGCGGAGTTCGAGCGGTTCCTGGCCGAGCGCCAGCGGGACCGCTGAGGGTGGGCCGGCTGCCCAGGGGGTAGCCGGCCGCACGCCGGTCCGGTTGCGCGGTCGGTTCGGCTGTCGCGCGGTCGGCATGGGCACTGCGCGGTCGGTCGGACTGTCGTGCGGTGCGCGGTCGGTCCGGGCGCTGCGTGGCGGTCGGTTCGGCTTTCGCGCGGTCAGTTCGAGTACTGCTCCGCGAGCAGCCGGTAGGACGTGAGCATCGCCGCCCGGTCGTAGGTGCTGGTCGTCAGCAGCACCTCGTCCGCGCCGGTCCGCCCCACCAGCCCGGCCAGCGCCTTCGCCGCCTCGGACGGTGTGCCGAAGAGGTGGCCCTGCAACGACTCCTCGAAATGCGCGCGTTCCCGCGCGGTCATGTCCCGGGCCAGGACGTCGTCCGGCGGGATCAGCGCCGGGAACTCGCCGCGGGTCCGCGAGTACGCCATCGACCACGCCTCGGGCAGCAGCAGCCGCCACGCGTCCTCGGTCGTGTCGGCCACCGCGACCGTCGACGACACCACCACGTACGGCTCGTCGGCCCACGCCGACGGCGTGAACCGCGCCCGATAGCCGTCGATCGCCCGCACCATCGCCTCCTCGCCCCGGACGGCGGCGATCACCAGCGGCAACCCGTGGGACGCGGCGACCTCCGCGCCCTTCCCGGTCGCCAGGACGAACGCGGGCACGCGCAGGCCGCGCGCGGGATACGCCGAGACGGCGGCGTCGCCGGTGAAGTAGGACAGCAGCTCGTCGAGCTGCACGCCGAACTCGGCCGCGTCCCGCTTGTCGTGCCCCAGCGCCCGCCGCACCGGCTCGGTGAAGCCGACCGAACGACCCAGGCCCAGGTCGATCCGGCCGGGGAACAGGGACTCCAGCACGCCGAACTGCTCGGCCACCACCAGCGGCTGGTGGTTGGGCAGCATCACGCCGCCCGTCCCGACCCGGATGCGGCTGGTCGCGGCGGCGATCGCCGCCGCCAGCACGGTCGGCGCGGACCCCGCCACACCGGGCACGCCGTGGTGCTCCGACACCCAGAAACGGTGGTACCCCAACGCTTCCGCCTGCCGGGCGAACTCCACGGTGTCGCGCAGGGCGTCGGCGTGGGAGCTGCCCGCGCGGGTGCGCGACCGGTCCAGGACGGAGAGCTTCACATCTCGTCCAACACCCCGGCGCGAGCCCGGATTCCGATCACAGCCGGGTGGTGTCCGCCGCCACGCCCAGCCGCACCTTGCCGTAGGTCCCGAATGACCGGATCATCCCGTAGTCAACGGCAGGGGCGGTGTGGCGCGAAGCGGTCTTCAGCCGAGCCACGACGGAAGGCCTTACTGTCGGGTATGCCGGGACACCCACCGGCACCCGACAAGGAGGTCGACACCCGATGGCCATGCTGCGCAGCTACGTGTCCGGTCGCTGGCACACCTCGTCCGCAGAGGGCGTGCCGCTGCACGACGCGGTGACCGGTGAGGAGATCACCCGGATCTCGTCGGCGGGCATCGACTTCGGCGCGGCGCTGGACCACGGCCGCCGGGTCGGCGGGCCGGCGCTGCGCGGGCTGACGTTCCACCAGCGGGCCGCGCTGCTCAAGGCCCTCGCGTCGCACCTGCGGGAGCACCGGGAGGAGCTGTACGCGCTGTCCGCGCGGTCCGGGGCGACCAAGACGGACTCGCTGATCGATGTCGACGGCGGCATCGGGGTGCTGTTCGGGTACGCGAGCAAGGCCAAGCGCGAGCTGCCGAACGACACCGTCTACGTGGACGGCGCGGTCGAGCCGCTGAGCCGGGGCGGCACGTTCGTCGGGCAGCACATCGGGACGCCCCTGCGCGGGGTCGCGGTGCAGATCAACGCGTTCAACTTCCCGATGTGGGGGCCGTTGGAGAAGTTCGCGCCCGCGTTCATCGCCGGCGTGCCGTCGCTGATCAAGCCGGCTTCCCAGACCGCCTACATCACCGAGAAGCTGGTCGAGCTGATGTTGGCGTCCGAGCTGCTGCCGGAGGGTGCGGTGCAGCTCGTCTCGGGTGGCGCGGGCGACCTGCTGGACCACCTGACCCCGCAGGACCTGGTCGGGTTCACCGGGTCCGCCTCCACCGCGCAGCTCCTGCGGACGCACCCGGCGGTGGTGCGGTCCTCGGTGCGGTTCAACGCCGAGGCCGACTCGCTGAACTGCTCGATCCTGGGCCCGGACGCGGTGGCCGGGACGCCCGAGTTCGACCTGTTCGTGAAGCAGCTCGTCAGCGAGATGACGGTGAAGGCCGGGCAGAAGTGCACGGCCATCCGGCGGGCGCTGGTGCCCGGTCCGCTGCTGGACGCGGTGGCCGAGGCGGCGCGGGAGCGGCTGGCGAAGGTGGTCATCGGCAACCCGGCGCACGAGTCGGTCCGGATGGGCGCGCTGGCCGGCCTGGAGCAGCGGGAAGAGGTCCGGCGGTCGTTGAAGGCCCTGTTGGAGGCCGGTGAGGTCGTCTACGGGTCGCCGGACCGGGTGGAGGTCGTGGACGCCGACGCCGAGCGCGGGGCGTTCCTGTCCCCGGTGCTGCTGAAGGCCGACCCGGACCGGGCCCAGCCGCACGAGGTGGAGGCGTTCGGGCCGGTGTCCACGCTGCTGCCCTACGACGGGGTGGCGCACGCCGTGGAGCTGGCGGCCAGGGGAGCGGGCAGCCTGGTCGGGTCGGTGGTCAGCCACGACGCCGACTTCGTGCGGGAGGTCGTGCTCGGCGTCGCGCCCTGGCACGGCCGGCTGCTGGTGCTGGACCGGGACGACGCCAAGGAGTCCACCGGGCACGGCTCGCCGCTGCCCGCGCTGGTGCACGGCGGGCCGGGACGCGCCGGCGGCGGCGAGGAGATGGGCGGCATCCGCGGTGTGCTGCACCACCTCCAGCGCACGGCCGTCCAGGGCAGCCCCCGCGTGCTGAGCGCCGTCACCGGGCGGTGGGTGACCGGCGCGGACCGGCAGGAGTCCGACCTGCACCCGTTCCGGAAGTCGTTGGCGGAACTGAGGATCGGCGACTCGGTGGTGGCCGGCCCGCGCGTGGTGACGCTGGAGGACATCGAGCACTTCGCGTCGTTCACCGGGGACACCTTCTACGCGCACATGGACGAGGAGGCCGCCGCGGCGAACCCGTTCTTCGGTGGTCGGGTCGCGCACGGGTACCTGGTCGTCTCGTTCGCGGCCGGCTTGTTCGTGTCGCCCGAGCCCGGACCCGTGCTGGCGAACTACGGGTTGGACAACCTGCGGTTCCTGACCCCCACGTTCCCGGGTGACGAGCTGACGGTGACGTTGACGGCCAAGCAGATCACGCCGCGTGAGGACCAGGACTACGGCGAGGTGCGGTGGGACGCCGACCTGGTCAACCAGAAGGGCGAGTCGGTGGCCAAGTACGACGTGTTGACGCTGGTGGCCAAGACGCGGTGAGTTTGTTCCCCGGATCGGGAACACGCGCCCACCCGGTCGGGTTGGCGCGGGTGGGGCGTTACCCACCGATCAAGAGGAGCACTTGAGGTGTCCGAGACCTTTACGCTGGGTGGAGACCTGACCGTCAACCGCCTGGGCTACGGCGCCATGCGGTTGACCGGCCAGGGCATCTGGGGCCACCCGGCCGACCGGGACAACGCGATCGCCGTGCTGCGCCGCGCCGTGGAGCTGGGGATCGACTTCATCGACACCGCCGACTCGTACGGCCCGCACGTCAACGAGGAGCTGATCCGGGAGGCGCTGCACCCGTACGACAACCTGGTCATCGCGACCAAGGCGGGTCTGATCCGGACCGGGCCCGACGAGTGGCACACCCTCGGCAAGCCCGCCTACCTGCGGCACGCGCTGGAGGGCAGCCTGCGCCGGCTCGGCGTGGAGCGCGTCGACCTGTTCCAGCTACACCGCATCGATCCCGAGGTGCCGCTGGAGGACCAGGTCGGCGAGCTGAAGAAGCTCCAGGACGAGGGCAAGATCCGGCACATCGGGCTGTCCGAAGTGGACGTGGAGCAGCTCCGGGCGGCGCAGGCCGTCGCGCCCATCGCCAGCGTGCAGAACATGTACAACCTGGCGAACCGGCAGCACGAGGCCGTGCTCGACCACACCACCGAGAACGGCATCGCGTTCATCCCGTGGTACCCGGTCGCGACCGGCGAGCTGGCCCGGCCCGGCGGTGTGCTGGACGCGGCGGCGAAGGAGCACTCCGCGACGCCCGCGCAGCTCGCGCTGGCGTGGTTGCTGCGCCGCTCGCCGGTGGTGGTGCCGATTCCGGGGACGTCGTCGTTGACGCACCTGGAGGAGAACACGGCCGCCGCGTCGATCTCGTTGACCGACGAGTCGTTCGAGAAGCTGTCGGCGCTGGGCTGAGGTCGCCGTTTTCAGGCCGGGTCGGGTGTCAAGCGGCGCTCGACCCGGCTGCGGACCACGTCGGTGAGCAGGTCGCCGGCGTTCAGCAGGCGCGGGAGGAGTTCGGGTTCCAGGGTGAGGGCTTTGAACGCCAGTTGGATCGTCACGTCGTGGTCCGGGCGTTCGACCAGGGTCGCTTCGTCGCCGGCCGTGATGGTGCCGGACTCCAGGACGCGGAAGTACGCGCCGGGCACGGCTTTGCGGGTGAACGTCTTCATCCAGCCCCGTTCCTCCATGACGCCCGCGAACGTGCGGCACGGGATGCGCGGGTTCGTGACCTGGACCAGCGCGGTGCCGATCCGCCAGCGTTCGCCGATCCGGGCGTTCGACAGGTCCATGCCGGCGGTGGTCAGGTTCTCGCCGAACAGGCCCGGCGCGAGGTCCCGGCCCAGTTCCGCCGCCCAGTCGTCCAGGTCTTCCCGGGCGTAGGCGTAGACCGCCTGGTCCGGGCCGCCGTGGTTGCGGCTGTCCGAGATGTGGTCGCCGATGAGGCCGCTGCCGTCCTGTCGTGGGGCCCGGACCTCGATCGGGCCGGTCACCGGGCGTTTGCCGATGCCGGTGTGGCCTAGCGCGGCGTGGTCGAAGTCGGTGCGGGTGCCGAGGTTGACCGAGAGCACGTGTGGCATGGGACGACGGTAGCTGAGGTAGTTTGCGGGATCGCACTCCTTATCGGGTGTCGGTGCGCGAGGATGGGTGCCGTTTACCGGGTTTCGTGGGGGAAGTCATGCGCAGGTCCGTGGTGGGGTTGGTGCTGTGCGTTGGCGTGCTGGCGGGGTGTGCGGAGCGGAGGGCTCTGCCGGCGCCTACCCTGGAGCCTCCGGCGCGGGATACCGCCGCCCTGGTCACGTCGTTGGTCGCCCGGTCGGATTCGCAGTACTCCGTGCGGTTTTCCGCCGAGACCACCATGTCCGGGCGGCGGGTGCAGGTGGATGGTGATCTGCTTCGGTCCTCGCAGGGGCGGTTGGTTGCGCTGCGTGAGGATGCGGTGGATGTGGTGGTGCTTTCGGATGCCGGGTATGCGCGTTCCGGTGGCGGTTCCTGGAGTCGGCTTGGCCGGTCTGATCTTGTTCCGGTGAAGTCCGGGGTTACTGTCGAGGGTCTTGCCGATGAGGTCGATCCCCGGTCTGTGGTGGGGGCGTTGCGTGGGTCGTTGATCGTGGAGTCTGTTGAGGAATCCTTGGATGGGGTGCCGGTTCAGCGGTACACCATGTTGGTGGACTTGCGGGTGCAGGCTTCGCAGGTTGCCGATGTCACTCATCGGGCGCAGTTGTTGGCTGCTTATGAGTCCGGTTTCACTGGTACTGCGGTGGTTTGGGTGGGGGCCGGGGGATTGCCGGTTCGGGTTGAGGAGACCTTGAAGACGTTGGAGGACAGGGTTTTTCAGCGTACTGTGCATCAGTTCGCTGATTGGAACGCGGATATTCGGATTTCTGCGCCTGCTCAATAGGGTGTCGCGCGGTCGCTCTTGCTCGAAGAGCTTCAAGCGTCCTCGCCGGACAGGCAGGCCGCCAAGGATGATCACAAGTGCCCAGGGCGTCGTGTCATCCCCGCATGGCCTGGTCAAAAGACCACCACCCTTTCCCTGGGAATGCAAGCGAAAAGCGTGCTTGCATTCCCAGGGAAAGCGCGGTTCCCTGCGGGCAGGCCATACGGGGATGACACGCAGCCTAGCTGAGGGTGTGCGCTGCGCGCGGGTTCGGTTCGTGTGTCGCGCGCGTGGTTGTCAGCAGCCCCTCTTGGCTCGGCTGATGTCCACCGGTTGCGCTGGGCGGCCGTCTACCGGGGCCGGGTTGTCCGGGGTGGGGGCTATGCCTGCTTTTGCGATCTTGTCCAGGGTGTCCAGGCCCTGTTCCTTTATGGTGCCGAAGACCGTGTAGTTCGGGCGCAGGATGGAATCTGTGGTCACCAGGAAGAACTGGCTGCCGTTGGTGTCCGGGCCCGCGTTCGCCATTGCCAGGGTGCCGCGTGGGTAGATTCGGCGTTCTCCGGTCGGGTCGTTGGGGGCCGGTTCGAGGTCGGTGGGCAGTTCGTCCTTGTATTTGTAACCTGGGCCTCGTTCGCCGGTGCCGGTCGGGTCGCCGCATTGCAGGACCTTGAGGGTCGGGTAGGCCGTCAGGCGGTGGCAGGTGGTGGCGTCGTAGAACTTCTTGCTCACCAGGTGCAGGAAGCTCTGCACTGTGCAGGGGGCCTTCGCCCGGTCCAGGACCAGGGGGATGGGGCCCTGGTTGGTCTTGAGCAGCACGTCCACCTTGCCCCTCGACGGGGTGCGCCTCGGGTCCGGGGGGAGTTTCACCGGACGGGCCGCCGGGTCGTCCGGGGTTTTCGTGTAGGCGCACGGGCCCTTCGTCACGTCTCGGTCGTGGGTTGTTTCCGGGGTGTCTGTCGCGTGCGCCACGCCGCCGCTGCCCATGACCGCCGTCAGCACCAGTGCCAGGAGGATCCTCACGACGACAGTCCTAGCCCAGTCGGACAACCGCCTGCTAGGGCCGGTCGGAGGGTCCGAGGTCCGCCGCCAGGCTGCTGAGCGACTCGCGGTCCGGTTGGGCTGTCTTCGTGATCAGGCTGGCCACGTGTTTCTCCACCGTGCGCGGGGAGATGTGCAGGCGGGTCGCGATGGCTTTGTTGCCCAGTCTGCCTGCCAGGAGTCGGAAGACTTCGAACTCCCGCACGGTGACGCCCAGGGCCCTCAGTTCTCTGGGAACCTGGTCCGATCCTGTCCTGCGCTGGGGGACCGAGGCTCCCAGTTGCCTCAGCAGGCCCCGGCAGGCGCTGGCCACGGCGGTGCCGCCGGTCTGGTGGAAGTACTCCTCCGCCCCTCGCAGCCAGCCTTCCGGCTCACCCCAGCCGTCGGTTGCCGCAGCCTCCGCCACCAGGCGCAGGCCCAGGTGCCTCGCCAGCGGGTAGATCGTCGCCGCTTCCTTGGCGTGACGGACTGCGGTCGAGGCTTCCGCTTCTCTTCCTTCCCTGCCCAGCAGGACCGCGTGGGCGAAGTGGCCGAAGACTCGGTTCCAGCGCATTCCCGCTGCGGCCGAGTGGGCGATTTCCTGGTATGTCGGTCGGTCTATGTCGCCGGTCAGGGTGCCCAGCAGCACTCGCAGGCCGTGGGTGCCGGAGAGGTGGAACGTCGTCGGGGTTTCCGCCTCGTAGGCCATCGCGCGGGACAGGTCGTGGGTCGCCAGGTCGCGGTCTTCCTCCAGCAGGGCGCAGAAGGCCCTTGCCAGGCCGAAGCACAGGGGGCGTTCCTGGGAGCCGATCCCGCCCAGTTCGTGGAACTCCGCCACCGCACTGTCCACTTCGGACCGCTTGCCCTGGTGTGCGGCGGCGGTCGCCTGGGCCATCAGCACGTACAGGGTCATCGACTTGAGTTGCAGGCGTCTTGTGCCCTCGCCACAGCGGGCCAGTCGTTCCTCCGCCGCCGGGTACTGGCCGCGCAGCACGGCGTCCAGACCGAGGATCGCGTCCACGTTGTAGGCCACCGTGATCGCGCCTACCCGCAGTGCCTCCTCGCGTGCCTCGGCCAGTTCCGCCGCCGAGCCGTCCGCCAGCCAGTCGATGCCCGCCAGCCTGACCACGGCGTGGATGCGCTGGATGGCGAGGTGGTGTTCCTCGGCCAGTTTCCGCGCCCTCGTGAAGTGGTCCGTCGCCTCGCCCAGGTCGCGGTCCCGGGCGAGGATCCCCAGTAGCTGCCAGGCCTCGCAGCCCACTTCGGGGAGGGCCGCTCGGCGGGCGGCCTCGGCGGCTCGGCGGGCCAGCACCTCGGCGGACGCGATGCGGTCGGGGCGTTGGGCGTTGAGGGTCAGGAACGCGGCTACCGAGTCGACGCGGGCGGCGTGCGCGTCGTCGGCGTCCGGGCCCAGCAGCGCCCGTGCCGCCTCCACCTGGGCCATGCCGTCCGCCGAACGGCCCGCCAGCCAGGCGACCCGGGCCAGGCCGGTGTGGAGTTCGGCCCGGCGCACCCGGTCCAGGCCCGCCGTGCTCAGCTCGGTGACCGCGTCGATCAGCGCGAAGGCCCGTTCGAACTGGCCCGCCTCGCCCAGCGCGGGCAGCAGGGACGCCAGCACGTCCGCCCGGACGCCCACGTCCACCTGGCTGGCCAGCAGCCGGTGCGCGTGGTCGAGGAGGCGGACCGCCGAGCCGGCCGCGCCGTCGGCCAGCGCGCGTCTGCCCGCTTCCGCCAGCAGGGCGCCGGCTTCGGCGGTCTGGCCCGCGTCCAGGCGCAGTGACGCCACCAACGGGCACCACTCGCCGGGGAGGTCGGGGTGCAGCTTCCGGACGGCGTCGGCGGTGCGCCGGGAGACGTCCGCCCGGTGGGTCGGGGTGAGCTGCGCCAGCAGCGCCTCGGCGGTCAGCGGGTGGCGGAACGCGTACCAGTCCGGCACCGGCTCGTCCGGGGTCACGAGCTGCGCCGCCACCCCCGCGTGCAGGTGGGACAGCAGGTTCCGGTCGTCCATGCCGGTCACCTCGCGCAGCACCGAGAGCGGGAACCGGTGGCCCAGGACGGCGGCCACCGAGAGCAGCTCCCGGCCTTGCGGGCCCAGCCGGTCCGTGCGGTGCGCGATGGAGCGGACCAGGGCCGTCGGCACGTTGACGCGCAGTTCGCCCAGCGCCTGCCAGCCTTCCGGACCGCGCACCAGCAGGCCGCTGTTGACCAGGCTGTGCAGGATCTCCTCGACCACGAACGGGTTGCCGGCGCTGTCGGACCACAGGCGCTCGGCCACCGCGCCGGGCACCTCGGCGACGTCCACCTCCAGGCAGGAGGCGACCATCCGGCACACCTGCCGCTCGTCCAGCCGGCGCAGCTCCAGCAGCGTGCCAGCGTCCCGCTGGGCGGCCAGCCGGATCACGTCGAGGGTCGGCCCCGGGTCGGCCCTCGTGGTGACCAGCAGGGCGGCCGGCACCTGGTCCAGGTTGTCCACCAGGTAGTCGATCACGGCCAGCGTCTCGGCGTCCGAGTCGTGCAGGTCCTCCAGGACCACCAGGCACGGCCGGTCGCGGCCGATGACGGCCAGCAGCCGCAGCACGGCCTCGGACAGCACCACGATCGAGTGGCTTTCCGGCGGCTCGGCGCCCCACTCGGGGACCAGGCGGCCCAGGACGGGCTGGTAGGGGCCCAGCGCCCGCAGGTCCGGCCCGTCACCGCCGCGCAGCAAGGACATCAGGGCCTCGGCCAAGGGGCGGAACGGCACCATCGGGCCGATGGTCGAGCCACGGCCGCGCAGCACCCGCATGCCCCGGTCGAACGCCGCGCCCGCCGTCACCCTGGCCAGCCGGGTCTTGCCGATGCCCGGCTCGCCGACCAGGAACACGGCACGCCCGCGGTGGGCGGCGGCGTCGGTCAGCGCCTGGTCCAACACCCGGAGTTCGTCGTCGCGGCCGACCACGACCGGCGCGCGGGTCTGCATGGGTGCCGACCTTAGCCAAGCGCACGCCGGACTGCCCGCACCCCCAGTGTGGACGGGCAGTCCGGCCGGTACCGGTGGTCGGGCGCTACATGATGTGGGGCGCGCTCACCGAGGTGCTGTCGGCGAGGCCCGCGGCGACCACCGCGTACGCGCCGACGGCGAGGGTCAGGCCGGCCAGCGCACGGGCGCGCGCACCGGTCTTGGACTTGCGGGACAGCGCCATCTCGCCGGCCGGGTGGTCGCCGTCCTGGTCGTCGCGCCAGGTGGTGACCTCGTCGCGGTTGGCGTCGCTCATCGGGGATTCTCCTTGCGAGGGTTGGGATTGGCAGGGGTTTCGAGCAGGAGCACCGAGGGCGCCCGCTCGGGGAGACCTAGGCGGAGCAGGCCGTAGCCGATGCCGGCCAGGCCGGTGAGCAGACCCGCCGACGGCACGCCGCCCGGCGTGCCGCACCGCGGCCCGTACTGGTCCAGCGCGCCGAGGACGAGCCCGGCGCGTCGGGTCAGCATGGCCGTCGCCAGATCGTGCCCGCCCTCGGCGAGCACGGCCAGCGATTCCAGGACGCCCAGCTCACCGTGGCACAGACTCAGGTCGCGCAGGGGTTCGTGCACCGCCAAGGCGTTCAGGCACCGGTCGAGGTGCAGGGTGTACGTGTCGACCGGCTGATCGGGATGGGCCGAATGCGCGAGGACCGCGCCGGACAGGCCGGAGCACCAGCTATGGTCCGCCTCGCCCACGTCCAGGAGTCGTTGCCGCAGCGCGTGGTCCGCACGCAGGTGGGCGCGCCCGGCGACGCCGTAACGGTGGTCCCGGCCGGCCCGCGCGTAGCGCAGCATGGCCCAGCCGATGCCCGCCCGGCCGCGCGCGAAGCCGTCGCCGCCGGGGTGCGCCGCGAGCAGCCGGTCGGCGTAGCGGCGGGCCAGCTTTTCGGCCGCCGGGAGACCGCTTTCCGCGTGCACGGCGAGCATCGCGGCCAGGCCGCCCGCCCAGCCCTCCACGATGTTCGCCGGATCTTCACCGACCGCTTCCACCGCCGCCGCGAGGTCGACCGCCTGGCTCAACCAGCCCGAGATCTCGTCGTCATCGAGCAGGTTCGCCAAGCGCGCCAACGCATAGCAGAGGCCGCCCAGCCCGTGGAACGAGCCGCTGCCCACGGCGACCGCGAGTTCGGGGTCGGCGGCGAACGACCGCAGCAGCCCCGGCACGGGCGCGAGCGCGTCGCGGGCGAACTCGGTGTACCGGGAGGCCCCGGTCACCTCGCCGAGCTGCGCCAGGAACAACGCCACGCCGGTATACCCGTTGGACAGTCCCGCGCCCATCGCGGCCACCGCCCAGTGCCGGTCGTCCACCAGCTCCAGGCCGACCCAGTTGACCCGGCGGCCGTCGGCGTTGGCGCGGGCCAGCACCTCGTCGGCGATGCCGCACGCCGCGACCAGCAGCCGCTGCGGGTCCGGCACGCCCGCCTCCAGCGGAGCGGGCACACCGGCCCCGGTGCGGTGGTCCACCGGCCGGGGGCGGCTCGCCAGCGCGGCGCTGATCAGCCACTGCTGGTCGTGCCGGTCCACCTCGTCCAGCGCGGCGATCTTGTCCTCGACGGCGCGCAGACCGGACACCGGCAGCAGGTCCGCGAGCTTGTCGCCGCCCGCCGACCACACGTCCCGGGTACCCGGCCGCGTGGTGAACAGGGGCACGTCGCCCGCCCACAGGTCGGTCAGCTCGTGCGGCACCAGCGCCCGCAGCACGTCCTCCGCGGCGGACTCGTCCCACAGCAGGTCCAGCGCCAGGTCGCGGTCCTGCGAGCCGCGCAGCGCGTCCGGGTGCGTCGACTCGTCCAGCAGCGTCGCGTAGAGCTGGGTCATCCGGGGCACGAACCGCACCGGCAGGTCGGCGAACCGGCGCAGCAGGCCGTCTTCGCCGAGCAGTTCGTCCCGGTGGTCGTAGAGGGCGTCGTAGCCCGTGCGGAACCCGGCCAGCAGCGCGCCCTGGTAGTCGGCGGGCTCGGCCTCGGTCCCGCGCACGGTCGGCCGGTTCAGTGCCGGCGGCAGCGGGGCGGGCCGGCGCACCAGCCGCATCCGGTCGGTGCCGGGGTGCAGCCACGCCACGCCGTCGGCCGGGAACAGCTCGCCGTGGTCGCCGCCCACGCCGCCGATGTCCAGCGCGCCGTGCTCGCCGAGCAGCACGCGCGGCAGCACGGCCGTGCGGTGCACCGAGCGGGCCAGCGCCTTCACCGCCGGGTCGGACGGGATGCCGACGGTCGGGTGGAACAGCGTCTCGACGTCCACCAGCACCGGCTGCTCGCCGCACGCGATCAGGTTCTCGTAGTGCATGTCGGTGCCGTCCACCGCGTACAGCAGGGCGATCAGCGCACCCAGCCGGTGGTAGAAGCGGCCCACCTCGGTGGTGTCCGCGCACGGCGCGTGCTCGACGAACTCCAGCCAGCCGTGGGTCGGCCGGGAGACCGTCGCGGGCACCCGCAGCCCGAGGCCGGTGTGGCCGTCGAACCAGGCCAGCAGCTCGCCGAAGGTGGCGTGCAGGGCCACCGGACGCGGCTTGTAGACGACCTTGCGGCCGTCCCGGAAGGTCAGCACGGCCACCGCGCGGCCACGCTGGTGGGCGTCGCCCTTGCCGGTCTCGACGGTGGCCACCGGGCCGGGGTCGCGGCCGTCGAGCAGCGTCCGCACGATGTCGGCGCGGTCCCGCGCGAACCGGTCGAGCAGTTCGCGGTGCGCGTGGGCGGCGTGCAGGCAGGCCTGGCCGAGCAGGCGGGCCAGCACCGGGTACTTGGCGAACAGGTCGGCCAGGTCCAGGTGCTCCGCGAAGTGCGTGAACCGGTCCTGCGGCGTCCGGCCGTCCAGTTCGCCGGCGAGCCGCTTGAGGTTCAGCTCCAGCACCAGGGTGCGGGCGGCGATCCGGGCCAGCCGGCGGCCGAGGCGGCGGCCGAAGTCGTCGTCCAGCCGGGCGTCCTGCGCCCGCGCGGCGCGCACCAGGGGGCGCAGCGCGAACGCGAACGCCTCGTCCCAGTCGCCGCCGGGGAAGTGTGCATGGGCCGCGGTCGCGGTGGCGCGTTCCACGAACGCGGCCCATGCCGGCCGCCCGCTCGGGGCGACCAGTTCGTGGGAGGCGCCCCGCACGCCGCTGTGCCACCAGGAGGCGGGCAGCCGGTCGACGGCGGACGGGGTCACGTTGCCCAACGTGTCATGTGACGGGTTCTCGCACATGGGGGGTGTGCCCCCAGATTTGCGCGCACCCCGCCAGGATGCGGAAACCGCAGGTGAACGCGGCAGTGCCGGGTGGGGTGGGCGGCTACTGCCGGCAGTTCTCGGCTTGGGTCGCGGCGTCGGTGAACTCGTCGGGCAGGGAGGTGACGGACATCTTCTCGACGGCGTCGTTCATCACCGACACCGCCTCGGTCATGTTCTGCATGACCGACGAGAACACGTCGGTGGTCAGCTCGGCCGCGCCGTCCACGGTGGACTTGGCGGAGACGAACTTGTCCCGCGCCTTGGCCAGCGGCTCGACGATCACCTCGACGGCGGCGTCGGCGGCCGTCACCGGGGCGGGGGTCAGCTCTTCCAGGTCGTGGACGGCGACGTCGAGGATGTCCACCACGCGCCCCAGGGCATCGCTGATCGACTTCTTGGCGGCGGCGGGGTCGGCGGGCGCCTCCCCGACCTGCACCCCGCCGGACGCGACGAGGTAATTGGCGACACCGCAGAAGTTGTTCATCCACCGCACGACCTCGGGGGACGAGGTCTTGGTGGTGACCGGTCCGGCCACCGGGCGACCGGCGACCGGTGTCGCGCACCCGGCCGTCGCCAGCACCACTGCGATCACCGCGAACCGTTTCACCGACATATTGAACCCCACGTGTCACCCGATAGTGGGCATGAGCATGACAACCGGGGGAATGGTCGGCCACGATGGGCTACTGATGCCGGTCACAGTTGAAGTCTCGGGTGGTGTCGCGGTCATCCGGGTGGACACGCCACTGGGCGCCGCGGCGGCCCGCCTGCGTGCCGTGCTGCCGACTCTGGGCGGTTTCGACGCCCTGGTCCTGTACGGCTGCGAGCGTGCGCTGTCGGCGGACCCCAAGGGTGTGGTCTACGTCGGTGCCGCCGAGCGGCGTGCCCACGCCCGCGAACTGCGTGCGCTGCGGGACGAACTGGCGGCCCTGCCGGTGCCCGTGGTGGCCGCGATCGGCGGCAACGCGTTCGGCGCGGTGGCGGAGCTGGCGATGGCGTGCGACCACCGGGTGCTGGCGGAGGGCGGCGGGCTGGTCCGGGTGACCGGGCAGCAGGTGCTGATGGCCCGCCGGGTGACCGCGGACGAGGCGTTGCGGATGGGCATGGTCGACCAGGTGGTGCCGCCGGGTGCGGTGCTGTCGGCCGCGGTGGCACTGGCCCGCCGCTGCATGTCGGCGGCCCGCCGCCCCTGACCACCGCTGCATGTCGGCAGCCCGCCGCCCCTGACCGCCCCTGACTGCCCCTGACCGCCGCTGGATGTCCGCGGCCTGCGGACCCCAGCCCCCGCCGCCCGTCGACCCTGACCGCCGCCGCACGTCGGCGGGCCGAGGTCCGGTAGCGCCGGTGGGCTCAGGCGTCGGGCAGGGTCCGGCCGGTCCGTTCCACCAGGTTGCACTCCAGCCGTTCCAACACCCGCAGGATGTCGGCGCGCTCACCGGGGTCGCAGCCGTCGGTGGTGGCCCCTTCCAGCTCCTCCCAGATCCGCTCCACCTCACGCCGCAAGGCCTGGCTCGCGGCGGTCGGCTCGATGATCGTGGCGCGCCGGTCCGTCGGATCGGGCACCCGGCGCACGAACCCGGCGCGCTCCAGCCGTTGGACGGTGCGGGTCATGGTGGCCGAGTCCGAGTCCAGCACGCCCACCAGGTCGGCTTGGCGTTGCGGGCCGCAGTCCCACAGCCGCATCATCACCAGCTCCTGGCCGGGGTGCAGGCCCGCCCGGCGCAGGAGCTGTCCCGCGAGCATCCGGTGCAGCCGGGCGATGCGGAAGATGGCGTGGCTGATCGGGAGGACACCATGACCACCGCCTTCGACCCGCTGGACCTGGCCGGCACCCGTCTCGCCAACCGCGTCGTGATGGCGCCGATGACCCGCAGCCGGGCGTTCGGCACGAAGCCCACACCCGCGATGGCCGAGTACTACGCCCAGCGCGCGTCCGCCGGCCTGATCATCAGCGAGGGCGTCCAGCCGTCCGTCGTCGGCCAGGGCTACCCGGACACGCCGGGCCTGCACTCCGCCGAGCAGGTGGAGGCGTGGCGGCCGGTGACCGAGGCCGTGCACGCCAACGGCGGCGTGATCTTCGCGCAGCTCATGCACACCGGCCGCATCGGCCACCCGAGCCTGCTGCCCGGCGACCTGCACCCGGTGGGCGCGTCCGCCGTGCGCGCGAACGGCAAGGTCTTCACCGGGGCCGGCCTGCAGGAGTTCGTGACACCGGTCGATCTATCGTCGGCCGATGTCGAGGCGACCATCGAGGACTTCGCGTCCGCCGCGCGCAACGCCGTGGACGCGGGCTTCGACGGCGTGGAACTGCACGGGGCCAACGGCTACCTGATCCACCAGTTCCTCGCGCCCAACAGCAACCGGCGCACCGACGAGTGGGGCGGCTCGGTCGAGGGGCGCATCAGGTTCCCCGTGGCCGTCGTGCGGGCGGTCGCGGACGCCATCGGCGCGCACCGCGTCGGCCTGCGCATCTCCCCGGCCAACGACTACAACGACATCAGCGAAACCGACCACCGCGAGGTCTACCCGGCGCTGGTCGACGCGATCAACCCGGTCGGCCTGGCGTACCTGCACATCGCGGAACAACACGACCGCGAGCTGACTTCGGCGCTGCGCAAGCGTTTCACGTCAGCTCTGATCCTGAACCCGCACACGCCCGAGGGCGTCACCGGCCCGGAGCACCTGGACCTGGTGGAGGACGGGACGGCGGACGCGGTGGCGTTCGGCGCGCTGTTCCTGGCGAACCCCGACCTGCCCACCCGCCTGTCCACCGGCGGTCCGTTCAACACGCACGACCCGGCCACGTTCTTCGGGGGCGACGAGCGCGGCTACACCGACTACCCGCCGTTGGCCGGCGCGCCGGTGCCGGCGGGGTGACGCTGCCGGATTGAAGACCCCCCGATATCGATCCAAGCATGGAGCACCGACGGAATCGGTCCGGTGCGCTGAGAGCCGACACCCGAACAAGTGACCACTGGTCGGGTGTCGGCTCTCGGCGTCGAGGCAATCGGGCCGGCGCTGGAGCCTGATCGGGCAAGGATCGCTTGTCCGGTGTGCGTTCGGGCAGACGTACCGGGCAGAACTCGGGCATTGTTCGTCCATGTGTGACGGTAGCCACACTGTTTTCCCGGTGTTACACCTTATGGGCGGCCCGAACGGGCAGTGGCGGTCCGAGTGGGCGGGAGGTGCGGTGTGCGGGCGGATGAGCGCAAGCGGCGCATCCTGGCTCGGGCCCGTGCCGACGGGCGGGTGGACGTCGCCGAGATCGCGGCCGAGTTGGAGGTCGCGCAGGAGACCGTGCGGCGGGATCTGCGGCTGCTGGACGAGCACGGGTTGGTCCGGCGCACGCACGGCGGCGCGTTCCCGGTGGAGAGCGCCGGGTTCGAGACCGGGCTGAAGTTCCGGTCCGCCTCCATGGTCCCGGAGAAGCGGCGGATCGCACGGGCCGCCGCCGACCGGCTCGGTGACGCCGAGACCGTGTTCGTGGACGAGGGCTACACCCCGCAACTGGTCGCCGAGTCGCTGCCCGCCGGCCGGCCGCTGACCGTGATCACCGCGTCGCTGCCCACCGCGGCCGTGCTGTCCGAAGTGCCCTCGGTGAACGTCCTGCTGCTCGGCGGCCGGGTGCGCGGTCGGACGCTGGCCACCGTGGACCACTGGGCCACCCGGATGCTGTCCGAGATGGTGATCGACCTCGCGTACATCGGGGCGAACGGCATCTCGCGCGAACACGGGCTCACCACGCCCGATCCGGCGGTCGGCGCGGTCAAGGCGCAGGCGCTGGCCGCCGCGCGCCGCAAGGTCTTCGTCGGCGTGCACACCAAGTTCGGGGTGGCGAGCTTCCACCGGTTCGCCACCGTGTCCGACCTCGAAGCCATCGTCACCGACTCCGTCCTCCCCGCCGGCGAGGCGCACCGCTACGCCCTGCTGGGCCCGAAGGTCGTCCGGGCCTAGCCGCCACCGAATCTCGCCACCGAGCCCCGCCTCCAAGCTCCATTACCGAGCCCCGTCACCGAGCCCCGCCGCCAAGCTCCGTTACCGAGCCCCATTACCGAGCCCCGCCACCGAGCCCCCACCGCAGGGGCCTGGTCCCGCACGCCCCGAGAAAGGCAAGACGATGAAGTCATTGCGCTACGGCGGCCTGGCCGCCGTGATACTCCTGGCCACGACGGCGTGCGCGGGCGCGGGCGGCGGCGGGGCCGGCGGGAACTCGATCAATGTGCTGATGGTGAACAACCCGCAACTGCAGGACCTGCAAGAGCTGACCGCCGCCCACTTCACCAAGGACACCGGCATCACGGTCAACTTCACCGTCCTGCCGGAGAACGACGTGCGGGACAAGATCAGCCAGGACTTCTCCAGCCAGGCCGGGCAGTACGACGTGGCCACCATCAGCAACTACGAGACGCCGATCTACGCCAAGAACGGCTGGCTCACCCCGCTGGACGACTACTTCGCCAAGGACACGGCGTTCGACCAGGACGACATCCTCAAGCCGATCCGCGACTCGCTGACCGCCGCGGACGGCAAGGTCTACGCGGAGCCGTTCTACGGCGAGTCGTCATTCCTCATGTACCGCAAGGACATCCTGGACGCCAAGGGCCTGACCATGCCGGAGAAACCCACCTGGCAACAAGTCGCCGACATAGCGTCCAAAGTAGACGGAGCACAGCCGGGCATGAAGGGCATCTGCCTGCGCGGCCAGCCCGGCTGGGGCCAGTTGATGGCGCCGCTGACCACGGTCGTCAACACCTTCGGCGGCACGTGGTTCACCGAGGACTGGCAGCCGCGGGTGAACGCGCCGGAGTTCAAAGAGGCCACCAGGTTCTACGTCGACCTGGTCCGCGCGCACGGCGAGGCGGGCGCGCCGCAGGCCGGTTTCGCCGAGTGCCTGAACAACATGACCCAGGGCAAGGTCGCCATGTGGTACGACGCCACCGTGGCCGCCGGCCTGCTGGAGGCCGCGGACTCCCCGGTGCACGGCAAGCTCGGCTTCGCCCAGGCCCCGACCGTCCGGACCGACAGCTCGGCGTGGCTGTACACGTGGGCGTTCGGCATCCAGAAGGCGAGCAAGAAGGCCGACAACGCGTGGAAGTTCATCTCCTGGGCGTCCGGCAAGGGCTACGAGGAGCTGGCCGGCCGGAACCTGGGCTGGTCAAAGGTGCCGGACGGCAAGCGCTCGTCGACCTACCGGCGGCCCGAGTACCTGGCGGCGGGCGGCACGTTCGCCAAGCAGGCGGAGGCGGCCATCGCGAGCGCCAAGCCCACCGACCCCGGCGTGCAGCCCCGGCCGGTCGGCGGCATCCAGTTCGTCGGCATCCCGGAGTTCACCGACCTCGGCACCCAGGTGTCGCAGAAGATCAGCGCCGCCATCGCCGGTTCGTCCACTGTGGACTCGGCGCTGGACGAGAGCCAGGCCCTGGCGGAAACCGTGGCCGCGAAGTACCGGGGCAAGTGATGACGAACCCCACGCCGTTCGGGAGGCCGAGGTGACCGCGGCGGCGCGCTGGGCAAGGCGAGCCCCGCTCCTCCCCGCGCTCGTCTTCACCGTCATCGTGACCCAGCTTCCGTTCGTGGCCACGCTGGTGATCTCGCTGATGCGGTGGAACTCGCTCGACCCGGCCAACCGCGGCTTCGCCGGGTTCGACAACTACGTCGCCGTGTTCACCGACCCGGACCTGCGGTCGGCCATCGGCACCACGGTGCTGCTGACCGCGACCGTGGTGCTGGTCAGCCTCGTGCTGGGGCTGCTCCTGGCCTTGTTGCTGGACCGCAAGTTCACCGGGCGCGGCGTGGTGCGCACGATGCTCATCGCACCGTTCCTGGTGGTGCCGGTGGCCGCCGCGCTGCTGTGGAAGCACGCCCTCTACAACCCGGAGTACGGCCTGTTCAACGGCGTGCTCACGTGGCTGTCGGGGGCGGACGCGCCCCAGCCGGAGTGGATCAGCGGGATGCCGCTGACCGCAGTGGAAGCGGCCCTGGTGTGGCAGTGGACGCCGTTCATGATGCTGATCCTGTTGGCGGGCCTGCAAAGCCGCCCGCAGGACGCGGTGGAGGCGGCCCGCATCGACGGAGCCTCGACGTGGCAGGTGTTCCGCTACCTCACGCTGCCGCACCTGCGGCAGTACCTGGAGCTGGGGGCGCTGCTCGGGTCGGTCTACATCGTGCAGAACTTCGACGCGGTCTTCACCATCACGTCCGGCGGCCTGGGCACGGCGAACCTGCCGTACACCATCTACCAGACGTTCTACCAGGCCCACGACTACGGCCAGGCGTCCGCCGCCGGCGTCGTGGTCGTCATCGGGTCGATCGTCATCGCCACTTTCACGCTGCGCGTGGTCTCTTCACTGCTCCGGGACACCGACGGCGGAGCCGCGAATCGGACGACCGACGGCGGAGCCGCCAACCGGACGGAGGTGCGGGCATGAGCCGGATCTGGGGTGTCCTGGCGTGGTTCACCGGCATCCTGTTCTTCGCGCCGGTCGCCTGGATGGTGCTGACCTCCCTGCACAGCGAGCCGGACGCGGCCACCAACCCGCCCTCGCTCGCCGCGCCGATCACGTTCGACAGCTACGCCGAGTTCTTCGACGCCAACCCGTGGCCGCCGCTGGCCAACTCGCTCAGCGCGAGCGTCGGATCGACGCTCCTCGTGCTGGCACTGGCGATCCCGGCCGCCTACGCGCTCTCGGTGAAGAAGGTCGAGAAGTGGTCGGACGTGCTGTTCTTCTTCCTGACCACCAAGATGCTGCCGGTCGTCGCCGGGCTGCTGCCGGTCTACCTGGTCGCGCAGCACACCGGGCTGCTGGACAACATCTCGTTCCTGGTCGTGCTCTACACGTCGATGAACCTGCCGATCGCGGTGTGGCTGATGCGGTCGTTCCTGGCCGAGGTGCCGGGGGAGATCCTGGAGGCCGCCGCGCTCGACGGGGCCGGCCTGCTCACCACGCTGCGCCGCGTGGTCGCGCCGATCGCCATGCCCGGCATCGCCGCGACCTCGTTGATCTGCTTCATCTTTAGCTGGAACGAGCTGCTGTTCGCCCGCGTGCTGACCGGCGTGGTCGCGGGCACCGCCCCGGTCTACCTGACCGGGTTCGTCACCAGCCAGGGCCTGTTCCTGGCCAAGGTCTGCGCCGCCGCCACGGTGGTGTCGCTGCCGGTGCTGGCCGCCGGGTTCGCCGCCCAGGACAAACTGGTCCAGGGCCTGTCGTTGGGAGCCGTGAAGTGAGAGCAGCCGTGATCACTGGGGTCGGCGCGGTGGAGGTCGCCGAGGTCCCCGACCCGGCGCCGGGCCCCCGCCAGGTCGTCGTGGACGTCGCCGCGTGCGGGCTGTGCGGCACGGACCTCCACATCCTGCAAGGGGAGTTCGCGCCCACGCTGCCCGTCGTGCCGGGCCACGAGTTCGCCGGCGTGGTCGTCGAGACCGGCTCCGAAGTGACCGAGCTGAGCGTGGGCGACCGGGTGGCCGTCGACCCTTCGCTGTACTGCCACGAATGCCGCTACTGCCGCGCCGGCCGCAACAACCTGTGCGAACGCTGGGCGGCGATCGGTGTGACGACAGGAGGCGGCGCGGCGGAATACGCCGTAGCCCCGGTGGCGAACTGCGTGCGGCTGCCGGACCACGTGCGCACCGAGGACGCGGCCCTCATCGAACCGCTGTCCTGCGCCGTGCGCGGCTACGACGTGCTGCGGTCGCAGATCGCCAGCCGGATCTTGGTCTACGGCTCCGGCACGATGGGCCTGATGATGCTCCAGCTAGGCAAGCTCACCGGCGCGTCATCGGTCGAAGTGGTCGACGTGAACCCGGAACGCCTTGCCACCGCACGACTCCTGGGCTGCACCGCCACGGCCGCCTCCGCCGACGAACTGGACCGCCCGCACGGCTGGGACGTGGTCATCGACGCCACCGGCAACGCCGACGCCATCCAGGACGGCCTGGGCCGGGTGGCGAAAGGCGGCACGTTCCTGCAGTTCGGCGTCGCCGACTACGCGGCGCGGGTGACCATCGACCCGTACCGGATCTACCACCAGGAGATCACCATCACCGGCTCGATGGCGGTGCTGCACTCGTTCGAACGCGCGGCGGACCTGTTCGCGACCGGCGTCCTCGACCCGGAGGTGTTCATCAGCCACCGCGAACCGCTGACCGACTACGCAGCGGCCCTGGCCCGCTTCCAGGCAGGCCAGGGCCGCAAAATCCAAGTACTGCCTTAAGCCTTCGCGCGGCGGCGCAGCACCAGCAGCACGGCCGTGCCGCCGCCGAGCAGGACCAGACCGATCACCAGCGGGATGGCGATGGTCGCACCGGTGTTCGCCAGACCACCCTCGGCGGGCGGCGCGGCGGTCGTGGTCGCCACCGGAGCGGCACTGGACGAGGTCGGCTCGCTGCTGGGCGTGCTGGTCTCCGACGGCGGCGTGCTCGGCTCGCTGCTGGGCGTGCTGGGCACCGTCGACGGCACCTCCTCGACGCACGCCGGGACGTCCAGCTCGCCGTTCTCGCCCCTGGTGAACGAGTAGTTGTCGCTGTCGGACGCCTTGACGACGACCTTGAACGAGTGCGGAACGGTGGCGTCGCCGCCGTCGTAGTCGTGGGTGTAGCTAGAGCCGAAAGTCCGCTGCTCCAGCTCCTTGCCGTCGACGCTGACCGTCAACTTGTTGCCTTCGTGGGCGTAGGCCTTGAGGTCGACGTGCAGCACCGCCTTCTCATCCACACACTTGGCCCACACCGTCGGGGTGTGCGCGGAGGCGGGGACGGCGGTGATCAGGCCAGTGGTCACGAGGGCCGCCGCGACGCCGATCGCCGCGCCAACGGTCCGTGCGAGCTGCATTGGGTACTCCAAGTGTGCAGGGGAGTGGAAGGCCGTCACCCTATTGGGGGGACGACATGCCACCCGATCGAAAACCCAAGTCGGCATTCGGACGACACCAGCCTGTCATCGAACTGTGACTGACCGCGCACGCTACGTCGCAAATGACGGATACCAACAGCCCCTTCGCCCGACGCCGTGGCGAGCTTCGCGCTCTTGCCCTTGGCGCGCGACGCGCTCTTCGCAGTGGCGCGCTTCGCGCTTTCGCCGTGGCGCGCGCCGCGCGCACACCCCCGGTTGGGCTGCGTGTCATCCCCGTATGGCCTGCCCGCAGGGAACCGCGCTTGTCCAGGGAGCGCAAGCACGCTTTTCGCTTGCGCTCCCTGGACAAGGGTGGTGGTCTTTGACCAGGCCATACGGGGATGACACGACGCCCGAGTCCCGCCCTTGTGATCATCCTTGGCGGCCTGCCAGTCCGGCGAGGACGCTTGAACGCCCTTCGACCCAACCCAGGTGATCAGCCGATCTGCGCACCCGACAACCCGCTTGTCCGCCTTCCCAACACCGCACTACCGTGCCAATGTGGATCACGCGGACCTCTTCGAACGCTCCTGGACAGCGCTGCGCGAAACGATCGCCGACCTCCCGGACGAGAACTTCGCCGCCCCATCCGGCTGCACCGGCTGGCGAGTGCGGGACCTGGTGTGCCACCTGATCATCGACGCCCAAGACGTCCTGATCACCCTGGTAACCCCGACCACCGGAGAACCAACCAGAACCGCGACCACCTACTGGAAAGTCACCGCAACACCACCAACCGGCGACGATCCGCTGGACGCGCTCACCGTCCGCTTGGCCGCCGCCTACGAAGACCCGAGACTGCTGAAGTTCCACCTGGACGACGTAGGCTCCGCAGCCGGCCGCGCCGCCCGACTCGCCGACCCGGCAACCCGAGTCAGCACCCAGGACATGGTCCTCACCGCAGGCGACTACCTCGACGCGTACGTCCTGGAATGGACCTTGCACCACCTGGACCTGATCAAACACCTGCCGGACGCGGCAAAACCACCCGCCGAAACCCTCGCCCGCTCACGCGAGATGCTGGAGGCGATAGCCGGCGCCACGTTCCCCAAGCCCTTCAACGACCGGGAAGCCCTGCTGATCGGCACCGGCCGCGAAACCCCGACCGACGAACAGAAAACCGAACTGGGCGACCTGACCGCCAAACTCCCGCTCATCCTCGGCTAACCGCACTCACGCAACGGCGAACCGCACCCACGAAACGGATAACCGCACCCACGAAACGGATAACCGCTCCCACGGTACAAAGCCCGATGACCGGGCAGGCGGGAGACCTGCCCGGCCATCGCGATCCGACCGCCTCCGTCAACAGCCCCGGCCGCCGAGCTTCAGCCGCCGAAGGAGGACGCGGACCGAGGAGCCGTGGTGGCGGGGAGTGCGACCCGCCACCACAACCCCGAGGAACTCAGCCCCTCACATAGACGTCGGGAGTGCCTGCGGCGGACCGGAAACCGCCGGCGAAGAGCTGGTTCACCCGATTCGCCTCCTGGGCGTTCGGGTTCACGTTGCGGCAGGACGTTCCCGCGCTGCCGCCCGACATCAGGTAAGAGCAGATGCCGTTGTACGTATCGGGCAGCCCCAGGCCGTGCCCGATCTCGTGTGCCACGATCCGCAACGCGTAGTTGCCCGCCGCAACGTCGCGGTTGTCGATGTAGATCGTGGCGCACCCGAGCCCGCAGGGATAGGCCCGGGAACCGCCTCCGTTGGTCGCGGAGATCCGGATCGTGGCGTTGCCCCCGCGGACGAGCCGCAGGTTGGGCACCCTGGAATTCCAGATCTGCGCGGCCTGGTCGGCTTGTGCCGAGTAGCCGGAGGCGCTGTAGTAGACGGTCCTGGCCAGTGCCGACGGCGCGGCGGGCGCCGCCGTTGCCACACTGGTCAGGCTGGTGCCGACCAGGGCGAGGGAAGTGAACAGCGCTCCGAGTGCGAAGCGCAGGAACCTGCTGGTCACACGATCTCCTTCAGTGCAGGGGGAAGGTTCTCGTGTTTATTCACATTAAGAGGAGTTGACCGGATGGCGTCATAGCCTTTGGGCATAGATGCCGTGGATGGGCCTGGATCGCCGTGGGCCTGGGTGCCGATGGGCCTAGGCGTCGGTAGGCCAGGGGCGGGCATCCGACAGCAGCCCGATCATCCCCGACACCAGGCGCAACTGGTCCACCCCGCGGATGTCGGCTTCGACCAGCCGCGGCGAGCACACCACGACCGCCACGCCCTGCGCGCGCGACAGCGCGACGTTCAACCTGTTGCGGGACAGCAGGAAGTCGAGTCCGCGCGGCAGGTCCACGGCCGCCGACGAGGTCATGGTGGTGATCACGACCGGCGCTTCCTGCCCCTGGAAGCGGTCCACCGTGCCGGCCCGGACGTGCTCGTACCCGACGCGTTCCAGCTCCCGCCGCACCAACCGGACCTGCATGTTGTACGGCGCGACCACCAGCACGTCCGAGTCGTCCAACGGCCGCGCGCCGGGCCCGTCGGTCCACATGCGGCCCATCAGCGAACGCACGACATCCACCACTGCCAACGCTTCTTCGAGCGAGCTGGTGGTGTTGTGCCGGTGCTCCACCTCGCGCACGTACACACCGGACGCCAGCCCGGAGATCCCTCGTGAAGCCGTGCTCGGGTGGGCGTGCAGCAGCCCCGCGTACGACAGCCGCGACACCGGCTCGCACACATCGGGGTGCATCCGCCGCGTCTGGTCCAGGAAGTACCCCAGCTCCGACGGGATCACGTCCGCGTCACCGATGAGGTGCCCCAACGCCGACGCGTCCGCACCCGCCGGGTGCGTGCCCTGCACGACCTGCGGAAGCTGCTGGGGATCGCCGAGCAGCACCAGGTTCCGCGCGCACATCGACACCGCCAGCGCGTCGGCCAACGCGAACTGCCCCGCCTCGTCCACGATCACCACGTCGAACGGCTGCTCGCGCAGGGCGGCGTTGGCGAACGTCCACGCCGTCCCTCCCACCAGGTGTCCGGCGCCCTGGTCGTGCCGCCAACGGACCAGCGCGGGGTTGTCCCTCGGCTGCTCCCAGGCGCAGTCCTTCGCCGGAGTGCCCTTGGGCCGTTTGGCGGTCGGGATCGGCACACCCAGCTCACGCCCGGCGGCCCGCGCCGCGCCGAGCACGTTCTCGACGGCCTTGTGGCTGTTCGACGTCACCCCGACACTCCGCCCGCCCCGCACGAGGTGCGCGATGAGCCGTCCCGCGAGGTACGTCTTGCCCGCGCCGGGCGGCCCCTGCACGGCGAGCGCCGACCCGTCCAGCGCGTCGACGGCCGCGATGACGTCGGCGATCACATCCCGGTCGTGCCGCAGCGCGCCACGCACCCGAGGCGGCGTCCGCCGGACCAGGTCCACGCCGGGGTGTGCGGGCAGCTCGGGCAGCGAGTCGACCACGAGGCGGGCCAGCTCGTACACGGCCTCGTCCTTCGGCGAGGGCCGCACCGGGCTGCCGGGCAGCACCGCCACCGGCCTGTCCGCGTCGATCTCGTCCGGCGCCACGCTCTCCACCAGCGTGATGTCCTCCGCCGACTCGCCCAGCACCACGGCGTCCCGGGTCCGGTTCGGCGTGCCCGGGTACAGCAACCGGACCTGGTCACCCGCCGTGAACGGGTGCGGCCGGTCCGGGTCGCACCGCACCCGCACCTCGCGCTTGGCCTTGCGCACCCGACCGGACGGCATCGCCCAGTCCTCCGCCCGCACCGACACCGGGACGGCGCACGCGCTGTCCGACTCCAGCTCCGACAACGGCGCGGCGACCTGCCGGAAGAAGTCCCACCACGCCGGGTTCGTCTCCCGCCGGTGGTACCCGACGGCCGCCGCCAGCAACGCCCGCGCCCGCTCGTCGGCCGTGAACTCGGCCGGGTTGTCCGGCAGTCCCTCCAGCAGCGGGTCGACCACCGCGGCCATGCGCTCGGCACGCTCGGCGCGCCGCTGGGCGGCCATCTCGTCCTCGATCTCGTCCACAAAGGACTTCTCGGGGACCTGGGGCTCGATGCCCGCCTCTTCACGCACCTCCAACAGGAACCGGTAGAGCCGCCGCGTCGAGACGCAGTCGTACGCGTTGTACTCGGCGATACCGTTCAGCACTTCCTCGGCCCGCCCGACGTCGTCGATCTCGTTGAGCGTCAGGAACTCCTCGTAGGCCTCGATGCTGGACACGGCGTTCGTCACGTCCCCGCCCCGCGCCGAAGGCATGTACAACGGCTCCAGGTACTTGATCGAGTACGACCGCTGCGAAACCCGCAAAGCCTTGCGCACCACGGCATAAAGGTCCACCAGCGCCCCGGACCGCAGCAGGTGGTCGACGGCTTCCTCGCGCGTCCCGTGCAGAGCCGCGAGCCGCTTCAACGCGCTGACCTCGTACGGCGCGTAGTGGTAGACGTGCGCTCCGGGGTGCTCCGCCAGCCGCTGAGTCGCGAAGTCCACGAAACGCTCGAAGGCGGCCTTCTCCTGCGGCCGGGTGTGCGCCCAGAACGGCGTGAACTCCTCCTCGGGCGTCACCACCCCGAACAGGTACTCCAGCCCCTCGCCGGCGAGCGCGAACGGGTCGCCCTCCATGTCGAAGAACAGGTCCCCGGCACTGGGCGCGGGCAGCTCCGCCAACGCCTCGGGCGCGACGACCTCGTAGGCGACCTTGCCGACCGGGTCGTCGGAGGTGCGCGAGTCGTCCTGGATGACCTGCAACGCGGCCTGCGCCCGCAACCCGGTGAACGTGGCGGCGGACATCGTCGCCGGCCGGTCCTCGCGGGTCGCGTTGGCGAGGGCGTCGATCGTGCCCAGCCCGGCGGCGACCAGCTTGCGCCGCTGGTCCGTGCGGATGCCCGCGACCAGCGAGAGGTCCCGGTCCCGATCCCGGCCGCTCGCGCAGTGCCGGGAGAACCGGCAGCCGGCGCACGCCGGGCGCTCGTCGTCCCACAGCCGCTCCGGCAGGCTCGCCGGCCCGCTGACGCGATCGCGCAGCCGCTCCTGGAGGTTGCGCACCAGTGGCAGGAAGTCGGCGACGCGGAAGGACCGGACGCTGTCGTCACCGAGCAGCAGGTGCATGCCCGGCCCGGCGTCCGGGCCCAACGCGTTCGCGTACGCCGTCAACTGCACGACCGACGCCGGCGTCGCGTGCCGGGCGAGCTTGGCGTCCTGCGGCTCGTATCCCCGCTCCGTCAAGACCAGGAAGTCGGCGCGCCCGTGGAACCCGTCGGCGTAGAAGACGCCCTGGTAGATGACCGGCGCACCGGCCCGGACGGCGGCCCGGGTCGCCGCGGCGGCGTCGGCCAACGCCTCGTGGACGGGCGCGGGCTGGGCGATCTCGACCACGTCGCCCCGGGCCTTGAACCGCTCCAGCACGGCTCGCTCGTGCGCGATCCCGTGCCTGGCGGCCAACACGTCCGGCTGCGCGTCGGGTCGCGGTGCGTCGGGCAGGCCGACGGCCAGTGCCAAGGACAGGCGGCTGCGGTGCTCGCACTCCAGCAGGTCCACCAGGTCCGCCGGGGAGTGGACGAGCCTGCCTTCGGCGGTGAGCATGGCGGGCAGTATCGCGGCCGAACGGCCCAGGCCAGTGGACCGCGCCCGGCGAGTCGCGGGAGTGTCGGCAGGGCCACTGCCGGGATCGGGAGCCCGCTCCGCCGGTCAGCGGTGCTTCGCCATGCGGGCCTGCCAGCGGGAACGGTGCTCGGCGGCGTCGGCGGCGGCTCGCGCCAGGGCCGCCGGGTGGACCGGTTCGGCGCACCACTCGCGCAGGACGTCCGCCATGCCGGTCACGAAGGTGTGGCCGGTCGGCGTCAGCTTCCCACTGGCCAGCAGCGTCTCGGCGGTGGTCAGCGCGGCCGACCGCCAGCGGGCGTACTCGGTCTGCGCGGGCAGCCCCGGGCGCGTGCGCCAGAACGCCGCCACACCGAGATGGGCGTAGGTGCCGTGCAACAGCCCGGCCAACGGCCGGGGGTCCTCGCGCCACGGCGCGTAGAAGACCTCCCGCCGATCGGGCACGAGCAGCGGGAACAGGTCCATCAGCGCCACCAGCTTGGTGTGCTGGGCCTCGTGCGTCAGGGTGGCCGCAAGCGTTTCCGGGTCCGGCGCCAAGGACAGGAACACGCACCCGAACGCGTCCGCGACCGTCGCACTGCTGGTGCCCGACCGCGACGAGGGCATCGGGGTCAACACCGTCACCAGCTCCGCGAACTCGGCCGCCATCCCCGGATGATCGCGCGCCAGCACCTCCCAGGCGCCGCCCAACGCCGACCGCCACCGCTCCGGGTCGGCGTCGCGGTCGACCGCCAGCCCCGGCGGCACCCCGCCACCCGCCCACCCGTCGAGCTGCACCACGTGCGTACCCAGCACCACCTCCGGCAACGGCTCATAGGCCAGCGAAGCCGGATCGGCGACCCCCAGCGACGGCAGTGACAACACGTCGACCGGCGGGAACTCGACCCGGGGTTCGATCCCGGCGCGGATGGCCGCCGCCGCGGCCACGAACGCCAGCTCGGCCGGACGCGCCGGCGAACCACGCCGCAACGCCAACGCCGTCCGGGTCGCCCAGGCGCCCACCGAGGGGTAGTCCAACACCCGGGCCGCGGCGGAGGGCGACGCCCGGTCGGCGTCCACCAGCAGGCGATACGCCGGTCGGGCCTCGGCCGCCGCCGCGATCATCCGGATCAGCAACGAGGTCCGGCTGCGCCGGGCCAGCCGCAGCGCACGGACCGCCCGCGCCCCGCCCTGCCCCCTGGCCAGGGCGGCGAAGTCCGCCGCGGACAGGCGCCACGGCCGAACCGTCACGCCAGCGCCGCCAGGTCCGCCGCCACGCGGTCGCGGACGTGGCTGACCAGCCGGTACAGATCGGCGCAGTACACCGAGGGGTGGTCGAAGCCGTCGGCCGCGAACCGGTGCGCGCGCAGGCCGCCGCCGCAGGCCGACACCACGTCGCAGGACCGGCAGCCCGCCGGCAGCCCGGCCAGACCCGACTGTCCCGCAACGATTTCCGGCAACACCGAGGCCTGGTCGAAATCGTCCCGCGCGACGTGCAACCCGGTGAACGCCGCAGCCGGGGACGACGACGCCAGGATGTCGGACGCGGAAATCGTGCCGTCGGTCTCCACCACCACCTGCGCGGGCGGCGTCAAACCCACGCCTTCCACACCGGATCGCCCGCCCAGAACGACGTTCAGCAACTCCTCGAACAGCCGCACCCGCGTTTTCGGTTCGACATACCAGCGGTCGAACAACGTGGTCAGCCAATCCGCGTAAGGCGTGTCCGGTGAGCCGGCGACCCGACCGGGCGGTGGCGCGGACCAGTTCCCGTGCGGGAGCAGGAAATCGACGGCGGGCGGCGTGAATCGCAGCAGCGACTCGTAGACGCCGAGCGGATCCGACCGCACGTCCACGACGCACAGCAGACCGCCGTACACCGAGCGGAACTCGCCGGACAGCAACCGCAAAGCCGTCCGCACCGCCGCCCAGCTCCCCGTTCCGTCCGGCCGCACGCGGTGCCGGTCGTGGGACTCCGGATCGCCGTCCACGCTCACGCCGACCCGCACGTCCAGTGCCGTGAGCAGCTCCAGGAACGCGCGGTCCAGCAGGGTTCCATTGGTCTGCACGGAGAACCGCACCTCGGCGGGCACCGCGGACCGGAAGCGGCGCACCAGCGACTCCACCGCGGCCCGCCCGAAGAGCAGCGGCTCACCGCCGTGCAGCACGATTTCCACCTCGGCCAGCCCGTGCGCGCGCACGTGCCGCGCCACCCGTTCGGCGGTGTGCGCCACCAGTTCCGGCGACATCGCGCGCGGCCGGGACCGCCAGCTTTGATCGGCGAGTTCGTAGACATAGCAGTAGTCGCAGGCGAGGTTGCAGCGGCTGTGCACCTTCACCACGAACTGGCGGAACGGCCGCGCTTCCATCCACCCCCCGATCCATCGGCCCCCGAACAAACCAAACACATCGGGCCGGCCGCTACTTCCGCCAATCGGAGGATTCCCCGCATTGTCCGTTGCCGCGCACTAGGATGGGGATCAGCGCACTGCGGACAAACCCGCAGCTTTGCGGTGAGGGGGTATGGCGTGATGGCTGAGGAACCCGTCCTGGAGTCCGAACTCCTCGACGTCACGGGGCTCGACCTGGCGCGGCTGGCGGAGCTGCCGGACACCGCGCTGCGGGCCGCCCTGCACCGGATCCTCGCCGAGAACGCCGAGATGCCGAACCGGTTCGCCGCGTTCGAGAGTTCCCTGTAGCGGCCATCCGGGTGACGCCGATCCGTCGCGAAGTCCGTCCCGCACCGCCGATCTGGAGCAGTCGATGAGCAGCCCCGCGGGCCATGTCCACACCGGTGTGACGGCGTTCCTGTCGGCGACCGGCGGCACCGGGCGGACCAGCGCGGTGGCGAACCTGGCGTGGGTGCTGGCCGGCGCGGGCCGGCGGGTGCTGGTGGTCGACTGGGGCTCGGAGGTGCCGCGGGTGCGCGAGTACCTGGAGCCGTTCCTGGTGTCCCGCCAGGCTTTGCCGGACGCGCTGGGCCGCGCGCTGCTCGCCGCCTACCTCGCGGACCCGTCCCACGAGGAGGACCCGCCGCCGGTGGTGGAGCGGTTCGCGCCGCCCGTGCCGGACGCCACCGGCCACATCGACGTGGTGGCCCCGATGCCGACCGACGCGGCGGGCCGGCCGCGCCCCGAGTCGCAGCACGGCGACGCGGGCGCGATCGCCGAGCTGCGGGCCCGGCTCGCGGAATCCGACTACGACCAGGTGCTGATCGACGCGCCCACCGGCATGGCCGACGAGTCGCTGACGCTGATCGCGACGCTGTGCGAGCTGGCCGTGGTGTGCTTCCGGCCGCGCCCGAGGGCGATAGCGGACGCCGCCGACCTGGCCGCGCAGGTGCGCAAGCGCGCCCCGATCCGCATCGACGTGGTGCCGGTGGCCACGCTGTTCGACGACGCCGAGCAGTCCCGCGCGCAGCGCATCCGCTCGCAGATCCACGCCGCGTTCGCGGAACTGCTGGCCGGGCAGGCGAAGCGGGTGCCGGACGGCGGCACGGTCGAGATCCCGTACCGGCCGTTCGACGCCTTCGACCCGCTGCTCGCGATCCTCGCCGAGGAGCCCAGCGGCGGCGGCGGCCTGGAAGCGCAGTACGGCAGGCTCGCGGCGGCCGTCAGCGGCGGCGAGGTCACCGCGTGCGCGCCGGTGCCCGCCGTGCTGCGCGCCCGCTACCGCCGGGTGTTCGGCCTGACCGCCGCGGCCGACGCGGACCGGGTGGCCGTCGTCTACGCGCCGCGCGACCGGGCCTGGGCCGACTGGGTGCGCGGCCAGTTGGAGCGGGCGGGCGCGCAGGTGGTGCCGCTCGCCGACGTGGCGCAGGCCGACGCGTACCCGACCGGCGTGGTGGTGCTGGTCTCGCCGCACCTGGACGAGGTCGAGCCGCCGCCGGGCGTCACGGTGCTGCGGCTGCTGCTGGCCGAGGACGGCGGGGACGGCCTGTCCGTGCACGAGCACCTGCCGGAGACGCTGAGCGCCAAGCTGCTCGGGCACTTCGGCCTGATCGACCGGCCCGGCACCGCGCACGACGCGCCGATGCGGCTCCCCGGCGAGGACCCGGTGGTGTTCCGGCTGCCGCCGCGGCACCGGGCGTTCGTCGGGCGGGACGAGGACATCGAGGCGCTGCGCGACGAGTTCGCCGACGCGGGCGACGAGCGCGCGGTCGTCACGCTCAACGGCGAGCCGGGCGTGGGCAAGAGCGAACTGGCGCTGGAGTACGCCTACCGGTTCTCCGCCGCCTACGACGCCGTGTGGTGGCTGTCCGCGCAGGACCGGCAGTCCGTGCAGGTGGGCCTGGCGGAGCTGGCCGTGCGGCTGCGGCTGCCCGGCTCCACCGACTTCGGCTCGCTGTCGGCGCTGGACCGGCTGGCCACCGACCCGTCCTACGGCCGGTTCCTGCTGGTCTACGACAACGCCGACGACCTGGACGCGATCGCCGACCTGCTGCCGCCGGGCGCGACCGGCCACGTCCTGATCACCTCGAACACGGCCGCCGCGCCGTCCATCGAGCTGGTCCCGATGACCGCGGCGGACAGCGTGGCGATGCTGCTGGACCGGGTGCGCGGGCTGACCGCGGACGACGCCCGGCGGGTCGCGGCGGAGGTGCGGCACCTGCCGCTGGCGCTGGACCTGGCCGGGGCGTGGCTCGCGGAGACCGTGCGGGCCGAGCGCGGCGCGGGCTCGTCGGACGCGGACGCCGCGGGCTGGGCGGTGCGCACCTTCTTCGACCGGATCGGCCAGTCCGAAGTGGACAGTGTCGCGCGGGTGGTCGACGTGGTGACCGGATCGTTGCGGGAGCACGGGATCGGCCGGGTCGCCGTGCTGCTGGCCCGGCTGTGCGCGTTCCTGTCGCCGCAGGGCGTCGCGCTCGGCCTGGTGCGCTCGCCCGCGTTCCTGGACCGGCTGATCGCCGTCGGGGGCGTCGACGCCGCCCCGCTGGAGCTGGACGCGGCCGAGATCGACCGGGTGCTGTGGGCGGGCGCGCGGCACGGGCTGTTCCGCGTCGACTGGGGCGACGAGTACTCGCTGCGGCTGCACCGGGTCGTGCAGCGGTCGCTGCGCGTCGGGATGCCGCCCGCCGAACGGGACGCCCGGCAGGCGGACGTGCTGGCCGCGCTCGCCGCCTACGCCCCGACCGAGGTGGAGGACAAGTCGCCGACCCGGCGCGTCCGGTTCCAGGAGCTGCAACAGCACGTGTTCCCGTCCGGCGCGGTGCGCAGCGCCGACCCGAAGGTGCGCCGCTGGCTGGTCAACCAGGTGCGGTTCCTGTTCACCGACGGCGGCGCGGGCGTCCGGCGGGCCGCCCTGGAGCCGGGCCGCGAGCTGCTGGAGTCGTGGACCCGCCGGTTCGGCGCGGACGACCCGCTGCGCAACCGGCTGGCCGCCCAGCTCGCCAACGTGCACCGGGTGCTCGGCGAACCGGCCGAGGCGTTGCGGCTGGACGACCTCGCGCTCGCCCAGCAGCGCCGCGCGCTGGACCTCACCCACCCGCAGCCGCTGATCACCGCGCGCGGCCGGGGCGGCGACCTGCGCGGCCTGGGCCTGTTCACCGAGGCGCTGGTGGAGGACCAGGCCACCTGGGAGAGCCTGCGGTCGGTGCTCGGCGAGGACCACCCCGACACCCGGCGCGCGGCGAACAACCTGGCGTCGTCGATGTTCCTGTCCGGCGACGCGGCGGGCGCGCTGACGCTGGAGGAGGACAACTTCCGCCGCCGCCGGCGGCTGTTCGGCGAACGCGACGCGTTCACCTGGGTCACCCTCGCCCAGATCGGGCTCTACCAGCGGGAGCTGGGGCGCTACCCGGAGGCGCTGGAGTCGCTGCTGGCCGCGTCGCAGAAGCTCCAGAGCCTGCGCCCGGAGCTGAACCAGACCCAGGTCGGGGTGCACTGGAACTACGCCATCGCGCTGCGGCTCGCCGGTCGCACGCGGGCGGCGAAGGAACGCACCGGCAAGGCGTTGCGGGACTACCGCGAGCTGATCGGCCCCGACCACCCGTACACGCTGGGCTGCGCGCTGAGCTTCGCCGCCGACCACCGGCGGGTGGGCGGCGACCCGGAGCTGGCCGTGGAGCTGGCGCGGACCGCGCTGGAGGGGTTCCAGGGGCTGGAGGGCATCCGGGAGCACCACCCGTTCATCGCGCTGTGCCGGCTGGGCCTGGGCCTCGCGCTGGGGGCGGTCGGCGACCACGCGGGCGCGGTGGACGGCGTCGCGGCGGCGGCGGAGACCCTGCGCGGTCGGCTGGGCGACACGCACCCGTGGACGCTGGCCGCCGCCGTGGACGAGGCGCGGGTCCGCGCGGCGGCGGGGGAGACCGACCAGGCGGCCGTGCTGATCGCCGAGGCGCACGCCGACTGCGTCGAGTTCCTCGGGCCCGACCACCCGCACACCGCCGTGGCGGCGCACAACCTGCGGGTGGCGGCGCACCCGGCCGACCAGGACTGGCGGGAGTGCGATGTCGACGTCCCGCACACCTGAGCGCGCAGGAGGGAGCAGCGTGGAGCTGTACGAGGAGGAGGCCGAGCACCTGGGCCCCGAGTTCGACACCACCCGGCACGCCTGCCGCGCGGCGATCGTCAAGAGCCCCGCGCTGCACTACCTCGCGCACTACAGCAGCGGGGTGTTCGACTTCGGCGTGGACGCGCTGGGCGACCCGCCGTCCCCGCCCGACGCGCTGCCCGGCGGCACCCGGCGCGAGGAGCTCAAGCGGCTCGGGCGGCACCTGACGTTCCAGGTCACGTCGCTGGACCGGGCGTTGCAGGAGGCCCGCACCGGGCGGCTGATCCGGACCGTGCTGCACACCGAGCAGGGCGCGTTGTTCTGCGACTCCGTGGTGCCCACCGAGCACGTCGTGGGCCTGGTGCTGGACCACGCGGGCGCGGGACCGCTGTTCGGGCACCCGGCGGTGGACGAGGCGGACCGGGCGATCGCGGAGCTGGCCACCGGCCTGCGCGGCGAGCTGAGCCTGGGCTCGCTCAACCCCGGCGGGTGGGAGACGTTCGGCGCACCCCAGGCCCTGCCTGGCGCGGGTCCGCGCGAGCCGCACGTGTCGGCGGGGGAGGGTGCGCTGGACGCGTGCGCGGAGGCCGTGCGGGCGCAGGACCTGCACCTGGTGGCGCACGTGGCCGGCGGCGAGGTGCTGGCCATGGTCGACCACCTGGCGGACCCGTCGCTGGGCCCGTTCTTCAAGCAGGTCACGGTGGAGGCACGGCGGCGGTTCTACCTCGGGTTCGTGCGCGAGCTGGGCGGGCTGGCGACCCGGCTCAACCGGGCGGTGCGGCCGGTGGTGGGCGGGCTGCTGGTGCGCGCGGTGCTGGACGTGGAGATGGGCGCGGTCTACTACTACCGGCTCGGTCCGGGCGAATACGTCGTGGGCGTGACCATCGACCAGGCGCAGGTCGGGGAGGCGGATGATCGAATGTCCGCTTTGGCCACCCGGCTCACTCCATCCGGGCCTTGAAACGGGTGCGGTGATTACCTACCTTGGAATGGTGACGCCCGCTGTCCGTTCGGTTGCGCTGTTAGCCGCTCTCGGCGTGGGCTGGCTGGTCGCCGCGCAATGGGGACTTCGTGCAGTCGACGAATCCGCGGCTTATGGTTTCTTCATCACCGCGCTGCTGGGGTTCGGCCTGTACGCCAGCACGAGCGGTATCGAGATCGCGGAATTCCGCAGGCAGTTCCGGACGGTGGTGCTCGCGGTCACGCTCGGTGTGCTGGCGAAGGTCGTGCTGATCTTCGGCGTGATGTACCTGGTGTACCGGGAGCCGTGGCACCTCATCCTGGCGGTGGCGGTCGCCCAGATCGACCCGCTGTCGGTGGCGGCGATGCGCGCCAAGTCCCGGATGTCGCCGTCGGCGAAGGCGCTGCTGTCGGCGTGGGCGTCGTTCGACGATCCGATCACCGTGCTGCTGACGGTCTACATCACGTCGTTCGCGTTGCAGGGCGGTGCGGTCGGCGGGTTCGGGGCGTTCTCGGTCAACTTCGCGCTCAACCTCGCGCTGGCCGGCGGTGCTTATGTGCTGTGGCGACTGGTCCGGCGGCGCGTGTCCGGTGCGCACCGGCGGGCCGTGCGGGTGCTGGTGCGGACCGTGCTGGTGCTCGCGGTGCTGGCGGTCGGGTTCGTGGCGGTGCAGTTCTCGCTGCTGTTGGCGCTGGCGCTGATCGGCCTGTTCTTCCGGCCGGACCTAGGGCGGTGCGTGGACGGGCTGGCCGAGGTCGGATTGTTCGCCGCGACCTTGGCGGTCGGCTTGGTGCTCGCGGCGGAGTTCTCGTGGGCGCTGGCCGGGGTCGGGGCGGTGCTCGGCGCGGCGGCGTTCCTGTCGCAGGGTGTCGTGGCGTGGGTGCTGACGCTGCCCCGGCGGTGGCGCGGCGACCGGATGCGGCTGTGTCTGGGGCAGCAGAACGGGCTGACGGCGATCATCCTGGCGCTGCTGCTGGAGCCGAACTTCCCCGGGGCGATCGCCGTGGTCACGCCGGCGGTCGTCGTGGTGAACCTGCTGCACGCCTTGACGAACGGCTACTACGACCGCGTCCGTCCGCCCAAGTCGGCGGTGTCGGAACCCCACGTGCTGCGCCGGCCGCGTTTGCCGCTTCCGTTGGCGCCGGCCGCTTTTCGGCGGTTGGCACGGGTTCGGTAGTCCGGAACGCACTTGCAATGAAGTATTACGAAACGAAACCACCGCAGAGGGACCACAACGCAAGGCGACCTGTACCTACGCACGTCTGGTCTCAAGTCGGGAACGTTAAGCAACGGGACCACATCATCGATAAGCCCTGAAGCTGTCAGGGACGGCCGGAACGCCACACGCGCTACGGATCGTGCACTTGCGGGTGCCAGGTCGCGTTCTGCTTCTGGGTACGCGGCTTGGCACGCTGGGCGGGTTGCTCTGCGGGCGGCGTGTTTGCGCTGACACCGGTCCCCGGCAGATTTTAGGGCTTCCGATGATGTGGTCCCGTTGCTTGATGTTCCCGGCTTGAGCCCAGACCGGCGTGCTTCTGGAGCGCTTTGAGTCCGTGGTAACCCTTCTGCCGTCAAGCTGCGTAAAACATTGAAAAACAAGAACGGGATGCTCTGCTTCTTGGCCCTCAGCCGGTGTGCGAAGCCTTCAACACCGCTCGCCGAACCCGAGGACTGAGGTTGCGGAGGGCGTCGTGCACCCGGTTGCGCCGGGCGACCTGGCTCACGTCGGCCACCAACCCCCCGGTCCGCGCACCCCAAGGCGGCAGCCCGAACAACGGATCCAGGTCGAACAGCGGCAGGAACTCCACGATGTCGTCATAAATCCCGCAAAGCTGCTCCAGCCGGTCCTCCGCCTCGGCCGAACCACCCTCCCCCCGAAACCACTCCGCCACCGCACCCCGGAACGCCAACACCGTCTTCTGGATGAAGATCGCCTTCGCGGCGGCATCCGTGAACTCCGGTGTGCGCAGCCGACGGTGCACCGCCTCCTGGGTCTGCGGCGGCGCGAAGTCGAAGGCCTCGTCGAGCATCATGTCCAACTGGATCAGGCTCTCCAGGGCGTCCACCGCGTCCCGGAACAGCCGTTCCACCTCGCCCGGCAGCCGGTTGTCCGCCGCCGCCCGCGCCGGGGCCGAGCCGACGAGCAGCGCCAACTGCCTGCCGATCGCCCCGAACTGCCGGTCGGACGAGGTGCGCATCCCGTCCACGTGCTCGGCAAGCTGCTCGATGAACCCGTAGATGCTCGACTGCTGCCGGGACAGTTGCGCCATCCGCTGCCGCAAGGACGAGATCGGATCGTGCTCGTCCGGCCGGCTGGTCGCGCCGAGCAGGGCCTTGAAGTCGTCCGCGAACGTCCGCTCCGAGTACACCAGCGGCTCGCGGCCCAGTGGTTCGCGTAGCTGGATCGCCACGCCGTCCGTCAGCACCCCGTTGACCAGCAGGATGATCTCGGCGTCCGACTCCGCCTCGCGCACCGCCGACACCCGCCGCATCACGGTCGTCACGTCGGCGTTGTCCAGCAGCGACCCGGTCAGCAGCACGGCGCACCCGCCGTCCCGGTCGGGGAACGTCACCCAGTAGTCCGCCAGCGAGTCCTCGCCCGACCCGAGCAGGTGGTTGTGCCAGTACTCCCAGCCGTTCGCGTCGAGCAGCCGCCGCACCGCGCCGTCCAGGTCGTCCGCGCTCAGCGAGCCGAACAGGTCGCGTGCCGCCTGCCGCACCATCTCGTCGGTCGCCGTGACGTCCCGGTCGCCGGTCACCCGCACCCGGTCGTCCACCAGCCGGAACACCCGGTGGCACAGGCGGACGACGTTGCGCGTGTTGCCGCCGGCCACGTCCCGCAGGTAGCGGACGGTCTCCGGGGTGAACGGCGCCAGCGTCGTCGTCCCGGTCAGCGCCTGCTGGGCGCGCATGATGAACTCGCGCACCTGCGTGTGGCTGAGGCCGGACATCTTGACCGTGTACGGGATGCGCTGCCGCACCGCGGGCGACAGCACCGCCTTGAACTCCGGCAGCCCGCACAGCACCAGGCACGCCCCGGCCTTCGCGAACACCTGCAACATCGTCTGGAACGCCGCCATGGTCCGCGCCTGCGGCTGGTTGTCGGCGGAGAAGATCTTGTCCAGCTCGTCCACCGCCAGCACGAACCGCCGCTGCCGCCCGCCGAACAGCAGGGCGAACACGCCCATCGCCTCCAGCGCCGCGACCTCGGTGTCGATCGGCGTGGTGATGCCGCGCTCCACCAGCACCTGGTCCGGCGCGCCACCCAGCAGCCACGACCACACCGCGTGCTCGAAACCCGGCCGCAGCAGCAGGGTCAGCGCCGTGCCGAAGTCCTTGTTGTTGGTGACCTGGCGCAGGGTGTCCTGGACCTTGCGCAGCAGCGCGCTCTCCATGAGGCCGAGCCGCTCCACCACCTCCTGCGGCTCCAGTTGCCTGCTGCCCAGCCATTCCAGCGTGTCGGCGGTCAGCCCGGTGCTCTGCAGCGAGTCGGCGACGATGTCCGCGTAGTAGTCGCTGACCTGCGCCCGCACCCCCTCCCTCCCGAGCCGCCGCATGAACCGCCGGTACAGCTCGACGAAGCTCTCCGCGGTCGCCTCCAGGTACAGGGCGCGCGACGGGTCGTCCAGCACCCGCCGGGCGTGCCGGACCAGCCGCACCGCCAGGTGCGTCTTGCCGGTGCCGTAGTCGCCGAGGATCGCCAGCACGGTGCCCGCGCCGGGCGCGGCCTCCAGGTACGTGTCGAGGTGCGCGACGGCCAGCCGCCCGGCGTCGGTGGCGATCGTGACGTCCGCCGCGTCGAAGTCGTCCTGGAAGTCCTCGATGATCAGGGCGACCGCCATCGGCGAGAAGGGGTTCTTCCGCGGGGGCGGGAGTTCGTCGCTGCCGCTCATGGGTGCATCCCCAGTCCGTTCAAGTACGCCCGGATGTCTTCGACGGTCACCAGGTCGGCCTCGGTGTAGCTTAGGCCGGTTTCGAGTTTTCGTTCGTACGTGCCGTGCAGAATCCGCTGGAGCATGGCGACGGATTGACAGATCCGGCTCAGCAATTCGACCGCCTGATCACTCAGTTGTGGATAGATCCCCACTTCGGAGTGACGCAGGAGCCGGTCGTCGGCGAAGCGTTCCGGATCGCCGTCGTCCAGTTTTCCCACCAGCAGGGTGATCGGCGGAACCCACGTCTCCAGCCGCCGCACGAGTTCGGCGATGTCGTCCACGCCGAAGAACGCCGACTCGGCGAAGAACAGCACGCGTGGGCTGCGCAGTTGGCGCGCGTACCGGATCACCTCGTCCAGCAGCTCGTTCGGCGACGGCAGCAGCACCATCAGCACGACCTCCTCGGCCAGCGCCCGGCCCAGCCGGGGGAACACGCGCTGCGGGTTGTCGCGGTCGCCGCGCAGCTCGTCCACGGCGGTCTGGCGCAGCGCCTGGGTGTCCACGAGCTGGTCGAATAGCTGGTCGCAGACCTGCACGGCGCGCTCTTGGATGGACAGCTCCTCGTCCTCCGGCAGGCACCCCGTCAGGTCGACCACGACGCCGCGCATGCCGCGCTTGCGCAGCTCCAGCACCGTCCAGTCCGCGCACCGGTTGACCAGCGCCGTCTTGCCGCAGCCCGAGTCGCCGGTGACCAGCACCAGCCGGCCGTCCTCCAGCACGCCGGTCAGGTCGCCGATCTCCTGCTGGTACTCCTGGAACGCGCTCTCCGCGCCGTCCACGTCCACGTAGTAGTCGCGGTGCGCCTTGCGCTCCCACGGGCGCAGCGGGCGCATCGGTGTGCGTTCCCAGCCGGGCAGCGGGAACGGGTTGATGGGGTGGCGGGGCACGGTCATGTCGCCTTCAGCGCGGACTGCCGGCGCAGCGGCCGGCCGAGGGCGCGGGCGACCAGGAGGACGTCGTCGCGCAGGGCGTCGAGCGCCGCGACGAGGGCGGCGGTCCGCTGGTCGTCGGGACCGGCCCAGCCCGCGGTGAGCCGGTCGCCCAGCGGACCGGCGGCGAGCTGGTCGCGCAGGCCGCGCAACTTCGTCCACCGGGGGTGGTCGGTGTGCGCGACGGCGAGCTGGGTGACGAGCTTCCCGCGCGCGGTGCGGACGGCGGCCTCCGGGCGGTTGGCGCCCCAACTGTCCAGGTAAGCACGCGCCGCGTCGTGGAAGTCGATCACCGCCGTGCGCAGCGCGTCACCGACCTGCCTTCCTCGCATCACCCGCTCGCGCCACGTGGCCGCGGCGAACGCGAGGACCGCGCCGAGCAACGCGGTGAGGAACGGCAGGGCGTCCGCGAACGGGTTGGGCGGCGGCGCTTTCACCGCCCGGTACAACGCCGAGCACGCCCGGTCGAACTCGGCGGGTCGGTCCCGCCGCCAGTTCGTCACGTCCGGGGGAACTGCCAGGTCCAGGGCCTTTCCGGCGTCCCGTAACGGCTGCCGCTGGGCGCCGGCGAGGCAGAACACCGCTTTCGCGTCCTCGTCCGCGTCGGCGGAGGCCGCGATCGCCGACGCCGGTTGGACCAACGCGGTCAGGCACAACAGGATGGCGGCGCGACCAGCCCGCCCGCGACCCATGCCCACCCCCACGCCCGGCGACTGCCCCAGCCTACCGACGGAGAGTCGCACAGGAGAGCGGTTCCGTTAACCGGCATACCCGGATGGCGCAAACCCGTTGCTACTTTCCACAGTGGACGGAATCGTCCCGGCGGTGGCCGGGATCACCACGGCGCGGGCCGGATCACCACGCGCGTGCCGGATCACCACGGGTGCGGGCCGGATCACCACGGTGCGGGCGCGTAGTCCTTGAGGAAGCAGCCGTACAGGTCCTCGCCGAGTTCGCCGCGCACGATCGGGTCGTACACCCGCGCCGCCCCGTCGACCAGGTCCAGCGGGGCGTGGAAGCCCTCGGCGGCCAGCCGCAGCTTGGTGGGGTGCGGGCGTTCGTCGGTGATCCAGCCGGTGTCGACGGCGGTCATCAGGATGCCGTCCGAGGTGAGCATCTCCTCCGCGCTGGTCCGGGTGAGCATGTTCAGCGCGGCCTTGGCCATGTTCGTGTGCGGGTGGCCCGGCCCCTTGTAGGCGCGGCTGAACTGGCCTTCCATCGCGGAGACGTTCACCACGTACTTGCGGCGCGCGGGTGCGGCGGCCATCGCGGGCCGCAGCCGGGAGATCAGGATGAACGGCGCGGTGCTGTTGCATAGCTGCACTTCCAGCAGCTCCACCGGGTCGACCTCGTTCACCCGCTGCACCCAGCTATTCACGGCGTGCTCGTCGGGCACCAGGCCGCCCGCGTCGATCTCCTTGGAGCCCGCGGTCAACGCCAGCGCGGTGACCTCGGGCAGGACGTCGCGCACGGCGTCGGACAACCCGTCGGTGAGCGCGATGGGGTGCGCCTCCACGGCGTGCCCGAACGTCACCAGTTCCGGCAGCGGGCCGGAGGGGAGCGGGGTGGACTCGGCCGCCATCAGCGGCGCGTAGGCGTCGGCGGACCGGCGCACGGTCTGCGCGGCGTTGTTGATCAGGATGTCCAGCGGGCCCGCGGCGGCGACCGAGTCGGCCAGCCGCACCACCTGGCTCGGGTCGCGCAGGTCGATGCCGACCACCCGCAACCGGTGCAGCCAGTCCGCGCTGTCCGGCATCGACGCGAACCGCCGCACGGCATCACGCGGGAACCGGGTGGTGATGGTGGTGTGCGCGCCGTCACGCAGCAGCCGCAGCGCGATGTACATGCCGATCTTCGCCCGGCCGCCGGTGAGCAGCGCCCGCTTGCCGGTCAGGTCGGCGCTCGCGTCCCGCCTGCCCCGGTTCAGCGCCGCGCACGACGGGCACAACTGGTGGTAGAACGCGTCCACTTCGGTGTACCGGCGCTTGCACGTGTAGCAGGACCGCGCGCGCAGCAGCGTGCCCGCGACGGCGCCCGGCTCGGGCTCCTGGAGCAGGACGCCCTTGGTCTCGTCGTCGATCCGGGTCGGCGACCCGGTGGCGGTCGCCTCGGTCACCGCGCGGTCGGCCGTCGTGACGGCCTCGCGGCGGGCGGCCTTGCGGCGTTTGCGGACGCTCTTGTAGATGCTCGACGTGGCCCGGCGGATGGCCACCACGTCGGGGTGCTCGGTGGGAAGTTCGTCCACCCGGGCGAGCACCCGCAGGGCGATCTCCATCTCGGCAGGGTCGATTTGCACGGTGAAAATCCTACCTGCCGAAAATCCGTCGTCCGGACGGGTGAAATGCGCGTGAAGCCCCGCTAAGGTCCCCCGCATGTCTACCGCGGGTCCGCGGGTGCGCCGACTGGCCCACCCCGACGCCGACATCCGGGCGCGAGCCCTCGGTCTGCCCCGGGTCCGCCCGGTCCTCGCCCTGCTCGGCCCCACCGAGGCGGTGGAGACCGAGCAGGCGGCATCGGTGCTGCCGGTGCTGCGGGCGGTGCTCGCCGCCGCCGCCGAACGCGACGCCGTGGTGGTCACGGCGGGCGCCGACACCGGGCTCGCGCACCTGGTCGGCCTGGCCGTCCAGGCGCTGGACGGGCGCCGGCCGCGGCTGGTCGGCGTCGCGCCGTCCGGCCGGGTCGCGGCCGACGACGAGCCCGCCGAGGGCGAGGTGCGGCTGAACGCCGGCCACGACACGGCGGTGCTGGTGCCCGGCTCGCACTGGGGCGAGGAGGTGCCCGCGTTGTTCCGGACCGTGGACGCGATCGCGGGCGCCCGGCGTCCGGCGCTCGCGCTGCTGGTCGGCGGCGGTGAGGTGGCGCGGTCCGCGCTGGTCGACCACCTGAGCCGGGACCGGCCGCTGCTGGTGCTGGCCGGGACCGGCGGGCTGGCCGACGAGATCGCGGGCGGCAAGCTGTCCGACGACCTCGCCGTGCTGGTGCGCAGCGGGCAGGTCGCCGTGGTGCACCTGGACGAAGGTCCGGACCGCGTCGTCGCGGTGCTGCACCGGGTGCTCGGCGCGAAGCCGGGGTCCAAGCTGCACGCCGCCGTGCCGCCGCTGGCGGTGTGGCCGCGGTTGCGGTTCCGGGCGCCCGAGCCGCACCCGGTGATCGATCCCGGCTACGTCCTGGACTACCCGCTGCTGGCGGACGCCATCCACGAGGCCAACCAGGTCGTCGCGCCGGTCCTGCACGAGCAGGAGGTCGCGGCGTTGCGGGAACGTGGCCGGGCTCGGCTGCTGGTGGTGCTCGCCATCGGGGCCGGGTTCGCCACCACCTCGTTCGGCGCGTTGCAGATCTGGCTGCGGGACGCGCCCTGGCCCGGTGTGCTGCTGGCGGTGGCGGGCGCGGGAGCCGCCGTGCTGGCGGTGCTGTCCCGCAACGGCGAGAACCCCGAGGCGCGCATCCGTGCCGAGCACCTGCGCGCCCTGTACTTCGACCACCTGGCCGCGCCGCCGGCCGCCGACGACACCGAACGCGAGGAGCGGGCGCGCGAGCTGGCGACCGAGGTGGCACGGCACCGACACGAACCGGTGAGCCAGTCATGACCCTCGTCGACGACCACCGCTCGCAGTTCCTCCGGGCCTACCTGCGCCACCGGGTGGGGGAGCGGCTGGCCGGGTTCGAGCACGCCCAGGCCCGGTACTCCTCGGCTCGGCGGTGGACCACGAGCCTCACCGTGCTGCTCTTCACCGGCGCCGCCGCGTTGGGCGCGGTCGCGGTGGCCGATCCCGGGCGGCGGGCGTTGTGGGGGTTCCTGGCAACGGTGGCGGCGGCGCTGGCCACGTCGGTGGCGGTCTACGAGGCCGCGTTCTCGTTCCGCGCGTTGGCCCACCGGTCGGCGCACGGCGTGGCGTTGCTGCACCTGCTCCAGGCGCACGGCGCGCCGGACGGCGAGGACGGCGTCAACGTCTTCCGGACCGAGGTGGAGAGCGTGCTGCGGCACTCGGACTAGCGCAGGACGGATCGGACACCGCCGACCGCCGGGCAGTCCGAGGTGCATCAGGGCGCAACCCCGCCCCCGCGGGCGCAGCCCCGTACCCACAATAGAAAACTCCGATGGGCTGTTCGGCCGCGGACTGTCGCCGCCGGCTGGTGCGTCGCGATAATCGGCGCGGCAGTTCCGGGGTCGATGCGGGGAGCGTGCATGGAGATCCGCCGGCTCGACCCGGACGAGCTGGTCCGCCACGACGGCCTGGTGGCGCGGCGGCTCATGCCGTGGCCGCTGGTGAACGCCCCGTTCGACGGGTCGTGGTGCGTGGTGCGGCCGGGTGCCGCGTCCGGCATCCACGGGCACCGGGAGCACGAGGTGTGGGTGGCGGTCTCGGGCGCGGCGGAGATCGTCACGGCGGACGGCCCGGTGCCGTTCGCGGCCGGGGACATCGTGCACTTCCGGCCCTACGAGGAGCACCAGGTGGTCAACCGGTCCGCGGTGGACTTCCAGTTCTTCGCAGCCTGGTGGGACCTGGAGATGGCGGAGCGGTACACCGCCCGGGACGAGGAGTGATGGTCCACCGGGCAGCCCGGACCGGGGCGTCAGCTAGCCGCCGCGGTGAAGCCGGTGGCGGTCAGCTTGCGGGCCTGGCACCGGACCTGCTCGTGGTAGGCCCTCAGCAGCGCGGCGTGGATGTCTTCGACGTACTCGGCGGCGGCGCAACCCCGTTGCCACACCAGCGTCACGCGGCGGTGGAGCGGGCTGCCGACGATCGGTTTCAGGACCACGCCGGGCAATTCCTGTCCGGTGGGGAAGAAGCACGCCACGGTGTGCGCCGAACGCACCAGTTCCGCCGCCGACGCCGGGTCGACGCCGAAGTGCACGCACCGCGGGGTGAAACCGGCGGCCTCACAGGCGAGGTGCAGGTTCAGCCGGCCGCCGCCGTAGTTCTCCTCCGGCACCGCCCAGTCCTCGTCGGCCAGTTCGGACAGCCGGATCTCGCTGCGCGCGGACAGCCGGTGACCCGCCGCTATTCCCACCAACATGGGCTCCGCCACCACCGAGCGGCAGTCGACCTCTTCGGGGATCCGCAGTGGGCTCTGCGGGAACTCCACCACCAGCGCCAGGTCGAGCTTCCCGGCGCGGACCAGTTCCAACACCGCGTCGCAACTGCGCTCGATGTGCGTGGTCTGCGGCTGGTTCGGCAGCAGGCCGCGCACCACGCCCACCAGCAGCGGCGTCAGCGAGCCGGCCACCCCGCCTAATCGGATGCCCGGACTGCCGCTCCCGGCCGCCATCTTGTGCGCCGTCACCAGCAGGTCGTCGAACCGTTCCACGAGGTCGCGGGACCGCAGCACGACGTGGCGGCCGAGTTCGGTCAGCTCCACGCCGTCGCTGCGGCGCAGGAACAGCGGACCGCCGAAACCGCGTTCGATGCGGCGGAGCTGCGCGGTGAGGCCGGCCTGTGCGATCTTCAAGGAGGAAGCGGCCCGGCTGATGCTGCCCGCTTCGGCCACGGTCAGCACGACGTGGAGATGTCTGAGCTCCATGTGCACCGCCGCAGCCTAGGGCAACCCCATCACGCCAAACACCTTCCGAGCGAGTGTGTGGGGTTGACGCCCAGTGGAAAATGCGTGGCGTCCGGCTGCTCCAACAGGTGCATAACTGAGGAGTTATCGCTAGCTGCCACCTCCCCGCAAGAGTCGGGTCTCCACCACGCTCTGCATGGCCATCGCCACAGCAGCCTGGGGAGGTGTGAGCGACATGAGGAAAGCGTTGCGGCTGCGACGCCTTTCCCGTCCGCGTGACGACAGGTACCTCTTCGTCCCACTGGACCACAGCGTCTCGGACGGTCCGGTGGCGTCGCGTGACCGGTGGCACGACCTGATCAAGTCCGTCGTCGGCGGCGGGGCCGACGCCATCATCGTCCACAAAGGACGCGTGCGCACGATAGACCCGGTGCTGCTCGGCGGGTGCGCGCTCGTCGTCCACCTGAGCGCGGGCACCGCGCACGCGGCCGACACCAACGCCAAGGTGCTCGTCGGCGAGGTCGAGGAAGCCCTGCGGATGGGTGCGGACGCGGTCAGCGTCCACGTCAACATCGGCTCCGACACCGAGGAGCGCCAGCTCGCCGACCTCGGCGTGGTCGCCAACGCGTGCGACGCGTGGAACGTCCCGCTGGTCGCCATGGTCTACCCGCGCGGACCGCGCATCGGCGACCCCAACGACCCGGTGCTGCTCGCGCACGTGGTCAACATCGCGGTCGACCTGGGCGCCGACATCGTCAAGACCAACCTCGCGCTGCCCGTGGCGCGGATGGCCGAGGTCGTCGCGAGCTGCCCGATCCCGGTGCTGGTCGCGGGTGGGCCGGCCACCGTCGGCAGCGTCGTCGACCACGCCCGCGCCTCGATGGCGACGGGGTGCGCGGGCCTGGCCGTCGGCCGCCGCGTGTTCACCTCGCCGTCGCCGATGTCGCTGGTCGCCGAACTCGCGTCGGTGATCCACGTCGACCACCACGCCGCGCTCGTGCACGCCATGACCGGCGCCGTGTCGTGACCTCGCCCGCTACCCGTCATTGGAGTCTGGCGTGAAGTTCGCCTGGATCGACCTCCGGACCGTTCCCGAGGCGCACCGCGAGTCCGTGGTCGACGCCGCCGTGCACGCCCGCCTGGCCGGGATCGTGTCCGACGACGCCGCCCTGCTCGACACGCTGCCGCCGACGATCGGCCGCGTGCTGATCGCCGACCGGCCCGCGGCGAGCCCGCACCTGGTCGTCACCACCGTGGACGACCAGGACCAGCTCGACCGGCTCACCGCGACCGCGGCGTTCGTGCGGGTGCGCGACGACCGGACGCTGAAGCTGGCGTGCGCGGCGGCGGTGAAGCTGGAGCACACCGTGGTCGCGTTCGCCGACCCGACGAAGATCCCGCTGGAGATCGTCATCGCCGCCGCCGACGGAGCGGCGGGCAGGCTGGTCACCGTCGTCGCGGACCTGGAAGAAGCCGCGATCGTGCTGGACGTGCTGGAACACGGCTCGGACGGTGTGCTGCTCGCACCAAGCGACGCGACCGAGGTGTTCCGCCTGGCCCGTCTGCTGGAGGCCAGGACCGCGCCGCTGACGCTGACGACGCTCACCGTGGAGGGCATCGCGCACAACGGCCTCGGCGACCGGGTGTGCGTCGACACGTGCTCGCACTTCCGGGAGGACGAGGGCATCCTGGTCGGCTCGTACTCGTCCGGCTTCATCCTGTGCTGCAGCGAAACCCACCCGCTGCCGTACATGCCGACCCGGCCGTTCCGGGTCAACGCGGGCGCCCTGCACTCGTACGTGCTGGGGCCGGACAACCGCACCAACTACCTGTCCGAACTCCGTTCCGGCAGCACCGTGCTGGCGGTGGACTCCGAAGGCCGCACCCGCGAGCTGACCGTGGGCCGGGCGAAGCTGGAGTCCCGCCCGATCCTCACCATCACCGCGCACTCGCCGGAGGGCGTGGAGGTCAGCCTCACCGTGCAGGACGACTGGCACGTGCGCGTGCTCGGCCCCGGCGGAAAGGTCCGCAACGTCACCGAACTGCGCCGGGGCGACGAGCTGCTCGGGTACCTCGCGACCGAGCAGCGGCACGTCGGCATCCCGATCGGCGAGTTCTGCAAGGAGACCTGACCCTCGTTCCCGCGCGGTGGCGACGACCGGTGTGGCAGGGTGGTCCGCGTGGAACAAGTCGTGCTGCTGGACGAGTCGGGAACCAGGATCGGCGTAGCCGACAAGGCACACGTGCACCACGCGGACACCCCGCTGCACCTGGCGTTCTCCAGCTACCTGTTCTCCCGGGACGGGCGGCTGCTGCTGACCAGGCGGGCCCTGCACAAGAAGACCTGGCCCGGCGTCTGGACCAACACGTGCTGCGGCCACCCGGCGCCCGACGAGGACGCGGCCACGGCGGTGAGCCGTCGACTGGGGGACGAGCTGGGACTGACGGACATCACGCTGGACCTGGTGCTGCCCGCGTTCCGCTACCGGGCAGTCATGGAGAACGGCGTCGTGGAGAACGAGATGTGCCCGGTGTACCGGGGCCTGGTGGACCACGACCCGACCCCGAACCCGGACGAGGTGGACGACTTCGAATGGGTCCGGTGGTCCGACTTCGTGCCGGCGGTGCTGGCCGGCGTACGCCCGATCTCCCCGTGGTGCGCGCTGCAGGTGGAAGAACTGGCCACCCTGGACCCGGACCCCTGGGCCTGGCCCACCGCACCGACCACCGACCTCCCGCCGGCCGCCCGCGCCTGACCAGGGTCTCCCGTTGGACACGGCCGGGGACACCGCGAAGCAGGACCACATCGCCGCCTAGTAGTCGTCACCGCCGAAGAACCGCTCCTCCAACTGGTCCGCCGTCCCGGCCAACAACGCCAGCGGATCGGTGAACTCGTGGATGTCCAGGTCCACCAACGGGAGCGAGTGCCGCAACACGACGTGCTCACCCATGATCGCCGCGCCACAGGCGATGGTCGAGTTGCCGACCTCCTCCAGCAGCGCGCGCAGGTCCACGTTCGCCGCGAGGCCGATCGGCGACGCGATCTGCACCCACTCGTGCAGCTTGTCCAGCATCTCCCGCACCAGGATGATCACCTGGGTGCGTTCGTCGTCCTCGTCGAACTGCTCGAAGTTGAACAGGATCCGGATCTCGTCCTCCTGCTCGGAGATCACGTCGTAGGTGTCGTGGATGTACGCGCGGAGGTCTCCCCAAGAAGCCATGCGCTCACCCTAGAGGCGCGACGACTCCCCACACCGCATCAGCCACCGGATCGCGTGCCTCGGCCAGGTCCAGGACGCCGAGCAGGTACCGGCGGGCGCACTCGTGGGCCGGTCCCATGACCACGGGGTCCAACGCCCACAAGGGGAACGGGCGCACGGAGCCCTCCGCCGCGCGTGCGGCGAACCACTGGGCGATCGGGGCGAACGCCGCCGCCTTCGCGACCGGGTCGGCGGTCAGCGGCGCGGCGTAGAGGAACCTGGCACGACCGGGGTTCTCGGCCACCCAGTCGAGGTAGCGGACGACCACGCCGCGCACGACCTTCTCCGTGTCGCCGAGCGCCAGCGCGGGCGTCATGGCGGCCACGCAGTGGGCGAAGCTGTCGCCGTAGAGCGCCTCGAACACGCCCGCCCGGCTGCCGAAGTGGTGGTAGATGCTGCCGTTGGACACGCCGGATCGCGCGGTCAGGGCGCTGATGGTGACCGGCAGGCCCGCGTCCACCAGCGCCAGCGCCGCGTTCAGCACCGCCTGCTGACGATCCGCCCGCACGCGGACTAGAGTAGCGCTCTAGAGCATTGCTCCACCGCCTGGAGGTCCGCCATGGCCCGTTCCATCCCCGACTTGCTGCGTGAACGCGTGCGTGCGACCCCCGGCGCGGAGGCCCTGCGCCACCGGGTTGACGGCGAGTGGACATCGCTGACCTGGGCGGACCTCGGCGAGGTCGTGCGGGTGCGGGCGCTGGGGTTCCGGCAGTTGGGGGTCAAGGACGAGGCGCGGGTCGCGATCATGGCGCAGACCAGCGCGGAGTGGATCATCGCCGACCTGGCGGTGCTCGCGGCGGGTGGCGTGACCACGACCGTCTACCCGAGCAGCACGCGCGAGGAGGCCGCGCACATCATCCGCGACTCGGGCAGCATCCTGGTGGTCGCGGACCCCGATCTGGTCGGGAAGGCCGGCGACGCCCGCGTGGTCACCACGGACGCCCTGCCGGCGTCGGAGGTCGGCGACTACGACGCCATGGTGGACGACCTGTCCCCGGAGCGGCTGGCCACGCTGATCTACACCTCCGGCACGACCGGCGTGCCCAAGGGAGTGGAGCTGACGCACGACAACTGGCTCTACACCGCCGAAGCCGTCACCGAGCTGGGCGTGCTGCGCGAGAGCGACCTGCACTTCCTGTGGCTCCCGATGTCGCACTCGTTCGGCAAGGTGCTCCAGATCGCCATGATCGCGACCGGCATGCGCACGGCGGTGGACGGCTCGGCGGACCGGATCGCGGACAACCTCAAGGAACTGCGACCCACGATCGTGGCCGGCGCCCCACGCGTGTTCGAGAAGATCCACAGCCGGGTGGTCGCCGCGATGCGCGCCGAGGGCGGCGTGAAGGAGAAGCTGTTCAACTGGGCGCTCGAAGTCGCCGAGCATCCACAGTGGACAGTGCGCCGGAAGATCGCCGACCGCTTGGTGTTCGGCAAGCTGCGGGACCGCGTCGGAGGCCGCATCCGGTACTTCGTGTCGGGTTCCGCCCCGCTGTCCCCGGAGGTGGGCCGGTTCTTCGAGGGCGCGGGCATCACGATCCTCGAAGGCTACGGCCTGACCGAGTCGTCGGGGGCGGCGTTCCTCAACCGCCCCGGCGAGCAGGAGTTCGGGACCGTCGGCAAACCGCTGCCCGGCACGGAGGTCCGCCTCGCCGAGGACGGCGAGGTGCTCATCGGCGGGCGCGGCATCATGCGCGGCTACCACAACCTGCCCGACGAGACCGCCGCGACGCTGGTCGACGGCTGGCTGCACACCGGCGACATCGGCACGGTCGACGACGCCGGCAGGCTGCTCATCACCGACCGCAAGAAGGAGCTGATCAAGACCTCGGCGGGCAAGTACGTCGCGCCGCAGTCGGTGGAGAGCAAACTCAAGTCCGCCAGCCCCTACATCGGGCACGTCCTGGTGCACGGCGACCAGCGCAACTACTGCGTCGCCCTGGTCACCCTCGACCCGGACACCGCGCCGGAGGGCCTGGACGCCGACGCCGAGGTGGGCAGCGCGGTCAAGGCGGTCAACGAAACCCTCGCCCGACACGAGACGATCAAGAAGTTCGCGGTGCTGGACGAGGACTTCAGCGTCGAGGACGGCACCCTGACCGCCAGCATGAAGATGCGCCGCCGCGAAATCGAGAACCGCTACCGCGACGTGCTGGACAACCTGTACGCGGGCTGAGCCACCGCGATCGCCCACACCCCGACCACCAGCACGGCGATCACTTCGACGAACACCAGCAGCCGTTCGATGTAGCCCAACGGCAGCACGCGCCACCAGGACGTGCCCACCACCACGTTCACCAGCACCGCGTACAGGATCGGGGTGAAGCTCAACGCGGACAACACCCCGAACCGGAACGCCCAACGAGCATGTGCCCCCCACACCGCGTCCCGAAGCCACGGACGGGCCAGCAGCATGGCCGCGACGGGCAGGCTGAGAAACGCCACCAGACTGGCCACCCGGTGGACGGTGCCACTCATGCTGGGCCCGACCGCCCAGTTGTGCTTGGGAAAGACCACCACCAGCGCCAGTCCGACCGACCACGCCACGAACGCCACGGAGCCCGGCGACGCCCACCGGGTGATCCCCCTGCGCACCAACACGGCAAGAATGGCCAACGACCCCACCGCGAGCAGTACGACAGCAGTGTCGAACACCCAACGCTGCGGCCCGAGCGCGTACTCGGAGATGGTGCGCCGCAACCCCACAGCCGTGGTCGTCAGCCGGTGCAGGTCCAGCAATCCGACCATGACGACGGTCAGCAACACGGCAGCAGCCCCGCCGAACGCGACGAGACGGGCCGGGGAACGGGTAGGAGCGAGTCCATCGGTCAGCACACCGATGACAACGGACCGTAGCCGAACCGTGTTCCTCCGTTCAGGGAACCGACAGGAACGCTTGTCCGGCAGCCGTTGTCCAACAGGCGGAACAGGCAACGCTCCGAGACGCGACCCGCCGGCCGGCCTGTTACCTTGACGTGACCTGACCCATTCGGAAGGCGAATCGCGTGCCCACAGCGCCCAGCCCCTCCACACATACCCTGTCCGCTGTGTACGAGTCGATGACGGTGCAGGTCCGCGCAGGCCTGGGAGAGTGGCGCCTGGCAGAAGCCGTCCACGTCCTCTCCGACCGGCACGAAATACTGCACAACGCCACCGCAGCCGTCCGCCGAGTAGCCAAACCAGACCTCACCAACGCGACCGCTGCCGTGATTGCCGAAGCACCCGAACACGGAGCAAGCTTCCAAGCCGTCTGGCTGGACGCGGACGACGAGGGCAGGCTGGTCCTGGTCGCACGACACGAGGTGCTGGCGGCACTACCGTGGCACGTCCTACTGCCAGAGCTGGTCGCAGTCTGGAAGGCACACGCACCAATCCGAATCCCAGCACAAATCCGCGCCTGAACAACAGCGCGCTCCGCCCCCCCGTGGCTCCGGCGCGCTTCGCGCTCTTGCCCTGGGCGCGCGCAGCGCGCACACACGACGCCCGAGCCTTGCCCTTGTGATCATCCTTGGCGGCCTGCCCAGCGGTGAGCGACGCTTCAAGCAGGTCGACCAGGAGCCGTAACGGCTGCGGTTCTTCTCGTATGACCTGGTGTCGGTCACCACCAGTCGGGTGCCGGTTGCCAGGCGGACACGGTAGGTCGCTCACCCCCGGTGGTCATGTACTCGTGAGCGGCCAAGCGCACCACGTCCAGCGGGATCTCACAGTCGCCGGGGAATTCGGTGCTGTTGTTCATGTAGTAGTACAGAAGCCGGTCGGCAGGCCTCCCGCTCGGCTCCGGTTCTCCGACGCTGAACCACTCCGCGCCGTCTTCGGCGTAGTAGAGCGCTCCACGTCGGGTTCCGCCGTGAACCCCGACGTTGAGGTGTCCAACACGGCGTCCAGCTCGGCCTGGGTGCGGACGATCGTGGCGGCGTCGCGCTTTACGTCGTACCACGCCTCTAGGTCCACCACGGTTTCGCTCCTCCTGTGTAACGCCGGAACGGGTGATCTTCCTGCGCAACCCCTTCTCGGCCAACTGCCGTTCTACGAGATCGGAACGCGAATCTCGCTCGCTCACGATCTTCCGCGCCTGGCCGTCCGAGCCGATCCACCATCGGTGGGTTTTCCGTCCTGTGTCGGGCACTACGGACGGAGGCAGCTTCCGACGCAGCCGTTCGACTTCGTCGGATGGCAGGATCGGCGGGTCCGCCTGGCGGGCAGGGAGCCGTTGCGCCGGAGGCGTCTGTTGCAGGGACGGTGGGGTGGTCGCAGCCGGTGGCGGACCGGTCGAGCCCGTCAACGTGGCCAGCAGGGCCTGAGCGTGGTCCAAGCCCTTCCCGAGAATTTTCCACAGGTCGGTCACTCCGTTGACCACTTCCGTGAACCTGGCCAGCATCTGCTCGGCGTCCGCGTCGAGGCCGTGGGATCCGGTCAGCGCGTTGGCCAATAGTGCGTGAGCCTCTTCCGCCAGGTCCTGAGCCTGGCCCAATGCGTCGCGACATTGCGATGCCTTGTCGCACGCGTTGGACAGGCCGGCGGCCACGTCGGGCAGCGATGCCACCTCGTCCCCCTTCCCGTGGTCGAACTGTGCCACGGTCGGCGCCGCCTTGACGACTGCCCGCACGGGTGACGGGCCGCGGTGTGCCAATGGTGGACACACCGGCGTTGCGGTTTCGCCGTTCGGAGTTCACCGGGCTCGGCTCTGGCTACCGGCGCGGTAGCCATACGGGAGAACACGAGGGCCCTTCTTTGTGCGCGCAGGCTTAGGTCGGTGTGCTCGCGCAGGCTTTCGTCAGGACACCGGCCAAGAGTGCACAGGTTCGTTGCTGTGCATGAGGTCCCGATAGGACCGGAGCATCCGTCGCAGCGCTTCGGGCCGGTCCAACGAGGAATGGTCGTAGTGCCGGTGGAACGTCCGAGCCTGCCAAGTGGCCCCGTTCACCCCGCTCAAGCACCGCTGCTCGATGACCCCGAGCAGTCGGTCCCGCTCATCCTGCTCGATCCGGAGCTTCACCAACCCCTCGTGCGCCAACGGCAACAACCGCCGCAGCACCAGTTCCGCGACCGGCACGGTGCCGAGGCCGGGCCAGTACACCTGCGCCTCGATTCCCTGCCGTGCGCCGGCCGTGAAGTTCTCCTCGGCCGCGCTGAACGACATCTGTGACCACAGTGGACGTTCCTCCTCGGCGAACATCCGCACGAGACCGTAGTAGAACGCCCCGTTGGCCAACGTGTCCACGACCGTGGGCCCGGCCGGCAGAACCCGGTTCTCCACCCGCAGGTGGGGCTTGTCCCGCACCACGTCGTAGACAGGCCTGTTCCACCGGTAGATGGTCCCGTTGTGCAGCCGCAGTTCCGCCAGGGAAGGCGTGTCGCCACGGTCCAGCACCTGCACGGGGTCTTCCTCGTCGCAGATCGGCAGCAGGGCGGGGAAGTACCGGACGTTCTCCTCGAACAGGTCGAAGATCGAGGTGATCCACCGCTCCCCGAACCACACCCGGGGCCGGACGCCCTGCTCCTTCAGCTCGTCGCTACGCGTGTCGGTGGCCTGCTGGAACAACGCGATCCGCGTCTCCCGCCACAGTTCCTTCCCCATCAGGAACGGGGAGTTGGCGCCCACCGCCACCTGGATGCCGGCGATCGCCTGAGCCGCGTTCCAGTACGCCGCGAAGGACTCCGGCGGCACCTGCAAGTGGAACTGGGCCGACGTGCAAGCGCCCTCCGGCACGATGGAGTCGACGGTCATCGCCAGCTTCTCCACGCCGCCGATGGTGATCTGGATGTCCTCCCCGCGAGCGGCGAGCACCTGCTCGTTCAGCAGCGCGTACCGGGGGTTGCCGGACAGCGCGTCGAGGGCCATGTGCTTGGCCTGCAACGTGGGCAGGATGCCGATCATCACCATGTGCGAGCCGACGTCCCGCGCCTTGCGGTCGGCCTCGTTCAGCGAGGCGCGCACCACCGACTCGAAATCGGAGATGCCGCCCGCGGTGAGCTGTCGGGGCGCGACGTTGATCTCCAGGTTCCACTGGCCCAGCTCGGTCACGAAGTCCGGGTCGGCGATCGCCTCCAGCGCCTCGGCGTTGCGCATCGCCGGGTCGCCCGCGTCGTCCACCAGGTTCAGCTCGATCTCCAGACCGGCCACCGGCCGGTCGAACTCGAACCGCGCCTCGCTCAGCATCCGGGCGAACACGTCCAGGCACCGGCGCACCTTGGTGCGGTACCGCGTCCGGTCCTCGCGGGTGAACTCGTGCCTTGCCACCTCGTCGCCCATGATCGCCTCCTAGGTCGTCAAGGCAGGTACCGCGATCGCGGTCACCACAAACCCCTCCCGCGCCAGCCAGCGGCCGGTGAACCCGTCCAGCGGCACCCCGTCCACGACCGGGGCCTCGACGAGGATCCGCGCGCTGAACGTGCCGTCGTCCGGGTTGATGGTCAGCTCCGCCTCCTCGAACCCGAGCCAGGCCCGCGTGAGGGGGAACCACGCCTTGTAGACCGTCTCCTTCGCGCTGAACAGGAGCCGGTCCCACGCGACCTTGTTCCCCGCCGCGCCCAGCTCCGAAACCATCGCCAGCTCCGGCGGCAGCGCGATCGCCTCCAGCACACCGGGCGGGGTCGGCGCGTTCGGCTCGGCGTCGATGCCGATCGTCCAGACCTCGCTCGTGCGCGCCACGGCCGCCGCGCGGTAGCCCTTGCAGTGCGTGATGCTCCCCACCACCCCGGAGGGCCACGTCGGCTCCCGGCGAGGCCCCGGCAGCAACGGCACGGGCGCGAAGCCGAGCTGCCCCAGCGCGGTGCGCGCGCAGTGCCGTCCGGTGGTGAACTCCTTGCGGCGCTTGTCCACGGCCTCCGCGATGAGTTCTTCCTCTTCGGGGAACAGCTCCGCCTCGTGGTCCTCGAACGTGTCGATCGCCGCGACCGGCGCGGGCAGGATGTCGGAGATCACCGGGCGTCCCCTTCCCTCAGCACGTCCAGCAACGGCGCCTTCGTCCAGCCACGGGGCTGCCACTCGCGCGGGTAGCCCAGCGACACCTCGTCGAACCGCACGCCGTCCTTGCGGATCGTGCGGGGGATGTGCAGATGGCCGTACACCATGACGGCCGCGCGGTACTTCACGTGCCAGTCGGCGGTCCGCTCCGTGCCGCACCACAACGCGAACTCCGGGTAGCGGAGCACGAACGTGGGGTCACGCACCAACGGCCAGTGGTTGATGAGCACCGTGCGCAACGAGGGGTCCACCGCGCGCAACCGCCGCTCGGACTCCTCGACCCGCGCGGCGCACCACGCCTCGCGGCTCGGGTACGGGTCGGGGTGCAGGAAGTACTCGTCCGTGCACACCACCCCGGCGTCCTGCGCCACGACCAGCGCGGACTCCTTGTCCGCCGTCCCGGCGGGCCGGAACGTGTAGTCGTACAGGGTGAACAGCGGGGCCACCGCGACCGGCCCGCCGGCGCCCTCGAACACCGCGTACCCGTCCTCCGGGGTGAGCACGTCGATGCTCCGGCACAGCTCCACGAGCTGCTTGTAACGCACCTCGCCGCGGGTCTGGACCGGGTCGTCCTTCACCGTCCACAGCTCGTGGTTGCCGGGCGACCAGACCACCTTGCGGAAGCGCTTGCGCAGCACGCCCAGCGCCCACTCGACGTCGCCGAGCTTCTCGGCCACGTCACCGGCCACGATCAGCCAGTCGTCGGCGGACCGGGGCTCGATCGCCGTCACGAAGTCGCGGTTCTGCTGGTAGGTCACGTGCAGGTCGCTGGTGGCAAGCAGGCGCGGTGTCACGATTCGAGGGTATCCGTCCCGGCGGGCCGGGAGAGGGCATCTCCGGAACGACCGCTCGCCCGTTCGTCGCGCCAGGCACGCCGTTGAGCGGTCTTCCGGTGGCCGTGTGACGCTGACTCACCCCGTTCGGCGGCTCGGTGGTTACCCGTGAGCGGCCGGCTTCCTAGCGTGATGGGCATCACGACAGTCCTGTGGCGGAGGACCTGATGACCAACTACGTACGACCCGCGCAGCCGTTCGGCCGGACAGTGGGCGCGGAGATAGCCCGTCAGGCCCAACAGCACACGCACCCCGCCGTCGCGCCCCGGCGTGACGAGGCGGCGTTGGCGACCCTGCTGCGCGCCCGCCAGCGCGGCGACGCCCAGCGCCAGGAGCAGTGGGTGCGCCGGGCGCCGGAGACACCTCCGAGGCCCCCGCACGCCGACGTGATCGAGCACCTGGCCGTCCGCCTGGTGCCGCCGTCACTGTGGGCGATGGTCGAACCGCTCATCCCCCCGGCGAAGGTCCGCCGACAGGGTGGCGGCCGGGGCCGCGTGTCCGACCGCGCCATCTTCACCGCCATCGTGTTCGTCCTGACCAGCGGCTGCGCGTGGCGGCACCTGCCCGCGACGTTCGGCGTGACCGTGCCGACCGTGCACCGCCGCTTCCAGGAGTGGACCGACGCCGGCCTGTGGCTGCGGCTGCGGCGGGTGGCCCTGGAGAGCAGCTCGGGGGAGTCGGAGTGGCTGCGCCTCGTCCTGGACGCGGCCGAGCGCCGGGGAACCCGGGCGGCGGGGTAACGGGTCTGCGGACGGGAGAACGGCACGTCGCCTCGGCCGCCCTGGTCGCCGCCGGACGGACCCGGCGCACGCCTTACGCGTGGACCTCGCCTGGTGCCTCGACCCAGGCGCACGCCCTACGCGTGGACGCCTGCCTGGTACTTCGGCACCCGCACGCTGATCTTCGTGCCCAGCCCCTGCGCGGTCTCGACCACCAGCCCGTAGTCGTCGCCGTAGCACCGCCGCAGGCGCTCGTCGATGTTGCCCAGCCCGATGCCGGCGCTCTCCCCGACCTGGCCCGCGAGCGTCCGGCGCAGCGCCTCGGGATCCATCCCGATCCCGTCGTCCTCGATGGTGATGTGCGCTTCCTCACCCGCGTCCGCCGCCAGGATCGAGATGTGCCCCGGCCCGACCTTGCCCTCCATGCCGTGCCGCACCGCGTTCTCCACCAACGGCTGCAGGCAGAGGAACGGCACGGTCACCGGCAGCACCTCGGGCGCGATCTGCAGGGTCACCTTCAGCCGCTCGCCGAACCGGGCGCGTTCCAGTGCCAGGTACTGGTCGATCGACCGCAGCTCCTCCGCCAACGTCGTGAAGTCCCCGGCCCGCCGGAACGAGTACCGCGTGAAGTCGGCGAAGTCCAGCAGCAGGGTCCGCGCCCGCTCGGGGTTCGTCCGCACGTAGGAAGCGATGGCGGACAGCGAGTTGTAGATGAAGTGCGGCGAGATCTGCGCCCGCAGCGCCCGGACCTCGGCCTCCACCAACCGGGTCCGCGACCGGTCCAGCTCGGCCAGCTCAAGCTGCCCCGACGCCCACCGCGCGACCTCGTTGGTGGCCCGCACCAACCCGGCGGACGGCTCCCGGCTGTACGCGGCGAGCACGCCGACCACCCGGCCCTCCACCGTCAGCGGCGCGAGGACCGCCGTGTGCACCGGGCAGTCCGGCTGGTCGCAGGCGATGTCGAACGCCCGCGTCCGGCCCGTCCCGAACACCTCGCCGGCCAGCGCCATGGCGTCGGCGGAGTGGTGCTCGCCGCTGCCCTCCCACGCGACGACCTCGGTCTCGTCCGTCAACGCCAGCGCGGGCGTGCCGAGCAGCGTGCGCAGGTGCTTGGCGGACTTCTTGGCCGCCTCCGGCACCAGCCCGGCCCGCAACGGCGGGGCCGCCGACCACGCCGTGTGCAGGGTCTCGAAGGTGATCCGCTGCTCCTGCGTCAGGAAGTCGTTGCGGGCGCGGGAAGTCCGCCACAGCGTGATCACCACGGCCAGGCCGGCCAGCAGTATCGCGCCCGCCGTCCACATCGCCGTCACATCCGGTCCTGACTGCGCAGACCCAGGTTCTCGGGCGCGTGCAACCGCACCATGACGTGGTTCACCCCCGGTGGCACCTTGCGCGGCGTCAGCAGGGACACCACGTACATCACGATGAACCCCAACGGCACGGTCCACGCCGCCGGCCGGGCCAGGAACACGTTCCCGCCACCGGCGCTGATGGTGACCAGCCCCGCCACCAGCGCCGGCACCCCACCCGCCAGCATCCCGGCCACCGCGCCGACCGTCGTGATCCGCGTGCTCCAGATCCCCAGCACCAGCAACGGACACAGCGACGACGCGGCCACGGCGAACGCCAGCCCGACCATGTCCGCCACCGGAACCTTGCCGACCAGCAACGTCATGCCCAGCGGCACCAGCACGCCCAGCACGGTGGACACCCGGAAGCCGCGAACTCCCCGCAACCGCAACACATCCCGGCTCAACACACCGGCGAGCGACACCATCAGCCCGGACGACGTCGACAGGAACGCCGCGAACGCCCCACCGGCCACCAACGCCCCGAGTAGCTGCCCGCCCAGCCCGTCCACCATCCGACTGGGCAGCACCAGCACCACGGCGTCGGTGTCACCGGTCATCAGCAGCTCGGGCGTGTAGAGCCGTCCCAGCGCACCGTAGATCGGCGGCATCAGGTAGAAGACCCCCAACAACCCCAACACGATCAACGTGGTGCGCCGAGCCGCCCGCCCGTTCGGGTTGGTGTAGAAGCGGACGATCACGTGCGGCAGCCCCATCGTCCCCAGGAACGTCGCGATGATGAGCGAATACACCCCGTACAGCGGGAAACTCTCGCCACCCCGCAGTGGCAAGGCCCAGGTCTCGTTGGTGTTGTAGGGAATCGAGGAAACCCGGGGCACCGTGGCGCCTTCCGGGAACACCAACCGCGAGCCGGACGCGATGGTGTGGTCACCGTCCCGCAACTCCCTCGGCCCGTCGACCCGTTCCCCGTCCACCACACCGGTTCCGTGGAAGACCACGGGCCGGTCGACGTGGACGGAGGTGTCGCTGTCGAAGCCGACCGTCGTCTCGCGGTCGAACACCGGCAACTCCGGCCCGGTGAGGTCACGCGCGCCGTGCGCCTGCCACGCCATCACCAGGAACACCACCGGAACGGTGATCGCGGTCAACTTGAGCCAGTACTGGAAAGCCTGCACGAACGTGATGCTGCGCATCCCGCCGGAGATCACGTTGGCCGTCACGACAACCGCGACGACCAACGCGCCCACCCAGTCCGGCGCGCCGGTCAACGTGTGCAACGTCAATCCGGCGCCCTGCAACTGCGGCAACAGGTACAGCCACCCGATGCCCAGGGCGAGCACACTGGCCACCGCACGGACCACCGTCGACCCGAACCGCGCCTCCGCGAAGTCGGGCAGCGTGTACGCGCCACTGCGCCGCAACGGAGCGGCGACCAACGCCAGCAGCACCAGATAGCCGGCCGTGTACCCGACCGGGAACCACAGCATGTCCGGCCCGTGCGCGAAGATCAGCCCGGCGATGCCGACGAACGAGGCCGCCGACAGGTACTCGCCGCCGATGGCGGAAGCGTTCCACCACGGCGAAACCGTCCGCGACGCGACGAAGAAGTCGGACGTGGTGCGCGAGACCCGCAACCCGTACGTGCCCACCAGCATCGTGCCGAACGCGACCGCCAAGACCGCGATGATGCCGTACGTACTGCTCACGAACGCTCCACCAGTTCGGCGAACTCGCGCTCGCTGCGCTCGGCCTGGCGGATGTAGAACCAGCCGGCCGACACGAACACCGGGAACACCAGCCCACCCAACAGCAGCCACGGCAACGGCACACCGAACATCCGCTGCGCGGCCACCGACGGAACCAACGTGAACACCAACGGCAACCCGGCGACACTCCCGCACACCACCGCGCACAACAACAACCCGAGCCGCCGCTGAGTCCGTATCAACGACCGCATGTACACCGCGCCGAGTTCGCTCTGCTCGTCAATCTCCCGCGAAGCCGGATACGGCCGAGGCGCACGCGGAGCCCGCGTGCGAGGACTGGTCACCACCACCCGCTGCCGGGCAGGAGGCCGCTCCGGCGAACTCACGACGACTGCCGGTTGCGCCGGACCAGCAACTGCCGGAGGTGCCGGGCATGCCGCCGACTGACCGGCAGCACGGCGCCCCCGATGTTGACGCTGAGATGCCCGTCCTCAAGCCGCAACTCGTCGATATGCCCAAGGGAAACCAGGTGACTGCGGTGGATCCGAACAAACCCAGCCGACCGCCACCGCTCCTCAAGCCCGGTCAGGGCGGCCCGAACCAACCCACTACCGGTAGCGGTGTGCAGTCGCGCGTAGTCCCCGTGCGCCTCCACGTACCGGATATCGGCCAACCGGATGAACCGGGTGATCCCACCGAGTTCGACGGGGATGACCTCGTCCCCGACATCCGGCACCCGCTCGACCGGAGCGGAGACGGCAGGCTCGACAACCTTCGAGTCCAACACCTCGTGCACGATCCGGTGCACGGACTCGGCCAGCCGCTCCGGACGAACCGGCTTCAAGAGGTAGTCGAGCGCCTTGAGCTCGAACGCCTCGACCGCAGGCTCCTGGTGGGCGGTGACGAAGACGATCGGCGGAGGCTGCGCGAACCGCGACAACACCCGAGCCAAGTCCAACCCGTCCAACCCGGGCATCCGGATGTCGAGGAAGACGGCATCCACCCCCTGCCCGGCATCCATCCCACGATGCAGACTCCGCAAGGCCTTGGTCGCATCGGTCACCGCCTCGACATGCCCGACCCGAGGATCGGACCGCAACAGATAGACAAGATCATCCAAAGCAGGAGCCTCATCATCCACCGCGAGCAACCGGAGCCCGCGCTCCAGCACCCCACGGCGCTCCGGCCCCTCACAGATCGGGCAGGGAAGTCCTGACGTCATGGAAATCCAATGCAGGTCGACGGCGACGGCGATTAGACCATTGGACGGCCATCCTCGCCCCTGGAGCAGCCGAGAGCAATGACACCCGACCACCAACCCCCATGTAACCCACAGTCACCGGCGCGCTTCGCGCTCTCCGCAGTGGCGCGCTTCGCGCTCTCGCCGTGGCGCGCGCAGCGCGCACACCCCGAGTCCTGCCCTTGTGATCATCCTTGGCGGCCAGCCCAGCGGCGAGCGCCGCTCTTCGTCACGAGCCAGACGCGACGCTTGAAACCCGCCGCCGCAGGGCCACAAGCCGACCCGCCACCCGTACAGACCGAACATCGCTCAAAGCCACACCAGCCTCATCGGCCAACGCACGCGCTTCATCCACCCGACCACCCCCGACATACAGGTCGGCGAGGTCGATCATGCGCCCCGCCCGTCCCCGCAGCCGAGCCGGATCCATGCGGGGCAAAAGGCGCTCGAACCGTTGGATCGCTTCACGACTCTCATCAGCGGCAGCCAACGACTGAGTGATGATCGAGTCGAGATGGTCGAACGTGAGGAAGCGAAGCCACGGCGGCGTCTCCCCACCTCGCCCGGCAAGAGCCTCAGCTTCCACAACATGCCGAAGCGCTCGGCGCTTATCGCCGGATTTCGCCAGATGCCCGGCCAGCCCGGCATGGAGGTTCGCGCGTTCCATCCCACAGACGCGGTGATCGGACAGAGCGGACTCGACCAGGTTCACCGCGTCCGCGGGGGATTCATCGCCGACCTGTGCGGCCATGTTCAGCACCACGTGCGCGCGAAGGTCCGGATCGGCCCCGGCGTCGGCGGTGCGGAGCGCCAACGTCGACAGCCGCCGCGCCGAGTAGGTCCGCCCGGAGTCGAAGTGCGTCCAAGCCGTCCGGTCCGCGAGCGCTCCCACCGCCGCAGAGAGCGCGACCCGGGTGTCATCACGCATCGGAGCGTCAAGAAGACTTACCGCCCAACGGAGAGCACCACTGGAGACGTCAGCGGCGACGGCACCCCCATACCGAAGATCCATCGTCGTATAAACGGTCGTCGCGTGCCGAACCGCTTCGACCTCGGAGCGCCCGACCTTGCCGGGAGCGTCGGCTGACGTGAGCCCATCGAGCAGACGGGCGAGTGGTTCCGGCGCGTTGGCTCCGGCGAACACGGCTGCGGCTGCCGCCAGTAGCTCCCGTCTGTTCACATCCTCACCCAACCCCTGTGCGTTCAGCACACGTTCGTAGGCCGCCACCAGTTCGGGCGTCGCCGTGCGTTGGCCGTTCTCCACCATCCCCAACAGTGACTTGCTGTAGTGCGTGCGCTGGGCCATAACGGCCAAGCTCAAGCCCGCTGCCTCCCTGGCCGCTCGAAGCGTTCGTGCTGTCTCGGACATGACGACCGGCTCCCGACGGCTGTGGACGGCTGTGGACGCTCACTTCGTTCCAGCGACGCTCCGCATCCAAGAGACTACTCCCCGGGTACACGCCGCCGGTCGATCCAATCGTCATGCGGCTGCCGTCAACCTCCGCTGCACGACCCGATCCAACCGAATCCGAGTACGAAATGTGGTCACAATGACTTCTCACGAGAACACCTTGTCGGTTGTCCGGTGCTATCTGACGAAAGGAGATGTAGACAAAGCGGCAGAGGCGCTTCGCTACGTGTGGGCGGGCGATGCTGCCGTCGGGAAGTCAGGAGATCGACGCCGTCAGGTTCCACAGCCTCAGCTTGGAACTGGCCGACCGGTTCCCGCTGGCGGAGTCTGCCTCGAAGCTCCTCTACCAGGCAACGGTCGCCTACGCGCGGATGAACGACTTCGCCGCGGCCACGGCGACCGCAGCTCGGATGGTGTCGGTCTGGCGTGCACTGTGTCAGGCGAACCCGACCGACGATGCGCTGAGTGGACATGCACACGCGCTGGACACCCTCGCCGGCATCTACCGGGCGCGTGGCATGGCCGACGAAGTCGCCGCGTGCCTGGTCGAGTTGGTGGAGTGGCATCTTGCCTGCGGAAACACGGTAGGGGTAGCTTGGGCTTTGCGCGAACTGGGAGCATTGGCGTTCCGGTCGGGAGATCTGGACAACGCGGCCAAGAAACTCACTCGGGCCGATGAACTCTATGCCGAAGATGCTGAAGACATCTGGAAATGTCGACGAAGCACTACGTTGGTTCGACAGGGCATTGGAATACCTGACTGACGGTGCCGCCGAAGAAGTTCGGGTGCTGGTAGAGGCGGCCGGCAAGGGGTGGGCTCTTCCGACGCCTACGGTTCTGGTGATCGGCGAATTCGGGCTTCCCATGTGGGGAAGCGGAGATGCGCCCGAGTCGGCACTCGCACGGGCCACAACGAGCGACGCGGGTCCTGTGCGACGCTGAGGTGTGGAAAGGGGACGCGTGGCGTCGACCGGCGAGGTGGCCGCACAGATCAGGGCTGCGGGCAAGAAGGCCGAGCAAGCCCGGACGGCGTTGGAGCAGGGGGAAGACCTGGACCTGGACGCACACGCGCAGTTGGCCGAGGTGATGACGAGTGCCACCCGTACCGATCTCATCGCCGATGCGGAAGTGATGCTGGCCGAGTTCGTCAAGGTGACGGACGGATGCAAGGGCTACCTGTGGCCGTTGCTCAACGAAGCCATGAGAGCGGTTGAAGCCATCGCGGCCCGTGTGGAACGCGCGGCCACCGCTTCCCCGGCCGCGCGGCGACCCGCGCAACGGCACGGATCACCACCCTCGACACAGCCAGCGCCGACGCCCGGCCGCCTGGCAGAACCCGACGAACCGCCCGTGGTCCCGCCGGAGCGGATCGAGCAACTACGGCGCGCACTACCACCAACCGTGGTGCCCAATACGGGCCAGAAGACACACGGCCGGTGGATAGGTCCGGATGGCGCCGCTCAACCGATCATCAACCGAAAACGGCGAACGGTTCCGCAAGCGGTACACAGGAGGTGCCCGTCCGTGGTGGCGCTAGAAGCATGGTTCGACCGGAACGCCGATGGGCCCACCATCGTGCACACCCCAGCCGAGTTGGACGCCGTGTTGGACACGGTCACGGGCTGGAACGTGCCCACCACTGTTCAACTGCTGACCGCGGACAATCCCGGTCACGTGCTGTTGGACGTGGGCTTGGACGCCAGATCCGGGCGCGGAGTCCTCTACTACTTCGGGCCGGACAAGCCGGACGGCTGTATCAGCAAGGGGCTGCATATCGCCGAGTCGCTTCCCATCTACTACTTCACCGGTTCGGATACCGAATTCCCCGCAGATGCGGAGATCCCGCTGACCGAAGCACGCCGCGCCGCCCACGAGTTCATGAGCAATGGGGGCGGATGGCCCAGCGGGATCGAGTGGCAGCCGCGCTGGGAGTAGCCCGGCCGGATCCGCCGAGTGGTTCCCGCTCGGCCGGTACGTCACCCGGTTCACGTGCAGCACGTGTGAGGTCCCACCTCAAAGCGAGGCCAACATCCCGGCCGCACTCTCCGCAAATGCATGAAACCCACTACGCGCAGCCAACTCAAGCCCAATCCGGGCATGCCGCAAAGCATCCTCCCGCCGCCCATCCAGAGCCAACGCCGGCACCAACTGGATATGCGACCGAGCCACCCCATACCGATAATCACAAGCAGCCGCCAACTCCAACCCGCGCAAATGAGCGGCAACCGCCCGCCCGGGCTTCCCCAAATGCCGCAGAACCAGCCCCAAAGCGTTGTGCACCTCGCACTCCACCCGAGGATCCCCACCCAACTCCTGCACCAACGCCAACGACCGCTGAGCAGTGCGCAAAGCCTCGGCGTGCTCCCCACCCAAACACAACGCGCCGGCAAGATGTGCCATCCCCTCGGCACGGGCATGCCGGGCCCCGGTGCGGTACCAGATGGCCAGCGCCTGCCGGTGGAGCGACACGGCCTGCGCGAACGAGCCCTGAGCCGCATGCCACCGACCCAGCAACGACGCACAGGCGGCTTCCAGGTTCACCCCACCCGCGGCCTGGGCCAACGACAACGCCTCGGCCAACCGCTCCCGGGATGGCTCGAACTCGCCGCGCATCAAGTGCAGAGCGCCCCACCCGGCCAGCCCGCCCACCCGGATATACGGATTGTCCGGCAGCGCCGCGCTCAACTCCAGCACCCGGTCGAAAGCCGCCGCCGCACCGCCGAATTCGCCGAGTTCGAGGTTCACCACCCCGTCCAGCCCGGCGTGCAGCCACAACGTCCGACCGGAAGGGGACGCCTCCCGCAGATACCGCTGAGCCTCCCGCAAATTCCCCAGGTTGCGATGCTCGGCCGCCAACCACACCAACATCGAAGTCTCGGCATCGGAATCGCCCAACTCCCGAGCCGCTCCCAACGCGGACCGGATGGCCCGCAGGAACTCCACGTGATGCCCGTGCGACCCGAAATACCCGCTCACCGCGTCGATCAACTGCCAAGCCATCGGCAACGGCCCCGATGAAGCGCAATACTCGGTGGCCGCCAGCACACTGGGCCGCTCCGCGTTCAACCACGCCCGAGCCGCGTCCGCGGTCATCGAAGGCGGAGCCGAGGGCGGCCTCAACTCGGGGTACAGCACATCCCCGACCTCGAACGCCGTCCGCAAGTACCACTCGAACAACCGCGTCCGGGCCGACTCCACGTCCTCCTCGGCCGCGGCGGCCCGGTCCACCGCGTAGTCGTGCAACAGGTCGTGCATCGCGAAACGGTCCACGCCCACCCGCTGCACGAGGTGCGCCGACGCCAGCTCCTCCAGCAGTTCCCGCGCCTCACCCTCGGACGCGTCGAGCAACGCCGCCGCCCCGAACGCGCTGAAGTCCGGCCCCGGCAACACCCCGACCAACCGGAACAGCCGAGCCGCCCCATCACCCAACGCCGCATAGGACAGGTCGAACGCCCGCCGCACCGCCGCCGTGTCGTCGTTGTCCACGGCGAGTGCGGCCAACCGGTCACCGCCACGCAACTCGTCCACGTAGGACGCGATATCGGCGTGCGGCAACCCCACCAGGTTGCCCAGCGCGATCCGCAACGCCAACGGCAGGTACCCGCACAGCCGCGCCAGCTCCGAGATCGCGTCGAACTGCGCCATCGCCGCTTCCGGCCCCAACGACCGGGCGAGCAGCTTCCAGGCCTCGTCGCCCCGCAGCACGTCCAGCCGCACCAACGTGGCGCGCAACGGCTTCCGCAGCTCGTTCCGGCTGGTGATCACCACCGAACACCCGGGCTCGCCGGGCAGCAACGGCAGCACCTGCTCGACCGAGGCCGCGTTGTCCAGCGTGATCAGCACCCGCCGCCCGCGCAACCGGGCCCGATAGCCGCGGACCAGGTCCTGCTCGTCGACCGGGATGTGGTCCGCCCGCACGCCCATCGCCCGCAGGAACCGCGCCAGCACCGCCGAAGTGGGCAACGGCGGCGAGGTGGAGTGCCCTCGCAGGTTCACGTAGAGCTGGCCGTCCGGGTACCGGTCGCGCACCGCGTGGCCCACCGAAGTGGCGAACGCCGTCTTGCCCACCCCCGGCGGCCCGCACACCACGACAGTCGCGCCCGCCCGCGTCAGCAACCCGGTGACCCGGGTCAGCTCCGCCCCGCGCCCCACGAAGTTCCCCACCGGAGCGGGAAGCTGCGACACCGGCGCCCAGGCGTTCACGGCAGGCTGGTGCAGCGCCGGATCCCCGGTCAGGATCGCGTGGTGGACCGACCGCAGCCCGTCGCTCGGGTCCACGCCCAGCTCGCGCGCCAGCGCGGTGCTGGCCTGCCGGTAGGCGTCCAGCGCGTCCGCCTGCCGGTCGGCCCGGTACAGCGCGATCATGAGCTGGGACCAGAACTGCTCCCGCAACGGGTGCTGCGCGGTCAGCCGGCGCAGGTCCGCGATCACCTCGTCGCACCGCCCCAGCCGCAGCTTCACGTCGATCAGCTCGGAGGTCACCCGCAGGCGCTGCTCGGCCAGGTTCGGCGCTTCCGTCTCGTGCAGCGACTCCGAGGGCACGTCCGCCAGCGCCGTCCCGCGCCAGTGCGCCAACGCCTCCTCGTACACCGCGCACGCCCCGGTGAAGTCCTCCTCCGCCGCCAGCGCCGCGCCCCGCTCGGCGAGGTCGCCGAACCGGTGGAGGTCCAGCGCGTCGTGCGGCAGGTCGATCCGGTAGCCGGTGGGCGTCGTGTGGATCAGTTGCGGGTCGCCGAGCGCCCGGCGCAGCCGCATCACGTACACCGGGAGCGTCTGCGCGGCCCGGTCCGGCGGCGCCTCGCCCCACACCCGGCGGATCAGGTCGCTCGCGGGCACCGAGCGGTTCGCGCCGAGCAGCAGCGTCGCCAGGACGATCCGGTGCTTCGGGGCGGTGATCGGGACGATCCGACCGTCTCGGCGGACCACCAGCGGTCCGAGCACGCCGAACTCGTCCTGCGACAGGGTCAATCGCCTCCGCTCCCTCCCGACCTTGACATGCTGGTACCCCGGCACCCCCCGGAGTACCACCGGATGGCCCGAGATTTACAGCTTGCCGACTTCGGTGATCCGCACGACGGCGGCGCCCGCCTCGTCGGACGCGGCCAGGTCGACCTCGGCGGTGAAGCCCCAGTCGTGGTCCTTCGCCGGGTCGTCGAAGATCTGCCGCAGCACCCAGCGCCCCGGCTCCTCGGTGATCACCAGCAGCGCCGGGCCGCGCGCGTCGGGGCCCATGCCGATCTCGTCGTGCTCCTCGAAGTACGGCTCCAGCGCGTCCTGCCAGTCCTCCGCGCCCCAGCCCGCGTCGCCGTCGAGCTGCCCCAGCTCGTAGTAGTTCCGCCGCGCCGCCAGCTCGACCCGGCGGAACAGCGCGTTGCGCACCAGCACCCGGAACGCGCGCACGTTCCGCGTGACGGCCGGCGGGGCGTCGTCCAGCGGGGTCGCGGTGTCCTCGGCGCCGGGGTTGCGCAGCTTCTCCCACTCGTCCAGGAGGCTGGAGTCGACCTGGCGCACCAGTTCGCCCAGCCACTCCACGAGGTCGTTCAGCTCCTCGGTCTTCGCGTCCTCGGGCACGGTCTGCCGCAACGCCTTGTACGCGTCCGCGAGGTACCGCAGCACCAGGCCTTCCGAGCGGGCGAGCTGGTAGTACGACACGTACTCGGTGAACGTCATCGCCCGCTCGAACATGTCCCGCACCACGGACTTCGGCGACAGGTGGTGGTCGGCGACCCACGGGTGCCCGCGCCGGTAGGTGGTGAACGCGGCCTCCAGCAGCTCGGCGAGCGGCTTGGGGTGCGTCACCTCCTCCAGCAGCTCCATCCGCTGGTCGTACTCGATGCCCTCGGCCTTCATCGCGCCGATCGCCTCGCCGCGCGCCTTGTGCTCCTGCGCGGACAGCACCTGCCGCGGGTCGTCCAAAGTGGACTCCACGATGGACAGCATGTCCAGCGGGTAGCTCGGCGACGCGCGGTCCAGCAGGTCGAACGCGGCCAGCGCGAACGGCGACAGCGGCTGGTTGAGCGCGAAGTTGAACTGGAGGTCGACGGTCAGCCGGATGTGCGTGCCCTCCCGCTCCACCACGCCGGCCGCGAGCAGCGCCCGGTACATGGAGATGGCGCGCAGGATGTGCTTGCGCTGCGCGGGCCGGTCCTCGTGGTTGTCCTCCAGCAGGTGCCGCATGGCGGCGAACGTGTCGCCGGGGCGGCCGATCACGTTGAGCAGCATGGCGTGGCTGACGGTGAAGCTGGAGGTGAGCGGCTCGGGCTCGGCGTTCTTCAGGCGCTCGAACGTCTGGTCGCTCCACGAGACGAAGCCCTCGGGCGCCTTCTTGCGCACGACCTTGCGCCGCTTCTTCGGGTCGTCGCCGGCCTTCGCGAGCGCCTTCTCGTTGTCCACCACGTGGTCCGGCGCCTGCACCACGACGGTGCCCATGGTGTCGTACCCGGCGCGCCCGGCGCGGCCCGCGATCTGGTGGAACTCGCGCGCCTTGAGGTGGCGGGTGCGCGTGCCGTCGTATTTGGACAGTGCGGTGAAGACCACCGTGCGGATGGGGACGTTGATCCCGACACCGAGCGTGTCCGTGCCGCAGATGACCTTCAGCAGGCCGGCCTGGGCGAGCTGCTCGACCAGCCGGCGGTACTTGGGCAGCATCCCGGCGTGGTGCACGCCGATGCCGTGCCGGACCAGCCGGGACAGCGTCTTCCCGAACCCGGAGGTGAACCGGAACCGGCCGATCATCGCGGCGATCGCGTCCTTCTCGGCCCGGGTGGCGACGTTGACGCTCATCAGCGCCTGGGCGCGTTCCAACGCGGACGCCTGGGTGAAGTGCACGACGTAGATCGGCGCTTCCCGGCCGTGCAGCAGCTCCTCGATCGTCTCGTGCAGCGGCGTCGTCACGTACTGGAAGTTCAGCGGCACCGGCCGGTCGGCGGAGCGGACCGCGGTGGTGGCGCGCCCGGTGCGCCGGGTCAGGTCCTTCTCGAAGAACGAGACGTCGCCGAGCGTCGCCGACATCAGCAGGAACTGCGCCTTGGGCAGCTCGATCAGGGGGACCTGCCACGCCCAGCCGCGGTCGGGCTCGGAGTAGAAGTGGAACTCGTCCATGACGACCTGCCCGACATCGGCGTCCGCGCCGTCGCGCAGGGCGATGTTGGCCAGGATCTCGGCCGTGCAGCAGAGGATGGGCGCCGACTCGTTGACGCTGGCGTCGCCGGTCATCATCCCGACGTTCTCCGCGCCGAACGTGTCGATCAGGGCGAAGAACTTCTCCGACACCAGGGCCTTGATGGGCGCGGTGTAGTAGGTCTTCCGGCCCTCGGCCAGAGCGGCGAAGTGCGCGCCGATGGCGACCAGGCTCTTGCCCGAGCCGGTCGGTGTGCTGAGGATGACGTTCGAGCCGGAGACGATCTCCATCAACGCCTCCTGCTGCGCGGGGTACAGCTCCAGCCCGCGACCGTGCGCCCACTCGGCGAAGGTGTCGTAGAGGACGTCCGGGTCGGGTGTGGGTGGCAGCAGGTCGGTGAGAGTCATCGCAGGCAGATCATAGGGGTAGCGCCGGCCTCGGGGCCGCCCGCGGGAGCGGCGGTGGGCGTGGCGGCGTATTGTTGTTGCACCGTGCTGGCCACAGCCGGGCAGTGGCACTTACCGTGTGGGCCGTGTCCGAACCGGTAGCAATGCACATGAGCGACGGCCTGCTCAACGCGCCGACCTCGTTGGCCTTCGTCGCGGTGGCCGTCATCGGGGTCGGGGTGGCGCTGGCCAAGGCCCGCGGCGACCTCGACGACCGCACCGCGCCGATGGCCGGGCTCGTGGCCGCGTTCGTGTTCGCCACCCAGATGCTGAACTTCCCGGTGCTGCCCGGCGTGAGCGGCCACCTGCTGGGCGGCGCGCTGGCGGCCATCCTGGTCGGACCGTGGGTCGGCGCGCTGTGCGTGACCATCGTGCTCGTCGTGCAGTCGCTGTTCTTCGCCGACGGCGGGGTCACGGCGCTCGGCGCGAACGTCACCAACATGGCCCTGATCGGCACCGCCGTCGGCTACCTGACCGCGGTGGCGCTACGGCCGCTCGCCAAGCGGAACAAGGGCGGGCTGGCGCTGGTCGCCTTCCTGTCGGCGCTGGTCAACACGGTGTTGGCCGCGTCCGGCTTCGTCGTCGAGTACGCGATCGGCGGTGCGGGCGGTGTCGCGTTCGGCACGGTCGCGGCGGCCGTCCTCGGCGTGCACGTGCTGATCGGCGTCGGCGAGGGGCTGATCACGGCGGCCACCGTGACGGCCGTCGCCGCGGCCCGACCCGATCTCGTCTACCTGCTGCGCGGCGAGCCGCAGAAGTTGGAGCTGAAGGCGTGAAGCGCTTCTTCGCCTGGTTCGCGGTGGTCAGCCTGGTCCTCGCGGGCGGCGTCTCGTACTTCGCCGACTCGAACCCGGACGGCCTCGACCACGTCACCGAGGAGCACGGGATCGCCGAGCACGCCCAGGACCACCCGTTGGCGGACGGGCCGTTCGCGGACTACGCGGTGGGCGGTGACGACCGGTTGACCGGGCTCGCGGGCGTGGTCGGCGTCGTCCTCACGCTGCTGGTCGCCGGCGGGCTGTTCTGGCTGCTCCGCAAGCGGCCCGGGACGGAACCGAAGACCAAGACCGACCCGACGGCGTGAGCGCCGGGCACGGGGTCCTGCACCGGCCCGGGGACTCGCCGGTCCACCGGCTGCCGCCGCAGGTCAAGATCGTCGCCGCGGTGGTGGCCGTGCTCTGCGTGGTGGCGACGCCGCGGGAGGCGTTCTGGGCGTTCGGCGCCTACCTGCTCGCGATCACGGCGGTCTGGTTCGTCGCGCGCGTGCCGGTGGGCTGGTTCGCCGCACGGGCGTTGATCGAGCTGCCGTTCGTGGTGCTGGCGCTGCTGCTGCCGTTCACCGGGGTCGGCGAGCGGGTCGACTTCCTCGGGCTCTTCGTGTCGCTGGAAGGCTCGCTGGCCGGGTGGAACATCCTCGCCAAGGGCACGCTCGGCGTCCTCGTCTCGCTCACCCTCGCCGCCACCACCGCACCGCAGGACCTGCTGCTCGGGCTGCAACGGCTGCGGATGCCGTCGCTCATGGTCACCATCGCCACGCTCATGCTCCGGTACGCCGATGTCGTCGTGGCCGAGGCGAAGCGGATGCGGGTGGCGCGCATCTCACGCGGCGACGACCCCCGGTTCCTCTGGCAGCTCGGCGCGACCGCGCGCGGCGTCGGCAGCCTGTTCATCCGCTCCTACGAACGCGGCGAGCGCGTGCACCTGGCCATGGTGTCGCGCGGCTGGACCGGCCGGATGCCGGACGGGAGGGAGAACGTGGTGGCGGACTCGGCGGCGACGGACCGGACCGCGCCCGCGCTGCTGGTGCAGCGGCTGGCGTTCGCCTACCCGGACGGCCACCAGGCGCTGTTCGGCGTGGACCTGCGGGTCGAGCCGGGGGAGCGGGTCGCGCTGCTCGGGCCGAACGGCGCGGGCAAGACCACGTTGGTGCTGCACCTCAACGGCGTGCTCGGCGGCGGCAGCGGGCGGATCGAGGTGGCCGGGCTGCCGGTGGCCAAGGAGCACCTGCGGGAGATCCGTCGCCGGGTCGGCGTGGTCTTCCAGGACCCCGACGACCAGCTCTTCCTGCCCACCGCGCGACAGGACGTCGCGTTCGGACCGGCGAACTTCGGGCTGCGCGGCGACGCGCTCGACGCACGGGTCGCGCAGGCCCTGGACGCGGTCGGCATGGCGGACGTCGCCGACCGGTCCCCGCTGCACCTGTCCGGCGGGCAGCGGCGGCGGGTGGCGCTGGCGACCGTGCTGGCGTGCGACCCGGAGATCCTGGTGCTGGACGAGCCGTCGGCGAACCTGGAACCGGTGGCCCGCCGGGAACTCGCCGAGGTGCTGCTCGGCCTGGACCGCACCATGCTGATGGTCACGCACGACCTGCCCTACGCGTTGCAGCTCTGCCCGCGCAGCGTGCTGATCGACGGTGGAGTCGTGGTGGCCGACGGGCCGACGCGGGAAATCCTGGCCGACACCGAGTTGCTCGCGAAGCACCGGCTGGAACTGCCGTTCGGGTTCAAGCTGGACTGACCGGTCGGGTGCCTCAGCGGGCGGCGCCGACGCGGTGAGCCAGTTCCCGGGCGAGGTCCCCGCGTGCCCGGCGCGGGCTGAGCCGACGCATCCCCGCCGCGAGGCAGCGGCGCACCACGGCGGGCTGTTCGCGCAGCAGCCGCAGGCCGCGGCGGAGCAGGACCGGGATCGGCTTGCGCGCCTCCACGACGTCCCGGGCGAAACGGCGCACGAACGTGACGAACGCGTTGGGCGCCAGCACGATCGCGTCCTGGAGCACGCCCGCCCGCCGACAGCCCGCCACGAGCCGGTCCGCGAACAGGCCTTCGGCGATGAACGGGCCGCTTGCCTCCACGACGTGACAACCCACCCGGCGGTCCTCACCGAGCGCGTAGACCGGCGCTTCCACACGACCCGTCGTGGCCAGCTCGATCACGGCCCGGAGCGCGTCCTCGGTGTTCCACGACCCTTCCGCGTCCCAGTCCGGCAGGCCGGCGTCGTCCCGCGGCAGCAGCGGGTCGTCACCCTCGCGGTAGAAGTCGTCCAAGCGGAGCACCGGCCCGCCCAGCTCGGCGGCGAGGGTGGATTTGCCCGACCCGGATGGACCGGCGAGCAACACGACGCGTGCATGAACGGCAGGTGACGGCACGGAAGACAATTCTCCCACAGGGTGGATTCCTGAAGAAACCTCGTCTTTGTCCGATCGTGCATGGCCGATGCTCCCGTTGTGCACCCGGTCTGGTGGTCGGACGGTGGGGCCGCCACGATGTGCGTCATGGAGAGGGTGCGCGGCATCGAGGATGCCAAGCGGTTACGCGACCAGTACGAGGACGAGCCGCGGCGGCACGCGCCGCTGCCACCGGTCGCCGCGCCCACCGGCGCGGGGGCGGCCGGGATCGTCGCCCAGGACGGCGACCGGATCGAGCTGGACTTCAGCGAGCTGACCGCGGCCCTGGGCAAGTTGGACGAGCTGCACAGCACCCTCTACGACCACCTGGACAAGGCCGACGAGCTGCAGAAGCCGTTCGGCGACGGCAAGGGGCCGGTCACGCACCACATGCGCCGGGCGTTCGGGCTGCGGGCCGGCGACCTGGACGGCGGCGTGCGGACGGCGCTGCGGTCCTACCTCGACGAGCTGGAGGCGCTGCGCACGGCGTTGCACCAGGTCGGGGCCACCCACCAGGCCGAGGACGAGGCGGCGGCCGAGAAGTTGAGGAAGCTGTGACCGAGCGCAGGCACCGGCTCCACTCCGAGGACCACCCGCCGACCCCGCGGCAGGTGCGGCAGGCCCGCAAGGTCTCGAACCGCAAGAAGGCCAACCGGCGGCTGGAGAACTTCGGCCGCATCAACTGGGACGTCTACCCGCACCGCTACCTGTGGGACATGGTCAAGTCCGCCGACCTCGGCCGGATGGGGCAGCGCGGCCACGACTGGAAGACCCTCGCCGGCGACATCGACCAGGCCACCAAGGACGTGCACGACCTGGTCGAGAAGCTGGTGCAGTCGTGGCGCGGCCCGTCGTCGGTGGTGGCCGCCGGCTCGGTGACCCGGCTGACGCAGTGGGCGACGGACGCCTCCGAGCGCGCGTTCCGGATCGGGGGCGGGCTCGACGCGTACACCGAGGCCGTGCAGGAGGCGTCGCGGCGGATGCCCGAGCCGGTGCACCCGACCGCCGAGAAGTGGTTCGCCGACGGGTACGACGTGGCGACGCTCGACGGGCCGCAGGGCGCGTACATGGCGGACCAGCTCTTGGACGACCACATGCCGTCCAAGAAGGAGCAGCAGCGGGCTAAGGCCGAGGCCGTGCGGGTGATGCGGGACTACGAAGACGCGAGCCGGTTCGTGCACGACAAGCTCCCGACGTTCGACGACGCGCCGGACGGGGCGATGCCCGCGCCGGACCACCGGCCCGACTACGTCGGTCCCGAGCAGGTCCCGGATTCCGGCCCGAAGTCCGGACCGGACGGCCGGCCGCGGCCCGAGCCACCGCACCGACCGGTGCCCGAGCCGCTGCCCGGCGCGCGGCCCGAGGGCACGACGACCGTCGCGGCGGCCGGTGGTCCGGCGGGCTTCGGCATCCCCGGACTGCCCGGTGGCGCGTCCGTGCCCGGCGGGTACGCGGCGGGCTCGGCCGGTGGTCACGGCGCGTTCGGCTCCGGCGTTCCCGGGGGTTTCGGTCCCGGGGGTTTCGGCCCGGTCGGTCCCGGCGGCTCGTCGGGCGTGATCGGCGCGGTGCCCGGCGGCGCGGCGGCGCGGGGCGGCGTCGGCCCGGTCGGCGCGGGCGGGCCGCAGGGCTTCGGCATGTTCCCGCCGGTCGCGCAGGGCGGCCGGGAGGAAGACCTGGAACACCGCAACCGCTACGACAACGGCTTGGACCTGCTGGACGACCTGCCGCCCGCGTTCCCGCCGGTGCTGGGCGAATGAGCGGCGGCTACGCGGTCGACCCGGACGAGCTGGCCGGCTTCGCGGACCGCCTCGCCGACACCGCCGACGAGCTGCGCACCACACTGTCCACTGTGGATGAACCGGTCGGCGACCTCGGTCCGGAAGGGGTCACGGAGGCCGTCACGGAGCTGCTCGCCGAGTGGTCGGACACCTTGCGCGGCTTGGCGTTGACCACCGTCGCGGACGAGGTGCGCACGGCGGGGGAGACCTACCGGCAGGCCGACGAGCTGCCCCATGACTGACTACCGGGGCCTGGGGTTCGACCCAGCGCCGGGCAGCGCGGAGGCCGTCGCGGCGGTCAGCGCGCGCTGTGTGGTCGACGTGGTCGTGCCCGGCGTCCCCGCGGGCTGGACGGGCGTGGCGGCCGAGGGGCTGACGACGCGGTTGGAGGCGGTGGTGTCCGAGCTGACGGCGGTCCGGCACGCGATGCGGGCGGCGGCGGAGGTGCTCGACGCCTGGGCCACCACCCTGCTGGGCAACCAGCGGCGCGCCGAGGACCTGGACCGGCGGGCCGTGCGGCTGCGCCGGGACCTGGCCGAGGCCGCCGACGAGGTCGACCACGCGGGCGCGCTGGCCCGGTTCACCCCCGCGCACGCCGAGGTCCACGCCGCCGCCGCGGCCCGGCACGACGAGCTGGCCCGGCAGTTGGACGAGGTGCTGGCGGAAGCCCGGCTGCTGGCGCGCGACCACCACGCGGAGGCCCGGCGGGTCGCCGAACGGCTGCGGTCCGAGGAGCCCTCCACCGCGCTGGCCGACACCCTGGCCGGGTTCTCGGCGCTCACCGCCGACCTGGCCTCGGTGCTGCTCGGCCCACCCGGACCGGCCGGCCCCCGGGGCGCGGCGGCGGCGTTCGCGGCGGGCCTCGGGTGAGACTCGTCCCCGTGCCGGGGGTCACCCCGGTGGCGCTCGGCTCACCCGATCGCACCGCCGAGGAACTGCTGGCCGTGCTGCGCCGCGTCAAAGGCACCCGCGACCCCGGCCTGGAGGTCTCCGCGACCCAGGCCGCCGAACTGGCGCACCGGCACGGCTTCGGCCTGCTGGCGGTGGTCGAGCACCGGGACGCCGACCCGGCGCTGCTGATGGCCGGCGTGGTGCCGGTGGACCGGCCGGTCGACCCCGCGCTCGGCGTCCAGCTCGCCGGCCCGGCCATCCGGGACGTGACGAAAGGCGTGACCGCGACCGGCTACCCGGTGGTGATCGTGGAACGGATACCGGTCACCGGCTCGGGCGCGCAGCTCCAGGTCGTGGTGACCGATCCGGCGCGCCCGCGGGTCGCCGTGTTCACCCTGCACTCGCCCACCGGGCGGGGCTGGCTGGACGTGGCCGGCCTGGCGGGCCGGTTCGTGTCCGGGATGGAGTTCACCGACCCCGGAACTCGCTCGGCGTCCGGCCGACCACCTGGCGGAACGTCCGGGAGAAGTGCGCCGCGCTGACGAAACCGCAGTCCTTGGCGATCTCGCCGATGCCCCGGCCGGCCTTCGCCGGGTCGGACAGCAACGCCTTGGCCCGGTCCACGCGCAGCCCCCGGATGCGTTCGGACACGCCTTGGCCGTCGTCGAAAAGCTGGTAGAGACGTCGGCGCGAGATGTGCAGGGCCTTGGCGATCACGTCCGCGCCCAGGTTCGGGTCGGACAGGTGGGCGCGCATGTAGTCGACCGCGTCCCGGCGGCGCGCGGCGAGCGCGTCCACCCGGTCCAGCTCGGCCCGCAGGGCGCTGCGCAGCACCAGTTCGGCGAGGCCGAGCAGGTGGTGGGACAGGCCGTGCGGGTCCAGCACATGCGCGGCGGCGAGAACGTGCGCGATGGCCCCGGAGAACACCGAGCGCAGCGCCGCGTCCACCGGGACCGGTTGGAACATCAGGGGTTTGAGCTCGGCGAACCCGATCGTCAGCTTGGCTTCGGCGACCGTCAGCAGCGCCGCGCCGGCCGGCGCCACGTGCAGCGAGCAGTCGGGGAACCGCAGCGCCGCGCCGCTGTTCGGCAGGCCCCTCGGCACCGTGCAGCCCAACAGGAGCTGGATGTGCTCCGGCGGACCGGACGAGCCGTTGAGCGCCGCTTTGGCCGCCGCGGCGCCCGAGGCGCGTACCGTCAGCAGCCCGTTGGCGACGTCCACGCCGGTCAGCGTACGGCCGCGGACTTCGCCAAGCCCCGCACACCGCGTGGTCGGGACCGCTATCTTCGGCCGACATGGCACGCCGTTCAGCGACCGCGGTCGTCCTGTCCCACGTGGAGTTCGACCTGCTGTGGGAGGACCTGGGGGTGGGCGATCCGCCGTATCCGCTGGAGGTCCGGTCCCACGGGGAGACCATCGCCGAGCGGGAGGACCTGGGCGTCGACGTCTTCCACGCGCTGTCCTCGGCCGGGCTGGCCGACGGCGACGACATCGCGCCCGAGCTGGAGGACCTGTTCGGCTACCTGAACGGCAGCACGCTGTCCGTGGACGCGCTGGTCTTCCGCCCGCAGCCGTGGCGGGTGCTGGCGGCCGTGCGGGGTGGTCGGGGCGTGCTGGCGGTGCTGAACGACCACGAGGTGGCGTTGGAGCCGATCCGGGACGTGGTGGGCGCGATGGCCAAGGTGATCGGCGACGCCCAGCCGGGTCCGGGTGAGCAACTGCGGTTGCCCCGGTCCGTGTTCTCGGCCGCGATGGAGGCTTATGCGTCCGCCGGTTACCCGGCCTTGGAACGTGCGCTGGCCAACGGCGGCGTGACCGGCCGGGCCACCAGGGCGGTGACCACCCTGGTCGAGGCCGGGCGGGGCGCGGCGGGCCAGCTCGCGTGCTCCGGTCCGGCCGGCCGGTCGCCGATCCTGAGCTGGACCGACACCACGGCCGGCCGGTACGCGATGGCGGCCGAGGACGTGGCCGGCGAGCCCTGGGTCCTGGTCACCCCGGCGGACGGCGCGTGGCTGACCCGCAAGCTGGCCGGGATGCTGGCCGCGGTGGGCTGACCGGTCGGTTAAAAAGTCCTCTGGTGTGAATGCGGGGCCGGGAGTGCGGGGAGCCGGGTGCGGCCGGCACTCTCGAAGGTGGCCCCGGAGAGCGGGCCCCGGCCTGGTCCGGACCGCTCCTGGCCCACGTCCGCCCGGTCTTGGAACCGGGACGCCTCCGCGGAGGCCGACGTCGGCCCGGTCGTTCAGGCCCTGCTGGGCGGGCTGTCGCAGGTGGGGACGGTCCGTTCGGATTCTTGACCGAGGATGATATTCACGTTTATGGTCTAGACCACATCGCGGTACGTGTCGATCCGCCTGCGGGACGTCACGTACCGGCACGATCCGGCCGCCGCGGACTTGGACCCTGCCCAGGGAGACCTCTCGGGGGTCTCCCCCCGAAGGAGCTGGACAATGAGTCTGAAACGGAAGCTCGCGGCGGTCCTCGCCGGCGTGGGCGTCGCCCCGTTCATCGTCGTGATGTCAGCGGGAACAGCGAGTGCGCACGGCTACATCACCTCACCCCCCAGCCGGCAGGCGGTGTGCTTCGCGGGCCGCGTCTCCGGCTGCGGGGACATCATCTACGAACCGGGAAGCGTGGAAGGCCTGAAGGGGCAGCAGAACTGCCACGGCGGCGACGGCCGCTGGGCGCCCCTCAACGACGACCGGAAGGCCTGGCCCGCGACCACCGTGGGCGACAGCGTCACGTTCAACTGGGCGATCCTGGCCAACCACTCCACCGCCACGTGGCAGTACTTCGTCGGCGGCAGCAAGATCGCCGAGTTCAACGACCGCGGACGCCAGCCCGGCAAGACCGTCACGCACAACGTGAGCCTGGGCGGGCGCACGGGCCGGATCAAGCTGCTGGCCATCTGGAACATCGCCGACACGGCCATGGCGTTCTACAACTGCGTCGACCTCCAGGTAGGCCCCGGCGGCCCCGGCCCGACAACCACGTCGACGCCGACGACCACCACCGAGCCGACCACGACCACGCAGCCGACGACCACCACGCCGCCGGTGACCGGCCCGTGGGCAGCCGGCGTCTCGTACACGGCGGGCTCGCAGGTGACCTACGGCGGCGCTTCGTACCGCTGCCTCCAGGCACACACGTCCCTGGCCGGCTGGGAACCACCGAACACCGCTTCCCTGTGGCAGCGGCTGTAGAACGGTTCAACTCGCCGGTCGCGATAAGTCGGTGAGATAGAAGGCGAGCCTCCCGGCAGGGCAACGACAGGAGCGATCAGTTGTCCAGCCGGGAGCTTCGCCAAGAACGCCAAGAACGATAGCCTCCGTTTTGGATTTCAGTTTTTACGCAAAAAGACGGCAGAAGAGTGACCACGAAGCAAGGCGACCGGAACCTGAGCAGGTCTGGGCTCAAGCCGGGAACAGTACGCAACGGGACCACATCATCGATAGCCCTAAAGGCTGCCCGGGGACCGGTGTCAGCGCAACGCGCCGCCCGCAAAGCAACCCGCCCAGCCGTCTGAGCCGCGTGCCTTCGGCCCGAAGAGCACGCGACCTGGCAGCCGCAAGTGCACGTTCCGTAGCGCGCGTGGCGTTCCGGCCGTCCCTGACAGCTTCAGGGCTTAGCGATAATGTGGTGCCGCTGCTTAGCGTTCCCGGCTTGAGACCAGACCTGCGTAAGTACTGGTCACCTTGCTTTGTGGTTCCTCTGCGGTGGTGTCGTTTCGTAGAATTTTTTGAAGGATGCTGGTGCTCTCGCTTACTGCGGCGATGCCGTGGGTTAGTGCGTCGTTTGTTGCCTGTTCCGCCAGTCGTCGTATGGTGGCGGCTAGTGTTTCGGGGCGTTGTGCGAACGCTTCCTTGGCGAAGGTCAGGTCTACCAGTTTGCCGTGTAGGTCGACGGTTACCGCCACGCCGTCGTCGGTCGCCTTGGCCCGGATTGCGTCCAAGCGTTCGCCGAGGCTCATCAGACCCTCCAAGTCGTGGGCGTGGTGTCTTCCACCGTTTCGGTCAGCCGCGCGTCCACGCTTAGGCCCAGTTCGTCCAGGTTGCCCAAGGTGTGCGCCACCCGTGCGTTCGCGCGCGCGGTGGCGGTGTCGACCAGGGTCAGGATGGTGCGGGCCAGGTCTGGGCCCAGGTGTAGGGCTCGGCTGTCCAGGGTGAGGTCGCGCAGCGCGCCGCCTGGGCCGACCTCCACCGCGACGCCTTGGTCCGGGTCGTGGGCGTGTGCGCTGATCACGGGTGGACTCCTCCGTAGAACTTGCCCGAGTTGAGTTGGTGGGTGTTGCGCCGGACGGCGTCGCCGGAGTTGCCCTCGATCAGGGTCACGGTGTTGCCGGAGACCTTCTCCACGATCCCGATGTGCTTGCTGGTGGCCGTGTTCTGCGGGCCGGAGCCGAACAGCAGCACGTCGCCGGGGCGGACGGCGCTCAGTGTCGTGTACGCCTTGCCGTGGCGCTGGCCCCAACGGAACACATCCCCGGTGAACGGCAGCAGCGGGATGTCCACGCCTGCCTTGCGCCACATGGCCGTCGCGAACGACGAGCACCACGCGGCGGTTGGGCCGTAAGGGTTGCGGTTGCTGCCCGGTGGGTTCTCGCGGACGCCGAGTTGGCGTCGGGCCGCTGACACGATGGTCCGGGCACGGCCGCGTTCCCTTGCCTTCGACGGCTTGGTGCGGACCTTCGTCGGGTCGGCCCGGCCGTCGGCCACGCCGTCGTGCTCGGCCTCGCGCTCCAAGGCGCGGAGCTTGCGGGCCGCGTCCTCCAGTTCGGCTCGGGCGTGCCGGACGGCGGCGGTGGTTTCCTTGGTGTATCGGGGTTCCAGGTCGGCCGCCGCCGCGACGGCTTTGAGCAGCGCGGCTTGCGAGCCGACCGCTTTCCCGGCGTCGAGCAGGCGGGTCGCCTTGTCCAGGTACTCGTCCACGGCCTGCCGCGCCCTGGTGTGCCCGGTGGTCAGGGTGCTGCTCACGCCGGCGACGATCTGCTCGGCCTCGCGGGCGGCGTCGGCGGTGGTTCCCAGTTGTCTGCCGAGCCGGCCGGAGCGCTTCTCGAAGCCTTCCGAGTTGGCGCCCTTCCAGTGCTCCAGCACGATCTTGGACGCCTTGCGGTGGTCCTCGTGCCGGTCGGTGAGGCCGGTCGCGGTCTGGTGCAGCGCGTACTGCACCTTCACCGCGTCCTCCGCCTTGCCCGCCAGGGAATTTCGGTGCCCGATCATGCTCTCCGCGAAGTGCCGGGCCATCTCGCGTGTGTCCACAGTAGATCCTCAGTTCCCCAGCGAGCGGGCGATGTCGTCCTCCTGGTCCCGGTACGACCGGGCGGAGCGGGCCGCTGACGCGGCCAGCGCGTCGGTGTTGTGCGCGACGGCCTTGACCTGCTTGCGCAGTGCCGCGCCGAAGCCGTCCAGGGCGTCGGCGAAACCGGACTGCTTGCCGATGCGGCCGAAGCTGTCCTCGGCGATCTCCCGGACCTCGCGGACGTGCTTGCGGCCCAACGCCGTGAGGTCGTCGGCGGTGTTCTGGGTGCGGCGCGCGTAATCACGCAGGATGCCGGTGTCGACGGAGAACCCGCCGTTGCCGCCCGAGCCGCCACGCCCGCCCGAGCCACCGTTCCCGCCCGAGCCACTGCGCCCGCCCGGACCGCCGTTCCCGCCCGAGCCACCACGCCCGCCCGAGCCGCCGCGCCCGCCCGGACCACCTCCGCCCGAGCCGCCTTCCGAACCACCGGAGCCGTTGCGGCCCAACGCCTTCACACCGCGCCGGGCCTCGTCCAAGTACTCGCGGTACCTTGGGGCGCCGGCGGACTCGGCCAGCGCGAACGCCACCGCGATCGTCAAGTCCTCACCGCGTAACCCCGCGTCGTGGGCGTGCCGGGCGATCTGCTCCGGACTCAGCCTGCTCATGCGGCCACCCTGGCGCGCCCGCGCCCGCCGGGGAACCGCCGTTGCACGCTCGGACAGCGGGACTGCACAGGGGAGCTACAGTCGAACACGTGAACGAAAGGCTGTTCGACGAGGGCTTGTTCGGCGTCGACCCGGAGGAGCGGGCGCAGCGCATCGCCGCGAACGCCCCGCTGGCCGTGCGGATGCGTCCGCGCACGCTGGACGAGGTGGTCGGCCAGGGGCACCTGCTCGGGCCGGGCGCGCCGCTGCGTCGGCTGGTGGAGGGGTCCTCGCCCGCGTCGGTGATGCTCTACGGCCCTCCCGGCACCGGCAAGACCACCCTCGCCACGCTCGTCTCGCAGACCACCGGACGGCGGTTCGCCGCGCTGTCCGCGCTCTCGGCGGGGGTGAAGGAAGTCCGCGCGGTCATCGAGGAGGCGCGTCGCCGGCTGGTCCGCTCCGGCGAGTCGACCGTGCTGTTCATCGACGAGGTGCACCGGTTCTCCAAGACCCAGCAGGACGCCCTGCTCGGCGCGGTGGAGGACCGGATCGTGCTGTTGGTCGCCGCGACCACGGAGAACCCGTTCTTCTCGGTCGTCTCGCCGCTGCTGTCCCGGTCGCTGGTGCTCCAGTTGCGTCCGCTGGGCGACGACGACGTGCGCGCCCTGGTCCGCCGGGCGGTCGTGGACGAGCGTGGGCTGAACGGGGCGGTCACCGTCGAGCCGGACGCCGAGGACCACCTCGTGCGGCTGGCGGGCGGTGACGCGCGGCGGGCGTTGACGGCGCTCGAAGCCGCCGCCGACGCGGTGTCCGGGACCGGTGTGCTGGACCTGCCGACGCTGGAGGCCACGGTCGACAAGGCGGCCGTCCGCTACGACCGGCAGGGCGACCAGCACTACGACGTGACCAGCGCGTTCATCAAGTCCATCCGGGGTTCGGACGTGGACGCCGCGCTGCACTACCTGGCCCGCATGATCGAGGCGGGGGAGGACCCGAGGTTCATCGCGCGGCGGCTGGTCATCCACGCCAGCGAGGACGTGGGCATGGCCGACCCGACCGCGTTGCAGACCGCCGTGGCCGCCGCGCAGGCCGTGCAGCTCATCGGCCTGCCCGAGTGCGCGCTGAACCTGGCCCACGCCACCGTCCACCTGGCGACCGCGCCGAAGTCGAACGCGGTGACCACGGCGATCGGCGCGGCCATGTCGGACGTGCGGAAAGGCGCGATCGGCTCGGTCCCGGCGCACCTGCGGGACGGCCACTACGCGGGCGCGGAGAAGCTCGGCAACGCGCAGGGCTACCGGTACCCGCACAACGTGCCGGAGGGCGTGCTGACCCAGCAGTACCCGCCGGACGACCTGGTGGGCCGCGACTACTACGAGCCGACCGGCCGGGGCGCGGAGCGATACATCGCCGAACGGCTGCCCAAGCTGCGCCGGGTTGTCCGGGGGCAGGAATAAATCCGATGCCGATCCGGGCCGCGTCTGCAACGGTGTGCGCCGTGAACGATGCTCCGGCCAATGGCCATGCTTATCTCGACTTCAACTCGCCGTTGTCGGACACGAAGGCGTACGACCTGATCAACAGCCTCGCCCCGCTGCGCGACGCGACCGTGGTGGACTACGGGTGCGGCTGGGCGGAACTGCTGCTCCGGGCGGTGGAGCACGAGGCGGGCGCGATCGGCCTCGGCGTCGACTCCGACGACTACGCCATCGACCGCGGCAACGCGAACATCGAGGCCCGCGGCCTCGGCGAGCGCGTCCGGCTGGACCGGGCGGACGTGACCACGTGGGAGACGCCGCCGGCGGACGTGGTGATCTCGATCGGCGCGTCGCACGCGTGGGGCGGCACCCGGCGGACGCTGGAGGCGATGCACGCCCGGCTCAAGCCCGGCGGCCGGCTCCTGCTGGGCGACGGGTTCTGGGAGAGCGAGCCGAACGCCCGCACGCTGGAGGTCTTCGCCCCCGACGAGTTCGGCACCCTGGACGAGCTGGTGGACCTGGCGATGGCCTGCGGCTACCGGCTGCTCAACCTGGCCACCGCCACGCTGGACGAGTGGGACAGCTTCGAGTCCCGCTGGTGCGCGGGCCGGGAGCGCTGGCTGCTGGAGAACCCGGACCACCCGGAGGCGGCCGAGGCCCGGAAGATCGTGGACGACCACCGCGACCTGTGGCTCAAGGGCTACCGCGGCAGCATGGGCTTCGCCTACCTCACGCTGGCCCGGCGGTAGGGACCGGTCGTCCCGTCCGGCCGGGGATACCGGGCGGGACGACTCTCCCGCTCAGGTCGTGGTCGGCGCGCCCCACTCAACCCGTGGCTGCGTCCCGCGCAGGGGCAGGTCGTGGTCGGCGCGTCCCGCTCAGGCCGTGGCCGGTGTCTTGATGTCGTCCGTCGTGTAGGCGGCCGGCGCGATCACGCCCGAGCAGCGGCTCTCGCCCCTCACGGCAGCCTCGTTGCGGTGAACCGTCACCTCGTACAGGTGATCCACACCCTGCACGGTCACCACCCGTGCCTCGCCGTCCGGCGACTCGACCGGCCGTTCGGCCACGGCCAGCGCCGCGTCCAGCCCGCGCAGCCCCCCCACGTGCTTGCGCACCGCGATCTCGGCGTACTGCGCCCACGGGCTCGACGCCGACGTCCGCCCGCGGAGCTGCTCCGGCTGCACCTGCCCGGCCAGCGCCGCCTTCGCGACCAGCGCCGCCTCACCCGGGTCGAGCTGCCCGTGCAGGAACCCGTCCGGCACGACCAGCAGGTTGCCCGCCCACCGGTCACCGCCGACGTGGCTGACCTCCCACGCCCGGCCGGGGTGGTTCGCGCCCAGCACGCCCGCCAGCGGGCGGCCCAGCACCGCGCAGCACATGTCCTTCGTGCCGTGCGTGCACACCAGGAACAACGGCCCGTCGACGCGCTCGCCGTGACCGGGGACGCCCGCCGCCAGCGCGGCCACGTCCAGCGACCCGAGGTCCTCGAACGCCAGCCGTTCGAGCCACCGGTTCCCCGGCACGCCGCTGGCCACGAACACCGAGCGCGGCCCGGACTCGGCGCGCCGGTGCCGGCCGGGGCGGCGGATGAGCAGCGGGCGCAGGCCAGCCGCGCGGGGCCCGTCCAGCCGCCCCGGCGCGAACACCGAGGCCAGGGTCTGCTCCAACGCGTCGGACGGCCACGGACCGGGCTGCTCGATCAGCAGCCACGACGTCATGTGCGCCGCGGTACCGGCCGGGTTGCCGCCAAGCTGGCGCGTGAGGATCGCGCACCCCGGCAGGCCCGAACTTACGTTAGGCATACCTAATCTTACCGGATCACTCCGGTGCGAGCATTCCTCTGGTGACCAATTCGCCGAGCAATGCTCGCACCGTCGCCCGGTCCAGGGTCGGCGCTCCGGCCTCCACCAGAGACTTCACCGAGTGCCGGGCACTGCCCGCGAGCAGTTCCAGCACCGGTGCCGCCGCCGCCGCGAAGACCAGCCGCTGACCGGCCGCCTCCAGCGACACGGTCTCCGGGCCGACGGTGAGCACCGCTCGCGGCGTCAGCAACCGCACCTCGGCCTCGTCGCCGGCCGGCAGCAGGTCGCGCGTCGCCGTCCACGGCAGGCCCACGTGCGGGATCGCCGGGGCCTGCGCGTCCCGGTCCGCCAGGAACCGCCCCACCACGCCCGCGTCCATCAGCGAGGCGACCCGGGCCCGCAGCACGTCCGCGTGCGCCGCCTGCTCCTCGGGTGCGGCGAACCGCGGCAGGTCGGTGCGGAACACCTCGTCCGCCCGCAACTGGTCGGCCAGCCACGCCACCAGGTCCACCCCGGTGGCCCGGTTGAACCCGATGGTCAGGTGCAGCGACTCCTCGCCGACCGCCGACACGTCGTGCCAGTGCCCGCGCGGCACGTAGAGGACGTCGCCGTCCTCCAGCAGGAAGTCCTCCAGCGGCTCGTTCGACGGCCGCTCCGGCAGCTCCACGTCCCGCTGCAACGGCGCGGGCCTGGTCACCCCGTGCACCCGCCACCGCTTGCGGCCCGAGACCTGGACGATGATCGCGTCGTGGTCGTCCCAGTGCACGTCGAAGCCGTGCGTGACGCCCCAGCCCGCGTACAGGTTGACCTGCACCCGCTCGCGCAGCTCGTGCTCCAGCGCGACCGCCAGCTCGCCCACCGGGCCGAACAGCTCGTGCACCGAGTCCAGCACCAGCGTCGCGCCGCCCCGCATCTCCGCGGCGAAACCGGCGGGCAGCAGCCGGGGCACCAGCCCGGTGCGCCGGGTCTCCACCAGCTCCGAGTAGGAGTGCGCGGGGACGACCTCGCCGCCGCGCGCGAGCCGCAGGCGGGGGAACTCCAGCCGGTGCTGCCGGAGCACCCGGTTGACCTCCGACCACGGCAGCAGGTCGGCGAACCGCCCCGCCCGGCCGGGGAACCGCCGGTGGACCCGGCCCTGCACCGCGGCGAAGAACTGGCTGACCCCGACCGGTGCGACGAGGTCAGCCAGGGACGGGACGGTCACTCAGTCGTTGCCGTCGTTGTCGGCGACCGCGCCGTTGGCCTTGCCCCGGTCGACCGCGCCGGTCAGCGGCTCCGCGCTGAGCAGCAGGCCGCTGGACGGGGCCTCGTACGTCTCGTTCTCCTGAGCCATGCCGTGTCCTCCTGGAAGTGGGGGTCGAACAGCGAAGATCACGGTACGGCAACGGAACGGGCAGGTCATCGGTCATCCGAGTAGTTCTCACATGCCGGCCGGTGGCGCGCGGCAGGCGGAACGGAGATCCACCAGAGGTCATTCGGGCGACACACGGTAACCTTGGGCGCCCGACGCCCCCAGCAAGCCTTTCAGGAGGATCCGTGTCGCCAGGGCAGATCGCCGCGCTGGTCGCCGCCGGCGCGTTCGTGCTGCTGGTGATCCTGCTGGCCATCCCGCTGATCAAGCTGGGCCGCACGCTGGACGAGGCCACCATCGCCATCCGCAAGGCGCACCAGAACAGCGACCCGATCTTCACCGGCGCGAACACCACGATCACGCACGTGAACACCCAGCTTGAGCGGGTGGACGGGATCACCGCCAACGCGCGCGCGGTCACCGGCAACGTCTCCGCGCTGACCTCGCTGTTCACCGCCACCCTCGGCGGCCCGCTGGTCAAGGCCGCCGCGCTGTCCTACGGCGTCAGCAAGGCCATCCGGGCGCGCCGCGCCGCCGCCCAGTCGCCGAAGAAGCACTCCCGGCGGGGCCGGCGATGAGGCGGCTGTTCTGGTTCGGCCTGGGCATCGCCGCCGGCGTGGTCGCCACCCGCAAGGCGGGGCAGGCCGCGCACGCCGCCACCCCGGCCGGCATCGGCGCGAACGTCGGCGAGGGACTCCGCGAGCTGGCCGGCGCGATCGGCTCGTTCGGCGCCGAGGTCCGCGCGGGAATGACCGAGCGCGAGCACGAGTTGCAAGAGAGCGTGGAACGTCAGACGGGCTTCACGCCGGGTCGGCGAGCGCGCAGGGCGAACGACCGCTAGAGGTCGTTCGCCTCGCCGTGCCCTGATTTCCACTCCAGATCCAAGGACGAGCCCGTGCAGACCCACGAGATCATCAAGCGCTTCCGCGAGCATTTCGAGCGAGCCGGCCACACCGTCGTGCCCAGTGCCTCGCTGATCCTGGACGACCCGAACCTGCTGTTCGTCAACGCCGGCATGGTGCCCTTCAAGCCGTACTTCCTCGGTGAGGCCCCGCCGCCGTACGAGCGCGCCACCAGCATCCAGAAGTGCGTGCGCACGCCGGACATCGACGAGGTCGGCAAGACCACCCGCCACAACACGTTCTTCCAGATGGCGGGCAACTTCTCGTTCGGCGACTACTTCAAGGAAGAGGCCATCCGGCTGGCCTGGGAGCTGATCACCAAGTCCCAGGACGACGGCGGCTACGGCTTCGACCCGGAGCGCATCTGGGTCACCGTCTACCTGGACGACGACGAGGCCATCGAGCTGTGGCAGAAGGTCGCCGGCCTGCCGCAGGAGCGCATCCAGCGCCGGGACGGCAAGGACAACTACTGGGACATGGGCGTGCCCGGCCCCGGCGGCCCGTGCTCGGAGATCTACTACGACCGCGGCCCCGCCTACGGCAAGGAGGGCGGCCCGGTCGTCGACGAGGACCGGTACCTGGAGATCTGGAACCTGGTCTTCATGCAGGACGTGCGCGGCGAGCTGAGCCCGAAGGACGGCCACCAGCCGGTCGGCTCCCTGCCGAAGAAGAACATCGACACCGGCATGGGCGTGGAGCGGGTGGCGTTCCTGCTCCAGGGCGTGGACAACGTCTACGAGACCGACCTGGTGCTCCCGGTGATCCGCAAGGCCGAGGAGCTGTCCGGCCGCAAGTACGGCGCCGACCCGGTCGACGACGTGCGGTTCCGGGTCATCGCCGACCACGCCCGCAGCGGCGTGCTGATCGTCGGCGACGGCGTCACCCCCGGCAACGAGGCCCGCGGCTACGTGCTGCGCCGCCTGCTGCGCCGGATCATCCGGTCCGCCCGCCTGCTGGGCGTGACCGAGCCGGTGCTGGTCCGGTTCGCCGAGCTGGTCCGGGACGCCATGGGCCCGACCTACCCCGAGCTGGTCAGCGGGTTCGCCCGGATCGCCCAGGTGCTCCAGGCCGAGGAGGACACCTTCCTGCGGACCCTGGAGGCCGGGTCGCGGATCTTCGAGGGCGCCGCCGCCGAGGTCAAGGCCGACGGCCGCGCCACGCTGCCCGGCGACAAGGCGTTCCAGCTCCACGACACGTACGGCTTCCCGATCGACCTCACCCTGGAGATGGCCGCCGAGGCGGGCCTGACCGTGGACGAGGACGGGTTCCGCAAGCTGATGGCCGAGCAGCGCGCCCGCGCCAAGGCCGACGCCGCCGGCAAGAAGACCGGCCACGGCGACCAGACCGTGTACCGGGAGCTGCTGGACCTCGGCGCGACCGAGTTCACCGGCTACCAGGAGCTGGCCTCCGAGGCCACCCTGCGCGGCATCATCAGCGACGGCAAGCGGGTCCGCTCCGCCCGCGAGGGCGAGATCGTCGAGGTCGTGCTGGACCGCACCCCGCTGTACGCCGAGTCCGGCGGCCAGGAGAGCGACGCCGGCACGATCGTGTCCGGCGGCGCCGAGCTGGAGGTCGTGGACGTCCAGAAGGTGGCCCGCAAGCTGTGGGTGCACCAGGTGCGGGTGCTGTCCGGCGAGATCGCCGAGGGCGAGCACGTCGAGGCCCGGGTGGACCCGGAGTGGCGCGTCGGCGCCCGCCAGGGCCACTCCGGCACGCACGTCGTGCACGCCGCCCTGCGGCAGGTGCTCGGCCCGTCCGCGCTGCAGAGCGGCTCCTACAACAAGCCGGGCTACCTGCGGCTGGACTTCGCCTGGACGGGAGGCCTGTCGGAGGAGACGCGCAGCGAGATCGAGGAGGTCTCCAACCTCGCGGTCCGGCGCGACCTGCCGGTGCAGGTCGTCTACACCGACATGGGCGGCGCCCAGGAGATGGGCGCGGTCGCCCTGTTCGGCGAGACCTACGACGAGACCGTGCGGGTGGTCGAGATCGGCGGTCCGTGGTCGCGTGAGCTGTGCGGTGGCACGCACGTCGAGCACTCGTCGCAGATCGGCCCGATCACGGTGATCGGCGAGTCGTCCATCGGCTCCGGGGTGCGCCGGCTGGAGGCCTACGTCGGCATCGAGGCGTTCCAGTACCTGGCCCGGGAGCGGGCCCTGGTGCAGAACGTGGCCTCGCTGCTGAAGGTGCCCGACGCCGAGGTGCCGGCCCGGGTCGAGGCCCTGGTCGAGCGGCTGCGCACGGCGGAGAAGGAGCTGGAGCGGGTCCGCGCCGCCCAGTTGCTGTCCAGCGCCGGCTCGCTGGCCGAGCAGGCCCTCGACGTGCGCGGGGTCGCCCTGGTGGCGCTCACCCTGCCCCCCGGCACCCCCGCCGGCGACGTGCGGACGCTGGCCGGCGAGGTGCGCAACCGGCTCGGCGACCGGCCCGGCGTGGTCGGCCTGTTCGCCCCGGACGGCGACAAGGTGAGCTTCGTGGTGGCCACCACCGCCGCCGCCCGCTCGCTGGGGCTCGCCGCCGGCAAGCTGGTGCCCGCGTTCGCCCCCGCCGTCGGCGGCCGGGGCGGCGGCAAGCCGGACCTGGCCCAGGGCGGCGGCACCGACCCCGCCGGCGTGAACCAGGCCCTGGCCGCCCTGCGTGCCGAGGTGGACCGCGCCGTTGAGCAGCACTGACCGTCCCGGCGTCGACGACCCCGGCCTCGGCAGGAGGCTGGGCGTCGACGTCGGAGCGGTCCGGGTAGGGGTCGCCCTGAGCGACCCGGGGGCGTTTCTGGCGACTCCGCTCGTTACCCTGGCACGTGACGAGAAGTCCGGGCGGGACCTCGCGGACCTGGCCGGACTGGTCACCGAGCACGGCGTCGTGGAGGTCGTGGTCGGTCTGCCACGGACCCTGGCCGGGCGACACGGGCCGGCAGCGGAGACGGCGGCGGCGTACGCTGCGGCGTTGGCCGGGCGAGTCGCACCGGTTCCGGTGCGGCTGCACGACGAGCGGCTGACCACGGTCACGGCGAGCCGGGTGCTCGCCGAGCGCGGGGTGCGGGGCAGGAAGCAACGTGCCGTCGTGGACCAGGCTGCCGCGGTCGAGATCCTCCAGTCCTGGCTGGACGCACGGGCACGACACGTGGCCCGCTCTGCCGATGAGGAGCGAGCCCCCGGAGCGAAGGACCGCACGTGAGCGACGACCTCGGGTTGTTCAGCGAACCTGACGTGCACCACGACGAACGGCCGCGCGCCAAGTCGGGGGCGGTGGCGGCGCGGCGGGCCAAGCGCCGGCGCAAGCGGACCATCCTGTGGATCGTGGTCGCGCTGGTGCTCGCGGTCGGCGGCGTCGGCGCCTACTACGGGTACCAGACGCTGAGCGGCATCGGCTCGTTCGAGGACTACGCCGGCGCCGGCGAGGCGGACGTGGTCGTCGAGGTCAAGGACGGCGACCTGGTGACGACCATCGCGACCACCCTGCGGGAGCAGGACGTGGTGGCCAGCGCGCGGGCGTTCACCGAGGCGGGGCGGGAGGACCCGCGGGTCACCGCGATCCAGCCCGGCTTCTACCTGATGAAGACCAGGATGTCCGGCCAGGCGGCGGTCGACCGGATGACCGACCCCAAGGCCAAGGTCGTCCCGCTGGAGGTCAAGGGCGGCAACGTGCTGCACGACATCACCGGCGTGGACGGCAAGGTCACCAAGGGCATCCTGTCGATGCTGTCCGACGCCTCGTGCGCGGAGCTGGGCGGCGTGAAGAAGTGCGTGACGCCGCAGGAGCTGCGGGACGCGGCGGAGAACGCCGACGCGGCGGCGCTGGGCATCCCGGAGTGGGCGCTGGCCGACTTCGGCCGCGCGCCCCGCGAGCACCGGCTGGAGGGCCTGATCACGCGCGGCCTGTACCAGCTCAAGCCCGGCGCGTCGGCCCCCGAGCTGCTGAAGAGCGTCATCGAGACGTCGACCCAGCGGTTGCAGGGCTACGGCATCCCGGCGGGCACGAAGACGACCGGCTTCCGGCCGTACCACGTGCTGACCATCGCGTCGCTGATCGAGAAGGAAGGCCTGGAGAAGGACTTCGGCAAGGTCTCGCGGGTCATCTACAACCGGCTGGCGGTCAGCCAGATCCTCCAGTTCGACTCGACGGTCAACTACAAGCTGGACCGCCCGATCGTGACCACCAGCGACGACGACCGCAACCGTTCCGGGCCGTACAACACGTACAAGGTGGCCGGTCTGCCGCCGACGCCGATCGGCTCGCCGAGCCGGGAGGCGATCACCGCGGCGATCAACCCCGAGGCCGGCGCGTGGCTGTACTTCGTGAAGTGCCAGAAGGACGGCACGTCGTGCTTCTCGGAGGACATCGACGAGCACAACCGCCTGGTCGACAAGGCCCGCGCGGAGGGTGTCTTCTGACGGTGGCCCGCCAAGCCGCGGTCATCGGCTCGCCGGTGACCCACTCGCTGTCGCCTGTGCTGCACAACGCCGCGTTCGCGGCGCTGGGCCTGTCCGGGTGGTCCTACACGCGGATCGAGTGTTCCGCCGACGGTGTCGAGCCGCTGGTGCGCGGGCTCGATTCCTCGTGGGCGGGTCTTTCCGTGACGATGCCCGGCAAGCGGGCGGCTCTCGCGGTCGCCTCGTCGGCTACTTCGCGGGCTGCGCTGGTCGGCGCGGCGAACACCCTCGTCCCCACCCCGGACGGCTGGCGTGCCGACTGCACGGACGTCGACGGTGTGCTGGGCGCGCTCCGCGCTGTTTGCGGGTTCACCGGCGGTTCGCACGCCGTGCTGCTGGGAGCCGGCGGCACGGCCACGGCTGCCCTCGTGGGCCTGGCTTCCGTCGGTGTGACGTCGTTCTCGCTCGTGGTCCGTTCGGCGGCGCGTGCCGCCGAGGCCGAGGCGTGTGCCGCCCGGGTCGGTGTGTCGTTGACCGTGATCTCTTGGGACACCGCGGATTTCGCGGCTTTGGCGGCCTCGTCCGACGTGCTGGTGAGCACCGTTCCGCCGGCCGCCACCGCGCCGATCGCCACCTCGTTGGCGGAGGCGCCGTGCGTCCTGGACGTCATCTACCACCCGTGGCCCACGCCGGTGGCGTCCGCGGTGGCGAAGCGCGGCCGTGCCCTGGCGACCGGGCTGGACATGTTGCTGCACCAGGCTTTCGGGCAGTCCGCGCTGTTCACCGGCCGGCCCGTGCCGCGGGCGGCGATGCGGGACGCCCTGCGTGCCGCGACGGGTGACGTCCTGCCGTTGCCGTTGGGGGAGTAGACCCCGCGCACGACCGGGCCCCTGCTCGCACGAGGTGCGAGCAGGGGCCCGGTCGTCGATCGTCCGGGTGGATCAGCCCTCGTCGAGGTCGGTGGCGATCATCTCCGCGATGGCTTCCAGCGCGGCGTCCGCGCCTTCGCCGTCCGCGGCCAGCACGACCTCGTCGCCGTGCATCGCGCCGAGGGTCATCAGACCCAGCACGCTGGCTGCTTCCACCGGTTGGCCGTCGTCCTTGCGGATGGTGACCTTCACCGGTTGGCCCGCAGCCGCCTTCGCCAGCAGGGCGGCAGGGCGGGCGTGCAGTCCTACCTTGCTCGCCACGGTGACCCGTCGCTCAGCCATGATCCGTCCTCTCGTCTCTCAGCCGTCCCGGTCGGGACGCGTGCGCTTGGCGCGGGTTTCCGTCTCCCCGGCGCCGGTGCCCTCCCTGACCTCGGTGCCCTCGACGACGCTGGGATCCGCTTCCGGGTCCTCGTTGTCGTCCCGGCCCGGGGTCCGCAGGTTCCACTTGGTGATGACGAAGCGGAACAGGAAGTAGTAGATCACCGCGTAGATCAGGCCGACGAGGACCAGCAGCCAGGGCTTGGTCGAGATGCCCCAGTTGAGGATCATGTCGATCGCGCCCGCCGAGAAGAAGAACCCGTCGTGGATGCCGAGCGCGTTGGTGATCGCCAGCGAGGTGCCGGTCAGCACCGCGTGGATCAGGTACAGCGGCCACGCCACGAACATGAACGCGAACTCCAGCGGCTCCGTGACGCCGGTGATGAACGCGGTCAGCGCGGCCGAGCCCATGATGCCCGCGATGAGCTTCCGCTGGGCCGGTCGCGCCGTGTGCACGATCGCCAGGGCGGCGGCGGGCAGCGCGAACATCATGATCGGGAAGAAGCCGGTCTGGAACGTGCCGGCGGTCGGGTCGTGGGCCAGGAAGCGGGTGATGTCGCCGTGGACGACCTTGCCGTCGGCGGTGGTGAACTCGCCGAACTGGAACCACACCACGTTGTTGATGATGTGGTGCAGGCCGAGCGGGATCAGCAGGCGGTTGACGACGCCGAAGACGCCCGCGCCGATGATCGTGCTGCCGGTGACCGCCTCTCCGAGGCTCTTGATACCGCTGTTGAACACCGGGTAGATCAGGCCGAGCAGGACGGCCACCACGACCATCACGGCGGCGACCAGGATCGGCACGAACCGGCGACCGCCGAAGAACGCCAGGTACGGCGGCAGCTTGATCCGGTGGTACTTCTGCCAGAGCACGGCGGTGATCAGGCCGACCACGATGCCGCCGAGCACCCGGTAGTCGATCAGGACAGGCTTGGCGCCCACCTCGGTCGGCTGGTCCAGGACGAACGGCGACATCGCCGTGAACACGCCCTGCATCACCACGTAGCCGACGACGGCGGCCAAGGCGGTCGAACCGTCACCCCGGCGGGCGAACCCGATCGCGATGCCGACTGCGAACAGCAGCGGCAGGTTGGCGAGGATCGAGTCACCGGCGTTGCCGATGACCGCCGCGACCTTGTTCCACCCCAAGCCGTTCTTGCCCAGCAAGTCGTCCTGGCCCAGTCGGGCCAGGAGACCGGCCACCGGCAGCGCGGCGATCGGCAGCATGAGGCTGCGACCGAACCGCTGAAGCGTGGCGAGTCCCTTGATGTCACGACCGCCGACGGCCTGTGGGGCGCTGGCGCTCATGGGTTACCTCCCTTTGGCGGAGAGCGGGCCGGATTCCGGGTCGGTCCGGTCCAATTGCATGGTCACCTGGTAGAGATCGCCCCGGTACCAGGACGTCATGTCTTCGACGGGTCGACCGGAGGAGCTGGTGACGCGGCGGAAGACGAGGAGCGCGCTGCCGGTCTTGACGCCCAGCAGCTTCGCGGTTTCGGGGTCCGCGCCTTCGGCCCAGACCGTCTGCTGCGCGTAGTCGAGCTGCACGCCGTAGCTGTCGGCGAGCAGCGTGTAGAGCGAGGCGGTTAGGTCGTGCCGGTGCAGTCCGGGCAGGATTCGGGGGTGGTACCAGCCACGCTCGACCGCCAGCGGCACCCCGTCGGCCCGGCGCAGGCGGACGAGGTGGCAGGCGGGCTCGTGCGGGGGCAGGCCGAGCGCGGACGCCGCGGCCGGCGGCGGCACCTCTTCGGCGCACCGCTGCACCTCGGTCGTGGGGACGAGACCGCGCCGCCGCATGTCGTCGGTGAAGGACTCCAAGTAGAGCTGGGCGTCCATGCGCCGCCGGGCGGTGAAGGTGCCCCGGCCCTTCGCCCTGGTCAGCAGACCTTCGGCGACGAGCTGACCGACCGCGGCGCGCACCGTGATCCGGGAGACCCGGTACTGCTGCGCGAGGTCGCGTTCGGACGGGATCGGCGAGCCCGGCGGCAGCTCCTGCTCGGCCATGCGCCGCAGGATGTCCCGGAGTTGGGCGTGCTTGGGCTTGGGCCCGTCGACGATCTCGTTGCGGTTCATGACACCTCCCCGTGCTCGCCCCGTAGTCGCGCGGTCAAACCCCGATTGGTACTTTCCGGTCTAGACCAGTTGGTGCGGGGAGGATGCTCCGCGCGCCAAGCGGGTGTCAACCGCCGTTACGGGACCGTGCCCGAGCGGTGGCACCCTCACTGCGGGTGTCGAGAGAGGACTTGAAGTGGCGGACAAGGCGGAGAAGATCGTCGCCGCGCTCGGCGGGGCGGACAACATCGTGGAGATCGAGCCTTGCATCACGCGCCTGCGCTGCGAGTTGGAGGACGGCGACCGGGTGGACGAGAAGGCGCTCAAGGCGCTCGGCGCGCACGGCGTGATGCGGGCGGGCAACATCGTGCAGGTCGTCGTCGGGCCCGAGGCCGACACCCTGGCGAGTGACATCGAGGACCTGCTGTGACGTTGCGCGTGGCGAGTCCGGTCAGCGGACGGGTGGTGCCGCTGACCGAGGTGCCGGACCCGGTGTTCTCGCAAGCCATGGTGGGCCCCGGCATCGCCGTGGAGCCGGACCGGGTGGCGGGCGAGGTGGTGTCCCCGGTGGACGGCACGGTCGTCACGCTGCACCCGCACGCGTTCGTGGTGGCCACGGCGGACGGCGCGGCGGTGCTCGTGCACCTGGGCATCGACACCGTGAAGCGCAAGGGCGAGGGCTTCACCCTGCACGTGGTCAAGGGCGAGTCGGTGCGGGCCGGGCAACCGGTCGTGACCTGGGATCCGGCCGGGATCGAGGCCGCCGGGTTCGCCCCGATCTGCCCGGTCATCGCGTTGGACGCCACCGCGGACGCGCTGCTCGACCAGGCCGCTCCCGGACCCGTGACGGCTGGTGACACCCTGTTCTCCTGGCAGCACTGAGAGTGCTCGACGCCGACGGGTTCGGATGAATGGACCATTCATCCGAACCTGTTCTTGTGCTCTGAACGGCCCATCCGCCACCGTTGACCCATGGTCATCCCACTGTCCGGCCGCACCGCCGGAATCCTCGGTGCGAAGGTTCTCCGCGTCCTGCCGCGAGGCACGGACGTCCGATGGCTGTGGTGCGCGCTGCCCACGGCCGTGCTGTGGCTCGCCAGTGCCTCGGTGAGCCCTCCGCACTGGCTCCCCGTGCCGCTGGCAGTGGCGTGGTTGGGCGTGTTGCTCGCTATTGCGGACTTCCGGCACAGGCGGCTGCCGGACGCGTTGACGCTGCCCGCGTACCCGCTCCTGGCGGTGGTGCTGTGGTTCGCCGGAGCCGACCTGGGGCGCGCAATGGTCGGATGTCTGGTGTTCTTCGGGCTCCACTTAGCCGTGCACCGGCTGGCGCCCTCCTCGCTCGGCGGGGGCGACGTGAAGCTGGCCGGGGCGATGGGGGCGGTGCTCGGGTCGGTGTCGTGGCTCGCGCTGCCGGTGGGTGCGGCGCTGGCGAGCGCGATCACGCTGGTCGTAGCGCTGTGGCGGCCATCCGGCGGTGTGCCGCACGGCCCCGGCCTGCTGGGCGGGACGTGGCTGACGTCGCTGTGGGGGCCGTACTGACGCTGTGGAAGGATTCGGCGCGTGCTGCGCTGGATCACCGCTGGGGAGTCCCACGGACCGGCCTTGGTCGCCGTGCTGGAAGGCATGGTCGCCGGGGTTGAGGTCACCACTGCCGACCTGACCGTCCAATTGGAACGGCGACGGCTCGGGTTCGGGCGCAGTCCCCGGATGGGGTTCGAGGCCGACGAGGTCGAGATCCTCGGCGGGGTGCGCCACGGGCTCACCCAGGGCGGCCCGATCGCCGTGCGGATCGGCAACTCCGAGTGGCCCAAGTGGCAGAAGGTGATGTCCGCCGATCCCGTCGACCCGTCCGAGTTGAAGCCCACCGGGCGCAACGAGGCGCTGACCAGGCCCCGGCCCGGCCACGCCGACCTGCCCGGCATGCAGAAGTTCGGGTTCGACGAGGCGCGGCCGGTGCTGGAGCGGGCCAGCGCGCGGGAGACCGCCGCCCGCACCGCGCTGGGCACCGTGGCCAGGCAGTTCCTCAAGCAGGTCTTCGACGTCGACGTGGTCAGCCACGTGGTGTCGATCGGCAGGGCCAAGACGCCCGCCGACGCGCCGGCGCCCGGTCCGGGTGACCTCGCGGCGGTGGACGCCAGCCCCGTGCGGGCGTTCGACCCGCGTGGCACCGAGGCGATGGTGGCCGAGGTGGAGGCGGTGAAGGAGGCCGGTGACACGGTCGGCGGCGTGATCGAGGTGATCGTCTACGGCCTGCCACCCGGCCTCGGGTCGCACGTGCACTGGGACCGGCGGCTGGACGCGCGGCTCGCGGGCGCGCTGATGGGCGTGCAGGCGATGAAGGGCGTGGCGATCGGCGACGGCTTCACCACCGCCGAGCGGTGGGGTAGCGAGGCGCACGACGAGATCGACCGGGGAACCGGGCCGAAGGGGGTGACGCGTCGCTCCAACCGGGCCGGAGGATTGGAGGGAGGCATCACCAACGGCGAGCCGTTGCGGGTCCGGGTCGCGATGAAGCCGATCTCGACCGTCCCCCGGGCACTGTCCACGGTGGACGTCCGGACCGGCGAGCCGGCCGTGGCCATCCACCAGCGGTCGGACGTCTGCGCGGTGCCGCGGGCGGGCGTGGTGCTGGAGTCCGTGGTGGCGCTGGTGCTCGCGGAGACGGCGCTGGAGAAGTTCGGCGGCGACTCGATCGCGGAGACCAGGCGCAACGTCGCGTCCTACCTGGAGGCCCTGGAAGCCCGCTGGGAGGGGCTGTGAGGCCGAAGCTCGTCGTCCTCGGTCCGCCCGGCGCGGGCAAGACGACGGTCGGCCAACTCCTCGCCGAGCGGCTGGAGGCGTCCTTCCGGGACACCGACGAGGACATCGTCGCCACGGCGGGCAAGTCCATCTCGGACATCTTCACCACCGACGGCGAGCCGGCGTTCCGGGCGCTGGAGGAGGAGGCGGTCGCGAAGGGCCTGGCCGAGCACGGCGGCGTGCTGGCGCTGGGCGGCGGCGCGGTGCTGTCCGCCGTGACGCGGGAACGCCTGACCGGGCACACCGTGGTGTTCCTCAACGTCGGCATGGCCGAGGGCGTGCGGCGGACCGGCCTGTCCACCGCACGGCCGCTGCTGGCCGGGGTGAACCCGCGGTCGACGTTCAAGGCGCTGCTCGACGCCCGCCTGCCGCTGTACCGGGAGGTCGCGACCATCGAGGTGGTCACCGACAGCCTGGAGCCGGAGCAGGTGGTCGAGGCCGTGCTCGCGCAATGGCGGCCGAGCGAGCCGACGTGAGCCCGTGGACCTGACCGCCGCACGTGTCCTCGCGCACCGCGCCGCGGTGCAGGGTCTGCACGGCGGCGACTTGGGCGTGCTCGCGCTCGGCGTGGTGGACAGCCCGCCCAAGACCGGCGCGGCGGCCATCGCCGTGCGCGACCACCGGCACGACGAGCCGCTGGTCCGCGTCCTGAGCCTGCGTGGCGCGCCTCACCTGCACCGGCCGGCCGACCTGCCGGGACTGCGACGGCAGTTGCGCCCCCGCACGACGGATCAACTGGCGGCGTGGTGCGGCGCGTACCCGACGCCCGACCTGGAGCACGTGGACCTGGTCGTCGAGCTGATGCGCCGCGAGTTCCCCGACGAGACGGCGACCAAGGGCGAGCTGTCCGGCGCGATCAGCCCCCACCTGCCGGAAGTGGTCAGCCCGCACTGCCCACGCTGCGAGGTCCCTCACGTGATCGAGGGCCTGTTTCGCCTGTGCACGCTGCTCGCCGGCATCGAACTGGAGCCGCTCGGCGCGAAACTGGCCTTCCGCCGCCCCACCGACCAACTCGGCCCCGCCGCATCCGCCACACCCGGTGGACCCGCCGTCGGTCCGCCTCCTGCCGGTCCGCCCGCCGACCGTCCTCGGGACAGTGGCGCGGTAGAGCCGACCCTGCTGCGGGACTACGCGCGGTTCGTCGGGCCGTTCGCCAAGGCGGACGCGGAGAAGTGGCTCGGGGCGGGTCCGCAGGACGTCTGGCCGGAGTTGCGTCCGGTCGCGGTCGAAGGGCGGCGGCTGCTGGCGCATGATGACGTGCGGGACGCGCCTGAACCGCCTGCCGGACTGCTGCTGTTCCCGCGCGACCCGTATCTGCTCGGCCCGCGTTGGCTGGTGGCGGAGCCCGAGGTCGCGAAGCGGGTGTGGCGGCCGGTCGGGAGTCCCGGTGCGCTGGTGGTGCACGGGCGCGTGGCGGGGGCGTGGCGGTACACGTTCCGCGGGCGCACGGTCACCTTCCACGTCGAAGGCTGGCCGAAGATCAAGGGCTCCGCGCGCACGGCCGTCAAGGATCAAGCCGACTTGTTGGCCGGCGTGTGGGGCGCGGACGTGTTGGCCGCGGACGTGGTCGAATGGTGACCGACGAAGGGGAATGGTGATGGGCGAGCCGGTGCGGATCCGCGTGGCCGCGGAGCGGCCGTACGACGTGGTGGTGGGCCGTGGCCTGCTGGGCGACCTGGTCGAGGTGTTGCGAGGCACGGACAAGGCGGCGATCGTCCACACGCCCACGCTCGCCGAGACCGCCGAGGTGGTCCGCGAGGAGCTGGCGGCGGCGGGCGTCGAGGCGCACCGCGTCGAGGTCCCCGACGCGGAGGACGGCAAGGACCTGCGGGTCGCCGGGTACTGCTGGAACGTGTTCGGCCAGATGGGGCTGGGCCGCCGGGACGCCGTGGTCGGCCTCGGCGGGGGAGCGGTCACCGACCTGGCCGGGTTCGTCGCGTCCACGTGGATGCGCGGCGTCAAGCTGGTGCACGTGCCGACCACGCTGCTCGGCATGGTGGACGCGGCGATCGGCGGCAAGACCGGCATCAACACCGACGCGGGCAAGAACCTGGTCGGCACGTTCTACGAGCCGCAGGCCGTGCTGGTCGACCTGGCCACCTTGGAGACCCTGCCGCGCAACGAGCTGATCGCCGGCATGGCGGAGGTCGTCAAGGGCGGCTTCATCGCCGACCCGGCGATCCTCGACCTGATCGAGGCGGACCCGGACCGGGCCCTGGACCCGACCGGCGACGTGATCGAGGAACTGGTCCGCCGCAAGATCCAGGTCAAGGCCGACGTGGTGGCCACCGACCTGCGCGAGTCCGACCTGCGCGAGATCCTCAACTACGGCCACACCCTGGGCCACGCCATCGAGCGCCGCGAGCGCTACCGCTGGCGGCACGGCGCGGCGATCAGCGTCGGCCTGGTGTTCGCCGCCGAACTCGCCCGCCTGGCCGGCCGGCTGGACGACGAGACCGCCGACCGCCACCGCAGCGTGCTCACGTCACTCGGCCTGCCCACCCAGTACGACCCGGACGCGCTGCCGCAACTCCTGGACGGCATGAAGAGCGACAAGAAGAACCGCGCCGGCGTGCTGCGCTTCGTGGTGCTGGACGGCTTGGCCAAACCCGGCCGCCTGGAAGGCCCGGACCCGTCCCTGATCGCCGCCGCGTACTCGGCGGTGGCCGCCGAGCCGAAGTCGGGCGGGAGCATCCTGCTGTGAAGGTCCTCGTGCTCAACGGCCCCAACCTGGGCCGCCTCGGCACCCGTGAGCCGGACGTCTACGGCCGCACCACGTACGCCGACCTGGTGGCCCTGTGCGAGGAGACCGGCCGCGAACTGGGCGTCGAGGTGGAAGTCCGGCAAACCGACTTCGAGGGCGAGATGCTCGGCTGGCTGCACCGGGCAGCCGACGAATCCACCCCGGTCGTGCTCAACGCGGGAGCGTGGACGCACTACTCGATCGCCGTGCGCGACGCGTGCTCCCAGCTCACCGCGCCCTTGGTCGAGGTGCACATCTCGAACGTCCACAAACGCGAGGACTTCCGCCACCACAGCTACCTCTCGGCGGTGGCGGACGGCGTCATCGTCGGCCTGGGCGTCCAGGGCTACCCCCTCGCCATCCGCTGGCTCGCCGCCAAGGCATGACCCCCGGCCGGGAACCGACACCCGGCGCGCTGCACCACGTGGAGCTGTGGGTGCCCGACCTGGCCCGCGCGGAGGCGAGCATCGGCTGGCTGCTGCGCGAGCTGGGCTGGACCGAGTACCAGCGGTGGAGCGCCGGGGTGAGTTGGCGGCTGGGCCCGACGTACCTGGTGGTGGAGCACTCGCCGGCCATGGACGCCCACCACCGCCTGCACACGGGGCTCAACCACCTGGCGTTCCACGTCGGCGGCCGGCGGCGGCTCGACGAGTTGGCCGCCCGCGCGCCGGACCACGGCTGGTCGCTGATGTTCGCCGACCGGCACCCGCACGCGGGTGGCGCTGATCACTACGCCGCCTACCTGGAGAACACGGACGGTTTCGAAGTCGAGCTGGTCGCGCCCGATCGGTAGTCACCCGACAGGGTGAGTCGATCTCTACACTGAACCGGAACCGGACGCCTCTCGTGCCCCCGGTGTCGACCGTTTCGTTCGGAAGTGGAGACCATGGCCGGCCCGACGAGGCTCCTCGCAGGCATCCTCGCCTCAGCCGCGGTGGCGGCGTGCGCGCCCAGCGCCGCCGAACCGGCCGCCGCACCGGCCCCGACCACGACCACCACGTCCACGACCACCACCAGGAAGCCCCCGCCGCCCCCGCCCATCACCGCGGACCGGGGCAGGCAGAGCCCCGGCGTGGTCGCCGCCGGCGCGGAGGCCCCGTACAACTACGGCCCGGCCGTGGTCGCCGAAGGCGGCCGGATCCGCATGTGGTGGTGCAGCCAGCTCCGCTTCGCCGACCCGCCCGGCGACGACCTGCTCTACGCGGAGAGCGCCGGCCCCGACGGCCCGTTCACCGCACCCGACGGCGGCCCCGGCCAATCGGTCCTGTCCGGCAGCGTCACGGGCTTCGACGGCAAACACGTCTGCGACCCGTCGGTGCTCAAGGTCGGCGGCACGTACTACCTGTACTACACCGGCGCGGCGGGGGAGCACGCCCACGGCAACGCGATCGGCGTCGCCACCAGCCCGGACGGCGTCCACTGGACCAGGGACGCGGGCGGGCAGCCGATCGTCAGCCCCTCCTACGACACGACCCGCGAGAACACCTACGGCGCCGGCCAGCCGTCCGTGCTGTTCGTGGACGGCTGGTTCTACCTGCTGTTCACCGACACCACCGGCCGCGCCGCCGGCTGGAACGGCGCGGGCCAGTTCGTGCTGCGCGCCCGGAACCCGACGTTCCTCAACCACGTGGAAGCACTGGGCGAACGAGGCTTCGAACCGGTCGCCGACACCCGCAAGCCCCGCACCCGCTCGGTGGTCGACGCGTTCAGCGCCGACTGGATGTACGTGGACGCGCTGAAGGCCTTCGCCATCGCCCACGAGACCGAGCAGGGCACCACGATCACCTTCTGGAACCACGACTTCTCCGGCAACCCGATCCCGTCGGCCACCATCCCCGGCCGCTGGCGCGAGGGCCCCGGCCTCGTCCGCACCCCGGACGGCCACGCCCCGATCTCGCCGGAGGACCCCTGTGGCCGCATCCCGCTGGACGTGGTCCGCGCCACGGTCGACGGAGCCGCCGCCGCGCCCACCGACCTGGGCCACTTCGGCCTGGACCTGACCAACGTGCCGGGCTGCAAGTCCGAGGACGCGGCCCGCGTCCTGGACGGCTTCGCCGTGCCGTCCCCGGAGAACACCGTCGACCTGGTCGTCGGAGGCGAAGTGGTCCGAGTGGAACGCCGCTCGGTGACCGACCGCCTGGCCACCCGGGTGCTGGACCGCCGCCCGGCCGTCGTGGACGACCTGCCACTGGCCGCCCGCATCCCGGCCGGCGCGAAGGCGGTACGCGCGCCGAACGGCCGACTGGGCCTGCTGCTGGACGACAAGCTCTGGCTGGTGGGCGCGGAGGACGTCCTCACGCTCAACTCGTCCCCGATCACCGCCGTCACCCAGAAGACCTGGGACGGCTACGAACAAGCAGGTGACCTGCGCCGCTAGGACCGGCCGGCCGAAGCCCGGACAACCGGACTAGTGGGAGCCCTTCGGCTGCGGCAGGACGTTGCCCAGCCCCATCCCCACACCGGCCGTGGCAAGCACCAGCAATGCAGTGAAGGCGGCTCCACCGGTCAACGCCGCCCCCAGCGCCTCGACGCCGGTCTGGTCCACGAACAGCGACTTCCCCAGCACCCCGACCAACCCGGCCAGCGGCCCGGCGACCAACGCGGCGAAGAACCACACCATCCCGCGCCCGTCCAACTGCCGCCACGTGTCCAGCGCGCCCCACAACACACCCGCCACGACGACCAGCCCCAGAGCTATGTAGCGCAGCGAAGGCGAAGCGCCGGGACTGTGCACGCTCACCGCGTCGGTGCCGACCTGCACCCCGCCGTGCAGCAATCCCATCCACAGCCCCCGGGGCAGCCACCTGCGCATTGCCACACCCTAAGCCTCACCCGGCCCCCGGCGATGCCTCTAGTCTGCGGGTATGCCGCATGCACCTCGCCGCGCCGCACTGCGAGCCACGCTCCGGGACCGGGAGCTGGACGCGCTGCTGGTGACGAACCTGCTCAACATCCGCTACCTGACCGGGTTCACCGGTTCGAACGCCGCGCTGCTGGTGTCCGCCGAGTCCGACGCCGCCACGGTCTTCTGCACCGACGGCCGCTACCTGACCCAGGCCGAGCACCAGGTGCCCGACCTGGAACGGGTCATCGACCGGCCGTGCGACGTCGCCCTGGCGCAGCGGGCGGGCAAGGCGGGGCCGGCGCGCACCGGCTACGAGAGCCACCACGTCACCGTGGAGAGCCTGGACATCCTCACCGAGGCCGCCGAGCAGGTCGAGCTGGTCCGCGCGGCCGGCCTGGTGGAGGAGCAGCGCCTGGTCAAGGACGAGGCGGAGATCGAGGCGCTGCGCATGGCGTGCGCGGCGGCCGACCGGGCACTGGCGAGCCTCATCGAGCACGGCGGCCTGCGCCCCGGCCGCACCGAGCGCGAGATCGCCCGCGAACTGGAGAGCCGCATGCTCGACCACGGCGCGGCCGGCCCGAGCTTCGAGACCATCGTCGCGGCCGGCGCCAACTCGGCCGTCCCGCACCACCGCCCCGCCGACGCGGTCGTCCACGCGGGCGACTTCGTGAAGCTGGACTTCGGCGCCCTGGTCGACGGCTACCACTCCGACATGACCCGCACCCTGGTCGTCGGCAAGGTCGCCGACTGGCAGCGCGAGCTGTACGAGCTGGTCGCGGCCTCCCAGGCGGCCGGGCGCAAGGCGCTGGCGGCCGGCACGGCGGTCAGCGCGGTGGACGCGGCGGCCCGTGACGTGATCGAGGAGGCGGGCTACGGCGAGCAGTTCGTGCACGGCCTCGGA